>CP044131.1 GCA_008727115.1 Comamonas testosteroni
ATGACAGAGGAACCAACCAATGATGCAGGCCAGGCCCTGTGGCAGGTCTGCGTTGAGCAACTGGGTCAGGAGCTGCCCGAGCAGCAATTCAACACCTGGATCAAGCCGCTGACGGCACTCGTTGCAGAAGATTTTTCCAAGGTCACAGTCTATGTGGCCAACCGCTTCAAGCTGGATTGGATCCGTGCCCAGTATGCAGGCCGCATCTCGGCCATGCTGGAGTCTCTCTATGGCCAGCCTGTTACCCTTGAGTTAGCACTTGCTCAGCGAGAAAGCGTTGTGCGTACTTATGTGCGTCCGCCATCGGCCACGCAGCAGTCCGCACCGCAGACGCACAATGTTGCCGTCCCCACGGTCACCAGCGAAGAGGCCAGCCCACCGGTATTCCGCACCCGCCTGAACCCCGCACTCACCTTTGAGACGCTGGTCGAAGGTACGGCCAACCGCATGGCCCGCTCGGCCGCCATGCACGTGGCTGGCTCGCCCGGCCACCTCTATAACCCGCTGTTCATCTACGGCGGTGTCGGCCTGGGTAAGACCCACCTGGTGCACGCTGTGGGTAACCAGCTGCTGCAGGACAAGCCGGACGCCAAAATTCTCTACATCCATGCCGAGCAATTCGTCTCGGACGTGGTCAAGGCCTACCAGCGCCGTACCTTTGATGAGTTCAAGGAACGCTATCACTCGCTCGATCTGCTGCTGATCGACGACGTGCAGTTCTTTGCCAACAAAGACCGTACGCAGGAAGAGTTTTTCAACGCCTTTGAAGCCCTGCTGGCCAAGAAGAGCCACATCGTGATGACGTCGGACACCTACCCCAAGGGTCTGGCCAATATTCACGAGCGTCTGGTTTCGCGTTTCGACTCCGGCCTGACGGTGGCGATTGAGCCGCCCGAGCTGGAAATGCGCGTGGCGATTCTGATCAACAAGGCCAAGGCCGAGAACGCCGACATGCCCGAGGAGGTCGCCTTCTTCGTGGCCAAGAACGTGCGCTCCAACGTGCGTGAGCTCGAAGGCGCGCTGCGCAAGATTCTGGCTTACTCACGCTTCAACCAGAAGGAAGTCTCGATCCAGCTGGCCCGCGAGGCGCTGCGTGACTTGCTCAGTATCCAGAACCGTCAGATCTCTGTGGAAAACATCCAGAAGACGGTGGCGGACTACTACAAGATCAAGGTCGCCGACATGTACAGCAAGAAGCGCCCGGCCAGCATCGCCCGCCCGCGCCAGATTGCCATGTACCTGGCCAAGGAGCTGACGCAAAAAAGCCTGCCCGAGATCGGCGAGCTGTTTGGCGGCCGCGACCACACCACGGTACTGCACGCGGTTCGCAAGATTTCTGGCGAACGTCAGACCAATACCGAGCTGAACCAGCAATTGCATGTGCTGGAGCAAACGCTCAAGGGTTAAGAGCGTGCTCACAATCTCCTCGCGCCGCGACAGTGACTTTGCGGGATGGACTGCAAGGAGCAATACCGCAGCAATAGCCGTGCTATTGCGAGGATTTGCGACGCCGCAGACCGCCCGCAAAGCCTCTGTCCCGAAGGGTTGGAGCGAAATCGGGCGATTTCTGCGTGCTGACTCTTGCTTGCACCTCGGTGCAAGCGGCGAGCCACCCCTTGGAACTCATCCCGATTGCGCTCCAACGCGGATGCGTAGAGATTGTGAACACGCTCTAAGAAACGCCCCCATGAATGTCACTGTCACACGGCAAAATGGGGGGCTTACGCGGCATGAGGGAGCGACCGCCCTGCCCTGCGGACGCCGCCGCGTTCATATAAATGCGCACTTAAATCACTGAGGTTGACATGATCGTCCTGAAAGCCACACAAGACAAAGTTCTAGCGGTTCTGCAACAGGTGGCCGGCATTGTCGAGCGCCGCCACACGCTGCCCATCCTGGCCAATGTGCTGATCAAGAAGACCGGCAATGCGCTGCAACTGACGACCAGCGATCTGGAAATCCAGATTCGCACCACCGCCGAGCTGGGCGGTGACGCCGGCGACTTCACCACCACCATCGGTGCCCGCAAGCTGATCGACATCCTGAAGACCATGCCCGGCGACCAGACCGTGAGTCTGGAGACGCAGCAGGCCAAGATGATCCTGAAAGGTGGCAAGAGCCGCTTCACGCTGCAGACCCTGCCCGCCGAAGACTTCCCGCTGGTGCAGGAATCGGCCGCCTTCGGCCCCGCTTTCAGCGTACCGCAAAAGGTGCTCAAAGACCTGCTGGGTCAGGTGTCGTTCTCCATGGCGGTGCAGGACATCCGTTACTACCTGAACGGCATTCTGTTCGTGGCCGAAGGCAACACGCTGAGCCTGGTCGCCACCGATGGCCACCGCCTGGCCTGGGCCAGCGCCACGCTGGATGTGGAAGTGCCCATCAAGCAGGAAGTGATTCTGCCGCGCAAGACCGTGCTGGAGCTGCAACGCCTGCTGAGCGACGCCAGCGGCGAGAACCAGCCCGTCATCGAGATGCAGTTCGCCAACAACCAGGCCAAGTTCACCTTTGGCGGCATGGAGTTCGTCACAAAATTAGTCGAGGGCAAGTTCCCCGACTACAACCGTGTGATTCCCAAGAACCACACCAACAGCGTCACCCTGGGCCGCGCACCGCTGCTGGCTTCGCTGCAGCGCACGGCCATCATGACCAGTGACAAGTTCAAGGGCGTGCGCTTGTCGGTCGAGCCCGGCCTGCTCCGCGTAGCGTCCAACAACGCCGAGCAGGAAGAGGCCATGGACGAACTCGATATCGACTACGGTGGTGACACCATCGAGATCGGCTTCAACGTAACCTATCTGATCGACGTGCTCAGCAATATGAGCCAGGACATGGTCAAGATCGACCTGCAGGACGGCAACAGCTCGGCGCTGGTCACCATCCCCGAGAACGAAAGCTTCAAGTACGTCGTGATGCCCATGCGCATCTAAGCCGGCCGAACGTCGCCAGTCCTTCCATTGCCTGAAAAACAGGAGCAGCTTGCGCTGCTTTGATAAGGATTTCAGGCAAGTATTCATTTGAAAGTTATGCCAGTCAGGCGCTGATAGCTTCTGACTTTGTAGCAGCAAGGTAATTTCATGACCGAAGACAACAAGCCAGACACGCAAACCGCAGCAGCAGATGCAGGCGGCTATGGCGAAGGCGCAATCCAGATCCTGGAAGGCCTGGAAGCCGTGCGCAAGCGCCCCGGCATGTACATCGGCGACACCTCGGACGGCACCGGCCTGCACCACCTGGTCTTCGAGGTCGTGGACAACTCCATCGACGAAGCCCTGGCCGGCCACTGCGACGACATTCTGGTCACCATCCATGCCGATGGCTCGCTGTCCGTGATCGACAACGGCCGCGGCATTCCCACGCGCGTGAAGATGGATGACAAGCACGAGCCCAAGCGCTCGGCCGCTGAAATCGCACTGACCGAGCTGCACGCCGGCGGCAAGTTCAACCAGAACAGCTACAAGGTCTCGGGCGGTCTGCACGGCGTGGGCGTGTCCTGCGTGAACGCACTGTCCATCTGGCTCAAGCTCACCGTCAGCCGCGAAGGCCAGCGCTACGAGATCGACTTCTCGCGCGGCCATGTGCAAAACCGCCTGATCGAGGTCGTGGACGGCTTTGAAGTCTCACCCATGCGCGTGGTCGGCCCCAGCGACAAGCAAGGCACCAAGGTGCACTTCTTGCCCGACCAGGAAATCTTCAAGGAAAACTTCGATTTCCGCTACGAGATTCTGGCCAAGCGCCTGCGCGAGCTGTCCTTCCTGAACAACGGCGTGCGCATTCGCCTCAAAGACGAGCGCGACGGCAAGGAAGACGACTTCTCGGGCGCCGGCGGCGTCAAGGGCTTTGTGCAGTTCATCAACGGCAGCAAGAAGGTTTTGCACCCCACGACCTTCAACGCGACCGGCTCGCGCCCTGCCGAGACCTATGGCGGCATTCCCGGCACCGAAATCGGTGTGGAAGTCTCCATGCTGTGGAACGACAGCTATGCCGAGCAAGTCCTCTGTTTCACCAACAACATTCCCCAGCGTGACGGCGGCACCCACCTGACCGGCCTGCGCGCAGCCATGACACGCGTCATCGGCAAGTACATCGCCGACAACGAACTGGCCAAGAAGGCCAAGGTCGAAGTCTCGGGTGACGACATGCGCGAAGGCCTGTGCGCCGTGCTGTCCGTGAAGGTGCCCGAGCCCAAGTTCTCCAGCCAGACCAAGGACAAGCTGGTCAGCTCCGAAGTGCGCGCGCCCGTGGAAGACATCGTGGCCAAGAGCCTGAACGACTTCCTCGAAGAGAACCCCAACGACGCCAAGATCCTGTGCGGCAAGATCATCGAAGCGGCCCGTGCCCGTGAAGCAGCCCGCAAGGCCCGCGAAATGACGCGCCGCAAGGGTGTACTGGACGGCATGGGCCTGCCCGGCAAGCTGGCCGACTGCCAGGAAAAAGATCCTGCGCTGTGCGAAATCTACATTGTCGAGGGTGACTCCGCCGGCGGCTCCGCCAAGCAAGGTCGCGACCGTAAATTCCAGGCCATCCTGCCGCTGCGCGGCAAGATCCTGAACGTGGAAAAGGCCCGCTACGAAAAGCTGCTGTCCAGCCAGGAAATCATCACCCTGATCACGGCTCTGGGCACCGGTATCGGCAAAGTGAGCGAAGACTCGGGCAAGAGCAGCAGCGACGACTACAACCCCGACAAGCTGCGCTACCACCGCATCATCATCATGACCGACGCGGACGTGGACGGTGCCCACATCCGTACCCTGCTGCTGACCTTCTTCTACCGCCAGATGCCCGATCTGGTCGAGCGCGGCCATATCTACATCGCCCAGCCGCCGCTGTACAAGGTCAAGAACGGCAAGGAAGAGCTCTACCTCAAGGACGGCCCCGCGCTGAACAAATACCTGCTCAAGATCGCCCTGAACCACGCCAGCGTCAGCACCGGTGGTGCCAATGCACGCCTGGTGGAAGGTGAAGAGCTGTCCAAGCTGGCCGACATGCATCTGGCCGCTGAAATGGTGATCGAGCGCCTGTCCAACTTCATGGATGCCGAAGCCCTGCGCGCCATTGCCGACGGCGTGCAGATCAAGCTCGACACCATCGAAGAAGCCCAGGCCTGCGCCCCCATTCTGGAAGCCAAGCTGCGCGAGCTGACCACCACCGGCGTGCCCGCCGATGTGACGGCCGAGATCGACCCGCACAGCGAAAAACCCGTGCTGCGCATCAGCCGCCACCACCACGGCAATATCAAGAGCTCCATCCTCACGCAGGAGTTTGTGCGCAGCCATGACTACGCTGCCCTGTCCGAAGAAGCACAGAACTTCGTCGGCCTGCTCAGCGAAGGTGCCAAGGTCACCCGCGGCGAAGGCGAAAAGGCCAAGACGGAAAAGGTCTCCGACTTCCGCCAGGCCATGCAATGGCTGATAAGCGAAGCCGAGCGCACCACTGGCCGCCAGCGCTACAAGGGTCTGGGTGAGATGAACCCCGAGCAGCTGTGGGAAACCACCATGGACCCCAATGTCCGTAGCCTGCTGCAAGTGAAGATTGGCGACGCCATCGAAGCCGACCGCGTGTTCACCATGCTGATGGGTGACGAGGTCGAACCGCGCCGTAATTTCATCGAAGACAACGCCCTGCGCGCTGGCAATATCGACGTTTAAATCAATATCAGCAAGCCAAGCGCCCAACTACGGTTGGGCGCTTTTTTGTTGGTGCAAAGAGTGTTGCAAGCATCATGAAATCCTCCATCCGAATCGTCGATGTGGATCGACTCGAAACCTGGAGCAAATACAAGCCCGGCATGTGCGACAGCTGCGCTGCCAACTGCTGCACCATGCCGCTGGAGGTACGCCTTCCGGACCTGGTGCGCCTGGAGCTGGTGGACCCGTTTGAGGTCGAAAACATCGAACCCAAATTGATTGCCAAGCGGCTGCTGAAGATGCGCTTGATTGACCATTTCAACCCCAAGCACGAGATCTTCACCATGGCCCGCCGTGCAGGTGGTGACTGCAATTTTCTGGACAAGGAAACGCGCCGCTGCACGGTCTATGAAAAGCGCCCCGAGACCTGCAGACTGCACCCTAAGAAGGGGCCTAAGCCAGGCTTCTGCGCCTATGGCAACAAGGCACTTTCTCAGCGCTAAGCACGTTGTTGAAACGTTTCAGGCGACAGTGACTGCAGGCAACCAAATGCGTGCTATCAAGCCTGGGCTGGCGTTGTGAAAGCTGAGCTTGCCGCCGTGCAGCTGAACAATGGCGAGCACGCTGGCCAGGCCCAGTCCGTAACCCTGCCGGTCTGATTCCGCACGGTAGAAGCGAGTCGTCATTTTCTCCAGCGTCTGAGAGTCGGCACCCGCACCATGGTCCCGCACCGTGATTTCGACCCCCCAGGCACCGTCGTCGCTGCCGCCCTCCTGGGCAGGACCCGCATACAGCAGCACATCAGCGCCATGCGCTGAACCCGAAGCAGCGGCACCGTACTTGACCGCATTGTCGACAAGATTGGAGACAGCGCTGGCCAGCAAATCGCCATCGCCCAGGGCCTTTACCGGCGACTTCACATTCAGCCTGAGAACGCCTCCGGCGTCCTCTACCAGAGGCTCGTAAAAGTCCACCACATCCACCAGTAAATCGCGCAGATCCACCAAAGAAAAATGCTTGCGGCTGGCTCCGCTTTCGACTTCAGCAATCTGCAAAAGCTTTTCGAAAACCACGCCCAGCTCCGCCACCTCTTCAGCGACCAGCGCCAGCGTGGCGGACTGCATTTCGGGGCTGGCCTGCTGCGCATTGCGCAGGCGCAGCAGAATGCGCGTCAGCGGTGTTCGGAGGTTGTGCGCAATGCTGTTGGAGACATGGCGTATGCCCTCCATCAACTGCTCAAGCCGGTCGAGCATGGCATTGATATCGCGATTGAGCAGCGTGAACTCATCCCCCCTCTGATCGACCGGAATGCGTTGTCGCAGATCGCCCGCCGCAACGCGCGACATGGTGCTGCGAATAGCAGCCGCGCGCTCATCAACCACGCGTCTGAAGATGATGGCACCAACCAGTGCCATGATGCAGGCAGCCACCGCCGCCAGCAGACTGGCCTGGCCGAACAGCTCTTCCATATCGCGCTGCAGCTGCATATCGCTGCCTACCGCCAGCAGATTGCCATTAGGCGCCTCGACAACAGCCACTCGCCCCACCATCAAGCGCCCATTGCGTTTGACGGTCAGTTCGCGCACCCCCATGGTGGATAGTTTGCGATGCGGAAAAACCTCTGCATTGCCGACGATGGGTTCGCCCTTGGGATCGAGAAGAATGAGAATTTCCGTGTCGGTGTTCACTCCATCACGGATGGTTTGCAGGATCTCGCTTTCAAGCGCTCCAGGGCCATATTTGGCCGAGTGCTCCATCAACCTGCGGACATGGTTTTCAGCCTGCTTATCCAAGCGGATTCGTACCACGCCCACAGTCTGCACATAAAAGACGGACAGCACGATGGCCATGGTCAGCACCATGAGAGCGCCATAGCTGAGAGCAAGCCGGAAAGCCAGCGAACTCCAGGGCCTGGAGCTTGTCATCAGACAACCTCGGGCAGGTTTTGCGGCTGGTCCGAGAGGCTGTAGCCCACACCTCGCACGGTATGAATGAGGGCTGTGGCAAAACCTTTATCCACCTTGCTGCGCAGACGGCTGATGTGTACATCGATCACATTGGTCTGCGGATCAAACCGGTAATCCCAGACGGACTCCAGCAGCATGGTACGTGTGACGATCTGGTGCGCGTGCTGCATGAGAAACGCCAGCAAACGGAACTCTCGTGGCTGCAGCGACAGAGGCAAGCCTGCGCGCTCTGCACTGCGTGAGATCAGGTTCACGCGCAGATCGGCCACATGCATTTCACGCGTGGGAGCGGGTATCTGAGCCCGGCGTACAAGTGCCTCCAGCCGCGCCGACAGCTCGGAAAAAGCAAAGGGCTTGGTCAGATAGTCATCGCAACCTGCTTTGAGGCCACGCACTCTCTCATCTGTAGCAGACAAGGCGCTCAGGACAAGGACCGGAGTCTGTTTTCCCATGGAGCGCAGTGCCTGCAGAATCTGCAGACCATCAAACCCGTTGGGCAGCATGCGGTCAAGAATGATCACATCCCAGCTCTCGCCCACCGCCTGTGCAATACCCTGCACCCCATCGCCACACACGCTGACATGCGCCCCTTGCTGACGCAGCCCCTCAGCGATGTAACGCGCATTGAGTGCATCGTCTTCGATGATGAGATAGCGGTACATGTGGAGTCTGTCTCTGGCCGTTGGAGGAAAGACACTATAAGCCGTTGCCTCGCCATTCACTGCATGCTGTACAGCAGAGCAAGGAGGTGAAGCAGGGGTCTGCAGCATCTCCCGGCCTCGCTCAAGGCTGAATCAGGGGCAGGTCGCCACTGGCCAGCCGCACTTCCCATTCGGCATCCAGCATGTCCTTGACCAGCTCCAGATGCTCCAGCCGGTGCTCGGTAATCGAGCCCAGGGCATCGATCAACTCCAAAATGCTTCCCATGCCCAGTTTGTAGGCATCCTGAGCCATCTGATGCAGTGGAGCAATCTGCGCCAGCCCTTCTTTCTCATAGTCACGCACGGCCGTGCGGCGCAACGTCAATTGCTGCAAAGAGCGCTGCAGCTCGGACTGTGCGGCAAGCACTGTCGCATCATGTCGCAACTGCGCCTGATCAGCCTCGACCTTGGCACGTTCAATCGGGCCTTGGCGACGGTCGAACAACGGTATCTCCACACTCACGCCCACCTGGTTGAAGCTGCCATCCATGCTGTTGCGAACTCGGGAAAGGCCGAAGGATGGCGTGGGCAATGCCTCTCGCTGCTCCAGCTTTACTTTCTGGCGTGTCTGATCGAGCTCTGCCTGCGCTGCTCTCAGGCTTGGGAGACGAGTCTGAGCCGTATTCCACAGCTGTTCATAACTGGGAGCCTTGCGCAAATCGGCAGCCTGCAAACTGCCTTCCACCCGCACCTGCCATTGGGGCATGGCAGCAATGGTAGCGACCCGCGATGCTGCATCACGCAGCGCTGCCTGGGCCTTACTCACCTGCATGCTCATCTGAGCCTGTTGCAGGTTCAGGCGCGCGCCGTCATAGCGACTGCGCGTACCTGCTTCGATCTGGCCCTTGACGATGCCCCCCGCTTTCTCCAGTTCATCGCGCGCAGCCAGCCACACCTGATAGCGCTGCTGGGCCACCAGCAACTCGTTGAAGGCATGGGCTGCATCACTCATAGTGACGGCAACCGCAACATCGGCATTGGCCGCTGCAAACTTTTCGCCAAGACTGGCGTTTTCCATGCGCATGCCGCGCTGGCCAAAGATGGGAATGGGCTGTTCCACACCCCACTCTTTTTCGCCACGCTTGCTGGAGTAATGCATGGAGGGATTGGAAATGGTGGCCGCTGTTTTGCTGTCTGCCCTGGCCAGATCTCGCTGCATCATGTCTGCGGCCAGATTCGGCTGGTTCTGGACGACGATGCGCAGATATTCCTGCAGGGTCACGGCCTGCACAGGAGCTGCCATACGCCCAGCGGCGACAGTGTTCTGTACAGGTGTGCTGATCGCCTCGGCTGCATGCCCCGTGCTGCTGAAAGCGCCACCATAGAGCGCTACCGCCATGGCCAGAGAGTGCCACTTATTCATCTTGTGCGCTTTCATCGCGTTCTTCCTGCGTCAACATGTTCTTGGGGCCCAGCAAGGCATACAGCACCGGCAATAGCACCAAGGCCACCAGTGGCAGCACCACCATGCCACCCACGATGACCGATGCAAAAGGCCGCTGGGTTTCACTACCCACACCGGTCGACAAAGCCATGGGCAACAAGCCCAGCAGTGCCAGCAACGACACCAGAACGATGGAGCGCATGCGCTCGGCAGCCCCTTCAATCAAGGCCTGCATCAAGGGCATGCCCTGGCGGCGCAAGTCTTCAACCGCAGACACCACCAGCAAGCCCGCCAGTGCCACCTGTCCCAGCAGAGCGATAAAGCCAATGGCGGCACTGATGGACAGCTCAATCTGCGCCAGATGCAAGGCAGCAATACCACCCACCATGGCAAACGGAGCACACAGCAAAATGACACCGGCGCTGCGCGACTGACCCAATGCTCCAAACAGCAGGGCAAAGACGATGACCAGCGACAGCGGCACCACCACCTTCAGGCGCGCAGCCGCACGCTGCTGGTTCTCCCATTCACCGCCCCAGACGGCTTGATAGCCTTCGGGCAGCTTGATGTTCTTCTTGAAGGTGGCCAGCGTGTCCTTGACGACCGAGCCAATATCGCGCCCTTCAACGTTGAACTTCAGTGCCATGTAACGCGCATTGCCTTCGCGGAAGATGGAGGAGTTGCCAATCTTCATGCTGACCGTACCGACCGATCCCAGAGGCACGGAGCCCCCTTCAGGCAGCGGTATGGCGATGTTACGGATACGCTCTTCATCCATGCGATCCACATAAGGCAGTCGCACACGCACCGGCACGGGATATTCGCCCTCCCACAACGTGGTGGCGACATTGCCGGCCAAAGCCACTTCCAGCGTCTTCTGGGCGGTCTCCATGGCAATGCCCTGGCGTGCCAGCGCTTGGCGATCAAATTGCACATGCACCTGCGGTGCCGGAGCATCGCGATACAGGTCCAGATCCACTACGCCATCAATGTCCTTCACCAGCGACTTGGTCTGCTGAAGAATGCCGCGCAGCGTGGGAATATCGGGGCCGAACAGCTTGAGCACCACCTGCCCGCGCGCGCCCGATGTGGACTCTTCCACGCTGTCACGAATGGGCTGTGCAAAATTGAAGGCCACACCCGGAATCTCGCCCAGCGTTGCACGCATTTCCTCAATCAGCGCCGGCTTGGTCAAGTCTTTGCGCCACTCCCCATGGGACTTGAGGCGTACCAGTACCTTGGCCAGATTGAGCGTCTCGTTGTCGGTGCCCGATTCGGGGCGCCCCTGCTCTGTAGTGACGCTAATGACCTCGGGGAACACCTTGAGGCGCAGGCGCACATCGCGCAGCACTTCCTGGCCTTTTTCAAGCGAAATGGAGGCAGGCATCTGCACCAGCACATAGGCATCGCCCTCATCCAACTCGGGCAGGAACTCGGTCCCCAGCCATTTGGCTGAAACCCCGGCCACCACCAGCACGCTCACAAACACGGCAATCACGGCCGTACGGCGTTTGGCGGCTCCCAGTACGCCGGCAATCCAATGCTGATAACCATGGTGTGCCCGGTCAAAGATCTTGGGCTCTTCCACCATCACATGCTTGGGCTTGAGAAACAGCGCACACAAGGCCGGCACCAGTCCCATGGCAAACACCAGCGCGCCCAGCAAGGCAAAGCTGTAGGTCATGGCCAGCGGGCGGAAGATGCGGCCTTCAATGCTTTCCAGCGAAAACACCGGTATCAGCGCCGCAATCACGATGGCCATGGCAAACAGGGTGGGCTTGGCCACGGCGACCGCCGAATCCACAATGATGTGGCGCATGTCATTGGCCGTCTGCGGCTTGCGCTGGCGTGCATTGCGGATGATGTTTTCCGCCAGCACCACCGCGCCATCCACCATGATGCCGAAGTCGATGGCCCCCATGGAGATCAGGTTGGCAGGCATGCCCAGCCAGTGCAGCCCAATGAAGGCCACCAGCAGCGACAGAGGAATCACCGTCGCCACAATCAACGAGCCACGCAGACTGCGCAGGAACAGCCACAGCACGGCAACAATCAGCGTCGCGCCAAACAGCAGGTTGTGCTGCACGGTCTTGAGCGTATGACCCACCAGATCAGAGCGATCGTAATTGGTGACCATCTCCATGCCTGCGGGCAGACCACCACCATTGAGTTCGGCGACCTTGAGATGAATCTCGTCCAGAACCGTGGAGGGGTTGGTCCCGCGCTTGAGCAGCACAATGCCTTGCACCACATCGTCCTGGTCATCCATGCCGACCGAGCCCTGACGAGGGGTATGCGACTGTGCCACACGTGCCACGTCACCAATGGTCACGGGGCCTTGCCACGCATGGCCACCACTACATCCTGAATTTCCTGCGGAGTGCGCAGCAAGCCAATGCCGCGAATGATGAAGGACTGCTCGCCCCGACGCATCAGCCCTCCGCCCACGTTGCGGTTGGACTTGGACAGGGCATCGTTCACATCGTCCAAAGACAGACCCAGGCTGTAGAGCTTTTCTGGATCCACTTCAACGTGGAACTCTTTGACGAATCCGCCAATGCTCACCACATCGGCCACGCCCTGCACCTGCTTGAGCACGCGCACCACATGCCATTCCTGCTCGGTGCGCAATTGCGCCAGGTTGTGCCTGTCACTCTTGAGGCGGTAGTAGAAGATTTTTCCCAGCGGCGTGTAGTCAGGTGCCATTTCCGGCGTCATGCCATCCGGCAGATCTGCCTGAGGCAGTCGCTGCGAGACCTCTGCGCGCGCCGTAAAACTCTGGGCATCGTCGTTAAAAACAAGATTGATCATGGAGAGGCCGAAGTAGCTCTCCGAGCGCAGCGATATCAGCCCCGGCGTGCCATTGAGCTCTCGCTCCAGCGGCTGGGTGATCTGACGCTCCACCTCCTCAGGTGCCAGGCCCGGTGCCTGAGTGATCACCCCGACCTGCACATTGGTCACGTCGGGATAGGCTTCAATGGCTGTCTGCAGATAGGCGTAGACGCCATAAACAGCGATCGCCAGAGTGGCAAACAATGCCAGCAAGCGACGATGGACAACGAATGCAATAAAAGAACGCAGCATGGTTCAGGCTCCTGCCAGGACTACAGCAGCTGACTGGCTGCGCCGTCGAGCAACAGGCCACCACGCACCACAATTTTTTCACCAACCTTGAGACCGCTGATGACTGGAACCAGGCCACGCGATGGACGCCCCAGCGTCACCACTCGCGCCTCGAACTGGCTGTTCTCGTGCTGGATATACACAACGCTGTGGCTTTCATCCTTGATGAGCACGGCGCTGACAGGAATCAGCATCTCCTGCAGGTTCGACAGCTGCACACCCACCTTGGCCTGCATGCCAGGTCGCAGCACCGGGTTCTGCTCGCTCAAAGCGACCACCACGGCAGCCCGGCGGGACTCTTTATCCAGCGTAGCGCCCAGATATCGCACCGTACCCTTGAGTGGTTTGGGCAACTGAGGAACCTCGACCTGAACGGAGCTACCCACAAGAATGCCAGGCAAGTCAGACTCGAAAACCTCCGCCACCACATTCATGGCCTGAGGATCTCCAATCGTGAAAAGCGCTGCCCCGGGCTCGGCAGACGTTCCCACCACGGCCTTGCGCTCGGCCACGATGCCGGCGCGCGGCGCGCGCAGTTCTATGCGATCCCCCCCACCCGAGCCCAGCAGTGCGGCTGTGCCCTGAGCACGCCCTAACTCCTGCGAGGTTTCACGCACTTTGGCCTGTGCAGCACGCAAATCCACCTCCACACCGACACCCTTGTCCACCATGGTCTGCTGGCGCTGGGCCTCCACCACGGCCACATCGTGCGCTGTCTTGGCAGCAGCCACGTCATAGCGGGTACGCAGTGCATCAGGGCTGACCAGTGTGGCAAGCAGATCACCGGCCTTGACCATATCGCCCACATGCGCGCTGACTGTCTGAACACGCGCCGATACCGGTACAGACACAGAAGCCACCCTATCTTCCACAAAAGCCACATGTGCAGGTGCCCACGCCATCTGCACGCCTTGGGGGTCGGCCACGGCAGCGATGTCCAGCATCTTCACCGACTCTGGTTTGACATGGATAAACCCCTTAGGCAAGGGCTCAGCCAGCGTCTGCTTTTCTTCTGTGGCTCTGGAGACATCACAGCCCGCCAGCACTGTGGCAAGTGCCAGAGCAGCCACCACCAGCGGCATTTTTGCCAGCGATCCATTTTGCAAATACGCCGAGCCCGGCAATCCCACGAGGTTCTTGTTCATCGTTCACCTGTATGTCCATCACTGACGGGCGACAGGCGGGGCCATGACTTCACCTTCAGTACTGACTGCCATGCTAGGAACGACGCCTCCTGCCGTGGGTGACGCAAGCATTACGGTTTAGTAAGGCCCTGCAGGTCACCAAGAGCAGATCGACCTCCATTTCAAAGAGGGCCAGTGCTCAAGACATTCATTGAAGCGGTTTGCTCACTTTTTCATCACTTTCGATGAAAAATCAAAAAATGCTCAAAAAACAAGCAATTTTGATGTGTTTTTTCATACATGAGTACTACTAGTATCAAAAAATAACGAGGCAACGATGTTCAAGGCAAGTCCTTTGAATTTCAAGAAAAAGTGCCTCAAACCATTGTCAATCAATGGATAAGTACTATCAAAAGTAGAGCTTGAAAGTTATCCACTCAGTGGATAGATCAAGCACGTCATACGAACTCTCACGCATCCATCAACAGAAAAAGCATCTCTGGCATACAAAACGGCTGCAAGCCCTTGAGCCATGCTTTGTTTCACAGATAAAACACCCCTGACAACCTCACAACATACCTGTGGATAAATATCGCATCTTCTTAGCTTCCCAAAGAGAAATTGGCATGAATAAGCTTACTCACAGCGCTTGAAAACTTCAGAATTCCACCTTTATCAACGACATTCTAAAATCTAAAAAAATCTTTTTATTCATAAAAATTTAACAACATAGTCAACACAGTTAACAACAAGGTTGTAAACATGATTACAACAGGGGTTGGTCCCTGTTTTTCTGTGGATAAGTTTCTGAAGAACTCCATACTCAACAATCCACAACTACAATGAACAAGTCACATACAAGTGGTGGAGAAGTCTCTCCAAGAGATTTTCAATGAGATATATCTCAGGCTACACAAACACTGCTGTTTGTATGCCGTATTGCATAAGAAATTCAATCTTATTTAATACATATCTCTGTACGAATACTTATAAAACGCCAAAGCACAGCGTCTTTGCGTCTCAAAAAACGCTGAAATGCATGAAAAAAAGTGGGCTGAAGAGGCCCTGAATTCCTTTGATGCCGTGGTCGGTGCCATGCCTGGATTTCGCAGTCGTGATGGACAGCGAAAAATGGCGGCCCAGATCGCAAAAACCTTGAGCGAAGCCCAGCTCGGAAAAGTCGATGAAGGCGAGCCAGAACCCCGTCGTGCCATCGCTGTCGTGCAGGCTGGGACCGGTGTTGGAAAGTCGCTGGCCTACAGCATCCCGGCCATTCGCATGGCACTGTCACGTGGCACGCGGGTGCTGATCTCTACTGCCACCGTGGCACTGCAAGAGCAGTTGGTGAACAAGGATTTGCCAGCACTGGCACAAAAGCTGGACCAGCCCTTCAAATTCGCCCTGGCCAAGGGGCGTGGCCGTTTTGTCTGCAAGCTCAAGCTGGAGCGCCTCGCAAGCACAGGGGAAGCACAGGATGAGGAGATGGACGACCTGTTTGGCGATGAGCAAAAACAGACCCAGTTCAAGCGCCCTCAGCACGAGTTGCAGGCGCGCATGCAGTTCTATAAATCCATGGCCGATGCGCTGGCCACAGAAGCCTGGGACGGCGACCGAGACTCTCTGGAAACACCTCCCGAGGCAGAAGCCTGGAGCCCCGTCGCGGCCGAGTCTTCTTCCTGCACAGGCAAGCATTGCCCGGCTTTCAGCAACTGTGTCTATTACGAGCGCCGCAAGGACCTAGTGGCCGCGCAAGTCATTGTTGCCAATCATGATTTGCTGCTTTCTTCGCTGGGATCCAAGCTGCTGCCGGAGCTGGACAACTGCCTGCTGGTGCTCGATGAAGCCCACCATCTGCCCTCCACCGCCTTGGACCAGTTCGCAGGCGAAATGGATCTGAGTCGCCTGACCTGGATCGACAAACTTGCCAGCCGCGCACTGCGTGTGAATCAGGTCGCAGAAGTAGAAGAGCTGGCCGATGTACCCAAACATGCCAGCCAGCTGCGCCAGCAGATGCAGGAGCTGGCCAGACTGGTCATGGAGCACTACGGAGAGGCCCTTAAATCGCAAAAAGACAGCTATGGGCCAGCCAGGGTACGAGCAGCCCGTGGCGAGCTGCCAGAAGCGCTTTTAGAGCCTCTGAGCCAGGTTGCGCACCATGCCGACGCCTTTCTGGATGCGCTGCGTGCTGTCTCCAAGGCATTGCGCGCCGAAATCAAGGACAAGCCCGAGGAAGCACAGCGCCTGTCCACGGTCTATGCGCAGGTGGGTGCCCTGGCTCCCAGGCTGGAAGCCATCTTCAACACCACGCAATTGCTGCTGCAGAACAATGAGAGCGACGGCGACAGCAAGACAGTGCCCCATGCCAAGTGGTTCACGCTGGAGATGGATGGGGAGTTCATCGTGGTCAAGGCCCACGCAAGCCCCATCCAGCCTGGCTCCACCTTGCGTCAACATCTGTGGTCACAGGTACGTGGCGCCGTGCTGACCTCCGCGACGTTGACCAGTTGCGGAAATTTCGACTTCTTTCTGCGCGAAGCTGGGCTGTCCAATGACACAGCAGTCACCACGCTGGAAGTACCCAGCCCCTTTGACTATGCGCGCCAAGGTACGCTGATCGCCCGCGAAACCACCTCAGACCCCCGTGAAGCAGCCCGCTTCACGGCAGAAATGGTTGAAGCTTTGCTGAACGATCTGAGTCGCATTGACGCCGGCGCACTGGTGCTCTTCACCTCACGCGAACAGATGCGCCAAGCCGTGGAGGCACTGTCTACCTACATGCGCGATCAAGTGCTCGTTCAGACTGCCCTGCCCCGTCAAACCCTGCTCAAACGGCACCGCGAAGCAGTGGAGATGGGCGAGCCATCCATCATCTTCGGCATGCAGTCCTTTGGCGAAGGACTGGATCTGCCGGGAGCGCTTTGCGAGTCTTTGTTCATCACCAAGCTGCCCTTTGCTCCACCCGATGATCCTGTGGGTGAGGCACGGTCCGAATGGCTGCGCAGCAGTGGCCGCAATCCTTTCAACGAGTTGGTGGTGCCGGCTACAGCCATTCGCCTGGCTCAATGGGTGGGCCGCGCCATTCGCACCGAGGAAGATCAGGCCCATGTCTACTGCTATGACAAGCGGCTGACGGGCACCAACTACGGCCAGCAATTGATCAAGGGTCTGCCTCCTTTCACTCTGCAGCGCAGACCGGTCTGAGAGGCCTTCAGCGAGGCTAAAAAGAGCTTTCAAGCCCCTACCCTGCCTGCACTGTTCAAAGCGATTTGGATCGCTTCTAAGCCTTGTGAGGACCATGACTGGTTGCACAAGGCTTTTGTAATTTTTCTAACAGCTGCATGCCGTCATGCGTAGTAGCAAGCTCCCTCGACAAATCGACCTGACCTTCCCGATCTGCCAGAAAAGAAGCGGTGCGGAGACGTCATTGGGAATCTATGCGAATGCAGGATGGAAATCCTGTCCTGATCAGACGCAAGTCGTACCCACTTCAGCGTTGGCAAGCGGGGCTCTTTCTCTGTGCTTCCTGCACCAAAAACAGGAAATTTCTTTCAAAACAACACCTTACATGTGTTGAATTTTTTGAATGAAGAAATAACGAGAGCCATCCGCATAACCGCCCTGCGGTGCTTCACCGGATTACCCCCAGCTGTTCATAACATTCTGTTGATAACTATGCGATTGAAGGCTCTCCAAGTCCTTCTTATCCCCAAGTCCCTTCATCAGAGGGAGCGCATCTTACGCCAAATTTTCAGACTGGCGCGCTTCAATTTCGATAAAGCCTTTTTTTGTCATTTTTCCCTTGTCTACAGAGGGATTGAAGGCCTCAGAACCATTCTGACCGCTTCTCTTTTTGATGATCACCAAACTTGTCTTTAGTTGTTCTTTAGAAGTTTTATAAAAATATAGTCGTAGTAATAAAGATCGACAGATTCTGTGGATAACCTCATAAATCAACGAGAAATCAAGCACTTTTCTATGGTGTAAGCATGGAGACAAGTAGAGGCTGCTGCTGTCTTCCAGACTTGAACAACTTGCCCTATTGATGAATATCTGTGGAAAACACTGAAATTCATACATGCTTGTCCACATTTTGGCTGTCCTTATAAAAAACTATTTAATCAGCTTTAAATCCTTTATTTATATGTACATGACGCTATTGTTTTTATAGTGAATAACTTTGATATATGACTTCTCATCACATGGCTTGGCGAGCGTGTGACTTTTAAAAAAGTGTTCGACATGAATTTGTCGGACATTTTTTTTGTCCAAAGCATCCGTGTATGCTGTGAAAACTTTGACTGAAGTTGTTATTCCTAATCTTACTTTTTTCAATAGTAATAGTAGTAAGTACCCTGCTTAACTGTTGATAACTTATAAAAGTAAAAGTAAAACAACGACTTAGCTTTGATAAAAAGCTGTGCTCCGATAGAGGCTCCTGCTGTCCTTGTTTTGGGAGCAACTTTTGGGCGATGCATCCAGCTGTGGAAAACATTGAATTTCAATGGTTTTTATCACCATGTTTATCCACATGGCTTTTAAGAAAGAATAGGCATGAAAAAAGGTCCTTCGTCATTTCGTGTGGAACACAACACTCACAATGCTCCCCTGGTTGTTGAGCCCGGTGGGCATGTGTGCAGGCCGCTGGCCGGCCTGTGCACATGTCCACGAGGCGTGTTTGATCAGGAGGATGAGTCCATGGGCATTGCCGTAGAAGCTCTGTTCACCAGCGCGCTGGGCTTGCAGCCGCCGTGGGTCGTCGATGACGTCAGGCTCGACACCGCCAAGCGGCGTATCGACTTCGAGATCGGCTGCCACACCAGCAGGCTCGCCTGCCCGGCATGCGGTGCGGCCACGCAACCGGTGCACGACCGGCTGCGCCGATCCTGGCGGCACCTGGACTTCTTCCAGTTCGAGGCCTGGCTGCACTGCGACGTGCCGCGCGTGGCCTGCGGTGCCTGCGGCAAGACCACGCAGGTGGCCGTGCCCTGGGCGCGTCCGGGCTCGGGCTTCACCGCGGCGTTCGAAGCGCTGGCGCTGACCTTGTGCCTGGACCTGCCGGTGCGCCAGGCCGCCGAGTTGCTGCGCTGCAAGGACAAGCGGCTGTGGCGGCGCATCGAGTTCTACGTCGCGCAGGCGCGTGCGCTGGAAGACTTCGCCGGCGTGCGCACGGTGGGCATCGACGAGACCAGCCTGCGGCGCGGGCAGCACTACATCACCGTCGTGCACGACCTGGATCGCAAGCGGCTGCTGTTCGCCACCGAGGGGCGCGAGCACCGCACGGTGGTGGAGTTCGCCGAGGATCTGAAGGCCCATGGCGGCGATCCCGCCCAGGTGCGGCACGTGTGCATGGACATGAGCGCAGCCTACGCCAAGGGCGTGGCGCTGGCGCTGCCCGAGGCGCAGATCAGCTACGACCGCTTTCACGTCGTCTCGATGGCCATCGATGCGATGGACCAGGTGCGCCGCGCGGAGATGGCCACCGACGCGCAGGCGGTGCGAGCCGCGCTGGGCGCTGGCGGCCGCAAGACGCTCAGGCAGCTGCTGTGGGGCATGCGGCGCAACCCCAGCACCTGGAGCGCCCGCCAGCTCGATGCCATGCACTGGCTGCAGCGCTCGACGCTCAAGAGCGCGCGGGCGTGGCGGCTGAAGATGGCGCTGCGCGCGGTGTACGCACGGGCCACAGCGCACAACAGCATCGAACAGGCCGCATCCGACCTCAGGGCCTGGCTGAGCTGGGCGCGGCGCTGTCGGCTCGAGCCGTTCAAGAAGCTGGCCGCCACGCTCAAGGAGCGGTTCGACGCGGTGGTGCGCGGCATGGTCGATCACCGCAGCAACGCCTTCGTCGAGGCGATGAACGGGCTGCTGCAGCAGGCCAAGCGCGCCGCGCGCGGCTTCAGGACGAGCCAGAACTTCATCGCCATCGCCTACCTGCGCATGTCCAAGCTCAAGCACCTGCCGGCCAGTCCGTTCGCGCCAGCCATGCCGACATGACGCGAAGCGTTTCCACACAAAACGGCATAGAGCCTGAAAAAAGCCACCTAAAGTGGCTTGTCGGTTCGTGATGAATCTGCGGCGTCAGAAGTGCCGGGCGTAGCGAATCTGAATGAAGTTTTCTCCGGGGTTGGGGCGCTTGATGCCTGCATTCGAATGGTGCTCCAGTCGAAGGCTGAGTTCGTTTTTGCGTTGCTCGCCGAACAGATACCCGATGCCTATATGGCTGGCGAAGTTGTATCGGGTGGAGAAGTCTTTGTGGTCCGTTTGGTAGCGGTGGTTGATGGCATAGCTCACCCCCACGCCTGCTTCCATGAACCAGGGGGATTGGCCCTGATTGGGACGCCAGCGCAAGGTGGGTTTGGCTCCAATGACCCAGGTTGCACGGTTGCGGCCCTGGTAGTCGCCCGACCACTGTCCGCCCCAGATATCCCAATAGCCGGTGACCAGTCCCGAACCCAGGGCGTAATTCCAGTCTTTCCAGGGGATGGTGATGCCTAGCGCCCAGCTATCTGCGCTGTGAGCAGCCTGCCCGTACTGAACATAGAGGGCATTGTTTTGTACAGGTTGTGCAAAGCTTTGGCTGCATAGAAGTGGGCTCAGCAGCATTGCGCTGCAATAGCTGGCAATCTTTAACGAATTCATATTCAAGTCCCTCCAATTGCATGCATTGCCGCAATGGATTGAGGGCCGTTGGGGCGTTGCCGATGCTGAAAGTGCTGTGGATATAACGGTAGATTCTTGTGTGTAAATTGCCTGTCGGCAAAGGCGGGTGGCTGCAGTCAGTCAAGCTGCCAATGGCATGAAAAAAGCCCTCTGACTTTCATCAGAGGGCTTTGTCGCCAGATCAGTATTTACTGGGCTTTGGCGGGAGCAGGAGCTGGGCGTTCCTGGCCGGGCTTGCCTGCATGGCGGTGGTGGCCACCGTGCTTGCCAGGGCCTTGGTGCATGCGCAGAGTGGCGCTGTCGAAAGTCTTTTGCTGGTCAGCGTTCAGCTGGGCATAAAAGGCCTTGGTGGCTTCTGCACGACGGTCCATTTCGGCGTTGCGTTTGGCGCGCATTTCACGCATCTTGTCGAGGCGCTCTGGGGTGGTCAGCTTGGCAAAGGCTTCGCGGTCGCCACGTGCAGGGCGCTCACCGGGCTTCATGGAGTCGGTGTAGGTGGTCCAGGCGCTTTCCTGGGCCGCAGTCAGCTTCAGGTCGGTCTTGAGCTTTTCCATGCGCTGCTTCATATGCTCCATGCGATGGCCACGCTTGTCACCATGATGGTGCTTGTGGTGTTCGGGGGCCTTCTGGGCAGCGGCTGCGGGCTCTGCGGGAGCCGTAGTCTGTGCAAAGCTGGGCAGGCTCAGGGAAGCGAACAGGGCAGTGGCAACAGCGGCACCGGTCAGTGTTTGGCGAAAGCGGGTCATGTCTATTTCCTTTTCAGATGAAGTGGAAGAAGTAGCCGCTAGATCCTTCGCTTGAAAGGCATTCGGCAGCGGATGACTGAAGTGTGAGGGCCCCATGTTTCTGCGGCGTGAGGTTTTGCAGCCGCTCTGTAAAGTATTGATAAGTTTGCGTGGCTGCAGCTGCGCAACAATGCATGCATGGGCTGCGTTGGCAGCCGCTTTTTTTCGCGTGATTTCAACGTTGAAATTCGCAGGACGACTGAAGATTTAGCAAAGGTTTTTGATGTTCAAGAACATGATTGTTTATCGCATTGCCGAAGGCTGGCAGGGCGATCTGCAGGTGCTGGAAGATGCGCTGCAAAAGACGGTGTTTGCCGAGTGCGGAGCCACGCAGGAGCGCTCTGTGGGCTGGGTTCCGCCGCGCGGCGAGCAGCACGGCCCGCTGGCCGAATCCGTGGCCGGACAGTGGGTGATGCGCTTCATGAGCGAGTCCAAGATGCTGCCCGCCAGCGTGCTCAACCGCAAGGTCAACGAAAAGGCCGAGCACATCGAAAAAACCGAAGGTCGCAAGCCCGGCAAGAAAGAGAAAAAGGAACTCAAGGACGAGGCCAAGCTGGACCTGCTGCCCATGGCGTTTACCAAGCAGGGCAGCATGTGGGTCTGGATCGATCCGCAGGCGCGTACCCTGGTGCTGGACACCAGCGCACAGGGCCGCGCCGATGAGATCGTGACGCTGCTGGTGGAAGGCCTGCCGGGCTTTGCGCTGGCACTGGTCGACACCCAGACCAGCCCGCAGGCGGCCATGGCGCATTGGCTGATGACGCAGGAGCCGCCAGCGGGTTTTGCGATTGACCGCGAGTGCGAACTCAAGGCTGCGGACGAGTCCAAGGCCGTGGTGCGATATGCGCGCCACCCGCTCGATATCGACGAGGTGCGCCAGCATATCGAGCACGGCAAGCTGCCCACCAAGCTGGCCATGACCTGGGATGACCGCGTGAGCTTTGTGCTGACCGAAGGTCTGCAGATCAAGAAGATTGCGCTGCTCGATGCCGTGATGGACGGACAGTCGCAGGACGACGGCGGTTTTGACACCGATGTGACGATTGCTACGGGTGAGCTGTCACGCCTGATTCCCGACCTGATCGAGGCGCTGGGTGGGGAAGGGCGCACGGGCCTGGGCGATGGCCTTCCCGCCTCTTTGCAGGCCGCTCCAGCGGCGGAAACCTTGCCAGTGCGACTGGCGCAGGGACGCAGCCAGGGCACGGTCACAGGGCCTGCGACGGCACCTGCTGATACTGCGCCGGAAGAAGCCCCTTTTTGAGGACTTTAAAAACAATAGCTGACTGCGCTTGTTCATCAATGAACTCAGCATGTTTAAAGCCTGAAATATAGATAAATAAGGCGCAAGCAGCTATTAAAAAAAGCCTGCTGGATGATTCCAGCAGGCTTTTTTGATGGGCGCTCAAGCGGCTTGAACCGCTTGAAATTCAGTGCTTCAGACGCGTTCGAAAATCGCGGCAATGCCCTGACCGCCGCCGATGCACATAGTCACCAGCGCATAGCGGCCACCGGTGCGCTGCAGCTCGTACAGCGCCTTGGTGGTGATGATGGCACCGGTCGCACCGACAGGGTGGCCCAGCGAGATGCCAGAGCCATTGGGGTTGACCTTGGCGGGGTCCAGGCTCAGCTCCTGAATCACGGCGCAGGCCTGGGCGGCGAAGGCTTCGTTGGCTTCGATCACGTCCATCTGCTCGATCTTCAGGCCGGTGCGGGCCAGCACTTTTTGCGTGGCGGGCACAGGACCAATGCCCATGTACGCAGGCTCCACACCGGCGTGGGCATAGCCCACCAGGCGGGCCATGGGCTTGGCGCCCGAGGACTTCAGGGCTTCGCCGCTCATCATCAGCACGGCGGCTGCGCCATCGTTGATGCCGGAGGCATTGCCAGCGGTCACTGTGCCGCCTTCCTTCTTGAAGGCGGGCTTCATGCCGGACAGTGTGTCCAGCGTAGTGCTGGCGCGCACATGCTCGTCGGTGTCGAAAACGATCACGCCCTTGCGGGTGGCGATTTCCACGGGAACGATCTGCTCCTTGAAGCGACCGGCAGCAATGGCTGCAGCGGCGCGCTGCTGGCTGATGACGGCCAGTTCATCTTGCATGGTGCGGCTGATCTTGTAGCGCTCGGCCACGTTCTCGGCCGTGATGCCCATGTGCATTTTTTGCCAAGGGTCGTGCAGGATGCCCAGCATGTAGTCGATGCTCTTGGCATCACCCATGCGTGCGCCCCAGCGCGAAGCCTGGTCGAAGTAGGGGCCACGGCTCATGGATTCGGAGCCGGCACCGATCGCCACTTCGCAGTCGCCCAGAGCGATGGACTGGGCGGCAGAAACGATGGCTTGCAGGCCCGAGCCACACAGGCGGTTGACGTTGTAGGCGGGGGTTTCGATGGGGCAGCCGGCATCGACCGCAGCCACGCGGGACAGGTAGGCATCACGCGTCTCGGTGGGGATGACATTGCCCATGACCAGGTGACCTACGGTGTCGGCTGCAATTCCCGCGCGCTCGATGGCGGCCTTGACCACGGTGGTGGCCATCTGGGTGTTGGGAACGTCTTTAAGGCTGCCGCCAAAGGTACCAATGGCCGTGCGTGCGGCGCTGACGACGAAGATGTCGCGTGTGCTCATGTCAACTGTCTCCTCCATTGCTGCTGCAATGGCTAATGATGAAATACAAGGATTCGGAGAAGAAAGACTCCCCCCGGATGAAATACAAGGATTCGGAGAAGAAAGACTCCCCCCGGAATCCGGTGCCTATTCTGCAGTATTTGTTGCACTGCAGCATGTCTCGAAGTTGACGATTTTGAGAGGCCGGGATGTTCCACGTGAAACGGCCTTCGATACATCTCCTGCAGGCGTTTGTGAGCGCCTTGTGACAGTGCTTCTGGCGGCAGCTTATGGCCGCTCAGCCGAAGGCCGGGCATCTGCACTGGCCAGGTCGTCAAGAATGGGGCAGTCGGGGCGGTCATCGCCATGGCAGCACTGCACCAGGCTTTGCAGTGTGCGCTGCATGGACTGCATGGCGGCAATCCGCTCGGTCAGTGCCGTGATGTGTTTTTGAGCAATGGTCTTGACCTGGCTGCTGGCGCGGTCCTGGTTTTGCCAAAGTCCCAACAAGGTGCCGATCTCTTCCATGGAAAAGCCCAGATCGCGGCCACGGCGGATGAAGCGTAACGTATGCACATCGGCCTCGGTGTACTGCCGATAGCCGCTGTCCGTGCGATGCACAGGGGCCAGCAGGCCCAGCGACTCGTAGTGCCGAACCATGCGCGCAGAAACCCCGGCGCGGCGCGCCGCTTCACCGATGACAACAGGCCAGTTTTGAGCAGTTTTCAGCGTTGGGTGAGGGGCGGGCATGGTGACTCCAAAAAAATCGCGCCAGCGGCCTTCTGGTGTCTCCTGAGGGCTGCTGACGCTGAGGGATGGGCCTGGATCAGGCGACCTTGTAGCCTTCTTCGGCAATGGCTGCTGCCACGGCTTCGCGGCTGGCGCTGGTTTCGACTTCCACACGATTGGCTGCGCGGTCGATCTTGACCTGGGCTTGCGCATCGACACCCTGGATGGCGTTGGTGACGGCACGTTCGCAATGGCCGCAGGTCATGCCTTGAACTTCAAATGTTTGTTGCATGGATGGCTCCTTCAAAAGATGAGTCCGCCGGGATGGCAGCACTCTGTGAGTGAATGCTCAACCCTAACATCATGACAAGGTCAAGCTTTTGACAAAACACGAAGCCAAACAGGGTTGATAAGTCGCAAATGCTGTCGATAAGAACTTGTCATATTGAAGAGCGCTGTGGTCTTGCTTCCAAGTTAAGCTACTTCAGATCTATTGACAATTTGAAACAATTTGCGGCTTCTGGCCCGACAATGCCAGTCATTCAACGTCGAGAGGGATTCATGAATCTGTTGAAAATGATGAGGGGCTTCACGATTCGCACGCGCATGCTGGGTGCCATTGGAGTGGTGATGCTGTTGCTGGCATTGCTGGGTGGGGCGGGAATGATGGGCATGCTCCGCATTCAGGGCATGAGCCAGGAGTTTGCAAACACGGCTTTTGTCCAGTCCGGTTACATGGCACAGCTGCGCATGGAGCTGGGCGGTATTCGCATCAGTGAAAAGGACATGGTCATCCAGTATGAAAAGCCTGAAGAGGTGCGCAAGGCGTATCAGCAATGGGGCATGTTCATCGATCAATCCAAGCAGACGTTGGGTAAGCTGGGTGCAGGCACTGATGCGCAGGACGCGCAACTGGCTACGCGCATCATTGGTCATGTAGACAACTACCGGAAGTTTTTTGAGCCTGTGGCGCGCCAGCTCGAAGCGGGAGGCTATGACTCTGCAACCACGGCCAACCGCATGAGCGGCAAGGCCTTGGCCGAAGTGGTGGAGGCCGACAAGCTTCTGGCGCAGCTTGACGATTTGCTGCGTCAGCAGGCCGATACTCTGGCCACTGCCGAGCGCAATGTGGCGGGCCAGACTCGCTGGATGTTTGTGCTGGCCGTGATCTTGGCACTGGTGGTGGTGATCCCGCTGACGCTGTTGAACATGCTGTCCATCTGCCGCCCACTGGAGGTCGCCCGCCAGATGGCATTGACGATTGCCGGTGGCGATCTGTCACACCAGGCAGCGGTCAGTGGCAAGGATGAGCTGACGGATTTGCAGCAGGCCCTCAAGCAGATGCAGCAGTCGTTGAGCAGTACGGTGGCTCAGGTTCGAGATGCCAGCGGAAGTATCGCCACTGCCAGCCAGGAGATTGCTACAGGCAATCAGGATTTGTCGGCCCGCACGGAGCAGACAGCCAGCAACTTGCAGGAAACCGTGGCCTCGCTGGCCCAGCTCACGGCAACGGTGCAGCAGACGGCTTCGTCTTCGCAGCTGGCGAATCAGCTGGCATCTTCGGCATCCTCGACAGCGGTGCAGGGCGGAGAAATTGTCGGTCAGGCCGTGCGCAGCATGGAGGAAATATCGGCCTCCAGCCGCAAGATCGGCGACATCATCGGCCTGATCGATTCCATTGCCTTCCAAACCAATATTCTGGCCCTGAATGCCGCTGTGGAAGCCGCGCGGGCAGGTGAGCAGGGCCGTGGTTTTGCGGTGGTGGCTGCCGAGGTGCGCAGCCTGGCTCAGCGTTCGGCACAGGCTGCCAGCGAGATCAAGTCACTGATCAACACCAGTGTGCAGACCGTGGATGTTGGTGCGCGTCAGGTGGGCAGTGCCGGCAAGGCCATGCAGGAAACGCTGGACAGCGCTCAGCGGGTGGGTGACATCATTGGCGAGATTACGGCCGCATCCAGCGAGCAGTCTCTGGGCATTGGTCAGGTCAATCAAGCGGTCGGTGATATTGATCGCATGACGCAGCAAAACGCTGCCTTGGTGGAAGAGTCTGCGGCGGCTGCAGAGTCCTTGCGGGAGCAGGCAGCAAGGCTTGCGCAACTGGTCAGTCAGTTCAAGCTGGAAGAGGGATCTTTTGCGGCAGGATCTATGCGTGGCTCCAGAGGAATCACGCCACCGGGCATGGCACCTTCGGCTCCAGGATCCAAGGCCGCTTTGCCTGTGCAAAAGGCCCGGTTGCTGGAGCATGCCTGAAGCGAGCATCAATCGCTTGAGTTGAATGGCGAATCAAGAACCCATAAAAAAGCTCGGCAGTGCCGAGCTTTTTCTTTATCAAGATAGGGCGTTTACTTGAGCAGGCCTTCTGCCTTCATCGCGGCCTGCACCGCAGGGCGACCCAGGATGCGCTCGCGGTAGGCCTGAATGTGCTTGAGTTCAGAAACATCGAGACCGACAAACTGGGCCCAGCCTGTGACCGTGAAGAAATAGGCATCTGCGACGGTGAACTGGTCGCCCATCAGATAGGACTTGTTGGACAGCTGTGCGTTGACCCAGCCAAGGCGCTTGAGCAGGTTGCTTCGCAGCGTGGGCTTGAAGTCTTCCGGAGTTGCAGGGTTGAACAGAGGACTGAAGCCCTTGTGGACTTCGGTGCTAATGAAGTTCAGCCATTCCTGCAGGTGGTAGCGGCCAATCGTGCCATTGGCCGGAGCCAGGTTCTTTTCGGGAGCAAGGTCGGCCAGATACTGAACGATGGCCGGGCCTTCGTGCAGGCTGTCTCCGTCGTCGAGCACCAGAAAAGGCACGTAGCCCAGAGGATTGATGCTGTAGTAATCGGTTCCGTCCTGGAGCTTGTGGCTCTTGGTGCTGACCAGCACTGCTTCATACGGGAGGCCTGCTTCATGCAGCACGATGTGCGGAGACAGGGAGCAAGCGCCGGGGCTGTAGTAAAGCTTCATGGTGAGTGGCTCTCTATGCATTGAAAAGACAAGCGCTCATGCTAAACCGGTTGCTGCTGAAATGCATGCTTGCATGGCAGTAGTCCAGATCAAGGAGGCATTTGCCGGACTCATTGCAGGCGCTGCGCAGCCCACAGAACCTGTTGCACCAAGGCCTCCATGCCTTGCTGGTTGTGAGGACGTACCAAGTGACCCGATGCATCAAATGCCTCTGCCGCATGACCGACGGCATGGCTGCGCGGAGCGACCCAGCATTCCAGATTCAGTAGCAAGGGAGCCAGGTGTGACTGGGCGCGCAGGCCCCCCATACCTCCAGGTGAAGCGCTCGCCATGCCAACGACCTTGTTGCGAAATGGCAGAACGCCATCGGACCATTGCGGGTCGTTCTTGACGGGGCTGGAGGCCCAGTCAATGGCATTCTTGAGCAGAGCCGGGTAGCTGCCGTTGTACTCTGGACAGCAGATGATCCAGGCGGCGTGGTCATGCATGGCCTGTTTCAGGCGGACAACATCGGCAGGCGTTCCCTGAGCTTCGAGGTCGGCGTTGTAGAGTGGAATGTCATAGTCCGACAGTTCCAGCAAAGTTGGCTTTGCGCCCAGTTGCTCAGCCATGGAGGCTGCGACTTTGGCCAGCTTGCGGTTGTACGAGTCCTGGCGGGTACTGCCCGCAAAAATGAGAATCTTCATTCCATGGATTGCAGCACAGAGCATTTGCATTTTTCATGCATAGAGGGGGCAATCAGGGCAAACATCTAGGCTTGAAGTTTGGCTCTGTTGTTTCACGTGAAACAACAAGCTCAACCCCTGACAAGGCATTGTTGGGCCAATGGTGGGAAAATTGCCGGTTCCCCGCAGGGCTGGACATGGAGCAAACACATGCCTGCCTGCCATGAGAGCCGAGGCATGGGTGCTTCGTGCAGGGGCAAGGGCCGGGCATGGCCCGGAGCAAGAATATGTTGTACCCACAGGAATTTGATGTGATCGTGGTCGGTGGCGGACACGCCGGCACCGAGGCTGCGCTGGCCGCTGCACGCATGGGCAGCAAGACACTGCTGCTGACCCACAATATCGAAACCCTGGGGCAGATGAGCTGCAACCCCAGCATTGGCGGTATTGGCAAGGGCCATCTGGTCAAGGAAGTGGACGCACTGGGCGGAGCGATGGCACTGGCCACCGACAAGGGCGGCATCCAGTTCCGTATCCTGAACAGCTCCAAAGGCCCGGCGGTACGTGCCACACGAGCACAGGCAGACCGCATTCTGTACAAGGCTGCGATCCGCGAGACGCTGGAGAATCAGCCCAACCTCTGGCTGTTCCAGCAGGCGGTGGATGACTTGATGGTGGAGGGCGACCGCGTGGTGGGCGCCGTCACCCAGGTGGGACTCAAGTTCCGCAGCCGCACTGTGGTGCTGACGGCCGGCACTTTCCTTGACGGCAAGATCCACGTGGGACTGAACAACTATGCTGCAGGCCGTGCGGGTGATCCTCCAGCGGTGAGTCTGTCCTCGCGCCTGAAGGAACTCAAGCTGCCTCAGGGGCGCCTGAAGACCGGCACGCCTCCGCGTATCGATGGCCGCAGCATCGACTTCAGTCAGTGCGATGAGCAGCCAGGTGACGGCATGCCCGGTGGTGTGAACGAGGGTGAAGTGCCCGTGTTCAGCTTCATGGGCAACCGCGCCATGCACCCCAAGCAGATGCCTTGCTGGATCACGCATACCAATGCGCGCACGCACGAGATCATTCGCAGCGGCTTTGACCGCAGCCCCATGTTCACGGGCAAGATTGAGGGCGTGGGCCCGCGCTACTGCCCCAGCGTGGAAGACAAGATCAACCGCTTTGCCGATAAGGAAAGCCACCAGATCTTTCTGGAGCCCGAAGGTCTGACGACCCACGAGTTCTATCCCAACGGCATCTCGACCAGCCTGCCTTTCGATATCCAGTACGAACTGGTGCGCAGCATGAAGGGCATGGAGAACGCGCACATTCTGCGTCCCGGCTATGCCATCGAGTATGACTACTTTGACCCGCGCTCGCTCAAGAGCAGCTTTGAGACCAAGCAGATTCAGGGCTTGTTCTTTGCGGGCCAGATCAATGGCACGACCGGCTATGAAGAAGCTGCGGCCCAAGGCTTGTTCGCGGGTCTGAACGCCGCGCTGCAATGCCGTGGTGAAGGCCCGTGGCTGCCGCGTCGCGATGAGGCCTATCTGGGCGTGCTGGTTGATGATCTGATTACCAAGGGTGTGACGGAGCCTTACCGCATGTTCACCAGCCGCGCCGAGTTCCGCCTGCAGCTGCGTGAAGACAACGCCGATATGCGCCTGACGGAAGTGGGCCGCCAACTGGGCCTAGTGGATGATGCGCGCTGGGATTCCTTCAGTCGCAAGCGCGATGCTGTTTCACGTGAAACAGAGCGCCTCAAGTCCACCTGGGTCAACCCCCGCATCGTGGCTGCTGAAGAGGCGGAGCGTGTGCTGGGCAAGGCCATGGAGCGCGAGTACAACCTGTTCGACCTGCTGCGTCGCCCCGGTGTGGATTACGACAAGCTCATGAGCCTGAATGCAGGCAAGTACACATCGGCCGAAATGCAGCCAGAGGCACTGGGTGAACTCAGTGCGCCAGCGATTGAGCAGGTGGAGATTGCAGCCAAGTACTCGGGCTATATCGACCGGCAAAAGGACGAGGTAGAGCGCGCATCGCATATTGAGCGCTTGCGCATGCCTGCTGACTTTGACTACACCCAGGTTGCTGCACTGTCTTTTGAGGTGCGCCAGATTCTGCAAAAGCACAAGCCGGAAACTCTGGGCCAGGCATCGCGTATTTCGGGCATCACGCCCGCTGCGATTTCGCTGCTCATGGTTCATCTGAAAAAAGGTGGCTTCAAGGGCTTCAGCGCTCAGAGTGAAGAGGCATCCGCATGAGTCAGGTTTTGCGTAGCCAACTGGAGCAAGGCGTCCAGGCACTGAAGCTGGAGCTGAGCTCGGCGCAAATCGATCTGCTGATGTCCTTCATGGATCTGCTGCAGAAGTGGAACAAGGTTTACAACCTGACTTCGGTGCGCGACCCGCAGGAGATGCTGACCCATCACTTGCTCGATAGCCTGGCTGCCGTGCCTGCCTTGCTGCGCCATGTGAATACCTTGCCTGTGGAAGAGGGCAAGCGTCTGCCGTTGCTGGACGTAGGCTCGGGTGGTGGATTGCCCGGCGTGGTGTTCGCCATCTGCTGCCCGCAGATTGATGTGAACTGTGTGGATACCGTGGGCAAGAAGGCCGCCTTCATTCAGCAGGCTGCTGCATCGCTGCGCCTGCCGAATCTGAGAGGCATTCATGACCGAGTGGAAAACCTCAAGACTCAGTATCCCGTCATCAGCTGCCGCGCTTTTGCATCGCTGGTGGATTTCACGACCTGGTCGCGCAAGGCGCTGGCCGATGGCGGAATCTGGTTTGCCATGAAGGGCAAGCACCCCGATGATGAAATCGCAGCCTTGCCTGCGGATGTGAAGGTGTTTCACGTGGAACCATTGCAAGTTCCCGGCCTGGATGCCGAGCGCTGCGTGATATGGCTGAAGGTGGCTGCCTGAGTTTCTTAGATTGGTTCGGCAGGTTTCGAGGCACTTTGTTCCCTGGGCAAAGTGCCTTTTTACATACTGTGTCAGGCAACATCTGTGCAAGGCAGATGCGTGAGTCACGGCCCTCGCATAAACTTGCTGTTTTGCATCGCGCAGGGTTCGAATGTTTGGCATCGCTGATTACGGCGCTTTTGTCGCTGCCGTTACCGTCTTTTTGCTGATCCCGGGGCCGGGGAATCTGGCCTTGATTACCTCCACGGGCAAGGGTGGCTGGAGGGCGGGCATGGCCTGCTGCCTGGGCGTGATGGCTGCAGATCAGGTGCTGATGTGGCTGGCCGTTGCAGGCGTTGCCACGCTGCTGGCCACTTACCCGGCAGCCTTTCATGCCGTGCAATGGGTGGGGGCGGCCTACCTGGCCTGGCTGGGCTACAAGCTGCTGACGGCCAAGCCCGGCGATGCGCCGGCGATTGAAATTCAGCCGCGTCAATACTTTCGCCAAGGTGGACTGATCACCTTGATGAACCCCAAGGCCATCGTGTTCTACATGGCTTTTTTCCCGATGTTCGTGAATCCTGCCAAGCATCAGGGGCTGATTACCTTTGGTGTGATGGCTGCCACTGTCGCCCTGATTACCTTGCTCTACAGCATAGTCGTCGTGGCTTTGACCACGGTGCTGGCCGAGCGCCTGCGTGCCAATCCGGCCGTGGTGAAGTGGCTGGAGAAAACAGCCGGTGTGTTTTTGATCGGTTTTGGCCTCAAGCTGGCCGCCAACTAAAAGAGAAGTTCAATGGCCAAAATTTTCTGCGTTGCCAATCAAAAGGGCGGAGTGGGCAAGACGACCACTACCGTCAATCTTGCTGCCGGTCTGGCCAAGGTCGGCCAGCGCGTTCTGTTGATTGACCTGGATCCGCAAGGCAATGCCACCATGGGCTCGGGCGTGGACAAGCGCGCGCTGGATTTGTCGGTTTATGACGTGCTGCTGGAGAACGCCAGTGTCAAAGAAGCGGCAGTGCAGTCCGAACAGGTCGGCTACGACGTGCTGGGTGCCAACCGCGAGCTGTCGGGTGCGGAAATCGAGCTGGTTTCGCTGGAGCGCCGCAACGAGCGGCTCAAAGAGGCGCTGGCCCTGGTGCAGGATGACTATGACTTCGTGCTCATCGACTGCCCGCCTTCGCTGTCCATGCTGACCCTGAACGGTCTGTGCTGCGCCAATGGCGTGATCGTGCCCATGCAGTGCGAATACTTTGCGCTCGAAGGTCTGACCGACCTGGTCAACACCATCAAGCAGGTACATGCCAACATGAATCCCGACTTGCAGATCATCGGCTTGTTGCGCGTGATGTTCGATCCGCGCACGACGCTGCAGCAGCAGGTCAGCGATCAGCTCAAGGAGCACTTTGGCGACAAGGTGTTCGATACCGTGATTCCGCGCAATGTGCGCCTGGCCGAGGCTCCCAGCTATGGCCTGCCTGGCGTGGTCTTCGATGCCTCTGCCAAGGGCAGCAAGGCCTTCGTCGAATTTGCGCAGGAAATGGTCAAGCGCATCAAGAAGATGTGAGTGTTTCACGTGAAACAGCTCTCAAACCATTGCCAGCCAAGCGCCAACAGCTATGACATCTGATGCGTTGAATCCTCAGGATGTCTGGTTGCTGCCCGGTTGGCAGAACTCCGACGCTGGTCACTGGCAGAGCCTGTGGCAGCAGCAATACGGCTATCAACGGCTGGAGCAGCACAACTGGCAGCATCCGCTGCGCGGTGACTGGAGCATTCAGCTGCAGGAGCTGGTGCTCGATGCGCCGCGCCCGGTGACGCTGGTAGCCCACAGCCTGGGCTGCGTTCTGGTGGCCTGGTGGGCCGCGCATTCGCAGGTTGCCAAGATCAAGGTGCGCGGCGCCTTGCTGGTAGCCCCTGGTGATACGGAGCAGGAGAGCCTGCGCGCCGTGTTGCCCGGCTGGTCGCCCGTGCTGCTGCAGTCGCTGCCCTTTGCTTCGATACTGGTGGGCAGCGAGAACGACCCGAACTGCTCTCTGGCCCGTGCGCAGACTATGGCCGAGGGCTGGGGTAGCCGCTTTGTGAATGCGGGGGCGGTGGGCCATATCAACACGGCCAGTGGCCTAGGACAGTGGGATGGCGGCCATGCGCTGCTTCAAACCCTTTAAGGAAAGATTTCAGCAATGGTGACTAAGAAACCCAAGGGTCTGGGACGTGGTCTGGAAGCTCTGCTCGGCCCCAAGGTCAGCGAAAAGCAGGATGCGCAGACCAGCAGCTCGCCGGCCAATCTGCCCAGCACATTGGCACTCAATGTGATGGTGGCCGGCCAGTACCAGCCGCGCACGCGCATGGACGAGGGCGCCTTGTATGAACTGGCCGAGAGCATCAAGGCTCAGGGTATCATGCAGCCGATTCTGGTGCGCCAGCTCTCCAAGGGCGAGAACGCGGGCAAGTACGAAATCATTGCCGGTGAGCGCCGTTTTCGCGCTGCACATTTGGCCGGACTGGCCGAGGTGCCGGTGCTGGTGCGTGAGGTCCCGGATGAAGCCGCCGCCGCCATGGCGCTGATCGAGAACATTCAGCGCGAAGACCTGAACCCGCTGGAAGAGGCACAGGGCCTGGCTCGCCTGGTCAAGGAGTTCGGCCTGACCCACGAGCAGACCGCGCAGGCCGTGGGCCGCTCGCGCAGCGCAGCCACTAATCTGCTGCGCCTGCTGAATCTGGCAGAGCCGGTGCAGACCATGCTGATGGCCGGCGATATCGACATGGGCCATGCGCGTGCCCTGCTGACGCTGGACCGCGCCACGCAGATCACGGCGGGCAACCAGATCGCGGCCAAGAAAATGTCGGTGCGCGAGGCCGAGGCGCTGGTCAAGAAAATCGGTGCCGAGTTCAATCTGACGGCACAGAAGTCGGTCAAGAAAGATGGCAAGTCACGCGACGTGAAGCGCATCGAGGAAGAGCTGTCCGATCTGCTTACCGCCGATGTGGAAGTGCGCATCAAGAAGACGGTGCGCCGCCACGGCAAGGCGCATGAAATGGGTGAAATCGCCATCCAGTTCGGCTCGCTGGATGAGCTCAACGGCATCATCGAAAAGCTGCGTGGTGAAGGCTGAGCCACTGACCACGTCACGCTTGATTCTGCGGCAATGGGAGCCGCAGGACTTGCCGGAATTCGCCGCGCTGAATGCGGACCCCGAGGTCATGCGCTACTTCCCCAGCACGCTGGACAGGCAGGCCAGCGACGCCCTGGCCGCCAAGGCCCAGGCCTTGATTGCGGAGCGCGGCTGGGGCTTCTGGGCGGTGCAGGACAGAGCTTCAGGGCGCTTGGCAGGAATGATTGGCCTGCACACTCCCGCGCCAGAGCTGCCGTTTTCGCCCTGTGTGGAAGTGGGCTGGCGACTGGCCCGCCCCTACTGGGGCCAAGGCCTGGCGACCGAGGGCGCAAAAGCCGCGCTGGACTTTGCGTGGAATGTGCTGCAGCAGGGTGAGGTCGTGGCGTTCACGGCGGTGCTGAACAAGCCCTCGCAGGCCGTGATGCAGCGCTTGGGCATGCGGCCCGATGCGCAGACCTTCATGCACCCGGCTGTACCGCCGGAGCATGTGCTGGCCGAGCATTGTCTCTATCGCATACGCAAGCCATAAAAAAGGCATCTTATCGGATGCCTTTTTTGCGTCTGGAGCCGAGCCTCAGTTGCGGTAGCCGGGGTCGATTCTGTCCATTTTGCGCAGCAGCGCGGGCCAGGCAAACTGACCGCCGAGCCCGCCGGTCTGCACCTTCATGGCGTGGGCAATGCCTTGCAGAATCTGCGGGTTGACCTCGGTGAGTTCGCTGCCGCCAGACTGCGCGGCAATCTGGATCTGGCAGGCCGACTCGAACACATACATGGACAAAAAGGCATCGGCAATCGTGGCCCCACAGGTCAGCAGGCCGTGGTTGCGCAGCATGAGAAAGTTGGCCTCGCCCATGTCTGCGACCAGGCGCGGCTTTTCGTCCTCTCGAAAGGCCACTCCCTCATAGCCGTGATAGGCCAGAGAACCCAGCACAAACGTGCTTTGCTGGCTGATGGGCAGCAGCCCGTTCTTCTGCGCTGCCACGGCCACGCCGGCACGCGTGTGGGTGTGAATCACGCACTGCACATCGGTGCGCGCTTCATGCACGGCGCTGTGGATGACAAAGCCGGCGGGGTTCACGGGAAATGGCGAATCCATGAGCTTGTTGCAGCCCATGTCCACCTTGACCAGCGACGAGGCCGTGATCTCGTCAAACATCAGTCCATAGGGGTTGATGAGAAAGTGATGCTCCGGCCCCGGCAGGCGCGCGCTGATGTGGGTGAAGACCAGGTCGCTCCAGCCATAGTGCGCCACCAGCCGGTAGCAGGCGGCCAGGTCCTGGCGCAGCTGCCATTCTTCGGCACTGACCAGATGCTGCACGCTGGGAATCTCCAAGGCACTCATGGCTTGTCTCCTTCATCGTCGATGCCATGAATGTAGAGACTCGGCCTGCGCGAGTCTGTTGGCTAGGCGACAGAAGCCGTGCAACCAAGCTGTGGCTGCTTGAGAGACCGGGTGGTGTGAATATAAAAAAAGGAGCTGACAGCGCCAGCTCCTTATGGATTTCAGATGAAAAACCATCTGAAATGACTATTTATCAAGCGCTACCAGCTATCAAAACTGCATCACTTGATCTGCCCGCGTGACAGATCCTGAATCATGCGTGCGGCCAGATACAGGCGCGGGGCAATGGTGTTGATCTGTACATATTCCGCATTGTTGGAGTGCGCCCCATAGCCGGACAGGCCAAAGCCTTCGATCACACCACCCTTGGCCTTGAGCGCGGCAAACGCTGCATCCGTGCCGCCACCGGTGGCCTTGTCCATGACCTTCATGGGCAGCTTCAGCTCCTGCTCGTAAATGCCCTGGGCATGGGCGGCCAGCTTGCGCGCCGTGTCATTGGCCTCCAGCGGCGGGCGGCGCACCTCGAACTTCAGCGCGACCTTGCTGTCAGGCAGCAGCTGCTTGCCAATCTGGTCCTGCATGGCTTTTTCCAGCGCCGTGAAGTCGGCCACGAGCAGGGCGCGGGCATCGGCCTGGGCCGTGGCTTCGGCGGGAATCACATTGCGGTTGGTGCCGGCCTTGGAGACGGTCCAGTTGAGCTTGAGGCCGCTCTCAGGCTGCGACAAATCCTTCATCTGCAGAATCTGGTGCGAGAGTTCGTACAGCGCGTTCACACCATCTTCGGGCTTGGCTCCGGCATGCGAAGACTTGCCCTGTACCGACAGATAGGCCGAGCCGATGCCGCTGGTCGCCAGGCGCAGGCCGCCGTCGGTACCGCCGCCTTCAAAGCTGAACACGGCATCCTGCTCGGCGCCCAGGCGGGTGATGGTGCTGCGTGAGCCGGGCGAGCTGATCTCTTCGTCGCCATTGATCAGCACCGTGAGCGTGCCGTAGTCCTCGATGCCCAGCTTCTTGAGCAGGGGCACGATGTGCATGATCAGCGCCACGCCCTGCTTGTCGTCGGCAATGCCCAGGCCATAGGCCTTGTCGCCGTCGATGCGAAACGGCTGATCCTTGATCATGCCGGGCAGATAGACGGTGTCCATGTGCGCGATCAGCATGATGCGGCTTGTGCCCTTGCCCTTGAATTCGGCGTGCACCATGGGGCCGAGCTTTTCGGGCGTGTCATCGAGGCGGAAGATATCGCTGGGCTCGACCACCTCGACCTTGCCTCCCTGAGTCTTGAGCCGGGCGGCAATGTATTCGGCAATCTTTTTCACGCCCGCCACATCCTTGCTGCCGGACTCGATGTGCACCAGGTCACGCAAGGTGTCCAGGTAAGCCTGCTGCTCCTTCTGGGCCTGCTCCAGCAGCGGGGCTTGAGGCGCGGCATGGGCGCAGCCCAGGCTCAAGGCCAAGGCCATGGGGGCCAGACGGAATAGGGCGGCTGCGCGAGTGATGCTCCGGGGCATGCTTGTCTCCTGATGGGATGAAAAATGAGGCGTGCTGACTGGCTTGGTTTTTGAGGGGGCAGCGCACGCTGGGACGAGGGCGGTGGGGCCCATGGCCATTCAGCTTAGCAGTGGCTGCGGGTGCCGAGAGGCGCAATCGCCTGGGGAAAAACACCATGAAAAAAGCCCTGCGGCATGGTGCGGGCAGGGCTTGTGAGACAGGGGCGAGGCGATCAGGCCGCGGCCAGCGGAGCCTTGTTTTTCTTGCTCACGCCATCGCCCACGATGACGGCGGACACCACGCTCAGCACCAGCGCAATGGCTGAGCCGTAGAACACGGTGTTGTTCATCTGGTGGTCCAGCATGTAGCCAAACACGGGGGCGGCCAGGCAAAAGCCCAGGTCCAGGCCCGAATACACGGTGCCGTAGACGCGGCCTGTGGCTCCGGGGGGCGCTGCACGTTTGATCAGCATGTCACGCGATGGGCCGGCCAGACCCGTGCCCACACCAGCCAGCGAGGCCACGACCACGGCCACCATGCCGGGCAGCACGCCCGTGCCGACCAGAAACAGCAATGCGGCAGAGCCCAGCATGCAAATCGATATGACTTTCTCCAGCCGCTGCACGCGTCCCACCAGAAAGCCGCCCACCACCATGCCGGCAGCACCGCACAGCATGTAGCCGGTGACGATCAATGCCGTTACCGACAGCGGCAGGCCGTACATGGCCTGCATGGCGGGGCTGGCAAAGCTCTGGATGGCGCTGAGCGCGCAGGTGCTCCAGAAGAAGAAGGAAAAGCACAGCCACACCGAAGGCAGCTTCATGAAGGCCATGGGGTGTTCATCCGCCACGGCCGCCGTGCCTGCGACGGGTTTGGCGGCCGTGTTGGCCGTTTCGGCACGGTCATCGAGCGCGTCGCGGTTGATCACCATGATGGCCAGCACCACGGCGGCGCAGATGGCGCCGCACAGGCAGGCTAGGCGCCAGGAGCCGGTGGCGGTGGTGATGCCCGCCATGAACAGCGGTGCCAGCGCCCAGCCGATATTGCCCGACAGGCCGTGCACCGAGAACGCATGGCCGATGCGCTGCTGCGACACGCGCTTGTTGAGGATGGTGAAGTCCACAGGGTGGAAGGGCGCATTGCCCAGACCGGCAAAGAAGGAGGCGGCCAGCAGCATGCTGTAGCCCTGTGCGGTGCTGGCAATCAGACCCGCCACCACAAAGCTGCTCAGGGCGGCAAACAGAATCGGGCGGGCCCCAAAGCGGTCCACGGCAAAGCCGGCCAGAGCCTGGCCCGTGCCGGAGACGATGAAGAACAGCGACACCATGACGCTGAGTTCGGCATAGCTGTAGCCGAAGTCCTTGATCAGCCAGGGAAACAGCGGCGGCAGCAGCAGGTGAAAAAAGTGCGAGGAGCCATGGGCCAGGCCGATGAGGCTGATGGTGCGCGCGTCGCTGCGCAGTGTCTCAGGCGCCTGGTTTTGAGGTGTTGTGGAGGCAGGGCGGTTCATGTGTCGCATCTTAGGCAGACCTCTCGCGTCTTGTATGCGATAGTCTGCCAATTGCTGTCGCAAGCTAGCCAACCACTGCATACGCTGCCATGTTCCGAACCTCTGTCACCGAGCCGCTGCGTGCGGGCAAGGCCTCGACCTATGTCGAGACCATCACACCGCACCTCTACGTTCCTTCGGCCGAGCGGCCCGTGCGCGCCAAATGTCGCTGGCTGGAGGCAGACACCCAGGTCAAGCCGCACTGCCACCCCTGGGGGCAGCTGGCCATCTCCACCACGGGCACGATTCGCCTGACGGTGGCGCAGGGCACGTACATCGTTCCGCCCTCACGGGCGCTGTGGGTGCCGCCGGACATGGAGCATGCCGTGACCATGGTGGAGAGCGCGGACCTGCGCACCATGTACTTCTATCAAACCAATGGCCGCTGCGGCCCCAACGTCAGTGCCGAGCAGGAGGCGCACTGGCGCCAGTGCCGGGTGCTCAATGCTTCGGCGCTGCTGCGGGCGGTGGTGCGCGAGCTGCCCACCTTGCCCGATGACAGCCTGGCCCTGTCCGCGCAGGACAGGGCGCGTGAACATCATTTGAGCGAGTTGCTGCTCGACGAGCTGCGCCGCGCCAGCGCCGTGCAACTGGGGGTGAGCCTGCCCCAGGACAAGCGCCTGCGCCTGCTGTGCGAGGCGGTGCTGGCCGATCCCACGCGTTATGAAACGCTGGAGGACTGGGCGCGAGACACCGGAGCCAGCCCGCGCACCGTGGCTAGGTTGTTCCGTCAGCAGCTGGAATGCAGCTTCACGCAGTGGCGCCAGCAGGTGGTGCTGGCCCATGCGGTGAGCCTGGCCGCACGCAACTGGCCGATTCAGCGCATTGCCGCCGAGCTGGACTACAGCCCCAGTGCCTTCAGCGCCATGGTGCGGCGCACTGTGGGTATGCCACCGGCACAATTCTTTGGCATGCATGCACAAAATGTATAGCTGCAGGCGCTTGTAGATAAAGGGCTAGGTGCCGATTTGATACTAATTCAGAGAGGCGGCTTGCAAAATATTTGCGCAGGCATGGAATGAAAGCGGCATCTGTGCGCTCTTTAGCACCATGATCTTCTCCGCCGAGTCGCGCTACAACCAGTGGGTGCGCGAGCACTATCGCTTTTTGCTGCGCAGCGCCTGGGCGCTGACGGGCTCGCGCGCCACGGCCGAGGATGTGGTGCAGGACTGCTTTACCAGCGCCTGGCGCTTTCGCCATCAGCTGCGCGACCAGAGCATGGCCAGAGCCTGGTTGTTCCAGATCATGCGCCGTCATGCCTTTCGCCACTTTGATCCAGCACAACTGCAGGCCCTGCCGCTGCAAGACAGCGCTGAAGAGGGCGTGAATCACCACGATGCGCTCGATGCGCAGCTGGACGTGGTCAAGGCGCTGGGCCGTATTGCCCCCATTCACCGTGAAGTGCTGGTGCTTTACTACTTCGATGACATGCCTACGGCCCAGATGGCCGAGGCATTGGACATTGCGCCCGGAACCGTGCTCTCGCGCCTGGCAAGAGCGCGCGATGCGCTGAGAGCGGCGCTGCAGGAGCCGGTGCGCCAGCCTGCTCCATCCCCCGTTGCTGCGAGCGTGATACCGCTGAGAAAGCGTGCTCCATGAAATACCAAGACCGACCCGAAGACTCCGCCTTTGATACGGCCTTCGACCTGCGCGCGCGTGCCGAGCTGGCGCTGGCCTTCGAGCCCGGAGAAGTCCCTGCGCACTTGCTGCGCCACACGCCCTGGTATGCCCGTCGTGGCCTGCAGATGCTGTGTGCCGCCGTGATCGCCAGCAGCGCAGCCCTGGGGGGCGTGCTGAATCTGCGCCCGCCCGAGATGGTGCGCTCGGCCATCGAACATGAATACTACGAACGCACCCTGCGCGGCCAGTTCATTCCAGAGGCGGAAGTCGCCAAGCACATGGATTGGCCCGTCGATCAGAAGTTGCCCGGCTACACCCAGCTCATGCGGCCCTGCGAGATCGACGGCAGCCGCGCGTATCACCTGACGACCTTTTTTGAAAAAGGCGGCATCGTCACCGTGCTCGCCTTTGAGCAGCCTCAGCAGATCCCCGATGGACAAGGCTGGTGGGCTAATACCTACTGGCAGGTAGTGCGCTCGCGCGAGGGGCGTCCCCTGGTGCTGATTGCTCAGAAGAAGCAGGCGCTGGTCATGGCGTCGCGTGCGCTGGGTGCACCAGGCCAGGCCGATAGCTGACCCGATTCTTTGCTTTCTTTTCCCACAGAGTAATGAGGAGACCTCTCATGCAACAACTTACTTCCTTGCCACGGCGCCGAATGCTTGCCGGCAGTGCCAGCGCTTTGGCTGCCGCAGGACTGGCCAGTTTTCAGAGCCAGGCTCTGGCGCAGGCCGGGTCGCCCGCTGCAGCGCCTGCCGCCAAGCCCTTGCCCGCTTACGCAGGCTTCAAGAATGCGGATGCGGTGATCGTGCACAGCTCCACCACCATCGAGACCAAGCGCAGTGCATTTGGCTCCAGCGTGGTCACGCCCACCAACCAGCTTTACGTGCGCAACAACCTGCCCACACCACCCGAGTCCATCGTGGCGGATCGTGATGCCTGGGCCGTGCAGATTGAGGGCGTGAAAAAGCCCGCCAAGCTCACGGTGGGTGAGCTGAAAAAGCTGGGCCTGGAGACCGTGACCATGGTGCTGCAGTGCTCGGGCAATGGCCGCGCCTTCTTCCCCAGCAAGCCCAGCGGCACACCCTGGACGGTGGGCGCTGCCGGCTGCGTGGTCTGGAGCGGCGTGCCTGTGCGCGATGTGGTCAAGGCCCTGGGCGGCGTGGCCGACGGCATGGTCTACATGACCGGCACAGGCGGCGAAGTGCTGCCTGCAGGCCTGGACCCCAAGACCGTGATCGTGGAGCGCTCGGTGCCTCTGGCGGCACTGGAAGACGCGCTGCTGGCCTGGGAGATGAACGGCGAGCCCGTGTCTCTGGCCCATGGCGGCCCGTTGCGCCTGATCGTGCCCGGCTACACCGGTGTGAACAACATCAAGTACATCAAGCAGCTGGCGTTTACGCCCAAGGAGAGTGAAGCCAAGATCATGTCGCACGGCTATCGCATCTCTCCCCCCGGCAGCAAGGGTGACCCCAGCCAGCCTTCGGTGCAGGAGATGAGCGTCAAGTCCTGGATCAACAGCCCCATTCCCGAAGACGGCCAGCAGGCGGCAGGCATGGTGCAGATTCAAGGCGTGGCCTTTGGCGGCATGGACGCAGTCAAGGGGGTGGAAGTCTCCATCGACGGCGGCAAGACCTGGAAGCAGGCGCGTCTGATCGGCCCCGATATGGGCAAGTACGCCTGGCGCCAGTTCGCGCTGCTGGCGCATCTGCCCAAGGGCACGCATACGCTGGCCAGCCGCGCCACCGACGTCAAGGGCAATGTGCAGCCCGAAACGCGTGGTGAAAACCAGAGCGGCTACAACAACACCAGCTGGGCCGACCACGCTGTAACGGTGACCGTTGCCTGATTGCACGGCTCCTGTTGCCAGGCGCCACCAGAGGCGGTGCCTGGCAGTGACTCCCTTGATGAATAGACTTTTCCCAGAACAATGATGAAGACCATTTCCACCCTTGCCGCCGTGATGCTGACCGCTTTTGTGGGGGCAGCCCAGGCCGATGAAGCTGCGCAGATGGCGCGCGGCAAAGAGCTGTTCAACACCGCCGCAGTGCCTGCCTGTGCTGTTTGCCATACGCTGCAAGACGCTGGTGCCGAGGGTGCTATCGGCCCTGTGCTGGATGAGCTCAAGCCCGACATGGCCCGCGTGGTGCGCGCCCTGCAAGATGGCATTGGCACCATGCCCTCGTTCAAGGCCACGATGAGCGAAGCGGACATCGCCGCAGTGGCACTCTATGTGAGCAAGGCCAGCGGCGGCGCCAAGTAAACGCTTCAGCTGCGTTCTGCGCCATCCAGTGGCATGGCGTAGATCCAGACCTTGTGGCAGCTGTTGCCTGTCAGGCAGGCCGTCGCCTCCGTCCCCGGTAGCGGAAAGTCCAGACTCACCAGCCAGCTGCCGGGCGACATCTCCGTCGCTGCCTTGACGGCGGCACGGCCCATGCTTTCGGGCCGCTGGAACAGATAGACCAGCTGATAGCCGCTCCAGTCCGCCAGCCAGATATCGCCGCGTCGCACGCGGGCCCAGGGGCAGCGCAAGGCGCTGAGAACCACCAGCGGCCAGCTCCATTCCAGACCCTGCAGCCGGGTTTGAGGCAGCTCGCTGCGCAATGCACGCAAGCCATCTCCCATTCCACACCCTGCATCCAGTGCCAGTGCTTGGTCAGGCAGTTGTATGACGTCCGCCAAGCCTTTGAGCGCATCTTTGGGCGTGGGAAAGACAGGCGCATCGCGCCAGGCGTTGAGTGGATAGATCAGCAGCAACAAGGCCAGCGGCAGCAGCCAGCCCCAGGCAGGCAGCAAGCTGCCTGACAAGGCCAGAAAAGACAGCGGAAATCCGGCGGCAATGATGATCCGGCGCCACCAGCTGCTCCCAGCAAGGCTGGCGACGGTGCTGAAGCTGCAGGCCAGCAGCAGAGCCAGCCACCAGGGCATGAAGCGGGCAAGCACCGTCAACATTGCCCAGGCCAGCAGCCATGTCAGCAAGGCAGGAAGGGGCCAGAAAAGAGAGAGCCGTTTGTCGAGCATGAGTTTTGCTTGTTTTCAGAGTCTGCTTGCGTGCGCTCAATCGTTGTACACAAAGCCCAGTTGCAGGCCATGTGCTGGCCGCCTGGCGTGCAAGCATGCGCTTGCTGCTGCTTGGATTTTCAATTTGTAAGTGATACCCCTCTTGAGAGGGGTGCCCACGGTGTCAACTGATCGTAAAAATTACCAATTTTTGCTTATGTATACTTTTTGCCTTGCCAAGGCAAAAATGAATAGGAGACCTTCATGCGCTTGCTCGCCCCCAGTCTTTCATTGGCGGTTCTCGCATTGACAGCATGCGCTGCTCAAACCCCTGAGGCGCAGATTGCGCCCGCTTCCTCCACTGTACGTCTGTGCGAGGGAAATAATTGCTCAGAAGTCGCACGCAATACGGCGACCTTCCGTGGCGAGCCCGTGGACCCAGAGGCCGAGCGTCGTCTGGCGGCTCTGGTGCAAAAGGCAGAGGCCGATCCGCGTGCTGCGTATGATCTGGGCCTGCGCTATCTGCGCGGCGATGGTGTGGAGCGCAACAGCTATCAGGCCATCGAGTGGATGCGCAAGGCTGGTGATGCGGGCAATGGCGATGCCCAGTTCGCATTGGGTCGCCTGTATCTGCTGGGCTTTGAAGAAATGGGCTCGGACCCTGCCGAGGCCGAAGCCTGGTTGTCGCGCGCCGCAGCCAAGGGCTTCAAGGAAGCCCAGCGCTTGCTGCCGCAGGCCCAGGCTGCCAAACAGAATGCTCATGCCCGCTACCAGGCGATCGAGGACGAACGCAAGTCCTGGGGCTATTGGTATGTGCACGCCCCTTACTACATGGTGTGGGGCTCTTCGGGCTGGTATTACCGTTGATGCGCTCTGAGCGCATCGACACTTTTTTATTTTTTTAGAAAGCATCAATATGTCCAAGAAGACAACACTGCGACTGGCTGCCATTGCCTCGGCGCTTGCCCTGGGCGGCTGCGTGACCCCAGGCGGCGGTCTGCTCTCGACGGGAACCGCTCCTACAGCGGCCACGGGTGCCGCAGGTGGCGCAACCAGCGTGAATGCGAACTCTTCGCTGGAGCGTTGCGATGCTCCTCTGGGTACGCTGGCAGTGGATGATGGTCGTGGCAAGGATTGGTACGCCAGCTTTGGCGCTGCGACCAAGATCACCAGCATTGAGCCGCTGATCCGTCTGGCCGTGCAGCAGTCCAACTGCTTTGTGATCACCTCCATCGGTAACAACCGTACCGAAAGCAAGATGACGGCCATTACCGACAAGCAGCGCAACTCTGGCGAATTCCGCGCCGGTTCGCGCCAGCAAAAGGGTCAGCGCGTGGCGGCCGATTACTACATGGAGCCATCCATCATCATTGATAACGACTCCACCGGTCAGCTGGCAGCGGGCGTAGGTGGTCTGTTCGGCAGCGTGGGCTCCCTGATCGGCGGCGCCATGCAGAGCAAGGTTTCGGTGGTGACGCTGAGCATGTTCGATATCCGCTCGGGCGTGCAGATCTCCATCTCCGAAGGCAACTCCACGGCCACCAACTTTGGTGCAGCCATGGGCGCATTCGGCGGTGGTGTGGGCGGCGGCATGAGCGGCTTCTCGCGCACGCCTGAAGGCAAGGCCACCGTGGCGGCTTTCATGGATGCCTACAACAACATGGTGATCTCGCTGCGCAACTACAAGGCGCAGGAAGTCAAGGGCGGCCTGGGCCGCGGCGGTCAGCTGAAGGTTGGCAAGTAAGCACTGCTTGCGGATGCAAAAAGGGCCTGAGAAATCAGGCCCTTTTTTATGGTTTGCGCAGATGGATCAAGCGCAGATAGCTATGCTTTTTACAGCTCGAAAATCTTGCCGGGGTTCAGGATGTTCTTGGGGTCCAGCGCCTGCTTGATGGCGCGCATCATCTGCACTGCACCAGCGCCTGCTTCCTCGAGCAAAAAGCCTTGCTTGTGGATACCGATGCCGTGCTCGCCCGTGCAGGTGCCGCCCAGTGCGATGGCACGGGCCACCAGCGTGTGATTGAGCTGCTCGGCCTGCTGGCGCTGCACGTCGTTGTCGGGGTCGATCAGGTAGCCGAAGTGGAAGTTGCCGTCACCCACGTGGCCCACCAGGAAGTAGGGGATGCCGCTGGCGTCCGCCTCGGTCACGCACTCCAGCAGTGCATCGGCCAGGCGGCTGATGGGCACGCAGGCGTCCGTCGTGATGCAGCGGCAACCGGGTACGCTGGATACGGCTGCGAAATAGGCATTGTGGCGTGCGGTAAACAGGCGCGTGCGGTCCTCAGGGCGCTCGGCCCATTCAAAGGCATTGCCGTCAAATTCGCTGGCAATGTCCTGCACCATTTCCGCCTGCTCCTTGACGCCCGTGGGCGAGCCATGGAACTCCATCAGCAGCATGGGCTCTTCACGCAGCTCCAGTTTGCTGTAGGCATTGACCATGCGCACGGAGTTCACATCGACCAGCTCCACACGTGCAATAGGAATGCCCATCTGAATTGTCTGGATCACCGTGTGCACGGCTTTTTCAATGCTGGGGAAGGAGCAGATGGCTGCACTTACCGCTTCGGGCAGCGGGTAGATGCGCAGCGTGATCTCGGTGAAGATGCCGAGAGTCCCTTCGCTGCCCACCAGCAGGCGCGTCAGGTCATAGCCGGCGGCGCTTTTCTTGGCGCGGTTGCCGGTGCGGATCACATCGCCATGGGCCGTCACCACTTCCAGCGCCAGCACGTTTTCGCGCATGGTGCCGTAGCGCACGGCATTGGTGCCGCTGGCGCGGGTGGCGGTCATGCCGCCAATCGATGCATCGGCGCCGGGGTCGATGGGGAAGAAGAAGCCCGTGTCCTTGATGGCATCGTTCAGCGCCTTGCGCGTGATGCCGGGCTGCACGGTGATGGTCAGGTCTTCGGTGTTCACCGACAGCACCTGGTTCATGCGGCTCACATCGATGGTGATGCCGCCCTGCACAGCCAGCAAATGGCCTTCCAGCGAAGAGCCGGCGCCATAGGCGATCACGGGCACATTGAACTGGTCGCAGAGCTTGACGGCGTCCTGCACGTCTTGCGTGGACTCGGCAAACACCACGGCGGCGGGCGGAGGAGCGGCAATCGATCCTTCGTCGCGGCCATGCTGCTCACGCACGGCCAGGGCTGTGGAGCACTGCTTGTCAAAGCGCGTCGCCAGCGCTTGCAAAAATTCATCGGAAACGGGGCGCTGCATGGCTTGCAGCTCATGCGCGGCAACAGGTGCGTTCATGGCTCTCTGGAACTCTTGAAGGGGTCAAAAGAATACCATTCGGTCAGCGCCCGGATGACGCGTATTTATACGTGCCTGTTGCCAGTGGGCTTGTCTGCCGGTGTCGCTGGTGCGTGCCGTGCCAGCACCGTCTGGATGTGAGAGGCCTTGCGGTCTTTGGCGACGCCATGTGTCAGTGCCGCACCTGCGCTGCCAAAGGTCAGCGCGGAAAACAGAATGACGCTCATCACCTCAAAGGGTGTGTCGCGGTAGTGGCGCCATAGTTGATGCTTTGCATTTTTCATTGCAGCTACTCCATGAAAAGAGTGGAAAAGCAGGTTTCAGGCCCGCATTCCAAACCTGATGCTCCTGTAAAGCCAGCACTCTTGCAGCTTGTTGCCGCAGACAACATTTGCCAGCGGTGTGTAAAGCACAATCGAGGCCTCGCACTGTTAGACGACCAACAAGGAAGACATATGGGCAACCGCCTCACACAGATCGCCACCCGCACAGGCGACGACGGAACCACCGGCCTGGGTGACAACACCCGCGTCTCTAAAAACAGCGGTCGCCCGCACGCCATGGGCGATGTGGACGAGCTCAATTCGCACATCGGCCTGCTGCTGTGCGAGCCACTGCCGCAGGATGTGCGCGAGTTGCTGATCGACATCCAGCACCAGTTGTTCAACCTGGGCGGCGAGCTGTCCATGCCCGGCTATGAGTTGCTCAAAGACGATGCACTGCTGCAGCTCGATAACGCGCTGGCCCACTACAACGCCGGGTTGCCGCGCCTGCTGGAGTTCATCCTGCCCGCAGGCACGCGTGCGGCGTCGCAGGCCCATGTCTGCCGCACCGTCGCCCGCCGCGCCGAGCGCAATGTGGTGGCACTGGAGCAGGCCGAAGCCATGAGGCCCGCACCGCGTCAGTATCTGAATCGCCTGTCCGATCTGCTGTTCGTGCTGTCTCGCGTGCTCAACCGCGTGGACGGCGGCGACGATGTGTACTGGAAGAGCGAGCGCCTGGCCAAAAGCCAGGCAGAGTCATCCGAAGACAACTCCTGAATAAAGAGCTGATAGCGCAATATCTATCTTGATTTCAGGTAGAAAAGATCCTGAAATCATTGAATATCAAGCGCAGTCAGCTCCTTTATTTGAGACACACAGGCATCCCCTTCGCTGTATTGGAGCGCTTCACCATGCTGAGCTTTGCTGATATCCAAGCCGCCGCCCAACGCCTGAATGGCGCGGTGCTGCTGACCCCCTGCGTCGAGTCCCGCACGCTCTCGCAGATCACGGGCGCGCAGGTGTTTCTCAAGTTCGAGAACCTGCAGTTCACGGCATCCTTCAAGGAGCGCGGTGCGCTCAACAAGCTGCTCATGCTCAGCGATGAGGAGCGCGCCCACGGAGTAGTGGCGATGAGTGCGGGCAATCATGCGCAAGGCGTGGCCTATCACGCACAGCGCCTGGGTCTGCGGGCCGTCATCGTCATGCCGCGTTTCACGCCCGGCGTGAAGGTGGAGCGCACACGCGGTTTTGGTGCCGAGGTGGTGCTGCATGGCGACACGCTGGCCGAAGCGCGCGCCCACGCCTACCAGCTGGCGCAGGAGCAGCAACTGACCTTCGTCCATCCCTATGACGACGAAGCCATTGCCGCAGGCCAGGGCACGCTGGCGCTGGAGATGCTGCAGGCCCAGCCCGACTTGGACACCCTGGTCGTGGCCATTGGCGGTGGCGGCCTGATAGCCGGCATTGCCACGGCGGCCAAGGCCATCAAGCCCGGCATTGAAGTGGTGGGTGTGCAGACACAGCGCTTTCCTTCCATGGTCAATGCGTTGCGCCAGACCGATCTGCCCATGGGCACCTCCACCATTGCCGAAGGCATTGCCGTGACCCAGCCCGGCGTCATCACGCAGGAGGTGGTCAAGCGCTGTGTGGACGATCTGCTGCTGGTGGATGAGGGCGATATCGAGCAGGCCGTGCTCATGCTGCTGGAGATTGAAAAAACGCTGGTCGAAGGTGCCGGAGCGGCGGGTCTGGCCGCACTGCTGCGCCACCCGCAGCCATTCAAGGGCAAGAAGGTGGGCCTGGTGCTGTCGGGCGGCAATATCGATCCCATGCTGCTGGCCGCCATCATCGAACGCGGCATGGTGCGCTCCGGCCGTCTGGCGCGCCTTCGCGTCAGTGCCCGCGATGTGCCCGGCGTGCTGGCCCAGATCACCACCACGGTGGCTGCCGCAGGTGCCAACATCGAAGAGGTTCACCATCAGCGCGCCTTCACCATGCTGGCAGCGCAGAACGTGGAAATCGAGCTGGTGCTGCAAACCCGCAACCAGCCGCATGTGGAGCAGGTGCTGCAGGCGCTGCGGGCAGCGGGCATGCAGGCGGATCGCATCGGCTGACGCGGCTGGCGGGCTTTCCCTGAGCAAGCCACCGGAGTCGGTGCGCCAGAATGCAGGCAACTCTTGTTGTGGAAAGGAGCATTGATCGCATGTCACATGATCCCGTTGTCGACCACGAGCCGCAGGATGCGGTGGAGGCCGTGGTGCCCTATATCCCCGTCATCATTCCCGCCGCCGGTGCGGTCATGATGTTTTTGCTGGCGTTCATTGCCGTCAACATGGCCTAGCCTAGGCAAGCTTTCATCTCTCCACCCAACCCCGCAATGCGGGGTTTTTTCTTGCCCGAAGAAGCCCATGGAGAATACTGACATGCATATTTTGATGTTCAAAATGCATACTTTTTGCCTTTGATTTGCTGACAAATTCAAAGCCCCTACCTAGAATCGGTGTCCCGCTGCCTTTCAAGGTCAGGCTGTTTTGACTGTTGCAGCAGGAGTTCAGGCGTTGACAAGCGCCAGGGAAAGTAAGAGAGACACCTTCGAGCCTTTTTTCAAAGACGCAGACGGATGCATGGCACTGGATGGCCGCCTGCTTCTTTGAAAAATTGGTTTTTTAATTGAAGGACTGCCCCATGAACGCCGCTGTGCAAAACCTGAACATTCAGGCTCCGGACTACGTCAAGAACACCAAGCTCATCGCCTGGGTGGCCGAGATGGCCGCGCTGTGCAAGCCCGCCCAGATCCACTGGTGCGACGGCTCGCAAGCTGAATATGACGCGCTGTGCCAGCAACTGGTGGATGCAGGCACCTTCAAGCCCCTGGCCAAGCGCCCCGGCTCCTTCCTGGCCTGGACCGACCCGTCTGACGTGGCCCGTGTGGAAGATCGCACCTACATCTGCTCCGCCAAGAAGGAAGACGCAGGCCCTACCAACAACTGGATGGACCCAGCCGAAATGCGCGCCACGTTGAACCCGCTGTTCGACGGCTGCATGGCTGGTCGCACCATGTACGTGGTGCCCTTCTCCATGGGCCCTCTGGGCTCGCCCATTGCCCACGTGGGCATCGAGCTGTCCGACAGCCCCTATGTGGCCGTCAACATGAAGATCATGACTCGCATGGGCAAGGCCGTGTATGACGTGATCGGCACCGATGGCGAGTTCGTGCCTTGCGTGCACACCATCGGCGCACCTCTGGCAGCCGGCGAAAAGGACGAGACCACCTGGCCTTGCAGCAAGACCAAGTACATCGTTCACTACCCCGAAACCCGCGAAATCTGGTCCTACGGCTCGGGCTACGGCGGCAACGCGCTGCTGGGCAAGAAGTGCTTTGCGCTGCGTATCGCTTCCACCATGGGCCGTGACCAGGGCTGGCTGGCCGAGCACATGCTGATCCTGGGCGTGACCAACCCTGAAGGCAAGAAGTACCACGTGGCTGCCGCCTTCCCCTCGGCTTGCGGCAAGACCAACTTCTCCATGCTGGTGCCGCCCAAGGCCTTCGACGGCTGGAAGGTCACGACCATCGGCGACGACATCGCCTGGATCAAGCCCCAGGCCGACGGCTCGCTGCGTGCCATCAACCCCGAAGCCGGTTATTTCGGCGTGGCTCCCGGCACCAACATGCTGACCAACCCCAACTGCATGCTGAGCCTGGACAAGAACGTGATCTTCACCAACGTGGCGCTGACGGACGACGGCGACGTGTGGTGGGAAGGCATGGAAAAGGACCAGGGCAAGCTGCCCGATCACCTGATCGACTGGCAAGGCAAGGACTGGACACCCCAGATCGCCAAGGAAACCGGTGCCAAGGCCGCTCACCCCAACGCCCGCTTCACCGTGGCTGCCATCAACAACCCCGCGCTGGACGAAGCCTGGGACGATCCCGCTGGCGTGAAGATCGATGCCATCATCTTCGGCGGCCGCCGCTCCACCACCGTGCCTCTGGTGACCGAAGCGCGTGACTGGACCGAAGGCGTGTACATGGCAGCGACCATGGGCTCCGAAACCACAGCAGCCGCCTTTGGCGCGCAAGGCGTGGTGCGTCGCGATCCTTTCGCCATGCTGCCTTTTGCCGGCTACAACATGAGCGACTATTTCCAGCACTGGCTGGATCTGGGCGCCAAGATCGAAGCCCAGGGCGCAACTCTGCCCAAGATCTTCACCACCAACTGGTTCCGCAAGAACGCCGAAGGCAAGTTCGTCTGGCCCGGCTATGGCGAAAACATGCGCGTGCTGAAGTGGATGATCGACCGTCTGGAAGGTCAGGCGCAAGGCCAGGAAACGGCTTTCGGTATCGCTCCTCAGTACGCAGAAATCAACTGGTCGGGTCTGGACTTTGACGCTGCCCAGTTCGACAGCGTGACCAATATCGACAAGGCTGCCTGGGCTGAAGAAATGAAGCTGCACGGCGAGCATTTCGACAAGCTGGCCTACAACCTGCCCAAGGCCATGTTGGATACCAAGGCAGAATTGGAAAAGCGCCTGACTGCCTGATTGCTCCCCCTGAGCGGCGTTGCCGCTTCCCCCTCTCTCTACGCGCTTTGCGCTATGGGAGGGGGACGGCAGCCTCGCTGCGAGGCGGCTCTTGCTTGCTGCCCTGAGTTGGGGCAGCGCCTATTAAAAAGCCCCGCAGAGAAAATCTACGGGGCTTTTTTCTTGCTTTTGTTTTTATAGCTAATTGCCTTTGCAATTAGTGAGCTACAGGCCAATTTGACTTGAAGTTCAATCCACAATAAAAAAGCCGCTGGCCTTGTGGGCAGCGGCTTTTTTGCGGATGCGGTCAGTGCTTAGCGGCTCTGGCGATCCATGGCACGGGCCAGATCGGCCATCAGGCGGGCATCTTGCAAAGCGGCATTCCAGACGCGTTCGTCGGCAGCGGCTTGCTGGCGGCTCTTGACCCAGGCGCGGTAACCGCTGCGGGCCATGTTGAGGGCGCGGCGTGCGGGGGCGGAGAACAGTGCGACGCTGGCAAAGGCCATGGCCCACAGCACCAGCCAGGCTGCCATCATGTGGCCGTTGTTCCAGGTTTCCGTAGCTTGAAAGATGCCCACAGCCAATGCTGCCAGCACCACCAGGGCGACGATCCAGCGCGTGCTGGCTTGAGACTTGGCCTGATGCTCGGCAGCCAAGGCGGCCATGCGTTCATCGCTGGCCTGATAAATGCGCACCACACCGGGGTGCTCGACACAGTAGGAGTTGTAAATAAAGTTGCTCATGGCAGTTGACCCTTTGACCCACGCTTTTGGCGAATTGCCCGGGGAGTAGGTATAACTATAGGGATTACCCTAGGTGTGTTCAAATTTATATTTTGAATCTGTAGCATTCACAACAGTGATGTATTGGGTGATGCCATGTCTTTGAACTTCCGCTCTCTGGATCTCAATCTGCTGCGCGTCTTCGATGAGGTCATGTCCGAGCGCAGCCTGACGCGGGCTGCCCACAAGCTCAATATCACCCAGCCCGCCGTCAGCAATGCCATGCGCCGCTTGCGCGAAGCGCTGGGCGATGAACTGCTGGTGCGTCAGGGCCAGGGCGTGGAGCCCACGCCACGTGCCCAGGCGCTGTGGCCGGCGATTCGTGAAGCACTGCAGCAACTCGAAGGCGTGCTGGTCCCTGATGACTTTGATGCGGCCACGGCCGATGCCACCTTTGTGATTGCCATGGCCGATGCCACGGCGGCCACGCTGATTCCGCCGCTGTACCCGATTCTTGAACGCGAGGCGCCGGGCATTGGCATACGCGTGCTGCCCTTGACCACGCGTGATCCGCGGCCCTTGCTTGACGACGGAGAGGCCGACATGGCCGTGGGCTACTTCCCGGCCGTGCTGGCCGATCTGACGGCGCGTGCCCAGGCCGGCGGGCTGGTGGCCTTTGACAGCCGCCGCTTGTATGAGGGGGAGTACCTGTGCGTGATGCGCAAGGGCCACCCGCTGGAGCATGTGACGCTGACTATGGACAACTACTGTGCAGCGCGCCATATGCTGGTCAGCTTTTCAGGGCGCTCGTTCGGCTTTATCGATGAATCACTGGCCTCGCTGGGGCGCTCGCGTGAAGTGGTGCTCACGGTCAACCAGTTCTTCACGGCTGCGCGGGTGGTCATCAACTCCGATCTGCTGACCATCTTGCCGCGCCACTTCGTGCCCGTGACAGGCATGAGCGAGCAGTTGGTGCTGCGCGATCTGCCGTTTGACGTCCCTCCCGTGCATGTGGATGCGCTGTGGCGCCGCCGCGGCCCCCATCCACAGGCCTATGACTGGCTGCTCAGAACGCTGACGCGCTCGGCCGAGATCACTTTTGCCAACGGTTTCGCCCAGGTGGCTCAACATGGCTGAGGGGTACAGCCCCTAAACTAGGCGTATGAAGATTCAGCTGCTGTCCGATCTGCACCTCGAAGTCCATCCCCAGTTTGTGGCCCAGCCGGCTTCGGGGGCTGATGTGCTGGTGCTGGCCGGTGATATTGGCTCCTACCAGAGCAGCACTCAGGTGGCCGGTGACAACTTCGGGCTGGAGCGCTTTTCGCCGCTGCCCCAGTATGCGAGCTGGCCCACACCGGTGCTGTTCGTCCCCGGCAATCATGAGTACGACATGCAGGACTTTGACGAGGCCCGTCTGCGACTGCAGCGGGTCTGCGATCAGCTGGGCCTGATCTGGCTGGATCGTGAAACCGTGGTCATGGATGGCGTGCGCTTTGTGGGCACCACGTTGTGGAGCGATTTTGATGCCATGGCCATGCATGAAGGCGTGAGCGATGTCACACGCCTGCACAAGCTGCGCGAGAAGGCGTTTCGGGCGGCCAACTTCTATCTGCGAAAGACGGGCGGCACCCGCCATGGCGAGCCTTTCCTGGCCGAGCCCATGCGCGAAGAAAGCCTGCTGTGCCAGGACTGGCTGAGGAATGCGCTGCAGCAGCCCTTTGACGGCCACACGGTCGCCGTCACCCACTTTGCACCCAGCCTGCGCAGTGCTGACCCACGCTATGGCCTGGTGCCGGGAACGGCCGGGTTCTGCAATGTCATGGATGACTTTTTGCCCCATGCCCAGTTGTGGTTGCACGGCCATTTGCATTGCGCAAGCGACTATATTGCCCAGGGGCTGCGCAGCGATGGCAGTGACTGGCAATGCCGGGTGGTGGCCAATCCGCTTGGCTATGCCCGCAAGGGTGAACAGAACGATTTTTTGCCAGCGTCGACGATTGACTTGAGCCAAGTCAAGACGCGGCAGGCTGCAAGCGCGTAGTCTTTGATTATCAACAAGGAGAAATTGCCATGAAAATTTTGCTCGCCGTGGACGGCAGTGCCTACACCCAGAAAATGCTGGACTACCTGACCTCGCATCAGGAGATGCTGGGCACGGGCCATGAATACACGCTCATCACCGTGCAGCCCACGCTGCCTCCGCGTGCACGCGCTGCGCTGGGCAAGGAAGTGGTGGAGCAGTACTACGACGAAGAGTCGACCAAGATTTTGCAGCCCGTGCAGGAGTTCCTGAAGGCGCGTGGCGTGGAAGCGCAAAGCATTGCCAAGGTCGGCCCCATTGCCGACACCATCATTCACACAGCGCAGGACGGCAAGTTCGACCTGATCGGCATGGGCACGCATGGTCACGGCGCGCTGGGCCGCCTGGTCATGGGCTCGGTCAGCTCGCAGGTGCTGGCAGGCTGCACGATTCCGGTGTTGCTGATTCGCTAATAATTTCATAGCTGATGGCGATTGCTGCATATGAATAGCAGCTCAAAATCATCTTTGAATCAAGGATAGACGAGCGTCCACAGCTACAAAAAACAAAGTACCTCCGCGTGATATCCCCTCAGGCTGCGCCGCAAAGCGCAGCCTTTTTTATGCAGTGCATCCATCTGTCTGGAGCGACTGCATGGCCTCATCAAGCAAGGCCTGGCTGACGCGTGTCAGCACCTGGGACTGCAGGTTCCAGCAATGCCAAAACAGTGCGATGGACAGCGACTGGCCCGTTGCCACATCGACCAGCTCGCCCGCGTCCAGTGCAGGCTGCACCAGCAATTGCGGCAGCACGCCAATGCCCCAGCCAGCCCGCACGGCGCGCACCTGTGCCTCGCAGCTGGGCAGCAAAATCTGGTGCTGCAAAGACACGCTGCGCAGCCCCAGGCAGCGCGCCACAAACTCGGCCTGCATGTCGTCCTTGCGGTTGAAGGAGAGGTAAGGCAGCTGGTTGAAATTCTTGCGTGTCAGGCCTTGGGGCAGCCGCTGCTGCGCAAACTCGCGTGAAGCAACGGCCACATAGCGCATGGCACCCAGAGGCTGCACCGTGCAGCCGCGCATGGGCTGGCTCAGCGTGGTCACGCAGCCCATGACCTGGCCCGAGCGCAGCAGCTCCTGCGTGAAGTCCTGGTCGTCCACCACCACCTCCAGCGGCAGGCCGCTTTTCACCAGCGCATCAAGCGCCGTCATGGCCCAGGTGGCAATGCTGTCGGCATTGATGGCAATCGAGATGATTTCTCCGGCCTGGCTTTGTCCGGTCTGCGGTGCCAGCTCTTGCAGCTCGTGCGCCAGATCGGCCCGCAGCAGGCGTAGCTGCTTGGCATGCTTGAGCAGCAAGCGCCCTGCACTTGTGGGCTTGACGGGGCGCGTGCGCTCGACCAGAACAGAGCCCACTTGCGACTCCAGCGCGCGCAGGCGCTGCGACACGGCGGACTGGGTGATATGCAGCTTTTGCGCCGCGCGTTCAAACCCGCCTTCTTCGACGATGGCCGCCAGACATTCCAGTGCAACCGGGTCCCAGTAACTCATAGAAAACCAATCTTGAACTGCATTAGCAGAACTAATGAAACTGCTGAAAATTTAATGATGCTTTTGGTTGTAGGCAAGAGTGCAGACACTGCTCGCATGAACATCATCGTCCTGGGCGCCGGCATCATCGGCATCAGCACCGCCTGGCATCTGCGCGAGCGCGGTCATCAAGTCACCGTGGTGGATCGCCAAAGCGGCCCTGCGCTGGAGACCAGCTATGCCAACGGCGGGCAGATTTCGGTCAGTTATTGCGAGCCCTGGGCCAATCGCCAGGCGCCGTGGAAGGCGCTCAAATGGATGTTCGACAAAGAAGCGCCGCTGCTGTTCAGGCCGCAGCTCGATCCTGCCCAATGGCGCTGGTGCCTGCAGTTTCTGGCGCAGTGCAATGACAAGGCTTTTGCGCGCAATGTGCAGCAGATCGTGGCGCTGGGTGCCTACAGTCATGCGGCGCTCAAGGAAATGGTCAAGAAGACCGGCATTGAGTTCGAGCGCCTGGAGCGCGGCATTGCCCATTTCTACAGCACCCAGAAAGCCTTTGATGAGGCTGCCGAGGGCGTGGAACTGATGCGCCAATACGGTGTGCAGCGTCGCCTTGTCAGCCGCGACGAATTGCTGAAAATCGAGCCCGCATTCACGCCTTATGCAGAGCACATTGCAGGCGGCACTTTTACCGAGTCCGATGAAAGCGGCGATGCGCGTGTCTTCACCGAAAAGCTGGCGCAGTTGTGCGCAGCTGCTGGCGTGGAACTCCTTTATCAGCACGACATTTTGAGCCTGCAAGCTGCAGATTCAGGCAAGCCCGCCAGCGTGCAGATTCGCGCAAAAAATGGCGGCGCTGCACGCCGCCTGAGCGCGGATGCGGTGGTGGTCGCCTGCGGCTCCTACACGCCGCTGCTGCTCCAGCCATTGGGCGTGAAGCTGCCCATCTATCCCGGCAAGGGCTATAGCGCGACGCTGGCGCTGCTGCAGCCAGAAAAAGCACCGGTTGTCTCCACCATCGACGACAGCTGCAAGGTCGCCATGAGCCGCCTGGGCAACCAGCTGCGTGTGGCGGGAACGATTGAGCTGGGCGGCTTTGACATGCGACTGGACACGCCTACGGCCAGAGCCCGCTGCGAAATGCTGGTCAGGCGCGTGGAAGCGCTGATGCCTGGCGTCTGCGACACCCGCCTGCCTGAAGAGGGGGGTGATCCGCAATTTTGGTGTGGCCTGCGCCCTGCGACGCCCACGAATATTCCCTGCATCGGTGCCACCCAGGCCGCAGGAATCTGGGTCAATGCCGGCCATGGCACGCTGGGCTGGACGCATGGTGCGGGCTCGGGCAAGGCGATGGCGGCACTGATGAGTGGTGAGCGTCCTGCACTGGACTTCGGCTTCTGGGGTCAGTCAGAGCTGCGCGGCCTGAGCGGCTCGCTGGCCGCTACGGGCTGACGCCTTTGCGACGTCCGGAGGTCGGCGTGGAGCACGCGTGCGTCTGCGCGTGGAGTTTTGCGAAGATTGCCTGTATTGTGGAGCCGGGCTCTCACTACAATGCCGGCCAGCTTACTGATCACGACCATGACTCAGCCTGATCTCACTCCTGCAGCCCCCTCTTCGCGCAGCTTTGCGCGCTCTTTGCCTCTGGCCTTGCTCAAGGCCAGAGAGGCCGTCACCTCGCGCTTCAGGCCCACATTGCGTGAACACGGGCTGACCGAGCAGCAGTGGCGTGTGCTGCGCACCATGTGGACAGCCGACAGACGCCTGCGCCCGATGGAGCTTTCACAGCTGACCTTCATCAGCATGCCCAGCCTTTCGCGCCTGCTCAAGACGCTGGAAGGGCGCTTGCTGATCAAGCGCGGCAGGCATGTCGGTGATCTGCGGGGCGCGGAGTTTGCGTTGCTGCCCGCAGGCGCGGAGATGGTGGAGCTCATCGTGCCTCTCTTCGAGAGCATCTATGCCGAAATCGAGAGCCAGCTGGGCCAAGCACAGAGCGAGCAGCTGTTTCGCATACTCGAGCATGTGGTGCAAAGCCTGGGCCTGCCCGGCGAGGATGATCTGGGCTCGGACTGAGGCGAGAGACGCACGGCACAATGCAGCCATGAGTTCTGCGATTGCTGTCATCGACTTTGAAACCACGGGCATGTCGCCAGGTCAGGGCGCTCGGGCCACCGAAGTGGCCATCGTGATGCTGGAGCAGGGGCGCGTGGTCGACCGCTTCCAGAGCCTGATGCAGACCGGTGCCTGGGTATCGCCCTTTATCACCGAGCTGACGGGTATCACCAACGAGATGCTGCGCACTGCACCTGCGGCCGCAGAGGTCATGCGCGAGGCGGCGCGTTTTGTGGGGGACACACCCATGGTGGCGCACAACGCATCATTCGACAGCAAGTTCTGGCAGGCCGAGCTAGCGCTGGCGGGAGAAGCCGCGACGCAGGCGTTTGCCTGCACCGTGCTGCTGTCACGGCGCATTTATCCGCAGGCGCCCAGCCACAGCCTGGGCAATCTGGCGCGCTATCTGCAGCTGCCCTCCACAGGTCGAGCCCACCGCGCCATGGTGGATGCCGAGATGACGGCGGCCCTGCTAGCCCGCATGCAGCAGGACTTGTGCGCCCGTCATGCCTTGCCCTGGCCCGACCATGAGCTGCTGATGCAATTGCAGCGCTGCAGCAAGGCCAAGGCCAGCAGCTGGCTGGTGCAAAAAAGTGCGGAAGGCTTGCTGGCGGCAGAGAGTCAATTGTGATGCTTTCAGGCCTCTAGCCATTGACGGGAAAGCATCTGTAGCTATCAAAAAAGATAGTCTTCTTCAAGACGTAATCCCTTACGAAGTGTGACTGGAGAGGTTCAAGTTGATAATCGCCCCAGCCCTGCAGCTGCTGACAGTCTGCTGAACTTGAATCGCGGTGCACCGTTGAGGTCGCTGTCTTTAGCGCTGAATTTCGTGAACTCTGCCTTGCCTTCCTCCGTCTTGCGTTCGGCCTTGCCTTTCTCGCAGCGCGAATTTCGCGATGCGCTGGGCCAGTTCGCCACGGGCGTGACCATCATCACGGCGCGTAGTGCAGAGGGCCATCCGGTGGGCACCACGGTCAGCTCCTTCAATGCCCTTTCTCTGTCTCCAGCCCTGGTGCTCTGGAGCCTAAACCTGCACGCGAATTCGTTGCCGGTGTTTCGCCACTGCACGCATTACGCCATCCACGTGCTGGCCGCTTCACAAAAGTCGCTGGCCGAGTTGTTTGCCCGCAAGGGCGCGGACCGCTTCAGTCACACACCGCATCACAACTCCGAGCATGGCGTGCCTTTGCTGGAGGGCTGTGCAGCGGTCTTTGAATGCCGTCACCGCAATCTGCATGAAGAAGGCGATCACCTGCTCTTCGTCGCTGAAGTGCAGCGCTGTGAGCACCATGTGGATCGCGCCCCCCTGCTCTACCACGCAGGGCATATGCATACCCACGGCTTTCAGAAATAAGCGCTTGCAGCACGCAGCGCTGAGCCTTGACTGGTAGCCCTACCTAGTCGGCTTGAACGATACCGATCCCCTTTGCCCGGCCTAGATTGAGCGGTAGTCCTGCAGGACAGGTCTGCGGACATATTCCAAGCTTTGGAGGCCAACATGATCGAGTGCGAAGCCGTGGCGGTACAGACCCATGCCAGAGTGGGTGTGGAGAGCAAGACCGGGATTGAGCTCAGGCGCATCACGCCAGCCATAGGCGTGGAGGTCTCGGGCCTGGACTTGCGCCAGCCCTTGAACGAGCAGCAGGTCGGTGAACTGCGCCAGGCGCTGGTGGCGCACAAAGTGCTTGTGTTTAGAGAGCAGAACATCACCCCAGCCCAGCATGTGGCGTTTGCGCGCTGCTTCGGGGAGCTGGAGCACCATCCTGTGCTTCCGCCACATCCTGAGCACCCGGAGCTGGTGCTGCTGGGCGGCAACAGCAAGATGCCGGGTACCGAGAACGTCTATCACACCGATGTCTCCTGGCGCGAGACGCCTTCCATGGCCTCGGTGCTGCGCTGCGTGGAATGCCCGGAAGTGGGCGGTGATACGGTCTGGGTCAACATGGAACTGGCCTACGAAAAGCTGCCAGAGGCCCGCAAGCAGCAGATCGCCAAGCTGTTTGCCGTGCATGACATCCTGCCGTCTTTCGGTGCCCGCATGACGCCCCAGGAGCAAGCCCAGGCGCGTTCCAAATATCCACCTGTGGTGCACCCGGTGGTGCGTACCCATCCCGAAAGCGGCAGGAAAATTTTGTATGTGAACGAGACCTTCGTCACACATTTCTCCAACTTCACCTCCGACTATTCAGGCTTTCGCTCGGCCAACGAAATCCACGCCCAGCAGCGTGACCTGATGGAGTATCTGCTGCGTCAGCCCGGCATTCTGGAGTACCAGATGCGCCTGCACTGGCAGCCCAACACCATCGCCATGTGGGACAACCGCTCTACCCAGCACTATGCGGTTCAGGACTATTTCCCCGCCGTGCGCCGCATGCACCGTGCCACAGTGATTGGTGACAAACCGTTTTAACGCGCTGTTAAGTCCGCTGCGGCAGTCTTGTCTTGTAGAGTGCAAAGCAAAGAGCTTCAGCCTTGAAGCTCCCAACCAGCGAGACAAAACATGCAGCAACAGGACTTTGATTACGACTTTCTGGTCATCGGTGGTGGCTCGGGCGGCGTGCGCGCCAGCCGCCTGGCGGCTGGCCTGGGTGCCCGCGTGGCCGTGGTGGAGGCCGCCCAGCTGGGCGGAACCTGCGTCAACGTGGGCTGCATTCCCAAAAAGCTGCTCAGTCATGCCGCGCACTTCAGCCAGCAGGCCGAGGAAGCCAAAGGCTATGGCTGGCAACTGGACAAGCCGCAGTTTGACTGGGCCACGCTGATTGCCAACAAGGATCGTGAAATCACGCGCCTGAACGGCGTTTATGACCGCATGCTGGCTGGGGCCGGGGTGACGGTCATTCACGGCCATGCCACGCTTTCCGGTCCGCATGAGGTGCAGGTGAATGGTCAGGCCATTCATGCGCGACACATTCTGATTGCCACGGGCGGAACGCCCCGCCTGCCCGATATTCCAGGCATCGAGCATGCCATCAGCTCCAACGAAGCCTTCCACCTGCCGCAGCTGCCCAGGCGTGTGGTGGTGGTGGGCGGCGGCTATATCGCGGTGGAGTTTGCCTCCATCTTCAACGGCCTGGGTGCCCATACCACCTTGCTCCACCGCCGCCAGCAGTTGCTGCGCGGCTTTGATGCCGACCTGGGTCTGCACCTGGCGCAGGAGATGGCCCAGCTGGGCGTGAACTTCCGCTGGGATGAGGAAATCCAGTCCATTGACAAGCAGACCGATGGCCTGCATTTGCAGCTGCAGGGCGGCGAGAAACTGGTGGTGGACTGCGTGATGTATGCCACAGGGCGGGTGCCGCTGACTGCAGGGCTGGGTCTGGACGCGGCGGGCGTGAAGATCAACGACAAGGGGGCGATCGAGGTGGACTCGCACTTCACCACCAATGTGCCCTCGATTCACGCCGTAGGCGATGTGGTGGACCGCATGGCACTGACCCCTGTGGCGCTGGCGGAGGGAACGGTCGTCGCCCATCATCTGTTTGGTCAGGGCGGCAAGAGCGCTCCTGACTATGAGCTGGTGCCCACGGCGGTGTTCTCGCACCCGCAGGTGGGTACGGTGGGCTTGTCTGAAGAGGCCGCTCGTGAGCGCTTTGGTGCGGTGCAGATCTTCCAGTCCAGCTTCCGCCCGCTGAGCAATCGCATGGGCGGCGAGCCCGAGAACGTGTTTCTCAAGCTTATCGTCTCCAAGGCGGATCAGCGTGTGCGCGGTGTGCACATGGTGGGTGAGGGTGCAGGCGAGCTGATGCAGGGCTTTGCCGTGGCCCTGCAGTGCGGTGCCACCAAGCAGCAGTTTGACGCAACCATCGGCATACATCCCACGGTGGCCGAAGAGCTGGTCACCATGCGCGAGCCGGTGCGGGAATAAGCAATGGCAATCCGTCCTTCCAAGGGGATGTGCATATAAAAAATGGGCCTTTTCAGGCCCATTCCTTTATCCATCAAGCGCAAGCAGCTATGAATAGATGAGCTCTTTGCTGCGCACAGTCTTGGTGAGGACACCGAGCAAGGGCCGCCCCGCAGCGATGGTGTCGTCCCCCTCCCGCATTGCGAAGCAAAGCGAGAGAGGGGGAAGCGGCGCAGCCGCTCAGGAGGTGGTGATTCTCGCCTCCGGCAACTCGATCTTCACTTCCAGCACTTCAAGGTTTTCCTGGCGCTCCAGCTGTACCTTGATGTCATTGGGATTGATGTCCACATACTTGGAAATCACGGCCATCAGCTCTTTTTGCAGGGCTGGCAGATAGTCGGGCGTGCTGCTTTCGCCACCGCCCACGCGCTCACGCGCGAGGATGATCTGCAGGCGCTCCTTGGCAACCGAGGCGGACTTTTTCTTTTCTCCGAGCAGAAACGACAGCATGGACATCTGGCTTACCTCCCGCCAAAGATGCGCTTGAAGAAGCCGGGCTTGGCCGCCTCCGTAAAGCGCATGGGCTTTTCTTCACCCAGGAAGCGGGCGATGACGTCCTGATAGGCCTCGGCCACATCGGAGCCTTGCATGTGCACGGCCGGAATGCCCTGGTTCGATGCCTGCAGCACGGTTTCCGACTCGGGAATCACGCCGATCAGCTCGATGCGCAGAATGTCCTGAATGTCTTCCAGCGACAGCATCTGGCCATCTTCCACACGGTGAGGGTTGTAGCGCGTGATCAGCAGGTGCTCCTTGATGCGCTCGCCCTTGGTGGCATGCTCGGTCTTGGAGCTGAGCATGCCCAGGATGCGGTCCGAGTCACGCACGGACGAGACCTCGGGGTTGGTCACCACCAGCGCCTCGTCAGCGTAGTGCATGGCCAGCAGTGCGCCACTTTCAATGCCGGCGGGAGAGTCGCAGATGATGTACTCGAAGTCCATGGCGGACAGGTCGTCCAGCACTTTCTTCACGCCCTCCTGGGTGAGCGCTTCCTTGTCACGCGTTTGCGATGCGGCCAGGATGAACAGGTTGTCGCACTGCTTGTCCTTGATCAGGGCCTGGTTCAGATTGGCTTCGCCCTGGATCACATTGATGAGGTCATAGACCACGCGGCGCTCGCAGCCCATGATCAGATCCAGGTTGCGCAGACCCACGTCAAAGTCGATCACGGCGGTCTTGTGGCCGCGCAGAGCGAGGCCCGATGCGAAGCTGGCGCTAGTGGTGGTCTTGCCGACCCCGCCCTTGCCAGAGGTCACGACGACGATTTTGGCCATGTTTGCACGATTCCTTTAAGACAATTGGGGCTGGTTGATAGGTGACCGGTCTTTCTCATACCGGTTCGATGATGATCTTTTCTCCGTCCAGACGCACTTTGGCAGCTTTGCCGGCGACGTCTTTCGGAAGGTCGGTTTCAATTGTGCGGTAGATACCTGCAATGGAGAGCAGTTGTGGCTCCATGCAAGTGCTAAAAATTCTTGCGTTGGTGTTACCACTGGCCCCCGCCACAGCGCGGCCTCGCAGCGGCGCATAGACATGGACGTTGCCATCGGCAATCACCTCGGCACCATAGCTGACCATGTCCAGAACCACGATGTCTGTGCCTTTGGCATAGACGCGCTGACCTGAGCGCAGAGGGCGATCCACGATCACGGCATCGGCCAGCGGTGCGGGCACCTCGACCTCGTGCACGACTTCTACTTCGCGAATGATTTCGTGGATTTCTGGCTCGGTGCGGCGTGCGGGCAGGGCATCGGGGGCGGCGCTCAGGCCAAGGGCCTTGGCGGCCTCCATCTGGGCATCGTTGCCGCCACGCACGGCCACGGGCACGGTGTGATGGGTGCGCAGTGCCTCAAGCAGTGCTGGAAAGTCGATGTCCTGCTCGGTATCGCAGACATGGCTGAGGTCGATCAGTACGGGATCGTTGTCGAAAAAATCCGGGTCGTCGGCCATGCGGCGAGCCAAATCCTGTGCCAAAGCCTCCATGTCGGGGCTGCGAAGCACGACGGAAAGCATGGGCAGTTGCGCGCTTTTGAGGTCAAAGCTGGGGCGCTCGGCGCCGGTCGATTCAACAGACATGGGATGGAGTCAGCGCACGCAAGGTGCTCTATGAGGACGCCAAAGTGTACCTGTGTACTGGCAAAAGATATGGTCACTGAGTGTTTGCACTGCAACACTTAATGCCGGGCAAGACCGTGTTTTGGGCTCTTCATGAATGAAAATGCCGCCATGTCTCCAGAGCTTTTGATCCAGGGAGCCCGCGCCAGCATTACCTTGCGCCGCCCCGAAGTTGCCAACAAATTGCAGCCCGAGGACCTGATCGTGCTGCGTCGTCACCTCGATGAGGTCAATGCCAACCCGGCTGTGCTGGTGCTGACGCTGCAGTCCGTGGGCAAGCATTTCTGCAGCGGCTATGACATCGGCGAGATTGCCAACAGCCAGAACGAGGGCAGCTCCTTCGGAGAAATGGTCGATGCGATCGAAAACTGCCGCGCCCTGACGATTGCCGCCATTCAGGGCGGCGTGTTTGGCGGGGCCACCGATATGGCGCTGGCCTGTGACTTCCGTGTGGGTGGAGCCAACAGCCAGATGTTCATGCCTGCAGCTCGGCTGGGCCTGCACTTCTACGCATCGGGCATGGAGCGTTATGTCACGCGTCTAGGCGTGGATACGGCCAAGCGCCTGTTTTTGACCTGTGAGAAGTTGCAGGCTCAGGCCATGAAGGATTGCGGCTTTCTGACCGATCTGGTCGATGGGTCAGACCTCGGCGCGCATGTGGAGCAACTGCAGACCACGCTGGCGGGCATGGCACCGCTGGCCTTGCTGGGCATGAAAAAGCAGCTCAATGCCATTGCCCGTGGTGTCCATGACAGGGCCAGCATCGATGCGGCCGTGCAGGCCACCATTGAATCGGCTGACCTGCAAGAAGGCGGTGCAGCCTGGCGTGAGAAGCGCTTGCCGCAATTCAGGGGCCGATAGCAGCGCTGTGCTCTCTAGAGCATGTTGGCGCTGGTACGCACATGCTCGCGCAAGGCCGTGCTTCGCACGCAGTTTCCTCCAAAGCTCTTGGCACGGTAGAGCTGGGCGTCGGCCTGCTCCAGCAGCTCTTGCGCAGTGGCATGACCTGATTCGCGGGTGGCCACCCCGATGCTGATGGTGAGCCGGCCCCCAGTGGCGTGCGCATTGGGTAGCGCCAGTCTGGCTACGGCAGAGCGAATCTGCTCGGCCAGCTCTTGTGCGTTCTGCTCGCCGGTATCTGGCAGCAAGCAGGTGAATTCTTCACCGCCGTAGCGGGCAGACAGGTCGGTGGCACGTGTTGCTGTCTGCGTTAGCACCTGAGAAACGGCTTGCAGATATGCATCACCGGTGGTGTGGCCGTAGTGGTCGTTGACTGCCTTGAAGTGGTCGAGGTCAGCCATGAGCACGCTGAGCGGCTGGCCTGTGCGCTGGCTGCGTGCGTGTTCGCGCTGCAGCACCTGGTCGAAAGCACGGCGGTTGGCAAGTCCGGTGAGTCCGTCGGACAGGCTCAGGCGTTCCAGCTTCTCGTTGGCCGCCTCCAGTGCCTGTGCCTGAGCCCGTATCTCCTGGTTGTGCCGAGCCAGCAGCCTGGCCACGCGTCGGTAGTGCCACAGGCCCAGACCCAGCATCAGCACCAATGCAGCAATGCCAAGGCTGGTCAGCTGCCATAACTGGCGCTGGCTGCGCTGCTGTACATAGCGCTCTATGAACTGACGCTCACCTTCCTCATGCTGGGCCACGGACGATGAGGTGTCGATGGCTGCCAGATAGCGGTCAAACGCTTGTGCAATTCGCTGGCTCTGCGCCGAAGGGCTGAAGTAAAAGCGGTACTCCCGCGGGTCGTCGCTCAGCGTATGGACGACTTCCAGGTCGAAGTAATCGTGGATATAGCGCTTTTCTTCGAATATGTTTTTGCTGAAGACTGCGGCATCGATACGTCCTTGCTGCAGTGCCTTGAACAAGCCTTCACTGCTGGTCTGGTCGAAGCGTTGCAGCTGCTCTGCTGGAACCGCTTGCTGCAGCCTGCTGTCCAGTGCCACGCCTTGGATGACGCCGACCCGGTAGGCGGCCAGATCGTGCAGGCTGTTGATGGTCAGCTTTTGCCCCTTGCGCGCAATGATGGCGTAGTAGCTCTCGTAATAGGGGCGTGTGAAGGTGCCGAGGCTGGCTCTTTGCGCTGTCAGGCTCAGCGGCATGAAGGCATCTGCGCTCCCGCTTTGTACCTGCTGGATCTTGTCGCTGGTGGTCTGGTCACGCCCAGGCTCAATCTGATAGCGCAAGCCCAACTGAGTGGTGATGAAACACCAGACATCCACGCCGACGCCGGTGTAGCTGTTGCTGGCCTTGTCATAGCGGGACATGGGAGGCGCATCGACGGCCAGTACGCGCAGCGGCGCCATGCTCTGGAACTCTTGCAGCTCTTGGGCGCTGATCGTCACGGGCCTCAGAAGACGAATGTTCTGTGCGCCATCGCAGGCCTGAGCGCTTGCCCAGCTGGCGCAGCAGCACACTACGCTCCCCAGGCCGTGCCGGAGCATTTTCAATCCACGCCTCATGAACTCTCTGTCAGCTTCGATGGCAAATATTTTGCAACATCGGCACGCCTCGACTTCAAGTCACGGTCTTGCTGTGCTTTCAGGCTGAAGTGGCCGTGCGTGCAAGATGCTGGCGTGCAAAGCTCTCATACCACCCCAGACAGCCAGGGTTGGCCATGGCGTCCTTGTTGACCACCTTGTCCAGCGGTTGGCCCAGCAGCAGCTTTTTGATCGGCAGCTCCTGCTTCTTGCCGCTGAGCGTGCGCGGTATCTCGGCCACGGCAAAGATATCGTCGGGTACAAAGCGGGGCGACAAGTCACTGCGAATGGCGGTGTTGATGCGCCCGCGCAAGGGCTCGTCCAGTTCCACGCCGGGGCGCAGCACCACAAACAGCGGCATATAGCTGTTCTTGCTCAGATACTCCAGGTCCACCACCATGGAGTCCAGCACCTCGGGCAGGGCCTCTACGGCACTGTAGATCTCGCTGGTGCCCATGCGCAGGCCGTGGCGGTTGATGGTGGCGTCGCTGCGGCCATAGATGATGCATCCGCCCTCGCTGAGCAGCTTGATCCAGTCGCCATGGCGCCACACCGGGCCCATCTCTTGCGGGCCATCACCACCACCGGGTTTGCGGCCGTGGCCGGCTGGATACATGTCGAAATAGCTGCTCAGATAGCGTTTACCGTCGGTGTCGCCCCACAGGAAAAGCGGCATGGAGGGAATGGGCTGGGTGCAGACCAGCTCGCCCACTTCATCCATCACGGGCTGGCCTTGCTCGTTCCAGGCCTCGACGGCTGCGCCCAGCTGGCGGCACTGCATGACGCCGGGCTGCAGGGGCAGGTCGCGGTTGCCGCCGATAAAGGCGCCTGCAAAGTCGGTGCCGCCCGACAGGTTGTTCCACCAGATATTGGCATGGCCAAGCTTGGCAAACTGGTCCGTGCCCCACTGCTGAACTTCCGCAGATAGCGGCGAGCCGGTACTGCCCAGCCCGCGTATGCGCGAAAGATCGCCGCAGGTGGAGAGATCCACGCCCGCCTTCATGCAGTTGGCGTAGAAAGCCGCGCCCGAGCCAAAGCTGGTGATGCCAGTCTCTGCCGCAAAGCGCCACAGCGTGCCCCAGTCGGGCTTGTCTTTGCTGCCGCCGGGGCTGCCGTCAAAGATCACGCAGGTGGTGCCGCCCAGCAGGCCCGAGACCTGGGCGTTCCACATCACCCAGCCCGTGGAGCTGTACCAGTGAAAGCGCTCGCCCCAGCTGTTGGCGTCATAGCTGCAGCCTACATCGTTGTGCAGCGCCTTGAGCTGCAAGGCCACCAGCACCATGCCGCCATGGCCGTGCACAATGGGTTTGGGCAGGCCGGTGGTGCCGCTGGAATAGACGATCCACAGCGGGTGGTCGAAGGGCAGCCACTCTGGCTCGAAGTCCGTAGTTTCAGAATCATTTCTGGCTGTAACGCTTGTGTAGTCTGCGGTATCAGCTATCTTTGCATGAGCATCCAGATTCGGCACCAGCACCACATGCTGCACGCTGGGCAGGCCTTCGCGCAGTTGCTGCACCACTTCACGGCGGTCGATGTCCTTGCCTGCGTAATGCACGCCATCCACGGCGATCAGCGCCCTGGGCTCGATCTGCTTGAAGCGGTCTAGCACCGCGTTCGTGCCCATATCCGGCGCGCAGATGCTCCAGATGGCACCCAGGCTGGCGCAGGCCAGAAAGGCGACGATGGCTTCGGGAATATTGGGCAGATAGGCGGCCACGCGGTCGCCCTTGCCCACACCCTGCGCACGCAGATGCAGGGCCAGCGCGGCCACCTGGCGTTGCAGGTCGGGCCAGCTCAGCTCGCGGTGCTGGCCCAGCTCATTGCGGCTGATGACGGCCTGCATACCCGCCGCGTGGGCTGGCTGTACATGGCGCAGCACCTGGCGGGCGTAGTTGGTCTGCGCGCCCGGAAACCACTGCGCGCCGGGCATCACATTGCGCGCCAGCACCGCGCTGTATGGCGTGGGGGATTGCAGATCGAAGTAATCCCAGATGCTTTGCCAGAACGCGTCCAGCTCCGTGGTGGACCAGCGCCAAAGCGCGTCATAACTGTCGAAAGACAGGCCGCGCGTGCTGCGCAGCCAGTCCTGATAAAGCCTGATCTGCGGCACAAATTCGGCCGTACGTGGTGCGGTGGTGGAGTGTGCGAAAGACATGAGGCCAGCCTAGCGCTGCAGTCCGAGCAAGTCATTGGTGGTGGCCCCCGCAGATGTCACCTGTGCAGCACGGATGCGCGGTCAAACCGATAATCGGGGCCTGTCTACACCGTCAACGGCGCATGCCGGCGACCCGCACCCCATGTCCGCTTTGCCTACCCGCGTGCTGGCCGTCATCCCGCCGATGACGCAGCTCAACACTCCCTATCCCTCCACGGCCTATCTCACGGGCTTTCTGCGCTCGCGTGGCATCACCGCCGTGCAGGAAGACCTGGCGCTGGCCCTGGTGCTGCAGCTGCTCTCGCCCGATGGCCTGCGTGCCGTGGCCGAGCGTGTAGCAGCCCTGCCCCCCCAAAAGCGCACGCCTGCGGTGCAATCCTTTGCCGAGCAGCAAGACCGCTATCTGGCCACTATTGGCGCAACGATTGCGTTTTTGCAGGGGCGCGATTCCACGCTGGCCCACCGGATTGCGGGTCGCCACTATCTGCCCGAAGGCCCGCGTTTTGCCACGCTGGATGTGTATGAGGACGAAGAGGGCGGCGATCCGCTGGGCTGGGCCTTTGGCGCTTTGGGTTTGCAGGACAAGGCCAAGCACTTGGCCACGCTGTACCTGAACGATCTGGCCGATGTACTGCGCGACGCGGTGGACGAGCGTTTTGAGTTCGTGCGCTATGCCGAATCGCTGGCGGGCAGCCAGCCCACGTTTGACCCGCTGGCCAAGGCGCTGGCGGCAGAACCCAATCTGGTGGACGAGGTGCTGGAGCGCCTGACGCTGGAAGCGGTGGAGCGCCACCAGCCCACGGTGGTGCTTCTGTCCGTGCCCTTTCCCGGTGCGATGTATGCGGCGCTGCGTATTGCGCAGACCATCAAGAAACACCACCCGCAAATCGCCACCGTGCTGGGCGGCGGTTTTGTGAACACCGAGCTGCGCGAGCTGGCCGAGCCGCGTGTGTTCGACTACTTCGACTTTGTGACGCTGGACGCGGGCGAGCGCCCCTTGCTGGCGCTGCTGGAGCATCTGCGCGGCGAGCGCGGCCAGTCGCGGCTGGTGCGCACTTTTGTGCGCAATGATGCGGGCGCGGTGCAGTACGTGAACATGATGGAGGCCGACATTGCATTTGCCGAGGTGGGCACACCGACCTGGGACGGCCTGCCGCTGGACCGCTACCTGTCGCTGCTGGACATGCTCAACCCCATGCACCGCATGTGGAGCGACGGGCGCTGGAACAAGCTCACGATTGCCCATGGCTGCTACTGGAAGAAGTGCAGCTTTTGTGATGTGAGCCTGGACTACATCGGCCGCTACGAAGGCGCCAACGCCAGCGTGCTGGCCGACCGCATTGATGCCATCGTGGCTGAAACCGGCCAGACCGGTTTTCACTTTGTCGACGAAGCCGCGCCACCCAAGGCGCTCAAGGCGCTGTCGCAGGAGCTGATTGCGCGCAACACCGGCATCAGCTGGTGGGGCAATGTGCGCTTTGAAAAGACCTTCACGCCAGAGCTGGCCGACCTGATGGCCGACAGCGGCTGCATCGCCATCTCTGGCGGCTTGGAAGTGGCGTCTGACCGCCTGCTGGCGCTGATGAAAAAAGGCGTGACTGTGGACCAGGTGGCGCGTGTGACCAAGGCGTTCTCGGAAGCCGGAATTCTGGTGCACGCCTATCTGATGTACGGCTTTCCCACGCAGACCGTGCAGGACACGGTGGACGCGCTGGAGTACGTGCGTCAGCTGTTTCTCAACGGCTGTATTCAAAGCGGTTTCTTCCACCGCTTCAGCTGCACCGTGCACTCGCCCGTGGGCCTCAATCCCGAGGAATACGGCATCGAGCTGCCACCGCTGCCAGAGGGCAATTTCGCCAAGAACGATCGCCCGTTTATCGACCCCACGGGCGTTGACCACGACGCACTGGGCTTGGCGCTGAAAAAGGCCATCTACAACTTCATGCACGGCATTGGGCTGGAGGAAGATGTGCGCATGTGGTTCCCGTTCAAGGTGCCAAAACCCACGGTCAAGCGCGACCGCATCGCGCGCGCCTTGCAGCAGAGATAAGTATTTTTGATAGCTGCTTGCGCAGGTCAATCATGGGCTTTAAAGGTATTTATTGCTGATATTGATGAGTAGCTGGCGCTGGCAGCTATTGAATTGATAGTCGCCCCTCTCAAGCGCTGGTTTTACCGCGTGCGCAAGAGACCACTGCGCGCTCCATACCAGTGCTTGCACCGCCCCATCAGACAAGGCTGGCTTGCCATAATCTGCCCCGTTTAATAACTCCAGGAGTGACGGGATGGGAATGTTTCAATGGACGGAGCGGTCGTCCGATGTCTTGCAGGGCGGCGGCGTCATCGGCCCCGATGAGCGGCTGCCCTGGGCGCAAACCGGCTTGATGGGCATTCAGCACGTGATCGCCATGTTTGGCTCCACCGTGCTGGCTCCCATCCTCATGGGGTTCGACCCCAACCTCGCGGTGCTGATGAGCGGTATCGGCACGCTGATCTTCTTCATTATCACCGGCGGCAAGGTACCCAGCTATCTGGGCTCGTCCTTTGCCTTTATCGGCGTGGTGAACATCGCCACCGGCTATGTGGCCAGCCAGGGCCCGAGCAATGCCAATATCGGCGTGGCGCTGGGCGGCATCATTGCCTGCGGTCTGGTCTATATGCTGATTGGCTTTCTGGTGCAGCTCATTGGCACGCGCTGGATTGAGCGCTTCATGCCGCCTGTGGTGACGGGTGCCGTGGTGGCCATCATTGGTCTGAACCTGGCGCATATTCCCATCAAGAACATGGCGGCCAACAACTTTGAAGCCTGGATGCAGGCGCTGACCTTTCTCTCGGTCGCGCTGGTGGCGGTCTTCACGCGCGGCATGCTGCAGCGTCTGCTGATTCTGATCGGCTTGATCGTGGCCAGCCTGCTGTATGCGCTGTTCACCAACGGCCTGGGCTGGGGCAAGCCTGTGGACCTGAGCGGTGTGGCCAATGCCGCCTGGTTTGGCATTCCATCGTTTCACGCACCCGTTTTCACCACGAACGCGATGCTGCTGATCGTGCCCGTGGTCATCATCTTGGTGGCTGAAAACCTGGGCCACGTGAAGGCTGTGACGGCCATGACCGGCAAGAATCTGGACCAGTACATGGGCCGTGCCTTCATCGGCGACGGTGTGGCCACCATGGTCAGCGGCGCGGCTGGCGGCACGGGTGTCACCACCTATGCCGAAAACATTGGCGTGATGGCGGCGACCCGCATCTACTCCACCGCCGTTTTCTTTGTGGCCGCCCTGCTGGCCGTGCTGCTGGGCTTTTCGCCCAAGTTCGGTGCGCTGATTCAGGCGATTCCGCTGCCCGTGATGGGCGGTGTCTCCATCGTTGTTTTCGGACTGATCGCCATTGCCGGTGCCAAGATCTGGGTGGACAACAAGGTCGATTTTTCCGACATCAAAAACCTGATCGTGGCCGCCGTCACCCTGATTCTGGGCACGGGCGAATTCACGCTGAAGTTCGGCGAATTTGCGCTGGGCGGCATTGGTTGCGCCACCTTCGGCGCCATCATTCTGTATGCTTTGCTCAACTTGGGAGCGCGCCAGAGTGAAACTAAGGTACAGGCCAAGTGAGCACCAACATGTAACCCGGGGAATATTCCCCTGACAGCTGCGCGGGGCCTTTGCGGGTAATCCCTGGATAAATGTTCCGCGCTGGTAACATTTCTCGTTGGAGATACGCCGCCCTGACCAGGGCGGTTTTTTTTAGAGGTGCCAGCCATGCGCTGAGCAGGAGCCGCAAAAACGCCAACGCGCTCGCGCTGGTCAGGCTCGCGTGTCCGGCCGGGGCCTCTGAGTTTGGAGCATGCAATGTCCATCGCAGATCGCGTACGTTACCCAGAATTCCTCTCGCGCGTCATGACGGCAGAAGAGGCCGCCGCCATGATCCCCCACGGTGTCAATGTCGGCATGAGCGGCTTTACCGGAGCCGGTTACCCCAAGGCATTGCCACAGGCCATTGCGGCCCGTGCGAAGGCAGAGCATGCCCAAGGCAAGCCCTACAAGATCAATGTCTGGACCGGCGCGTCCACCGCCGCCGAGTGCGACGGCGTGATGGCCGAAGCCCATGCACTGGGCCAGCGCCTGCCGTTCAACACCGACCCCACGGCGCGCAAGGCCGTGAACTCCGGCGAGATCGATTTCATCGACATGCACCTGTCCCACGTGGCGCAGCACGCATGGTTTGGCTTTCTGGGCCAGATGAATATCGCTGTGATCGAGGTGCTGGGCGTGACCGCCGACGGCCTGCTGATTCCATCGACAGCCGTGGGCAACAACAAGACCTGGCTGGAGATCGCCGACAAGGTGATTCTGGAAGTCAACACCAAGCCGCCTGCCAAGATGGAAGGCATGCACGACATCTACTACGGCACGGCCATTCCGCCACGCCGCATGCCCATCAGCATGACGCACGCGGACGACCGTATTGGCGAGCCCTACCTGAAGGTTGATCCCGCCAAGGTGATTGCCGTGGTCGAGACCCACAAGGGCGACCGCGACAACGTGTTTGCCGTGCCGGACGAGAACAGCAACAAGATCGCCAGCTACATCATCGACTTCCTCTCGCACGAGATGAAGATGGGGCGTCTGCCCAAGGAAATGCTGCCCATCCAGTCGGGCGTGGGCAATGTGGCCAACGCCGTGCTGGCAGGCCTGCTGCACGGCCCGTTCGAGAACCTGCTGGGCTTCACCGAAGTGCTGCAGGACGGCATGCTGGAGCTGATCCGCGCGGGCAAGATGAGCAAGGCCTCGGCCACCTCTATCTCGCTGGGCAAGGAAGCCTGCAAGGACTTCGAGGACAACATCGACTTCTACCGCGAGCGCATCATCCTGCGCCCGCAGGAAATCTCGAACCACCCCGAGCTGGTGCGCCGCCTGGGCATCATCGCCATGAACTCGATGATCGAAGCCGACATCTACGGCAACATCAACTCCACCCACGTCATGGGCACGGGCATGATGAACGGCATCGGCGGCTCGGGCGACTTTGCGCGCAACGGCTACCTGTCCTTCTTCGTCACGCCCTCCGTGGCCAAGGACGGCAAGATCAGCTGCATCGTGCCCATGTGCTCGCACGTCGATCACACCGAGCACGACACGCAGATCATCGTCACCGAACAAGGTCTGGCTGATCTGCGTGGCCTGAGCCCCAAGCAGCGCGCGCAAGTCATCATCGACAAGTGCGCCCACCCCGACTACCGCGACCAGCTGCAGGACTACTTCGACCGCTCGCGCCAGCAGGGTGCACAGCACACGCCGCACATCCTGACCGAGGCGTTGTCCTGGCATCAGCGTTTCATGGACAAGGGCGATATGCGCGCCTGAACAGGTTCTCCCTGAGGCGCTTCGCGCCTTCCCCCAAGGGGACGACACCATTGCTGCAGGGCGGCCCTTGCTTGGTGTCTCTGACTTGGAGTGTGGAGGGGGTGAAAGCTGTGCCTAGTCCGCTTGGTGCTAGCGCTGTGGCACCAAGCTTGTAGCATCCAAGGACGCTCTGCAAAGAGCGTCCTTTTTTCATGCTCAAACAAGGACTGGTATGGCGATCTGGACTCGTGAGATTGATCTGAAAGCGTTGAACGCAGGCAGTGCCAATACGGCAATTAGCCACCTGGGCATTGAGTTCACCGAGTACGGGGACGACTATGTGTGTGCCCGTATCCATGTCGATGAACGCACCTGCCAGCCCTACGGCATCCTGCACGGCGGCGTGAGTGTGGTGCTGGCCGAGACGCTGGGCTCCATGGCCGCCGCTTGCTGCATTCCAGAGGGCTACCGCTGTGTGGGCCTGAGCGTGACGGCCAACCATGTGCGCGCAGGCCGCAAAGACAGCTGGATCACCGCCACGGCACGACCCACGCATCTGGGGCGCACCACCCATGTCTGGGCGATTGAGTTGCGCGATGAAGACGGCAAGCTCACCTGCAGCAGCAGCCTGACCATGGCGATCTTGCCGCCAGAGGCGGCCAAGGGCGCCAGGCTGGATCAGGATTCATTGGGCGGTGTTCACTAAGAGCAATGATGTATCAAGGGTGGTGTTAGCCGCTCTAAGCCTGGGTGTTGCACCCTGAGCTCTGGCGCTGGGGGAGCGGCTTTGTGAGGTTGCGAACGTGTGCTGGGCCGGCGCAGCAGCCATGGCAGATCCATAAAAAATGAGCTGACAGCGCTATTCCTGACTGGGTTTCAGATAAAAAACCATCTGAAATCCAATACTGGCTGGCGCTAGATGCTCCTTTTTTGATTGTGTATGGCCTTTGCCTGAGGAGCTGAGAACACTCTCAGCGCTTTATTCAAGACGGCAGGCAGCGCTCCAAAATGGCCGCCATGTCCAGCATGGCCGGGTCGAATGCCCCGACCACCAGGGCGCCTCGCTGCTCTGCCAGCCGGGTGTGGATAAAGCCCTCGGCCATATAGCCGGGAGCGTGTTTGCGCAACAGGCAGGCCTGCGCGAGCAGGCTCAAATCCTGCACCAGTCTGCGGGCCTGCGGCTCCAGAGATTCGGGTGCGGCAGACAGGCGCTGAGCCAGTGATTGCGCAAGTGCCATCAAGCTGGGCTCGCCCGCCGCCATGTCGATCAGATCCTGCAGCAGCAGGCGGGTGGCTTCAGGCTCTCGCGCCATGGCGCGCAGCACATCCAGGCACATCACATTGCCCGAGCCTTCCCAGATGGAGTTGACCGGTGCTTCGCGGAACAGGCGCGAGACGATGCTGTCCTGCACATAGCCGTTGCCGCCAAACACCTCCATGACTTCGCCTGTGAGCTCCACCGAGCGCTTGCAGACCCAGAATTTGGCGGCCGGGGTCATGATGCGCTTCCAGGCGCGGGCCAGTAGATCGCCTTCGGCCTCGTGCTCATAGGCCTGCGCCAGATGCATGGCCAGCTGCATGGCGGCCTCGCTTTCGAGTGCCAGATCCGCAAGCACGGTGCGCATCAGAGGCTGATCTGCGAGCCGCTTGCCAAAAGCCGAGCGCTGGCGCGCATAGGCCAGCGACTGCACGGTGGCACTGCGCAAGATGGCGGCGCTGCCCAGCACGCAGTTCAGCCGCGTGTAGCTGGCCATTTCAATGATGGTGGGAATGCCTCGGCCTTCCTCGCCCATGAGGATGCCCCAGGCATCCTGCAGCTCCACTTCCGAGCTGGAGTTGCTGCGGTTGCCCACCTTGTCCTTGAGGCGCTGAACGCGCACCGGATTCTTGCTTCCATCCGGGCGCCAGCGCGGTACAAAAAAGCAGGCGTGGCCGCCGTGTTCGCCACTGGGCGTGGCCAGGCGTGCAACTACCAGATGGGCGTCGCACATGGGGGCCGAGAAGAACCACTTGTGGCCGCGCAGCAGATACTCGCCGCCGCGTCCGCCTTCATGCACGGGACGGGCCACCGTGGTGTTGGCACGCACGTCCGAGCCGCCCTGCTTTTCCGTCATGCCCATGCCAATCCAGATGGATTTTTTCTGGCTCATGGGCAGGTCTCGCGGGTCGTATTCGTGGCTGAATAGCTGTGTCTGCAACTGGCTCCAGAGCGCGGGTTCTTTTTGTAGTACAGGGATGGCTGCCGTGGTCATGGTGGCCGGGCACAGCGTGCCCTGTTCCACTTGGCCATGCAGGTAAAAGCCGGCGGCCCAGGCACTCCAGCGACCGGTGGCGGCGCTCTCAAACGGCAGAGAGATCAGCCCCTGCTGGCGATACAGATCCATTAGCTGATGCCAGCTGGGGTGAAACTCCACCGCATCCAGCACGCGTCCGCGCGCATCAAAGCGCTGCAGCTCAGGCGTGTGGCGATTGCACAGTTCTGCCTGCTCCCAGCGGTGCTTTTGCCCCAGCTCTTGCGCAAAGCGGCTCAGGGCCGGCACAAAGCCCTTGGCCTGTTGGCGTTGCAGCACTTCCTGCAAGGCAGGGTCGCTTTGCAGCAGATGGAAGTCGCTCAGCTCGTCGAATTGATTGAAGACGTCATGGGTGTCCAGAGCCTGCATGCGATCACTCCTGTGGCGGTGCGTGGGTCACAGGCCAATATAGGAGGCTGCAGGGATGTCGAAAAGCGGGTTTTCAGCCGCTTTGAGGTGAGGGCTCAGCGCCTGCGGGCCTGCTCGTACAGGCCCATGACGCGTGGCACATTGCCTTCGAGCTGGCGGATGCGGTCAGGGCCGGTAGGGTGGGTGGACAGAAAGCCGATGCCGCCTTCGCCCGTGGCTTCCCCCATCTTGCGCCACAGGCTCACGGCGGCCTGCGGGTTGTAGCCAGCACGGGCCGCCATCTCCAGCCCGACCAGGTCGGCGTCGCTCTCGTCGTTGCGGCTGAACTTGAGGCTGAGCAACTGCCCGCCCAGGCGGGCCGCTGCGTTACCAATATCGCCCAGGCCCAGCAACTGGGCGCCCAGCGAGATGCCAATGCTGGTGGCCTGGTTCTTGGCCAGCTGCTCGCGCGAATGCTCGCGCAGGGCATGGGCCATTTCGTGGCCCATGATCATGGCGATCTCATCGTCGGTGAGCTTGAGCTGGTCAATGATGCCGGTGTAGAAGGCAATCTTGCCGCCGGGCATGCAAAACGCGTTGATCTGCTTGCTGCCGATGAGGTTGATCTCCCAGCGCCACTGGCTGGCGCGTGGGTTCCATTGCGCAGCGTAGGGAATCAGGCGCTGGGCAATGCCCCGCAGGCGCTGCAGCTGTGGGTGACTGGCATCGGCCAGCGCCCCCTGGGCCTTGGCCTTTTGCAGCAGCTCCTGGTATTGCTGGGTGGCAGAGCCCTCCAGCGTTTCGGCAGGCACCAGCTGGCGCATGACCGAAGCCCTGCCTACATCGACCTGGGCTTGTGCTGGTGTGTGCAGCAGCGGTGCGCAGGCAAGGGCCAGCAGCAGGCTGTGGCGGGCAGTAGACATATGCAGGAAGGAGGTAAGGGCTTGCATGATGGCCAAGTCTATGCGAGCTGCTGGCGGTTTCGGGTCAGACGGTTTCTGCAGATTTCCTCTCGGCCTGCACGACCAGCCACAGACCTCCGATCACGCCCAGCAGGCCTATGACGGACCACCATGCAGGCCGCTCGCCAACCACCAGCAAAGACAGGGCAAAAGCAGTAATCGGCTCAGCCTTGCTCAGGGCGACGCCGGTGGCGGCAGACATGCCGCGCAAGCCCACGGAAAACAGCAGATAGGCCAGGCCCGTGGCCACCATGCCCAGATAAGCCACCACGGCCCAGCCGCTGGCCGTCATGTGCAGCGGCCCGCCCAGCCAGGCGGCAAAAGGCAGTGACATGCAAGCCGCGCAGCCAAATACCCAGGCGTTGACGGTGGCCACGGGCGCTTGCAGCACCAAAGCCTGGTTGACCAGTGCATAGGCGGCGTAAGACAGGCCTGCCAGCAGACACAGGGCCATGCCCGCCCAGGGCAGCTGCTGTCTATCGGTGGCGGCCAGCGCCATGACAATGCCGCCGCCAACGCCTATACAAGTGCCCAGCCACCATTGCGGGCCGGGCATGCGCTTTTGCACTGCGGCCTGCATCAGCCCGGCCCAGATGGGGCCGCTGCCAATGGCCAGGGCCGTGCCCAAGGCCACGCCGCTGGCCTTGATCCCGGCAAAGAAGCTGAGGTTGTAGAGGGCCATGCAGAGGCCGCAGAACAGAATGCGTAGCCAGCGCAGAGGTGGTCTGGCATGGGCTTTGTCGAGTATCGCTGCCAGGGCGACAAAGAACAGCGCGGCCATGACCATGCGCAGGCCGCCCACCCAGTAGGGCGAGAGCTGGGCCGGAGCGAAGTGCTGAGCCGTACCTGTGGTCCCCCAGAGCATGGCTGCGGCCAGCACCAAGCCTATGGAGGCGGAGGCGGTATATGGCGAGGAGGAGGAAATGGCAGAAGAGGCGGACATGAGGGGGCCATCATGCGCTGCAGCGAATGCAACAACTATCGAGCAACGCTTGAACTCAGCGAGATGGCTTCAGCGTTGCTCGCGCAGCTGGCGCGATGTCAGACCGCGTTCGCGTCGCAGCGCATAGGCCAGAGCGCTGGCCGATGCATAGCCGCAGCGCAAAGCCGTAGCCTCCAGTGCGCTGCCTTGCCTGATCTGCAACACAGCGGCATCCAGGCGCAGGTCGCGCAGCCAGTCTTGCGGGGTGCGCCGTGCCAGCTCGACAAAGCGGGCATGAAACTGTGCCACGCTCAAATGCACCAGCCCTGCCAGGCGGGCTGTCGGCCAGCTCTCGTGCAAGGTTGCTTGTACTTGCTGCTGCAGCCACTGCAGGTCTAGGCCACGGCGCTGCAGCAGCGTGGGCGCTTGCAGGATCAGTGCCATTTGCGCCGCTGCGGACAGGCTGCTTGGCGGAAAGTGCAGGGCCGGAGGTACTGCAAAGCGGCGCGGCTTGTCCAGACCGTGGGACATGGGGGCATCAATGACCAGTACCTGGGTGGCAGGGGCGGCCAGGTAGCCGTGGTCGGTGCCTGCGGGTATGACCATTCCGCAGGCGCCGTCCACAAAGCTGGCCCTGCCGCCGACTTCCAGCTCCATGCGGCCTTGCAGCGCAAACAGAACCTGTGCATGCGCATGGGCGTGGGCCTGATGCTCGCCGTCGTAACTGCGCACCGATGCCTGTGCATGCTCAAGCACGGCAGGCGAGGAGGCGATGTAGCGGCTCATGAATCAAAGAGGCAGACAACAAGAGAAGGGCTGGTCGATGGTAGCGCCCGTGTGTTGTAGTGAGCAACCGATAATGCCTGCTGCCTTAGAGAGCCAGACCATGACAGAGCCGTCAACCAAAAGCAGCACCTCCTCCGATGTATCCACCCAGCCGCAACGCAGCTGGGGACAGGCCTTCAAGGTCTATGCCCAGCCCACCAGCTTGCGCATGCTGGCGTTGGGTTTTTCGGCCGGTTTGCCGCCTTTGCTGGTGCTGGGAACCCTGAGCTTCTGGCTGCGCGAGGCTGACATCGACAGAACCACCATCGGCTTTCTGAGTTGGGTGGGCCTGGCTTACGCCTTCAAGTGGGTCTGGTCACCGTTGGTGGACAGGTTGCCATTGCCCATTCTCAATGGCTTGCTGGGGCGGCGGCGCAGCTGGCTGTTGTTTGCGCAGTTGGTGATTGTGGGGGGCTTGCTGGGCATGTCTTTCACGGATCCGCAGAAGTCCTTGCAGGCCCTGGTCATGTTTGCCGTGGTGGTGGCCTTTGGTTCGGCGACCCAGGACATTGCCCTGGACGCCTATCGCATCGAATCAGCCAAACTGGATGAGCAGGCGGCGCTGGCCGCCTCCTATCAAAGCGGCTATCGACTGGCCATGATCTGGGCGGGTGCCGGCGTGCTCTGGGTGGCATCCAAGGTGCAGGGCGGTGGCGCTGGCTATATGGTGCAGGCGTGGCATGTGGCCTATAGCGTGATGGCTGCCAGCATGCTGGTGGGGATGTGCACGGTGCTGTTCTCGCCGGAGCCTCAGGCCAAGCCCATGGAGCCAGCCCGTAATGCGCTGGAGTGGATCAAGGGGGCCCTGATCGCGCCTTTTGCAGACTTCATCAAACGCTACCGTTGGCAGGCGCTGCTGCTGCTGGCGCTGATCGGCCTGTACCGGGTCAGCGACGTGGTGATGGGCATCATGGCCAACCCCTTCTATGTGGACATGGGCTACACCAAGGAAGAGGTTGCAGCGGTATCCAAAGTCTTTGGCGTCATCATGACACTGGTGGGCGCATTCCTGGGCGGCACCATGGCGGCCCGCTGGGGTGTGATGCGGATCTTGATGCTGGGAGCGATTCTCTCGGCATGCACCAATATGCTGTTTGCCTGGCTGTCCATGCGCGGTCATGATCTGACGGCACTGGTCTGGGTCATCAGCGCCGACAACCTGGCTGGCGGCATTGCGTCTGCAGCCTTCATCGCCTATCTCTCCGGGCTGACCAATGTCCAGTATTCGGCCACGCAATACGCGCTGTTCAGCTCCATGATGAATCTTGCTCCCAAGTGGCTGGCGGGCTATTCCGGCATGTTTGTGGATGCCTATGGTTACGAGGCCTTCTTCCACACCACGGCCTTGATGGGCTTCCCTGTCCTGATACTGATTTTTCTGGCATCTAGAGTGAAAATGGGCGCAAGCGCTTGATACATAAGCGCTGATAGCTATTGTTTTTGTGAATCTGGTGTTTACCCAACTTTACGCACCAGACAAGCTTGGATCATTTGCGTGCTGCAGCATGGTGTCTTGGAGAAATATCGAGGCGCGAGCATGACTACACTGCCCCCTATGAGCACGCACCAACTTCTGATGATTGAGGACGACGTCCGACTGGCCCAAATGGTGAGCGACTATCTGGGCAATAACAGCCTGGAAGTGACCCATATGGCCGATGGGAAAACCGGTCTGGAGCAACTGCAGTCCAGTGAGGGTGGGGCTCTGGAGCTGCCCGATCTGGTGATTCTGGATCTGATGCTGCCGGACATGGATGGGCTCGAGGTCTGCCGCCGCATACGCTCCATGCCAGGCGCTGCGGCGCAGGTGCCGGTATTGATGCTGACCGCCAAGGGCGATCCCATGGACCGCATCATTGGTCTGGAGCTGGGGGCGGACGATTATCTGCCCAAGCCATTCGAGCCGCGGGAATTGCTGGCTCGCATTCGCGCCATCTTGCGCCGCAAGGGCGGTGAGAGCCAGGCGGCACCTGCAAACGCCGTTCTGCGCTTCGGCAGTCTGGAAATCGATCGCGATGCCCGCACGGTTTCGGTGGCCGACAAGCAGGCCGACCTGACGTCTTACCAGTTTGACCTGTTGGTCGCGATGGCCGAACGGGCAGGGCGTGTGCTGACGCGTGATCAGATCATGGAGGCTGTGCGAGGCCGAGAGCTGGAGGCTTTCGATCGCTCCATTGATGTACACATGGGGCGGATTCGTGCCGCCATTGAGGTGGACCCCAAGACGCCCAAGCGCATTCTGACGGTGCGTGGTGTGGGTTATGTCTTTGCCAAGCAGCAAGACTGATGAAGCTGCTGCATATCTTTTCCCAGCGCCTTTATCTGCGCATCTGGCTGGCGGTTGTCGTTGGCATGGCTGTGCTCACGCTGTGCGTAGCCTGGGCCTGGAAAATCGCCGAAGAGCAGCGTACGCAAAACAGCACGGCTCCTCCTGCTCGTGAGATGGTGGTGCGGGGCCCGGATGGCAGCGTGCTGCTTGAAGGCAGAGGCAATCGCGTCTCAGGCTCCTCAGTGGAGGGGGTGCACTTCGAGATTGAAACCAAGGATGGACAGAGCTATGGGCTGTGGATGGCCCCTCGTGAATGGCGTGAGGGACGACCGCCACCGCGTGATGGCGCGGTCGCATTCTGGCTGCGACCTCCGTTTGGCTTTTTGTGGATGCTGGGCTTGGTCGGCATTGCCGTGGCAGTTGGCGTCTTCCCCATCATCAGGCGGCTGCTCAAGCGACTGGAGAACCTGCAGCGTGGCGTCAAGCGCTTTGGTGAGGGCGATTTGTCGGTTCGGGTGCCAGAGCATGGTCACGATGAAGTGGCTGATTTGGCGCATCAGTTCAATGCCGCTGCAGCGCGCATTGAGACGCTGATGACGGCGCACAAATCACTGCTGGCCAATGCATCTCATGAGCTGCGTTCGCCGCTGACGCGCATTCGTATGGGGCTGGAGTTTATGGGCGATGACCCCGCCAGTGCGCGTGCAAAGGCCGAGATTCAGCGCAATATTTCGGAGCTGGATCAGCTGGTCGACGAGATCTTGCTAGCCAGCCGCTTGGACTCCAGCGAAGTGGATGTGGGTACGGTGGAGTCGGTGGACCTGGTTGGCCTTGCGGCTGAGGAATGCGCGCGCATCGACGCTGATCTGGACATGCAGACGGATGGATCACTTGAGGTGCAAGGAATCTCCAAACTGCTGCGCCGTGCAGTGCGCAATCTGCTGGAGAATGCACGTCGCTACAGCGAAGGCGAGATCACGCTCTCGCTGAGCCAGGAAAACCATATGGCCGTGATTCGTGTTGAGGACCATGGACCCGGTGTGCCGCAAGCGCAGCGCGAGCGCATCTTTGAAAAGTTCTATCGCCTGCCGGGAGCCAGTGAGCGATCCGGTGGTGTGGGGCTGGGCCTGTCACTGGTGCGCTCGATTGCCGAGCGACATGGCGGAACGGTGCATTGCGAGGGTAGGCGAGATGGACGAAGAGGTGCGAGCTTTGTGATTCGCTTACCGCTGAGCTAAGTGAGGCAATGTTTCTCTAAAGACTCCTGGTTCAGCGAGAGCAGTACCAAGGGATTGCGCTCCAGTCATCGCTAGCGGTAAGTGCTGGCTTGCCGAGGATATGTCCTGTACAGCCTCTCTTACCCCGCAATTCACTTGCTTAGAAGCCTTGATATGTGTAGACAGCGCATTGAGCGACCCAGAGTTAGCAGTGCTTTTGGTCAACACTGCTTCTTTATATCTATCAACACAATCCTTTCGTGAATAAATGAGAGATTTGAGCGGTTTGCCTTTGAGGGGCTTTGTTGCATAAATCGGCCATAGGCCAAGGCATCCCCAATCCCAAATAGATTTACGCAGCAGCGACTGTCTGGGGCGTGCCCAGAGCGGTAAATTGATTGAGGATTGAAGCTCGGATGTGCAGCTCGGTCACCTGGCGCTCAAACGTCCTGGCCATGACCTTCTCGCCGAGTCGCTTGAAGCAATTCATCTTGGTCTCCACCAGTGACCTTCGGTGGTAGCCGCTCCAGCGTTTCCAGATAGCCCGCCCCAACTGCCTACACGCCTTGACCGCTTCATTGCGGTGAGCAAATGCCAGCCCTTTGCGCAGCTTCGCTCCTTTGCGCGGCGGGATGATTGGAATGGCTCCCCGCAGGTAGCACGCCTTATGTACATCCTGCGTGTCGTACGCCCCATCACCGGTAAAGCTAGCTATCTCTTCATTGCTTGGAATTTGACCTAGCAGGTCTGCTGCCATGGGCGAGTCGCCCACTTCATTGGTTGTTACTGCGATGGCCCGAATCTGCAGTGTCTGGGCATCAATACCCAGATGCACCTTGCGCCACTGGCGGCGGCTCTCGGCACCGTGCTTTTTGGTTTTCCACTCACCTTCGCCCAAGAACTTGATGCCCGTGGAGTCGGCCAGCATGTGCAAGCCTTTGTCACTTGCACGGTAGCGCACCTGCACATCCAAGCTCTTTTGCCTGCGACACACCGTGCTGTAGTCGGGCACTGGCCAATGCAGGCCTGCCATACCCAATAGCGACTCAACCAGGCCCAGTGTCTGGCGCAAGGGCTGGCCAAACAAGCACTTGATGGTCAGGCAAAACTGGATGGCCGCATCTGAGAACTTCTGGCAACGACCACGCTTGCCCGTGGGCCGAGCTAGCCACTGCATATCCCTATCGAGCCAAATGGTCAGCTCACCTCGCGCCTTCAACGCTGCGTTGTAAGCCTTCCAGTTCGTTGTGCGGTACTTAACCCGACCCCAGCTCGTCTCTCTCATCTCCCGAGCCTACCTCAGCTGCGACCGGCATTTGTGCAACAACGCCAGGCACGTCTGTAGCTTGATGGGCCTAGCATCTTCTTCCGGCATCGATTCAAGACGGCAGATACCTGCCCAGAAAATAGCCAAGCTGAAGATATAGAACATATTGCCGCTGTTGTGAGCAAAGAAGACTTGAGTCCAGCCGAAGCCAAAATAAGCTAAGGGAAGCAAGGCTGCAGCAGTGCGTAAGGCCAAGGCCTTGGGGCGCATTTCCTCATGTACTTTATTCAGTCGCTTACGTGTAGGCCAGAAGATGAATGTAGGGACTGCGTAGAAAAGCAGCAGGAAAACCAAACCTAGCAAGCCGCGCTTGACCCACATGTCGAGGATTTCATTGTGAGCATGTCCATACTGCATTACTGAAGGGTGAGCTAGGCCTTGATCTACCATCTTCTGCTTGGCGGCGGCATAGCCAGATTTTCCCCAGCCAGAAATCGGATGCTGCTCAACCAGGTGGAGAGCCAAACGCCATTGCTCCAAGCGTTGGCCTACTGATGTGACGGCATATTTTTGAGGATCCTGCAGATATTCAGAGACTTCCTGACTTGCTTCTTGGATGCGTTGCTCCAGTTTGTTATAGGCCGGCACAGCAACCAGCACACCCAGTGCCACGATGATTGCTGCAGCCATGTTGGCCAGTCTTTTGAAACCATTGAGCCAAGCCATGAGCCAAGTCGCTGCGATCAGCAGCGGTGCAACTACCCATGAGCCGCGTGAGTCCGAGAGAAACGAAGCCAAGATGCCGCAGGTTCCAAGCAGTCCCAGAGACACAGCTTGCCATTTGTTCCAGCGTCCTAAGATTGCAATTGCAGCGCTGGCTAAACCAAGGTACATGGCAATGCCGCCATATTGGATGGCATTGGTGAATCCGCTGACGCGCGGCATTTTGAGAGCACCAGCTTGGTAGGCTGCAATAGCCAGTGCACCCAGTGCACCGAATGCTAAACCCCAGACAACAGCGGAAAGCCGTACACCAGCTTTGCTGAGGTACCAGAGACTTAGAGCTGCCAGAGCATATTTGGCACCATATCCCCAGCTGACCACCGAGAAGGCTCGATCAAATGACAGGCTCCAAAGCAGGCCCATTAGCAAAAACGTAACTGTCAGCACTTGTGTGCTTCTCTGTGTGGGCTGCTGAGGTCGCAGGACTAGACTTCCGAGGATGGAGAGAAGAGCCAGCGCTGCTGACCCATATGAATATCCCGAAGGGATACAAAGGCTCAGAGCAAAGAAGGCGAAGCAGGCCGTATCCAGTGCAATGGGCAATGCTGTTCTCAGCCATTGCGTATTTGATAGTGGGTGCGAATGCATAAATGAAATTTAAGTGCCGCCAAACCGAGAGCGTTGGAGTCGGGGAGGCTGGCATAGATCTAAGCTAAAGATGCTTTAGCTTCTTTTGAGGTTGGTCTGGTGATCTGTGTCGTACTCCAGTGCGGCATAGCGGAAGAAGGCCTCAAGAGCTACAAAGAAGCAATACAAAAAACCTGCTCCTCCGCAAAGTACGCCAAGATGCAGAAAGTAAAGGCGGATAAACATCGAAGACCCCGACGCTATGCCACGAAGTACCCCACCTTTTTTTCCTTTTTCTGCCCGTTTGGCCGCCCCGAGCATCGCGTACTGAGTGAGTTTTTGCAGACTGTCATGTACGGTTTCTCGAGAGTGATGAAGCAAGGGAGTGTGGATTTCCTTGCGAGGGGTTTGAGGATTGTCGAGCTGGGCTTCTTCATGAACAACGCCTTTGAATTCGAGTAAATTTCGTCGAACAAAAAGGCGCTCTACCAAGGAAGTTGAGCGCAGATATTTAAGCTCATGACCAAATGCCACCATGCGCCAGCGAATCTTCCAAACGGCTTGCTCGCCACTTGCAACGATGGCTTGAAGCTCGCGTTGAAAATCTGCCCCCATGATTTCGTCTGCATCGAGGAAGAATATGTAATCGCTGCTGGCATGTTGAAGCAGGCGGTTGCGTTGAACTGCAAAGCCTTGCCAGTCAGGATAGCTAAACGTTTCTGCACCAAAGTGACGGGCGATCTCTGCTGTGCCATCTGAGCTTCCGCTGTCGACCACAATGAGCTGGTCTGCAAATTTGGCACTCTCCAAGCAGGCTTTGATTCGGTGTGCTTCGTTCAGCGTCAGTATGCCAATGGTTAGTGTGGGGCGTTTTTCGGTAGGGGTGTGCAAAGAATGCTCCTTACGGACTTCCAAAAGAAAATGCCGCTTTAAGCGGCATTCAAAAACAGGAAGGAGTGTCAATGTCCACCAGCAAATGCCTCACCTGCCTTTAGACGGTATGTTGTGCCACAGTAAGGGCACTTGGCTTCACCTGCTTGGGCGACGTCCAGATAAACCTTGGGATGGCTGTTCCACAGCTTCATGTCTGCCTTGGGGCTAGGGCAGAACACGCCACCTTGAGCATTCAGATCTGTGGCGGCCAGTTCGACGATGGAATTTGTAGTCATTTCTTGTGTCTTTCTCGTGCTGTCAGTGATGTCTGTCCCTGACACTGGCTACGCCACTCAGGGATAGCGATTGTCACACCTTGGGAAGTCAATGTGTGCATTTGGGGTTACGGCCATTGACGATACCAAAGTAGGCCGTCTAGTTTGCCTGTGATCGGTTCGTATTGGCCATCCTCTGTTGGGATGAGAGCTATCGACTATGTCAGCGACAGTAATGACGAAGAATAGCTTACTGGAGTTGAGGTAGCTGTTCTCCTGCCTGTTCACATAGGGACTCATGACTCGGTAGACTTGAATTTGATTCACCTTTTTTGGGTGAATGGGCTTGGAAGTGCACCATTTCAGACTCTCCAGAGCTTGCCGCTGGTGGGTATGGATGAAGCACCAAACCCTCTCTAGGTGACTTTGCTGCGGGTGTAGTGCTTGCAGATTCCGACTTTTGTCTCCATAGAGGAGTTTTTAAGACGTCGTGCTCTCTGTCACTGCTGCCACAGACTCCGTCAGAGCCGAGCCAGACTCGTGCTCTTGTTTTGGGCGCTGCAACTCCCACTTCATCAGGCGACCTCCTTGAAACTCGCAAGTGACATGGGATTGTGTGCCGTCTGTCCAGCGGTAGATTTCGGGGTCCAAGCCTTCTTCGGACAGGCGCTGGCCCAGCGATCGAGTCATGGCGACCACATGCACCAGCGGTACCTTGGGCTTGAGCTTTGCGTTGAGCATCACGGCGCTGTCAACATAGCCAATAGGGCGCTGGGAGGCCTTTTTCATGATGGACATCAGGCGCGTGAAGTGCAGGAGTATCCACATGATGATGCCTCCCACGACGGCGGCAACGCCAGGCCAGCCAGCAGAGTTATAAGCCACGATCACCAGCACGATCAGACCAAAGGGAACCAGAATATTGCGCAAATTCATGGGCTTATTGTGCTGCTTCTACTTGGCTCGTGCGTTGCGGACAGTGCGTATTCGAGGGCCTGAGAAGTCTGCCGGCCGCGATGGGAGATTTCCCGCCGGCTAGACTAGCGCAGCCACGAGGCTACCCAAGCAAGACTTGGAGCAGTTGTTGGAAATTATTGATTTTTTGTTTATCGATATGAGTTTGAAAAAAATTGCCTTATCAAAGCAGCTTCTAAGTTTTATAGTTGTTTTTTATCTTTATATTTTTAATTTTTTAACTACTGAAAATAAGGTTGACTCTCTCTTTTTTGGGCTGTGGCCTGCCTTGCTGCTGCTTTTTTTTATTCTACTTTCATCTCTATTTCACAGATACTTATTTAAGATTTTTCTATCCTTTTTTGTACTAATTTGCTCATTCTCATTATTTTTTAAATTTAATTACAATACAGTAATTACCGATGATATTGTTCTAAGTACTTGGATTAATGATGCATCATTGAGCTTGGAGATGGTTTCCTGGAATCTTGTTTTATGGGTTTTATTGACGGGGATTATTCCGATTTTAATTATTTTCTCTGTGAAAATAAAAAAATCAAGTTTTCTTCAGCAAACGATATTTGCGGCAGAGGGCTCTGCTGCAGCATTGGCATTGATTGCTTTGATATTTCATTTTGGTGAATTTCAACTGGAGAAAAAAGGCCATATTCGTGACCCGAAACTGGCCCAGTCAATTGCTTTTTTCTCACCGGTGGATGTGCTGTACTCCTCACATGTTGCGCGCAAGAAATATCGTGTTTTTCAGCGCTCTTTTGCAGACCTTCCTCAACTCAGTGAGAAGTATGAATACAGTCTTGCTTCAGGACTGGATGACTTGCTTGTACTTGTGATTGTTGGTGAAACTGCACGAGGAGATCGTTTCGGTCTCAACGGCTATGAGAAGCCTACAAGTCCGATGCTGTCGACGGTGGATGGGCTAACGAGCTTTCGCAATGTGACAGCCTGTGACACTATCACTATTAGCTCTATCAAATGTATTTTTTCGCGAGTTGCACCAAATCAGCGACTGGAAAATTTCAAGGAGTCGGCATTTACCGATGTTTTCCGCTCTTTAAGATTTGGAGTGGATATTTATAGCCTTCAAGGGCTCAATGAAATATATAGCTATCTGGGCTATGACAACTTAGTATCAAAGTATGCAGTTCTTCAAAAATCGACTGTGGGCGCAAGAGACATGGCCTTGCTTCCCTATTTGAAGGAGTCAGTCGCAGAAAAAAACAAAAAGCTCGTGATCTTGCATACACTGGGATCGCATCAGACATATTCTGATAGAAGCATGCTAGAAGATCAGCTGTTCAAGCCTGCTTGCAGTAATCCAGATGTCAAAGCATGTGGCCTTGAAGAGCTGAGTAATGCTTATGACAACAGCATAGTTGCCACTGACAATTTTATCTTCCAGAGTATTTCAGCTCTGAAGGGTAAAAAAGCTGTCATGTTGTATACGTCCGATCATGGCGAGTCCCTAGGAATGAATGGAATTTATTACCATGGCGCGCCTGTTGAATCTGCACCACCAGAGCAGTTGAATATTCCTTTGATGGTGTGGATGTCTCCTGAGCTTCTGGGTACGGAGGCGGGCCAGAAAATGCAGCAAAACCTGCAAAATCTGGACAAGTACACACAGTTATCTCATGCCAACTTTTTTCACTCCGTACTGGGGTGTGCTGGCATCTCTTCCAAGGACGGAGGGATGGATGAGTCTTTGAACCTGTGCGGAGCAAAGTAAACGCTAGACAGGGGACATGAGTGACACTTAGCCAATGCCACGCACGATATTCATGGCCTCGTCCACGCGCTCCACGGCATGAATGGTCAGGCCGGGAATGGCTTTCTTGGGCGCGTTGGCCTTGGGAACAATGGCAATAGTGAATCCTAACTTTGCGGCTTCCTTCAAGCGCTCCTGACCGCGGGGAGCCGGGCGCACCTCGCCGGCCAGACCCACCTCGCCAAAGGCGATAAAGCCCTTGGGAAGCGCCTTGCCGCGCAGGCTTGAAGTGATCGCTAGCATCACGGAAAGGTCAGCTGCAGGCTCGTTGATGCGCACACCGCCTACGGCGTTGACGAACACATCCTGGTCGGCGCAGGCCACGCCCGCGTGGCGGTTGAGCACGGCCAGCAGCATGGCCAGACGGTCCTTGTCCAGACCCACGGACAGGCGCCGCGCCGCAGGGCCGCCCTGGTCCACCAGGGCCTGAATCTCCACCAGCATGGGCCGCGTGCCCTCCAGCGTCACCAGCACGCAGCTGCCGGGTACGGGCTCGCTGTGCTGGCTCAAAAAGATGGCGCTGGGGTTGGTCACGCCCTTGAGGCCTTTTTCCGTCATCGCGAAGACGCCGATCTCGTTGACGGCGCCAAAACGGTTCTTGATGGCGCGCACCAGGCGGAAGTTGCTGTGCGTGTCGCCCTCGAAGTAGAGCACCGTGTCCACCATATGCTCCAGCACGCGTGGGCCGGCAAGTGCGCCGTCCTTGGTCACATGGCCCACCAAAATGATGGTGATGCCCGTAGTCTTGGCCGCACGCGTCAGATGGGCCGCGCATTCGCGCACCTGGGCGACCGAGCCGGGCGCGGACGACAGCTGGTCTGAATACACGGTTTGAATCGAGTCGATCACCACCACGGCGGGTTGGGTAGCCTCGACCGTGGCCAGGATTTTCTCTAGCTGAATCTCGGCCAGCACATTGACCTGGCTGTTATCCAGCCCCAGCCGGCGTGAGCGCAGGGCCACCTGGGCGCCGCTTTCCTCGCCCGTCACATAGAGTGTGGGCAGGCCGATGCGGTGCAAGGCATCCATAGCCTGCAAAAGAAGTGTGGACTTACCTATTCCGGGGTCTCCGCCAATCAAGACCACGCCACCTTCGACCACGCCACCGCCCAGCACTCGGTCCAGCTCTTCAATGCCGCTGGGCGTGCGCGCCACGTCCTGGGCTTCGATGGCGGACAACGGTGTCACCGCCTGGGCATTGGCCAGCCCCGCATAGCCCTGGGGCTGACTCAGACGGTTCTTGCCACCCGAGGCCGATTCGGCCACGGTTTCGACCAGCGTGTTCCAGGCGCCGCAGCCCGGGCATTTGCCCAGCCAGCGCGGGTTGGTGCCGCCACAGGCATTGCAGGTGAAGGTGGTTTTGTCTTTGGCCATGGGCGGCAACTATACCGACTGACCTCGGGCGCAAATGCCGCGCATCAGTCTGAGTGGGCGACAAATCTCAGAGTGAATAACCATGAAAGAAGAAGATTTTTATAACTTCTTCGCATGAAGCAAGGAAGTGCGCTACAATTCATCCCATCAACACAGACTCTGTGTAGAGAAACAAATTACCGCGCGATGGAGCAGTCTGGTAGCTCGTTGGGCTCATAACCCAAAGGTCGGAGGTTCAAATCCTCCTCGCGCAACCAATAAAAAGCCTTCTGGAAACAGAAGGCTTTTTTCGTTCTGGTCACGCAAAACTGGCGCGAACCAGCAATGAGATGCCGAGCAAGAGCCGCCTCGCGGCGAGGGCATCGTCCCCCTCCCGAAGAGAGAGGGGGAAGGCGCGATAGCGCCTCAGGGGGTGTTTATGGATAAAGTCCGCGCATCTCACGCGCATGCAAGATGCGCTTGCAAGCCACGATAAAGGTCGCAGTGCGCAGGGACACCTTGTGCTCTTGCGCCACAGCCCAGACGCCGGCAAAGGCCTCTTGCATGATGCGCACCAGGCGGGCATTGATTTCGTCCTCGGTCCAGAAGAAGCTGGAAAAGTCCTGCACCCACTCGAAGTAGCTCACGGTCACGCCACCCGCGTTGGCGATCACATCGGGCAGCACCAGCACACCCTTGTCGGTCAGGATGTCATCGGCTTCGGGAGTGGTGGGGCCGTTGGCGCCTTCGATCACCAGCTTGGCCTTGATCTGGCCTGCGTTGTCCTTGGTGATCTGGCCTTCCAGTGCGGCGGGTATCAGGATGTCGCAGTCCACGGCCCAGAAGTCGGCGTTGTCCATGACTTCGGAGTCGGCAAAGCCGCCTACGCCGCCGGTGTTGCCCACATGCTCCAGCAGCGCAGGCACGTCAAAGCCGTTGTTGTTGAAGATGGTGCCGGTGTGGTCCTGCACGGCCACAACCTTGGCACCGGCTTCGGCAAACAGCTTGCCGGCCGTGCCGCCCACATTGCCAAAGCCCTGAACGGCAACACGTGCGCCTTGCAGGTTCAGACCGGTCAGCTTGGCAGCTTCCACGCCCACGGTGAATACGCCACGGCCCGTGGCTTCCACACGGCCTAGCGAGCCGCCCAGGTCGATGGGCTTGCCCGTGACCACGCCGGTGGCCGTAGCACCGGTGTTCATGGAATAGGTGTCCATCATCCAGGCCATGACCTGGCCGTTGGTGTTCACGTCAGGTGCAGGGATGTCCTTGGTCGGGCCGATCAGCAGACCGATTTCGCTGGTGTAGCGGCGCGTCAGGCGCTCCAGCTCGGCGGTCGACAGCTTCTTGGGATCGACGCGGATGCCGCCCTTGGCTCCGCCATAGGGCACGTTCACGGCGGCGTTCTTGATGCTCATCCAGGCGGACAAGGCCATCACTTCGGACAGCGTCACATCCTGGTGAAAACGCACGCCACCCTTGCCAGGGCCACGGCTCAGGTTGTGCTGGACACGGTAGCCCTCGAAGTGGGCGATGGTGCCGTCATCCATCTCGATGGGAACGTCGACGACCAGAATGCGCTTGGGACGCTTGAGTGTTTCCACCCAGCGGGCCAGGGAGCCCAGATAGGGCGTGACACGGTCGACCTGCTGGAGGTAAATGCCCCAAGGGCCGACATGGCTGGGGTCCAGGTAGGACGGCAAAGCATGCGTGGCCGCAGCAGTATGGGAGTCTTTGACTTGCATGATGTAGGCCTTGTTGACGGTGATAAAGCAAGGCCTCTGCGAGGGCTTGCGCTCCGGGTTGCACAGTGTGAGCTTGCTCTATTTTGCTGTCCAAAGCTTCTTGCGCAGCAATCCAATGCATTTTTTGCATAACAACGCGACTCCTCTGGAGTGCTGTATCTGCGGCATGGAGATCAGAAATTTGCCATCATCGCCACCATGTCTGAAAACAATGATTGCAAGAGTGGCTGGTGCGGGCCAGCCCCGTTTGCCAACACTCCTCCAGTAGGCCTCGCTCCAGAACTGCAGACGCAGGAAGAGGTGCTGCCCGACTGGAAGACGCTGTGGCCTGACTTGCCCGAAGACAGCTATGCCACGGCTGATGCGCTGTGGTGGTCGCGCAAGCTGGGTACGTCTCAGGCGCAAGGAGCCGACGTGGCCGCGCTGATGGGCGACGCTGCCGATGCCCGCGCTGTGCAAAGTGCGCTGGCGCGTACCTGGAACTGGTGGCCCGCTGACCGTGCGCCACGTTACTGGAAGTCTGGCGGCCCCAGCCGCGATGGTGAGCTGCTGCATGTGCCTTTGCCCGAAGATGGCATCCGCCAGGGCTTGCAACTGGTGCCGCCACCGCAGACGGTTTTCAATCTGCGCTGTGCCGAGGCCGAGATTGCCCTGCGCATAGGGCAGGACGTCACTGCCGAGCAGGCCGCCGCATTGGATTACGACAGCGCGCTGGCGCTGGTCGATGCGGCATGTGTGGCCGTGGAATGGGTGGATGTGCGCTGGCGCGACGGCCTCAAGGCCCCGGCCCTGGCTTTGCTGGCCGATGGTCAATGCCATGGCGGACTGGCGCTGGGCGAGTGGCTGCCGGCATCTCAAATCCTTGGCCGCGACTGGAGCCAGCAGCTGTGCACGGTGACCGTGAATGGCGGCGAGGCGCAGCGCTTTACCGGCACGCACAGCCTGGGTGATCCGGCCTGGCTGCTGGTGGACTGGCTGCAGCATGTCGCCCGCGAGTGGGGCAGCGTGCCTGCGGGTACGGTGGTGACGACGGGCACCTGGTGCGGCTGCATGCCGCTCAAGGCTGGTGACCGTTTCGAGATGGAGTTTGATGGTCTGGGCGCGCTGGGCTGGCAGTTCTGAGGCTTGGTTGCTTTTAAAAAAGGAGCGGCTGGCGCTTACTGAATAATGATTTTAATACTGTTTAATATTCAAATCAAGACAGGCATTGCGCTAGCCGCTCTTGTTTTTATAAGAGTTAAAGCGGTTTCACTTCACCTTGATCTTGTCCAGCGCCGGGGAGCCGGGCGGATATTTCAACTCCAGCTTGCCTAGCATTTCACACAGCAAGGTGGCAATCATCAGGTTGCGATGCGTCTTGGAGTCGGCGGGCACGATGGTCCAGGGTGCCCATGGCGTGTGGGTGGCAGCCAGCAACTGGCCATAGGCCTGCTGATATTCGTCCCACTGGGCACGTACCTTGAGGTCGCCCTCGTCAAACTTCCAGTGTTTGCACGGGTCGTCCAGGCGCTGCTGCAGCCGCTCGCGTTGCTCATCCTTGCTGATGTGCAGCATGAACTTGACGATGACCGTCCCGGTTTCGCTGAGCATGCGCTCAAAGTCATTGATCTGCGCGTAGCGCTGGGCCTGCTGCTCGGGCGTGAGCCAGCCATTGACCACGGGCACCAGCACATCCTCGTACTGACTGCGGTTGAACACCACCACTTCGCCAGCCCCCGGCATTTGCTGATGAATGCGCCAGAGGTAGTCGTGGGCCTTTTCGGTTTCCGTCGGGGCCTTCCAGCCTACGGTGCGTACGCCCAGCGGCGTCATCTGGCCGAAGACGCCGCGCAGGGTTCCGTCCTTGCCGGCTGCATCCATGCCCTGCAGGATGACCAGCAGCTTGAAGCGGCGATCGGCATAGAAGACGTTTTGCAGACCGTCTAGCTCTACAGCCAGCTGATGCACGCTTGCCTTGTCGTGCTGCTTGCCTTTGCTGGAGGAAAAGGGTTTGGCTGCCGGGTCGTATTGCAGCAAATCGACGGGCGTCACCGGTGAAGCATGAGGTATGCGGCTGTCCCGGGGCTGGCCGGGCTGCCACTGCAGCCAGAGCTGGCGCAAGGCCTTGTCCTGAAGTTCAAAGGGATAGACACAGGTTGCTGTGGGCGGAGTCTCTTCGGTTGGAAGCACCGCTTTTTTGGGGGCCCGCTTGACGGCAGCGGAGGGCTGCGAGGCTTTGACCGAATCGCTGGTGGGAAATGGCAAATCCTTGCCGGACTTTGGCGATGGGGCGGTGGCAGGCTGGGAGGTGGCTGCTTTGGCGCTCTGACGGGGCATACAAAAAACTCCTGTGCAGTGGGCGAATGGTGAGACTGTGAGGCGGCGGGCTGCTCTTGCGTTGGTACTGGGCTGCCGATGTATTTTGGACCCCAAGTGCCGCCCGGTTGCGTCAGTTTTTATCGGCGGAACTCTCGCGCAGCAATTGCACAAAACGTCTGCTGGCCAGCCCCTGCGGGCGCTCCTTGGACCAGACCCAGTCCACAAACAAGGTCGTGCCATTGCTGAGGTTGAGCACGGGAATCTCCATCAAGGCCCCGGCGCTGATATGGGGCTCGACCAGCCCCTTGGGCAGCCAGCCCCAGGCCAGACCGGCGCTGATCAGCGACAGCGCAGCCTGGTGGCTGTCCGTACGCCAGAGCTGACGCGCAAAGACAAAGCGGGGGTCGGTCTGCTGCGGGTCGCGGCTGGCGACCAGCACCTGGCGTGTGGCGGCGAGCTGCTCCACCGTGAGCCGGGGTGGAGCAGTGTCACTGGACGAATGTTCCGTCAAAACCTGTTGCCAGGGGGCGAACTGCGGTGACATCACGGCGACCAGCGTTTCGCGGCCCATCTCCTGAAAGCCTTCGCGGCCGTCCATGGCGGGGCGCTCGAACGCCAGTGCCAGGTGGGCGCGGCCGGAGTGCAGTAGCTCCAGCGCATCCGCCTGTGGGGCCGCCAGTACTTCGATGGGCAAGGCTGGAAACTCCTGCACCAGTCGGGTCAGGGGTTCGCTCCAGTGCGTGGCCAGCAGTTCGGGGGCGATGACCAGCGTCAACCGCTCTTCCAGCCCTTCATGCAGGGCCTGTGCCTGCCAGTTCAGCAACTGAAGCTGCTCGGCCAGCAGCCGCGCCTGGGGCTCCAGCGCACGGGCAATGGCGGTGGGCGCGGGTTCACGGCTGCTGCGGTCAAACAGCTGCAAATCCAGCTCGGCCTCCAACTGGGCAATGGCCATGCTCACGGCAGAAGGCACTTTGCCCAGCTTGCGCGCAGCTGCGGAAAAGGAGCCGGCATCGAGGACGGCCAGAAACAACGGGACCTGATCTGCGGTGAACGACATGGCTGATTTATCAGAAAAATTGAAAGGAACTGACTTTTATCTTCAATTTTCAGAACATACACTGCCAGCCATGTCTCAACAAGCTTCAGCGATGGCATCCGCTTCTTCCTCTGCCAACTCTCTCAATCACCGCACCGCTGCTGCTCCCGCCAAGGCTACAGGTCTGCAAGGTACCAAGCGCCGGGTCATTTATGTGAGCCTGTATGAGGCGATTGCCATCATCGTCTCCAGCCTGATCTTCATGGCCATTGGTCAGAATGCCAGCGACTCCGGTGTCATGGCGGTGGCGGCTTCCGTGATCGCCATTTGCTGGAATCTGAGCTTCAACTACCTGTTTGAAAAATGGGAAGCGCGCCAGACCGTCAAGGGCCGCTCCATACTGCGCCGCGTAGTGCATGCCATCGGCTTTGAGGGCGGTATTGCCGCCATGCTGATTCCTCTGATGGCCTGGTGGTTCAATATTTCGCTGTGGGAAGCTGCGGTCATGGAGGCTGGCCTGCTGGTGTTCTTCATGATCTACACCTTTGCCTTCAACTGGGCGTTTGACCGCATCTTTGGCTTGCCGGCTTCCGCCCAGGCTCTGTCCGCGTCTGAAGCGGTCTGAACGAACAAACGTCTGCTGCGCTACCTATGCAGTGGACTGTGAAAGCCGTCTGGCAGCGCGCCTGAAGACGGTGCAGCCATAAAAAAAGCGTGTTCCCCTGAAAGGGAACACGCTTTTTTGTGTGCGCACGCAGTTATCAGCGGATGAGGCTGATCATGGCTTGCAGCAGGAAGGCGTTGATGATGTCGATGAAGAAGGCTCCTACCAGCGGCACGATCAGGAAGGCCTTGTGCGAAGGGCCGTACTGGTTGGTAATGGCCTGCATATTGGCGACGGCTGTGGGTGTGGCACCCATGCCAAAGCCGCAGTGGCCTGCAGCCAGCACGGCAGCGTCATAGTTCTTGCCCATGATGCGGAAGGTGATGAAGGCTGCATACAAAGCCATGACGATGGTCTGAGCCGCCAGGATGACCATCAGCGGGCCGGCCAAATCGGTCAGCTCCCACAGCTTGAGCGACAGCAGGGCAATGGCCAGATAGATGGACAAGGCCGCATTGCCAAAAACGTCGATGGCACGGTCGAAGACCTTGAAGCCAAAGACATAGTCCAGCACGTTGCGGATGATCACGCCACCGCCCAGAGCCCAGACAAAGGTAGGCAGCTGAATCGCCGTACCCTTGGTCAGGCCGGTCATGAATTCTGCAAAGGCCAGGCAGGCAGCAAACAGTGCCAGCGTTTCCACGGCGGCATCGGCCGTGATCAGACGAGGGGCCTTGCTGGGAGATTCGAAGTTGGCAACGTCGCTGCCTTCGCTGACGGCAGGAGCCTCTGAGTGCAGCTGTTCGGACTCCGTGCGGGGCTGTGCCAGCTGGTGCTTGGTAATCAGGCGCTTGGCCAGTGGCCCGCCCAGCAGGCCGCCAATCACCAGACCAAAGGTCGCGCAGGCGATGCCCAGCGTGGTGGCGCCCGTCAGGCCGTACTGGTTTTCTAGCACCGAGCCCCAGGCACCGGCAGTGCCGTGGCCGCCGACCAGGGTGATGGAACCCGCGACCAGGCCGATCAGCGGATCCAGGCCCAGAATCGTGGCCAGGCCCACGCCCACAGTGTTCTGCACCATGATGAATGCCGCAATGACGCCCAGGAAGATGAACAGGCCTGAGCCGCCCTCGCGCAGCTTGGCAAAGTTGGCGCTCAAACCGATCGACGAGAAGAACACCAGCATGAAGGCGGACTGAAGACTGCCCTCAAACGTCAGGCTCAGGCCCAGGGTCTGATGCAGGGCAAAGATGATGGCTGCGACCAGCAGACCACCGGAGACGGGCTCGGGGATGTTGAAGTCGCGCAGAAAGCGGATGTGTCGCGTCATGAGCTTGCCGATCAGCAGCACAAGCACGGCCATGATGAGTGTGTAGTACGCGCCAAAGGTCACGTTCATAGATTTCTCCGGTGAATTGCACGCCGGCACCACATGACCTGCCTGTGTGGCTGGAGCAAGCGGCAGGACGTCGCTGAGTACGATGACGATGGTGCCAAAGACTCAAAAATAGGGGCTGTAGGTACTCGTCCAGTTGTGGCGACAGCAGGTCCGGGTATCCCGGTCTGGGGCCAGCTGGTAAATCAAGAGCGATGCCACTGCAAGCGGCACCATATTGCAAATATGCTTGAAATAAGATGGCTGCATTCGCTGTTAGCGAAATTACCTTGAGCTCAGCTGATGTTTTTTGAGAGCGCAGTGAGCACTTCTGGTATAGCAAAGCGCGTAAAAGAAGCATTTTTTATGGGCAGCGCGCTCTGCTGCAAAGCTGGGAGTGTATGGATGGCCTTGATGCGGACCTTCACCGCTTCACCTAGGGCGGTGAACGGCAGTGATGCAGGTACGCTATATGAACAGGCTCTAAAATGCAGGGCTTCGCCCGAGGAGCGCTGCAGCCGGTCATCACAGAGATGCATGACCTGTCAGGCTCGGGCAGGCAGCTGCCTTGTGCAAGCTGCACCTCATCACAACGGCGCTCACCTGTTTCCCTTGATTCTGGTTTTCTCACAGGTGAGCTGATGTCTGCTGCTACCCCTTCCTCTGCCATTCCTCCCATGCGCCTGTCGGGCCTGGAGCCCGTGTTCATTGGCGAAGAAACGCTGTTCGTCAACGTGGGCGAGCGCACCAACGTCACCGGCTCCAAGGCCTTTGCGCGGCTGATCCTGAACGAGCAGTACGAAGAAGCGCTGGCCGTGGCGCGCCAGCAAGTGGAAAACGGCGCGCAGGTCATCGACGTGAACATGGACGAGGCCATGCTGGACAGCAAGGCCGCCATGGTGCGCTTTCTGAACCTGATTGCCTCCGAGCCCGACATCGCCAAGGTTCCGGTGATGGTGGACAGCTCCAAGTGGGACGTGATCGAGGCCGGCCTGCGCTGTCTGCAGGGCAAGGGCATCGTCAACTCGATCTCGATGAAGGAAGGCGTGGAGGAGTTCAAGGCCCACGCAAAACTCGTCAAGCGCTATGGCGCTGCGGCCGTGGTGATGGCCTTTGACGAGAAGGGCCAGGCCGACACCTTTGCACGCAAGATCGAGATCTGCGAGCGCGCCTACCGCATCCTGGTGGACGAAGTCGGTTTTGCGCCCGAGGACATCATCTTCGACCCCAACATCTTTGCGGTAGCCACCGGCATCGAAGAGCACAACAACTACGGCGTGGACTTCATCGAAGCCGTGCGCTGGATCAAGCAGAACCTGCCCGGCGCCAAGGTCAGTGGCGGTGTGTCGAACGTCTCTTTCTCGTTCCGCGGCAACGACCCTGTGCGCGAAGCCATCCACACCGTGTTCCTGTACCACGCGATTGCAGCAGGCATGGACATGGGCATCGTCAACGCCGGCATGATTGGCGTTTATGACGACCTGGAGCCCACGCTGCGTGAGCGCGTGGAAGACGTGGTGCTGAACCGCCGCCCGGACGCCGCAGAACGCCTGCTGGAGATTGCCGACAGCGCCAAGGGCGCGGCTAAGGACGACAGCAAGAAGCTGGAGTGGCGCGGCACGCCAGACAATCCCAAGACCGTGAATGAGCGCCTGTCGCACGCGCTGGTGCATGGCATTACCGACTTCATCACCGAAGACACCGAAGAGGCTTATCAGAAGATCGTGGTGCAAGGTGGTGGCCGCCCGCTGCACGTGATCGAAGGCCCGCTGATGGACGGCATGAACGTGGTCGGCGACCTGTTTGGCGCGGGCAAGATGTTCCTGCCGCAGGTGGTCAAATCCGCACGTGTGATGAAGCAGGCCGTGGCCCACTTGGTGCCCTACATCGAAGAGGAAAAGCGCCAGCAGGAAGCGGCAGGCATGGATGTGACCAGTCGCGGCAAGATCGTGATCGCCACCGTCAAGGGTGATGTGCACGACATCGGCAAGAACATTGTCACCGTGGTCTTGCAGTGCAACAACTTTGAAGTGATCAACATGGGCGTGATGGTGCCCTGCCACGAGATTCTGGCGCGCGCCAAGGCCGAGGGCGCGGACATCATTGGCCTGTCCGGCCTGATCACCCCCAGCCTCGAGGAGATGCAGTACGTGGCGGGCGAAATGCACAAGGACGACTACTTCCGCATCAAGAAGATTCCGCTCTTGATCGGCGGGGCGACCTGCTCGCGCGTACACACGGCCGTGAAGATTGCGCCCAAGTACGAAGGCCCCGTGGTCTATGTGCCCGATGCCTCGCGCTCGGTCAGCGTGGCGCAAAGTCTGCTGGGAGAAGGCAAGCAATCCTATCTGGATGAGCTGGGCGCCGATTACGACAAGGTGCGCACCCAGCACGCCAACAAAAAGAAGACGCCGCTGTGGACGCTAAGCCAAGCCCGCGCCAATGCCGCCGTGGTGAACCATGCCCCCGTGACACCGCGCACGCTGGGCCGCCGCGTTTTCAAGAATTTTGACCTGGCCGAGATTGCCCAGTACATCGACTGGGGCCCCTTCTTCCAGACCTGGGATCTGGCCGGCCCTTACCCTGCCATCCTCGACGATGAAGTAGTCGGCGAGCAGGCGCGCAGTGTGCTGGCCGATGCCCAAGTCATGCTGCAAAAAATTATCGATGGCCGCTGGCTGCAGGCCAATGGCGTGATGGGCCTCTTCCCTGCCAGCCGCGTGGGCGACGACATCGTGTTCTACGCCGACGAATCGCGCACCGAAGTGCTGACCACCTGGTATGGCATGCGCCAGCAGACCGAAAAGCAGGCTGTGGAAGGTGTGATGCGTCCCAGCCGCTGCCTGAGCGACTTTGTGGCGGACAAGGCCTCGGGCATCAACGACTACGCCGGTCTGTTTGCCGTGACCGCCGGCATTGGTGCAGAGAAGAAGGACAAGGAATTTGAAGCCGCGCTGGACGACTACAGCGGCATCATGTTCAAGGCCCTGGCTGACCGCCTGGCCGAAGCCTTCGCCGAATGCCTGCACCAGCGCGTGCGCACCGACCTGTGGGGCTACGCCGCCGATGAGAGCCTGAGCAACGAGGAACTCATCAAGGAAAAATACCAGGGCATCCGCCCCGCACCCGGCTACCCTGCCTGCCCGGATCACACGGCCAAGATCGACCTGTTCAAGGCACTGCAGGCCGATGAAATCGGCATGACACTGACCGAAAGCCTGGCCATGAACCCTGCGTCCAGCGTCAGCGGTTACTACATCGGCAACCCCGAGGCCGTGTACTTCAACGTGGGCCAGATCGGTGAAGACCAGTTGGTCGATATGGCAGAGCGTCGCGATATGGACGTGGAAGAGCTGCGCCGTTTCCTAGCGCCGAACTTGGGCTAATTGCTCACGACATAAAAAGGCCGCTGACGCGGCCTTTTTTACTGTGGTTCTATTTCTATGAGCCGGACTTTGAGCGCCTGATTGAACGATTGCGCATTTTTCGCGTAGTGAGCCGCACGGTGGCAGTTGGGGCAGAGCGCGATGACTCTGTTGGGGTGATCGGGTCCGTCATCGGCCAAGCGATCGACGTGATGGACTTCCAGAAAGGGTCCTCGTTTCGTCTCAAAAGGCGCGAGATTTTGGCAGCCTTCGCAGCGTCCGTTGGCTCGGGTTAATGCATAGTCTTTGATCGCGGAAGATCGTTGCCTGACGCTAACAACTCTCTCTGCCAATGAGGCATTTTCAGAGACTGAAGCGAGAGCTTTTTTGCGCAAATCTTCCAGTTTTTTTCTAGAAGTTTTGTAGTCGGAAATGTGCTCTTTGGCGAGATGAGTTGAGGATGGTTCGGCGTGTATCTGCGGAAGAAGCTCTAGATGGAAAACAATGGCTTGTCGCAGATTCTGCAACCTGTCTGGACTTTCTGTTTTGTGATGCCCTATATAGGACATTTCTCCCAAGAATCGAACATAGGACTTCTTCACCGCCTCGAAAACGAGCAACGATTTTTGTTTGACAGCATGTGTGTGAATCGCGGCATTACCTTTGGTCATTTGCATGTCACCGACTTGGCCTTCTCCTGAGTACCAGTACATGCCATCTGGCTGAAATCCATCTCGGTACCCATATTCTTCTCCGCTTTCCCCACTGAAAAGAAAAATAAAAGGTGGCGGATTCAAATGTGAAGTGCAACACCTGCAACCGTTAAGGTCAGCAGATGTCAGCAAGTCGTTCGTCCTATCGCCAACTTCAACCAGAAGACAGAGTCACCATAGCCAGTTTGCTGCTGCAGCGTCATAGCGTACGCAGCATTGCGCGTTTGCTAGGGCGCAGTGCCAGCACCGTCAGCCGTGAGATTGCTCGCAACTCAGTATCCAGCGATGGATATGCCAGCAGGCAAGCGCAACAGCAGTGGCTTTACAGAAGACGCAGCACAAGATCTGATCCCAAGCTTCATTCACAAGGGATCTTGTGGTTCTTGGTATTGCATTTCTTGCGTTTGCGTTGGTCACCAGAGCAAATTGCGCTGACACTTGCACGCCTGTACCCCAAAGGCCATGAGCTACGCGTGTCGCACGAAACCATCTACAACTGCATCTATGCCCAGCCCGTGGGTGAGTTGCGCAAGGAATTGATTGCCACTTTGCGCCATGCTCACAACAAACGGCTGCCCCGTAGCAAAGGACAGGATCGTCGTGGACAGATCCCAGACATGCTCAGCATCCACGTACGTCCGCCTGAAGTTGAGGATCGGCAGTTCCCAGGGCATTGGGAAGGTGACCTCATCAAGGGTGCTGGCAATGCAAGTGCCGTAGGCACCTTGGTCGAGCGCACCAGCCGACTGCTCATGCTGGTCAAGTTGCCTGCGTTCAAACCAGCCAGTGCAGCCAATGTCATGCAAGCCTTTACAGATAAGCTGCTGGGCATTGCGCAGCCCATGCGCCAAAGCATGACGTACGACCAGGGCAAGGAGATGGCGCTACACAAGCAATTGACCGCCAACACGGGCGTGGCGGTGTACTTCTGTGACCCACACAGCCCGTGGCAGCGTGGCTCCAACGAGAACATGAATGGCTTGGTGCGCCAGTACCTGCCCAAAGGCATGGATCTGAGCATCTACAGCCAAGAGCAACTCGATGCGATTGCTGATGAAATCAACAACCGCCCTCGCAAGGGCCTTGGGGTACGATCACCGCTGTCGGTTTATCGAGAGCTACTGATCAACTCTCCCCAGCACTCCACCCTCATCCATTGAATTCAAGGGTGTTGCACTTCACATTTGAATCCGCCGGTGCATTGGAAGGCGTTGCGATCCCTCCGTACTGTTGGCCTTTGTACCGTGAGTGAATGTCGTTTCGCCGGTGATAGAGCTGACTCGTTTGAAAAGAGTGCATTGGCATCAGTTCACTTCCAGAACATCACCAAATTGGATGTCAATGAATGTGCCGCTGAAATGTTGTAAGTGGCTCGCATGCCATCTCCCTCTTGTTTTAAGCGGCAAGCTTAGAGAGCTATGGAAAACAGAGCAATGACTCACTGGCAGACGGCATTCAGATCTGCGTGGAGAATATGAATTTCATAGCTGCTAACGCTTGATGGGTAAGCGTTTTTGCCATAAATCACCATATTTATGAATGCAGGCCTGAGGGGGCGGAAATCACAGCACCGGGCTCAAAGCTCCCAGCAGATTGCTCCAGATGCGTCTGTGCATGGGGGACGCCATGACTTGCTCCAGTGTCACGGGACGGGACTGCTGGATATAGCTTTGCTGGCGCTCGCGTATGGCTTGCGTGGTGATGGGGTCGTGCAGCAGCACATTGTTTTCAAAGTTCAGATCGAAGCTGCGCAGGTCCAGGTTGGTGGAGCCGATAAGGCTCACCTCACCATCCAGGCACAGAGTTTTTGCGTGCAGCAAACCGGGCTGAAATTCGTAAATCTGAACTCCGGCCTTGAGCAGCCGCCAGTAGTGGCTGCGGCTGACGGCGCCAACAATCCAGGAGTCGTTGCGCGCAGGCAGGATGAGGGTGACTTGCACATCGCGCAGTGCGGTGGAGCACAGGGCATCCAGCACCGTGGTGTCCGGCACAAAATAGGGCGTGGAGATCACGACTTCCTGATGCGCACCCGCCAGCAGGTTGGCGACAAGCTGGGGTGTGGCGCGGGGGCGTTCTGTGGGGCCTTCGGCAATGGTGACCGCGTGAAAGCCTTGCCCTCCAGCCTGAGCAGGCGCGATGGACGGAGGCTCCATCGTGGTGCGTGACTGCGCCCAGTCGCTGGCAAAGGTCTGCTGCATCTGTGTGACGACGGGGCCTTGCATGCGCAGCATGATGTCGATCCAGGGGGCATAGCGCGGCTTGACGCGAAAGGCTTCATCGGCACAGTTCTGGCTGCCGATATAGGTGATGCTCTCGTCGATCAGCGTGATCTTGCGGTGGTTGCGCAGGTCCAGCCGGCTGGTCAGCATGACGGTAAGCGGCCGGTTGATGGGCAGGGCTACGCTGAGGTGTACGCCGCTTTGCCGCATTTGCTGCCACAGCGCAGAGCGCACCAGAGCGCGAGAGCCCAGGCCGTCGACCATGGCGCGGCAGGTAACGCCGCGTTGTGCGGCGCGCATCAAGGCCTGCGCCACATAAGTGCCGGTTTCGTCTTCCAGCCAGATGTAGTACAGCACGTTGATTTCACGCTGCGCGGCATCCATGTCGGCAATGAGCTGCGCGCGCGCATGGTCGCCATTGCGCATCAGCTCGGCCTGATGGCCGGGCAGTGCGGCAAAGCCATTGATGGACGATGCGTAGCGAAACGCTGGCTGCCATTGGGCGGGAATGGTTGTGCAGATGCCGGTTGAGCCGGTGATGTCTGCCGTCACGCTTCTGCCTCGGGATTGGCAGAACTCCTGCAGATTGAGCCGCTTGCGGCTGGGTACGCGGCCCAAGGCGACCTCACCAAAAAAGTAGTACAGCGCGCAGCTGACATAGGGCAGCAGCACCATCACCAGCAGCCAGGCCAGGCGCACATCGGGGCGCATGTCCCTGCGCAGCAAAATGCGCAGGCTAAAGCCGGTAATCAACAGCACGTGAAGCGTCAGTAGCAGCCAGGTCATGGTCCGTGATTCAAGGTCGAGGCCTTGAGCATACCCAGCTGATGCTAGGGCTGCGCAAGCCTTCGTGGCCAGCACCTTCCGGCGCGCACTTTGTTTATGGGCGATGGGCCTGATGATGGTCGGGCAAGAGTGCCTGTCGGCAATCGCATTCCGTCGTTTTTTGCGCATGCAAAAGGCCGGCAGTGGCCGGCCTTTGAGAGAGGTACGAGCGACTTACAGGCCCAGCTTCTTCGCCACGTAATCCGCGTCCTTGTCGCCGCGACCCGAGAGGTTGACGAGGATGTGCTGGTCCTTGCCCAGCTTGGGGGCTTCGCGCATGGCCCAGGCCACGGCATGGGCGCTTTCCAGCGCGGGGATGATGCCCTCCACGCGCGACAGCGTCATGAAGGCGTCCAGGCATTCCTTGTCGCCCACGGATTGATAGTCCACGCGGCCTATGTCGTTGAGGTAGCTGTGCTGCGGGCCCACGCCGGGGTAATCCAGACCCGAGGCAATGCTGTGCACGGCGGCGGGCGTGCCGTCTTCGTTTTCCAGCACGTAGCATTTCATGCCGTGAATCTCGCCGGGTTTGCCTATGGTGATGGTGGCCGCATGACGCCCGGGCTTGTCCACACCTTCGCCAGCGGGCTCTACGCCCACCAGGCGCACGTCGGCATCGTCCAGGAAGGCGGTGAAGATGCCCATGGCATTGCTGCCGCCACCCACGCAGGCCACCACATGCTCGGGCAGCTTGCCGTGCTTGTGCTGGAACTGCTCGCGTGCCTCGCGGCCCACGATGGACTGGAAGTCGCGCACCATCATGGGGAAGGGATGGGGGCCGACCACCGAGCCAATCGCGTAGATGGTGTTCACAGGGTCTTGCAGATAGACCTCGAAGGCGCTGTCCACCGCCTCCTTGAGCGTGGCCGCACCGCGTGTGACCGGCACCAGATTGCAGCCCAGAATGCGCATCTTGGTGACGTTGGGGTGCTCCTTCTCGATATCCACCTGACCCATGTGAATTTCGCAGGGAATGCCCACCAGCGCGCAGGCCGTGGCCAGGGCCACGCCATGCTGGCCGGCGCCGGTCTCGGCAATCACTTTCTTCTTGCCCATGAACTTGGCCAGCAGCGCCTCGCCCAGGCAGTGGTTGATCTTGTGGGCGCCCGTGTGGTTCAGGTCTTCGCGCTTGAGATGAATCTGCGCGCCGCCCAGTTGGTCCGACAGGCGCTTGGCGTGAAAGATGGGGCTGGGGCGACCCACATAGTCGGCAAACAGCGAAGCCAGCTCTTCCTGAAAGTCCTTGCGCTGCACGATTTCTTCGTAAGCAGCAGCAATTTCGTCCATGCACTTCTTCAGCTCTGGCGGCACCAGCTGGCCGCCATAGGGGCCAAAGAATCCTTGTGCATCCGGCATGGCTTGGGAACCTGTGGTCATGTGTGTCTCCTGGGTGTGAATGGCTGCAAAGCTGCATTCATATCACAGCGCAGCCGGTGGGCGCTTGCAGGCAAGTTCGAGGAGGGTTTTCATGAAATATGCCTCTAGCCCTTGATAGGAAATAGCTTGCAGCTATTGTTTTTATGTTTTACAGAGCAGGCGGCTGACTGAAACACAATAGCGGCATGAAAGCCAGCTCTGCCCGCGATATTGTTTTTGCCCATGCTCTGGAAACAGCAGCGCCGTATGAAGCGCTGCCCTCAGCCGAGCGCTGTACTGCCATTACGCAGGAGTGTCTGCATGCTCAAGGGGCGGCCAAAGGCAGCGGACGCTCCGCTTTCGAGCACTTTTTGCAAGAGCGCGCCAAGCGTGTGATCGCCGCAGCACAACTGCCGGCCGACCTGCGAGCGCTGGCGCAGCAAAGCGCGGGCGTCTCGCGCTGGGTGATGCTGGCTGTGGTCGTGGCTGCCTTTGCGCTGGGTTTTGCCGGTCATGCCATCACCGACCCGCACCGTGTGGACTTGCTGTCGCCATCGCTGATTGGCATTGTGCTGTGGAACTTGCTGGTGTATGCAGTCTTGCTGGTGCTGGGGCTGCGCAGCCTGCTCAAGCGCTCCCGGCGCGTAATCGCGCCGCTGGAGCCTGTACAGGGCGCGGCAGCAGCGGTGCGACCTTCAGCGGAGCCCGGTGGATGGCTGCAGAAATTGCATGTGAAGAAGTGGGCAGCCTCACGTGGCACCGGGTTGCGAAAAATGGCGCTGAATTTTGAGCGCAACTGGTGGCAGCTCAATCAAAGACCACGCCAGGCGCAATGGGCCATGCTGATGCATCTGGGCGCCGCCATGCTGGCCCTGGGGGCGCTGGCATCGCTGTGGGTGACAGGGCTGACCAAGGCTTATCAGGTGGGGTGGGAGAGTACGTTTTTGTCGCCCACAGCGGTGCAAGCCTGTCTGAACATGCTGTTTGCACCCGTGCATGCGCTGGTGGGCTTGGCGCCGTGGACGCTGGAGCAGATTCAAGCCCTGCAAGGCTGGGTGCCCGATGGCGCGCCTGAGCTGGAAACCAGTCTGAACCAGATGCTGAAATTTCCCACGGCCGGCCAGCGCTGGGTGCAGCTCTATACGCTGCTGCTGTTGATGATGGTGATTGCGCCGCGCTTGGTGCTGGCGCTGTATCAGGGGAGCAAGCTCTGGTGGCTCAAACGCCATATGGATCTGCCGCTGCAGCAGCCGTATTTTCAGCAACTGCAGCGTGACTGGGCCGGTCGTGCCACGGTGCTGCAGGTGCAGCCCTACAGCCTTGAGATCACGCCAGAGCGAGAGGCCGCATTGCGCCGCTATGTGACCGCCCATTACGGAGCCGGCGCGCAGCTGCAATGGCTGCCCGTGCTGGCCTATGGCTCGTCCTTGCCCGATGCCGATCAGGGTAGCGTGCAGCAGGTGCTGCTGCTCAATCTGGCGGCGACGCCCGAGGCAGAAATACATGGTGCTCTGCTGGCACAGGTGCTCAACCTCTGGGGGGCGCAGACGGAGATATGGCTGTGGGCGGCAGACTTCAGAAGCCGCAATCAGGGGGCCGTGTCACGGGTCAAGGAACGCGAGCAGCTATGGATGGAATTTGTGCGCAGCACAGGCCTCAATGCCAGCCTGGTGCCTGCGGCAGGAGATAAGCAATGAGCGAGAACACAGCGCTGGTCGCCGACGACCGCAGCATTCAGTGGTGTCTGCTGTCGCACACCAATATTGGCAAGACCACGTTGACACGTACCTTGATGGCCGACGACGTTGGCGAGATTGAAGACGCGGCCCATGTCACCACACAGTCACAGCGTTACCTGCTGCAAAAAACCGCCCAGGGCGACGAGCTGTGGCTGTGGGACACACCGGGCTTTGGCGATTCGGTACGTTTATACGAAAGGCTGAAGCAACAGGGCAATCCGCTGGGCTGGTTTCTCAGCAATGTCTGGGATCGCTGGCGCGACAAGCCGTTTTACCTGAGCCAGCGCGCGCTGCTGGCTGCTCGTGATCATGCCGATGTCATGCTCTATCTGGTCAATGCGGCAGAAGACCCTGCAGATGCGGGTTACTGGAGCGCGGAGATGAGCATTCTGGCGTGGATGCGCAAGCCGGTCATTGTGCTGCTCAACCAGATCGGCAGCGACACCACCGCAGAGCAGACCCGGCAGGATCTGCAGCGCTGGAAGCAGGCCACGCAAGGCTTTCAGGACGTGGTGCGCGAGGTGCTGGTGCTCGATGCCTTTACCCGCAGCTGGTGGCATGAGCGCAAGATGATGCAAAGCATTGCGCCGCTGCTGCCAGCGACCAAGCAGCCTGCGTATCAGCGTCTGCTGGAGCAGCGCGCCCTGCAGCAAAAAGAGCGCGAGAGGGACAGTCTGCACGTCATGGCGCAGCAACTGCTGGCGGCGGCCGAGCTGCACGAGGCGCTGGATGCAGAGCAGGGCAAGCTGCTGGCGCGTGCATGGCAAAGCCTGAGTCAACTGGGCAGCAAGCTCAGCAAGTCCGCTGAAGCCGAAGATCGCCTCAGTGCGCCGGCCAAGGCGGCTGTACAGCGGCTGATGCAGGCACTGCAGCGAAGCGATGTGCAGGCAACACAGCGTTTGCTGGAAATACACCACCTGGATGGTCAGGCGGCAAGCCAGATACAGGAGCAGTTGCGCAGCCAGCTCCAGATTCGCACGCCTGTGGATGCCCCGGCTGCGGGCTTGTGGGGGGCTTTGACGGCAGGCGCGGCGACAGGACTAGGGGCCGACCTGATGGCCGGAGGCTTGACGCTGGGCACCGGTGCGCTGGTGGGGGCCCTGGTGGGTGCCATGACCTTTGGTGGTGCGGCCTGGGGAGCGAACAAGATGTTCGATCAGGAGCAGCAAAGCTTTCAGCTCTCCAGCGACTATCTGAGCACCCTGGTCAGTCAGGTACTGCTCAAGTACCTGCTGATCTCGCACTTCGGGCGCGGGCGTGGTCGCTACACCAGTCCTGCGGCCTCGGAGCAGTGGAGTGAAGCCGCTCAGGCTGTGGTTCAGGAGAAGGCAGGCCAGTGGGCGGGTATCTGGGCGCAGCTCAGGGCCGAGAGCACGGTGGATGCGGTGGCAGAAGCACAGCAAAGCCTGAGGGAACTGCTGGCCCAAAGCCTGCATCAGATCATGCTCCGCCTTTACCCAGACATGGGCGATGACGAGTGCCTCAGGGCCGGTGAAAGCGAATCGTAAATCGCAGACGCCATGTGCCCTGTGCGGTGGCTTCTTGCGCGGTCAGCAAAGCCTTCTCAAGAGGCGTGCATAAATATCGACTGTATGCGCTTGCAATATCTGCAGGCTGTCTCGTTTTGCTGCATAGCTTGTGGACCGGGTGCCGATCTTCTGCAGCGGGCCGCTGAAGTGAGCACAAACGGATTTTCATAAGGCGCAAAGCTATGGCAATCCCGGTATAGCTGATGTATGGAAAAGCGGCGTGCAACTGAGCGCTGCGATGGTTTGCGGCACTTATGCTCTGCGCGCCCATTGCTTGGGCATTCATGCGCAACACATAACAGCCCCGGAGACGGGCGCAACACGATGAAAAAGCAACTCACAACCATCGCCCTGGCTAGCCTGGCCTTGCTCAACGCGGCCCATGCCGAAGGCCACTATGTGCCTGGTGTGGAAGGCCTGCAGGCCGCCAGTGCACCGCCCGCAGGGCTCTACTACATCGGCTATTTGGTCAATTACGACATCCACAGCTTTCGCGCCCCTGGCTCCAGCAGCAATCTGCCGGGCAGCAATAAGGGCAACGTCACGGCACTGGCCAACCGCCTGGTGTGGATGACGGGCACCAAGGTGCTGGGCGCGGACTACGGTGTGGAAACCATCATCCCCGTGGTCGGTACCTCGCTGCATATCAATGCAGCTGGTATCCATGACAACCACACCGGCGTGGGCGATGTTTATGTCGGCCCCGTGGTGCTGAGCTGGCATGGCAGCAACTGGGATGCGGTGGGCGCTGCCGGTGTGTGGCTGGACAATGCCCGCGCCAACACGCCTGCCGATCCCGGCAAGGGCTTCAAGAGCTGGATGCTGACCGGCGGCGGCACTTACTACTTTGATGAAGCCAAGAACTGGTCTGGCTCGGCGCTGGCGCGCTTTGAGCGCAATACCAGGAGCGATGCAGGTCTGCGCTTTGGCAACCAGCTCACCGTGGAATGGGGCGTGGGCAAGCGCTATGGCGTGATGCAGGGCGGCATTGTGGGTTACAGCCAGTGGCAGCTGAGCCATGACAGCGGCGTGGGAGCCAGCGATGCCAAGGGGGCTCGCCACGCGATCGGTGCCGAGTTCTCCTATGCCATTCCTGCGCAGAAGATGAACCTCAAGGCAGCGCTGTACCAGGAAGTCAGCGCCAAGGCAGGCTCGCTGGGTCCGCAGTCGCGAGGAACTCTGCTGCGCTTTGGTCTGGTCAAGGCTTTCTAAGCTCAGCCCAGATCAGCCCAGAGCCACGACTCTGAGCACTTCGGCGCCATAGGCATCCAGCTTTTTGGCGCCCATGCCGCTCACCCCTTGCAGCTCTTGCAGGCTCTGGGGGTTGAGTTCGGCAATCGATGCCAGCGTGGCATCGTGAAAGATCACATAGGCCGGCAGATTGTGCGACTTGGCCACTTCGGCACGCCAGGCCTTGAGGTTGATAAAGCGTACTTGCGCATCCGGGCCCAGATTGACGGCGGCCGCATTGGCCGCTGACTTCTTGCTCTGCTTTCTGCTGCGCGATGCGGCCACGGCCTCGCGCAGCTGCACCCGAACCTCGCCCTTGAGCACGGCGCGCGAGCCGGGTGTCAGGCACAGGGTGTCGAAAACATGGCCGCTGTTCTCGCTCACCACCTTGTGCAGGCCGAGAGCGCCCGTAGCCAGCAACTGGCGCATCACGGCGCGCAATTGCTGTTCTGAATACTCGCTGCCCAGGCCAAAGGTGGATACCTTGTCGTGGCCGAATTGCGTGACCTTGTCCGTCACCTTGCCGCGCAGCACATCCATGATGTGGCCTGCGCCATAGGTGAGCTTGCTGGCCTCATGCACGCGATAAATGGTGGACAGCAGCTTGCGCGCCGCATCCGTGCCATCCCACAGTGCAGGCGGCTCCAGGCAGTTGTCGCAGTTGCCGCAAAAGGTCTTGGCAGCGGCTTGCAGAGGCTTGCCATCCAGGCTGGGCGGCTGACCATACTGCTCGCCGAAATAGGCCAGCAGTCGCACGCGGCGGCAGTCCGTGGCTTCGGCCAGGCCCAGCAGCGCATCGAGCTTGCCGCGCATGACCTGCTTGAACTCTTCTTCCGCAGGACTGTCGTCAATCATGCGGCGCTGGTTGACCACGTCAGAGATGCCATAGGCCATCCAGGCGTCGGCGGGCAGACCATCGCGGCCCGCACGGCCGGTTTCCTGGTAGTAGCCCTCGATGTTCTTGGGCATGTCCACATGGGCCACAAAGCGTACATCGGGCTTGTTGATGCCCATGCCAAAGGCAATCGTGGCGCACATCACCACACCGTCCTCACGCAGAAAGCGGTCCTGGTGGTTCTGGCGCATCTCCTGCGGCAGACCTGCGTGATAGGGCAGGGCGTTGATGCCGTTTTGCGCCAGCGTCTGCGCGAGCTCTTCCACCCGCTTGCGCGACTGGCAATAAATCACACCGGCTTCGCCCTCATGCTCGCGCTCGATGAAGCGCAGCAACTGGTTGGTAACGTCCTTCTTCTCGGCAATCTTGTAGCGGATGTTGGGCCGGTCAAAGCTGCTGACAAAGTGCTGAGCGGCTTCCAGATGCAGGCGCTCGATGATGTCGGCCCGCGTCAGTGCATCGGCGGTAGCGGTGAGGGCAATGCGCGGCACGCCGCTGTAGCGCTCGTGCAGCACCGTCAGCGCCCGGTATTCGGGACGGAAGTCGTGGCCCCACTGGCTCACGCAGTGCGCTTCGTCAATCGCAAACAGCGACAGCTTGCCTTGTGCGTGCAGGTCGTCGAGCAGGCCCAGAAAGCGCGGAGTGTTCAGCCGTTCGGGCGCGGCGTAGAGCAGGGTGATATCGCCGCTTTGCAGGCGCATCTCCACGTCCTGGGTCTCGTCGTAGCTCAGGGTGGAGTTCAGATAGGCGGCGCTGACACCGGCCTCGTGCAGCGCACCGACCTGGTCGTGCATGAGCGCAATCAGGGGCGACACCACAATCGTCACGCCTAAGCCTGCCTGCTGGCGCGCAATGGCGGGCACCTGATAGCACAGCGACTTGCCGCCGCCCGTGGGCATGAGCACCAGTGCATCGCCGCCGCCGATGACATGCGAGACGATGGCCTGCTGAGGGCCACGGAATTGCTCGTAGCCAAAAACGGCTTGCAGAATGGATTGCGCGGAAGACACCGGTTACTCTTGAATCAATAGCTGTATGCGCTTGCTGTATAAGGCTTAGAGGTTGATTTGACCTCAAATGCAAGCATCAGAATGAGCCCTATTGTGCGCCGCAGCCCCGCGTGCTGCCCGCAGCGGGTTATGCACCATCAGGCCACCGGCGCGATGGTGGATGGCGAGAAATGGGCATCCAGCTCATACAGGTCGGCCGGATAGGTCAGGCGCACAAAGGTGATGGGCAACTGCCCTGTCCAGGTGCGGCGGTCGATCACCAGGCAGGGGAAGCCGGGCTTGATTTCCAGCAGGCCCGCAGTTTCTTCGCTGGCCGCTTCGGCGCGGATGCGGTGCTCTGCCGAGCTCCAGGGCACATGGTTGACCATCCAGGAGCTGGGGCTGTGTTCGGTGAAGCTCTCCTGCGCGGCATCGGGAACGGATTCCAGATTGATCAGCCGGTCTTCGATGCAGAACGGTCGCGTGCCAGCCATGTGCAGGCACAGCACATGAATGATGGGGCCGGGCTTGGGCATGCGCATGGCGTCCATGTCTTCACGCGTGCTGCGTCTTTGCTTGCGGCTTAGCAGGCGGCTTGAATACTCCTGCCCCATGCCCAGCACCACCTGGCGCAGATCCGGAATCTCCAGCACGGCCGAGCTGGTGTGAGGGCGTGTCACAAAGCTTCCCAGCTTGCGCTTGCGCTCCAGCAGGCCGGCTTCTGCCAGCTTGCCTAGAACCTTGCTGACCGTCATGCGCGAGCACTGGTAATGGGCTGTCAGCTCCATCTCCGAAGGGATGCGGTAGCCAGGTGGCCAGCGGCCACTGAGAATGTTTTGCTCAATCTCGGTGAGGATTTGCCCGTGCAGCGACATGGAAGATTGTTTGACCATGGCGTGATTACACCAGAGAGAGCGCAGCTTTCACTCCTGCTTTTGGGCGATTGTGGCTGGTACTGACCGCGGAGGTGGACGCTACGCAGCACAATCCATGCACTGGTCCTGACGGCAGCGTGCCGCAGGTAGGCGAAAGGCTAGCTGATGTCTCAAGAACAATTTCTCTCTGAACTGATTTCCTCTTTGGGTGCCGATGTGGTCCAGGTTGCGGCCGATGTGCCCGAGCGCTACTGGACTGACTGGAGCGGCACGCCGCCCCAGCAGCCGCTGGCTCTGGTGCGCCCGCGCAGCACCGAGGACGTCAGTTCGCTGCTGCGCTTGTGCTCGGTGCATCGCATTGCCGTAGTGCCCCAGGGCGGCCTGACGGGACTGGCTGGCGCAGCTGTACCAGCAGAGGGTGCTGTGGCCGTGTCGCTGGAGTGGCTCAATGCCATTGAAGACATCAACACCCAGACCGGCCTGATGCAGGTGCAGGCTGGCGTCACGCTGCAGGCCGTGCAGGAAGCGGCCGTGAATGCCGGCATGGTGTTTGGCGTGGACCTGGGCGCACGCGGCAGCTGCCAAATTGGCGGCAATGTCTCCACCAACGCGGGCGGCAACGGCGTGCTGCAGCACGGCATGATGCGCGAGCAGGTGCTGGGCCTGGAAGTGGTGCTGGCCGATGGCTCGGTGCTGCCCATGCTGCGCCCCATGATCAAGAACAACACGGGCTATGACCTCAAGCAGTTCTTTATCGGCGCGGAAGGAACGCTGGGGATCATCACCCGTGTGTTGCTGCGTCTGCGACCCGCGCCCAAGGCCACGGTCACTACGCTGGTGGCCATGCCTGACTTCGATTCGGCGCTGGCTGTGCTGGGGCGCATGCAATCGCATTTCGGCAACAGCGTGGCGGCTTATGAGTTGATGTGGGACAGCTTTGTTCAGAGTTCGCTGGCCTGGCTCAAGCTCTCGGCTCCTTTTGCCGAGCGGCACCCGCTGCTGGCGCTGATCAATGTGGATGGCAAAAGCGAAGCCCAGTTGCAGGAGGATGTGCAGCAGGTGCTGGAGGAATGCATGGAAGCCGGTGAGGTGCTGGACGCCATCGTGGCCCAGTCGGGTGCGCAAGCACAAACACTGTGGAAGCTGCGCGAAGCACCGGCAGAGCTCAACAACAACATGCATCCGGCCATCAACTTCGACGTGAGCCTGCCGCAGGCCGATATTGGTCGCTTTGCCGATGCCTGCGAAGCCGCCTTCAACGCCCGCTGGCCCGATAAGCATGCGCTGTACTTCGGCCATGTGGGCGACGGCAATCTGCATGTCTCCGTGGATGGCAAGACCGTGGGCGGAGAGTGCGACGCGGTGGAGGCCGAGCTGTACCGCCTGGTGGGGGAATTCAAGGGCAGCGTCTCAGCCGAGCATGGCATTGGCCTGCACAAAAAACCGTTCCTCGGCAACAGCCGCACACCCGCTGAAATGGCCGCCATGCGTGCCATCAAACTGGCGCTGGACCCTCTGGGACTGATGAACCCCGGAAAGGTGTTTGAGCTGTGAGCGAATCGTTGGTGACCTCTCTGGCGCGCCCTGAAGTGCGCCCTTTGCCTGCCTACAACGCGGGCCTGTCCAGCGACGCCGTGCGCCAGCGCTATGGCGTGAGCGATGTGGTGCGTCTGGCCAGCAATGAAAACCCGTTTGGTGTCAGCCCCGCCGTGCACAAGGCCCTGTCCACCGTGGCCGATGATGTGGGTAACTATCCCGATGCCCACTGCACGGCATTGCGAACGGCTATTTCGCAGACCGTGGGAATGGACGCAGACCGGCTGGTGTTTGGCGATGGCTCGGAAGACCTGATCAAGATTCTGTGTGAGGTGTTTCTCTCGCCCGGTGATCGGGTGGTGACGCAGCGTCCCGTGTTCGGCCTGCATGAGATCTACCCCAAGATGATGGGCGCCGAGGTCGAGTTGCTGGAGCTGACTGCAGACATGGGTTTTGACATCGATGCCTGGTGCGCAGCGCTGAGCAAGGCTCCCAAGATCGCCTTTTTGCCCAACCCCTCCAACCCCGTGGGCTGCATGATGAATGTGGCGCAGTTGGCACGCGTGCTGGAGGCTACGCCAGAGAGCACCGTGCTGGTGGTGGACGAGGCCTATTACGAGTACGCACTGCATGACGACGATTACCCCGATGTGCTGGCCATGCTGGCGCAGCGCCAGGGGCCGTGGATCGTGCTGCGCACCTTCTCCAAGGCCTGGGGCCTGGCGGGTCTGCGCGTAGGCTACGGCATGGCGGACAGCGCTGCCTTCATTGCGCTGATGGACAAGGTGCGCTCGCCCTTCAATGTGAACATGGTCGCCCAGCGTGCCGCGCTGGCTGCCTGGGGAGACTCCACCCATATGCGCAGCGGCGTGGCAACCACGGTGGCCCTGCGTGAGGAGCTGCGGCGGCAATTGCTGGCGCTGGCCGGGCCGGGGCAGCCGCTGCAAGGCTTGCGCGTTGCGCCATCCGTGGCGAATTTTCTGTTCCTCGACCTGGGGCGACCCAATGCGCCCGTGACCGAGGCGCTGCTGCGGCAGGGCATCCTCATCAAGCCCTGGAAGGAAGCGGGCTTCGAGCATTTCCTGCGCGTCTCCATTGGCACAGAGCGGGACAACGCCCGCTTTGTTCAGGCTCTGGTGCAGGCGTTCCGACCTGAAGCCCTCTAGCAGACGTTCCTCAGGAGACACAGGCCATGGGCCAGCACATTCCTCCCTTTCTATTTCACCAAGGCACTGCGCCACTGCTGATTTCCATGCCGCATACGGGCACCCATGTGCCGTGCGACATCGCAGTCAAACTTACGCCCCAGGGCCGCGAGGTGCATGACACCGACTGGCATATGCCCCGGCTCTATGACTTTGCCAAGGCTCTGGGCGCATCGCTGCTGGTGGCCACGCATTCGCGCTATGTGATTGACCTGAATCGCCCTCCTGATGGCGCCAGCCTCTACCCCGGCCAGAGCGTTACAGGGCTGTGTCCGGTCGATGGTTTTGACAGCGCACCTCTGTATGCCAGCAAGGCTCTTGAGCCGGATGAGGCCGAAGTCGAGCGCCGCCGTGCGCTGTACTGGCAGCCCTATCACGCGCAGCTGCGCGCCGAGCTGGATCGCATCAAGAGCCAGCATGGCGTGGCCATGCTGTGGGATGCGCACAGCATCCGCTCGGTGCTGCCGCGTTTTTTTGAGGGGCAGTTGCCCGATATGAATCTGGGCACGGCCGATGGCAAAAGCTGCGACCTCGTGCTGGCGCAGCAGTTGCTGGAGATCGCTGAGCAGTCGTCCGGGCACCGCAGCGTGCTCAACGGCCGCTTCAAGGGCGGCTACATCACACGCCACTATGGCCAGCCCGAGCAGGGCTTTCATGCCGTGCAGATGGAAATGACGCAGTCCAGCTACATGCAGGAGCAGATGCCTTTTGACTACCTGCCTGAGGTTGCGGCCGGTATCCAGCCCACGGTGCAGCGCATGCTGCAGGCGGTGCTGGCGTTTGCCCAGCGTCAAAGCCAACCGGCTGAGGTGTTGCGGACCGGCGCTGACCCGCTTTAGGTGATGATGGTGTCATGAGTCTGCCTTTGTTCGAAACCGAAGCACAGCCGCCTGAATCCTTCGATGCGGGAGCGGTGCTGTTGCGTGGTCTGACCGTAGGGCAGGACACAAGGTGGATAGAGGCGGTGCAAGCCATTCAGGCTCAGGCTGCACTGAGGTTCATGCAGGTGCCGGGCGGCAAGTCCATGTCGGTAGCCATCACAAATGCCGGCGACTGGGGCTGGGTGTCCGACCTGCGGGGCTATCGTTACAGTGCGGTGGACCCTCAGACCGGCAAGCCCTGGCCTGCCATTCCTGCTTTTCTGGGCGAGCAAGCAGCGCAAGCTGCGGCTCTGGCGGGGTATCCGGGCTTTGTGCCTGATGCCTGCCTGATCAACCGCTATGTGCCAGGAGCGCGCATGGGCCTGCATCGCGATCAGGATGAGTGTGATCTCGGCGCCCCCATTGTCTCGGTCTCTCTGGGTCTGCCCTGCAGCTTTCTCTGGGGAGGACTGCGGCGTCAAGACTCGACGCGGCGCCTTGGTCTCTCGCATGGAGACGTGCTGGTCTGGGGTGGCCCTTCACGGCTGGTGTTTCACGGGGTCAGCACACTCAAGCCCGGGCGGCATCACCTGCTGGGCGATGAACGCTGGAACCTGACCTTTCGCATGGCCAAGGCTCGCTACCCGGCAGGCCTGTCATCGCGATAGATGCGGGCCATCAACAATGTCCAGCAGGCCCGCAGGCGCTGACAGCTTTCCTACAATGGCGGACTATGAGCCAGTCGCACCATACACCCGTCTATACCCGGGCCCAAGAATTGCCCGCCACTCTCGCCAAGCGCCTTGTCATTCTGGACGGGGCCATGGGCACCATGATCCAGCGTTTCAAGCTGGGCGAGGCCCAGTACCGCGGTGACGGCTACGCGGGTGCCGACGGAGCGGGTGAGCGCTTCAAGGACTTTGCCTACGACGTCAAAGGCAATAACGAGCTGCTGTCCATCACTCGCCCCGATGTGATTCGGGACATTCACGAAAAGTATCTGGCTGCGGGCGCCGATCTGATCGAGACCAATACCTTTGGTGCGACCACGATTGCGCAGGAGGACTATCACATGGCCGACCTGGCCTATGAGATGAACCTCAAGAGCGCCCAGCTGGCGCGCGCGGCCTGCGACAAGTACAGCACGCCAAAGCACAAGCGCTATGTGGCCGGCGCTCTGGGCCCTACGCCCAAGACGGCCTCCATCAGCCCCGATGTGAATGACCCGGCTGCGCGCAACATCACCTTCGAGCAGCTGCGTGAGGCCTATCTGCAGCAGACGCTGGCGCTGATTGAGGGCGGAGCCGATGTGATCTTGGTCGAGACCATCTTCGACACCCTGAACGCCAAGGCCGCGTTGTTTGCCGTGGACGAAGCCTTCGAGCAAACCGGCCAGCTACTGCCCATCATGATCAGCGGCACAGTGACCGATGCCTCGGGCCGCATTCTGAGTGGCCAGACGGTGACGGCTTTCTGGCACAGCGTGCGCCATGCCAATCCGCTGTCTGTGGGCTTGAACTGCGCCTTGGGTGCCACGCTGATGCGACCCTATGTGCAGGAGCTGGCCAAGGCTGCCCCCGATACCTTCATCAGCTGCTACCCCAATGCCGGCTTGCCCAATCCCATGAGCGATACCGGCTTTGACGAGACACCCGAGATCACCAGTCGTCTGGTGCACGAGTTCGCCGCAGAAGGCCTGGTCAACATCGTGGGCGGCTGCTGCGGCACCACACCTGATCACATTGGCGCCATTGCTGATGCCGTGAGAACCACTGCCACACGCAAGCTGTTCTATTCCGCTGAAGCTTGATTCGGGAATAAAGGTAAAAAAGGGCTGCAGCGCTTTGCCATCAAGCGCTTGCAGCTCTTTTTTTGATAGTTACAGACCCGGGCTGCACAATGGGCTGACCCAGGCCTTGTCGTTTCCACACAGACTGCTGCATGACTGCCCCTCTCAAACCCATTGCCCCTGTGCTTCCCCTGTCCTTGCCCACAGGGCAGGACGTTGCTGCATCGGGCAGGGCCGAGGTGAATGTGGGGGCGGTTCAGGCAGCAGCGCTGGCCGCCGCACAGCAGCCAAAGAGCGCGCCGCCCGCGCCTGCGCCCGTGGCTGGCAGCGCAGTGCAGTGGTCTGCGCAGGCACTGCAAAACCTCAAGCTGCAGGCGTTTGAATATCTGGTGGCGCAACTGGCTTTGCAGGTTCAAGGCCAGGTCGGTGCTCCCGCTACCAGTTGGCCTAGCCATGGTCTGCCGGCGGCAGTGCAGCAGTTTGTACAAAACCTGCTGGCGCAGATTCAGGTCAATCTTCAGGGCCAGAGCGTGCCGCTGCAATTGCTGGCGGGCCAGCAGGGCTCGGTGGCGTTGATGCAGGCACTGGTGCAGGCGTTGGGGCAAGCCGGCGCGGCTTCGGGCGATGCTCTGCCCAGCTCGGCCTTGCAGACGGCAGCAGCCCTGTCGCCCACGGCTGCTGCTGCGCTACAGCAGGCGGAGCAGGGTACGCCGCTTTCCGGCAGTGCGGCGCGCTTGCCGCAGTTGCAGAACTGGTTGGTGCAGCAAGGCACTTTGGTCACCGCGCAGGGCGAGCGCGGCTTTTCAATCACCCTTCAAGTTCCAGCTGCCTGGGCGCAGGCCGTGGGCGCTGCACTGAGTGGCTTACCTTCCTCCACTGCGGGGCAGGGGGCCGCCTTGCGCTTGCCTGTGGCAGATCTTCACGCCTTGAGCAGCGACCCTCTGGCGCTGGTGCTGCAACCTCAATCCTCCAGGGGCGGTACGGTCACGCTGGCAACCAGCGCCCTGCTATGGCTGGAGCTGCAGCCTGTGAGCGCTGCGGCTGCGCAGCCTGCAGCCTCGCCAGCGGGTTTGCCGCTGGCCATGCCGGCCTCCGCGCTGGCGCAGGAAGTGCAGCAGCTGCTGCAGAACAAGTCTGATCCCTGGCTGATGATGGCGACGGCCCAGGCAGCCAATGCTTTTCCTGTACCGCGCCGCAATAGCGAGCATCGCTCGCATCTTTGTACGACCGAGGGCTGTCAGTACCAGGGATTGGCACCTTGTGCCCAGCCGTTTTGCAGCGAGATGAACCGAATCTGGGCGACGAAGCGCTTGGCGGACTAGCTCAAGTCCGGCGAAGTCTTCTGTATACGATGCTTTCTGAAGCTCGGCGGTGATTTTTGTCAATGCCAGCAATGAAATGGCGCTCTTATTTTTGATCTTTTTTCGAGGCTGATAGCCGCTGTTTATCCTGTTACACAGGCTTTCAAATTAACGGCTTGGTTTCATTTTTTGAAATACTGGGCTTTCTAGAATCCCGGCCTTTTATAAGGCGAGGGATCTCATGCAGTACCGGTACAAAGCGGCTTTGCTGGGCGCGGTCATCATGGTTTTGGCCGGTTGTGGAGGAGGTGAAGGGGACTCTGCTGGCGACAGCGGCTCCTCCGGGCCACCGCCTCAGGTGACTCCTCCAGTGGTGGAACCTCCTGTAGTGCTGCCTCCTGTGGAAGGTGGAGACAATGGGCAAGATGTTCTGCCGCCGGCTGTGGTGGACCCGTATCCTGAGCCTGTGGGTGGTCAATACACGCCGTTGACTGCCCGAGGTTTTTACGACCACGACAAGTCCGGCCAGATCCGGGCGGTCAGAGATGACTTGGGGGGCAGCCTGCCGGGCATGGTGCAATTTGCACAAAGCCACACGATCGATCCCAGTGGCAATGCCGCAAAGAGCATGCCCATCCTCGCTACGGAGCGCGAAGCATTGCTGCTGGTGACGCCGAGCCCAGCTCTGCAGAATGTGAGTGGGTTGCAGGTCTCTGTCAGCGTGAACGGCCTGAGCATGGGAACGCTGAAAATGCGACACCCTAATGAAATCTTTCGCTCGGATTACAACGACCCCAAGGGTCGGCCCGACTATGTCTATTCACGCAGAGCCTGGTCTGCTGTCTTGCCTTTGGAATGGGTCAAGCCGGGTCTGGAGCTGCGCGTCAGCGATGCTCAAGGGCGCTCCGGTGTACTGGCAGCGTCGGCCATTGATTTTGCAGCGCCTGCAGAGCTGGTGGTGCACAGCATTCAACTGGGGATGCTGACAGACCCGCCACTCAATGCCAACGATCACTGGCTGCTGAGCCAACCTGCCCAAGGCGCAACGGATTATTTCCAGACGATTCCCGCTGCGAAACTGACAGTGGCCGCGTACGAGCCTGTCAAGTTGACAAAGGTGATGGTCGCCAATGGCGCGATCTACGATACAGCCAGTGCATCCGAAGGAGGTGTCTATAGCGGAGACATGCGCGAAAACACTGCCAAAGCAACTTACAGCACGGGTATCAATCTGGCCAACTGGGGGGTGACAAGCTCGGACATGCAGTCACAGGATCAGCCCCATGTGACACAGAATGTTGTGCTCCATCATGCACGTGGCGTGTATGTCAATGGTCAACAGTCGCACGGTTTGAGTGGCGGCAATGGAATCATGACGCTGTACTCAAGCCGAGGTAACGAGTTCAGTCATGAAATCGGTCACCACTATGGGCTGGGGCACTATCCGGGGGAAGAGGGCGGGAATTACTTCTGGGCCGGCCACCATCATGACAGTGGCTGGGGCTACATAGGCTATCGCAAGCGCATGCGCGCCAACATCCACTGGAGCCGCGGCAAGGATGATGGCTTGGCAGGCCAGCCTGTGCTGGATGCCACCTATAGCTTTGGTACTGATGCCATGTCTGGTGGGCACTACTCCAGTTCGCTGTCTCATTACACGCATTACACCGGATACAGCACTCAGCGCAGTATTCAGCCCAGCCTCGACAGAGCGGTTTTTAGCGCCAGTTCTCCCACCGGGTATATGAAGTGGAATGCGGTCACGCGCGCGATGGAGCCGTTTGAACCCACGGTGCCTAAGCAGAGGCTGGTTTGGTACAACAGCGCGAATGGTAAGTTCCAGCCACCACGTCTGCATGGTGTACCGGTGGTCACGATTCTGGGTGGATATGACCCGGAGACGAACAAAGCGGTGCTTTATCCAGCAGCACGTAGCAACTGGGGCAATGTCTACCGTCTGCCGCCGACTGCCGTGAACCAGGCCGAGCCACGCCAGTGCTGGTTGGATGTGAGCTTTGCGAGCCAGGCTGCCCAACGCATTGCAGTGGCAGGCATGCGGCTGGAGACAGGCCGCGTCAACAAGATTCACGTCAACCTGGCTCAAAGCGAGAATCCCACACAGGTCAAGCTCAATTGTCAGACGGGGGATGGCCGGGTCGATGTGCTCTACACGCTGGATATTCCGCAGGGCATGCCAGCCATGGCGGCACCAGTGGTCGTTGGCCAGCAAGCGGGCTACATCGCAATTCGCAAGGTGGAACTGCCCGAGCTGGAAAAAGGACTGCAGGCGCTGGAAGGCAAAAAAGTACTGCTTCTCAGTGCGGAGCATCAGCTCCTCTACAACAGCTATTCCGAGTACGCGCATGAGCTGGGAGCCGCTGCTCTGCTGCAGTTCAAGCGCTACACCGAACAGCAGGAAAGTGCTCAGCGACTGAACCGCTGGATTGAGGCCTATGCCAGCCAGCTTGATCACGAGTCGGCGCAGCTCGCCTTGCTGGGCTTGATCAGGAAGCTGGGTCTGGAAAGCCAGCCCTTGATCCCTGCTGCCCAAACCGTGCACATGCCCAATGGCAACTGCATTCAGAAAAGTGGAGCCGAGGTCCGAGTAGCGGGCAAGAGCCTGTGCACCGGAGATGTGAACGAGCAATGGATTCTGGATGAGCGCGGCAGCATTCGTAGCCGGGCAGATCTGAGCCAGTGCCTGACGGATCAAGGGGGAAACAACGTCGTCAAGCTGGCTGCCTGCGACATCACCAAAGACGCGCAGGTCTGGGATACCAGCACCGCCAAAAAGATTGCGCGTGGCAATCGTTGCCTGGACTTGAATAACGGGTTCTTGACGAACAACCTGGGGCAGCTCATTACCTATAACTGCACTGGCGGCAGCAATCAGCAATGGAGCGGGCTGATGCCTGGTTCCAGCATGGCAATGACACTGCTGGACAGCGACAAGGTGCAATACCTGGAGTCTTTGACAGGCCTGCAGGCGAAGTCTCTGCACTGACATTGGCGATGCGACAGCTGAATGGGGCTGACAACAGGCTAGACCGGTAGCGGCCCCATCTTCATAATTCCTTAGTCATCCCACGCTTGCGACGTATCGCGGTGCTTGGGTTGCATTTCAAAAAACGGCTGCCGTGGCAGCTGCTGTCTTTGGAGCTCGCTCCAGTCTTCTCCATTCGCCTTTCCTGTGGCCTTGAGCCATAGCGCAAAGTGCACCCTGTCTGCAAAGGAATATCTGCCGCATGCGTCTTAGCTATTGTCTGTACCTTGGCTGCCTCACTGCTCTTTCTTCCGCGCTGCCTGCCGCGGCTCAAACGTCCAATGTCAGCATCAGTGGCCTGATCGATGGCGGTATCTACCGCAGCTTTGACGGTACGGCTCAGGCGGGGACGATTCAGCGCAGCAATCTGGCTATTGCTGGCTGGGAAGACCTGGGCGGTGGACTCAAGGCGACGTTTCGCCTGAGCACTCGTTTCGACATCGATACCGGAACCATGGAGGATGCCGGCAGCAAACCGTTCTGGCACGACGAATCCACCGTGGGGCTGCAGGGCGGCTTTGGTCATCTGCGCTTGGGCCGTGCGTTGTCGGCCATGTGGTCGCAGGACTGGAAGTTCGACCCCTGGGCCAACTTCAACCGCATCTCTTCACCTGCCTGGTACCAGTGGCACTACCTCACACCGACTGACCGTTACAGCAATAACGGTACTGCCGAATACGGGCGCATGGCCAACGGCATCTTCTATGACTCGCCCACCATTGGCGGCTTCACGCTGCGCCTGAGTGCATCGCCCGAGCGCACCGAAGTGCCAGTCACCTTGCTCCGTGAAGGCCGTGGCTACTCGGCGGCGCTCAACTATGACTCGGACAGCCTGAGCGGCATGCTGGCTTTTGAGCGCAACGGCAGTGGCGACAAAGATACCTTCGTCGCAGCCAAGTACAGCTTTGGAGCGGCAGCTGTAATGGGAGCCTGGGACTACACGCGTGTCGCGCATACCGGGCTGTCGGCCAAGGCGATGACCCTGGGTGCGACTTACCAGATGGGAGCCACCACGCTGAAGGCGGGATACGGCCGCCAGCGCATGCAGGAGCAGACCAACCACTTCTACTCCGTCGGTGCGGACTATGCGGTGTCCAAGCGCACCACGCTGTATGCGAGCCTGGGCCGCAAGAGCTACGAGTACGGGGCAGATTCAGGTACCTCGTTTGGCGTGGGCATGGCACACGCGTTCTAAGGTCCTTTTCGTCGCTAAGCCGCAGCTCTCGCAAGGGGCTGCGGCTTTTTTTATGCGCGCGTGCAATACCCCCTAATTGCTGGCGGGATTAAGACGGCCTTTTTGGGTGCATAGGCTGACTTTTTTCTGCCATGGTGAAGTTCAATCCAGGGGCGAAACGCCTGTTGTGAAGGTGAAAGTCATCAAAAATGCGATTTTTTGCTCCTAACATCGCTCTTTGACCTCTATTTTTTGAGTGCTTCAAGAAAGAGATTGCTTGCGTTGAATGCATAAGCCGGTGGGTTAACGGAAGTTATGAGTGGTCGTCTTGAATATCGGCTTAAGTTCGCTCTTTGTCGGCTAATGTGGATTGAAAGTTGGTGCAACTTCCGGCATCTCTCTAGGGGGTGATTATTTGCATCTTGGTCCTGGGAGTTCATGGTTTTTTTGACCAAAATGCGCTGCATTCCCCTGATTGAGGAGAGACCGCGATGTCCCATACCGAGCAAAACACCACTGACCGTGCACCTGGCGCGGCCTGTTCCAGCCAACCCGTGCAGTGGCATGCACCCGCCAAAAGCCTTGCTTCCCCCGAAACGCAGCGCTGGTCGGCAGAGGCTGTGCAGCAATTGCTGGATATGCCTTTTCTCGACTTGCTGCACCGTGCCCAGAACGTGCACCGAGAGCACTGGCCTGCGGGCGAAATCGAGCTGGCCACGCTGCTGTCCGTCAAGACCGGTGGTTGCCCCGAGAACTGTGGCTACTGCCCGCAGTCGGCCGAGTTCGATACCGGCGTGAAGGCCGAGAAGCTGATGAGCGTGGAGGAGGTCACCCGCGCTGCCCAGGCGGCCAAGGATGCTGGCGCCACCCGTTTTTGCATGGGGGCCGCCTGGCGCGCCCCCAAGGACCGCGATATCGAGAAGATGAACGAACTGATCGGCGCGGTAAAGGGCCTGGGCATGCAGACTTGTGCCACGCTGGGCATGCTGCAGCCGCACCAGGCCGAGTCTTTGCGCGATGCGGGGCTGGACTACTACAACCACAACCTCGACACCGCCCCCGAGTACTACAAGGACGTAGTCAGCACGCGCCAGTACCAGGACCGGCTGGATACCTTGGCCGCCGTGCGCGGCGCGGGCATCAGCGTGTGCTGCGGCGGCATCATCGGCATGGGCGAGACCGAGGTGCACCGTGCCGGACTGATTGCTCAGCTGGCCAATATGCAGCCCTACCCCGAGTCCGTACCCATCAACAGCCTGGTGCCCGTGCCCGGCACGCCGCTGGCCGATAGCGACCCTGTGGACCCGCTGGATTTTGTGCGCGTGATTGCCGTGGCTCGCATCACCATGCCCAAGGCGCGTGTGCGCCTGTCCGCTGGCCGTCAGCAGCTGGGTGAAGCCGTGCAGACCCTGTGCTTCATGGCCGGCGCGAACTCCATCTTCTACGGCGACAAGCTGCTGGTGACCGGCAACCCCGATGTGGAAGCCGACACACAGTTGATGCGCAAGCTGGGCCTGCATGGCCTGAAGACCGCGCAGGCTCAGACGCAGATCTGAGTATCAGATTGATAGCTGCTAGCGCTTGATGGATAAGCGCTAGAGCCTGATTTCATTCATAAATCCTGCTGGCTGCCATAGAGCGGTCAGTTGCGTCGCGGCGTGTCTTTTCAGGACCGCCGTCCCACCTCTCTGCCCTGAATGCGGATCTGCGTATCTGCAGGGGCAAGTCTTGCCTGTCACGAGCTGTCCGCACCACTCGGATACGCACGCTGTTGTGCCCTGTCCCAAGTGCGGGCCTTCAGTGTGCCCAGTGGGTTGGGGGCTCTCTGGGCAAGCGCCATGACTGGAGCTAACTTCATGACTTTCACTCCTCGCCTTGCCGCATTGTTGCTGGGCTCCTTGTCGTTGTCTGCGGCTTGGGCACAAGAATCCAAGGTTCAAATCAGCGGCTTTCTTGATCTGGGCATTTACCGCGACTTCGGGGGCACGGCTCAGCTGGGCACGATTCAGCGTAGCCACATCACGTTCTCGGGTGTGGAAGATCTGGGCGCTGGCCTCAAGACCACGTTTCGCCTCAGCCATCGCCTGGATCTGGATACTGGCCTGAACGAAGGGTATGGACAGAAGCCGTTCTGGCATGGCGAGTCCACGGTGGGCCTCAAGGGAGACTGGGGTCATGTCCGTCTGGGGCGGGCACTGTCGGCCCTGTGGGCCCATGACTGGAAGTTCGATCCCTGGGGCCATATCAATCGCGTGGCGTCCTCGGCCTGGTACCAGTGGTTTTATTACGTGCCCACTGACAGGGTCAGCAACAACGGCGCGCCGGAGTTCGGGCGTATCAATAACGGCATCTTCTATGACTCACCTACGATTGCCGGTTTTACGCTGCATCTGAGCGGCTCGCCCGAGCGCACGCAAGGTCTGGGTGCAGGCAAGCCCTATGCTGCATCGCTTGAATATGCACAGGGGCCGCTGGCCGGCATGCTGGCCTTTGATCGCAATGGCAGTGGCGACCGTGCCTCGTTTGCCGCCATCAAATACAAGCTCGGCGACACCACGCTGATGGGCTCTTACGACGACAGCCGCAAGGCCCAGAACCAGGGCCGATCGCGTGTGACCTCTGTGGGGGCGACGCACAAGCTCGATGCGCAGACCACACTCAAGGCAGGCGTGGGGCGGCAAAAGCTGGATGACGATGTCAATCTGTTTTATTCGCTGGGCGCGGACTATGCGCTGTCCAAGCGCACCACGCTGTACGCCAGCTTGGGCCATCAGCGCCCTGGCAGCAGTGGCGCCAAGACATCGTTTGGCGTAGGTATGTCGCACGCCTTCTAAAACAAAAAGCCGCTGCAAGCTGTCAGCGGCTTTTTTTGGGGTGAGCCAGGGCAGGTTTACTTGCCCGCGCCTTCCACCACCTTGGGCACCCGGGGGGCGACAGCGCAGATCAGCTCATAACCCAGCGTGCCAGCGGCAGCGGCGACCTCGTCCACCGGCAGCACGACGCCATTGCTGGCGCGACCCCATAGCGTCACCTCGCTGCCCAGCCGCGCCTGGGGTACGGGCGTCAGGTCCACGGCCATCATGTCCATGCTGACGCGGCCCAGCGTGCGCGTTCGCACGCCCTCCACCAGCACCGGTGTGCCCGTGGGGCAGACGCGCGGGTAGCCGTCTGCGTAGCCGCAGGCGACCACGCCCAGGCGCAAAGGCCCGTCGGCATGAAACTGCGAGCCGTAGCCCACGGCGTCACCGGCATGCAGCTCCTGCGTGCCGATGATCTTGGAGGACAGGGTCATCGTGGGCTGCAGATCCCAATGCGCGGCGTCGTGCGTGGGGAAGTCGGGCGAGCTGCCGTAGAGCACGATGCCGGGGCGCACCCAGTCGCAGCGCACATTGTTTTCCTCGCCGTGCAGCAAGGTGGCAGCGCTGTTGCTGATGCTGCGCTCGCCCGGCAGGTCCAGCGTGGTTTCGTGGAACACGCGCAGCTGATGGTCCATGCCATGGTCCACATCGGCATCGCTGAAGTGGGTCATGAAGGAAATCTCATCGACCTGAGTCAGTGCATTCAGGCGTGCATAAGCCGCACGAAAACGCTCGGGTGTGAAGCCCAGGCGGTTCATGCCGCTGTTCATCTTGAGGAAGATGCGGTGGCCGACCTGCGTCTTGTGGGCGGCCAGCCAGTCGATCTGCTCGTCGCAGTGCACGGCATGCCAGATACCCAGACGTGAGCACAGCTCCAGATCGCGCGGCTCGAACACTCCTTCCAACAGCAGGATGGGGCCACGCCAGCCCAGGGCGCGCACGCGCTGGGCTTCTTCGAGATCCAGCATGGCGAAGCCGTCCGTCGCTCGCAGGCCTTCAAACACGTTTTCGATACCGTGGCCATAAGCGTTGGCTTTGACCACGGACCACAATTTGGCATCAGGCACGGCTTGCCGTACCCGCTCCAGATTGTGGCGAACGGCTTCAGGATGGATGGTGGCAGTAATAGGACGCGGCATGGTTTTTCTCAATCAGACCTATGGGATTCTGGCACTGTCAGACAAAGACTGCGTGATATAACCGCCAGTCACTTGCCACGGGGTCTCTTATTTCCTTGGCACCGGTCCGTCCGGTGCCAGTTACAGCTATTTCATGAAGCGCGGTTTCTACACCATCATGTCAGCGCAGTTTTTCAGCTCGCTGGCGGACAACGCCTTGTTTGTGACTGCTGTCGAGCTGTTGCGTGCCAATGGCGCTCCCGAGTGGCAACGTGCTGCCCTGGTGCCCATGTTCGCTCTGTTCTACGTGGTTCTGGCACCTTTCGTCGGGGCATTCGCCGACGCCTTGCCCAAGGGCAAGGTCATGTTCATCAGCAATGCCATCAAGGTGGTGGGCTGTCTGATGATGCTCTTTGGGCACCACCCGCTGATGGCCTATGCCGTCATCGGACTGGGAGCCGCCGCCTATTCGCCCGCCAAGTACGGAATTCTGACGGAGCTGCTGCCTGCCTCGCAGCTGGTCAAGGCCAATGGCTGGATCGAAGGCCTGACCATTACCTCCATCATTCTGGGCGTTCTGGTGGGCGGGCAACTGGTGGGGCCGCTCATCTCCCAGCATCTGCTGGCCTTTGACTTCCCCTATATCGACACCGGCGTGGATACGCCAGCCGAGGCGGCGATTGCGGTGCTGATCCTGATCTATGCCGTGGCGGCCTGGTTCAATCTGCACATTCCGCTGACGGGCGTGGCCATGCGCCCCCTGCGTGAAGACCCGAGCAAGAGCCTGGCGGCCAACCTGCTGAGCCTGCTGCCCGACTTCTGGCGATGCAGCAAGCGCCTGTGGTCGGACAAGCTGGGCCAGATCTCGCTGTCCACGACCACGCTGTTTTGGGGCGCTTCGGGCAATCTGCGCTACATCGTGCTGGCCTGGGGTGCTGCAGCTCTGGGCTATAGCACCACGCAAGCGTCGGCACTGGTCGGCGTGGTGGCCATCGGTACGGCCGTGGGCGCGGTGCTGGCTTCCATGCGCATGCGCCTGGACAACGCCACACGGGTGATTCCCATGGGCGTGCTCATGGGCCTGCTGGTGGTCTGCATGATCTTTATCGACACCCTCTGGGTGGCTGTTCCCTTCCTCATCTTGCTGGGCGGGCTGGGCGGCTTCCTGGTGGTGCCCATGAATGCGCTGCTGCAGCACCGCGGTCACAACCTCATGGGCGCAGGCCGCTCGATTGCCGTGCAGAACTTCAACGAGCAACTGGCCATTCTGGCCATGGGCGGCATCTACAGTCTGTCCACTAAGATGGGGCTGACGGCCTTTGGCGCTATCACCGTCTTTGGGCTGCTGGTTGCAGGCACCATGATCCTGATTGGGCTGTGGCATTTGCATAACCGCAAGCACCACAAGGCAGAGCTGGAAAAGCTGCTGGACGTAGCCCGCCACGATTGCCACTGACGCTGCAGCCTCAGCAGGCTGCATTCACTACAAAATGAATAGCTTCTAGCGCTTGTGTATCAAGCGTTAGAAGCCTTTTTTATGCATAGTCCACTGCCTGTTTTTGCCCTGCTGCTCAATGCCCTGATCTGGGGGCTGTCCTGGTGGCCGTTTCGCCTGATGCATGAGGCTGGCCTGCACCCCTTGTGGGCGACGGCGCTGATGTATGCGCTGGTGCTGGCAGGCTTGCTGGCGCTGCGCCCGGCCAGTCTCAGGCTGGCATGGCAATACCCGGTGCTGTTGCTGCTGGCGGCCAGTTCAGGGCTCAATAACGTGGCTTTCAACTGGGCGGTGACGGTGGGCGACGTGGTGCGCGTCATCCTGCTTTTCTACCTCATGCCGGCCTGGGCTGTCTTGCTGGCCTGGAAGCTGCTGGGCGAAAAGCCCACGCCCATGGCGCTGCTGCGCCTGCTGCTGGCCTTTGGCGGCGTGGTGCTGGTGCTGCTGCCGGCCGATGCTTCGCTGTCTGGCCTGTTTGCGCAGCTGTCACTGGCTGATGGCCTGGCCGTGTTTGGCGGCTTCATGTTTGCGCTGACCAATGTGCTGCTGCGCCGTTTTCAAAGCATTCCTGCACAGGCTCGCATGCTGGCCATGTTCGCGGGCTGCATGAGCATGGGGCTGCTGACGGCGCTGTTCGCCAGCGGTGTTGGCATGGTGCCCGGTTTCCCTGCTTTTGATAGCGCCTGGGCCACGGTGGCATTGGGCTTGGCCATTCTTTTGATGCTGGGGAACTGGGCGCTTCAGTTTGGCGCTGCACACCTGCCTTCGGGCGTGACCTCGGTGGTCATGCTTTCCGAGGTGGTATTTGCCAGTGTCTCTTCGGTGCTGATTGCCCATGAAGCCCTGTCTGGCCGCACGCTGGCCGGCGGTGCACTCATCATGAGTGCGGCGCTGCTGGCGTCGCTGGGCAGAGCGCCAAAACAGTAAGCTACTCAGGTCGGAAACACCTAGGAAGGGCCGCCTCGCACCGAGGGTGTTGTCCCCCTCCCGCGAAGCGAGAGAGGGGGAAGGCGCACAGCGCCTCAGGGGGTCAGACGAGTTTCCCGGCCAGAATCAGATAGCCAGGTAGCCAGCCGGTCAGAATGCCCTGCGCAATGCACAGCCAGCCGGTGGGGCGGTCAATCTTCTTTTGCAGGCCCAGCAGCACAAAGAACAGGCCCCAGAGCACGGCCCAGGCCGCCCAGTTGATGCCCATCCACCAGTCCAGTGTGGATTGCGCGCTGGTAAGCGAGTCTACGGCCACGGGCACGGCGGTGATGGCGATGAACAGGCTGAACCAGCCCAGGCCCCGCCCGTCCGCGCCGCTGAAGCGGTTGAAGGCCACCCACAGATAGGTAAAGGCAAACAGCAGCGTCAGCGCGCCGCTCTTGACGGAGGTGGCATCGGCAGAGGGGCCGAAGATGCTGGCCATGCCTATGCACAGCGAAACCACGCCCGTGAAGATGTTGATAACCCAGATTTCCTTGTCGGCGATGCGCCCCAGCATCCACAGACCGTTGAGGCACAGCACGGCACCCACATAAAACAGCGATAAACCCAACCACATAGCAGCCTCTTCCTCTCTTCGTTGAAGACACCGAAGGGCGGTCTTCTGAAGTGGAATCGCTGAAATGACCGCCCACGGCAACAAGCCCGCGGCTTCAGGCTAGGAAGCAACGGGCATTAAAGCGTTGTCGGGCCAGCCTCTGGAGAGGTCATCGCGCGCCGCGCTGGCTGCGATGCCACCCTCCCGGGCGGGTAAGCCTGTCAGCCGCTGAGCGCGGCCATCAGGACTTGAATGCAGGCGCTGGCAGCAGCGCCCGGTATGCAGGCTCCCGCGTTGCGGGAGCAGGGAGCTGCGTTCAGACCGAGGCCTGCTGGCGACGGCGCGCACGCTCCAGTTGTTGCGCCACTTGGCGCGGGTTCATGCCGTACATCTCGGCAAATTCCTGCTCCGATGTCTGTCCGCTCAGAGTGAAAGAGCGCAGCAGTGCCTCGTCCTTGGCGGCGCGGGCATCGGCTTCGGCCAGAGCTTCGGCAACGATGGTGTTGGTGGCCTCGTTCTTGCCTTGCACGCGCTCTGCATAGTCTTCGCGCGAGAGGCCAGAGGCTTCATAGGCAATGATGATGCGGTTGCGCAGCTTGGGCGTCAGGTCTTCGGGAGTGCGCTGCTGGCGGCGGCGGAAGACTTCGATCAGCGCATGGTGCACATGCTCGGGCAGCGTGGCCTCGACGGGCTGGCCGTTCAGGTCATGGCGTTGCTGGCCGCTGGCCATGGCGGCCAGATAGCGGCCGGAGCGCGTGTGCTGCTGCAGAGCAGTTTTGAGTGCTTCCTTGTCCAACTCCGGGTGGGCCGCTTGCAGGTCTTCGAAGATGCCGCGCTTCAAGGGCAGCAGTTGCTCGCCAAACAGGGCCGGATGCCACTGGGCCAGTTGCTCCAGCACAGGGTTTTGCGGGCGTGGAGCCTGCTGCGTAGCTTGCGCGGGACGGCCACGGCCACCTCGGCCGCTGTGACGCGCGCCTTGTTGCTGGTCTTGCGGGGCCTTCTGTTCTTGTGATTGAGACACGATTTCAGTCATGGCAAAGCCCGTGGGCTTGGGAAAAGAAACCCACAATCATGCCAGCATCGGCAAACTGCAGTGGCAGGCGGGGACGTCAGCGAGTGGTGATCGCCTGATCCAGCAGCTCCACCCAGTGCATCACGGGCACATCGGTGCCGTTTTGCAGATGGACGATGCAGCCCATATTGGCCGAGAGAATGGCGGCGGGCTTGGCTGGCGCGAACGGCTCGTCCAGTGCGGCAATCTTGCGGTCGCGCAGCTGGTGCGAGATCTCGGGTTGCAGCACTGAATAGGTTCCGGCGGAGCCGCAGCACAGGTGCGATTCGGTACGTGCCACCCGCACATCAAAGCCCAGTTCGCGCAAAGCGCCTTCCACGCCGCCACGCAGCTTCTGGCCGTGCTGCAGCGTGCAGGGCGGGTGGTAGGCCACGGGCGCCTTGGGCGTCTGCAACTGGCCCTGCAGCTTGGCGACCAGCTCGGGCAGCATGGCCGGCAGCAGCTCGCTCAGGTCCTTGGTCAACGCGCTGATGCGAGCGGCTTTTTCTGCGTATTGCGGCTCGTGGCGCAGCAGATGGCCGTATTCCTTGACGGTGGCGCCGCAGCCTGAGGCGTTCATCACAATGGCTTCGACCTCGCCGCGCTCCACCAGCGGCCACCAGGCATCGATATTGGCGCGCATCTGGGCCTTGCCGCCGTCCTGGTCGTTGAGGTGGAACTTCACCGCGCCGCAGCAGCCGGCATTGCCGGCAATCACGGTCTGCACGCCCACGGCGTCCAGCACACGCGCCGTGGCGTAGTTGATGCGCGGCATCATGGCAGGTTGCACGCAGCCAGCGAGCAGCAGCACCTTGCGCGCATGTTCACGCGTGGGCCAGGTGCCTGCATCCTGTGCAGCGGGAATCTTTTCGGCCAGCGACTCGGGCAGCAAACCCTTGACGGCACGTCCCAGCTTGAGGGCCGGGGCAAACAGCGAGGAGTTCATGCCCTCCTTGAGCAGCCAGCGCTGCAGCTTTTCACCTGTGGGTCGCTCGACCTGCTCGTCGACAAGCTTGCGGCCGATATCGACCAGGTGGCCGTACTGCACGCCGCTGGGGCAGGTGGATTCGCAGTTGCGGCAGGTCAGGCAGCGGTCCAGGTGCTGCTGCGTGGAGCGCGTAGGTGTCTGGCCTTCCAGCACCTGCTTGATGAGGTAGATACGGCCACGCGGGCCGTCCAGCTCGTCACCCAGGGTCTGGTAGGTGGGGCAAGTAGCTGTGCAGAAGCCGCAGTGCACGCATTTGCGCAGGATGGCTTCGGCCTCCAGCCCTTCGGGTGTGGCGCGGTATTCGGGTGCGAGATTGGTTTGCATGCTGATTGATTCCTTGTTACCAATTCGCCGAAAGACGGCCCACGTTGAAGATGCCTGCAGGGTCAAACGCCTGCTTGAGTCGCGCATGAATCTGCGCCGCCGTGCGGCCAGCGGCACTGCTTTGCGCATGCGCATCAAAATCGCTTGTACCGCTTATCTGGTCTGCGCTTTCAGCTCTGAAAAGGGAAGCGGATCCGCCCGCAGCCTGCGCCAGTTGCTGCAGCGCAGCCGCAGCAGTACGCGGTGCCTGCACCCAGCGCTGGGCACCATGCCAGTCGATGAACGGGCCGATGGCATCAGTGGGCAGTTGCAGAGGGGCAGCCGTGGCAGGCACTGACAGGCGCCACAGGCAATGCTCGGCAGCACGTTGCTGAAACCAGGGCAAGCTCAGGTCGCGGCTGGCGCTCCAGTCTGCTGCAACGGCCTCGGTATCCAGGCGCTCTCCGCCCAGGCGCAGGCAGGCGGCTTGTACGGCGGCACGGGCACCGCGCAGGCGCAGATACAGCGTGCCGCTGCTGCCTTCTTCCTGCAACCAGTTGCTGGCGTTCAGCGGCAGCGGCTGGCCGCCCCACTGGTTGAGCCACTGCAGCGCCTGCTGCTGGCTGCAGTCGTCAAAGCGCAGCGTGGCCTCGGCCACAGGGCGGGGCAGCACCTTGAGGCTGACCTCGGTAATCAGGCCCAGCGTGCCCCAGCTGCCTGCCATCAGGCGCGAGACGTCATAGCCCGCCACGTTCTTCATGACCTGGCCGCCATAGCGCAGCACTTCGCCCTGGCCGTTGATCATCTCCAGCCCCAGTACAAAGTCGCGCACGGCACCTACATTGGCGCGTGAGGGCCCGGAAAGGCCTGCGGCCACCATGCCACCCACGGTGCTGCCCGCGCCAAAGTGCGGCGGCTCGAAGGCCAGGCATTGGCCTTGAGCGGCCAGAGTCGCTTCCAGCTCGGCCAGTGGCGTGCCGGCCAGCGCCGTGACTACCAGTTCGCTGGGTTCGTAGCTGACGATGCCGCTGAGTGCGCGGGTATCGAGCAGCTCACCCTGCAGCGTCAGGCCATAGAAGTCCTTGCTGCCGCCGCCGCGAATGCGCAGTGGTGTTTTGTCATGGGCAGCGGAACGAATACGGTCGCTGAGGGCTTTGATGTGGCTGGTGGTGGCTGAATCCATGGCTACGCATGGTAGCCGCAGCACTCGTGCGTGGGACATGGGAGTGCTTTGATTTTTTTGAAACGCTTGCTTGAATTAAAAAAGCCCCGCAGCTGACGCCGCGGGGCAAGGTAATGAAACTGAACTGCAGAAAGTCAATTTCTTCAATTTGCGAAGTGTCTGCTTGGGTCGCTGGTGCTTGAAAGAGCCAGAGATACCGAGCAAGAGCCGCCTCGCAGCGAAGGTATCGTCCCCCTTTTAGGGGGAAGCGGCAAAGCCGCTCAGGGGGTTATCGTGTGTATGCGACTTCTCCGTGAGAAGAAATGTCCAGGCCCTGGCGTTCGGACTCTTCAGAGACACGCAAACCCACGGTCAGATCGGCAATCTTGTAGGCCACGTAGGAGACCACACCGGACCAGACGATAGTCACCAGCACGCTCTCGAGTTGCACCCACAGCTGATGCGCCATGCTGTAGCCCTCGGGCTCGATGCCGCCCAGACCCGATGCACAGAACACGCCGGTCAGGATGGCACCCAGAATGCCGCCCACACCATGCACGCCGAACACGTCGCAGACATCATCGACCTTGAGCAGGCGCTTGAGACCGGACACGCCCCAGAAGCACAGCGGGCCAGCGATGATGCCCATCACGATGGAGCCCATGGGGCCGACGAAGCCGGCGGCGGGTGTGATGCAGACGAGACCGGCCACGGCACCCGAGGCTGCGCCCAGCATGGAGGCCTTGCCACGCAGCAGTGCTTCGGCGGTAATCCAGGACAGGGCCGCAGCGCCGGTGGCAACGATGGTGTTGACAAAGGCCAGACCCGCAGCGCCGTTGGCAGCACCTGCAGAGCCTGCGTTAAAGCCGAACCAGCCCACCCACAGCAGCGAGGCGCCCACCATGGTCAGCGTCAGGCTGTGCGGTGGCAGGGCTTCCTTGCCAAAGCCGATGCGCTTGCCCAGCATGTAGGCGCCCACCAGACCGGCGATAGCGGCGTTGATGTGCACCACGGTGCCACCTGCAAAGTCCAGCGCGCCGTCTTCGGCCAGCAGGCCGCCGCCCCACACCATGTGGGCCATGGGGATGTAGCTGAAGGTGAACCACAGCACGCAGAAGATGATCACGGCGGCGAACTTGATGCGCTCGGCAAACGCGCCCACGATCAGTGCCACGGTGATGGCGGCGAAGGTGGACTGGAAGGCCACGAACACATATTCGGGAATGGTGGCCAGCATGTGCGACAGCGTGTCGGGCGTGATGCCCATGAGGAACAGCTTGTCGAAGCTGCCAAAGAACTTGCCTTCGCCACCAAAGGCCAGCGTGTAGCCGTAGATGACCCAGAGCAAGGTAATGAGCGAGAAGATCACGAATACCTGTGCCAGCACGCTCAGCATGTTCTTGCTGCGTACCAGTCCGCCGTAGAACAGGGCCAGGCCGGGGATGATCATCAGAATCACCAGCATGGTGGAGGTCAGCATCCAGGCGGTGTCACCCGCGCTCAGCGCAGGGACAGCTTCCACAGCGGCGGCCACAGCAGGAGCGGTAGCCGGGGCAGCTTCTTGCGCCAGGGCGGCGGCGCTGGCAGCCAGCAGACCCAGTCCCAGGCCTGCACTCAAGAGTTTCTTAGTCATGGCAATTTCTCTTTCGCGAAGTCAGTGAGTGGGGCTCAAAGGGCCGATTCACCGGTTTCACCGGTGCGGATGCGCAGGGACTGCTCCAGCGGCATGACGAAAATCTTGCCGTCACCGATCTTGCCGGTGCGTGCTGCGCCTTCGATGGCGTCCAGCACGGGCTCCAGCAGCTCGTCGGCAATGGCGACTTCGATCTTGAGCTTGGGCAGAAAATCAACCACGTATTCGGCACCGCGGTACAGCTCGGTATGGCCTTTCTGGCGGCCAAAGCCCTTCACTTCGGTCACCGTGATGCCTTGCACACCGATCTGGGACAGCGCCTCGCGCACTTCGTCCAGCTTGAAGGGTTTGATGATGGCGGATACCAACTTCATGACAGGCTCCTCAGAGATTAAAAAGTCTTGGCCAGCGTCACGATCAGACGCGCCTTGTTCACATCGCCAAAATAGGCTTTCTTGTTGGCACCGGTGACTGCGCCGGACAGCGAAAAACCATCTCCCAGGTCATACGCACCACCCACGCTGTAGTCCACATAGTTGGGCACGCCCAGGCTCTTGATGTCGCTGGAAAAATGCGTGTAGCCCACAGATGCTTTGAGCGTCACCTTGGGTGCCACTTCCTGGCTGTAGGCTAGTTGCAGATAGCCGGTGTTGCGCCCCTTCAGGCCCGATCCATCACGCGCCCCGGCCCAGCCGAAATAGTCCTTGGAGACGGTGTGCGAATACTTGGCCGTGAACGGGCCGTAAGTGCCCGCGCCATAGATCTCGGTGGTGTTGCCACGGGCATTGCCGGAGTAGACATAGGTCAGTGCACCCACGTCCCAGTCGATGTCTGCGGCCTTGAATTTGTAGCCGCCGTAGAAGTCGGTTTCCAGCGAATTTCCGGGCAGCCAGTCCACCGAAGAATTCCAGTTACCCACATAGAAGCCGCTATCGCCAAAGCTGTAGTCAAAACCGCCTTGCAGCGCGGGTTTGACGGCGCGGTTGCGACTGCTGTCCTGATCCTGGCCACGGAACTTGTAGTTGGTGGTCAGTGCCACATTGGCCGACAGTTGCGCGTGAGCCCATAGCGGCGAAATCACGGCACAGGCCAGGGCCGTGGTCTTGGCAAAGGTTTTGAAACGGCTGGTAGCGAGACTGGGCATTCTGGGTTCCTCCGATTGGCAAAAAAAGATTTGTCAGAACGGATAAAGCACAGACCGTGCCAGCAGCCCTGCACTCTTGTGCAACGCCCTAGTTTCAGGGTGAGGGCATGCAGTGGCGCGGCAGATATGCACTGCTTCAGTGCAAAAGAGAGGCCTTCGCTTGCCCAAGGAATGCATGACTCAGACTGGCCCAGAAATGGCACCGAAATGGTGCATCTGCAGGCCTACATTTGTTGACATCTTTGGGGCTGAGCAGAGACAATCGGGCTCCCTCCTGGCACGGTACTCGATCCAGTCGGAATGAACGCTTCCCCAGTTTTCAGCCGGCTTCAGGTTTTCCAGTCCCGATCCCCGTGCCTTTGTGCTCAGAACGCATGCCTATTCGTTCTCAGACACGTCTCTTTGCCAACCCTGGTTGGTGCATCACTTGAATACCGGCCCGGACTGCGCGTCTGCGGCGGCTTGTTCATTTCCCCATCTTTTGTTTATTCGGAGTCTCGAATGTTGATTCGTCTTTCCAAATCCGTCATGGTGCTGGCCATGGCTTTCTTTGCCACGCTGGTTGCCTTCGGCAATATCACCGACTACGCCACCAACTTTGCCTTTGTCCACCATGTCTTCCTGATGGACACCACCTTCCCGGGCAACGGCATCATGTACCGCGCCATAGAGCAGGAGTGGGTGCACCACGCAGGCTATATCGGCATCATTGCGCTGGAGACGCTGACCGCCGTGCTGTGCTGGGTCGGGGGCTTCAAGCTGCTCAAGGCCCGCAACACCGCTCCCAAGGTGTTTCGCGCTGCCAAGAACTGGGCCATTGCCGGCCTGACCCTGGGCTTTCTGACCTGGCAGGTGGCTTTCATGTCCGTGGGCGGTGAGTGGTTCGGCATGTGGATGTCCAAGCAATGGAATGGCGTGCCCGATGCCTTCCGTTTCTTCATCACGCTGCTGATTGTGCTCATCTATCTGACCATGGATAACGATGCGCTGCCCGAGCAGCAGGAAGCCGCTAAACGCTGAAAAATGGCGGTGCGAATGCACCGCTGTTCAACGTAAAAAAGCCTGCTGACAGTGCGTCAGCAGGCTTTTTGTTTGGGTCTTAGTAACTGGCCTGAGGCAGATCGTTTCTGGTGAACACCAGCGAGACTTTGGCCTCCTCGGGAATCGGCGGCAGGCTCTGGTTCCACTGTTCCCAGGCGGTGCGCAACTCGTTCAATTTCTGCGGCTCGCGCTCACGAAGATTGGCGCGCTCGCGTGGGTCCTGCGTGATGTTGAACAGGTACTCGATGCCTTCGATCTGCAGATATTTCCAGTCACCACGAATCAGCGCTTTTTGCGCGCGGTGCTTCATGCGCCAGGCCAGGTCGCGCTCAGGCTCCCAGCTCTGGTCTTGCATCAGCGGCAGCAGGCTGATGCCGTCTTGCGGATAGTCGGGGTGGGCATCCACGCCAGCGGCTGCCAGGAAGGTGGTGGACCAGTCCATGGTCAGATTCGGCGTGTCGCACACGGCACCTGCAGCCATGCGGGCCGGCCAGCGGGCCAGCAAGGGCACGCGAATGCCGCCTTCGAGCAAGTCCATCTTCTGGCCGACGAAGGGCCAGGTGTTGGAGAAGCGCTCGCCGCCGTTGTCGCTGGTAAAGACGATGAGCGTGTTCTCGCTCATGCCTTGCTCTTCCAGTGCATCCAGCAGCCAGCCAATGCCTTCGTCCATGTGGTGAATCATGCGCTGGTAGGTATCAATGGAGCCGCCATCCACATGCTTGCCCATGCCCTTGAGGCGCTCGGACTCGGCGCGGTCATCACGCGTGAGCCAGGGCCAGTGCGGGGCACTGTAGTGCAGCGACAGATAAAACGGCTTATCGCTCGTCTGGCGCTTGACGAAATCCACGGCGCGGCGGCTGAGCAGATCGGTCAGATAGCCGTCTTCTTCATGCGGCTCTTCGTTGAGCCAGAAGTCGGGTCGGCCGCGCGGGTCGCAGTGGGCAAAGTAATCATTGCCGCCGGCATGAAAACCGTAGAACTCTTCGTAGCCCGATTGGCGCGGGCCGAAGTGGGGCGGGTAGCCCAGATGCCATTTGCCGATGAGCGCCGTTGCATAGCCCGCATCGCGCAGCAGCGATGCCACCGTGGGGTGGTCGGGCGGCAGGCCCAGTACCTTGTCGCCATGCACGCTGGCAATCGGCTCCTCGGCCGCACCGCGCAGACGGTATTGCCAGCGGCCCGTGGCCAGCGCAAAGCGCGTGGGCGAGCACACGGCGGAGTTGGCATAGCCGCGCGTAAAGCGCAGGCCCTGGGCGGCCATGGCATCCAGCCGGGGCGATACATCGGTTGCGTTGTTGTGCGCATCGCGTGCGCCGGTGCAGCCCAGGTCGGCATAGCCCAGATCATCGGCCAGGATGAAGATCAGATTGGGGCGGGGATCGGTCATAAGTGGTGATTGCGCAGAGTCTGCAAAAACAGGAGCTGTTGCCGCTTGTCTGTAAAGCATTTCAGATTCTTTTCAATCTGAAAGTGAATAACAGCAAGCGCTACAAGCTCCTAAAAATTTCTATCTGTATTGAGAGTTGTACTTCCCGCAGGCATGCCCTAGGTCAGGGACGGCGAGCAAGAGCCGCCTCGCGGCGAAGGCGTCGTCCCCCTTGAGGGGGAAGGCGCGCAGCGCCTCAGGGGGTGTTCAAGGCTTAAATCCCGAACGCTGCACCACCGGCGCCCATTGCGCCCGGTAGGTCTTGAGCATGGCTTCGGTCTGCGCCGCGCTGCTGACCACAGGCTCCAGTTTGGAGGCGGCAAATTTCTTCTGGGTGTCGGGGTCTTTCATGACCTCCTGCACCAGTTCGGACAGGCGCTGTACCGTGGCGGGTGCCATGCTCTGCGGTGCAAACAAGGTGTTCCAGCCCGTGCCGACCAGGTTCACGCCCAGCTCCTTGAGCGTGGGAATATTCGGTGCCATGGGGCTGCGCTTGTCGCCCGAAGTCGCCAGCACGCGCAGCTTGCCCGCTTCGTGCTGGGTGACTTGCGTGTCGAAGGTATCCACCGCAATCGGCACCTGGCCGCCCATGAGGTCGGTGAGCAGCGGGCCGGAGCCTTTGTAGCCCACGACTTCGACGGGCACCTTGGCCGCTTCGCCCAGCATCAGCGCAAAGAAGTGGGGCAGGCTGCCCGTGGCAGGAACGCCGAAATTGGCTTGCTGCGGATTGGCCTTGAGCCAGGCCAACAGATGCTGCAACTCCTTGACAGGCACGGCGCTGGCCACAGCCAGACCGAACTCATAGCGGTTGACTTCGCTAATGGCGCGGAAGTCCTTTTCCGGGTCATAGCCCGAGTCCGGAAACACCATCGGCGCCACCACCATGACGGCGGGGTTGGCCAGCAAAATAGCGGGTTGCGCTGCGGGTGCGTTCTTCACGTACTGGGCGGACAAGCGGCCACCGGCGCCGGGCTTGTTTTCCACAATCACCGGGCTGCTCAGCTTGGCCTGCAGCTTGTCTGCGACCAGGCGTGCCACGCGGTCGGTTGCGCCACCGGGCGGGTAGCCGACCACGATGCGCAGCGGGGTCTTGTTGGGGAACAAAGGGCTGGCTTCTGGGGTCTGCGCGATGCCGCTGCCCAGCAAGCCTGCGCTCAGGCCGAGCCCCGCCGCGAGCTTGCCGAAGATTCTTCTTTGCATCGTTATGTCTCTCCTGGTCTGTGGTCCGCGCCGGTACCGGCTCGCGAATTCACACCATTAATGATTGGAAACCGGGCAGTGTAGGTGGACTCCGGCACCGGCCTGAAATGCTCAGATGGCCGGCGCCCGTGCCCGAGGCATCAATCGGGTTTCAGATTGATCTTGCGGGTCAGCGCTTCCCATTTGTCGGAGATCTCGCGCACCCTGGCCTGGGCCTGCTCGGGGCTGCTACCCACCATCTCGATATCCACGGCCTTGACTCGCTCCTGCTGCTGCGGCGAGCGGATGGCGGCATCCATGGCTGCGAGAAAGCGCTTCTGGATCTCGGCAGGAACGCCCTTGGGGGCGGCGAGCAACAGCCAGTAAGTGCCGTCGAAATCGGGGTAGCCCGACTCGGCAATCGTGGGCAATGTCGGCAGCAGCGGCGAGCGCGTGCGGCCCGAGGTGGCCAGGGCGGTGACGCGACCGCTCTGTATCTGTGGCAGCACCGTGGGTGCCGCCAGGAAGCCGCAGTTCACCTGGCCGCCCATGAGGTCCTGCATGGCCGGTGCCGGCCCCTTGTAGGGCACGTGCACCATTTTCACGCCGGTGCTGGACAGCAGCGACTCCATGACCAGATGACCGGGCGAGCCCGCGCCACCCGTGGCATAGGTCAGCTCGCGCGATTTGGCGGCCTCGAGCATGTCCTTGACGGACTTGAAGCCGAGGCTGGGGTTGCAGATCAGGGTCTGCGAAAACCTGGCGGCAGCGTTGAGCACCACGATGGCATCGCTGGAGTAGCCGATGTTCTTGTAGATATGCTTGTTGACGGTGAGCACCGGGTCCATGGCCCACAGCCATGTGTAGCCGTCGGCCGGGGCGCGGGCGACCTCGGCCGCACCGATATTGCCATTGGCACCGGCCCGGTTCTCGACGATCACGGCTTGACCTAGCGCCTTTTGCACGGCCGCCGCGAGCGGGCGCACGGCGATGTCGGAAGGGCCGGCTGGCGGCGTGGGAACGATGATGCGTATGGGCTTGGCGGGCCAGTTGTCGGCAGCATGGGATGCCGTCAGAAGCGCGGCGGCCGCCAGCCCGGCCAGAGTGCGGCGGGCGATACGAGTGCAAAGCATGGTGTCTCCTGTCGTTTTCTTTGGAGCCACTGTAAGCAGTGACTCGATAATGGATCTAATCCATCATTCCTAGAGAAAACCCACAAAGACCCATGACCAAGGCGCAGCGCCACCCCTGGCGGCAGCCGTCCGAGCTGGACGATCTGTTCCTCTACCATCTGGCCCGCCTGATGAGTTCGGCCGGAACCATGGTGGTGCGCCTGTGCGAGGGCGGCTTCGGCATCACCCGGCGCGAGTGGCGCATGATCGGCCTGCTGGCCACCAAGGGTGCCATGCAGCCGTCCCAGCTCGCAGAGCTGGCGCAGCTCGATCGCACGCGCACCTCGCGCACCATCTCCACGCTGATTGCCAAGGGACTGCTGCACAAGCAGGGCATGGCCGGCGACGGGCGCCAGGCCATGGTGCAGCTGACGGACGCCGGGCTGGCGCTGCACACCCAGCTGTTTCCGCAGATACAGGCGATCAACCAGGAGCTGCTCGGCGACGTCAGCGATGCCGAGCTTGAGGTGCTGTCCCAGGTGTTCGAGCGCGTGCGCAATCGGGCGGCGCTCATGCAGGAGCAGGGCAGCTTTCCCAAGGCCGAGCGCCGCCGTGGCCGGGCCGCGGGCAAACAGCCGGCCCGTGACGACGCCGCCGGCTGACGTCCTGTGCACACCCCTATTGCCTGTTTGAGCCGCCCGCGCATACGCTAGGCCCTACAGTCCGGCTTGAAGGGGAGGAGCGTGATGGGTCTGGCGCTGGTTCAAAGTCGTGCCTTGCTGGGGCTGGATGCCCCCGGTGTCACCGTGGAAGTTCATCTGGCCAACGGATTGCCTTGCTTCACGCTGGTCGGTCTGGCGGATGTAGAAGTCAAGGAGGCGCGCGAGCGTGTGCGGGCTGCCATCGTCAATGCGGGGTTGGAGTTCCCGAACAACAAGCGCATTACCGTCAACCTCGCGCCAGCCGATCTGCCCAAGGATTCTGGGCGCTTTGACTTGCCCATTGCGCTGGGCATTCTGGCGGCCAGCGGCCAGATCGATGCAGCCCAGCTGGCCGATTACGAGTTTGCGGGTGAGCTGTCATTGACCGGTGCGCTGCGGCCTGTGCGCGGGGCACTGGCTACCGCTCTGGCCCTGCAACGCCAGCATCGCCGCGTGCGTCTGGTGCTGCCGCCCGACAGCGCACAGGAAGCGGCTTTTGTGCCGACCATCGAAGTCTTCAGCGCCGTGCATTTGCTCGATGTGGTGCGGCAGTTCATCCCTCATGACACGAATGGTGATGCTGTCGATGCAGAGACCGAACAAGGCTGGCAAAAAGTGCAGGCCAGGGCTGCGAAAGCCGTGCAGCATGCCCTTGATTTGCGTGAAGTACGTGGTCAAATTCAGGCCAAGCGCGCTCTTGAAATTGCAGCGGCTGGGGCGCATGGGGTGCTGATGATCGGCCCTCCGGGCTCTGGAAAGTCCATGCTGGCGCAGCGCTTTGCCGGTCTGCTTCCCGCGATGACCGATGAGGAGGCGCTGGAGGCCGCAGCGATTGCCAGTCTCAGCAACCGTTTCACGCCCGCGCTGTGGCGCCAGCGGCCGTTTGCATCGCCCCATCACACGGCCAGTTCAGTGGCACTGGTGGGCGGTGGCTCGCCACCTCGGCCCGGCGAGATTTCCTATGCCCATGGCGGAGCCTTGTTTCTGGATGAGCTGCCCGAGTTCGCCCGCAGTGCGCTGGAGGCCTTGCGTGAGCCGCTGGAGACGGGCCACATCACCATTGTGCGTGCCGCGCAGCGGGCCGAGTTCCCGGCACGCTTTCAGCTGATTGCCGCGATGAATCCTTGCCCCTGCGGCTATTGGGGCTCGCGTGTGCGTGCCTGCCGCTGCACGCCCGATCAGGTCTCGCGCTACCAGGCGCGCATCAGCGGGCCGCTGCTCGATCGCATTGATCTGCATGTGGAGGTGGCAGCCCTGCCGACTGAGGAATTGCTGGCAGCGGCAGAGGGCGAGAGCAGCTCAGCCATTCAGCAGCGCGTGAATGTGGCCCGAAGCAGGGCCTTGCAGAGACAGGGTACCCCCAACCATTTATTGCAAGGGGCGCAGCTTGATGCGCATTTGCAGCTGGAGCCCGAGGCGCTGGCCTTTGCGCACAAGGCGGCTGCGCGTCTGGGCTGGTCGGCGCGCGGCACGCACCGTGCCTTGAAGGTGGCGCGCACCATTGCCGATCTGGCGGATTCGGCAGCCATCGCGCCAGCCCATGTGGCAGAGGCCTTGCAGTACCGCAGAGCGTTGATGCCGCAGTGACGCTGAACGGCTGATTCTCAGGCTGTCTGCATTACCCGATCGACCGGCGAATTGGCCCGGGAGTGGGGGGCTTCGATATCAATCCCCAGTACTTGTGCGAACGCATGCATGGCGGGGGACCAGCCGTTCAGACTGCCAGTCACAAAGCGGGTCTCAACCATGGCCAGGCGGCGTCCGGCAACACCGGGCAAAGCCAGCCAGTGCACGCCAAAGCGCTGCTGCTGCACCTCGATGAGGGCGCGGGGCAGCAAGGCATAGCCCATGCCGGCGGCAACGCAACCGAGTATGGTGTCCAGCATGCCCAGCTCCATGATGCGCACGGCGTTGATGCCTTGCGAAGCCATCAGCAGCTCGATGCGCTGGCGATAGCTGCAGCCCTGGCGAAAAGCCAGAAAGACGGCATTGCCGAACTCCTCGGCTGAAGGAAGCTGCGTGAGCGGCTGCTGGCTGACCAGTACCAGCTCTTCGCTGAACACATGCCAGGACAGCAGCTCGGTGTGCGGGGTTGAGCCATTGATGAAGGCGCAATCGATGCGGCCTGCCAGCAGCTCGGCCTGCAAGGCGGCGCTGGGCTGGGCATTCAACTCCAGATCAATGCCGGGGTGTGCGCGGCGCAGCTCTGCCAGAAACACGGGCAGTCGCAAGGCGGCGGTGGTTTCCATGGAGCCTATGCGCAGTACCCCGCCAACCGCTTCAGAGCCAGAGCGCGGTCCCTGCAGCAAGGCCAGCGCCCGGTCATGCGCTTGCAGCATCTGCCGCGCATGCTCCAGCAAGGTGTGCCCGGCCGGGGTGGGGAAAACCGGGCTGGCTCTCACCAGCAATAGTGCGCCGACTTCGTCTTCCAGCTTTTTGATATGCGCGGTGACATTGGACTGTACGGTGTGCAGTTGCTGGGCTGCGACCCCGAAGCTGCCACTGTCGCAGACCGCTTCAAATATGCGCAGAGATTTGAGTTGCATGTGTTGTCAGGATATCTTGAATGAAGATTTTAGAAATCACTTTAAATCATTGGACATGATTGATGCACTGCATTTAGGCTTGCGGTCAATTTTCAGGAAAACAGGCCGTGATGGAGCGTAAAGAATTTCCCCTGGTGTTGACCGGCTTCATGGCCACCTTGAGCGGCGTAGGTCTGGCCCGCTTTGCCTATACGGCGCTGATGCCGCAGATGGTGCATGCGGGCTGGTTCAGTGGCGAGCAGGTGGCCTATCTGGGGGCTGCCAATCTGCTGGGCTATCTGATTGGCGCTCTGGCGGCGGCCCCGCTGGCGGAACGCTTTGGTGCCTTGCGCGTGTTGCTGGTCTGCTGGGTGGCGGTCATGCTCAGTTTTGCGGGCTGCAGTTTTGCGCAGCCCATGGCACTGTTTTTTGGCTGGCGGCTGATCTCCGGCATCGCCGGTGCCACGCTGATGGTGCTGGGCCCATCGGTGGCGATGGCTGCTGCTGCGCCACAGCGCCGAGCCACGCTGGGGCCGCTGATGTTTTGCGGCATTGGCGTGGGGGCGCTGCTGGCCGCCACGCTGGTCCCCCTGTTTGCACGCAGCAGCCTGGGGGCCGTGTGGTGGGCGCTGACGGCATTGTGCGCGCTGGCCTTGCTCGTCGGCTGGCGATCTGCGCGCCAGATCCACCCTCATGCGCCGGTGGCAATCATTCCTGTGCCGACGGCTTGTGCACCCGCCGGGGCGTTGTGGAGCCTGGCCGTGATTCTGGTCTTCATCGCCTATGCCTGTGATGCCTTTGGCTTTGTGCCGCACACGGTGTTCTGGGTGGACTATCTGGATCGCGAGCTGCAGCTGGGCGCAGGCTATGCCTCCACCCAGTGGGCATTCTTTGGGCTGGGGGCGATTGCAGGCCCGCTGTGCGCGGCCTACTGTGCCACGCGCTGGGGCTGGTGGGGAACGACCACAGGGGCTTACATCGTCAAGGCCGTTGCTATCGGCATGCCGCTGATGTTTGCAGGCTTTGGCGCGCATGCGGTCTCAGGCTTTCTGGTGGGTGCGCTGTCGCCTGGCATGGCAGCCATTACCTCGGGCTATCTGATGCAGCTGATAGGCCCGGCTCAGCATAAAAAAATGTGGGGCTATGCCACGGCGGCGTTTGCGCTGCTGCAGGCTACGGCGGGCTATCTGATGGCGTTTATCTATGCCCGGACCGGCAGCTACCAAAGCCTGTTTGCGCTGGGCTGTGCGGCACTGGCGCTAGGGGGCTTGCTGGTGGCATTTTCTCGCTCAAAACCGGCTCAAGCTGTTGCCTGATAAGCGCAGGAAGCTATTGTTTTTACTTGATCTGATGAAATGCGAGTGTTCCTATGCGCTTGTTCCTGAATGCCACTTCTCCGTTTGCACGCGTGGCACGTGTGACCGCCCTGGAAAAAGGCTTGAACCCCGAGCTGGTCTGGTGCGATCCCTGGGCCAACGATCCCGCCTTGCTGGCGGTCCATCCTCAGGGTCGTATTCCTGTGCTGCTGACGAGTGACGGTCATGCGATTGCCGAGTCCTTGCTGATTGCGCAGTACCTGGACGGTCAAGGGCAGGGGCCGTCGCTGCTGCCCGCACACGGGGCCGCTTCCACGCTGGCGCGCACCAGTGTGGGCTATGGCCTCATGGAGGCCGCTTTCAGCACCGTGATTGCGCGCAAGCACGACGCCAGTGCCGACGCCACCGTCATCGGTCAGCGCCGCCTGGCTGCCATGCAGCGGGCCTTGGTGACTCTGGAGGGCGATGTGCCGCAGCCGCAAGGCGAGGCCGTCACGCTGGACCAGCTGGTGATTGCCATCGCCGCCGAGTACGTGAACTTTCGCTTGCCCGGAATCATCACTGCGTCGCAGTACCCACAGCTGTGCAAGTGGCTGGAGGACATGGCTCGGCGCCCGCATTTGGCCGCGACAGTCTTTGCCTAAAAAATAGCGACAAACCCGATAGTCCTGACAGAGGTTGCCCTGCCCAAGCGGCTGCGTCACATTGCTTCAAAAGCAAGCAAAGGAGACGGCATGAGCAAGGCATTGATCTGCGTGGTGACGGGGGCCAGTCGTGGCGTGGGCCGCGGTGTGGCGCTGGCGCTGGGCGCGACAGGCGCAACGGTGTATGTGACGGGGCGCAGCGTGAAAGAGGGCGACTCGCCTCTGCCTGGCACCGTGGGACAGACAGCAGCCGATGTGACGGCCGCAGGCGGCACCGGCATTGCCGTGGCCTGTGACCATGGCGACGATGCACAAGTTGCCGCCCTGTTCGAGCGCGTGCGCCGCGAGCATGGGTGCCTGGACATTCTGGTGAACTGTGCCATTGCCATTCCCGATCCGTTGACCGAAGTCGGCCCCTTCTGGAAGAAGCCGCTGGCCATGACATCGCTGCTGGATGTGGGCCTGCGCTCCAACTATGTGGCATGCCACGAGGCCGCCGATCTGCTGATCGCTGCGCGTGGGCTGGTCGTCAATATCTCCTCCGCAGGCAGCCGCTGCTATATGCACGGCCCGGCTTACGGTGCAGGCAAGGCCGGTGCGGACAAGATGACGTTTGACATGGCTTACGACTTCAAGCCCGAAGGTGTGAGCGTGGTGTCGTTATGGCCAGGACTGGTCAAGACCGAGCGCTCCGAGCGCGTCTGCGCCGCCGAGCCCGATAAATACGGTGACAGCTTTGATAGCGCCGAAACCCCGCAGTTCATTGGCCGCGTGGTGCTGGCTCTGCATGGCGATGCGCAATGTCTGGAAAAGCGCTCAGGAGGCGTCTTCTACACGGCAGAGCTGGCCAGCCAGTACGGCGTGCAGGACATCAACGGTGCGCAGCCGCCATCGCCACGCGCCTACTTTGGCGCACCGCCAGAGTTCTGCCCGGTGGTGGTGGAGTAAGCAGCTCCTGGAGGCGCTTATTCGGTCTCCAGGTCGGCATACCAGTCTTCGTAAATTTCCTGCACGGTTTTGCCGTTGAAGGACCAGAAGGGCGAAGGCTGGAGAACATAGTTATCAGCCAGCCCATGCACTTTGCGCGTGGCTGCAGTTAATGAGCACTCCTGCTCGTTGTGGAGCACAGTCTTGGCACCGCAAACTGTCACCTGAACGCCTGTGTTGTTGTGTACAAGCACGCTACCGACAGGAATTTGCAGCTCGGTGAAATCCATGCGCGGGCGGCGCTTTTTCATGCTTTCGGCGGCCTGCAGGTCTGCGCAGGTGGCATCGGCCTCGATCACGCTTTCCACCTCTTGCGTGGCGTCTTCCACATGCAGCAATTTGAGGATGGAGATGACGCGGTCGGGCTCAATGCGAAAGAACTCACGGTTGGTGTTGATGCGGACATTGCCAAAGGCGTGATGCAGCGCTTTTTCCACTTCCAGAGAGTTGGGCACGCGGCAGGCAAAAGCACAGTCAAACGGCACGGGGACTCCGGTGCTGAACAACTGCTTCATTCGCCCATCGACTTCTTCCAGCGTGGTTCTTCCAATCTTGACCAAACCCGGCATGGCGGGGTTGGTCAGCACATACACAATTTGCAGGCCACTCATCAACTCTTCTCTCTCGCTTCAAACACCTAAATATTTTTGGCGAATTGTCGCATCGCTGGCCAGCTCGGCCATGCTGGCCTGGTGCACGATCTGCCCTTTTTCCAGCACATAGGCGCGGTCGGCCACCACCTCGGCGAACGGCAGGTTTTGCTCGCTGAGCAAGATGCCAATGCCTTGGGCCTTTAGTTCCAGAATCGTGCGCGCCATCTGCTCGACGATGAGCGGGGCCACCCCTTCAGATGGCTCATCCAGCAGCACCAGATAGGGCTGGCCCATCAGCGTGCGTGCCACGCTCAGCATCTGCTGCTCGCCGCCGCTCATGCGCCCGCCCAGGCGGTCAGGCATTTCACCGAGGTTGGGGAATAGGGTGAACAGCTTCTCGGGCGTCCAGTGCGGCACGGCGCTTCCGTCGCTCCATTGGCGCGGCTTTTGTTTGCCGACTTCCAGGTTCTCCAGCACGGTCAACTCGGTAAAGATGCGGCGATCCTCGGGCACATAGCCCAGGCCGCGCTGGGCGATCTGGTGCGATGCTTTTTTGGCAATCGACTCGCTCATAAAGTCGATACGGCCTTCGCGGCGCGGCACCAGCGCAGCAATGCTTTTGAGGGTGGTGGACTTGCCCGCGCCATTGCGCCCCATCAGCGCGACCACTTCGCCGCGCCCCACGTTCAGCGACACGCCGTGCAGGATATGGGCTGCGCCATACCAAGCGTTCAGGTCTTGAACTTCAAGCAATTTTTGGCTCTGGTCCTTGTCCATCATGCGCTGCCTGCTATGAATTTGATTCATTTCTGTTTTTCCAGGACAAGGCCAGTGCCCAGATAGGCCTGCTGCACGCGTTCATCGTCACGGATTTGCTGCGGCGTGCCTTCGGCCAGCAACTGGCCGCGCACCAGCACGGCCACGCGGTCCGCCTGGCCAAAGACCACATCCATGCTGTGCTCGGTAAACAGCACGCCCATTTTTCGCTCGCGGGCGATCTGGCGCGTCAGCTGCATCAGCGCTACGCGCTCGCCTGGGGCCATGCCTGCGGTGGGCTCGTCCATCAGCAGCAGTTGCGGGTTATGCGCCAAGGCCATGGCCAGCTCCACGCGCTTGACGTCGCCATAGGCCAGTTCGCTGCAAGGGCGGTCGGCCTGTGCGTCCATATTTACCTGGGCCAGCAAGGCTAGCGCATCGCTACGGCGGTGCGCTGCGGCACGCGGCCACCAGCTGAAGATTTTGCGGTCGGCAGACAGCAACGCCATCTGCACGTTTTCGGCCACGGTGAGCGAGGCAAAGGTCTGTGCAATCTGAAAAGTGCGACCCACACCCAGACGCCAGATGGCACGCGGCGGCAGTCCGGTGATGGGTTTGCCGTTCAGCAGCACCCTGCCGCTATCGGGCACTAGTTGCCCGCCCACCATATTGAAGGTGGTGCTCTTGCCCGCACCATTGGGGCCGATCAAGGCTAATAGCTCGCCCGCCTCAAGATTGAACGAGACGTTTTGCACCGCTTTCACGCCGCCAAAGGCTTTGCTGATGCCCTCCACTTGCAGCAGGCTCATGGTGCGACTCCTTCTCTCTTTTTAGGAGCTAGCCGCGCCCACAGCAACTGTGCGTAACCGGCAATTCCCTGCGGGAACAGCAGCACCAGCACCAGCATGGCGGCACCCATCATGGCGCGCCAGTATTCGGTGTTGCGGGCCACAGTGTCGTGCAGCCAGGTGAAGGCGGCTGCGCCCACCACGGGACCAGCCAGCGTCTGCACGCCGCCCAGCAGCACCATGACCAGACCATCCACCGATTTGGTGACGGACAATGCATCGGGTGCCACACCGCCCTTGCTGAAGGCAAACAGGGCTCCTGCCAAACCCGCAAACAGCCCGGCGATGACAAACGCTGTCCATTGAATGCGGCGCACGTCGATGCCAATGGCGTCGGCACGCAAAGCGGAATCACGCGTGGCACGCAGCGCGTAACCCAGGGGCGAGAACAGGATGCGGCGCAGCAGATAAATGCCCAGCGCACACACGGCCAGCGCCAGCCAGTAGAACGTGGCGCCGCTAGCTGCCCATTCCGGCGGCCAGACACCGGTCACGCCATTGCTGCCACCCGTGAAGTCATCCCACTGAAAGACGATGGCCCAACTGATCTGGGCAAAGGCCAGTGTCAACATGGTCAGATACACACCTGACAGCCGCACGCAGAACCAGCCGTAGAGCAGCGCCCCAGCGGCGGCCACCAGCGGGCCCAGCAGCAGCGAAGCAGGCATGGACAGATCCAGCTGGCGCACCAGCAGCGCCGCGCCATAGGCCCCCAGGCCAAAGTAGGCCGCATGGCCAAAGGAGTGCATGCCGCCGGGGCCGAGGATGAAGTGCAAGCTGGCCGCAAACAGCGCGGCGATAAAGATATCGGTCAGCAGCACGGTGCTGTAGCTGTCGGCATCGCCCATGGCCAGTGGCAGCAGAACAAGCGCCACCAGTAAGGCGATCCAGCCCGATGTGGCTGCGCGGCCTGCGGGTTTGAGCGGCTGTTCATGCTCGCCACCGTTGCGGCTGAGCGCTTGAGGCTTGCCCAGCAGTCCCCATGGGCGCCAGACCAGCACCACGGCCATGACCAGAAATTCCACCACCAGCGTGAGCTTGGAGAACGAGACCTCGACGCCCGCAATTTCCTGCACGCCCAGCCAGATGCATACGGCTTTGAGTTCGGCCACCAGCAGCGCGGCGATAAAGGCACCGGGAATACTGCCCATGCCGCCCACGACCACCACAACAAAGGCGCTACCGATGGTGAGCATGTCCATCTCCAGGCTGGCAGGCTCACGCGGCAGTTGCAGCGCACCGCCTAGGCCCGCCAGCAGCGTGCCGAGGGCAAATACTGCGGTGAAAAGCCAGGCTTGGTTGACGCCCAGGGCACCCACCATTTCACGGTCTTGCGTGGCGGCGCGCACCAGCGTGCCAAAACGGGTTTTGGTCAATAAAAGCGTCAAACCCAAGAGTACACATGGGCCAACAGCTATCAAAAAAAGATCGTAAGTGGGGAATTGGCGGCCCAGAATTTCGACCGATCCCTCAAGGCCCGCTGCACGCGGGCCGAACAACTCCTCCGGCCCCCACAGCCACAGCACCGCGTCCTTGATGACCAGCACCAGCGCAAAGGTGGCCAGCAGCTGAAACAGCTCGGGTGCCTTGTAGATGCGGCGCAAGAGCAGCATCTCGGTCAGCGCGCCCAGCACGCCGCAGGCCAGCGGAGCCAGCACCAGTGCGGGCCAGAAGCCGATATGGGGCGAGAGGACATCCACACTGCTATAGGCGATGAAGGCGCCCAGCATGTAGAACGAGCCGTGGGCAAAGTTGATGGTGCGGGTGACGCCAAAAATCAGCGATAGCCCCACAGACACCAGAAACAGCGACGATGCGCTGGCCAGGCCATTGAGCAACTGGGCCAGCAGGCCGGATGCACTCATGCTGCGGTGTTCCTCTTCATCAACATATCTCCTTGCACAGATTGCAGTGCAGATGTGAAAAAGCCACCGTGGTGGGTGGCTTTTTTCATTGTCGCAAAGCCGTGCTTAGTTGGCAGCCGCAGGACGCAGCTTTTTCACTTCTTCGTCTGTAGGCTGATAGTCCTTGCCGTCGGCATAGCGGTAGTTGACCAGCACGCCGCGCTTGAGCTTGTCGTCATAGGCCGTCTTGCCGACGTACGCGCCCATGGTGGACTGGTTGTCCTGCGCACGGTAAGTGATGGGGCCAAACGGCGTGTTCACTTCCAGACCCTTGAAGGCGGCAATCAGCTTTTCGGTATCGGGGTCGCCATTGGTCTTGCGCAGGCCAGCGGCAATCGACTGAATGGCGTTGTAGCCCACGATGGTGCCCAGACGTGGGTAGTCCTTGAACCTGGCCTGATAGGCCTTGAGGAAGGCGTTGTGCTCAGGCGTGTTGATGGAGTACCAGGGGTAGCCGGTGACGGTCCAGCCAATCGGCGCTTCTTTCTTCAGCGGATCCAGATACTCGGGCTCGGCCGTCAGCAGGCCCACGACTTCACGGCCCTTGAACAGACCACGCGTATTGCCCTCGCGCACAAACTTGCCCAGGTCGGTGGCAAACAGCACGTTGAAGATAGCGTCGGGCTTGGCGTCAGCCAGCGCCTGCACCACGGAACCTGCGTCGATCTTGCCCAACGCAGGAGCCTGCTCGGCCACAAACTCGATGTCGGGCTGCTTTTCCTTCATCAGCTTTTTGAAGGTGGCAACCGCCGACTGGCCATATTCGTAGTTGGGGTAGACGATGGCCCAGCGCTTTTTCTTGAGCTTGAGGGCTTCTTCCACCAGCATGGCAGTCTGCATATAGGTGGAGCCGCGCAGACGGTAGGTGTAGTGATTGCCGTCGGCCCAGACCACCTTGTCGGTCAGTGTTTCGGAGGCCAGGAAAAAGCGCTTTTTCTGCTTGGCGTAATCGGTCAGCGCCAGGCCCACGTGCGACAGAAAGCTGCCGGTCAGCACATCGATCTTCTCGCGGCTATACAGCTCTTCGGCGGCGCGCACGGCGTCGCCGGGCGTGGCGTTGTCGTCACGCACGATGAGCTGCAGTTTTTTACCAGCCACGCCGCCTGCGGCATTGACCTGCTCCACGGCCAGTTCCATGCCTTTCTTGTAGGGCTCCAGAAAGGCGGGTTGTGCCTTGTAGCTATTGATCTCGCCAATCTTGATCACGCCTTGCGCCCATGCGGGCAGGGCGGCCAGGGTCAGCAGGGGCAGGGTCCAGCGCAGCTGCATTGTCATTCTCCTCAATGGTGAACGTGTGACCGCAGCAGGTGAGCCAGCGATCAGCGCGATGCTTAATGCTCAACTTGAGCATTTATATAGACAAATAAAGCGCTTGTTCAAAGCGCATGGGCAGCCATCCTAGAGCAGCGCATTTCGGGCGTCAAGAATCCTTGGCCAGTTTTTCGCAATCGGTTGCCTCCACAGAGGGCGTCATTCTGCTTATCACTATTCGATCTCAAGTCATTGATCTGAGGCGCACCTGTTTATGTGCAATTGCCGGACAATATGGGACTTGTCCCGCTTGGCAACCGGCAGCCAACGCGCTAACAGAATCGGCCTGCGCCGCTCTACAGTGCCCCGCCACCGCCCAGCGTTTTGCCGCGCAGGTTTTCTGCTTCGAATTTTTATTTCCAGACGAATCATGAGTGCTTTTCTAGAAGAACGCGTGCTGTCGGTTCACCACTGGACCGACCGTCTTTTCTCCTTCACCACTACCCGCGATACATCGCTGCGCTTTTCCAACGGCCACTTCACCATGATTGGCCTGAAGGTGGATGGCAAGAATCTGCTGCGTGCTTATTCCATCGCCAGCCCCAACTACGAAGAGCATCTGGAGTTTCTGTCCATCAAGGTGCCTGAAGGCCCTCTGACCTCGAAGCTGCAGAACATCAAGGTGGGCGATACCGTGATCGTGGGCAAGAAGCCCACAGGCACGCTGCTGATCGACTACCTGCTGCCCGGCAAGAACCTGTACCTGATCGGTACCGGCACCGGCCTGGCTCCCTGGCTGGCTGTGGCCCGCGACCCCGAAACCTACGAGCGTTTTGACAACGTGATCGTGGTGCACGGCGTGCGTCAGGTGCAGGAGCTGGCCTATCAGGAGCTGTTCGAGAAGGAACTGCCCGAGCACGAATTCCTGGGCGAGATCGTCAAGGGCAAGCTGCACTACTACCCCACGGTGACGCGCGAGCCCTTCCGCAACCAGGGCCGTATCTCCACGCAGATCAACAACGGCACCTTCCCGCAAAACCTGGGCCTGCCCGATCTGAATCCCGAGACCGATCGCGTCATGCTGTGCGGCAGCCCTGCCATGCTGTCTGAGCTGAAGGAACTGCTGGAAAAGCGCGGTTTCAAGGAAGGCAACACCACCACGCCCGGCGACTTCGTCATCGAGCGCGCCTTCGTGGAAAAGTAAGGCAACCTGCTTCAAAAAAGGCCTGCATTTGCAGGCCTTTTTTGCGTCTGGAGACTGCTCAGATGTTCTCTCCTGCGCTTTCCGGCAGGCGCTCTATGTCCTGGGCTGCGGGGCTTGTTGGCTTGCGTGAAACAAAGGGCATGTTCACGGAGACTTTGGCGCGGCTGCAGGCCTTGGCGGTGGCGGCAGCCAGCAGCAAGATGGCCGAGGTGAAGTAAAACCACATCAGCACCACGACCAGCGAGCCCGCTGCTCCATAAGCGGAGACCACGGCTGCGGTAGACAGATACCAGGCCAGTGCCTGTTTTCCGATGGTGAACAGCGCGGCACCCAGCACCGAGCCCAGCAGCAGGTATTTGGTCGATGGCTTGGTGCCAGTGCCCATGCGCATCAGCCCCCAGAACAGCAGCACGGCAATGCCAAACGACAGGCTTTCGTTGATGACGCCCATCACCGGCCCCAGGGGGACGAGCTGCAGCTCATCATTGGCCCATTTGGTGATCATCTGAATGGCGGTGGAAACCACCATGGAGACCAGCAGCAAAAAGCCCAGGCCCACGACATAACTCAGGCCCCAGAGGCGAGAGATCGCCATGCTCCACCAGGGCTTGCTTTCCGTGGAGCGAGCGTCTTCGCCCATGGACCAGAGCTTGTCCAGCGAGGCCTGCAGCTCGACAAACACACCAGTGGCCCCCGAGAGCATCATCACCAGACCCAGGATGGAGGCGAGCGAGCCCTGATCCGAGCTTTGTGCGCTGGACAGCGCGCCTTGCACGACCTGCGCTGCACGCTCTCCCACGACGTCCTGAATCTGCGCAATCAAGGTGCTCTCCACATAACTGCGATCCATCCACCAGCCCAGCAGGCCGACCACGGCCAGCAGCAAGGGTGCCAGGCTCAGCATGCCGTAGAAGGACATGGCGGCGCTCATGCGCAGGCCGTCGGCCTGCAGCCACAGCTGCACAGCATCCATCAGGGGCTTGAGGGGATTGGTGAGGTGTTGCAGCCTGTGCCGCCAGGTGGAAAAGTCAAAGGCCATGTGAAGAATTCTGGGTGGTGAGAGGGGGCCTGCCTGTCAGCCTATGCCTGCATGAGCGACAAAGGTGCAAATTTTTCTTGTGCCGTGCCCGCAGTGTCGGTGCTGTTGCGATGACAAATTATTTGCACTCGTTCACGTGAAAGTCATTTGCCAGCAAAGATATTTTGCTCATCTTTTTGGAATAACGGATGCAGGCATTTTGAATTTCTGCAAAAGCGCATCGGGGTTTTCTCTAGTCAACTACGCTGGAAACAAAGAGGGTGTCGTAGTTCAATCCGGGTTTGCACCCATCAAAGTGCAACCACTTGAATACAAAAAGAATGCCATTCTGCTTTTGTCCAGGATGGCTGGCACAACGAGACACCTCCATGCAAACCACTTTTACTGCCGCATCGCCCGCAGACCGCGTGCTGTGCCCTGCCTTGCGCGAACGCATCATGACGGCCGACCAGGCCGCCAGCCTCATCCAGTCCGGCATGACGCTGGGGATGAGTGGCTTCACCCCTGCGGGTGCGCCCAAGTCTGTGCCGCAGGCGCTGGCACGCCGCATTGAGGAGCAGAACGCCAACGGTGGCAACTTCCGCATCAGCCTGTGGACGGGGGCATCGACCTCGCCTGAGCTGGATGGGGCTCTCGCCAAGGTGCACGGCATCGAGCGCCGCCTGCCCTACCAGAGCGACCCCACGGTGCGCAAAGAGATCAACGACGGGCGCATGCAGTACGTGGACATCCACCTCTCGCACGTGGCGCAGTACGTGTGGTTTGGCTTTCTGGGCCACCTGGATGTGGCGGTGATCGAAGTGGCGGGCATCCTGCCCGACGGTCGTTTAATTCCATCGACCTCGGTGGGCAATAACAAGACCTGGCTGGAGCAGGCCGACAAGATCATTCTGGAAGTCAACAGCGCCCAGCCCGCCGAGCTGGAAGGCATGCACGACATCTACTACGGCGCGGCCGTGCCGCCCAAGCGCAAGCCCATTCCCATGGAGCACCCGTTTGACCGCATTGGCGACCCGTATCTGCACTGCGACCTGAGCAAGGTCATCGCCGTGGTGCCCACGCAGCAGCGCGACAAGCTGGCAGCGTTTACGGCCCCCGATGTCGATTCGCAGCGCATTGCCCAGCACATCATCGAATTCCTGCAGCAGGAAGTGAAGATTGGCCGCCTGCCGCCCGAGCTACTGCCGCTGCAGTCCGGCGTGGGCAACATCGCCAACGCCGTGCTGGCCGGCCTGAATAATGGCCCGTTTGACCACCTGACGTCCTATACCGAAGTGCTGCAGGACGGCATGCTGGACATGCTGGAATCGGGCAAGCTGGACACCGTCTCCACCACCTCGCTGGCGCTCAGTCCGGCGGCGATGGAGCGCTTCCTCGCCAACATCGAGTTCTACCGTCAGCGCATCATGCTGCGCCCGCAGGAGATCTCGAACCACCCCGAGCTGATCCGCCGCATGGGCCTGATCTCGATGAACGCGCTGATCGAGGCCGATATGTATGGCAACGTCAACAGCACGCACGTCATGGGCTCGTCCATCATGAACGGCATTGGCGGCAGCGGCGACTTTGCGCGCAACGCTTACCTGTCCATCTTCATGACGCCGTCCATGGCCAAGGGCGGCAAGATCAGCTGCATCGTGCCCATGGTCTCGCACGTCGATCACACCGAGCACGATGTGCAGGTCATCGTGACCGAGCAAGGTCTGGCCGATCTGCGTGGCCTGGCGCCGGTGCAGCGCGCCCGTCTCATCATCGAAAAGTGCGTTCACCCCGACTACAAGGCCGCCATGACCGACTATCTGGAGCGCGCCCTGCGCGATGCCCCGGGCAAGCACACACCGCACCTGCTGGATGAGGCCTATGCCTGGCACCAGCGCTACCTAAAGACAGGCAGCATGCAGGCGTCTGCATAAGCTGAACAAAAAAGGAGCTGCCTCCGCTGGTCATCATTGGTTTTCAGCATTGAAACATGCTGGAAGTGAGATGTGACATGCGCTTGCAGCTCCTTTTTTATCTTCTGGCATGGCTGCAGCACGCTGAGACTTGGCCGAAATCGCCTGGTAACTGGTGTTTAATGCGCACACAAGCCGGGGCGATGCAGGGCATGGATCTTGCACGGACACCCGGCCATCAGGAGACTTCGAATGCAACGCAGACAATTGATCGCTGGCGCCGCCATGAGCCTGGGCACGCTGCTTCCCTCCATCGCGCAGGCGCAGATCGCTAGCGGCAAAGGCCCGCTGCGCATCATTGTTCCCTACACCGCAGGTGGCTCCATCGATGTGAGCGTGCGCCGCGTCGCTGAAAAGCTGGAGTCCGAGCTGGGCACCATCGTGGTTGAAAACCGCCCCGGCGCGGGCGGCGGCATCGGCATGAGTGCGATTGCGCGCGCCCCTGGCGATGGCCTGACGGTGGGCATTGCGGCGGTGGCCACCAATGCCATCAACCCCTGGCTGTTCAAAAGCCTGCCCTACGACGCACAAAAAGACTTTGCTCCCATCACGCAGATGACGCGCATTCCCAATGTGCTGGTGATGAATGCCGAGGCCGCCAAGCGCGAGAACATTCGTACCCTGGCCGACTTCATGGCCTGGGCCAAGCGCAAGAGCGGCAAGCTCAGCTACGGCAGCGGCGGCAATGGCAGCGCAGGCCATCTGGCCGGAGAGATCTTCAAACGCGAGACCGGGCTGGACATCGTGCACGTGCCCTACAACGGCGGCGCACCCTCGCAGCTGGCGCTGCTGTCGCAGCAGGTGGATTTGTCGTTCGACAACCTCTCCAGCGCGGCCGTCAACATTCGCTCGGGCAAGCTGATACCGCTGGCGGTGACGACGCTGGAGCGCAGCAAGCTGCTGCCCCAGTTGCCCGCGCTGGCCGAAATCATTCCGGGCTTTGCCATCGACACCTGGTGGGGGCTGGTGGCACCGGCCTCCACGCCTGCGCCCGTGGTGCAGCAGCTGAACCAGCATTTTGTGAAGGCGTTGCGCTCGCCCGAAGTGATGAAGACCTACGACAGCATGATGATGGACACCGTCACCAGCACGCCGCATGAGTTTGCCCGCTTCATGGCCAGGGAGCAGGCGCGCTACGAGCAGATCGTCAAGATCAGCGGCGCTTCGGTCGACTGAGGCACGGGCGTTCCGGGCTCTCCTGGAATGCCCTTGCCGGTTGCTGAACTGGCAAGAGCATTCGCAGCATTACCTGAACCACCTGTGCAGAAAGCGCACAGGTTTTTTTGCGCCTTCGCTTGGAAGGCTGCTCGATTTTCTGGATTTTTCATGAAGCATTTTCTTGCGCAGCACACCGCCTTCATCACCGGCGCAGGCCAGGGCATAGGCCGGGCCGTGGCCCAGGAGCTGGCCGCCATGGGCGCCCATGTGGTGGTGGCCGATATCAATGCCGATGCAGTGCGGCAGACGGCGCAAAGCATTGTCGATGCCGGCTATCCGGCCAAAGCCGTGGTGCTGGATGTGGCGGATGCCGCAGCCTGCCGCGCCGTGGCTGCAGACTTGCAGCTGCCCCCGGGCCATCAGTTGCTGCTGGTCAACAATGCGGGCCTGCGCCCCAAGCATGCCTTTGACAGCGAAGACCGCGACGCGCTGTGGCAGCGCACCATGGCGGTGAATGTGGACGGGGCGCGCAACACCATTCTGGCGTTTCAGTCGTTGCTGGCCGCCAGCAAGGGCAGCGTGGTGAATGTGACCTCGCTGGCCGCGTCGCGGGCCGCAGGCAGCTCGATTGCTTACTCCACCTCCAAGGCAGCGCTGGAGATGCTCACCAAGACCATGGCGCTGGAGCTGGCCCCGCAGGGCATTCGCGTCAATGCCGTGGCTCCTGGCGTCATGCTGACCAGCATGACGGAGCAGACCCGCAAGGACCCCAAGCATGTGGAGTACATGCTCAGGCGCATTCCCATGAAGCGCTATGGCGAAGCGGCAGAAATTGCCGGGCCGATTGCGTTTCTGGCCTCGCCCATGGCCAGCTATGTCACGGCCACGGTGCTGAATGCCGATGGCGGTTATCTGGCGGTCTAGTTCAGAACAGCAGGGTCTTGATCCAGGGTGCGGCCAGCACGTTCACGGCACCGGCAATCATCATCACCAGCGATGCCATCACGGCCTGCACCTCACCCGCCTGGCGGGCGCGGGCCACGCCACTGCCGTGGGCGGCACCGCCCCAGCTGGCACCGGTGGCCAGCTTGCTGCGGATATTGGGCATGAAGCGCAGCACGGTCTGACCCAGCAGCATGGCGCTGACACCGGTCAGCAGCACAAAGAGGGCGGCCAGGTCGGTGGGGCCGCCCAGCACTTTCTCGGCCTCGATGGCAAACGGTGTGGTGATGCTGCGCACCACCAGGCCTTTTTCCATGTCTTCGGACAGTCCCAGCCACTGGGCAAACAGCAGCGATGTGCCAATCGACACCACGGTGGCGGCAATCACGCCGGTGCCGATCGACATCCAGTGTTTTTGCAGCAATGTGCGGTGCTCATACAGCGGCAGGGCAAAGGCTACGGTGGTAGGGCCCAGCAGCCAGACCAGCCAGTGGGTCTGGGCGTAGTACTGCGGAAAGCTCACCTGCGTGAGCAGGGCCAGCACGATCAGCGCCACCGGCGTGGCGATGATGGGCATCAGCAGCACGTTTTTGTACTGGCGGTACAGCTGCTTGTTGACCCAGTAGCAGGCAATGGTGACCAGCAGCGACAGCACGCCAATCATGGAGTCAGACAGCATGGCTTACTCCTTGCCCATCAGGGCCTGGCGCGCGCTGGCGGTGGACTTGCGCCGGGCCAGCCACAGCTCCAGCCGGTAGACGCGCTCTACCGCCAGCGCCGTCACGGCCATGACGCAGGCGGTGCTGGCCACGATGACCAGCAAAATGCGCAGGCCTTGCTGGCGGATCAGGTCGGGGTATTCGGTCACCACCAGCATGGCGGGCACGAAGAACAGCAGCATCTCGGCCATCAGCCAGTTGGTGCCTGCCTGCAGCCAGCCAGGCTTGATGACGCCGGAGAAAAGCCCGATGGCCAGCAGTGCAAAGCCGATCAGGCCGGCGGGCATGCTCCAGCCAAAATGGGCGCGCAAAGCCTCCATGGCTACCCAGATGGCGCTGAGGATGGCGATTTGCACCGCAGCCTTGGCCGCTTGATTCCAGCGTGACAGAGGGGCTGGCCCGTGAATGGCAGGAGCTTGCGAAGAATTCGACATGGCAGCAATCATAGGGTTTTCACTTATATTCTGAAAATGACTTATTTTTATTTTTAGGATTCATTTAAGGAATACCAATGGATTTACGGGCCCTGCGTTATTTCATCGAGGTCGTGCGGCAAAACGGCTTCACAAGGGCTGCCGAGGCCTTGTATGTGACCCAGCCCACCATCAGCAAGATGGTCAAGCAGCTGGAAGACGAGCTGGGCGGCCCTTTGCTGCTGCGTGAGGGGCGGCGCGTGCAGCTGACCGATGCCGGACAGGTGGTCTATGACCGGGGGCTGGAGATGCTGGAGCAGGCCAGGCTGCTGCGCCAGCAGGTGGCCGAGGTGGACAGCATCACCCGGGGCGAGCTGTCCGTGGGCATCATGCCCACCACGGGCCACTACATGGCCCCGGTGATTGCGCTGTTTCAGCAGCGCTATCCGGGCGTGGAGCTGCAAGTCAACGAGCAAGGCGCCAGAGCGCAGCACCAGCTGATCGAGGACGGCAAGCTGGACATGGCGCTGGGCCTGTTCAGTGCGCCCGACCCGGCGCTGGAGCGCTACACGGTGGCCCTGCAGAAGACCCGCGTCGTTTTGCCTGTGCATCGCGTGCAGGACCCCACGCTGCCCATGCGCTGGCAGGATTTGCGCGATCAGCCCTTTGTGCTCTACACCTCGGACTTTGCGCTGCACGAGCATGTGCTGCAGCAGTGCGAGGCTGCAGGCTTTACGCCCAGGGTCATGCTGCAGACCCGCTATTGGGACTTCATCGGCCACCTGGTGGCGGAGGGCGTGGGCGTGGCCGTGATGTTCGAGCATGTCATTGCCCGCTACAACCCCGAGCGTGTAGCCAGCCGCCCGCTGCTGGAGCCCGAGATCCACTGGGAAGTGGCCCTGATGTGGCGCCCGGGCTACCTCTCGCGTGCGGCGCAGGCCTGGCTCGATTGCGTGCGCGAGGTCTATCCGCAGCCGCTGGTGGGTGCCGCGTTTCCGGATTATCAAAAACCATAGCTGCTGGCGCTTGATGAATAAGGGCTTCAGGCCTGATTGGCATTGAGACTCTCTCGGTCATTGCGCAAACGCTAAGCTCGCGCCATGCCTCGTCCCTTTCCTCCCAGTCGCAACCCGGTCCGAACTTCCAGCACTCGCTCTGCGTCCTCTGGCCGCGTGCAGCGCATGCCTGCGCCCAGGCCTGAAGTCACGCGGCTGCTGTGCCTGAACAAGCCCTATGGGGTGCTCAGCCAGTTCACGCCCGAAGGCAAGTGGCAGGGCCTCAAGGACTGGATTGATGTGCCGGGTGTCTATGTGGCCGGCCGGCTGGATGCCGACAGTGAAGGCCTGCTGCTGCTGACCAATGACGGCCAGCTGCAGGCGCGCATTGCCGACCCGCGCTACAAGATGGAGAAGACTTACTGGGTGCAGGTCGAGGGGGTGCCCGATGAAGCCGCCCTGCAGCGCCTGCGCGATGGCGTGGAGCTGAACGACGGCAAGACCCTGCCTGCAAAAGCCAGGCTGATAGCGCCACAGCCGGCCATGTGGCCACGCAATCCGCCGATTCGCGTGCGCCAGAACATTCCGGACTGCTGGATTGAGCTCATCATCCGCGAAGGCAAAAACCGCCAGGTGCGCCGCATGACGGCAGCGGTGGGCCATCCCACGCTGCGCCTGGTGCGCATGGCGATCGGGCCGTATTCGATCGAAGGCCTGGAGCCCGGTCAGTGGGTGGATGTACTGGCGACCTGAGCTCTGCTTCAGAGCTTCAGAGCCCGTTAAGAGAGCCCAGTTCATCCTCTTCGGGCAAGGCCACCGCTTGCCAGCGACCTTTGCTCCACCAGGGGCTGAAGAGGGTGATCTGCGGTGGGCTCACTGTCAACTGGTCTTGCAGCAGCGCCATGGCCCTGTTCAGCTCTGACTGGCGCGTCTGTACGCATTCGCGCACCTGCTGCATGAGCTGGCTGCCCTGACCGAGAAAACGCTGACTTTGCAGTCGCTGGGCAGTGGGCTGGCACTGCGCATAGGCCAGTGCCAGAGCGCCGGGAAAGGCGCCCTGCGACACGGCGTCTATCAATTGCAAATGCGGGCCTAGCCGAGGCTCTGGCATGACGCCTGCCATCTGCACTAGCAAAGCACCGTCCTCAAAGCGATAGCGGGCTGGCAAGGCGGCTTGCAGCGTATAGCTGCTGGAGCTGCCGCGAGAGCGCGTGGTGTGGCGCATGACCTGGCTGCCTTGCTCGAGCAAGGGATAGACCAGTGTCAGCAGCGCCTGTCGGTGCTCGGCGTCATCGCTATTGAGGGCGATGCGCAGCTGGGTTGAGTAGTAGCCGCGAGCCTCTTCTCGCCACACCATCCAGCCAGCGGTGCTGGGGATGAAGAAAATCCAGGCCACCAGACTGAACATGGGCAGCAGGCCTGCGGCCAGTGACCACAGCGCACGGGTGTTTTCGGCCTCTTCGGGCGGCTGATAAAGGCTGCGCCAGTGGCCCAGAGCTTTTATCAGCGCCCACATGCTGACGAGATAGGCAACGCCGGCTGCCAGCACCAGCTGGTCAGGGGAGTACAGGTTCTCGGGCAGGTGAATCAGCGTGAACAGCATGGCCGCGCAGCCCGTCCAGATCACCACAGCGGTGAGCAGATAAAACCAGGCCGGATGGTTCTGCGCTTCTTGCTGTGGATTGAGCGAGGGATTTTGCTCAAGTGCCTGCATGAGATGCCTGCGGCGCCAAAAGCGCAGCGGCAACCACAGCAATGCGCTGGTCACCAGGCCCGCCAGAATCGAGAGAAGAACGGCAGAGAAGGCCCAGAGAAACAGCAGACCCACCAGCAGCAGCATCAGCCCGACCAACACATTCATTGCACACTGCCTTTGTTATCAGATTCATAGCTGCTACCCGTTGATAGCAAAGCGGAACAGGTCATTTTCACTGAGAAACAAAAACGCGCTTGCTGCAAAAACAGTCAAGCGCGCCGGGTTGAAGCCTCGAAACAGTGAATCAGCTGCAGCTCTTGTTCTTGGCTGCTTTCATGCCTGCCGCCTTGGCCTCGGCTTCGGTCATGTATTTGCCGCTTTTGGTCGTGCCGTAGTAGCGAGAGGCGGGGCAGTGATAGACCTTGGTCTCTTCATTGATCCAGACCTTGTCTGCGCCACCGCCGGGTGCGACTGTCCTGGCGGCTTTGCCCTTGTCAGGCGCAGCCTGGGCTTTGGCGGTTGCCTCCTGGTCGATGCCCTTGCGGCCCGAGCAGGCGCCTTTGGAGGATGCCGCGCTCATGGACGAGCCATCCTTGCAGACAAAGGTCTGCATATCCGCCTTGGCGGCAGCAGCCGGAGCTGATTTCTTTGCCGGATCTGCCGCTGGCTTTGCAGGCGCGGGTGTCGTTTTGGCGGCCGGCGCTGCAGGAGCCGTAGAAGGCGTCTGAGCAAAGCTGACCAATGAGCTGCTGACCAGGGCCGAAGCCAGCCAGACCTTCCATAAGTTGCGCATACGATCTCCTCCATCAAAAGGCGTCACAAGTTGTGACCGTGCCATGCTGCAACGGAAGCCATGAATCTGCAAGAGCCGCCTGTCAGCGTGCGGCGGCGTGCAGAGTCCTCAGGTGCCGCTCACATAGGGGTTCATCTTGCGCTCGCGGCCAAAGCTGCTTTCCGGGCCGTGGCCGGGGATGAACACGGTCTGGTCGCCCATGGGCCACAGGCGCTGCACGATGGAATCGATCAGCTGCTGGTGGTTGCCCTGAGGGAAGTCCGTGCGGCCAATGCTGCCCGCAAACAGCACATCGCCCACAAAGGCACGGTCGATCTGCGGCGAGTGAAACACCACATGGCCGGGGGTGTGACCGGGGCAGTGGCGCACGTTCAGCGTTTCCTTGCCGATGCTGACGGTATCGCCATCGTGCAGCCAGCGTGTGGGCACAAAGGGATCGGAATGTGGAAAGCCGAACATTGCGCCTTGCTGAGGCAGACCGTCGATCCAGAACTGGTCGCCCTCATGCGGACCGATGATGGGCAATTGGTACTTGGCCGCCAGCTCGCTGGTGCCTCCTGCGTGGTCGATATGAGCGTGGGTGATCCAGATGGCTTTGAGGTTCAGGCCCAGGCGCTCGACCTCCCATTCGATCTGTTCGATATCGCCGCCGGGGTCGATGACGGCGGCATCCATGGTCTGGTCGCACCAGACGAGAGAGCAGTTTTGCTGGAAGGCGGTAACGGGAACGGTGTGATATTGCAACATGGGGGACTTGTGTTTTTGGTGCGTTTGCGTAGCCTCGCGATGCGCGAACCCCGCAAGCATGACACGGCAGGGCCGGTGCATCACAAATGCCCGCTCAGTTTCCGGCGTCATACCTCATTTGAGCTAGCATAGATGCAAGTGCCCCATTCTGGTGCGGGCTGCTACAACGTATTTGTGCTGCAAGGCAGCGGGCGTTTGCTTTCGAAGAAGGCGGCCCGACACAGTTTCAAGATCGTTCAGGCCGTGCCAATGCCCGTGTAAGCACTTTCCTCCCGCAAGGAGGATGAGTCGGCGGCGAGTCGGCCTGGAGAACCCGTTTTTTAAACTCCAGGAGACTCTTTATGTCTACCTCTTCCACTTCTCCGGCGCCGCGTGCAGATGCGCAGCGCATCGGTATCCTCAGGGAAACCTTCCCGCTGGAAAAGCGCGTGGCCACCGTGCCCGATGTGGTCGAAAAGCTCATCAAGCTGGGCTTTGGCGTCTGCATCGAATCGGGCGCGGGCGATGCCGCCAACTTCAGCGACGAAGCCTATCGCGCTGCTGGCGCCGAGGTGCTGCCCGATGCGGCCGCTGTCTGGTCTGCTGCCGACATCATCTTCAAGGTCCGCCCGCCCACCACCGAAGAAGTGGCGCTGATGCGCGAAGGCCAGATCCTGTTGGACTTCATCTGGCCCGCCCAGAACCCCGATCTGATGCAGCAACTGGCCGCCAGGAAGGTGACCGCGCTGGCGATTGATTCGCTGCCCCGTACGCTGTCTCGCGCTCAGAAGATGGATGCACTGACCTCGATGGCAGGCGTCTCGGGCTACCGCGCCGTGATCGAGGCCGCCAACGCCTTTGGTCGCTATTTCAACGGCCAGATCACGGCTGCAGGCAAGGTACCTCCAGCCAAGGTGTTTATTGCGGGCGCTGGCGTGGCCGGTTTGTCGGCCATTGGTACCGCTGCCAACCTGGGCGCCATCGTGCGCGCCAACGATACGCGTGCCGAGGTGGCCGACCAGGTCACCTCGCTGGGTGGTGAATTCGTCAAGGTCGATTACGAAGAAGACGGCTCGGGTGGCGGCGGTTACGCCAAAGTGATGAGCGAGGGCTTCCAGGCCGCACAGCGTGAGATGTATGCGCAGCAGGCCAAGGATGTGGACATCATCATCACCACGGCGCTCATCCCCGGAAAACCTGCGCCCAAGCTGATCACGGCCGAGATGGTGCAAAGCATGAAGCCCGGCAGCGTGATCGTGGACATGGCGGCCGAGCAAGGCGGCAACTGCGAGCTGACCGTGCCCAACGAGGCCGTGGTGCGCCATGGCGTGACCATCATCGGCTACACCGATCTGGCTTCGCGCCTGGCCAAGCAGTCGTCCACCTTGTACGCGACCAACCTGCTGCGTCTGACCGAAGAGCTGTGCAAGGCCAAGGACGGCGTGGCCGTGGTCAATATGGAAGACGACGCGATCCGCGGCCTGACGGTGGTGAAGGACGGCGAAATCACCTGGCCTGCGCCTCCCATTGCGCAAGCGCCCAAGCCCGCCCCCAAACCTGCGGCTGCACCTGTGGAGCAGAAAAAAGGCGGCCACGGCCATGGTTCCTCCGGCCCGCTGCCCGCCAAGACACTGGCGGTCATCTTTGCGATTGCCGCTGTGGCCTTCTGGTTCATCGGTGCCTATGCACCCGAGGCCTTTCTGGGTCACTTCACCGTCTTCGTGCTGGCCTGCTTTATCGGCTACATGGTGGTGTGGAACGTGACGCCCGCGCTGCACACGCCGCTGATGAGCGTGACCAATGCCATCTCTTCCATCATCGCCATCGGTGCGCTGGTGCAGATTGCGCCGCCCGATACGGCCGGAACCGGCAGGCCCGATGAGCTGATTCGCTGGCTGGCCTTTGCGGCCGTTGTGCTGACTGCCATCAACATGTTCGGCGGTTTTGCCGTTACCCGCCGCATGCTGGCGATGTTCCAAAAATAAAAAGAACGAGAGAAGAGAGAAACAACCATGTCCCAAAGTCTCGCAACGGTGGCCTACCTGGGCGCCGCTATTTTGTTCATCCTCAGTCTGGGTGGTCTGTCCAACCCTGAAACTTCGCGCCGCGGCAATCTGTTCGGCATGGTCGGCATGGCGCTGGCCGTGCTGGCCACCGTGTTCGGTCCGCGCGTCAGCCCCGAAGGCATGGCCTGGATCGTGGGCGCGCTGGTTGTCGGTGGCGGCATTGGCCTGTATGCGGCCAAGGTCGTCAAGATGACGCAGATGCCCGAGCTGGTTGCCCTCATGCACAGCCTGGTCGGTCTGGCCGCCTGCCTGGTGGGCTTTGCCAGCTATGTCGATACCTCCATCCAGCTGACGGGCGCAGAAAAAGCCATTCACGAGGTGGAAATCTACGTGGGCATTCTGATCGGCGCCGTCACCTTCTCGGGCTCGCTGATCGCCTTTGGCAAGCTCAACGGCAAGATTGGCGGCAAGCCGCTGCTGCTGCCTGCACGCCACTGGCTCAATCTGGTTGCGCTGCTGGTCGTCATCTGGTTTGGCCGCGAGTTTCTGCGCGCCGAAACCATTGAGCAAGGCATGCTGCCGCTGATCGTGATGACCGCCATTGCCCTGCTGTTCGGCATCCACATGGTCATGGCCATTGGCGGTGCGGACATGCCCGTGGTGGTGTCCATGCTCAACAGCTACTCCGGCTGGGCGGCAGCGGCCACCGGCTTCATGCTGGGCAATGACTTGCTGATCGTCACCGGCGCGCTGGTGGGCTCTTCGGGCGCCATCCTGAGCTACATCATGTGCCAGGCCATGAACCGCAACTTCATCAGCGTGATTGCCGGTGGTTTTGGCTCTGGCGCACCGGCCAAAAAGAGTGGTGATGCAGCGGCTGCAGAGCCGCAAGGTGAAGTCGCTCCCGTGAGCGCGGCGGAAACCGCCGAGATGCTGCGCGATGCCAAGAGCGTCATCATCGTGCCCGGCTACGGCATGGCCGTGGCCCAGGCCCAGCACACCGTCAACGAAATTACGCGCACCCTGCGTGACAAGGGCGTGCAGGTGCGCTTTGCCATCCACCCCGTGGCGGGCCGCATGCCCGGCCACATGAACGTGCTGCTGGCCGAAGCCAAGGTGCCTTACGACATCGTGATGGAGATGGACGAGATCAACGAGGACTTCCCCGACACCGACGTTGCCATCGTCATCGGCGCCAACGACATCGTGAACCCCGCCGCGCAGGACGACCCCACTAGCCCCATCGCCGGCATGCCGGTGCTGGAAGTGTGGAAGGCCAAGACTTCCATCGTGATGAAGCGAAGCATGGCATCGGGCTACGCCGGTGTGGACAACCCGCTGTTCTACAAGGACAACAACCGCATGCTGTTTGGCGATGCCAAGAAGATGCTCGATGAAGTGCTGGGGGCGCTGAAGGCTTGAGCGCCTGAACGCTTCAACAGACTTTAAAAATAGGAGCGGCTAGCGCTCGTCTTTCATGGACTTCAGGTAATAAACCATCTGAAGTCATTGATTGACAGGCGCTAGCCGCTCTTTTTTTGTTTACTGAAAAGCAATATCGAGCAGCAGTAAGGTGGCAATCAGCAGCATCAAGGATCCCGAGATGCGCGACACCAGCAGGGCGGCTGCGGGCCTGGCGCGCAGCACGCTTTGCGAGCTCCAGCCCACGCCGTAATACACCAGCGCGCAACTGGCTGCATGCACGGCGCCCAGGGCCATGATCTGCGCCGCCACGGGCCAGGGATCGGCGGGGCGCACAAACTGCGGGAGCAGGGCCAGCAGCAGCAACAGCTGCTTGGGGTTGAGCCCGCTGACACTGGCACCCTTGACGGCCCAGCGCCAACTGCCTTGGCCCGCCTCTTGCGCATGCTCGGATTCAGAGCTGACCGCCGAGGGATGGCGCAGCATGGCAATGCCCAGCCAGGCCAGATAGGCGGCGCCGGCAATCGTCAGCAGGCTCAGCAGCACGGGGTTTTGCTCCACCAGAGAGCCCACACCCGCTGCCACGGCCAGTGTGGCCAACAGCGCGCCGCAGGCCAGACCCACGACGGATGGCAGCACAAAGGGGCGGCCGCGCAGGCCCGCAGAAATCACATAGGCCCAGTCGGCTCCGGGCGTGATGACCAGCAAAAATGAAACCGCCCAGAAGGCGGTGAGGGCGGCGATTGACACGAAATTCTCTCGAAAAGCGTTGATGTAGAGAGAATATGGAAGACAGGCGAGAATGTGCTCTCAATAAATGCTGCTGAGCGGCCTTCAATTGGAAGAATCTGCCCTGTGAATGCGCTTGATCGAAAAATTCTTGCTGCGCTGGAAAGCGATGGCCGCCTCACGGTGACCGAACTGGCCGAGCAAGTGGGCCTGAGCCTGTCTCCTTGCCACCGCCGCGTGCGCGCGCTGGAGGAGTCGGGCGTGATTCGTGGCTACCGCGCCGAGCTGGACCCGGCGGCGCTGGGGCTGGACTTTTCCTCGCTGGTGTTTGTCACGCTCAAGGACAGCAAATCCGTGCCCGAGTTTGAAGAGGCAGTGGCCCAGCTGGACAGCGTGGTGCAGGCCCAGCGCCTGTTTGGCGACCCAGACTATCTGCTGCAGGTGGTGGTGCGTGATCTGCCTGCCTATCAGCGGCTGTATGACGAGCGCCTGACCCGCTTGCCTGGCGTGCTGCGCATGACCTCCACGCTGGTGATGAAGCATGTGGTGGTCAACCGGCCGCTGACTTCGGCCATGGAGTGATCCTGAAAACAAAAACGCCTGCATGGGTGGCAGGCGCTTTTGTGGCGGGGTTGTGACTGAGGCTTACAGCGTCATGTCATAGCCAATGGTGATGGGCGCGTGGTCCGAGAATTTTTCGCCCTTGTAGATGGACTCGGTACGAGCCAGCGCCGCAATTGCCGGCGTAGCCAGGTGATAGTCCAGACGCCAGCCCACGTTGTTCGCATAGGCCTGGCCCCGGTTGCTCCACCATGTGTAGCAGGCATCGGTGGTGTCGGGCTGCAGATGACGGTAAACGTCAACCAGGCCGCCGGTTTCTTCAGTTTTGTGCAACAACTTTGTCATCCAGTCGCGCTCCTCGGGGGTGAAGCCGCTGTTTTTCTGGTTGCTGCGCCAGTTCTTGAGGTCTTCCTTCTGGTGCGCGATGTTGATGTCGCCGCACAGAATGAAGTTGCGCTCGGCCTTGAGGCGCATCAAGTGCGTGTGCATCTTGGCCAGAAAGCGGAACTTGGCTTCCTGACGCACATCGCCCGAGCTGCCGCTGGGGAAGTAGGAGCTGATGATGGAGAGCTTGCGTTCGGGCGTGTCAAAGCGCGCCTCTACATAGCGGCCCTCTGCATCGAATTCCTCGAGATCAAAGCCCACCACCACATCGCTGGGCTCGTGGCGTGAGTAGATGCCCACGCCCGAGTAGCCCTTCTTCTCGGCAAAGTGGAAGTAGCCCTTCATGCCGGCCAACACCTCGAAGCGACCGGCCATATCTGGAGCTTGGGCCTTGATTTCCTGGACACAAATACAATCCGGCGCAGTGGCTGCAATCCAGGCTTCAGCGCCTTTGGTAGTGGCAGAGCGGATGCCGTTGAGGTTGAGGCTGGTTAATTTGAACAAGGATGAATCCATGGTGGTGAGTGAAAAGCCAATGGACGGTGCAGACCGTCTGGCACAGGAGTTTGTGCAGTTTGCCGTCGACGCAGGCGTGCTGCGCTTTGGCGAATTCAAGACCAAGGCCGGGCGCATGAGCCCGTACTTCTTCAATGCGGGTCTGTTCGACGATGGCGCCAAGATGGCGCGTCTGTCCGAATTCTATGCAAAAGCCATTTTGGCCAGCGGCATGGAGTTTGATATGGTCTTTGGCCCTGCTTACAAGGGCATTCCTCTGGCTGCAACCGTAGCGGTGGAGCTGGCACGACAGGGCAAGAACGTGCCCTTTGCCTACAACCGCAAGGAAGCCAAGGACCACGGCGAAGGCGGCACCCTGGTGGGCGCACCCCTGAAGGGCCGCGTGCTCATCATTGACGATGTGATGTCGGCTGGCACGGCAGCACGCGAGTCGATTGCTATTATCAAAGCCGCTGGTGCCGAGCCTCATGCGGTGGCCATCGCCTTGGACCGCCAGGAGATGGCGACCGAGAATGGTCAGGATGTGCCGCACAGTGCTGTGCAATATGTGCGCAACCAGCTGGGCATGCAGGTGTGCGCGATTGCCAAACTGGCAGACTTGTTGCTTTATCTGGAGCAACAAGGTGGTGATGCCGGTCGCGAGCATCACGAACGTGTGCTGGCCTATCGCCAGCGCTATGGCGTTGAAGACAAGGAGTAAATCCGAAAATGAAGCAGGCGTGGCATGCAAAACTGAGTTTGTATGTAGTGGCTACCGTATGGGCCGGGGCCTCGCTGGCCCAGGGCTCAGCCAATACGGGAGGCATTTACGCCTGCACGGATGCCAATGGGCGGCGCATTACCGCTGATCGCCCCATTGCCACCTGCGTGGACCGCGAGCAGCGTGTGCTGGGCAATACCGGCGTGGAGCTGCGCCGCATGGGGCCGACGCTGACCGAGCAGGAGCGTGCTGCACTTGAGGCCAAACGTCGTCAGGAGCAGGCCACGCAGCTGCGTGCGCGGGAAGAGCGACTGCGCGAGCGTGCCGTTCTGGCGCGCTTTCCCAATCAGGGGTCGCATGATGCCGCCCGCGCCGAGGCGCTGGCTCAGGTTGATGATGTGATTGGCGTGGCACAAAAGCATCAGGTTGAGCTCAAGGAGCGCCGCCGCAAGCTCAATACCGAGCTGGAGTTCTACCAGAACGATCCCAAGAAAGCCCCTGCCAATCTGCGTCGGCAGCTTGAGGACAACACCGAAAGTCTGACCGAGCAGGAGCGCTTTCTCAAGCAGCAGGATGCGGAGAAGCAGCGCATCAATCAGCGCTTTGATGCCGAACTGCAGCAGCTGCGCAAGCTCTGGGGCGAGCAGCCCCCGGTCGCGCCGCGCGCGCCCTGACCCGTACGTTCAGTCTTCCAGGGCGGCTTTGTGCATGGCCATGACGCGGCCTAGCAGCAGTGCAGCCACCCAGGCCAGCCCACCCACAATCAAAGGCATTTGCAGCAGCAGCGATGCCTGGGCCATGAGCAGCAGGGCGTCGGCCTGCCAAAGTGCCCCATAACCCTTGAATACGCCATAGATCAGCCACAGCAACAGGCCTGCACTTGCGGCAGTTGCCATGACTCGCATATGGCGGCCGTCCCTGCTGCCAGCCGGAACATGCCGTGCTGCACGCCAGAGCCAGCCTATGGCGGTCAGTACCAGCAGCACACAGGCGCAGATGGACAGCGGCAACCACAGCGAAAGAGGAATGAAGGACATGGCGCGGCACTTTATCCCAGTTGCCAGGGCACCCCAAAAGAAAATACCCACCATGGTGGGTATTCGTGCGGGGGATGGGGCTGCGTCAGGTGCAGCGCCACAGCACATGCTCGCCGGGTACGGCCTTGATGCCCAGCACTGCTGCATGGCGGTTGAGCAGCTCTTCGAACGTCTGTGTCGCCTGAGGGCTGGCAGTGCTGCCTTCGTATTCGGTGGCGACTTGCAGGGCTGTAAAGGCGTGGACTCCGAAGCCTTGAACAATGTTGCGCAGCTTGTCGAGGTTGGGAGTGAATACGGTGTTCATGGCAGCAACTCCTTGGGGGCAATCAAACCAGTTCTGCAGACAGTTTAGCCCGCCACCCCGTGGCTGCAAGGGGGCTAGCCACCCTCAGGGCTTGAGGGCCAGCAAGGTTCGGATGACATCTGTGCGGGTAATGACTCCCACCAGCGTGCTGCCGCGCTGAACGGCAATGAACTGCACGGAGTGCGTGGCCAGGTCTTCCAGCAAGTCACCCAAGGGCGTGTCTTCCTGCACGCTGACTTCTGGCGAGCGCATCAGCTCCTGAGCCACAGACTGCAGCTTGGCCGTGTGGCTGGAGCGGCGCAGACGCTGCCACAGGTTTTGCTGCTGGCTTGCGCGGTGTCCCTGCCACAACCAGTCAAACAGATCGGCACGCAGAACACGGCCAATCATGACGCCCTCTTCATCCACCACGGGCAGGCTTTTGATGAGGTGGCGGTGAAACAGTTCAGCCACTTCTTCCAGTGGTGTCTGTGCATGGATGCTCAGCAAGGTGGGCGACATGACCGAGCCGCAGCGTATGTTGGACAGGCGGCGCTTGATGGCCTCTTCTTCGGCCGCTGCCAGCAGGGAGCCCAGGTCTTCGGGGCTGAGGTTGTAGCTTTGCTCAAAGCGTTTGAGCAGCTGCTGGAGGTCTTGTTCGCTCAGTGCCAGGCCGGTAGCCGGGCGCTGGTTTTTATCCGCCTGCGGCGTGGAGTGCATATAGGGGCGGTCGCAGGCCTTGTGATAGAGCACACCGACCAACACCAGCACGCTGGACAGCACGGCGGTTGGGATCAGCATCTGCCAGTCCTGGGGCTGCATGTGGATGGCTGCCAGCACGGTCAGCAAGGCGACGGCTCCGCCTGGCGGGTGCAGGGCGCGCAGCAGCAGCATGAGCGCAATGGAGCCACTGACCGCCAATGCCGACAGTGAGGTCTGTGACAGCGATGGCAGAGCCCAGACCAGCAGCAAGGCATACAGCGCCGAAACGGTGTTGCCCACCACGCAGTTCCAGGGCTGCGCCAGAGGACTGCTGGGCAGGGCGAAGACCAGGACGGCCGTAGCTCCCAGAGGTGCGAACAGGTGCAGGGTATGGGGCAGAAAGCGGTCCGTCAGGCTGACCAGGATACCGGCCATGGCTAGCCCCAGCCCAGCGCCAATGCTGGCGCGCAGCAACTCCTTGCCGGAGGGGCGTGACGCGACAGGTCCCAGGCGCTGTCGCAGTGCTTGCAGATTCATGGACATGGCATATGTGGCGTACAGCTCTTGAAAATTGATAGCTGCCCAGGCTTTGCAGCGTTGGGAGTCAGACCATTCTGTCAAAAAAATTCACGGGCTGTGCTGTGGCGTTTTCTCTGGGGTGCATGTCATCATCAAAAAGGCCCGCTGCCTTTCAGCAGCGGGCCTCATGCCGAGAGCCAGCGTCACCCAGCTGACGCTGCTAACGCGCTGTTAGGACTTGGCGTTGTTGCGCATGTGGCGCTCCATGCGAATCATGACCAGGGCCATCATCACCATGACCAGGCAGGAAATCAGCATGGTCGCAAAGGCAGTGTCGATGCCCAGGAACTCCTTCTTCTCTTCGTCGGGGTTTTCACCGCGCAGTTTGAGCGCAGTACGGTCGAAGGACAGGGTGTAGTTGACCAGCAAGGTGCTGACGATCTGCGCTGCAGGCTGGCGCTGCAGTTTGGCAGCCAGGCTTTCGTTGCCCAGTACCTGTCCCAGCGCTGCAGGCAGGCCCTTGATGTAGGCGGCATAGGAGCCCTCGCCATGCTCCATCTCGGCCGCTTGAGCACGGTCGTGGATTTCGGATGCCAGATTGACCGGGTCCATCAGCATTTCATCATCATTCATGGCTTCTGCGATCGCATCCGCTGCCGCATCGATGGCGGCGCGGGCCATGTGATCTTCCCGATTGAAGGCAATGCGGCGTGCCGTCCAGGCAGCATCGACTTCTGCTGCCGCAGCATCCGCGGCTTCCTTGTCGCAGCAGGAGTTTTCCCGGGCTTCACGCATCTTGATCTGGCGAGCCACATCGTCAGCCGAGGGCAGGGCATCGCCCTTGAGCAAAGGGTGAATAGGCTCCAGGCCCTGAGCACTGTTTTCTTTCTCTATGCGTTTGCGGGCGGCCACATCCTTGTAGATGAAGCCGCGCAGCATGCCATCCGCCTTGCGGATATCGGGGCGCAGAGCGGGGTCTGCCAGGCGCTTCTCCAAAGGCGTGGAGCTGCTCAGGCCATAGAGGTCGCGGCCTGTTTCTTCTTCCATGAACTTCAGGTCATACGGTGCGTCTTTCCAGTCGAGAGCCGTATTGGTGATGACCTCGGATTTCTGAGGCAGGTAGTAATTCCAGAGCCAGTGGCCCATGCCTATCAGCACGAAGATGGAGAAAGCCAGCAAGACAAGGCGCAGAACTTGAATCAACAGGTCTTCTGCGCGGCGCAAGAGGGTCAGCATAGGGAGCAAATCCTTGGAGAGAGCTTGAGGTGTCTGCGCAGGCAACTATGAAATTGGAAGCGCATGAATGTGCGCGATTGTAGAAAGCGAATGATTGCGTCGTAATTTTTTACATGACTGCTGGCACACGGGTATCGCCGGACGCCGCTTCGTTGCCGTTCTGCTAGGCGCTTTGCACGCGGATGCACCCAGACCTCATGACGACATTGAGAAACCGCTGTAATAGGGATTTGGTGTATCGGAGTGCTGGAACATGGGCAAAACCTCGCTGGACAAATCGAAAATCAAATTCTTGCTGCTGGAGGGCATTCATCCTTCTGCGCTCAAGGTGCTCAAGGACGCGGGATACACCAATGTGGAGGCGCTGACGGGTGCGCTGGAGGGCGAGGAGCTCAAGCGCAAGATTGCCGATGTGCACTTTGTCGGCATCCGCTCGCGCACGCAGCTGACCGAAGAGGTGTTTGCCGCTGCGCACAAGCTGGTGGCCGTGGGGTGCTTTTGCATCGGCACCAACCAGGTCAACCTGAATGCAGCGCGAGAGCGCGGTGTGGTCGTCTTCAACGCCCCGTATTCCAATACCCGCTCTGTGGCAGAGCTGGTGCTGGGCGAGGCCATCCTGCTGCTGCGCGGTATTCCTGAAAAGAACGCAGTGGCTCATCGCGGCGGCTGGAAGAAGAGCGCCGACAATTCCTTCGAAATCCGCGGCAAGACACTGGGTATCGTGGGCTATGGCTCCATTGGCACGCAGCTGTCGGTGCTGGCCGAAGGCCTGGGCATGAAGGTGGTTTTCCACGACGTGGTGACCAAGCTACCGCTGGGCAATGCGCATCAGGCCTCCGGCCTCAATGAGCTGCTGGCCCAGGCCGATATCGTGACGCTGCATGTGCCCGAGCTGTCATCGACCCACGGCATGATGGGGGCGGCCCAGATTGCCGCCATGAAGCCAGGCAGCATTCTGATCAATGCATCGCGCGGCACCGTGGTCGATATCGAGGCCCTGGCCGAGTCGCTCAAGGCCGGCAAGCTGCTGGGCGCCGCCATCGACGTATTTCCGGTCGAGCCCAAGAGCAACAAGGACGAGTTTCAGTCGGCGTTGCGTGGCATGGACAACGTCATCCTCACGCCCCACATCGGCGGCTCGACCATGGAGGCGCAGGCCAATATCGGTCTGGAGGTGGCGGAGAAGCTGGTCAAGTACAGCGACAACGGCACGACCACTTCGGCGGTGAACTTTCCTGAAGTGGCGCTGCCCGAGCACCCGGGGCACAACCGTATCCTGCATGTGCACGAAAACCGCCCCGGCATCCTCTCGGCCATCAACCAGGTGTTTGCCGACAACGGCATCAACGTGGCGGGCCAGTATCTGCGTACTGATGAAAAAGTGGGCTATGTGGTGATCGATATCGATGCCCAGTCTTCGGCACTGGCGCTGGAGAAGCTCTCGCAGATTGCGGGCACCATCCGCTGCCGCGTGCTGTTCTAAAAAAGTGCAGACTAATCCATTGAGTCCATTGAGGGTCTTCATGGATTAGTCATTAAAGTGAGTTTTTGCTGACACATCGTCTCGCTAGAGTGCTGGGCTTTACCTCTCTCGGACGACTTGTGATGTTCTCGAAAACTCAGGCCGCGCTGGCTGCCTTGATCGCTCTTCAACTTGCAGCCTGCGGCGGTGGAGACTCCTCTTCTCAGCCTGAGGCTGGCACACCCTCGATTCCTGCCGTGCCCTTGGAGCCGGCGACGCCTGTGGACCCCGCAAATCCAGAAAATCCGGAAAAGCCTTCGGAGCCGGATAGCAAGCCACTGGTGACATACCTTGATCAGACATTTGTCGGCTTGTCTGAGCTCCCTGAGGGCTGGACAAAACCAGCAGCCAACAGGGGCACCGTGGAAGTGCGCGACGGCAGCCTGTTTATTGATGGCCGTGCTCATGCCACGCAGATGACGGCGGTGTCTTTGCCTGCAGCCCTGCAAAAACACTCTAATTACCGTATCGATGTTGTCTTTACGATTGAGGCGGCAACGGATTCAAAGCGCTGGGCCAGCGTGATGTATCGCACTTCAGAGACTCCTACGATGGAGCCCTACTACCAGATGGCCATGCGTCAAGAGGCCACGTTGGCCAACGGCACTGAATTTGCCTTCCGTAATGCTGGTGGCTGGAATGTGAGCAGCACCAAGCCATTCACGGAAAAAATCGACCCTGCCAAGACGTACCGTGCTACGGTCATCGTGCACGGCAATCGTGTCCGCCAGTACCTGAATGGTGAACTGCTGCACGATGCGGAGATGGATGAGCGCTATGCCGCAGGAGGTGTTGGCCTGCAAACAGCGGGTGCTCTGATGCGGGTTGAGAGCATCAAGGTCACCGAACAGCGCGATGCTTTGCCCGTGGTGAAGCTGTTTGCTCCTCAGGATACAGGCACCAAGGCTGCAGTTGCTCCCACTCTGGTGCAAGTGATGAGCTCGCAAACGGCACTGGAGAAATCAGGAGCCAGCAACGCCTTGTTCGGACTGGATAGTTCGCTGACGCTCAAGGGAGCTGGCGGGGAAAGTATCGGGAGCTTGCTGGACTATGTGAGCCAAGCCAAGGTGCTGGCAATCCCCGTGCTGCGTATTGAAAACGAGGCTACTGTTACAGCGCTTTCGCGCTTCGTGGAAAAGTATGGCTATACAGATATCACACTGCTGTCTAGCAATGTGGAGTTGCTGGCGCAGGCGCGCAAAGCCATGCCGCTGGTGCGCGCGGCGGTGGACTTCTCGGCATCCAATCTGACTGCCAGCACGGCCGATGTCTTGAAGGTTGTGGCGCAGACCAATCGTGCGAAAGCCAAGATTGCCGTACTGCCTGCTGCCATGAGCACTCAAAGTGCGGTGGCTCATATGCAGCGTCTGCTGATCACCCCTTGGGCTGCAGTGGATCCCACTGCGGCAACGCCTGAGCAAGTGGCGGAAGTGCTGCTGACCGGTGTCAATGGCGTCGTGACCAGCCATTCACAGGCCTATGCCAAGGTGCTTCAAAAGCTGCCAGCGAATACCTTGTTGCGCAAGCCGCTGATCATTGGGCACCGGGGAACGCCCTCTTTGAAGGATGAAAATACTCTGGAGAGTGCCCAGGAGGCTGCAGCGGCAGGTGCTGATGTCATCGAAAACGACATCTATATGACACGTGACAGGCAGCTTGTGATCATGCATGACGGAACCGTGGATCGCACTACGGACGGCACAGGTCCAATCGAAGAGATGACGCTGGCCCAGGTCAAGCAGCTCAAGACGAAATCGGGCTATGCAGTGCCGACGATGGAAGAGTACTTCGATGCCTTCAAGAACACGAAGCAGGTGCATTTTGTCGAAATCAAGAGCAGCAATCCTGAGATCGTGAGCCTGCTCAAAGAGCTTGTAGACAAAAAGAAAGTGCATGACCAACTGGTTGTCATCTCCTTCGATTTCAACCAGCTCGCAAACATGGCAAAAACCATGCCCGAGGTCAGCACGGGCGCACTCAACAGCCTGGCGGTCAAAGGCGGCAATGTTGAAAGTGGGCTGCGCAGCATCCTGGGCGTGACGCAAGCCAACTCATCAACCTACAACCCAAGCTACGGCGGCGGCATCAGCTCCGAGCTTGTGGAGGCCGCCAAACACCGGGGTCTGACCTTCTGGCCCTGGACTTTGCGCAACCAAAGTGACTTCTACAGTCTCTATAGCTATGGCACCCACGGCCTGACCACGGATGACGCGCACTGGGCCCAGAATTTTCCGGTTCAAGCGGTGGCCGCGCAAGGAGCGACTGCGGTGAACATGCAGACACCGGTTGCTTTGCCGCTGACGCTGACGACCCAACTGGGGGCAACGCTCAATGTCACAAGCAATCAGATGGTGGTGTTAGATGGTACGGCGCAGTACAACGTACAGCCTGATGGCTCAATCCTCTTTACGGCACCTGGGACTGCCACCGTGCTGCCTGGGTATCGTCATGCCATGAACCAGGATCATCACTACACCGTGTTTGCCAAGCCAGTGAAACTGACCGTGCAATAACGCGAAAGCTGTAGCTTGTATCCAAGATGAAAAAAGGAGACTGAGGTCTCCTTTTTTCATAGCTGTCAGCGCTTGATGGCTATGCCTAAAGTGCCAAAAAACCTTCAAGAAACTGCTGGCCCCACATGGCTCATCAACTGCTTGCGCAGCGCTGTGAAAAAGCCATCCGGAGCCTGCACACTCTTGGGCACGATGATGAAAAGCTGGGGCTGCAGATACAGCAGCAAGCTGTGATCGTTCTCGGCCCACCGGATGATGTGATTCCACGGCAAGGCGTTCTGGTTTTGCCCGTCGCCGCTGTATAGAAGCTCTTCCCGCAGTGCCAGGCGGTTGAGCTGATGCAGCGTTGGCGAGCTGCGATAAGTCTGCATCAGCCGGGGCAGGGTGGAGAAGGTCCAGCTCAGCCAGGGGGCGAGGATGGCGATCAGCCCGCCGACAGTCAGCCAGTACAAGCCTTCGTAGAGGCTGCCGGCCACCAGTGCCATGCCTAGCAACAGAGTCAGCCACCGCATCAGTCTCTGGGCCGGGCTGCGCAGTGAAACGTGCAGGCGCTGGGCGGCAATGAATTGCGACTCGGTCAGCGCGTATCGAAGCTCTGTCATGGCCTAGCGTCGCACCGGGCCTACCTGATCAAGCAAGCGTGCCCGCAATGCGGTGACAAAGTGCGCTTGAGGATCGGCCTCTTTGGGCACGATGATGAACAGGCGCGGTTGCAGATACAGCAGCAGGCTGTCCTGATCTTCGGCCCAGGCAATGATGTGCTTCCAGGGCAGCGTGCCGACACCGTTTTCGGATTGCAGGTGCAACTGGCCGTCGCGCAGCTCCACATGGCTTTGCTGGTGCAAGGAGGGAGCGCGGCGAAAGGCGCGCAGCAGCTTGGGGCGAAGCAGGCGCATGGCCAGCCTTCCGGCCAGCCTGGCGCTGGGGCCGAAGCTCAGCAGCAGAAAAAGTGAGTAGATGAGACCTGCAAGTGTCAGGCCGGTTTTTTGGTAGTACAGGCCGGCAGCCAGAATCAGCAGACCTGCGATGCCGACGAAGGCGAAAGTCGCCTTGACCCAGCGGGGCTGAAACGAAAGATACAGGCGCTGGGCCTTGAAAAATTGCTGCTCGGTCAGGGTAAAGGTCAGTTCAGCCATGCGCGCATGATACGGATGGTCAAGCGACTTCAGCCCTTTGCGTGTGTGCGAGGCAACTGGCGCAGGCAGGCTTTCACTTGCTCTGCACTCATGGCTTCCCCAAAGAGAAATCCCTGGCCGATCTGATAGCCACAGTCCTGCAGCATGTGGCGCTGGGCTTCTGTTTCCACCCCTTCTGCGACCAGATCAAGGTGAAGACTGGGGCCAAGATGGCCTACGGCCTGAATGATGGCGCGAATCGTCGGCTCGTGTTCAATGCGCTGTACGAAATCTTTGTCGATCTTCACGCAATCGACCGGGTAGTCGCGCAGATGCGCGAGAGAGGACTGACCGGTGCCAAAGTCGTCCAGCGCAATGCGCACGCCCTGGTGCTTGAGTAGGCTGAGGGCGCGCTTGACGTAGTCTGAGCCGCGTTCTCCCAGCATGTGTTCAGTGACCTCGACTTCAATCAGACGTGTGGGCAGGTTCAGGCGCTCCAGGTGCGCCAGCAGGTGCTCGGCATAGTCATCGCGCATGAACTCCACGGGAGAGGCGTTCAGCGAGACCGGCAGCATGGGCAACCCCTGCTCGCGCCACAGACACAGCTGCTCCAGCACCTTGGTGCGCATGACCTCCCCGATGCGTGAAGCCAGCTCGTAGTCGCTGAAGGCCGCACAGACCGTGGCTGGCAGCTGCAGCTGGCCTTGCTCGTCCTGCCAGCGCAGCAAGGCCTCGAAGCCGACCACCTGGTCATCGGTCATGCTGACCTTGGGCTGGAAATAGGGCGTGATGCTGTCCAGACGCAAGATCTGGCGTGCGCATTCCAGTTGCATGGCCGCTGCCTGCGCGGCCAGCAGCATGGCATTGTTGAACATGCGGATGCCGCCTCGGCCACCGCTCTTGAGGTCGTTGAGAGCGGTGTCAGCGCACTTCATCAGCAAGGAGGCGTCGCGTGCATCCTGTGGAAACAGGGCGCAGCCAATGCTCATGCCGCCATTGATCAGTCGGCCTGAATAGGTAATGGGGGCATTGATCTGGGAGAGCACCGTATGGGCCACTTCCTGAAGATCCTGCTGCGAATTCAGTGGCCCGAGAACGATGGCAAATTCATCGCCGCCCAGTCTTGCCACCATGCCGTTGTCAGGCAAGCATTGCTTGAGGCGGCGCGACAGCACACGCAGCAGGTGGTCGCCGGCCGTGTGGCCGAGGGTGTCGTTGATGTGCTTGAAATGGTCCAGATCCAGCAGCATCAGTCCGACGGTGGCCTTGCCGTCTCGGGATGATCTGAGCAACTGCTTGAGGCGGGTGTTGAAGGCGCGGCGGTTGGGCAGGCCGGTCAGCGCATCATGCTCACCGACCTCGCGCAGCTGTATCTCTGCTTGGCGCTGCAGGGTGATATCGCGCGAAACGCACAGAATGCTGGTGACCTTGCCGTCGCTGCCGATCAGCGGGGTGAGGATGTTGTCCCAGTGCATGGGGGCCATGCCGGGGAGCACGCTCATGCCGGCAAATCGGGCATTTTTTCCGCGTATGGCCTGCTGCAGAGCCTTTTTACCTTTTTCTCGAACCTCTGGCGGCAGCAGTGGCAGCCAGCGCTGGCCAAAGCCCGATTTGGGATCCACGCCCAGGGCTTCGCAGCCCGACTTGTTCATGTGGATCAGCGTGCCATCCGTGCGCAGCAGCTTGATGCAGTCCACGCTGACATCCAGCATGTTCTTCTGCATCAGGGCACTGGCTGCCAACTCCTGCTGAGCCTGGACGCGGGCATGAATGTCGTAGCCGGTCAGAAACCACAAGCCACTGCTGTGGCCTGCTTGCCGCTGAAAGCGGGCCTCCATCAAGTGCCAGCGGTACTCGCCGCTGTGGTGGCGCAGGCGGTACTCGCCCTGAAACGCACTGCCGCAGCTCAGCGATTGTTCCCAGAGCTGGCGGGCGCCATCGCAGTCCTGCGGGTGTAGCCATTGCAGCCAGCCGCCCGTGGTGGCTGTGCTGCCGGTGAACTCCTGCCAGGTGCTGTTGCCATAGTCTGCGCTGCCCTCGACATCCGTGAGCCAGACCAGCTGGGGCATGGCGTCGAGCACGGCACGCAGTTGAGCAGGCGACACCCGTGCGGCAGCGGGCGCTGCGACGGGAGACAAGCCCAGCTCTGCGCTGGGCGAGACGCGGAAACCCGAAAGGGCAGCGTGGGGTGGGCGACGATGAGACGAGAAGTCCATGCAGACTCTCCTTGAGGGCACGGTATTTGTCAGACAACAGATAGGCAGCTTAGTGGGGCCAGGTAGTCCCCGCTGTCGGACAGCGGCCCAACCTCTTTGAGGCGCTTGGCAGCCAGGCTGCTGCAGGCAAGGCGCGCAGTGAGTGAAGTGCGCATGAAGGCCTCGGCCGGGGCGGTGCTGGTGATAGGCTAGAGCCGTTTTTTGCCTCTTCTTTGCACAATGACGATCCCAGCAACTCAAAGAGAGTTCACCATCCGTGGCGTGCTGCTTGGCGCGCTGATCACTCTGGCGTTTACTGCCGCCAACGTCTACCTGGGCCTCAAGGTCGGGCTGACCTTTGCCTCGGCCATTCCTGCTGCCGTCATCTCCATGGCGCTGCTCTATCGCTTCAAGGACTCCAACATTCTTGAAAACAATATGGTGCAGACCCAGGCATCGGCGGCAGGCACGCTGTCTTCGGTGATCTTTGTACTGCCGGCCCTGCTCATGCTTGGGCTGTGGACGGGCTTTCCGTTCTGGCAGACGGCGTTGATCTGCGCCGCCGGTGGCACGCTGGGCGTGCTCTACACGGTGCCGCTGCGCCGCGTGATGGTGGTGCAGTCCGATCTGCCCTACCCCGAAGGCGTGGCCGCCGCCGAAGTGCTGCGTGTGGGCGATGCGCAGCGCCATGCCAAGGATGCCGAGCAAACCGCCAAGCCGCGCAGCTCCGGCCTGCGCGATCTGGGTTGGGGAACGGGTCTGGCGGCCGTGTTTGGCTTTCTCAGCGGCGGCCTGCGCTTGTTGGGCGATGCCTTCAACTTCTGGATTCCTGCGGGCGGCGTGGCCTTTCGCGTCGCAGCAGGCTTCTCGCCGGCCTTGCTGGCCGCTGGCTATCTGATGGGGGCCGCAGCAGGCATTGCCGTGCTGGTGGGACTGGTGCTGTGCTGGGGCATTGTGGTGCCATGGCTGACGGCTCAGGCGAGCCCTGCGGCCGGTCAGGCCGTGACCGAGCTGGCCACCCAACTGTGGGGTGCCAAGGCGCGCTTTCTGGGCGCAGGCGTGATCGGCATCTCGGCGCTGTGGACCGTGGGTACGCTGGCCAAGCCCATCTTGCAAGCTATCCGCAACCAGCCGGCACGCGGTGTGAATGCAGCGGCTGGCCATGATGAAACCGACAAGGACATGCCGCGCAGCTGGATGCTGGCCATTGGTGCCGTCGCACTGGGCGTGCTGTTCCTGGTGGTCAATGACTTCATCGGCGGCCACATGCCCGAGCTGGCTGCGGGCGCGCGTTACAGCCTGTCGGCGCTGTGCGTGCTGTTTGCCGCAGTGTTCGGCTTTCTGGTGGCGGCAGCCTGCGGCTATATGGCCGGTCTGGTCGGCTCTTCGGCCAGCCCCATCTCGGGCATTGGCATCATCGCCACCTTGCTCATGGGCGTGGCCCTGCTGATGCTGCATGCGGTCGTACCCGCCTATGCCGATGCGGTGGCCGGGCAGATGGGCATTGCGCTGGTGCTGTTCATGGTTTCGACCATTCTGGCCATGGCGGCGATCTCCAACGACAACCTGCAAGACCTCAAGACCGGTTATCTGGTCGGTGCCACGCCCTGGCGTCAGCAGGTGGTGCTGATCATTGGCTGTTTGGTGGGGGCGCTGGTCATTCCGCCGGTGCTGGACTTGCTCTACAACGCCTATGGATTTGCCGGCAGCCTGCCGCGCGAAGGCATGGACCCCAACCAGGCACTGGCCGCGCCACAGGCCACACTGATGATGCAGATTGCCAGCGGCATCTTCAAAGGCTCGCTGGACTGGACCATGCTGGGCCTGGGTGTGGCCGTGGGCATTGCCGTCATCGTGATTGACCTCAGTTTGCGTAAGTCGGGCAAAGGCGCTTTGCCTCCGCTGGCCGTGGGACTGGGTATTTATCTGCCACCCACCATTGGCCTGACGCTGACCATCGGCGCCGTGCTGGGCTGGTGCATTACCCGTGCCATCAAGGCCTATGCTGCCCGGGGTGGCAAAGACTGGCAGGCCGCCGCCGAAGAGCGCGGCCTGCTGCTGGCCTCGGGCCTGATTGTGGGCGAGAGCCTGATGGGCCTCTTGATTGCGGCGCTGATCGGCTTCAGCGGAAAGGACGCACCACTGGCGCTGGTGGGCGAGGGCTTTGCGCCCGCCATGTGGCTGGGCCTGGCCTACTTCATCGGCCTGTGTGTGTTCTTCTACAAACGGGTGCTCAGCCGCTGACCCCGCTCAGGAGGAACGCAAAGAGGCCTTTCAGGCCTCTTTTTCATGCCTGCTCACAAACTGCGTGATGGCGGCCCAGAAGTCCTGGGCGCTGAAGATGGTGGAGTGGTTGGCCTGCGCAAAATCCTGCACCCGGACGGGAGACGTCCTGCCGCTCAGGCTGCGCAGCAAGGCATCGGTGCGCTCGGGCAGCACCACCTGATCGCGACCGGCGCGCAGCACCAGAATCGGGCCACGGTAGTGGCGCAGGTGTGCGACAGAGTCGAACGGGTCACGCAGCAGCAGCGCTACGGGCAGCCAGTCAAACATGCTGCGCGCGGTGTTCAGAATGCTGTCAAAAGGCGTGATCAGCACCAGCTGCTCCGGTTGGCGCGCATGGGCCACGGCAGAAGCCACACCCGTGCCCAGACTGCGCCCTATGACCGTGATGGGCAGCTGCGGGTGCAGGCGCCGGACCTCATCGAACAGCGCCACGCCATCCTGCTCCAGCGCGGCCTGCGAGGGGCTGCCTTCGCTGGCGCCATAGCCCCGGTAGGCCAGCATGTAGATATCACTTTGCGGCAGGCTCAGCGCCAGCTGCTCGCGCCGGAGGGCAATGTTTTCGGCATTGCCGCCAAAGTAAATCACCGCGCTGCGCACCGGCCCCTGCGGCGGATGCAACTGCCAGCCGCGCAGCAGGGCATCGGGGCGCTGCAGTGAAAAATCCGTGCTCTCGGCGGCCACCTGCGTCAGGGCGGGACGAAACAGCATCTCGCGCTGCTGGGCGAACATATAGCCGCACAGGCCGGCATACACCGCCAGGCACAGGGCCAGCAGCCAAAGCACAATTTTGAACAGCGTAGAGCGCATGGGAGTCTTTTTAAAATTGATAGCTTGCAGCGCTTGTCAATATTGGGGTTGAGTGGGTTTTGACTGAGAATCAAAGCTCCATGGGGGAGAGCGAAAGCGAATAAAACTGCGCATAGCCGGCTGCAAACTTCTGGTGCCGCTCGGCTCTGAAGTCCAGCTCCTGCAGCAGTTCGTACTTTTCAATCAGCTGCTTGAACGCGTAATACGGACTCTGGGGATTGTGTGTGGCCGCGTACATGGCCACGGCCTCGAACGCATCCTGGTTGATGATGGCCTTGAGAATGTTGGCGTAGAACATGCGGTCGCTGTGCGACTCCTGCGGAAATTTCTGGTCGATGAACTTCAGCATCTCGAACAGGATGGAGATGAAGTGATCGATCTCGCTATGGTCGGCCATCAGTACAGCGCGCGCGGCCTCCAGTGTTTCCTGCTCGCGGGCCTGTCCCATCAGCAACTGCAGCGTGCTGCCCGCAGGCACATCGCCCTCGGCCGGGTGGTACTCGTTAATCGTCTCGAAGGTGCTGTTGTGCAGCTTGAGCAGCGAGAAAAATGTGTTCTCGAACGCATCCAGCCGCTGGGCCCGAATCTGCTCGGTAAACAGGCGCACATTGCTCTCGGCTGCAGTGGTGGATTTCTTGAGCTCATCCATGGTGGCATTGAGCTCGCGCCGCTGCAGCCGCAGTGTGAACAGCAGCGCCAGAAATGAGAAAAAACTCAGAATGGGGTTTAGCACCCCACCCAGAAAGTCCCCCGACAAGCCCAGCGCCTCAGCGCGGCTCATGCCCTCGGGCATGTCCGGCGACTGCAGCCAGGTCTGGTAGTTGGACTCGAAGTCCAGATAAGCCTTGAGGTAGAAGCCCGCCGTGCAGACCAGCAGGAAAACGGCAATCAGCTCCAGCAAATGCACTTCCTGCCATGCTTTTTTGAACATGTATCTCTCCTGAATGCACAGAGTGTCAGGCGGCAGCGCGGCCTTTGCCTATAGGAGAAAGGCGGTTTATTGAATTTGATAGCTGCTTGCGCTTGCTGTGATTGGGTTAGGGGCTGATTTGGCTTGTTTTTTGTTTCAGCGACATGCTGGCTTGATGGACAGAGGGCGGGTCTCGGCCCGCCTTGCCGACCTACTTTCTGCTGCCAGAAAGTAGGCAAAGAGCCAGCCCCTGCTGCCCACGACCCCTTCGCTTCGCTGCGGGGCAACCTGCGCCGTCAAGCGCTTGGGGCTGTGCGGCAAAACTCGCTGCGTGCTTGCAGCACTTCGCTCAAACACGTTGCCGCAAATTTGAGGACGATGCAGTTGCACTCTGCGGTGCAACTGCCAGCCCCAAGAGCTTGCCGTCGCAGGCGTGGGCACAAGGGGCGATACCGGATGCGGATAGCTTCTTTGTGCTTTTGATAGCTGCTTGCGCTTGATGCGGTTGAGGCTGATTTGGCTCTTGATTTGTTTTCGCGACATGCCTTTGCCAAGGACAGAGGGCGGGTCTCGGCCCGCCTTGCCGACCTACTTTCTTGCGCAAGAAAGTAGGCAAAGAGCCTGCCCCTACTGCCCACGACCCCTTCGCTACGTTTCACTTCGCTATGGGCGACCTGCGCCGTCAAGCGCTTGGGGCTGTGCGGCAAAACTCACTTCGAGCTTCGCTCTCTGTTCAAACACGTTGCCGCAAGTCAGATGACGATGCAGTTGCACTCTGGGGTGCAACTGCCAGCCCCAAGCACTTGCCGTCGCAGGCGTGGGCACAAGGGGCGATACCTAATGCGGACAGCCAGATAGCTTCTTTACGCTTTTGATAGCTGCTGCCGTAATCTGCATAAGCGCTGGAGGCCAACTTCGTTACCAATCATGCAGGCCGTCCGTTCCCGTATCCACCCGTGTGTCAGCGCCTGTGGCACGTTGTTCAGGCTGCGGGCAACGCTGCCGAAGGACAGCATTGCATCGTTATCAAGCTTGCGGCAACGTGTTTGAGCGGCGCGCGTAGCGCAAAGCGAGTTTTGCCGCATCGCAGACTGAATGGCGTGACGCAGGTTTGCCCGTAGCGAAGTGAAACGCAGCGCAGGGACGCGGACAGTCGGGTCGTGTTCTTTTGCCTTCTTTGCTTGCACGAGCAAGAAAAGAAGGTCGCCTGCCGGGGCGAGACCCGGCCTCTGTCGTGTACCAAGATATATTTTCTTGAAAAAATCAGTTTGATTTTATTTTTGTGCAAGTGGTAATTGTTTTTTCATTTTCTTCTTCTACAACCCAAATTTCGCTATTGATGAATATTGTCTTTACGGAGGTCGTATCTCCCTTTTTAATTGATTTTAAAATCTCATCAATAAATTTATCATTCTTTATCTTGTTATTTAAATTTCCGCTGAAAATTCTTCAACTACACTTAAAAAATAACCATCCTTAATAGACCACGTTCCATTCCCAGCAGTGGAGTAAGCAGATGCCTCTGGTTTGAAGTTTGTGAAATTAATGGCAGTCATGAATGTTCCGGTACTAGAAAAGCGCTGGTTACGGTAGTAAGTAATGCTGTCTGTTTGAACCATGACACCACCAACGTTTGTGGTGCAATCCCACTTTCCAAGAATATCAAAATCGTTGATTTTTGATTGTGAGTTTGCACTAAATGCAATACAGGAAAGGATTGCCGCTGTCAGAATTTTTCGCATATATTTAAATAAAAGATCTATTGAGATAGAGGCTTTTATTCAATAAATAGAAAGCGAGCAATGACTTACGTCAGGTGAAAGCGCAATTTACTCAAAAATTCAATCAGTTTCTAGCAATGAAATTTACCGGAAAGCATATGTAGTGTTCACTCCTCAGGCAAAAAATACCCCGCCTTATGCTGATTCCGCGAACTGCTGATGCACAGCTTCAGCCTCGCCTCCATGTACTGCCGCACTTCCGAGCGATCACACATCAGCGCCAGATCTTCCCAGTACAGCAAACTGGTGAATTCGTTCTTGATCGGCTCAGGCGCTTCCCCCTCGGCCACTGACTCGACCTGTGCAACCGGTGAGGGCACAAAAATAGGCACATTCACCGGCGCGTAGTGACGCACAGGCCGGTCTGCGGCTTCTTCCTTGCGGCGTGAGGTCAGCACAAAGTAATGCTGGCGGGCGTCGGCCAGATGGGGCTTTTTCTCGGCGTCAAACACCTTGTCCAGTCGCTCCAGACCCTTGGCGACGTCGGCGGCGTAAGTCCAGTTGGTCAGGTACTTGGTTTCGATGAACAGAAAGACCTGCCGTGCGCTGTCGGAGACCAGTACATCGGCCAGCTTGCTGCGCAGGCGCTCGTGGCACAGGTAGGCGTGGGTGTCGAACGAGACATTGGGGCTGTGCAGGGCCAGATCTTCCCGTCCCGTGACTTCCTGGATGTAGCGGTTGAACAGGGTGATGCGCTTGGTGTAGCCGGGCGTGAATTCGTTGAAGAAGTAGCCCGCAAAAAACTTGGTGCAGAGGTTGCGCTCTTTTTCGGATTCGATGAGGGAGGCGTTCGAGAAGATCACAGAATTTTTCCTGGGCAGGCGACGGCGCAGGGCATGAGAACCGAAGACAGCAATGAGCGAAAAGTAACAAGGCCGCAGGCATGTGCTGCCTGCGGCCTTGTGCATTATCTAAGCTCACAGGCCCGTCCGAGGGGAAGGTGCCTGTAACAGATTAGCGTTCGAAGAGCGGCTCTCAGGCCAGCTTGCTCTTGAGCAGCTCGTTGACCTGGCCGGGGTTGGCCTTGCCCTTGGAGGCTTTCATGACCTGGCCGACCAGAGCGTTGAAGGCCTTGTCCTTACCGGCGCGGTATTGCTCGACGTTGCCGGGGTTGGCGGCGATCACTTCGTCAATGATGGCTTCCAGCGCGCCGGTGTCGTTCATCTGCTTGAGGCCCTTGGCTTCAATCACGGCATCGACGTCCTGGCCCTCGCCGGTCCACAGGGCTTCAAACACGGTGCGGGCTGCGGCGTTGCTGATGGTGTTGTCGGCAATGCGGGCGATCATGGCACCCAGCTGGGCGCTCGTGACCTTGACCGCGTCCATGCCAATTTCTTCCATGTTCAGGCGGCGCGAGATTTCGCCCATGACCCAGTTGGAAGCCAGCTTGGGCTGCTTGCACACGGCGGCGGCGTCTTCAAAGTAGGCGGCCACGGCCTGGCTCTGGGTCAGGATGGTGGCGTCGTATTCGGGCAGGCCGTATTGCTCGACAAAGCGCGCGGCCATGGCGCGGGGCAGCTCGGGCATTTCGGCCTTGACCTGCTCCACCCATTCGGGTGCCACGACCAGCGGAGGCAGGTCGGGGTCGGGGAAGTAGCGGTAGTCGGCCGCGTCTTCCTTGGTGCGCATGGCGCGGGTCTCGCCCGTGTCGGGGTTGAACAGCACGGTGGCCTGCTGGATCTTGTGGCCGTCCTCGATCTGCTCGATCTGCCAGAGGATTTCGTAATCGATGGCGACCTGCATGTTGCGGAACGAGTTCAGGTTCTTGATCTCGCGGCGGGTGCCCAGCGGCTGGCCGGGCTTGCGCACGGAGACGTTGGCGTCGCAACGGAACGAGCCCTCTTGCATATTGCCGTCGCAGATGCCGATCCAGGTGACGATCTTGTGCAGTTCCTTGGCATAGGCCACGGCTTCGGCAGTCGAACGAATATCGGGTTCGGTCACGATTTCCAGCAGCGGCGTTCCGGCGCGGTTCAGGTCGATGCCGGACTGGCCGATGAACTCGTCGTGCACGGACTTGCCGGCGTCTTCCTCAAGGTGGGCACGCACCAGGCGCACGGTCTTGAGGACGTTGTTCTTGCCTTCTTCCAGATAGAAGCTGACTTCACCGCCTTGCACCACGGGAATCTCGAACTGGGAGATCTGGTAGCCCTTGGGCAGGTCGGGGTAGAAGTAGTTCTTGCGCGCGAAGATGGAGCGCGGCGCAATCGTCGAGCCCAGCGACAGGCCGAGCTTGATCGCGCATTCCACGGCCTTCTTGTTCATGACCGGCAGCGTGCCGGGCAGGGCCAGATCGACGGGGCTGGATTGCGTATTGGGCTCGGCACCAAAGGCGGTGCTGGAGCGGCTGAAGATCTTGCTGTTCGTGGCCAGCTGGGCGTGGGTCTCGAAGCCGATGACGACTTCGTACCCGTTAATCAGTTTCACAGTCATTGTTCTGTGTGTCCTAACTGCTTTAAAAGTGAAGCGGCTAGCGCATGGTCTGATTGAGTTTCAGGATGTTTAAGCATTGAAAGTGAATCAGATCAAGCGCTAACAGCTATAAGTTTTTACATGCCAGCGGGGCGCTTCAAGTGGAAGTCGGTGGCTTGCTGGAAGCGGTGGGCCGCGTTCAGCAGCTTGGCCTCGCCGAAGTAATTGCCGATCAGCTGCAGGCCCACGGGCATGCCGCCGTCACCAAAGCCTGCGGGCAGGCTCATGCCGGGCAGGCCGGCCAGCGATGCGGGCAGGGTGAACACGTCGGCCAGATAGTTGCTCACGGGATCGGCCTTGCTGCCAATGGCCCAGGCCGTGGTGGGCGCTGCCGCACCGGCGATGACGTCGCAGTCCTTGAAGGCGGCCTGGAAGTCGTCGGCAATCATGCGGCGGATCTTTTGCGCCTGCAGGTAGTAGGCGTCGTAGTAGCCCTCGCTCAGCACATAGGCGCCGATCATGATGCGGCGCTTGACCTCGTCGCCAAAGCCTTCGGCGCGGGTCTTCTTGTACATGTCGTTGAGGTCTTCGTACTTGGCGGCGCGGTGGCCGAACTTCACGCCGTCAAAGCGCGAGAGGTTGGACGAGGCCTCGGCCGGGGCCAGGATGTAGTACACGGGCACGGACAGCTCGGTGCGCGGCAGCGACACCGGCACCAGCTTGGCGCCGAGCTTTTCGTATTCCTTCAAAGCTGCGTCGACGGCGGTGCGCACATCGGCGGACAGGCCTTCGCCAAAGAACTCGGCGGGGATACCGATGCGCAGGCCTTCGATGCTGTCATTCAACTTGGCGCTGAAATCTTCGGCAGGGTAGTCCAGGCTGGTGGAGTCGCGGTCCAGATCAGGGCCGCACATCTCGCTCAGCAGCAGTGCGCAGTCTTCGGCGCTGCGGCCCATGGGGCCGGCTTGGTCCAGGCTGGAGGCAAACGCGATCATGCCGTAGCGGCTGGCGCGGCCGTAGGTGGGCTTGATGCCGGTCACGCCGCAAAACGATGCGGGCTGGCGGATCGATCCACCTGTGTCGGTGCCGGTCACAGCCGGTGCCAGGCGCGCGGCCACGGCAGCGGCGGAACCGCCGGACGAGCCGCCGGGCACGCGGTTCGTGTCCCAGGGGTTGCGCACGGGCTGGGCTGCGTCAAAGCCCACGGGGGCGATGGCGCTGTTTTCATTAGCACCGCCCATGGCGAATTCGTCGCAGTTGAGCTTGCCCAGAGTGACCACGCCAGCGTCGGCCAGTTTGCGCACCACGGTGGCGTCAAATGGCGACTTGTAGCCTTCCAGCATCTTGCTGGCGGCGGTGGTGGGGAAGTCCTTGGTGACGAAGAGGTCCTTGTGCGCAATCGGCACACCGGCCAGCTTGCCGCCCTTGCCTTCGGCAATCAGAGCATCGGCCGCCTTGGCCTGGGCCAGGGTGGCGTCTTCGTTGATGGAGACAAAAGCGCCCAGATTCTGGTGCTGCTTGGCGCGGGCCAGAAAGTGCTGGGCGGCTTCCGTGGCAGACACTTGTTTGGCACGCAGTTGAGCGGCCAGCTCGGCCACGCTCAGGTTGTGGAGTTCGGTTTGGCTCATGTTCGTGTGCTTCCTGTGCGTTTACTCGATGACCTTGGGCACGAGGAAGTAACCCTTTTCGGCTGCGGGGGCGTTTTGCATATTGGCGTCGCGGTTATTGGTCTCGCTTACCAAATCGTCACGTAGCCGTAAGGCGATGTCCTGGATGGCGGCAACTGGATGTGACAAAGGGCTGACGCCGGAGGTATCCACAGCCTGCATTTTTTCGACGATGCCGAAAAAGTTGTTTAGTTGCGCGAGCATGCGCTCACTTTCGGGCTGGGACAGCTCAAGGCGTGCCAAATTGGCGATGCGCGCAATATCTTGTTCGTTCAATGCCATAGAAAATATTTAGCAGGGCCACCGCATGTAAAGCAGTGTTTCTGACCCAGACAGTAGAAGTTATTCACAGGGGATACGGTATTATCTCGGCTTTGCCGCAATACCTCCGCCCGGCTGGTCATTGTGCAAAAAATGCCCACCACCCAGACTCCATTACCTTACACCCTGGCGACGGCCAGCCGATGCGCAAGCCGTGCCTGAGAGGACCCTGAATGTTCGGAGCTTTCCGTCGGTACTTCTCCACCGACCTTGCCATCGACCTTGGCACCGCAAACACCCTGATTTTCGCCCGTGACAAGGGCATTGTTCTGGACGAACCTTCGGTCGTCGCGATTCGCCATGAAGGCGGCCCGCACGGCAAGAAGGTGATTCAGGCCGTTGGCGCAGAAGCCAAGGCCATGCTGGGCAAGGTGCCCGGCAATATTGAAGCGATTCGTCCCATGAAGGATGGCGTGATTGCCGACTTCGTGATCACCGAACAGATGATCAAGCAGTTCATCAAGATGGTGCATCCCCGCTCGGTGCTCACGCCCAGCCCCCGCATCATCATCTGCGTGCCCTGCGGCTCGACCCAGGTCGAGCGCCGCGCCATCAAGGACGCGGCCGAAGCGGCTGGCGCCACGGCGGTCTATCTGATTGAAGAGCCCATGGCTGCCGGTATCGGCGCGGGTCTGCCCGTGTCCGAAGCGTCGGGCTCCATGGTGGTGGACATCGGCGGCGGCACGACCGAAGTGGGCGTGATCTCGCTGGGCGGCATGGTCTACAAGGGATCCGTGCGTGTGGGCGGCGACAAGTTCGACGAGTCCATCATCAGCTACATCCGCCGCAACTACGGCATGCTGATTGGCGAACCCACGGCAGAGCTGATCAAGAAGCAGATTGGCTCGGCCTTCCCCGGCTCCGAAGTCAAGGAGCTGGAAGTCAAGGGGCGCAATCTCTCCGAGGGTGTGCCACGCAGCTTCACCATTTCTTCGAACGAAGTGCTGGAAGCGCTGAGCGATCCGCTGAACCAGATCGTCTCCGCCGTGAAGAACGCGCTGGAGCAGACCCCTCCCGAGCTGGGCGCCGACATTGCCGAGCGCGGCATGATGCTGACCGGTGGTGGTGCGCTGCTGCGCGATCTGGACCGTCTGCTGGCCGAAGAAACCGGTCTGCCCGTGCTGGTGGCCGAAGAGCCGCTGACTTGTGTGGTGCGCGGCTGCGGCATGGCGCTGGATAGCCTGGATCGCCAAGGCAGCATCTTCACCAGCGATTAATCGCTGTGTAATGTGGTGTTTTGCGGCTCGCGGCATAGTTCGCGTACCGCAGCCACTTCCATGAAACAGGGCCTGAGTCCGTGATACGTCAGCATACCGCGCTCTCTTTTTGCATTCCTTCTGCGCAAGCAGTTCAGGGGCACATCGCCATGCCCGGGGGGGATGCATGAGTCTGGACACCCTGGATCACCGTGCTCCGTCGCTGTTCAAGCAACAGGCCTCGCGAACCTCACAGCTTGCTCTGTACAGCGCCTTGGCGCTGTTTTTGATGGTGGCGGATGCGCGTTTCAAGATTACGCAGCCGGTGAGAGCGGCCGTTTCCACGGCGCTGTCGCCGGTGCAGTGGCTGGTGGCCCAGCCGGTGCTGGCCTATCAGAACGCCAGCCGTTATGCCGAGGTGCAGCAGCAAGCGGTGAACCGCGAGGATGCCGCGCGCAAGGAGCTGGTGGTGATGGCGCAGCGTGCCGAGCTGGCCGATGAGCTGATCAATGAAAACCAGCGCCTGCGGGCCATGTTGGAGTTGCGTGAGCGCTCGCTGACGCCGGGGCAGGTGGCCGAGGTGGTATATGACAGCCCCGATCCCTATACGCGCCGGGTGGTGATTGACAAGGGGCTGGTGGACAAGGTGGAGCCGGGCTCGCCCGTGCTCGATGAAAAAGGGGTGATCGGCCAGGTCACACGGGTCTATCCCACACGCGCCGAAGTCACGCTGCTGATCGATCGCGATCAGGCCATTCCTGTATTCAACCCCCGTACCGGTGCGCGCAGCGTTGCCTACGGTGATGCGTCTTCGACGCGTGCCGGAGGGCTGGAGCTGCGCTTCATGCCCAGCAATGCCGATGTACAGGTGGGCGATCTGCTGACCACTAGCGGCATTGATGGGCTGTATCCGGAAGGCTTGCCGGTGGCCAAGGTGGTGACGGTAGACCGTCGCGCCGACTCTGCCTTTACCCGTATTTACTGCGAGCCCGTGGGGCGAGTGCAGGGCGTGCGCCATGTGATGGTGCTCAAGCCCCAGGGTCGTACGGAGCACCCCGAGGCGGCAAACCAGGAGGCGCAGGCCGAGGCTGAAAAGGCTGATCGGGCAGCCAAGGCACGCGGAAAGAAGGAGGCTGCCGCTCAGAAAGAGAAGGCAGCCACAGAGAAGACGGACGGCAAGGCCGCTCAGCCTGCGAAGGACCCCGCATGATCATGCCGCGTGGGCAGCAGTTGTTGCTGCCGGTCAACCCCCTGTTCATTGTCGTGACGCTGCTCATAGGGCTGGCCATCAATATGCTGCCGCTGGGCCGCATTGTCTGGCTGCCGGATGTGCTGGTGGTGCTGCTGGCCTTCTGGAGCCTGAACCAGCCCCAGCGTGTGGGTCTGGGCCTTGCCTTTGCGCTGGGACTGATCATGGATGTGGATCGCTCCTCGCTGTTGGGTCAGCACGCACTGGCCTACACCCTGCTGGTGTATGTGACCGGCTGGATGAGTCGGCGTCTGCTGTGGTTTTCAAGCCCGGTGCAGGCTTTGCACCTGTTGCCGGTGTTTGCTGTGGTGCATGGGATTCAGGTGCTGCTGCGTGTTGTGACCGGAGGCATCTTTCCAGGTATCGAATTTTTGATTGCCCCGGTGATTGAAACCATGCTGTGGCCGGTACTCAGTGTGCTGCTGCTGGCACCCCAGCGCCGTGCGCCGGATAGCGATGAAAACCGGCCGTTGTAAATGACGCTCCCCCTGAGTCGCTTCGCGCCTTCCCCCTCTCTCGCTGTGCGGGAGGGGGACAACAGCCTCGCTGCGGGGCGGCCCTTGCTCGCTGTTTCGATGCTTGATGCCGGGACGAATTGGGATGGTGTGCCCCTGAGTCGCTTCGCGCCTTCCTCCCTCTCGCTTTGCGAGGGAGGACGACAGCTTCGCTGTGGGGCGGCCCTTGCTCGCTGTCCTGGTAGATTGGTGCGCCTGGTTTTGAGGCAGGTCTGCTCATGATGGAGATTCGGAATACCGAGGCCGAGCTGCAGCGCTTTCGCGTGCGTGCGGTCGTCATGGGCTGCGTGGTGTTTCTGGCGTTCTGCCTGCTGGTCTGGCGTTTGCTGGTGCTGCAGGTGGAGCGCCATGAGGAGTTTGCCGAGCGCGCCGAGAGCAATCGCACGGCGGTGGTGCCCATCGTGCCCAATCGGGGGCAGATTCTGGATCGCAACGGCGTGGTGCTGGCCACCAATTATTCGGCCTATACGCTGGAGATCACGCGGGCCAAGGTCAATGGGCTGGAAGAGACGATTGATGAGCTCAGCGAGATCATCGAGATCACCCCACGTGACCGCCGCAAGTTCAAGCGGCTCATGGATGACTCCAAGAGCTTTGAGTCCATTCCCTTGCGTTCGCGCTTGAGCGATGAGGAGGTGGCCAAGTTCACGGCCCAGCGCTATCGCTTTCCGGGCGTGGATATCAAGGCGCGCCTGTTTCGGACCTACCCGCTTAAAGAGACGGGCAGCCATTTGATTGGATACATAGGTCGTATCAATCAAAAGGAAAAAGAAGAGATTGATGACTCGGAGGATGCGGCCAATTACCGTGGCACGGAAGTCATAGGCAAGCTGGGCGCCGAAAAAAGCTATGAGCTGCAGTTGCACGGCCAGACGGGCTGGGAGGAGATGGAAACCTCGGCCGGTGGTCATGCCGTGCGCCGGCTGGGGAGCCGCCCTGCCACGCCAGGTCACAGTCTGCAGTTGTCGGTGGACATCAAGCTGCAGAAGATGGTGGAGGAGCTTTACGGCAACCGTCGTGGCGTCGCCATTGCCATGGATCCACGCAATGGCGAAGTGCTGGCCATGGTCAGCAAACCCACCTACGACCCCAATCTGTTTGTCGATGGCATTGACCACGAGAACTGGAAGCTGCTGAACGAATCGCTGGATCGGCCTTTGCTCAATCGTTCCATGCGCGGTACCTACCCCGTGGGATCGACCTACAAGCCCTTTATGGCGCTGGCCGGTATCGAAACCGGCAAGCGCACGCCGGGTACGGTGATTCAGGATGGCGGCTCCTGGACGTTTGGCGGCCATACCTTCCGCTCAGGCCATGCGCTGGGCCCTGTGGATCTGGTGCGCGCCATTCAGCACTCCAGTAACGTCTACTTCTACACCTTGGCCAACGAGATGGGCGTGGATGCGATTCACGACTTCATGAAGCCGCTGGGCTTTGGTCAGATCACCGGCATCGACCTGCCCGGCGAGCTGCGCGGAGTGCTGCCCAGCAAGGAGTGGAAGCGCAAGACCTACAAACGCGCGGCCCAGCAACAGTGGTTTGGCGGCGAGACAATCTCGCTGGGCATTGGCCAGGGCTACAACAACTTCACCATCCTGCAGCTCTCGCATGCGCTGGCGACGCTGGTCAACAACGGCATCAGTCACACGCCGCATGTGGGCAAGGAGCTGATCGACTCGGTCACGGGTGCGCGCACAGCGATCGAGCAGCCTGCGCCAGTCAATCTGGGCTACAAGCAGAGCAATGTCGATGCCGTCAAGCGCGGTATGGTGGGCGTGGTGACGAATGGCACGGGCCGCGGCGTGTTTGGCGGTGCAGGCTATCTGTCCGGGGGCAAGACTGGTACGGCGCAGGCCGTGTCGGTGGGGCAGAAGGAGAGATACAACGCAGCACGTCTGGCCGAGTACCAGCGCGACCATTCGCTCTATATCGCTTATGGACCGGCTGACAATCCCAAGATTGCCGTGGCGGTGATTGTGGAAAATGCCGGTTTTGGCGCTGCCGCCGCCGCCCCTATTGCGCGCCGCATTCTGGACTACTGGCTGGTGGGCAACTATCCCAGCGAGGCAGATATTGCCGCCGTGCGCGTGGGCAAGGCCGGTGCTCCGCTAGGAACACCGCGCAAGGTGGAAGATATTCATCTTCTGTCCGAAGAAGAAATGACGCCTTGATTTTGATAGCGCTCAGCGCTTGTTGGGTATGGGTTTAACGCAGAAAAGCGTCGTAACCCGTTTTCAAGATCAGCAGACTGACTACGGCGATGAAGATGGTGCGCACAAAGCCTGTGCCGTGACGCAGGGCCATCCAGGTGCCCAGCATGCTTCCCAGAACATTGGCGACGGCCAGCGGAATGGCAAAGTGCCACCACACATGGCCTTTGAGGCTGAAGAGCAGCAGTGCCGCCGCGTTGGAGGCCAGGTTCAGCAGCTTGGCGCTGGCAGAGGCATTGAGGAAGTCATAACCCAGCAGGCGCACGAACAGGAACACGAAAAAGCTGCCCGTACCCGGGCCGAAGAAGCCGTCATAAAAGCCAATCAGCAGGCCGATGGCGCTGGCGGTCAGCATTTCGGTGCGGCCAGCCAGACGAGGCTCATGGTCGCGGCCCAGCTCCTTTTTGGCCAGGGTGTAGCCCAGCACGCCTAGCAAGATAAAGGGCAGCAGCTTGCGCAAAAAGTCGGGCGAGATCAGGGTTACGGCCCAGGCGCCCAGAAAAGCGCCGACCAGCGTGGTGCCAATGGCTGGCAGCAGCGTGGCCCAGGTGATGTGTACCCGCTTGGTGAACTGCCAGGCCGATATCGCCGTACCCCATACGGCAGCGCTTTTGTTGGTGCCAAACAGCGTTGCGGGTGTGGTGCTGGGGAAGGCGGCAAACATGGCCGGCACCAGAATCAGGCCGCCTCCTCCGACGATGGCGTCAATAAACCCGGCCAGGGCCGAGGCGAAGGAAACAAGAATCCATTCCATGGTGCTTTGCCTGCTGCAAGTGGTGCTGGCCCTCAGGCGGCTGTCTCTCTGCCGGATGCGGGTGTAGATAGAGATCTAGGAGCATGTCTGCCCCTGAATGGCGCGCATTGTCTCACTGCAGCATCAAGGGTGTACGTCGACACAGGCATAAAAAAAGCGCCCCCTCAGGGGCGCTTTTGAACGCATCTTTGATGCTTTTATATGTATTGGTCTGGTTGTGTCGAGTTGTCTCCTCGGCCCTCCATGCTGCTTCGTGGAGCAGCGAGAGTGAGGAGAATGTAAGGTTTGCACCTACATGGTGCATTGGGGAATTCCCTCGGGTTGAAGGAAAAAACCTTTGTAAATGCATCTGAAAGTTTCCTGGAATTTTCTCTGTTCCCAGAATCACTCAAAACTGATAGCTTCTTCCCTTTGATGGGAAAGGGTTGTGGAGTTTTTCCATTTCTCCAAATGTCAATAAAGGCTGTTGCCGCTTAAGTCATGAATTTGGGCGAATCAGGTGCTCAGATGAGTCTGAAGGCGCTTTGAGTCCTTTCCGTACTTAATCACTCAAGCTCTGCCAGGGACAGCTGCTCTGCCTCGCTGCGAATCCAGCCAGCCGCTTTCTCGGCCATCATCAGCGTCGGGCTGTTGGTATTGCCGCTGGTGATGGTAGGCATGGCGCCCGCATCGACCACGCGCAGACCTTGAATGCCGCGCACGCGAAAGCGGCTGTCCAGCACGGCCATGGGGTCGCTGCCCTTACCCATTTTGGTGGTGCCCACGGGGTGAAAGATGGTGGTGGCGATATCGCCGGCCAGCCGGGCCAGATCTTCGTCGCTTTGATACTGCACGCCGGGCTTGAATTCTTCGGGCTGATAGCGGGCCAGTGCCGGCTGGCTGACGATGCGGCGCGTGACACGCAGGCTGTCGGCTGCGACCTGGCGGTCTTCGGCGGTGGATAAATAGCGCGGCGCAATGGCTGGAGCCTGTCGGAAGTCGGCACTTTGCAGCTGCACCGTGCCCCGGCTGGTGGGGTTGAGGTTGCAGACGCTGGCGGTGAAGGCCGCAAAGTTGTGCAATGGCTCGCCAAAGGCGTCGAGTGACAGCGGCTGCACGTGATATTCCAGATTGGCGTGAGGCCGGGCGGGGTCGCTGCGCGTGAAGGCGCCCAGCTGCGAGGGGGCCATGCTCATGGGGCCGCTGCGTTTTAGGGCGTATTCCAGACCAATGGCGGCCTTGCCCATCAGGCTGCTGGCCATGGTGTTGAGCGTCTTGGTGCCTTGCACCTTGTAGACGGAACGAATCTGCAAATGGTCTTGCAGATTGGCGCCCACGCCAGGCAGGTCGCGTCGCACTTCAACGCTGTGGCGCTGCAGCAGCTCGCCCGGGCCTATGCCCGAGAGCTGCAGAATTTGCGGCGAATTGACGGCACCGGCACACAGCAGCACCTCGCGCTCGGCATGGACGGTGACCATTTCACTGCCAGTCCAGACTTCCGCACCTGTGCAGCGCTGGCTGCCGTCGGGCAGGTCTTCCAGAGTCAGGCGGCTGACCTGGGCATGGGTCCACATTTCGAAGTTGGGGCGGCCATAGCAGGTAGGGCGCAAAAAAGCCTTGGCCGTGTTCCAGCGCCAACCGGCTTTCTGGTTGACCTCAAAATAGCCCACGCCCTCGTTGTCGCCGCAGTTGAAGTCGTCCGAGGCCGGAATGCCGGCTTGCTGCGCGGCCTGGGAAAATGCATCCAGAATGTCCCAGCGCAGGCGCTGGCGTTCCACGCGCCATTCGCCATCGCCACCCTGGCTTTTGTTGCCATGCAGGCGGTGAAATTCTTCGCTGACCTGGCCGATCTGGTCGGCGTCCAGTCGCCAGTGATCTTCATGCTGGCGAAATGCCGGTAGTACCTGATCCCAGCGCCAGGTGTCGTCTCCTGTCAGATCGGCCCATTGCTCATAGTCACGGGTCTGGCCGCGCATATAGATCATGCCGTTGATGCTGGAGCAGCCGCCCAGCGTCTTGCCGCGCGGGTAGCGCAGGCTGCGGCCGTTGAGGCCGGGGTCGGCCTCGGTCTGGTAGAGCCAGTCGGTGCGTGGGTTGCCTATGCAGTACAGATAGCCGACGGGGATGTGAATCCAGTGGTAGTCGTCCTTGCGACCCGCTTCGATCAGCAGCACCCGGTGGTTTTTGTTGCGGGAAAGACGGTTGCACAGCAAGGAACCTGCAGTGCCGCCGCCAATGATGATGTAGTCAAAAGTGGTGTCGCTCATGGGCAGAGATCAAGGGGCGGAACAGAAACCACAGGCAGAGCTTGTGGCCAATTGATTGTGCGGAGATGATTTGGGCTGTCGATAGGGAAAGCGCGCTGCTACTCTCTTTTTTGAAGCGGCTTGCGCTTTATGGTTGCGGGTTGTGGCCGTTTTTTGATAAAAATTGCAGCAAATTGAGTGCAAGCTCGCGCTCAAGGCCTACGCGTCGCCGTTGTCGCCGATAGTTCTTCGGGCCTTGCCTCGCGTTATGCTGAGCGCCGCCCCGTCTTTGTTTTAGGAAGATTCTTTGTCCAGCACTGATTCAAACCCTCAATGCCCCATGCAGACCCTGGAAGGGAGGCCCTGGGCCGTACCTGCGGGCCGCTGGAGCGCAGCCGAGCTGGGGGATCGCAGGCTCTGGCGACAGCTGGCGCCACAGCTCAAGGCGGTGCCTGCTGGCGCAGCTTGGGATCTGGAGCAACTGCAATGGCTGGATCATGTGGGCGCTCAGCTGCTGTGGGAGCGCTGGGGCAAACGCTGGCCTGAGCAGCTCAAGACCACCGGCAACCAGCGCGCCATGCTGGAGCGCGTGGCCCGGTTCAGCGATGTGCCCGAACCCAAGCCAGCGCCTTCGGGGCTGATGTGCCAGATCAACCGCCTGGGCCAGCTGGTCATCAATGCCCGTGGTCACTTCATGGGGTTGACGGAGCTGATCGGCCAGTTGCTGCTGGACTGCCTGCGCCTGCTGCGCAACCCGTTTCGGGGCCCCTGGCGCGATATTTCTGGGCACCTCTATGCGACGGGCACAACTGCCTTGCCCATTACGGCACTGGTGGGCTTCTTGATCGGTGTGGTGCTGGCTTACCTGATGGCGCTGCAGTTGCGCCAGTTCGGGGCAGAGTCGTTCATCGTCAATATTCTGGGCATTTCGCTGATTCGCGAGCTGGGGCCGTTGCTGGCCGCCATTCTGGTGGCGGGGCGCAGCGGCTCGGCCATCACAGCGCAGATCGGTGTGATGCGGGTGACGGAGGAGCTCGATGCCATGCAGGTCATGGGCATCTCCAAAGGGTATCGCCTGGTCATGCCACGGGCGCTGGCGCTGGCGATCTCCATGCCTTTGACATCGCTGTGGACGATCCTGGCGTCGCTGGCAGGGGGTATGGTTGCGGCGGACCTGACCATGGACATCACGCCTTCGTACTTCTTTCAGTCTTTGCCGGGTGCTGTGCAGATTGGCAACCTGGGCTTGGCCATGGGAAAGTCCGTGGTGTTCGGAGTGCTGATCGCGCTGATTGGCTGCCACTGGGGGCTGAAGGTGGAGCCCAACACCCAGAGTCTGGGGCAGGGCACGACGGCATCGGTGGTGTCGTCCATCACCATGGTCATCATCGTGGATGCGATCTTCGCCATCCTGTTTAGAAATGTGGGGTTTTGACATGATTTACCCCCTGAGCGGCTTCGCCGCTTCCCCCAAGGGGGACGACACCATCGCCGCGAGGCGGCCCTTGCTGGCTGTCTTTTGCTTGGGCTGTGATCGTTTTGCAAAGGGGCGCGTATGGCAGCTGTGATGCAAAACCGCCTGATCGATGGCGCTGTGGGTGGCTATGTGCCGCCTCAGGACCGTGCACCGCTGGTGCAGGCCAAGGATTTGTGGACCGAGTTTGGCTCGGGCGAGAACCGTTTTGCCGTGCACCAGGATTTGAATCTGGATGTCTATCCGGGTGAGATCCTGACGCTGGTCGGTGGCTCGGGTACGGGAAAGACGGTGCTGCTGCGCCAGATTCTGGGGTTGCTGACACCTTCGCGCGGGACGGTGACGATTGATGGACGGCCTTCAAAGGAGGTCATCAGCGGGGAGCTGGCGGCCAGCCACGTGGGGATGCTGTTTCAGCAGGGCGCCCTGTATTCGGCCTTCAATGTGCTGGACAACATTGCCTTTGCACTCCGGGAGCAAGGCACACTGCCCGAGGCGGTGGTGCGCGATGCGGCTATGGTCAAGCTGCAGATGGTGGGCCTCAAGCCCGAGCATGCCACGCGCATGCCTTCCGATCTGTCGGGCGGCATGATCAAGCGCGTGGCACTGGCGCGCTCACTGATGATGGATCCACCGCTGCTGCTGCTGGATGAGCCTACGGCGGGTCTGGACCCCAAGGGCTCGGACGAATTCTGCGATCTGTTACGTGATATCCATGCCGAGCTGGGGCTGACCGTGATCATGGTCACCCATGATCTGGACACGCTGTTTGCGCTGTCCACCCGTGTGGCTGTGCTGGCGGAAAAGCGCGTACTGGTGACTGGCGCGCCACGTGATGTGGCTCTGGTCAAGCACCCGTTTATTGAACACTTTTTCCAGGGAGAGCGTGGCCGCCGTGCCATGGCCCCGGTGCAAGGCGGCGCGGCCGCAGAGGAAAGCTGATGGAAAACAAGTCCCATGCCATGGCTGCCGGCATTTTTGTGCTGGTAGTTGCAGCCCTGCTGGCAGGGCTGGCCGTCTGGCTCACGCGTGACAACCGTGAATACCAGCTCTATGAAATGTCCACCAAGGATGGGGTCAGTGGCCTGCAGCCTCAGGCTACGGTGCGCTACAAGGGCGTACCCGTGGGGAAGGTCGTGCGCATCAGCTTTGATCCCCAGATTTCCGGCAATGTGCTGATTCGCATTGCCGTGGGAGAAGATACGCCGGTGACCGCCACGACTTATGCCCAGCTCGGCTATCAGGGTGTGACGGGCCTGGCCCATATTCAGCTGGATGACGATGCCAGACTGAATCAGCATCTCAAGCCCGGCCCCAGCGGCCTGCCGCGCATGGTCATGAAGTCCTCGCCGCTGAACATGCTGGCCGATCAGGGGCCGGTGCTGCTGGAGAGAGTGGACGAGATTTCTCGCCGCCTCAGCGCCATGCTGGGCGATGAGAACCAGAAGCATCTGAGCGATGCTTTGCAGAACATTGCCTCTGCGGCAGGCAGCGTCAATGAGCTGGCAGGTACCATGAACAAGGCGGCCGCGGGCTTCCCACAAATCACTACCGATGCCCAACAGACTCTTCAGTCGCTGACCAAGGCCGGTAATGCCGCGTCGGGAGTAGCGGGCGAGCTGCAGCAGACCGTGCGCCGTATCAATGCGCCTGATGGCCCGCTGGAGCAGATCGCTGCAGGCACGCAGTCGCTGACGGTGGCAGCCGATGCGCTGGGGCGCAGCACCTTGCCACGTGTCAACCGCGCTGCGGACGACTTTTCACGCGCTTCGCGCAACCTGAGCAATATGGCCAGCCGTATCGGCGACAACCCGCAGTCCGTTCTTTACGGCTCGGGTGTGGGCCTCCCCGGTCCTGGCGAGTCCGGCTTTGCCGCGCCTGCCGCTGCCCCAGCTCACTGAGCGGGTGGCTTCATCTACAGGAACTCTTATGGCTCAAGTTATGAACCTCTCTTCAGGACTAATGCGCGTTGCCGGCGTGTCTGCCGTAGCGCTGGTGTTGGCGGCCTGCTCGGCGCTTCCCACGCCGCCCACACAGCACACTCGCTACGATCTGGGTGTCACCGATACCACTGTGCCCATGGCGACTGCTGCAGCGCCTCTCGTGGCTCCGCCTCCGCTGGTGCTGGCCGAAGTGCAGACCCCGGCCGGTGCGGACAACTCCACTGCCATGCTTTATCGCCTGGGCTATGCGGACAGCCAGGAGCAGCGCGCCTATCAACATGCGCGCTGGACTTTGCCGCCTGCCCAGATGCTGGAGCAGCGCCTGCGTACCCGCCTGGCCCTGGAGCGGCCGGTGCTGTCGGAAAAGGACAATCTCAGCCCCAACCCCAGCGATACGCGCCCGCTGGGGCTGCTGCGTCTGGAGATTGTGGAGTTCAGCCAGGTCTTTGATAGCGCCAGCAGCAGCCAGGCTGTGGTGCGACTGCGCGCCAGCCTGATTGGCCAAGACCGGCGTGGCGGCAATGTGTTGCTGGGCCAGCAACTGTTCAGTGCGCAAACCCCTGCCACCACGGGCGATGCTGCGGGCGGCGCGCGAGCCATGGCAAGCAGTGTGGACAAGCTGACCATCGAGCTCAGCAACTGGCTGCAGCGCCAAGGCCGGTAAACAGGCTGTCATCACCACAAGCCCTGCACATGCAGGGCTTTTTTGTGGGTGCTTGATCTGGCGGGGCTGCGCGGCGCTGCTTTGCTGATATGGGCCAATGGGTGGTGGCGTTGATCTTTCTAAGCTGCAAATTCCGCAACTCGCAAAGCAAAGGAATCTCTATGGCCAGCCTGGAATGGACTGCTGCTCTGATGTTGGACTTCCCCGCCATGGATTCGGTGCATGAGGAATTCGTCACTTTGCTGGCCCGGGTAGAGGCCGCTGACGACGTGCAGTTGTGCCCGTTGTGGGACGAATTGATTGCCCATACCCAGCAGCACTTTGATCAGGAAGACCGCTGGATGCAGACCACAGGCTTTGCCACGGGCAACTGCCACAGCCAGCAGCACAAGGTCGTTTTGGCCGTCATGCGCGAAGGCGCGGCCAAGGGCGCGCAGGGTGAGCTGAGCACCATTCGCCATATGGCCGCCGAGCTAGGCCCCTGGTTCAGCCACCATGCCCAGAACATGGACGCAGCCCTGGCCTTGCACATGCGTCGAGCGGGCTTTGACCCGGTCAGCGGCGAAGTGCTAATGCCCGAAGCGCTGCCCGCCGAGCCCATCACCGGCTGTGGCGGCGCCTGCAGCACGCCAGAGCAAAAAGAAGAAGCAGTAGCCACTGTCTAAAACGGACTAAAAAGGCCAAAAAACTGGCGCAGCCCAACCCAGAGACAGCAAGCAAGCGCCGTCGCGCAGCGAAGCTGTCGTCCCCCTTCCATAGCGCGCAGCGCGTAGAGAAAGGGGGAAGCCGCAAAGCGGCTCAGGGGGTTACGGATAAATAGCTGGCGAAGCCAGAATCGGGAAGATCTTGATCAACCCGCCGGCCATCACCTCAATGGCCAGGGCCGCCAGAATCAACCCCATGAGGCGTGTCATGACGTTGATGCCGGTTCTGCCCAGCACGCGGGCAATGGGGTCGGCCAGAGAGAAGCACACCATGATGGCTGCGGCAACCACCACGCCATAGCCGACCAGCGCCACATGCTGCCAGATGGTGCGCGCCTGATCGGCATAGATCACCACGGTGGACATGGCTGCGGGCCCGGTCAGCAGCGGTATGGTCAGCGGCACCACGGCAATGCTATTGCCCTCGGCGGCTTTTTCGACACCGGCTTCCAGAGTGGCGTTGTTCGGGCGATCTTCCGCAGGGCGCGAGTTCAGCATGTTCATCGCGCTGATCAGCAGCAGCAGGCCGCCACCCACTTGAAAACTCTGCAGCGAGATATTGAAGAACTGCAGGATCTGCAAGCCCAGCAGTGCGCAGACCGCAATCACGCAGAACGCGGCAAAGGCTGCGGTGCGGATGGTCTGCCAGCGCTGCTCGGCATTGAAGCCGGCCGTGTAATGGATAAAGAACGGAATAATGGCCAGCGGGTTGATGATGGCCACCAGGGTGATCAGCGGCTTGAGGTCCATTACAGCGCGCCCCCTTGGGTGGCGGGTATCTTGCGATGCTTGTCCTTGGCGCGGGCTGAAATACCTTGCATGAACACTCCTGTGAAAAAATGGCCCTCGTCCTCGACGTGGCAGCTGCCATTACAGCACTGCTGGGTGCTGGCGTCGCTGATTTCCCCTTGAACAATATGAAGGAGCTTTGCAATGGGTAGCTTTGTTGAACTGACGGCCGTGGATGGCGCAAAAACTCCCACCTATGTCGCCATGCCGGAAGGCACGCCGCGTGGTGCCATCGTGGTGCTGCAGGAGATTTTTGGCGTGAACTCGCACATCCGCTCCGTGGCCGACCGCTATGCTGCGCAAGGTTATGTGGCAGTGGCCCCCGCCATGTTTGCCCGTGTTGAGCCCGATGTGGAGCTGGGCTACACCGAAGAAGACATGAAGGCCGGTTTTGCACTCAAAACCGCAGTCGAGGCTTTGCCAGAGCCCGGTGCATTGCGTGACATCGAGGCTGCTGTGGCCCATGCTGCAACGCTGGTGGCCGGCGGCAAGGTGGGCGTGGTGGGCTTTTGCTGGGGTGGCCTCATGACCTGGCGCGCGGCCTGCAGCCTGCCCAGCGTATCGGTCGCAGTCTGCTACTACGGCGGCGGCATGACCGGCGAGCTGGAAGCCAGTCGTCAGGCGCAGAGCCCGGTGTTGGCGCACTTTGGCAGCAAGGACCACTACATCTCGCTGGAGTCCGTGGAAGCCTTCAAGCTGGCGCAGCCCAAGGTGGAGGTCCATGTCTACGAAGCCGACCACGGCTTCAACTGCGACCAGCGCGGCTCATACAACGAAGCGGCTGCAGTACTCGCGAACGAGCGCACCCTGGCCTTCTTCAAGCAGCATCTGGGCTGATCGAAGTCTCAAAACAATAGCTGCTAGCGCTTTATGCACAAGCGTTAGCAGCTATTTTTATTCAAACTATGGGTCAAGCCACAAGGCGCGTACTGCCCCATTGCAGAGACAGCGAGCAAGGGCAGCCCCGCACCGAGGCTGTCGTCCCCCTCCCGAAGAGAGAGGGAGAAGGCGCGCAGCGCCTCAGGGGGTGTCCCTGTCTTCACTTTCCAGATAGCGGCGACGCCAGAAGTAGGCCACCAGCACCACGGTAATCACGGCCATAGAGAACAAGGCCCAGATAAAGCCGTCCTTGGTGTGGACAAAGGGAATGAACTCGAAGTTCATGCCGAAGATGCCGGCAATCAGGTTCAGTGGCAAAAAGATGGCCGTGACCGTGGTCAGCGTGCGCATGATGTCGTTGGCCCGGTTGCTCTGGGCAGAGAAGTGCATTTGCACGGCGGTCTCGGCGCTTTGCTCCATGCGATGGATATGGTGGGTTACGCGCTCTATGTGCTCAAGCACATCGCGTGAGCGCACGCGCAGCAGCTCGCGCTCATGCTGGCGCGCCGGGGTTTGCTCGGGCGGCCAGCCTTCCAGTGCCTCGGTCCAGTCCTGCACGGCGGCGCGCTGGTCTTCGCAGATCTCATCGAGCTGGTGCAGTGCAAGACGTACATCGAGCACGCTGGCCCAGTTGCTAAAGCGCTTGTTGGGCTTGAGCAGCGCGATTTGCCAATGATCGATCTGGCGCGTCAGGGTGCGGCGCAGGTCCAGGTAGCCGTCCACCATGGAGTTGACCATGCGTAGCATCAGGTCGGCAGGCTCGACCGGCATCTTGCTGCTTTGCTGGCGACCTTCGATTTTGACGGGGCCGGAGATCAGTCTCTGCCAGAAGTTGTCCAGCACAAAGCATTCGTCCGGGTGTACGGACAGCAGCAACTGGTCATACAGTGCAAAGCCCACGGGCTGGGTTTCAACGCGCTGCAGGATTGGCGCAGCAGCCGGGGCGTGTGAGGGCGGTGGGGCGCTGGCTGCTTCTGTGTGATTGGTCTGCGGTGTCGGGCCTGGTGAGGGAGCCGTGGGGCTTGTCGCCGCTGCGGGCTTGCCTGTCAGCGGCGGCAGGTGGGCATTGGCCAGACGGCGAAACACCAGCACGTCATACACCGAGGTGTAGTCGTAGTTGGAGGGAATGGCCGGGTTCAGCAGGTCCGAAACGTGCAGGTCCACCAGCGCGGAGCCGCCCAGCTGGGTCAGCATAGTCTGTATGGCGGGCAGTTGTGACTCCAGCTCCGAGCGTGTGCAGGAGACCCAGTAGAACCCCGTTGTGGCTGCATGTGTGGGCAGTTCGTCAACCGGCTGGGCGTAGAGGGGGGAGATATGCAGCACGCGCATGGGAATGAAGCGACCTCGGGAGTTGATGCAAAAACGGCCTGGGCAAAGCCCAAGCCGTCAAATAATGCCTGAAATGGCCTCAAGCGCAAGCATGACCTGCGCTGCTAGCTATCAATTTTTACAGGCCGCGCAGCTTCTTGGCTGCGTCGATGGCGAAGTAGGTCAGGATGCCGTCGGCACCGGCGCGCTTGAATGCCAGCAGGGCTTCCATCATCACGGCGTCATGGTCCAGCCAGCCGTTGGCGGCTGCAGCCTTGATCATGGCGTATTCGCCGGACACCTGGTAGGCGAAGGTGGGCACCTTGAACTCGTCCTTGACGCGGCGCACCACGTCCAGGTAGGGCATGCCGGGCTTGACCATGACCATGTCCGCACCTTCGGCGATGTCTTGCGCCACTTCGCGCAGGGCTTCGTCGGTGTTGGCGGGGTCCATCTGGTAGACGTTCTTGTCGGCCTTGCCCAGAGCGCCGCGCGTGCCCACGGCATCGCGGAAGGGGCCATAGAAGGCGCTGGCGTACTTGGCGCTGTAGGCCATGATGCGGGTGTGAATATGGCCTTGCAGTTCCAACGCTTCGCGGATGGCGGCTATGCGCCCGTCCATCATGTCGCTGGGGGCGACCATGTCCACGCCGGCTTCGGCATGGTTCAGCGCCTGGCCGACCAGCACTTCCACCGTCTCATCGTTGAGGATGTAGCCGGTCTCGTCGAGGATGCCGTCCTGGCCGTGGCTGGTGTAGGGATCCAGGGCCACGTCGGTCATCACGCCCAGTTGGGGGAATTCCTTTTTCAGTGCACGCACCACGCGAGGGATCAGACCGTCGGGGTTCAGGGCTTCCTTGCCGTCGGGAGCCTTGAGGCTGGCGTCAATGGCGGGGAAAAGGGCCAGATAGGGAATTTCCAGCTTCACGCACTCTTCGGCCACGGGCAGCAGCAGATCCAGGCTCAGGCGGTCCACGCCGGGCATGGAAGGGACGGCCTCGCGCTTGTTCTGGCCTTCGTGCACGAACACGGGGTAGATGAAGTCGTGCGACGTCAGCACGTTCTCGCGCACCAGATTGCGGGTGAAAGCATCGCGGCGCAGGCGGCGTGGGCGATTCTGGGGAAAAGGAGTAGGGCTGGACAAATGCATGGGGAAAATTGTGCCCCATTCGCCATGGCTTGGCTTGCAGGTGCGTGACTATTCCATGCTGGCAGTCGCATGAAGGTCGGCAGAAGAGGTAAAGACGCGGCCTGCCGCAGGCATGGTCGGGCGTGGGCCTTTACACTGGCTCCATGCTATGGGTTAAAGCCTTTCACATCGTTTTTGTGGCCAGCTGGTTTGCTGGCCTGTTCTATCTGCCACGCATCTTCGTCAACATCGCCATGGTCACGCCAGGCTCGGTGGCCGAGCGCGAGCGCTTGCTGCTGATGGGGCGCAAATTGCTGCGCTTCACCACCATGCTGGCCGTGCCCGCCTTGGGTCTGGGGCTGTGGCTGTGGCTGGGCTGGGGTTTTTCAGGTGGCTGGCTGCATGCCAAGCTGGCTGTGGTGCTGCTGGTCATTGGCTATCACCACAGCTGCGCCGTGCTGCTGCGCAAGCTGGCGGATAACATCTGCCATAAAAGCCACCGCTGGTTTCGTTTCTACAACGAGGTGCCGGTGCTGCTGCTGATCGCTGCCGTGATTTTGGTGGTGGTCAAACCCTTCTGAGTGTTGTGCAAAGAGTAGGAAGCGACTGTGTCTGAATCCGCAGTGCCGGTAATTTCCATGCGCCATACCTCGGCCTGGCCGCTGGCGCTGGTCTACAGCCTGCTCATTGTCTTTGCCAGTCTGTTCCCGTTTGATGGCTGGCGTGCGCAGGGCATTGATCCGCGTGTCTTTCTGTTTGCCAAGATACCGCCGCCTTACTGGACCTGGTTCGACGTCAACACGAACATCGTCGGCTATGCGCCGCTGGGCTTTTTTCTGGCATTGGCGTTGATGCGCTCGGGCCTGCCACGGCTGGCCGTGCCGCTGGCATTTCTTGCGGGTACTTTGCTGTCGCTGTGCATGGAGTTCTTGCAGATCTATCTGCCGCGCCGTGTGCCGTCCAATATGGATTGGGTGCTGAACGCGGGCGGTACTTTGCTGGGAGCCTTGTTGGCTGCCTTGCTGGAAAAGTTGGGGGTGCTGTCGCGCTGGAGTGCCTTTCGCCATCAGTGGATGGGTGAGGGCGGCGCAGGTGTGCTGGCCCTGTTGGCGCTGTGGCCGTTTGCGCTGCTGTTTCCGGCTGCCGTGCCCTTTGGCCTGGGGCAGGTGCTCGAACGTGTCGATGAGACGCTGCAGGACTGGCTGCTGAATACACCGTTCGAAGCCTGGCTGCCGCTGGGTGACTTTGCCATGACTCCGCTGTCGCTGGCGTCAGAGATGCTGTGTGTGATGCTGGGGCTGTGGATCCCTTGTCTGCTGGCTTACTGCGCGATTGCCGGCATGGGAAGGCGCATATTGGCCGGCCTGCTGATGATTGCGGCAGGAGTAGGGGCAACCGCCTTGTCGGCGGCGCTGAGCTGGGGGCCGGTACATGCCTGGGAGTGGGTGAACCTGCCGGTGCGCCTGGGTGTTTGGGGGGGGCTGGGACTGGCGGTGATTGCCTTGCCGGCCTCACGCCGAGTGTGTGCGGTGCTGTTGCTGGTGGTGTTGGTGCTGCATCTGAGCATCCTCAATCAGGCACCGACGAATGTGTACTTTGCCCAGACCTTGCAGGCCTGGGAGCAGGGGCGTTTCATTCGCTTCTACGGTCTGGGCCAATGGCTGGGCTGGCTCTGGCCTTACGTGACGCTGGCGTATGTTGTGGTTCGACTCTCGCGCCGCCAGCAGCCTGCCTAGAATGGATTCCCTATGAGTGACACCCAGAATCAAGACAACGCCGGTGGCTACTATCAGCGCCACATTTTCTTTTGCCTGAACGAGCGTCTCAATGGAGAGGACTGTTGCGCGCTGCATGGTGCCAAGGCAGGCTTTGACCACTGCAAAAAGCGTGTCAAGGAAGAAGGCCTGGCGGGCAAAGGCCAGGTGCGTGTGAACAAGGCGGGTTGCCTGGATCGCTGTGCCGGTGGCCCTGTGGCGGTGGTGTATCCGGAAGCGGTCTGGTACACCTTTGTCGACGACAGCGACATCGATGAAATCGTGGAGTCCCACCTCAAGAATGGCAAGGTGGTGGACCGCCTGGTGCTTCCTGATAGCGTAGGGCGCTGATTCCATAAGGAACTCACAGCAGTTTCTTGCCTCTATTTAATATAGATAAGCGCTACAAGCTATAACTAGGATAGCAATCGTGAACTCCCAGACTGAACGACTGACTCTTGCCGGCGGTGCCGGTGTCATCGAAGCCTTGCGCGATGCCCCGCAGCTGGCCGAAGGGCAAAGCCCCAAGGGCGTAGCCATCATCGCTCACCCCCACCCGCTGTTTGGCGGCACCATGGACAACAAAGTGGTCCAGACGCTGGCCCGTGCTTTTGTGCAGTGTGGCTATACGGCGGTGCGATTCAACTTTCGCGGTGTGGGTGCCAGTGCGGGTGAGCATGATGCCGGCATAGGTGAGGCTCAGGACATGCTGGCCGTGGTGCAGCAGGTTGCGCCCGAGGGGCCGATTGCTCTGGCCGGCTTTTCCTTCGGCGCTTTTGTGACCAGTCATGCGCTGGCCCAGCTATGGCCTGAAGGTCGTGTGCAAAAGACCGTACTGGTCGGCACGGCTGCCAGCCGCTTCAATGTGGCGCCTATTCCGGCCGATGCGCATGAGCAGACGCTGGTGATTCATGGCGAGGCGGATGACACGGTGGAGCTGTCCGCCGTGATGGAATGGGCCCGCCCGCAGATACTGCCTGTTACCGTGATCCCGCAGGTCGGACACTTCTTTCACGGACAATTACCTTTGCTCAAGAGCCTGGTGGTGCGCCACCTGAAATCTCAGTGAGCGCCCGTTCGATATCTGGATGATGTGTGAACTGCAGCGGTGTCTCCATTCACTATTTTTATAGCGCCAAGCCAAGGTCTAACCTTGGCTTGGCCGTTTTGGCGGTAAATTTTCCGCGTTCACCTTTGCTTTAGCGAGAGTCGTCTTTATGAAGCCTATCTACTCCACACTGCGTGTTCTGGCCGTTGCTGCTGCCGTGGCGCCTGTGTTTGCCATGGCGCAGGTGGCGGCGCCTGTACCCCCCGAAATCGCGGCCCGTAACTATCTGCTGGTGGATGTGACCGCAGGTCAGGTGCTGGGCGCCAAGGATGTCGACGCTCCTGTGGAGCAGGCATCGCTGACCAAGCTGATGACCGCTTATGTGGTGTTTGATGCCCTGCGTGCCAAAAAGATCACGCTGGAGCAGAAGATGCCCGTGAGCGAGCGCGCCTGGAAGATGCCGGGTTCGCGCATGTTCATCGACCCCAAGATGCAGGTGCCCGTCAACGATTTGATCAGCGGCATGATTGTTCAGTCCGGCAACGACGCAACCATGGCGCTGGCCGAAGCCGTGGGTGGAACGGCCGAGAACTTCGTCAAGATGATGAATGACCAGGCACAGGCGCTGGGCATGAAGGGCACGAGCTACAAGAACCCGGAAGGCCTGACAGAGCCCGGTCACCTGACCACGGCGCGCGATCTCTCGATTCTGGCTCAGCGCCTGATGCATGACTTCCCCGAGTACATGCACTACTACGCCACCAAGCACTACGCTTATCCGGGCACGCCTGCCTCCAACGGCAACAACCGCAATACGCTGCTGTTCCGTGATCCCACTGTGGATGGCTTGAAGACCGGACATACCAACGCCGCTGGCTACTGCCTGGTGGCGACGGCCAAGCGCGACCTGCCCAATGTGGGCCAGCGCCGACTGCTCTCCATCGTGCTGGGTACGGCCAGCGAAAAGGCTCGCGCCAACGAAAGCCAGAAGTTGCTGAACTGGGGCTATACCGCCTATGACGCGGTCAAGCTGTTCGATGCAGACCAGCCTGTTGCCACGCCTTCGGTCTGGAAGGGTTCTGCCAATGTCGTCAAGATCGGCAAGGCCGATGGTGCCGTGGTGGTGACTGTTCCTTCTGGGATGGGTGGCAAGTTGACCACCGAAGTCGTGCGCCAGGATCCGCTGATTGCGCCTATCGCCAAGGGGCAGTCCATGGGGGTGCTCAAGGTCAAGTCGGGTGCCGATGTGGTGGCCGAAGTGCCGCTGGTGGCGCTTGAGGCGGTTGAGCAAGCGGGCTTTTTTGGCCGTCTGTGGGACACGATTCGCCTCTGGATCAAGTAATTCCCAAACCGGTGAAAAGCGCTTCTTCGCCGGTTTTTGCCCTGGGGTAGTGATGCGAGGGGGAGCCAGCTCGCTGCGGGGATATTGTCCGCAGGGAGTTGTGCGGATCTTTGCAAGCTGGTACATTCGAGGGCTTTTCGGAATTTCCGAAGGGATTCACGTTTCCGCTCAAGCACTTGTTTTTGCGGATAAACCTTTTGCTTTCACGAAGCAAATTCACGTTTAGGGACGTTTAATTAATGCCAACCATTAACCAACTCGTGCGTCAGGGCCGCACGGTAGAAGTTGTTAAATCCAAGAGCCCTGCTATGGAAAACTGCCCCCAACGCCGTGGCGTGTGCACTCGCGTGTACACCACCACTCCTAAGAAGCCTAACTCGGCTCTGCGTAAGGTGGCTAAGGTTCGTCTGACCAACGGTTTCGAAGTGATTTCGTACATCGGCGGTGAAGGCCACAACCTGCAAGAGCACAGCGTTGTGCTGGTGCGCGGCGGCCGTGTGAAGGACTTGCCTGGTGTGCGTTACCACATCGTGCGCGGTTCGCTTGACCTGCAAGGCGTCAAGGACCGTAAGCAGTCCCGCTCCAAGTACGGTGCCAAGAAGCCTAAGGCTAAGTAATCAGCCCTGGTTTTTTGAAAACAAACGGTGTTTGATTCGCCTGACTGGCGCGGTCAAACGTAGTGGCCCTGAACACAAGTGTTTTGTGCGGGTCGAGTAAGTGAGAGTTTTGAATAGCTCTCGCGGTATCTGAAAAGATGCCAACTGAAGCAAAGATAGAGGTAAAAAATGCCACGTCGTCGCGAAGTCCCCAAACGTGAAATTCTGCCGGATCCCAAGTTCGGCAATGTAGAGCTGTCCAAATTCATGAACGTGATCATGGAAGGCGGCAAGAAAGCGGTTGCTGAGCGCATCATTTACGGCGCTCTGGACCTGATCGAGAAGAAGCATCCCGGTAAGGATCCTCTGGAAGCTTTCGTTGTTGCCATCAACAACGTCAAGCCCATGGTTGAAGTGAAGTCCCGCCGCGTGGGTGGTGCTAACTATCAAGTGCCAGTGGAAGTGCGCCCTGTTCGTCGTCTGGCTCTGGCCATGCGCTGGATCAAGGAAGCTTCGCGCAAGCGCGGTGAGAAGTCCATGGCTCAACGCCTGGCCAACGAACTGCTGGAAGCCACCGAAGGCCGTGGCGGCGCCATGAAGCGTCGTGACGAAGTGCACCGTATGGCCGAAGCCAACAAGGCTTTCAGCCACTTCCGCTTCTAATCGGAATCTCGCTCGAGATACAGGGCCGCATGCAAAAACATTGCTGCGGCCTTGTGTCGATTTTGAGTGCCCCCATATAGAATTGCTGTCCCCTGCGCACAAGGTGGGCAAGGCAGTACTCCCATACGATCAAGCAAGGATCAATCATGGCTCGCAAGACCCCCATTAGCCGTTATCGCAACATCGGTATTTCGGCCCACATTGACGCAGGCAAGACAACGACTTCCGAACGTATCCTGTTCTATACCGGCGTGACCCACAAGCTGGGTGAAACCCACGAAGGTTCTGCCACCACCGACTGGATGGAGCAAGAGCAAGAGCGCGGTATCACGATCACTTCGTCGGCTGTGACCTGCTTCTGGAAGGGTATGGACCTGTCCCGCCCCGAGCACCGCATCAACATCATCGACACCCCCGGCCACGTGGACTTCACGATTGAAGTGGAGCGTTCCATGCGCGTGCTGGACGGTGCAGTGATGGTTTACTGCGCTGTGGGTGGCGTGCAGCCCCAGTCCGAAACTGTGTGGCGTCAAGCTAACAAGCACAAGGTGCCTCGTCTGGCCTTCGTGAACAAGATGGACCGTACCGGCGCCAACTTCTTCAAGGTCGTGGAAGGCATGAAGACTCGCCTGAACGCGAACCCTGTGCCTATCGTGATCCCAATCGGTGCTGAAGACAACTTCCAGGGCGTGGTCGATCTGCTGAAGATGAAGGCCATCATCTGGGATGAGGCTTCGCAAGGCATGAAGTTCGAATACCGTGACATTCCCGCCGAACTGGTGGACACGGCCAACGAATGGCGCGAAAAGATGATCGAGTCGGCTGCCGAAGCTTCGGAAGAGCTGATGAACAAGTACCTGGAAGAAGGTACTCTGACTGAAGAAGAGATCATCGCCGGTCTGCGTCAGCGCACTATCGCTACCGAAATCCAGCCCATGCTGTGCGGTACTGCGTTCAAGAACAAGGGTGTGCAGCGCATGCTGGACGCCGTGCTGGACTTGCTGCCTGCTCCTACCGATATCGCCGACGTGTCCGGTACCGACCCCGACGACGAAGAGAAGAAGCTGACACGTAAGGCTGATGATGCTGAGAAGTTCTCGGCTCTGGCATTCAAGCTGATGACCGACCCCTTTGTTGGTCAGCTGACTTTCGTGCGCGTCTACTCTGGCGTGCTGACCAAGGGTGAAACCGTTCTGAACTCTGTGAAGGGTAAGAAAGAGCGCATCGGTCGTATCGTGCAGATGCACGCCAACGAGCGTCAGGAAGTCGAAGAAATTCGTGCTGGTGACATCGCTGCCTGCGTGGGTCTGAAGGATGTGACTACAGGTGAAACCCTGTGCGCACTGGATGCACCTATCGTGCTGGAGCGCATGGTCTTCCCTGAGCCCGTGATTGCACAGGCTGTGGAGCCAAAGTCCAAGGCTGACCAGGAAAAGATGGGTATTGCCCTGTCGCGTCTGGCTGCTGAAGATCCTTCCTTCCGCGTGCGTACCGACGAAGAATCCGGCCAGACCATCATTGCTGGTATGGGCGAGCTGCACCTGGACATCATCATTGACCGTATGAAGCGCGAGTTCAACGTGGAAGCCAACGTGGGCAAGCCCCAGGTTGCTTACCGCGAAACCGTTCGCAGCACCGTCAAGGACGTGGACGGCAAGTTCGTTCGTCAGTCCGGTGGTAAGGGTCAGTACGGCCACGTGGTGTTCACGCTGGAGCCTCAAGAAGCCGGCAAGGGTTTTGAGTTCCTGGACGAAATCAAGGGCGGTGTGGTGCCTCGCGAATACATCCCTGCAGTGCAGAAGGGTGTGGAAGAAGCTCTGACTTCTGGCGTGCTGGCTGGCTACCCTGTGGTGGACGTCAAGGTTCGCCTGACTTTCGGTTCGTACCACGATGTGGACTCGTCCGAAATGGCGTTCAAGATGGCCGCTATCTTCGGTTTCAAGGAAGCCGCTCGCAAGGCCAATCCCGTGATCCTCGAGCCCATGATGGCCGTGGAAGTGGAAACGCCTGAAGACTACGCCGGTACCGTGATGGGTGACCTGTCTTCTCGCCGTGGCATGGTCCAGGGTATGGACGACATGGTTGGTGGCGGTAAGGCCATCAAGGCTGAAGTGCCTCTGTCCGAAATGTTCGGCTACGCCACTCAGCTGCGCTCCATGACTCAAGGTCGTGCCAGCTACACCATGGAGTTCAAGCACTACGCTGAAGCTCCTCGTAACGTGGCCGAAGCCATCGTTGCCGCCCGCGCCAAGTAATTAGCGCAGGTTTGACGAATCGGTCATAATCCCCGGTTCTGATCGCGACAGCTCCTTGTGGGCTGTCGCGATTTTTGCCGGTCTGCGATCCCATGCCGTCCTGTCTCCTGTGCGGGGCGAATCAGCAATGAGGTGCAGACCTTAAACATCACACAGGTTTTTGCTCTTTCGGAGAAATCATGGCAAAAGAAAAATTCGAGCGCACCAAGCCCCACGTGAACGTGGGCACCATCGGTCACGTTGACCACGGTAAGACCACCCTGACTGCTGCTATCGCTACCGTGCTGTCCAAGCACTTCGGCGGCGAAGCCAAGGACTACTCGCAAATTGATGCGGCTCCTGAAGAAAAGGCTCGTGGTATCACCATCAACACTTCGCACGTCGAGTACGAAACCGCTACTCGTCACTACGCTCACGTTGACTGCCCCGGTCACGCTGACTATGTGAAGAACATGATTACTGGTGCTGCCCAGATGGACGGCGCTATCTTGGTTTGCTCCGCTGCTGACGGCCCCATGCCCCAGACTCGCGAGCACATCCTGCTGTCGCGTCAGGTGGGTGTTCCTTACATCATCGTGTTCCTGAACAAGGCCGACCTGGTGGACGACGAAGAGCTGCTGGAACTGGTCGAAATGGAAGTGCGCGAGCTGCTGTCCAAGTACGACTTCCCCGGTGACGATACTCCCATCATCCGCGGCTCTGCCCGTCTGGCTCTGGAAGGCGACACATCCGACAAGGGTGAGCCCGCTATCCTGAAGCTGGCCGAAGCTCTGGATTCCTACATCCCCACTCCCGAGCGTGCTGTTGACGGCGCATTCGTGATGCCTGTGGAAGACGTGTTCTCCATCTCCGGTCGTGGCACTGTGGTGACTGGCCGTATCGAGCGCGGTATCGTCAAGGTCGGCGAAGAAATCGAAATCGTTGGTATCACTGACACCGTCAAGACCACTGTGACCGGCGTGGAAATGTTCCGCAAGCTGCTGGACCAGGGTCAAGCTGGTGACAACGTGGGTCTGCTGCTGCGCGGCACAAAGCGTGAAGACGTGCAGCGTGGCCAAGTGCTGTGCAAGCCCGGCTCCATCAAGCCCCACACCAACTTCACTGCTGAAGTTTACGTGCTGTCCAAGGACGAAGGCGGTCGCCACACTCCTTTCTTCAACAACTACCGTCCTCAGTTCTACTTCCGTACAACTGACGTGACCGGCTCCATCGAACTGCCCGAAGGCAAGGAAATGGTGATGCCTGGTGATAACGTGTCGATCACTGTGAAGCTGATTGCTCCTATCGCTATGGAAGAAGGTCTGCGCTTCGCTATCCGCGAAGGTGGTCGTACTGTTGGTGCCGGTGTGGTTGCCAAGATCATTGCTTAATTCTTAGAAAAGCTAGGAATTAACAATGTCTAAGCAAAAGATCCGTATCCGCCTGAAGGCATTCGACTACAAGCTGATCGATCAGTCTGCAGCCGAGATCGTGGACACCGCCAAGCGCACTGGCGCGATTGTCAAGGGTCCTGTGCCCCTGCCAACACGCATGAAGCGTTTCGACATCCTGCGTTCGCCCCACGTCAACAAGACCAGCCGCGACCAGCTCGAAATCCGCACACACCAGCGTCTGATGGACATCGTTGACCCCACCGACAAGACGGTTGACGCCCTGATGAAGCTGGACCTGCCCGCAGGTGTGGACGTCGAAATCAAACTGCAATAAGAGTTTTGGAGGCCGCTGAGGGATGCCTCAGTGGCTTTTAAGGGTCTTTGTTTAACGCGAACTTGCTCTAAAAGGCAGTTCGCGTTAAACTTTGGGGCTTCGCCTTTGATGCGAAGTTTTATTAACCTTCTTTTGTGTGCTAGGCCTCAAGGTTGAGGCACAACGCTGGGCCAATTGCAGTTTCAGCGGCAAAAGCTTTGGAGCAAACAAATGAGTCTGAGCAACTCCCTGGGGTTGCTGGGTCGCAAGGTGGGCATGATGCGTCTGTTCACTGATGATGGGGACGCAGTGCCTGTCACAGTGGTGGATGTTTCTAACAACCGCGTGACTCAGGTCAAAACCCAAGAGAACGATGGCTATGTGGCCTTGCAGGTCACTTTCGGTGCACGCAAGGCTTCTCGCGTGACCAAGCCAGCCGCTGGCCACCTTGCCAAGGCAGGTGTTGAAGCCGGTGAAGTGACCCGTGAATTCCGCGTGACCGATGAAACCGCTGGCAAGTACGCCGCTGGTGCCGTTCTGCCTGTGGCCGAACTGTTCAGCGTTGGCCAGAAGGTGGACGTGCAAGGCACTTCCATCGGTAAGGGCTACGCCGGCACGATCAAGCGTCACAACTTCGGTTCGCAGCGCGCATCGCACGGTAACAGCCGTTCGCACAATGTCCCCGGCTCGATCGGTATGGCACAAGACCCCGGTCGCGTGTTCCCCGGCAAGAAGATGACCGGCCACATGGGCGACGAAACCGTCACTACTCAAAACCTCGATGTGGTTCGTATCGACGAAACACGTCAACTGCTGTTGATCAAGGGTGCCATTCCTGGTGCCAAGGGTGGCTTCGTTTCCGTGCGCCCCGCAATCAAGGCTAAAGCTTCCAAAGGAGCGAACTAATGCAGCTCGAACTCCTGAATGAACAAGGCCAGGCTGCATCCAAGGTGGATGCTCCCGAGACTGTGTTCGGTCGTGAATTCAACGAAGACCTGGTTCACCAGCTGGTGACTGCCTACCGTGCCAACGCACGTCAAGGCACTCGCGCCCAGAAGGACCGTGAACAAGTGCGTCACACCACCGCCAAGCCTTTCAAGCAAAAGGGTACAGGCCGTGCACGTGCTGGTATGTCCTCCTCGCCCCTGTGGCGTGGCGGCGGTCGCATCTTCCCCAACCTGCCTGAAGAAAACTTCGCGCAGAAGATCAACAAGAAGATGTACCGCGCTGGTATGGCTTCCATCCTGTCTCAGCTGGCCCGCGAAGGCCGTCTGGCAGTTGTGGAATCCCTGAAGCTGGATACCCCCAAGACCAAGGTGCTGGCAGACAAGTTCAAGGCTATGAACCTGTCTTCGTCGGTGATGGTGATCGCTGAAGAAATCGACGAGAACCTGTACCTGGCATCCCGCAATCTGAAGAACGTGTTCGTGGTTGAGCCGCGCTATGCAGACCCCGTGTCTCTGGTGCACTACAAGAAAGTGCTCGTCACCAAGGGTGCGATCGACAAACTCAAGGAGATGTTCGCATGAGCACTACCAAGTTTGACGAAGGTCGTCTGATGCAAGTGCTGGTCGCTCCCATCGTGTCCGAAAAGGCCACTCTGGTTGCTGAAAAGTCCAACGCTGTGACATTCAAGGTGCTGCAGAACGCTACCAAGCCCGAAATCAAGGCCGCTGTGGAATTGATGTTCAAGGTTGAAGTGGCTGGCGTGTCTGTGGTGAACACCAAGGGCAAGACCAAGCGCTTTGGCAAGACCGTGGGCCGTCGCGACAACGTTCGCAAGGCATACGTGATGCTCAAGCCCGGTCAAGAGCTGAACCTGTCTGGGGAGGCTGCGTAATCATGGCTGTTATCAAGCTCAAACCTACGACCCCCGGCCAACGCGGCGCGGTGAAGGTTACTCGCGATCACCTGCACAAGGGTGAGGGCTTTGCCCCCCTGCTGGAATCCCAATTCCAGAAGGCTGGTCGTAATAACAACGGTCACATCACAACTCGCCACAAGGGCGGTGGTCACAAGCACCACTACCGCGTGGTGGACTTCAAGCGCAACAAGGACGGCATCCCTGCCAAGGTTGAACGCATTGAATACGACCCCAACCGTACCGCTCACATCGCTCTGGTGTGCTATGCAGACGGCGAGCGTCGTTATGTGATCGCTCCTCGCAACCTGGAAGTCGGCGCCACTATCATCAGCGGCTCTGAAGCTCCTATCCGCGTGGGCAACACCCTGCCTATCCGCAACATCCCCGTGGGCTCGACCATCCACTGCATCGAACTGAAGATCGGTGCTGGTGCTCAGATCGCTCGTTCGGCTGGTACATCCGCTACGCTGCTGGCCCGTGAAGGCATCTACGCTCAAGTGCGTATGCGTTCCGGCGAAGTGCGCAAGGTGCACATCGAATGCCGCGCCACCATCGGTGAAGTTGCCAACGAAGAACACAGCCTGCGCCGTCTGGGCAAGGCCGGTGTGAAGCGTTGGATGGGTATTCGTCCTACCGTCCGCGGTACGGTCATGAACCCTGTCGACCACCCGCACGGTGGTGGTGAAGGTAAGACCGGTGAAGGCCGTCACCCAGTTGACCCATGGGGCAATCTGACGAAGGGCTACCGCACCCGTAACAACAAGCGCACACAGACAATGATCGTGTCGCGCCGTAAAAAGTAAGGGGTAGCAAATGACTCGTTCTCTTAAAAAGGGTCCGTTTGTTGACCATCACTTGCTGGCAAAGGTCGAAAAGGCCATCGCCACCAAGGACAAGAAGCCAGTGAAGACTTGGTCGCGTCGCTCCATGGTTCTGCCCGAGTTCATCGGTCTGACCATCGCCGTGCACAACGGCAAGCAACACGTGCCGGTTTATGTGACTGACCAAATGGTTGGCCACAAGCTGGGTGAATTCGCGCTGACTCGTACCTTCAAGGGTCACCCTGCGGACAAGAAAGCCAAGAAGTAAGGAATAGAACATGTCTGAAACACGTGCTGTTCTCCGTGGCGTCCGCCTGTCTGTTGACAAGGGTCGCCTGGTCGCGGATCTGATCCGCGGCAAGAAGGTGGATCAAGCTCTGAACATTCTGACTTTCACACAGAAAAAAGCTGCTGTGATCGTGAAGAAGGTTCTGGAATCCGCTATCGCCAACGCTGAGCACAACGACGGCGCCGATATCGACGAACTGAAGGTCAAGACCATCTTCGTCGAACAAGGCACCACGCTCAAGCGTTTTACCGCTCGCGCCAAGGGCCGCGGCAACCGCATCAGCAAGCCTACCTGCCACATCTACGTGACAGTGGGTAACTGAGGCCTTAAGGAAGAATATGGGACAGAAAATCCATCCTACCGGCTTCCGTCTGGCGGTGAGCCGCAACTGGGCAAGCCGCTGGTACGCTAGCAACCGTGACTTTGCAGGCATGCTGGCCGAAGACATCAAGGTGCGTGAGTACCTGAAGGCCAAGCTGAAGAACGCCGCCGTGGCGCGCGTTTTGATCGAGCGTCCTGCCAAGAACGCCCGCATCACTATTTTCTCGGCTCGTCCGGGCGTGGTGATCGGCAAGAAGGGCGAAGACATCGAGAACCTGAAGAAGGAACTCGCTACTCGTCTGGGCGTGCCTGTTGCAGTGAACATCGAAGAAGTGCGCAAGCCCGAAATCGATGCCAAGCTGATCGCTGACTCCATCTGCCAGCAGCTGGAAAAGCGCATCATGTTCCGTCGCGCCATGAAGCGTGCGATGCAGAACGCCATGCGTCTGGGTGCTCAGGGCATCAAGATCATGTCTTCTGGTCGTCTGAACGGTATCGAAATCGCTCGTACCGAGTGGTATCGGGAAGGCCGCGTGCCTCTGCACACTCTGCGTGCTGACATCGACTACGGCTTCTCCGAAGCCAAGACGACATACGGCATCATTGGCGTGAAGGTCTGGGTCTACAAGGGTGATACCTTGGGCCGCAACGATCTGCCCGCCGTGGAAACGCCCCGTCCTGAAGACGAGCGTCGTCCTCGTGGTCCCCGTCGCGACGGTCGTCGTGATGGCGATCGCGCTGGCCGCGGTGGTCGTCGTCCCGCTGGTACCAATGCCGCTCCTGCCGATGGCAGCGACAAGCCTGCTGGCGCTGGTGCTGATTCCGTTAAGCGCGTTCGTAAGGCTGACGCGCCCGCTACAGCAGCGGACGGTAAAGGAGAATAACCATGCTGCAACCTGCACGCCGCAAGTTCCGTAAGGAACAAAAAGGCCGCAACACCGGCATCGCTACCCGTGGCAACTCCGTTGCTTTCGGCGATTTCGGTTTGAAGTCTACTGACCGTGGTCGTTTGACCGCACGCCAGATCGAAGCTGCACGTCGTGCAATTTCCCGTCACGTCAAGCGTGGTGGTCGTATCTGGATCCGCGTGTTCCCGGACAAGCCAATCTCTACCAAGCCCGCCGAAGTGCGTATGGGTAACGGTAAGGGCAACCCCGAGTACTACGTGGCCGAAATCCAGCCCGGTAAGGTGATCTACGAAATCGTGGGTGTGCCTGAAGAGCTGGCCCGTGAAGCGTTCCGCCTGGCTGCTGCAAAGCTGCCTCTGCGTACGACCTTCGTGTCCCGTCACATTGGTGCTTAAGGAGATCAACATGACGAAATCTGCTGAACTCCGCCAAAAAGACGTGGCTGGTCTGGAAGCTGAAGTGAAGTCCCTGCAAAAGGCTCACTTCGGTCTGCGCATGCAAAAGGCCACGCAACAACTGGGCAACACTGCGACGATCAAGGCTACACGCCGCGACATCGCTCGTGCCAAGACCATCCTTGCTGAAAAGCAAGCCGCCAAGTAAGGAGCCGACATGACGGAAGCTAAAACATCCCTCAAGCGCACCTTGATTGGCAAGGTGGTGAGCGACAAGCGTGCAAAGACTGTGACTGTGCTGGTGGAGCGTCGTGTGATGCACCCCATCTACGGCAAGATCATGATCAAGTCGAGCAAGTACCATGCACACGACGAGCAAGGTGAATTCAAGATGGGTGACACCATCGAAATCACCGAGAGCCGTCCTCTGTCCAAGACCAAGAACTGGGTTGCTACCCGCTTGGTGCAAAAGGCTGGTCTGGTGTAAGCCTAAGGGCCTCCATCGGCTGCAACGCCTCTAAAAACGACCCACAATGCGTGGGTCGTTTTTTTATTTGGGCCGCCAATTCCGGTGGCCCATGCTGATGCAACCAAGGAGAAATTCATGATTAAAGTTGGAGACACACTGCCCGCCGTCACGCTGACCGAGTATGTGGAAGTGGAAGGCAATGGCTGCAGCATTGGCCCCAACCCCGTGAAGCTGCCCGAAGCTCTGGCTGGCAAGACGGTCGCGCTGTTCGCCGTGCCCGGCGCTTTCACGCCCACCTGCTCTGAAAAGCATCTGCCTGGCTATGTGCAACAGGCTGCCGAGCTCAAGGCCGCTGGCGTTGACGAAATCTGGTGCCTGTCCGTGAACGACGCCTTTGTCATGGGTGCCTGGGGCCGCGATCAGAAGGTGGACGGCAAGGTGCGCATGATTGCTGACGGCGATGCCGCTTTTGCCAAGGCTACGGGCCTGACACTGGATCTGAATGGCAAGGGCCTGGGTCTGCGCGCCAACCGCTTCTCCATGCTGGTCAAGGATGGCAAGGTCGTGACGCTGAACGTGGAAGGCCCTGGCAAGTTTGAAGTCAGCGATGCCGCCACCCTGCTGGCCCAGGCCAAGGCCTGAGTGCCCGTTGCTCTCATTCTGAAATGAGAGCGCTTACCGCTTGACAGTCTTGAGTTTCAGCATTGTTTCAATCTGAGATCCAATGGCAGTTGGCGGTGAATGCTTCTGAAATCAGAGTGAATATGAAAAACCGGCCCTGAGCCGGTTTTTCTTTGCTGCTGTCCTGGGCAGGCTCAGAACAGGTCTGCCTTGAGGTAGTGCGCGCCGGAAAGAGGGTTGTGATAGTAGGGCTCGATAGACTCAAAGCCCAGATCGACATAGAGCGCGCGGGCGGCCTCCATATCGTCCAGGGTGTCCAGTAGCACATGGTCATAGCCGCTCTGGCGTGCTACGTCCAGCATGGCTTCGGCCAGCTGACGGCCGAGGCCAAAGCCGCGAAATGCCTTGCGCACAAACAGGCGCTTCATTTCGGCGGCATTGGGGTAGTCGGAGTCGTCCAAGGGGCGCAGGGCACAGCAGCCTGCGATGCTGCCGTCCACCCAGGCCAGCAGAATCTGCCCTCTGGGTGCGGCATATTCGCCGGGAAGCTCGGCGAGTTCGGATTCGAATCCTTGAAATTCCAGGTCGATGTTCAGGCTGTCTGCATATTCCTGGAAGATCTGGCGCACGGCATCCATTTCTTCCAGGCTGGGCGTCAGCAAGTCCACGGCAGGCTTGTCCACGGCAACTAGGCAATGATGAAAGAGGGCTCAGTGTAGCGGCAAGTACGCCGTATGGTTAAAGCGCCACTTTTCTCGTCAGAACTCAGAAAGCGGCGCCCTGGCCCAGCTGATGAATCCACCAGGAAATAGCGCTTGCCACAATGGCCAGCACGGCGGCAAGTATGCGGCTGCCCGCGCTGTCGCTGCTGGCGGGCACGGGCTCCTCCAGCAGCTTGTCACCCTGGATCATGGAGGAGACCAGCCTCTGGCCCTTGATGCTGTACCAGAGTATGGCCAGGACATGCAGGGCGATCAGGGCGTACAGCAGATACTGGCCCCAGTGCGCGTGATAGCTGGTGGCCTTGGAGATCAGGTCGCCGGAGACAAAGCGAGTCAGCGGGCCGCTGAAGGCAATTTCGTCATCGCTCATGAGGCCGCTGGCAACTTGCGCTATCAAAACCGCGAGCATGGCGATGACAGAAAAAGAACCCAGAGGGTTGTGCCCGGCGCGCTCATCGGCACGCGAGAGGCCGCGCATGTAGCGCACAACGGCAGCCGGAGACAGGGCAAAGTTGCCAAAGCGCGACCAGTAACCGCCTGCAATCCCCCAAAGAAGGCGAAAAATGATCAGGGCCAAGGCCACCTGGCCCAGGATCAAATGCCAGTTCATGGCATTGCCGCCCAGCTTGGCTGTGACAACCAAGGCCGTGATGCAGGCCAGCAGCAGCCAGTGAAACAGGCGTGTCGGAAGATCCCAGATACGTACTTTGTGAGAGGCGGCGCCTGCCGCGTGGGTGGGTGATGTCATGGCGAACTCATGGCAGATAGACGCAGGCATTGTGCCTTGTCGGCCTGTCGGCCAAGCCCAAGCAGTTGGGTCAGTTTTTTTGTCAGGGGGTCTGCGATACTGGCAGGCTGTCGCTTGCGGCAAGTTGTTGAATCAAGAAAGGATACCCCGATGAAAGCTCTCTCCACCCTGGCCCTGGCGGCCGTGGTTGCCACCGTGGCTCTGCCTGCTTCGGCACAGTTCGCCAAATCCGAAGATGCTATCAAGTACCGCCAGAGCGCCTTGAGCGTGCTGGGCACGCACTTCAGCCGTTTGGGCGGTATGGCCAACGGCAAGATTCCTTTTGATGCCAAGAGCGCGCAGGAAAGCGCTGAGGTGGTGGCGTTCATGTCCAAGCTGCCATGGGCCGGTTTTGGCGCGGGAACGGAAGGCGGTAAGACCAAGCCTGAGGTGTGGAAAGAGCAGACGAAGTTTCATGACCTGGCAGGCAAGATGGAAGCCGAGGTGGTCAAGCTCAACGCGGCGGCCAAGACCGGCAACCTGGACAACCTCAAGGCAGCTTTCGGCCCCGCAGCCAACAGCTGCAAGAGCTGCCACGACAGCTTCCGGAACAAGTAACCTCTGAATAAGTGATCCCCCTGCGCCGCTGCGCGGCTTCCCCCAAGGGGGACAGCATCTTTGCTGCGGGGCGGCCCTTGCTCGATGCTTCTGGCAATAAAAAACCGGCTCTTGGCCGGTTTTTTTGTGAGCTGCTCGCGCTTGCTAGAGCTAAGTTTCAGTTTCTATTCATGCTGAAATGTCCGGGTGATTGCGCTGTCAGCTATTGTTTTTGATCAGGCTGCTGCAGGCTCGGCCAGCAGCTTTTCGATCAGCTTGTGCAGCTGGACAAAGTCGGGTGCGCCGATATAGCTTTTCACAATTTCGCCGCGCTTGTTGACGATGAAGGTGGTGGGGGTGAGCTTCACATCGCCCCAGGCCTTGGCGACGTTGCCGGTGTTGTCCAGCGCGACCTTGAATGGCAGCTGGCGCGACTCGGCAAAGTTCACCACATAGCTGGGTGGGTCGTAGCTCATGGCCACGGCCAGGGTGTCATAGCCCTTGTCTTTGTATTTGTTGTGGGTGCTGATGATCTCGGGCATTTCTGCCACGCAGGTGGTGCAGCTGGTGGCCCAGAAGTTCACCAGTGTGACCTTGCCTTTGAGGTCGTCCGTCGTCTTCTGGCTGCCATCGAGCAGCACAAAGGTGGACTGAGGTGCCGCAGACTGGCCCGTGCCCGAATACACCCAGGCGCCTACGCCGATGACGGCTGCGGCCACAATGCCCGCGATCCAATGTTTGCTTGCCATAGAGGTTGATTGTGCACAAATCATCAGCACTTTGCTGTGTTGTGGTTGGTGCTGTTTGTGGGCAAAAAGTTCAGCAGCGAAAGCCTAATTCTCGGGTCAACCCCAGGTTTGGACGATGTGCTGCCTTTGTGGGGCTGCTGATAATGGGCCATGGAGAAAACCGGACTCAGGGTGGTCACTGCACTGGCGGGCTGTGCGCTGTTGGCGGCGGCTTGTAGCCCGGCCTTGAATTGGCGCACCGTGCAGCTCAAGGATGCGCCGCTGCAACTGCTGCTGCCCTGCGATGCCCAGGCAGCAAGCAGGCCGGTCACGCTAGGCTCAGGAGTGGTGCGGATTGCGATGCAGGGCTGCGAGGCGCAAGGCTCCACGTATGCGCTCTCGCACTTCAGCCTTGAGCAGCCCGCGCAAATCGCGCAGGTGCTGGATTACTGGCAGCAAGCCGTGCTGGCGCAGCTCAGGCCTCTGGAGGGCGCTCAGAGCCGTGTGACGGCCCTGGAGCGCAAGCCTTATGTGCCCGAAGGCGCGCTGAACCTGCCGCAGTCGGTGAGCATGCGGTTTGAAGGACGCAGTGCCCAAGGAGACATCGTGTTCGGACAAGGGCTGTGGTTTGCCCGCATGGAAGGGCAGAGCGCCAGGCTCTATCACGCGGTGATATATGCCAGCCAGCCGCTTGCACCAGAGGCGGAGATATTTTTTTCAGGGCTGAAGTTGCAGTAAGTGAGGTTGTCAAACATCATGAGCTTTTGTCTTCGGCGACTCGATTGACCTTGCATGCCTTGCCAAGGCAGCATAATTTGCTATCAAGAACTGTGACTACATGACCACGCGCATTCTTTTGCTCACCCACGCTCCCCTGGCCAGTGCCTTGCGCGAATGCGCTTTGCATGTGTTTGCCGACAGCGCAGGCGACTTGCTGGCCCTGGATGTGTCTTCGGAGGAGACGCCGGAGGCCACGCTGGAGCGCGCACTGGCTTTGCTGGTGAAGCAGGGCGGGCTGGAGGCCCCCACGCTGGTGCTGAGCGACTTGTTTGGCGCCACACCCTGCAATGTGGCTCAGCGCCTGACGGGGCTGCTGCAGGCAAGGCTGGTGGCTGGAGTGAACTTGCCCATGCTGCTGCGCTCTATCGGTTACAGGCATGAGCCTCTGGACGCCCTGGTGTCCCGGGCCATGGTGGGTGGCAGCCAGGGCGTGATGCAGGTGGCCAGCAGTTCTCGACAAAATCAAAGCGCACGACCTTCCCATGATCAAGACCAACATCACCATCAGCAATAAATTGGGCCTGCATGCCCGTGCATCGGCCAAGCTCACCAAGCTGGCCGGCAGCTTTCCCTGCGAAGTCTGGCTGACCAAGGGCGAGCGCCGCGTCAATGCCAAGAGCATCATGGGTGTGATGATGTTGGCGGCAGGCATTGGCTCTGAGCTGGAGCTGGAAACCGATGGCGCACAAGAGCAGGAAGCCATGGACGCGCTGGTGGCGCTGATCAACGACAAGTTTGGCGAAGGTCAGTAAGCAGCTTGAGAAACGGTGTGACTGGCGCAAGCAGCAGGGGCCCTGAACCGGTGGCTCTCTTTTCTGCGAGACCGCTGGACAGTCTGTTGAACCTATAAAGCGTTTTGTGCTGTAAGGCAGTAGGGGCGAGGGCTTTCTGCTGTAAAAACAAGAGCAAGAAGCAAGCAAAAAGCAATCGCGACATTCGCGAAAGGGCATTCGCTATGACATTTGCCATCCACGGACTGGCCGTCTCCCGGGGTATCGCCATTGGGCGCGCGGTCGTTGTGGCCTCCAGTCGCATGGAGGTGGTGCACTACTTCATTCGTCCAGATCAGGTCGAGTCCGAAATTCAGCGTGCGCGTTCTGCCCGCAATGCCGTGATTGACGAGCTGCGCCGCCTGCAGGAGGAGATGCCCAAGGACGCACCCGGCGAGCTGGATGCATTGCTGGATGTGCACTTGCTGCTGCTGCAGGACTCGGCGCTGGCCGAGGCGATTCGCAACTGGATCTCGGAGCGCCTGTACAACGCCGAATGGGCGCTGACCACGCAGCTGGAAATCATCTCGCGCCAGTTCGACGAGATGGATGACGAATACCTGCGCGAGCGCAAGGCCGACCTAGAGCAGGTGGTGGAGCGCATTCTGCGCCATATGAAGGGCGCTGCGGGCCCGATCACGCCACCGGCCAGTGCGCCGGCCCTGGTGGGGGGCAGCGCTCAGCAGGTGCCGCCAGAGGGCGCAGCGGAGACGCCGCTGGTGCTGGTGGCGCAAGACCTGTCGCCGGCCGACATGCTGCAGTTCAAGAGCAAGGTGTTTGCGGGCTTCATCACCGCGGTTGGCGGCAAGACCAGCCACACCGCCATCGTGGCGCGCAGCATGGACATCCCGGCGGTGGTCGGGGCACGTGCCGCAAGCCAGCTGATTCGCCAGGACGACTGGGTCATCATTGACGGCAACGAAGGTGTCGTCATCGTGGATCCGACGCCCATCATTCTGGAGGAATACAGCTATCGCCAGCGCCAGGGCGAGCTCGAGCGTGAGCGGCTGGCTCGTCTGCGCTATACGCCCGCACTGACCATGGATGGCCAGAAGGTGGAGCTGCTGGCCAACATCGAGCAGCCCACGGATGGCCCGGCAGCAGTACGTGCTGGCGCTGTGGGCGTGGGGCTGTTTCGTACCGAATTTCTGTTCATGGGGCGCAGCGGCAACTTGCCGGGCGAAGAGGAGCAGTACCGCGCCTACCGCGAGGCCATTGACGGCATGCAGGGCATGCCTGTGACCATTCGAACCCTGGACGTAGGGGCTGACAAGCCGCTGGACAAGGCGCAGCCTAAGGACTATTACCTCAACCCGGCTCTGGGTCTGCGTGCCATTCGCTGGAGCCTGGCGGATCCTGCGATGTTCCGCACCCAGCTGCGCGCCATTTTGCGCGCCGCTGCACATGGGCAGATCAAGCTGCTGTTCCCCATGCTGGCCCATCGCAGCGAGATCGAGCAGACGCTGGCCCAGTTGCGCCAGGCCCAGCAAGAGCTGGATGCGCGAGGCATGGTGTACGGCACGGTCAAGCTGGGTGCGATGATCGAAATCCCGGCGGCTGCGCTCACGGTACGCAGCTTCCTCAAGTACTTCGACTTTCTGTCCATTGGCACCAACGACCTGATTCAGTACACGCTGGCCATTGACCGCGCCGATGAGGCTGTGGCCCATCTTTATGACCCCATGCACCCGGCTGTGCTGCGGCTGGTTGCCGAGGTGATTGCGGCAGCCAATGCCATGGGCAAGGAGGTCTGCGTGTGCGGCGAAATGGCTGGCGACCTGAGCATGACGCGGCTGCTGCTTGGCCTGGGGCTGCGCAGCTTTTCTATGCACCCCGCGCAGATTCTGGCGGTCAAGCAGGAGGTGTTGCGCGCCGATACTGGCCGACTGCAATCGTGGGCACATGCGGTCATGGACAGCGACAGCCCGGCAGAGATGCTTGGCATCTGAAATCTAAGAACGTAAAAACGTTCTTAGGCTTGCTGCCTGCTCTGGCAAAGGCTTTGCTATGAAGCGGGTGGAGGTGCCGGTAGAAAGCCGGCATTTTTTAGGGAATTAATTGAGATTGATTCTCATTTGCTGCTATGATTCATTCCAGCATGTCACGCAGAACTCTGGTGGGGTATCCAGCGGGACATGCCTCAGTTTCATCGTGGGGCGACTCGTCAGGCCAGTTCAGCCTGCAGTCGTTTTTGCCAGCCAGCGGTTTGCCGGTTAGCCAGGCATTTTTTCTCGATGTAAACAGCAGGTTTCATTTAATTTCATAGCTGCTTGCGCTTGTCTTTCAATGAATTGGGCCTGAAATATATCTGAGACTAGCTAAATATCAGCGCTCTAAGCTCCTTATTCAGGAGCTTTATTTTTGCCTGCCTTTGTTTGAGTCGTGTCAGCGCAGGCATGAAAAAAGCAGCCGCAAGGGCTGCTTTTTTGTGGAGCGTTCAGCGCTTAGACGCCGGCGGCATGGGCCTGCTGATCAGCGTGATAGCTTGATCGCACCATGGCGCCCACGGCAGCGTGGGTGAAGCCCATCTTGTAAGCCTCTTCCTCGAACATCTTGAAGGTGTCGGGGTGCACATAACGGCGCACGGGCAGGTGGCTGTTGGTGGGCGCGAGGTACTGGCCAATGGTCAGCATGTCGATGTTGTGGGCGCGCATATCGCGCATCACCTGCAGGATTTCCTCGTCGGTCTCACCCAGTCCCACCATGATGCCGCTCTTGGTCGGCACATTGGGGTGCAGTTCCTTGAACTTCTTGAGCAGGTTGAGGCTGAACTGGTAGTCCGAACCGGGGCGCGCTTCCTTGTACAGACGGGGCGCGGTTTCCAGGTTGTGGTTCATCACATCGGGCGGAGCCGACTTGAGGATTTCCAGCGCGCGGTCGTCACGGCCACGGAAGTCGGGCACCAGAATTTCGATCTGAGTCTGGGGCGAGAGTTCGCGGATGTTCTTGATGCACTCCACAAAGTGGCCCGAGCCACCGTCGCGCAGATCGTCGCGGTCCACGCTGGTGATCACCACGTACTTGAGCTTGAGCGCTGCAATGGTGCGCGCTAGGTTCAGCGGCTCGTTCACATCCAGCGGGTCGGGGCGGCCATGGCCCACGTCGCAGAACGGGCAGCGGCGCGTGCACTTGTCACCCATGATCATGAAGGTGGCCGTACCCTTGCCAAAGCATTCGCCGATGTTGGGGCAGGAGGCTTCTTCGCAGACGGTGTGCAGCTTGTTCTCGCGCAGGATGTCCTTGATCTCGTAAAAGCGCGTGCTGGGGCTGCCCGCCTTGACGCGAATCCAGTCGGGCTTTTTGAGCACTTCGGCCTGCTCGACCTTCACAGGGATACGCGAGAGCTTGGCCGCAGCTTTTTGCTTGGCCAGCGGGTTGTAATCGGCTTGGGATTGCGCTTCGCGCACGACTTCATTGGTGCTCATGGTCTTGCCTTCAGGGAGTCAGACGCGATTTCAACTGGCGACCCAGTATGTGCGCGGCTTCGTCCCAGGTTGTCTGTACGCCGATTGTAGAAAGGTCCACCGTCCTCAGTCCTGCGTATCCGCAAGGATTGATTCGCCCGTAGGGTTCCAAATCCATGTTTACATTGAGCGCCGCGCCGTGGTAGGTGCTGTGACGGCTCACTTTGATGCCCAGGGCTGCAATTTTGCCCAGGCCGTCGAAATGCGGCTCGGGCGCAGGGCTGCCGGGCTCGCGGTGCTGGGGGCGCTGCTCCAGCATGGCGTGGCTGCGCGGGTCGTCTAGGCGCACATAGATGCCGGGAGCGCCTGCGACACGGTGGCCGGTCACGCCAAAGTGCTCCAGTGTGCGGATCACCGCATCTTCCAGCCGGTATACATATTCCTTGACGAAGTAGCCCATGCGCTGCAAATCGAGCAGCGGATAGGCTACGACCTGTCCGGGTCCGTGATAGGTCACCTGGCCACCACGGTTGGTGGCGACGACTGGAATATCGCCAGGGTGCAGCAAATGATCGCTTTTGCCCGCCAGCCCTTGCGTGAAGTGAGGTGAGTGCTCGCAAATCCAGAGTTCGTCACGTGTGCTCGCATCGCGGATGCGCGTGAACTCCTGCATGGCCGTGACAGTGGCTTCATAGCCCGTACGGCCAAGAATGCGCAGGTCCATCGGCTCGGGCGTGGGTGAAGGCTGTGCTGTACTGGCTGGCGCCTGGCTCACAACACCACCTTGACCAGCGGGTGCGCTGTCAGGGCGCGGTAGGTGTTGTCCAACTGCTCGCGGCTGGTTGCCGTGATCGTGATGGTTACGCCCAGATATTTTCCGCTGGAGCTGGGGCGCAGCTCGATGGTGGTGGCATCGAAATTCGGATCGAACTTTTCGGCGATCTGGGTGATTTCGTGCACCAGGTGCTCATCATGTACGCCCATGACTTTGATGGGGAACTGGCTGGGGTACTCAATCAAAGAGTCCTTGCGCGGGTCTTCTTGCTGCTCGTTCTCGTTGGCGGCAGAGGTATTGGGTGTGTCGCTCATGAAGAGTCCTTGGGCTGAAAGGGGAAACGGCCAACTGTCAGGCAGTCGGCTGGTCAATGAAAAGATTGTGCGTCACGTGTGATGCACGTGTGCATGTAGGCCTTAACACCGGGCTAATAGCTGCTTTGCGCAGGTGGAATCAAGCGAATGCCCCCTTGCTACAGCAGACAATTCAGGGTAATCAAGTATTCCAATTCAGGCACACTCCCGCCGCATTGCCAACGGCAACAAAACGTTGTCTGCTAGAGACAACCCGCGAGTCTTGTAAAAGACCTTTTGCGCATGGCAGTATCAACCCCTATCTCAGGACGGGGGTTTTTACTTATAATCAGAGGCTTTGTAAAAAAGTCTTGTCTGGCTCTTGCTTGATCAGTGGTGCGAAAGAGAACATGAAAAACATGCCCGCTGATTTTCAGGATGAGGACGAAGTTGAAGACTTCAAGCCCTTGACGGCAGAGGAAGCTTCGGACTGGCGCTCGCGCTTTCCGCAGGTTTCAGTCTGGCGCATCGTCATCGTGCAGGCGCTGGTCGGCATCGTTGTTGCTGCACTGGCCTGGTGGGTGACGGGGCGCGCCGCAGCGGGATGGTCGGCAGCGTATGGAGCGCTGGCGGTTGTTTTGCCAGCGGCGTTGTTTGCAAGAGGTGTGGTTCGTCAGCGGCCTGGAGGTGCCGGGGCGGCCATGGCAGGAATTTTTGGTTGGGAATTGGTGAAGTTGGTGCTGTGCATTGCCATGTTGGCAGCGGCGCCCAAACTGGTACCTGACCTGAGCTGGCTGGCGCTGCTGGTTGGCTTGATTGTTGTGATGAAAACGTATTGGATTGCGCTTCTGGTGCGATCCAGTGTCCCAAAAACCGATTGATATTTGAGAGAAGTTGACCGATGGCCGCAGAAGCGCACGCACCAACTGCAAGTGAATACATCGTCCACCACTTGCAACACCTCCAGAACATCAAGCAGGAGTCCATCATTGACTTCTCAGTGTTCAATCTGGATTCGATTGCCGTGAGTGTGACTCTGGGCGCTTTGTGCCTGTTTGTCCTCTGGCTGGCCGCCCGCAAGGCGACTTCCGGCGTTCCCGGTCGCTTCCAGGCCGCCGTGGAAATGCTGGTCGAGATGGTGGACAACCAGGCCAAGGCCAACATCCACAACGCCGAATCCCGCAAGTTCATCGCTCCTCTGGCACTGACCGTGTTCGTGTGGATCTTTGCGATGAACGCCATGGACATGTTGCCTGTGGACCTGCTGCCCGTGCTGTGGCAGACCGCCCAGGGCGACTCTCATGCCTATCTGCGTGTCGTGCCTACGGCCGACCTGTCCACCACTCTGGGTCTGTCGACCGGCGTGCTGGTGCTGTGCCTGATCTACTCCGTGAAGATCAAGGGCATGGGCGGCTGGGCTCACGAACTGGTGACTGCACCGTTCGGTACTTCTAAGAATCCCGTGTTTGCTGTGATCCTGGGTGTTGTGAACCTGGCCATGCAAATCATTGAATACATTGCCAAGACGGTTTCGCACGGTATGCGACTGTTCGGCAATATGTACGCTGGTGAGTTGGTGTTCTGTCTGATCGCCTTGATGGGCGGTGCGGCTGCCATGTCGCTTTCCGGTGTGTTGCTCCCCGTGGGGCACATCATTGCAGGTTCGATCTGGGCGATCTTTCACATCCTGATCATTACCCTGCAAGCCTTCATTTTCATGATGCTGACGCTGATTTACCTCGGCCAAGCACATGAAGCTCACTGAAATCCTTTATTTCACTCAACCTTCCTTTAATCCCTAGGAGTCATCATGGAAAACGTTCTCGGTCTCGTCGCTCTGGCTTGTGGTCTGATTGTTGGTCTGGGCGCTATCGGCGCTTCGATCGGTATCGCTCTGATGGGTGGCAAGTTCCTGGAATCCTCGGCACGTCAGCCTGAGCTGATCAACGAACTGCAGACCAAGATGTTCATCTTGGCTGGTCTGATCGACGCCGCCTTCCTGATCGGTGTGGCTATCGCTCTGCTGTTCGCCTTCGCCAACCCCTTCCAACTGGTTGCCTAAGCTCCGTTCAACGCCCTAAATAGAAAGGTGTTGCCGTGAGTATTAACGCGACCCTGTTCGTTCAGCTTGGTGTTTTCCTGGTTCTGGCGCTGTTCACGATGAAGTTCGTGTGGCCCCCGATCGCGAAGGCACTGGATGAGCGAGCCCAGAAAATCGCCGATGGCCTCGCTGCTGCCGACAAGGCCAAATCTGAATTGACCGCTGTAAACAAGCGTGTCGAGGCAGAACTGTCCCAGACGCGCAACGAAACAGCTTCGCGGCTTGCGGACGCCGAACGTCGTGCACAGGCCATCATTGAAGAGGCCAAAGCCCGCGCGACAGAAGAAGGCAACAAGATTGTTGCTGCTGCCCGCGCTGAAGCTGAACAGCAAGCCATTGCTGCCCGTGAAGCCCTGCGTGAGCAAGTGGCGACGCTGGCTGTCAAGGGTGCCGAGCAGATCCTGAAGAAGGAAGTCAATGCCGGTATCCATGCTGATCTGCTGAACCGCCTGAAGACAGAGCTGTAAGGAGCGCAAAAATGGCAGAACTCGCCACCATTGCCCGCCCTTACGCCGAAGCATTGTTCAAAACCTGCGCCGATCAAGGCGCGGATTTGAACGGCAGTGTCGCTTGGGTGGAGGAATTGGCGGCGATTGCCGCCAATCCGCAATTACGCCAACTGGCCGGCAACCCCAATGTGAACAGCACGCAAGTGTTTGATCTCATTACGGGTGTGGCCAAGTCGGCATTGCCCGAGTCTGCACGCAATTTTCTGCGTGTAGTTCTCGAAAACGGCCGTTTGGACGCGCTGCCTGAAGTGGCAGCCCAGTTCCGCAGCCTCGTGAACAGCAAGAGCGGCTCTTCGGATGCCGTGGTGTACAGCGCTTTCCCCATTGAGGATGCAGCGCTGGCCGAGCTTGGCGCCACGCTGGAAAAGCGCTTTGGCCGCAAGCTGAATCTCGCCGTGAAGCTGGATGAATCGCTGATCGGTGGCGTTCGCGTCGTGGTGGGCGACGAGGTGCTGGACACCTCCGTCAAGGCCCGTCTGGAACAAATGAAAGCGGCCCTCACCGCGTAATGCGCTTGAGGTCTCGGCTAACACACAAGAAAGTAAGGAAAGAGTCATGCAACTCAATCCCGCAGAAATTTCTGAACTGATCAAGAGCCGCATCGAAGGGCTGGCTGCTAGCACTGACGTCCGTAACCAAGGCACCGTGGTGTCGGTGACTGACGGTATCGTGCGCGTGCACGGCCTGTCCGACGTGATGGCTGGCGAAATGCTGGAATTCCCCGCAGGTGCCGACGGTCAGCCCACTTACGGTCTGGCTTTGAACCTGGAGCGTGACTCCGTGGGTGCCGTGATTCTGGGTGCTTACGAGCACATCGCAGAAGGCAACACCGTCAAGTGCACTGGCCGTATTCTGGAAGTGCCCGTGGGTCCCGAACTGGTTGGCCGCGTGGTGAACGCCCTGGGTCAGCCTATCGACGGCAAGGGCCCCATCAACGCCAAGATGACGGACGTGATCGAGAAGGTCGCTCCTGGCGTGATCGCACGTCAATCCGTGGATCAGCCTCTGCAGACCGGTATCAAGTCCATCGACTCCATGGTTCCCGTGGGCCGTGGTCAGCGTGAACTGATCATTGGTGACCGTCAAACTGGTAAGACCGCTGTTGCTATCGACGCGATCATCAACCAGAAGGGCCAAGGCGTTGTTTGCGTGTACGTGGCGATTGGTCAGAAGGCATCTTCGATCAAGAACGTGGTGCGTGCTCTGGAGCAAGCCGGCGCGATGGAATACACCATCGTTGTGGCAGCTACCGCCTCTGAATCTGCTGCGATGCAGTACGTGTCTGCCTACTCCGGCTGCACGATGGGCGAGTACTTCCGTGACCGTGGTGAAGATGCCCTGATCGTTTATGACGACCTGTCCAAGCAAGCCGTGGCCTACCGCCAGGTTTCGCTGCTGCTGCGTCGCCCACCAGGACGTGAAGCCTTCCCTGGCGACGTGTTCTATCTCCACTCGCGTCTGCTCGAGCGTGCAGCTCGCGTGAACGCTGACTACGTGGAAGCCTTCACCAAGGGTGAAGTCAAGGGCAAGACCGGCTCTCTGACCGCTCTGCCTATCATCGAAACACAAGCTGGCGACGTGTCCGCTTTCGTTCCTACGAACGTGATTTCGATTACCGACGGCCAGATCTTCCTGGAAACCAGCCTGTTCAACGCTGGTGTGCGTCCCGCTATCAACGCCGGTATCTCTGTGTCCCGCGTCGGTGGCTCCGCCCAGACCAAGGTCGTCAAGGGCCTGTCCGGCGGTATCCGTACCGACCTGGCGCAGTACCGTGAACTGGCAGCTTTCGCGCAGTTCGCTTCCGATCTGGACGAAGCGACCCGCAAGCAGCTGGACCGTGGTGCCCGCGTGACCGAGCTGCTCAAGCAGGCTCAGTACTCTCCCCTGTCGACCGCTTTGATGGCCGCTTCGCTGTTCGCAGTGAACAAGGGCTTCATGGACGACATCGAAGTCAAGCAAGTGCTGCCCTTCGAATCTGGTCTGCACCAGTTCCTGAAGACCAGCCATGGCGCTTTGCTCGACCGTCTGAACGAAAAGCGTGCTTTCGACAAGGAAGGCAAGGACGAAGCTGAACTGACTGCAGCCATTACTGCATTCAAGAAGTCCTTCGCTTAATACTGGCGAGGAGTCATCATGGCAGCAGGTAAGGAAATACGCGGCAAGATCAAATCGGTGGAAAACACCAAGAAGATCACCAAAGCCATGGAAATGGTGGCTGCATCCAAAATGCGCAAGGCGCAGGAACGGATGCTGGCTGCCCGTCCATACAGCGAAAAAATCCGCAACATTGCAGCCCATCTTGGCGAAGCAAACCCCGAGTACGTGCATCCGTTCATGCAAGTGAACGATGCAAAGAAGGTCGGCGTCATCGTTGTGACGACCGACAAGGGTTTGTGCGGCGGCATGAACACCAACGTGTTGCGTGTCGTCACCAACAAGCTGCGCGAACTGCAAGATGCAGGTGTTGCGACAGATGCAGTGGCCATTGGCGGCAAGGGACTGGGTTTCCTGAACCGTGTCGGTGCCAAGGTGGTCTCTCACGCTACAGGCCTGGGCGACACGCCTCACCTCGACAAGCTCATCGGGCCTGTCAAGGTGTTGCTGGACCAATATGCTGAAGGCAAGCTGAGCGCGGTGTACCTCTCGTACACCAAGTTCATCAACACCATGAAGCAAGAGTCGGTGGTGGAGCAGTTGCTTCCCCTGTCGTCCGACAAAATGCAAGCCGAGAAGACGGGTGCATCCTGGGAATACATCTACGAACCTGACGCACAGACCGTCATCGACGAACTCCTGGTTCGTTACGTAGAGTCCCTCGTGTACCAGGCAGTGGCGGAAAACATGGCGTCCGAGCAATCGGCGCGCATGGTGGCCATGAAGGCCGCAACCGACAACGCCGGCAACGTCATCAGCGAGTTGAAGCTGGTCTACAACAAGACGCGTCAGGCAGCGATTACGACCGAGTTGTCGGAAATCGTCGCAGGCGCAGCCGCTGTGTAAACGGCTTTAACGAACAAACAGATTGGAGCAAAAAATGGCTCAAGTGCAAGGCAAGATTGTTCAATGTATTGGCGCCGTGGTGGACGTGGAATTTGCCCACGGCCAGGTGCCCAAGGTGTATGACGCCTTGAAGCTGGAAGGCTCGGCCCTGACCCTGGAAGTTCAGCAGCAGCTGGGCGACGGCGTGGTGCGTACCATTGCCCTGGGTTCTTCGGACGGTCTGAAGCGTGGCCTGATGGTCACCAACACCGGCAACCCCATCACCGTGCCCGTGGGCAAGGCGACTCTGGGCCGCATCATGGACGTGCTGGGCAACCCCATCGACGAACGTGGTCCCGTGGACCAGACCCTGACCGCTGCTATCCACCGCAAGGCTCCTGCATACGACGAACTGTCGCCTTCGCAGGAACTGCTGGAAACCGGTATCAAGGTGATCGACTTGGTCTGCCCCTTCGCCAAGGGCGGTAAGGTGGGCCTGTTCGGTGGTGCCGGTGTGGGCAAGACCGTGAACATGATGGAACTCATCAACAACATCGCCAAGGCCCACAGCGGTCTGTCGGTGTTCGCTGGTGTGGGTGAGCGTACCCGTGAAGGTAACGACTTCTATCACGAAATGTCCGACGCTGGCGTTGTGAACCAAGAGAACCTGGGCGAGTCCAAGGTTGCCATGGTTTACGGTCAGATGAACGAGCCCCCAGGAAACCGTCTGCGCGTTGCGTTGACCGGCCTGACCATGGCTGAGTCGTTCCGTGACGAAGGCAAGGACGTGCTGTTCTTCGTGGACAACATCTACCGCTACACACTGGCCGGTACCGAAGTGTCCGCTCTGCTGGGCCGTATGCCTTCCGCCGTGGGCTACCAGCCTACCCTGGCTGAAGAAATGGGTAAGCTGCAAGAGCGTATTACCTCCACCAAGGTTGGTTCGATCACTTCCATCCAGGCCGTTTACGTGCCTGCTGACGACTTGACCGACCCTTCGCCTGCCACGACCTTTGCTCACTTGGACTCCACCGTGGTGCTGTCCCGTGACATCGCTTCGCTGGGTATCTACCCTGCCGTGGACCCACTGGACTCCACCAGCCGTCAGCTGGACCCCCAAGTGGTTGGCGAAGAGCACTACAAGGTGGCTCGCCAAGTGCAAGGCACGCTGCAGCGCTACAAGGAACTGCGCGACATCATCGCGATTCTGGGCATGGACGAACTGGCTCCCGAAGACAAGCTGACCGTGGCTCGTGCTCGTAAGATCCAGCGTTTCCTGTCTCAGCCTTTCCACGTGGCTGAAGTGTTTACCGGCGCTCCCGGCAAGTACGTTTCCCTGTCTGAAACCATCCGTGGCTTCAAGATGATCGTGAACGGCGAAGCCGACCACCTGCCCGAACAGGCTTTCTACATGGTTGGTACCATCGACGAAGCCTTCGAGAAGGCCAAAAAACTGGCCGCCTAACTGACTTTCACCCCCTGAGCGGCTTACGCCGCTTCCCCCTCTCTTTCAGGAGGGGGACGACGCCCTCGCTGCGGGGCGGCCCTTGCTTGGCGTCTCTTGCTTGGGGAGTGCTTGTTTTAGGACCAGTTTTAACCTTTTCAAGGAGCAAAGATGAACACCATTCACGTTGATGTGGTCAGTGCCGAAGAGTCCATCTTCTCCGGTGAAGCACGCTTTGTTGCTTTGCCTGGTGAAGCGGGCGAGCTGGGCATTTTTCCCCGCCACACACCGCTGATCACCCGCATCAAGCCGGGTTCGGTGCGCATCGAAATGCCGGATGGCAGCGAAGAGTTCGTCTTCGTGGCCGGCGGCATTTTGGAAGTGCAACCCAACTGCGTGACCGTTCTGTCCGACACCGCGATTCGTGGCAAGGATCTGGACGAGCAAAAGGCCAATGAGGCCAAGGCTGCTGCCGAGGAAGCGCTGAAGAACGCCAAGGGCGAGTTGGACATTGCTCGTGCACAGTCCGAGCTGGCCGTCATGGCTGCTCAGATTGCTGCTCTGCGCAAGTTCCGCCAGAAGCGCTGATCTTTGGCTTGCCTTTGGGCACAGCAATCGGCACAAAAAAGCCACCGCATGCGGTGGCTTTTTTTATGGCTGCTCTCTATCGATCAGCCGTTGCAGGCGGCCTGGTAGGCGTAGATCACCGAGTTGTCCAGAGGATCTACGTGGCGTGATTTGCGGACCACAGCCTTGCTGGGATCGTCACACAGCGAGCGTACCTGGGCTTCGCATTTCTTGGGGTCATCGACCTTGAGCTTGCAGCTCAGCGCATAGTCATATTCCACGGGGGCTTCGGCGCCCTTGGGGCTGATGGAAGCGCAAGCGCTCAGGGTCAGAGCGGCTCCGAGAATGGCCATAGAGAGCAGAGATTTTTTCATGCTTGAGTGCTTTCTTAAGAAAATAAGTCTGCCCTGAAACTAACACAGTCCATTGAAGAAAAAGGTTTTTTCTGTGCAGGACAAGCCTGCTTTTTGGCTGCTTTGGACAGTGCCTGAACGAAAAACAACAAAGGAGAAAAATGCGTTATAGCGGTACCTTGGTGCAATGGAATGACGAGCGCGGCTTCGGCTGGATTGAAGCAGACTCCGGGGGAGAGCGTCTTTTTGTCCACATCAGTGCCTTTGAGCCGCGCCCGTCTGCAGAGCAGCGACCTCAGCCTGGGTTGCGCCTGCAATTTGCGGTGGGCCTGGAGCAGGGGAAAAAGCGTGCGCTTCAGGTGGCCTGGTGCATACCAAGCCAAGGTCGAGGCCCCTCTGCAGACGTGACCAGGCGGAGCAGGGGCAATAACCAGTCTACGGGGCGTGTGCCTTCTTCTCGCGCGGCCTCTCAGGGCTGGCATGCTTCCAGCCGCTTCAGCTATGGCGCTTTGCTGTGCTGGATGGTACTGATGCTGGGCACCGCTGTGATCTGGGGTGTGCCGCGCATTCTCTGGCTCGTTTATGCGGGCCTGAGTGCATTGACCTTTATGGTGTATTGGCAGGACAAATGGTCGGCCCAGAAAGGGCAGTGGCGAACGCCCGAGAAAACGCTGCAGCTTCTGGCGCTTGCGGGTGGCTGGCCAGGAGCGGTACTGGCTCAGCAGTGGTTGCGCCACAAAAGCAGCAAGACCCGTTTTCAGCTGGAGTTCTGGCTCATGGTCCTGATCAATGTCGCGGCCGTGTTTTGGCTGTGTTCGCCTTATGGGCGCTCTGTGTGGATTTAAGGATTTTTAGGCTTCTAGCCCTTGCACAGCAAGCGCTTGCTGCTATGAATAATGATTATTCGTGAGTGAGGTCAGCGTTCACGGTGTGGCAGATGGCGCTCGACGACGGGAGTGTCTGGCAGGTTGCGAGCTTGGGCATTGATGGCGGATTTGCGGGGAAAGTGGGTCTGCAACTGGCGGCTGACACGCTCCAATGCCGATGTCAGCCCCACGCTGAAATGCCCGCCTCTGAAGGCAGCCTGCATATCGCTGATCAGCGTTTGCCACTGCTCGGCGTTCATGGTGCGCTCAAGGGCGCGATCGGCCACGATCTCGATGGCATGGTCGGCCAGCAGCAGGTAGATCAGGGCACCATTGTTGTGCTCCGTGTCCCAGACGTGCAGCTTGGCAAATTGCGACAGTGCCCGTTCGCGCGCCGTGGCATCGCGCCAGATATAGCTGAAAGGCAGGCCGGCCTCCACACAGATCCGCACCTGGCCGGTGTGACTCAACTCACTTCTGGCAACCAGCTGCTCCAGCTCTTTGAGAGTCGCAGGAGGCAGGCTCTTGCGCAGGTGCTGCTCTGCCCAGCGGTGGCGTACCAGTCGGGCCAGACGTTGGAAGACATTGCTCATTTCACCAATCCCCTGAGGCGCCACCGCCACCAAAGCTGCCGCCACCACCGGAGCTGAATCCACCCCCTGAACTGAAGCTGTCGCTGCTGCCACTGCTCCACCCACCTCCGCCACTGCTGATGTAAGGGCCACCACCTCCACCGCGTGAGAGGTTGGAGAGCAGGGTGAAGATCAGACCCAGAAAGCCCGCAACGCCTGCAACCAGCAAGCTGGTAGTGATCGCATAGGCGGCCACGCCGGCAATGCCGCCAATGACCACCGAGCCCAGTACGCGGCCAAAGATGGCGCGGGCGATGCCAATACCGATCGGAAAGCCGAAAAACAGCAGGGGGAGCAGAAAATCCAGCTTGTCGCTCCAGGACTGGCTGGGCTGGCGTGACTGAGGCTTGGGCGCAGGCAGCTTTTCGCCATGAATCAGCAAGCTCATCTGCTCAATGGCCGCGGACAGGCCGCCTGCATAGTCGTCGGCACGAAAGCGCGGCTTCATGGCGCCATCGATGATGCGGGCCGCCATGATGTCGGAGATGGCACCTTCGAGTTTGCGGGCCACCTCGATGCGCATGCGCCGGTCGTTCTTGGCAACGACGATGAGCGAGCCGTCGCCGATGTCCTGGCGGCCCAGCTTCCAGCTGCTGGCAACGCGCCAGGCGTAGGCGGCAATGTCTTCAGGGGAGGTGGTGGGTACCATCAAAACGACGACCTGCGCACCGGTGTCGTCCTCCAGCTTTTTGAGCTGTGCAGTGAGCGCCTGTACATCGTCGCTGCTGAGCGTGCCGCTTTGGTCAATGACCCGGCCAGTCAGCTCGGGTACGGGCTGAGGCTGGCCAAAGGGCTTGGCTTGGGCCCAGGCCGCTGGCGCAAACATCAGCAGCACGCCAATCCATGCAAAAACAATAGCTGCTAGCGCTTTATGGATAAGGGCTGGAAGCGTTTTTTGCATGGATTTCTGGGAGTGCATGAATCTTTACTTGCTGCCGGCGGGACTGGCAGGTGCTGCAGGGGAGAAGTCCACCGTTGGCGGCTGAGAAATCTGCGCTTCGTTCTGCACGGTGAACGTGGGCTTGACGGGGTAGCCGAATACCTTGGCCGTGATGTTGGTGGGGAAACTGCGCGCCAGAACGTTGTAGGCCTGCACGGTGCCGATGTACTCGTTGCGCGCCACGGCAATGCGGTTTTCCGTGCCGTCCAGCGTCACGCGCAGATCACGGAAAGCCTGGTTGGCCTTGAGCTCGGGATAGCGTTCCGCCACCACCATCAGGCGCGACAGGGCACTGGACAGCTCTCCCTGCGCCTGCTGAAACTTGTTGAAGGCCTCGGGGTCGTTGATCAGCTCTGGTGTGGCCTGAATCGATGTGGCCTTGGAGCGCGCTTCGATGACCTTGGTCAGCGTGTCCTGCTCGAAGCTGGCTTCGCCCTTGACGGTCGCCACGATGTTGGGAACGAGGTCGGCACGGCGCTGATATTGGTTCAGCACTTCGCTCCAGGCGGCCTTGGTCTTTTCGTCCAGGCGCTGAAAGTCGTTGTAGCCGCAACCCGTCAGGGAGAGCATCGACACAATGGTCGCAATCATGAGGAACCAGCGTTTCATGGGGGGCTTCCGTTCGCGAGAATAAGGCTGAAACGATAGCATAAGGTCCTGCCTGCATCACGTGCGCACTTGGCTGATAGCTCTGTCCGAGCGCGGTAACCTGCTTTATTCATGACCTCTGTTTCTCCTCTTGATGCTTTGCGCGCTGCGCAGCGGCCTTTCCCTGCCGCAGCAGCCAGGCCGCGTATGCTGGTGGCCGGGGCCACAGGCCCGCTGGGCAATGAAGTGCTCAACCGCGTGGTAGGCGGGCAGAAATATGCGCTTGTACAAGTGCTGGCACGAGAACGCTACACCGAAGGCTTGCGCGGTATGCAATTGCTGCCGCAAGCCGGTGATGCACCGCAGCAGTGGCTACAGCAGAGTGCGGACGTGGGGCTCATCATGTTCGAGCCGCCTCGCCCTTTCTATCAACGAGAGCGTGCTCTGTGGACGCCGCAGCCAGCGCAACTGCTTGCAGTTGCCCAGTGGATGCATGCTTGCGGCGTGAAGACGCTGGCGGTCGTACTGCCGCACGACATGGGTAGCCTGCCGCAGTCCATTCGTCAGGGGCTGGCCACGGTGGATGAGCATGACGTGGCGGCACTAGGGTTTGAGCGCTTGATTCTGGTGCGCTCGGCCAAAGAGCCTGCCAGGCGCAGTATGGGCAATCTGCTGCAGCGCACAGCGGGCATGTTGCTCTCTGGGCTCAGCTATATGGTTCCGCAAAGCGACAGGCCCGTGCGCGCCATGCATGTGGCCCAGCTGGTGGAGGCGGCTTTGCTGCAAGCGCCGGCGGGCATTCATGTGGCTTCGCCAGAACGCGTGTGGCGTGCTGCGCAAAAGGGCGGCTTGCATGCAGAACTGCAGGACTGGCTCAAGAATCGTCATGAGCCTTGAGCGGTTTCGCGCCCCATGGTGGCAGCCGGGAGGGCATGTGCAGACCATCTGGTCAGCGCTGTATGCACGCCGCCACCTGCAGGGGCAGGTCGTCAGTCCATGGCGGAGAGAGCGATGGGAAACCGATGATGGCGACTTCATCGATGTCGACTTTTCCAGCCATGCAGTTCCCTCCGGCGCACCCTTGCTGGCCTTGTTTCATGGGCTGGAGGGATCGTCTGCCAGCCACTATGCACAGGCCATGGCGCAGGTGTGCGAACAGCGCGGCTGGCAACTGGCGGTGCCGCATTTTCGCGGTTGCAGCGGCGAGGCCAATCGACTCTTGCGCGCCTATCACTCCGGTGATGCGGCCGAGGTGGATTGGGTACTGCGTCGCTTGCATGCGCGGCGCGATGGCCAGCTGCTGGCCATGGGCGTTTCGCTAGGGGGCAATGCGCTAGCCCGATGGGCGGGGTTGCAAGGGGAGGGTGCGACTCAGGTTGTGAAGGCCGCCGCGGTGGTCTGTGCACCGCTGGATCTAGTGGCCGGAGGAGAGCGGCTGGGGCGGGGCCTGTGCCGCTGGCTGTACACGCCCATGTTCATGAAAACGCTGGTGCCCAAGGCGTTGGGCAAATGGCAACGGTCGCCCGGCTTGTTTGACAAGGCCAGACTGCAGCGTGCCCGCACCCTGCACGAATTTGACGATGTGTTTACCGCGCCTGTACACGGTTTTGCGGGTGCCGATGATTACTGGCGCAGGGCTTCTGCCAAACCGCTGCTCAAGCAGGTGGCCGTGCCTTTGCTGCTGCTCAATGCCCGCAATGATCCCTTTGTGCCTGTGCACAGCTTGCCGACGGCGGCGGATGTCAGCGCATCGGTGCAGCTATGGCAACCCGCGCATGGTGGTCATGTAGGTTTCTCGATGGGGCCCTGGCCTGCCCATGTGCAAGCCATGCCGCAGGCTGTGGCAGCATGGCTGGCGCAATGGCTGTAGAGCAGGAATTTTCAAGATCAGGAGACCGGGAATGGATGACATCGTCAAACAGGCCATGGCCAAGTGGCCGAATGTGCCGGCCTGCTATGGCTGGCTGGCGCTGGATGCGCGCGGCCAGTGGTGGCTGCGTGATGCCCAGGCACAGGCCTGCGGTGCCTTCAACAGCGGCATTGAAGGTGCCAAGGGCCATTTGCTGCGCCATGAAAAGCTGGCGGAGTTCATCGGTCGCAACTACCTGATTGAAGGCGATGGTTGCTGGTTCTTTCAGAACGGTCCACAGCGTGTGTATGTGGAGCTGGAGGCCGCGCCCTGGATCTGGCGTGTGCACAACGCAGAGCATGGTGTGACGCTGCATGACCATATTGGCCGGCTTCAGTCTTTGAGCGATGTGCAACAGGCCGTGATGGACGCGCAGGGGCGGCTTTATCTGGCGCTGCCGCAAGGGCTGGGCATGGTGCACAGCATGGACATGCTGGACACTGCAGCAGCGCTGGAGCAGGGCTTGCTGCCCGAGGTGACGGAGCGGGAGTTTGCACAGCTGCCGCAGCAGTTTGGCTATGTGTTGAGCCCTGAAGCAATTCAAAAAACGTAGCTGCTTGCGCTTGATGGGTAAGGGCTAGAGGCCAAAAAGATAAAAACCGGCGCAAGGCCGGTTTTTTCATGATGGATGACGAAGACGGCTTTTACTTTGCAGCATCCACCATGTACTGGATGGCTGCCTTGAAGTCTGCATCCGACGCGGTGGAGCCGCCCTTGGGGGGCATGGCGCCTACGCCTTTGGTAGCTTTTTCCACCATGTCGTCCATGCCCTTGGCGATGAAGGGTGCCCAGGCCGCCTTGTCGCCAAACTTGGGTGCGCCAGCTACGCCACTGGCGTGGCAGACCATGCAGGTGGTGTTGTAGAGGTTTTTGCCGACATCGGACGCGGCAGGGGCTGTAGCAGTGGCGGGTACGGGTTCGGCTGCGGGGGGCTGCTCTGCGGCGGCTGCAGGCGTGGCAGCCGGAGTGGCTTCAGCAACAGGTGCGGCGGCAGCGGGAGCTGCTTCGCCGGAGGCGGCACCGCCCGCTGGCTGGGGCTCGGGGAAGTTGGCACCGGCGGCATTGGTCATATAAACCACGCCACGGGCAATTTCCGTGTCGTTGAACTCACCACCACCCTGAGCGGCCATGGCTCCCTTGCCAGCCAGGGCCGAGTGCACCAGCGCATCCAGTCCTTGCTTGAGGCGAGGGCCCCAGGCGGCGGCATCCTGAAACTTGGGTGCGCCAACAGTGCCGGTTTCATGGCAGGCTGCGCATTGTGATTTGAAGACTTCGGCGCCGCCGCGCAATGGACGGTCGGCATCACGAATTTCCACGGAGCCCACTTTTTGCAGGCGCATGGCCTTGGCCATCTCGGCATTGGCCGTCCCAGCACCCGTGGTGTCGGATGAGGTCACGAACTTGACCAGACCGATGATGACGAAGATGGGAACCACAAACGAGAAGAAGACGGCAAGCAACAACTGCTTGGGTTTTTTGATAGGGCCGGTATGGGCTTCTTCGTGGTGTTGCTCGCTCATGAAGTCCTCTGAGATCGTGGGGTGGAATTAACAAACCATTATAGAAGTGAGGGTTAAGAATGCCAGTGCACGACGATCCGGGTTGACGCTTGGCACATAAAGGAGTTGAGTTGGATCAACGTTGTGCAAGCCATTGGCGGTGCACATGAAAAAAAGGCGTCCGAAGACGCCTTTTTTGAATGGCAAGTGCCTGCACCACTTACTGGGCTGTGGTGGTCGCCGCAGCGCTGTCGTCGGCAGCCGGCTCTGTCCAGCCACCTCCCAAGACTTTGTAGAGGCTGACCTGGTTTTGCATCTGTGCCAGGCGCACTTGCACCACGGATTGCTCCAGGGCAAACAGTGAGCGCTGTGCATCCAGCAGATCCAGGTAGCTGGCCACGCCATTGGTGTAGCGCAGGTCTGACAGCTTGTAGCGAACCTGCTCGGCCTCTAGCTGGCGCGACTGGGCTTCCAGCTGCTCCTTGAGGGCGCGGCGGTTCACCAAGGTGTCGGACACCTCTCGGAATGCCGACTGGATGGCTCCTTCATATTGCGCCACGGCAATTTTCTGGCCAGCTTCCGCGACTTGCAGATTGGCCCGGTTGCGACCCGCGTTGAAGATAGGCAGGTACAGCGAAGGCGCAATGGTGAACGCTGCGGAGTCCGACTTGAACAGGTCGGAGACCTCGGAGTTCATAAAGCCGGCCGATGCGGTGAGCGAGATGTTCGGAAAGAACAGTGCGCGTGCTGCGCCAATACTGGCATTGGCCGCAATCATGCTCTGCTCGGCCTGACGGATGTCGGGGCGGCGCAGCAGCAGCTCGGATGGCAGGCCTGCAGGAACATCGGCCAATGAAGGCAGCTCTTGCAGTTGCTTGCCTTGCATGCTGGCAAGCAGCTCTTGCGGCAAGGTCTGCCCGATCAGCAGTGTCAATGCATTGAGGTCGCGATCGCGCTGACCGGCCTGCTGCGCCAGTGTGGCTCGGGCGCTTTCGGTCAGCGACTGTGCCTGGCGGTAGTCCAGCTCGGAGGTGACGCCTGCGTCCAGACGCAGCTTGGTCAGCTTGATCGACTGCTCGCGTGTGCTCAGCGTGCGACGAGAGATGGTCAGCAACTCTTCGTCGGCCTGAAGGCTGAGCCAGGTGCTGGCGACGGTAGCGATCAGGCTGATCTGAGCTGACTTGCGGCCTTCCTCCGTAGCCAGATACTGGGCCAGGGCTTGCTGCTTGAGGCTGCCGATGCGTCCCCAGAAGTCAATTTCCCAGCTGGGCATGGACAGCCCCACCATGTAGGCATTGGCATACCGACCTGTCGCAGCACTGGGCTGGCGACTGGCGCTGCCTGCAACGCCAATCTCAGGGAACTGGCCAGCACGCTGGATTTGGTACTGAGCCTGTGCCTTCTCGATATTGAGCACAGCCACACGCAGGTCGCGGTTGTTGTCCAGCGCAAGCTGGATCACCTGCTGTAGGCGTGGGTCCGTATAGAACTGCTGCCAGGGGATGTCGGCAGCCGCCGTGGCGCCAGCCTGCTCGTCAGCGGTCGGGTAATGCTCCGCCACCGGAGCGGCAGGGCGCTCCAGCGTGGGGATGAAGGAGCAGCCGCTGACCAGCAGCGCGCCAGCCAGTGCTACGGGTAGCAAGGTTTTATTCATGTTGCGAGCCTCCCTGTGCTGCAGAAGTTGCCGCCGGGGGAGTGGCGTCGGAGTCTTGCTTGGACTTCTTGCCAAACAGGTTGAACACAGCCACGAAGAACACAGGCACCAGGAAGACGGAGATCGGCGTGCCGATCACCATGCCCCAGAACACGCCGGTACCGATTTCCTTCTGGCTGGCAGCGCTGGCGCCGGAGGCGATATACAGCGGCACCACACCCAGAATAAAGGCCAGAGAGGTCATCAGAATGGGGCGGAAGCGCAGGTGTCCTGCCTCCAGGGCCGCTTCCAGTGCACTTTTGCCTTCCGCATGCAGGTCCTTGGCGAACTCCACAATCAGAATAGCGTTCTTGGCCGACAGGCCGATCACAGTGATCAGCGCTACCTGGAAGTAGATGTCGTTGGGCATGCCGCGCATCAGCATGCCGGCCACGGCACCGAACACGCCCAGGGGCACGACCAGCAGCACGGACAGCGGGATGCTCCAGCTCTCATACAAGGCGGCCAGGCACAGGAACACAGCCAGGATGGAGAACGCATACAGCATCATGGCTGAGGAGCCTGCCTTCTTCTCGTCCAGTGACTGACCGGTCCACTCGTAGCCGAAGCCGTCGGGCAGTTCCTGGGCCAGCTTTTCCATCTCCTTCATGGCATCGCCACTGGTATAGCCAGGCTTGGCTTGACCGGTAATGCTCATGGAGGGGTAGCCGTTGTAGCGAGTCAGCTGCATGGGGCCGCTGATCCACTTGGCGCTGACCATAGTGGACAGCTCGACCAGCTGGCCTTGCGCGTTGGGAACCGTCAGACGCATCACGTCCTCGGGTTGCATGCGGCGGGCAGCATCGGCCTGGATGGTGACGCGCTGCATGAAGCCGTTGTTGGGGAAGTCCGTGGAGTTGGACGAACCCAGGGCTGTTGCCAGCGTCGAGGCCAGATCACCCATGCTTACGCGCTGGGCATAGACTGCATCGCGATTGATGTCCACCTGCCATTGCGGTGCATCATCCACGCCGTCAAAGCGCACGCCGGTCAGAACAGGGCTTTGGTTGGCCTTGGCGACCAACTGGTTACGGGCTTCAAGCAGGGCTGCATGGCCCTTGCTGCCACGGTCCTGCAGACGGAAGGTAAAGCCGTCACTGTTGCCCAGCTCCGAAATAGAAGGAGGAACCAGCGTGAAGATGAAGCCATCGCGCAGCTTGGACATGGCTCCCATGGTGCGGTCTGCGAAAGACTTGGCGTCAGAGCCTGGCTCCTTGCGCTCGGACCAGTCCTTGAGTGTCGTGAAGGCCAAGCCCACGTTCTGGCCCTGACCCATGAAGCTGAAGCCCAGAATGCTCACGATGTGATCTGTCTCTGGCTGGCTTAGGGAGAACTGCTCCAGCTCGGCCATGGTCTTGCTGGTGCGGTCCAGACTGGCGCCAGGGGGCAGCTGGGCCAGGGAGATGACGTAGCCTTGGTCTTCCGTTGGCAGAAAAGCGGTTGGAAGGCGCATGAACATGAAGATCACGCCTGCAATCACCAGAAGGTAGACGATGAAAGACTGGGCTGAACGTTTGACTACGCCCGACAGAGCCGTGGAGTAGTGCTTGGTGCCAGCGTCGAACTTTCGGTTGAACCAGTTGTAGAAGGGGCCAAGCAGGCCGGTTTTTTTGTCATGCGCATGGCCCTTGGGAATGGGTTTGAGCATGGTGGCGCACAGAGCAGGAGTCAGTGTCAGCGCAAAGAAGCCGGAGAAGAAGATCGAAATAGCCATCACCAGCGAGAACTGGCGGTAGATGTTGCCAGTGGCGCCGGAGAACATGGCCAGAGGCAGGAACACGGTCACCAGAATCACGGTAATACCGATCACGGCGCCTTGGATCTGTCCCATGGCCTTGATGGTGGCCTCCTTGGGCGGCAAGCCTTCCTCGGCCATGATGCGTTCAACGTTCTCCACGACAACGATGGCGTCGTCCACCACGATACCGATCACCAGCACCATGGCGAACATGGCCAGAATATTGATGGTCAGGCCGGCAACCAGCATCACGGCAAAGGTGCCGAGCAATGCGATGGGAACCACAATGGTCGGGATCAGGGTGTAGCGGATGTTCTGCAGGAAGATCAGCATCACGATGAACACCAGCACGATGGCTTCCAGCAGCGTGTGTACCACCTTCTCGATGGATATCTTCACGAACTTGGATGTGTCGTAGGGCGATGACCATTTCACGCCGGCCGGCAAAAAGGGCTCCATCTCCGCCATCTTGTCCTTGACGAGCTTGGCGGTTGCCATGGCATTGGCAGTCGAAGTCAACTGTACGGCCATCGCAACGGCTGGCTTGCCGTCTAAGCGAGACTCGAAAGCATAGCTTTCAATGCCCAGTTCGATGCGCGCCACGTCCTTCAGGCGTACGGTGGAGCCATCCGAGTTAGAGCGCAGAACGACTTCTCCGAACTCTTCAGGAGTGCTCAGCTGGCCTGGGACCACAATGGTGGCGGTAGTCGCTGTACCGGGGGTGCTGGGCAGATTCCCCAGTGCGCCGCCAGAAATTTGCTGGTTTTGTGCAGCAATAGCCGCATTGACAGAGGCGATGGAGAGTCCGAACCCTTGAAGCTTGGCAGGGTCAACCCAGACACGCATGGCACGGCCCGACGCAAACAATTGAGCCTTGCCCACGCCATCCAGACGTTGCACTTCTGGCACGACGTTGCGGTTCACATAATCAGCGATGTCATCACGTGATGTTTCTCCAGCTTCCGCCTGGAAGGCCAGAATCATCAGGAAGTTGCTCATGGACTTGTCCACTCGAACTCCCAGTGCTTGCACGACTTGTGGAAGACGGGGAAGCACGCGCGATAGACGGTTCTGCACGTCCACCTGAGCCAAGTCCGGATTGGTTCCGGGGGCAAAGGTGACGGTCAAGGTACCTTGACCCCCTGCGGGGGCGGAGGACTCCATGTACATCAGACCCTGCGCGCCGTTGATTTCGCGCTCGATCAGTTGCAGAACGGAGTCCGTCATGGTCTGTGACGTCGCACCGGGGTAGGTCGCAGTCACGTTGATGGTGGGAGGGGCTACCGATGGAAACTGTGCCACCGGTAGCTTGGTGATGGAGATCACGCCCGCAATGATCACGAAAATCGCGATCACCCAGGCAAAGATCGGTCTGTGGATGAAAAACTTTGACATGGGACGCGCCTATTACTTGGCTTCCTGGCCGCTCCCGGCGCTTTCGGAAGGTGTGGCAGGTTGTTCTGGCTCAGTAGGCTGGGCTGCAGGGGAGGCGTCTGCGGCCTTGTTGAATTCGACAGGCTTGACCTTTTTTGCACCCATTCCCACCTTGATCAGGCCGTCGACCATGACTTTTTCACCAGCCTTCAAGCCGGAAGTGACAACCCAGTTGCTGCCACTGGATTGGCTAATTTGTACAGGGCGAGGTGCGACGCTTCCATCTTCGGCAACGATCATGACAAAGTTGCCTTTTTCATTGCGGGTGACGGCTTGCTGTGGAATCAAGGCCGCATTTTCAACTTGGGCCTGCTCTAAGCGAACGCGTACATAGGTACCGGGAAGCAGTAGGCCCTCAGGATTGGGAAGCTCTGCACGGACACTGACTTGACCAGTGGAGGGGTCTACAGTCAGGTCAGTAAAAAGCAGCTTTCCTGTATGGGCGTACTCTTTGCCATCGTCCAAATAGACGTGTACGCGCGCTGCGTTATCGCCTACCTTTGATAGCTTGCCGGAACTGAGCGCTTCGCGCATGCGCATGATTTCGGTAGAGGATTGGGTCAGGTTGACATACAGCGGATTGACTTGCTGAATAGTGGCCAGCTGGGTGGCCTCGCCTTGACCAACTAAAGCGCCTTCAGTGACCAGGGAGCGACCGATGCGTCCGGCAATTGGTGCTGTGACGCTGGCATAACTCAAGTTGACATTGGCGTTGGTGACTGCTGCTTTGCCAGCTGCAACTTGGGCTAATGCTGCTTTTTCGTTGGCAATTGCAGTGTCGAACTCCTGTTTGCTAATGGCGTTTGCTTCCACCAAGGGCTTGTAGCGGCGAGCCGTTGCGGAGGCCTGTGCCAAGGCTGCTTCGGCCTGCGCAAGAGTTGCCTGTGCGGACTGCAAGTTGGCCTTGTAGGGCGTGTTGTCTATCTGGAAAAGGGCTTGCCCGGCCTTGACGTCTGAACCTTCTTGGAAGAGGCGCTTTTGGACAATGCCAGCTGCACGAGCGCGAACCTGGGCGATCCGTGAAGGCTCCAGGCGACCAGGGAGGTCGGAGATCAAAGGCACGTTCTGCATGGTGACTGTGACTACCCCCACCTCAGGAGGCTGAGCTTGGGCTGCTGCTTGAGCCTTTTGCGCATCCGCATTCTTGTCTCCGCATGCGGCGAGACTTAATGCGGCAGCAAGACTTAGGCTCGCGACAACAATGCGGGAGCTTGATCTGGCGGGTTGGGGTTGGTTGTCGGGAGCCTGGTGTGTGTCATACATCGGGTGCATGAACGTCCTTCCGGTTGACATTGTGAAAACAAGTAAAGAGCACAGCTCGGAAGAGCGTGCTCCATATGGAGGTAATCCTAAATGGATTCCTGTGCGTAGGCGATGCGAAAATTATACATACATGCATAAATGTATAATTCGTAAAGCTTGCTTGAACGTTGGCAAGAAATAGTTTTTCTCGTTGTGCTTCAGCGCTGGCTGAGTGATGGAAGAGGTGGGAAATGGCTCGACGGACAAAGGCTGAGGCAGATGAGACGCGAACCAAGCTGCTAGATGCGGCCGAAGAAGTTTTTTTTGAAAAAGGTGTATCTCGTACATCTCTTGGGGACATTGCGCAGCGAGCGGGGGCTACGCGCGGGGCCGTGTACTGGCACTTCAAGGACAAGATGGATGTCTTTGTATCTATGCTTGGACGCATCTGCCTGCCTTTTGACGAGATCTGTGATGACAGATTTGAGGATTTGCCGCCGCTGGAGCGTATTCGGCACTCTATCTTGAGAGTCTTTGAGAGTCTGGACGGGGATGAGCGTACTCGTAAGGTGTTTGAGACAGCTCTTTTCAAGATGGAGTATGTGGGCGAGCTGTCTGATGTGCGTCTTCGTCATATTGAAAGCTCCAGTCTTGCTCGAGAGCGGTTTGCGCGTGACCTTTCTGTTGCGGCGCAGTTGCAGTCAGTAGTGCTGGAAATTTCGCCGGAAGAAGCAGCTTTGGGGCTCCACTCACTTTTTGTTGGGCTTATACATGGGTGGGTGTTGACTCAGGGGAGTTTCTCACTGGTCAAAGTAGGCTTGATGTCGGTCGATGTCTATTTGAAGGGGTTGGGGTTTCGGGTGGAATTGTGATTTTTTGGAGTGAAACCGTGCAATAATTCACGCAGTTGAATTGTTGTTGGTCGTGCAAGCGATCTGACGGATTCGCGGCTGTAGCTCAGTGGATAGAGTATTGGCCTCCGAAGCCAAGGGTCGTGGGTTCGATCCCCGCCAGCCGCGCCAACAAGTACCTCGAAAAAAGAAATTTTCAAATTTCTTTTTGAGTCAAAAATAGGTGCTACAATTCAAGTCTCTTCGGAGGGGTGGCCGAGTGGTTAAAGGCAGCAGACTGTAAATCTGCCCGCTAACGCGTACACAGGTTCGAATCCTGTCCCCTCCACCAGTAATGGGCGGAAGAGCGATTGTCAAAATTGACAATCACGTGCAGAAGTAAATCTGTGCGGGAGTAGTTCAATGGTAGAACCCTAGCCTTCCAAGCTAATGACGCGGGTTCGATTCCCGTCTCCCGCTCCAGTTTGCGAGCAAAATTTATAAAGTTGCTAAAGCAGCTTTGTTGCCCATGTGGCTCAGTGGTAGAGCACTCCCTTGGTAAGGGAGAGGTCGCGGGTCCGATTCCCGCCATGGGCACCATTTTGTGGTGCGCTCGCTTGATAGGGTTGCGCCGAGATCCTCTTGCAGTAAATTAGTTTTTTCGGAGTCGGAAAAATGGCAAAAGAAAAATTCGAGCGCACCAAGCCCCACGTGAACGTGGGCACCATCGGTCACGTTGACCACGGTAAGACCACCCTGACTGCTGCTATCGCTACCGTGCTGTCCAAGCACTTCGGCGGCGAAGCCAAGGACTACTCGCAAATTGATGCGGCTCCTGAAGAAAAGGCTCGTGGTATCACCATCAACACTTCGCACGTCGAGTACGAAACCGCTACTCGTCACTACGCTCACGTTGACTGCCCCGGTCACGCTGACTATGTGAAGAACATGATTACTGGTGCTGCCCAGATGGACGGCGCTATCTTGGTTTGCTCCGCTGCTGACGGCCCCATGCCCCAGACTCGCGAGCACATCCTGCTGTCGCGTCAGGTGGGTGTTCCTTACATCATCGTGTTCCTGAACAAGGCCGACCTGGTGGACGACGAAGAGCTGCTGGAACTGGTCGAAATGGAAGTGCGCGAGCTGCTGTCCAAGTACGACTTCCCCGGTGACGATACTCCCATCATCCGCGGCTCTGCCCGTCTGGCTCTGGAAGGCGACACATCCGACAAGGGTGAGCCCGCTATCCTGAAGCTGGCCGAAGCTCTGGATTCCTACATCCCCACTCCCGAGCGTGCTGTTGACGGCGCATTCGTGATGCCTGTGGAAGACGTGTTCTCCATCTCCGGTCGTGGCACTGTGGTGACTGGCCGTATCGAGCGCGGTATCGTCAAGGTCGGCGAAGAAATCGAAATCGTTGGTATCACTGACACCGTCAAGACCACTGTGACCGGCGTGGAAATGTTCCGCAAGCTGCTGGACCAGGGTCAAGCTGGTGACAACGTGGGTCTGCTGCTGCGCGGCACAAAGCGTGAAGACGTGCAGCGTGGCCAAGTGCTGTGCAAGCCCGGCTCCATCAAGCCCCACACCAACTTCACTGCTGAAGTTTACGTGCTGTCCAAGGACGAAGGCGGTCGCCACACTCCTTTCTTCAACAACTACCGTCCTCAGTTCTACTTCCGTACAACTGACGTGACCGGCTCCATCGAACTGCCCGAAGGCAAGGAAATGGTGATGCCTGGTGATAACGTGTCGATCACTGTGAAGCTGATTGCTCCTATCGCTATGGAAGAAGGTCTGCGCTTCGCTATCCGCGAAGGTGGTCGTACTGTTGGTGCCGGTGTGGTTGCCAAGATCATTGCTTAATTGATTTTGTAGGGGTATAGCTCAATTGGCAGAGCGTCGGTCTCCAAAACCGAAGGTTGTAGGTTCGATTCCTACTGCCCCTGCCACCTCTTAATGGTGGAATCAAAAAGAGCCCGCCTTTGGCGGGCTTTTGTGTCTTGAAATTGCACATTTTTGTGCATTTGAAACAAAATATGGCCACTACTCAGGTTGAAACAGTCAGCTCTGCAGCTGACAAAGCAAAAATAGCCGCAGTTGCGGCTTTAGTTGTTGCTTCTATTGCCGGCTTTTATCTGTTGAGCAAGCAAGGGGCGCTGGTGCAGTGGGCAACTTTGATTGTTGGCCTTGTATTGGCTGCTGGCGTGTTTTTGATCTCCGAGCCGGGTAAGCGCTTCACAGGCTTTGCTCGTGATGCTTGGCGTGAGGTGAAGAAGGTAGTCTGGCCCACCCGCAAAGAAACGATGCAGATGACTCTGTATGTATTTGCGTTTGTGGTTGTGATGGCCTTGTTCTTGTGGTTCACCGATAAGACGCTGGAATGGGTCTTGTACGACTTGATTTTGGGCTGGAGGAAGTAATGACTGATGCTGTCGAAACAGATGTGAATGGTGGAGCGGCAGCGCCCGCCAACCCTGATCTGCGTTGGTATATCGTCCATGCCTATTCGGGTATGGAAAAGGCGGTCGAGCGCAATATTGCCGAGCGCATTGCCCGCTCCGACATGCAATCGAAATTCGGTCGTATCTTGGTGCCCTCTGAAGAAGTGGTGGAAATGCGCAATGGCGTTCGTCGCACCACTGAGCGTCGCTTGTTTCCCGGTTATGTTTTCGTCGAAATGGTGATGGATGACGATACATGGCACTTGGTCAAGCACACCAGCAAGGTGACAGGTTTTGTGGGCGGTGCAAAAAATCGTCCGGCGCCAATTTCTGAAGAAGAAGTGCGCAAGATCGTCGACCAGATGCAGGAAGGTACCGAGAAGCCCCGCCACAAGGTTGAGTTCATGGTTGGCGAAATGGTTCGTGTCAAGGAAGGCCCTTTCGCAGACTTCAATGGCTCCGTGGAAGAGGTCAATTACGAAAAGAACCGTCTGCGTGTCTCGGTCACTATCTTTGGCCGTGCAACTCCTGTGGAATTGGAATTCTCTCAAGTTGAGAAAACTTGAGATTCGCAATAGAATCTAGGGCTTCGCATTTTTTGACTCGGTGCGAAGATTTTTTATAGAGTCAGCAACCTCGGGGAGCTGCTTGCAGTTTTTGCAAGTGGCGCTATACCCGTAAGGAGCTTAATATGGCGAAAAAAATCGTCGGCTTCATCAAGCTGCAAGTGCCAGCTGGTAAGGCCAATCCTTCCCCTCCCATCGGTCCTGCTCTGGGCCAGCGTGGCCTCAACATCATGGAGTTCTGCAAGGCGTTCAACGCTCAGACTCAAGGTGTAGAGCCAGGTCTGCCTTTGCCTGTGGTGATCACGGCTTTTGCTGACAAGAGCTTCACGTTCATCATCAAGTCGCCACCCGCAACCGTTCTGATCAAGAAGGCTGTGAAGCTGGATAAGGGTTCCGCAAATCCTTTGAAGAACAAGGTTGGCAAGATCACACGTGCTCAGCTGGAAGAGATCGCCAATACCAAGCTGAAGGACATGAACGCTGCTGACGTTGACGCTGCTGTGCGTACGCTGGCTGGCTCTGCCCGTTCGATGGGCGTGATCGTGGAGGGTGTGTAAATGGCCAAGTTGACCAAGAAGCAAAAAGCTCTCCAGGGCAAGGTGGACTCCACCAAGCTGTACGCTTTCGCTGACGCAGTTGCGCTGGTGAAGGAAGCTGCTACCGCCAAGTTCGATGAATCCATCGACGTGGCAGTGCAACTGGGCGTTGATGCCAAGAAGTCGGACCAAGTGGTGCGCGGCGCTGTGGTGCTGCCTCACGGTACTGGCAAGACTGCACGCGTGGCCGTGTTTGCACAGGGCGCCAAGGCTGAAGAAGCCAAGGCTGCTGGCGCAGACGTGGTCGGTATGGACGACCTGGCCGCTATGGTCAAGGCTGGTGACATGCCCTTCGACGTGGTGATCGCCGCTCCCGACGCTATGCGCGTTGTGGGTCAGCTGGGTCAAATCCTGGGCCCACGTGGTCTGATGCCTAACCCCAAGGTTGGTACTGTGACTCCTGACGTCGCTACGGCTGTGAAGAACGCCAAGGCTGGTCAAGTGCAGTTCCGCGTGGACAAGGCCGGTATCGTTCACGGCACCATCGGTCGTCGCTCGTTCGATGCTGACAAGCTGCAGGGTAACCTGGTGGCTCTGATCGATGCACTGAACAAGGCCAAGCCAGCTTCCAGCAAGGGTCTGTACCTGCGCAAGGTGGCTGTGTCGTCGACTATGGGTGTGGGCGTTCGCGTCGATACTCAATCCATCTCGGCGTAATTGCTAGAAATCGTCAGATGAGCATTGCTTATCTGATGTGGTGGGCTGAGGGGGTTGTTGCTCTCTCAGGTCATCCAAGACCGTTGGTGTGATCTGATCACTTAATCACGAAGGCCAACGTAGATGGCGATCCCGCTGAAGATGGAAATTTTCCTAAACAGTTGGTCGCTGCAACAAGAGCGCGTATGCAGGGCTTGCCTTGTATACGCATTTAAGGAGTAGACCTTGAGTCTTAATCGCAGTGAGAAAGAAGCGGTCATCAATGAAGTGACCAGCCTCGCCGCTAAAGCTCAAACGCTTGTGATCGCGGAATACCGTGGCATCACGGTCGCCGACATGACCAAACTGCGTGCTGATGCTCGCAGCAAGGGTGTGAGCCTGAGCGTGTTGAAGAACACCCTGGCCCGCCGTGCTGTCGCCGGTGGCGCGTTTGATGTGGTGGCTGATCAGATGACTGGTCCTCTGATCTATGGCTTCTCTGAAGACGCAGTGGCTGCCGCTAAGGTGGTGGCCGACTTCGCGAAGACCAACGACAAGTTGGTGATTCGCGCTGGCGCTTTCGGTGGCAAAGCCCTGGACGTGGACGGTGTGAAGCAACTGGCGAACATTCCTTCCAAGGAAGTTCTGCTGGCGCAAGTGTGCGGCTTGCTTATGTCCCCCATGTCGCGTACAGCCGTTGTGCTGGGCGCTCTGGCGGCAAAGAAGAGCGAAGGCTCTGCCGAAGTGGCAGCCGAAACAGCCGCAGCCTAAGCGCGCGGCAAGTAACCAACAAATTTTAGGAAATCAAAATGGCATTCGATAAAGACGCATTCTTGACCGCCCTGGACAGCATGACTGTTCTGGAACTGAACGACCTGGTCAAGGCAATTGAAGAGAAGTTTGGCGTGTCCGCCGCTGCTATGGCTGCTCCTGCAGCTGGTGGCGCTGCTGCCGGTGGTGCTGCTGCTGAAGAAAAGACCGACTTCGATGTCGTTCTGACTGAAGCTGGCGCCAACAAGGTGTCCGTGATTAAGGCTGTGCGTGAAATCACCGGCCTGGGTCTGAAGGAAGCCAAGGATCTGGTCGACGGCGCTCCCAAGACTGTGAAGGAAGCCGCTCCTAAGGCTGACGCTGAAGCTGCTGTGAAGAAGCTGATCGAAGCTGGTGCTAAGGCTGAACTGAAGTAATTCAGTGAACTCAAGGGCTGGAGACTCTTTTTAGGGTCTCCAGCCTTTGGCGCTTGTGGAACGCGCTGAAAGAACACACCAAAAAGCAGGTTTCCTAGGGAGTCTGCTTTTTAGTGTCTTCTGACAATCCGACAGCAGAAGATGCCTTGGTTCGGGCGATGTGCAACGCATCGTCGTCAGCCATGGTTGGTAGTGGCCAACCGCCAAGCCCGCAGGATGAAACTCCTGTGGGGCAGTCGTCGCAGACCCAGGACTCATGTCTTTGCCCGGAGATCTCATGGCCTATTCTTATACCGAACGCAAGCGAATCCGCAAAAGCTTCGGGAGCCGCGATAGCGTGCTCGAAGTGCCTTATCTGCTGCAGATGCAAAAAGATGCCTATACAGCATTCCTGCAGGCAGATGTAGCCCCCAAAAAACGTACGATTGATGGCCTGCAAGCGGCCTTCGATTCTGCTTTCCCTATCGTCTCTCACAACGGTTTTGTGGAGATGAAGTTTGTCGAGTACAACCTCGCCAAGCCCGCTTTTGATGTGCGTGAATGCCAGACCCGTGGTCTGACTTTCGCCTCGGCCGTTCGGGCCAAGGTGCAGCTGATCATCTATGACCGCGAGTCCTCCACGGCTCAGTCCAAGGTGGTCAAGGAAGTCAAGGAGCAAGAGGTTTACATGGGCGAAGTGCCCCTGATGACCGACAAGGGTTCCTTCATCATCAACGGTACCGAGCGCGTGATCGTGTCTCAGCTCCACCGCTCGCCTGGCGTGTTCTTCGAGCACGACAAGGGCAAGACCCATAGCTCGGGCAAGCTGCTGTTCTCGGCGCGCATCATTCCTTACCGCGGCTCCTGGCTGGACTTCGAGTTCGACCCCAAGGACCTGCTGTACTTCCGCGTGGACCGTCGTCGCAAGATGCCCGTGTCCATTCTGCTGAAGGCCATCGGCATGACGCCCGAAACCATCCTGGCGACGTTCTTCGTGAACGACAACTTCCGCCTGATGGACAGCGGTGCGCAGATGGAATTCGTGGCCGACCGTCTGAAGGGCGAAGTCGCACGTTTCGACATCACCGACAAGGCCGGCAAGGTTGTGGTGGCCAAGGACAAGCGTATTACCGCTCGCCACACCCGCGAGATGGAGCAGTCCGGCACCAAGTTCGTCAGCGTGCCTGAAGACTTCCTGCTGGGCCGCGTGCTGGCCAAGAACATCGTTGACCCCGACACCGGTGAAATCATCGCCAAGGCCAACGAAGAGCTGACTGAAGCCCTGCTTAAGAAGCTGCGTTCCGCTGGTGTGCAGGATGTTCAGTGCATCTACACCAACGAACTGGACCAAGGTGCCTACATCTCGCAGACCCTGCGTACCGATGAAACCGTGGACGAGTTCGCTGCCCGCGTTGCCATCTACCGCATGATGCGTCCTGGTGAGCCTCCTACCGAGGACGCCGTGCAGGCCCTGTTCCAGCGCCTGTTCTACAACGCCGACACGTACGACCTGTCGCGCGTGGGCCGTATGAAGTTCAACGCCAAGATCGGTCGCGAAGGCGCAACCGGTCCCATGGTGCTGTCCAACGAAGACATCCTGGCCGTGGTCAAGATTCTGGTGGACCTGCGCAATGGCCGTGGCGAAGTCGACGATATCGACCACCTGGGCAACCGCCGCGTGCGTTGCGTGGGCGAACTGGCCGAAAACCAGTACCGCACCGGTCTGGCACGTATCGAAAAGGCTGTGAAGGAACGTCTGGGCCAGGCAGAGCAAGAGCCTCTGATGCCTCACGACCTGATCAACTCCAAGCCCATCTCTGCGGCTCTGAAGGAGTTCTTCGGTGCCTCGCAGCTGTCGCAGTTCATGGACCAGACCAACCCTCTGGCAGAAATCACGCACAAGCGCCGTGTTTCCGCCCTGGGCCCAGGCGGTCTGACTCGCGAACGTGCCGGCTTTGAAGTGCGTGACGTGCACGTGACCCACTACGGTCGCGTTTGCCCTATCGAAACGCCTGAAGGTCCTAACATTGGTCTGATCAACTCGCTGGCTTTGTACGCCCGCCTGAACGAGTACGGTTTCATTGAAACCCCGTACCGTCGTGTGGTGGACGGTAAGGTCACGATGGACATCGACTACCTGTCGGCCATCGAAGAAGGCAAGTACGTGATCGCCCAGGCCAACGCCGAGCTGGATGCCGAAGGCAACCTGCAAGGTGAGCTGGTGTCGGCCCGTGAACAGGGTGAATCGACTCTGGTGTCGGCCGAGCGCGTGCAGTACATGGACGTGTCGCCTGCGCAGATCGTGTCCGTGGCTGCTTCGCTGATTCCTTTCCTGGAGCACGACGACGCGAACCGTGCCTTGATGGGCGCCAACATGTCGCGTCAGGCCGTGCCTGTGCTGCGTCCTGAAAAGCCCATGGTCGGTACCGGTATCGAGCGCGTTGCTGCGGTTGACTCCGGCACTGTCGTGACTGCAAAGCGCGGCGGTATCGTGGACTATGTCGACGCGACCCGTATCGTGATCCGTGTGAACGACGACGAAGCCGTTGCTGGCGAAGTTGGCGTGGACATCTACAACCTGATCAAGTATCAGCGTTCGAACCAGAACACCAACATCCACCAGCGCCCCATCGTCAGCCGTGGCGACAAGCTGGCTGCGGGTGACGTGCTGGCCGACGGTGCTTCGACCGACCTGGGCGAAATCGCCATCGGTCAGAACATGCTGATCGCGTTCATGCCCTGGAACGGCTACAACTACGAAGACTCGGTGATGATCAACGAGCGCATCGTGGCTGACGACCGCTACACCTCGATCCACATCGAAGAGCTGGTGGTGATGGCTCGCGACACCAAGCTGGGTGCCGAAGAAATCACACGCGATATTCCGAACCTGTCGGAACAGCAGCTGAACCGTCTGGACGAGTCCGGCATCATCTACGTGGGTGCAGAAGTGCAGCCCGGCGACGTGCTGGTGGGCAAGGTGACACCTAAGGGTGAAACCACGCTGACGCCTGAAGAGAAGCTGCTGCGCGCCATCTTCGGCGAGAAGGCTTCCGACGTGAAGGACACCTCGCTGCGTGTGGACCAGGGTTCGTCCGGCACCGTGATCGACGTGCAAGTCTTCACTCGTGAAGGCATCCAGCGTGACAAGCGTGCTCAGCAAATTATTGATGATGAACTGAAGCGCTTCCGCTTGGACCTGAACGACCAGCTGCGTATCGTGGAGGCTGACTCCTTCGACCGTATCGAGAAGCTGCTGACTGGCCGCGTGGCCAACGGCGGTCCTCAGAAGCTGTCCAAGGGTGCCAAGATCGACAAGGCTTATCTGGACGGCGTGGAGAAATTCCACTGGTTCGATATTCGCCCTGCCGAAGACGAAGTGGCCGCTCAGCTGGAGTCCATCAAGAACTCCATCGAGCAGCAGCGTCACACCTTCGACCTGGCGTTCGAAGAAAAGCGCAAGAAGCTCACGCAAGGCGACGAGCTGCCAGCTGGCGTGCTGAAGATGGTCAAGGTCTACCTGGCCGTCAAGCGTCGTCTGCAGCCTGGTGACAAGATGGCCGGCCGTCACGGTAACAAGGGTGTGGTCTCCAAGATCACTCCTGTGGAAGACATGCCTTTCCTGGCTGATGGCTCCACCGCCGACATCGTGCTGAACCCGCTGGGCGTGCCTTCGCGTATGAACATCGGTCAGGTGCTGGAAGTGCACTTGGGCTGGGCCGGCAAGGGTCTGGGCCAGCGCATCGGTGACATGCTGCAAAAGGAAGCTCGCGCTGCTGAAGTGCGCTCCTTCCTGGAAGAGATCTACAACCGCAGCGGTCGCAAGGAAGATCTGTCGCAACTGGGTGACAGCGAAGTCATGTCCATGGCCAAGGAATTGACCACTGGCGTGCCTTTCGCAACCCCCGTGTTCGATGGCGCCTCCGAAGCCGAGATCAAGGACATGCTGAAGCTGGCCTATCCCGACGACATTGCCGAAGCCAAGGGTCTGACCGAGACACGTACTCAGGCTTACCTGTATGACGGCCGTACTGGCGAGCGCTTCGAGCGTCCGACCACCATCGGCTACATGCACTACCTGAAGCTGCACCACTTGGTCGACGACAAGATGCACGCTCGCTCCACCGGTCCTTACTCTCTGGTGACGCAGCAACCTCTGGGCGGTAAGGCTCAGTTCGGTGGCCAGCGTTTCGGTGAAATGGAAGTGTGGGCGCTGGAAGCTTACGGCGCCGCTTACGTGCTGCAGGAAATGCTGACCGTGAAGTCCGACGACGTGGTGGGCCGTACCAAGGTGTACGAATCCATCGTCAAGGGCGAGCACTCGATCGAAGCGGGCATGCCCGAGTCGTTCAACGTGCTGGTCAAGGAAATCCGCTCTCTGGGCTTGGACATCGAGCTCGAACGTTCCTAAAAACGCCTATTAAAAAAGAGAGCTGCAACCGCTTTAAAACAAAGGATTTGCGCTTGGTTCGTTGCTGAAACCAAGGCAAATCCAGCGGTGGCTGCAATGATTTTTGACGAAAAGGAAAGAGTTACATGAAATCGCTACTCGACCTGTTCAAGCAATTTACGCCTGATGAGCATTTCGATGCCATCAAGATCGGCCTGGCCTCGCCCGAGAAGATCCGTTCGTGGTCTTTCGGTGAAGTGAAGAAGCCCGAGACGATCAACTACCGTACTTTCAAGCCCGAGCGTGATGGTCTGTTCTGCGCCAAGATCTTTGGCCCAATCAAGGACTACGAATGCCTGTGCGGCAAGTACAAGCGCCTCAAGCACCGCGGTGTGATCTGCGAGAAGTGCGGCGTTGAAGTCACACAGACCAAGGTGCGTCGCGAACGCATGGGTCACATCGATCTGGCCGCGCCCTGCGCCCACATCTGGTTCCTGAAGTCCCTGCCTTCGCGCCTGGGCCTGGTGCTGGATATGACGCTGCGTGACATCGAGCGTGTGCTGTACTTCGAAGCCTATGTGGTGACCGATCCCGGCATGACTCCGCTGAAGAAGTTCAGCATCATGACCGAGGACGATTACGACGCCAAGCAGCTGGAATACGGTTACGACGAATTCACCGCCAAGATGGGCGCTGAAGGTATCAAGGACCTGCTGGAAGGCATCGACATCGACGTCGAGATCGAGCGCCTGCGCAACGATCTGACCGGCTCCGAAGTCAAGGTCAAGAAGAACGCCAAGCGCCTGAAGCTGCTCGAAGCGTTCAAGAAGTCCGGTATCAAGCCCGAGTGGATGGTGATGGAAGTGCTGCCCGTGCTGCCTCCCGATCTGCGTCCTCTGGTGCCCCTGGACGGTGGCCGTTTCGCCACTTCCGACTTGAACGACCTGTACCGCCGCGTTATCAACCGTAACTCGCGTCTGCGCCGCCTGCTGGAGCTCAAGGCTCCTGAAATCATTGCCCGCAATGAAAAGCGCATGCTGCAAGAAGCGGTGGACTCGCTGCTGGACAACGGCCGTCGCGGCAAGGCCATGACGGGCGCCAACAAGCGTGCTCTGAAGTCCCTGGCCGACATGATCAAGGGTAAGAGCGGTCGCTTCCGTCAGAACTTGCTGGGTAAGCGCGTGGACTACTCCGGTCGTTCCGTGATTACCGTGGGTCCTTACCTCAAGCTGCACCAGTGCGGTCTGCCCAAGCTGATGGCGCTGGAGTTGTTCAAGCCCTTCATCTTTGCGCAGCTCGAGCAGCGCGGCATCGCCACGACCATCAAGGCAGCCAAGAAGGAAGTGGAAGCCGGCACGCCCGTGGTGTGGGACATCCTTGAAGAAGTCATCAAGGAACACCCCATCATGCTCAACCGTGCGCCTACGCTGCACCGTTTGGGTATCCAGGCGTTCGAGCCCATCCTGATCGAAGGCAAGGCCCTGCAACTGCACCCACTGGTCTGCGCTGCGTTCAACGCCGACTTTGACGGTGACCAGATGGCTGTTCACGTGCCACTGTCTGTGGAAGCGCAGATGGAAGCCCGCGTGCTGATGCTGGCCTCGAACAACGTGCTGTTCCCCGCTTCGGGCGAACCCTCCATCGTTCCTTCTCAGGACGTGGTGCTGGGTCTGTATCACGCCACGCGTGAGAAGATCAACGGCAAGGGCGAAGGCATGGTGTTTGCCGACCTGATGGAGCTGCAACGCGCTCTGGATGCTGGCGAGACCGAACTGCACGCCAAGGTGAGCGTGCGCCTGACCGAGTGGAACAAGAACAAGGAAACCGGCGAATTCGAGCCCGTGACCTCGCTCGTGGAAACCACCGTGGGCCGTGCTCTGCTGTCTGAAATCCTGCCCAAGGGCCTGGCTTTCAGCAACATGAACAAGGCGCTGAAGAAGAAGGAAATTTCGAAGCTGATCAATGCTTCGTTCCGCAAGTGCGGCCTGAAGGCAACCGTGGTGTTCGCCGACAAGCTGCTGCAAAACGGTTTCCGTCTGTCTACGCACGCTGGTATCTCGATCTCCATCGACGACATGCTGGTGCCTCCGCAAAAGGCCGACATCCTGGCCCGCGCTGAAGCCGAAGTGAAGGAAATCGAGCAGCAGTACGTCTCGGGTCTGGTGACCTCTGGCGAGCGCTACAACAAGGTGGTGGACATCTGGGGCAAGGCCGGTGACGACGTGTCCAAGGTGATGATGGACCAGCTCAAGGTTCAGAAGACCACCGACCGTCATGGCAACGAAGTCGATCAGGAATCGTTCAACGCGATTTACATGATGGCCGACTCCGGCGCTCGTGGCTCCGCAGCGCAGATTCGTCAGCTGGCCGGTATGCGTGGTCTGATGGCCAAGCCAGACGGCTCGATTATCGAGACGCCTATTACCGCGAACTTCCGCGAAGGCCTGAACGTTCTGCAGTACTTCATCTCGACCCACGGTGCTCGTAAGGGTCTGGCCGACACGGCGTTGAAGACAGCTAACTCCGGTTACCTGACGCGTCGTCTGGTGGACGTGACGCAAGACCTGGTCGTGAACGAGCAGGACTGCGGTACTTCCAACGGCTACCTGATGCGCGCCATCGTCGAAGGCGGTGAAGTGATCGAATCCCTGCGCGACCGCGTGCTGGGCCGCTCGACCGCTGAAGACGTGCTGCACCCCGAAAACCGCTCGGTGCTGTTGGCTGCTGGCACGCTGCTGGACGAAGACACCATCGAAGAGCTGGAAAACCAGGGCGTGGACGAGATCAAGGTCCGTACGGCGCTGACCTGCGAAACCCGCTTCGGTCTGTGCGCAACCTGCTATGGCCGTGACTTGGGTCGCGGTGGCCTGATCAACATGGGTGAAGCTGTCGGCGTGATCGCTGCGCAGTCCATCGGTGAACCCGGTACCCAGCTGACCATGCGTACCTTCCACATCGGTGGTGCCGCTTCGCGCGCTGCCATCGCTTCGAGCGTGGAAGCCAAGTCCAATGGTGTGATCGGCTTCAACAGCACGATGCGCTATGTGTCCAACACCAAGGGCGAGCTGGTGGTGATTTCGCGTTCCGGCGAAATCGTGATCACGGAAAACGGCCGCGAGCGTGAGCGTCACAAGGTGCCTTATGGCGCTGTGCTGACCATCAAGCCCGATGAAGCCATCAAGGCCGGCAAGATCCTGGCGAACTGGGACCCTCTGACCCGACCCATCATTACCGAATACGCCGGTCAGGTGAAGTTCGAGAACGTGGAAGAAGGTCTGACCGTGGCCAAGCAGGTCGACGAAGTGACCGGTCTGTCCACGCTGGTGGTGATCGACCCCAAGCGTCGTGGCTCTGCCAAGGTGGTGCGTCCTCAGGTCAAGCTGATTGACGCCAACGGCCAGGAAGTCAAGATTCCTGGTACCGACCACGCTGTGACGATCGGCTTCCAGGTCGGCGCCCTGATCCAGGTGCGCGACGACCAGGACGTGGGTCCTGGCGAGGTGCTGGCCCGTATCCCTGTCGAAGGTCAGAAGACCCGAGACATTACCGGTGGTCTGCCTCGTGTGGCCGAGCTGTTCGAAGCCCGTACGCCCAAGGACAAGGGCACACTGGCCGAGATGACCGGTACCGTGTCCTTCGGTAAGGAAACCAAGGGCAAGATCCGCCTGCAGATCACCGATCTGGAAGGCAAGGTCTGGGAAGAGCTGGTGCCTAAGGAGCGCAACATTCTGGTCCACGAAGGCCAGGTGGTGAACAAGGGCGAATCCATCGTTGACGGTCCCGCCGACCCTCAAGACATCCTGCGTCTGCTGGGTATCGAAGAGCTGTCGCGCTACATCGTGGACGAGGTGCAGGACGTGTACCGCTTGCAGGGTGTGAAGATCAACGACAAGCACATCGAGGTGATCGTTCGCCAGATGCTGCGTCGCGTGATCATCGAGAACTCTGGCGATACCACCTACATCCAGGGTGAGCAGGTCGAGCGTTCCGAGGTGCTCAACACCAACGAACAGATGCAAAAGGAAGGCAAGCTGCCTGCCACGTACTCCAACGTGCTGCTGGGTATTACCAAGGCTTCGCTGTCCACCGACTCGTTCATCTCTGCGGCTTCCTTCCAGGAAACCACGCGCGTTCTGACCGAAGCTGCCATCATGGGCAAGCGCGACGAGCTGCGTGGCCTGAAGGAAAACGTGATCGTGGGTCGTCTGATCCCTGCCGGTACCGGTCTGGCATACCACCAGGCACGCAAGGCCAAGGACGAAATGGACGACGCCGAGCGCCGTGCCATCGCCGAAGCCGAAGAAGCCGAGCTGGCTGGTGTGCTGGCTGACGACGTCGCAGCGCCTGCTGGCGACGCCTCTGCCGAGTAAGCATGGCGCTGATCCGTGGCTGGTAACGGCTTCGGATCACTGCTGATGCATCGCGCTCCCGCTCTGCCTTGTGCAGACGGGAGCGTTTTTCATGGTTCAAGACATGGCTGACGTAAGCCCGGATCTGACATGCTGCTTCTGCGATGGAAGCGCCTTCTGTTCAGTCCGCGGGTGTCAGCCCTGCAAGATTTTTCAGGCCTGCTCTTCATGACTTCCAAGTCCAACCCCTCTCAGAAAGCCACTGCCGGCACTGCCGCTCCCAATGCTCCTGCCCTGTGGCAGCAGCTGGATGCGGTTGCCAAGGCCTTGCACGGCATTTTGGGCGGTCAGTCCAGCAAGGCGGTGTTGGCCCAGGTGCCGCAGCGCTTGCGCCCGGGAGTGCAGGCCTTGCTGTTTCAGGTGTTGCGCAATCTGGGGCGTGCCCAGGCACTGCAAAAGCAGCTGGTGTCGCGCGCGCCAGCGCCCAAGGTCAGCGCCTTGCTGAGTACGGCCCTGGCACTGGCCTGGGATGAGGCACAAGCCCCTTATGCCCCTTTCACGCTGGTCAACCAGGCCGTTGAAGCGGCCAAGAATGGTGCGGCACGCGCGCAGTCCGGTTTTATCAATGCCTGCCTGCGCCGCTTTCTGCGTGAGCGCGATGCGCTGGTGAGTGCGACGGACAAAGATCCTGTGGCCGCCTGGAATCACCCTGCCTGGTGGATTGCGCGTCTGAAAAAAGACCATCCTCAAGATTGGCAGCTCATTCTGGAAGCCAATAACGCACAGCCCCCGATGACGCTGCGTGTTAATACGCAAAAAACGACTCAAGCCGAGTACCAGTCTGCGCTGGCAGCTATCAATTTGAAATCGCTTCCTGTGGCTGAAAGCGGCTTGCAGCTGGAGCAGGCAGCGCCTGTGCAGGAGTTGCCACATTTCGCCGAAGGCTGGACTTCGGTGCAGGATGCAGCCGCGCAAGCTGCGGCTCCTTTGCTATTGCAGGACTTGGCCCAGCCCGAAGACCGGCCACTGCGCGTGCTGGATGCCTGCGCTGCGCCCGGAGGAAAGACGGCACATCTGCTTGAGCGTGCCACGCCGGGCAGCATGGAGGTCACGGCGCTGGAGATTGATCCCGTGCGTGCCGAGCGCATTGGCGATACGTTGGCACGGCTGGGGCTCAAGGCCAAGGTGCTGGTGGCCGATGCCTCCAGACCCGAAGACTGGTTTGATGAGCAATGCAAAGGCCAGCTGTTTGACGCCATCTTGCTCGATGCGCCCTGTACGGCATCGGGTATCGTGCGCCGCCAGCCTGATGTGCGCTGGCTGCGACGTGAAAGCGATGTGGCCCAGTTGGCCCGCATTCAATCCAAGCTGCTGGACACCATGTGGCCGCTGCTGCAGCCCGGTGGCCGTCTGGTGTATTGCACTTGTTCGGTCTTCAAGGCCGAGGGTGATGAGCAGCTCAAAGCGTTTCTTGCACGCAACACTACGGCAATCTGCCTGCCTGCACCGGGCCATTTAATACCCGGCAAGGGTGTCAAAGGCGGCGCGGTGTCAGACAATGCCTTTGGTGACCACGACGGCTTTTATTACGCACTGCTGGAAAAAGCACGCTAACGCTGCGGCGCTGGCTTGGTGGCGCACGCTGTTAGCCGTCGCCATGTTGGTGCTGTTCGGCTTGTCGACATTGCAGGCCAGAGCCGACACCGTGGTGCCAGATATCAGCTCCATGGAGGCCATGCGTACGGAGGAGGGTGTCTTTCTCTCTGCCAATCTGCAGTTCGAGCTGCCCGGTCAGGTGGAAGATGCCTTGCGCCAGGGCATTCCCATGTATTTCATTGCCGAAGCCCAGGTTCAGCGTGAGCGCTGGTATTGGTCTGATCAGCAAGTGGGGCAGGCCACGCGCTATTACCGAATCACCCACCAGCCGCTGACGCGGCGCTGGCGACTGCATATCTCCAATGCGGCGTTTACAGGCGGTAGTGGTACGGGGCTGGCACTGGGCCAGACCTATGAGCAGCTTGAAGATGCGATGGCGGCCATTCAGCGTATTTACCGCTGGAAGATTCTGGAGCCGGGGCAGCTGAACACGACCTCCGGTGTGTCGGTGCAGCTGCGTTTTCGCGTTGATCTGTCCTCCTTGCCAAGACCGCTGCAGATCGGAGCATTGGGGCGCTCTGGCTGGAATTTGCAGCTGTCGCGCACCCAGCCACTGGAGGCCGCTCCCTGATGGCAGAGTTCAAGCATCTGGACGTGGAAGGCCGCACTCCTGCCGCCGCACGATGGTCGCGAGCAACACGCTGGGCCGTGGGCTGCGGTGTGGCACTGATGGCCGTGGTTGGCGTTTTGCTGCTGTTTTTGCTGACCATGGCCACCAACAACCGCTTGGCTTACGAGCGAAACTACAACTGGCTGTTTGCAGCCAATGTGGTGGTGGCCGGGGTGTTGCTGCTGGTGCTGTTATGGGGCGGGCTGCGGCTGGCACTGCGCCTTAAAAATGGGCGCTTTGGCAGTAATCTGCTGCTCAAGCTGGCCGGTATTTTTACCCTCGTCGGTCTGCTGCCAGGCTTGCTGATTTATGTGGTGTCCTACCAGTTCGTATCTCGCTCCATCGAGAGCTGGTTTGACGTCAAGGTTGAAGGCGCGCTGTCTGCCGGGGTGAGCCTGGCCAGTTCCACGCTGGATACCGTGGCCAATGACATGGCCAACAACACACGGACTGCCGGTTTGCAGCTGGCACAGACTTCCGATGCTGGCGCGGCCCTGATGCTGGAGCGTATTCGTGATCAGATCGGCGCCATTGATGTGGTGCTGTGGAATGCCTCGGGCAAGGCCATTGCAAGCGCCGGCCAGTCGCAGTTCAGTCTGGCTCCTGAGCGTCCCAGTCCGCAGTTGCTGCGCAGTCTGCGCGAGCAAAGCGGCCAGCGCGCCGTGGGAAGCGTGGAAGGCCTGGATGATGCGGGTGATGTGCCTGCCGAGCAGGTTGCAGAGAATGCCCGAGTGCGCACGCTGGCGCTGGTGCCCAGTTCGGCGGTGAATCTGCTGGAGGAGGCGCGCTACCTGCAAGCGACCATTCCACTGCCCAAGACCTTGGTGACCAATGCCCTGGCAGTGCAGGAAGCCAATCGCGAATACCAAGAAAGAGCGCTGGCCCGCGCTGGCTTGCAGCGCATGTACATCGGCACGCTGACGCTGGCATTGTTTCTGGCCGTGTTTGGTGCCGTGGTGCTGGCCGTCGTGCTGGGCAACCAATTGGCCAAACCCTTGCTGCTGCTGGCCCAGGGCATGCGTGATGTGGCTCGTGGCGACTTGCGGCCCAAGCCCGCACTGCAAAGCAAGGATGAGATCGGCGGACTGACGCGCTCTTTTGCGGTCATGACGCAGCAACTGGCCGATGCACGTTCCGATGCCAATCGCAACCTGCTGCAGCTTGATGCGGCACGCAGCAATCTGCAGACGATTCTGGATAATCTCACGTCCGGTGTCATCGTGCTGGAGCGCGACGGACGCATTGTGCTCAGCAACCCGGGGGCGACCCGCATTCTGCGTGCGCCCATGGCGGTGTTTCAGGGAAAGCGCCTGCGTGATGTCTCGGGGCTGCAGGACTTTGCCCGTGTGGTGCAGGAGCAGTTTGAAATATTTCTGGGCGATGCTTCGGCCGAGCAAGGTCGTGACCGCTGGCAGCAGGTCTATGAACTCGATGGCGGCAGCGGCAATGGCGACGTGGTGCACAACACCACCAGTCTGGTCATGCGAGGGGCCGAGCTGCCAGATGATCAGCGCCTGCTGGTGTTTGACGACATTTCAGAGATCGTTTCGGCCCAGCGTGCCCAGGCCTGGGGCGAGGTGGCGCGCCGCGTTGCACATGAGATCAAGAATCCGCTGACTCCGATACAGCTGTCCGCAGAACGGCTGGCCATGAAGCTGACGGACAAGCTGCAGCCCACAGAGCAGGCGCTGCTGGCCAAATCCGTCAAGACCATCGTCGATCAGGTGGGGGCGATGAAGCGGCTGGTCGATGAGTTTCGCGAGTACGCACGCTTGCCGGCGGCCAATCTGCAGCCGCTGGATCTGAATGCGCTGGTGACCGAAGTTCTGCAGCTGTATGGCGAAGAAAATGCAGCGGTGCGTGTAGAGGCATCACTGGATGAGACTTGCCCCTTGATTCAGGGCGATAGCCAGCAATTGCGCCAGGTCATCCACAATCTTTTGCAAAATGCACAAGATGCCACGGCGCAGCGAGCACAGGAAACAGGGCAGACTCCGGGGTCTGTGACCATTGAAACCCGCTGGGTTGATGCCGCGCAGCGTGTGCGCCTTAGCATTAACGATAGCGGCACGGGATTTGCTCCCAATATTTTGCAAAGAGCTTTCGAGCCCTACGTAACCACCAAGTCCCGAGGCACAGGTCTGGGCTTGGCCGTGGTCAAGAAAATCGCAGATGAGCACGGCGCCAGAGTGGACCTGGGTAATCGAGAGGACGACGGGGTAGTTCAAGGCGCGCGAGTGTCGCTATCATTTGTACCTAACGACCGTGCACAGGCGGCTTGATCCCGCTGCACACAAGGCATAGCAACAGGCTTTAGACACATGGCAAACATACTAGTGGTCGACGACGAACTGGGGATCCGGGATTTGTTGTCGGAAATCCTCAACGACGAAGGTCATAGTGTGGACGTGGCAGAAAATGCCACGCAGGCACGGGTATCCAGAGCAACGCATAACTACGATCTGGTGCTGCTGGATATCTGGATGCCAGACACGGACGGTGTTACCTTGCTCAAGGAATGGGCTACGGCGGGTCAGCTCACCATGCCGGTGATCATGATGAGCGGGCATGCGACCATCGAAACCGCTGTCGAGGCAACGCGCATTGGTGCACTTTCCTTCCTGGAAAAACCCATCACCATGCAGAAGCTGCTCAAGGCAGTGGAGCAAGGGCTGGCCCGCAGCTCTGCCAGCCAAAGCACAGAGGCAGCGTCACCCGCCAGCAGCGGCTCGGTGTCTGTGGCGACTGTCAGCGTGACTGCACAGGCGGCAGAAGACAGCTTGCCCAGCTCGCACCAGGGTTTTGATCTTGACCGTCCTTTGCGCGAAGCGCGAGATGGCTTTGAGAAGGCCTATTTCGAATTTCATCTGGCGCGCGAAGGTGGCTCGATGACACGTGTGGCGGAGAAAACAGGACTTGAGCGCACCCACCTCTATCGCAAGCTGCGCCAGCTGGGCGTGGACCTGGGGCGCAACCGCCGCGGATAATTTTTCAAAAAATGCCACGATTTCGATTTGGGTGTGAAAACTATGCCTATAATCGTGACTTCAGTGCTCAAGGGTGCTGAATAAATGGCCCGGTAGCTCAGTCGGTAGAGCAGAGGATTGAAAATCCTTGTGTCGGCGGTTCGATTCCGTCCCAGGCCACCAAATTTCCAATCCCAGATCAGCAATGACCTGGGATTTTTCATATCGAGCTTGGGATGGGTCAGCATGGCTGAATATGTGCCTGCATCCCGCTTCAACGCAGATATGAACCTATAATCAGCGCTTCACAAAACTTCTGTGAAGCAAAGGCCCGGTAGCTCAGTCGGTAGAGCAGAGGATTGAAAATCCTTGTGTCGGCGGTTCGATTCCGTCCCAGGCCACCAAATACTAGCCAATAGCCTATGCTGTTGGATAAAAAAGCTCTAAGCATCAATGGCTTAGAGCTTTTTTTGTGTCCAAAGAAGTCCAGTAACTTCCGCGAACATCTAGGCTATTTTGCAGTAACTGTCGCAGTAACCAAAATTTTTGCCTCCCGCCCCCTGTGCAAGTTACTGCATAGCCCTTGCAGCCTGTCGTGGAGCTACAAGGTCTTAGATGAAGCCCTCACCAGGGGTTCTCACTGCTAGCAGGCGGCCAGCAGGGCTCATAAGTCGGCTGCGGCTGCCAAGGTGCCTGGTAGATGTCCTGACCATATGGGCTGCCGCCTACGTCGATATACGTATCGTCAATGAGCGGTAGGCCGGTGGCAGGATTGATATCTGGCGCTTTTGTGTTGAGTTCATTGTCCATGTTGTTTGCTCCTTGGTAGGTGGTGTTTGCCCGCCGTTGGTCGGGGCGGGCGCTTGGGTCAGTCTTCGTCAGGGTTCATGATGGTGATGACGGGCTCAGCTTTATCACCAGGACCGATGTGCATATGCAGCGTCATTAGCCGCTGGCGTTTCGCTGCGCCGCCTCGCGGTACCACGTAGAGATGAAACGGTACGCGGCAACTGCCGTTGGCCCGGCGTGCGGTGATGCAGGCCATCCACACGACATCCCATAAGCGGCCGGACTCGTCTTGAGGTGCCTCCCGAGTCGAGTCAGTATCCGACCATGCAACGGCCTTGTTCCACGCTGAGGCAGTCATGGCAACCGGCACCCGAAAACCGGCTTCCCGCGCTGTCTCTGTCACGTCTACCAGCAGCCCATCGGCCAGCGCCTGCGCGCGCGTGTAGCGGTGGATGACTCCCCCGAAGAGAGTGTCCAATTTCGAAAGATTTTTGTGCATCGCTTTCTCCCACTGTTTACCGGAGTCCAAGATTCCGAGCCTGGTATTCATGCGCTTCCGGGGGGGGGGCGCATGAGGCCCGTTGGCACTGCTGCCACCGTCTTTCCTGAGTTCGTCGCCTGCGAACTGGCAGCCCAAACCGACCTGTAGTGACGCCAGCGCAGTCAAAGCCGCAGCCCCGAAGGGGACCGGGTGCTGATGCGCACGAAGTGACCGCAAGGTCTGGCGGCAATGGAGAGCGGTTTGAGGCTTGCTCGCAGGAAATGCGACGACTCAGGACGGGCGGTGGTCGCAGTACTGCCCGGCATGGCGACAACCCCGCAGGCAGCGTACGGCTGCCTGTCCCCGCGTTGCTTGTTGCGAGCTGTCAGCGAGGAGCGGCTGCTGAGGCAAGCCGTAGGCGCGGAGCCAAGGTGCCGCGGATACGGTGGCGAAGTCGCCTTACTTGCGCTTCCAGGGCGACAGTGCAGACAAGTCAATGACAGTCGAGCTGACCGGCACCGTCTCGTCTCGCAGCTCGGCGAGGCGTGCTTTCTTGCGTGCGCGATAGCGCCGAGAGCGTTCAGCATCGCTGAGTGCGTCGGGTTTTTTCGGGCGTCCTATTTTTGGCTTAGCTGTGTGTGAAAGTGGTGCCTCTTCGCAAAGAGGCAGGTCGAGGGTGAAATCGTCATGTGTGTCTTGCATGCTATGTATAGCGCGCGTGACGGTGAATAACCAAGCGATTTGCCGTGATTTGTCACGAAAAGCGGGTGTGGCGGTACTTGAGAAACCGCGACGTTGCGGTTCTGCGCTGCTACCGAATTCCGAGGCTCAGGACATTGTCATGAGAAATGCTGTTTCGTGACGGCGTCACGAAGATTGCATTGGTTTCCGTGATGATCGTCACAGAAATCACGGGGGTTTTTGTGACGGCGTCACGAAAAGGCGTCTGCACAGTCTGCTGAAGGCTGTCTGTGAGGGCGACGGCTGTTGATGCAAGCCACAGGCGCGCAGCCACGTTGTCGAGACAAGGTGGCGCAGTCGGGGGGGCCGCCGATCCGCCGTTGGCGGTTCGGCGGGGCAAGGCGTTCAGCCGCAGCCCGGCAAGCCGCACCCTGCCCACAGGGTCGGCGCGACGCGGGGGGAGCCGCGCTGAAACCACAGGCAGGGCAACGCCCGTCGCCGCGGTGGGAGGCACGCCCAGGCGTGACGGTTCAGCGTGGGGGCGAAGCCCGCGCCCCCGCAAGCAGAAGGCGCGGGCAAGTGGGTCAGCACAAACGCGTCCAGCGTGCCGAGCGGAGACACTTGCCCGCGCGTTTAGCGGCCCGCGAAGCGGGATCCCGAAGGGACGGGGGCGCCGGTATTTAAAAGCGCATGACCGGGCGTCCAGCCCGGGCAAACACCCGGACCGGCGTCCAGCCGGGGGAAAGGGGGTGGTGAGCTTCAGCCGCCTTGCGGCTGTTCGCTCCCCCTGTTCGGTCCCCGTCGCACTGGGGCATGAACAGCTCGCCGCGCTATACGAATCATGACAACGACTCAGGGAGGGTCATGATGAGTAAGAAAGACGGGCGGCAAATTGCCCGAGAGAACGAGACGCGAGTGCTGCGGGCATTGCATCGCTTCGGCTGGCTGCGCACGCGCGACCTGGCCGCTCTGTGCTGGCGGCGTTGGGCATCTAGGCCCAGCGGCCCGCCAAGCGTAGGGCTAACACCCCCGACCGCCTCGGCGTTGCGGATGGCACAACGCACCATGCGCCGCCTTCGTGATGCACGCTTGGTCATCACCGGACAGGGGCCGGACGGCAGCGTCATTTACGCCCTGTCCGAAGGCGGTGCTCGGGCGCTGAAAGATGCCGGGGTGACAGCTATCAGCGGCAAAGACCTTGTGCGCGGCTTCAGTGCTGCCTACTACCGTCACCGAAGTATTTCAAATCAAATTGCCATCTCTGGCATGGTGCAAGGCTACCGCGCATCAACTGAGCGCGAGATTGCGCAAGGCCTCTGGCTCGGTGGCGAAGTAGGCATCGCAGGCAAGCGGCCGGACGTGCTGCTGCGCAGCGGCAATCAGGTGTGGTGGATTGAGGTTGAGAAGAGTCGTAAAAATGCCAAGGACTACAAGGCCCTTTTGATCTGGCTGGGTAAGGTACTGCAAGACAGCACGCGACGCGACGGCTCCCGACTGCTCCCGCCTGGACAGGTTTGGGGTCGCGTGGTCTTCATTTGTACCCCGGCTTTTGAAGGCAAGCTCCGGCGCGATCTGGAAGACCAGGGGTGGACTCGACGGCAGGTAGATATGTTGTCATGCTTCGAATCTGCGCTATACACATTTGAGGACACACTGTTCCCATAAATGACAGGTCAGGGAGCGCTGTTTGGGCTGGTACGGCGCTTAACGACAACTTACTCGCTATCGCGGCAAATTCTGGTGGTAGCCCTGCGACTACGCGTCACCGGCCGTCGCTTGTATTAAAGGTTGGGCTGTCCCCGGCAGAGTCGCATCTGCTGGGGACAGTTTTTTGCGCAATGCCATCATGGACAATGGCGTGTGCCAAGACAAAAAGGAAACATCGCCCGGATGTCAACAGAATATGAAAACTTATCCCGCGAAGCGCTCATCGAGCTGCTCAAGCGGCGAGACAGCCAGACCCCCTACGGTCTGGTGTGGGAGAGGCGCGGCATCGAGCACGACAAGGCCCTGAACCGTGACTTCGTTGGGCTGGAGCTGGACCCTGAGCTGTCCTGTGGCCCCGCGCCTTGGCGCAATCTCATCATCGAGGGTGACAACTACGACGCCCTGCGGCACCTCGTCAGCACGCATGCCGGCCAGGTCAAGCTGCTGTCGCTCGATCCTCCCTACAACACTGGCCGAAAAGACTTCGTCTACAACGACAGTTTTTTCGATGCGACGAACCGTTACCGGCACTCGACATGGCTGGAGTTCATGTACCAGCGCCTGCGGCTCGCCAAAGACCTGCTGGCCGAAGATGGCGTCATCTTCGTGCACATCGACGACAACGAACTGTTCAACCTCGGGCTGTTGATGAACAAGGTGTTCGGCGAACACAACTTCATTGCCAACGTCATCTGGCAGAAGGTCTTTTCACCCAAGAACACCGCAGTTCACTTCTCGGATGACCACGAATACGTTTTGGTCTATGCGGCCAATCGTGACGTGTGGCGACCAAATCCGATGCCACGCACTGCGGCGCAGGACGGAGCCTATAAAAACATGGATGACGACCCTAGAGGGGTGTGGATGTCCAGTGATATATCTGCGCGAAATTTCTACTCGGCAGGGTCCTACAGCGTCACCACACCATCAGGCAGAAGGATTCCTGGCCCACCTCCAGGACGGTACTGGACGGTTGCAGAAGACAAGTTCCATGAACTGGACAAAGACAACCGCATTTGGTGGGGAAAAAAGGGGGATAACGCCCCTCGCTTGAAGCGTTTTCTTTCCGACGTAAAGCAAGGCGTTGTGCCGCAGACCCTGTGGACCTACGACGCTGTGGGCCACACGCAAGACGCCAAGAAACAGCTTAACGACATCTTGCCCAAGGACCGCAACGAGGATGTGTTCTCGACGCCCAAGCCCTTGCAGTTGATGGACCGTATCTTGCGCCTGGCAACGAATCCGGGTGATTTGGTGGTGGACTTCTTCGCCGGGTCGGGGACGCTGGCACAAGCCCTGCTCCAGCTCAACAAGGAAGATGGTGGCGAGCGCCGCTTCATCCTTGTGTCCAACACAGAAGCCACGGAAGCGGAACCCGACAAGAACCTGTGCCGGGACGTGTGCGCCACCCGTGTGCGTCGTGCCGTGGAGGGCTATGAGTCTGGCAAGGGGCAGCAGGTCGAAGGGCTAGGCGGCGGCTTCGCATACCTGCGAGCCAAGCCCGTCCCGGTGCATCGTATGGAAGAGCGCCTAGATGACGGCCTGGTGTGGTCCTACATCCAAATGAAGCATCATCACCCGTTGACGGTGCGGGCGGCACTGGCGTCGGTGTCAGTCTGGAACGGGCAGGCGCTCATCTACCTGCCGTCCACCACGGTCAAGATGAAGGCCGCTTTGCGTGAGGCGCTGGAACAGCACCCGCAAGCCATCGTCTACACATGGACCCCCGCCGCTCTGGTGGGCATGGTCAACGAAAACAATCTGAGAGAGGTGCCCGCAGACCTGAAGCGCGGCTTCAGGTTCGGCAATCTGGGAGGGGACCAAGCATGAGCCGCATCGACCCGTTGGTATTCCAAGAGCGCCACATCGGCGCGCTCGTGACGCGCTTTCAGAACGTGCGCGATGACTACGACCGTCTGACCAATCCGAAGGAGCTGGGCAAGCTGCGTAAGCAATCGGCAGCGGTCATGCTGCAAGCCCCGACCGGCATCGGCAAGACGCTGATTGCGACTGAGGTCGTAGCCCGCTTCTCGGCGCTCGACAACGTGGTCTGGTTCTGGTTCGCGCCCTACGCGACCTTGATTGACCAGGCAGCGGCCAGTCTGCAACGACAGGCCCCGCAACTGAAGATACTGAACATCGAACACCAGCGCACCCCAGATGAATTGGCCTCGGGCGCGCTGTTCGTCATCACCTGGCAGACGGTGGCGACGAAGACCAAGGAATCGCGCCTGGCGCGCACCACGGGCGATGATGGCCTGTCGGTGGATGACCTCATCGCACAGGCCCGCGCCTTGGGCCTGCGTGTGGGCGTGGTCGTGGACGAGGCGCACCATGGTTTCGTCAAGGCCAAGGAGGCGTACCGCTTCTTCGCTGAGGTGCTGGAGCCTGACTATGCCTTGATGATGACCGCGACCCCTCGGGATAGCGAAGTTGCCAGCTTCGCTGACAAGACGGGCTACCAGGTGGGCGATTCGGCGGATTGGGCCAGCATCACGCGCCACGAGGGCTATCAGGCCGGGTTACTCAAGCTGGGCGTCAAAACGGCGCAGTTCCTGACCGGCAACAACGACGATGCCGCCCTGGTGGACTTCGAGGAAGTCGCCATGTCCGAGTGCGCGGCCATGCACCGTCACATCAAAGGCGTGCTGGCGGAAAACGGCGTCAAGCTTACCCCGCTCATGCTGGTACAGGTGCCCAACGGCGGCGCGGCGCTGAACAAGGCCCGTGAATACCTTACAGGCGCGCTCAAGTTCCCCGAGTCTGCCGTGAAGGTTCACGTCTCAGACGAGCCGGACCCCAACTTGCAAGCCCTTGCCCATGACCCGACCGTCGAAGTGTTGGTCTTCAAGATGGCCATTGCCATGGGCTTCGATGCCCCGCGCGCCTTCACCCTGGCGGCCTTGCGCGGCACCCGTGACGCGAACTTTGGCATCCAGGTGGTCGGTCGCATCATGCGCGTGCATCCCCTCTTGCAGCGCCGACCAGGCACCCCGCAGGTCTTGGACTACGGCTATGTGTTCCTGGCCAATCGTGAGGCCCAAGAGGGCCTGACGGGCGCGGCGACGGTCATCAACAAGCTGCAAGAGCACACGGCCAACACCACGCCGGAAACGGTCGTGACGTTCACGGTGGACTCGTCGTTTGTGCAGGTCGTGAAAACAGGCCAGACGGCGGCGATATTTCCGCCTTCCGATCAAACTCCACCAGCCGCCGTCAGCACACCCGATGGCGCGGGCTCCGTGACACTGACAGGTACGGAAGGGCAAGGCACGGCTCCGCTGTTGCAGCACACGCCCGCCCTGTTCCCTGAGCTGACGAAAACGGCGCTGACCCACGGTGCCCACGATGGCCCGACAGCACTGGTCTCGGCGTTTAAGCTGGACGCCGAAGAACAGTACGACTACCCGTTGAAGGTCGAAGACCTGCCGCCCTTCGTTACGGAAGTGCTGCCGACCAATCCTGACGACTTTGAGACGCAGTTGGTGTCCTTCGTGGACTTCTCGGCGGTGCTGGCCGACCGCGAGCGTAGCCGCACCAAATTGGTCAAGCGGACGGTAAATATCTTCGAGACTGCCGAAACCCCCGACGATGAGGACGTGTGGGCCAAGATGTCGGCGGCCAGCATCGCACAGCGGGCACGGCAGATTGCCTTTGAATACCCAGACGTAGATAACCGCCAGTTCCTCCAGGCCCTGCGCAAGCGGTTCCGTGATGCGATAGAAGCAGGGGGCTTTGAGCTGCCGGGGGGTGATGAAGAACTGACACAGCAACTGGAGCTGGTGTTGGTTCGCAATCCGAACTTGATTCGGCAGGCGCACAAGCGCTGCCGTGCCAGCCAGATTCAGGCCGTTTCCGTCACGCTGCCCCCGGTTCACCAATCCAAGTACCGTTTGGATCCTTCTAAGCGAAACGTCTACGGCATCTTCCCGGCAGACCTGTCGCCGGAAGAGCTGCGCTTTGCCGAGATGCTGGACATCTCGCCCGAGGTGGAGTGGTGGCATCGCAACCCGGTGCGGCAACCCGAGTCGGTGGCCCTGTATCGCTGGTCCAGCGGTGTAGGCTTCTTCCCTGACTTCCTGGTAGCGGTGAAGGACCGCAAGGCCGGTGGCGGCGTGGCGCTGGTCGAGTTCAAGGGGCCTCAGCTCCAGCAGTACGACAAGGAAAAGGCCGGGGCTGTGCATGTGCACTATGGCCGGGCGTTCATGGTCGGCGTTGGGGCCAAGGACAAGAAAGAGTTACGCCTGTTCCGTCTTGCTGATGGTGGCCTTGTGGATGATGGCTTGTTCGAAGTGGGACGGCTGCGTTACGAGTAGCTTCCCTAATACGGCGCAAAGACGATGCTTCGGCATCGTCCCTGGGTGCGAATCGTTGTTAGGATGGCTTGCAGCCTGTGTACTCCCCGCGATAACAACCCATTGTTTTTATTTGCGAATGCTTCGAGCACGCACTTTTTCCATGTTCGTGAATTTTTGCACCCAGGCCGCAAGCGGCGGCACTGCTCTGGCACATTCCCGAAGTAGCGGTTTTTTCGGGACGTTCAAGCCCCGCAGGGGCGACAGAGCCGCCACATTTACGATGGGCATCACCTCCCGAGGGCGGCGCTGCTTGATTAAAAAAAACTAGAGTAGAGAAAAACATTGACCGCAACCGGCAAGACTGCCCATCAATGAAAAATCTGCCATCAATTGGGTGCGGATTTTACGCTGTTGCTTGGCGATTGGGGTACCTGTTCCGACAGGTTTGGGTACCTATTCCGACTCAATGATCGGTACCTGTTCTGACGCATTTGTTATCGCTTCTTCAGGAGCTCGGGAACGTATGCGTGCCCTGCGAATGCGATATGTGTCAGACGCCTTTCCAGGTTCCGAAATGCTCCATTCCAGTCCAGCAAGTTCTTTCAGCGCGGCGCGCACCTCTCGGCGTCGCTTCTTTGCGGCAATAGTAGTGGTTGGGATGTCTGCATACACATATTTGCATAGCGTATCAATCGAGATGTTGCCCGTCTCCCCTTGATTGATCCAGTGCAGACGCATGTGCATCAATCGTGCTGCATCGCTCTTGAGTTTTTGCATCTCGCCGGTGTCGATGCGTAAGTAATTTTTTCTACCGAGAATCGCAGTCGTCAAAATCGGGTTGAATGCTACAACGAGTTCGCCTGTTCTGGAGTCGATGCTGCCTTTGGAAATGATGTGATGCGAGCCTACAAAGTCGGTGTGCCGCACAGAAACAGTTACACAACTGAGGCGCTCGATAGATTCGCGCAGCATGCGGCGTGTAGCGCCTCCCGGCCGTGCATAGCCAACTGCTGAAGCAAGGACCGAAAGATTGACGCGTACGGCGATGGTGTACTGCTTGCGATGCGTGAGCGCATCGCCCGTCAGTCCAAGCCCAATACGTTCTGCACGACCATCTCGCAGCAGCTGCCTCACCCCCAGAGGTTGATACACCCTCTGGGTTGCAATAGCAGCAAGTCCTTGAAGTACACGCAAATCTGTGGCGTTCAGGACCTCGGGGCCTGCAAGGTGAAAGAGCGTTTCACCGATCTCATACGTGATATCGAGCTTGTCACGCTCGCATTTCTTAGAGATGTTGCGAAACAGCCCAGGGGCATGAACGAACAGCTTTGGGAGTTTCGCGTGGGTCAGCTCAGCGCGTGCCACTGTGCTTATGGTTCTCGTTGTTGAGAGAGGCGACAAGACGCTCAATATCGCTGCGCTTCCAGGCGGCTGCACGCGGGCCGAGCTTTACTTGTGCCGGATAGCGTCCAGCTTTGACACCGGCATACCAAGTTGCTCGGCATACTGGGATGATCTCAAGAACTTGAGGCAGGCGCAGAAAAGAGTCAGTAGTAGACATTGCATTTCCAAACCCCCAGGGTTGCCAGAAATGTCTGTCCTCAATCAATTAAATATGTCCTTGACAGCGAGTGGGGAGCTTTGCCGTTTCTGGTTGTCGTCCACTGACGACTGAGTAAGTATAGAAAGATCGGAGCTCCATAAATTCATCGAATTTTGTAGCTCCAATCAGTGCCTTGTCGGCTATGCAGCTAGATGCAGCGCAACGACATCTCCACCTTGCCGCAGCTTGTCTAAATAGTCTGCCCAAGCTTGCAGCATCTCGCGCCTCATACGGAGGAATTCAGTTCGGTTATATGCCCGGCCTAGACTGTCTGCGACGCTGTGCGCCAGCTGTGTTTCGATCACCGCGCGGTCATAACCGAGCTGCTCATCCAGCATTGTGCGGGCGGTTGCGCGAAAGCCATGGCCCGTCATCTGGGTCTGCGTATCGTAGCCAAGGCGGCGTAGTGCCGCATTCACCGTGTTTTCGCTCATCGCGCGCTCATGATCGCGCTCGCCGCGAAAGACATAGCCGCCGGGGCCGGTCAGGGGATGCAAACCGCGCAGCAGCGCTACGGCTTGTCGAGGCAACGGAACGAAGTGTGCAGCTCCATTACGCTTGCCATCAAGCTCACGCTTCATGCGTTCGGGCGGAATTTCCCACACCGCTGCATCAAGGTCGAATTCGTCCCATCGTGCGAAGCGCAGTTCTCCGGGTCTAAGCATAAGCATTGGAGCAAGCCGCAAAGCGGTGCAGACGATGAGTGAACCACGATAGCCATCGATTGCACGCAGCAGTTCTGCCAACTCTTCCGGTTTGACGATGGCCGCCATGTGTTTCGATTGGTGCTTGCGTAGTGCGTCTTTCAGGTCACGCGTCGGGTCGCTGCTTACTTTGCCGATAGCGACCGCATAGCGAAAGATTTGGCTGCAACTTTCGCGGGCACGATGTGCTGTTTCGATGACTCCGCGTGATTCGATCCTGCGAAGAACTTCCAGCACTTCGGGAGGAGTGATGCTGCGGATTGCTTTGGCACCGAGCCAGGGAAATACATCGACTTCTAGGCGTCGAATAACTTTTTCTCCGTAGCTGGTAGACCATTCGCTGCGACGCACGTCGAACCAGTCGCGGGCGACTTCTTCAAAGCTTCCGATGGAAGGTAGGCCCTGTGCGATCCTCGCTTCTGCCGTGCGCAGAGCTTCGGCGTCAGCTTTGCTTTCCTTGCGCTTTGCGCTTGGGTCAATGCCCGCCGCTACTAGTTGGCGGGCTTGGGCTGCTTTCTCACGTGCTAGCTTCAAGCCCGTGTCCGGATAGGTTCCCAAAGAAATTGTTTTGCGTCTGTGCGCAAAGGTGTAATCCAAACGCCAGCCATGGGAACCTCCCTTCACAAACGTAAGCAGATAAAGCCCATTCCCATCGCTCAGGCGCTTGCGTTGGTCGCCGGGCTTGATGTTGCGGATCAGGGTATCAGTCAAAGTAGCAGAATGCTTCATGCAGTAACTCTTGCAGTAACGTGGGATGACGTATACAAGAGCTAGTACCCATGAGGCCTGCAACCTATCATTCGATAGAGTCCCAGGCCACCAAATTCCAAGCCCCTGATCATTGCTGATCTGGGGCTTTTGTCATTTCTGGGTCGAACTCCTGGCGGTTCATCGGGCTTGAATAAGCACCTAACCTTCACAAAGAATAGCTGCTTGCGCTGATCAGCTCTTGATTTTGGATAGTTTTGAGTTTGATAACGCTGCTGGGAAAGCGCTGGCAGCTTTGCTTTTGATAGCGCATCCATGTCACACCTTGTCAGCCGCTGCCGTTAAGCTTGCAGCTTTATCGGCGATAGACAGGCACAGGAGCATGTGTGGCAGCAGAGCAGCAAACAACGGCGTCGCAATCCGCGGGTAGCTGGCAACCGGGGTTGATTGCCCTGCATGGCAATCAGACGGAGGCGCTGGCTGATACCGTGCTGGCTTGGCTGGCCGCAAACCCCTTGCAGGCGCTGGAGCCTGAAATCGTGCTGGTGCAAAGCAACGGCATGGCCGAGTGGTTCAAGATGCGCATGGCCGAGCATCAGGGCGTGTGCGCGGCGGCTCAGGTCGAGTTACCGGCGCGCTTTGTCTGGCGCAGCTATCGGCAGATTCTGGGCAAACACGAGGTGCCGCGTGAATCGCCGCTAGACAAAACGCCCATGATCTGGCGCTTGATGCGCCTTCTGCCGCAATGCCTTGAAGAGCCAGCGTTCGAGCCGATTGCCAATTTTCTGCGCCCCGGCGAGCCGCAGCGTCTGCTGCAGCTGGCCGAAAAGCTGGCGGACTTGTTTGACCAGTATCAGATCTACCGGGCCGACTGGTTGGCTGCTTGGGAGCGCGGTGAAGACGTTCTGCCAAGCCCAGGCCGCCCGGATGCGCCGGTGCCCGAAGGTCAGCTGTGGCAGCCCCAGCTGTGGCGCAAGGTGCTGGCCGAGCTGGATGAGACCGAGCGCGCCGCCACCCGCCCGGCCTTGCTGGCGCGCATTCTGGGGGCGCTGGAAAGTGGGCAGCAGCCCGTCACGCCTTTGGCGCGCCGCGTAGTCGTCTTTGGCATGAGCCAGATGCCGCTGTCGCTGATGCAATTCTTGAGCGGCATTGCCCAGCACAGTCAGGTGCTGATCGCCGTGCCCAACCCTTGCCGTTTTCACTGGGCCGATGCGATTGACGGGCGCGAGCTGCTGCGCCAGCAGCGCCGCCGTCATGCGGACAAGGGCGGAAAGGACCTGGCCCAGATTCCACTGGAAGCCATGCACGCCCATGCCCATCCGCTGCTGGCGGCCTGGGGCAGGCAGAGCCGCGACTATGTGCGCCAGCTCGATGCCTTCGACACCACGGGCGACACGGCCGTGCAATGGGGCTGGCCGCGGGTGGATGTGTATGACGAGGCCGATGCCGCAGATCTGGCCGATGCGCCGTTGCTGGTGCAGGTGCAGCAGCGCATTCGCGATCTGGTGCCCATGTCCGAGCATCCGCCGCTGGAGATTGCAGCAGCGGATCAGTCCATCGTCTTTCACAAGGCCCATGGTCTGGTGCGCGAGCTGGAAGTACTGCACGACCAGTTGCTGCAGTGGCTGGCGCAGCCCGCTGCCGCAGGCCAGGCGCCGCTGGCCCCGCGGGATGTGGTGGTCATGCTGCCCGCGATTGAAGAGGCGGCCCCGGCCATTCGCGCGGTGTTCGGGCAGTACAGCCGCCACGATGCACGCCATATTCCGTTTGACATTGCCGACGTGGGCGCGCGCGTCAGCAGCCCGCTGGTGACAGCGCTGCAATGGCTGCTCAAGCTGCCGCAGCAGCGCTGCCGCCTGAGCGAGCTGTGCGATCTGCTCGATGTGCCCGCCGTGGCGGCGCGCGTGGGGCTGGTGGCTGACGACCTGCCTCAGCTTACGCACTGGATGGCGGGGGCCGGCATCCGCTGGGGGCTGAACCATGAGCAGCGTGCCCAGCTGGGACTGGCTGCCTGCGGTGATCCCAACAGCGCCTGGTTTGGCCTGCGTCGCATGCTGCTGGGCTATGCCAGCGGCCCGGCGCTGGAGGCCGGGGATGAAGCCGCGCAGACTTTTGCGGGCATGGAGCCTTATGACGAGGTGGGCGGGCTGACAGCCGAGCTGGCCGGCTCGCTGGCCAGCTTGCTGGCGCGCATGCTGCAGTGGTGGCAGACCGCCAGTACAGCGGCCGCGCCTGAAGTGTGGGCGCAGCGTTTTCGGGCGCTGATGGATGATTTCTTTGTTGCGCAAGGCGATGACGATCAGGCGCTGGTCGCTGCGCTGGATACAGCGCTGGTCAGCTGGCAGAGTGCCTGCGAGCAGGCGGGATTTGCATCGGCCATTCCGCTGGAAGTGGCGCAGGAGGCGTGGCTGCAAGCCCTGTCTGAGCCCGCGCTGAACCAGCGCTTTCGTGCCGGCGGTGTGACGTTCTGCACGCTGATGCCCATGCGCGCCATTCCGTTTGAGGTGGTGTGCCTGCTGGGCATGAACGATGGCGACTATCCGCGCAGGGCTACGCGCGTGGACTTCGATTTGATGGCCCAGCCGGGCCAGCAGCGCCCCGGCGACCGTGCGCGCCGTGACGATGACCGCCAGCTCATGCTCGATGCGCTGCTGTCGGCCCGCAGCAGGCTCTATATCAGCTGGGCGGGCCGCAATGTGCGCGACAACAGCGACCAGCCACCGTCGGTGCTGGTGTCACAGCTGCGGGATTATCTGGCGCAGGGCTGGCAGGGGGCTGCTGGGGGCAGCCTGCTGGCGCAGCGCACCCAGCAGCACCCGTTGCAGCCGTTCAGCCGCCGCTATTTTGAGCAGAGCTCGGGCCTGTCCACCTTTGCCCGCGAATGGTATGGCGCGCATGAGGAGCGTGAGGCGCTGCCCGTGCCCGCAGTCGCAGCCTTCGAGCCCGACCCCGAAGTGCCGCTGACGCTGGCGCGCCTGACCGATTTTTTGCGCAACCCCGCTCGCAACTTCTTGCGTAACCGCCTGCTGGTGCGCTTTGAGCAAGACGATGAGGTGGTGGAAGACGACGAGCTGTTCAGCGTGGATGGGCTGATGGCCTATGGCCTGATTGCACTGCTGCAGCAGGGCGTGCGCACTCAGCTGGCGCAGGGCGCTACGGTGGATGTGTCTGCACAAGTGCAGCGCCAGGTGCAGCGGCTGGGCCGTGCGGGCGTGCTACCGCTGGCCGGGTTGGGTAAGCGCGAGGCGCAGGCGCTGCAGGCGCAGACCACGCCCTCGCTGCTGGCCTGGCAGCAGCAGATGCAGCAATGGCCTCAGCCCGCGCCGCGAGAGCGCCTGCTGCTGCAGGCCGGTGCGGTCACGCTGGATGACTGGATCGATGGGCTGCAGGAGCGTGCCGAACCTGCATCGCCAGAGGGCAGCCACCGCTGCTGGTTTGCGCTGGAGCCGCGCACCTTGCTCAATCAAAAAGGCGAGCTGCAGGCATACAAGCTGATGCCGCTGTATGTGCGCAGTCTGGCGCTGTCCGCGACGGGGGCGAACGCACTGATGTGCGTGATTGCCCGAGACACCATGGTCTGGGTGCAGTCTGTGGAGCAAAACGTGGCGATCTCGCGTCTGCAGGCGCTGATGGGTCTGTGGTTGCAGGGGCAGACCCATCCTGTGCCCTTGCCTCTGAAAGCCGCGATTGCTGCAGACAAGGATGACCTGACTGCCGCTGCCCAGGCTTATGAAGGGGGCTTCATGGTGGGTGGCGAATGTGAAGACGCCAGCTGGGCGCGCTGCTACCCGGACTGGGAGGCTCTGACGGCCGATCTGCGCTTTCACACTCTGGCCAAGGAAGTCTATGGCCCGCTGCATGACTGGCTGGCCGCGCAGCTGCAGACCGAAGACCTGCCAGCGATGAGCCACCCAGAAGAAACCGCAGGAGAGCAGGCATGAGCAAGCATTCATCCACCAGTCAGGCACTGCAGCCCCTGCATTTTCCGCTCTGGGGCTCGCGCCTGATCGAGGCCAGCGCTGGTACTGGCAAGACCTGGACGATTGCCGCACTGTATTTGCGGCTGGTGCTGGGCCATGGCGCGGACAAGGGTTTTTCCAGGCCGCTGATGCCGCCCGACATTCTGGTCATGACCTTTACGCGTGCTGCCACGCGAGAGCTTTCAGATCGCATTCGCGCCCGCCTGATCGAGGCCGTGCAATGCTTTCGCGGCGAAGCCGAGCCTGCATCGCACGACAGCTTCTTGCGTGATCTTCGCGATGCCTATGCCGAAGGTGCGGAGCGTGAAACCGCCGCCTGGCGGCTGGACATGGCCGCGCAGTGCATGGACGACGCCGCCATCCACACCATTGATGCCTGGTGCCAGCGCATGCTGCGCGAGCATGCATTTGACAGCGGCAATCTGTTTGATGAAACGCTGGAGGCCGATGAAAGCCAGCGCCAGACCGAGGCCGCGCAGGACTACTGGCGTCAGCAGTGCTATCCGCTGTCGGGCGAGGTGCTGGAGGTGGCGCTCGGCGTCTGGCCCGATGTGCATGCGCTGGTCAAAGATATGCAATCGCTGCTGCGTGAAACCGTGCCTGCGGATGCCGCAGAAGGCACGCTGGCCGAGCGCATTGTGCAGCTGCAGGCGCAGCGTGCGCAGCAGCTGCAAACGCTGGCCGATGGCTGGGTGCAAAAGGCCGAGCGCCTGTTGCACTGGATTGAGGGTGAACTCGATGGTCGCGCTTCGCTCTGGGACAAGCGCAAGCTGCAAGCGCGCTATTACACGGGCTGGTTCGCCAGCATTACGGCGTGGGCGCAAGACCCGCTGCATCAGCCGCTGGAGCTGAGCGAATCCGCTCGCAAACGCCTGTGCCCTGAAGGCATGGCCGAGGCCTTCAAAGGATCGACCATGGACCTGCTGCTGCCCACCGAATTTGCCGAGCTTGAGCGACTGCTGCAGGAGCTGGCCGCGTTGCCATCCATCAAGGTGGCGCTGCGCCTGCATGCGGCTGTCCATGTGCAGCAGCGCCTGCTGTGGCTCAAGCGCCAGGCGGGCACCTTTGGCTTTGCCGACATGCTGCAGCGGCTAGATACCGCGCTGGCGGGTGACAACGGCCCCGCGCTGCGCGCCAGCATTCTGGCCCAGTACCCGGTGGCGCTGATTGATGAGTTTCAGGACACCTCGCCGCTGCAATACCGGCTGTTTGACCAGATCTACCGCACGGCAGACAACCGTGCGGACAGCGCCCTGCTGCTGATCGGCGACCCCAAGCAGTCCATCTACGGCTTTCGCGGTGCGGACATCTACAGCTATCTGCAGGCCAGGAAGGCGACCGAGGGTCGCCACTATGTGCTGGACACCAATTTCCGCTCCACACAGGCGTTGGTCGATGCCGTCAACCAGTGGTTTGTGCAGGCCGAAATGCGCGATGGCGAAGGTGCTTTCATGTTCCGCGCGGGGCAAAGCAACCCGCTGCCGTTTGAGCCCGTCAAGGCCAATGGCCGCAAAGAACTGCTGATGCAGGGCAGCCAGCGCATGGCCGCGTTGACGGTGGCGTGGGATGAAGGCGCGGATGAACCGCGCGCACCGCTGAGCGGCAACGATATTCGCCGCCGCGGCGCAGAGTTCTGCGCCAGCCAGATCGTGCAATGGCTGATGGGCGAGGGCACGGGCTTTGCCGAAGAAGGCAAGCCTCTGCAGCGCATGCGCCCCGCCGATATCGCCGTGCTGGTGCGCACAGGCAAGGAGGCTGCAGCCGTGCGCCGTGCATTGGCCAAACGCAATGTGGCGTCGGTCTATCTGTCCGATCAGGATTCCGTCTTTGCCAGTGACGAGGCCCGGGATTTGCTGCTGTGGCTGCGGGCTGTGGCGGCACCGCTGGATGGACTGGCGGTGCGCGCAGGGCTTGCCACGCAGATGATGGGGCTGTCGTTTGATGAGCTGGCGTACCTCGCCAGCGATGACGAGGCCTTCGATGCGCGCAGCGAGCAGTTGAAAGAGCTGCACAGCATCTGGCTGCGTCTGGGTGTGCTGGCCATGCTGCGCCAGACCTTGTACCGTTTTGAGCTGCCCGCCCGCTGGCTGCAGGATATGGGCGGAGAGCGCCGCCTGACCAACTATCTGCACCTGGCCGAGCTGCTGCAAAGCGCCAGTGCCCAGCTGGAGGGAGAGCAGGCCTTGGTCCGCTGGTTGGCCACGCAAATCGAAACACCGGGCGCGGCGGGCGATGCGCAGATTGTGCGGCTGGAATCGGATGCCGATCTGGTCAAGGTCGTCACCGTGCACAAGAGCAAGGGGCTGGAGTACCCCGTGGTCTGCCTGCCGTTTGGCGGCAGCTTCAGGGCCGTGGATGGCAAGGCGGCCTACTTGTCGCTGCCGGTGCAAATCGATGGCGCGCCGGCACGCGAGCTGGTGCTGGACTACGACGATGCGCAGCTGGCGCAGGCCGACAAGGAGCGCTTGCGTGAAGACCTGCGCCTGCTGTATGTGGCGCTGACCCGCCCGCGCCATGCGCTGTGGATGGGGCTGGCCCCGATGAAGCGCGGCAACAGCAAAAACTGCATCAATGAACAGGGCGCGGCGGGCTATCTGCTTGCGGGTGGCGCTTCGCAATCCATCGCAGGCTGGCGAGCTAGCATTCAGACCTTGAGCGATGCGTGCGCGCAGATTGCCGTGGTGGATTTGCCCGCTGACTTGCCCGTGCCCACGCGCTATGTACCTGCGCAGCAGTTGCCGGCCTTGGCGGGGGCGCCCGTGTATGCGGCGCAGTTTGACCGCCGCTGGGGCATTGGCAGCTTCTCATCGCTGACCCGTGCCATGGCTGCGCCCAGCTTGCCGGTGCGGGCCGTGGCGGCCCAGAACCCTGCCGAAGATGAACGGGTCCTCGAAGAGCCCGCAGGGGGCGAGGCCGCCGTGGATTTGACGGCAATCACCCGCCTGCCCATGGCCGCCGGTGCGCGCAGCGATGCTGCAGTGTGGCACCGCTTCATGCGCGGGCCGGTAGTGGGTAATTTTCTGCACGACCAGCTGGAATGGCTGGCCAGTGAAGACTTTGCGCTGCAGCCCGAGGACGACCCGGAGGTCAGCGAGCCGCTGGCCGCCCGCCTGCTGCGCCGCTGCGAGCGTGCAGGCCGCCAGGAGCAGGCGCAGGATGCGCTGCAGTGGCTGCGTGCCGTGGTGCACCAGCCGCTGGCCCCTCTGGGTGTGTCGCTGGCGCAGCTGGGCAAGGGCGATGCCATGCTGCCCGAGATGGAATTCTGGTTGCCCGCACAGCGCCTGTCGGCCCAGCGCATTGATGCCCTGTGCCGCCAGCACATACTGCCCGGCCAGCCCCGCCCCGCGCTGCCAGAGCGAGAGCTGCACGGCATGCTGATGGGCTTTGCAGACCTGGTCTTCAGCCACGGTGGCCGCTACTGGGTACTGGATTACAAGACCAACCATCTGGGCCATGAGGCTGCGGCATACACGCCGCAGGCACTGCAGGCCGCCATGCTGGAGCACCGCTATGACGTGCAGGCAGCGCTGTACCTGCTGGCGCTGCACCGGCTGCTCAAAAGCCGCCTGGGCGCGGCATATTGGCCCGAAGAAAAGTTGGGCGGAGCGTTGTACTACTTTCTGCGTGGACTGGATGGCGACGCGGTCGGCATGCATGTGCTGCCGCCGTCATTGGCGCTGCTCGAAGGACTGGAAGCCTTGCTGGGTGAGAGTGAAGAAATGACCGAGGAGACGCAGCCATGAAGGGCCGCCGCAAAGCCGATCTGCAAACGCTGGACCTGTTTGCCGCGCCCGATGATGGCGACACCGTGACCCTGAGCATTGCCGACTGGCTGACGGCGCTGGAGCGGCTGGCCGATGCCGGCTTGCTGCGCAGGCTGGACAGCGCTCTGGCTGCCTTTGTGGCCGAGCAGGATGCTGGGGCCGATGCCGCCTTGCTGATTGCCACTGCCGTGCTGGCGCAGATGGAGGGGCGTGGTCACAGCTGTCTGCCACTGCAGGCGCTGGCCAGCAGTCCCAATGAAATCCTTGCCTGGCCCAAAGAGGCCATTCACCTGCAGCTATCACTATGGGAGCAGTTACCTCATCAGCTCAGCGGCTGGCTGCAGGCACTGCGCCGCAGCCCCGTCGTCAGAGTGGTGCAGCCTGGCATGGCGACTGTTGATCAAGGCCAGCCGCTGGTGCTGCTCGACGGCCCTGCGCCCCTGCTGTATCTGCGCCGCTACTGGGACTATGAGCGCAGCGTGGCCGTGCATGTCACGCAGCGCACAGAGGCAGGTACAGATACTGACAGCGCTTCGGTGGATGAGCCTCGGGTGCGTGACTGGCTGGGCCGTTTGTTCAACGCGTCAACCAATGCCCTGGACTGGCAAAAACTGGCCTGTGCTCTGGCGCTGCGCGGGCGCATGTCCGTCATCACCGGCGGGCCGGGAACGGGAAAGACCTATACGGCAGCCCGCCTGCTGGCGCTGCTGTTTGCGACGGCACCTGATGCGGCGCAGCTGCGCGTAGCCTTGGCAGCGCCCACGGGCAAGGCGGCGGCAAGGCTCAAACAGTCCATCGACAGCTCGTTGCTGGAGCTCAAGAGCGCTGTTGGCAGTGATCTGGACCTGGAGGCGCTGGTCAAACGCATGGGCGCGGCGCGCACGCTGCACTCGCTGCTGGGTGCAAGACCTGATACGCGGCGCTTTGCCCACCATGCGGGCAACCCGCTGGATGTGGACGTGCTCATCGTCGATGAGGCTTCCATGATCCACCTTGAAATGATGGCTGTGCTGCTGCAGGCACTGCCGCCCACGGCGCGATTGATTCTGCTGGGTGACAAGGATCAGCTGGCCTCGGTGGAGGCCGGTGCCGTGCTCGGCGATCTGTGCCGCGATGCACAGCGCGGCCACTATGCCGCAGACACAGCCGCCTACGCCGAGCGCGTGACTGGCCAGCGCCTGCCGGCACAGTATCTGGCGGCAGCCACCGCCTTGCCGCTGGCCCAGCACACCGTCATGCTGCGTGAAAGCCGCCGCTTTGGCGGCCCCATCGGTCAGCTGGCGCTGGCCGTCAATGCAGGCGATGCACCGGGCGCCGCCGCCTTGCTGCGTGAGCAAACCCAGTCGGGCCCAGGTGCGGAGCTCTGGTCACGCGAAGGCGGCGACATCGACGCCGTGGTGCGCAGTGCCGTGCAAGGCCGTGGCAATGCAGACAACAAGACCGCCAGTTACGCGGCCTATGCCGAGGTGCTGAAGCAAGGGCGAGGGCAGCGCTTTGCCACGGAGCCTGAACACAACGAATGGGTGAGGGCCGTGCTGGCCGCTTTTGACCGTTACCGCCTGCTGTGCGCTGTGCGTGAAGGCAACTGGGGCGTGGCGGGCCTGAACCGCGCGGTAGAGCAGGCGCTGCAGGCGCAGGGCGCGATCCGCAAGGATGGCGAGTGGTACATGGGCCGCCCCGTCATGGTCACACGCAACGATGCGCAGCTTGGCGTGTTCAACGGCGACATTGGCATGGCCCTGCCCAGCTTTGCCGATCCGGCACGGCTGCGCGTGTACTTCATGCAGGGTGAGAAGCTGCACCACGTCAGCACCGCCCGCCTAGCCCATGTGGAGACCGCCTTTGCCATGACGGTGCACAAAAGCCAGGGCTCGGAGTTTGAGCACACGGCGCTGGTGCTGGCCGCTCAGGGCGGCAGCGTGCTCAGTCGTGAGCTGGTCTATACCGGCATCACGCGGGCCCGCAAGGCGTTTTCGCTGTGGTCGGAAGTGCCGGGGCTGCTGGGCTCGGCCATGGGTAGCCCTACGCAGCGCAGCAGTGGTTTGCTGGGGTTGATGGAGAGCGCTCAGTAGCTGATGGATGGGTGAGTTCCTGTTTTGATAGCTGCTGCCGCAAGCCAGGTAGCCGCTGGAGGCAGGTTTCGCTCAATCTATACAGGCTTCCGGCTTGGTCTTGCCCGACGTGTTGAGCCAGTAGCACTGGGCATCCAAGTGCAGAGCGGCTGGCAAGGGCGGCTCCGCAGACACGTTCGCCGGGCCTTTTCAAAGGGCACGAAGCGGCTCAGGGAGGTCAGTGCTCGTACACCGCATCCCAGTTCGCAAATCCCTTGACCTCGATAGGATTGCCGCAAGGATCGGTGAAGAACATCGTCCATTGCTCGCCGGGCTCTCCCTCGAAGCGTACCTGCGGCTCAAGAATGAATGCGGTGCCTGCTGCCTTCAGGCGCTCGGCCAGAGCCAGCCAGTCGGGCTTGAGCAGGATCACGCCCAAGTGGGGCATGGGCACCATGTGGTTGCCGACCTTGCCGGTGTTGGCTACGGCAAAGGGCTGGCCCAGATGCAGGGAGATCTGGTGGCCAAAGAAGTCGAAATCGACCCAGGTGTCGGTGCTGCGGCCTTCGCGGCAGCCGAGGACGCTGCCGTAGAAGCGGCGCGCCTCGTCGAGATCGGTGACGTGATAGGCGAGGTGAAACAGGCTTTGCATAGTGGTTGCAAGACTAGCATCACCGCAGTGGCTACTCAGACCTTCAGCGTACGCTTTTGGCCTGCATGCGCGCCATTAGCTCTTCGGTATTGGTCTTGCGGTCGGCGTTGACCTTTTGTACCGTGGGCCGCTCGTTCATGCGCGCCAGATAGTCGCGCACGGGCAGATCGGCGAGCAGGTCGGTGCCACCCATGATCTTGCTGGCGCTGCTGACCAGGGGCAGGTGCACGATGGCGCTGCAGTCGGCAAGGGTGAAGCTGTCACCGGTGATGAAGGGCGTATCAAAGCGCGCCAGCTTGGCAAAGCCGGCAATGTTTTTTTTAAGCTGCTCCAGCGTCTTGTCGCGCGTGGCATCGCTGATCTTGCCGCCGAAGAAGGCCTGAGGGTAGAGATTGCGCGCCACCAGCTCCAGGTGCAGGTTCAGATAGACGCACAGCTCGCGCACCTTGGCGGCGGCAAACGGGTCTGCGGGCAGCAGTGACACGTTGCTGGCCAGCGTTTCCACGTATTCGATGATGGCGTCGGACTCGCTGATGGCGCCGTGGCGGGTGCGCAGATAAGGCACTTTGCCCAGTGGCGACTCTGCGGGGTTGGTGCTGCCCAGCCAGACCAGCTCTTCGGCAAAGGGGATCTGCTTTTCCATCAAGGCCAGCTTGATCTTGTTGTAGTAGTTGCTGGCCGAAAATCCGCACAAAGTCAGCATGTCTGTCTCCTTCATATTGCGTGTTGAATGGCGCATCCTAGTGCCTGAAGACACAAGCCCTGCGTCACCGACCGGATAGCGCGGCGGCTTCTACAATCGGCCCATGCATTGGCGCACTGCTTATTCTCAGCCCTGCCCCTCGGCCACTCTGGCCCGATGGGTGCTGGGGGCATGGCTGTGCGTTTTACTGGTCAGCGTGCTCACGCCTTTGGCCAGGGCCACGCCCCCCGCAGGCTGGGAAGCGGTTTGCTCGGCAGACGGCGCAACGCACTGGGTGCCAAGCCCTGCCAGCGACGAGACGCAAGTCGCGTCGCATGGGCTCGATTGCGCGCTGTGTCTGCCTGCCATGGCACCGCCGCCTGCGCAGCAAAGCGGTCTGGGTGCATGTGCCACCATTTTTGAGGCCCGGCAGTGGGTGGACTCTGCGCCCAGAGTCTTTGCCTCCACTTTGCCGCCGGTGCGCGCGCCGCCGCAGTGAAACTTCCAAAACCATAGCTGCATGTGCTTGATGGGAAGCGCTGCAGGTCGATTTGATATTGAATTCAATGGAGAAAGTTTCATGAAGATGCGTCGTTTGACGGTGATGGCCGTAGGCTCCTTGCTCGGTTCTTTGATGGTGTCTGGTGCTGCCTGGGCGCATGCCGATGCAGCCCATGTGAAGGTGGAGAACGCCTGGGCGCGCGCCAGCGTGGCGGGGCAGCAGGCATCGGGAGCATTCATGCGCCTGACAGCGCAGGAGCCGCTCAAGCTGGTGGGGGTGGAATCGCCCGCTGCTGCTGTGGCCGAGGTGCATGAGATGAAGATGGAGGGCGATGTGATGCGCATGCGCGCCATCGAATCTCTGGATCTGCCCAAGGATGTGGCTGTAGACCTGAAGCCCGGCGGCTATCACCTGATGCTGCAGCAGCTCAAGTCGCCCTTGGTCAAGGACACGCAAGTGCCTGTGACCCTGGTGTTCAAGGATGCCAAGGGCGCAGAGTCCCGCCTGAGCCTGCAAGTGCCAGTGCGCATGAGTGCTCCGGCCGGGGCTGCTGGCGCGCACTCGTCCATGCACACCATGCCGCACATGGGGCATGAAGGCCACGGCGGCCACAAGCATTGATGGGCCGAGTCATCAGGGAGCCTGCGGCTCCTTGATTTGCCGCTCAGGCAGCCGGTGCAGTAAGCTTGCCTGAGTGCCCATCAGAGGATGGGTGCAGATTCTGGTACCCATCCTGCAGTGGAGAGCACTATGAGCGGCGACGCATCGGCATTTGGTTTCGGCAAGTTCATTCCTGGCTTTGATTTTCTGCAGGGGCTGGCGCAAAGCACCGGCGCAGCAGCCAGCCCGCTGGGGCGTGTGCCGCAGTGGGTGGCACCCACGGTGAGCGTGGAAGAGGTGGACAAGCGCATTGCCGAGCTCAAGGCCGTGCAGTTCTGGCTGGAGCAGAACGGACGCGCGCTGACCGCCACGATTCAGGCGCTGGAAGTGCAGCGCATGACGCTTTCCACTCTCAAGGACATGAACGTCAGCATGAGCGAGCTGGCCAAGTCCTTTCAGTTTCCAGCTGCCGCGCAGGCCGAGGCGTCAGCGGCAGCTCATGCGGGCTGGCCCATGGGGGCGGCCGCTGAACCAGCGAAGCCAGTGCAGGAGCAGCCTAAGGATCAGCCGCAAAAGCAAAATCCCCAGACTGATGCCAAGCCAGAAGCCGAACCTGCGGCCCAGGCGGAGCCATCTGCACAGGCTCTGGGTCAGGCCATGCAGTGGTGGGGAGCGCTGACCCAGCAGTTTCAGCAGATTGCGGCCAAGGCCATGGCAGAGCCTGTGCCTGCCGAGACCATGGCTGCCGCCCAGCGGGCCACCGAAGTGGCCAGTGGGTTTGCGCAATCCGCCATGGAAAAAATGATGGCGCAGGCCGGGAGCTTTGGCGACAGCAAAGAGGCGGCTGCGAGTGAGCCAGCGGCCGAGCCCAAGCCAGCGCGCAAAGCTTCGTCAGCCAAGGCATCAGGCAGCAAGGCGGCGACGGCTAAGAGCGTTACACCCAAGAGCGCTGCTGCCAAGAGGCCTGCGGCCAAGAAACCAGTGCCCAAGAAGGCCCCAGCCAAGACGGCTGCTGCATCGCGCAAGTCTTGACTGAGCCAGGCCTATTGGGCTGAAACGGCGCGGCGCTTGTGCGCTGCGCTGGGCAAGAAGAGGAGGACTCATGTCACTGTTTCCCGTCGCTCATGCCGCTCATACGGACTGGCGCGTGGCAGCCCGCCAGGTCGTGCAGCAGCTGCGCGGGCAATTGCTTTCACAGCCAGCGCAGCGGCAGCAACCATACCGGCTGGGGCTGCTTTATATCGCTCAGGGACTGGCGCCCCATGCGCAGGCATTGCTGGCGCTGCTGGCGCAGGAGCTGCCCCAGGTCACGGACTGGGTTGGAAGCTCGGGCCATGCAGTACTGGCGATGGAGCACGAGTACCCAGAAAGCACGGCACTGGCCGTGATGCTGCTGGACTTGCCTGCAGCCCATTACCGTGTCTATTCCGGCGTGGCGCCGCTGGCGCAAAGCGGTGCCGAGGCCGGGTTTCAGGCGCATTCTGCACTGGTGCATTCCTGCCTGAATCAGACCGATCTGCCGGACTTGCTGCTGGAGCTGTCCGAGCGCACCAGCTCCGGCAATCTGTTTGGCGCACTCGGCGATGAGCAGGGCGTGCAGTTCGCCTGTCGTGCAGAAGACCTGCGCACGGGCATGCGGGCGGGCATTTTCCGGGGCGGTTTTTCGGGGGTGGCTTTCGCGAGCGAAGTGGCCTGCATGACACGCTTGGCCCAGGGCTGCGCCCCTTTGGGGGCGGGGCTTGCGATTACTGAGGCCAAAGGCCCGGTGCTGATGACGCTGGAGGGCGAGCCGGCCTTGCCGCGACTGCTGCAAATGCTGGATGTGGAGGCCAGCCCCAATGCCGGTGGCGGCTGGCAAGCGGCACTATCGCAATTGCGCAAGACCGTGGCGGCCATTGCTCCGCTGGGCCGGGGGCAAGAGCGCGGCGCACTGACCGATGAAGCCCAGGTGCTGAGCATTGTGGGGCTGGATCCGGTGCGCCAGGGGCTTGCGCTGTCCTCGCCCGTCAAGGCGGAGCAGACCGTGATCTTCTGCCAGCGCCAAAGCAGCGCAGCCCGCCATGAACTGATGCAGATGGGCGCGGCCCTGAAAGATGCGCTGCAGCCCGACTTTGCCGATGTCGCCCCCGAAGTCGTGGCCGAATCCGCCGCGCCGCAGCATATACGCGGCGCCATCTATGTCAGCAGCAAGGGGAGGGGCAGCGATTTGTTTGGCAGCGCTGATGCCGAGCTGAAACTGCTGCGCCATGCACTGGGCCCCGTGCCGCTGATAGGCATCGTTGCCGATGCTCAGTTGATGGATGCCAGAGTGCATCAGCTGGCAGGTGTGCTGACGGTGTTTACCGGGAAGTAATTCAAATTTGATAGCTGCTTGCGCATGACTCAATTGAAATTCAGAAGAAAGGCATCTGAAATCAGCCCATGAGAAGCGCAGTAAGCTATCAAAAAGAAAGCGCCAGCTAAAAAACTGGCGCTTCCAAAAGTCAGAGATGCCGAGCAAGAGCCGCCTCGCGGCGAAGGCATCGTCCCCCTCCCGTAGCGCGAAGCGCGTAGAGAGAGGGGTGAAGGCGCGTAGCGCCTCAGGGGGTGGCGTAGATCTCTACGCCCAAATTCAGCATCAAGCGATTGGCCCAGCCAAACAGCGCTGCCGAGTGCAGCATGTCCAGAATCTCCAGATCGCTCAGACCCGCATCACGCAGCGGCTGCAGGTTTTGCTTGCCAAAGCTGCCGGGCGCACGGGTCAGCGCTAGCGATGCCTGAATGATGGCGCGCTCGCGGGCGTTGGTGCCGGCGGTGTCGGGGTCGTCAAACAGCTGGGCAATCACATCGTTGCGCTTGGCCAGTTGTTCAAAGCGCTGGGCATGCACCGATGCGCAGTACACACAACCATTGGAGCGCGACACGGCAGTCGCTGCCACTTCACGCTCGGCACGCGAGAGGCCGCCGGGCGCGTACATGATGGCGTTGAAGGCCTGAGAGCGCTCCAGCAGCACCTGGGGCTGGCGGGCCAGCACCAGGTAAAAGTCCATGGTCTTGGCCTTGGGGTGGCTGACTTCCAGCACATGCTGCTGCTCGGGCGTGGCAGTTTCGGGGTTCAGCACCTCCAGCCAGGCCTTCCAGCCCAGCACTTCGCTGGTAAAGCCGTTGCGGCGCAGCGGCTCGCCGGGTGGTGGCAGATTGGCGGGGTGCACAAAGGGCGCAGCGTCTGCAGGGGCAGCAGCGGGAGCTTCAGCCACGCCGCCCATATCGTTCATGGCCTGCACGCCAACCAGCAAACGGGCCTGATAGGCCACAAAGCCAATCAGCTGGGCCAGCAGCACGGTGTCGTTCAGCGACAGGCCTGCGGCAGGAATGGCCAACAGCGCAGCCTGATCGCTCTCGGCGGGGTTCAGCGCCAGCGTGCGCACAAAGTGCAGCATGGCATCCATGCGCGCATTGCCCGTCTGTGCGCCAGGCTGGTTGAGGATGGTGCGCAGCTCGGGCGTGATGGCGGCGGTATCCAGCGCCAGCGCCAGCGCACGGGCGCGGTACACGGCTTGCAGCACGTTCACGCCGCTGACGCGGGCTTGCTCGCTGGCCAGCACCAGGCGTTCGGCCTGGGTCAGATCGGTAGCCAGTGTGTCGCCCAGCAGCATGTCTTCGCAGGCCTGTGTAGCCACGGCCACCTTTTCACGCTCGTGGCGGGTGGTGAAGGTGGGGCTGCCCTGTTCCAGGCCAGCCAGGCGGTCAATCGTGTCGTTCATGGGAAGTCTCTTTATTGTTGGAGTTGTTGAATACGTGCGGTGCTGTCGGCAGCTGTCCATTCCGAGCCGTCCAGTTCGGGCTCGGCATAGGCCTGCAGCTTGGCAAAGTGCTGCTCGATATCGTCGCGGTAGAACAGCGAGGCCAGGCCTTGCGCCAGCTTGCGTGCACCGTCGCTGATGGCGGGAATATCGCCAGACACCGTGCCGTGCGAGAGCGCGGAGGGATAGCAAAAGCAGTGGATATGGGCTAGGCCGGGCAAGTCACCGGGCGTTTTTTCCTGAAATTCAAACAGCGGGCCCAGATCGGGCGAAGCGCTTAGTTCCGTATCTTCATCACCAGCGGCAGGCGTGAAACGGCTATTCCACAGCTTCACATGCGGGGCGATGTCGGCGAACTCGGGGCGCAGGCTCCAGTCAATCGCAAAGCCGGTGGAGATGATCAGAAAGTCCAGCACGAACACGCCGGCTGTGGTCTGCACATGCAGCTTGTCGCCCACCACGGTGGCGCTTTGCACGGCGCAGCCCAGGTTGAAGAAGGCGTTGTCATGGCGCGAAACGCGCAGCGTGCTGCCGTGGGGCGGTGGCACCTGCTGGGCGTTGATGTAGTGGCGAATGCGCCACTTCCATTCGTCGGGCAGCAGATACTGGCCATGCGTCAGGCCGGGCACGCCCGAGCCCTTGGATTTGTTGATCTGCGGCAGTTGCTGGCGGCGAATCAGCAGGTCGACGCTGGCTGCGCCGTTTTCCAGCGCGGTGGCTGCGCTGTCCATGGCTGATGCGCCAGCGCCTACCACGCCCACATGCTTGCCTGCCAGCGTGGCGTAGTCCATCTCGTCCGACGAGTGCGCCCAGAACTTTTTATCCACACCTTGCATGAAGGCGGGAATGGTGGCCCCACCCAGGCCATCGCGGCCTGTGGCCAGAACCAGGCGGCGGGCTTGCCAGGTGGCGATCACGTTGTTGGCCTTCACATCGACTTCCACCACGCCATCGGCCTGGGGGCGCACGGCCACGACTTCGTGGTTGTTGCGCACATCGGCATGGGTCACGCGGCGGTACCAGCGCAGATAGTCCATCCACTGCAGGCGGGGAATCTTGTCCAGTGCGGTCCAGGTTTCGATACCGAACTGGGCGATAAACCAGGCGCGGAAAGACAGCGAAGGAATGCCCATGGCAGGGCCAGTCAGCTCCTTGGGCGAGCGCAGCGTTTCCATGCGCGCCGTGGTCGCCCAGGGGCCTTCAAAGTCCAGCGGCGACTGGTCCAGCAGCACGGGCTTGATGCCGACTTGCTGCAGCGCCACATTCAGCGCCAGACCGGCCTGGCCTGCACCGATGACGATGACGTCATGCACAGGCTGCCCCTTGCGAGAGGAAGGAGGAATCCAGGCCTTGGCAGGCCAGCCCAGCGTGAGCAGATCGTCACGCAGGCGCTCTTCCAGCGCTGCCAGCCCCGATGCAGTGGCTGCCGTAGAAGTTGAAATTGACATAACTAAAACCCAAAAGCGCCTGCGGCTTCGGCGGCAGGCGCATCCAACGAATACCAAGAACTTAACACCGAACCTGCTGCGCACTCCCCAAAACTGGCGCGCTACAACGAAGGGACACCGAGGAAGGGCCGCCCCGCACCGAAGGTGTCGTTCCCCTCCGGCGCGAAGCGCCAGAGAGAGGGGGAAGCCGCGCAGCGGCTCAGGGGGTGTTAATCAATAGATATTTTTGCGTCCTTGACCACCTTGGCCCACTTGATGCGGTCCTCATGCACGGTCTTCTTGAACTGCTCAGGCGTCTCTTCGCGGATGGTGTTGCCCTGAGAGACAAAGCGCTCGCGCACCTCGGGCTGATTCAGTACTTCATTGACGGCGTGGTTGAGCTTTTTGACGATCACAGGGTCTGTGCCCTTGGGGGCGAAGATGCCGAACCAGATGGAGCTGTTGAAGCCCTTGGTGCCGGGCAGGCCGCTGGATGCGATGGTGGGCACTTCCTTGACGGCTTCCACGGGCTTGGCCGTGGTCACGCCCAGCAGGCGCACCTTGCCGGTCTTGTAGTGGGGCAGCACGGTCTGCACTTGGTTCATGATGCAGCAGGTCTCGCCGCGCAGCACCGAGGTGATGGCTTCGGGGCCGCCCTTGTAGGGCACATGCACCATGTCCAGGCCCAGGCGCGAGTTGAACTCGGCAAACGCCATATGCGTGCCTGCACCGTTGCCGGTGGATGCGTAGTTGTACTTGCCGGGGTGGGCCTTGATCTCGTCCACGAACTCCTTGAGGTTCTTGACGTTGATCACATTGGGGCTGATGGTCAGCACATTGGCCACATCCACCAGCGGGGCGACGGGCACAAAGTCGGCTTCCACATCAAAGGGCAGCTTTTTGTACAGCGCGGCATTGCTGCCGTGGGTGGCGGCGGTGCCGAAGTAGATGGTGTAGCCATCGGGCTTGGCGCGGGCCACGAACTCGCTGCCGATATTGCCGGCGGCGCCGGTCTTGTAGTCAATGATGATGGGCTGACCCAGGATCTTGCCCAGCGGCTCCTGCGCCACGCGGCCAATCACATCCACGCCCGAGCCTGCGTTGAAGCCCATGATCATGGTGATGGGCTGGTGGGGGTAGTTGGCGGCACCGTGATCGGCAGCCTGGGTGGCAACAGGAAGCAGGGCGGCTGCCGCGGCTGTAGCAGCAAGGCCTGAGAGGAAACGGGGCAGCAAACGCATGGTGGGACTTGTCCAGATGAACCTTGAATGCCGTGAATTGTGTCTGGAATTTAATGATTTGCCTCTATATGCTTATGCGGCATTAAGACTGTGGGGTTAATGCAAAAACAGCCCATGTCTCTTGCAAGACATGGGCTGAAATCCGCTGGATGGTGATAGTTCGCGAGGCCAGCGGAGAGCGGGCGGTGTGGCTTAACGCCGGTGTGGGTTGTGAGGGTGGCGGTCATAGCGGTTGGGAACGCCGTCACGGTCTCTGTCCCACCGACTGGCACGGTAATCCCAGCGACCATTGTGCTGGCTCCAGGCGGGCTGGCGGTATACATAGCCGGGTCGGCTTTGCACCCAGTGGCCGGCGCGCCAGACATGACGGTGGCCGCGTGGCTCCCAGTAACCGGGGGCCCAGACATAGCCACGGCGTGGTGCTGGCACGGCCTCATAACGAGCGGGAGGCGGGGCATTGAACTGCACGCTGACATAGGCACCGTGGTTGGTGCTACCCCAGTGATGACTCTGGGCCTGTGCGGTCCCGGCAAACCCGAGCAGGGCGATTGCGCCGGCGGCAGCAGCGGTTTTGATGGTGGTGCGGATTGAGAGCATGTTCGCCTCCTTCATGGGTAGTGGGGCCTGTGTTGTGGATTCAGGCATCCCTTGGGCTCCATGTTGGAGTGGCAGCGTCAAGCGTGGGTTGCTGCTGTGCGAAGTCTTGCAATCTTGTGTGTCTGTTGGGTGAAGTATGTATGAAATCGACTCTTAAACCTTATGTAGAAAGCGCAGCTAGCTACATGTTTGAGAGCTTGCTTATCGGCGCAGAGAGGCGAATGCAGGCAGCTCCCATTTGCGCATGCCCAGCACCAGCGTATAGCCCTCGATCTTGCTGGCTCCCAGGCGCTGATCCTGCAGGTGTTGCTGAGAAAAGTCCTGACCAATCCGCTGGATGCGTTCCACAAAGCTGGAAGCCAGGCTGGGGGCAATCGAGCCATGAACCAGCAGCATGGTTTCATCCTCGTCGGCAAATTGGCCGCCGAAATAGTCCAGCAAGGCGTTTTCGCGAAAGAACTCCATGACCGGGCCGTTGGTCTGCCAGCGAAAGGTCTTGGCCAGGCGCAGCTTGTAGCGGTTGCCGGGGCGCAGCTCAATGATGCCTATGCGATCCAGCTGGGCCAGATAGCCGATGCCCTCGGTCTCGCTGATGCGGTAGGTGGCCACGATTTGCTCGAGCGTCCATTGGCTGAGCACACAGATGGCCGTGAGCAGCAGCTTGCGGTCAGAGACAACGGCAACCTCTTGCTCGCGGCTGATTTTCTGCAGCAAGGGGCGGCTGTCGGCCACATTGCGCGCCAGGTCGGCAAAGTCCAGATGCAGGGCGCGGCATATCTCGTCGATGCGGGACAGCGGCATATCGCCCTTGGCCAGCATGCGTTTGACGCTGGATTCGGCCATGCCAATGGCCTGGGCCAGATCGGCATAGGTCATCTGAGCGGCTTTGAGTTCTTTTTTGATGGCGGTGACGAGATCAGCAGTCGTGCTCATGGTATTGGTTGCTAGTACTTGAAGTGCTGTGTTTTGGGGTAAGTGTAGAAGATCGATGCTGCGCAAGCATTCCATTCGCATACTCCGCAGCCTTCACACAAGGAGCATGCACCATGCATCTGCAGATACCGCCCGTCCCCACCGTGGAGCTGACCGCTCCAGACCACTCTGGCTCGCTGGAGCAGCGTTTTGTACTGTTTGGTGGAATGCTGCTTCTCTTCACGCTGGCATTGTTATTGCCGGGCGTGGTGCAGCCCGAGCACTATCACTCTTTTGCCGATCAGCGAGATTGGCTGGGGTTGCCGCATGGGGCGGACGTGCTGAGCAATCTGGGCTTTGTGCTGGCAGGACTTGCCGGTTTGCTGGCCTTGTGGCGTGCTGACTATCAGCAGCTCAAGGGAACGGCCCGAGCCTTGTGTGCATTGTTCTTTGTGGGACTGTTGTGTTCTGGCGTGGGCTCTGCCTTTTATCACTGGGCTCCGCACGATGGAAGTCTGCTGTGGGATCGGATGGGCATGGGAATTGCCTTTGCGGGCTTGCTGGGACTGGCAGTGCAGACCCGCATCGACGATATCAGCGCGCGCATGACGGCGGGCCTGGTATTGCTGGCGGCACCAGCGAGCCTGGCGGTCTGGGCACAAACTGGCAATGTGCTGCCGTGGGCGCTGTTGCAGGCGGGCGGGATGCTGCTGGTGCTCTGGCTGGCTTTTGTGAGTCCGCGCCGCCAGGCGCTGCCATTGGAGCTTGGATGGGTGATTGGCCTGTACGCTGTCGCCAAGTTACTGGAGATGTCAGACAGCGATGTGTTTGATGCCAGCGGGCATTTCATTGCCGGTCATAGTCTCAAGCACGTGGTGGCTGCAACTGCTGCCTGGCCGGTGCTGACGGCGCTGCATCGCTGGAGCGACAGGAGTCGTTAACCGTAAGGTGATGGTTGGGGCATCGTAGCCCGCCTGGCGGCTTCCAGAATGACGGCCTGCATGCAGGACTTGGTCCAAAGAATGGGTTCAAAAAATTCATAGCGATTAGCCAAGGTCTGGTAAGCAGCAGAGGCATAAAGCCTATAAAAATCACAGGCAGGTAGGCACAATGCCTGCAGCGCAATAGGGAGAGATTCATGAGTTCCACGCCAGTCGGTGAGACAGCTTCCGCCACAGATCAGCAGGCCCAGGCCGGCTCGCATCCCAATCAGTTTGCCTTGCTGGGTCAGCGCCGGTTTGCGCCGTTTTTCTGGACGCAGTTTGCCGGCGCGGGCAACGACAATCTGTTCAAGTTCGCCTTCACGGTGATGGTGACCTATCAGCTCAGCGTCTCGTGGCTGCCTCCAGCGATGGCCGGGCTGGTGATTGGTGCGCTGTTCACTCTGCCGTACCTGTTGTTCTCAGCCACCTCGGGCCAGCTCACAGACAAGTGGGACAAGACGCGCATGTTCCGCCTCGTCAAGAACCTGGAGATCGGCATCATGCTGATCGCCGCCTGGGGTTTTGTAGAGGCCAATGTGCCGGTGTTGCTGTTGTGCGTGTTCTTGATGGGGCTGCACTCCACGCTGTTTGGCCCCGTCAAATTTGCCTATCTGCCCCAGGTGCTCAACGACCGCGAACTCACGGGCGGCAACGGCATGGTGGAGATGGGCACATTTGTTGCCATCTTGCTGGGCCAGATGGCCGGCGGGCTGCTGATTGCCATTCCCGAAGTCGGGCATCTACAGGTGGCGATCGCTTGTGTGGCCGTGGCCGTCATCGGCCGTATCTGTGCACAGTTCATTCCCCATGCCCCGGCGACGGATCCCGGTCTGGTCATCAACTGGAACCCGTTTACCGAGACCTGGCGCAACCTCAAGCTGGCCCGCCAGCAGCCCGTGGTGTTTCGCTCGCTGCTGGGCATCAGCTGGATGTGGTTCTTTGGTGCAGTCTTTCTGAGCCAGTTCCCCAGCTTTGCCAAGGAAGTGCTGCATGGGAACGAGCATGTTGCATCGCTGTTGCTGGTGATTTTCTCGGTGGGCATCGGCATCGGCTCGCTGCTGTGCGAGGTGTTCAGCCGCCGTCAGGTGGAGATTGGCCTGGTGCCGCTGGGTGCGATTGGTATGAGCCTGTTTGCGGTGGACCTGTACTTTGCGACCCGTGCACTGCCCGCGTCCGAGCTGATGGGGGTGAGTGCCTTTCTTGCGCAGTCCAAGCATTGGCGTGTGATGTTTGATCTGGGCATGCTGGCGCTGTCTGCAGGTATTTACAGCGTGCCCATGTATGCGCTGATTCAGCTGCGCAGCCAGCCCACGCACCGCGCCCGCATCATCGCGGCCAACAATATTCTCAATGCTCTGTTCATGATCGCTTCGGCCGTATTGGCGGGCGGCTTGCTGGCGGCGGGTTGCAGCATTCCCCAGGTGTTTCTGATCACCGGGATTGCCAATGCCATCGTTGCGCTCTATGTGTTCCTGCTGGTGCCTGAATACCTGCTGCGCTTTGTGGCCTGGGTCATCACGCACTTTGTCTATCGCTTCAAGGTGCGTGGTTACGAGAATATTCCCAGTCAGGGTGCAGCTGTGCTGGTCTGCAACCATGTGAGCTTTGTCGATGCCATCTTGCTGATGGCGGCCAGCCCGCGCCCCATTCATTTTGTGATGGATCACCGCATCTTCCAGACGCCGGTGCTGGGCTGGCTTTTCAAGCTGGCCAAAGCCATTCCGATTGCCTCGCACAGAGAAGATCCCGCGACTTATGAGGCTGCATTTGCGCGTGCTTCCGAGGTGCTGCGCGAGGGCGATCTGCTGGCCATTTTCCCAGAAGGCGGCATTACTTTCGATGGGCAACTGCAGCCCTTCAAGGGCGGCATCATGAAGATTTTGGAGCGCGCCAAGGCCGATGGGCTGGAGGTACCCATCATCCCCATGGCGCTGACCAATCTCTGGGGCTCCTACTTCAGTCGCATCGAGGTGCGCAAGGGGAAAAATGTCGCCATGGCCAAGCCGCTGCGCAGGGGACTGTTCAATCGCGTGGGGTTGGAAGTGGGAGAGCCATTGCAGGCTCGGGATGCAACACCCGGGGTGCTGCAGCAGCGCGTGCAGGGCCTGCTCAACACCGCCGAGGGGTGATGGAGGAATTCAGGGCTGAAGGTGGATATCACCCAGGTAGGCAAGGCCGCTGCCATGGGTGTTGTCCGAGTCGGCGGAGATGGTGATGCCGATCAGCATGGGCATGGCACTGGATTCATCGCCAAACACCTGGGCGTAGTCGGCCGCCAGATTGCGCTGCTCGGTCATCCACTGGCCCAGATGCTGGCTCCCACTTTGCAGCACGATATAGCGCATGCGGTGGGTGAAGGCATTGTGCTGGGTGCTGGCTGTGGGGCGCTTGTTGTCCCAGACATAGCAAAGCGTCTCGGCCGGAATGTCTTCGCCGGTACTGATCTTTCCAAGGCGCAGTTTGGTGCGCTCGCCAAGGCTCAGCTGCGACTTGTCAAAGTCGAAAGACACGCACAGCTTGAGAGCCGAGTCATCGCCCCCCTTGCGGCTGATATCGGCCTTGTCCACCAACTGGTCGACGCGCCAGCGCCACTTAAGCTGAGGGCTGGCTGAAAGTGCCTGGTGAAGTGCGTGAACCATATTGCCGTAGGCATCCTGTGTGCTGACTCGCAGCACGTGCTGGCCGTCAAGCTCGGTCACGGTGAATTGGCTAGGGTTCTTGCCGGGCAACGTGGCAAAGTGCCATGGACTCGGGAGAGGGCCGACAGCCATTTGGGAAAAACTCAGAGAAGTCTCACTCTGAGCCAGGCAACTGCTGCCTAGCGTTATGCCAGCAGCAATAGTCAGCGAGTGCTTGAGAGAAAAGGTCCGCATGATGTGCCTCGTGATTGTGAGTAGTTATGGGCCATGGGTTGGTAAGGAGGCTGGCGTGAGCCACGCCTGTTGCAAAAGTATTTCTCGGAGATACTGAAAGCGTTGCAATGTGCTGATTTTGACAAAGCACCATATGAACGGTGTTGAGCTCAGCGATGATTCATCCGTCTTCGCAATCAGGTGAAGGCGGATTTCAACAAAAACCAGGAGCTTTCAGTGATTTCAACCTCGACTTTGATTCGTCCGCTGCGCAACGGCCTGTGCGCGCTTGGCATGGCCTGTGCGTTTCTGGGCGCTGGCAGCGCTTATGCGCAAAGCGAGGCTTCACTGGTGCTATCGGCATTGCCCGTGGCATCGGTGGTTGCTGCTGCATCCGGTGGAGCATCTGAGGAAGTCGTGGCAGTACCTCTGTTTTTGTCGATTGCTGGGGCCTCCGTAGTGGTCGAAGCCGTTGAGTCGACTGCCGAAGGCGTGAGCTACGTACTCAAAAATGTGGCCGATGGCGCCTCGGCGGTGGTCAAGGTCTCAGGACAGGCCGCTGGTGCACTGTCGGTAGGGGTGGGTACGGTCGTAGAGACCAGTGCGATTGGCGCTGGCGTGATTCTGTCGACGGCGGGCCAGGTGCTGGCTTTCATTCCCAACGAAATTGGCAAGACCCTGATGCACAACGAGCGCCTGTAAGCACGGAGATGACCATGGAGCAAATTCCCGTTGTGCATGCCGTATTGCCGGTGCCTAGCTCTAGCCGTCGCCTGCCCAGTACCGCAGTGCTGGTGCTGGGCGCAGCCTTGATTGCATGGGCCGGTTCCGCCCATGCTGGTCGCAGCTGCGATAACAAGCCACTGACATCCGAGACTATGAGCAAGGGCTTGAATCTGGCCCTGAATACTGCCAAGGCCCTGGATGCCGAGTACAAAAAAAATGGCACCCAGGTTGTATTGTTGGCGCGTGAAGGGCAAGACCTGAGCAAGTACGAACTCAAATACTCGCATTACGGCTGGGCCTACCGCACGCCTGAAGGCGCCTGGCGTGTGGCGCACAAGCTCAATGAGTGTGGTACCGCAGGCGGTCATGTCTATCGCCAGGGGCTGGGAGAGTTCTTCCTGGACGATATGTGGCGCTATACGGCTGCTATTCAGGTACCTACACCTGCCGTGCAAAAGGCGTTGTGGAGCTTTCTGACCCAGCCCACGGTGTTGCGGCTGCAGAACGAGCCCTACAGCATGGTGAGTTATGCCTGGGGGCAGAAATATCAGCAATCCAACCAGTGGGCAACGGAGACACTGGCCGCGGCCATGAATCCTGACAGCATTCAGAACCGGGTACAGGCTCAGAGCTGGCTGAAAAGCCAGGGCTATGAACCAAGTGCGCTGATCATTCGTGCATTTTCTCGATTGGGCGGGCGCATGACGGCGGCGAATATCGCTTTCGACGACCACCCGAACGAAAAGCGTTACGCCAGCCGCATCGAGACGGTGACGGTGGATTCCGTGAGCAACTGGCTGCAGCGTGCACAGCTGGCATCCAGCGTGCGTGAAGTGCACTGAATTTGAATGAAATCAGGCGCTAGCGTAATAGGTAAGAGCGCTTACAGCTATTGATTCAGGAGTAACTTGAAATGAGCAAATCCCTGCGACTGCCCGAGAAATGGTTTCGCCGTGGCCTGTGGCTGGTCGCGGCGGCCTTTGCGTTCTTTCTGATCGGGCTGGGCAGCCTGGTGGTGGGCAATCTGCCGCAGCCCAATACCGCACTGGAAATAGAGCAGTTCATCCCGCAAGCCGATGCACAGCGCGTGCAGGCCGAGATCAACAAGGCGCAGGAGCTGGCTGGGCAAACGGGCAGGGCGCGTGACAAGGCTCAGCTCAAATACGACGCACAAAGAGCGAGCTACCAGTCTGCACGAGACACGTTCGAGAACTGGGTCTCCACCCGCCGCGCGACCGAGCGGCCCGAGCAGGATTCCGAACTGATCAGCCGCACCAAGGCGCTGGACGACATCAAGCAGGCCGAAAACAAGGCCCGCCAGGAGCTGGAAAAGCAGGAGCAGACCAATCTGGAGGCCTCTCAGGCTGTCTCCAATGCTGAGCAGGAAATGCGCCAGCTGCGTGACGCTGCCTACCCCGAATATCAATCGGCCATGCGCGCCAGTGAGCTGCGCGTGTTCCTGTTCCGTCTGGCAATCACGCTACCGCTGCTGGTGGTTGCGGGCTGGCTGTTTGCCAAGCAGCGCAAAAGTACCTGGTGGCCGTTTGTCTGGGGCTTTATCTTCTTTGCGCTGTTCGCCTTCTTTGTAGAACTGGTGCCTTATCTGCCCGACTACGGTGGCTATGTGCGCTACATCGTGGGCATTGTGGTGACGGTGCTGCTAGGGCGTTACGCCATCATTGCGCTCAACCGCTACCTGGAAAAGCAAAAGCAGCGCGAAGCCATGCCCGAGGTGCAACGCAGGGAAGAGCTCAGCTACGACGTGGCACTGGAGCGTTTATCCAAGAGTGTCTGTCCCGGTTGCGAGAGGCCGGTGGACTTGAAAAATACCGAGATCGACTTTTGTCCTCATTGCGGCATCGGCTTGTTCGACCACTGTGGCCACTGCCACACTCGCAAGAGCGCATTCTCTCGCTTTTGCCACAGCTGCGGTGCTTCTGCAAAGGAGGGGGCTCGACAGGGATCGTCCATCCATGAGGATGCCGGGGGCGACGAAAGCGCCAACCGCGGTGTAAGAAGTGGCCCTGGCGTTGGAGGTGAACCGGAAGGGTAACGGTAGAAAAAAGCCAGAGGCTTGCTCTGGCTTTTGAGGGGGCTGCTGCAGCAGGCTTGGATTAGACGCCGCGAGCGCGGTCAGCCTTGAATTGAGCACGGAATTGCTCGAAGGTGCCGGCGTCCAGCGCATCACGAACTTCCTGCATCAGGTTCAGGTAGTAATGCAGATTGTGGATGGTGGTCAGCATGGGGCCGAGCATTTCGCCGCAGCGATCTAGGTGATGCAGATAGGCGCGGCTGAAGCCGTCGCGTCCGCCCTGATCCCAGCTCACACCGCTCTTGCCTGCGCAGGCGTGGCAGGTGCAAGTGGTGTCGATGGGCTGGTGGTCCGTCTTATGACGGGCGTTGCGCAGCTTCAGGTCGCCATAGCGCGTAAAGATCGTGCCATTGCGTGCATTGCGGGTAGGCATCACACAGTCGAACATGTCCACTCCATCGGCCACGCCCTGCACCAGGTCTTCTGGCGTGCCCACGCCCATCAGGTAGCGAGGCTTGTTGGCAGGCAGCAGATGTGGCGTGTGGGCCATGATTTCCAGCATCTCATCCTTGGGCTCACCGACAGAGACACCGCCCACGGCGTAACCGGGGAAGTCCATCTCAACCAGTGCCTGCAGCGATTCTTCGCGCAGGTTGGTGAACATGCCGCCTTGGACGATGCCGAACAGGGCATTGGGATTTTCTAGGCGCTCAAACTCATCTTTGGAGCGCTTGGCCCAGCGGCGGCTCATCTCCATGGATTTGCGTGCTTCGGCTTCGGTCGTCTTCTTGCCGTTGGTCTCGTAGGGTGTGCATTCGTCCAGCTGCATCACGATGTCCGAATTCAGCGTGGTCTGGATCTGCATGCTGACTTCGGGGGACATGAACAGCTTGTCGCCATTGACGGGGCTCTGAAAGTGGACGCCTTCCTCGGTGATCTTGCGCATGGAGCCCAGCGACCAGACCTGGAAGCCACCAGAGTCGGTGAGTATGGGCTTGTCCCATTTCTCAAAGCCATGCAGGCCGCTAAAGGACTTCATGATGTCCAGACCAGGGCGCATCCACAGGTGGAAGGTATTGCCCAGAATGATTTGCGCGCCCATTTCCTCCAGGCTGCGCGGCATCACACCCTTGACGGTGCCATAGGTGCCCACGGGCATGAAGATGGGAGTCTGAACCTTGCCGTGGTTCAGGGTCAACGTGCCACGGCGAGCGTGGCTGGTTGGGTCGGTTTTGAGAAGGTCAAACTGCAGCATAGGGCGCTATTTTCCCAGATGCCTGCAAGCACTGCTGCAATAGTCACTGCTTGCCCCAGATTAGTCCCCCGTCTTTTCTGTGCAGGCCTACACTGGTGTGCAGGACAACAGGAGGTAGCCATGTTCAAGATCATGATTGCAGTGGATGGTTCAGAAGTTTCCCTGGAGGCTGTGCGTTATGGCATCCGGCTTTTGCAGGGCGGGCTGAATGCTCACTTTGTGATAGCTCATGTGCAGAAAGAAGCGTCTTTGCTGGAGCTGGCGACGACAGATTCGGACCTGATTGCCAATGCCAGTATCGATGCCGGAATGGACTTGGTTGCTCCTGCCCAGGATTTGTTAAAGGCTGCAGGAGCTTCTTACGAGGTGGAAATCAGCCTAGGAGAAGAGGCCAATACCTTGATCGATATGGCCGATAGCAACGAATGCGATCAGATCATCATTGGTGCCACTGGGAAAGGCGGCCTGGACAGTATTTTGATTGGTTCGGTCTCGCGAGCCGTAGCGCGCCATAGCCGCTTACCTGTGACTATTGTGAAAATGCCCGAGGTGCTGGAGATGCCCGACGCAGTTGAGGAAGCGGACTCCTAATTGGATAGCTGCTTTCCTAATACTGGAAAGGCTTTTTATCTATTTGATATGAATTCAGGCAGCGCGACGCTGCTGGCTGGATTCCTGTCTTTGCCACGTACTGCGATGGCTAGATCGATGAGCGCCAAACTTGCCATGCGGGATGTGCGTCAGTCGCATCAGGAGCCAGCGGCAATAGCCTTGCACGCTCAGGCATTTATTGATTTCTTCTTCGGGGAGTGGGCCAGAGACGACAACCAGTCGGTCTGCCCCCTCCCAGTCGCCAGCCATGCGCAGGCGGCGTTGCGCTCCCATGGCCCAGGAGTTGATGCGCGTTGGGTGCCCATGCTGATGTATGCGGCCGGTAATGCGGTCAAAGGCAATGGCGACCAGTTCGAGCTTGAGACGATAGGGGCGCTCGCCCGTGACAGTGTTGAGCGCATCACGCATGTCGTAGAGATAGTAGTGACCGGATCTGAGCCGATACCGCAGATGCATTAAATCCATGGGCCATACCCTCAAGCCTGTGATGCGCAGGATTGCGTGCAGGGCATTCTCCATGAAAACGTGAGAAATCGATGCCTTGTTTCTCTCAGGTGCTCTCATGCTGGCTGAGTGCCACACGCAACTGCCCCAGGTGCTCATACAAGTCGTGAGTGCTTTCACTGCCCAAGGGCGCTAGCAATTGCTCCAGCCATAGCTCGTGTGCACTGGCCATGGCCTTGAATTGCTTCTTGCCTGCACGGGTCAGGCGCACCGTCATGGCGCGGCGGTCTTGCTCATCCGAGACTCGCTCCACCCAGCCTTCTGTGACCAGTTGATCGGTCAGCCCTGTCACGTTGCCGCCGGTCACCATCAGATATTCCGACAGTGTTTTCATGCGCAGCCCTTTGGGAAAGCGGCTGAGCTGCGCCAGGTAGTCAAAGCGCGCAAGCGTGGTGTTGAACTCGGCGCGCAACTGACTGCGAATGACTTGCTCTATTTGCGTACTGCAGGTCAGCAGGCGCAGCCACAGACGCACGGCCTGATGGTCTGAGTGAGACAGGCCTGCTTCTCTGCCAAAAGCTTCAGGCATGTCTAGGGATGAGTCCTGATTATGGTGTGCCATGGTCTGCATGGTGCGCAAGCCAGCGCGCTTTGGGTTCCGGGTTAGACCGGATTTTAGTGAAAAATTCATGCATCAATAATTTAGACATAAAGTAATTTTCAACGAGCCTGTACTGGATCGCCGAGATGAAAATTGTCTGCATAGGCGGCGGCCCCGCCGGCTTGTATTTCGCGCTGCTGATGAAGCAGGCGAACCCGTCGCACGACATCACCGTGGTTGAGCGCAACAAGCCCTATGACACCTTTGGTTGGGGCGTGGTGTTCTCGGATGCCACCATGGACAATATGCGCGAGTGGGACCCGGTCACGGCTCAGCAGGTTGAGCAGGCCTTCAACCACTGGGACGATATCGAGCTGTTGTTCAAGGGGCGCAAGATTCGCTCGGGCGGCCACGGTTTTGTCGGCATTGGCCGCAAGCATTTGCTCAACATCTTGCAGGCGCGCTGCGAGCAGCTGGATGTGAAGCTGGTCTTCGAGACCGATGTGCAAAGCGATGAAGACTATCCGGATGCCGACCTCATCATCGCCAGTGACGGTGTGAATTCGCGCATACGTACCAAGTATCAGGACATCTTCAAGCCCGATATCGTCACCCGCCCCAACCGCTTTATCTGGCTGGGCACCAACAAGGTGTACGAGGCGTTTACCTTTGATTTTGTGCGTACCGAACACGGCTGGTTCCAGGCGCATATCTACAAGTTCGACGACAAGACCTCGACCTTTATCGTCGAGACCACCGAAGATACCTGGAAGGCGAGCGGCCTGGAAAACGCCGACCAAGAACAATCCATCGCCTTCTGCGAAAAGCTGTTTTCGGACAACCTGCAGGGCGAGAAGCTGATGACCAATGCGCGCCATCTGCGCGGCTCCGCCTGGATCAACTTTAACCGTGTGATCTGCGATCAATGGTCGCTGCAAAACGCCAAGGGCAGTCATGTGGTGCTGATGGGCGATGCCGTGCATACGGCACACTTTGCGATTGGCTCGGGCACCAAGCTGGCGATTGAAGATGCGATCGAGCTGGCACGCCAGTTCAAGATCGCGGGCGACATCAAGGAGAATATTCCAGAGGTACTGGCGGCCTACCAGGAGGTGCGCCGCATCGAGACATTGCGCATTCAGAATGCAGCGTGGAACGCGATGGAATGGTTCGAGGTTTGCGGAAAACGCTATTGTGACCAGCTGGAGCCGGAGCAGTTCATGTACTCCATGCTCACCCGCAGCCAGCGCATCAGCCACGAAAACCTGCGCCTGCGCGATGCGGGCTGGCTGGGCGGCTATGAAAAATGGCTGGCCGAGCACAGCGGTGTGCATGTCGAAGGCAAGGCGCCGCCGCCCATGTTTCTGCCGTACACGCTGCGTGGCCTCACGCTCAAAAATCGCATTGTGGTCTCGCCTATGGCGCAGTACTCGGCCGTGGATGGTGTGCCCGGCGACTTCCACCTGGTGCACCTGGGCGCACGCGCTTTGGGCGGTGCCGGTCTGGTGTTTGCAGAGATGGCATGCGTCAGCCCCGAAGGCCGTATCACCCCCGGCTGCCCCGGCACCTATACCCAAGAGCAAAAGCAGGCCTGGAAGCGCATCTCGGACTGGATTCACGCCAACACCGATGCCAAGTTCGCCATGCAGATCGGCCACGCGGGTGCCAAAGCATCGACGCGTCTGGCCTGGGACGGCACGGACTTGCCATTGACGGAAGGCAACTGGCCCATCATGGCCGCGTCCGAGCAGCAATATCTGCAGGGCGTAAGCCAGATCTCCAAGTCCATGACGCGCGCCGACATGGACGAAGTCAAACAGCAGTTTGTGCATGCCGCACAAATGGCTGCTGACATTGGCGTGGACTGGCTCGAACTGCACTGCGCGCACGGCTATCTGCTGTCCAGCTTTATCTCGCCGCTGACCAATCACCGCAACGATGAATACGGCGGCAGTTTGGAAAACCGCCTGAGCTATCCGCTGGAGGTATTCAAAGCCGTGCGCGCTGTCTGGCCGCAGGATAAACCCATGTCGGTGCGTATCTCGGCCCATGACTGGGTGCCCGGCGGCATCACGCCCGAAGACGCGGTGGAGATTGCCAAGGCTTTCAGGGATGCCGGTGCTGACTTGATCGACTGCTCATCGGGCCAGGTCAGCAAGGAAGAAAAGCCCGTGTTTGGCCGCATGTTCCAGACCCCGTTTGCCGACCGCATTCGCCAGGAGGCCGGTATTGCCACCATGGCAGTTGGTGCCATCAGCGAGGCCGACCATGCCAACTCCATCATCGCCGCAGGCCGTGCCGACTTGTGCGCTGTGGCGCGCCCGCATCTGGCCAACCCGGCCTGGACGCTTACCGAGGCGGCAAAGATTGGCTACACGCCCATCGTTTGGCCCAAGCAGTATTTCGCTGGCAAGCGCCAGATGGAGTCGCTGTTTGAGCGCGAAAAGGCAATGAAATGACGGGCGGTCTGAGCGATCAACATGCCCTGGTGACGGGCGCAGGCCAGGGTATTGGCGAGGCCATTGCCCGCCAGCTGCTGGCGCAGGGCGCGCACGTCACCGTGCTGGGGCGGCGTGCTGAGCCACTGCAGAAGCTGGTGACAGAGCACCCGAAGCAATGCCAGATGGTGCTGGCCGATGTAGCCGATGAATCAAAGGTAAAAACCGCGTTTTCGCAGGCTGTAAAAACGCAAGGTGCTATCAATATTTTGGTCAACAACGCAGGCCAGGCCAGCAGCGCACCGTTTCTGAAGATGGACGCCGCGCACTGGCAGCAGATGCTCAATGTCAACCTCATCGGCACCATGCTTTGCATACAGCAGGTGTTGCCAGCCATGGCAGCAGCGGGCTACGGGCGCATTGTGAATGTGGCCAGCACCGCTGGCTTGGTGGGCTATGCCTATGTCGCAGCTTATGTGGCGGCCAAGCATGGCGTGGTGGGTCTCACGCGTGCGCTGGCGCTGGAGTTCGCGCAAAAAGGCATCACGGTCAACGCTGTGTGCCCCGGCTATACCGAAACCGAAATCGTTAAAACCAGCATCGAGCGTGTCGTTGCGAAGACCGGCCGCACTGCGGAAGAAGCCATGGCCGAGTTTGTCAAAGCCAACCCGCAAAAGCGCTTGGTGCAGCCGCAGGAAGTGGCAGATGCCGTGCTATGGCTGTGTGGAAAAGGCGCGAGCGCGATTACCGGTCAATCCATTGCCGTCGCTGGCGGCGAAGTGATGTAGACGCGCAGCCCCCCCTGAGCCGCTGTGCGGCTTCCCCCCTCTCGCAAGCGGGAGGGGGACGACACCGTCGCTGAGGGGCGGCCCTTGCTCGGTGTCACTGGCTTGGGCCCTGCGCTGTTCGCGGATGGTTAACAGAGTGAGGAGTAATTTTGTGATGAGCAATTACGCAATCGACCCCGGCTTGGCCGCAGGCAACCGCAAACCGCTGGCAGGCTATCAGGCAACGCATTTTCAGTGGAGTGTTGCGGATGGCGTGGCGACGATCACGCTCAACCGCCCGGAGCGCAAGAACCCGCTGACCTTTGAGTCCTATGCCGAGCTGCGCGATCTGTTTCACAACCTCAAATGGGCCAGCGATGTACAGGCCGTGGTGCTGGTGGGCGCGGGTGGCAATTTTTGCTCGGGTGGCGATGTGCACGAAATCATTGGCCCACTGGTTGCGCTCAAAGCGCCTGAGCTGCTGATGTTCACCCGCATGACGGGCGAGCTGGTCAAGATGATGCGCGCCTGTCCGCAGCCCATCATCGCGGCGGTGGATGGCGTGTGCGCGGGTGCGGGAGCCATCATGGCCATGGCGTCCGACATGCGTCTAGGCACGGCGCGCAGCAAGACGGCGTTTCTGTTCAACCGCGTGGGGCTGGCCGGTTGCGATATGGGTGCCTGCGCTTTTCTGCCGCGCATCATCGGCCAGGGCCGCGCCAGTGAGTTGCTCTACACAGGGCGCTCTCTGGGCGGTGAAGAGGGCGAGCGCTGGGGCTTTTTCAACCGCCTGTGCGAGCCAGATGCGGTGCTGGCTGAGGCACAAAAGCTGGCGGCCGATCTGGCTGCTGGCCCTGCATTCGCCAACGGCATCACCAAGACCATGCTGCATCAGGAATGGGCGATGACGATTGAGCAGGCTATTGAGGCCGAAGCCCAGGCCCAGGCTATCTGCATGCTGACCGAAGACTTTTCGCGCGCTTATCACGCCTTTGTGGCCAAGCAAAAACCTGTTTTTAAGGGGGACTGAGATGGCCGATACCCGCTATTTAAAGTGGCCTTTTTTTGCCATGTATCACGAGCGACTGGCTCAGTCGCTGGATGCCTGGGCAACGCAGAATATTGCCCAGGAACATGGCAGCGATGTGGATGGTGAGTGCAGGCAGTTGGTCAAGGCTCTGGGCGAAGCAGGCTGGCTGCGTCATGCCGTGGCGGGGACGGCGTATGGCGCAGCGGGCGAGCAGATCGACATCAGAGCCATTTGCCTGATTCGAGAGACGCTGGCGCGCCACAGCGGCCTGGCGGACTTTGCCTTTGCCATGCAGGGGCTGGGTTCTGGTGCCATCTCGCTGGCGGGGACGCAGGAACAGAAAAAGCGTTACCTGACCCGTGTCGCCAGAGGCGAGGTGATTGCTGCCTTTGCCTTGTCCGAGCCAGATGCGGGGTCGGATGTGGCGGCAATGTCTTGCGAGGCAGCGCGGGATGGCGAGCACTACGTCGTCAATGGCGAGAAGACCTGGATATCGAATGGCGGGATTGCAGACTTTTACGTGGTGTTTGTGCGCACGGGCGAGGCACCCGGTTCACGCGGCATCTCGGCGCTGATTGTGGATGCCGGCACGCCGGGGTTTGAAGTGGCAGAGCGTATCAACGTCATCGCTCCGCATCCTTTGGCACGCCTCAGGTTCACCAACTGCCGCGTGCCCGTCACCCAGCGGGTCGGGGCTGCCGGTGAGGGCTTCAAAGTGGCCATGCGTACGCTTGATGTGTTTCGTACCTCGGTGGCGGCCGCGGCGCTGGGTTTTGCGCGTCGGGCAATGGATGAGGCCTTGCTGCGCGCCACCAGCCGCAAGATGTTTGGCGGCGTGCTGGCCGACTACCAACTGACCCAGTCCAAGCTGGCGCAGATGGCGACGCAGATCGACAGTGCAGCGCTGCTGACCTACCGTGCTGCCTGGCAGCGAGACCAGGGCGAGAGCGTGACGCGCGAGGCTGCCATGGCCAAGATGGTGGCGACGGAAAACGCGCAGCAGGTGATTGATGCCGCAGTGCAGATCTGGGGTGGTCTGGGAGTGGTCAGCGAGCATCCCGTGGAACGCCTGTACCGAGAGATTCGAGCCTTGCGCATCTACGAAGGAGCGACGGAGGTGCAGCAGCTCATCATCGGGCGAGAGGTCATCAAAAATCATAGCTATTGACGGTTGCAGATAAAGAGTTAGAGCCTGTTTTTGCCTGAAAGGTCAGAAGCCATGCCGAACCCAGAGCCCTATACCGCGCATATCGACACCTTTGCTGCAGACAACCTGCCGCCGCCCGAGCAGCAGCCGGAGTTCATCTTTGAATTGCCCGAGCTGCAGTTTCCCGAGCGGCTGAACTGTGCTGTAGAGCTGCTGGACCGTCATGTTGATCAAGGGCATGGAGAGCGACTCTGCATTCAGGCTGAAGGGCTGCGCTGGAGCTATGCGGATCTGCAGCAGCGTGTCAATCGCATTGCCAATGTGCTGACGCAAAAGATGGGGCTGATTCCAGGCAACCGTGTGCTGCTGTGCGCACCCAACAACCCGATGATGGTGGCCTGCTGGTTTGCTGTCATCAAAGCAGGCGGCATTGCCGTGGCTGCCATGCCTTTGCTGCGGGCCAAGGAGCTTGCCACCATCATTGACATTGCCCAGATCAGCCATGCCTTGTGCGATGCGGCACTGCATGACGAAGTGCAAGCTGCACAGCAGAAAACCAGCTCGCTCAAGGCGGTGCGCTACTTCAACTGTGGTGATGACGAAGGGCTTGAGCATCTGATGGAGAGCGCATCCGATACTTTTGCGGCCATCGCCACGGCAGCCACGGATACCTGCTTACTGGGCTTTACTTCAGGCACCACCGGCGTGCCCAAGGCCACCATGCATTTCCATCGAGATGTGATGGCGGTTTGCGCCTGCTGGCCTGTGCATATCTTGCGAGCCAATGCCGACGATGTGTTCATGGGCAGTCCGCCATTGGCCTTTACTTTCGGGCTGGGTGGACAGGTGCTGTTTCCCTTGGCGATTGGTGCTTCCATGGCATTGCTGGAAAAGGCCAGCCCGCCACTGCTGCTGGACGGCATTGAGAAGTTCGGTGCGACCGTCGTTTTCACTGCGCCTACGTCTTACCGTGTCATGGCCGAGCAGGGCGATCGCATACGCGCCACCCGCCTGCGCAAATGCGTGTCGGCGGGCGAGGCCTTGAACGCCTCCACGCGGGCGCTGTGGAAGGACGTCACGGGCATAGAAATCATTGACGGCATTGGCTCTACCGAGATGCTGCACATTTTTATCTCGCACCGCGAAGAAGAGGCTCGTCCTGGTGCTACCGGCAAGGCGGTTCCAGGCTATAGGGCCAAGGTGGTGGACGACGATGGCAACGAAGTGCCAGCGGGTACCGTGGGCAAGCTGGCCGTGCAAGGGCCTACAGGTTGCCGCTATCTCAACGACAGCCGCCAGACCAAGTATGTGAGCCGGGGCTGGAACCTGACGGGCGACGCGTATCTGGTGGATGAGGAGGGCTACTTCATCTATCAGGCGCGTACCGACGACATGATTATTTCGGCGGGCTACAACATTGCCGCACCCGAGGTGGAGGAGGCCTTGATGGCCCATGCTGCCGTGGCCGAATGCGCAGTCATAGGAGTGGCTGACAGTGCGCGTGGCCAGATCGTGAAAGCCTTTGTGGTGCTGCGACCCGCCCATGAGGCGGGCGATGCCATGGCACGAGAGCTGCAGGATTTTGTGAAAAACACGGTAGCACCGTACAAATATCCACGTGTCGTCCAGTTCGTCGATCAGCTGCCGCGCACAGCCACGGGCAAGCTGCAGCGCTTTCGCCTGCATGAGCAATGAATACTCTGTTTTTGAGAGCTGCCTGCGCTGATCCAGAAAGCGCTTTAAGCCATTTTGATGCAAAGAATAAATGCCATGAGTGAGCTGCATTCTGTGAGCCAGCGCTTTGTGACCCAGGTCCCCATCCGCTTTGCGCACTGCGATCCGGCGGGAATCATCTTCTTTCCGCAGTATCTGGTGCTGTTCAACGGGCTGGTGGAAGACTGGTTCAACCAGGCACTGGGGGTGAGCTATGCGGACATGCTGCTGGTCGACAAGCTTGGGCTGCCCATTGTTCATCTGGAATGTGACTTTCGTGCCATCACTCGCATGGGTGAACAAGTGAGCCTGGGCCTGACGCTTGAGAAGCTCGGTCACCGCTCGCTGACGCTGTCCGTCGATTGCATGGGCCCCGATGGGCAGCTTCGCGTTTCGGCGCGGAAAGTGCTGGTCTTCACCAGCTTGCACACCCATCAGGCCATCGGTGTGCCGCAACCGATTCGCCACGCCATTGAGCAATGGCTGAACCCATCCCAAGCAATAGAAAAAAGGAGTTGAACAATGCAGGTATTGTTGCCGCCGGGATGGCCCCGGCCCAAGGGCTATGCCAATGGCGTGTCCGTCAGTGGTCGTCAGATCTATGTGGCGGGCATGATTGGCTGGGATGCGCACGGCCAGTTTCATACCGACGATCTGGCCTTGCAGGCAAGACAGGCCATGGAGAACATCGTCGCAGTGCTGGCCGCTGGTGATGCCAAGCCCGAGCACATTGTTCGAATGACCTGGTACATCACCGACAAAAAGGAATACCTGCTTCAGCAGGCCGAAATAGGCAAGGCCTACCGCGAGGTGATTGGCTCCTTCAATGTCGCCATGACTGCTGTACAGGTGACCGCCTTGATCGAAGACCGTGCGAAGGTGGAGATTGAGGTGACTGCTGTCGTGCCAGACTGATTCTCAAAAGGCTTTTGCATGCAGCCGCTGGCTTTGAGGCCCAGCGGCTTTTTGATGATTGAGCCCGGGAGATTGCGAAAGCAAGGGGCAGGCTATCCTCTGGGCCTTCCCCTTTGTTCTTTGCTGATGTGAGGTGCTATGTCGAGGCTTGATCTATCCCGCCGCCATGTTCTGCAAGGTATGCGCGCTGCAGCTTTGCTGGCCAGTAGCGGAGTGCTGCTGACAGCCTGTGGCAAAAAACTGCCCAAGGCTGCTGCGGCTCCCGCAGGAGCGGTTGTGCTGGCCTTGGGTGACTCTCTGACGCAAGGAGTAGGTGCAAGTGCCGAGGCTGCCTATCCCAGCGTGCTGGCGGAGCGTTCGGGCTGGAAGGTTGTGAATGCCGGCGTCTCGGGGGAAACCAGTCGCCAGATCGCCGCTCGCTTGCCGGAGCTACTTGAGGAGTACCAGCCGGAGCTGTTGATTTTGTGCGCCGGAGGCAATGATTGGCTGCAGCGCAAGAGCGAACAGGAGGTACAGGCCGAGATCGCCCAGATGCTGCAACTGTGCAAGACCAAAGCTGTGCCGGTGCTGCTGGTGGCCGTGCCGGAGCTGAGCTTGAGCGCTGCTTTGACCGGGCGCATGAAAGACCATCCGGTCTATCAAACACTGGCTAAGGATCACAAAGTAGCGCTGCTCTCCGGAGCCTGGAGCGAGGTCCTGGGCAATGCTGCCCTGCGCGCAGATCAGGTGCATGCCAATGCGGCGGGCTACGCCCGGTTTGCCGAGCTGCTGGAAGCACAGCTCAGGGCTTCAGGCTTTCTGGCCAGTTGATCCCATCAGCCTGCAGGCAAAGGCCGACGGGATGGAAGTACTAAAGCTTAGAAATCCAGCAGGCTCAGGCCCACGCTAAGCATCGTGCGCTTGTTGTTGTAGTCGATCAGGCTGTCGCCATAGCCGCTGAAAAGCTGCACGTGCAGGCGCAGATTGCTCTTGCCGCCGTTCCAGCCTTCACCCAGGGTGCGCAGCCATTCGATGCGGCCGGAGCCCTTGCCCTTGCCCAGAGAGCCGCGAGCCGTGATGCCCAGATAGTTCTGCTCGTTGATGTTCCAGCCCAGCTTGACCTCGCCACGGCCTATGTAGTTCTGGATATGGGGGTTGTCGTCTTCGAGCGCTCCCTCTCTCATGCGCTGCCAGGCTTTCACGTGCAATTGCCAGCGGTTGCCCAGCTCGGCACCGGTCATCAGATACCAGCGGTTCCAGCTGCGCGAAAGAGGCTCGCTTTGGCCGTTGGACTGGTGGACAAGGCCTATGCCCGAATAACGCCAGCGCCAGCCAAAGGGCAGCTTGGCATCGGTGGGGTAGACGTAGAAGACTTCCGGCTCATGGTCCGTGGTGCGGAAAGGGCGCGAGATTTCGCTATTGAACAGCTGCCAATACGACTGCTGGGTGTAGCCAAACCACAGCGAATCCTTGCCCTGTGAGGTGGGGCCTGTCAACAGGCCCGAAGCAATCTTGGTACGGGCCGAAAGCTGCAGCCGCATTTCATGCTTTTGATAAGGCTGCTCGGTCGCAAAGCCGCGGCTGGGCGAATAAGGCTGCTGATTGACTTCGTCACCCATGACCACCGAGACCGACATGGGGCGATAGCCACGGAAGTTGAAGGTGCCGCAGTCGGAGCCTGGCTCGAGCTCGTAGTAGCGAGAGATTTCGGAGTAGCGCGGGTCACGGCAGCCGCCGTTGGTGGGCGACAGGCCCAGGCCAGCGCTGGCAGTAGCTGTAGTCACAGGCACTGCCGCAGGGGTAACTTCTGCGGATGCACTGGCTGCGGGTGCGCTCCAGCCGGAGGCGGGAGGGGCAATATCCGGGTTTTGCTGCAAAGCCCAGGCATCAAAGCAGGCCAGGCGATCTGTGTTGCTGGTGGTCGCAGCGCATTGCTGCCAGCTTTCTGGAGCAGGCAGTTCGGTGCTGCTAGCGCTGGCGGGCTGAAGGCCGCTGATCAGCCCCAGGCCGATGCCAAGAGCCAGAGGATGGAGGGGAAGGAGGCGAGAACTCATGGAATCAATCAATGCACAGGCGGGCTTGCGAAAAGCAGCACACAGCCCAGCTCAAGGCTGGGCCTTGCGCATGATGAAGGTACGCGGTGGAACATTTTCTCCCTCCTGGTAACTGCCGTGAATTTCTGTACCGCAGCTGCCTTCGACCACCTCACCCAGCCAGGTGCCGGTGATGCGTGAGCCATCTGCACTTTCTTCGAGCGTGACCGTTCCCTGGTTCACATCGCCCACCATGGGGTAGCTGCTGCCGGGGCGGTTGATGCGGCCTTTGACATTGCCCTTCCACTCGGGATGCGGGCCCAGCACCATGCGGGCAGTTTCTTCGCTGCCGTTGATAATGCCTATCCATTCGCCCTGCAGCTGCTTGTCGCTCATCTGCCAGTCGGCGGGGCAAGCGTCAGAAGATTTGGCATCAAATTGTGCCCAAGTGCTTATGGATAAAGCGCTGATAGCTATGAAAAAAAGAGTCTTCTGAATCATGCTTGGTATCAGTTGGCGGCACCCGGTGCCGCTTGATTCTTGCGCGCGGCAAATTCCTCGCGCAGCTTGCGCAGCTTCTCGCGCGGGTCTTCCTTGGCAGTGGCTGCATCGAGGCCCATTTCTTTGATGAAACGGCTGGGCTGGCAGGCCACCATCTCGCGGCCCTTCTTGCGGCGCTTGGTCCAGCTGACGGCCAGCGTGCGCTGGGCGCGGGTGATGCCCACATACATCAGGCGGCGCTCTTCCTGCAGCCGTGCTGCCGTTTCATCGCTGACCTTTTGCTGCTTGCCGTCATCGTCGTCCAGCTTGAAGGGCAGCATGCCCTCGGTCACGCCGACCTGCATGACATGGGGCCATTCCAGACCCTTGGAGGCATGGAGGGTGGAGAGCACGACCATGTCCTGCTCCTTCTCGCGCTCGCTGATGGTCGAGAGCAGGGCAATGTTCTGCGAAACCTCCAGCAGACTCTTCACCTCGGTCTGGGTGCTGGTGCCTGCGGCATCTTCTATCTGGCCACCAGCGCGCTGTGCCATCCAGTCGCAGAACTCCAGCACATTGCTCCAGCGTGCGGCGGCGACGGATTCGCTGTCTTCGCTGTCATACAGATACTGTTCGTAGCCAATTTCCTTGAGCCAATCGACGAGGAAAGCTCGCGAAGCTTCAAAGCCCAGCGTGTGGCGGGCGCGGTATTCCAGGTCGTTGATATAGCGACCGAACTCCAGCAGGCTTTCGAAGCCCTTGCGCGGCAGCGCCTCTTCCAGCATGGCATTGAACAGCGAGCCGAACATGCTGAGCTTGTGGGCGGAAGAAAACTCGCCGAGCCTGCCCAGTGTGGTGTGGCCTATGCCGCGCTTGGGTGTGCCGATGGCGCGCAGAAACGCCGGGTCGTCGTCGTTGTTGATCCACAGACGGAACCAGGCGCACAGATCCTTGATTTCTGCACGGTCGAAGAAGCTGGTGCCGCCCGAGACCTTGTAGGGAATATTGGCCTTGCGCAGGGCCTTCTCGAAAGGCTTGGCCTGGTGGTTGGCGCGGTAGAGGATGGCAAAGTCCTTCCAAGCGGGCTGCGGGTTCATGTTGGAGCGCAGGCTCTGGATGCGGGCCACGGCGCGCTCGGCCTCATGCTCCTCGGTATCGCAGTCGACGATGCGCACGGGCTCGCCCTCGCCCAGCTCCGAGAAAAGTGTCTTGGGAAACAGCTTGGGGTTGGGGCCGATCACATTGTTGGCAGCGCGCAGGATGGCGCTGGTGGAGCGGTAGTTCTGCTCCAGCTTGATGACCTTGAGCTGCGGAAAGTCGATGGGCAGCTTCTTCAAATTGTCCAGCGTGGCACCGCGCCAGCCGTAGATGGACTGGTCATCGTCCCCCACGGCGGTGAAATGGGCACGCTCGCCCACCAGCATCTTCAGCAGTTCGTACTGCGTGGCATTGGTGTCCTGATATTCGTCCACCAGCACATGGCCCAGCAGGCGCTGCCATTTCTCGCGCACCTCGGGGTGACCACGCAGCAGCCGCATGGGCATGCCGATCAGGTCGTCAAAGTCCACGCTCTGGTAGGCGGTCAGCCGCTCTTCATAGCGTTGCATGATGAGGGCGGTGCTGCGTTCGTTGTCGTCCTGCGCCATGGCCAGGGCTTTGCGGCTGTCCCAGCCCTGGTTCTTCCAGCCGCTGATGGTCCATTGCCACTGGCGGGCCGTCGCCACATCGGTGGTGCCGCCTGCGCAGTCTTTGAGGATGCCGGTGACATCGTCGGTATCAAGAATGCTGAATTGCGGCTTGAGGCCCAGCGCATGGCCATCTTCGCGCACCATGCGCACGCCCAGCGAGTGGAAGGTGCAGATCAGCACCTCCTTGGCCTGACGGCCAATCAGCCCTGCGGCGCGCTCGCGCATCTCGGCGGCGGCCTTGTTGGTAAAGGTAATGGCGGCAATGCGACGTGGTGCCAGGCCGGTCTCGATCAGGCGGCCGATCTTGTGCGTGATGACGCGGGTCTTGCCCGAACCGGCTCCTGCCAGAACAAGGCAAGGCCCTTCGGTGTAATGCACGGCCTGAAGCTGAGCGAGGTTGAGACCAGCGGACATGAAGCAGAGTGACCCATCATCAAAAACAAGGACTGGGAGCATACCGCTTCACTGTGAAAAGTCCTGAGGGGCGCTCTCACAACTGACAAAAAAGAGGGGCTCCGCGAGCGTTTTGACTACAAGATTGGCGTAAGTAAGCTTGAATAATTGTTGTAATAAGGTGTTATCGAGTTAGTGTGAAGAATTGTGGAATGCAGGCTTCCATTGCAAATAAATCAAGCAAATTTGCTATCGTTTGATGTGAATTGATTGCTTTTTCTTTAATAGTTGGGGTGCTTGCATGGCGAGAACCATTGGTGAAGTGAACTTGGCCGCAGAATTGTGGACGCCTGCTGTGCAGCAGCGCTTTGAAACACTTTTTTCTGTGGCCGGGCGCAAGTCGCTGTCCGGTTGGCGCCAGACGCCAAGACAGACGGCGGAAGTGCTGGTGATTGAGGGATTCGCGCCAGTGGATTTCAAGGACGGTGCCAGTGTTCCCTGTGTGGTCTACGTCGGTGGCGAGGCAGCTTTGCAACCTTTGGGGCGTTCCGCTCAGGGCTGGGCAGCACATCTTGACGTGGACTTCACGCTGTCCGATCTGATCGATATTCTGGATCGCGCAGCCGTTTTTCTTATGGATTGGAGAGCGCGGCAAAAAGCCAGTGTGACTTTGACCCTGCAGCGTGCTCTGGAAGATTTGAAGCACCAGGGCCTTGAATGTCCGCACCGCTTTCAGCTCAAGTCTTGGATTGCTTTGCCTATGGGGGCCAATACGGCTCAGAACATGCGTGTGCTGGCACTCTTGTCGCGTGGCCCTATTGATGCCAGATCACTGGCAGAGCACTCTGGCATCGAGCTGCCGCAATTGGTGGCATTGCTGTCTCTGCCGCAGCTTCAGACAGCACTTCAATGCAGTCTGCGTACGCAGCAGGTGCAGGCGACGGTAACGAAATCAACAAAAACGCAGCCAGCCATTTCGGTGACACGTCAGTGGGTGAGCAAACTGACTGGCTGGATTACGCGCGGAGGACGTACATGACATCTTTTATCCCCATGCAACCCGGCCAGGGTTTGCTGCGGGTGAGCCCTGCTGGGCCCCATGGGCATTGGTAAGACCACAGCGCTGCGCAGCTTATGCGGCCAGTTGATGGCTGGCAGCGATGTGCCCAATCTCGACAAGGCAGCACACTCCAAGGACTTCACGACCGTGGGGGCTGAGTTTGGTGAGATTGACCTGGGATCGGGGGAGCGCTTGCAGCTGGTTGGAAGTCCAGGGCAGGATCGCTTTGATTTTGTACGCCGCTGGGTGCTCTCTGCCTCAGTAGGTGCGCTGCTGATGCTGGACGTCAATGATGCCGCTGCGGTGGATTACGCCTCTGAAATGCTGAAGGGCGTGGCTGAACTGGAGACCTCCCCGCTGATGATCATTCTCAGCTGCCGCTCGGCCAGTGGGGCACAGCAGGAAGCGTTCAGTGCAGCGCTGCAGGCCAAAGGTCATGACATTGTTCCTCTTGTCGAGGCCGATCCTCGCGATCGTCAGCAGATGCTGGATGCCCTGGGTGTACTGGCATCACTGCTGTCCTTGCAAAGTCAGAATTTATGAAAACCAATAGTCCTCTTGTTATTCCGGCCCACGCAGTCGAGGCCGGTCAGGAAATCCTGACGCGCGTAGTTGCGCCTGTTGCTGGTGTGCATATCGCTTTGCTTTGCACGCCCGATGGCTTTGAGATCACGGCGCTGCGCATTCGCAGCGAGCTACCGACCGAGCGCCTGTCCGCCATGGCGGGCTCGCTCATGGCCATGGCCAAGGCCGTGGCCAACGAAATCGGTCACAAAGACTGTAGGCGCCTGACTTTCGAGACGGAGTCAGGCACGGTGGTCTTCCAGGCGGTGAACGGCTCTTTTCCGGCAGTTCTTTGTTTGGTGGTGGATCAGAACGCCTTGCTGGGCCGCGCGCTTTGGGCGGCAGGCGAGGTCTCTACAGGGTATCTGCCCTGATTGAGGTGAGGTTCTGAGGTTAGGGTGGGCGCACAGTCTGTGTGCGGGTTCCTTGTCTTGCTTTCTATAAGGTGGATTTATGGCCTCTATTCAAGATTCTCTGGACGCTCTGATGATGACTGACGGAGCTGTCTGTGCAGCTCTGGTCGACAGTACCAGTGGCATGCTGATGGGCAGCGCCGGCAGTGGTGTCGATATGGAACTGGCTGCAGCAGGCAACACGGAAGTGGTGCGTGCCAAGCTCAAGACCATGCGCATGCTCAACCTCAATGATCAGATCGACGACATTCTGATCACTCTGGGCAAGCAGTACCACATCATTCGTCCAGTGAGTGCGCATGAGGGCGTGTTCTTCTATCTGGTTCTGGACAAGACGCGTGCCAACCTGGCGCTGGCCCGTCGCAAGACCATGGATGTGGAAAAGGAACTCAAGCTCTGAGTGCCCCGGACTCCTGTGAAACAAAGCCTGCCTGGAGCAGGCTTTTTTGTGGCTGCGCTCATCGCTGTGTGCGACGGCTGACTGCAAATAATTTCAGGTGAGCAAAGGGCGCTATTTCACCGCTGTGCATTCACAATTTGCGGGTGCTGTCCGTTCTCCTCATCACCTTTCCCTTCTTCTCGCTGGTGGCCTGCGGCTTTATCGCCACCTGGCGCGGCGTGCTGCCGCAAGCCGCCATACCGGGACTCAACGCCTTTGTGCTGTACTTTGCGCTGCCCTGCATGCTGTACCGCTTTGGCGCGCAAACCCCCATTCACCAGCTGCTGGACACCAACGTCACCGCCGTCTATCTGCTGTGCGCCGTGCTGATGGTAGGCGTGACGGTGACGCTGACCCGCAAGCGCATGGGCTGGAACGATGCCGCCTTTGGCGCACTGGTGGCCGCTTTCCCCAATACCGGCTTTATGGGCGTGCCCATGTTGGTGGCGCTGCTGGGCGCGCAAAGCGCTGGGCCGGTCATCGTCACCATGGCCATCGACATGGTCATCACCACCTCGGCCTGCATTGCGCTCTCTCGCCTCGACTTTGCTGGCGGGCAAGGTCGAAGCGGTGTCTGGGCGGCTGTGCGCAACTCTCTCAAAGGCATGCTCTCCAACCCCATGCCTTGGGCGATTTTGCTGGGCGGGCTGGCATCCGCCATGGGCTGGGTGCTGCCTGAGCCCGTGGACAAAACCGTGGCCATGCTGGCTGGCGCGGCCTCGCCCGTGGCGTTGTTCACCATCGGCGCAGTGCTGGCACGCTCGCAGATGAATAGCCATGAGCGCGTAGCCGTGCGCGACTACGTGCCGATTGCACTGGCAAAACTTATCCTCCACCCGCTGCTGGTCTGGGCTGTGGGCATGGCCGCCATCGGACTGGGAATGCCGCTGCAGCATGAAACGCTGGTCGTTCTGGTGCTGCTGGCGGCCCTGCCATCGGCCAGCAATGTATCGCTACTGACAGAGCGCTACGGCGCCCACAGCGGCCGCGTGGCTCGCATCATTCTGGTGTCGACCAGCCTGGCCTTTCTGACTTTCTCTGCCGCTGTGGCCTTGATGGTCTAGCAAAAACAATAGCGGTCAGCGCTCAGCCGGTATGAGGAATCTGCTGTTTTGATGGCGATGCCCGTTAGAGCATCGTTTGAAGCGATGGAATGATGGACTCACGGAGCATAGGCGCAACATCTGGCGGCGTTGAAATGCTCAAGGGAAGCCACTTCATTTCTGCGATTTCGGCCGCATGGGCAGGCGTCTGACCCCTGGGTAACTGAGCCAGAAATACCTGTGCATTGACCAAGGTGTCGGCCTCATTTGCCGCAACTGCATCAAATGACCCCATAAAGCGCAACGCAGAGGCAGCAACTGAGATTTGCAGCTCTTCTTCCAGCTCGCGGATCAGCGCTTCGGTCGGTGTTTCATCTGCGTCGAGCTTGCCGCCAGGGAGCATCCAGGCGGTGGTGTTCTGCTTGCGAACGACCAGCAGTTCATGCTTGTCGTTGATAAAGCAGGCGGTAGCAATCTTCAGGGTTGTCATCCAGGAAGTTTAAAAGCCCATACCAGAACTTCTGGCCTACCACGATCAAACCTGCATGCATTGCTGAGCTTATGCCGCCGAATGGCGGTGCTTGCCAAGTTAGCCGTATTTCCCAGAAATGAATCAAAAACAATAGCGTATTGCGCATGCCCAGTAAGCGAAATCCGCTGTTTTATATAAATTACAACAATCATGTGCATCGCCCCTTTCGCAAGAGACAGCAAGCAAGGGCCGCCCCGCAGCGAGGCTGTCGTCCCCCTCCCGTAGCGCGAAGCGCGTAGAGAGAGGGGGAAGGCGCGTCAGCGCCTCAGGGGGAGCAATCAATATTCCATGAACATCCGCTGCAGCTCTGCTGTGCTCGCCCCCTTGGTCAGCGCCAGCATGGTCAGCAGGCGGGCTTTTTCAGGGCGCAGATCGTGAGCGACGACCCAGTCGTACTTGTCATCGGGCTGCTCGGCATTGCGCAGTACAAAGCCATAGGGCACGCGCGAGGAGCGCACGATGATCACGCCCTTGCCGCGCGCATCCTGCAGCGGCTTGACCATGCGGTCGGCCACCGAACCATTGCCGGTGCCGGCATGGACGATGGCCTTGGCACCCGCATCGACCAGCGCATTCACGGCAGTGGGTTGCACGTTGCCATAGGCATAGACGATGTCCACCTGCGGCAGCTTGTCGATGTTGTCGATATTGAATTCGGAGTTGTTGGTGTGGCGCTTGACCGGGGCGCGGAACCAGTAGTTCTTGCCTTCGACCACCATGCCCAGCGGCCCCCACTGGCTGTGAAAGGCGCTGGTCTGGATGTTGATGTCCTTGTTCACATCGCGCGCAGTGTTGATTTCGTCATTCATGGTGACGAAAACCCCCTTGCCGCGCGCATCCTTGGAGCCAGCGACGTTCACCGCATTGAGCAGGTTCAGTGCGCCGTCCGCCGACAGGGCGGTGCCGGGGCGCATGCTGCCGACCACGGCAATGGGCTTGTCGGTGTGCACGGTCAGGCTCAGAAAGTAGGCGGTCTCGGCCAGCGTGTCTGTGCCGTGGGTGATGACGATGCCGTCCACATCGGCCTGCTTGGCCAGTTGCGAAACGCGCTTGGCCAGGGTCAGCAGGTTGTCGTTGGTAAAGCTTTCGGAGGCAATCTGGAAGACTTGCTCGCCGCGCACATTGGCGGTGTTGGCCAGCTCGGGCAGGCCAGCCAGCAGCTTGTCCACTGGCACTTTGGCTGCGGTGTAGGTTGCGCTGTTGACGGTGGATGCACCTGCACCCGCAATGGTGCCGCCTGTGGCCAGAACCACTACATTGGGCTTGCCAGCCTGGGCTTTGGTGGTTTGCGTGGCCGCCGGGACTGCATCCTGGGCCAGTGCCGTGCCTGGCGCTGACAGAGCGCCCAAAATGGTCATGGTGGTGGCAATCGCGGCAGCCAGCAGTGTCTGGCGGAAAGCTTGTTTTTGCATGAAGTAGTGCTCCGATATGAAAGAAACCGGTCTCTTGTGGAGCCGGGGTTCACACCATGCAGCAGCCATGCAGAGCTGCCCATTCGCGCAAATCCCGATGGAGACGGGAAAGCGACGCTGCCTTATTTAATTTGATAGCCTAAAGCGCTTATGTATCAAGCGTTGGAGGCTAAAAACATCAAATGCTTAAAGGATCTACATCCACCAGCCAGCGCACCAGTGGCCTGTGTTCTGGCAGGCTGCGAAGCCAGTGCAGATACTGCTGCCAGGCGCTCAGAAAGCGCAGCAGGGCGCCGCGGTTGCTGGCTTCCAACAGCATCTGGGCACGCTCCACATTGGCCACGCGCTGTACGGCCATGGGGATGGGCGGGTAGATGAAAACCTCGTCCAGATACGGCAGCTTTGCATCGCGGGCGACCTGGGTGGCAGCGGTCAGAAAAGCCTGGGCGGCCTCCTGCGTGCGCGCATCGGCGCGGACGATGGCCTGGAAGGCATAGGGCGGCATACCGGCATCCAGCCGCTCCTTGAGCTGTCGTTTGGCAAACGCTGGATAGTCGTGTTTGCGCAGCGCGGTATAGACGGCGTTTTGCGGATCGTACGTCTGAACCCACATTTCAGGATGGCTGCCCTGGGCCTTCACATATTGCGCATCACGCCCGGCGCGACCTGCGGCCTGCATCAGCAGGCAGAACAGCCGCTCCGGCGCACGGTAGTCGCTGGAGTACAGCGCGCTGTCGGGCTGCACGGCAGCCACCAGTGTGATGCGGCGAAAGTCATGGCCTTTGGCCACCATCTGAGTGCCGACCAGCACATCGACATCACCGGCGTGGACCTGGGCCAGTTGCTCCTCCAGACTGCCCTTGGCCTTGGTGGTGTCGGCATCGATGCGTGCCACACGGGTGGGGTTGCCATCGGGGCGCTGCACATTGCGCAGCAGTCGCTCCAGCTCTTCCTGGAGTTGCTCCGTACCCTTGCCCAACGGCAGGATGTCGGGGTTGCCGCAACTGGGGCAGGCAAAAGGCACACGCTGGGTAAAGCCGCAGTGGTGGCAGCGCAGGGTGCGGTCGCCCTTGTGAAAGACCTGGTGGGCGCTGCAGTGCGGGCAGTCGCTTTTCCAGTTGCAGTCTGCGCAGAACAGCACGGGCGCAAAGCCGCGGCGGTTGAGCAGAATCAGGCTTTGTTCACCGCGCAGCACGCGCTCGGTAATTGCTTCGATCAGAGGTGGCGAAAAGACGGCACGCTTGGGCTGCTGGGTCATGTCCACCAGCCGTACTTTGGGCAGCGATGCAGAGCCGATGCGGCTGGGCATATGCAGGCGCAGATAGCGGCCGACTTCGGGATCCGAGGCATGCCAGCTCTCCAGCGATGGCGTGGCGCTGCCCAGAATCACCTTGGCTCCGCTATCGCGCCCGCGCCAGATGGCCAGATCGCGGGCGGAGTAGCGTGCACCTTCCTGCTGCTTGTAGCTGGCGTCGTGCTCCTCATCGACCACGATCAGTGCCAGTTGCGGCAGGCTGGCAAAAATGGCCATGCGCGTACCCAGCACGATGCGGGCGCGGCCGGTGTGGGCCGCCAGCCAGCTTTTGAGGCGCTGCGGGTTGGTCATGCCGCTGTGCATGCTCACAACAGCTCCCTTGCCGTACTGCGGCACAAAGCGGGCGACAAAGCGCTCTTCCAACTGCGGCGTGAGGTTGATCTCGGGCACCATCACCAGCGCCTGTGCCTCGGGGTTGGCATCCAGCACGGCCTGCACGGCGCGCAGATAGACCTCGGTCTTGCCGCTGCCAGTACTGCCATAGAGCAGAAAGGGGCCGGGGTTTTGCTCGATTTGCTCGAAAACCGAGGACTGCTCTGCGCTAAGTGCTACTGATAAAGGCTTTTCGGGCGCTGCTGGCGTGAGGGCTACGGCAGTTTGCGTGTCATTCGTCAGCTCTTCTGCTTTGGCTTTTTTCTTGCTTCTGGATTTGGTGGCTTTGGGAGGAGTCAGCCGCCGAGCCAGTTGCTCGGGCGTCATATCGCGCAGCTGAGGCGGGAGTGCGGTGATGGCGATTTCACCGATGCTGCGTTGGTAGTAGTGGGCAGCAAAGGCAACCAGCTTTCGCCAGGGCTGATCCAGTGGTGCTATGTCCTCTAGCAAAGTGGCAATGTTGCGCAGTTGCACCCCTTCGGGTATGGCATCTGGGGATGCAGGCGTATCCCAGACAACGCCCAGCAACTCTCTTTTTCCCAGAGGCACGCGCACCAGTGTGCCGGGCTCCAGCGCTGTCTCGCTGCCATAGCTCAACAGGTCGCCTACGGCACTGTGAGCAGGTGTGTGTACGGCAACGTGAACGAGGAGGGACATGGATGGAAAGCGAAAGGAAAAGTGGCAACTCTCCAGAGCTATAGCAGATTTTGAGACCTGCAAAGGTTTTGCGCTCTGTGGATAACTTTGTGAGAAAAAATATGCCTGAACCTGGCGGTTGAGGCTGGAGATGAACGGTGAAGCTTTGCTTTATCTTCTTTATTTTGGTGAAATCATATAAAAATCAATGACTTGAGTTTTATTTTGGAGGCTTGTCAAGAGTTCTGAAAACCGGGCGAGGTCGTGGGTCTGCTTTGCCGTATCTGTGCATAAATCAAGTGCTGAGGCACTGTCAACCGAGAAGCCCCCTAAACCTAAATGCATGCAAATGACGGTTCAAAGTCTTTAAGTCCTGAAAAAAGTAGCACTAATGCAAGCAGTCATCAGCTACGGCAATTACCTGGGGTATCCATATGTGGATAACTTCGGAGTCTTGCGGGTCTGAGAAGAGAAAAAATAAAAAAGCGCCAAGCATGGCTGGCGCTGAAATTCTCAGGGTTGAGAGTTAATGATTTGAAATCAATGACTTATAAGAATTCTTTTGGGTTGTTGCACGAGGAATGTCGTGCAATAACCATTGTCTCTGTTTGGGTAATAAGCCGGGTTTTCTCTATGACGACAGCCATCGCAGGCTGTTGTCACAGGCTTGATCAGCCCTGAGTACGCAGCAGGCGAGAGTGGCTGTGGACTGTCTCCACCAAGGCTGCTACATGCTCGGGCGGAGTGAATTGGCTGATGCCATGGCCCAGGTTGAAGATGTGGGTAGGGCCGGTGGTGGTCTTGTCGGTGTGCGGCTTGCCGAAGCTGTCCAGCACGGCGCGCGCTTGTGCGGCGACCTGCTCTGGCTGTGCAAACAGCACATTGGGATCGATATTGCCCTGCAGTGCCTTGCCGGGGCCGCCGACCTCACCACCCACAATGGCGCGGGCCTTGCCCAGGTTGGCCGTCCAGTCCAGGCCCAGCACTTCGCAGTCCAGGTCCTTCATGTCGTCCAGCCAGATGCCGCCGCCCTTGGTAAAGACCAGGCGCGGTACATCGGTGCCGTCTACGCCGGTTCGCTTGAGCTGGGCCAGCACACGCTTGGTATAGGCCAGGCTGAACTCCTGGAACGCGCCGTCGGCGAGCACGCCGCCCCAGCTGTCAAAAATCATCACGGCCTGGGCACCAGCGTCGATCTGGGCATTCAGGTACTGGGCCACGCTGTCGGCGTTGACTTGCAGAATGCGGTGCATCAGGTCGGGGCGCGAGTACATCAGCGACTTGACGGTACGGTAGTCGTCGCTGCCCTTGCCTTCGGTCATATAGCAGGCCAGCGTCCAGGGGCTGCCCGAGAAGCCGATCAGTGGCACACGGCCGTTGAGCGCCTTGCGGATGCTGGTGACGGCATCGAAGACATAGCGCAGTTTGTCCATATCGGGCACGGCCAACTCGGCCACGGCGGCCTCATCACGCACCACCTTGGCAAAGCGTGGACCTTCGCCTTCGGCAAAGGTTAGGCCCAGGCCCATGGCGTCGGGCACGGTGAGGATGTCGCTGAACAGGATGGCAGCGTCGAGCGGGAAGCGCTCCAGCGGCTGCAGCGTCACTTCGGTGGCGTAGTCCACATTGGTGGCCAGGCCCATGAAGCTGCCGGCCTTGGCACGGGTCGCTTTGTATTCAGGCAGGTAACGTCCCGCCTGGCGCATCAGCCACAGGGGCGTGTAGTCAGTAGCCTGGCGACGGCACGCGCGCAGGAAGGTGTCATTGGTCAGGGGGGCGAAACTCATGGGCCAATTGTCGCCCACTCTGGCTTTTCTATTCATTACATTCCCGAGCTGTCACCCACACCTCTGGGGCTTAACGGTTTTTTACGCACTGTCACGCAAGCGTCATGCAACTGTCGCGCAAGTTTCATTTGCGTTTTCCACAATGACGGCACGCAGACATACCGTGTGGCACAGGCAGGCCGCCAGCTGCGTCCAACACTGAGAGGAAAGCAGGCATGAGGCATCCCGAGACTCTTGATGCGCTGAATGGACAGAGCATCGTGGCAACATCGTCATCGCCTCCCTTGCTTTCCCATCGACCCGCCCCGCTCTTGCACGCTGCAGCGCCCTCTTTACGTCTGCAGGTGCGCTGGGCGCGACATCTGGATGAGGTCCGTCAGGCGCAGCGCCTTCGTTATCAGGTGTTTGCCGAAGAGATGGGGGCGGTTCTGCAAACCCCCGTGGTTGGTCACGATATCGATGTCTTCGACGATTTCTGCGAACACCTGATGGTCTGCGATGAGGAGCAGGACAGGGTGATTGGTACGTACCGCCTGCTCACGCCTGCCCAGGCGCAGCGTGCGGGAGGCTTGTACAGCGACCAGGAGTTCGACCTCTCGCCCATCAGTGCATGGCGAGAGAAGATGGTGGAGCTGGGGCGCAGCTGTGTGCATGCCGAACATCGTCAGGGGGGCGTGATTCTGGCACTCTGGGCCGCTTTGGCAGAGTTCATGCAGCGTAATCAACTGGAAGCCATGGTGGGCTGCGCCAGCATTCCCATGCAGTACCCGGGTCTGGCACATGGCGAAGGCCCGGCGCGCATCTGGCAGCAGCTGCGCCAGAGCCATTTGGCCGAACCGGAGCTGCAGGTGAATCCCCGCGTCGCCTTGCCAGAGGAGCTGGCGCATATCAGCAATGTCTCGGCAGATGCACTGAAGGTCGAGCCGCCTGCGCTCATTCAAGGCTATCTGCGCGCAGGCGCCAAAGTGCTGGGTGCACCGGCCTGGGACAGCGACTTCAATACGGCCGACCTACCCATCATGATGCGCATGCAGGATTTGCCGTCACGCTATCGCCGCCTGTTTGCTCGCGGCAAGGCTTGAAAAAATAAAGACCCGTGGCGCAAGCCACGGGTCTTTGGATGCCTGCTCAGGCAGCGTGACCGGGTTCATCCTCCAGACCTTCGGCCAGCAGGCCCAGGGCGGTGATGGTCAGCCCCAGAATCAAAAAGGCATAGGCAGCCATGGACAGCACCAGGCTCAGGCTGTAGCCCCACTCCAGTGCAGAGCAGGCGAGGCCTGCGTTGGGATAAATGGCTAAGCACTGGCTGCTGACCGGCATGTGGGCATACCAGGTCATTGCCACCAGCATCAGCGCCAGCATGGAGAGAGTGGTGCGCAGCTTGTGGGGGTGTTCCTGCTGCAGGCTCAGCAGCAGAACCAGGGGAATGGCTGCGCCCCAGACAAACATCATGAGCCAGCTCAGAGCCGGGACTTGCGCCAGAGTCTGCTGCAGCCAGTCCATTTTTGGCATGTTGTCGATGCTGGCCAAGACATCCCAGGCAAAGGGCAAGGACATGCCCGCAATGGCAAGACTGGCCAGTGCCAGTGCGCGCAGAAGACAGAGCTTCTTGTGAGAAGGGGTGTGGCTATGGTTGGCATGCATGGCGGACCTCCTGTGCAGTTCAGGTGGCCGCAGTCTTCATGCTCGCTGTGCTGCGGCTTCACCCGGCTTGTGGGCAGGTCCAGTCTAGGCCGTCTATCGAGCCAAGGCCATAGGGTAGATGCTTGGCCTACAGCATCTTCAGTGCATCGAGAACTTCAGCCTTGGAGAGCAATTCGCTCATGACAAGCGGAGCGCGGCCCGGTGCATACAGTACATAGACGGGGACGCCACTGCGGCCCAGAGACTGAAGCGCCTGGGTGATGGCGGGATCCTGGCGCGTCCAGTCGGCGCGCAGCAATTGCACCTGGTGCTGGGAAAAAGCGGCCAGAACCTCGGCGTTGCTGAGCGTGGTGCGCTTGTTGACCTGGCAGGTCACGCACCAGGCGGCTGTGAAGTCCACAAACACGGGCTGTTCTGCAGCCTGCGCAGCTTGAACCTTGTCTGCCGACCAGGGCTGCCATAGCTCGCCCGACTGCGTTTGTGCCTGAGAGGTCTCCAATGGCTCTGCCTTGATCAGCGGCAAGGCGTAATACGCCACGCCGGCGGTCAGTAGCGCTGCAATGGCGCAGACCATCATGCGGGTCTTGCCCTGCAGGCCGATAGCCCAGATCAGCGTGGCCAGCATCAGCAGCAAAGCCAGCAGAGCTGCTGCGGAGTCCATGCCGCCCTGATGGCCCAGTACCCAGACCAGCCAGATCACGGTGGCAAACATGGGAAAGGCCATGGCGTGGCGGAAGGTTTGCATCCAGGCACCGGGGCGAGGCAGCCAAGCTACGATGGCGGGTACAAAGCTGGCCAGCAGATAGGGAAGGGCCATGCCCACACCCAGAGCGGCAAACACGGTCAATGCCTGAGCGGTAGGCATGTCGATGGCAAAGCCCAGAGATGCCCCCATGAACGGGGCTGTGCAGGGCGAGGCGATGGCGACCGCCAGAACGCCGGACAGGAAAGAGTCCAGCACCGGGCTGCGTGCCTGCATGCTGGCGATGCGGCTGGGCACGATGCTGCCGAACTCGAACAGACCTGCCAGATTGAGGCCTAGTACGGTAAACAGTGCTGCCAGCAGAGAAACTACAACGGGCGATTGCAGCTGAAAGCCCCAGCCCAGTTGCTGACCGGCGGCGCGCAGTCCCAGCAGCAAAGCGCCCAGAGCCATGAACGAGAGGATGACGCCAGCGGTATAGGCCAGGCCGCCCAGCTTTTGCTCGCGACGGTTTTGGCCATGGCCAGCAAAGCCCAGCACCTTGATGGCCAGTACCGGGAATACGCAGGGCATGAGGTTGAGGATCAGCCCGCCGATCAAGCCGCCCAGCAGGGCTGCCAGCAGACCGGAGTTGCTGCCCGCTGGCGTTGGCTGTGTCGTGCTGCCTGCACTCTTGTTGGCTTCCAGCGCCGCAGCCAATGCAGGGGAGACACTGGCCAGCTCGGCAGGCTTCCATTGCCCTTGCACTGCCAGAACGCTGCGCCAGGCCATGGGCTCGCCCTTGTCAAAGGCTGCGCTTCTTTGTGGTTCTGCCAATGTCAGCACAACAGCCAGTTGCTGCGGCGTCTCGCCGCGCATGTCGGAAAGTGGCAGGCCCTCGGCAATCCAGACATCTCCCTCCCAGCGCTGCTGCCAGTCCTTGCCGGATTCGGCAGCATGCTTGAAGGTCTCTGCATCTTCGGGATAGAACTCCAGCGCCTTGCCCTGAATGGACTTCGGCAGATCGGTGACACGCAAGGTTAGACGATCGTCTGCAACTTTGGCCGAGCTATCGGCTGCAGGCTGAACGCTTGCAACCCCTTTGCTGGCCAGGGCCAGAGGCTGCTGGGCCTGCGCCTTGAGGAAGTCACTGCTGTGGGCCGCAGTCGTGCCGCCCACTGGAATCTGCAGCGTGAACTCGCCGCTTTCAGGAATGCATTCCACGCGGCAGATCAGCCAGGTGGCAGACAGGCGAACATCCACCATGCCGGAGGCCGGGGCCTGAAAATCCTTGTCAACCTTGACGGGCACCGGCAGCAGCACGGTGTTTTCATAGCCGTAGTTGAGCAGCGGCCCTACGCGCAGCGCATGGGGAGCGGGCCAGTCAATGCTGCCGGCGCTCAGGCCAGGCGGCAGCTGCCATTGGAGCTCGGTGGGCAAACCAGAGTCACCAGCGTTCTTCCAGTAGGTATGCCACTCGGGCTCATGGGCGAGCTTCAGGCCAAGCCAGAAGCTTTGTCCGGCCGCAATGCCGTCGGGCGCCTGGGCGACCAGATCGGCACGTGCGTGCGGCGTCTGTACGACGGCGGCAGAGCCAGGCTTGGATAGCTTGAGGTTGATTTGGGATCTGGCACTTGTATGCCAAGCACTTGCTGCTATCAATAAGAAAGCGAGCAGCCAAAATGCAAGCAAGGAAGGGCGAGGGCGGCGAGAAGAGAGAGCAGACAGCATGACGGTGGTAAGAGCCTGGGCCGGCATTTTGGTTCCTGAACCGGGGCAGTATGGTGAGCACTGATTAAGTCTTTATGAGTGCGGCAGTGCTGTAAGACGGTCAGGGCTTATCCACAGCCATGGCCTGATTGGCGACAGGACTGGGCGGCTGGCCGCCGACTTCGGCTGGCATGGCAATGCGCTCGCAGCGGCTGGCACTGTCCATCAAGGCGTCGACATTGGTGGGGTCCTGCGCGGGGGAGCTGGTGAGGGGCGCGGGCTTTCCTGCCTGCATCTGGGCTTTGCGCCAGTTGCCCCAGCGGTAGTAGGCCAGTGTCATCAACATGGAGCACACCGAGCTGATGGGAAAGCTCCACCAGATGGCATCGACACCCAACACAGGCTGCAGCCAGCGTGCCACCGGTACACGTATGCCCCACATGGCAATGGCCAAAATAATGACGGGGGCCATGACGGCACCTGTGGAGCGCACCACGCCGGCCAGCACAAAGGTCACGCCAAAGAACAGAAACGAGCCTATGGCGATGTGGTTGAGGTGGCGGGCGATTTCCAGCGAGGGGCTGCCTGTGGGCAGAAACCAGCCCAGCACATGGCGATCCAGCAGCACGATAAGAGCGATCATGCTGCCGGTCAGCAAGATATTGCCCAGCATGCCTGCAGTGGCGGTGGCGCTGACCCGCTTCCACAGGCCTGCACCCACGTTCTGCGCCGCCATGGATGAGCAGGCCGCGCCAATGGCCATGGCAGGCATTTGCACATAGGTCCACAGCTGCAGGGCGGCGCTATAGGCGGAGGCAGTCTGCACGCCGTGCTCGTTGACCATGGAGATCATGGCAATCATGGCCAGCGAGATCATCACGATCTGCACTCCCATGGGCAGGCCTTTGACGACCAGGGTGCGCACAATCGTCCAATCCGGCTTGAACAGGCCTAGCTGGCGCTTTCCTATCCACAGCGGATGGCGGCGCAGGCGCAGCCATGTCAGCAGGGCAAAAAAGCTCACGCCGTTGGCAATCAGCGTGGCCATGGCAGAGCCTTGAATGCCCATGGCCGAAACGGGGCCCCAGCCAAAGATCAGCAGCGGGTTCAGCACCATGTCCAGAGCGACGACAACGAGCAGGAACCAGAAGGGTGTCTTGGTATCTCCCGCGCCGCGCAGGGCGGCCGTCACAAAGCTGAACATGAACAGCAAAGGAATGGCCAGAAAGATGATCTTGAGATAAGCCTCGGCCAGAGGCAGTGCCGCTTCGGGCGTGCTCATCCACTGCATCAGATGGCGCGACAGCGGCCAGCCCAGCAAGGCGATGAGCAGCGAAACCACGCTGAAGAACGTAGCGCTGGTGCCAAGCACGCGCTTGGCCTGAGCGATATTCTTGGCCCCCATGCTCTGGGCGATCAGGATGTTGGTAGCCATGCTGATGCCGAAGACGGCACCGATCAGCGCAAACATCACATTGTTGGCATTGGCCGTGGCGGTGAGTGCAGCCTCGCCCAGATGGCCGCCCACCCAGATGGCATTGACCGAGCCGTTGAGCGACTGCAGCACGTTGCCTGCCAGTATGGGCAGCGCAAAGAACAGCAAGGTGCTGGCAATCGGCCCCTGGGTCAGATCTCGGGTCTGGGGCTTTTTGGCGGAGTGCGCAGTCTGTGGCTTAGCGTTGGTGGAGGCGTCAGGCATCGGGCCATTGTGGGGCATGTCAGCCTGTCAGCGATGACGGACGGCAAGCCAAAGCTCAGGCAGGACGTGTCCGAGCGGCGCTGGCCCAGCTACGATGCAGGGTATGAGCACTACCCCGTCTTCTTCTGCACGCTGGCCTTCTCGTTTCTGGGCGCAGGCATCGGCCCATGACTTCGCTAGCGCGCAGGGCAATGGGCTGGCGGCCGACACCGTGGCCGTGCTGCCCGTGGGCGCGGTGGAGCAGCATGGGCCGCATCTGCCGCTGTCGGTGGATGCCAGCCTGATTGACGGTGTCATCAACGCTGCACTGCCGCAGCTGCCCGCAGAGCTGCCGGTGCTGTTCCTGCCGCCGCAGAACATCGGCTTTTCCGTCGAACACACCCACTACGCCGGTACCTTGAGTCTGCAGCCTGCAACGCTGATTGCGCTGTGGACGGAGTTGGGCGCCTGCGTGGCGCGTGCCGGCATCAAGAAGCTGCTGCTGCTCAACGGCCATGGCGGCCAGGTCAGCGTGATGGATATCGTGGCGCGCGAGCTGCGCATGCAGCATGGCCTGCTGGTCTACAGCGCCAGCTGGTTCGGTCTGGTGGACGATGCGGCCAATCAGCAGTTCTGTGCGCATGAACACCGCTTCGGCATTCATGGCGGCGAGGTCGAGACATCGATGATGCTGCACCTGGCCCCCGAGACCGTGCACATGGGGCGCGCGCAGAACTTTGCCTCCACCTCCGAAGTGCGGGCGGGCAAATATCACTTCATCGGCAACGGCCGCAGTGCCAAGCTGGGCTGGGCCATCGAGGACTACAACCCGGCAGGCGCTGTGGGCAACGCCGCTGCGGCCACGGCCGAGCGTGGGGCTAAGGTCGTGCAGTCGGCGGCAGAGGGTCTGGTTGCGCTGCTGGGCGAGATTCACGACCTGCCTTTGAGCACGGTGGAGAATAAGCCTCAGCCGCTTTTAATTCAGTAGCTGCTTGCGCAAGAACAGCCTGCATTTGCAGGCTGTTTTGTATTGAAAGCTAATCAACTCAGGCGCTATAAGCTACTGAAAGAATAGCTTTAGCGGTGGAGCGCTTATTGCTTGGGGATTTTGGCCTGGACGATCACATCGCCCCAGCGCTTGATTTCGGACTGCAGCAACTGGGCCGTCTGCTCGGGTGTGCTGGCCTGGGCCTGCACATTGAGCTCGCGCAGCTTCTTGGCGACTTCGGGGTTGTTGACGGCGGCGTTGATTTCCTGGTTCAGGCGCGCAATCACGGGGGCAGGCGTCTTGGAGGGGGCTGCCAGTGCATTCCAGGACGAGGCCACAAAGCCCTTGACGCCAGACTCCTGAGCCGTGGGCACGCTGGGAAGCAGCGGCGAGCGCTTCTCGCCCGTGACGGCCAGCAGGTTCACGGCCTTGGAGTTGATCTGGCCCATGATGGGCGTGAGAATTTCCACCGCTGCATCGATCTGCTTGCCGCGCAGTGCGGTCACCACGGCGGGCGTGCCGTTGAAGGGGATGATCTGGGCGTCGATGCCGGCCGTGGTCTTGAACAGCTCGGCCGCCAGGTGCTGGGTGCTGCCTACGTTGATGCTGCCCAGGTTCAGCTTGCCAGGGTTGGCCTTGGCATAGCTGATCAGCTCTCCCAGGTTCTTGAAGGGCGACTTGGCATCGGTGATGACGCCAATGTCAAAGTAGCCCAGGGTGGAGATAGGCGTCAGATCCTTGACCATGTCAAAGGGCAGCTGCTTGAACAGGCTCACCGTGACGGCGCTGCCGTTGGACATCAGAAACAGCGTATGACCGTCGGGTGCGGCCTTGGCCACGGCATCGGCCGCCACAATGCCGCCGGCGCTGGGCTTGTTGTCGATGACCACAGGCTGGCCCAGCTGGGTGGAGAGTTGCTGGGCCACGACGCGGGCCGTGACGTCGGCCACACCGCCGGCGCCAAAGGGTACGACGATGCGAATGGGGCGGTTGGACAGGCCCTGGGCCTGGGCGGTGGTGGCCAAGCCACTCAGCAAGGCAGCCCCCGCTGCGGCGCTGATCAGGGATTGCGTAAAACTACGGCGCTTCATGTCTGTCTTCCTGTCTGAAACTTTTATGCAGACAGTGTGCCGCCGAAAAATGCCCTCCGTAAGAAGCAAAGCGTTCTGCCTGCTATGCCTTAAGGGAATGGCTGCGGATTGCCTGCAGGGAATTCAGGCCCCAGTGATGCAGGGCTTCGCGAATGATCAAAAGGGCGGCTGCGAACTCTGGTGTCTGCGGCAGCTGAGGCTCGGCATGGCCTGGCTGCTGGGCCTGGCGTGCCAGTGCATCGCACAGGTGCTCGACAGCCTCGCGGGAGGCGGTCGTCGCTTGTGGGTTGCCGGTGGCATGGCGTATCAGTTGCAGCAGCAGCGGATCGGCCGTGTGCAGCACGCTTGCTTGTGCCGGCAAGCTGCGCCCGGCAGGCATGACCGCATCTTCCACATCGGCAATGGCGTTCTCCAGAGCCAGAGCATCGGGCATGCGCTGACCAAAGGCCTTGACGAGTGTGGCAATGCCTGTGGGCAGTGAATGCTGTTGTGCACCAAGGCTCAGCGTCAGAGCCGTATCACCGAGGGTAAGAAGAGGCGTGTCCATGCAGGCTTTGTAGCACTTTGCGCCGGACCGCTGCGGACAGGGGCCTGATCAGGCGCTGGTGATCCAGCTGCGATGCTCGGCCGTATCCAGGTGGTTGAGCGTGTTGAAGCTCTGCAGCATCAGGCGTTTTGGGCTGATGCTGAACTCGGTCACGGCAATATTGCGCAGTCGCATGTTCAGGGCAATCGTCACTTCGGGCGAGGTGCCCAGCACCTGACCCACAGCCGTGGAGATTGGCCCGCCGCTGCTGACCAGCAGAATGCTCTGATCGCTGTGGGCATGGCGTATTTCTTCCAGCACCTGGTGCACGCCGCCAGAAAAGCCTTCCCAGTCCGGCATGCCTTCGGGGCTGATGGTGCCGCCCATCCACTGCGCCAGCGCATCGCACAGCAGACGAAAGTGATGCCGGTACAGCTCTGGCGTATCGGGCTTGGGTAGCGGTGCGGGATGGATTGCGCTCAGCAGGGCCTGGCTGTCGTACTCGTTGAGTCCGGGGCGGCTTTGTACCTTGGGGCTGGTGCCGGGATTCAGCCCCTGAAGAATGCCGGCCAGTGTTTGCTGGTGGCGCTTGAGCGTGCCTGCATAGACGGCGTCGAACGTCAGACCTCGCTCACGCCAGTACTCGCCAAGACGCACGGCTTGCGCCTCGCCGCGCTCGCTGAGCTGGTCGTAATCATCGGCGCCAAACGAGGCCTGGCCGTGGCGCACAAGGTAGAGGCTTCCCATGGAGCGCAATGTTGGGCCTTGCCCGCAGGCCGCGCTGTCATGCCTGCGACCTGCTGGCGCTTGGGAGACAGTGGATTAATTCGCATTTCCGTTGCTTTCATCAGGCTTGAGGCGCATGCAGCAACGCTTGCTCGGTTAAGATGGATGCGAGCGATTCTCATAAACATAAAACACGCTCCGCTTTCAGCACAGATGGACAGGCCGACGGTATTACATGTCTGCAGTCTTTTCTGGGCTTTGAGGCGGGGCGTTTTTGTATCTGTTGACCTTCCGGAGCCATCCATGTTTCGACGCCCTCTGTTTGCACTGGCCGCCGTTGCCAGCCTGTGCGCCCCTGCACTGTCCGCCCATGCGGAGGACATCACGCTCTACACCACACGTGAGCCCGCGCTGATCCAGCCCCTGCTGTCGGCTTTTACCGCCCAGACCCAGATCGGCGTGAAGACCGTCTTCGTCAAGGACGGCTTGCTGGAGCGCGTCAAGGCCGAGGGCCAGCGCTCGCCTGCCGATGTGCTGATGACCGTGGATATCGGCAACTTGCTGGATCTGGTCGATGGCGGCGTGACCCAGCCCGTGAAGTCTGCGGCTCTGGAGGCAGCCATTCCCGCCCAGCTGCGCGGAGCTGACAACCAGTGGTTTGCACTGTCCATGCGTGCCCGTGTGCTGTATGCCGAAAAGGACATGAAGATCGGTGCCTTCCGCTACGAAGATCTGGCCAAGCCCCAGTTCAAGGGCAAGGTCTGCAGCCGCGCCGGTCAGCACCCCTACAACACGGCACTGATTGCCGCCATGATTGCCCATGACGGCGAAGCCAAGACCGAGCAGTGGCTCAAGGGCGTCAAGGCCAATCTGGCCCGCAAGGCCACAGGCGGCGACCGCGATGTGGCGCGCGACATTCTGGGCGGCATCTGCGATGTGGGCCTGGCCAACACCTATTACGTGGGCCACATGAAGGCCGCCAAGGAAGGAACGGACGCCCGCAAGTGGGGCGATGCCATCAAGGTCGTCAAGCCCACATTTGCCGATGCCAAGAGCGGCACGCACGTGAATATCAGCGGCGCCTCTGTCGCCAAGCACGCGCCCAACCGCGAGCAGGCCGTGAAGCTGCTGGAGTTCCTGGTCTCCGAGCCCGCCCAGAATATGTACGCCCAGGCCAATTACGAGCACCCGGTGCGCAAGGGCGTGGCGCTGGACCCTGTGGTGGCCCAGAACATTGGTGAAATCAAGATCGATCCGCTGCCGCTGACCGAAATTGCCAAGCACCGCAAGCAAGCCAGTTTGTTGGTCGACAAAGTAGGCTTTGATAAGTAACTGAAGCTCCCCCTGAGGCGCTTTGCGCCTTCCCCCTCTCTCTACGCGCTTCGCGCTACAGGAGGGGGACGACAGCCTCGGTGCGGGGCGGCCCTTCCTCACTGTCCCTTGCTTTTGGGGCATGCTTGTTCAAGTGCCGCGCCCTGGATGTGGCTGCTTGCTGGGTGTGATTTATTGAGTGCTGCGTCCTTCTTTTGGGGCGCAGCTTTTTGGTTTTCTGGCGCGACAGTTCTTCGCAGTTGATGTTTTCCTTTCTTCGTTCAGGGCTGCGGCCCGTCGGGCCTGTGTGGCAGGGCGCAAGCTGGTTGATTGCGCTGGGGGTGTTTGCACCCATTGCCTCGCTGGCCTGGCTGGCGCTGGGGGCCGATTTTGCGCATTGGCAGGATCTGGTGCGCTATGTGCTGCCCGATGCCGCTGCCAATACGGGCTTGCTGCTGCTGGGCGTGGGGCTGCTGGTACTGGTTGTGGGCACGGGTTGCGCCTGGCTGGTCACGGCCTATGACTTTCCGGGGCGGCGCTGGCTGCACTGGGCGCTGCTGCTGCCACTGGCCATGCCGGCCTATATCGTGGCCTTTGCCTATCTGGATTTGCTGCACCCCATCGGGCCGGTACAGGGCGCGCTGCGCTGGCTACTGGGTTATGACAGCCCGCGGCAGTGGCGCTTGCCGGATCTGCGCTCCATGGGCGGTGCCATCTTTGTGCTGGGCTTCACGCTCTACCCCTATGTGTATATGACGGCGCGGGCCATGTTCATGACCCAGCCTGCGCACCTGATGGAGGCAGCCCGTTCGCTGGGCGAAACGCGCTGGGGCGCTTTCTGGCGCGTGGCCCTGCCCATGGCGCGGCCCGCGCTGGTCGTGGGCTTGAGTCTGGCGCTGCTGGAGACGCTCAACGATATCGGCGCATCCGAATTTCTCGGTGTGCACACGCTCACGGTGTCGATCTACACCACCTGGGTTACGCGCTCCGATCTGGCAGGGGCGGCGCAGATTGCCTGCTCCATGCTGCTGGCCGTGGTGGCGCTGGTCTGGCTGGAGCGCCAGGGCCGCAGCCGTCAGCGCTTTGGCTCGGCCCAGCGCATGCGGGCGATTGAGCCGCATCGTCTGCCCGCCCGCACGGCCTGGCTTGCCACGCTGTTTTGCAGCGTGCCCGTACTGATCGGCTTTGCCGCCCCCGCCGCCTATCTGGCCTGGGAAAGCGCCAAGCGTTTTGCACAGGGCACAGGGATCTCGGATGGACTTCTCTCCAGCCTGCTCAACACGCTGGGGCTGGCCTTGGGGGTAACGGTGATTGCGGTTGCGGCTGGTCTGGTCGTGGCCTGGGCCACGCGCACCAGCGTCAGCACGCGCGCGCCCTCGCGCTGGCAGGCGCAGATTGCGGCGCTGGGTTATGCCGTGCCCGGTACGGTGCTGGCGATCGGCTTGCTGACACCGGCGCTGGCGCTGGATGCGGGGCTGGCCCAGCTGTTTGGCATGGACGGTCTGCCGCTGATGGGCCAGGGTGTGGTACTGGTAGCTGCCTGCGTGATTCGCTTTCTGGTCATGCCCGTGGGCGGTATCGAGGCGGGACTGGCCCGCATTCCGCCCACGCTGGAGCAGGCTTCGCGCCTGCTGGGCGAAAGCCGTTTGGGCACGCTGCGCCGTGTGCACCTGCCACTGCTGCGCCCGGCCATGGCCACCAGCGCCATGCTGATATTTGTCGATGCCATGAAAGAGCTGCCCGCCACGCTGCTGCTGCGTCCGGCCGATTTCGATACGCTGGCCACCTGGCTGTACGCCGAAGCCGCGCGCGGCACCTATGAAGAAGGTGCGATCGCTGCGCTGTGCATTGTGTTGGCGGGCCTGATTCCCGTCATGCTGCTGGCACGCACCCAGCTTGCGGGTCACAAAAATTAGATGAAATTGGCCTTAAACGCTTTCTGGTATTGCGCAAGCAGCTATTGAATATAAAGTGATTGCATGACTGCCTCTTTGAACATTGCACAGCTGCATCTGGGCTACGAAAGCCCCCAGGGCCTGCAAACCGTATTGCGCAGCTTTGACCTGCAGGTGTCGGCCGGCCATATCGCCAGCCTGCTTGGGCCCTCGGGCTGCGGCAAAACCTCGGTGCTGCGCGCCATCGCGGGCTTTGAGCCCGTGCGTGCGGGCAGCATTCATCTGGGTGAGCGGCTGCTGTCCGGCCCCAGGACGCATCTGCCGCCCGAGCAGCGCCATGTAGGCATGATGTTTCAGGAGTACGGCCTGTTCCCGCACCTGACGGCTGCCCAGAACGTGGGCTTTGGCCTGCGCCGCAGCAGCAAGCCAGAGCGCGACCAGCGTGTGCAGGAGTTGCTGGCCGTGGTGGGCCTGGCCGATTCGGGCAACAAGTTCCCGCATGAGCTGTCCGGCGGCCAGCAGCAGCGTGTGGCGCTGGCGCGGGCCTTGGCGCCGTCCCCGGCATTGCTGCTGCTGGATGAGCCGTTCTCCAATCTGGATGCCGCCACGCGTGAGCGGCTGACGGTCGAGGTGCGCGACATTCTGCGTGCTGCTGGCCAGACGGCCATTCTGGTCACGCACAACGCGCAGGAGGCCGAAACCATGGCCGATCAGATCAGTCACATGACGCCGTTTGCAAAAAGTTAGCAAACACTTCTGCCAAGCAGGTTTTCACGGGTCTTCACTGGGAGCAAGTTCGCCACACTTGTGACGGTATCTGCTTGATTCTGTAAAGAACCCAAAAATGCCATGCTACGCTGTCGGCCTTGCCGCGCGGCTTCACTGTGCTGCACCCTTACAAACTGCCATGGCGCCGTGCAGGTGCCGGTGCATTGCCATCTGCCTTCTGGAAGGAATCGTCCCGTGTCCACCTCTGCCACCCAGTTCAAGCTGACTGCCTCGAGCCACCCCCGCAGCGCCGAAGAGCGCGCCAAGATTCTGGAGAAGCCAGGCTTTGGCCTGCACTTTACCGACCACATGGTGGCAGTGCGTTGGGAAAAGGAAACCGGCTGGCATGACGCCGAAGTGATGCCCTATGGCCCCATTTCGCTGGACCCTGCCGCCGCCGTGCTGCACTACGGCCAGGAAATTTTTGAAGGCATCAAGGCCTACCGCCACGCAGATGGTTCCATCTGGACCTTCCGCCCCACGGCCAATGCCCAGCGTATGCAGCGCTCGGCCAAGCGCCTGGCCCTGCCTGAGCTGCCCGTGGAGCTGTTTGTCGAATCGCTCAAGCAGATCATTGCCGTGGACAAGGACTGGGTGCCCGGCGGCGAAGAAGCCAGCCTGTACCTGCGCCCCTTCATCATTGGCGACGAAGTCTTCCTGGGCGTGCGCAGCGCGCACAAGGCCAGCTACTACGTGATCGCCAGCCCCGCAGGCCCTTACTTTGCCAAGGGCGTGGCGCCCGTGGCCATCTGGCTGTCGACCGACTTTGCCCGCGCTGCCAAGGGCGGCACCGGCGCTGCCAAGTGCGGCGGCAACTATGCGGCATCGTTGCTTCCCCAGGAGCAAGCCTATGAAAACGGCTGCTCCCAGGTTCTGTTCCTGGACCCCGCCGAAGGCAAGTACCTGGAAGAGCTGGGTGGCATGAACGTGTTCCTGGTCTACGGCAAGGAAAACAAGCTGGTCACCCCCGCACTGTCCGGCAGCATTTTGGAAGGCATCACCCGCGACTCCATCCTGCAACTGGCGCGCGACCGTGGCATGACCGTGGAAGAGCGCAAGGTCTCTGCCGACGAGTGGAAGCAAGGCGTGGCCAGCGGTGAGATCACCGAAGTGTTTGCCTGCGGCACGGCTGCCGTCATCACCCCCATCGGCCAGCTCAAGGGCAAGGATTTCTCCGTGGGCGATATCAACGCGCCTGCCGGTGAAGTCACCCTGGCGCTGCGCAAGGAACTGACCGACATCCAATACGGCCGCGCTGCGGACCGTCACGGCTGGTTGGTGCGTCTGGACGCTTAATCAGCTTCAGGCTTTAAAAAACGCCAGACATCGGAAACGGTGTCTGGCGTTTTCTTTTGTGCAGGGCTGGTGGTTCAGAGCAAGGCCGAACCGCTGACAACGGTGACGGTGTGGCCGCCCACCCAGAGCTTGCCGTTGCTGCCGGTCTGAACATGGACTTGGCCGTCGCGGCCCACGCACACGCCTTGGGCGGCGATATAGGGCGTTTGCAGCAGGCCTTCGCCCGTCAGCCATTGGGCCAGCGCGGCGTTCAGACTGCCTGTTACAGGGTCTTCGCTGCTAGTTTCGCCAACCAGGGCGCGCACTTCAAGACGTGGCTGCGCAGAAGTCACTTTTTCCTGCGCCGCTTCTTCGGCCTGCTTGGCAAAAGCCCGCGCCTCGCGGCTGGAGCGGCCAATCAGCGGGGCATCATCTTCTTGCTCATAAATGGCAGCCAGACCGGCTTTGGCCCCCAGCTTTTTGAGCGCGGCAAAGTCGGGTTCCACGCCCAGCACGGTATCGGGCTCATCCAGCAGCAGCCCCAGCCAGGGCGAGCCGTTGTACAGGCGGCGAGCCATCAAGAGCTGTTCTCGCGCAAGGCCAAGTGCCTGTAGCACCGGGGCCAGCTCTGCTTCGGAAACCTCTTGAGATTCCAGCGAGGGAGCTTCAAAAAACAGAGCGCCTTGTGCGCTTGCAGTAAGGCGTACAAGGCCTTTTTTGCACTCTTGCAGAATGTGCTCGGTCGAATGCGGTTGACCGCCCTGTGCCAGCCAGGCGTGGCAACTTCCCAGCGTGGGGTGACCGGCAAACGCCAGCTCGCCCGCAGGCGTGAAGATGCGCAGCAGATAGTCGGCACCAGCGGCTTGGCCCTCGGCGCTGGGCTGCATCACAAACGTGGTTTCCGACAGGTTGGTCCAGCGTGCAAAAGCCTGCATCTGTGCATCGCTCAGTCCATCGGCATTCAGCACCACGGCGACGGGGTTGCCCAGCAGCGCGGTTTGCGTGAACACGTCCACAGTCATATAGGGACGGGAATAAGCGATGTGGGAAGCAGTGGCAGACATGGACAGCGATTGTCGGCAAAAAGAAAAACCGGCGCTGTACGGTGGTTCGTGTGGCTTCCGCTTAGAGAGCATTGCGCGCGATCCGTTGGCGGAGATGCGGATGCAGTTTTTATGTTTCCACACAGCCCCGGCTTATCCCGGTTGGTCGAAGTGTGCTCAATCAACGCCTGCTTTGCAGGGCAGAGTCAACTGCTCGCCGATACAGCCAAGTTCGCCGACCACCTCATGACACTTCTTGGCCACTCGAGCCTGCGAGCAGGCTCTCTGCTGAGGTGCGCGCTCAAACCTTGGCGAGGAAGGCCGCCGCATCACCCGCTTCACACTTCCAGTCGGCAAAGACCCCCACCAGATTGCATTCCACGCAGTGGCAAGCGATGTAGTACCAGCGCACGTCGTGTGTACCCTCGTACACGGAGACTCCGGACACCAGCTCGAACGCTTCGTTCTCGCACACGCACTCGTGTGCCTCAGGGACGGCCTTTTCAATGTAGTCCGCGCTATCGCCCATCAAGTGTTCCTGCCCGCAGTCGGTGCAGGTGCGGATGGCCACGCCGGCCTCTTCATCGGTCTGCAGTGCAAAAGTCCGGCACCCGCAATCGCATTTGGATGAGGCAAACCGGACGGCCTCAGCGCCATTCGCAACGCTGTAGCTGCGTAGCTCGGCTTGGGTGTCACCGGACGTCGTCCCGTACCAGAACTCGCCCTTCTTCGTCAGTGCCATTGATGTTGCTCCATTCTTCAAGATGGGCTGCCCGACAGAACTGACGCCAAGCTTGGCCCGATCACCTGAATTTTGCCTGAACGCCCGGAGAATCATCGTCAAGGAGCTGAGTCGGAGGCTTCGGTAAGGGCTGCGGAAATCCTTGAGTGCTGCTCCTTGGGGTTGCAAAGTGCGCAGTGAGTTGAGCTCTAAGAGCGTGACGGCGCAGCTTGGCCTGTGGCGTAACGAGGGTGCCGGGCCTTCTGTTCTTGGCCAAGGCATGTTGCAAAACCGTTTGGTGAATTGGTTGCCCCTCCCGCTGCCCGCAGAAAGAGGGGGTCGATCAAAGGCCGGTCAAAGGCTCGCTTTGATCGCTGCAGCCAGTGACTGGATACCTTGACGAATCTGCTCGGCCGACACCGTCACATACGACAGGCGCAGCGTGTTGATTTCGGCGTTGTCTGCGTAGAAGGGCGCGCCGGGCACGAAGGCCATATTGCGCTCCACGGCCTTGGTCAGCAGCGTCTGAGCGTCCATGCCTGCAGGCAGCTTGACCCACAGGAACATGCCGCCTACGGGGCGTGTCCACTGCACATCCAGACCGGCCATCTCGCGCTCCAGTGCCATCAGCATCACATCGCGCTGCACCTTGTACATGGCGCGAATGGTGGGCACATGGCGATCCAGAAATCCGTCCTTGATGACTTCGGCCACCACGCGCTGGTTGAAGCTGGGGGTGTGCAGATCGGCCGCCTGCTTGGCCTGGGTCAGCTTGCCGTAGACCGACTTGGGCGCCACGATAAAGCCAATGCGCAGGCCGGGGGCCAGCACCTTGGAGAACGAGCCCATGTAGATCACGCCCTCGGGGTTGCGTGCGGCCAGCGGCAGGGGCGGCTCCTGTTCGTACCAGAGGTCGCCGTAGGGGTTGTCCTCGATCAGGGGAATGTCCAGTTCCTTGGCCTTTTCCACTAGAGACTGGCGGCGGGCTTCGCTCATGGTGCGGCCCGTGGGGTTCTGGAAGTTGGGCAGCACGTAAGCCATGCGGGCCTTGTCGGCGCCGGTGCCCACTTGCTTTTCGAAGTCGGCAATCAGCATGCCTTCGTCGTCGCTGTCCACGCCGACGGCCACGGGCTCCATGGGCGTGAAGGCCTGCAGCGCGCCCAGGTAGGTTGGCTTTTCGACCAGCAGGCGGCTGCCCTTGTCCAGAAATACCTTGCCGATCAAGTCCAGCGCCTGCTGGCTGCCGGTGGTGATCAGGATTTGCTCGGGGTCGACATTCCAGGGCAGGAAGTCGGCAATCGCCTGACGCAGCGGGGCAAAGCCTTCGGTGGTGGAGTACTGCAGGGCGGCAGCGCCGTCACGCTGCATCACGGCCTGGCAGGCCTCGGTGAAGGCATCCAGCGGGAAGGCCTGGGGCGAGGGCAGGCCGCCGGCCATGCTGATGATGCCGGGACGGTCGGTCAGCTTGAGGATTTCGCGGATGGCGGAGGAATTCATCTTGGCAGCACGCTCTGCCAGCTTCCAGGTTGTCATAAAACAGGTCTCGATCTCTACGTCGCCAGTCCCGACGGGGCTGGCCAATGTGCGGTCTCACGCCGTTGTAGGGCATGTGCTGGCAAAAGTGCATTGCTTTTTGCGCAACAGCGGCGGTGCGGATAGCACGGTCACTGCGCTCCAGCAGGTGGGTTTATTGTGTCGCGCCTCGTTTGCCGGTGTGGGCGTGGCGGGCAATTGCGACAAGCTGGCCATGGCCCTGTGTAGAGGGCAGCCCAGCAAGAGGATGAAATCAATATACGCCTGAGACCATTACAGAACCTATACAGACAGTCTTACAATTTTGGCTTCTGTATTGGTATCTGCATCAATACAGTCTGACGCCTCAAAAACCATGGCCATTTCCCTCTCCCGCCAAGCTGCTCTGACGCTGACCCAGCAACTGGCTGAACGTCTGGCTGAGCGCATACGTACCCGGCTGCTGCCCGCCGGTTCGCGCCTGCCATCGGTGCGCGAGTGCGCGCGCCAGCAGGGCGTGAGCCCCTATACCGTGGTGGCCGCCTATGACCTGCTGCAGGCGCAAGGCCTGGTCGAGGCCAGACCGCAGCGCGGCTTCTTTGTACGAGATATTGCACAAAATCCGCTTCAAACGCAGGATGGGCAAGCGCAAGCAGCTATCAAAAAAGCTGAGGCGGATACGCCGCTGGGCTTGGCACCGGGCACGCATGTCAATGCCACCTTGCTGATTCGTGGCATGTTTGTGGAAAGTGTGGCGGGCAAGCCCCAGCCTGGCGCTGGCGTGCTGCCGGCGGAGTGGCTGGATGCGAGCTTTCTGGCTGCCGCCATGCGCAAGGTCACCAGCGGGCCCGCGCTGCGCGAATCGCTGGTGCGCTATGGCGAACCCATGGGCGACAGCAGCCTGCGCGAGGCGCTGGCGCGGCGGCTGCGGCGCATCGGCATTGCGGCTGTACCTGGGCAAATCATCACCACCATGGGCGCCACCCAGGCGCTGGACATTGTCAGCCGCGCCCTGCTGCAGCCCGGTGACCCGGTCATGGTGGAGGAGCCTGGCTGGGCTGTGGAGTATGCGCGCCTGCAGGCGATGGGCATGCGCGTGCTGCCCGTGCCGCGTGGCCCCGAGGGGCCGGACATGGCCGTGATGCAGCGCTATTGCGAAACCATGGCGCCCAAGCTGTATGTCAGCGTCAGCGTGCTGCACAACCCCACGGGTTACAGCCTGAGTGCGGCCAGCGCCCATGAGGTGCTGCAGATGGCGCAGCGCTACGGTTTCTATGTGGTGGAGGATGACACCTACTGCCACATCGCCCCTGACCACGCGCCGCGCGTGACGGTGCTGGACCGTTTGCAGCGCAGCATCTATGTCAGCGGCTTTGCCAAGGTGCTGGTGCCCAACTGGCGCCTGGGTTATCTGGCCGCGCCGCCCGAGCTGGTGGAAAGATTGCTGGATACCAAGCTGCTGTCCACCTTATCTACTCCCACGCCCATGGAGCAGGCGCTGGCCCTGTGCATGGAGCAAGGCCAGTTGCGCCGCCATGCCGAGCGCCTGCGCCAGCATCTGGCACAGGCCAGAACCAGAAGCGTGGCGCTGGCCCAGGCGGCAGGTTGCCGCTTTGTGGCCGAGCCCGCTGGCATGTTTGGCTGGGTGGATACAGGCGTCGATACCGAAGTGCTGACCCAGTTGCTGCTGGACGAGGGCTACATGATTGCGCCCGGTGCCATGTTCCACGCCAGCCGAGGATCGAGCACTTGCATGCGCATCAATTTCGCCACCACGCAGGACGCGGCCTTCTGGCGGGTGTTCGAGCGCGTGGTGAAAAGCCTGCAGGGTGCGGCAGGCGAATGAGCGCAGAGGATATGAGTTTTTTTACCCTCAAACGCTTATAGGGTAAGCGCTGATAGCTATGAAAATTGACTGGGGTGGGTCAGGTCAGCTGGCCGCGTGATAAATCCGTGCACGGCCGGTCTGTGAAGCGCCACGCAGGCTGCTTTCATAGGTGCTGTCCTGGGCCGCAGGAACCAGGGCCTGTGTGCGGCGCTGGTTGAGTACCGACAGACGTGCCAACTGGTCGCGCATGAGGGAGATGTCAGCATTGAGCTTTTGTGCCCGTTCGCGCAGCTCTGGCGTCCAGTCTTCGGGCGCAAAGCGCTTGACGAGCTGGGCCACAGCCACCATCGCGTCGCGCAGGCGGGTGCTGGATTGCTCCAGCGCAGAGGCATCCGAAGTTTGCAGCGATGCCGAGACGGTCTGAATCACCGCATCCAGCGAGTCGAGCATTTCCTGCAAAGTCATGGTGTCAGTCTCTGAGAATGCTTTCAGGCGCGAGCGTGCACCAGAAATTCTTCCGTGTTGGCCAGCAGCTTGTCGGCCACGGCTTCGGCGCTGACGCGGAAGCTGCCATTGGCAATGGCTTCGCGCATGGCCTTGACGCGGTCGGCATCAAAGTCCGTGTTGGTGCGGCTCTGGTTGTCCAGGGCGCGGGCAGACGATGAGAAAGACACGGGCACGCCAGCGGCTCGCTCAGGTAAACCCTTGGTCGATTCTTCGGTGGCAACCGTGGTTGCAGATTTCGGTGCCTGCTTGGCCGCCGCAGCAGCAGCCTGCGGCAGATCAGGCTTGTTACCTATCTTCATGCTGGTTCTCCAATCGCCCTGTATCGGCGTAGGGCGCTGTAGCCTTGCTTTCGACAAGGGCGCGTAAAACTTGAGGGATTTTTGACACGGGTTCAGAAATGTGAGTCATTGCTCTCGATTACTGAACCAGAACCACGCCCTGGGCATTGACTGTTCCCGTCACCAGGCGGCCATTATCCATGCGAACCCGTACCTGCTGCCCCTGTCCTGCGGCGGTCATGGCCTTGCCAGAGGCGGTGACGCTGAAGCCGCCGCCGTCAACCATGACCTGTACCGGTGCGCCGGCGCTGAACAGGGCGGGGGAGCGCACCATGTTCTGTCGCAGAGCCTGGCCAGATGCCAGGGCACGGGTCGTCACCATGCCGATGAAGTCCTGTGCATTGGCAAACACGGGGGCGTTGTCTTCGGCCCAGTCCACCTCGCTGGAGGTGACATCGGCGGCGCTCAGGGTTGTGCCCATGGGGATATTGCCTTGCGCCACCCATGCCGGGCCGTAGGCGCGCACGGTAATGGGCAAGAACACATTCCAGTGAACGGAGCCCTGCACGCAGCGCAGACCCAGGCGGGTGCGACCCCAGAGGCGGCTGCCCGTGGGCAGATAAGGCTCCACCTTGGCGCAGGCCGCCAGGCGCAGGCGTGAATCAAGCTGGCCCATCTGCACTTCCATGCGCAAAGGCATGGGGTTGCTGCCCTGGGGGGAGTCGGCAGAGGGCTGCTGCAGGGCGGCATCCACAAAACGCTGGCCGATCTGGCTCAACTGTGCGGCTCCGTCCTGAGCATGCACGTTGCCTGCCAGCATGAGTGAGCCCAGGCACCACGCGGCAGCTGCGCCTTGTAAGCGGCGTAGTGCGAAACGGTGGGTGAAGCGGCCAGACATGCATCAATCCTTGTGTGCGCTCTGCAGTGACAAGAGCTGCAGACGATGGCAGCAAATATAGGGGCGATGGTCTGGCGGTGATGGCTGGAAGAGCCTGCGCATTACCGCTTTCTTCGCGCTTTAGTTTTGCGCCCCGATTTTCATAATCCTCGCATGCCGCAGTCCGTGGGCGCAGGCACTTCCGAATTGTTGAAAGCGAGGCTGACATGCTGAACAAAATGACCGAACGACTGGACTTTCAGAGCGAGGCACTGCTGCTGCGCGCAGAGCGCCAGCGTGCCATTGCCAGCAATATTGCCAATGCCGATACGCCCGGCTATGTGGCGCGCGACTTCAACTTTCGCGAAACGCTGATGGCTGCATCCAGCGGCCCCCAGGCCATGACGCAGGCCAGCACCACAGCAGCAGGCCATATCCCGCTGCAGGTGCAGATGTCGGGCGAGGCGCTCAAGGCCAAGCTGGGCTATGCGGTCAATTCCCAGCCCAGTCTGGACAACAACACCGTGGATCTGGATCGCGAGCGTGCCAACTTCGTGGACAACGCCGTGCGCTATGAGGCCACGCTGCGCTTCATCAACGGCCAGTCCAAGACCATGCTCAGCGCCATTCAAGGCCAGTAAGCCCAGGAGTTCAACCATGTCGATGTTTTCCATCTTCAATATTTCGGGCAGTGCGGTCAGCGCCCAGTCCCAGCGCCTGAACGTGGTGGCCTCCAATCTGGCCAACGTCGATGCCGTGGCCGGGCCTGACGGCAGCGTCTACAAGGCCCGTCAGGTGGTGTTTCAGACCGTGCCCATGGGCCATGACGGCAGCGCGGGCGTCAAGGTCAATGCGATCAGCGAAGACGACACGCCTGGTCGCCGTATTCACGACCCCAGCCACCCACTGGCCGATGGCGAGGGCTATGTCACCCACTCCAACGTGAGCGCCGTGGACGAGATGGTCAACATGATCTCGGCCTCGCGCTCCTACCAGAACAATGTGGAAGTCATGAACACGGCCAAGACGCTGCTGCTCAAGACTTTGCAAATGGGCCAGTAAGCCCGGGAACACGCACATGATCTACGGCGCAAGCAGTGTGGACGGCACCACGCCCAACACCACCAGCAATAACAAGAACTCGGTCACCGACCCCAACGAGGCGCAGGACCGTTTCCTCAAGCTGCTGGTGGCACAGTTGAACAACCAGGACCCCATGAACCCCATGGACAACGCGGAGATGACCTCGCAGATGGCGCAGATCAATACCGTGACCGGTATTCAGCAGCTGAACCAGACCATGCAGTCCATGGCTGGGCAGTTCACCGCTATGCAGATGCTGCAGGGCACCTCCATGATCGGCCGCACCGTGCTGACCGAGGGCAATACCCTGGGCACAGCCGTCGACGGAACGCACACCGCTGCGTTTGACCTGGAAGGCTCGGCCGCCAGTGTCAAGGTCCAGATCACCACGGCCAGCGGCGAGCTGCTGGACACCATTGACCTGGGCGCTGGTGCAGCAGGTCGCAACTATTTCACCTGGGATGCCGCCGACAAATACAGCGGCGACGCTTCTCAACTGCGCTACTCGGTTCAGGCCACCAATGGCAGCACGGTCGTGGCCTCCACACCGCTGGCGCCGCACGCCGTGATTGCGGCCAATGCCGGCAACGGCAGTCTGATGCTGGAGCTGGACAACGGCGAAGCCATTGCCTACACGGGCGTCAAGGCCGTTTACTGAGTCGCCGATTCTTTTTACCGATTAATTGCCCCGCAGGAGAACAAGCATGGGTTTCCAACAAGGCCTCTCGGGTCTGAACGCCGCCAGCAAGAATCTGGATGTGATCGGCCACAACATCGCCAACTCCAACACCACGGGTTTCAAATCCTCGCGTGCGGACTTTGCGGAAATGATTGCCAGCGCCATTGGCTCGGCCAGCGGCCAGAGCAGTGGCATCGGCGTGAATGTGGCGGCGGTGTCGCAGCAGTTCCGCCAGGGCTCCATCACTTCCACAGGCAACAACCTGGACATTGCCATCAACGGCAACGGCTTCTTCATCGTCAAGCAAAGCGATGGCAGCACGGCCTACACGCGTGCCGGCAACTTTGGCCTGGACAAGGAGGGTAACCTCAAGACTGTGGACAACGACAATGTCATGGGCTACATGGTGGACCCCGCGACCGGCAAGATCCAGTCCGGTGCCACGCCTGTACCTTTGAGCTTTCCCACAGGCCAGCCCATCCCCGCCAAGCAGACTTCCAAGGTGAATGTGGAGCTGAACCTGGACTCGCGTGCCACGCTGGCTGCGGGGGATGCCACGGCCACTCCCCCTGTTGCCGCCACACCGCGTGCCACCTATGGCACATCGCTCAATGTGTATGACACGCAGGGCACGGCGATCCCCGTCAATCTGTATTTCGAAAAAGATGCGACAGGCAACACCTGGAACATCTTCAACTCCCTGGACCCGGCTGCGGGCCCCATCGGAGTGGCGACTTTTGATGCGAGCGGCAAGCTCACCGGCGTCACACCGGGCACGGGAACCTCGCTGAACCTGAGCATCAACGGCGGCACGGCCAACCCCAATGGGCTGCCGGCCTTCAATGTGGAACTCGACTTCGGCGGCCTGACCCAGTTCGGCACCAAGTTTGCCGTCAGCAGCCTCAAGCAGGACGGCTATACCTCGGGCGCGCTGACCGGCATCAATGTGGGGCGCGATGGCTCCATCGTGGCTTCCTACTCCAATGGCGTCACACGTACCGAAGGCCAGATGGCCTTGGCGGCGTTCACCAACACCCAGGGCCTTGGCTCCATTGGCAACAACAAATGGGTGGCTACGGCGGATTCCGGCCCGGCACTCAATGGCTCGGCCCAGACCGGCACTTTTGGCTCTCTGCAGTCGGGTGCGCTCGAGGAGTCCAACGTGGATCTGACGGCCGAGCTGGTCAACATGATGACGGCGCAGCGCTCGTACCAGGCCAATGCCCAGACCATCAAGACGCAGGACCAGGTGTTCTCGACCTTGGTGAATTTGAGGTAACCCCCTGAGGCGCTTTGCGCCTCCCCCCTGAAAGGGGGACGACGCCCTCGCTGCGGGGCGGCCCTTGCTCTGCGACTCTGGCTCAGGCCACGTCGCTCACGCAAGGCAACGAGCAGCAAAGAGGGCGATTGTTGAGAGCGAAGGAGAGCCAGAATGGATCGAATCATTTACACCAGCATGACGGGCGCCAATGCGGCGGCCCAGCGTCAGGCTGTGCTGGCGCACAACCTGGCCAATGCGGGCACCAATGGCTTTCGGGCCGAGATGTCGACCTTTCGCTCGGTGCCCTTGCAGGGCAGTGGCGCCAGCACACGCGTGTTTGCGCTGGAGGCAACGTCCGGCTATGTCGATGCTCCCGGTCCCGCCCAGCGCACAGGACGGGAGCTGGATGCCATGGCCATGGGGCGTGCCTGGTTTGCCGTGCAGGGGCTGGACGGGCAGGAAGCCTATACGCGCAATGGCGTGTTCGAGATTTCTCCCGAAGGCGTGCTGGTCAACAGCCATGGCTTGCCGGTGCTCTCCGACGGTGGCGCACCGATCGACATCCCTGCCGAGTCGACGATCTCCCTGGGCTCGGATGGCACGCTGACGGCCAAGACCGGCAATCAGCTGCCCGTGGCCGTGGGGCGGGTCAAGCTGGCGACGCCGCCGGTGGATGAGCCTCTGGTGCGCGGCACGGACGGCTATTTCCGTCAGGCTCAAGGCCAGCCGTTGCCCAACGATGAAGCGGCTCGCCTGCTGGCCGGGTCGATTGAAGGCTCGAACGTGAATTCGGTCGAAACCATGGTCGGCATGATCGCTGCCTCGCGCCAGTTCGAGCAGCAGATGAAGTTGCTGCAGACCGCTGAAACCAATGACAAATCCGCCAGCCAGCTGCTGAGCCTGAACGGCTGATAACCCAAGGAATACGCCATGATTAACTCGCTGTTTACCGCCAAGACGGGCATGGAAGCCATGCAGACCCAACTGGATGTGATCTCTCACAACCTGGCCAACGTCTCGACCACCGGCTACAAGCGCGCCAGCGCGCAATTTCAGGATCTGATCTATCAGAACCTGCGCCAGGCTGGCGGCCAGACCACAGAGCAGACGCAGCACCCGACGGGGCTGGACATTGGTCTGGGCACCAAGGTGATTGGCACCACGCGCGACTTCAAGGCGGGTAGCCAGCAACTGACCAGCAATGCGTTTGATGTGGCCATCAGCGGCAGTGGATTTTTTGAAATTCAGATGCCTGACGGCACCATCGCCTATACCCGCGACGGCACGTTCAAGCCTGATGCCAATGGTCAGCTGGTGAATGCCTCGGGCTATCCGCTGGCAGCAGGGATTTCGATTCCAACATCGCCTGCGCCCGCCTCGGTCACCATCGGTGCAGACGGGGTGGTGAGCATCACCACGGCAGGCAATCCGACCCCTCAAGCTCAGGGAACGCTGATGCTCAGCCAGTTCGTCAATCCGGCAGGCTTGCAGCCGGTGGGTGAAAACCTGTACCGCGAATCGGCGGCTTCTGGACCACCTCAGCAAGGCACACCGGGCACCAACGGTCTGGGAACGCTTCAGCAGGGCTATCTGGAAGCCTCGAACGTCAACGTGGTGCAGGAGCTGGTGACCATGATCCAGACCCAGCGCGCCTACGAAATGAACTCCAAGGCCATCCAGACCTCCGACCAGATGCTGGCTAAGCTGGCGCAGCTCTGATTGATCACTATGCATTGAGGAGCTGCTTGCGCTTGATGGATGGCGTTTTCATGTGCAATTGACATTGAATTCGTTGTGAGACAAGCGCTAGAAGCTCTTTATTCAATAGCGCGCTGTTGCGCGTACCAGGGGCACAAGGGCCAAGCACCTGACTGCCAAGGACTTGCCGCCATGTTCAAAGCCACCGTTTTCAATGCCTCCACCGCAAGCGCCATCGCCATGGCCTTGCTCGCTTCCGGTTGTGCGCTTTCCCCCAATGCACCGCCGCCCGTGGATATGCCGGTGGCCACCACACCGCCCGTGCTGCAGCCGCGCGAGCAGGTGGCCGAAGCGCCTACGGGCAGCCTGTTCAATGCCTCGCGCTACCGCCCTGCCTTTGAAGATCGCCGGGCACGCCTGGTGGGCGATCTGGTGACGGTGCAGATCGTGGAGAGCGTGACGGCACGCCAGAACCAGGACTCCGGCGTGAGCCGCAAGAACAGCCTGGGCGCCGGTGTCTCAGCACTGCCTTTCTTCAAGGGCGGCGCGACCCAGACGATCAAGGACAGCCTCAATGCCGAGCTGGGCAGCAAGTCCGATTTTTCGGGCAAAGGCTCCACCAGCAATGTGAACACCTTTACCGGCACCATCAGCACGACGGTGGTGGATGTACTGCCCAACGGCCATCTGGTGGTGGCCGGCGAGAAGCAGGTGGGCGTGAACCAGAACGTCGATGTGCTGCGCTTTACGGGCACGGTGGACCCACGTTCGCTGCGCCCCGGCAGCACCGTGGCATCGAACCAGGTGGCCAATGTGCGCATCGAGTCGCGCGGCCGTGGCCAGGGCAGCGAAGCCCAGTCAATTGGCTGGTTGTCACGGTTCTTTTTGAACGTTATGCCGTTCTGATTCTTCCGAGAATGGGCAGTATGAAAGTACTGTCCACGCTCCTGTCACTGCGTCCGGCAAGCACCGCCATTCTGGTGCTGGCTGCCCTGGGCGCCAGCGGGCTCACCCTGCCTGCGCATGCCACACGCATCAAGGAGGTGGCAGCCATTCAGGGGGTGCGCAGCAACCAGTTGACGGGCTATGGCCTGGTGGTCGGCCTCGACGGAACGGGCGACCAGACCACGCAGATGCCCTATACCAAGCAGGCCCTGGCCAACTATCTGGAGCAGATGGGCATCTCGCTGCCTGCCACCGGCAATAGTGGGCAGCTGCAGCTCAAGAACGTGGCCGCCGTCATCGTCACGGCCGAGTTGCCTGCGTTTGCGCAGCCGGGCCAGTCCATTGACATCAATGTCTCTTCCATGGGCAATGCCAAGTCGCTCAAGGGCGGCACGCTGGTGGCGACACCGCTGCGCGGTGCCGATGGCGAGATCTATGCACTGGCCCAGGGTAATGTGGTGGTGGGCGGTGCGGGTGCTGCGGCCGGCGGCTCCAAGGTACAGGTCAATCACCTCAATGCAGGCCGTGTGCCGCAGGGCGCGCAGGTAGAGCGCGCCGTCAGCTCTCCGCTGCAGCAGGGCAATACGATCACGCTGGGTCTGAATCAGACCGACTTCCAGACCGCCGACAAGATGGTGCGCGCCATCAACCAGCGCATGGGCGCAGGCACGGCCATGGCACTGGACGGGCGCACGGTGCAGGTCAATGCGCCGCTGGACCCCGGCTCGCGCGTGCGCATGATTGCCGAGATCCAGGAAATGCCGATCGAGACCTCCAAGCCTGCAGCCAAGGTCGTCATCAATGCGCGCACCGGCTCCATCGTGCTCAATCAGGCGGTGACGCTGGGGCCCTGCGCCATTGCGCACGGCAATCTGTCCATCACCATCAGCACCACACCGGTCATCAGCCAGCCCGAGCCTTTCTCGCGAGGCCAGACCGTGGTGGCGCAAAAGTCCGATATCCAGATCAAACAGGAGCCGGGGCAGGTCATCAACATGCCCAATTCTCCGCAACTGACCGATGTGGTGCGGGCGCTGAATGCCCTGGGCGCCACGCCGCAGGATCTGCTGGCCATCTTGCAGGCCATCAAGGCCGCAGGTGCCATGGATGCCGAGCTGGAGGTGATATGAGCACGTCTTTGCCCCATTCTTCCTCTTTGGCGGCCAGCAATGCCCTGGCCGTTGATTCGCGCTCGCTCAATGCTCTGAAAACTGCAGCGGGCGAGAACAATCCACAAGCCGCGCGTGAGACGGCCAAACAGCTTGAGTCGCTGTTCATGCGCGAGATGATCAAGAGCATGCGCGAGGCGACCATGAAGTCCGGTCTGCTCGATAGTGCGCAGGGCAATCTCAGCACCGACTTGCTTGACCAGCAGCTATCCGTTGCCATGGCCGGCCAGCCCGGTGGCCTGACGGACGCCATCAGCAAGCAGCTGGCGCGCAGCATGGGGGTCGAAGCGGCTGAAGATGCCGAAATTGCCGTACCCTCCACACTGAGCATGAGCCGCAGCACTTGGCGCAATGTAGGTGGCAGTGGGGTCTGGAGCGGCCAGCGCACGCAGGCGGCCCAGTCCATCAATGCCTATGCACCCGCCCCCAAGGGACGCGATAACTTTGTCACGGCTCACAACGCCGCCGCACAGCGCGTGGCCGCTGAAAGCGGCATTCCTGCGCACTACATGATTGGTCAGGCGGGGCACGAAACCGGCTGGGGCAAGAGCGAGATCCGCAACAAGGATGGCAGCAACTCCTTCAACCTGTTCGGCATCAAGGCCGGCGGCAGCTGGAAGGGCAAGGTGGCCGAGATCACGACCACCGAATACATCAACGGCTCGCCCAAGAAGATCACGGCCAAGTTCCGCGCCTATGCCTCGTATGAGGAGTCCTTCCGGGACTATGCGCGCCTGATCGGCACCAATCCGCGCTATGAAAAGGCCATGGGCCAGACCGGCTCGGCGCATGCCTATGCCAGCGAGCTGCAAAAGGCCGGCTACGCCACCGATCCGGCCTATGCCCAGAAGCTCAGTCGCGCCATTCAGAGCGTGGTGCAGGTTCATGCGGCCAGCGCAGCCAACAACAGCACCCATGTCGCCAGCCGCCTCAGCGGTAGCGCTCGTGCAGCACAGATCAACAAGATCACCGAGAACCAGTCATGAGTCTTTTGAACGTGGGCGCACGCGCCCTGATGGCCAACCAGATTGCCTTGCAGACGGCAGGGCACAACATTGCCAACGTCAACACCGCCGGTTATTCGCGCCAGACTGTGGCTTTTCAGAGCTCGGCCGGGCAGAACATGGGCAATGGCTACATCGGCAATGGTGCCGACGTGGCCACTATCCAGCGCAATTTCAGCGAGCTGCTCAATCGCCAGGCGACTGCCGCCAAGGCTGCAAGCGCTGCAGATGCTGCACGCTCCCAGTCGCTCAATCAGCTGCAGGAAGTGTTTTCCGGTGGCAGCAACGGCCTGGGCGCAGCCATCAACGACATGATGAATGCGTTTGCCGATGTGAGCAGCGCGCCTACGGACTCCTCGGCGCGTCAGGTGGTGCTGACGCGCATGAATGAGCTTGCGGCACGCTTTCGCTCGGCCTCGGCACGGCTCGATGAGATGGACTACAGCACGCGCCAGCAAATGAGCAACGATGTGAACGTGGTCAACAGCCTGTCCGAGCAGGTTGCGGCGCTCAATGGCCAGATCAGCCGTGCCATTGCCACCGGACACACGCCAAACGATCTGCTCGATCAGCGCGATCAACTGGTGCGAGACATCAACAAGTATGTGCAGACCACGCAGGTGGATGCGGGTGATGGTTCCATCAGCCTGTTTGTCGGCGGCAGCCAGCCTCTGGTGCTGGGCCTGAGTGCGGCCAAGCTGAGCATGCAGGAGTCCACGCAGTACCCCGGCAGCGGCAAGATGAGCCTGTACTTTCAGCAGCAAGACGGTCAGCCCGTGGAGCTGACGCCTGCCATGGCTGGGGGCGGCGAGATTGCCGGTCTGCTGCAGTTCCAGAACAGCGATCTGAGCGAAGGCCGCAGCCTGCTGGGACGTATGGTGATTGCGGTTGGCGACACCCTGAACACGCAAAACCAGCTGGGCCTGACTCTGACGGGGCAAAAGGGCGGGGCGCTGTTCAATATTCCTATGACCACCCAGGGCTCCACCACGGGTGCTCAGTGGGCGCAGCCCGATACGCCGACCGTCACGGTCACGGATTCCGGCGCGCTCAAGGCATCCGATTACAAGATCGTGTTCGGCAACGATGCCCCCAAGGGCCAGGTCGTGCGACTGTCGGATGGACAGGCCACAAGCTTCAATGACCTCAACGAGCTGCGCGGTCTGAGCATCGACGGACTGCAGTTCGACCTCAAGAACGAAGGCAAGCCTGGGCAGTCCGTGCTGTTTCAGCCCATGTCCTCGGCGGCGCATGATATTGAGGCCATGGTGCACTCCGGCAATGATCTGGCTGTGGCCAATCCGGTGTCGGCCAAGATCAACTCCCTGGGCGATGCAGCGATTCGCATGTCCAGTCTGGTGGTGGAAAAGGGCTTTGCCGGCTCGGTGCCAGCGGGCACGAAGCTGTCCTTTACGAGCGGTGCCAATGGCGAGGTGAACTACACCATCACCCCAGCTCCCGCAGGTGTCTCCGCCACGGGAACCTATATCTCCGGGCAGGCGATTGAGCTGGCTCCGGGGCTGAAAGTGACGCTGACCGGAACGCCTGCTATTGACGGTGTCAACAGCGACAGCGTGAGCTTTGACGCGAACACTTTCTATGGCTCGGATACCGGCAATGCCAGCGCATTCCTGGCGCTGCGCGATGCCGTGATCTTTGATGGGGCCACTACGCTCAGCGATGGCTTTTCTGCTGCCATGGCCCAGGTCGGAACACGCACCCAGAGTGCGGCCTATGCGGCCAAGCTGTCGGACTCCATTGCCAAGAACCTGGAAGCAGACCGCACGGCCGTGTCCGGCGTCAACCTGGATGAAGAAGCGGCCAAGCTGCTGCAGTTTCAGCAGGCCTATCAGGCCTCGGCCAAGATGCTGCAGGTGGCTCAGGGCATTTTTGACAGCGTGATCCAGGCCGTTGGCCGTTAACCCCGTACCGCCGGAGAGCAGACATGAGCATCAACCGCATTGGCACGGCCAATATGTATGACAGCACCATCAACAACCTGGGCTCGCGCCAGAGCAGCCTGGTGGATCTGATGGAAAAGACCACGGCGGGCAAACGCGTGCTGCGTGCCAGCGATGACCCGGTGGCAGCGGCCCAGGCCGAGCGGGCACGTACGCGCATTACGCGCTCCGAAAATGATCAGCGCGTGCTGGGAGCGCAGCGCGATGTGATTGCCCAGGGGGAGTCCGAGCTGGGCAAGGCCCATGGGGCGCTGCAGGATTTTCGTGACTTGCTGGTGCAGGCGGGCAATGGCTCGTATGACCAGGTGGCGCGTGATGCTCTGGTGCAGCAGATGGAGAGCCTGCGCGAGCAGATTCTGGGCTATGCCAATGCCAAGGATTCCAACGGCCTGCCTATCTTTCGCGGGCTGGGCGGCTCTGACACCCCTTTGCAAAGCGTGCCCCCCGGTGCGCAAGGCTCGTTCAACCCCGGCCAGAACACCGGCAGCGACAACGGCCTGCCCATTGCGCTGGATGGCTTTTCCACCTGGCTCAATGTGCCCACGGGCAATGGCGTGTTTGAAGTGGGTAGCGGCGCTGGCAACTCGGGCAAGGCCTGGGCCGATGTGGGCTCGGTCACAGATCCTAGTCTGGTTACGGGCGACAGCTACAGCCTGGTGTTCAGCAAGGATGCAGCCACCGGCGTTGTCAGCTACGAGGTCAATCTGGTGCCTGCGGGCGCCACACCGGTAAAGACGGGCACGTACAAGGACGGCGAGGCCATCGTCGTCAATGGTCAACAAATCACCATCAAGGGCCAGCCTGCGGATGGCGACAGCTTCAGCATGAGTCCCAGCAAGCGCACCGATGTGTTCACCGTGCTGGATCAGGCCATTGCCACGGTCAAGGCAGGTACCACGGGCTCCACCGCGCTGCAGCAGGGCCTGGGCCGTGCAATGAGCGAGCTGGATGCCGGCATGAACCGCGTGCAGGCCATGCGCAGCTATGCCGGTGACCAGCTCAACCGTGCGGATCGCCTGGAATCGGACATGAAGGATCAGGCGCTGACGCAGGAGGGCGCACGCTCGCGTGCTGAAGATATCGATATGATCACGGCGCTGTCAGATATAGAGACGCAAAAGGTGGGCTTGCAGGCAGCGCTGCAGTCGTATGCGCAAATGCAAAAGCTCTCCTTGTTCAACTACATCAGCTGATACTGGCGGGTGTTCCCGCCATCATGTTCTGCCGTTTATCTGTCCAAATTTTTCATGGTTCAGCCTGCACTCAGCTCTTTGACTCTCGGTTATCAGCCGCTGTGGAGCCGTGCACGGCGCCTGGCAGGTATTCAGCTCTATGTGCATGAAGAGCCGGGCTGCAATGCAGACATGGCGCACTTTCTGCGCAGCGTCAATGAATACTGGAGCGGGCAGGCCCCTCCCTTGCTGATCTCTGCCCAGTCACGCCAGGTGCTGTGCAGCCTGCTGGAACATGCGCCAGCGGGCAGTCCGTGGATAGAAGTGCGTGGCGACTGGCTGCAGCAGGACGAAGGCATTCATCAACTGGTGCAAAAGGCCAGGGCGCGCGGGCTGATGCTGGTCTGGGGAGGCTCTCTGGCGGACGTGCCGGACGCCGATGCCGCCCGCAACTTTGCCAGCAGCCTGCTGAGTGTGCCGCCTGAAGGAGCGGGCGGAATCGCGAATACCGTGCGCGCGGTGCAGCAGCCTCGCAGTGAGAGCAAGGAGGCGGCAGCCGAATTCTTTGCGGCGGCCCCGCTCAGCCTGCTCAACGGCCAGATGTACCGCGGCCTGCAAAGTCTGGAGCTGGCACGCGCCTGTCTGGACGGACATGAGGCGGCAGCCCTGGCCGGCTGGCCCGTGGCGGACACCATACAGGCCTTCCGGCTGCAGCAGCCGCAGCCATCAAGGGATGCGCTGTTCAGGCTGATGAAGGCCATCGACAAAGAGCAGTCGCTCGATGTGATGGAAGATATTCTGGGCTCAGACCCCGTGCTGGCCTATCGCTTTTTGCTCTATACCAACTCGGCGGCGCTGGGTCTGCGTCGCGGTGTGGATTCGCTGCGCCGCGGACTGGTCATGCTGGGGCTGGGGACGCTGGAGCGCTGGCTGGCCGACCAGCTGCCACATGCTTGCACGGAGCAGGATCTGGTGCCCATGCGCAGCCAGATTGTGCTCAGGGCCAGACTGGCCGAGCGGCTGATCGAGGCAGGCGTCAGTCTTGATCTGCAGCGTGAGATGTATTTGTGCAGCCTGTTCTCGCAACTCGATCTGCTGCTGCATGAGCCGGTGGTCAATATCTTGCGCCGCACGCCGCTGAACGAGCGCATCTTTGATGCCATCGTCTCGCGCACCGGCCCTTATGCCGGAGTGCTACAGATGAGTCAGGCGCTGGAGGGCAGTGATGCAGGCCCGATTCGCCAATTGCGCGAGCAGGAGGAGTGGGAGACCGAAGACCTCAACCGCCTGCTGCTGCGCATGCTCAGCGAGCTCAAGCTGGGCATGCCGCAAACACTGGCCTGATTTTGGTGAAAATGGGCTTAATCCCATATCTGACAAGCGCAAGCAGCTATCAAATTAATGAATCTGAGGCTGCATAGTCGCGCATAAACAGGGCTTGGCTGCCGCTTATCCGCGCATTGCCGTGGTGCCAGATTCGGACAATCTGGGTATCCCATCCGTCCGTGCGCCATGTCCGAATCCCAAGACAAAAATCTGCCCGCAACCGAACGCAAGCTGCAAAAAACGCGTGCGGACGGTCAGGGTGCGCGCTCGCGCGATCTGTCGCACCTGGCCATTCTGGGAACCGGCTCGTTGCTGATGCTGCTGGGCACGCAGCCCTTGATCAATCATCTGCGCGAAGCCATGGCCAAGCAGCTGGCTTTCAATGCGGCGGCGGCCAAGACGCCGGAGGTGATGCTGGAGCGCTTTCAGACCATGCTGGTGCTGGGCCTCGGCGTGGCGGTGATCTTTGCGCTGGTGACGACGACGGCATCGGTGCTGTCCGGTGTGGCCGCTGGCGGCTGGATCTTCAGCTTCAAGCCCATACAGCCCAAGTTCAGCAAGCTCAATCCTCTGTCGGGTCTGAAGAACCTTTTCTCCAAGCAGCAGCTGACCAATGTGGTCAAGATGGTCTTCATGACCATCGTGCTGAGCTTTGTGGCCTGGAAGTACATGAGCGCCAACATGGCCGAGATTGCCTCGGTCTCGGCCCAGCCCTCGCCCATGGCGCTGTCCATGGTGGGCGCGTGGATGACGACAGGCATCACCCTGCTGCTGGTCGTGGTCTTGCTGGTGGCGATCATCGATGTGCCGCTGCAGGCGTTTCTCTTCAAGTCGCGCCTGAAGATGAGCCATGAGGAGGTCAAGCAGGAGCACAAGGAATCGGAAGGCAACCCCCAGCTCAAGGGCAAGCTGCGCCAGAAGCAGCGCGAGATCGCCGATCGCGCCAGCATCTCTGCCGTGCCACGAGCCGATTTTGTGGTGACCAACCCTACGCACTACGCCGTGGCCTTGCGCTATGACGATGCCACCATGGCAGCCCCTCAGGTGATTGCCAAGGGCACGGACCTGGTGGCGCTCAAGATTCGTGAAGTCGCGGGTGCACACAAGATTCCGGTGCTCGAATCCCCCATGCTGGCCCGCGCGCTCTATGCCCATGCCGACCTGGATCAGGCCATTCCGGCAGCGCTCTACACCGCAGTGGCCCAGGTGCTGGCCTACGTCTATCGCCTGAAAGCCGCGCTGAGCGGCCAGGGGCCCATGCCCGATGCCATGGATGAGCCGCCCGTGCCTGTGGAGCTGGATCCGCAGCATGCTCACACCCGTCCTGCAATGGCTGGTGGCGACGCTGCGCAGCAAGAAGGTAATCTGTGATGTCGTCGAATCCTCTGCAACTCTTCCAGAAGTGGTCTGGCGCCAATGTTGGCGCCCTGCAAGGCCTGACCGCTCCTATTCTGGTAGTGGCTATTTTGGGTTTGATGGTTCTGCCCATCCCGCCCTGGCTGCTCGATACCTTCTTCACCCTCAACATCGCCGTGGCGCTGATGGTGATGATGGTGGCGGCCTACATGATCAAGCCGCTGGACTTTGCGGCGTTTCCTTCGGTGCTGTTGCTCACCACGCTGATGCGTTTGTCGCTCAACGTGGCATCGACCCGCGTGGTGCTGATGGAAGGCCACACCGGCCCCGGCGCTGCGGGTGCAGTGATCGAGGCCTTTGGCCACTTCCTGATCGGCGGCAACTTTGCCGTGGGTCTGATCGTGTTCAGCATCCTGGTGGTCATCAACTTTGTGGTGATTACCAAGGGCGCAGAGCGTATTGCCGAAGTCTCGGCCCGCTTCACGCTGGATGCCATGCCCGGCAAGCAGATGGCGGTGGATGCCGACCTCAACGCCGGCCTGATTGACGAAAAAGAAGCCAAGCGTCGCCGTGCCGAAGTGGGCGAGGAAGCCAACTTCTTCGGCTCCATGGACGGTGCCAGCAAATTTGTGCGCGGCGATGCGATTGCCGGCATCTTGATTCTGGTCATCAACGTGATCGGCGGCCTCATCATCGGTATGGCCCAGCACGGCCTGTCGGCTGGCCAGGCCGCCGACAGCTACATCCTGCTGGCCGTGGGTGATGCGCTGGTGGCGCAGATTCCCGGTCTGCTGATCTCGGTGGCATCGGCCATGGTGATCTCGCGCGTGGGCAAAGAGGCCGACATGGGCCGCCAGATCGTGCAGCAGCTGTTCATGTCGCCCAAGGTGCTGGGTATTACGGCGGGCGTGATGACCTTGCTGGGCCTGATTCCCGGCATGCCGCATCTGGTGTTTCTGTCCATGGGCGCGCTGCTGGGCTGGGGTGCCTGGATGCTGGACAAGCGGGAAAAAGCCCGCGTTGCCGCGCAAAGCAGTGCTCCTGCACCACAGCAGCAGGCCGCGCAAAACGATGGCGAAGCCACCTGGGACGATTTGCAGCCTGTGGATCTGCTGGGCCTGGAGCTGGGCTATCGCCTGATCGCGCTGGTTGACAAGAGCCGCCAGGGCGATTTGCTGACCCGCATCAAGGGCGTGCGCCGCAAGTTTGCGCAGGAAGTGGGCTTTCTTCCACCCGCCGTGCATGTGCGCGACAACCTCGAGCTCAAGCCCAGTGCCTACCGCATGACGCTGCGCGGCGTGATGGTGGGCGAGGGTGAAGCCTTCCCCGGCATGTTCCTGGCCATCAACCCCGGAGGCATTACCACGCCCTTGATTGGCACGCCCACCACCGATCCCGCCTTTGGTCTGCCCGCGCACTGGATCGACGAACGGCAAAAGGAAGCGGCACAAATGGCAGGCTTTACCGTCGTTGATTCGGAAACTGTGATGGCGACGCATTTGTCACACTTGATGCAAGTGCACGCGGCCAAGCTGTTGTCTCGTACCGAGACGCAGCAGCTCGTTGACCATGTGGCCAAGCTGGCCCCCAAACTCATCGAAGAAGTCATCCCGAAAATGGTGCCCATCACAACGTTCCAGAAAGTGCTCCAGCTGCTGCTGGAAGACTCTGTGCACATTCGTGATATCCGAACCATCATCGAGACGCTGGCCGAAAACGCCACGCAGACGACTGACCCGGTGGAGCTGGCGCGCCGTGTGCGCATTGCGCTGTCGCCTGCCATCGTGCAGCAGATCTATGGCCCCACCCGCGAGCTCAATGTGATTGCCATCGAGCCCGGTCTGGAGCGTCTGCTGGTGCAGGCGCTGGCCAACCCCAATGCGCCATCGCTGGACCCCGGCGTGGCCGAAATCCTCACACAAAAGGCGGTGGATGTCGCCAATCAGCAGGAAGAGCTGGGTCTGCCCGCCTGCCTGCTGGTGCCGGACTCCATCCGCAACTCTCTTGCCAAGCTGCTGCGCCGAGTGGCGCCGCGTCTGCAGGTGCTCGCGCACAGCGAGATCCCCGAGACGCACACCATCCGCATCGGCCCGATTCTTAAAGGTGCAACCGCATGAACATCAAACGCTTCTACGCCCCCACCGCCCGCGAGGCCCTGGCCAAGGCGCGCATGGCATTTGGCGACGGCACCCTGATTCTTTCCAACCGCCAGACACCGGACGGGGTGGAAGTCATGGCCACGGCCGAAGAAACGCTGCAGGACATGGATGCTGGCATGCAGACCAGCTCGCCCCTGCAAAAAGCGCTGGAGCGCCGTGCGGCCGATGAAGGCATGGGCCTGCGTAAGGACAGACTGCAAGCGGCACCTCAGCGCAGCGATGGCTTGATGAGCACGCTGGAGCATGTGCAGGCCCGCCAGAACGCCAAGCAGGAGCAGGCGCGCGAAATGCAGGCCAGGCAGGTCAAGCCCATCAACGAACTGGCGCTGCACTCCGTGCAGGATGATGTTGAGCAACTGTCCATGAGCACGCTGACATTCCAGGACTATGTGCGCGAGCGCATGCTGCGTCGCCGTCACGAGTCCTCGCTGGACAGCGGTGAGGCCTTGCCCACGTTTGCCCAGCGTGTGCAGGATCGCAATAACGAACGTGGTCACGAGCGTCCGGCCATGGCTGCCAAAGCACAGCCGGTCAGCGCAGGGGTGGCTCGCCACAATCCGCTGCGCCCAGAGCAAATTCAGATCAAGGAAGGCGCTGCCAAGCCTCAGGCAGCTGCGCCTGCCGCCCCGCAGAACTTCATGCAGGAAATGCAATCCATGAAGGATCTGATCGAGGAGCGCTTCAACACGCTGACCTGGTTGGGTCAGACGCGCCAGAACCCGATTCAGTCCAGCCTGATGCACAAGCTGATTCGCGCCGGGTATTCGCCTGCCTTGTCGCGTGCGCTGATCGAGAAACTGCCCGAGACACTCTCCGCCAGCGATGCCGTGCGTTGGCTGATGCAGGTGCTGGAGCGCAATCTGCGCACCGATGCGGCCCAGCCTGCGATCTACGAACAAGGCGGTGTCTTCGCTCTGGTGGGAGCCACCGGCGTAGGCAAGACCACGACTACCGCCAAGCTGGCCGCGCTGTGTGCCGCCAAGCATGGCCCGGCTTCCGTGGGCCTGATAACGCTCGATACCTACCGCATCGGTGGCCATGACCAGCTGCGCACCTATGCCCGCATGCTGGGCATGGTGGCCCATCAGGCTCATGACAAGGCTGCGCTGCAGGATCTGCTGGGCCTGCTGCAAAGCAAGAAGATGGTGCTGATCGACACCACGGGCGTGGCCCCGCGTGATCCGCGCAAGGACGAAATCATGGATGTGCTGGCCATCGACGGTGTGCAGCAGTTGTTGGCTGTCAACGCCGCCGCACAGGGCGATGCGCAGGACGATGTCATGCAGGCCTTCAAGGCGCGCGGCTCGCAGCACGCCATCCTCACCAAAGTTGATGAAGCCGTGAAAGTCGGCCCCTCGGTCGATACGCTGATTCGCCATCAGATCCAGCTGCGCGGCGTGACCAATGGTCAGCGCGTGCCCGAGGACTTCGAGCGTGCCAATGCGCAGTTGCTGGTTTCGGCCTCCATGCGCTCGGCTGCCAAGTCGGCGTTTGATCCGCAGTCGCTGGATCTGGACTTCTTCTTCACCCCTTCGTCTGCTACTGGAGAGGCCGCCCATGCTTGAGCGACATGCGCCCTTGCATCAGGGCATGGCCCTGCATGTGAGTGATGCCAGCACCGCTGGCCTGCGTGTGCTGGCCGTGCTGCACAGCACAGCGGGTGCAGCAGCGGAACAAGCGGTGCTCTGGCCTCTGTGCGCCCAGCTGCAGCGCCTGGGCCAGAAGGTGCTGGTGCTGGATGGCAGCCAGCCTGAATCCTTTCACACACCGGGCCTGGCGCAGTTGCTGGTGCAGCACGCCTGGCAGGCTCAGGCGGAGCTGCGCTCTGGCGCGGCTGATGCCCACTCGGTGGCCAGCCTGCCTGCTCGCCAGGGGCTCAAGCAGCTCAAGGCGTCGGCGGACGAAATGGGCATGGACATACTGACTGCGCTGCAAGCCTATGTGCGTGGCTACACCACGGTGCTGATTTATGCGAGCAGCGAAACTCTGGCCTCCTTGCTTCAAGGCCAGGGCTTGCAGCCCCTGCTCATCGTTCCGCCGGATGCCGATCATTTGATCGACAGCTATCGACAGCTCAAGCACCTGGCCGTGTTTGCCGGTGTGGAATGCACGATTGCCGCGCTGGAGGCGCCGCTGAGCGCCGAAGGCCCGCAGAAATACGACTGGAACCGCAAGCAAAGCAGTGCGCAGACAGCCAAGCAGGATGCCCAGTTGCGCCTGCAGCGCCTGAATGCTTTGCTACAGTGTTCGCAGCGCCACCTGGGTGATGCACCGGTGCTGATGCGCCTGCGCTGGCGTCAGACCAGTGATCTGCATCAGCTTACGCTGCACATGCTCAAGACCGCTTGCATCCTGCCCATGCACGCTCAGCCCTCGGCGCTCAGCGCGCCTGAATCTTTTGCCTGGAGCCATTGACTGCCATGTACACCGCCAAAGGCCAACTCGACCGCGACGCGCTGATCCGTCAGCATGTGCCGTTGGTGCGTCGGATTGCCCTGCACATGATCGCCAAACTACCGCCCAATGTGGAGCTGGATGACCTGATCCAGGTCGGCATGATTGGGCTGGCCGAAGCGCTGTCGCGCTTCGAGAGCGAGCAAGGCGTGCAATTCGACACTTTCGCCAGCCAGCGCATTCGCGGAGCCATGCTCGACGAGCTGCGCGAAGGCGACTGGATGAGCCGCAGTTCGCGCAAGAGCCAAAAGGAGATCGAGCAGGCACTGGGCCGGCTGGAGCAACGCCTCGGCCGACCTCCGCTGGAGTCGGAAATTGCCGACGAACTGGGCATGGCACTCGATGATTACCAGTCCCTGCTGGGTCGGGTGCGAGGCACCCAGCTGGTCTATCTGGAAGACATTGGCGGCGGTGATGGCGCTGATGGTGACGACTATCTGGAGCGTCACGTCGCGGACACAGGCGCCGACCCGTTTGCCCTGCTGCGGGATCAGCGTCTGCGACTGGCATTGGTCGATGCCATCAAGAACCTGCCTGAGCGTGAGCAGTATGTGATGGGCATGTACTACGAGCACGACATGAATCTCAAGGAAATCGCTGCCGTGCTGGGTGTGACCGAATCGCGGGTCTGCCAGCTGCACAGCCAGGCGATTGCCCGCCTGCGTACCAAGATGCGTGCTCACTGATAACCCAGCCCGAAGGGCGCGACCACTTGCACAGAGCCGCCGCACAGGCAGATACCGATCTGACCAGGCGGCGGTTTTGCTTTGCGCTCAGTGTTGTTATTCAAATATTCACTAAATTAATAGCTACTAGCGCTTGATGGTATTGGGTTAGAGGCTGTTTTTTCTTGAATTCTTGTGCTGGGTTGCCACCTGCAAAAAAGCCCTGTTGCATCGCTGCAGCAGGGCTTTGTTTTCAGGTGATCTAGCGATCAGTGCATCACATGGGGCTGGCCGTCGAACATATGTTCAAAGCTTGCCAGCCAGGGCTCGGCGAGCACGCGAATCTGGGCGTCGTTGCGCAGAATGCGCTGCATGATGCGGGCCTTTTCCTTGCGCTGCTCTGGCTCCAGCTTCTCCTCGCGAGAGCGAAAGCGCAATTGCTCGATCAGCACGGCACAAGTGCCCTCGTAACGCGCAACACCGTCCCAGTCCTTGGCTTGAGCGGCTTGCAGCATCTTGGCACTGCTTTCCTCAATAGCGCGGTAGTAATCGATCAATGTGTGCTCCATTTTCTTTTTAGATTGTTTGCCCCATCTCGCGCCAGCCTTGTGCAACAGGTGCAATCACCGTCTGCGCAGACTCCAGCAGAGACGGGTCATTGCGCAAGTTGGCCAGCGTAATCTGAGTAATGCTGTAGTCGTACAACGAAGCCAGGTTCTGAGCCACTTCACCGCCCTGATTCAGATTCAGAGATGCCTTCAGGCCCTCTTCCAGAATCCGGACCGCTTTTCCGATCTGTCGGCCTTTTTCCTCGATATCGCCACGCTGCATTGCCCCTTTGGCCGCATTCAAGGAGGTTTCCAGAGCATCAAACAGCATCTGGATCAGCATATGGGGCGACGCGCCGTCAACCACAGACTGGACACCTACCTGACGGTAAGCATTCGCAGCGCTTCGATTCATGGAGGTATACATAGGCTCTCTGATGTGTTCTTGATATCTATATCGACATCAATCACAAAAACTAAAGCGTCTAGCTGTTGTTCCACTGGGAAACTTGCTGAGTCATATAAGCACTCAGCGTCGACAAGCTGGCCATCTTGGTATCCAGCGCCGTGTACTGAGCGCGCATACGCGCTTCAAATGCGGTCGCCTGATCATTGACCCGCTCCTGCGCTTTGGTGTTGCTCTTTTTCAAAGCCGTCAGGCTGGAGTTTTTGGTATCAAAAGTACCTTCAAAGTCCAGCATGCTTTTCGTCAAAGTCTTCATACGAACTGCAAGTCCTTGGGTATCACCCTGACCATCCGTGCCTGCGCTGGCAAAGACCGCACTCAGGCTTGCTGGGTCGCTCAGTGCTTTTTCCAGCTTGGCCTTGTCAGCCGTTGAAGTACCGAATGACATCTTTCCACCCTTCGCAATCTGGATACCCAGCTCCGAAAGACGATTGACACCGCCAATACCATTCACCGTTCCCGAAACTGCAGCACGCAGACTATTGGCCATATTGACGGCCGTGGAGTCCCCTTGCAGAGTCCCCGCTGTCTGGCTTTCAGAATCGTATTTGGTGGATGTTGCAAGCAAGTCATTCAAGGCGTTATAGGCATCCATGAAAGACTGCACACTCTTCTTCAGGCCTTCCGTGTCCGTTTTCACAGTCACATTGGCCGCAGATGTGGTGACCTGAGAAACCGTGATATTCAAGCCTGGCAGAACCGACTTGAAATCATTGGTCGCCGACTCTACGGAAATACCATTAACGACGATTCTTGCATTCTGGGCAGCCTGTACCACCGTGCCGCTGGCGGTACTTGCCAGCGCATTCAGGTTCTCATCTCCTGCGGCAGTCAGCGAAAACGCGGTATTCGTACCCGTATCTTTGGAACGAAGCACCAGTCGCTGCTGGCCATCCGCATTCGTCATGACGGACGCCACAACTCCTGTATTTTTCGCATTGATCGCCGCAACTACGTCCTTCATGGAGGAGTCAGGTTCAACATTGATATCCGTCGTGACGCCACCAATAGTCAGACTCAAGGCACCCCCAAACTTTGCATCCTCAGCCATCAGCCTCGACGCTTGCGAATGCCCTCTGGCCAAGGCCTCGACACTTACTTCGGAAGATCCTGCCAATGCAGTAGCGTCCGTAACCGCAACAGTGACCGCTGTATTGGAGGAGGCCGCTGTTGTCGTTTTCCAAGTCTCCGCCTTGGCCAGCGTTGTTGCGGTATCCGACAGCGTCGACATCAGCGACTTGAGCTTTCCGTACGCAGAAATTTTGGTGTCCAGCGACGACGCTGTCGTCTGCAATGCCTTCAGCGGCGACTTTTGCAAAGTCACCATTTGCGAGATCAGTGACTCGACATCCAAGCCACTACCAATACCAGCTGCTGTTAACCCCATTGCAGGCTCCTTTGTGTTGTCCAGCCTTACACAAGACTGCGTGCCGAAAATACCTTCCCGTAACCGAAGGCAGCCAATCAAGCAGCTGCAAATCAGTACACGCCAGAAAACTTATCTGTTTATCGGCAATCCAGGGACTAACTTTAGAGGCTCAAGCTCTCAAGCCTCTTGCATATTTACTGAATCAGCTTGAGAACCGATTGGGGAATTTGATTGGCCTGCGCCACCATTGCAGTACCTGCTTGCTGGAGGATCTGCGTGCGGCTCAGATTGGCGGTTTCCGCGGCAAAGTCTGCATCCATGATTCTGGAGCGAGCCGCCGATGTATTTTCTGCTGCGACCTGCAAGTTGGAAATCACCGCTTCAAATCGATTCTGTGCAGCGCCGTATACCGCACGAGTGTTATTGACCAAATCTAAAGCGCCATCGATAGCGGTCATCGAAAGTTTCGCCTCATTCGCGGTTCCTGCGCCAACAGCTGCCAAAGAGCCCAGGGCTCCGTCCAGCGTGTCTGGTGCCCCTGACGCCCCTGCAACCACTCCTAAGCCACCAGGTGCTGCAGCTTTCATGTCAACCGCAGGAATCGTAATTTGGTTATCTGCACCTGTATTGGCCCCCACCTGGAAGACCGTGGAAGCTGCACTGCTCAGCAATGGCCGATTGTTAAACTGGGTGCTTGTCACCACTCGGGCAATTTCTTGAGCCAACTGCTGATACTCTTTATTCAAAGAGTCTCGATCACTGGTGCCATTGGTATCGTTGGCCGCCTGCACAGCCAGCTCACGCATACGCTGCAGGTTGTCGCCAACCTTGCTCAGCGCACCTTCAGCAGTCTGCGCCATCGAGATGCCGTCATTGGCATTGCGCATGGCGACATTCATGCCGCGCACTTGGGCATTCATACGCTCGGCAATGGCCAGACCTGCAGCATCGTCCTTGGCGCTGTTCACGCGCAGGCCGGAGGACAGGCGCTGCATGGTGGTCGACAGCGAAGCCTGAGAGGTGTTGAGGTTGCGCTGAGCATTCAGCGATGCAAGATTGGTGTTGATGATGGACGCCATGGGCAAAGCTCCTCGTTAGGCATGAAGAATGGCCAACCGCTTTGCGCGCAGCGCACGCAAAACGTCAGACAGCACGCCAGACTCCCAGCCTTGCCTATCTGATGCCATGCATTGTGCGAAAACAAGCCCAACACTAAAGCCCAATAAAAGCGGAGATCAGCCGCTATTTCTGATGTCCTGCAGGGCGCCCAATAAAAAAGCCCTGAGCATTGCCCAAGGCTTGATGCGACTGGCCATCCCAGCCTGATGAGGCTGGAGTTGAGGCCTAGTGCTGAATTAACGCAGCAGAGACAGCACGCCTTGAGGCAGCTGATTGGCCTGGGCCACCATGGCGGTACCGGCTTGCTGCAGGATCTGCGAACGGCTCAGGTTGGCAGTTTCAGAAGCGAAGTCCGCATCAGTGATACGCGATCGAGCAGCTGCCGTGTTTTCCGCTGCCACTTGCAGATTGCCGACCACGGCCTCGAAACGGTTTTGGGTAGCGCCCAGCATCGCACGCTCGCCATTGACCGTGTCCAGCGCAGTATCGATATTGTCGATGACGGTTGCCAGCGCAGTTGCATCACCAGTAAGATCGCCACCGGTTACGTCTGTGATGTCCGCGAGGCCTGACAAATCTTTTGTTGTGACTGTTATGGAGTCGTTAGCGGTGGTATTTGCTCCTACTTGAAAAACAATCGCCCCGGCACCGGCACCTAGAATTTTCTTACCGTTGAAGTCCGCTCCCGCCAGAACGCGACCAATTTCCTCTCCCAGCGCTTGGTACTCAGCGTCCAGCGATGCCTTGTCCTTCGCATCATTTGTGCCGTTACGAGCCTGCACCGCCAATTCACGCATGCGCTGCATAGAGTCCGTCACCTTGGACAAAGCACCTTCGGCAGTCTGAGCCATCGAGATACCGTCATTGGCATTGCGCACGGCCACATTCATACCGCGCACTTGAGCACCCATGCGCTCTGCAATAGCCAGACCAGCAGCATCGTCTTTAGCGCTGTTCACACGCAGGCCAGAAGACAGGCGCTGCATGGAAGTAGACAGCGAAGATTGCGAAGCGCTCAGATTACGTTGAGCGTTGAGCGATTGCAGGTTGGTGTTGATGGTCATTGCCATGATGAGAACTCCTCTGTGAGATCAAAACGTCGCCGCCACAGTGACCTGAACTTTCTCAGGGTGGGCGGCGGCGGCAGCCCAATCCAGCACCCCAGCCTGCAGTTCCTTGTGTTTGCTGCTGTGGCTCGCTGGTGACAGGGCTTTTTTCCCTGTTGAAGCTGTTATCGGCCCTCTGGCTCAGAAACTTTAGGGCGTTCTGCAAATATTTTTCTGGATGTAACGCTCGCCGGGAGATGCCCCGTTGGCAGTGCTGGAGCGCGCTGGCGTATCTCTGTGCAGGTAGGACAGAAATAAGCATGAATAAAAACAGGAGCTGGTAGCGCTGGTATTGGCTTGATTTCAGTGCAAAAACTATCTGAAGTTATTTGTTTACAGGCGCTGTCTGCTCCGATTTATTGCTTGTGGAATGAAGATTTCTGAGTTTGCTGGCATGTTTGCTGAGGCCTTCTTTTGTCTGTGCCAGTCAGAATTTCCCTACATAAGCGGCGTTAGCTGCCGATCTATCTCCCAAACGCCCATCTTTTTGTGCCTATGGGCGCGTGTCTGCCACCTCACAATCAGTCCCCATGCTTGTTCTCATCGGTTATATCGTCGCCTTCGGCTGCATCTTCGGCATGTATGTGCTGCACGGCGGCAGCGTGGGCGTTCTTGTCAAGGCGCTGCCGTTTGAGCTGGTGACCATTGGCGGAGGCGCACTGGGCGCTTTTATCGTGAGCAACCAGCCCAAGGTTCTCAAGGCGACGGCCAAGGCGATTCCGGCGGCGCTCAAGCCTTCGCGCTATACCAAGGCACGTTATATGGAGGTGATGGCACTTCTGTATGAGTTGTTGCAAAAGGCTCGCAAAGAGGGCCTGATGTCGATTGAGGCCGATGTGGAAGAGCCCCAGTCATCGACGGTGTTTCAGAACTACCCCGCCTTGCTGGCAGATCACCATGTAATGGAGTTCTTGACCGACTATCTGCGCATGATGGTTTCGGGGAATCTGAACTCGCACGAAATTGAAGCGCTGATGGACAGCGAAATTGAAGCCCACCATGCCGAGGCCCATGGCCCGGTGATGGCATTGAACAGGCTGGCAGGCGCTTTGCCAGCCTTCGGCATTATTGCGGCCGTGCTGGGCGTGGTGAACACCATGGCCTTTGTGGGCCAGCCCCCTGCGGTGCTGGGCGGCATGATTGCTTCCGCGCTGGTGGGAACCTTCCTGGGTATTTTGCTGGCCTATGCACTGGTGGAGCCCATGGCGGCGCTGCTGGAGCAGCGGGCGCAGGATGCAGCCAAGGAGCTGGAATGTATCAAGGCCACCTTGCTGGCCAGCATGCAGGGCTACAACCCGGGCACGGCCATCGAGTTTGGCCGCAAGGTGCTGTTCTCGACCGAGCGCCCCGGCTTTCTGGAACTGGAAGCCCACGTCAAGGGAAAGAAATGATGCAAGAGATGCACGTGGAGCACTCTCATGGCTGACAAGAAACTGCAGCCTATCATCATCAAGCGCGTTAAAAAGGTGGCACCTGCCCACCATGGTGGCGCCTGGAAGATTGCCTATGCCGACTTTGTGACGGCGATGATGGCTTTCTTCTTGCTGATGTGGTTGCTGGGCTCTACCGCTCAGGGCGAGCTTCAGGGTATCGCGGCCTATTTCAATTCGCCGCTCAAGGTGGCCATGTCGGGTGGCAGTGGTGCAGGCAATAGCTCCAGCATCGTGCCAGGCGGCGGTAATGACTTGAGCAAGGTGCACGGTCAGGTGCGCCGCTCTGAAGCGGAAGACAATGCCAATCGCCGCTCCAGCCAGGCCATGGGGCGGGCGGAGGAGTCCAGGCGCGATGCGCAGCGGCTGCATGCGCTCAAGGCCAAGGTGGACAGCATGATTGCCAGCAATGCGAGGCTGAACGAGTTTCGCTCGCAGATCCGCACCGAGATCACGCACGACGGCTTGATGATTCAGATTGTGGACGAACAAAACCGGCCCATGTTTGATAGCGGTAGTGCCCTGGTCAAGCCTTATATGCGCGATATCCTGCGTGAAATTGGGGCGGCGATGGGCAATGCGGAAAACCGTATCAGCCTCTCCGGCCACACCGATGCGGCTCCCTATGGCAATGCCGACCGTGGCTACAGCAACTGGGAGTTGTCCGCCGACCGGGCCAATGCCTCGCGCCGCGAACTGGTGACTGCCGGCATGCCGCTGGACAAGCTGGCGCGCGTGGTGGGCATGGCCAGCAGCGATCCTTTGCTGCCGCAGGAACCGCGTGCCGCACAGAACCGACGCATCACGATTACCGTGCTGACCAAGGAGGCGGAGCGCCGTGTGCTGGGCCTGGATAAGGATCAGGACGAAGAGCAGGCCTCCAGTGGCGAGGCCGCCGTCAGCAGTATTCAGCAGCCTTCGTCGCGACGCGTCGCGACAGGCTCTATCGATAGTCAGTCTCTGGGGCCTAAAGAGGAGTTTGTTGTAACAAACCCTGAAGTCGCTACCGGGGCTGCTGAAAAGCCCGACAATGCAGCTCCAATGCCATGAGGTTGACAAATTGTTACCATCACGGCTGAAAATCTGTTCTCTCGCACCTATTTCGACCGAAAGGGCCTCTCGTGGCTAATGCCCTGCGTTTTTTGATTGTTGATGACTTCTCCACCATGCGCCGCATCGTGCGCAATCTGCTCAAGGAGAGTGGCTTTGCCGATGCCGATGAGGCGGAAGATGGTGTAGTTGCCCTTAACAAGCTGCGTGCCAGCAAGTTCGACTTTGTGGTGACGGACATCAATATGCCGAACATGAACGGCTTTCAGCTGCTGACAGAGATCAAGCAGGATGAAAAGCTCAAGCATCTGCCGGTGCTGATGGTGACGGCTGAAGCCCGCAAGGAAGACATCGTGGCGGCGGCCCAGGGCGGTGCTGCTGGCTACATCGTCAAGCCCTTCACCAAGGCCACGCTGGAAGAGAAGGTCAACCTCATCATCAAGAAGCTTGATCTCTAAGCCATGAGCAGCCAGCAGGCTCCCGCCAACGTCCATTACAAGATTGGCGTGCTGACACGCCAGCTGCATAACTCGCTCAACGAGCTGGGCTATGCAGATCGCTTGCGTGGCAGCGCTGGGGAGTTGCCAGACGCGCAAAGCCGGCTCTCTTATATCGCTCGCCTGACGGGAGAAGCTGCGAACAAGGTGCTGGGTCAGGTTGAAGTGACGCAAAGTCAGCAAGACACTCTGGCCGAGCGCACGCGCTCCATGCGTGCTGAACTGATCAAGGACCCCGTGGCTGCTGTGGCCAAAGGGGCTGTGATGAATTACCTGCAGGCAGTGGAAGAGGGTACGCAGCAGACCAGCAGCCATCTGACCGAAATCATGATGGCGCAGGACTTTCACGATCTGACGGGGCAGGTGATTGCCCGTGTGGTGGCTTTGGCCGCTGATCTGGAGTCGCAATTGCTGGAGCTGCTGATTCAGACCTCTCCAGATCCTGATGAAGGCGAGCAGCCATTGGCTGTCACAGAGGCAGTGCAGCCCAAGCTGGCCGGACCGGTGGTCGATCCGGAAAACACGGCCGATGTGGTGACCTCGCAATCCCAGGTTGATGATCTGCTGGCTAGTCTTGGTTTCTAAAACAATAGCTGCAAGCGCTTGATGCATAAGCGCTAGAGCCATAAAAAGCCTGATTTTTATGAATCAGGCTTTTTTTATTGGCTACTGAGAATGGGTGAGATGCAAAAAGCCCGCATGTCATCACAACATGCGGGCAAGCCTTGGAGGGCAATCTGTCTCTTGAGCTGTGCAGCTTGGAGCGCGATCACACCTGCATGTTCATGACATCGGAGTAGGCCTGAACCAAGCGGTTGCGCACGTGGAGCGTGGCCTGAAAGCCGATCTGCGCCTTTTGCATGGCCACCATGGTTTGTTCCAGACTGACCGCGGGATTTTCCAGCTGCACTTCGCGCTGCAGCTGACCTGAGTGGTTCTGCGCTGCGCTTACCGACTGCAATGCGCTTTGCAGAGCCTGACCAAAGCCCCCGGCCACGGGAGAGGCACCGGCAGAGCCTACCTTGGTGAGCTGGCTGCCCAGCTGGGCGGGATTGAGGGCAGGGATTTTCAGGTCCATATAGTGATCCAACTGACTTGGTGAGTTGTAGGGATCGTAGGTTTTTCGCGGCAGCGCAGACGGGCAATAAGTGGGTGAATCGGCGCGCTTATCGGGGGAACGCCATGCGCAGGAGTCCGAATAATCCACTGGACGCTAGACCTCGTGTGGGGTCTGACACCATGGAACCAAGATGTCTGCTGTAGCCGAAGTACCTGCCCCCAATGCCATGCCTGGCGCTGCCTATGCGCCGCGCCCTGCGCTTGCGCAGCGCTGGAATGCGCTCGACCGCAGTCAACGCCTTCGCTGGGGCGCTCTGGCGGCGCTGGTGGCAGTGGGCTTGATTGCAGCAGCGGTGTTCTACCGCCAGCCGGATTACAAGCTGCTGTTCTCCAATGTCAGCGACAAGGATGGCGGTGCCATCGTGGCGCAGCTGACGCAGATGAACGTGCCCTACAAATACAGCGAGGGAGGCGGTGCCATCCTGATTCCAGCAGACCGCGTGCACGATGTGCGCCTGAAGCTGGCCACACAAGGCCTGCCCAAAGGCTCGGTCACGGGCTTTGAACTGATGGAAAACAGCAAGTTCGGCATTACCCAGTTTCAGGAGCGCTTGAATTTTCAGCGTGGCCTGGAGGGCGAGCTGACCCGCTCCATCCTGGCCCTCAATGCCGTGCAAAGTGCACGTGTGCACCTGGCGCTGCCCAATCAGAACGGTTTTTTCCGCGAGCAGCAAAAGCCTTCGGCCTCCGTGCTGCTGAGCCTGCATCCAGGGCGCATGCTGGACCGTGCGCAGATTGCGGGCATCGTGCACCTGGTGGCATCGAGCGTGCCGGAGATGGACCCTGCGGCAGTCAGCGTGCTGGATGACTCGGGCAAGCTGCTGTCGCAGTCGCCCGACGGCAATGCGGGTGGTGTGGACATGCAGCAATTTCTCTATACCCAGCAGGTAGAGCAGCAGTATGTGCGCCGCATTCTGGACATTCTGGAGCCCGTGGTTGGCAAGAACAATGTGAAGGCCCAGGTCTCCGCTGAGCTGGATTTCAGCCAGACGGAATCGACCTCCGAACAGCATCGCCCCAACCAGTCGGCGGAAGGCGGCGCCATTCGTAGCCAGCAGGTCATGGAAAGCAATGCGGAAAAAGCGCTTGTTCCTCCCACTGGAGTGCCGGGTGCCACCAGCAATCAGCCGCCGCAGAACGCCACTGCCCCCATCAATGGCGCCAACCCCGCTCCCCAGGCCGCAGACGGTGGTCAGGAACGTAATTCCCAGGGTAGCAAGCGTGAGTCCATTACCAATTACGAAGTAGATAAAACAGTCAAGGTGACGCGCGGCAGCACAGGAGCCATCAAGCGCCTGACGGCGGCCGTGGTGGTCAATGCTCCGATGGCTGCGCCTGCCGGAACGGATGCCGCTACAGCGGCCACGGCGGCGGCGGTCAGCTCTGGCCTGCGGCCGATGACGGCGCAGCAGCAAGAGCAGTTGCTGATGCTGGTGCGTGAGACCGTAGGCTATAGCGCCGATCGTGGTGACTCGGTGAATCTGGTCAGTGCACCGTTCATGGAAAGCGATGCAGCTCCTGCCGACCTGCCGGCCTGGAAAGACCCGGAAATTCAGGCCATGGCCAAGAACCTGGGTGTGCCCATTGCGCTGGCGGTGTTTGGTGCGCTGGTGCTGCTGGGCTTGGTACGCCCCTTGCTGAAGGCGCGCAAGAGTGCTCCCGGTGCACAGCTCAATGCGATTGAAGGCGAGGCGCTGGATAGGCCTGCCTTGCCCGCTCCCGTCACCGAACTGTCTCCCACCAAGGAGCAGGAACGACTGGATCAAGCCCGCCACCTGGCCAAGCAGAACCCGATTGCCGTGGCGAACATCGTCAAGACATGGATTAACGGAGAGGGGTGACGAAGTCACCCCCTGAGGCGCGTTGCGCCTTCCCCCTCTCTCGCTTTGCGGGAGGGGGACGATGCCTTCGCTGCAGGGCGGCCTTTGCTCGGCATCCCTGGCGTGGTGTAGCTGATAACTAGTAGAGAGTTTTGAATATGGACGATAGAGGTCTGAACGACGCTGCCATCTTGCTGGTCTCCCTCGGTGAGGAAGAGGCGGCCGAGGTGTTCAAGCACCTCACGCCCAAGGAAGTGCAGAAGCTGGGTGAGACGATTGCCCGCATGCGCGGTGTGACGCGGGAGAAGGTCGATTTTGTGATTGACCGCTTCACCAATGACGCGGCCGCGCAGAGTCTGCTGGTGGACGATGCCGGTGACTATGTGCGCTCGGTCTTGAAGCGTGCCTTGGGCGATGACAAGGCGGCGCTGCTGATTGACCGCATCATGCAGGGCGGAGATATCTCGGGCATTGAGAGCCTGAAGTGGATGGATCCGCTGTCGGTGGCCGAGCTGCTGCGTGGCGAGCATCCGCAGATCGTGGCGGCCATCTTGGTGCATCTGGAGTACGAGCAGGCGGCTGCCGTGATGATGCAGTTTCCCGAGCGTTTTCGCAGTGAGGTCATGCTGCGCGTGGCCACGCTGGAGGGTATTCAGCCCACGGCTCTCAAGGACTTGAACGAGGTGTTGTTCAAGGTGCTGGCGGGTGGTGACAAGGTGCGCAAGACCTCGCTGGGCGGTGTCAAGACGGCCGCCGAAATGCTCAACCAGATGGGCGGCAATGCCGATGTGGCGGTGCTGGACTCCATTCGCAACTACGACCCCGAGCTGGCGCAGAAGATCATGGACAAGATGTTTGTCTTCGACGATCTGGTCAAGCTCGACGACCGCTCGGTGCAGCTGGTGCTGCGCGAGGTGGTGTCCGAGACGCTGATCGTGGCGCTCAAGGGTGGCTCCATGGAAGTACGCGACAAGATTCTGGCCAATATGTCCATGCGTGCCGCCGAGTCGCTGCGCGAAGACCTGGAAGGCCGTGGTCCCATGCGCCTGTCCGAAGTGGAAGCCCAGCAAAAGGAAATCCTCAAGGTCGTGCGCCGTCTGGTCGAAGAAGGTCAGGTGACCATCAGCAGCGGTGCGGAGGACAGCTATGTCTAACGGCCAGCCATTGCGCACGCATTCACGGTTCATCCCTCAGGAAGAGATTGATGACAGCAGGGTCGTGCAGTGGCGCTTTGGTGCTGTGAACTCCCATGGCAGCGGTGTTTTTGCGCCTGCACAGCCAGCCGCTTTCATTCCGGCCGGATCTGAACAGTTCAACGGTTTTTCGCCATCGCTGGCACATCAGCCCGCTCCTCAGCCAGAGGTGGTGGATGAGTCATCGCAAGAGTCAGAGGCGCCCGCATTTGATGAAGCCCAGCTGCAGCAGATGCTGGATCAGGCCCGCGCAGAAGGTCATGCCCAAGGTCTGGCAGAGGGGCGCTCACAGACGCAGCAGCAATGGCAGCAGCGTCTGGACGACCATATCAACGGCGCAGGCCGCGAGAGCGTGCAGCGCGTGGATCAGGTGCTGCAGTCGCTGGACGAAAACTTCAAGCAGATGCAATCCGACATGGCGCAGGAGCTGCTGAATCTGGCCTGCGATATTGCACGCCAGGTGGTGCGCCAGGAACTGCGCAGCCAGCCCCAGGCCTTGCTGCCCGTGATTCGTGAAGCACTGGACATGCTGGTCGACGAAAGTCGCCCCGTCACCGTGCGCCTGAATCCTGCGGATTTCGAAGTGCTGGACCAGCCTTTGCGGGATGAGCATGGCGCGCACAGCCGTATTCAGTGGGTGGGCGATGCCGCGATTGCTGCGGGTGATGTGAAGGTCGAATCCGGCGGTGCTGAAATCGACGGTGGCCTGGACAAGCGCTGGCGCCGCGCCGTGGCCGCGCTGGGCCTGGTCTCTACCTGGTATGACGGGGACAAGGCATGAGCAGCGAGCTGGGCGGCAACACTTGGCAGCAGTTCATGAGCCAGGCGCGCTCGCGCTACGCCGAGCCTGTGCCGCTGGAATGCCAGGGCCGTCTGACGCGGTTGACCGGCATGGTGCTGGAGGCTTCGGGCCTGCGCGTGCCCGTGGGCGCGCAATGCCATATTCATCAGGCTGGGCAAGAGCCTGTGCTGGCCGAGGTGGTCGGCTTTGCCGGTGAGCGTGCTTATCTGATGCCTGCTGGCGATATTCAGGGCTTGTCCAGCGGTGCCATGGTCACACCTGCTGCGCCATTTATTCCTGTGCCCCAACTGGGTGTGGAGCAGGCCGAAAAAGTCAGCCAGACCGTGGGCGTGCTGCGCCTGCCCATGGGCGATGGGCTGTTGGGTCGTGTGGTGGATTCGCAAGGTATTCCGCTGGACCGTGGCCCTGCGCTGGATGGCGTGGTGCCCGAGGTGCTGGACCGCAACCCCATCAACGCCATGGACCGCGACCCGGTACGCGAGTCGCTGGATACCGGCGTCAAGGCACTCAACGCCTTGCTGACTGTGGGCCGTGGCCAGCGTCTGGGCCTGTTTGCGGGGTCTGGCGTGGGCAAGTCCGTGCTGCTAGGCATGATGGCACGCTACACCCAGGCCGATGTGATCGTCGTGGGTCTGATCGGTGAGCGTGGCCGCGAGGTCAAGGAATTTGTCGAAGACATTCTGGGCGAGCAGGATCGCAGCCGCGCCGTGGTGGTGGCCGCTCCCGCTGATGCGCCGCCGCTGCTGCGCATGCAGGGCGCAAGCTACGCCACGGCGATTGCCGAGCATTTCCGCGACAAGGGCAAGCATGTGCTGCTGCTCATGGATTCGCTGACCCGCTATGCCATGGCCCAGCGCGAAATCGCACTGGCCATTGGCGAGCCGCCGGCCACCAAGGGCTATCCGCCATCGTGCTTTGCCAAGCTGCCCGCGTTGGTGGAGCGCAGCGGCAACGGCCTGCATGGCGTGGGCTCAATCACGGCCTTCTACACCGTGCTGTCCGAAGGCGACGACCAGCAGGACCCGATTGCCGATGCGGCCCGCGCCATTCTGGACGGCCACGTCGTGCTCTCGCGAGCCTTGGCCGAGACCGGGCATTACCCAGCCATCGATATCGAGCAGTCGGCATCGCGCGTCATGCATAACGTGGTCTCGCGCGAGCACTTCGAGCTGGCCCGCCGCTTTCGCGCCGTGTATTCGCGCTATCAAAAAGGGCGCGACCTGGTTCAGGTGGGCGCCTATGTGCCGGGTTCGGACCCGCAGCTCGATGAAGCGATTGCGCTGCATCCAGCCATGACCGACTTTTTGCAGCAAAGCATGTTTGAGAGCTCCAGCATGGAGCAAAGCCTTGCGGGTATGGCACAGGCCATGCAGCAGGGCTGAGTCACAACGGGTTAGTCAGAGGGAGTTTGCATATGTCGTCCTTGAATGCCTTGAACGTCGCCATTGAAGCCGCAGAGCGCAAGCGTGACGCCGCCCGTACTGCCATGCAGGAGCGTCAACGTGCCCAGGAGGCCGCCCAGGCCCAGATGGATCAGCTGCAGGGCTATGTGGGTGAGATGCAGACCCGCTGGGGCGCGCAGGAAGGTCTGGCCGTGCAGCCCGAAGTCATGCACCACCAGTACCAGTTCATGGAGCGCTTGCAGCATGCGATTGGCCTACAGACCCGTGTAGTGGCCGATCAGGGCATTCGCCTGGAAACCGCCCGCCAGGCCTTGCTGGCGGCCGAGCTGCGCGTGACCAGTCTGCAAAAAGTGGTGCAGGCCCGCAAGCGCGACCTGGCCCTGGTGCAGATGCGGCGTGAGCAAAAGGAAACCGATGAGCGCGCCACCATGGCCTTTTTTCGGCGCAGCTTCGGCCTGCAACTCCAGGAGGCATGACGATGGCGGACTCCAGAATTGACAGCCCGCGCAGCAGCGAGCCGCGCACGGGCAAGGCATCGACGCAGGCCATGGCATCCGCCAAAAACAATGCCGCAGCAGGGGAGCAGGTGCCCGAATTTTCATCACTGCTGGCCGCACTGGATGGCTTTGTGATGAACGGCTTGCAGCCCGCGTCAACATCAGGCTCGGTGCAGGACGATCAGACTGCCGCCTCTGCTCTGACTGAGCAGGATGCGCTGCTGGCCGCGCAGGGGCACACCCCCTGGATGAGCCTGGTGGGGCAGACGGCGCAGCTGGACGGGCAGGGCGATGCCGATATGCGCCAGGGCACGGCGACGGATTTTCTCTCCGGGCGCGGCCAGGCGACGCAGCTGGCACACCGTCAGGCTTTGCAGGCCGGTGATGCCGGGACTGCGGGTGCTCATGCGGCGTTCATGGGCAAGGATTTGCAGTCAAATCTGCCTCAAGCGCAGGTGGATAAAGCGCAAGCAGCTATGAATAGTGATGCAGCTGCCTTGTCGCAAACGCAGGATGAAAGTGCCCTGTCAAGCGCCCAGTCGTTGTCTGATAGCCAGGGCACGCAGCCGGATGATGGTAAGAATGCTTTGCTGGCGCGCACGGATGCAGCACTGCACAAGCCTGCAGCGCAAGCGCAGCAGGGCATCAGCTTGCAGGGTATGGCGGCGGTGCAGCCGCAGACGTTGGAAGGTCTCAAGGATTTGCTGCGCGCAGCCCGCTCGCCGCAGGAAGAAGGTGGCCAGCCCAAAGCTGGCGCTGCACACAGCCCGAACGATTTACAGGCGGCAGCAGCCGCTGTTGGTGCTGCCATGGGCGCGGCCAGTGCCGGCATGCAAGGCGGTGGGCAAAGCGCTTCTGACTTTGGCCAGAGCATGGCAGGGCAGGATGCCGCGCCAACCGAGCGCGAGCAGGAGGTCTCCGAGCAGGTCGCGTTCTGGGTGCACCAAAAGACGCAGAATGCTGCGCTGTCGATTCAGCATGAAGGACGACCTATCCAGGTACAGGTGCAGCTCCAGGGACAGGAGGCCCATGTGCGCTTCGCGGCCGATGACGAGCAGGCCAGGCAGCTACTGGCCGATGGACAGGCGCAGCTGCGAGACTTGCTGCAGGCGCAGGGCTTGAGCCTGAGCGGTGTCAGCGTGGATGCAGGGGGTAGCCAGGGGCAGTCCAATACAGGTGCCGAGGGAGATGGGACGGCACGGGCTCAGGCCAGAGTAGCTCGAGTCTCGGTCAATGCCGGGGATACGACAGGGGCCGAGGCTGTGGTGGGGCGCAGCGCCGCACAGGTCTCGTCGAAGGGGGTGGATCTGTTTGTTTAGCCGGGCATGGTCTGGCGCGCTGGCTTAGACATAGTGGCGCAGACATGAGGCGCAGCGAAACCCGGGATCAAGCCGGGTTTCGCGCTTTTATTCCGGCAATGGTCTGGGCAGTGGGCGGCGAATAATTCAGGCGTGGATCTTCCGTGTCGTGGCTGTGGCTGCGGGGTGGAGGCAGTCCCCCACTCTTGAGGAAAACCCGCCGTGTCAGCCAATCCCAACGTCCCTGTCGCACCTGCTCCTGCCAAAGGCAAGAAGCTGATCGTCATCGTGGCCATTGTTGCCGTGCTGGCGATTGTGGCTGCTGCTGCCTATGTGCTGATGATGCAGCGCCAGCACAGCAGCCTGGACGGAGATGAGGAAGTCTCTGCCAAGGTGAGCGTGCCCACATTTTTGCCACTGGACAATATGGTGGCCAATCTGGCCGATCCCGGTGGTGACCGCTTTGTGCAGTTGGGCATTACGCTGGAGCTGGCCGACGAGAAGACCGCCTCCACCGTCAAGCAGTACCTGCCCAGCATCCGTAACGGCATTCTGATGCTGGTCTCCCAGCGCACAGCCGACGAGCTGCTGGCGCGTGAAGGCAAGGAAAAGCTGGCCGCCGATATTCTGGAAGAGGTGTCGGCGCCGCTGGGCTTTGGCTCCAATGCCAAAAAACGTTCGCGTGATGACGATGATGCGGATGAAGACCGCCCCCGCTCCAGCCGCAAGAGCCCTGTGCGTCGCGTGCTGTTCTCCAGCTTCATCATTCAGTAAGTAGAGAGGGAGTGCATGAGCGATTCTTTTCTCTCCCAGGAAGAGGTTGATGCTCTTCTGGAAGGCGTTACCGGCGAGAGCCAGCGCTCCGAAGTGGTGGAGGTCGATCTCGGCCAGATCCGCAACTACGACATCTCCAGTCAGGAGCGCATCGTGCGTGGGCGCATGCCCACCATGGAAATCGTCAATGAGCGCTTTGCCCGCAACTTCCGCATTGGCCTGTTCAACTTCATCCGCCGCAGCCCCGAGGTCTCCGTCGGAACAGTGACGGTGCAGCGCTACAGCGCTTTTCTGCGCGAGCTGGCCGTCCCCACCAATTTCAACATCATGGCCATCCGCCCGCTGCGCGGCAACGGCCTGATTGTGTGCGATCCCTCGCTGGTCTTTGGCGTGATCGACACGCTGTACGGCGGCACGGGGCGCCTGCAGACCCGCATCGAAGGGCGCGATTTCTCGACCACCGAGCAGCGCGTGATCAATCGCCTGGTCAACGTGATCTGCGAGGAATACAAAAAAGCCTGGCATGGCATCTATCCGCTGGAGCTGGCCTATCAGCGCTCGGAAATGCAGCCTCAGTTCGCCAATATCGCCACACCCAGCGAAATCGTGGTCTCCACGGCGTTCCAGTTGGAGATTGGCGATATCTCTGGCTCCATTCACGTGTGCATGCCCTATGCGACGCTGGAGCCGATTCGCGATGTGTTGTATTCATCGACGCAAGGTGATGCCATCGAGGTCGATCGCCGCTGGGTCAAGGTGCTGACGCGCGAGATTCAGGCTGCCGAGGTCACGCTGGTGGCTGAACTGGCGCGCGCTGATGCCACCGTGGAGCAACTGCTGGCCATGCGCCCTGGCGACTTTATCGAGCTGGATCGCGAGCCGCTGATTCGGGCCTCCATCGGTGGAGTGCCGGTTTTCGAGTGCCAGTACGGCACGCACAACGACAAATATGCAATCCGCGTGGAGCGCAGCCTGCGCGGCAGTGACTCCGGCTGGATGGGAGAGAAGCATGGCAATTGACGACAACAACAAGCCCGCTGGCGACGATCCGTTCTCCGGCTGGGCCGAGGCGATGGAAGAGCAGCGTCAGCATGACGCAGCCACGACAGGCGCGGACACGACCGAGCAGGGCGGCCCGCTGTCGGGTGATGCATCGCGCAGCTATGGCGATGTGCCGGTGCACGACATCAACATGGTGCTGGACATTCCGGTTCAGCTGTCCGTGGAGCTGGGCCGCACCAAGGTGCCGATCAAATACATTCTGCAACTGGCCCAGGGCTCGGTGGTGGAGCTGGACGCGCTGGCCGGTGAGCCCATGGACGTGCTGGTCAACGGCTACCTCATCGCCCAGGGCGAGGTGGTGGTCGTCAACGACAAGTTCGGTATTCGCCTCACGGACGTGGTGACACCGTCCGAGCGTCTGCGCCGGGTCAGCCGTGGTTGATACCGCTGCCAGTACGGCTGCAGTGACTGCCGCCCCATCCATGTGGCCGACGCTGATCTTGGTGGTGCTGTTTGTGGCGGCCATGGCCTGCCTGCCCTGGCTGGTGCGCCGCTTGCAACAGAAAAACCTGCTGCCGCGCGGCATGGGCATGACCCGTGGCGCTGCACCGCTGCCGTCGCAAGTGCTGGGCTCGCTGGCCATTGGCCCACAGCAGCGCGTGGTGACCGTACAGGTGGGTGAGGGCGATGAAGCCGTGCGCCTGGTGCTGGGCGTGACCGCGCAGCAGATTCAATGCCTGCATGTGCTTCAAGCGCAGGCTGCAACTGCACAAGCAGCTCATTCTTATGTAGCAAATCTGCCGGAGTCCGCATCGTTCAACGATTCGCTGATGCGCGCACAGGCCGGTGATTTGGCACGGAATTCAGGAAATGTCTAAGTTCGCCGCTCGAGTGGGTGTAACAGCCGTGCTGGCTTTGCCGCTGGTGGCTGTGGCGCAGGGTACTTCACAGGGTGCAGCGGCAAGCCTGCCCTTGCTGGTGGGGCAGGGCACGGGCGGCAACAGCTACTCGGTGCCTATCCAGACGCTGCTGTTCTTTACAGCGCTGTCGTTTCTGCCCGCCATCCTGCTGTTGATGACGGGCTTTACCCGCATCGTCATCGTGCTGAGCCTGCTGCGTCAGGCGCTGGGTACGCAGTCTGCACCGCCCAATCAGGTAGTGATCGGCCTGTCGTTGTTTCTTACTATGTTTGTGATGGGGCCGACGCTGGACAAGGTCTATCAGGATGCCTATCTGCCCTATACGCAAAACAGCATCAGCTTCGAGCAGGCCATTGAAAAGGCAGAGGCTCCCATGCGTGGCTTCATGCTCAAGCAGACGCGCCAGTCCGACTTCGCTTTGTTCAAGCGTCTGGCCAAGCTGGATGAAAGCGTGACCGCAGAAACCGCGCCGCTGCGTGTGCTGGTGCCGGCCTTTGTGACCAGTGAGCTGAAAACGGCATTCCAGATCGGCTTCATGATCTTTATCCCGTTTCTGATCATCGACATGGTGGTGTCTTCCATCCTCATGTCGCTGGGCATGATGATGCTCTCGCCCGTGTTGGTGGCGTTGCCGTTCAAGCTCATGCTGTTTGTGCTGGCGGATGGCTGGAATTTGATCATCGGCTCTCTGGCTGCGAGCTTCGCGACGTGAAGCACCCCCTGAGGCGCTGCGCGCCTTCCCCCTCTCTCTACGCGCTTTGCGCTAGGGGAGGGGAACGACACCTTCGGTGCGGGGCGGCCCTTCCTCAGTGTCACTTGCTTTGGGCTGTGCCAGTTTTCAACGTATTGGGTTCTTTGAGAGTTAAGAGGAAGCCATGACTTCTCAATTTGTTCTGACTTTTGGGCGTGAGGCGCTGACGCTGCTGCTGATGATTGCCATGCCTGTACTGGGCGTGGTCATGGGGGTCGGCTTGCTGGTGAGCATTTTTCAGGCGGTGACGCAGGTGCATGAGGCAACGCTGGCCTTTGTGCCCAAGCTGCTGGCTGCAGTGCTGGTGTTTGCCGTGGCAGGGCCTTGGATGCTGTCGACACTGGTGGACTTCATTCGTCGCTCGATCGAGGGCATTCCTGGAGCGATTGGGTAAATGGCTCCCCCTGTGCCACTTCGTGGCTGTCCTCAGAAAGGGGCGATGCCATCGCTGAGAGGCGGCTCTTGCCTGGCATCTCTGGCATGGGGCATGTCTGATTTGGCTGTCTGCGCGGCTTCTGGTTTTGTGGACGCACGCTCATGATTTCTTTTAGCGAAGCACAGATTGCCGCCTGGCTTTCGCCGCTGATCTGGCCTTTTGTGCGCGTGCTGGCGCTGTTCACCACAGCGCCTGTGTTTTCGCAAAAAGCCATTCCCATGCGGCTCAAGGTGGGGTTGGCGTTTCTCATTGCACTGTGCGCACAGCCGATTCTGGGCGATCAGACCGTGGTCAGCATTGCCTCGCCCCAGGCGCTGGGCACGCTGGTGCAGCAGGTGGTGGTGGGACTGTCGGTGGGCTTTGCCGTGCGGCTGGTGATGGCGGCGGTTGAGGTGGCCGGTGAAGTCATCGGCCTGCAGATGGGTCTGAACTTTGCCTCGTTCTTTGACCCAACCAGCAATGCTCAGCTCAGTGCCGTGGCGCGCTTTATGGTGCAGATTGCGACCTTGTTGTTCATTGTGATCAACGGGCACCTGCTGGTGCTGATGGCCGTGCTCAAGAGCTTTGAGGCGTTTCCGGTCGATGGCAACTTCATGCAGGCCATCTCGCAGATGCGTATTCATGAAATGGGGGCAGCCATGTTTGCCAGCGCCTTCTGGATTGCGCTGCCCATGATCGCCATGCTGCTGTTCGTCAACCTGGTGCTGGGCATCATCTCGCGTGTGGCGCCGCAGATGAACATCTATGCCGTGGGCTTCCCGGTTACGCTGACCGTGGGTCTGCTGGGTCTGACGGCCACTTTGCCCTTGCTAGAGCAGCCACTGGTGGCCTTGCTGCAAAAAGGCATGGCGATTTTCGGCATCTAACTAAAGATTTATCAAATTTGATAGCTGCCTGCGCAATATAGATAAGCGCTAGAGCGCATTTTTCCCCTAAAACTGGCGCACACCAAGCGAGAGACGCCGAGCAAGAGCCGCCTTGCGGCGATGGCGTCGTCCCCCTTCCATAGCGCGAAGCGCGTAGAGAAAGGGGGAAGGCGCGGCAGCGCCTCAGGGGGTTAGATCAACTTGTTATATATGGCATAAGCCGTCAGTTCGGCATTGCTGCTCATGCCCAGCTTTTCCAGCACGCGGGCCCGGTACACGCTCACGGTCTTGGGGCTGAGCATCAGCTCCTGCGCAATATCGGTCTGCTTCTGGCCGCTGGCAATCTTGAGCAGGGTCTGCATCTCGCGCTCCGACAGCATCTCATGAGGGATGGGGGCTGCGGGCTGGGCCAGGCTGTCAGCCAGCATCTGCGCCACTTCGGCGGTCAGGTATTTGCGTCCACTGTGGACGATACGCACGGCCTCGATCAGCAGCAAAGGATCGCCCGCCTTGTTGGCATAGCCGGCAGCCCCGGCCTTGATGCTGCGTAGTGCGTACTGGTCTTCGGGGTACATGGAGACCATGACGACGCGGATTTGCGGGTGGGTCTCGCGCACGCTGGCCAGTACCTCCAGGCCGCTGCGGCCCGGCATATTGATGTCCAGCAGCAGCACATCGCAGGCGGCGGTGCGCAACTGCTCGCGCAGTTCGGCATAGCTGCCGGCCTCAGCGGTGACGTTGATGTCCGTGGCTTCGGCCAGAGTGTCGCGTATGCCCCTTCTCAAGATGGCATGGTCATCGCATAGCACCACGTGAATCAATGTCGCTCTCCCTGGAAAACTGCTGGCAGGTGGTGAATGGGCCGGGTGTGCTTGCTCATTCGGTCTCTGCCAGAGGAATGGTCAGAATGATAGAGGTTCCCCGGCCAGCCTGGCTGCTCACATCGAGCCAGCCTTTGACAGTGCGTGCACGCTCGCTCAGTCCACGAAGGCCGAAAGACTGTGGTTTTTCCCTTGCACCGGCCTCCAGTCCCACGCCGTTGTCTGTTACTTCCAGTGTCAAAAAACCCTCGTGATCGGACAAGTCCAGGCTTACGCGGCTGGCCCGGGCGTATTTACTGATGTTGGTCAAGGACTCCTGCGCCGTGCGATAGACCACGACTTGCTGCTCGCCTGCAATGTCCATGTGCTCACGGCTGCTGACCAGCTGGACAGGAATGCCGGTGCGCCGCTCGAAGTCCTGGGCCAGCCATTGCACGGCAGCGACCAGACCCTGATCGAGCACCGGCGGGCGCAGGTTCTGCATGATGCGCTGGCTCGCGCCCAGAGCATGCTCAAGCATGGCCAGGGCAGATTGCGCATGTTCGCGCATGCTTCCTTGCGGGCAGTTGCGACTCAGCCATGCCAGGTCGAACTTCACGGCGGTCAGCGAGCCGCCGATGTCGTCATGAATCTCCCGGGAGATGCTGGCGCGCTCCTGCTCAATGCTGGTGTGAAGGTGTTCGGTGAGATCGGCCAGGCGCTTCTCGGACTCCGCGAGCTGGCGAGTGGCTGTGCGGCGGGCTAGCCTGGCCTCGTGTACCTCGACAGCTCGCTGTATGACATGGGGCAGGCTGCTGATCTGATCTTTGAGCAGATAGTCGCTGATGCCTAGACGCATGATGTCCACAGCGGCAGATTCACCGATGGCTCCGGACAGCAGCACAAAAGGCGGGGCATCCGGGCGGTTGCGTACCAGCTCCCATACATCCAGGGCCGTAAAGCCGGGCAAGTGGTAGTCCGCCAGAATCAGATCAAAGACCTCGCTCTCCAGCGCGCTGCGCACATCCTGCAGGCTATCGACCGCCGTGATCTGGCAGGCCAGCTGTGCCTGCCTGAGACTGAGTCGGGCCAAGGACTGATCTGCGACAGAGTCTTCAATATGAAGGATTTTCAAGGGCTGATCCGATCATTGCATATCGCCAAGGGCGCTATCATTGGATACATTTTGGAACATTGAGGAGAGGTGTCGTCAAGTCGGGGCAGGGCAGCCTGGCAGCGATTACCAACCCGTTCATTTCGTGGTGCATGGCGCGCGGTCCTTCTGAGGACTGTACGCAGTTGGAGTAACAATGCAGACAATGCAAAACCCATCGGGTGCACCTGCGGTTGCCGTGCCGGTCATGGTGGCGGCGGAGCTGCAAGATGCCTTGCTGGTCACACTGCGTGATCTGCAGCGCCTTGAAGGGCTGCTGGACCATGCCACGCATAATTTGCTGGAGCGCTTCGAGCAGGCGAATGGTCAATTGTCGCATCCGACATTGCCAGACACGCCTGCTTTGGATGCTGCTCGTGAGGCATTGCGCCTGGCGGTGACCGAGCTTCAGTTTCACGATATGTCGTCTCAGTTGATTGCCCATATGGCAAATACATTGCAGGCTTGTGCCATCCGCTTGGGTGCTGCCGCCATGGGGGTTGATGAGGATGAGGCTGAAGAGTCAGCCATCAGCCTGCCGCACCTGCCTGAAAAGCCCAATCCCGTCACGCAAAGCGAGATGGATGCAGGCTCTGTGGAGCTATTTTGACCTTCTACCCTGTTTTTCGTTGCCCGTCTGTTGGAGCTGTACATGCGATCGATTCTGGCCGTTGATGATTCCCCCTCGATGCGAAAGATGGTTTCTTTCACCCTGAGCAGTGCCGGCTTCAAGGTGGTTGAAGCTGTCGATGGCGTGGATGCGCTGGAAAAAGCTCAGGCAGAGAACATCGACCTGATTCTGGTGGATCAAAACATGCCGCGTCTGGATGGCATAGGTCTGACGCGAAAGCTGCGAGAAGATCCGAAGTTCAGTGCCACGCCCATTCTGATCTTGACGACGGAGTCCAGTGATTTGATGAAGCAGGCAGGTCGCGCTGCGGGGGCAACGGGCTGGCTGGTCAAGCCCTTTGATCCCAATCGCTTGATCGAAGTCATTCAAAAAGTGCTGCGTTAAGTCGATAACAACGAATCACAGCAGGAAATACCATGGCGGATACACACCAAGATGGCGCAGGTTCGGGAGCAGACTTCGACCTCAGCCAGTTCTATCAAATCTTCTTCGAGGAGGCCAGCGAGAACCTCGATCAGATGGAGCAGATGCTGCTCAGTCTGGATCTGTCGGCGGCCAACGATGAAGAGCTCAACGGCATTTTCCGCTGCGCTCACTCCATCAAAGGTGGGGCCGCGACATTTGGCTTCTCGGATGTGACCGAGCTGACGCACCGCATGGAGTCCTTGCTGGATCGTCTGCGTCGCCATGAAATCACGCCTATTCCGGAAATGGTGGACGTGCTGCTGGAGTCGGCAGATGCCAGCCGCAGTCTGCTGGCCCGCCACCAATCCGGCGATGAGGGGGAGCCGGTGTCAACCGCCGAGCTGGTGGTGCGTATCGAGACCCTGGCTCAGGGACTTACGGCCATTCCTCAGGTCAACCGTGCTCCTGTCAGTGCTGAGCCAGCACCTCAAGCGGCTGAGACTAAGGCGGCGGCGCCGGTGGCAGAGTCTGTCGCTGTTCAGCAGGAGCCCTTGGTTGTGGGTTCAGCCCCTTCCGAAGGTGCGCGCGAGCTGCTGATCGAGATTGGACCTCTGGGCCGGCTGGAGCTGGGCGATGCCATCAAGGAGCTGTTCCGCGATATTCCGGGGCTGGGCTCGATCCAGGATCAAGCTTGCGACAAGCCGGATCATCGACTGTTCAAGGTGCGCACCGTATCGACGGACGATGAATTGCGCGACCTGTTTGTGTTTCACGTCTCCAAGGAGCAGGTGCAGATCAGCGAAGCTGAAGCCAAGCCTGCAGAGGAGGGGGGGGCCGAGTCTGTCGAGGTCGTCGATGAAGAGGCCTTCATGCCAGCGCACAACCTGCCTGCAGAAGAAGCCTATGGTTTCTTTGCCGGCTCGCCGGGAAGTCCCGATGCGGCCCAGCAGCAGGAGCGCTCTGCGCAATCTTCATCAGGGGCTGCTGTGCAAAAGGTCGCGCCCAAGGCTGCGGCGCACATGGAGTCCACCAGCATTCGCGTGGATGTGAAGAAGGTGGATCAGCTGATCAATCTGGTGGGCGAGCTGGTCATTACCCAGGCCATGCTGGCGCAGAACAGCCAGGGGCTGGATCCCACGACCTATCAGCAATTGCTGGCAGGTCTGGCAGATCTGGATCGCAATACCCGTGACTTGCAAGAGTCCGTGATGTCGATTCGCATGATTCCCATGTCCACGGTCTTCAGTCGCTTCCCTCGCATGCTGCGCGATCTGGCCGGCAAGATGGGTAAGAAGATTGATCTGGTGACGCTGGGCGAAGCCACCGAGTTGGACAAGGGCTTGGTGGAAAAAATCACCGACCCGCTGACACATCTGGTGCGCAACAGCGTGGACCACGGTATCGAGATGCCGGAAGACCGCATTGCAGCAGGAAAGTCAGAGCACGGAACGCTGACGCTGGCGGCATCGCACCAAGGGGGCTCCATCGTCATCGAGGTGCGCGACGACGGCAAGGGGATGAATCGCGAGAAGATCCTGAGCAAGGCCCGCGAGCGCGGCATGGATGTCTCCGACAGCATGCCTGACAGCGATGTCTGGATGTTGATCTTCGCCCCGGGCTTCTCGACTGCCGATGTGGTCACCGATGTCTCGGGTCGTGGCGTGGGCATGGATGTGGTCAAGCGCAACATCACCTCGCTGGGTGGCACGGTGGAAATTGAATCCGTGGCTGGTCAGGGCATGAAGGTGGCGGTGCGCCTGCCTTTGACGCTGGCCATCATGGATGGCATGTCGGTGGGCGTCGAGCAGGAGGTCTACATTCTGCCGCTGTCGTCGGTGGTGGAGTCCTTCCAGGTCAAGCCCGAGGATGTCAGTACCGTAGCCAACGGCACACAGCTGGTCAAGGTGCGCGATGAATACATGCCGGTGATTGCGCTGGAGCGTATCTTCAAAGTGCCGCGCGCCGATGAAAGCAAAACCAGCAACATCATGGTGGTGGTGGAGGCCGACGGCAGCCGCGTGGCCTTGCTGGTCGATGAGCTGCTGGGTCAGCACCAGGTCGTGGTCAAGAACCTGGAGAGCAATTACCGCAAGGTGCCCAATGTCTCGGGCGCCACTATTTTGGGTGATGGATCCGTGGCGCTGATTCTGGATACCGGTGCTCTGGTTCGAAGAACCCGCCATTGAAGAGCTTTGTGACTGAAGCTATCCGAACCCACGCGATCTGAACAAACCGCAAAGAGCCGATATGAACATCATCAACAAGACTGCTGCAGACGTGACCACCGGTGCACGAGAGTATTTGACCTTCCGCCTGGGCGAGGAGGAATACGGCATCGACATCCTCAAGGTGCAGGAAATTCGCGGCTATGAGCAGCCCACGCGCATTGCCAATGCGCCCGAGTTCATCAAGGGCGTGGTCAATCTGCGCGGCACCATCGTGCCCATCGTGGACATGCGCCTGCGCTTCAATTGCTCGCAGGTGGAATACAACGCCTTCACCGTGGTCATCATCCTGAACCTGCGCAACCGTGTGGTTGGCATTGTGGTGGATTCGGTCAGCGATGTGATGGAGCTGGCGCCTGAAGCCGTGCGCCCGGCGCCCGATATTGAAAGCGCCATCGACAGTGGCTGCATTCTGGGACTGGGTTCGGTGGGAGAGCGCATGCTGATCCTGCTCGACATCGAGAAGCTCATGGGCAATGTGGACATGGGCCTGGTGGCCCCTGAAGCCTGAGCGCGACGGAGACAGTGTGCTGAACCTGGGGCGTAATACGTCACTGGCGGGCTCGGCTGCCAGACTGGAGATGGGTGATGAAGCTGCACCGGGCGCTCTGTCCGGTCCGCTGACCCAGGGCCGGGAGTTCGTCTGGACCAATCGCGACTTTGCGCGTGTGCAGGCGTTGATCTACAAGCGTGCAGGCATCAGCCTGCATGACGGCAAGCATGCGATGGTCTACAGCCGCCTGTCGCGCAGGCTGCGCGAGACGGGGCACGACAGCTTTACCAGCTACCTGGACTGGCTGGAGAGCGTCAACGACGGCCCAGAGTGGCAGGAGTTCGTCAATGCGCTGACCACGAACCTGACCTCGTTTTTCCGTGAACAGCATCATTTCGACATCCTGGCTCAACACTTGCGCACTCACCAGCCCGGCGGCAATGGCTGGAAGGTGTGGTGCAGTGCGGCATCGACAGGGGAAGAGCCTTATTCGATTCTGATGACGGCGGTGGAGAGCCTGGGTGCCTCGGCGAACTTTCACCTCATGGCCAGCGATATCGACTCGCGCGTGCTGGAGACGGCGGCGCGTGGTGTTTATCGCGCGGAAAGCCTCAAGGGCGTTAGCACCGAGCGGTTACACCGCTTCTTTCTGCGTGGCCGCGCAGGCAATTCCGGCATGGTTCGTGTCAAGCCGGAGCTGATGCGCATGGTGGACTTTCTCAACGTCAACCTGATCGCTGGCGACTGGCCATTTCGCGAGACGTTCGATGTGGTCTTTTGTCGCAACGTGATGATTTATTTTGATGCGCCCACCCAGCGGCGCGTTCTGGAGCGCATTCATCAGGTGCTGAAGCCGGGAGGGCTGCTGTTCGTCGGCCATGCCGAGAACTTCAGTGATTCGCGTGATCTGTTTGCACTCAAGGGCAAGACTGTCTATGAGCGCCAATGAAGCTGAAGGGCTGGGCTGCAATCCATGAGAAATATGCGCTCTGTGCTGGACTTTCCAGGAACTGGCTCGCAGGCACGGGCTTTGCGTCCCGCAGGGCTTTCGGCGCAGCCTGCTGTTGACGAGGCCGTTCAGCCAGCTTCGGCGACGCTGGAGCAGCTCAAGCGTCAGCCGCGTCAGCCGGGAGAGGCTTCGTTTTTCTTCTTTGATCCGCACTTTCAGCTCAATGCGGCCAAGGTGCTGCCGGGCGAATACTTCGTCTCTCGCGATGAGATGGTCATCATCACGGTGCTGGGCTCCTGCATTGCCGCCTGTCTGTGGGATCGGGTCATGCGCATTGGCGGCATGAATCACTTCATGCTGCCGCAAGGCGATAGCAGCGATGCCTCGGGCCGCTATGGCTCTTACGCCATGGAGCTGCTGATCAATGAAATGCTCAAGATGGGGGCGCGGCGAGAGTCGATGCAGGCGAAAATATTTGGAGGTGGCCAGGTCATGGCCAACTTCACCACCATGAATGTGGGTGAGCGCAACACCTCGTTTGTGACGGAGTATCTGCAGACGGAGCGCATTCCCATCGTCTCCCAGGATGTGCTGGACATCTATCCGCGCAAGGTGGTGTTCTTTCCCTCCACTGGTAAGGCCATGGTCAAGCGTCTGGCGCATGCCCATCCAGAGGCGCTGGTGCAGTAGGAAATCACCCGTGGCAGCGCTGCCGTGGTGGCGCGCAATACGGCGGGTGGATCGGTTGATTTGTTTTGAGGAAGGTTGAGAGTTGCTAAAGCCAAAAATCCGGGTGATCGTGGTCGATGATTCTGCGCTGGTGCGCAGTCTGCTGGCCGAGATCATCAATCGCCAGCACGATATGGAATGCATTGGCACGGCCAATGATCCCTTGATCGCGCGCGAGATGATTCGCGAACTCAACCCCGACGTCATTACCCTGGATGTGGAAATGCCCCGCATGGACGGCATCGACTTTCTGGGCCGCCTCATGCGCCTGCGCCCCATGCCGGTGGTGATGATCTCCACGCTGACCGAGCGCGGAGCCGAAGTCACCATGCGCGCGCTGGAGCTGGGTGCTGTCGACTTCGTGGCCAAGCCCCGCGTGGGCGTGGCCAATGGCCTGCAAGAGCTGGCCAGCCAGATTGTGGACAAGATTCGTGTGGCCGCCGTGGCTCAGGTGCACCGCCTGCCCGTGGTGCCGCCTGGTGTAGCCGCTAGTGCAGCCAGTGCCGGCAGCAGGCCAGCGGTGGCGCGGGCGTCAGCGGCACCCAGCCTGCTGGGGCGTATCTCTACCGAAAAAATCATTGCCATCGGCGCTTCTACAGGGGGGACCGAGGCCATCCGCGAGGTGCTCACCCACCTGCCGGCGGATTGCCCGGCGATTGTCATCACCCAGCACATGCCGCCGGGCTTCACCACCAGCTTTGCAGCGCGGCTGGACAGCCTGTGCCAGATGACGGTCAAGGAAGCTGTGCACGGAGAGCGCCTGCTGCCCGGTCACGCCTATATTGCGCCCGGTGGCAAGCATTTCTCGATCTCGCGCAGCGGTGCCAACTATGTGGCGGTGGTGGATGACGCGCCTCCGGTGAACCGCCACAAGCCTTCGGTCGAGGTCTTGTTCAAGTCCGTGGCGGCCAGTGCAGGGCGCAATGCCTATGGCCTCATGCTCACAGGCATGGGGGCGGATGGTGCTTCGGCCATGCGAGAGATGCGTGATGCGGGCAGCTACAACCTGGTGCAGGACGAAGCCAGCTGCATCGTCTTCGGCATGCCCCGCGAAGCCATTGCCCATGGCGCCGCCGATGAGGTGCTGCCCCTGACCCAGATTGCCCCTGCTTTGCTGAACAAGCTGCGAGGCGGCTCGGACCAAGTCCATCACCGTATCTAAAACTGTATAAAAAGAGAGCGCCTTGCGCTTGTCACTTCTTGTTTTCAGATCGTTTTGTATCTGAAATCTATGAAGGGCAAGCGCAAGGCGCTCCTTTATTTGGTGAATTCGCTTATTCGGAGAGCGAAGTCCAGCGCTCCAGCGCTTCCATCAGGGCTTCATCAATTTCCGCATCACGCTGGTGCATGGCCACAGCCTTGGCGTTGTCGGTGGCAAACAGCGTGCCATCGGCCAACGCATCCTGAATCTGCTTTTGCTCGGCTTCCAGTGAAGCAATCGTTGCGGGCAGAGCTTCCAGCTCACGCTGCTCCTTGTAGCTGAGCTTTTTCTTGGGGCTGCTGCTGACGGGGGCTTCGGTGCGGGCTGGCTTGGGCTCTTCCTTGGGAGTCGATTTGGCCTGCGCCGCTTCAGCCATGGCTTTGCTGCGACGCGACTGCTCCATCCAGTCCGTCACGCCACCTTCGTATTCACGCCAGTGGCCCGGGCCTTCCCAGGCGATGGTGCTGGTGACCACGTTATCGAGGAAGGTGCGGTCGTGGCTGACTAGGAAGACGGTGCCGTCATAGTTCTGCAGCAGCTCTTCCAGCATGTCCAGGGTTTCGATGTCCAGATCGTTGGTGGGCTCGTCCAGTACCAGCACATTGGCGGGGCGGGCAAACAAGCGTGCCAGCAGCAAACGGTTGCGCTCGCCGCCCGACAAGGAGCGCACGGGCGAGTGCGCACGGGCCGGGGAGAAAAGGAAGTCGGCCAGATAGCTCTTGACGTGCTTTTTCTGGTTGCCAATCTCGATCCATTCGCTGCCGGGGCTGATGAAGTCTTCCAGCGTGGCATCCAGATCCACCTGGTGGCGCATCTGATCGAAATACGCTACCTGCAGATTGCCGCCCAGTCGCACTGTGCCGCTGTCGGGTGGCAGCTCGCCCAGAATCATCTTCAGCAGCGTGGTCTTGCCGGCGCCGTTCGGACCCAGCAGGCCGACCTTGTCGCCACGCAAAATGGTGCCGCTGAATTTTTCGACAATTTTCTTGTCGCCAAAAGTCTTGCTGACATCGGTCAGCTCCGCCACGATCTTGCCCTGGTAGCCATCGCCCTTGCCAGAGGCAATATCCATGTTCACGCCGCCCAGCACATCACGGCGCTGTGCGCGGTTGGCACGCAGCTCTTCCAGGCGGGAGATGCGGCTTTGGCTGCGGGTGCGGCGGGCTTCCACGCCTTTGCGGATCCAGACCTCTTCCTGGGCCAGTAGCTTGTCGGCCTTGGCGTTGATGATTGCCTCTTGCGCCAGTTGCTCTTCCTTTTGCAGCACGTACTGGGAGAAGTTGCCGGGGTAGGTGCGAAGAATGCCTCGGTCCAGCTCCACGATGCGGGTGGCAATACGGTCCAGAAAGCTGCGGTCGTGGGTAATGGTGATCACACTGCCCTTGAAGGCGATCAGCAACTCCTCCAGCCACTCGATGGAATCCAGGTCCAGGTGGTTAGTCGGTTCGTCGAGCAGCAGCACATCGGGGCGGGCCACCAAGGCCTGGGCCAGTGCCACACGCTTGCGGGTGCCGCCAGACAGGCTGCCCACCAATGCGTTGGGATCCAGGTGCAGGCGCTGCAGCGTCTCTTCTACGCGCTGCTCCCAGTTCCAGGCGTCGTAAGCCTCAATCTGGGTTTGCAACGCATCCAGATCCTCGCCCTCGCCGCCGGCCAAGTATCGTTCACGGATTGCAATCACCGCCGCCAGTCCATCGGATGCGGATTCAAAGATCGTGTGCTCCGGATTCAGATCCGGCTCTTGCGCCACATAAGTAATGCGAACCCCGTTTTGAACCTGAAGCTGGCCATCGTCCGGCTTGGCCAGGCCGCCCAAGATCTTGAGCAGCGAAGACTTGCCAGCGCCATTGCGGCCGATCAGACCGACGCGTTCGCCGGATTCCAGGGAAAAAGTAGCGTGGTCCAGAAGAGCCACGTGCCCGAACGCCAATTGAGCGTCTAACAAAGTAATCAGTGCCATCGTGCGCGCATTATCTATGGAGCCTATAGAGACAGCGGCCGTAAGGCCGCTGTCTCTATTTGTGACGCCGTAATAGAGACAGGCAAAGACCATGCTGGCAGATGAATCTTTTATGTCAGAACTGGATCGCCTAGGGTTTTTCCTATGCTATAGTTCAACCCATCGCAGCAAACAACTGCTCTCACAACGCCAGCAAGGCTGGTGCGGTGGATTGAGAAGTTGTGATACACTGCAAGGCTTCGCTGATCACAGCAAGCAACGAAATCTGAATCGGTTCTACTGGTTCTTTGCTCGGTTCATTAAAAAAATACAGCCGATAAGCGTGGGCGTTTGAGGGCAAGCAGCCAGTTCTTCGGAACAAACTCTTCGGAGTTATCAAACGCTCACAAAAACAGTAATGAGGAAGAATTTATTCTTCTTGATTCCGTCAAGTGAGTGAGTAGTCGAAAGACTTTAAATTTAAGATCGAACTATAGAGTTTGATCCTGGCTCAGATTGAACGCTGGCGGCATGCTTTACACATGCAAGTCGAACGGCAGCACGGACTTCGGTCTGGTGGCGAGTGGCGAACGGGTGAGTAATACATCGGAACGTGCCTAGTAGTGGGGGATAACTACTCGAAAGAGTAGCTAATACCGCATGATATCTACGGATGAAAGCAGGGGACCTTCGGGCCTTGTGCTACTAGAGCGGCTGATGGCAGATTAGGTAGTTGGTGGGGTAAAGGCTTACCAAGCCCGTGATCTGTAGCTGGTCTGAGAGGACGACCAGCCACACTGGGACTGAGACACGGCCCAGACTCCTACGGGAGGCAGCAGTGGGGAATTTTGGACAATGGGCGAAAGCCTGATCCAGCAATGCCGCGTGCAGGATGAAGGCCCTCGGGTTGTAAACTGCTTTTGTACGGAACGAAAAGCCTGAGGCTAATATCCTCGGGTCATGACGGTACCGTAAGAATAAGCACCGGCTAACTACGTGCCAGCAGCCGCGGTAATACGTAGGGTGCAAGCGTTAATCGGAATTACTGGGCGTAAAGCGTGCGCAGGCGGTTTTGTAAGACAGTGGTGAAATCCCCGGGCTCAACCTGGGAACTGCCATTGTGACTGCAAGGCTGGAGTGCGGCAGAGGGGGATGGAATTCCGCGTGTAGCAGTGAAATGCGTAGATATGCGGAGGAACACCGATGGCGAAGGCAATCCCCTGGGCCTGCACTGACGCTCATGCACGAAAGCGTGGGGAGCAAACAGGATTAGATACCCTGGTAGTCCACGCCCTAAACGATGTCAACTGGTTGTTGGGAATTAACTTTCTCAGTAACGAAGCTAACGCGTGAAGTTGACCGCCTGGGGAGTACGGCCGCAAGGTTAAAACTCAAAGGAATTGACGGGGACCCGCACAAGCGGTGGATGATGTGGTTTAATTCGATGCAACGCGAAAAACCTTACCCACCTTTGACATGGCAGGAACTTACCAGAGATGGTTTGGTGCTCGAAAGAGAACCTGCACACAGGTGCTGCATGGCTGTCGTCAGCTCGTGTCGTGAGATGTTGGGTTAAGTCCCGCAACGAGCGCAACCCTTGCCATTAGTTGCTACATTCAGTTGAGCACTCTAATGGGACTGCCGGTGACAAACCGGAGGAAGGTGGGGATGACGTCAAGTCCTCATGGCCCTTATAGGTGGGGCTACACACGTCATACAATGGCTGGTACAAAGGGTTGCCAACCCGCGAGGGGGAGCTAATCCCATAAAGCCAGTCGTAGTCCGGATCGCAGTCTGCAACTCGACTGCGTGAAGTCGGAATCGCTAGTAATCGTGGATCAGAATGTCACGGTGAATACGTTCCCGGGTCTTGTACACACCGCCCGTCACACCATGGGAGCGGGTCTCGCCAGAAGTAGGTAGCCTAACCGCAAGGAGGGCGCTTACCACGGCGGGGTTCGTGACTGGGGTGAAGTCGTAACAAGGTAGCCGTATCGGAAGGTGCGGCTGGATCACCTCCTTTCTGGAAAAATGCTGCTTCAATTGAACGTCCACACTTATCGGTTGTTGGAACAAGCCAAAGCCTGGTGAACAAGAAGAAATTCTTGCTGCCATGTTGAGGAATGGGTCTGTAGCTCAGCTGGTTAGAGCACTGTGTTGATAACGCAGGGGTCGTTGGTTCGAGCCCAACTAGACCCACCAAGATTCCAATGTCTGGTTCGAGGATCCCGGGGGATTAGCTCAGCTGGGAGAGCACCTGCTTTGCAAGCAGGGGGTCGTCGGTTCGATCCCGTCATCCTCCACCAAAAATGATAGCGCTCAGCAGTTGCCGTAGTGCTACAATCGAAGGCTTCCCAATACAAAAGCAGTCTTGCAAAGACTGCTTTTGTATTGAGATTTCATCTCAATAGGCTGTTCTTTAAAAATTCATAGAGTCGAAATCAGCGTTGCTGATGGAAAGCGCAAATCAAGGTTTACCAAGATCTGTGCACCGTGCCATCAGCAACTTTTTGATTGCGTCAAAACAGATATTTTGCGAATGCGAAATTATCTAGTGATGACGAATATTCTCTAAGCTGTATTGAAAAATGCAGCCAAAGATATTCACATTACGGCATAACGCGTGAGGTGCAAGACCTCACCAGTCTTTGAAATCTAGAGCTTTGTGCTTCGCAAGAGGCGTCAAAGTTATAGGGTCAAGTGACTAAGAGCATATGGTGGATGCCTTGGCGATGATAGGCGACGAAAGACGTGATAGCCTGCGATAAGCTTCGGGGAGCTGGCAAATAAGCTTTGATCCGGAGATTTCTGAATGGGGGAACCCACCTCGCAAGAGGTATCGCATACTGAATACATAGGTATGCGAAGCGAACCTGGAGAACTGAAACATCTAAGTACCCAGAGGAAAAGACATCAACCGAGATTCCGATAGTAGTGGCGAGCGAATTCGGAAGAGCCTTGCAGTGATAGTCGAGCGGTTAACAAAATGGCATGGAAAGGCCAACCATAGTGGGTGATAGTCCCGTATGTGAAAACCGATCGGTGGTACTAGGCTGCAGACAAGTAGGGCGGGGCACGAGAAACCCTGTCTGAATATGGGGGGACCATCCTCCAAGGCTAAATACTCATCATCGACCGATAGTGAACCAGTACCGTGAGGGAAAGGCGAAAAGAACCCCGGGAGGGGAGTGAAATAGATCCTGAAACCGTATGCTTACAAAAAGTCGGAGCCTCGTAAGGGGTGACGGCGTACCTTTTGTATAATGGGTCAGCGACTTACATTCAGTGGCAAGCTTAACCGAATAGGGGAGGCGAAGAGAAATCGAGTCCGAATAGGGCGATTAGTCGCTGGGTGTAGACCCGAAACCAAGTGATCTATCCATGGCCAGGATGAAGGTGCCGTAACAGGTACTGGAGGTCCGAACCCACTAATGTTGCAAAATTAGGGGATGAGCTGTGGATAGGGGTGAAAGGCTAAACAAACTTGGAAATAGCTGGTTCTCTCCGAAAACTATTTAGGTAGTGCCTCAAGTATTACCGTCGGGGGTAGAGCACTGTTTAGGCTAGGGGGTCATGGCGACTTACCAAACCTATGCAAACTCCGAATACCGACGAGTACAGCTTGGGAGACAGAGCACCGGGTGCTAACGTCCGGACTCAAGAGGGAAACAACCCAGACCGCCAGCTAAGGTCCCTAAAATTGGCTAAGTGGGAAACGAAGTGGGAAGGCTAAAACAGTCAGGATGTTGGCTTAGAAGCAGCCATCATTTAAAGAAAGCGTAATAGCTCACTGATCGAGTCGTCCTGCGCGGAAGATGTAACGGGGCTAAGCCAGTTACCGAAGCTGCGGATGTGCAATTTATTGCACGTGGTAGGAGAGCGTTCTGTAAGCCTGTGAAGGTGTCTGGTAACGGATGCTGGAGGTATCAGAAGTGCGAATGCTGACATGAGTAGCGTTAAAGGGGGTGAAAAGCCCCCTCGCCGTAAGCGCAAGGTTTCCTACGCAACGTTCATCGGCGTAGGGTAAGTCGGCCCCTAAGGCGAGGCAGAGATGCGTAGCTGATGGGAAACAGGTCAATATTCCTGTACCGATATGTAGTGCGATGTGGGGACGGAGAAGGTTAGCTCAGCCAACTGTTGGATATGTTGGTTCAAGCCTGTAGTCGTGCCTGGTAGGCAAATCCGCCAGGCTTAGATGAGGGGTGATAAGGAGTCTGCTTGCAGACGAACTGAGTGATACCCTGCTTCCAGGAAAAGCCACTAAGCTTCAGCTACATACGACCGTACCGCAAACCGACACTGGTGCGCGAGATGAGTATTCTAAGGCGCTTGAGAGAACTCAGGAGAAGGAACTCGGCAAATTGACACCGTAACTTCGGGAGAAGGTGTACCCCAAGTCAGTGAAGTTGTACAAACGGAGCTAAAAGGGGTTGCAAAAAATTGGTGGCTGCGACTGTTTAATAAAAACACAGCACTCTGCAAACACGAAAGTGGACGTATAGGGTGTGACGCCTGCCCGGTGCTGGAAGATTAAATGATGGGGTGCAAGCTCTTGATTGAAGTCCCAGTAAACGGCGGCCGTAACTATAACGGTCCTAAGGTAGCGAAATTCCTTGTCGGGTAAGTTCCGACCTGCACGAATGGCGTAACGATGGCCACACTGTCTCCTCCTGAGACTCAGCGAAGTTGAAATGTTTGTGATGATGCAATCTCCCCGCGGAAAGACGGAAAGACCCCATGAACCTTTACTGTAGCTTTGTATTGGACTTTGAACGGATCTGTGTAGGATAGGTGGGAGGCTTTGAAGTGCGGTCGCTAGATCGCATGGAGCCAACGTTGAAATACCACCCTGGTGCGTTTGAGGTTCTAACCTTGGTCCATTATCTGGATCGGGGACAGTGCATGGTAGGCAGTTTGACTGGGGCGGTCTCCTCCCAAAGCGTAACGGAGGAGTTCGAAGGTACGCTAGTTACGGTCGGACATCGTGACGATAGTGCAATGGCATAAGCGTGCTTAACTGCGAGACTGACAAGTCGAGCAGATGCGAAAGCAGGACATAGTGATCCGGTGGTTCTGTATGGAAGGGCCATCGCTCAACGGATAAAAGGTACTCTGGGGATAACAGGCTGATACCGCCCAAGAGTTCATATCGACGGCGGTGTTTGGCACCTCGATGTCGGCTCATCTCATCCTGGGGCTGTAGTCGGTCCCAAGGGTATGGCTGTTCGCCATTTAAAGAGGTACGTGAGCTGGGTTTAAAACGTCGTGAGACAGTTTGGTCCCTATCTTCCGTGGGCGCTGCAGATTTGAGGAAGCCTGCTCCTAGTACGAGAGGACCGGAGTGGACACACCTCTGGTGTACCTGTTGTCACGCCAGTGGCATCGCAGGGTAGCTAAGTGTGGAAGAGATAACCGCTGAAAGCATCTAAGCGGGAAACTCGTTTCAAGATGAGATCTGCCGGGGCCTTGAGCCCCCTGAAGGGTCGTTGTAGACCACGACGTTGATAGGTTGGGTGTGGAAGCGCAGCAATGCGTTAAGCTAACCAATACTAATTGCCCGTGCGGCTTGACCCTATAACTTTGGGTTGAAGCTCAGAAAAATAAGACTGAACAGATTGAAAGATCGTTCAAGTTATGCCGAAAAGGCGCAATCGAAAAGCTGATTAAAGACTCTATGAATTCGTTGGATTGAAAGCGAGCGATTAAGCAGTTAATCGTAAAAACAAGTGCTCAATCTGACAAAAAGTTTATGCCTGATGACCATAGCAAGTTGGTACCACTCCTTCCCATCCCGAACAGGACCGTGAAACGACTTTGCGCCGATGATAGTGCGGGTTCCCGTGTGAAAGTAGGTCATCGTCAGGCTCTTACGCCAAAACGCCTGGCTCACGCCAGGCGTTTTCTTCTCTCTCTTCGAGTAGAGGGGTGAGAAGAAAACGCAAAAACGTTTTAAAAGTACTGCAAAAACAGTGCTACAATCTAAGGCTTCGCTGATCGCAGCAAGCAACGAAATCTGAATCGGTTCTGCTGGTTCTTTGCTCGGTTCATTAAAAAAATACAGCCGATAAGCGTGGGCGTTTGAGGGCAAGCAGCCAGTTCTTCGGAACAAACTCTTTGGAGTTATCAAGCGCTCACAAAAACAGTAATGAGGAAGAATTTATTCTTCTTGATTCCGTCAAGTGAGTGAGTAGTCGAAAGACTTTAAATTTAAGATCGAACTATAGAGTTTGATCCTGGCTCAGATTGAACGCTGGCGGCATGCTTTACACATGCAAGTCGAACGGCAGCACGGACTTCGGTCTGGTGGCGAGTGGCGAACGGGTGAGTAATACATCGGAACGTGCCTAGTAGTGGGGGATAACTACTCGAAAGAGTAGCTAATACCGCATGATATCTACGGATGAAAGCAGGGGACCTTCGGGCCTTGTGCTACTAGAGCGGCTGATGGCAGATTAGGTAGTTGGTGGGGTAAAGGCTTACCAAGCCCGTGATCTGTAGCTGGTCTGAGAGGACGACCAGCCACACTGGGACTGAGACACGGCCCAGACTCCTACGGGAGGCAGCAGTGGGGAATTTTGGACAATGGGCGAAAGCCTGATCCAGCAATGCCGCGTGCAGGATGAAGGCCCTCGGGTTGTAAACTGCTTTTGTACGGAACGAAAAGCCTGAGGCTAATATCCTCGGGTCATGACGGTACCGTAAGAATAAGCACCGGCTAACTACGTGCCAGCAGCCGCGGTAATACGTAGGGTGCAAGCGTTAATCGGAATTACTGGGCGTAAAGCGTGCGCAGGCGGTTTTGTAAGACAGTGGTGAAATCCCCGGGCTCAACCTGGGAACTGCCATTGTGACTGCAAGGCTGGAGTGCGGCAGAGGGGGATGGAATTCCGCGTGTAGCAGTGAAATGCGTAGATATGCGGAGGAACACCGATGGCGAAGGCAATCCCCTGGGCCTGCACTGACGCTCATGCACGAAAGCGTGGGGAGCAAACAGGATTAGATACCCTGGTAGTCCACGCCCTAAACGATGTCAACTGGTTGTTGGGAATTAACTTTCTCAGTAACGAAGCTAACGCGTGAAGTTGACCGCCTGGGGAGTACGGCCGCAAGGTTAAAACTCAAAGGAATTGACGGGGACCCGCACAAGCGGTGGATGATGTGGTTTAATTCGATGCAACGCGAAAAACCTTACCCACCTTTGACATGGCAGGAACTTACCAGAGATGGTTTGGTGCTCGAAAGAGAACCTGCACACAGGTGCTGCATGGCTGTCGTCAGCTCGTGTCGTGAGATGTTGGGTTAAGTCCCGCAACGAGCGCAACCCTTGCCATTAGTTGCTACATTCAGTTGAGCACTCTAATGGGACTGCCGGTGACAAACCGGAGGAAGGTGGGGATGACGTCAAGTCCTCATGGCCCTTATAGGTGGGGCTACACACGTCATACAATGGCTGGTACAAAGGGTTGCCAACCCGCGAGGGGGAGCTAATCCCATAAAGCCAGTCGTAGTCCGGATCGCAGTCTGCAACTCGACTGCGTGAAGTCGGAATCGCTAGTAATCGTGGATCAGAATGTCACGGTGAATACGTTCCCGGGTCTTGTACACACCGCCCGTCACACCATGGGAGCGGGTCTCGCCAGAAGTAGGTAGCCTAACCGCAAGGAGGGCGCTTACCACGGCGGGGTTCGTGACTGGGGTGAAGTCGTAACAAGGTAGCCGTATCGGAAGGTGCGGCTGGATCACCTCCTTTCTGGAAAAATGCTGCTTCAATTGAACGTCCACACTTATCGGTTGTTGGAACAAGCCAAAGCCTGGTGAACAAGAAGAAATTCTTGCTGCCATGTTGAGGAATGGGTCTGTAGCTCAGCTGGTTAGAGCACTGTGTTGATAACGCAGGGGTCGTTGGTTCGAGCCCAACTAGACCCACCAAGATTCCAATGTCTGGTTCGAGGATCCCGGGGGATTAGCTCAGCTGGGAGAGCACCTGCTTTGCAAGCAGGGGGTCGTCGGTTCGATCCCGTCATCCTCCACCAAAAATGATAGCGCTCAGCAGTTGCCGTAGTGCTACAATCGAAGGCTTCCCAATACAAAAGCAGTCTTGCAAAGACTGCTTTTGTATTGAGATTTCATCTCAATAGGCTGTTCTTTAAAAATTCATAGAGTCGAAATCAGCGTTGCTGATGGAAAGCGCAAATCAAGGTTTACCAAGATCTGTGCACCGTGCCATCAGCAACTTTTTGATTGCGTCAAAACAGATATTTTGCGAATGCGAAATTATCTAGTGATGACGAATATTCTCTAAGCTGTATTGAAAAATGCAGCCAAAGATATTCACATTACGGCATAACGCGTGAGGTGCAAGACCTCACCAGTCTTTGAAATCTAGAGCTTTGTGCTTCGCAAGAGGCGTCAAAGTTATAGGGTCAAGTGACTAAGAGCATATGGTGGATGCCTTGGCGATGATAGGCGACGAAAGACGTGATAGCCTGCGATAAGCTTCGGGGAGCTGGCAAATAAGCTTTGATCCGGAGATTTCTGAATGGGGGAACCCACCTCGCAAGAGGTATCGCATACTGAATACATAGGTATGCGAAGCGAACCTGGAGAACTGAAACATCTAAGTACCCAGAGGAAAAGACATCAACCGAGATTCCGATAGTAGTGGCGAGCGAATTCGGAAGAGCCTTGCAGTGATAGTCGAGCGGTTAACAAAATGGCATGGAAAGGCCAACCATAGTGGGTGATAGTCCCGTATGTGAAAACCGATCGGTGGTACTAGGCTGCAGACAAGTAGGGCGGGGCACGAGAAACCCTGTCTGAATATGGGGGGACCATCCTCCAAGGCTAAATACTCATCATCGACCGATAGTGAACCAGTACCGTGAGGGAAAGGCGAAAAGAACCCCGGGAGGGGAGTGAAATAGATCCTGAAACCGTATGCTTACAAAAAGTCGGAGCCTCGTAAGGGGTGACGGCGTACCTTTTGTATAATGGGTCAGCGACTTACATTCAGTGGCAAGCTTAACCGAATAGGGGAGGCGAAGAGAAATCGAGTCCGAATAGGGCGATTAGTCGCTGGGTGTAGACCCGAAACCAAGTGATCTATCCATGGCCAGGATGAAGGTGCCGTAACAGGTACTGGAGGTCCGAACCCACTAATGTTGCAAAATTAGGGGATGAGCTGTGGATAGGGGTGAAAGGCTAAACAAACTTGGAAATAGCTGGTTCTCTCCGAAAACTATTTAGGTAGTGCCTCAAGTATTACCGTCGGGGGTAGAGCACTGTTTAGGCTAGGGGGTCATGGCGACTTACCAAACCTATGCAAACTCCGAATACCGACGAGTACAGCTTGGGAGACAGAGCACCGGGTGCTAACGTCCGGACTCAAGAGGGAAACAACCCAGACCGCCAGCTAAGGTCCCTAAAATTGGCTAAGTGGGAAACGAAGTGGGAAGGCTAAAACAGTCAGGATGTTGGCTTAGAAGCAGCCATCATTTAAAGAAAGCGTAATAGCTCACTGATCGAGTCGTCCTGCGCGGAAGATGTAACGGGGCTAAGCCAGTTACCGAAGCTGCGGATGTGCAATTTATTGCACGTGGTAGGAGAGCGTTCTGTAAGCCTGTGAAGGTGTCTGGTAACGGATGCTGGAGGTATCAGAAGTGCGAATGCTGACATGAGTAGCGTTAAAGGGGGTGAAAAGCCCCCTCGCCGTAAGCGCAAGGTTTCCTACGCAACGTTCATCGGCGTAGGGTAAGTCGGCCCCTAAGGCGAGGCAGAGATGCGTAGCTGATGGGAAACAGGTCAATATTCCTGTACCGATATGTAGTGCGATGTGGGGACGGAGAAGGTTAGCTCAGCCAACTGTTGGATATGTTGGTTCAAGCCTGTAGTCGTGCCTGGTAGGCAAATCCGCCAGGCTTAGATGAGGGGTGATAAGGAGTCTGCTTGCAGACGAACTGAGTGATACCCTGCTTCCAGGAAAAGCCACTAAGCTTCAGCTACATACGACCGTACCGCAAACCGACACTGGTGCGCGAGATGAGTATTCTAAGGCGCTTGAGAGAACTCAGGAGAAGGAACTCGGCAAATTGACACCGTAACTTCGGGAGAAGGTGTACCCCAAGTCAGTGAAGTTGTACAAACGGAGCTAAAAGGGGTTGCAAAAAATTGGTGGCTGCGACTGTTTAATAAAAACACAGCACTCTGCAAACACGAAAGTGGACGTATAGGGTGTGACGCCTGCCCGGTGCTGGAAGATTAAATGATGGGGTGCAAGCTCTTGATTGAAGTCCCAGTAAACGGCGGCCGTAACTATAACGGTCCTAAGGTAGCGAAATTCCTTGTCGGGTAAGTTCCGACCTGCACGAATGGCGTAACGATGGCCACACTGTCTCCTCCTGAGACTCAGCGAAGTTGAAATGTTTGTGATGATGCAATCTCCCCGCGGAAAGACGGAAAGACCCCATGAACCTTTACTGTAGCTTTGTATTGGACTTTGAACGGATCTGTGTAGGATAGGTGGGAGGCTTTGAAGTGCGGTCGCTAGATCGCATGGAGCCAACGTTGAAATACCACCCTGGTGCGTTTGAGGTTCTAACCTTGGTCCATTATCTGGATCGGGGACAGTGCATGGTAGGCAGTTTGACTGGGGCGGTCTCCTCCCAAAGCGTAACGGAGGAGTTCGAAGGTACGCTAGTTACGGTCGGACATCGTGACGATAGTGCAATGGCATAAGCGTGCTTAACTGCGAGACTGACAAGTCGAGCAGATGCGAAAGCAGGACATAGTGATCCGGTGGTTCTGTATGGAAGGGCCATCGCTCAACGGATAAAAGGTACTCTGGGGATAACAGGCTGATACCGCCCAAGAGTTCATATCGACGGCGGTGTTTGGCACCTCGATGTCGGCTCATCTCATCCTGGGGCTGTAGTCGGTCCCAAGGGTATGGCTGTTCGCCATTTAAAGAGGTACGTGAGCTGGGTTTAAAACGTCGTGAGACAGTTTGGTCCCTATCTTCCGTGGGCGCTGCAGATTTGAGGAAGCCTGCTCCTAGTACGAGAGGACCGGAGTGGACACACCTCTGGTGTACCTGTTGTCACGCCAGTGGCATCGCAGGGTAGCTAAGTGTGGAAGAGATAACCGCTGAAAGCATCTAAGCGGGAAACTCGTTTCAAGATGAGATCTGCCGGGGCCTTGAGCCCCCTGAAGGGTCGTTGTAGACCACGACGTTGATAGGTTGGGTGTGGAAGCGCAGCAATGCGTTAAGCTAACCAATACTAATTGCCCGTGCGGCTTGACCCTATAACTTTGGGTTGAAGCTCAGAAAAATAAGACTGAACAGATTGAAAGATCGTTCAAGTTATGCCGAAAAGGCGCAATCGAAAAGCTGATTAAAGACTCTATGAATTCGTTGGATTGAAAGCGAGCGATTAAGCAGTTAATCGTAAAAACAAGTGCTCAATCTGACAAAAAGTTTATGCCTGATGACCATAGCAAGTTGGTACCACTCCTTCCCATCCCGAACAGGACCGTGAAACGACTTTGCGCCGATGATAGTGCGGGTTCCCGTGTGAAAGTAGGTCATCGTCAGGCTCTTACGCCAAAACGCCTGGCTCACGCCAGGCGTTTTCTTCTCTCTCTTCGAGTAGAGGGGTGAGAAGAAAACGCAAAAACGTTTTAAAAGTACTGCAAAAACAGTGCTACAATCTAAGGCTTCGCTGATCGCAGCAAGCAACGAAATCTGAATCGGTTCTGCTGGTTCTTTGCTCGGTTCATTAAAAAAATACAGCCGATAAGCGTGGGCGTTTGAGGGCAAGCAGCCAGTTCTTCGGAACAAACTCTTTGGAGTTATCAAGCGCTCACAAAAACAGTAATGAGGAAGAATTTATTCTTCTTGATTCCGTCAAGTGAGTGAGTAGTCGAAAGACTTTAAATTTAAGATCGAACTATAGAGTTTGATCCTGGCTCAGATTGAACGCTGGCGGCATGCTTTACACATGCAAGTCGAACGGCAGCACGGACTTCGGTCTGGTGGCGAGTGGCGAACGGGTGAGTAATACATCGGAACGTGCCTAGTAGTGGGGGATAACTACTCGAAAGAGTAGCTAATACCGCATGATATCTACGGATGAAAGCAGGGGACCTTCGGGCCTTGTGCTACTAGAGCGGCTGATGGCAGATTAGGTAGTTGGTGGGGTAAAGGCTTACCAAGCCCGTGATCTGTAGCTGGTCTGAGAGGACGACCAGCCACACTGGGACTGAGACACGGCCCAGACTCCTACGGGAGGCAGCAGTGGGGAATTTTGGACAATGGGCGAAAGCCTGATCCAGCAATGCCGCGTGCAGGATGAAGGCCCTCGGGTTGTAAACTGCTTTTGTACGGAACGAAAAGCCTGAGGCTAATATCCTCGGGTCATGACGGTACCGTAAGAATAAGCACCGGCTAACTACGTGCCAGCAGCCGCGGTAATACGTAGGGTGCAAGCGTTAATCGGAATTACTGGGCGTAAAGCGTGCGCAGGCGGTTTTGTAAGACAGTGGTGAAATCCCCGGGCTCAACCTGGGAACTGCCATTGTGACTGCAAGGCTGGAGTGCGGCAGAGGGGGATGGAATTCCGCGTGTAGCAGTGAAATGCGTAGATATGCGGAGGAACACCGATGGCGAAGGCAATCCCCTGGGCCTGCACTGACGCTCATGCACGAAAGCGTGGGGAGCAAACAGGATTAGATACCCTGGTAGTCCACGCCCTAAACGATGTCAACTGGTTGTTGGGAATTAACTTTCTCAGTAACGAAGCTAACGCGTGAAGTTGACCGCCTGGGGAGTACGGCCGCAAGGTTAAAACTCAAAGGAATTGACGGGGACCCGCACAAGCGGTGGATGATGTGGTTTAATTCGATGCAACGCGAAAAACCTTACCCACCTTTGACATGGCAGGAACTTACCAGAGATGGTTTGGTGCTCGAAAGAGAACCTGCACACAGGTGCTGCATGGCTGTCGTCAGCTCGTGTCGTGAGATGTTGGGTTAAGTCCCGCAACGAGCGCAACCCTTGCCATTAGTTGCTACATTCAGTTGAGCACTCTAATGGGACTGCCGGTGACAAACCGGAGGAAGGTGGGGATGACGTCAAGTCCTCATGGCCCTTATAGGTGGGGCTACACACGTCATACAATGGCTGGTACAAAGGGTTGCCAACCCGCGAGGGGGAGCTAATCCCATAAAGCCAGTCGTAGTCCGGATCGCAGTCTGCAACTCGACTGCGTGAAGTCGGAATCGCTAGTAATCGTGGATCAGAATGTCACGGTGAATACGTTCCCGGGTCTTGTACACACCGCCCGTCACACCATGGGAGCGGGTCTCGCCAGAAGTAGGTAGCCTAACCGCAAGGAGGGCGCTTACCACGGCGGGGTTCGTGACTGGGGTGAAGTCGTAACAAGGTAGCCGTATCGGAAGGTGCGGCTGGATCACCTCCTTTCTGGAAAAATGCTGCTTCAATTGAACGTCCACACTTATCGGTTGTTGGAACAAGCCAAAGCCTGGTGAACAAGAAGAAATTCTTGCTGCCATGTTGAGGAATGGGTCTGTAGCTCAGCTGGTTAGAGCACTGTGTTGATAACGCAGGGGTCGTTGGTTCGAGCCCAACTAGACCCACCAAGATTCCAATGTCTGGTTCGAGGATCCCGGGGGATTAGCTCAGCTGGGAGAGCACCTGCTTTGCAAGCAGGGGGTCGTCGGTTCGATCCCGTCATCCTCCACCAAAAATGATAGCGCTCAGCAGTTGCCGTAGTGCTACAATCGAAGGCTTCCCAATACAAAAGCAGTCTTGCAAAGACTGCTTTTGTATTGAGATTTCATCTCAATAGGCTGTTCTTTAAAAATTCATAGAGTCGAAATCAGCGTTGCTGATGGAAAGCGCAAATCAAGGTTTACCAAGATCTGTGCACCGTGCCATCAGCAACTTTTTGATTGCGTCAAAACAGATATTTTGCGAATGCGAAATTATCTAGTAATGACGAATATTCTCTAAGCTGTATTGAAAAATGCAGCCAAAGATATTCACATTACGGCATAACGCGTGAGGTGCAAGACCTCACCAGTCTTTGAAATCTAGAGCTTTGTGCTTCGCAAGAGGCGTCAAAGTTATAGGGTCAAGTGACTAAGAGCATATGGTGGATGCCTTGGCGATGATAGGCGACGAAAGACGTGATAGCCTGCGATAAGCTTCGGGGAGCTGGCAAATAAGCTTTGATCCGGAGATTTCTGAATGGGGGAACCCACCTCGCAAGAGGTATCGCATACTGAATACATAGGTATGCGAAGCGAACCTGGAGAACTGAAACATCTAAGTACCCAGAGGAAAAGACATCAACCGAGATTCCGATAGTAGTGGCGAGCGAATTCGGAAGAGCCTTGCAGTGATAGTCGAGCGGTTAACAAAATGGCATGGAAAGGCCAACCATAGTGGGTGATAGTCCCGTATGTGAAAACCGATCGGTGGTACTAGGCTGCAGACAAGTAGGGCGGGGCACGAGAAACCCTGTCTGAATATGGGGGGACCATCCTCCAAGGCTAAATACTCATCATCGACCGATAGTGAACCAGTACCGTGAGGGAAAGGCGAAAAGAACCCCGGGAGGGGAGTGAAATAGATCCTGAAACCGTATGCTTACAAAAAGTCGGAGCCTCGTAAGGGGTGACGGCGTACCTTTTGTATAATGGGTCAGCGACTTACATTCAGTGGCAAGCTTAACCGAATAGGGGAGGCGAAGAGAAATCGAGTCCGAATAGGGCGATTAGTCGCTGGGTGTAGACCCGAAACCAAGTGATCTATCCATGGCCAGGATGAAGGTGCCGTAACAGGTACTGGAGGTCCGAACCCACTAATGTTGCAAAATTAGGGGATGAGCTGTGGATAGGGGTGAAAGGCTAAACAAACTTGGAAATAGCTGGTTCTCTCCGAAAACTATTTAGGTAGTGCCTCAAGTATTACCGTCGGGGGTAGAGCACTGTTTAGGCTAGGGGGTCATGGCGACTTACCAAACCTATGCAAACTCCGAATACCGACGAGTACAGCTTGGGAGACAGAGCACCGGGTGCTAACGTCCGGACTCAAGAGGGAAACAACCCAGACCGCCAGCTAAGGTCCCTAAAATTGGCTAAGTGGGAAACGAAGTGGGAAGGCTAAAACAGTCAGGATGTTGGCTTAGAAGCAGCCATCATTTAAAGAAAGCGTAATAGCTCACTGATCGAGTCGTCCTGCGCGGAAGATGTAACGGGGCTAAGCCAGTTACCGAAGCTGCGGATGTGCAATTTATTGCACGTGGTAGGAGAGCGTTCTGTAAGCCTGTGAAGGTGTCTGGTAACGGATGCTGGAGGTATCAGAAGTGCGAATGCTGACATGAGTAGCGTTAAAGGGGGTGAAAAGCCCCCTCGCCGTAAGCGCAAGGTTTCCTACGCAACGTTCATCGGCGTAGGGTAAGTCGGCCCCTAAGGCGAGGCAGAGATGCGTAGCTGATGGGAAACAGGTCAATATTCCTGTACCGATATGTAGTGCGATGTGGGGACGGAGAAGGTTAGCTCAGCCAACTGTTGGATATGTTGGTTCAAGCCTGTAGTCGTGCCTGGTAGGCAAATCCGCCAGGCTTAGATGAGGGGTGATAAGGAGTCTGCTTGCAGACGAACTGAGTGATACCCTGCTTCCAGGAAAAGCCACTAAGCTTCAGCTACATACGACCGTACCGCAAACCGACACTGGTGCGCGAGATGAGTATTCTAAGGCGCTTGAGAGAACTCAGGAGAAGGAACTCGGCAAATTGACACCGTAACTTCGGGAGAAGGTGTACCCCAAGTCAGTGAAGTTGTACAAACGGAGCTAAAAGGGGTTGCAAAAAATTGGTGGCTGCGACTGTTTAATAAAAACACAGCACTCTGCAAACACGAAAGTGGACGTATAGGGTGTGACGCCTGCCCGGTGCTGGAAGATTAAATGATGGGGTGCAAGCTCTTGATTGAAGTCCCAGTAAACGGCGGCCGTAACTATAACGGTCCTAAGGTAGCGAAATTCCTTGTCGGGTAAGTTCCGACCTGCACGAATGGCGTAACGATGGCCACACTGTCTCCTCCTGAGACTCAGCGAAGTTGAAATGTTTGTGATGATGCAATCTCCCCGCGGAAAGACGGAAAGACCCCATGAACCTTTACTGTAGCTTTGTATTGGACTTTGAACGGATCTGTGTAGGATAGGTGGGAGGCTTTGAAGTGCGGTCGCTAGATCGCATGGAGCCAACGTTGAAATACCACCCTGGTGCGTTTGAGGTTCTAACCTTGGTCCATTATCTGGATCGGGGACAGTGCATGGTAGGCAGTTTGACTGGGGCGGTCTCCTCCCAAAGCGTAACGGAGGAGTTCGAAGGTACGCTAGTTACGGTCGGACATCGTGACGATAGTGCAATGGCATAAGCGTGCTTAACTGCGAGACTGACAAGTCGAGCAGATGCGAAAGCAGGACATAGTGATCCGGTGGTTCTGTATGGAAGGGCCATCGCTCAACGGATAAAAGGTACTCTGGGGATAACAGGCTGATACCGCCCAAGAGTTCATATCGACGGCGGTGTTTGGCACCTCGATGTCGGCTCATCTCATCCTGGGGCTGTAGTCGGTCCCAAGGGTATGGCTGTTCGCCATTTAAAGAGGTACGTGAGCTGGGTTTAAAACGTCGTGAGACAGTTTGGTCCCTATCTTCCGTGGGCGCTGCAGATTTGAGGAAGCCTGCTCCTAGTACGAGAGGACCGGAGTGGACACACCTCTGGTGTACCTGTTGTCACGCCAGTGGCATCGCAGGGTAGCTAAGTGTGGAAGAGATAACCGCTGAAAGCATCTAAGCGGGAAACTCGTTTCAAGATGAGATCTGCCGGGGCCTTGAGCCCCCTGAAGGGTCGTTGTAGACCACGACGTTGATAGGTTGGGTGTGGAAGCGCAGCAATGCGTTAAGCTAACCAATACTAATTGCCCGTGCGGCTTGACCCTATAACTTTGGGTTGAAGCTCAGAAAAATAAGACTGAACAGATTGAAAGATCGTTCAAGTTATGCCGAAAAGGCGCAATCGAAAAGCTGATTAAAGACTCTATGAATTCGTTGGATTGAAAGCGAGCGATTAAGCAGTTAATCGTAAAAACAAGTGCTCAATCTGACAAAAAGTTTATGCCTGATGACCATAGCAAGTTGGTACCACTCCTTCCCATCCCGAACAGGACCGTGAAACGACTTTGCGCCGATGATAGTGCGGGTTCCCGTGTGAAAGTAGGTCATCGTCAGGCTCTTACAGAGAAAAACCCCGCAGTCCCAAAGACTGCGGGGTTTTTTATTGGGTGCTTCAAAACGAGGAGCGCTTGCCGCCGGCTGTCAAAGCATTGCAGCTGCAAAAATACCTGAAATCCATAAAAAGAGAGCGCTAGGCGCTCTCTTTTTATTTTTGCGTGGAAGCGTAGAAGCGCAGGATGCCATTTCCATCGAGCCGTCGAGCCAGTTGGCCGCTGAACCAGAGATAGTGCAGGTGGGCCAGAGCCTCGCCCATGGCAAAAGTCATCTGGTGGGTGTCCAGCTGGCGTTTGAAGAGAATGGAAAGGATGTCGGCTGCGCTTAACCCTTGTTGTTGAGCTGCTTGCATGATGTCATCCAGGCGCTCTTGATGATGATCGAGCAGCTGCTGAACACGAACATGCAATCCTGTGAAGGGCTTGCCGTGTGAGGGCAGAACATGGGTTTCTTGCGGAAGCTCGAAATATCGCTTCAGTGATGTGAGAAACAGCTGCAGAGGATTGGCTTCAGGCTCGGTGGAATGCACGCTGACATTGGCGGAGATGCGCGGCAGGACCATATCGCCACTGATGAGTATCTTGAGCTCGGCGCAGTACAGCGCCATGTGCTCCGGCGCGTGACCATAGCCGGCAATGCATTGCCATGTGCGGCCGTTGATATCGATCTGGTCGCCATCCATGATGCGGTGATAAATGTCGGGGATAGGAGCAACCAGGGAAGAGTAGTAGCTGCCACGACCACGCACATGGAGCAGAAATTCTTCATCTCTCTGTCCGTGCAGGCTGTAGAAATCGGCGCCGGACTCGCCGCCGAAGCCATCCCTGTCCTTCATGGCGACGCGGGCGACGTTGTAGTCGGTGGCGCTGATCCACAGAGGGGCATTCCATTGTCGGCAGAGCCAGCCGGCCAAGCCTATATGGTCGGGGTGCATGTGGGTGACGACGACGCGCAAAATGGGTAGGCCTTCAAGCTCGGAGGCAAAGATCTGTTCCCATTGCTCGCGCGCCTCAGTGCGATTGACGCAGCAGTCGATGACTGTCCAGCCTTCGCGTACCTGGCCATGCAGATCGCTCTGGCGATCACGCAGCAGCCAGAGGTTGATGTGATCGAGGGCAAAGGGCAGCGCCATGCGTATCCATTTGATGCCAGACGCAATCTCTAGCGCCTGGGCAATGTCCGGCAAGGTCTCGCCCAGTGGATAGTGGAGTGCAGATTCTTGAATGGAGCTCATGGCAGGGTATTTCGTTTAGGATTGACGTTAACGTAAACGTCAGTTTGACCAGCATTTTAGAGATTGAGCCGTTTTGGGCAGTCGCCTGTGCGATGCAAGACTTAGAACTACACCATCATGTCTATCAGTTACACCATCAGTGATCTAGCCAAAGAGTTTGATCTCACGACCCGGGCCATTCGTTTTTATGAAGATATGGGGTTGTTGCAGCCGGAGCGTTCTGGTGCAGGAGGACGCAACCGTGTGTACTCGCCCCGAGATCGGGCACGCTTGCGTTTGACGTTGAGGGCCAAGCGCCTGGGACTGTCGCTGTCAGAAGCCAAGGAAATCATCGAGATGTATGACAGCCCGCGCGACACGGGCGTGCAATTGCGCAAGTTTCTTGATGTTCTGGCGGTGCATCGCAAGCAGCTTGAAGCGCAGATGGCCGATTTGCAGGTGACTCTGGAAGAGGTGCGAGAGCAGGAAAAAGAGGCTCACATGTTGTTGAAGAAAACAGAGAGCAAAAATACCGCATAATTGACGTTTACGTAAACGTCAATTGATTAGCTTTCGCAGGAGAGTCGTCATGCCAGCTGCAGGAGCCGAAGAAACCCAGGACATCACGCATCGCGTGAAAGACAGTTTCGACAAGCAAGGTGCAATGAGCACCATAGGTGCCAAGCTGACCTTGGTTGAGCCTGGGGCAGTGGATATCAGCCTGGACTGGGCTCAGGGCCTGACGCAGCAGCATGGCTTTTTGCATGCCGGCATGGTGTCTACAGCGCTGGATTCAGCCTGTGGCTATGCAGGCTTGACATTGATGCCTGCAGATGCAGCCGTACTCACTATCGAATTCAAGATCAATTTGCTGGCTCCCGCCAAGGGGCAGCATTTCCGGATGGAAGGCCGAGTCATCAAGCCGGGACGAACCATCACCGTCACGGAAGGCAAAGCCTTTGCGATTGACGCAGGAAAAGAAAAGCTGATTGCCACCATGAGTTGCACGTTGATGTGCCTGCAAGACCGCGCGGGCCTGAACAACTGACTCATTGCCCCTACCTATATAAACCAACAGGAGACAACCATGAGCCTTGCCAATCTGCCCGGACTGAACTTCCAGCTTGGAGAAGATATCGATGCGCTGCGTGATGCGGTGCGTGAATTTGCCCAGAGCGAGATTGCACCGCGTGCGGCGGAGATCGACCGCAGCGACCAGTTCCCCATGGACCTGTGGCGCAAGTTTGGTGACCTGGGCGTGCTGGGCATCACGGTGTCCGAGCAGTACGGCGGTGCAGACATGGGCTATCTGGCTCATATGGTGGCGATGGAGGAGATCTCGCGTGCCAGCGCTTCTGTCGGTCTGTCCTATGGTGCGCACAGCAATCTGTGCGTGAACCAGATCAATCGCAACGGCAACGAAGCGCAGAAAGCCAAATACCTGCCCAAGCTCATCAGCGGTGAGCATGTGGGTGCACTGGCCATGAGCGAGCCCGGTGCAGGCTCGGACGTCATCAGCATGAAGCTCAAGGCTGAAGACAAGGGCGGCTACTACCTGCTCAACGGCAGCAAGATGTGGATCACTAACGGCCCGGATGCAGACACTCTGGTGGTCTATGCCAAGACCGAGCCCGAAATGGGCGCACGGGGCGTAACGGCTTTCCTGATTGAAAAGGACATGCCGGGCTTCTCCATCGCGCAAAAGCTGGACAAGCTGGGCATGCGCGGCAGCCACACGGGTGAGCTGGTGTTCCAGAACGTGGAAGTGCCTGCGGAAAATATCCTCGGCGGACTGAACATGGGCGCCAAGGTGCTGATGAGCGGCCTCGATTACGAGCGTGCCGTGCTGACCGGTGGGCCGCTGGGCATCATGCAATCGGTCATGGACAACGTGGTTCCCTACATCCACGACCGCAAGCAATTTGGCCAGAGCATCGGCGAGTTTCAGCTGATTCAGGGCAAGGTGGCAGATATGTACACCGTGCTGCAAGCGGGCCGATCTTTCGCCTATACCGTCGCTAAAAACCTGGATCTGCTGGGAACTGACCATGTTCGCCAGGTGCGCAAAGACTGCGCCAGCGTCATTTTGTGGTGTGCCGAGAAGGCCACCTGGATGGCCGGAGAGGGCGTGCAAATCTATGGTGGCAATGGGTATATCAACGAGTATCCGCTCGGCCGCCTGTGGCGAGATGCGAAACTCTATGAGATTGGTGCTGGCACCAGCGAAATTCGCCGCATGCTGATTGGCCGCGAATTGTTTGCTGAAACCTGCTGATAAAGCGGGTGCTGCGCCATCCTTTCAACCACGACAAAAAAAGGATAGCTTCATGACAACGACCTCCATCGAAGAACTGTTTGTCCACAACCGTGAGTGGGCAGATCAGATGGAGCGTGATCGTCCTGGTTTCTTTACCGGACTGATGGCGCAGCAAAAGCCCAAGTACATGTGGATCGGTTGCTCTGACAGCCGCGTGCCTGCCAACCAGATCACAGGTCTGGAGCCCGGCGAAGTGTTCGTACACCGCAACGTGGCCAACGTAGTGGTGCCCAGCGACCTGAACTGCCTGTCCACCATTCAGTATTCTGTCGATCACCTCAAGATCGAGCACCTGATGGTGGTGGGCCACTATGGCTGCGGCGGTGTGTTCGCGGCCCTGAACAATCTGCGCCTGGGTCTGGTGGATAACTGGACACGCCACGTCCGTGATATCCGCGACAAGCACGTTGCTTTGCTCGAGAGCCTGTCTCCTCAGTACCGTCACGATGCTTTGTGCGAACTGAACGCCATCGAGCAAGTGGTCAATGTGGCCCAGTCCACCGTCATGCAGGATGCCTGGGCCCGTGGCCAGAAGGTCACCGTCCATGGCTGGTGCTACAGCATCAAGAACGGTCATATCACCAACCTTGAGATGACGGTTCCTGGCGTGGGTGGCCTGGAGGATGTCTACAACAAGGCAGTCGAGAAGGTCGCTTCGCGCAAGCGTGACTGATCGCTGCCATTGCGCAGTTGCAGTGCTCTTATGAGTGTTTTTGGCTTCTAGCCATTGTGCACTGTGGGAGCTCTGCTCACTTATCTGGAGCGACTGGCCCGCCATGTTTCCGCAACGACTGGACGCCCCCGAGGCCTATGCCATTGCACAGGCCTTGATGCATGGCTACAACCTGCACTACCGCATGTTCAGTGCAGAGGCCGCCCGAGCCAAGCAGCGCTTTGAGGTCATGGATTGGCAGGGGCAGCAACAGGCTTTGCGCGAGCGCATCAAGTTTTACGACCTGCAGGTGCGTGCCTGTATCCAGCGACTGGAAGAAGAGTTTTCCGCCAGCCAGCAGAGCATGGCCGTCTGGCAGCAGGTCAAGCTGCATTACATCGGTCTGATGGTTGGACATTTGCAACCAGAGCTGGCCGAAACCTTTTTCAACTCGGTCACCACCAAGATTCTGCATCGCACGCATTTCCAGAATGACTTCATCTTTGTGCGAGCGGCAGTCAGCACCGAGTATCTTGAAAATACGCTGCCCGGAGCCATTCCCACCTATAGGGCCTACTACCCTGCCAGCCTGTCGCAGCTCGAAGGCTCGCTGCAAGCCTTGTTTGAGCAGCTGCAGTTGCAATGCGCATTTGAAGACCTGCCGCGCGATGTGCAACTGCTGGCCGATCGCATTCGGGACCAACTGGGCAAGCGTACCCTGAGGCCGAACTTTCAGATTCAGGTGCTCTCCAGCCTGTTCTATCGCAACAAGGGCGCCTATCTGGTCGGCAAGATCATCACCGGCTATACCGAGCTGCCGCTGGCGATTCCCATCCTGCATGCAGAGCAGGGACAGCTCATCTTGCATGCAGCCTTGTTTGGCGAGGATGATCTGCATGCGCTTTTCAGCTTTGCGCGTGCCTATTTCATGGTCCACATGGATGTGCCCAGCGCCTACGTCAGTTTTTTGCGCAGCCTGATGCCGCGCAAACCCAAGGCCGAGATCTACAACGCGCTGGGTTTGGGCAAGCAAGGCAAGACGTTGTTCTACCGCGACTTTCTGCACCACCTGCGCCACTCCAGCGACCAGTTGCGCATTGCCCCTGGCATCAAGGGGTTGGTCATGTCGGTGTTCGATCTGCCCAGCTTTCCCTATGTGTTCAAGCTCATCAAGGACAGGATTGCCAGCAGCAAGGACGTCACCCGCGCCCAGGTCAAGGCCAAGTATCAGTTGGTCAAGCAGCATGACAGAGGTGGCCGCATGGCGGACACCATGGAATACAGCCTGGTGGCATTTCCCAAGAACCGCTTCAGCGATGAGCTGCTGGCCGAGCTTCAGGCCCAGGCACCCGATCAGATCGAGATCAGCGACCGTGATGGTGACGGGCAGATGGAAGTCATCATCAGCCATCTCTACATAGAGCGTCGCCTGGTGCCGTTGAACCTGTTCTTGATGGAGTGCCTGGCTGAGGCCGATACCAACCCAGAGCGCCGTGCCGCCATGGAGCGTGCCATTGTGGAATATGGCAATGCCATCAAGGACCTGGTGGCCACCAACATCTTTCCTGGCGACATGCTGTGGAAGAACTTCGGAGTCACCCGTGGCGGGAAAGTGGTGTTCTACGACTATGACGAGATTGAATATCTGACGGACTGCAATTTCCGCAAGGTGCCTGAGCCGCGCACCGAGGAAGAGGAGATGTCCGGGGATATCTGGTATTCGGTCGGCCCCAGAGATGTTTTTCCCGAAACCTTTGGCCCCTTCTTGCTGGGGCATCCGGCAGTGCGTGACATCTTCATGCGCCACCATGCGGATTTGCTGGAGGCTGGCTTCTGGCAGGCGCATCAGAGCCGCATACGTGAGGGACATATCGCGAATGTCTTTCCCTATGAGCGCAGCCGCTTTCTGCACCGAGGCGAGATTGGCATGAGCACACAAGGCACCTAAATACCCAACCATAGCCTCATTGCAAGAGGCAGAACTTATCCATCTTCAAGGAGACAAACCATGCATCAGGATCCCGTAGTCATCGTCAGCGCAGCCCGCACACCCATGGGCGCATTTCAGGGCGATTTTTCCGATCTGGCAGCCCACGATCTGGGCGGCGCAGCCATTGCGGCAGCAGTGGAGCGTGCGGGCATCAAGCCTGAGCTGGTCGAAGAAGTGCTGTTTGGCAACTGCCTGATGGCCGGTCAAGGTCAGGCACCTGCGCGCCAGGCCGGCTTCAAGGGTGGGTTGCCGCAGTCCTCGGGCGCTGTGACCCTGTCCAAGATGTGCGGCGCAGGCATGGAGGCCACCATCCTGGCCCATGACCAGCTAATTGCCGGCAGCCGCGAGGTGATGATTGCCGGCGGCATGGAGAGCATGACCAATGCGCCTTATCTGCTCAAGAAAGGCCGCGGCGGCTACCGCATGGGCCACGACAAGATCTTTGATCACATGATGCTTGATGGCCTGGAAGATGCCTACGAGCCAGGCCGCTCCATGGGCACGTTTGGCGAAGACTGCGCAGCCAAGTACCAGTTCACACGTGAGGCGCAGGATGCCTTCGCCATTGCCAGCGTGCAGCGTGCTCAGGCCGCCGCGCAAAGCGGCGCGTTTGATGCCGAAATTACGCCCGTCACCGTCAAGACCCGCAAGGGCGATGTGACCGTGAGCGTGGACGAAGGCCCGGCCAAGGCCAAGCTGGACAAGATCAGCAGCCTGAAGCCCGCGTTCAAGAAGGACGGCACCATCACGGCGGCGTCGAGCTCCAGCATCAACGACGGCGCGGCCGCCATGGTGCTGATGCGTGAATCCACCGCCAAGCAACTGGGCTGCAAGCCGCTGGCGCGCATCGTCTCGCACGCCACTTTTGCGCAGGCGCCTGAGTGGTTCACCACGGCCCCCGTGGGCGCAACCGAGAAAGCGCTCAAGAAGGCGGGCTGGAAGGTCGATGACGTGGACCTGTGGGAAATCAACGAAGCCTTTGCCGTGGTGCCCATGGCGCTGATGGCCGACCTCAAGGTTCCGCACGACAAGGTCAACGTCAACGGCGGTGCTTGCGCGCTGGGTCACCCCATTGGTGCCAGCGGTGCGCGCATTCTGGTCACGCTGCTCCACGCCCTGCAGGCGCGTGGCAAGAAGAAGGGGCTGGCCACTTTGTGCATTGGCGGCGGCGAGGCCACAGCCATGGCCGTAGAGCTGATCTGAGCAGATCAGGTGCCATTTGCCCAGAAACGTCGCTGGATTGCTCTACAGTGAACGCATGTTCAACGGCTTGCACGCATTCGCGCTGGATGTTTGCGGCCCATATTGCGGAAGTCATTCATGAGCGCAGATATTTCCCACGACGAGAGCGAGACCGTCAAGCCGCTGGAGACACAGCAGATCGATGCTTTCTGGAGCGATTTTTCCAATCAGCTGCCTCAGTTGGAGAAGCTTGATCTCCATGCGTTTGTGGAAAGCGCCAATGAAGTGCTGCATCGATATGCGCCGGGCCTGAGCCTGGAGCTGGAGGGCTACCTCAAGCAAGCCGGAGGGCGGCTGGTGGTCTCGGCCCATGGCAATACGGCGCAATTCGAGAACGCGCAGGCCCTGGTGCGCCAGGCGCCGCGCTTTGAGCACTACAGCGTGCAGGCGTTTCGCAGCCGTGCGCAGGGCAGCAACTTCGGCATGCGCATGGATGGCTTCGAGCTGGCCTGCTCCGAGATCCGGGTGGGCTACTACGATGCGGGCGGCATCATCGGCCTCAAGCTTTCGTTTGAAAAGCCCATCGCTCAGGACATGGCCGAGCATGCGCAGCACATGGCCTTCATCATGCTGGACCACGTGCTGGGCGAGTGGGATTTCTCCGTGCGCGTGGGGCCGGTGGAGTTTGTCTCCGAGGCAGCTGCCGATGTGTACGGCTCTGCCTTGCTGTCGGAGTTCCCGCCGCTGTTTGATGGGTTCATCCGCCAGCAACTGGGCCGCAGCTATGAATTTCCGCGCGAGGACAGCGACCGCTGGCTGTCGCTGGAAGTGCGCTCGCCGGATGCCGACGAGGATTCGCCTCCCGATATCCTGAGCTTTCACGACGGTGCCAATGCGGTGGCCACACGGGCGGATTTGTCCCACTTCCTGGAGTGGCGCTTTCATTTCTCCAGCCAGGACGAGCTCGATGGCGTGCGCGATGCCCAGGATGCGCTTGACGAGCAGCTCAGCCGTGAGCAGCGCGGCATCCTGGTCTTCTCCCGCGTCGAGAACCTGAGCTCACGGGTGGCGGCCTACTATGTGGAAGACCCGGCCCACGCTGTGCAGCTGGCCCGCCAGCTGGGCAAGCAGCATGTGCCGAATCTGGAGCCCGAGATGGAGGTGAGCTTCGATCCTTCGTGGAACGAGTTCCTGTCGCTCTACGCCGCCATTCACCGCAACGACCGTCCTGAAGAGGCGCCGCTGTCATGATCACTTCGCGCGAGCAATTGCAAAAGCTGTACGACCCGCCTGCCGAGCGCGCCTTGCTCAAGCAGCAGTGGGAGCTGGACAGGCACTGCCTGCGCTTTATTGCCCTGTCGCCATTTTTCGTCATGGCCACGGGCGGGGCCAATGGCGCTTTGCTCGATGCCTCGCCGCGCGGCGGCAAGCCGGGCTTTGTCAAGGCACCGGATGCCAATACCTTGCTGATTCCCGATGCGGGCGGCAATAACCGGCTGGACAGCCTGAGCAACTTGCTCGACGACCCGCGCCTGGGGCTGCTGTTTTTTGTGCCGGGCTTTGACGAGACCCTGCGCATCAACGGCACTGCCCAGCTGCGCGATGAGGCGCATTACACGGCGCTGTTTGCCAGTGAGCACTTTCGCCCCAAGCTGGTGATTGAAGTCAATGTGCAGGAAGCCTATCTGCACTGCGCCAAGGCCTTGATGCGATCACGTTTGTGGAGTGAGGAGGCCAAGGTGGCCCGCAACATCATGCCCTCGCTCAATCAGATTGTTCATGCCCAGATGGGGTTGACGGCAGAGCCCGAGACACAGGAGCGCATGGTCGCCCGCTATGGCGCCATGATTGCTGCCGAGCAGTTTCAGAAAAAATAATAGCGGCTAGCGCTGGCTATGAAAGGAATTGAGATGAGAACCATGTTGAAACCATTCATTGACGAGCGCAGGCAGCTATGTCTTTGATACTGATTCTGGGCGCCTCGCGCGGGCTGGGCAAGGCTTTGACGCAAGCCTATATCGAGCAAGGCCACCGCGTGATTGCCACGGTACGCAAGTCTGAAGACATGGCCGATGTGCAGGCGCTGGGCGCACGGGTGCTGCAGATCGATCTGGCCGACCCTGCCAGCGTCAGCGGTCTGGCCTGGCAGCTCGATGGCGAAAGCATTGACCTGGCCTTGTATGTGGCGGGAGTCTGGGACGGTCATACCGCAGGTGTGCCACCCACGCAGCCGCAGTTCGATGCCGTCATGCACAGCAATGTGCTGGGCTTTATGCAGGCGCTGCCGCAGATTGCGCCCATGGTGCAGGAGGCCGGTGGCGTGATCGGCGCTTTCTCCAGCGAGATGTCGCTGCTGGCGCAGGCCGACGAAAGCGCCTGGCTGTACCGCGTCAGCAAGGCCGCCCTCAATATGGCCGTGGCCTCCGCCTGCCAGCACTGGCCGGGCCTGACGCTGCTGGCGCTGGACCCCGGCTGGACGCAGACCGAAATGGGCGGCGCAGCGGCCCCCGTGACCGTAGATCAAAGCGTGCAAGGCCTGATGCAGGCGCTGGAGCAAGTGCGGCCCGAGGACCGCGGCAGCCTGCTGCGCTATGACGGAACGATTACCCGACTTTTAGAGGCCTAGCTCAGGCAGAGTATGGGCATACAGCTATAACTATTGGAGACAAAAATGCTGCTGAACCAGGACCAGGAAATGATCCGCGACGCCGTGCGCGACTTTGTGCGTGAGCAGATCACGCCTCATGCTGCGCGCTGGGACAAGGAACACCACTTTCCCAAAGACGTGCACCAGGGCCTGGCCGCCTTGGGCGCTTACGGCATCTGCGTGCCCGAGGAACTGGGCGGCGCAGGCATGGACTATGTGAGTCTGGCCCTGGTGCTGGAAGAGGTTGCCGCCGGTGATGGTGGCACCAGCACCGTCATCAGCGTGACCAACTGCCCGGTCAACGCCATCCTCATGAAATACGGCAACGCCCAGCAGCAGGAGCAATGGCTGCGTCCGCTGGCTCAAGGGCAGATGCTGGGCGCCTTCTGCCTGACCGAGCCGCATGTGGGCAGTGATGCATCCGCACTGCGCACCACGGCCACCAAGGACGACGGCGACTACGTGATCAATGGCGTCAAGCAGTTCATCACCAGTGGCAAGAACGGCGATGTGGCCATCGTGATCGCTGTCACCGACAAGGCGGCGGGAAAGAAGGGCATGAGTGCCTTTATCGTGCCCACTGCCAACCCCGGCTATCAGGTCGCGCGCCTTGAAGACAAGCTGGGCCAGCACAGCAGCGATACGGCCCAGATCAACTTCGACAACTGCCGCATTCCCGCCGCCAATCTGATTGGCGCGGAAGGCGAGGGCTACAAGATTGCGCTGTCTGCCCTGGAAGGCGGGCGCATCGGCATTGCCGCGCAAAGCCTGGGCATGGCGCGTGCGGCGTTTGAGTGCGCGCTGCGGTACAGCAAGGACCGTGAGAGTTTTGGCCAGCCCATCTTCAATCACCAGGCCGTAGGCTTCAGGCTGGCCGAATGCGCGACGCAAATCGAAGCGGCCCGCCAGCTCATCTGGCATGCCGCCAGCCTGCGCGATGCGGGCCGCCAGTGCCTGAAAGAAGCGGCCATGGCCAAGCTCTTTGCGAGTGAGATGGCCGAGCGTGTGTGCAGCGCCGCCATCCAGACCCTGGGCGGCTACGGCGTGGTGAGCGACTTTCCGGTAGAGCGCATCTACCGCGATGTGCGTGTGTGCCAGATCTACGAAGGCACCAGCGACGTACAGAAAATTCTGATCCAGCGGGCGCTGGCCTGAGGGCGGCTGCAAGCAGGATGGCGCTCACTTTTACAAGCGCGGCGCTGTCAACTGCCGCAGCCACTGCTGTGGCAAATTGAGGGGTGGGCCGGTTGCCGATGTCACAAGGGCTGCTTAGGATGTGTCCAGTGAAGGCGGTGCCTTCAAGGTTTTCAACCATTTTCAGCAGGAGTCCAGAGCATGCCTTTTGCCCCGATCAATGGCCAGAATATCTACTACGAAGACACGGGCGGACGGGGGCCGGCCCTTGTGTTTTCGCATGGTCTGCTCATGGATCACACCATGTTCGCGCCGCAGATCGAGGCCTTGCAAGGGCAGTACCGCTGCATCAGCTGGGATGAGCGCGGTCATGGGCAGACGGCGGAGCCCGAGCATTGCGAGTCGTTCAGCTATTACGACTCGGCCGATGATCTGGCTGCATTGCTCAAGCATCTGGGGGTGGATAAAGCCGTGCTGGTGGGCATGTCGCAAGGCGGCTACCTGTCGCTGGGCTGCGCACTGATTCACCCCGATGTGGTCGGCGCTCTGGTGCTGATCGATACCCAGGCCATGCTGGAGGATCCCGAGAAAATGCCCCACCACGAAGCCTTGCTCAAGGCCTGGATGGAGCATGGTCTGTCGGACGATATGGCGACCACGCTGGAGCACACCATTTTGGGGCGGGGCTGGCCTGGTGCAGCCCAATGGCGGGCCAAATGGAAGCAGGCCACTCCCGTCAATCTGGGCCAGAGCTTTGCAGCGCTGGCGCTGCGCGATGACATCAGCCCACGCTTGTCTGAAATCAAGGTGCCGGCACTGGTGATCCATGGAGAAAAAGACGAGGCGATTGCCGTGGAGCGGGCGCGCTCCATGTTCAAGGGGCTGCCTCATGCTCAGTGGGTGGATGTGCCGGGTGCAGGTCATGCCGCGAACCTCACGCACCCTGAGCCGGTGAATGCAGCGATCAGCCAGTTTCTGGCTCAATTGCGCTGAGCGGTTCTGCTGGATGGGGATAGTCACTTGACCGACAATGCAGGCTTGCCGAACAAGTGACTGAGGTGCCGTGAAGAAATCCCAACCCATGCAGGACTGTCCCTGTGGAAGCCAGAACGCCAAGGGCAAGCTGCAGGCCTATGCGGATTGCTGCGGACGCTATATCGATCACTGGGAAACCCAGCCTGCCCTGGATGCCCTGGCGTTGATGCGCTCGCGCTACACGGCCTTTGTGCGCGAAAACGAGGCCTATCTCAAGGCCACGTGGCATGCCGATCAGCGTCCGCAGACGCTGGACTTTGATGGCTCGGTCAAATGGCTGGGACTGCAGGTCAGGCAGTTTCAGCGCACCGCAGAGAGCACGGCCGAAGTTGAATTTGTCGCCCGCTACCGACTGGCTGGCACGGCGGTACGCTTGCATGAGCGCAGCCGCTTTGTGTGGGAAGCTGGGCGCTGGTACTACGTGGATGGCGACCAGTTTTGACGCTGTGGCCAGCGTGCGCCCGGACACCTCGCTGGAGGTTGTCGAGCGCAGGGCCAGATTGCGGCTGCTGCAGTCTCTGACTTCGCGCGGCTCTTCGGAAGTGGCCGCCTTGCTGATTCCCCCGCTGGTGATGCTGATGCACTGGCATGGTGCGTCCAGGGGCTCTTCGCTGCTGGTGGGGTGGTGGGCGCTGATGATGGTCATGGCTTTGGGGCTGTCCACGTTGCGCAAGTACCTGCGTCGTCAGTGGCAAGACCCCGAGCATGTTCCTCAAGAGCTTGAGCTGCGCCGCTGGGAGCGGATGCTGGCGGTTTCGGCACTGATCAACGGCTTGTGCTGGACTGTGTCGCTGCTGGTGACCTGGGAGGTCGCGGCGCTGGATTTGCGTCTTTTTGTCTATCTGGTGCTGGCCGGGGTGCTGGCGTCGGGAACGACATTTCTGGCTCCTGTTCCCTGGGTGTTTGGCGGATTTTTTGTGGGCCTGTATATCCCGATGCTGCTGGCGTCGCTGGGCTACCTGGGCGCACGTGGCACCTACCTTTTTCCATTGCTGCTGCTGTATGGCGCTGTGGTACTGCGTCATGCCTGGGGGGGCTGGCGCTTCTTCCAGGAGCAGGTCACGCATGAGCGCGAAAGACATGTGCTGGCGGAGCGCTACAGGCGGGCCAAGGTTGAGGCGGAAAATGCCCTGGCCGAGAAAAGCTGGTTTCTGGCTGCAGCCAGTCATGATCTGAGGCAGCCCCTGCATGCTCTGGGGCTGACCCTGGAGGCCGCCCGCCAGCGCAACGCCAATGCCGAGGTGGCGGGCTTGCTTGACGAGGTACAGACCTGCTCACGAGACCTGAACGCCATGTTCAACGACTTGCTCGACCTGTCCCGGCTGGAGGATGGCGGGCTGGTACCTCACCCGCAGCGGGTGAGCATTACTCACCTCTTTGCTGAAGCGCAGCGTGTTTTTGCCAAAGATGCCGAACGCAAGGGGCTGCGCTTTTCGGTATGTTTGCCCCGACACCGTCACGTTGTGGTCGAGATGGATCAGGTTTTGCTCAAGCAGATGATCTTCAACCTGCTGCAAAACGCCTTCCGCTATACCGATTCGGGCGGGGTGCTGTTGAGCTTGAGGCGGCGTCGGCACCGGTGGGTGATCCAAGTCTGGGATACGGGGGCAGGAATTGCGCAGGCAGAGCTGTCCCAGATCTTTTCGCCCCATTACCGCGCTGCGGCCAACCCAGAAGGGCAGGCGGGGCGTGGGCAGCCCAGACCGACGAGCTTGCGCTCGCGTGGGCTGGGATTGTCAGTGGTTGCGAAGGCCGCCCAGTGCATGGGGGTGCAATATGGCGTCGAGTCCCGACAGGGGGCCGGCTCCTGTTTTTGGTTGTGCCTGCCCGAGCAAGCCACGCAAGTCGCCGAGCCGCCGTATGTAGTGCCTGTTGACTGCACGCCCGCTGAGGCTGGAACGCTCCTGAAAGGACGCTGCCTATTGCTTGATCCTGATGACGCACACAGGCGCAGAGTCCATGCGCTGCTGCAGACCTGGGGGCTGGAGGTGCATAGCTTGGCTGGCGCCCAGGAACCAGGCTTGATGGAGCTAGGAGAGTGGAGTCCTGCATTTGTGCTGTGTGCCGATCTGGCGGCCCTGCAGCTGCTGCAGCAGCAATATCCACAGGCGGGTGGCGCATTGATCAGCGGTGATGCCAGCGAGCTGGAGCTGGCGCAGGACGAAGGCTATCTGGCTTTGTCCTTGCCGCTACAGGTCGCTTCCTTGCAAGCGGTGCTCCGAAGCGCTGTACAAGGCTGAGGCAGAGTTTCAGCTCTCCAGATCCACGGTTTGCAGCCGGGTGATCAGCTCTACCCGGTTCGCAGCCCCAAGCCTTTGCAGCAGGGCCGTCACATGCTCTTTGACCGTGTGCTCGGAAAGGTTCAGCGACTCGGCAATAAAGCGATTGGGCTTGCCTTTGAGCACCAGTGCCAGCACCTGTGATTGACGCACGGTAATACCCAGGTCCCGCGCGCTCATGCGAAGCCGGGTAGGAGGCTGCCAGTCGTCGTTGTTGCTGTCGGCAGTAAACCAGGCTTGCTCGCTCAGCAAGGCTTTGGCAGCCTGCAGAAATTCGGTTGCTGGGCGGCTTTTCCCGATGAAGCCATGGGCGCCTGCTGTGCGCGCCTTGTCGGCAATACCGGGGTGGGTGTCGCCGCTGGTCATCAGAATGCGGGTGCTGGGGGCCAGCGAAAGCATGTCTTTGATAAAGCAACTGGAATCTTGCCCATCCAGCCAGAAGTCCACTACGGTCAGCACCGGTGCTCCCATGGAGGCGATCAAGGTCAGGGCCTCGTAGCCACTCTCGCACAGCAGTACCTGATCCACATAGGGCAGGCTTTGCAATAACTGCCTGGCTCCTTCTGCGACCAGCGGGTGATCATCCACCACGAGGGCGTAGGAGGTCGATGTGATCAGAGGGGAAGAGGGCGTTAAAGGCATGTATTCAATGTTTGCTGCCAAACGCGGTAACAGATACCCCTCTGCTGAGGGGTATGGCGTTCGGCAAGTGCTTCCGAGAATCGGGCAGGTGCAGGCGCACTGGTCTGCAGTCCTCATTATTCAGGGAGAGCTTATACAAATGAAACAAGATACTCAAATGACACGCCGCGCTGCGGGCTTGCTGCTGTTGGCCTCTCTGGCTGCTTGCGGTGGAGGCGACGGTGATGGTTCGGCGGGTAATACAGGTGGTGGTGGGGGCGGCGGCTCGGGAGGCGGCGGAAACGGTGGTGGTAGCGGAGGAGGCGGCGGTGGTGGGGGGAATGGCAATGGCGGTGGTGGCAACTCGGTGACGGGCTCTTACAGCCTCAAGCCAGCTGCTGGCAGCGAAACCCAGATGCTGAATGATGCCAATGCCATGGGCGCCACAGGCTTTGCGCTGCTGTCCTCCCTGGGGGCTGGCAATGGGCGCAGTGGTGACTTCTACGTCAGCGACACCGCGCATGCTGGTCAGCAATTCACGTATATGGTGCAGCCTGCTCAGGCAACGGCATCCGTGTTTCTGACCCAGCTGAACCAACACGGCAGCAATGGCTACAGGTTCAAGAGCTTTTCAGCCTTCGGGGCACCTGGTGGCATGAGCAATCTGTTCGTCAAGAACAGCAGCCGCAGCGATCAGTTCAGCTATGAGACAGGTGCGTCAGCGGGGCTGAGTCGGCAGCAGTGGCAGGTGGAGCTGAATGAAAAAGGTGCGCGCGGATTCCATTGGATTGGCCCGGCCATGCTGAGTAACGGCGATACGGTCAATCTCTATGTCAAGCGCAGCGATGGTGTGACATATGCATACGAGCTGGAGTCCGAGCTGGATGACACGCTGGCGAATATGCAAACGCATTGGAACAGCAAGGGTGTCGAGAGATGGCTTGCGCGTGGCTCTGTGTCGCTGGGTACGGATTCTGTGGATATCTATGAGAAAAGCTCAGCACAAAGCGGTGCGGTGGAGTACCGCGTTGAGCCACGGGCAGCCGGACTCAGCCCTGAAGATATGAAGGATCAGATGAATGCCAATGCGGCCGATGGATTTTTCTTCTTCTCCGAGATTGTGGACAGTGCTGCCGCACAAGGCGTGATCTCCATCAAGAATGGCGGTCTGCTGGACCATCCGCTGGCGGGAGTGTCCTTCCCCTGAACTCCAAAAAAGACATGCTCGCATAATCGGGAGCATCGTTTTTTGACCAAAGGCGCCCCTGGCGCCTTTTTTGCATCGCTTTTCTGCGATGCGGATGACCTCATGACTGCTTTTGATGCTGTACTTTTTGACTGTGATGGAGTGCTGGTGGACAGCGAATCCATCACCAACCGTGTGCTGTGCACCATGCTCAACGAATCGGGCTGGGCCATCAGTCAGGAGCAGTGCACGCGCGACTTCATTGGCAAGACGGTGCGCAGTCAGGCCGCAGTGATCGAAGCACACACCGGCAAGCCTTTGACCGATGCCTGGATGGCCGAGTTCTACGAGCGCCGCAACGCAGCCCTGCAAGCCGAGCTAGTGGCCATTGATGGGGCTGTGACAGCGGTCCAGCAGATTCATGCGCTGTGCGAGGGGCGCATTGCCTGCGCCTCTGGTGCGGACCGTGCCAAGGTAGAGATGCAGCTGACCAAGGTGGGCATGGCGCCTTACTTTGAAGGCCATGTCTACAGCGGCCATGAAATGCCGCGCAGCAAGCCTTTCCCTGATGTGTACCTGGCAGCGGCCAAGGCGCTGAATGCTGATCCCGCCAAATGCCTGGTGATTGAAGACACCACCACCGGCGTGCAGGCGGGAGTGGCTGCTGGTGCCACCGTCTGGGGCTACTTTCCGGCCGATCAGGGGCACGCATCGGCAGAGCAGTTGCTGGAGGCCGGAGCAGCTTGCGTGTTTGGTCACATGGGGGATTTGCCCGCCATGTTTGATGCCGTGCGAAAGAGTGCCAGCTCGGCTGCTGCACATGACGGCTACGAGCATGAAATGCAGTAAGCCTTAGGGCCTCGGCCGATACTGGTCCGTCCCAATCAGTCCCAGATGGACAGGGCTTCGTCAAGGCGCTTCGTCGGACTTTCGTCAATGAGGCTGTTGTGCAGCAAGATCACGCGCTGTACAGGCCAATTTCTGAGCTGCTGCGCCCAGGTGCGTACGGCAGATGGATCTCTGACCAGCAGGCGTACAGTGCGTGGCACCGTCAAGCGTTCGTGGCCGCCTGTCAGGCCCAGGTACAGGCGCACTGGCAGGCTCAACGGGCCTTGCCAGCATTGCAGTACATCTGTAATGACCAGACTGCCGCTGGCAGGATGAAACCATATCGTCTCGTCCAGAAGAGGAATGCCGTGTGCGGGCAGGCACTGTAATTGCCCGGCCCAGGGGGCGGACTCATCGAGAGGGATGCGCTGCATCTGAGGCAGGTCAGGATGCTTGCGCAACACGCTTTCCGTGCCGTAAAGGTGAGCCTGTGGATAAAGGCGGGCCAGGGCAGGCAAAAACAAGTGGTGAAAGGCGCTGGGGGCGACGATATGGAGCAGAGTACCCAGGCGGTCCAGGTCTGCCTTTTGCGCAGATGTCAGCGGCACGGCAGAGTGGGAAAACAGGCTGCCGTCATCCAGACGAAAGACCGTCATTCGCGTGCTGACGGACATGCCTTTATTAATAAATTGATAGCTTAAGGCCCATACCCTGTCTGCGATAGAGGTCCAATTCTCTGAATTTTCTTGCATGGCTGGTCTCACTGGGGGCGCTGGCCTGCGGTTTTGCGGAACTCCGAGGGGGAGAGACCCGTCCAGAGGCGGAAGGCGCGAATAAAGCTTTTGTCATTGAGAAAGCCGCAGGCCTGTGCCACACGCTTGATGGGGCGGCTGGTGCGCAGCAGCAGTGCAATGGCACGCTCGCGCCGGATATCGTCCTTGAGTGCCTGCAAAGATGCACCTTCTTCCTTGAGCTGGCGGTGCAGGCTGCGCTGGGATAGGTGCAGCTGACGCGACAGCGTCTCGGCGGTCTGTTGTTCCTCCCCGCTGGCCGCCAGCAACTGGCGCACGCGCTGCACCAGTGTCTTCTCGCGCTGATATGGCCGCACCTGAATCGGTAGCGCACGCTGCAGCATGCGGTTGAGCGCCGCCTCATCGCGCGCCAGCGGGGCCTGCAGCCAGCGCGACTCGAACTGCAGACTGGCGACAGGGGCCTCGAACTCTACGCTGCCCGGCGCAAACAGCACATGGTAGACGCTGGCATGTGCGGGTTCGGCGAACGGGAAGCTGGCATGCAGCAGGCTGATGGGCTCATTGATCAGCCAACTGGCAAAGCCGTGGATGTTGCGAAGCACGGAAAGCAGACAGAACTCGCGCATCTCTCCCAGAGCGCGCACTTCATGCAAGGTCAGCGTGGCAATGCCGGCTTGCTCGCTGAGCTGAAGCTGAATGTCCGGAGCAATCAGCCCGTGGTGACGGCACCAGCGGGCCAGAGCCAGACCCAGGTGCGGGGCGCTGATGCTGGCGCGGGCCAGCATGCCATAGCTGCCCCAGGGCAAGCGTCGCTCAAACCAGCCCAGCGCTTCATCGTCAAGTTCGCGCATGGCTGCATCCGACAGCGCCTCCATCTGCAGCGCTGTAATGCGCTCTCTGTTCTGGTGAATTAGGTCTGGCGGGATTTGTGCCTTTTCAAGGGCGCCAAGTGCTGACATCTGCCTTTCTTCATACGCTCGCACAATGGCCTGAACAAACGCCATGGGGGTAATTGCCGGGTGCGATGCATGTACGGAGCTGGCATGGTGCGGGAGTGGAGTCTTGATGAGAGAGGGAATCAGCATTTGGCAATTATTGCAACCTGTCTGACCTCTTCTGAACAGGGCTTGCCCTTATTCTGGGCTGCAGAACAAGTGCTGAACGGACCTTGTGTCATCGCAGAAGATGTGGTGGCACAGACGCAAGGAGACATGGAGCCATGCCATCGCAAATGAGCGCGCTGACCGGCAGTTACGCCAAGGGGCGCACGGACGTACCGCTGATCGAGCAGACGATTGGTGATTTTTTTGCCGATATGGCGCAGCGCCAGGGCAGTCGTGATGCCCTGGTCAGTCGTCACCAGGGACTGCGCTACAGCTATACCCAGCTGCATGCCGCGGCCCGTCAACTGGCCAGTGCTTTGCTGAACCAGGGCTTGGAAAAAGGCGACCGCATCGGCATCTGGAGTCACAACAATGCCGAGTGGGTGCTGATGCAGCTGGCCACGGCTCAGGTTGGCCTGGTGCTGGTCAATATCAACCCTGCCTATCGCACGTCTGAAGTGGAGTACGCGCTCAACAAGGTGGGCTGCAAGGCGCTGGTTTCCATGCCGCAATTCAAGACCAGCGACTACCTGGGCATGCTGCGTGAACTGGCCCCGGAGTTGATGGAGTGCGAGCCCGGAAAGCTGCAGTCGGCGCGCCTGCCCACGCTGCGCAGCGTGATCTGGATTGATGTTGCGGGTGAAGGTACCGAGCAGCCGGGAATGCTTCGCTTTTCGAAGCTGATGGAGAAGGGGCAGTCTGAGGATCAGCGCATTGATGCCATTGCTGCCACGCTCAAGAACACCGACCCCATCAACATCCAGTTCACCAGCGGCACCACGGGCTTTCCCAAGGGCGCGACGCTGACGCATCGCAACATCCTGAACAACGGCTTCTTCATAGGCGAGTGCATGCGCCTCACGCCCGAAGACAGGCTGTGCATTCCCGTGCCGCTGTACCACTGCTTTGGCATGGTGCTGGGCAATCTGGCCTGTTTCACCCATGGCTCGACCATCGTTTATCCCAATGATGGGTTTGACCCCATCACCGTGCTGGAAGCGGTGCAGGCCGAGAAATGCACAGGGCTGCACGGCGTGCCCACCATGTTCATTGCCGAGCTGGATCACCCACGCTTTGCCGAGTTCGACCTGTCCACGCTGCGCACCGGCATCATGGCCGGCTCACCCTGCCCTATCGAGGTGATGAAGCGTGTGGTGCGTGACATGCATCTGAGCGAGATCACCATCGCCTACGGCATGACCGAGACCAGCCCCGTGAGCTGCCAGAGCGATCATGAAACACCTCTGGAAAAGCGCGTGGCGACCGTGGGCAAGGTGCAGCCGCATCTTGAAGTGAAGATTGTCGATCCCGAAAGCGGCGAGACCGTGCCACATGGCATATCGGGCGAGCTGTGCACGCGTGGTTATTCCGTCATGCATGGCTACTGGGGCGATGAGGCCAAAACCCGTGAAGCGATCGATGCCGAGCAGTGGATGCACACCGGCGATCTGGCCACCATGGACGCCGAAGGCTACGTCAACATCGTGGGGCGCATCAAGGACATGGTGATTCGCGGTGGCGAAAACATCTACCCGCGGGAGATCGAGGAATTTCTCTACCTGCACCCCAAGGTTCAGGATGTGCAGGTGGTGGGTGTGCCCGACATCAAGTACGGCGAAGAGCTGTGTGCCTGGGTCATCGTCAAGCCTGGCATGGTGCTGAGCGAGGATGAGGTGCGCGAGTTCTGCAAGGGCAAGATCGCCCACTACAAAGTGCCGCGCTACATCCGCTTTGTGTCTGCCTTTCCCATGACGGTGACGGGCAAGATTCAGAAATTCAAGATCCGCGACGAAATGATTGAACTGCTGGATCTGCGCACCATCAAGACGGCTTGAGCATGAGGGGCGCAGCAGCCACGTTCGTGAAGACGGTGGCTGTGGTGTGTCGAGCGAACTCAAAAGACAAGCTCTGGTATCGAAAAAGACATTCAAGGAACCAACAATGAGCATTCTGGGGACACAACTGAATCCGCGCTCGGCGGACTTTCTGGCCAACGCCGCTGCCATGCAGGCGCTGGTGGACGATTTGCAAACGCGCTGTGCACAGATCGCCCTGGGCGGTAGCGAGGCCGCACGTGCCAAGCATGTGGCCCGTGGCAAGCTGCTGCCGCGCGAGCGCGTGCAGCGCCTGCTGGACCCCGGCACGCCGTTTCTGGAGCTGTCGCCGCTGGCGGCACTCAACATGTATGGCAACGACGCACCGGGCGCGGGCGTGATTGCGGGCGTGGGCCGCGTCAGCGGCGTGGACTGCATGATCGTCTGCAACGACGCCACGGTGAAGGGCGGTACCTACTACCCCATGACGGTGAAAAAGCACCTGCGGGCACAAGAGGTGGCGGCGCAGAACCACCTGCCCTGCATCTATCTGGTGGACTCGGGCGGTGCCAACCTACCCAATCAAGACGATGTCTTTCCTGACCGTGAGCACTTTGGCCGCATCTTCTTCAACCAGGCCAATATGAGCGCGCAGGGCATTGCCCAGATCGCCGTGGTCATGGGCAGCTGCACGGCGGGCGGTGCCTATGTGCCCGCCATGAGCGATGAATCCATCATCGTCAGGAACCAGGGCACCATCTTCCTGGGCGGCCCTCCGCTGGTGAAGGCAGCGACCGGTGAGGTCGTCAGCGCGGAAGACCTGGGCGGCGGCGATGTACACACCCGCCTTTCAGGTGTGGCCGATCATCTGGCCGAGAACGATCTGCATGCGATAGCGCTGGCCCGCCAGTCTGTGGCGAATCTGAATAGAAACAAGCCTGAAAATAAGGCAGATCATGCGCCAGAAGCTCCTCTTTTTGATAGCCAAGAGCTGTATGGCGTGATTCCCGTTGATACCCGCAAGCCTTTTGATGTGCGCGAAATCATTGCGCGCGTGGTCGATGGCAGCCAGTTCGACGAATTCAAGGCCCGCTTTGGCAACACCCTGGTCTGCGGCTTTGCACGCATCGAAGGCATGCAGGTGGGCATCATCGCCAACAACGGCATTCTGTTCAGCGAATCTGCCGTCAAGGGCGCGCACTTTATCGAGCTGTGCTGCCAGCGCAAGATTCCGCTGGTCTTCCTGCAGAACATCACAGGCTTCATGGTGGGCCGCAAATACGAAAACGAAGGCATTGCGCGCCACGGCGCCAAGCTGGTGACGGCGGTGGCCACGGCCAGCGTGCCCAAGTTCACCGTCATCATCGGCGGCAGTTTTGGCGCGGGCAACTACGGCATGTGCGGCCGCGCGTACAGCCCCCGTTTCCTGTGGATGTGGCCCAATGCCCGCATCTCCGTGATGGGCGGCGAGCAGGCCGCCAGCGTGCTGGCCACCGTCAAGCGCGATGGCATTGAAGGCAAGGGCGGTAGCTGGAGCGCCGATGAAGAGGAAGCCTTCAAGGCGCCGATTCGCCAGCAGTACGAAGACCAGGGCCACCCTTACTACGCCACGGCCCGCCTGTGGGATGACGGCGTGATCGACCCGGCCGACACGCGCCGCGTGCTGGCGCTGGGCTTGTCCGCCACGCGCAATGCACCGATTGAAGACACCAAGTTCGGCGTCTTCCGCATGTAAACCCGGCACCCTCAACGACTTCAAGGGAGACAAGCCATGACTGCTTTGACTTTGACCGTGGACGGCGGCATTGCCCGCATTACGCTGACCCAGCCCGAGGTTCGCAATGCCTTCAGCGATGAGGCCATTGCCGAGATCATGGCCGCGTTTCGCAAAGTGGGCGAGCAGGCCGATGTGCGCGCCGTGGTGCTGGCCGCCGAAGGCCCGGCTTTTTGCGCGGGTGCCAATCTGAACTGGATGCGCCGCATGGCCGATTACTCGCGTGACGAGAATCGCGTCGATGCCGGGCTGCTGGCCGAGATGCTGCGCGTGATCTATGAATGCCCCAAGCCCACGATTGCACGCGTGCAGGGCGATGTCTATGCGGGCGGCATGGGCCTGGTGGCCTGCTGCGATATGGCAGTGGCCGTGGATACCGCAGGCTTTTGCCTGAGCGAGGTGAAGATCGGCCTCATCCCCGCCACCATCAGCCCCTATGTGATTCGGGCCATGGGCGCACGCGCCTCGCATCGTTACTTTCTGACGGGCGAGCGCTTTTCGGCGCAGGAAGCGCACCGCATCGGCTATGTCCACGAGGTGGTGGAAGCCGAGCAGCTGGACGCTGTGGTCGATGGCTGGCTCAAGCATCTGCTGAGCGCCGGGCCGGCCGCCGTGCGCGCCTGTAAGCGCTTGGTGCTGGATGTGGCTGAACGCGAAATCGACGAGCAGCTGATTGCCGCCACGGTGGAGCAGATTGCCAATATTCGCGCCAGCGGTGAAGGCAAGGAGGGCGTTCAGGCCTTTCTCAACAAACGCAAACCCAGCTGGCTGCCGGGCTGAATACGGGAGGCATGAACCGAACAACCTTGGGCCTGTAACGCTTTAGAGTGCGCAAAATAGCAAGGGCAACCGCCACTTGGCACACAGGACAAGGAAACATCATGGATCTCTGGCAAACCATCATCGGCTGGCTGCATCGCGCAGGCCTGCACATAGACCCCGATACGGCGCAGGCCGTGGGCGATGCTGCAGACCAGATTGGCGATGTGGCTGCCAAGGCCGGCAATGCCGTGGGTCAGATGGACATGGGCTCCATGCTGGCATTGGCGGCGGCTCTGGGCTGGGCTAGTGGCTTTCGCCTCTATGCCGTGGTGTTTCTGATCGGTCTGCTGGGTGCCACGGGGCTGATGCCTTTGCCCGGTGGTCTGCATGTGCTGCAGCACCCCATGGTGCTGGTCATCAGCGGCGGTCTGCTGTTTGTGGAGTTCTTTGCGGACAAGATTCCGCTGGTGGATTCGGCCTGGGACATGTTCCAGAGCGTGCTGCGCATTCCCGCCGGTGCCGCGCTGGCGGCCATGGTCTTTGGTGCGGACAACGCCACCATGGCCACGGCAGCCGCACTGATGGGGGGCACGCTGGCGGCGACCAGTCAGGCCGCCAAGACGACGACGCGGGCGCTGATCAATACCTCGCCCGAGCCGTTTTCGAACGTGGGTGCCAGCCTGGCCGAAGACACGGTTTCCGTCGGAGCGATCTGGCTGGCGCTGGCCAACCCTCTGGTCTTTGGCGCGGTGCTGTTGGTCGTAGTGATTGTGATGTGGCTGGTGATCTGGGCGCTGTGGCGCTTTTTGAAGGCGATTTTTCGACGCCTGCGCGGTGATGGTGATGCGCAGGATTCTTTGCAAAAAACATAGCTGCTTGCGCTTGATAGATACGCGCTGGATGGCGATTTGAATGAGAACCGGAGACGATATGTTTAAGAAAATCTTGATTGCCAATCGCGGTGAAATCGCCTGCCGGGTTGCGGCCTCTGCCCGTCGCATGGGGGTGAAGACCGTCGCCGTGTATTCGGATGCCGACGCCCAGGCCAAGCATGTGGCCGCCTGTGACGAGGCCGTGCATATCGGCGGCAGCGCGCCCAAGGACAGCTATCTGCGCTGGGAGCGCATCCTGGAAGCCGCCAAGGCCACGGGCGCCGAAGCCATTCACCCCGGCTACGGCTTCCTCTCAGAGAACGAAGACTTTGCCAACGCCTGCGCAGCAGCCGGTCTGGTCTTTATCGGCCCGCCCGCCAGCGCCATCCGCGCCATGGGTTTGAAGGCCGAATCCAAGCAGCTGATGGAAAAGGCAGGAGTGCCGCTGGTGCCCGGCTATCACGGCCACGACCAGAACTCCGAGATGCTGCACAAGGAAGCCGATCGCATTGGCTACCCCGTGCTCATCAAGGCCAGCGCGGGCGGCGGTGGTAAGGGCATGCGTCTGGTGGAAAAAAGTGAGGACTTTGCGGCATCGCTGGAGAGCTGCAAGCGCGAAGCCATCAACAGCTTTGGCAACGATGCCGTGCTGATCGAAAAATATGTGCTGCGCCCCCGTCATATCGAAATCCAGGTGTTTGGCGATACGCACGGCAACTGCGTCTATCTGTTTGAGCGCGATTGCTCGGTGCAGCGCCGCCACCAGAAGGTGCTGGAAGAGGCTCCTGCACCTGGCATGACCGAAGCGCTGCGCAAGCAAATGGGCGAAGCTGCTGTGGCGGCGGCCAAGGCCGTCAACTACGTGGGCGCGGGTACGGTGGAATTCATCGTCGAGCAGCCCGGCGGCTACGACCAGCCCGAAGCCATGAAGTTCTACTTCATGGAGATGAACACCCGCCTGCAGGTGGAGCACCCCGTCACCGAGGCCATCACCGGTGAAGACCTGGTGCAGTGGCAGCTGCTGGTGGCCAGCGGCAAGGCGCTGCCCAAGCAGCAGAGCGAGCTGAAGATCATTGGCCACGCCATCGAAGCGCGTATCTGCGCCGAGAACCCCGAGAACAATTTCCTGCCCGCCACCGGCCATCTGGCCGTCTACCGCAAGCCCGATTGCACCAGCTTCGAGATCGGCAATGTGCGCGTGGACGATGGCGTGCGCGAGGGTGATGCCATCAGCCCGTTCTACGACAGCATGATCGCCAAGCTGATCGTGCGTGGTGAAGACCGCGCCCAGGCGCTGGCACGGCTCGATGCGGCACTGGCACAGACCCATATCGTGGGCCTGACCACCAATGTGCAGTTTCTGCGCCAGGTGGCCAAGAGCCAGGCTTTCAGCAACGCGCTGCTGGATACCGCGCTGATCGAGCGCGAGCGCGAGGCCCTGTTTGGCAAGGATTTTGTGGGCCGCGATCTGGCCGTGGCCGCTGCCGTGGCGCATCAGCTGCAGCAAGAACAGACCCAGCAGAGCGCAGACCCCTTCAGCCGCCGCGACGGCTGGCGCATGTCGGGCCGCAATGAGCGCCAGTTTTCCTTTGACTACCGTGGCGATTCCGTCAACGCAGCCATGGCCTATGGCCGCGATGGGCTGACCCACCAACTGGCTGTGGGCGAAGGTGATAACCGCAGCGACGTAGTGCTGCAGTGGCGCGCTCTGCCCGATGGCCGACTGGAGCTGAACTTGGGCGGCCAGCGCACTGTGGCCGCGGTGCATGCGCAGGGCGATGCGCTTTCCGTCTTTACCGATGCAGGCAGCAGCCAGATCACCGTGGTGGACCAGTTGGCCCACGCCGCAGGCGGTGGCAATGAAGGCGGCCGCCTGACAGCCCCCATGCCCGGCAAGGTGGTGTCGTTTGCCGTCAAGGCCGGCGACAAGGTCAGCAAGGGCCAGCCGCTGGCCGTGATGGAAGCCATGAAGATGGAGCACACGATTGCTGCGCCCGGCGATGGCGTGGTGCTGGAGCTGCTGTATGGCCCCGGCGATCAGGTCAGCGAAGGCGCCGAGCTGCTGCGTTTGGAAGTGTGAAACACCCCCTGAGCCGCTACGTGGCTTCCCCCTCTCTCTACGCGCTGCGCGCTATGGGAGGGGGACGCAGCCCTCGCTGCGGGGCGGCCCTTGCTTGGCTGCTCTGACTTTGGGTGTGCCAGCTGGGTTGAACTGTTTTACAAAAAGAGCAGCTTGCGCTGACTGGGTAAGGAATTCAGCAGGTTTTGATGCTGAAACTCTTTTGAATCATGCGCAAGCAGCTTCTTTTTTAATAGCTGACCATTTGCCATTCACGTCTGCAGACCCCTCGCCAAACCGTTAGGCTTCGCATCCATGAAAGTTCTATTTTGCTGTGAAGATACGCGGCCAGAACCCTGGCTCAAAGGTTTGCAGGATGCGCTGCCCGGCGCAGAGATCGCCATCTGGGAGCCGGGTGTGGCGCAGGCCGACTACGCGCTGGTCTGGGCGCCGCCCCAGCAGTTCATTGACGAGCAGGCTGCGGGCCTCAAAGCCATGTTCAATATCGGCGCCGGTGTGGATGCACTGCTGCCGCTGACCATTCCTGCCGAGCTGCCCGTCTACCGCCTGGAAGACGCGGGCATGGCCGTGCAGATGGCCGAGTACGTAGCGCAGGCCGTGATTCGCTTTTTCCGTGGCCTGGACCAGTACGAGGCCGATATGGCGCAGGGCGTGTGGCAGCATCAGCGCAACCCCAAACGTGCCGACTACCCCGTGGGTGTGATGGGCCTGGGCAAGATGGGCGAGCGCGTGGCCAAGGCGCTGACGGTGTTTGACTTCAAGGTCAACGGCTGGAGCCGCTCACCACGCGAGATGGACGGTGTTCAATGCTTTAGCGGCATGGAAAGTCTGGACGCCTTTTTGTCCCAGACGCGCATCCTTGTGAACCTGCTGCCACTGCACGACGAAACCCGCGACATCATCAATGCCCGCACGCTGGCGCTGTTGCAGCCCGGCGCCTACGTCATCAACGTGGGCCGTGGCGGCCATGTGGTGGATGCGGACCTGATTGCGCAGATCGAGTCTGGCCATGTCAGTGGCGCCATGCTGGACGTGTTTCGCGAAGAGCCGCTGCCCGAGAGCCATCCGTTCTGGAAGCAGTCGAAAATCATCCTCACCCCCCATACCTCGGCCCGCACGCTGGCGGCGGACAGCATTGCCCAGATTGTGGGCAAGGTCGCTGCCATGAGCCGGGGCGAGCCCGTGACAGGTCGTGTGGACCTGAGAAAAGGATATTGAACCCCCTGAGCCGCTGCGCGGCTTCCCCCTTTCTCTGCGGAAGGGGGACGACGCCAACGCTGCAGGGCGACCCTTGCTAGGCGTCCCTCGCATAGGGCGTGCTTGTTCAATAGTCAGTGCACAGAAACGATAGGAGAACGAAATGAAGTACCCCGCACGCGTCAAGATCATCGACGTAGGCCCGCGCGACGGCCTGCAAAACGAGAAGCAGCCTGTGCCTGCCGCCGTCAAGATTGAGTTGGTGCAGCGCCTGCAGGACGCGGGCCTCAAGGAGATTGAGGTCACCAGCTATGTGTCGCCCAAATGGGTGCCGCAGATGGCGGACAACGCTGAGGTCATGGCGGGCATTGAGCGCCGCAGTGGGGTGCTTTATTCGGTGCTGACGCCTAACCTCAAAGGCTTTGAAGCCGCTGTGGCGTCAAAGCCCGATGAGATCGTGGTGTTTGGCGCGGCCAGCGAGGCTTTTAGCCAGAAGAACATCAACTGCTCGATTGCCGAGAGTATTGAGCGCTTTGCGCCCGTGGTGCAGGCGGCGATGGATGCCGGTATCGCCGTGCGCGGCGCCATCAGCTGCACCGTGGGCTGTCCGTATGAAGGCGAGATTGCACCCGAGAAAGTGGGCTATGTGGCGCAGCTGATGAAGGGCATAGGCGTGCAGCGCGTGGATGTGGCCGACACCATTGGCGTGGGCACGCCCATCAAGGTGCAAAAGGCGCTGGAAGCGGCGCTGGCGCACTTCAGTATCGATCAGGTGTCCGGCCATTTTCACGATACCTACGGCCAGGCTTTGAGCAATACGCTGGCGGCGCTGGAAGTGGGTGTGTGGAACTTCCAGTCCTCGGTCGCGGGCCTGGGCGGCTGCCCTTATGCCAAGGGCGCCACGGGCAATGTGGCGACGGAAGACGTGGTCTACCTGCTGCAAGGCATGGGCATTGAAACCGGCATTGACCTGGACAAGCTTATCGACGCCGGCCAGTTCATCAGCGATCACCTGGGCCGCCCCACGCAGTCGCGTGTGGCCAAGGCGCTGCTCACAAAGCGCGCTGGTTGAGCCATTCCGGGGTCTGGCTCCGATAGGATTCGGGCCATGCCAAATCAATTTTCTTATGCCATGAAGCGCCTGGGCTTTGCGGGTCTGACCCTGTCCTGTGGCTTGCTGCTTTCTGCCTGTGCTGGCATGGATGCCCAGGAGTGCAAGGACACGGACTGGGCCTATCTGGGTCAGCTGGATGCCATGGATGGCAAGCAGGACATCAACACTCGTGCCAAGCGCCATTTCCGCAGCTGCAAGGACCAGGGCGTGCCAATGGATGTGCGCGCCTATCAGCAGGGCTGGCTGCGTGGGCTCAAGGACTTTTGCACGCCAGAAAGCGGCAAGGCCTATGGCGAAGCGGGCCGCAAGTACCAGTACGGCTATTGCCCCGCACAGCTGGAGCCGGCCTTCATGCAGGGCTATGGGCCGGTGCGTGATCGCCGAGAGTTGCAGGAGGAAATGCAGCAGCTGGAGCGCCGCATCGACCTCAAAAAGCGTGAGCTGCGCGAAGCCCGCAGCGCCAAGAGCAGCGCCAGTCACATTGCCTATGTGGAAAAAGATCTGCGTGATCTGAATGTCGAAATGCTGCAACTGCGCTTCAAGCTCGCGCAGATGCCAAAGCCTTGAAAAGCACTTGCACCAGCCTGGCGCGGGCAGGTGTATCGCGGCCCTTGGGGCTGGTGCCTGGCCCACTCAGTACACTGTGATGCACAGGGCGCGGTGGGCGCTCTTTCTTCGAGAGTTTGAGTTTGTATGTGTGGGTCAGAACTTTACGCGCTGCCGGAAGGTGTGCAGCGCGTCAGCCGTTTTTTGCAGGATGCCTGTCATCCTCATGCGCCGCAGATGCTTGATGGTGCAGCACGTACCGCGCAGGAGGCGGCGGATCAGCTCGGCATTCTGGTCGGTCAGGTAGCCAAGAGCATCATCTTCAAGCGCAAGATCGATGGCGTGGCCGTGCTGGTCGTAACCTCCGGCGACAAGCGCGTGGATGAGAAAAAAGTGACGGCCCTGGTCGGCAAGGTCGGCCGCGCCGATGCGGACTTCGTCAAGGCCAGTACCGGCTTTTCGATTGGCGGTGTCAGCCCCGTGGCCCATGCCACCAAGCTGGTGACATTGATGGATGCCGAGCTGCAGCGCTTTGAGACCGTATGGGCCGCAGCGGGCCATCCTCATGGCGTGTTTGCGGCAACGCCTGCACAGCTGCAGCAACTGACGCATGCCCCCTGGTCGGATGTAGTGGAGCTGACATGAGTGAAATGGTGAGTCTGCAAGAGCAGCAGGAACAACAGGCGCAGCAGGCACAGCAACTGGTGCAGCTGGCCACGAAGGCTGAGGTGGCGCTGGTCTGGGCCGAGGCCGATCAGCCCGTGGCATCGCCGTGCATCAACGTCTGCCGCATGACCGAAGACCGCAGCCACTGCAAAGGCTGCTTCAGAACCATCGACGAGATTCGCGCCTGGTCCAAGGGTGACAGCGAGCTGCGTCTGGAAATCTGGGGCCAGCTGCTGCAGCGCGCAGGTCTCAAGGATCCGCGACAAGACCCTGAAATCTGAGCAACACCCAAGAGAGCCGACATGAAGCACATCACTTTCTACCTGGACTTTGTGTCGCCCTATGCCTGGCTGGCGCTGGAGCAAATGCCCAAGGCGCTGCAGGGGCTGAGCTATCACGTCGAATATCGTCCGGTGCTGCTGGGTGCCTTGCTGCAAGGCGCAGCCAACCCCGGCCCGGCGGGCATCCCCGCCAAACGGGCGTGGACTTACCGGCAGGTGAGCTGGCTGGGTCAGTCTCTGGGCATACCGCTGCAGATGCCGGCCCAGCACCCGTTCAAGCCGCTGCCCTTGCTGCGGCTGGCGCTGGCCCATGGGCGAGGCGGCTGCATCAACCGCTTTGTGGCGCAGGCCGTGATGCAGCATGTCTGGCTGGGTGGTCTGGATGCCAACGCGCCGCAGCGCTTGCTGCAACTGCGCGAGCAGCTACAAGAACAGAAGCGTCACGATGAAGCCGGTGACGAGGTCAAGCAATGGCTGCGCAGCAATACCGACAAGGCGCAGCAGGCCGGCGTGTTCGGTGTACCCGCCTGGGAAGTGGACGGCCATGTCTTCTGGGGGGTGGACGCCCTGCCCATGCTGCGTAGTTATCTGCAAGGCGATGAGTGGTTTGCGCAGCAGTGGCAGGCCGTGACCCAGGTGGAGTCGGGCCTGAGCTGAGGCCGATAGGAAAACCTGGATATCTGGAGACCTGCCATGAAGCAGGTCTCTGTCGCTCAGGCGTTACTTTGCGGGTGCTTGCTTGGCTGCACCGCGATAGCGCTCCAGCCAGTGGGCGTAGGGCGCGGGCAAGACCCAGTCGGGCTTGTCCTTGCCCAGCGCCTGGGCCAGCTGGTAGGCGTAATGCGGATTGGCCAGATGGGCGCGGCCGATCATGACCAGATCGACTTCGCCATCGGCCACGATGCGCTCGGCCACCTGCGGATCATCCATGCCCCAGCTCGAAGCCACGGGCAGGCTGGCTTCGCGGCTCACGCGCTGGGCGATGAGGGCCAGGAAGGCGGGCGTGCCCCATGGCACTTTCACATCGGGGATCACAAAGTTCACGCTGACGTTGAGCAGGTCCAGCCCGCGCTCGCGCATCTGGCGCGTGGCGGCAATCGACTCTTGCAGCGTCTCTTCATCGCGGCCGTCGTATTCGATGACGCCAAAGCGGGCCGTCAGCGGCAGGTGCTCGGGCCAGACCTTGCGCACGGCCTCCACGGTCTCCAGCAGAAAGCGGGCGCGGTTGTCGAAGCTGCCGCCATAGGCGTCGTCGCGCTGGTTGCTGTGGGCCGAGAAAAAGCTCTGCGCCAGATAGCCATGGGCAAAGTGCAGCTCCAGCCATTCAAAGCCGGCTTCGAGAGCGCGGCGGGCAGCGGCCACAAAGTCGGCCTGCACGCGGGCAATGTCGTCCAGCGTCATGGCACGGGGCACGCGCGGCAGACCGCCGCCAAAGGCGATGGCCGATGGTGCGATGGGTTGCCAGCCTCGGGCATCGCCTTCGGCAATGTGCTGGTCGCCTTCCCAGGGGTTGTTGGCGCTGGCCTTGCGACCTGCGTGGCCGATCTGGATGCCGGGCACGGCGCCTGCGGCCTTGATGCCGGCGGCAATGCGGGCCATGCCTTCGATCTGGCCGTCGTTCCACAGGCCGGTGCAGTCGGGCGTGATACGGCCTTCGGGCGAGACGCCCGTGGCTTCGACAATCACCAGCCCCGCGCCGCCGCGCGCCATGGAGGCGTAGTGCACCTGATGCCAGTCATTGGTGAGGCCGTCCACCGCGCTGTACTGGCACATGGGTGGGATGGCGATGCGGTTGCGCAGCGTCAGGCTTTTGAGGGTAAAGGGCGTAAACAGTGCGGGCATGGGTTTATCGAAGCTAGGCGCAAGGGTGTACAGATGCTCTCAAAAAAGATAGTGCATGGCGCTTGTCAATCCATGGTTTCAGAGTTGAATAAGTCTGGAATCATTGCCTGAGAAGGGTAAGTAGCTATCAAAAACAAGAGCGTCCGGATTGCCCTGCAGTGAATGCAATCGGAAGCCCTCATGCTCCACGTTGCGCGATAACCTTGCAGGCTCCGACTTTTTCCTTGGCGCAACATCGCAATGCAAAGCGGCCTGCGACCAGCTTGTGCGCTGATGGCAGGCCGCTTCATATGCGAGCCATGATGGGCAGCCCGGCATGGTGCCGGGCCTTGCTGCATCAGTGTCCCGATGCGCCAGCGGCACCCAGGCCGGTTTCAGAGCGCACTTGCTGCGCCGGGAATACGGCGCGTTCCTTGGACGCCTGCGCACTCTTGTCGAGCACGGAGAACAGCCACACGCCGAAGAAGCCAATCGCCATGGAGAACAGCGCAGGCGAGGCGTAGGGGAACCAGGCCGAGCCGGCGGGGTGGCCCAGCGTTGCTTCCCACACCGAGGGCGAAACAATGGTCAGGCCCACGGAGGAGACCAGGCCCATGAAGCCGCCGATCACGGCGCCCTTGGTCGTGCAGTCCTTCCACAGCACCGACAGCAGCAGTGGCGGGAAGTTGGCCGAAGCCGCGACCGCAAAGGCCAGCGAGACCATGAAGGCGATGTTCTGCTTCTCGAACACAATGCCCAGCAGCACGGCCACAATGCCCAGGCACAGTGTGGTGATGCGCGAGACCTTGAGTTCGGAGGCGCTGTCGGCCTTGCCCTTCTTGATGACGGTGGCGTACAGGTCGTGCGAGACGGCCGATGCGCCCGACAGTGTCAGACCGGCGACCACGGCCAGGATGGTGGCAAAGGCCACGGCCGAGATAAAGCCGTAGAACACATCGCCGCCCACCGTCTTGGCCACCAGCACGGCAGCCATATTGGCTGTGCCTGCGCCGCCATGGATCACGCCCTTGGCCGTGTCCGCCATGTCGGGGTTGGTCAGCACCAGGGTGATGGCGCCGAAGCCGATGATGAAGATCAGCACATAGAAGTAGCCGATCCAGGTCGTGGCCCAGAACACGCTCTTGCGCGCTTCCTTGGCGTCAGGCACGGTGAAGAAGCGCATCAGGATGTGGGGCAGGCCCAGGGTGCCGAACATCAGCGCCATGCCAAAGCTGATGGCCGAGATCGGGTCCTTGATAAAGCCACCCGGGCCCATGATGGCCAGGCCCAGTTTTTCCGCGACCGAGGGCTCTGCGCCTCCATTTGCGGCGATCTGGGTGCGAACCTTCACGCCTTCGGCAAACAGTGCTTCGGGGCTGAAGCCGTACTTGGCCAGCACCATGAAGCCCATGAAGGTCACGCCGGCCAGCAGCAGGCAGGCCTTGATGATCTGCACCCAGGTGGTGGCGGTCATGCCGCCAAACAGCACATAGATCATCATCAGCGCGCCCACCAGCACCACGGCGATCCAGTAGTCCAGGCCGAACAGCAGCTTGATGAGCTGACCGGCACCGACCATCTGGGCAATCAGATAGAAGGCCACCACGACCAGCGTGCCGCAGGCGGCAAAGATGCGAAACGGCTTTTGCGCAAAGCGGTAGCCGGCCACATCGGCAAAGGTGAAGCGACCCAGATTGCGCAGACGCTCTGCCAGCAGGAAGGTCAGCAAAGGCCAGCCGACCAGAAAGCCGATGGAGTAGATCAGGCCGTCATAGCCACTGGCCATGACGGACGCCGAGATGCCCAGAAACGAGGCCGCAGACATGTAGTCGCCCGCAATCGCCAGACCGTTCTGAAAGCCGGTGATGCCGCCGCCAGCGGTATAGAAGTCCGATGCCGACTTGGTGCGGCCTGCTGCCCATTTGGTGATCCACAGTGTTGCCACCACAAAGGCGGTGAACATGATGATGGCCGTCCAGTTGGTGGCCTGCTTGGCGGCATTGCCGACGTCGCCGCCAGCGGCCAGCACTGGTGCGGCGGTGGCCAGAGCAGCCAGCCCGGCCGCGCCTGCCAGCCATTGCAAAGAGTTGCGCTGATTCATACCTTGACGCCTTTGAGAATGTCGCGAGTCAGTTGATCAAACTCGCCATTGGCGCGGCGCACATACAGGCCGGTGATGATCACGGAAAAAATAATGACGCCCATGCCGATGGGGATGCCCAGGGTGGTCACGCCCGCGCCTATGGGCTGGGCCAGGAACTCCTTGTCGAACGCGATCAGCGCGACATAGCCGTAGTACACGATCAGCATCAGAACGGTCAGTGCCAGGCCCAGGCGGTTGCGCTTGCGGCGCAGCTGCTGGTAGGCGGGGTTGCTTTGAATAGTCTCTATCACCGGGTCTTGCACAGTGTTGTCTCCTTTGAAATTTTCCAGCCTGCCTGCGTAGGTGAGCGGCCTGCTTGCGATGCATTCTGAGAAGCCCGTCTGACCGCCTCCTTACTTACGTTATCGGTGTTTGCCCCCGGTTTTTCACATCGGAAAAAAACGAGCGCGGGTAAGTGCTGAGAGGGTCGGGTAATGCCCAGCCTTGAATTTTTTGGGGAGTGATTTTTTGTAAGTTAGCGGTCAGTTGTCGATTTGATATTGGCCAAACAGGTGATCTGGCAGCGCCTGGAATTCCAAAACCTAGGAGACAAACATGGCCATCAATGCGACAGCAAGCGCGGGAGGTAAGTCGGCCCCAAGGCCGATGAGCCCGGAAGAGCGCAAAGTCATCTTTGCGTCTTCACTCGGAACGGTGTTCGAGTGGTATGACTTCTATCTGTACGGGTCTCTGGCGGCCATCATCGCCAAGCAGTTCTTCAGCGGTCTGGATTCAGGCTCTGCCTTCATCTTTGCGCTGCTGGCGTTTGCGGCGGGCTTTATCGTGCGCCCCTTCGGGGCGCTGGTGTTCGGCCGTCTGGGCGACATGATCGGGCGCAAGTACACCTTTCTGGTGACGATTCTGATCATGGGCGTGTCCACCTTCATCGTGGGTATCTTGCCCAACTACGCCAGCATCGGCGTGGCGGCTCCCATCATCCTGATCGCACTGCGCATGCTGCAGGGGCTGGCGCTGGGCGGCGAGTATGGCGGTGCCGCCACCTATGTGGCCGAGCATGCCCCGCACGGCAAGCGCGGTGCCTATACCTCGTGGATTCAGACCACGGCGACGCTGGGTCTGTTCCTGTCGCTGCTGGTGATTCTGGGAGTGCGCACCTCTCTGGGCGAAGAGGCCTTTGTGGACTGGGGCTGGCGTATTCCTTTCCTGGTGTCCATCCTGCTGCTGGCCATCTCGGTCTGGATTCGCATGACGCTGTCCGAGTCGCCCGCCTTCCAGAAGATGAAGGCGGAGGGCAAGGTCTCCAAGTCTCCGCTCAAGGAGTCCTTCGGGCACTGGAAGAATCTGAAAGTCGTGATCCTGGCTCTGCTGGGTCTGACGGCCGGCCAGGCCGTGGTCTGGTACACGGGGCAGTTCTATTCGCTGTTCTTCCTGACGCAGCAGCTCAAGGTCGATGCCGTGACTGCCAATCTGATGATTGCCGCAGCGCTGCTGATCGGTACGCCTTTCTTTGTGATCTTCGGAACGCTGTCCGACAAGATCGGCCGCAAGCCCATCATCATGATGGGCTGCATTCTGGCGGTGCTGACCTACTTCCCCGTCTTCAAGGCGCTGACCGAAGCGGCCAACCCTGATCTGGCCGCTGCTCAGGCCAAGAACAAGGTGGTGATCGTGGCCGATCCTGCCGAGTGCTCGTTCCAGTTCAACCCTACCGGCACGGCCAAGTTCACCAGCTCCTGCGACGTGGCCAAGCAGGCGCTGGCCAACCGCTCGGTGAGCTATGAGAGCGAGGATGCGCCGGCAGGCACACCTGCAGTCATTCGCATCGGTGATGACACGGTTGCCAGCTACTCCATGGCGGGTTTGAGTGCGGATGAGCTCAAGGCCAAGGGGGCTGAGTTCAACAAGACCGTGACAGAAACGCTGAAGAAGGATGGTTACCCCGACAAGGCAGATCCGGCCAAGATGAACAAGGTCATGATGATTGCGATCCTGACCTATCTGGTGCTGCTGGTGACCATGGTCTACGGCCCCATTGCCGCCATGCTGGTGGAGCTGTTCCCCACGCGCATTCGCTATACATCGATGAGCTTGCCCTATCACATCGGTAACGGCTGGTTTGGCGGTCTGCTGCCGACCATGTCGTTTGCCATCGTGGCGCAGACCGGAAATATGTACAACGGCCTCTGGTATCCCATCATCATTGCGGGAGTTACCGCGGTCATCGGTACGTTGTTCGTGCCCGAAGCCAAGGACCGAGATATCTACGCCGATGATTGATTGAATGCCTGGGCGCTTCAGTTTCTGAAGCATTCCACTCAAGGCCCGTCTCGCGATTGCTGGATGGGCCTTTTTGCTTTGCTTTAGCACTCATGGATTACAGCAGTGTGGCAGCAAAGCATCATCGGCTCATTTTTTTGTCATGCAAATCATGCTTTTCAGAGGCACGAACCTAGAATCACTCCTAGCCGCGAGAGGGCAGGAAGCCTACAAGCCAATGCGGTGCAAAAACACTATCCCAGGATTTAGGAGCATTGAATGACCAAGATGACTCGCATCGCTCTGGCCACACTGGCTGTGATGGGCGCAACTACCGCAATGGCACAGAGCAGCGTGACGCTGTATGGCCGTATCAACACCACTGTTGAACACCAAAAGCTGGGCGACCAGTCAGCCACGGGCATGGTGAATAACGCTTCTCGCTTTGGCTTCCGCGGTACAGAAGATCTGGGCGGTGGTCTGAAGGCTGGCTTTGTGCTGGAGTCCGGTTTCAGCTCCGACACTGGCGCTGCTGCTTCGACATTCTTTGGTCGTCAAAGCGAAGTGAATCTGTCGGGCAACTTCGGTATGGTCCGTCTGGGCAATTTCTTCCCTGAGTCCTATTTCGCATCTGCTGACTATGTCAGCATGCATAACCACGATACCGGTCCTTCTTCGGACGCTCTGTACCAAGATCCCAACTGGATGGGTGCTTCGACTGGCGGTCAGGGTGGTGTGGGTGGCCTGGGCACGGGCAACAAAATTTCTTATCGCACTCCAGCCATGGGCGGCTTCTGGGCAGAAGGCTCCGTGTCCATGCACGAAAAAGCAGCTGGCACCAACAGCAAGAATGGCTACGACCTGGCTGCCAACTACAACCAAGGGCCTCTGGCACTCGGCGCTGGTTACAGCCGCTGGAACAGCAATTGGCAAGCCTCTCTGCGCGGCCTGTACACCTTTGGTGCTGTGACTCTGGGTGGTTACTACCAGCGCAACGACGAAACGCTGATGGGCTCGCGCAACAACTTCCGTCTGTCGGCGATGTATGCCATGGGTGCATCTGAATTCCACGCGAACGTGGGCCGTGCCAATAGCTGGAGCAACCTGTCCAGCTCGGCAGCCACTCAGTTTACGCTGGGCTACAACTACAACCTGAGCAAGCGCACCAAGGTCTATACCTACTACACCCGTGTGAACAACGGAAACAATGCGAGCTATGGTTATGGCAATGCCTTGAGCGACAGCATGACTGCTGGCCAGCCCACAGGCAAGGACTTCAGCTCCTTTGCGCTGGGTGTCCGCCACGCTTTCTAACTTGTGCACCGCGCAAGCGGTGTCTCCAGCAACTGCAGCTGATAATGCAGACCATTACTCCAAGTTCATACCCCATGCCGAAAGGCATGGGGTTTTTTCATGTCTGTATGACTGCTGAGAAAAGCAGTAATGCACATGTATTCCAAAGGCCCATGTCCTGGCTGCCTAGAATGTTTGGCCTCCATAGAAAAGACCGCAGAACATGACGCAGGGCCTGATCCGTATCCGTGGTGCTCGCCAGCACAATCTTCGCAATCTGGACATCGATATCCGTACTGGTGAGCTGACCGTGGTCACCGGTCCCAGCGGCTCGGGCAAGTCCAGTCTGGTGTTCGACACGCTGTACGCCGAAGGTCAGCGCCGCTATGTCGAGACCTTCTCCGCCTATGCGCGCCAGTTCCTCGATCGCATGGATAAGCCGGCTGTGGACAAGGTCGAAGGCGTTCCGCCCGCGATTGCCATCGACCAGACCAACCCGGTGCGCAACTCGCGCTCCACCGTGGGCACGATGACGGAGATCAACGATCACCTCAAGCTGCTGTTTGCGCGCGCGGCCCAGTTGTTCGACAGCAAGACCGCCATGCCTGTGCACCACGACACGGCAGATTCGATCTATGCAGAGTTGGCGCAGCGCTGCGAAGCGGCGGGCGACCCGCGCATTGCCATCACTTTTCCCGTGGAGCTGCCGGCCAACACCACGGCTGAAGAAGTCGAGCAATGGTTGTCTGCCAGCGGCTTTACCAAGGTGCAGGCCGAGCGCGAAGTGGAGCGTGCCCAGCCTGTGGCCGATGAGGTGAGTAAGGGCAAGAAAAAGACCAAGGCCGCACCCGAAAAAATCAAGGTGCTGGATGTCATTGCCGATCGTTTTCGCCTCAGCAAGGTCGAACGAGTCCGCGCCATGGAGGCGATTGAAGTGGGCCTCAAGCGCGGCAGCGGCAGGCTTACGGTCTATGTGCTACCCGAGAGTGGTGCAGAAGCCGCCGAGCCCGAGCTGTGGAAGTTCTCGCTGGGTCTGCATTGCCCAGAGAGCAATCTGACCTATCAGGAGCCGATTCCCTCGCTGTTCTCCTTCAACTCCGCAGTGGGCGCCTGCGATGCCTGCCGTGGTTTCGGGCGCGTGATTGGTGTGGACTGGGGCCTGGTGATTCCCAATGAAAAGCTCACCTTGCGCACCGGTGTCATCAAACCCATTCAGACCCCGGCGTGGAAAGAGATTCAGGACGACCTGATGCGCCACTCCGAGGCCGAAGGCATTCCGCGCGATACGGCCTGGTCCAAGCTGACTCAGGCGCAGAAAGACTGGGTGATCGAGGGCTCGCCGAACTGGAACGGCAAATGGAGTCAGACCTGGTATGGCATTCGCCGTTTTTTCGAGTACCTCGAAAGCAAGGCCTACAAGATGCACATCCGGGTGCTGCTGTCCAAGTACCGCAGCTACACCGAATGCCCGACTTGCGGCGGCGCTCGCCTCAAGACCGAAAGCCTGCTTTGGCGCATTGGCAGCAAGCAGGCTGCCGATGCAGTGCTGCCGCCCGGCGACGAGAGCGGCAGATACCAGCGCTTCATGCCGCAGGGCGTGGGCTGGAGCCGTGAGCAGCTGGAAGGCCTGCCTGGCCTGTGCTTGCATGATCTGATGCGTCTGCCGATCACGCGGCTGCGCGAGTTCTTTGCGCAGCTGGCTCCCAACGCGGCAGACCAAAATGATGGTGAAGCACAGGCGCTCAAGATGCTGCATGCCGAAGTCATGACGCGGCTGCAGTATCTGTGCGATGTGGGCATTGGGTACCTCACGTTAGACCGCCAGAGCCGCACGCTGAGCGGCGGCGAGGTGCAGCGCATCAACCTGACCACGGCCTTAGGCACTTCGCTGGTCAATACCTTGTTTGTGCTCGACGAGCCATCGATTGGCTTGCATCCGCGCGATATGGAGCGCATTACCGAGGCCATGCAGCGTCTGCGTGATGCGGGCAATACGCTGGTAGTGGTGGAGCACGACCCGGCCGTGATGTTTGCCGCCGATCGCATGATCGACATGGGCCCAGGCCCCGGTGCACGGGGCGGCCAGATCGTGTTCGACGGCACGCCCGAGGATTTGCGCCAGGCCGATACCCTGACCGGTGCCTATCTGGGCGGGCGCAAGCAGGTGGGTTTCGGTCTCAAGCGCATGGTGACCGAGAGCACGCCGCGCCTGATTCTCGAGGGCGCGCGCGAGCACAATCTGCGTGATATCAGCGTGGACTTTCCGCTGCAGCGCCTGGTCACCATCACCGGCGTTTCGGGTTCGGGAAAATCCACGCTGATCCAGGATGTTCTGGTGCCTGCGCTGATGCGGCACTTCGGCAAGCCCACCGATGCGGCGGGCGCGTTCGAGCGCCTGCTGGGCGCGGACCATCTGGCCGATGTGATGTTTGTGGACCAGTCGCCGATCGGCAAGACGGCGCGCTCCAACCCGGTCAGCTATGTGGGCGCCTGGGATGCATTGCGCGAGCTTTTCGCCGTGGCGCCGCTGTCGCGCCAGCGCGGCTACACGGCTGCCAAGTTCAGCTTCAACAGCGGTGACGGTCGCTGCCCGACCTGCGGCGGCTCGGGCTTCGAGCATGTGGAGATGCAGTTCCTCTCGGACGTCTATCTGCGCTGCCCGGATTGCAACGGCACACGCTACCGCCCCGAAATTCTGGAAGTGAAAATCGAGCGCAACGGCCAGTCGCTGAATGTGGCCGATGTGCTGGAGCTCACCGTCGCCGAAGCCGCGCTGCTGTTTGCGCAGGACCGTGACGTGATCCGCGCGCTGCAGCCCATCGTCGATGTGGGCCTGGAATATGTGAAGCTGGGTCAGCCCGTACCCACGCTGTCAGGCGGCGAGGCACAGCGCCTCAAGCTTGCAGGCTTTCTGGCCGAGGCTGCCAAGGCGCAGTCCAAGAGCAAACAATCGCTGGCCAAAAAAGGCACGCTTTTCCTGTTCGACGAGCCCACAACCGGCCTGCATTTCGAAGACATTGCCAAGCTCATGCGTGCATTGCGCAAGCTGCTGGAAGCGGGCCACTCGCTGATCGTCATCGAGCACAACCTGGACGTGATTCGCGCCAGCGATTGGCTGATCGATCTGGGTCCCGAAGGTGGTGATGGCGGTGGCCTGATCGTCGCCCAGGGCACGCCTGAAGATGTGCGCCATGTGAAGCAGTCGCACACGGCCCAGGCCTTGCGCGAATACGACCTCGCCATGGGCGTGGGCGGGGAGGCGGTGCGTGAAGTCGCGCCCATGCTCTATAAACCGGAGCGCAAAGCGAAGGCTGCACAAGCGCCACAGGCAAAAAATGCCATTGAAATCGTCAATGCCAAGGAGCACAACCTCAAGTCGCTGAGCGTGGATGTGCCGCGCGGCAAGTTCAATGTGGTGACCGGGGTGTCGGGCTCGGGCAAGTCCACGCTGGCTTTCGACATTTTGTTCAACGAAGGTCAGCGCCGCTATCTCGAATCACTCAATGCCTATGCGCGTTCCATCGTGCAGCCTGCAGGCCGTCCCGAGGTCGATGCGGTCTATGGCATACCGCCCACGGTGGCCATCGAGCAGCGCCTGTCGCGCGGCGGGCGCAAATCCACGGTGGGCACCACGACCGAGGTCTGGCATTTCTTGCGCCTGCTCTATGTGAAGCTGGGCGTGCAGCACTGCATTCACGACGATGCCATCGTGCAGCCTCAGACCGAGGAAAGCATTGCCGCGCAGCTGATGACGAATTTTCGCGGCCAGACCATTGGCTTGCTGAGCCCGCTGGTCGTCAACCGCAAGGGCGTCTATACCGAGCTGGCCGACTGGGCGCGGCCCAAGGGTTACACGCATCTGCGCGTGGACGGCGAGTTTCTCCCGACCACGGGCTTTCCGCGTATCGACCGTTTCAAGGAGCACACCATCGAGCTGCCCGTGGCCAGCGTGACGGTGACCGCGGCCAACGAGAAGGAGCTGCGCGGCCATCTGCGCCAGGCGCTGGAAATCGGCAAGGGCGTGCTGCATGTGCTGTCCGGCATCGAAAATCTGGCCGATGCCATGCAAGGCGGCCAGAGCACGGCCGGTATTGGCGCGCTGCAGGTGTTTTCCACCCAGCGTGCCTGCCCGGTCTGCGCCACCAGTTATGCGGAGCTGGACCCGCGACTGTTCAGCTACAACAGCAAGCATGGCTGGTGCCCCGACTGCGTGGGCACGGGCGTGAAGCTGACCAAGGACCAGCGCAAGGTCTATGACGACACCTTGCTGGCCGACGACAACCGGGGACGTGAGGTGAAGTTCGAGGGCCAGGAGGTGGAAGACTTGGCCGAGGTGGAATGCCCCAAGTGCCACGGCACACGTCTGAATCCTGTGGCGCGAGCCGTGAAGTTCCACGACGAGGCGATTACCGATATTGCGCAACTGTCGGTCAGCGATGTGCGTCAATGGATACAGAGCCTGGAACTCACAGGTCGCGAAGCCGATATTGCGCGCGACCTGATTCCCGAGATTCAAAGCCGTCTCGAATTCCTGGAAGAAGTCGGCCTCAACTATCTGACGCTGGACCGCGGAGCACCTACGCTGAGTGGTGGCGAGGCGCAGCGCATTCGCCTTGCTGCGCAGTTGGGCAGCAATCTGCAAGGCGTTTGCTATGTGCTGGACGAGCCCACCATCGGCCTGCATGCGCGCGACAACCAGATCCTGCTCAATGCCTTGCACAAGCTGGGCGACAAGGGCAACACGCTGGTGGTGGTGGAGCATGACGAAGACACGATTCGCCGCGCCGATCATGTGATCGATATCGGCCCCAGTGCCGGTATTCGCGGTGGTCGACTGGTCGCAGAGGGCTCGGTGCAGGACATCATGGATGCCAAGGATTCGGTCACTGGCCGCTATCTGCTGCACGCCATGCGCCACCCCTTCAAGCCGCGCCTTTGGGTGGGTGAGGGCGAACCGCCTGCGTCTACCGCAGTGCCTGCATCTGCTATGCAAACAGAAGCTGCTATCGCTGATGTGCAGGATGTTTCAGATAAGAAAGTATCAAAATCCAAGAAAAAGAAAGCGCAAGCAGCTACTGGAACAGTAGTGGTTGAAGAAAGCAACGTGCTGCACTGGCTGACGGTGCTGGGCGCGAATCTGCACAATCTGCAGAACGTGGATGCGCGCGTACCGCTCAAGCGACTGGTGGCCGTAACCGGAGTTTCGGGCTCCGGCAAATCCACACTGGCGCGCGATGTGCTGCTGACCAATGTGGCGGCCTGGGTGCAGCAGCGCTCGACCAAGGCCGGGCGCGATGCCATGGACGAAGGCAAGTCGCCGGTGCTGGTTGGGTGCAAGGGGCTCCAGGGATTTGAGACGATTGATCGCGTGCTGGAGGTGGACCAGACACCCATTGGAAAAACGCCGCGTTCCTGCCCTGCGACCTATATCGGTTTCTGGGACACGATTCGCAAGTTGTTTGCCGAAACGCTGGAGGCCAAGGCGCGCGGCTATGCGGCCGGGCGCTTCAGCTTCAACACCGGCGAAGGCCGCTGCCCGGCTTGCGAAGGCCAGGGCGTGCGCACCATCGAGATGAGCTTTTTGCCCGATGTGAAAGTGCCTTGCGAGGTCTGCCACGGTGCACGCTTCAACCCCGAGACGCTGGCAGTGACCTGGCGCGGCAAAAGCATTGGCGAGGTGCTGCAGATGGAGGTGGACGAGGCCGTGGAGTTCTTTGCCTCCATGCCCTCGATTGCCCATCCGCTGCAGTTGCTGAAAGACGTGGGCCTGGGCTATCTGACGCTGGGCCAGCCATCGCCCACGCTGTCGGGCGGCGAGGCCCAGCGCATCAAGCTGGTGACCGAGCTGACCAAGGTGCGTGACGATATCGGCCGCCGTGGTCAGAAGGCTCCGCACACGCTGTATGTGCTGGATGAGCCCACCGTGGGCCTGCACATGGCCGATGTGGACAAGCTCATCCATGTGCTGCATCGACTGGTGGATGGCGGTCACAGCGTGGTGGTCATCGAGCACGACCTTGATGTGATTGCCGAGGCCGACTGGATCATCGATCTAGGCCCCGAAGGGGGACGCGACGGTGGCCGCATTGTGGCGACCGGTACGCCCGAGGAGCTGGTCAAGATCGGCACGCATACCGGCAAGGCGCTGGCACCTGTGCTGGCGCGTTCCTGATCTTCAACGAAGCAAGGCAGCGATGATGGACATCGCTGCCTTTTTCATGCTCAGGCGTTGCGGAGCCGGGATGCCGGGAGCGTGCTGGAAGTGCTTGGCTCGGCGGCCTGCTCGACCGGTGGGGGCGTGCGGCTGATGGAGCGGGCGCAGAGCGCGGAGACCAGACCGGCAAACAGGATGTAGCAGCAGATCAGCCAGGGTGATCCACCGCTGGTTTTGATCAGGCTGGTGGCAATGATGGGCGTGATGCCGGCCGCAAAAATCCCCGAGAACTGATAGACGAAGGAGATGCCGGTGTAGCGCACCTTGGCGTCAAACAGGTCACAGAACAGTGCGGCCTCGGGGCCGTAGACCGAGGCGTAGATTACGCCGAGCGGGATGACGATCGATGCCCAGATCAGCAAGGGGCTGCCGCCGCTGTGGGTCATGAGCCAGAAGGCCGGAAATGCGGAAATGGCGGTGATCAGCGAGCCCCACATATAGAGGCGGGAGCGCCCCATGCGGTCGGACATGTGCCCGAAGAACGGAATGGTCACGCACATTGCGACCGCAGCCATCATCACGCCTATCAGTGCATCGGTGCGGGATATCTTTACCGTGTCGGTCAGATAGGTGATGGAGAACACGCCAAAGATGTTGAAGAAGACGCCGTCGATATAGCGCGCGCCCATGCCTTTGAGAACATTGCCGGGGTAGCGGCGCATCATGTCCATGAAAGGAATGGCGGTGGCTGCGTTGCGCTCCTTCACGGCGGCAAATTCCGGCGTCTCCTGTACATGCAGCCGGATGTACATGCCCACCAGAACCATCACGCCGGACAGCAGGAAGGCAATGCGCCAGCCCCAGGACATGAACTGCTCATTGGTACACAGCCAGGACAGCAGAGCCACGACCCCGGAGGCCATGAACAGGCCGATGGCCAGCCCGACCTGCGGTAAGGAGGCGTAGAAGCCTTGCTTGTTCTTGGGTGCGTATTCATAGGCCATGAGCACGGCTCCGCCCCATTCGCCGCCGAGTCCTATGCCTTGGGCAATTCTGAGCAAGAGCAGCAAGATGGGGGCGGCAATGCCGATCTGGTCATAGGTCGGCGTCAGGCCGATCAGAAAGGTGGAAACGCCCATGATCATGAGCGTGATGACCAGCATGCTCTTGCGACCCACCTTGTCGCCGAAGTGGCCGAAGATGATGCCGCCCAGCGGGCGCGTGACAAAGCCGACCGCGAACGTGGTGTAGGCCAGAAGGGTGGAGATGAGCGGGTCTTCTCCAGGAAAGTAGAGTTTGCTGAAAACGATGCCGGCGACAACGCCGTAGAGAAAAAAGTCATACCACTCGATGGTGGCGCCGATGAGAGCAGAGGTGACTACCTTACGAACGACCTTGGGATCACTGTCTTTTGCCATGATGTCTCCTGGTGTCTTGTCGCGGTTTCTTGGCATGCAAGCAGTCATGCGACTTGGAACTGCTTTGCGTCTTCCTTGATCAGGTCGGCAGCCTTCTCGGCCATCATCACGACGGGGGCGTTGGTGTTGCCGGAGACCAGGGTGGGCATGACCGAGCAATCGACCACACGCAGGCCCTGGACGCCGTGGACACGCAGGCGGGCATCTACGACGGACATGGGGTTCTGGGCCGGGCCCATGCTGCAGGTGCCGCTGGGGTGGAAGATGGTGGCGCCGTTGTTGCGGCAGAACTCCAGTAGCTCTTCATCGCTTTGCTGGGCCGGGCCTGGCTTGATCTCCTGCTTCACATAGGGCGCCATGGCTGGTGTCTGCGCAATCTCTCTGGCCGCGCGCACGGCCGCGACATTGGTGCGGCGATCGAGTTCGGTGCTCAGGTAGTTGGGCTGCATCGATGGCGGCTCAAACGGATCTTGCGAGCGTATGCGCACATGGCCGCGCGACTCGGGGCGCAGCTGACATACCGACATGGTGAAGCCCGAATAGGGATGAACCTTGCCGCCCGCCATGTCTGCTGAAAGCGTGGAGACGTGAAATTGAATGTCTGGCGTGTTCGCCACGGGCCGGCCATCCGCATGCTTGAGAGCACGCATGAAGCAGCCGCCTTGATTGATGCCCACGGCCAGTGGGCCAGAACGGTACAGCAGCCACTCCAGCCCCAGCTTGGTCGTGCCTATCCAGGAGTTCAGCTGATCGTTGGTGGTAATGGGTTTGCTGCATTCAAAGCTCAGGCGAATCTGCAGGTGGTCCTGCAGGTTCTCGCCGACGCCCGGCAGATCCTGCACGACGGGGATCCCCTTACTTTGAAGCAGTGCACGTGGCCCCAGGCCTGAAAGCTGCATGAGCTGGGGCGACTGTATGGCACCGGCGCTCAGAATGACCTCGGCATTGGCCATGGCCTTGCGCGACTTCCCGCGCTGAAAGAAGTTCACACCTATGGCCCGCTTGCCTCGCATGATCAAGCCGGTGGCCATGGCATCGGTTTCGATGTGCAGATTGGGACGGTTGCGGGCTGGGCCCAGATAGCCTTTGGCGGTGCTGCAGCGCAGGCCTTTGTGGGTGGTGAGCTGGTAGTAACCGGCCCCTTCCTGCTGGCGGCCATTGAAGTCATCGGTGCGGGGCACACCAATCTGTTGGGCTCCGTCGATGAAGGCTTCGATCAGCTCGTGCTTTGCGCCGATGTCGGAGACCCTGAGAGGGCCTGTGCTGCCATGCTCGGGAAACTTGCCGCGCGCATTGCCTTCGGACTTGATGAAGTAGGGCAGCACTTCTTCGTAAGACCAGCCTGGGTTGCCGAGCGCTGCCCAATGGTCGTAGTCCTGCGCTTGGCCGCGGACATAGATCAGGCCGTTGATGGAGCTGCTTCCGCCCAAGGTCTTGCCTCTGGGCCAATAGATGCGGCGGCCGTTCATATTGGGGTCAGGGTCGGTCTCGAAGCGCCAGTTGTACTGGGGGCTCCACATGGTCTTGCCATAGCCTATGGGCAGATGGATCCAGGGAGAGCGGTCGGGAGGGCCGGCTTCCAGCAGCAGCACCTTGGTTTGAGGATCTTCGGAAAGCCGTGCGGCGAGCACACATCCGGCAGAGCCTGCGCCGACGATGACATAGTCATAGCGATTGGCCATATTTGACACAGCGATTCTCCTTTTCCTCCTGGTGGAACTAAAAGTTCCTTTTGGTGGAACTCTATGGTTGAGGGTGGATTCTGTAATCAGCGATTTCCTTGATCTCGTAAACGCTGAGCTGTGTAGCCGATACGGGTGCGGGCATGAGCTGTGCCATCATTCCGTTCATGTCTGTCGCTACTTCTCACAGCTCTTCCGATCCCGTCATGGATGAACAGCCGGATCCCAGCTCCATGTCGGACCGCGCACTCGCAGTTCTGGATTACGTGACGCGAAGCAGCGAGCCCCCTGGATTGATGGACATTGCCGGTGCGCTGAACTTCCCGAAGGCAACGGCTTCGCGCCTTTGCTCGGCACTGGAGTCACGGCAGTGGCTCACCAGGCATGCCGGTGACCGCAGCTTTTCGCCCGGGCCGCGCTTGCTCAGTCTTGCGGTCAGAGCCTTGCAAAGCGACCCGCGCCAGGCCTTGCGGCATGAACTGCTGTCGCAGCTAGTGAAGACGCTGGGGGAAACCTGCAACCTCACCATGCTGGATGGAACCCAGGTGCGCTACCTGGACCGCGTAGAGACGCATTGGCCGCTGCGCATGCAGCTGGAGGCAGGCTCCCGAGTGCCGCTGCACGCCACGGCAAGCGGCAAGCTTTTTCTGGCCCATATGGAGCCAGGGCGTCGTCTTGCGATGCTGGGCAATCTTGCGCTGCAGGCTTGCACTGCGCATACGCTGCAGACTGCCGAGGACTTGCTCAGGGAGTGTGCCGAGATCGAAAAGAAGGGCTATGCCTGCGACCGCGAGGAGTTCATGCTGGGCATGATTGCCGTGGCGGTGCCGGTGAAGGATGAGCAGGGCATTTGCCGCGCAGCGCTGGCCGTCCATGCTCCGCTGGCGCGCATGACTTTGGAGCAGGCCTTGACGGGCTTGCCCCATCTGCAGGACACGGCTCAGCGCATGGGGCGTCTTTTGTTCTAGCGCCGTCTGAAATCATCGAGAAATCGAAAAAGGCTGCCGGAAGGCAGCCTTTTTCGATTTGCGTGGCAATGCTTACTGGAAGCCCAGTGCATGGGGCAGCCAGGTAGACAGCTCGGGAATAAAGGTCAGCAGGCACAGCACGACGAAATGGGCCAGCAGGAACAACGGCATCTCGCGTGTCAGGTCGGTGATCGACACCCGCGTAGCCACCGAGGTCACAAACAGCAGACCGCCGACGGGCGGCGTGATCATGCCCAGCGTCAGGTTGACGATCACCACCATGGCAAAGTGCGTGGGATCAATGCCCAGGGTAAAGGCAATGGGCGCCAGGATGGGCACCAGAATCATCACGCCGGGCAGTGGTTCCATGAAGATGCCGAAGACCAGCAGCAGAATGTTCACCGCGATCAGGAACATGACGGACGACAGCTCCCAGCTCACGATCAGCTCGGACAGGTACTGCGGAATGCCTTCCACCGTCAGCACCCAGGCAAAGGCGGCAGACGTGGCCATCACCAGCAGCACCGAGGCCGTGAGCATGGCCGAGCGCGCCAGAATGCCGGGCAGGGCCGACCACTTGAGCGTGCGGTAAATCCACTTGCCGCAGATCAGCGCATAGAACACGGCAACCACCGAGGCTTCGGTGGGCGTGAAGATGCCAAAGCGGATGCCGACCACGATCAGCACGATGAGCATCAGTGCGGGAATGGCCTTGAAGCTGTTGGCCCACATCTCGCGGGCACTGGGGCGAGGCTCGGTGCTGCGGTAGTCGCGCTTCTTGCAGACCCACCAGTTCACGGCAGCCATGGCCAGCGCAATCAGAATGCCGGGGATGAAACCGGCCATGAACAGCCCGCCAACCGACACATTCTCATCCTGCAGCGCATAGATGATCATGCTGACCGAAGGCGGAATGATGGGGCCGACGATGGAGGTGCTGGCCGTCAGCGCAGCGGCATAAGCGCGGCTGTAGCCGGCCTTGTCCATCATCTTGACCATCATGGAGCCGGGGCCGGCAGCATCGGCCAGGGCCGAGCCGGAAATGCCCGAGAACATGGTCAGCGACAGCACATTGGCATAGCCCAGACCGCCGCGCACATGGCCGACAAACTGGGCGGCAAAGCGCAGCAGCACGGCAGTGAGTGCACCACCGGACATCAGCTCGGCGGCCAGAATGAAAAACGGCACGGCCATCAGCGGAAAGCTGTCGATGCCTGTGAACATTTCCTTGAAGACGATCAGCTGTGGATAACGTCCACCGACAAAGACCGCCAGCGCTGCCGAGATGGCCAGCGCAAACGCCACCGGAAAGCCCAGCGTGAGCAGGGCGACGATGGCAACAAATAAAGTGATACCCATGATGTTTCAGTCAATCAGTGATGCATGGCGTGAAGCATGAAACTGGCGTGCTTTCAACGAGAGACACCGAGGAAGGGCCGCCCCGCACCGAAGGTGTCGTTCCCCTCCCGCGAAGCGAGAGAGGGGGAAGGCGCGAAGCGACTCAGGGGGTGTTTCAGTTTCATATCGATGCGGCTGCATCGGCGTCCATTTCATCGGACTCAGCGAAAGAGCCGCTCTGGACGTAGCCTTTGGCAATGAACAGCAGGTGAATCAGCATCAGCACAAAGCCCACGGGCATGGCGCCGTAGATATAGGAGATCGGGATATCCGTCGCGGCGGTGGTCTGAAAGCGCGTGGCGTACACGTACTGCGAGGAGGTGATGGTCATCACCACAAAGAACACGATCAGGCTGACCACGACAAGGCCGCGAATGATCTGTGCGTTGCGCGTGCTGACGCTGCGGTGCAGGTTGTCGATGGCCACATGGCCGCCAAAGCGCAGCACCAGACCGGCGCCTAAAAAGGTGACCCAGATCATCATGTGACGGGCCACTTCTTCGGCCCAGACGATGGAGTCACCCGTGGTGTAGCGCAGCACCACATTGGCAAACACGATGCAGGCCATGGCCAGCAGCAGCACGATCAGCAGCCAGCGATTGCAGGTGACCAGAGTGCGTTCAATACGATCAAGCATGGGAAAAGAGGCGTCGTCGACGACGCACAGTTGGAAGGTCGTGTGGGTGCGCGCCAAAGGACGAGATCGTCATGTCGCGCGAGGCATGCGTTTCCAAGCGGATGGCCAGCCGTCTCAGGGTCTGGCACGGCTGGTGCGCAGACGCGGGAAAGCCGGTGACGAAGGTCACCGGCTGCGGACTCGGCCCGGAATTACTTCACGCTGGTGATGGAGTCCAGCGTCTTCTGGCCGAACTTCTTGGCGTATTCCTTGTACGCGGGCTCAAGCGCGGTACGGAAAGCGGCCTGGTCCACCTTCTCCACGACCTTCATGCCATTGGCCTTGGCTTCTTCCACGCCTTTTTTCTCCACGGTGTCCACAAAGGCGCGCGATGCCAGTGCACCCTTCTTGGCGGCTTCGGTGAAGGCCGTCTTTTGCGCGGCATTCAGCGAACCCCAGAACGAGGGCGAGACGATCAGAGCCATGGGGGCGTAGACGTGCGAAGTCAGCGTCAGGTGCTTTTGCACCTGCCACAGCTTGGCGGAGGTCAGCACGGAGATAGGGTTCTCCTGGCCGTCGATGGTGCCCTGCTGCAGTGCGCTGATGACTTCAGGCCAGGACATGGGCGTGGGCGATGCGCCCAGCGTGCGGAAGGCCGTGATGTGCACGGGGTTCTCGGTCACGCGGATCTTCAGGCCCTTGAGGTCGGCCACGCCATTGACGGCATGCTTGTTGTTGCTCAGGTGGCGAAAGCCTTGCTCGCCCCAGGCCAGCGCGACCAGGCCGCGCTTTTGGAACTTGGCCAGCAGGTCCTGACCAAAAGCGCCGTCCATCACCGCACGGGCGTGCTGCGTGTCGCGGAACAGGAAGGGAATGTCCACCACGCCCACGTCGGGCACGAAGTTGCTCAGCGCGCCGGTGGAGACGATGGCCGCCTCGACAGTGCCCAGTTGCAGGCCTTCGATCAGCTCGCGCTCGCCGCCCAGGGCAGAGGCGGGGAACTGCTTGAACTTGTAGGCACCGTTCGTGCCTTTTTCCACGCCTTCGGCCCAGGCATTGGCCGCTGCGCCATAGTGCGAATTGACCGCCAGCGCATAGCCAATCTTGACTTCCTTGCCCTGGGCAAAAGCGGTGCCGGCTGTCAGTGCGGCAGTGGCTGCCACGGCGGTGGCGACAAAGGTGCGGCGGATCATTCGCATGGTGTTGGTCTCTCAGAAATGTTTTGAAATAGATCAAAAATTGTAGTGAGTACCAACCATGGGTTTTTACGGGTAAAGGGGTCGTCTTGTGCGTCTGGCCGCATCGCGTTTGGCGATGGCTTGGGGCGTCAAAAAGCCCGCCAGGCACAAGCCTGCGGGCTTTTATTATGAGAGCGGCTATCGCTCGGTATCAATGGATTTCAGGTGGATATAGACTTGAAATCCTTGCTTGAAAAGCGCTAGTAGCTCTTATTTTTGAATGTCCAGAATCTGTTCGGCCAGCTGTACAAAGCCGTCGCCGCGCTCGGCCTGCGTGACATAGCGGGGCAGGTGCTTGAGCTGCGGCACAAAGCGCTCGATATTGGCCACGCCCACGGACAGAGGGACGCTCTGAAACATCAACTGGTCGTTGGTCGAATCGCCGATATAGATCCACTGGCCCAGCGTGGCGTCCAGGTCGAGGTCGAACAGCTCGCGCACGATCCAGCGCGCGCCTTCGAGCTTGTTGTGCTCGCCAAACCAGCCGTTGATATGGATGGAGCTGACCGTGGCGTTCATGCCGGCGGCCTTCATGATGGCCACGCACTCATCGATCTGTGCCTGGGGCATGTTCGTGAACTCGCTGTGGTCCACGGCGATATCGCATTCGCGGCCCGCAGAGTCGGTGGCGCGGCTGGCGCCGGGCACGCTGGCCTCGATCTGCTCCAGCACCTGCTGCATCCGGGCAAAGTTGCGGGCGCGCTCGGCATCGCCTTGCTGATAGAGCTTGTCCAGACTGCCTTGCGCATTGCGGCGCAGCGCCACGGCACCGTTTTCGGCCACGATGGAATCCACGGGCCAGGCCGAAGCGAATGGCACGCTCCAGCCCACGGGGCGGCCGGTGATGGGCACCACTTTCAGGCCTGCATTCTTCAAGCGGCCAATGGCGGCCACCACATGCTCGGGCACCACGCCATCGGTGGTCAGGGTGTCGTCGATATCGGTCAGCACGCCCAGCAGATTCTGGGGAACCGGCAGTTCAGACAAAGGGCGCAGAAATTCTTGGCTCACAAAACAACTTTCTCAATCTGGGTCCACGCATAAAACCGGCGCGGCCCAACTCAGAGACATCGAGCAAGGGCCGCCTCGCAGCGAGGATGTCGTCCCCCTCCGGCGAAGCCAGAGAGGGGGAAGGCGCGAAGCGCCTCAGGGGGTGACCACGCTCAGTTCGCTGAGCCTAGTGCCAATCCAGCATGCTCGCGCAGCGGGTGGAAATGAATCTTGGGGAACCGCTCCTGCGCCAGACGCACGTCGTACGGGCTGGTGCACAAGAAGGCCAGCGTGTCGGCCGCATCGTGTGCCAGACGCATGGGATAGGCGGCTTCAAACTGGCGCAGCTCGGCTGGAGAGTCTGCCGTAATCCAGCGCGCGCCGGTGTACTGGCAGCCTTCCAGGCGCACATCGCAGTCGTACTCGGTCTTGAGGCGGTGCTGCACCACTTCAAACTGCAGCTGACCGACTGCGCCCAGCAGCATATTGCCGCCGACATCGGGCTTGAACACCTGAATCGCACCTTCTTCGCCCAGCTGCATCAGGCCTTGCTGCAACTGCTTGGTGCGCAGCGGGTTCTTGAGCACCACGGTCATGAACATTTCGGGCGCAAAGAAGGGCAGGCCGGTGAACTGCAGATTGGGGCCGTCGGTGATGGAGTCACCCAGCTGCACGCCGCCGTGAATGGTGAAGCCGATGATGTCGCCTGCATAGGCCTCATCCACGGCTTCGCGGCGCTGCGACATGAAGGTCACCACGGAGGTGGGGCGCAGTTCCTTGCCGGTGCGCTGCACCTTCATCTTCATGCCGGGCGTGTACTTGCCGCTGGCCACACGCACAAAGGCGATGCGGTCGCGGTGGTTGGCGTCCATATTGGCCTGCACTTTGAAGACCACGCCGGCAAAGCCCTTGTCTTCGGGCTTGATGATCTTTTCTTCACGCTGGCGGTTCACTTCGGTGAAGGCGACGCGCGGGCCGGGCGGGGGCGACATGTCGACCACGGCGTTCAGCACTTCCATCACACCAAAGTTGTTCACACCCGAGCCGAAGAACACGGGCGTGAGCTTGCCGGCCAGGAAGGCCTCGTGGTCCCACTCGGCCGATGCGCCCTGGGCCAGCTCCATCGATTCGATGGCGTCGTCATAGGCCTTGCCAAAGCGGGTGCGCAGCTTGTCGACTTCGGTCAGGGGGATGACTTCAAAGTCTTCGGGGCGCTTTTCGCTGCCGGCGGCAAAAACGGTCATGGTCTGCGTCTGCAGATTGATGATGCCGCCAAAGCTCTTGCCCTGACCCACGGGCCAGGTGATGGGGCAGCAGGGCATGCCCAGCTCGCGCTCCACTTCGTCCATGATGTCCAGCGGGTCGCGCACTTCACGGTCGAACTTGTTGACGAAGGAAATGATGGGCGTGTCGCGCTGGCGGCAGACCTCGATCAGGCGGCGGGTCATGGCTTCCACACCGTTGGCCGCGTCAATCACCATCAGCGCCGAGTCCACGGCCGTCAGCACGCGGTAGGTGTCTTCCGAGAAGTCCTTGTGGCCGGGGGTGTCGAGCAGGTTGATGACGTGGTCGCGGTAGCTCATCTGCATCACCGAAGACGCCACCGAGATGCCGCGCTGCTTTTCGATCTCCATCCAGTCAGAAGTCGCGTGGCGCGAGGCCTTGCGGCCCTTGACGGCACCGGCAATCTGGATCGCGCCCGAGAACAGCAGCAGCTTTTCGGTCAGCGTGGTCTTACCCGCGTCCGGGTGGGAGATGATGGCGAACGTACGACGGCGCCGGGTTTCTGGGGCGTATGACACAGTATTGAGAGCTGTAAATACAGCCGGAGAACGCCGGCTGTGACAACAAAAGGTGCAGCGGTCCGCTTGCTGCACAAGGTCTGCGTCCCTTGGGAGCAGGCCTGTGAATAAGGCTTGAGGGCGCTTATTTTAGCGGCAGGGGCAATTCATGGAAGCGGCCCGGAAATGACGGCATGCAGCAGTTGCAGCCGAATGCCGGTGCGGCCCTTGCCCCCGGGACATGGGGAGCACAATAGCGTGTCTGTTTAGCGTTCCTCTTTCCCGGCCTTTGTCCGTCAACCATGAACCGTGTTCTGCAGGATGTGAATGCATCCGACCCTGCCAAGCCTTCCGCACCCCCTGCCCCGGTGTGGATCAAGCGCGGTTCTGCCGATTACTGGCGTGTCAGCTTGGCCTTGTTCTTGGCGGGCTTTGCCACTTTTTCGCTGCTGTACTGCGTGCAGCCTCTGCTGCCTGAGCTGGCTCACACCTTTGGCATCAGCCCAGGCCAGAGTGCGCTGGCGCTGTCGGTGTCCACGGCCTGCCTTGCAGCCTCCATCGTGGTGGCCGGAGCATTGTCCGAAGGCTTGGGGCGGCGCAAGCTGATGTTTGTCTCCATGGCGCTGGCGGCGCTGTGCAATCTGCTGGCCTCATTTCTGCCGCAGTGGCATGCATTGCTGGCCGCGCGGGCACTGGAGGGGCTGCTGCTGGGCGGTGTGCCCGCCGTGGCCATGGCCTATCTGTCTGAAGAGATCGATCCACCTGGCCTGGGATTTGCCATGGGCCTGTATGTGGGCGGCACGGCCCTGGGCGGCATGCTGGGTCGTGTGGGGATGAGCGCCATGACGGAGTTCTGGGGCTGGCGCCATGCGCTGGCTGCGTTGTCGGTGCTGGACTTGCTGGCAGCGCTGGGCTTTGTCTGGCTGCTGCCCAACTCACGCAACTTCATCAAGAAAAGTGGGCTGGGCGCTCGCTATCACCTGCAGGCCTGGGGGAAGCATCTACACCACAAGGGGCTGGCGCTGCTGTTTCTGATCGCTTTCGGGCTGATGGGCGTTTTTGTCAGCATCTACAACTACGCCGGCTTTTTATTGAGTGCCGCTCCCTACAGCTTGAGCCAGCTACAGATCAGCCATATCTTCTATGCCTATCTGTTTGGCATTGTGGCTTCGCCCGTAGCGGGGGGGCTGGCTGACAGGCTGGGCCGTGGCCCGGTGCTGATTGCCGGAGCATTGCTGATGGCTGCAGGCGTGGTGCTGACGCTGTTTCAGCCACTGGCCGTCATCGTCACAGGCATTGTTTTGCTGACGGCTGGTTTCTTTGTCGCGCACTCGGTGGCCAGCGGTTGGGTCGGACGACTGGCTCAGCAGTCCAAGGGCCATGCTTCTTCGCTGTACCTATGGGGGTACTACATGGGCTCCAGCGTGCTGGGTGCCGGGGCTGGCTGGTTCTGGGGGCACTGGGGCTGGAGCGGCGTTGGCTCGGTCTCCTTGATGGTGCTGGCGTTGGTGATTGTCCTGGCCTTGCGCGTGCAGCGGCTGGCGGCCCAGGCGCTCAAACCTCAGGCCCAAGCCTGAATCGGTCGCATCTTTACGCCGTCTTGATGCGGCGCGCGCCAATCTCTACCCGTTCTTGACGGGCTGATTTCTACATTTTCTCCATCGCAAACGGGCCGCCTTGGCTTGCTGGAGGAAATGAATGCACATCACATGGATTGAAGCTTTGGCTGCTTTTACGGCGGCCGGGCTGTTTGCCTATCTGGGCTATGCGCTGCTGCGCCCCGAGAAATTCTGAGGGGGCTGCCATGCAAGTGCTGCAAGACCTCATTTTTGTGGGCCTGACGCTCGTCTGCTTTGTCGGGCTGCTGGGCTTCTTACGGGCACTGGCCCGTATCTGAGAGGGGAACACCATGTGGTTACCCTGGATGGAATTTGCTGCGGTGCTGACCGTGGCCACTTTGCTGACCATTCCCATGGGCCAGTGGCTGGCGCGCTGCTTTACCAGCGCGCACCACAGTTGGTTGGAGCGCGCCACCTATGGCGCCCTGGGTGTGAACCCGGCCGAGCGCATGGGCTGGCAGCGCTACACCAGCGCCCTGGTCTTGTCCAACGCGGCCATGCTGCTGCTGGGCTATCTGGTGCTGCGGCTGCAAGCCAGCTTGCCGCTGAACCCGCTGGGCATTGCGGCGCAAACGCCCGATCTGGCCTTCAACACCGCCACCTCGTTTCTGACCAATACCAACTGGCAGGCGTATGCGGGCGAGAACAGCCTGACCAACGCCACGCAGATGGCCGCCATCACCTTTCTGATGTTTGCCGGTGCTACCACGGGCATAGCGGCTTGCGCAGGCTTTGTGCGCGGTCTGGCACGTTCAAGTAGCCAGGATGTGGGCAATTACTGGGTGGACTATGTGCGCGTGTTCTGGCGCGTGCTGCTGCCGCTGTCGTTTGTGATGGCGCTGGTCTATGTCTGGCAAGGCATTCCGCAGACGCTACACACCGAGACCGTAGCCACCACGCTGGAAGGAGCCAGGCAGCAGTTGCTGATGGGCCCGGTGGCCAGCCTGGAAAGCATCAAGCACCTGGGCACCAATGGCGGCGGTTTCTTCAGCATGAATGCGGCCCATCCGTTCGAAAACCCCACGCCGCTGACCAATCTGCTGCATATTTTGTCGATGCTGCTGATCCCTGCCGGGCTGACCTATGCCTTTGGCTCCATGCTGCTGCGTCGCAAGCAAGGCTGGGTGCTGTTTGGTGCCTGCATGGTCATGTTCATCGGCTTTCTGGCGCTGGTGTTTACGGCCGAGCAAAACGGCAGCGGCTTGCTGGCACGTGCCGGGGCCGACCAGCAATGGAGCGCCACGCAAAGCGGCGGCAATATGGAAGGCAAGGAGCTGCGTTTTGGCATTGCCGACACCGCCTTGTTTGTGACCACCACCACGGCGGCCACCACAGGTTCGGTCAACGCCATGCACGATTCGCTGACGCCGCTGGGCTCCATCACGCCACTGGCGCAGATGATGCTCAACTGTGTGTTCGGCGGCGATGGCGTGGGCCTGATCAATCTGATCCAGTACGCCATCCTCACGGTGTTTCTGGCCGGCATGATGATTGGTCGCACCCCCGAGTTTCTGGGCAAGAAGATCGAAGTGCGCGAGATCAAGCTGGTGATGTTGTCGGTGCTGGCGCACCCGGCCTCCATCCTGGGCTTCACCGCGCTGGCTGTGTTGTGGCCCGGTGCGGCCGACAGCCTGAACAACCATGGCCCGCACGGCTTCTCGGAAATCCTCTACGCCTATGCCTCGGGCACGGCCAACAACGGCTCGGCCTTTGCGGGGCTGAACGCCAACACGCCGTTCTTCAACACCACCATCGGCCTGGCCATGCTGGCGGGGCGCTTCTTGACGCTGCTGTCTCTGCTGGCCGTGGCCGGCAGCATGGCCGCCAAGGCCACAGTGCCCACCGGGCCCGGCACCTTCCCTACGGCAACGCCGCTGTTCATGGGACTGCTGGTGTTTGTGGTGCTGGTGGTGGGCGGGCTCACTTTCTTGCCGGCCCTGGCGCTGGGGCCGATCGTGGAGCACCTGCAGATGCTGGTCGGTCAGCTGTATTCCTGAACACCCCCTGAGTCGCTTCGCGCCTTCCCCCGCTCTCGCACCGCTGCGCGTTGCGGGCAGGGGACGCAGCCCTCGCTGCGGGGCGGCCCTTGCTCGGCTGCTCGATGGGGTGGCGGTTTTAGGCGCTGCGGGTATTGATAGATCCTTCGGGAGCACGTTATGAAATCTTCTTCTCAAACACTTTCCGCTGTGGCCGCGTCTGCTGCGGTGCCTGCTGTATTCGTTGTTGGCGATGTGCCCACCGCCTCCTGGGGCCGTTTGCTGGCCAGCAGCGTGCGCGCGGCCGTGGTGGTGATGTTGGTGGGCGGTATCGCCTATCCGCTGCTGACCACGGGCGTGGCCCAGGCGCTGTTTTCCCACGCGGCCAACGGTAGCCTGATAGCGCGCAACGGGCAGACCGTGGGCTCGGCGCTGATCGGCCAGCAGTTCGACGGTGCCCATTATTTCCATGGCCGGCCCAGTGCCACCACGGCGCCCGATCCCGACAAAGAGGGTTCCAGCATGGCCGCGCCCTACAACGCGGGCCTGTCAGGCGGCAGCAACCAGGGTGCTACGCACCAGAGCCTCGCGGACACCGTGGCCCAGCGCGTGGCGCAGTACCGGGCCGACAACGGCCTGGCGCTGGATGCCACGGTGCCGGTGGATGCGGTCACGGCCTCGGCCTCGGGGCTGGACCCGCATATCTCGGTGGCCAATGCCCAGCTGCAACTGCAGCGTGTGGCACAGGCGCGTGGGCTCAATGCCGATCAGGTGCAGACCTTGATTGATGGCGCGACCGAACAGCGCACCCTGGGCCTGCTGGGCGAGCCGCGCGTCAACGTGCTGCAGCTCAATCTGGCGCTGGATGATTTGATTCAACAGCCTGTAGTGCGCAAGGAGTAAGCCATGTCAGCTATCAAAACAAAAGCAGGCAGTGGCCTGCTGGATGCTGCGCTGGTCCGCAGCGCGCTGTGGGATGCGCTGTGCAAACTCTCGCCGCGCACGCAATGGGCCAACCCGGTGATGTTTGTGGTCTACCTGGGCGCCATGTTGACCACGCTGCTGTGGGCGCAAAGCCTGCTGGATGCGCAAAGCGAGAGCAGCGGCAAAAGTGGCTTCACGCTGGCGATTGCACTGTGGCTGTGGTTCACCGTGCTGTTTGCCAACTTTGCCGAAGCCATGGCCGAAGGCCGCAGCCGTGCCCAGGCCGCCAGCTTGCGCGGCATGAAGCGCGACACCGTGGCCAAGGTGCTGCAAGAGCCGCACCACGGCAGCAGCTGGATTCCGGTGCGCGCCAGCGAGCTGCGCAAAGGTGTTTATTTGCTGGTCGAAGCGGGTGATGTGATTGCGCTGGATGGCACGGTGATCGAAGGCGTGGCCTCGGTCGATGAAAGCGCCATCACCGGCGAATCGGCTCCCGTGATCCGCGAGGCAGGGGGCGACTTCTCTTCCGTTACCGGCGGTACCCGTGTGCTGTCGGACTGGTTGGTGGTGGAAGTCAGCGTCAACCCCGGCGAATCGTTTCTGGACCGCATGATCTCCATGGTCGAATCGGCCAAACGCCAGAAGACGCCCAATGAGCTGGCGCTGACGATTCTGTTGGTGGGTCTGACGCTGGTGTTCTTGCTGGTCATCGTCACGCTGTGGCCGTTCTCGGCCTTTGCTGTGGAGCAGGCGGGCTCAGGCTCGGTAGTCGGCATTGCGGTGCTGATTGCGCTGCTGGTGTGCCTGATCCCCACCACCATCGGCGGGTTGCTGTCGGCCATTGGTGTGGCGGGCATGAGCCGCATGATGCAGGCCAATGTGATTGCCACCTCGGGCCGCGCGGTGGAGGCCGCGGGCGATGTGGACGTGCTGCTGCTGGACAAGACCGGCACCATCACCTTGGGCAACCGCCAGGCCAGCGAATTTCTGCCCGCACCCGGTACCACGCTCCAGCAACTGGCCGAGGCCGCGCAACTGGCATCGCTGGCCGATGAAACCCCCGAAGGCCGCAGCGTGGTGGCGCTGGCGCAAGAGCGCCATAACCTGCCCGCACGCAATGTCTCTGAGGTTCTGGCAGAGCTGCTGGCCGAGTTTGTGCCCTTCACGGCCCAGACGCGCATGAGTGGTGTGGACCTGAGCACGCCGCAAGGCCCACGCAATCTGCGCAAGGGCGCGGCCGATGCCGTGCGCCGCCATGTCGAGGCACTGGGAGGCAGCTTCCCTGCCCCGGTGCAGCAGGCAGTGGACAACGTCTCGCGCAAGGGCAGTACGCCACTGGTGGTGGCCGATGGGGCCAAGGTGCTGGGCGTGATCGAGCTCAAGGACGTGGTCAAACCCGGCATGAAGGAGCGCTTTGCCGAGCTGCGTCGCATGGGCATCCAGACTGTGATGGTGACGGGCGACAACCCGCTGACCGCAGCCGCCATTGCCGCCGAAGCGGGTGTGGACGATTACCTGGCCGAAGCCAAGCCCGAGGACAAGCTGCAGCTGATCCGCAACCACCAGGCCGCAGGGCGTTTGGTGGCCATGACCGGCGACGGCACCAATGACGCGCCCGCACTGGCTCAGGCCGATGTGGCCGTGGCCATGAACAGCGGCACGCAAGCGGCTAAAGAGGCCGGCAATATGGTGGACCTGGACAGCAACCCGACCAAGCTGATCGAGGTGGTGGAAACCGGCAAGCAAATGCTGATGACGCGCGGCGCGCTCACCACCTTCAGCATCGCCAACGATGTGGCCAAGTATTTCGCCATCATTCCGGCGGCTTTTGTGGGCACCTATCCGCAACTGGCCTCGCTCAATGTGATGCAGCTGCACAGCGCTGACTCGGCCATCCTGAGTGCCGTGATCTTCAACGCGCTGATCATCATTGCGCTGGTGCCGCTGGCCTTGCGCGGCGTGCCCTACCGCGCCGTGGGCGCCGCTGTGCTGCTGCGCCGCAATCTGCTGATCTATGGCCTGGGCGGCCTGATCGTTCCCTTTGTGGGCATCAAGCTCATCGACCTGCTGCTGACCGCGCTCGGCCTGGTCTGAGCTTCCTCTGTGTGTGGCTTGTCCCTGTGCGGCCTGCGGCGTTTGAGTTCCGCAGCCGCAGGGTCCTGCCGTGTCTCTTGTGAATTGCTATGTGCATATCTTCCATTCCCACATTTCTGGCCCAGCGCTCCTTGGCCATTGCATCGGCGCTGCTGCTGATGGCGATTTCTTATGCAAATTCCGCTCAAGCTGAGGAAATTCAGGATCAGGCGGCTACTGAAAATGCAGCAAGCTCACCCGCCGAACACAAGCTGCCTTTGATTGGCAGCCTGAGCCTGCTGAGTGACTACCGTTTTCGCGGCATCTCCCAGACTTGGCGTGGTGCGGCCGTGCAGGGCGGGGTCGAGCTGGCCCTGCCCCACGGCTGGTATCTGGGCACCTCGCTGTCCAATGTTTCCACCCACAGCTACGGCCAGGGGCAGGGGCTGGAACATGACCTCTATGGCGGCTGGCGTGGCGAGCTGGTGCCCGAGTGGCAGCTGGATACGGGCTTGCTCCACTACGGCTATCCCGGTGCGCGCCTGGCGGCAGAGAGTGGTGGCAGCCAACGCTTTGACACCACCGAGGCCTATCTGGGCGCCACGCATGGCGGCTTCAGCGCCAAATGGTCGGTCGCGCTGACGCCATACTTTGGTTTGCGGGACAGTACGGCCGCTTCGGCCTTTGCCACGGCGCTTGCTCCGGCGGGCAGCACCATCGGCAGCCAGTATCTGGATGTGAACTACCAGCGCCCGCTGGGCAGCTGGGCCACGCTGGGTCTGCATGGCGGCTATACCTATGTGCGAAGCTACAGCGAGGTGTCTTATGCCGACTGGCGTGTGTCGCTGGCCAAGACCTGGGGCATTTGGACGGCCAGCCTGGCCTATACGGGAACCTCGGCCGATGACCGCTACTACCGTGCGGCCAACAGCCAGGGCCAGTGGCGCAACCTGGGCCGCAGCGGCTGGGTGCTGGGGCTGAGCGCAGGCTTTTGACACTTCTTGAGTGATACGCTGGGTACCCGATGCCATCCTCCTCCTCCTCCTCCTCGCCCACCCCCGTGCCGCGCCCCGATCCGGATGCGCTGGTTGCCCAGCTGCAGGCCGAACAAGCGCAGGCCGCACGCGGCAAGCTGCGCATCTACTTTGGCTCCAACGCTGGCGTGGGCAAGACCTATGCCATGCTGGCCACTGCCCAGCGCGAGCGCCAGTCCGGCCGCGCAGTGCTGGTGGGCTTGGTCGAGACCCATGGCCGGGCCGAGACCGAGCAGCAGCTGCACGGCCTGCGGCAGCTGCCGCGCAAGCCCTTGCCCTACCATGGGCGGCAGTTGCCGGAGTTTGATCTGGATGGTGCGCTGGAGCAGCGCCCCGATGTGCTGCTGCTGGACGAGCTGGCGCACAGCAATGTGCCCGGCGCGCGCCACCCCAAGCGCTGGCAGGACGTGGAGGAGCTGCTGGACGCCGGCATCAACGTGTGGACCACGTTGAACGTGCAGCACCTGGAAAGCCTCAACGATGTGGTCAGCGGCATCGTCGGCATCCAGGTGCACGAAACCGTGCCCGACCATATTTTTGACGATGCTGATGAAGTCATCGTGGTCGATATTCCGCCCGAGGAGCTGCTCAAGCGCCTGAAGGCCGGCAAGGTCTATGCGCTGGAGCAGGCCGAGCGCGCTTCGCACAACTTCTTTCGCTTGGGTAATCTGCTGGCGCTGCGCGAGCTGGCGCTGCGCGAGCTGGCGCTGCGCCGCACCGCCGACCGGGTGGACGAGGACATGCGCGACTACCGGCGCGAGCGGGCCATTGGCGATGTCTGGCCCGCGCGCGAACGCCTGCTGGTGGGTGTGGGAGGCCGTGCCGGAGACGACGCACTGGTGCGCCAGGTGGCGCGCCTGGCGCGGCGGCTGGAGGCCGACTGGGTGGTGGTCTATGTGGATGCCCCCGCGCGCCAGCACCGCCCGCGCGCGGCGCAGGAGCGGGTTTTAAAGACGCTGGCCCTGGCCGCCCGGCTGGGCGCCGAAACCGCCACCATTCCCGGATCGGATGTGGCGCAGGCGCTGGTGGACTTTGCCCGCGAGCGCAATGCCAGCCACCTGGTGCTGGCGCGCGTGGATCGTGGCCAGGTCAGCCGCTGGTGGCCATGGCGACCGGCCAGCCTGCCGGAGCAGATTGCTCAGCGCAATCCCAACCTCGATGTGCTGCTGCTGTCCACCGCACACAGCAAAAATGAGAGCGCCTTGAGCTCGCCAGTAGCGCACGAGAAGGGTTTTTCATTCATGTCCTATGTCGGCGCCACGCTGGCCTGCCTGGCCGCTACCGGCGTGGCCGAGCTGCTGCTCAATGTGTTTGACCCGGCCAATGTGGTCATGCTTTTTCTGTTGGTGGTGGTGCTGTCGGCGCTGCGCTGGGGGCAGGGACCGGGCGCGTGGGCGGCGCTGGTATCGGTGCTGCTATTTGACTACTTCTTTGTACCGCCGATTAACTCGTTCAGTGTCAACGACACCCAGTACATCTTCACCTTCTGCCTGATGCTGGGCGTGGCCCTGGTCTGCGGCCAGCTCATGGCCAGGCTGAGGCATGAGGCACGCGTGGCGGCAGAGCGCGAACGCCGCGCCGGCGCGCTGGCGCGGCTGGCGCGCGATCTGTCGGGCGCGCTCAAGCAGGAGCAGGTGGTGCAGATTGCGCTGGGCACCGTCAGCGGTGTGTTCGATGCGCAAACCGGCTTGCTGCTGCCCGATGCGGCAGAGCAACTGCATGTGGCGCAAGGCAGCGAGGGCAATATCGACATCAGCATTGGCCGCTGGAGCATGGAGCACGGCCAGAGCGCAGGGCAGGGCACCGATACGCTGGCCGCATCGCCCGCCTTGTATGTGCCGCTGGTGGCACCGGTGCGTGCGCGCGGCGTGCTGGTGCTGCACCTGCGTACGCCGGATCGCCTTCGCGTGCCCGAGGAGCGCCGCCTGCTGGACGCCTGTGCCAGCCAGATTGCGCTGGCGCTGGAGCGCGTGCATTTTGTGGAAATGGCGCAGCAAACACAGATCGCCATGGAGGGCGAGCGCATGCGCAACACGCTGCTGTCCGCCGTGTCGCACGATTTGCGCACGCCGCTGACCGGCATTCTGGGCGCGGCGCAAACGGCCTTGCCCCATGCGGCGCCCGGCCCGGTCAACGACATGCTGGTGCAGATCCGCAACCAGGCCCAGGCCATGCAGCAACTGGTGGACAACCTGCTGGCCATGGCGCGGCTGCAGCAGGGCGGTGTGCACCTGAAGCGCGAATGGCTGCCGGTGGAAGAGCTGGTGGGCAGCGCGCTGCGCCAGATGCGCGAGCGCCTGGCGGGCCACACCGTGCGCACCGCGCTGCCGGCCGATTTGCCACTGCTGCAGGTGGATGGCGTACTGATGGAACGGGTGCTGGTGAACCTGCTGGACAACGCCATCAAATACACACCCCAGGGCACGGCGATAGATATTTCGGCCGCGCTGGACGGCAAGGATTGCGTGCTGCAGCTGCGAGATGCCGGCCCCGGCTTGCCCCGGCATATGGCGGCCGACCAGCTGTTTGAGCCTTTTACCCGTGGCGTGACCGAGTCTTCGGTCTCGGGCATGGGCTTGGGCCTGACTTTGGCGCAGCGCATCGTGCAAGCCCATGGCGGATCGCTGCAGGCGCAGCCCGGCCCGGACGGCTGCGGCACGGTGTTCACCATCCGCCTGCCCGTGCCCGAACAGCCGCGACTGGACGAATAATGGAGTGCTATGGACCACAGCCCCCGCATTTTGCTGATTGAAGACGATGCCAGCATCCGTCGCTTTGTGCGCTTGGCGCTGGAGGATGAAGGCTGGCAGGTGTTTGAATCCGAAACCGCCAAGCGCGGTCTGATCGATGCTGCCAGCCGCCAGCCCGATGCCGTGGTGCTGGACCTGGGCCTGCCCGATGCCGATGGCAAAACCGTGATCACTGAGCTGCGCAGCTGGAGCCAGTTGCCCATCCTGGTGTTGTCGGCGCGCGAGCGCGAAGAAGAAAAAGTCGCCGCGCTGGATGCCGGTGCCGACGACTACCTGACCAAGCCTTTTGGTGTGCCCGAGCTGCTGGCCCGCCTGCGCGTGATGCTGCGCCGCCGCCAGCAGGTAGCCGTTGCCGATAAACCCCGCAGTCGCGCGCAGTTTGGCGAGGTGGTGGCGGACCTGGCTACGCACGAAGTCACCCGCGCCGGCCAGGCCGTGCACCTGACGCCGATTGAGTTCCGCTTGCTGGCGGCACTGATCGCGGGCCAGGGCCGGGTGATGACGCACCGCCAACTGCTGCTGCAGGTCTGGGGGCCGGAGTATCTGGACCGCCCGCATTATCTGCGCGTGCACATGGCCAATCTGCGCCAGAAGGTGGAGGTTGATCCGGCTCAGCCCGCCCATCTTTTGACCGAGCTTCAGGTGGGTTATCGGCTGGTCGGTCTGGCGCTCTGACAGCGGCTTGCCGGTATAATCGCCGCTCATCCGAGGAGCGTTGCAGCGTTCCCCAGTCTCGCTACCCGCGGGGCACCAGCGGGGCGTGAGGCTCGGATTCATACCCCCGCAACGACGCTCACCCACGCTTTCTGTGCGGTGAGACTGCATTTTTCCTTGTCCCCGCAGAACGTGGTTTTTCATTCAAGTTTTGGAGAAAACCATGAACGCTGCTGTGCGCTTCAACCCCGCTGACTCGGCCATCGCCGACATTTCCCTGGCCGCCTGGGGCCGCAAGGAAATCAAGATTGCCGAAACCGAAATGCCCGGCCTGATGGCTGTGCGCGAAGAGTTCGCTGCGAAGCAGCCCCTGAAGGGCGCGCGCATCACCGGCTCGCTGCACATGACCATCCAGACCGCCGTGCTGATCGAAACGCTGACGGCTCTGGGCGCTGAAGTGCGCTGGGCTTCGTGCAACATCTTCTCCACGCAAGACCACGCAGCTGCCGCCATCGCCGAAACCGGTGTGCCTGTCTACGCCATCAAGGGCGAGTCGCTGGAAGACTACTGGAACTACACCCACGCCATCTTTGAATTCGGCGCCAAGGGCACCGAAGGCGAAGGCCCCAACATGATTCTGGATGATGGCGGCGACGCCACCATGCTGATGCACCTGGGCAAGCGCGCCGAGCAGGACCTGTCCGTGCTGGCCAACCCCACTTCGGAAGAAGAGCGCATCGTCTTCGCCGCCATCAAGGCCAAGCTGGCCGTAGATTCCACCTGGTACAGCCGCAAGTCGGCCCAGATCATGGGCGTGACCGAGGAAACCACCACCGGCGTGCACCGCCTGAACGAAATGTCGGCCAAGGGCACGCTGCTGTTCCGCGCCATCAACGTCAACGACTCGGTGACCAAGTCCAAGTTCGACAACCTGTACGGTTGCCGCGAATCGCTGGTGGACGGCATCAAGCGCGCCACTGACGTGATGATCGCCGGCAAGGTGGCTTGCGTGGCCGGTTACGGCGACGTGGGCAAGGGCTCGGCCCAGGCACTGCGCGCTCTGAGCGCCCAAGTGTGGGTGACCGAGATCGACCCCATCAACGCCCTGCAAGCCGCCATGGAAGGCTACAAGGTCGTGACCATGGAATATGCCGCCGACAAGTGCGACATCTTCGTGACCACCACCGGCAACAAGGACATCATCCGCCACGAGCACATGGTGGCCATGAAGGACCAGGCCATCGTCTGCAACATCGGCCACTTCGACAACGAAATCGACGTCGCTTCGATCGAGAAGTACAAGTGGGAAGAAGTGAAGCCCCAGGTCGACCAGATCGAATTCCCTGACGGCAAGAAGATCACCCTGCTGGCCAAGGGCCGCCTGGTGAACCTGGGCTGCGCCACCGGCCACCCTTCGTTCGTGATGTCCAACTCGTTTGCCAACCAGACCCTGGCGCAGATCGAGCTGTTCACCCGCCCCGACGCCTACGAAGTGGGCAAGGTCTATGTGCTGCCCAAGATCCTGGACGAGAAGGTTGCCCGCCTGCACCTGAAGAAGGTTGGCGCCATGCTGACCGAGCTGACCACCGAGCAAGCTGCCTATATCGGCGTGGACAAGTCTGGCCCTTACAAGCCTGAAACTTATCGTTATTGATACACCCCCTGAGGCGCTTTGCGCCTTCCCCCTCTCTCGCTTTGCTTCGCAATGCGGGAGGGGGACGACAGCCTCGCTGCGGGGCTCTGCCAGTATTTAGTGGTATGCCTTTTGCGGGCTGTCATGGTTTAAATTTGATAGCTGCTTGCGCACGTCATATATGAATTTCAGGTGAATATTTATCTGAAATCAAGATGTATCAAGCGCAGGCAGCTATCTAAAAAGATTTCTTTTGCCTGCTGCACGTCGTGCAGCGCCTGGCGCCGGTTTATTTCAAAGGAAGCGACGCTATGCGCGCAGATGTTTTTTTGGTGGAGGCAGGTCATGCTTCCACGCGCTCACAGGCTCAGCGACTGATTGCTTCGGGCGTGGAGTGGCGCCTGACGCCTCTGGCTCCCTGGAAGAAGGTTGCCAAGAACGGTGACGATATTCCTGCGGGCGCAGAGCTGAACTTGCTGGATGCGGCAGAGGCCAAGTACATCTCGCGCGGCGGCCTCAAGCTGGAAGGCGCGCTGGCTGCGACGGGCATTGCCGTCAAGGGACTGCGCTGCCTGGATGTGGGTCAGAGCACCGGCGGTTTTACCGATTGCTTGCTGCAGGCGGGTGCCGCGCAGGTCATCGGCATCGATGTGGGCCACAGCCAGCTGCACGACCGTCTGCGCAGCGACGAGCGCGTGATCTGTGTCGAGAGCTTCAATGCCCGCACGCTGACGCCTGAAGCTCTGGAAAAAGCTTGTGACGACGCGCTGTGCGAAGTCATCGAGGAAGAGGAAGACAACGACACCCAGCCCGTTGCGCCCTATGCGTGGATGCGCAATGGCGGGCAGATCGACGAAGACTACGACGACAGCGACGACGCCAAGGAGCAGGACGTGGAAGCCTTCAAGGCCGAGCGCGCGGCCAAGGCCAAGGCTCGCGCCGAGGGCTCGGCTCCCGTGGAAATGCGCCGCCGTGAAGGCACGGAAAACATCGACATCACGCCTGCGTTCGACTTTGTGACGGGTGATGTGTCCTTTATCTCGCTCACGCTGGTACTGCCTGCCGTGGTGCAGGTACTCAAGCCCCATGGACAGCTGCTGATGCTGGTCAAGCCTCAGTTCGAGCTGCAGCCCGGCCAGATCGGCAAGGGCGGCATTGTGCGCGACACCGCCTTGTATGGTGAAGTGGAAAAGCGCATTCGCGACTGCCTGGGCGAGCTGGGCCTGACGGTCAAGCAATGGCTGGATTCGCCCATTGAAGGCGGCGACGGCAATCACGAATTCTTTGTCTGGGCCCAGCAGGGCGCAGAAATCAAGGCCCCTGCGCCCGCAGCCGAGGAAGAAGAGACCGGTGTCAAGCCCGCCGTCAAGGCTGCGCCCAAGCGCCCATCACGCGCTGATATCAAGGCCCAGCGCGCCAAGCAGGAACTGTACGCAGACCCTGAGGCCGCCAGCTTTGGCCAGCCCGGCCCGGCGCGTTCCAAGCAGAAAAAACGCAACGAGCGCTAAGACCGCTTAGCCACAGTCATCGCCCTAGAGCGATCCACAGAATCCAGAGACAAGAGCAGCCATGAGTTTCCCCGTCAGCTTTGAGTTTTTCCCCACCAAGACGCCCGAAGGCGCGGCCAAGCATGTGGCTACGCGTCAGGCTCTGTATGTGCGCAAGCCCCAGTTTTGCTCCGTCACCTATGGCGCGGGCGGCTCCACGCAGTCGGGCACGTTCACCATGGTGCGAGACGTTCAGAACGAGGGCGTGAGTGCGGCTTCGCACTTCTCCTGCATCGGTGCCACACATGAGTCTGTGCGCACCGAGCTGAGCGAGCTCAAGGCCATGGGCGTCAAGCGCATCGTGGCCTTGCGGGGCGATTTGCCCAGTGGTTACGGTCTGGGTGGCGAGTTCCATTACGCCAGCGATCTCGTGGCTTTTGTGCGACAGGAATTTGGCGATTGGTTCCATATCGAAGTGGCTGCTTACCCGGAAACCCATCCCCAGGCTAAGTCCCCACGCAGCGATCTTGACGCATTTGTTGCTAAAGTACGCGCCGGTGCTGATTCCGCCATCACCCAGTACTTCTACAATGCCGACGCATACATGCGCTTTGTAGATGAGGTGAAGGCCCTGGGGATTGAGATTCCCGTCGTTCCCGGAATCATGCCGATTGCCAGCTCTACACAGCTGATGCGCTTCTCGGATGCATGTGGTGCCGAGATTCCGCGCTGGATTCGTCTGCGTCTGCAGGCGTTCGGAGATGACACTGCTTCCATTCGTGCGTTCGGTCTGGATGTTGTGACTCATCTATGTGAACAGTTGCGCAGCCAGGGTGCCCCCGGCTTGCACTTTTATACGATGAATCAGAGCGTCGCCACTCTGGAGATCTGCGACCGTCTGGGCCTGTAAGCCACAAGCTTGCAGGCGCTGTGGGCGGCCTGTCTTGGGCGGCACTCACTTGAGTTTTCAAGGAGATTGCGCCCGTGAAATATCCTTTTTGGCGCCCGCGTTGTTGTCAGTGGATGGGTCTTGCCGTGGTCACTGTAGCCATGGCGGGCTGCGCCCCGTTGCCTGAACAAACGGCAGAGCCAGCCCCTGCTCTGCAAAGTCCTGCCCGAAAGGCGGCGCAGCCTAGCGTTTCTGCCTCCATGCTGCCCGATGCCTATGCGCGCAGCAACTATCGGGACAAGGGGCTGGGCGTCAAGGCCAACAAGCCTGTGGATGCCGACTCTGCAGACCTGCCCGAAGACAGCAACAAATACGAACTCAGCCCCCCACGCGAGAGCGATCAGTCCGGGCTTGCCTCGTGGTACGGTGGCAAGTTCCATGGTCGCAAGACCGCCAGCGGCGAGCGCTTTGACACCATGGACATGACGGCGGCGCACAAGACGCTGCCTTTTGGTACGCGTGTCTGTGTGCGCAGTTCCGTCACGGGCAAGAGCGTGGTGGTGCGCATCAATGATCGCGGGCCTTTTGCGCCCGGCCGCATCATTGACCTGAGCAAGGCCGCCGCGCAGGAGCTGGGCATGCTGGGCCTGGGCATCAAGCCGGTGGAGCTGTGGCAGTTGGAAGAAGACGAGGACGAATGTCCCGCGACGCTCAATGCCTCCGCCAAGAAGCGCCACCCCAGTGCAGCCAAGGGGGCATCGGCTTCCAAGGTGCGGGCAGCATCTTCCAGGCATCCGGTGCGCCAAGCATCACAGGCTGCGAAGAAAAAGCGCTGATCTGAGCGGGCTGCTTTCTACTGTTTCACTGGCCTTCGGCAAGGCCGCCCGGCCTGTGAGTCCTGTGTGGAGTGGCTGACGCGACTGAGTCAGCCGTGGGTTTGCGCTTGAGACGAAGCGCGAAGCCGCAGGCATTTCAGACGTGTACGAAAAGGCGAGCAACCATGTGTCCATGGTTGCTCTGGCAGCTCTTAGCCACCCGACTCCAGAGTGAAAGCGGCATTGCCATCCTGGCCCAGCAGCTTGACCAACTGCGGCATGGCCGGCTTGAGCTGATCTTTCAGGTTGAAGGGCGGGTTGATCAGGAACATGCCGCTGGCAGGCAGACCGCCGCGCTCGGAGGTCTTGTTGCTCTTGACCGTCAGCGTGGCATGCAGCCAGCTCTTGCCGGCCTTGGTAGCCATGGTTTTCAGGCGCTTGGGCAGATCGTGGGCTTCGGGACGTGGAATGATGGGATACCAGACGGCGTAAGTGCCGGTGGGAAAGCGCTTGAGGCTGTCGGCCACCATGTCCAGCACGCGACCGTAGTCGGTCTTCAATTCATAGCTGGGGTCGCACAGCAGCAGTGCTCGGCGAGAAGGCGGAGGCAGGAATTTCTTCACGCCCTCAAAGCCGTCTTCCAGCAAGATGGCCACCTGGCGCTTGACCTCCAGCTGGGCCATGTTGCCGGCCAGCGAGCGCATGTCGGTGGGATGCAGTTCGAAGGCTTTGAGGCGGTCATGGCCGCGCAGCAGCGACTGGGTGATGAAGGGCGAGCCGGGGTAGTTGCGGATGGCATTGCCCTGGTTGAAGCTGCGCACCATCTGCATGTAGTTCTGCAGCACAGGTGCCAGCTCGGACTCCTTGGCGGCGGCCAGGCGCAGGATGCCGTCCTCGGCTTCGCCGCTCTTGCTGGCGTAGTCGCCGTCAAGACGGTACAGGCCGGCACCGCCGTGGGTGTCGAGCACCGTCAGCGCAGCCTCTTTTTTGGTGAGGTATTGCACGGTGGCGATCAAAACGGTGTGCTTGAGCACATCGGCGTGATTGCCGGCATGGAAGGCGTGGCGGTAACTGAACATAGAGACGGATGGTAACCAGCAGGGCAAGAGGGGAACAGCACTTTTTACCCTGTGGCTCTAAAGGCTGTTGGCGCCTGTGTGCACAGAGGAGAACAGGCCCTGTAGGGCTGTTTCACAACAAGTGACTGCACGAAAAAACGCAGCTTCTGGCGTTTTTGTATAATGGCGGGCTTCGCAGCGATTTTATGGTTCCCGCGGCGAAGGCTTGGACTTCAGTCCGAGTAACCCCGCCTAAGAGGCTTCCTTTAAAAGACTTGTCTTTTTTGAGAAGAAGCACCGACCGCGGAAAAGGGACCGCCAAACCCTCTTTGAAAGAGAAAACTCATGTCTACATTCAGCGCAAAGCCCGCTGAGGTGCAACACGAGTGGTTTGTGATTGACGCCACCGATAAGGTGCTCGGACGTGTCGCCAGCGAAGTGGCACTCCGTCTGCGCGGCAAGCACAAGGCCATTTACACACCTCACGTTGACACCGGTGACTACATCGTCATCATCAACGCCTCCAAGCTCAAGGTCACTGGTACCAAGAACCTGGACAAGGTGTACTACCGTCACTCCGGTTTCCCCGGTGGCATCACTGCTACCAACTTCCGCGACCTGCAAGCCAAGTTCCCTGGCCGTGCGCTCGAGAAGGCCGTCAAGGGCATGCTGCCCAAGGGTCCTCTGGGCTACGCCATGATCAAGAAGCTGAAGGTTTACGGTGGTGCTGAGCACCCCCATACCGCACAGCAGCCTAAGGCTCTGGAAATCTAAGGAGACCTAGATGATTGGTGATTGGAACAACGGTACAGGCCGTCGCAAGTCTAGCGTCGCTCGTGTTTTCCTGAAGAAGGGCTCCGGCAAGATTACTGTGAATGGCAAGGACATTCAGCAGTACTTCGGTCGCGAAACCTCCATCATGATCGCGAAGCAGCCTCTGGCTCTGACCGAAAACCTGGAAACTTTCGACATCCAGATCAACGTCCACGGTGGCGGCGAATCTGGTCAGGCTGGCGCAGCCCGTCACGGCATCACACGTGCCCTGATCGACTATGACGCAGCTCTGAAGCCTGCACTGAGCCAAGCCGGCTTCGTGACTCGCGATGCTCGTGAAGTCGAACGTAAGAAGGTCGGTCTGCACTCCGCACGCCGTGCCAAGCAGTTCTCGAAGCGTTAATTCGTTTCTGCTGCAGAAAGGCTCCCCGGAGCCTTTCCCACAAAAAAGCCGCTCCGAATGCAAATTCAGGGCGGTTTTTTTGTGGGCCATCGCCACGCAGAAAGACGGCAAGCAATGCCCCCACTTGCTCTGGCGGCAAAGAAAAGCGGCCTGAATTCCCGAGCCCCTTGCTGTACCATTTCGAGCAATCAAGAAACTACGGAGTAATGCCATGAGCGCCGTTGCTGAAACCACGACTACCGAAATGCCTTCCCCCATCGTCTTCACCGACAGCGCTGCTGCCAAGGTGGCCGATCTGATCGCCGAAGAAGGCAACCCTGACCTGAAGCTGCGCGTGTTCGTGCAGGGCGGTGGCTGCTCCGGTTTCCAGTACGGTTTCACTTTCGATGAAATCACCAACGATGACGACACCACCATGACCAAGAACGGTGTCTCGCTGCTGATTGACTCCATGAGCTACCAGTACCTGCTGGGCGCAGAGATCGACTACAAGGAAGACCTGCAAGGTGCTCAGTTCGTGATCAAGAACCCCAATGCCACCACCACCTGCGGCTGTGGCTCCAGCTTCTCTGTTTAAATCTTCGGTGTAAAGCACCATGCATATCCGCATGCCAGCCGCTCGGGTCTGGCATGCGCACATCATTCAAGCCGCTGCTGCCCAGCGGCTTTTTTGTTTTTGAGCTTCGGAGTTGCCCATGGGTGAGACGCCCGCCATGCACAGCAGTGCGCCCCACAAAGAACGATTGCTGTGGCTGGTGGCCATCGGCTTTTTCATGCAGTCGCTGGATGCCACCATCCTGAACACGGCATTGCCGGCCATGGCGCGGGAGCTGGGCGAGAGCCCCATGAAGATGCAGTCCGTCATCGTGGCCTATGCGCTGACCACGGCCATGCTGATCCCGGCCACGGGCTGGGTGGCCGACCGCTTTGGTACGCGGCGCGTCTACGCCTGGGCGATTGCCTTGTTTGTGATGGGCTCAGTGCTGTGCGCGCTCTCGCCCAGCCTGCCGTTTCTGATCGCGGCGCGGGTGGTGCAGGGCGTGGGCGGCGCCATGATGCTGCCGGTGGGGCGGCTGGCCGTGCTGCGCACCTATCCGCGCGGGGAGTTCATTCGGGCCATGAGCTTTATCGCCATTCCGGGCCAGGTGGGGCCGCTGCTGGGGCCGACCTTGGGCGGCTGGATGGTGGAGTACGCGAGCTGGCACTGGATCTTCTGGATCAATGTGCCCGTGGGTCTGATCGGGCTGTGGGCCACCTGGCGCTGGTTTCCGCGCAATGCTCCGATCGTGATTCGCCACTTTGACGGGGCGGGCTACGCCATGCTGGCCTTCGGCATGGTGGCGATTTCGGTGGCGCTGGATGGCCTCTCTGGCATGGGTCTGGGCATGGCGCTGGTGGTCGTGCTCATGGTGTTTGGTCTGGCGAGTCTGGCCAGTTACTGGATGCACGCCCTGCGCGTGGAAGAGCCTTTGTTTGCTCCGGGCCTGTTCAAGGTGCGGTCGCTGCGAGTGGGGTTGCTGGGCAATCTGTTCACGCGCTTTGGCAGCGGCGCCGCGCCGTTTCTGATTCCGCTGATGCTGCAGGTGGGGCTGCAGATGTCGCCCATGGATGCCGGCATGATGATGCTGGCCACGGTTATCGGCTCCATGCTGGTCAAGCGCATTGCAGTGCGCACCGTGCAGCGCTTTGGCTACAAGCGCGTGCTGCAGGTCAACTCGGTCATGCTGGCCGTGATGCTGGCCTCGTTCGGTCTGGTGGTGCCGGGCACACCGACCTGGCTGCTGCTGGTGCAGATGTTCATCTTTGGCGGCTTCAACTCCATGCAGTTCTCGGCCATGAACTCGGTCACGCTCAAGGACATGGAGGGCGAATTTGCCAGCAGCGGCAACAGCCTGCTGTCCATGGTGCAGATGCTGGCCATGAGCATGGGCGTGGCATTGGCGGGTGCCTTGCTCACGGGCTTTGGCGACATGTGGCCCGGGCAGGCACAAGAGCGCATGGTGGCCATTCACGCCACTTTTGCGACCGTGGCCTTGATGACGCTGGCGGCGACGCTGGTGTTCAGCCAGCTCGACAGTGATGAGCCTGTGCGACCTGCGCCTGATGGTGGTGATGCCTAAAGAAAATTGATAGCTGATGGCGCTTGATATCTCTCGATTTCAGAGATGAATCTATCTGAGATCAAGATCTAAAAGGCGCTTCAAGCTATCAAATTGATTGGCTTGGTGATGGGACTTTGTGGAGATACTGGCTCCGCATTTACCCGGGGGGGATGGCGTTTTCCGCGGGTTCTCCCTTGATTTTGGTCACAAATATATGCAGCGCTACATAGCCGCTATGAGTGCTGCGATATGAGAAGCTGCAAGAGCACGCGTAGTCTTGCCATATTGACAAATGCCGCGTGTTGAATTCATCTTGCACGCAGGCACTTCTTCTCATTTCAGTACCACGATCATGAGTCATAGCCAGAACACACAACCGATACGCTTCTTCCATCGTGGCGAGGTGGTCGAGGTGCAGGGCCCGCACCCCACCCGATCCGTGCTGCAGTGGTTGCGCGAGGATGCGCACTGCACCGGCACCAAGGAAGGCTGCAACGAAGGCGACTGCGGCGCCTGTACCGTCGTCATCGGCGAGCTGGCCGAGGCCAGCGATACCAGGGCCATCAATGGCCTGAAGTTGCAGACCGTCAACGCCTGCATCCAGTTTCTGCCCAGCCTGCATGGCAAGGCCTTGTTCACCGTGGAAGACCTCAAGAGCCAGTGCGCCGGCAAAGCCGCGTGTGCGGGCAAGCCTGCGCAGACGCTGCACCCCGTGCAGCAGGCCATGGTGGACTGCCACGGCTCGCAATGCGGCTTCTGCACACCCGGCATCGTGATGACGCTGTGGTCGGCCTACGAGCAGCACCAGCAGCAAGGCAGCGAACCCTCGCGCCAGCAACTGGCCGATGAGCTGTCGGGCAATCTGTGCCGCTGCACCGGCTATCGCCCCATTCTGGATGCCGGCCAGCGCATGTTCGACCTGCCGGCCGTGCGACTGGATACGGCACCGGTTGTTGCCGCGCTGCAAAGCCTCAATGCTGATGGAACAGGACTGAACTACGCTGCGGCTCAGGGTCTGCGCACCGATCACTTTCACGCTCCGCGCACGTTGGACGACTTGGCCAGTCTTTGCGAGGCCAAGCCCAAGGCGCGTATCGTGGCGGGCTCAACCGATGTGGGCCTGTGGGTCAACAAGCAGTTCCGCGATCTGGGCGACATGATCTACGTCGGTGATGTGGCCGAGATGAAGCGCATTGAGGTGCGCCCGGATGCGGAGGGTGGAGAGCTGTATATCGGCGCAGGCGCATCGCTGGAGGCAGCCTGGAGCGCACTGGTGGCGCGTGTCCCCAGCCTCACCGATGTGTGGCTGCGCTTTGCTTCGCTGCCCATTCGCCATGCGGGCACCATGGGCGGCAACGTGGCCAACGGCTCGCCGATTGGCGATTCGCCGCCGGTGCTGATGGCGCTGGATGCGCAGATCGAGCTGCGCAAGGGCGAACGCGTGCGCCGCATGCCGCTGCAGGACTTCTATCTGGACTATATGAAGAACCAGATGGAGAGCGGCGAGTTTGTTCAGGGCCTAGCCGTGCCGCTGGCGGCCATGCAGCGCCAGGTGCGGGCTTACAAGATCAGCAAGCGCTTTGACTGCGATATATCGGCCCTGTGCGCTGGCTTTGCCATCGAGCTTGAGGGCGAGCTGGTGAAGTCCATACGCCTGGCATTTGGCGGCATGGCTGCTACGGTAAAGAGAGCTGCTGGCGCAGAAGCAGCCTTGCTTGGAAAGCCTTTTAATGTTGAAAGCGTCAAAGCTGCCCAAGCGGCGCTGGCGCAGGACTTCAAGCCCATGAGCGATATGCGTGCCAGCGCCGATTACCGCCTCAAAGTGGCGCAGAACCTGATTCAGCGCCTGTGGCTGGAAACCCGCGCCGATCAGCCCATGGATACACAAGCCACCAGCGTCTGGAGCGTGATGCCCCACGTTATTCCCGTCGCTGCAGAGCAAGGAGTCTGAGATGAACCACCCGCATGAACTCAAGAACGCGCTGGTCGCCGAAGCCTTTGCCGATTACCGCAAGAACACCGCCTATCGCGTCAACGAAAGTGCGGAAGCCAAGGCCCATGAGCAGGGCTCGCGCGTGGGCATCAGCCGCAAGCACGAGTCCGCGCACCTGCATGTGGCCGGTGAAGCCGCATACATCGATGATCTGCCGGAGCTGGAAGGCACGCTGCACTGCGCTTTAGGCTTGTCGCCCGTGGCGCATGGCCGATTGACGGCGCTGGCGCTGGAGGCCGTGCGCGCCATGCCGGATGTGGTGGATGTGCTCACGGCCGCCGATATTCCCGGCGTCAACGACTGCGGCTCCATCATGCCGGACGACCCTATCCTCTGCGATGGCGAGATTCGCTATGTGGGCCAGCCCCTGTTTGCCGTGATTGCCCGCAACCGTGATGCCGCCCGGCGCGCCGCTGCACTGGCCAAGAATGCGGCCACCATCAGCGAGCTGCCGCCGGTGCTGACGCCGCACAAGGCCCATGAACTGGGCCAGTATGTGATGCCGCCCATGCACCTGGAGCGCAGCACGCATGAAGGCGGGGTGCGCGCCGCCATCGACGCGGCACCGCACAGGCTCAAGGGCTCGTTCGATGTGGGCGGGCAGGAGCAGTTCTATCTGGAGGGGCAGATCAGCTACGCCGCGTCCAAGGAAGATGGGGCAGTGCACATTCACTGCTCCACCCAGCACCCCAGCGAAATGCAGCATCTGGTGGCGCATGCGCTGGGTGTGGCCTCGCACAGCGTGCATGTGGAATGCCGGCGCATGGGCGGCGGCTTTGGCGGCAAGGAGTCGCAATCGGCGCTGTTTGCCTGCGTGGCGGCCGTAGCGGCCACTAGGCTGAAGAGGCCCGTCAAGCTGCGCGTGGACCGTGATGACGACTTCATGATTACCGGGCGTCGTCACTGCTTCTGGTATGAGTACGAGGTGGGCTACGACGACGAAGGGCGTGTGCTGGGCGTGGAAATTTCCATGGTCTCGCGCGCCGGTCACTCGGCCGATCTATCCGCGCCGGTGATGACGCGTGCGCTGTGTCATTTCGACAATACCTACTGGCTGCCAGATGTCAGCGCTCATGGCTATATGGGCAAGACCAATACCCAGAGCAATACCGCGTTTCGCGGCTTTGGCGGGCCGCAGGGTGCGATTGCCATCGAGAACATTCTGGACACGCTGGCGCGCAAGCTGGGGCGCGATCCGCTCGATGTGCGGCGCATCAACTTCTACGGCAAGACCGAGAACAACGTGACGCCTTACGAGCAAGTCGTCAGCGACAACGTGATCCACGAACTGGTGGCCGAGCTGGAAGAAAGCAGCGATTACCGTGCGCGTCGTACAGCGGTGAATGCCTTCAATGCGCAAAGCCCCGTGCTCAAGCGCGGGCTGGCGCTGACGCCGCTGAAGTTCGGTATCTCGTTCAACGTGGCCCACTTCAACCAGGCCGGGGCGCTGGTGCATATCTATACCGATGGCTCCATCCTCGTGAACCATGGCGGCACGGAAATGGGCCAGGGCCTGAACACCAAGGTGGCCCAGGTCGTGGCGCATGAGCTGGGCGTGGCCTTCGAGAGGGTGCGCGTGACGGCCACGGACACCAGCAAGGTGGCCAATACCTCGGCCACGGCGGCATCCACGGGTGCGGATCTGAACGGCAAAGCCGCCCAGGATGCGGCGCGTCAGCTGCGCGAGCGACTGGCCGCCTGTGCGGTCAGGTTGCATGGCGGCAAGGAGGCCGATGTGCGCTTTGGCAATGACTGCGTGCAGGTCAACGGCCAGAGCATTGCCTTTGCCGATCTGGTGCGCAGCGCCTATCTGCAGCGCGTGCAGCTGTGGTCCGATGGCTTCTATGCCACGCCGGGCCTGCACTGGGACGGCAAGGCCATGAAGGGGCATCCGTTCTTCTACTTTGCCTATGGCGCAGCGGTGAGCGAGGTGGTGATCGATACACTGACCGGCGAGTGGAAGCTGTTGCGTGCCGATGTGCTGCATGACGTGGGTCGTTCGCTGAACCCTGCAGTGGACGTGGGCCAGGTCGAAGGTGCCTTCATCCAAGGCATGGGCTGGTTGACGACGGAGGAACTGGTCTGGCATCCACAAAGCGGCAAGCTCATGACCCACGCGCCCAGCACCTACAAAATTCCGACGGCCAATGACTGCCCGCCGGTCTTCAAGGTGCGCCTGTTCGAAGGCGACAACTTTGAAGACTCCATCCACCGCAGCAAGGCGGTGGGCGAGCCGCCGCTGTTGCTGCCGTTCTCGGTGTTCTTTGCGATCCGCGATGCAGTGTCTTCCGTCGCCGATCACCGGGTGGATCCGCCGCTGCAGGCTCCGGCGACGTCGGAATCCATCCTGCGAGCAGTGGATGCCGTACAAGGGCACACTGCGTAGTTTTTCCTTCAGGGTGTTGTCGCCCCGCGGGCGGCAGCCAATCCGAATCATGGCTGATTGCTGCGGGGCAAAGTCATGTGCTGCGCTGCCTTTGGGCGGGGCAGAACCGGGCGCGTTCCTCGCGTTGCGCCTTGCATGCAAAACAACACGGAGACTATGCAATGAACTGGACAGAGCGGATCTTCAAACTCAGTGAGCACCACACCAATGTGCGCACCGAACTGGTCGCAGGATTGACGACCTTTCTTTCAATGGCCTACATCATGTTCGTCAATCCTTCCATCCTGGGGGACGCGGGCATGCCCAAGGGCTCGGTCTTTGTAGCTACCTGTCTGATAGCTGCACTGGGCTCGACCATCATGGCGCTCTATGCCAATTACCCGATTGCGCTGGCGCCGGGCATGGGGTTGAACGCCTATTTCGCCTATGTGGTGGTGCTCAAGATGGGCTACACATGGGAGGCGGCCTTGGGGGCTGTGTTTGTCTCAGGCTGTCTGTTTCTGATTTGCACCTTGCTGGGTCTGCGAGAGCTGATCATCAAGGGCATACCGCAGTCCATACGGGTCTCCATCACCGTGGGTCTGGGTCTGTTCCTGGCGCTGATTGCGCTCAAGACGGCCGGTGTGGTGGCTGCCGACCAGAACACCTATGTCACGCTGGGCGATCTGCACAAGCCCGAAGTCATCATGGCGCTGCTGGGCTTTTTGCTGATCGTGGTGCTCGATCGCCTCAAGGTGCCGGGTGCCTTGCTGATCGGCATTCTGGCGGTGACCGTGGCTTCGTTCTTCTTCGGTGGCAACACTTTCCACGGCATCTTCTCGGCGCCTCCTTCCATCGAGCCCACCTTCATGAAGCTCGACATCAAGACGGCGCTGACCACGGGCTTCCTCAATGTGGTGCTGGTGTTCTTCCTGGTGGAGCTGTTTGACGCCACCGGCACGTTGATGGGCGTGGCGCGTCGAGCCGGTCTGCTGGTGCCCGAGCGCATGGGGCGCTTCAACCGCTCGCTGCTGGCCGACTCCGGCGCAATCTTTGTGGGTTCGGTTCTGGGCACTTCCAGCACTACGGCTTATGTGGAGAGTGCAGCAGGTGTGCAGGCCGGTGGTCGTACGGGCCTGACGGCTCTCACGGTGGCCGTGCTCTTCCTGGCCTGCTTGTTCATCGCGCCGCTGGCTGGCGTGGTGCCAGGTTACGCCACAGCACCTGCACTGCTGTTTGTAGCCTGCTTGATGCTGCGAGATCTGACGGAGGTGGAATGGGATGAAACCACCGAAGCCGTGCCCGCCGTGGTCACCGCGCTGATGATGCCTTTCACCTACTCCATCGCCAATGGGCTGGCCTTTGGCTTCATCACCTATGCCGTGCTCAAACTGTGCACTGGCAAGGTTCGCGAGGTGCACTGGATCATGTGGGTGATTGCAGGCTTGTTCCTGTTCAAGTTCGCCTATGTGGGCGGACATTGAGTGAGCGCATCGCAAAAAAGGGCAGCCTGTGGGCTGCCTTTTTTGTGGGCTGCTTAAGCCGGATAGATGGCTCCCAGAATGCGCGGGCCATGTGCACCGGTCACGCTGGGCAGATTTCCGGGCAGGCCCAGCAGGCATTGACGTGCCAGCCAGGCAAAGGCGGCGGCCTCGACTTCGAGTGGGGGCAGTCCGCGATCGGCCGTGGTGGTCACGTTCACGCTGGGCAGCAGGGCCGCCAGCCGCTGCATCAGATAGCGATTCAGTGCACCGCCGCCGCAGACTAGCAACTCCTTGCCGCCGTTGCCAAAGCGTTTCACGGCATCAGCGCAGCTGGTGGCGGTGAATTCGGTCAATGTGGCTTGCACATCGGCTGGTGCTGCTGGTGCGGCATGGCGCTGCAGATGCTGGGCCAGCCAGTCCGCATGGAATAGGTCGCGCCCTGTGCTTTTTGGGGGGGGCAGGGCTAGATAGGGATCGCTGAGCATGGCTGCCAGCAGCTCGGGCAGTATCTGGCCACTGGCCGCCCACTGGCCTTCTTCGTCATAGGGCTTGCCGGTGTGTCGCAGGCACCAGCCATCCATCAATGCATTGCCGGTGCCGGTGTCAAAGCCGAGCACCGATCCGTCCACGCCCAGCACGCTGAGATTGGCAATGCCACCGATATTGAGGACTAGCGCCGTCTCGCCAGACTTGCCAAAAACGCCTTGGTGAAAGGCGGGCACCAGCGGCGCGCCCTGACCACCTGCCGCCACATCCCGGCTGCGAAGATCTGACACCACGGTGATGCCCGTCAGCTCGGCCAGCAAGGCAGGGGCATTGAGCTGCAATGTGTAGCCTGTGCCGTCAAACATCTGTGGGCGGTGGCGCACGGTTTGCCCATGGGCACCAATGGCCGCGACCTGGCTGGGCTGAACGCCGCTGGCAGTCAGCAACTGCTGCACCACCTGTGCATAGTGATGCACCAGCGCATTGGCGGCCAGAGAGGCACGATGCAGCTCATCTTGCCCGCCGGGTGTATTCAGTGCCAGCAGCTCGGCGCGCAGGGCTGCATCAAAGCCGCAGCTGGCATGCTGCAGCACCTGTGTGCCCTGGCTGAAGTCCACCAGAACGCCATCTATGCCGTCCATGGAGGTGCCGGACATCAGGCCGATATAGAGCTGGCTTGGGGCCGCTTGTGTGAGGGCAGAGTTCATGGCAGATCAGCGGGTGGTGATGTGGAGCACTATCTTAGCTGTAGCGGTCAGCGCTTGACTGGCATGCGCTGAAGGCACTTTTGGCTTGAAATAAAAAAGGGCTGCAATGGCAGCCCTTGAAGAGTGAGTGTATGGAATCAGCGTGCGCTGGCCACGGCAAAGGATTGCGAGCCGGCGCTGAGTTCAATGCGCATTTGTGCAGCCAGTTGATCGAAGGCGGGGCGAGCCGCCTTGGAGATGGGCTGGGCAGCATCGGTGATCTGGGCGATGGTCATGGGATCGCGCTGCTCACCTTTTTCGCGGAATTCAAAGTGCAGGTGCGGGCCGGTTGCCCAGCCGGTGGAGCCTACGGCGCCAATGATGTCGCCCTGATCCACACGCTGGCCTTGCTTGACGTCCATGCGGCTGAGGTGGGCGTAGACGGTGGTGTGGTGGTTGGCGTGGTCGATGAACACGACATTGCCATAGCCGTTTTGCACGCCGGCAAAGGACACCACGCCATCACCTACGGTACGCACCTTGGTGCCTGTGGGCGCAGCGAAGTCGGTGCCCAGGTGGGCGCGCCAGGTTTTCTGAATGGGGTGTACGCGCATGGAGAAGCCGCTGCTGATGCGCGAGAACTCCACGGGATAGTTCAGATAGGCCTGACGCATGCTCTTGCCATCCAGGGTGTAGTAGGCGCCTTTTTTGCCTTCTTCCTGGAACCACATGGCCTGCAGCGTCTTGCCATTGTTGTGGAACTCCGTGCTCAGCACGCGACCGGCACGCAGTGGCTCGCCATCGGCTTCCAGAGATTCGTAGACCACGGAGAAGCGGTCACCCTTGCGCAGGCCACGGCGGAAGTCCAGTTCGCCCTGGAAGATGTCGGCCATCTGCATGGAGATGCTGTCCGGGATGTCGGAGGCATCGGTGGCGGCAAAGAACGAGGAGCGAATCACGCCGCCAGCCAGACGCGGGCTGGCAGTGAGCTTTCCGGTCTCGATCTTGGCTTGCAGCTGATCGTCCACGCGCTCTATGGTCAGGCGCTGAAAGCTGCCATCTTCATTGGGTGTCCAGCGCACGGTCAGCTGGCTCAGCTGGTGATCGGCCGTGGTCTCGGCAGACACCAGGCGGCCCGAGCGGCCCAGCACGTTCTGACGCACGGCATCGTTGCTGCGCATAAAGGCTGCGGCCTGCGGGTCGGCGATGCCCAGGCGCTGCAGCAGCGACTCGGCAGTGTCGTTACTGCGGGTGTATTCGGAGCGGTAGAGAGAGAAGGACTGCAGGTCCGTCAAATCCGCCAGATCCTGGCCTGCGGCCAGCGAGAGCACCGGCTCGGTCAGCGTACGCACGGGAAGGTCAGCAGGGTCTGGGCCGAGGCTGGCCACAGCAAAGGCTCCGCTGCCTCCGGTAAGAAGAACCGCAGCCAGGGCAGCCGTGGCGCGCTTGGGGTGCTTTTGCAAAACCAGTATCAGCTGTGCGATCAGTGCACTGCCGGCATTTTTCAAGCCAGTCATCAAAACTTCAAATCCTTGGGAGAGCGTGTCGGCAGAGTTGGCATTTGTTACGACTGACACGACTCCAGCAACTCAACCGTGCCATAAGTCCATCCAAAGAGGTCTTTATGAGGGAGCAGTCTAGAATTGGTCGCAACACCAAACCTCCAAGTATATCGGTCGCGTCCTACCGCGCCTTCCGAAAAACCCTTATGAATCAATCTGCTGTTACAAGTTTCCCCGTGACCGACAGAGTGAACCAAGCGCTGGAAGTCACTCTTCGTGGGGTCGATGAATTGCTGCCCAAGGATGAATGGATCCAGAAGCTGGCCCAATCCGAAGCCACGGGTGTGCCTCTGCGCATCAAGCTGGGTCTGGATCCCACGGCTCCAGACATCCACCTGGGCCACACCGTGGTGCTCAACAAGATGCGCCAGCTGCAGGATCTGGGCCATCAGGTGATCTTTCTGATCGGCGACTTCACCACGCTGATTGGCGACCCCTCCGGTCGTAACAGCACCCGCCCGCCGCTGACGGCCGAGCAGATCAAGGTCAACGCCGAGACGTATTACACCCAGGCCGCCAAGGTGCTGGATCCGGCCAAGACCGAGGTTCGCTACAACAGCGAGTGGTGCGACAAGCTGGGTGCACGCGGCATGATCGAGCTGTCGGCCAAGTACACCGTGGCCCGCATGATGGAACGCAACGACTTCCACACGCGCTTTACCGAAGGCAGCTCCATCAGCCTGCATGAGTTTCTGTACCCGCTGCTGCAGGGCTATGACTCGGTGGCGCTCAAGGCCGACCTGGAAATGGGCGGAACCGATCAGAAGTTCAACCTGATGATGGGGCGCCATCTACAGGCTGAATATGGTCAGGCGCAGCAGTGTGTGCTCACCATGCCTTTGCTGGTGGGTCTGGACGGTGTGCACAAGATGTCCAAGTCCAAGAACAACTACATCGGCATCACCGAAGACGCCAACACCATGTTTGCCAAGGTGCTGTCGATCTCGGACGACCTGATGTGGGACTGGTACACCCTGCTGTCCTTCAAGAGCCTGGCCGATATCGCGGCGCTCAAGGCCGAGATCGAAGCCGGTGGCAACCCCAAGCACGCCAAGGTGGCGCTGGCCAAGGAGATCACCACGCGCTTTCACAGCGCCGAAGCCGCCGATGCGGCCGAGCAGGACTTCATCAACCGCTCCAAGGGCGGCATTCCCGATGACATTCCCGAAGTGTCGTTGTCAGGTACGCCTGTGGGCATTGCCGCGCTGGTCAAGCAAGCCGGTCTGGCTGCCTCCAACGGCGAGGCCAACCGCCTGATCGATGGCGGCGGCGTGCGTGTGGATGGCAACGTCATCAGCGACAAGGGTCTGAAGCTGGAAGCCGGTACCTTTGTGCTGCAAGTGGGCAAGCGCAAGTTTGCGCGTGTGACCCTGTCCTGATCGCGAACTGCAGGACTGCGCAAAATGGGGCTGCATCTGCAGCCCTTTTTTCATGCTGTGATGGCTGTGATGGAAGAGCCGGGTTGCCGGTCTGTGTGCTGAACGATCAGGAGAGCGTGATGAACGAACGCATCAATCTGGGCAAGGCCCAGCCCGAGCTTTACAAGGCGGTGGTGGGGGTGGACCAACTGGCGGAGCAGGCCGCGCGGGCTGCAGGCTGGGGCGAGGGCTTTACCCACCTGGTCAAGCTCAGAGCTTCGCAAATCAATGGCTGTGCGTTCTGTGTGCGCATGCATGCGCGCGATGCGCTGGCCGCAGGAGAGTCGGCGGACCGCCTGGCGGTGCTGCCCGCCTGGAGGGAGACCGCGTATTTCTCCGAGAAAGAGCGTGCCGCTCTGGCTCTGACCGAGGCCGTGACCCTGGTCGCCGATGGGCAGGTGCCCGACGAGGTCTATGAACAGGCGGCGAAGGTGCTCAATGCACAGGAGCTGGCCGCGTTGCAGTGGCTGGCCGTGGTGATCAATATGTGGAACCGCGTGGCCATCAGCAGCCGCTATCCGGTCAAGCCTTCACAGCCCTGATCCAACATGGAGGCTTTTGTGCTGAAAACAGGAGCTGCTTACGCTTGATATGTATACGTTTCAAATCCATTTGTATTTGAAATGTTTATGCAGCAAGCGCTGGTAGCTCTCTTTTTTAATTGCTGATGGTTTCGGCGCTGTACATGGCGCCGCGGGTTTGCCCTGCTTCCTGCATCAGCCACTGGCAAAAGGCCTGTACCTCGGGGCGCTCCTTGCTGCGCGGGCCTTGCAGCAGCCAGTACGACAGGGGGGATGCCAGGCGGTGCTCGGGCAGCACTTCCACCAGACTGCCTGCGGCCAGCGCATCGGCCACCAGCGGCAGGCGGGCAATGGCAAGGCCCTGGCCGGCCAGCGCGGCCTGCACGATCTGGTGGGCGTAATTGAAATACAGCCAGCGCGGCGGCTGCAGCTGGTCGCAGCCATTGGCGGCAAACCAGCGCTGCCAGCTCAGCCATTCCAGCTGGGGCATGCGGTGCACATCGCCGGTTTCGATCAAGGTGTAGTGCGCGGCGTCGGCTGGCTCGCGCAGCGGCGGGCCGCTCTTCAACAGCGCAGGGCTGGCCACGAGCACCAGCTCTTCGCCAAACAGTGTCTGGGCCGTCGCATCATTCACGCTGGCGCTGTAGCGTATGGCCAGATCCACATCGGTGGTTTCCAGGTCCAGCACGGCATCACCGGTGTCGATGCGGATATCGATGTCGGGGTGGGTGCGCTGAAAAGCTTCCAGGCGTGGGATCAGCCACATGGCGGCAAAGCTGGCCCAGGTGGTGATGGCCACGCTCTTGCGGCCCACGGTCTGGCGAATCTGGCGCACGGTGGCGTCAATCGACTCCAGCGCGGGCAGCACCGAGTGGAGCAACTGGGCGCCGGCGCCGGTGAGTTCCACGGCGCGTGAGTGACGCAGAAACAGCGGAATGCCAACCTCGTCTTCCAGCGACTGAATCTGCCGGCTGACGGCAGACTGGGTCAGGGCCAGCTCATCGGCCGCCGCGCGAAAGTTCAGATGCCGGGCTACGGCCAGAAAAGCGCGCAGATGGCCAGCGCCGATGGCGCGGGTTCGAAGCAACGGGGTGGGGCTGGTGGTGGCATGGGGCATGTAGCGCCAAGCATACGGTGTTTGCGGTGGCTCTTACTGGGGTAAGCAGTTGTCAGCCATGGGGATGGGCCGATAATCGGGCAGTTTTTATCCTACGAATAACTATGACTGCACCTCTGGATATCGTTGTCATGGCTGCCGGCAAAGGCACCCGCATGAAAAGCCGCCACCCCAAGGTGCTGCAAAAGCTGGCCGGTCGCGCCTTGCTGCAGCATGTGCTGGATACGGCTGCGCAGCTCAAGGCGCGCTCGGCCGTCGTGGTGACGGGCCATGGCGCTGCAGAAGTGGAAGCAGCCATCACAGCTGCCAACAATGCAGACGGCGCGCTGGATCTGAAGTTTGTGCGTCAGGAGCCCCAACTGGGCACCGGCCATGCGGTGCAGCAGGCCGTTCCTGCGCTCAAGGATGATGGTCTGGTCGTGGTGCTCTCGGGCGATGTGCCGCTGACGACGGCTGCGACCTTGCAAGGTCTGCTCGATGCAGCAGGCGAAGACAAGATGGCCTTGCTCACCGTGACCATGGGTGACCCCACGGGCTATGGCCGCATTGTGCGCAACGACGCTGGCACCGTGCAGCGCATTGTCGAGCAAAAGGATGCGAGCGAGGCCGAGCGCGCCATCACCGAAATCTACAGCGGCATCATGGCCGTTCCCGCCAAGCACCTGACAGCCTGGCTGGCCAAGCTCGATAACAACAACGCCCAGGGCGAGTATTACCTGACCGATATCGTGGCCATGGCCGTAGCCGATGGTGTGCCTGTGGTGGGCCACCGCATTGACGATGCACTGCAGGTGGCAGGCATCAACAGCCCGCTGCAGCTGGCCGAGCTGGAGCGCGCGCATCAGCTGCGCCAGGCGCGGGTGCTGATGGAGCAGGGCGTGCGCATGGCTGACCCTGCCCGCTTTGATCTGCGTGACGATGCGCGTGGCACCAAGGCCAGCCTGAGCTGCGGCCAGGATGTTGAAATCGACGCGAACTGCATCTTTACCGGCAAGGTGACGATTGGCGCTGGCGCAAAGATTGGCGCCAACTGTCATATCAGCAATGTCACGATTGCCGACGATGCCGTGATCCACCCCTTCACCCATATCGATGGTGAAAAGGCTGGTGCAGAAGTGGGCCAGGGTGCGCTGATCGGCCCGTTTGCCCGCCTGCGCCCTGGTGCAAAGCTGGGCCGTGAAGTGCATATCGGCAACTTTGTGGAAGTGAAGAACTCCACGCTGGCCGATGGTGCCAAGGCCAACCACCTGGCCTACCTGGGCGATGCGACGGTGGGCGAGCGAGTGAACTACGGCGCTGGCAGCATCACCGCCAACTACGACGGTGTGAACAAGCACCGCACGGTGATCGAGGCGGATGTGCATATCGGCAGCAATTGCGTGCTGGTGGCCCCAGTGACCATTGGTGCAGGCGGCACCGTGGGTGGTGGCTCTACCGTGACCAAAAGCACGGAGAACGGTGCGCTGACGGTTGGCCGAGGCAAGCAGGTGAGCATCAGCAACTGGAAGCGCCCTGAAAAGCAGCCCAAGACCTGATGGAGCAAGCGCAAAACGCTCTTGAAAGAATAGCGCCTCAGACGCTGGATGAGGCGCTGGCGTTGCTGGCCCGGCGTGATGCCGAGTTGGCGGCCTTGCGCAGCGCTCAGCAGGATTGGGTGCATGCGGTGTCGCATGATCTGCGAGCACCGCTGCGCCACCTGCTGGCGTTCAATCCGTTGATTGCCGAGTTGCTTCAAGCGTCCAGACCTACGTTGGAGGATCTGGAAGAAGCCCGCAGCTTTTTGCAGACCATGGATCAGTCCGCACAGCGCATGTCGCAGATGATGGATGGCTTGCTGCAGCTGACACGGGCACAGCGCCATGTGCTGCATTGGCAGACGGTGGACTTGGGGCAGTTGCTATCGGAGCTGCCTTCGCGCCTGCAGACTGAGGTGGATGGGCGGAGTATCGAGTGGTGTTTCCCCGCAACTACCCCACTGATTCACGCTGATGCGTTTTTGTTGGAGCAGGCCCTGACGGCAGGGTTGTCCAACGCCGTCAAGTTCACCCGGTCTGTTGTGCTGGCGCGCATTCAGGTGGATGTGCAGATTGATGAGCAGGGCGGATTTGCTATCTCGATCAGTGACAACGGTGCAGGGTTTGAGCAGGCGCGTGCAGGACGACTGTTTGGCATTTTTCAGCGCATGCATCGTGAGGCGGACTTTGAGGGCGTGGGTGTGGGCCTGGCCCTGGTGCGCGATATTTGTCGCCGCCATGGCGGCGATGCGAAGATTCAGGCTCAGATGAATGCCGGATGTCAGCTGACCATGAGCTGGCCTCAAGGCGGAGGCGCAGACTCAGGCAGAGTGATGGTCTGAGTGCTTTTGCTCTGTATCTTCAGGTTTCAACCGCGTGGACTCTGGTGACATGGGCATGGATGAGGGGCTATTGCGCCGCTCGGGCTCCTGCATGGCATCCATGACCTGATCGCGTCCACTGCTTTTGGCACCGTAAAGCGCACTGTCTGCAGCCTTGACCCACTGGGTCACCGAGGTGAAACCATCTTCCGCAGCCGCGACCCCGATACTCGCACTGACACGCAGTTGCGGATAGTCACGCACTCTGATCTGGGCGATTTTGTCGCGTATGCGCAGAGCGACGGAATATGCGGCGTCTGCCGTGGTGTTTTTGCAAAGCACGGTGAATTCATCGCCGCCATAGCGCCCAGCCATGTCATGACTGCGCAGACTGTTTCTGATGGCCAGACCCACTAGCTTTAAAACCTCGTCGCCCACGATATGGCCATGCAGGTCATTCACGTCTTTGAAACGGTCAATGTCTATGACCAGCAAACTGGTGGGTTCATTAACGGCCTGGCGCTGCTTCAAAGCGGCCCTGGCTTTTTTCCACCAGTAATCGCGGCTGTAAACCGTGGTCAAAGGGTCAATACGTCCCAATAGCTTGAGTTGCAGATTCTGGCGGGCCAGGGTTTTGAGCATTTTGCTGTTGGCCCAGCTTGCATAAGCGCTGTGCAAAATGATCAGAGGCAGAAGGCTGAGCTGTACAGCAAGAGGGGCCTCCCATTGCGGCAAGGGAGTGATAGCCAGCCCCATGAGACCCATGCCACTGAGTAAAGCAGCCAAAGAGGGCAACCAGTGACGTTTCAAGCCGGTATAGAAACGGTCTGCAGTCCCGATTGCCAATATGCAGATTCCGGGCAAGAGACTCCAGTGCATGAGCGCAATCCAGCTTCCGACGATCAAGGCGTCAAGCAGCGCATTGACATATTCGGCTTGAAACTTGTCGTCTTGCCGACATGAGTGCAAGAAAGCGATATGAGGCCAGATCAATGCACTGACGACAGTAAATGCCCACCAGGCGATATTCGTGGGCATATGGAGCAAACTCACGCCGACTACGATTCCTCCCAGTGCCATATACGAGATACGCAGAGGATAAGTACGACGATGAATTTCTCGGTGCAAAGGCATCTGCGTGGATCGTAATAGGCAGAGTGAATCGGCGAGAATAATCGAATTAATACAATTTGTATCAAATATTGGTACGGTTGCGCTGCATCTAAACCACAGTTAAAGGTTCAAAAAATGTGGTTGTTTACTGAGAAATTTCAGGTAGAGGCAGTTCTGTACTGAATTTGGCTCGTTTGACGCTAAAAAACGCTTTTACATTGCGCACATTGGCGTCTTGTGTAAAAAGTGTTTGACTCAGAGCCAGGTAAGCGGGCATATCCGTCGTGGCAATGATCAGGATGAAGTCAGGCCCCGGAGAGACTCTCCAGCACTGCTGAACGCATGGCTCTGCAACGGCTTTGTGCTCGAACTGCAGCAATGAGGTGCTGTCCTGACGATCCAGAGAAACTTCCACGATGACCTGCAGTCCATGGCCCGCGAGGCTGGCGATGCGTTCGCTGCTCAGGATAGCGACCTGCTTCTCGATCACGCCCAGCTCTTGCAGACGCTTGACGCGGCGCAGGCAGGTGGGAGCTGACAGGTTCATCAGTTGTGCCAGTGCCAGATTGCTGAGGCTGCAGTCGCGTTGCAGCTGGCGCAGAAGCTGCAGATCGATAGCATCCAGCTGGATGAAACTTTTATTCATATTTTTGAATTTTATGAATTTAAAGTGATCATCTTGCTGTGTGTGAAATTTTTGTTCGAATAATTATTTTTTTTTGAATGAAAATTTTTTATGACAACGAGTAGCATCCTCGGCAAATCAATCTAAGGCGTACTTCTATGTGTGGCATTGTTGCTGCGGTTTCTCATCGCAATATCGTTCCGGTTCTGGTGCAGGGTCTGCAGCGACTGGAATATCGTGGCTATGACTCCTGCGGCGTGGCTGTGCAGGCGGCTGACGCAAATGGCGTGGCCCTTGGCTTGCAGCGCGCGCGCTCCACAGCGCGTGTGGCCGAGTTGATGGAGCAGGTCAAGACTGAGCATGTGAGTGGCCTGACGGGTATCGCTCATACGCGCTGGGCCACGCATGGTGAGCCTGCGGTGCGCAATGCCCACCCTCACTTCAGTCACGGCCCCGGCATCTCTGCAGTGGCAGATGCGGATGCCCCGGCTCGCGTGGCTCTGGTGCACAACGGCATCATCGAGAACTACGAAGCCTTGCGCGCCGAGCTGCAAGCCAAGGGCTATGTGTTTGCCAGTCAGACCGATACCGAAGTCATTGCACATTTGGTGGACAGCCTCTACAACGGTGATCTTTTTGAGGCCGTGCAGGCAGCGACCGCACGCTTGCATGGTGCTTATGCCATTGGCGTGATGCACAAGGATGAGCCGCACCGAGTGGTCGGCGCGCGTGCTGGATCGCCTCTGATTCTGGGTGTGGGCAAGGATGGCTCCGAGCATTTCCTGGCCAGCGATGCGATGGCCCTGGCGGGCGTGACAGATCAGATCATCTATCTGGAAGAGGGTGACCTGATTGACCTGCAGCCCGGACGCCATTGGATCATCAGCAAAAGTGGCGAGCGCCTGACTGAAAAGCAGCGCCCGGTAAAAACCGTGCAAGCGCATAGTGGGGCCGCAGAGCTGGGTCCCTACCGTCATTACATGCAAAAGGAAATCTTCGAGCAGCCCCGCGCCTTGGGAGATACCTTGGAAGGGGTGCTGAACATTGCCCCTGAGCTGTTTGACGGCGTTACTTCTGAAGGCAAGAACGGCGCTGCGGCTTGGCGTGTCTTCAAGGAAATTGACCGGGTACTGATTCTGGCCTGTGGTACCAGCTATTACAGCGGCTGCACGGCAAAGTACTGGATTGAGGCGATTGCAGGCATTCCCTGCAATGTGGAAGTGGCCAGCGAGTATCGCTACCGCACCAGCGTTCCAGACCCCAGAACGCTGATTGTGACCATCAGCCAGTCTGGCGAAACGGCGGATACCTTGGCCGCTCTGCGCCATGCTCAAGGCCTGGGAATGAAGCACACGCTGACCATTTGCAACGTGGCCACCAGCGCCATGGTGCGTGAATGCGAGCTGGCCTATATCACCCGTGCAGGTGTGGAAATTGGTGTGGCTTCAACCAAGGCGTTTACGACGCAGTTGGCGGGTCTGTTCCTGCTGACGCTGGCACTGGCGCAGTCCAAGGGCCGTCTGACCGAGGAAAAAGAGCAGCAATATCTGACCGCCATGCGTCACTTGCCTGTAGCGCTGCAGTCTGTGCTTGCCTTGGAGCCGCAAATCATCAGCTGGGCGGAGGACTTTGCCAAGAAGGAGAATGCACTCTTTCTGGGCCGTGGCATTCACTACCCGATTGCGCTGGAAGGTGCGCTCAAGCTCAAGGAAATCAGCTACATCCATGCCGAGGCCTATCCGGCTGGTGAACTCAAGCATGGCCCGCTGGCGCTGGTGGATAGCTCCATGCCTGTCGTCGTTGTTGCACCCAACGATGAACTGCTGGAAAAGCTCAAGAGCAATATGCAGGAAGTTCGTGCACGCGGCGGTGTGCTTTATGTGCTGGCCGATGCCAAATCCAATATCGAAAGCAGCGAAGGCATGCACGTGATTCGCATGCCAGAGAACTATGGCTCTCTGAGCCCCATCCTGCACGTGGTGCCGCTGCAGTTGCTGGCCTATCACACCTCGGTGGCACGTGGCACGGACGTGGATAAGCCACGCAACCTGGCCAAATCCGTAACGGTTGAATAAGCCATTGGGATCTCGCAAAAAAGCGCTCTTGTGAGCGCTTTTTTCATGGGCTGCAAGCAAAGTCCAAGGCTAGACCCTAGACCCCTGCGGCAAGAAAGACGCGCCGCAAGACCTGCATGGGCAAAAATTTCACGCGACGGCGCTTGAGTTCCTGACGGTAGAGGCGTTCCCTCTCAATGAAGTTGATTTTTTCTTTCATTGCGATGCATTTGGATGACGGACTTCGGCAATCTAACAGGGTTGTTTGTCTTTGAAGTAACACCCTGTCAGATGGGTTCGGTTTCCATATTTGTCGCTATCCGGTGGTATGGGATGACTGATCCCCTGCAGCAAGCCCTGTGAAAAAGCGCCCCGGAGGGCGCTTGATTTAGCAGTCGTGCTTACATATTGTTGGGCAGCATGGTCACGATCTGAGGAAAGAACCACAGGATCATGAGGGCCAGCAGCATCAGCAAGAAGTAGGGGGCACATGCTCGGGACAAATAGGTGATCTGCTTGCCTGTCATACCTTGCAGTACGAACAGGTTAAAGCCCACGGGTGGAGTGATCTGGGCTGTCTCCACCGTGATGACCAAAAAGATGCCAAACCACAGCGGATCAATGCCTGCGGCCTGAATGATGGGCAGCACCACGCTGGAGGTCAGCACGATGGTGGAGATGCCATCAAGAAAGCAGCCAATCAGAATGTAGAACAGGCCCAGCACGACGATCAGCATGGCGGGAGACAGGTTCAGGCTTCCCACATATTCAGCCAGTTGGCGTGGCAGACCGATGTAGCCCATGGACAGCGTCATGAAGGCCGCTCCAGCCAGAATCAGGGCGATCATGCAGTACAGGCGGGTGGCTCCCAGCAAAGAGTCCTTGAAGTTCTTCCATGTCAAAGCGCCTTGCAGTGCCGACAGAATCAGTGCTCCGGTCACGCCGATGGCCGCCGCCTCCGTTGCGGTGGCAATACCGCTGTAGATACTGGCGATGACGCCCGAGATCAGCAGCACGACGGGGATCAGATGACGGGACTCATAGACCTTCTGCTTGAAGCTCATGGAACTGTCGGCCTTGGGGATCTTGTCGGGGTTCATCAAGGCCCAGACCATGATCCAGCCGCTGAACAGCAGTGCCAGCATGATGCCGGGCAGCACGCCTGCCATGAAAAGCTTGGAGATCGACAGCTCGGCTGATACGCCATAGACGATCAGGATGATGGAGGGCGGTATCAGCAAGCCCAGCGTGGCGGGGCCGCCCAGAGAGCCAATCACCATGCTCTCGGGATAGCCGCGCTTGCGCAGCTCGGGCACATTCATCTTGCCAACCGTGGCACAGGTCGCGGCCGATGAGCCGGAAACTGCGGCAAAGATCGTGCAGCCAATGACGTTGGTGTGCAGCAGCCGGCCTGGCAAGGCGTTGACCCAGGGGGCCAGCCCTCGGAACATGCTCTCGGACAGATTGGTGCGGTAAAGAATCTCACCCATCCACACAAAAAGTGGCAGGGCCGTCAAGGTCCAGCTGCTGGCAGAACCCCAGATGGTCATGGCCATGGCATCACCCGCTGCACGCGCGGTGAAGAATTCCATGCCGAACCAGGCAACGCCGGCCAGAGTCAGGCCGACCCAGACACCGCCGCTGAGCAGGGCGAGCAAAACCACGACCAAGGCAATGCTTGCGGTAATTTCATTCATGAGGAGAGCCCTCCTTTTCTACCGCCTTGCGCTTGCCCATCAACTCCAGCACCAGCTCATCGCAAAAGGCGATGAAAAAAACAATGGTGCCCAAAGCCATGAAAATCTGTGGGATCCAGAGGGGCGTGGCATCGATGCCTACGGAGATATCTTCGATCTCCCAGGACTGCAAGACCAGTCGGGAAGCATAAAAAGCGAGGAAGCCGGAGAGGGTGGTGGCGATAACCAGGGCAATGACTTCCAGCGTCTTGTAGGCCTTGCCCTTGAGTGCACCCAGAACCAGGGTGACACGAATGTGCTCACCTTTTTTCAAGGTGCTGGCCAGCGCCATGAAGCCCGCGCCTGCCATGGCATAACCGGCATAGGCATCCGTTCCCGGAGCACTGAAGCCAAAAAGTCGGCTGGCAATCGTCAGCAGCACCATGGCCAGCACGCCCACCATGGCGATGCCCGCAATCCAGCCGCTGCCTTCGTACAGGCCGTTGAGTAACTTGCGCATGCTTGTCTTTCCTTGCACAGGTGTCCGCCGGAGATGAGCCTTAAGGCACTCCACCGGCGGCAAGCTGCGTCTTACTTGGCTGTCTTGTAGGCGTCCAGAATGGCCTTGCCATCAGCACCGGCCTTGTCTGTCCATTCCTTGATCACGGTCTCGCCGATCTTGCTCAGGTCTGCCTTGAGCTGGGCCGATGGCTGCTCAACCTGCATGCCGCCTTGCTTGAGGGTGGCCAGGGAGCGGGCATCCACCTCTTTGGACTCCTTCCAGCCACGCTCTTCGGCAGTGGCAGCGGCCTTGAGCACGGCCTCTTGCGTGGCCTTGTCCAGGGCACCAAAGGCTTTCTTGCTCACGGTCACCGCGTTCTTGGGAATCCAGGCCTGAACGTTGTAGTAGTACTTCAGGCTTTCGAACAGCTTGTTGTCGGCGCCGGTGGCGCTGGAAGTAATCAGGCCGTCAACCACGCCGGTGGCCAGTGCCTGGGACAGCTCGGCTTCCTGCACGGTCACAGGCTGGGCACCAATGAGCTCGCCAATGCGGGCCGTGGTGGGCGAGTACACGCGCCACTTCATGCCCTTGAGGTCGGCTGCCGAGAGGATGGGCTTCTTGGTGTAGATGCCCTGGGGCGGCCAGGCCACAGAGTACAGCAATACTTGGCCTTGCTTGTCCAGCAGCTTTTGCAGTGCGGGCTTCTGGGCCTGGTAGAGCTTGTAGGCATCGTCGTAGTTGCTCACCAGAAATGGCAGGCCGTCCACGCCGAAGATCTGCGACTCGTTCTGGAAGCTCACCAGAAAGAACTCGCCCATCTGTGCGTTGCCGGTTTGCACGGCACGCTTGATTTCGGGCATCTTGAACAGCGAGGCACCAAAGTGAGGCGTGATCTTGAGCTTGCCGCCAGTGGCTGCGTCCACATCCTTCACAAACAGCTCGTTGTTCTTGGAGTGAAAGTTGCCAGGGCCATAGGCCGTGGCGAAGTCCCATTTGGTCTGGGCGGCTGCAGCTGTGGCAAAGCCGATACCGGCAATCAAGGTGGCGGTGGCGCAAAAGATTCGACGCTTCATGTTGACTCCTGGAGAAGGTGCTGAGAAATGCTGATAGGCAGCAACAAGGCAATTAGCGTGCCAAAAGTAACACTTGCTTCAACAACCATCTATAGGGGATTTCAACGATGCGTTATCTCTGTTGGTGATTTAGCTTCAGATTGTTGATGGAGTGATTTGAAATTGTTCAACCAAATTGGTGCAATGCTCCGGTTTATGCGCCGGAATGGGGCTTTGATGTGCTCAGGGAAGCTGGCGTGCGTAGACCGCCAGCACCATGCGCTCGGACTGCACCAGATAGTTCTCCAGTTCCTGCGCAGCGTCGCGGGTCTGACCATCCATGAACAGCTGCAGCAGCCGGGCGTTATGGTCCACGTAGGGGGCGTGCAGGTATTCGGGGTCGTCCAGCATGCCAAAGGCCAGGCGCAGCTCTGCGGCCAGGTGTTCGAACATGGTGGACAGGCGGTCGCTGTCGCTCAGCGCGACGATGGCCGCATGAAAGCACATATTGGCCGAGCCCACGGTATGCCAGTCGCGTTGCTCGCGCGCTGCCAGCGCTTCTTCCACGGCCTGGCGCATGCGCTTGTGGGCAGGGTGCAAGGGCCAGGCTTTCTCCAGGGCCTGGCACTCGATCAGGCGGCGCACGCGGTAGATGTCGATGATGTCCGCGATAGACGGGGTGGCCACGGAGACACCGCGATTGGGTTCATGCCGCAGCAGCCCTTCCTTGATAAGGGTGCGGAACACCTCGCGCAGGGTATTGCGCGAGATATCGAGCTGCTGGCTCAGGGCGGCCTCCGAAAGGCGCTGACCGGCACGCAGCTCGCCATTGATCAACTGCTGGCGAATCTGGTCGGCAATGGTGTCCGTCAGGCTGGGAGTGTCAGCGTGTTTGCTGGTGCGAATGGCTTGCATGGCGTTTTGGTAAGAATCTTGCTAACGATTGTTGAACAATCAAAAGGTATCCAGTGCAAGGAGCATACAAGATGGATCTGAATAGCGATTTGGGCGAAAGCTTTGGTGCCTGGAGCATGGGCGACGATGCGGCCATGCTGGACATTGTCAGCAGCGCCAATGTGGCCTGTGGCTTTCATGCGGGCGATGCGGCGGGCATTCTGTCCACCTTGAAGGCGGCCAAGGCGCGTGGCGTGGTGGTGGGCGCGCATGTGGCCTACCGTGATCTGGCGGGGTTCGGCCGGCGCAACATGGATGTGGCCAGCAGCGATTTGGTGGCCGATGTGATCTACCAGATCGGCGCCCTGCAGGGCCTGGCGCAGGCGGCAGGCACGACGGTGAAATACGTCAAGCCCCATGGCGCGCTCTACAACACCATTGCCCAGGACCGGCGTCAGGCCACGGATGTGATCAATGCCATCAAGGCGATCGATGCCTCGCTGGTGCTGATGGCGCTGGCCGGCTCGCCCTTGATTGGCTGGGCGCGTGATGCCGGCCTGAGCGTAGTGGCCGAGGCCTTTGCCGACCGCGCCTATACGCCCAGCGGCGCATTGGTGTCGCGCCGCGAGGCGGGGGCGGTGCTGCACGATGAAGCGCTGATTGCCCAGCGCATGCTGACGCTGGTGCGCGAAGGCGTGATTGAAGCGGTGGATGGCTCCATGGTGCGGGTCGAGGCCGACTCCATCTGCGTGCATGGCGACAGCCCCGGTGCCGTGGCCATCGCCCGCAAGATTCGCCAGCGCTTTGAGAGCGAAGGCGTGCAGATCGCCTCGTTTGCGGGTGTGGCGCGATGAGTTCCAGGCGCTCCGATATGCGCTTTTTGCCCGTCAATCGCCACGCCATTCTGGTGGAGCTGGCCGACCTGCAGCAGACGCTGGTGCTGCTGAGTGCGCTGCAGGCCGAGCCCATCGACGGTGTGCAAGAGCTGGTGCCTGCCGCCCGAACGATTCTGGTGCAGTTCGCGCCCCACATCATCAGCGCGGCGCAGCTGGTGCGGCGCATTGCGGCCTGTGACTTGCAAGGGGCGGTGCAGCGCTCGGATGTGCTGGTGCAGATTCCCGTGTGCTATGACGGCGAAGACCTGGCCGAAGTCGCCGAAATTCTGGGTGTCAGTCCTGAAGAAGTCGTGCGCCGTCACACGGGCAGCGAATGGTCGGTGGCCTTTACCGGCTTTGCGCCGGGCTTTGCCTACCTGAGCGGCGGCGACCCGCTCTTTCAGGTGCCGCGTCGCACCACGCCGCGCACCAAGGTGCCTGCGGGTGCCGTGGCGCTGGCGGGCACATTCAGCGCGGTGTACCCGCAGGCCAGCCCCGGTGGCTGGCAGATCATCGGCGTGACCGATGCCGCCATGTGGGATTTGGCGCGGGATCTGCCCGCGCTGCTGCAGCCTGGCTACCGCGTGCAGTTCGTGGATGCTGCTTCTTTATCCATAGCTGATGGCGCTTACTCTGCTTTGAATTCAGAAAAAAAAGTATCTGAAGTCGTTGAAGAGGCTGCGCAAGCAGCTATCAATTCAGAGCCTGGCTTGCGTGTGCGCGCCACGGGCTTGCTCACCCTGTTTCAGGATGGCGGTCGACATGGTCAGGCTGGCCAGGGCGTTTCGGCCTCGGGGGCCATGGACCAGGCGGCGTTCAAGACGGCCAATCGACTGGTTGGCAACGCCAGCCATGGGCCGGTGCTGGAGACGGTGGGCGGCGGCCTTGCCCTGCAAAGCGTGGGCAGCAACGTAGTGGCCGTGACAGGCGCCGATGCACCGCTACAGATCACGACGCGCGATGGCCGGCGCTGGCCGGCACCGCGCTATGCCGCGGTGGCACTGGCCGATGGCGACACGCTGAGCATTGGCCAGCCCACGGCCGGAGCCCGCAGCTATGTGGCAGTGCGCGGCGGCTATGACGTCACGCCCGTGCTGGGCAGTGCATCGACAGATACCCTGGCCCATGTGGGTCCGCCGGCACTGCACAACGGGCAGTTGCTGCCGGTGCGCCCCAGCCTGCATGCGGTGGTGGCGGATGCAGCCCTGCCGCCCGAAGGCTTGCCCTGCGCCGGTGCCGAGGTGGTGCTGGATGTGGAGCTGGGCCCGCGCACCGACTGGTTCACTCCCGATGCCGTGGCCTTGTTTGCCAGCCAGCGCTGGCAGGTGACACTCCAGTCCAATCGCGTGGGCTTGCGCCTGGCTGGCGATCAGCCGTTGACGCGCGCCATCGCCAGCGAGCTGCCCAGCGAGGGCACGCCGCTGGGTGCCATTCAGGTGCCGCCCAGTGGTCAGCCGGTGCTGTTTCTGGCCGATCACCCGCTGACTGGCGGCTACCCCGTGATGGCCTGCGTGGCGCCTCACCATCTGGACCTGGCGGGACAGATTCCGGTGGGAGCATGGATTCGTTTTAACCCTGTTCGTTCTTTTGAAGAACTCACACCCATTCTGTGAGGGCCTTCCATGATTACCAAAGTTCTAATTGCCAACCGTGGCGAGATCGCCGTCCGTATTGCCCGTGCCTGTGCCGATTACGGCGTGAAGTCGGTGGCCGTCTATGCCAATGCCGATATCGACGCCCTTCATGTGCGCCGCGCCGATGAGGCCTATGGGCTGGAAGGCGACAAGCCTGCCGAGACTTATCTGAATATTGAAAAGCTGCTGGCCGTTGCCAGGCGCGCCGGGGCCGATGCCGTGCACCCGGGCTATGGCTTTCTGTCGGAAAGCGCAGCCTTTGCACAGGCGGTGCTGGATGCAGGGCTGCACTGGATTGGCCCGCGCCCGCAAACCATTGCCCAGTTGGGCGACAAGGTCGAGGCGCGCAAGATCGCGCTCAAGGTGGGCGCGCCGCTGGTCGCCGGCACGCCTGACCCCGTCAAGAGCGCCGATGAAGTGCTGGCCTTTGCCCAGCAGCACGGTCTGCCCATCATCATCAAGGCGGCATTTGGCGGCGGTGGGCGCGGCATGAAGATCGCCTGGCGCATGGATGAGGTGGCCGAGCTGTACGAGTCTGCCGTGCGTGAAGCGGTGACGGCGTTTGGCCGTGGCGATTGCTTTGTGGAGCAGTTCCTCGACAAGCCCCGCCATATCGAAGCGCAGGTGATAGCCGACACCCATGGCAACGTGGTGGTGCTGGGCACGCGTGACTGCTCGCTGCAGCGGCGCAACCAGAAGCTGGTGGAAGAGGCCCCCGCGCCCTTCATCAGCGAGGCGCAGCGTGAAGAGATTCATGCGGCGGCAAAAGCAATCTGTGCTGAGGCCGGCTATATCAGCGCGGGAACGGTGGAGTTCTTGCTGTCCGCCAGCGGCGCCATTTCGTTTCTGGAGGTCAACACCCGACTGCAGGTCGAGCACACGGTGACCGAGGAAACCACGGGCATCGACCTGGTGCAGGAGCAGCTGCGTGTGGCCGATGGCCTGCCACTGTCTTTCACCCAGACACCGGCAGCGCGCGCGCATGCAATCGAATTTCGTATCAACGCCGAAGATGTGGGGCGCGGCTTTCTGCCCACGCCGGGTCTGATCACGCGTTTTGCACCGCCCTCCGGCCCCGGCGTGCGACTGGATTCCGGAGTGGAAACAGGCTCGGTGATTCCCGGCACCTTCGACTCGATGATGGCCAAGCTCATCGTCACCGGCGCCACGCGCGAGCAGGCGCTGGCGCGGGCCCGCCGGGCTCTGGCGGAGTTCCGGATCGAGGGCGTGGCCTCCGTCCTGCCTTTCCACAAGGCGGTGCTCAATCAGCCTGACTTTGTGGGCAATATCTCGGACGATCCCTCGACAGGCAAGGGTTTCAAGGTTCACACGCGCTGGATTGAAACCGAGTTTGTCGAGCCGCTGGCCGCCGCCGCCCGGGCAGAGCCGGTGGCCGATACCGGCTTGCTGCGTACGGCCATCGAAATCGATGGCCGCCGTGTGCAGCTGGGTCTGCCTGCAGTCTTGCTGCAAGGCCTGTCCAGTGCGCAAGCAGCAGCGAGCCCGGCTGCGCAGATGCATGATGCCGTGGACGCTGCTGCCTTGCAGTCGCCGATTGCGGGCAATCTGCTGGCCTGGAAAGTGGCCGATGGTGATGCCGTCAAAGAAGGCGAGGTGATCGCTGTGATGGAGGCCATGAAGATGGAAATGCAGGTCTGCGCCCATCGCAGTGGCCATCTCACGCAGCTTGCACAAGCAGGCTCAGCCCAGACGTTGGGAGCGGTTTTGGGCAGTATTCGCTGACTTCGAAGACGGAGCCGTCTGTATCGTTGAAACGCGCGGCTGCAAGGCCGCGTTTTTCATGCGCAAGGCGGTTGCACGCAGCTCATGGCCATGGCGACCAGCGCATCCAGAAACTGAGGTGACTGTGCTTGCTCTGGCACATCGTGAACGGCGCTGTGGATGATCTCGCGCAGACCTTTTCCCAGCAGGTAGGCGGCCAGCTGTGGGTGCTCGGTCTGTACTTCGGCGGCATGCATTTGCAGCAGGGGCAGCCAGGTGGTGTCGATGAAGGCCTGCGTGCTGGCCTGCGGTGCATGCCACTGCCCCAGGTGCAAGGCCGTGCGGTGGCGGGCATGAAAGCTCTGGCTGAGCTGGTGCAGGCGCAGCTCTACCCGGATCATGTTGGCAAACACCTGCCGCAACAACGCCTCCAGCGACAGGCCATGCAGCTGTTCGCGCATCTGGAAAAGCTGCTCGGACTCCTGATCCAGCAGGCGCTCATACACGGCTGCAATCATGGACTCCTTGTTCGGAAAGTACTGGTAGATGGAGCCCACGGTGGCCCCCGATACCTCGGCAATGCGATTGACCGTCAGAGCGTCTTCCCCCTCCTTGTCGAGGATGCGCAAGCAGGCTTGGGCGATGGCATCCACCAGCGCTTTGGAGCGCGCCTGCATGGGCTGCTTGCGCGGCTGAGGCAGCTGGTCTTTGGGGCTGAGGGCAGAGAGCGTTTCCATGAAATGCAAGTCCTGTTCTTGGCTGGGGCGTGAATCCGGTTTTTATCGTTTTTTATCAATGTCTTGCGCTGTATTTTCTGGCGCGTGAATGCGAGTGGAGAAACGCATTTCTTCTCTCTAAACTTTGTCTCAGGCCGCAGTCATCCTAGCGTGAAAGAGCGGTTGAAAAGATCTGAGGCAAGCGCTGTGGAGGAGACCTGAAAGCGCTGCACTCAGGCCTGGATATTGATCAAAGGAGCAGTAAATGTCATCCCCCATGAAGCTGAGAGCACTGGGCCCGCGCATTGGTGCCGAGGTGCTGGAGCTGGATATGGCCGGTCAGTTGTCGGCCGCCACCTTGCAGGAGCTGGAGGTCGCACTGGTCCGGCATGAGGCCCTGGTGCTGCATGTGCCGGACATGACGCCCGAGCAGCACCTGGCCATTGCCCACCACTTTGGCGAAGCCGAGGTGCATACCTTCTATCCGAATCTGGGCAAGGGCTTTGAGCAGATCACGGTCATTGACTCCAAGCTCGGTGACCGTGCCGACATGTGGCACCACGATGAGAGCTTTTTGCCCAGCCCGCCCATCGTCACCATGACCCATGCGCGCATTCTGCCGCCAACGGGAGGCGACACCTGCTGGATCAGCATGACCAGTGCCTACGATGCGCTGTCGCCGCGCATGAAGCAGTACCTTGATGGCCTCAGCGCCTGGCATGACATGAATGCGCCCATGACGGCTGCGCTGCAGCATGGCATCGTCACCCATGAGCGTTATGTAGAGGTGGTGACTCAGAACCGTCGTCACCTGCACCCCATGGTACGTGTGCATCCGGTCACAGGGCGCAAGGCGCTGTACGTCAGCCCCACATACGTCACGCATATTGATGGCCTTCCCCAGGCAGAAAGCCGCGCCATCCTGGCCTATCTGCATGCGCACTGCATGCAGGTGGAGTTTTTGTTCAAGCACCGCTGGGCGCTGGGCGACATGGTGATCTGGGACAACCGCAGCGTGGTGCACAACGCCATCATGGATTACGCACCGCATCAGCGGCGCATGCATCGCGCATCGGTGTTTGCCCGCCAGCCCGAAATCACTACCCCACAGCACACAAAGGAGGCTGCATGCGCCACGACGGTTTGAATCACGAGCTGCTTTCCAAGTACGCACCGCGCCCTGGTCGCAAGCCTTTGCTGCCCACTTTGAACGAACGCCAGCAAGTCGCTTTGCTGTGCCGAGTGCTCTCGCGCGAAGGCTATAACGACCATATTGCCGGGCACATCACGCTGCGCCTGGACGATGGCACCTACCTTGCCAATCCATGGGAGCTGACCTGGGGAGAGCTGACGGCGTCGGACATTCTGCGCCTGGATGCACAAGGCCGCGTGATGGAGGGCGAGTGGAACATCACTCCTGCCATTCAGCTGCATATCGATGCACATAACCAGCGCCACGATGTTCGCGTCGTCATTCACAACCACCCCGAGTGGGCGTCTGTCTGGGCCGCTGCCGGCAAGGTACCGCCTGTGTATGACCAGACATCGGCCCTGGTGGATACCGACCCGGTGCTCTATGACGAATACCGAGGCACGGTAGAGCAGCGCGAGCTGGGCAACGCAGTGGTCAATGCGCTGGGGCAGAACAAGTGGGCGCTGCTGGCCAATCATGGTGCCCTGGTGGTGGGGGCCAATATTCGCCAGGCGCATCTGCGCGCCATTACGCTGGAGTGGCGCTGCCGCTTGGCCTGGCGTGTGCAGGCGCTGGGTGGTGGCAATCCGCTGTCGGCCGAGGTCGTGCAGGCCACGGGCGGACGTACCGACCTCAATGGCTTCCCCTTCCTCTGGGAAGCCATGTGCCGCGAAGAACTCCGCCGCGACCCCTCGGTGCTTGAGTAAGAGCATCAACATGCTCTGAACCCATTCTTCACTTTCTGCCGTATGGCTGGCGGGAAGTGAAGAGCATTTTTGCCTGTTCCGAAAACGGTGTTCATGACTGATACAGACCTGCGCCCTCATCTTTTGCTGGTAACGCCTGTTCCGCCCATGCTGCGCGAAACGCTGAACCAGCACTTTGTGCTGCACGACGATGCCGCCCTGGAGCCCGCACAGCGCGTGAATCTTGCCGCCAAGGTGCGCGCCATGCTGTGCAATGCAAAGTCGGTCGTTAACCGGCAGCAGATGGCGCAGTGGCCTGCACTGGAAGTGATTTCCGTCATCGGTGTGGGTATGGACGGCATCGACTTGGAGGCCGCTGCGGAGCAAGGCATCGCTGTGTGCAATACGCCCGAGGTGTCCACTGAAGACATTGCGGATCACACCTGGGCGCTGCTGCTGGCTGCCTCGCGGCACATTGTGCGGGCGCACCAGTTTGTGCAGCAGGGGCGCTGGGCCGAAGGACGCTACCCGCCCACCCGGCGCGTGTGGGGGCAGCGCTTGGGGATTGTGGGGCTGGGGCGTATTGGTCGGGCCGTGGCCAGAAGGGCGCAGGCCTTTGAGATGTCGATTGCCTACACCGGCAGAGTACCCAAGGCCGATGTCGCTTATGACTGGTTTGACAGTGTGCAGGAACTGGCTGCCGAGGTGGACTTTCTGGTGGTCTGCGCCAGTGGTGGGGCGCAAACCAAGGGCTTGATTGATACCGCAGTACTGCAGGCTCTGGGGCCGCACGGTGTGCTTGTCAATATTGGAAGAGGCTCCATCGTGGATGAGGACGCGCTGCTTCGGGCGCTGCAAAGCCAGGCCATTGCGGCTGCAGCGCTGGACGTCTTTGCCAATGAGCCAGAAGTGCCTCCGGCTTTGAGAGAGTTGCCCAATGTCGTGCTCACGCCCCATATGGCCAGCTCCACCCGAGAGGGTATGCAGGCCATGCTGAGTCAGGCGCAAGAGCAGCTGATGGAGCACTTTGCAATAACCGTTCGCTAGAGGCGTGAGAAGGGTCAAAGTACAGCGCTTGACCTTTACATCATGTCAATCTCTACAGTGGCATTCAACGTGAATGGAGAACGTGATGAATGCACTGACCAAAAACGGCAAGTTCGAGCTGTCGGTAGAAGGAATGACCTGCGCATCCTGTGTGGGGCGGGTGGAGCGCGTGCTCAAGAAGCTGCCCGGTGTGCAGGAGGCGGTGGTGAACCTGGCTACGGAAAAAGCCAGTCTGACGGTGGAAGATCCGGCTCAGGCTGCTCTCATCCTGCCGCAGGCCATCGCAGCCATCGAAAAAGCCGGCTATGTCGTGCCGGCCCAAAGCGTGGACTTGCAGGTCGATGGCATGACCTGCGCCTCCTGCGTGGGTAGAGTGGAACGTGCTCTCAAAAAAGTCCCCGGCGTGCAGAACGCGGTGGTGAATCTTGCGACCGAGCGGGCCACGGTGCAACTGCAGGGGGACACAGACGCCAGCCGCTTGATTGCTGCCATTGAAAAAGCGGGCTATGAAGCCCGGCCTGTGATGCAGCAGGCCGCAGTGAGTGGCGAGGACATTACGGCCCAGCGCCAGGCTGCAGAGCGTGCATCGCTCAAAAAATCGCTGATCTTTGCCACGGTGTTTGCGCTGCCGGTGTTTCTGCTGGAAATGGGCGGCCACATGGTGCCCGCTTTTCACCACTGGATTGCGCACACCATTGGCACGCAAAACAGCTGGTACATCCAGTTCATCTTGACGGCCATCGTGCTGTTCGGCCCCAGTCGCCGTTTCTTTGAAAAAGGCGTTCCCGCACTGCTGCGTGGCGCGCCCGATATGAACTCTCTGGTCGCAGTGGGCACCACGGCGGCCTTTGCCTACTCGGTGGTGGCCACTTTTATGCCGAGCTTGCTGCCCGCAGGCACCGTGAATGTGTATTACGAGGCGGCTGCCGTCATCGTGGCTTTGATTCTGCTGGGCCGCTTTCTGGAGGCACGGGCCAAGGGCAATACCTCGGAGGCGATCCGTCGCCTGGTGCAGCTGCAGGCCAAGACGGCTCGCGTGCGCCGTGATGGTGCAGTGAAGGAGCTGGACATTGCCCAGGTGCGCAGCGGCGATGTGATCGAGGTGCGCCCTGGTGAGCGTATTCCCGTCGATGGCGAGGTCATCGAAGGTCAGAGTTTTGTCGATGAATCCATGATCAGCGGCGAGCCCGTGCCGGTCGAAAAAACGGTGGGCGCCGAAGTGGTGGGCGGCACCGTCAACCAGAACGGCGCGCTGGCCTTCAAGGCCACCAAGGTGGGGGCCGATACGCTGCTGGCCCAGATCATCCGCATGGTGGAGCAGGCCCAGGGCAGCAAGCTGCCGATTCAGGCGTTGGTGGACAAGATCACCATGTGGTTTGTGCCCGCCGTCATGACGGCTGCGCTGATTACCTTTGTTGTGTGGCTGATCTGGGGCCCCGACCCTGCACTGAGCTTTGCGCTGGTCAATGCCGTGGCCGTGCTCATCATTGCCTGCCCTTGCGCCATGGGGCTGGCCACGCCCACTTCCATCATGGTGGGCACGGGCCGTGCCGCACAAATGGGCGTGCTGCTGCGCAAGGGCGAGGCCCTGCAGCAACTCAAGGACGCCAAGGTGGTGGCGGTGGACAAGACCGGCACCTTAACCAAGGGCCGTCCGGAGCTGACTGATCTGGTGCTGGCCGATGGTCTGCAACGCGCCACCGTGCTGGCGCAGGTGGCCGCCGTGGAAGACCGCAGCGAGCACCCGATTGCCCGCGCCATTGTCGATGCTGCCAAGGCCGAAGGCCTGCAGATTCCCGCCATCAGCGACTTTGAATCCGTTACCGGCTTCGGTGTGCGCGCCGTGGTGGAGGGCAGCAAGGTGGAAATCGGTGCCGACCGATTCATGCGTGAGCTGGGCCTGAGCGTGGACGGCTTTGCTGCCGAAGCCCAGCGCCTGGGCAGCGAGGGCAAGACACCGCTGTATGCGGCCATCAATGGCCAGCTGGCGGCCATGATTGCCGTGGCCGACCCCATCAAGCCCACTACCAAGCCCGCGATTGACGCCCTGCATGCGCTGGGCCTGAAGGTGGCCATGATCACCGGCGACAACCGCCACACGGCCGAAGCGATTGCCAAGCAGCTGGGCATTGATGAGGTGGTGGCCGAGGTACTGCCCGGCGGTAAGGTGGAGACTGTGCAGCGCCTCAAGGCCGAGCACGGCACGCTGGCCTATGTGGGCGATGGCATCAACGATGCGCCCGCGCTGGCCGAGGCAGATGTGGGCATTGCGATTGGTACGGGCACCGATATCGCGATTGAAGCGGCCGATGTGGTGCTGATGTCGGGCGACCTGTCGGGCGTGCCCAATGCGATTGCGCTGTCCAAGGCCACGATGAAGAACATTGGCGAAAACCTGTTCTGGGCCTTTGCGTACAACGTGGCGTTGATTCCGGTGGCGGCGGGCCTGCTGTACCCGTTCAACGGCACACTGCTGTCGCCCGTTTTTGCGGCCGGTGCCATGGCGCTGTCCAGCGTATTTGTGCTGAGCAACGCATTGCGGCTCAAGCGTTTCAAGGCACCGCTGTAAATACTGATAGGAGGCAGGCAGGACAGGCCTGACACAAGGCGTGACAGGCCTTGCTCTACGATGCGGTTCATGACTGGTCGAACTTCTCAGGCATCCGCAATGCGGATGCCTTGTTTTTGGGTGCTGTTGCATAGCCTGTGGGGCATAGCGTTGCTGTGGGCCTTGCTGGGAGGCAGTGCGCAGGCGGCACCAATGAATGCAGCACCTGCTTGCGCGCCTCAGCTTGTGGGTAGCTGGGGTGCCAGGGAGATCCAGGCCGGCCAGCGGCCGGTGGAGGATTGGCAGGCCTTGAAAATTCCGCATGTCTCCAGCCAGACATGGCCAGAGTGGGGTGGGGCGATCTGGTATCGGCTCGATTGGAAGCTCCATTGCCAGCCGGGCGTTACCCCGGGCAATGCGCAGCTGGCGCTGGCCATTGCCGGCATGCGCCTGGCAGGAGAGGTGTACTGGAACGACGCCCTGCTGTGGCGCGACCGCTCGGTCGTGGAGCCGTTTTCACGCAGCTGGAATATGCCGCGTTGGTGGCCGGTGTCGGTGGACGACGTCAACGCCGTGCAGACCCTGTGGGTTCGCGTGGTGTCGCCACAGGTCGAACTGACGGGTCTGGGCTATGTGGAGCTGGGAGACATGGCCCGTATCCAGGAGGACTACGCTGCGCGCTACTGGCGCCAGCGCACCAGCTATGTACTCACGGCAGGCTTGTCGCTGACCATTTCCTGCGTGGCCCTGGTGGTGTGGCTGTGGCGGCGCAGCGAAAGGCTCTACCTCTGGATGGGACTGATGCAGCTGTGCTGGACGCTATATCTGTCGGTCATCCTCAGCCTGGAGGCCTGGCCGGGCATCAGCAGCAGCACTCTCTCGCTGCTGAATCTGGTTTTTTTCATGCTCTATGGCCATTGCTTTCTGGTGTTCGTTTTGCGCTTTCATGGCCAGCGCAAAGTCTGGCTGGAGCGAGTGGCCTGGGCGGCGCTTGCGCTCTGGGTTGCCTACATCGCTGTGGATTCCAGCCGCATGCGCCTGATCGGCGAGCTATCTCTGGTCTGGTGTGTGGTGGTATTCAATGCTGCCTGCCTCTATGCCATCTATCGTGCCTTGCGTGTGCGCACGCCCCAGAGCCTGCTGCTGGGCGCAGCCTGTGCAGCGATGGTGGTGGTGGCGGTGCACGATATCGAAGTGGCACTGCGCCGCTGGGATAACGACCTGACCTGGTCGTACTTCAGCTGGCCCCTGAACATGGTGGTTCTGGCCGTTTTGCTGGGCTGGCAGGTGGCCCAGTACATGCGCCGCATGGATCACTTCAATGAAGAGCTGAGCGAGCATGTGACCCAGGCGCGAGCCGAACTGGCGCAGGTGCTGGCGCAGCAGCATGCCAAAGACTTGCAAAGCGCGAAGCTTCAGGAGAGGGTGGACCTGGCCCATGATCTGCACGATGGTCTGGGCGGCAGCCTGGTGCGCTCCATGGCGCTGGTGGAGCAGGCGCCTCAGCAGCTGACGAACGAGAGGGTCATGTCCTTGCTCAAGTCCTTGCGTGACGATCTTCGTCAGGTGATCGATACGGGAGCCAGCGGCGGCGTCAATGTGCCCGAGACCCCAAGGCGCTGGATTGCTCCGCTGCGCCACCGCTTCATGCACATCCTGGATGAGCTGGGCATGCAGGCGCAGTGGCGGGTTGACGAGCAATGGCGCAGCCCGCCGACGGCTTTGCAATGCCTGGGCATGCTGAGATTCTTGGAAGAGGCCGTTACCAACATCCTCAAGCATGCGCGTGCCCGGCATGTGAGCGTGGTGTGCACCCAGCCCGATGAACAAAGCTGGGTACTGAGCGTGCAGGACGATGGCATCGGCTTTGACTGGCCTGCCGTGCAGCAGGCGGGCGTCAGCGTGGGCATGCGCAGCATGCAGACCCGAGTCGCACGCATTGGCGGCGTGCTGGAGGTGCAGTCACAGCCGGGCTGTACGCGGCTGACGGCCCGTATTTCCATGACAGCTTCATCCGTCATGATTTGATTGCTATCTATTTATGAGCTTTAAGCGCTTTATGGGTAAGGGTTTGAGGCTGTTTTCATTGATGAAACCCAATAAAAAAGGCGCTGATTTCAGCGCCTTTTTTGCATGCTTTGCAGGTTGTGCATGGAGCAGCATCATTGCTTGATCTGCGGCACATCCACAAAGTCATCCAGGCTTAGGCCTTTTTCGGCCAGCAGCGCTTCCAGCACGGGCTTCAAACGGCCCAGGCTGGCTTCCACGGTTTCGCGCACGGTATCGACCACCACCTGTGTGCTGCGCTCGATCTCGATATTCACGAGGTCGCCCACCTTCTTGTTGCCGAACACCGTCATGCGCAGGGTTTCGGGAATCAGCCAGACCTCGAACCAGCCCTCTTTGCGGTTGACTTCGGCCACCGTCAGGCTGGCACCATTGACGGCGATATAACCCTTGGCAAACACATAGGGGCGAAACGCTTCGGGGATGCCAAAGCGGATCTTGTGGTTGGTGTCGGTCTTGACGATTTCCAGCAATGGTGCGGTGAAGTCCACGTGGCCCGACAGCGGGTGGCCGCCGATCTCGGCTCCATCCTTGGCTGCGCGCTCCACATTGATGGCATCACCCACCTGGTAGCTGTCCAGAGTGGTGATGTTCAGGCTTTGCAGCATCACATCGAAGGTAGCGCTGGTGGGCGAAAGGTTTTCCGTCACCGTCAGGCAGACGCCGTCGTGCGAGACGCTGGCGCCAATGGCCAGATCCTGGCAAAAGCCTTCGGGAAACTCCATGGTGAAGGTGCGCAGACCGTCCTGGTCGCGCAGCGCGGCAATGGTTGCCACGGCCTGAATGATGCCGGTAAACACGGGGCAGACTCTCTTATCAACAGGCCCGCGCCAGGCGCAGACCCAGGGTGAAAAAAGCTATTTTGCCTGCTTGCCGGGATGCTGTGACCAGTGCAGGTCTTCCTCAGAGACACCGAGCAAGAGCCGCCTCGCTGCGAGGGTGTCGTCCCCCTCCGCGCAGCAGAGAGGGGGAAGCCGCGTAGCGGCTCAGGGGGAGAGAACAGTGTTCTCCCAGAATCCGCTGATGAGTGCCTGAGGCTTTTTCAGTGCCCGCACCCAGGCGCAGTCGGGCCAGGCTTCCATCTGCACATTCATGCCCGCAAACACGCCGTAGCCGGATCCAGCCGCAATCTCGCCTTCGGCTTGCAAGGTCTCACCCACGCGAATACTGCAGGCTGCGCGAATATCGCCCAGTGCCTTGATGCCCCAGCCGGCCTGAATATGGTTGCCGCACTCGATGTGGTCGTTGCAGGCAATGCCGTAGGCTACATCCAGCAAGCCCTGCACTTGCAGGGGGCCGCCGCAGCGCAAGCCCTTGGCGCAGCGCAAAATGCCTTGCACATCGACTTCACGGTCAATCTGGCCATTGCCCTTGAGGTCCACATCGCCGGTGCACATCAGTTCCCAGCCGGCGCGCAGGTCCTGGGCGCTAATGTCGCCTTGCACCTCCACGCTCCAGGCGGCTTTGACATTGCCGCCGGCCTTGAGCAGCTCGTCGCAGAAGATGGCCCCGCCGCATTGAATGTCCTCGCCCACCTCCAGCTTGCCTGCGCGTATGCCGCCGCCGGCCTGCAGGCTGCGCCCCACCAGCAACTGGCCGGACACGCGTACATCGCCGTGCACGATCAGCGTACCTGCATAGACGAAGTTGTCGGCCTCCAGATGCTCCAGCTCCAGCACGCTGTGGGTGGCGCCAAAGTTCTCCAGCAGCCAGCGCGCATCCTCCACGCGGCCTGCGGCGACCTGGGTGTCCATGGCGGCCTGATAGTCACCGCCCGCCAGGTTGTTGCGCACAAACCAGCGATAACCCATGGCGCAAGGGTTTTTACCGCGCAAGAAGTTTTGAGTGAGTTCCATGTCCATGGCTGACCTCCGATTCGACCGTTAAGCAGTGCGGTGCGTAGCGGGACGTACTCAAGCCTGGCCTTGGCGGCCGTGAACGTACCTCTCCCGTGCACCTGGGGTTGTGCTGTGTGGGAAGGCCGTGCGGAGGATGTGAGCTGTGTGCTTCAAGCCATCCGCACGGCGGCGGAAAGCATGGCCGTGACACCGCTCAGGCTCACGAACGCGGTAGGAATGCCATGGCGGCAGGTGTGCAAGGCACGCAGCGCACGGGCACGCGCAGGCAGCTCTGCAACGAGGGCAAAGCGGCGCAAGCGGGCGGTGGTGGACAGGTGCAGACAGGCCATGGATGGGATGAAAAATAGCCTTTAATTATGCCTTCAGGCCTTTTTTGCAGTCTTGCGTACAGGTATGCGATGCGTGTTACGGGCGGTTGCGGGGTTTCCGTGTGTCGCGCAAGACATCCATGCATTGGGTAACATCTGCTCCCTTGCGGGCGCGCGCATTGGCTGGAAACAAGGCCGAAGTATGCGCAGTGCCATGCCCTGAAATTGCAGCCCCAGACCCGGATGCACCGGTCTGCGGTCTTGAGACAAGTCATGACTCAAAACACCCCCCCTTCTTTTCTGAGCCGCATTGCGATTGCGATCGGCAGCTTTTTTGCCATTTTGGGCAATGGACGTCTGGCCGCCGATGTGACCCGCGTGCGTGCAGGCGAAGCCTTTGCTGCCGATGTGGCCCCCACCGAAGTGCGTGTGGAAGTCCCGGTCGAGAAGATCGTTGAAGTCCGCGTGGAAGTGCCCGTGGAAAAGATCGTCGAGAAGACGGTGGAAAAGCGCGTTGAGGTCCCCGTCGAAAAGGTCGTGGAAAAACTGGTCGAAAAAACCGTTGAAGTCACCAACAACGCCGCCGCCCTGCAACTGCTGGGCCTGATGCAGCGCGAGGCGCGTTTTGTCGACTTCATCCAGGAAGACGTGGCCCCCTATACCGACGCAGAGATTGGCGCCGCCGCCCGCGTGGTGCACGAAGGCTGCCGCAAGGTGCTGCGCGACAACTTCACCATTGCCCCCGTGCGCCCCGAAGCCGAAGGCAGCCGTATCACCTTGCAAGCCGGTTTTGACGCCGCTGCCGTGCGCCTGACCGGCAATGTGGTGGGCCAGGCACCGTTCACCGGAACGCTGGGCCACCGCGGCTGGCAAGCCACCGAAGTGAAGCTGCCGCAGCTGACCGACAGCAAGGCTGCCAACGTGATCGCCCAGGCAGAAGTGGAGCTGTAAACCATGAATATGTTTGCCTCCATCGCCGCATCCGGCGCAGCTAACACTACAGCTACTACCGCTGCATCCACTCCTGATTCTGTAGCTGCTAGCGCGCAACCAGAAAGCGTTACAGGCCAAAATGATCTGAAGTCTGCCGGTGCGCACTACAGCATCGGTATCGACCTGGGCACCACGCACTGCGCGCTGTCCTTCGTCAACAAGACTGCCAGCGATGGTGAGAAGGTTGTGCAAGGCGTACTGGACGTTCCCCAGCTCACGGCGCCAGCCAGCGTGCAAGCCCTGCCGCTGCTGCCTTCGTTTCTGTACCTGCCGCATGAGAGCGAGCTGACCGAAGCCGAGCGCACCCTGCCCGGCGCAGCGGCGCACGACTTCATCACTGGTGAATTTGCCCGCAGCCGTGGCGCAGCCACGCCCATCCGTTTGGTCAGCAGCGCCAAGAGCTGGTTGTGCCACCCCGGCGTGGACCGCCGCGCAGGCATCTTGCCGGCCGATGCGCCCGAGGAAGTCAGCCGCATCTCGCCGCTGACGGCGTCCATCCGCTATCTGGAACACCTGCGCTGGGCCTGGGAGCAGCAGCATCCCGAGGCACCGTTTGCCCAGCAAGACATCACCGTCACCATCCCTGCATCGTTCGACCCCGCAGCGCGTGAGCTGACGGCCGAAGCCTGCAAGGCCGCAGGCTTTGCGAACCTGACCTTGCTGGAAGAACCGCAGGCCGCGCTGTACAGCTGGATTCAGGCCAGCGGCGGCAACTGGCGCAAGCAGGTCAAGCACGGCGACATCATCCTCGTCGTGGACGTTGGCGGTGGCACCACCGACTTGTCGCTGATCGCCGTGCTGGAGCGCGATGGCAATCTGGAGCTGCAACGCATTGCCGTGGGCGAGCACATCTTGCTGGGCGGCGACAACATGGACCTGGCGCTGGCCTACGGCGTGGCGCGCAAGCTGGCCGCCGAAGGCAAGCAGCTGGATGCCTGGCAGACCCGCGCCCTGGCCCACGGCTGCCGCGCCGCGAAAGAACAGCTGCTGGCCGATGCCACGCTGCAATCCGTGCCCGTGGTCGTGCCCAGCCGGGGCAGCAAGCTCATCGGCGGCAGCATCCGCACCGAAGTCACGCGCGACGAAGTGCTGGCCATGCTGGTTGAAGGCTTCTTCCCCCAGGTGGCAGTCAGCGACAAGCCCAAGACCCGTGCCCGTGGTGCGCTCACGCAGTTGGGCCTGCCCTATGCGCAAGACGCTGCGGTCACGCGCCATCTGGCGGCCTTCCTGACCCGCCAGGTCAACGCCCTGGCCGAGATCGATGGCCTGAACGGCGACCAAGTCGAAGGCTCCACCTTTCTGCATCCCACGGCCATTCTGTTCAACGGCGGCGTGCTCAAGGCCCCGCAGATCGAGCAGCGCATTCTGCAAGTCATCAACGGCTGGCTGGACGAAGAAGCTTGCGAGCCCGCACGCTTGCTGGACGGTGCCAATCTGGATCTGGCCGTGGCACGCGGCGCGGCCTACTACGGCCACATCGCTAGCAGCGGCCGCGGCGTGCGCATCCGTGGAGGCACGGCGCAGAGCTACTACGTGGGCGTGGAGAGCAATATGCCCGCCATCCCCGGCATGGAGCCGCCCATTTCCGCCCTGTGCCTGGCACCGTTCGGCATGGAAGAAGGCACCGAAGTGGCGCTGCCCGATGAAGAATTTGGCCTGGTCGTGGGCGAGCCCGTGCGCCTGCGCTTCTTCGGCTCCAGCGTGCGCCGCACGGATGCCGTCGGCACCATGCTGGACTTCTGGGGCGCGGAAGAGCTGATTGAGCTGCAAGAGATTGAGCTGAACCTGCCCGCCGAAGGCCGCGCCGCTGGTGAAGTGGTACCCGTCACCTTGGCAGCCCGTGTGACCGATATCGGCACGCTAGAACTCAACGCTATTCCAGTGGGCGGCAGCGAGCGCTGGAAGGTGGAGCTGGATGTGCGGGCGGAGACTGCAGCCGACGCGTAAAGTCTGCTCCACGCTTTGGCTTGAGAAGCCTGCTGACCGACCGGTTGGCAGGCTTTTTTGTTTGGAAGATTGTGGCTTCTCTGCTGCTTGAGTTGTCACAAAAACATTGGTCAAATCTTGCTTTAGCGCTTATCTATCAAGCGCAAGTAGCTCATCTTTTTGTGAAGAAATCGCGCGCACCACTCCCACCAGAGCATGGTGCGCGCCCATCACTGCAATTGGATTGAAATGGCCTAGAACGCGTGGCGCAGGCCCACGCTGAAGCTGCTGGCGTTTTGCCCGTAGCCCACGCCGCCCTTGAAGTTGTAGCCATAGGCCACACCGCTTCCGTTGTCGATATGGGTGTAGGCCGCGTACAGTTTGCTGCGTTGGCTCAGGTGGTGGTTGTAGCCAAGAATCCACTGGCGTGCGCCGCTGCCGGGCACATGGCTCCAGCGGCTGGCCCAGCCATAGCCGAGCGCAACTTCTGAAGCGCCAACCCGGTACGCCGCTGTCACGCGGGCAGCATTACGGGTGCCGCAGCCTGCGCCTGCATGGCTGCACATGGAGCCAGAGCCGTTGTCAGAGCGCTGGTAGTAGGCGCCGATTTGCAGCGCGCTCCAGCGGTAGTGGCCGCGCAGGCCGAATTGCTTGTCGTCACCCAACTGGGTATAGCCAGCGCCCAGAGCCAGCGGGCCATGCTCCCAGTTGGCATAGAGGTCGTAGCCATTTTTGTGCACGGTGCCTGCGGCTTTCTCGTGCAGCGAGGCCTGGGCCTCCACCGTCAACCCGCCCATGACGGGGCTGCGGTAGCCGATCTTGTTGGTGTTGCGCATGACATAGTCGTACAGCGCATCGGCAATGGAGCCCGTGTCGTGATTGGGTTCGTCCAGCGCACCATAGTCGGCAATGCCGAAATAGGTCGCCGCACCAAAGCGGCCCACGCGCAGCTTGCCCCAGTGACCGGAGAGGTTCACTTCGCTCTGGCGCTGAAAGGCCAGTGCGCCGCTGCTGCCGGTCCCCGCGCCGGTGTCGGAGTCAAAGCCCGACTCCAATTGAAAACCAGCCTTGAGGCCGGCGCTCAGGTCTTCGCTACCCACAAAACCAAAGCGCGAGTTGTTGTTGAACAGCCCGGTAAGGCTGTTGCTGCCGACCTTCTGGTGCTCGGCGGAAGTGTTGATACGGCCATAGATTTGCACGCTGCTTTGCGCGAGTGCAGCGGAGGCGAGGGTAGAGCCCAGAATGACAAGAAGAGTGCGAGCTAGCGTTGTTGTTTTTACAGGCATGTGGCGACTGGCTTTCGGACGTTGCTATGAAACTTGCGCGACTTTGCGCATCTGTAACAAGGCAAATCTCGTGCCAGCACTCATGCACCGATTTGGCGTCTGCTGTGCAGGGGGGGGAAGCTTGTGGGTCCATGCCTCAAGGTGGCCCCAGAGGCATCGTCCGCCCAAAGCGAAACCGCCCGTTGGCTGACAGCTGAAGCCGGGAGAGGATGACAGTTGAAAAGAGCTGGCCTGCAGAGGCTGTCACCAGAATGCGTATTCAGCGCTGGATGCAGAGCTCTTGCCCTCGTTCATCAAGGCTGTGCTGCAAACGGATGGCCTGAAGCCTTGCCTTGGGTGTGGCGAAAGAGGCGAGGCGCATTTCTGCAGAGGGTGTTTTTCGAGAGCGCTCATTTTCTTCACTAAGGATCAAGCATGGCTTCAGAGAACTCTTCCCATAACCCGCTGTGGACCTGGGCCGTGCCCCTGGTCAGCTGGGCATTTCTGCTGCTTTATGTGCTTGCCCCGGGCATGCCGGGCGTGGTGGTGCTGCTGTGCGTGGGTCTGCTGGGGGGCGTGGTGTCCGCCGTTCACCATGCGGAGGTGATTGCGCTCAAGGTGGGAGAGCCTTTTGGAACCCTGGTGCTGGCGCTGGCCGTCACGACGATTGAGGTGGCGCTGATTGTCTCCATGATGCTCTCTGGCGATCCTGCAGATGCACAGGCCTTGCCGCGAGACACGATTTTTGCGGCAGTGATGATCATTCTGAACGCCATCATCGGGCTGTGCCTGGTGGTGGGCGGGCGCAAAAACCACGTGCAGCAGTTTCATGTGGAAGGCATGACGGATGCCTTGTGCACCATGACTGTGATCATTGTGCTGTCCATGATCTTGCCCAACTACGTCAGCAGTTCTGCGGATGGCACATACAGCCCCACTCAACTGGGCTTTGTGGCGGTCGCGACCTTGGTGCTGTTTGTGGCGTTCACCTTTTTTCAGACCATGGGGCACCGAGAATATTTCTTGCCAGTCAAGCAGCCTGGTCAAAAGGATGAGGAGGCGGTTGCCCTGCCGCCTGATGCACGCACAGCCTGGATCAGCCTGGGCTTGCTGCTGCTGTCTCTGGTGGCGGTGGTGCTCAGTGCAAAGGGCATCTCGCCAACGCTGGAGGGCTTGCTGGGCAGATGGGGAGCCCCTGCGGTCACGCTGGGCATCATCATTGCGGCGATTGTGCTGCTGCCGGAGTTTGGGGCCGCCATGCGCAATGCCTCGGCCAACCGGCTGCAGGCCAGCCTCAATCTGGCCATCGGGTCGGCGATTGCAAGCATAGGCCTGACCATTCCCGTGGTTGCGTTGCTGGCCAACTTTATGGGGTGGCCGCTGCAGCTGGGGCTGGATGGGGTCTCCACCGTCATGCTGATGCTGTCGTTATTCGTTGTGGCGCTTACGCTGCGCACAGGCAATACCACCATGCAGCCTGGCATTGTGCATTTGGTGATTTTTGCGGTGTACCTGTTCTTCAGCTTTGTGCCCTGAGGCAGGCCGCTGCCTGAAGCTCGGCAAGGCTTGCGAGGGCAATCCCGCCCGGCAGAGCAAGGGCTAGTGCTCGCCCAATCCCGGTCATGCAAGCAGTTGTTACGATTCAGGCCTTTGCGCGCCTTGCTTTTCTGCTTTCATGACCGTCTCTTCTTCGTCCTCAGCCTTTGTCGTTGGCATCGATCTTGGTACCAGCCATACCGTGGTGGCCAGCGCAGCCTTGCATGGAGAAAAGCAGACCAACATTACGCTGCTCGATATTGCCCAGCGCAGCACCGCTGCAGAACTGGTGTCCCAGCCCCTGCTGCCTTCGGTGCGTTATCAGGCTGCGCCGGGCGAACTGGGAGATGCCTGGCAGCAGCCCTGGCCGCCCCAGGGGGCAGCGCCCGAAGCGCCTGCCGTCATTGGTCGCTGGGCGCGTGATCTGGGAGTGGCTGTGCCAGGGCGACTGGTGGCCAGCGCCAAAAGCTGGCTTTCGCATACCGGTGTGGATCGCACCGCAGCCATCCTCCCCTGGGGCGCAAGCGACGATGTGGCCAAGGTTTCGCCGCTGGCGGCCTCCGCCTCCTATCTGGCGCATGTGAAAGCGGCCTGGGATCAGGCGCATCCCACGGCCCCGTTGCACGATCAGTCCGTGGTGCTGACCGTGCCGGCATCGTTTGACGAAGGTGCACGCGCATTGACGCTGGAGGCCGCGCAGCTGGCGGGCCTGCCCGGCGTGCAACTGCTCGAAGAGCCCAAAGCCGCTTTTCATGACTGGCTGCTGCTGCAAGGCGATGCGCTGGCTGAGCAGCTGGCCCAGAGCCGGCTGGTCCTGGTGGTGGACGTGGGCGGTGGCACGACCGACCTGACCTTGATTCGCGTCGAAGCTGCAGCCGATGGCGGCCTGCCTGTGCTGACCCGCACGGCCGTGGGTGAGCATTTGATGCTGGGCGGCGACAACATGGATCTGGCGCTGGCCCATCAGCTTGAGCCGGCTTTTGCAGGCGAGGGCAAAAAACTGCCCCCGCAGCGCTTTGCCCAGCTGGTGCAGCGCTGCCGCGCCGCCAAGGAGCAGCTGCTGGCGCAGGAGGCGCCCGATCAGCTTGGCATCACCTTGCTGGGCGGCGGCAGCAAATTGCTGGCGGCGACGCAAAGCGCCACGCTGACCCGTGAGCAGGTGCTGCAGACGGTGGTCGAGGGATTTTTGCCCATGGTCGCCCTGAGCGATCTACCGGCAAAGCGCCAGAGTGCACTGCGTGGGTTTGGCCTGCCTTACCCGGCCGATGCCGCCATCAGCCGTCATCTGGCGCAGTTTCTGAGTCTGCATGCCGACGGCGCGCTGCCCGATACGGTGTTGCTCAATGGCGGTGTGTTTCATGCCCACGCCATTGCCCAGCGACTGACGGATTTGCTCAGCCGCTGGCGTGGCAGCGCCGTGCGTGTGCTGCACAACCGGCATCCGGACTGGGCGGTGGCCAGAGGGGCCGCAGCCTATGGGCTGGCACGTCATCAGGCGCAGCAGGCTGCAGCACTTGCTCTGAGTGAAGAGGGAAAGCAGCCTCAAACCCATGCAGGTAAAGCGCCTGACGCTATCAAGAATATATTGCCGCGCATTGGCGGCGGCGCGGCGCGCAGCTACTGGCTGTTGCTGCCCGGCAAAAAAGGCGCGCCGCCACAGGGGATCTGCCTGCTGCCGCGCGGCACGGAAGAGGGCGTGCGCATCGTGCTCTCGGGCAGGCGCTTTGCGCTCAGGCTGGGGCAGGCCGTACGCTTCAATCTGCTGGCCAACAGCCAGAGCCATCTGCCGGTGCAGGCGGGCCAGATTGCGCAGCTGACGGGGGAGGGCTGGGTGGAGCTGCCGCCGCTGGCAACCGTGCTGCCCGCGCCCGAAGGCAAGGTACAAGCTGGAGGTCTGGCCCAGGTTGAAGTGCAGCTGCAAGCCTGCATGAGCGAAGTCGGCACGCTGGAGGTGCGCTGCGTGGCGCAGCAGGATGCAGCGCAATCCTGGCTGCTGCCTTTTGCCGTGCGTGCGGTGGCGAAAGAAAGCGCTGCTGCTTTTGAAACCATAGCTGCCAGCGATCAGCAGCAAACAGTGTCAGATAAAAAACCATATCAAAGTCAAGAACAACATGCGCAAGCAGCTATTGATTTGATAGATCACATTTTCGGCAACCAGGCCCGGGAGGTGACGCCCAAGGAGGTGCGCCAGTTGCGCCAGACGCTGGAGAAAACCATAGGCCCGCGCGATGTCTGGGATGTGGGCTTGCTGCGTGCGCTGTTCGATGCCTTGCTGGCCCGTGCCAAGCGCCGCCGCCGCACGGCAGAGCATGAGCGCGTGTGGCTCAATCTGGCGGGCTGGTGCCTGCGCCCTGGCGTGGGCGCAGAGCTGGATGGCTGGCGCATGGAGCAGGTCTGGGCGTTGTATGCCCAGGGCCTGGGCCATGGCAAGGAGGCCGCCAACTGGACGGAGTGGTGGGTCTTCTGGCGCCGTGTGGCAGCGGGCCTGAACGAGGCCCAGCAGATGGAGTTGCTGGAAGACGTGGCCGGACACATGCAAAAAGCCGTGCAGCAGAGCACGCGCGGCAAGAGCAGCCATGGAAGCTATGACGACATGCTGCGCCTGTTTGCGGCCATGGAGGCCGTGCCCTGGCAGTACCGCCAGGAGATGGGGCAGTGGATGCTGCAGCGCTTGAAGCGTGAGGGTGAAACCGTGCAGACCTGGTGGGCCATTGGCAGACTGGCGGCACGCCAGTCGCTGGCGGCCAATGCACACCTCGTGATGCCGCCCGATGCCGCGCAGGAGTTTCTGGACGCCACGCTGACGCAGGACTGGCGCAAGAACGAAACCGCCATGTTTGCCGCCGTTCAAATGACCCGCATGACCGGTGACCGGGCGCGTGATTTTCCCGATGCCGTTCGCGCACAGGTGCTGCAGAAGATGCGCGCCAGTGGCGCGCCCGAGCGCTGGCTGGCCATGGTCGAGCAGGTGGTGCAGATGGAGGCCGAAGACCACAAGCGCAGCCTGGGCGACAGCCTGCCGCCGGGCCTGGTGCTGCTGTAGCCCGGCGCTGGTCGCTGCATTTGCAGGAGGCAGACCTTGCCAAACACGATGGCTAAAGAGTGAGTGCTACCAAGCCAGCTGCCGAGGCGGTGCAAGAATGATTCGTTGCATGGAACGACATGCCAGCACGGAGGGCTGGCAGCATCTGTGCCCACCACCACTCGGAGTTTTTGCTATGAAGTTTGATGCTGTTGCGCACACCGCGATTGCGCAGAACACGGTTTTCCTCTCCAAGAAACAACGTCGCTCGCTGCTACTGGCAGCGGCGGTGGCCGTGGTGGTTGCAACTCCTCTATCGCAAGCGCTGGCCAAGAGTGCGGACTGGCCGCTCAAGCCCATCACCTTTGTGGTTCCGCAGGCCCCGGGCGGTGCCAACGATGTGATTGCACGCGCTATTGCGCAGGGGCTGGAGAGTTCGCTGGGCCAGCCGGTGATTGTGGAAAACCGTTCAGGAGCCAATGGCAACCTGGGCACAGGCCAGGTGGCGCGCAGCGCGGGCGATGGCTATACCTTTTTGGTGACGGCGCAGAGCGCCTACACCATCAACCCGGCGCTGTATTCCAAGGTGCCCTTTGATCCCATCAAGGACTTCACACCCGTCATGCAGCTGGCGGTTGCGCCTTATCTGCTGGTGGTGAACCCCAGCTTCCCGGCCAAGAATCTGGACGAGCTGGTGGCTTATGCCAAGGCGCATCCGGGCAAGGTGGAATATGCGTCGGCGGGCAACGGCACGCTCAACCATCTGCTGGGCGAGATGCTGAAAAAGCAAAAGGACGTGAACCTGCTGCATGTGCCATACAAAGGCGCATCGGCTGCGGCTACCGATGTGGTGGCTGGTCAGCTGCCGGTGACTTTTGGCAGCTTCCCCGGTGTGATGCCTTTTGTCAGCAGCGGCAAGCTGCGTGTGCTGGGCGTGGCCTCCGACAAGCCCACTGCGCTGGCACCCGAGATCCCGGTGCTGGGCAAAGGTCTGGCCGTGACCAGCTGGTATGGCCTGTTTGCACCTGCCGGTACACCTCAGCCCGTGGTGGACAAGCTCTACCAAGCCGTCCAGACCGTTCTGGCCAAGCCCGAGATGGGCGAACGACTCAAGGCTTTGGGAGCGGAGCGCGTGCAGTCCACGCCGCAAAGCTTCAAGGCCATGCTGCCGGGCGAGCTGGCGTACTGGAAGCAGGTGGTCAAGGATTCAGGCGCACACATCGACTGATGGGTGACGGGCAAAGCAGCCCGTCTCCTTTTGTTCACGCACCAGGCTGCGGCTTATCATGGGCTTTTGACTGTGGGGCTGTACATGCTGTTTGCTGTCTCCAGCGTGCCGGAATTTCTGTCATGGCAGACGGGCGAGCCGCGCGATGACGGACTGATGATTTATGCCCCTGAGGACATTGCCGAGCGTAACCAGACCTATGAGCTGGCCCAGTATCTGCCTGACCATCTGATGGTGGGCGATGACAGCGGCGGGCGCGGAATTTTGCTCGATAGCCGTGGTGCGGTCTGGATTTGTGGGCTGGGAGCGCTGTTTCTGGATATGCGAGAGCCGCTCTCACCACATCTTTCGCAATGGGTGGAACAAGGCTGCCCTCTGCCCGATTGGGATGACGAAGATGACGAGTAGCGCTTCGTTGTTTGTGCCCGAATTCGTGCAGTCTCTGCACGCGATGGACTGGTTTGCTCATTGCGGCGAAGCCTTGCCTGAGCCACTTCCCTTCGATGCCGTGCAGGTGCCTACGCAGAAGAAGGCCATGCGCCAGTGCGCCTCGTCGCAATGGGAGGCAGCAACGCTGGAGGCGCGCAACGATCTCACCGGATTTCTGGCCGTTAATGCCAGAGACCGATATCAGCAGTGGAATGAGATTGTGCACGCAGCCAAGACACAGGTGAGCCAGCCGCTGGCTGAAAAAGTCTGGCTTCCCTATGCCCGGCAGCATGGGCTGGACATGAACTTTGTGCATTGTGTGCAGTGGGATGTGCTGGGCCTGTGCATGGAGCATGCTTACCGTGATTTGCCTCGGCTGCCGCAGTTTTTTCATGGCCTGCGCAAGGTGTATCAGGCGGGACACTTTCCTTGCGGATGGGAAGGCGGCCAATATCCCAAGGGGCGTGTGCTTGTCTGGTGAGAGCCGAGCGTGCATTGCTTGATGCGTTGTTACGAAGTTTTGCCGTTTCCCGCCTCACTTGAGCGTCGCCTCTCAGGGTTAGCCTGAGCCTGACGGCGTCTCGTGCTTGTCACGGCGCGATAGCATGGAGAGCTAGAATTTTTCTCCCTGTTCAGCCACCACGTCCGGCCTTTCGCATCCGCAGGGGGATGAGCGCCGGCAACCATGAGAGATGTGATGAGCACTGCATATCCGGATACCCAGCTTTTGATTGACGGTCAGTGGCAGGACGCCGCCAGCGGCAAGAAAATCGAGGTGCGCAACCCGGCTTCGGGCGAGATCATCGGCAGCGTGGCCCATGCCGATATTCCCGATCTGGACCGCGCCTTGGCCGCGGCCGACAAGGGCTTTCAGGTCTGGCGCAAGGTGTCGGCCCATGAGCGCGGTGCCATCATGCGCCGTGCAGCGGCTTTGCTGAAAGAGCGTGCCGACGATATTGCAGCGCTGCTGACGCAAGAGCAAGGCAAGCCCCTGGCAGAAGCCAAGGTGGAAATCATTGCCGGCGCTGGCATTTTGGAGTGGTTTGCAGACGAGGCGCTGCGTGTTTATGGCCGTATCGTGCCATCGCGCCGACCCGAGCAGCAGCAGTTGGTGATCAAGGACCCGGTCGGCCCTGTGGCGGCCTTCACGCCCTGGAACTTCCCGGTCAACCAGATCGTGCGCAAGATAGGTGCGGCACTGGCATCGGGTTGCTCCTTTCTGGTCAAGGCACCCGAAGAGACTCCGGCTTCGCCTGCAGCCCTGCTCAAGTGCTTTGTCGATGCGGGCATTCCTGCCGGTGTCGTGGGCCTGGTCTATGGCAATCCCGCACAGATTTCCGAATATCTGATTCCCCACCCGGTCATCCGTAAGGTGACTTTCACTGGCTCCACGGTAGTGGGCAAGCAACTGGCCGCATTGGCGGGTCTGCACATGAAGCGCTCCACGATGGAGCTGGGTGGTCATGCGCCCGTCATCGTGGCAGAAGATGCCGATGTGGAGCTGGCCGTCAAGGCTGCGGGTGCGGCCAAGTTCCGCAACGCGGGCCAGGTCTGCATCTCTCCCACGCGCTTTCTGGTGCACAACAGCGTGCGCGAGGAGTTCACCCGAGCCATGGTGGCCCATGCCGAGGCGCTCAAGGTCGGCAATGGTCTGGAGCAGGGCACGCAGATGGGGCCGCTGGCCAACCCGCGTCGCGTGACGGCGCTGACCCAGCTGATTCAGAACGCCGAGCAAAGCGGGGCCAAGCTGATGACCGGAGGGGCTTCCTTTGGCGCTGCGGGCAACTTCTTTGCTCCTACCGTGCTGGCGGATGTGCCTTTGACGGCCGACATCTTCAATCAGGAGCCCTTTGGTCCCGTGGCTGCCATTCGTGGCTTTGACAGGATTGAAGATGCGATTGCCGAGGCCAATCGTCTGTCCTATGGACTGGCGGCCTATGCGTTCACGCGCTCACTCAAGACCACGCACCAGCTGTCGCAGGATGTGGAAGCAGGAATGCTGTGGGTGAACCAGCCCGCGCTGCCATCGGCCGAGTTGCCGTTTGGCGGTATCAAGGATTCGGGCTATGGCTCCGAAGGCGGCCCCGAGGCGCTGGAGGCCTATCTGGTGTCCAAGGCGGTCGCCATCAGCTGTGTTTGATTTGCAAGGCATTTGAGACCAGGCCACCCGAGGGTGGCCTTTTTCATGGGGGCTGTATGCCATTTGACTTATGGAGGCTGTTTGCGAATCGTTATTCCATAAATGAATAGCGATGGCTAGAATCGACGGTTTTTACATTCGATAACAACGTATAGCTCGCGCCATGTCACTGCATCTCACCGCTTCTCAGGTTCATCCTCCGAGTTTTGTTCTTCGCCGTAGCTGGCTCTGGGCTGCCCTGTCCATCGTTCCCATGGGGACGGTCTGGGCTCAAGTGGCTGCTGGTGATGCTGCCGAAGCAGTCAGCCAGACCTTCACGCTGGGCACGGTCGAAGTCAGCGCGCGTCGCGATGCGCAAGAGCTTGGCGCAGGCGATATGCAGCGCGTGGGCAGTGCCGAGATGGAGCGCTCCAATGCCAATACCGTGGCCGATGCCGTGCGCAACCTCCCCGGTGTAAGTCTGTCGCGCAACAACCGCAACGAGGAAATGATCAACCTGCGCGGCTTCGACTCGCGTCAGGTGCCCATTTACGTCGATGGTGTGCCTTTGTATGTGCCTTATGACGGCTATGTGGACCTGGGCCGTTTCACCACCTTCGATCTGGCCGAGATCAATGTGGCCAAGGCAGGTGCTTCGCTGCTGTACGGCCCCAATACACTGGGTGGTGCGGTCAATCTGGTCACGCGCAAGCCAACCAAGTCGTTCGAGGGGGATGTACGACTGGGCTTTGCCAGCGGCAGCGAGCGCAAGGCGGGCTTCAACCTGGGAGGCAATCAGGGCAGCTGGTACTACCAACTGGGCGCGTCTTATCTGGATGCCGACAGCTTTCCCCTGCCCAAAGGCTTCAAGGATTACAAAAAGCAGCCCTCTGATACCGGCAGCAAGCGCGAGAATGCAGACCGCACGGACAAGCGCCTGTCCTTCAAGCTGGGGCTGACACCCAATGCCACGGATGAATATGCGTTTGGCTATGTGCGTCAGGAGGGTGAGAAGGGCAACCCGGTCTATACCGGCAAGTCCACACAGAAAAACGCCGTGCGTTACTGGCGCTGGCCTTATTGGGACAAGGACAGCCTGTACTTTCTGAGCACCACCCGTCTGAATGGCAACAATGTGCTCAAGACGCGCCTGTACCACGACACCTATGAAAACGGTCTCGACATGTACAAGAACGCCAACTATGCGGCTCACGATCCGACCAGCAGCTACAAGGATGTGAGCAAGGGTGCCAGTGTGGAGTGGGTGAACTACTCTTTGCCTGGCCACGAACTGCACGCGGCCTTCCATTACAAGCAGGACGAGCACACGGATGCGGCCTCCAGCAAGGACCCGCAAAAGCACTACCGTGACGTGACGACATCGCTGGTGCTGGAAGATCACATCACCCTGGCTGAGCGCTGGCGCCTGACCCTGGGTCTGAGCCATGACCAGCGTGATGCCAAGGAGGTCTACCAGTGGGCAACGGGCTCTACCAGCGCCACCAATGGTCTGGCGCGTCTGAGCTATGCCCTGACGGAACAGGGCGACGAAGTCTATGCCATTGCCTCGCACAAGACACGCTTTCCGACCATCAAGGACCGCTACTCGGCGCGCATGGGAACGGCCTTGGCCAATCCGGACTTGAAGCCCGAGGTGGCCAACCACCTGGAGCTGGGCCTGAGTGGCACACCTTGGCAGGGCGGCAAGGGCCAGGCAGCGGTTTTCTACAGCCGGGTGAGTGATCAGATTCAGAGCATGGTTGTGGGCTCCACGGCTTGCGGTGGCCAGACCTGCAACCAGGCGCAGAACGTGGGCCGCACGCGCAATGTCGGCTTGGAGCTGTCGCTGGCCCAGCAGCTGTCTTCGCATTGGACCGTGCATGCGGGCTACACCTATCTGGACCGCACCAACCTTAGCGATCGCAGCATTACCTTGACGGATACGCCGCGTCAGCGCCTGACGGCCGCACTGCAATGGAATCCACAGGACCAGTGGCAGCTGCGCGCCGAGCTGGAAGCCGAGCAGGGGCGCAAGGTGCCCTTGGCAGGCAGTGGGCAGTCTCAGGTCTATCAGATGGCGGGTTATGGCGTCGTCAATTTGCGTGCGCGCTACCTGCCGCGTCCGGACACCACGCTGGACTTCGGCGTGGCCAACCTGAGCGACAAGTGGTATCAACTGGCGGATGGCCTGCCCATGCCGGGGCGCAGCTGGTATGTGAACCTGGGCTACCGGTTCTGATGCGCATGAGCGATCTGCTACAGACACCGCTGGCGCGACGCGAATGGCTGCAGGGCCTGGCCGCTCTGGGTCTTGTCGGCAGCTCGGCACTGGCGGCCGAGCTCAAGCCGGCTTCGGATGCCGGCGTACAGGTGGCGGCCGTGGGTGGGCTGGTGTTGTGCGGCGTCTGGCCGCGCGTGGCCGAGCAGGCCAGCCAGGCATTGAGCATGCCGGTCACCACCGTGGCCGCTGCACCCAAGGAGGGCGTGGTACCCGCCTTTGCTCGCGGTGATGCACAGATGCTGCTGATCCACGCCAGTGACGAAGCCATGGCGCTGGAAGCCAGTGGACTGGCCGCTGCCGCACGCGTCTGGGGCTGGAACGAGCATGTGATTGCCGGCCCCGCGCATGACCCGGCAAAGGTGCGTTCCGCAGGCGACGGTACGCAGGCGTTACGGCGCATTGCGGAAACCGGTTCACCGTTTATCGCCTTGCGCGACCCTGGAAGCTATACCGTGGTGCAGCGTCTGTGGCGGCGCGGTGGCATACGTCCCGATGCTCGCTGGCTGCGTGCCGATACCGGCCCCCGCCCTCAGGCGGTGCTGGAGCTGGCGGCGCGCGAGCAGGCCTATGCCGTGGTCGGTCACATTCCCCTGGCCTTCGGCAAGATGGGGGCGGCTGGCATAGAGCTGCTGCTGCACGGCGATCCGTTGATGCGCAGGCCCTATGTACTGCTCACGCCCGGTCCCCGCCATCCGGCCACGGCGGCGCAGCGCAGGGCGGTCACGCAACTGGCCGACTATCTGCTCTCGGACACCGGGCAGCAGGAACTTAAGAAGGCCAATGGCAGCGACGGAACCTGGGTGTTTGCGCGCGACAGCGTGCCGGCGGGCATGAGCACAGGCGTGCAACCAGGCGCTGCTGGCTAGCGAGCAATCAAGGATCAGCAAAGGACTTGCATGAGCACTCATTCCCACTTGCCATCGCTGGCGGCCTTGATTCATCCCGATGACAGGCACGATATCGAAGCCTTGCTGGAGCGCGTGGCGCGACGGCTGCAGCAGTCTGGCCACCATGTGGGCGGGCTGGTTCACCATCAGAGTCTCTATGCCAATGGCAATAAATGCATGCGCTTGCTGGATCTGCGCAGCGGCCAGCAGTTCGAGATGACCGAGGATCTGGGTGTCAGCTCCAAAGCCTGCAGCCTGAATCCGCAAGCTCTGGCCCAGGCCAGTGTGGTGCTGCGCCAGGCGCTGACCGATGGGGTCGAGCTGGCCGTGGTCAACTGCTTTGGCCAGCTGGAAGCGACGGGCGGCGGTTTTGTGCAGGAAATTGCGGGCCTGATTGAGGCCGGCATACCCGTCATCACGGCAGTCGCTGCCCGGCATGAGGCGGGCTGGCAGACGTTTACCGGCGGAGGCTTTGTCCGCTTGCCCGTGGAGGAGGAAGCTGTGCTGCACTGGTGCCGGCAGCAACTGAAGCCTCGGGGGGAAGGCTTGCCATGCTGACGCGCCGCCAATGGCTGCAGGGCAGTGCACTGACGCTGACTTCAAGCCTGTACCAAGCTCCGCTGTGGGCGCAGGAGGGCGACTCTGTCATTGCAGCCCGGTTCGGCCGTTTGCCCGCGCGGGCGGGGCGGGTGTTTGCTTCAGGGCCGCCAGCCGGTGTGCTGCTGGCAGCGCTGGCACCGCAGCAGTTGCTGGGCTGGCCCATGCAGCTCAGCGATGCGGCGCGTGCGCACCTGGGGGCGCACCTGCAGGCCTTGCCTTATCTGGGCCGCCTGTCGGGTCGGGGCAGCACACTGCCGCTTGAAAAGCTGCTGGCGCTGCAGCCCGATCTGGTGCTGGACTCGGGTACCTCGGATGCGACCCATGTCTCTGCCGCCGAGCGCCTGGCGCGCCAGACGGGGCTGGCCTGTGTGCTGGTGCAAGGCAGCCTGCCGGAACATGCACGTCAGTTGCGTGAGGTGGGGGCCTTGCTGGGGGCTGCCGAGCGCGGCGAGGCTCTGGCCCGGTATGCCGACGATGTGGCCGGGCTGGTGCGGGCTGTGACGGCTGGCATCGGTGAGCAAGCCCGGCCTCGCGTGTATCTGGGCCGAGGTGCCAATGGTCTGGAAACCGGGCTGGCGGGCTCCATCAATGTCGAGGTGATCGACTATGCGGGCGGGCGCAATGTGGTGGCCCAGGCGGGCAAGGGCGGACTTACGCGCGTCTCCATGGAGCAGATTCTGGCCTGGAACCCCGAGGTCATCCTGACCCAGGAGGCAGGCTTTGCCGAGCGCGTGCGCCAGGACCCCCTGTGGCGCAGCGTCAGTGCGGTGCGCAGCGGCCGTGTGCACTGTGCGCCGGTGCTGCCTTTTGGCTGGCTGGATGGGCCGCCCAGTGTGAACCGCTTGATTGGCGTGCGCTGGCTGCTGGAGAAGCTGCATCCCGCTGCGCTGGCCCGGCAAGCAAGCAAGCCGCTGGATCAGGCGGTGCGAGAGTTCTATGCGCTGTTCTATGGTGCGCAGCTGTCACAGACACAGCTGCGTGCACTGCTGGACGCCGCGCGCTGAGTGTGAATATTCATGATCTTTTTGGCCTCTAAGGCAAGCACATCAAGCGCCAATAGCTCTTGTTTTGAGAGTGATTCAAAACGCAGACACCAGCATGGCCATATGTTCGGCAGCGCGGCCTGGGGCTGGCTTCTGGCCTGGGCTCTGCTGGCTCTGGTGCTGCTGTGGGCCTTGGGCTCGGGCCAGTTCTCGCTGGCACCAGGGCCCTTGCTCAAAGCGATGTGGGCGCGTTTGAGCGGGGGAGCTTCGCCACTGTCGCCAGCGGCGGAGACGGTGCTCTGGAATATCCGGCTGCCGCGCATTGCTGCGGGCATTGCCGTAGGGGCCATGCTGGCTGCGGCCGGTGCGGCCTATCAGGGCATGTTTCGCAACCCGCTGGTCTCGCCCGACATTCTGGGCGTGTCTGCCGGTGCCGGGCTGGGTGCCGTTGTTGCCATCTATCTGGGCCTGTCGATGTTTGCCGTGCAGTGGCTGGCCTTTGGTGGCGGGCTGATTGCCGTGGCCATCGTGGTGGCCATCAGCGCCTGCGTGCGCAGGCATGACCCGGTGCTGGTGCTGGTGCTGGCCGGCATTGCCTTGGGTGCCTTGCTGGGCGCGGGGATTGCCTTGATCAAGACGCTGGCCGACCCCAATACACAACTGCCTTCCATCACCTTCTGGCTCATGGGCGGACTGTCGGCCGTGACCCTGGAGGATGTGGCGGGTACGGTGCCCGTCATGCTGCTGGCCTTGATTCCGTTGCTGCTGCTGCGCTGGCGCATCAACCTGCTGGCCCTGGCGGATGAAGAGGCTCGCGCCCTGGGTGTGCCAGTGGGGCGGCTGCGCCTGGTGCTGGTGGTTTGCGCCACGCTGGGCACGGCGGCTGCCGTGTCGCTGGCCGGCATCATTGGCTGGGTCGGGCTGGTGGTGCCGCATGTGGCGCGGCTGCTGGTGGGGCCTGACTTCGTGCGGTTGCTGCCGGCTTCGGCCCTGCTGGGTGCCGGCTTTGTGGTGGCGGCCGATACGCTGGCGCGCACCATGGCGCACATCGAGCTGCCGCTGGGCATTCTGACGGCTCTGGTGGGCGCTCCGTTTTTTCTGTACCTGCTGGCCCGCACGGGCCGCCGTGAGGGAGATGCCTGATGGCGGTGCTGGAGTTGCAAGCGCTGCGCACCGGCCATGGGCGCAGCGTAGTCAGCGAGTCGGTCGACCTTTCGATCGGCGCGGGCGAAGTGCTGTGCCTGCTCGGCCCCAACGGCTGCGGCAAGACCACGCTGTTTCGTACTGTGCTGGGCCTGCTGCCGCCGTTGGCGGGCCGGGTGCTGGTGCAGGGGCAGGCTGTGCAGCACTGGCCGCGTGCCGAGTTTGCATGCCGTGTCGGCTATGTGCCTCAGGCCCAGGCCGGGGTGTTTGCCTTTGAGGCGCTGGACATGGTGCTCATGGGCCGCGCTGCACGCCTGCCCCTGCTGGCCAGGCCTTCAGCGGCGGACAAGGCGATGGCGCTGACCTGCATGGAGCGGCTGCAGATCGCTCACCTGGCGGCACGCCGCTACACAGAGCTCAGTGGGGGAGAGCGTCAGCTGGTGTTGATTGCCCGCGCGCTGGCGCAGGAACCCGCGCTGCTGGTCATGGACGAGCCCACGGCCAGCCTGGATTTTGGCAACCAGATCCGCGTGCTGGAGCAGATTGCCGTGCTGAGAGCCCAGGGCATGGCCGTGCTGCTGTCCACCCACCAGCCCGAGCATGGCTTGCGTGTGGCGGATCGAATGGCCCTGCTGGGGCGCGAAAAGCTCTTGGCTGTGGGCGCGCCTGCCGCCGTGGCAACGCCCGGGTCGCTGGCCGAGCTCTATGGCGTCAGCTAGACGGCGATTGCCAGCCATTTCTCCGCCTATCTGACGAGCGGACTCTAGCCAAGACGTTTTCAGTCATCAATGCAAGGATGCGCTGGAGGCAAAGAAGGCCGGGTGGGAGGCGATGTCCTGCGCCGCCAGCTGAAGCTGCAAGGCCTCTTCCGGCTGGCGCTGGGCAATGCGTTTGGCAAGGCCTTGAAGCAAAGGGATGGGCTTGGCGGGAGCGCTGGGGAGCTGCTGCAGTCTTTGTAGCGCACTGCGCGCAGCACGCAAGGTGCTTTCGGATAAAAGCACATCGCTCTCCAGCGTGTGAAGAATCAAGATGGCCTTGCCTACGCGCAAGGCAGCCAGGCCACAGTCGGCGGCCTCCTGTGCAGCGGTGGCGCTGATCTTTTCGGAAGCACGTATCAGGCGCAGCAGGCGGTGATAGAGACGGGCACGCCAGACGCGCACTTCACGGGCGTGCTGTGGCGCAGCGGCCATGTCCTGCAGCTCGTGCACCATCATGGCGCGCAGGCCGTCAAGACGGCCCTGCACGGTGACGGGCAGGATGAAACGATAGGCCGCCCAGCCGGCCAGCGGCCCGGTGACGATGGCAAACGCCATGGACAGCGAATGCCCCACATCGAGCTGATACGGGAAATGCGGTGACAGCGCCAGCAGCAGCACCATATTGCAGTCATAGCCGGCCACCATGGTGCGACGGTGGCTGAACAGCAGTGCGCCGATGAAGATGAAGGGCAGCATCATCAGAACCATCTGCATCTGGCTGCTGGCAAATGGCCAGGCAAACCACTGGCAGGCCAGTGCTACGCCCGCGCCCATGGCCTGGCCCAGGGTGACAAAGCGCATGGTGAAGACCGGGTTCTCGAACGAGGAGAACACGGTGATCATCACCGACAGGCCCAGCAGCATATAGGCACCGCCATGCCAGCCTGTGAGTACCCAGATCAGGCCGACGAGAAAGATGGCGCTAAAGGCGCGCAGCATGGCGCGGCGTGCGCCCACCCAGTCGCTGTGCAGCACCACGGGCAACTGGCGTGCACGGTGGTGGGCGGGCAGGGGTAGATCGCTGGCAGCGACAAAGTGGGCCTGCAGCGCCAGACCTAGATTGGTCAGAATGTCTTCGGCATGGCCCCAGCCTGCAGCCGCCTGCCGTGCCTTGGCAATGGCATCGATGGCCGCCAGTGGCGCGGGTTGGGTGTCCAGCAGCCGGGCCGCTTCTTCCAGGCCTGCGCTCATGATCTGGGCTTGCTCGGCGGTGAACTCGGCCGTGATGGTCTTGCCCGTGCTGTCACGCAGCCACAGCAGCGCCGAGATTTGCGTGTTGATCAGGCGGCGCAGCGCACGCACGGCACGGCGCGAGCGCTGTGAGCCGGCGGCATGGGGGTCCAGGCCTTCCTCGATGGCGGCCATGACGGCCAGGCGCTCGGCCAGCTCCTTGGGGCCGATAGCACTCTGGCCCCGCGCAGCGGCCTGTGATGCTGCGGCGATGTCGCGCAGCAGCCGGGCGCACAGGCGCCGTACCTTGCCGTCACCGGGGATTTCGGCCCCCACGGGGGTGAACAGCCAGCCGACGATGAGGGCGGCGGCCACGCCGGTCAGTGCGGTAAAGAGCCGGTCCCAGCCCAGCTCATAGACATGGGCGGGGTTGCCGTTGTCCAGCAGGGCCACCATGGAGGCCGAATAGCCGGCCAGCATGGTGCCGTAGCTGGCAAAGCTGCGCTGCAGATTGCCCAGACCGGCGCAAATGCCCATCCACACGGCCAGGCCCGTGACCAGCCACAGCAGGTCGCCATTGGCCACCAGCACCAGCACCACACCGGCGGCCGTGCCGATGACGGTGCCCGTGGTGCGGAAAAAGCTTTTCTCCAGCAACTGGCCGCGCAGTGGCTGGGAGGCGGCCCAGACCGTCATGCCCGCCCATTGCGGGTGCTCCAGCCCCAGGGCCCAGGCCGCGAACACGGCAAGGCAAGCGGCAAAGGCCGTGCGCAGATGCTGGCGCAGGCGTGCGCTGTCAAAACCCCAGCGCGTGGCACGCTCCAGAAAGCGGTCGTAGGCAGCCACACTCATGCGCGCTCCTCGGCTTCGGGATGGGGTTGCGCGCAGCGCTGGGCGTGCAACTGCTCCATGCGGGCGCGAATCTTGTGGACGCTGCCCAGCATGGCTTCGACCTCGGCGTCATCCAGATCCTGGAGCATGCTGCGCTCGGCCTCCAGCATGGTGGCGCGAATGCGGTCCACGGCGCTGTTGCCTTCGGCCGTGAGAAAGATGCGCTTGCTGCGGCGGTCGGCCACATCGGCGCGGCGCTCCACCCAGCCCTTGCCTTCCAGAATGTCCAGCAGGCGCACCAGGCTGGAGCCGTCCAGGCCCACGCGTTCGGCCAGCTCCTTTTGCGTCACCCCATCGCCCCAGGCGCGCAGGTGCAGCAGCGGCGTCCATGTGGCATCGGTTAGGCCGCTGGCCGCCAGTTGCTCTTCGACAAAGCGGCGCCATTGGCGGGTGAGTGTGACCATGAGAAAGCCCAGACGGTCGCGGGAGGGGGAATCGGCAAAAGACATAGGAGATGAATTTTGCTTTACCCTCAATTAATTTGCAATTCAAACTAATTGATTGTGCATTGATATATAGGGTATTCCCTTGATCTGGGTTGGCGTGAAAATTGGCATAAAAAAGAGAGCGGCTAGCGCTCTCTTTGCAAGGGTTTCAGTATTGATTTGATCTGAAAATGAGATCCATCAGGCGCTGTGCGCTATCAAAACAAAGATGGAATCCACAGGTTCAGCGCCAGACCTGCGGTCAGCAGCCAGATGAACAGGGCCAGCGCCAGAATCAGCGGCTTGGTGCCCGCAGCGCGCACGGCGTGGATGTGGGTGGTCAGGCCCAGGGCGGCCATGGCCAGCGTCAGCAGAATGTTGTCCAGCTGAATGCCGACGCTGACTAGCTCCTTAGGCAGCACGCCCAGCGAGTTGATTCCGGCCATCACCACAAAGCCTACGGCAAACCAGGGGATAGTGATCTTGTTGCCGGACTGGCCGTTGGCCGCATTTTCCTGGCGCTCGCTGCGCGACAGCCACATGGACAGCACCAGCAGGAAGGGGGCGAGCATCATCACGCGCACCATCTTGGAGATCACAGCCGTATCGGCGGCTTGGCTGCCGATGGCTTCGCCTGCAGCCACCACCTGGGCCACTTCGTGAATCGTGGAGCCTACGAACACGCCGTATTGCTGTGCATCCACATTGAGCCAGCCGAATTCGGTATTCCAGTGAAACAGCGCAGGGTAGAGGAAGGTGCCGATGGTGCCGAACACCACCACGGTGGCCACGGCTACGGCCACATCTTCTGCGCGGCCCTTGGCCACGGGCTCGGTGGCCAGCACGGCGGCAGCGCCGCAGATGGAAGCGCCGGCACCGACCAGGATGGTGGTGCGCTTGTCCATGCCCAGCAGCTTCTGGCCTATCCATTGCGCCAGCAAGAAAGTGCTGGACAGCACCAGCGCATCAATCACCACGGCGGCCATGCCGACCTGGCCGATGTCCTGAAACGTCAGGCGCAGTCCGTAGAGCACGATGCCGGTGCGCAGCAGGCGGGCCTTGGTGAACGCAATGCCGCTGGCGCACTGGCTGGCGATGGCGGGATAGAGGGTGTTGCCCACGACCAGGCCGATGAGAATGGCCAGCGTCAGTGCGCTCAGCCCCTTGCTTTGGATGGCGGGAAATTGCGCGGCCCAGGTGGCGATGGCGGCAATGGCGCCCGCCAGCAGCAGGCCGGGGATCAGGCCCGCAGTCTTGTGCAGCCAGCCGTGGGCGGGCGGTGAAGTTTTTAGAGCGCTTGTATTCATGGTGAGCTTTCGTCAGTCGGCTGGACCGCAGTAGTGCGAGGTTTGACAGCTGGCTTGGCGCTCACTTTAGATTTGTTGGTTATATTTGTATAACGAATAGTTTTTGTAAGATCAATCGAGAAAATAGGTAGATTGCCCTCTGGAGACCCGTGAGGAATTCTCTTGGGCGTTCTAAGCAATTGATTTCATTGAAGCGACAAGCCGCATGCTGCACCTGACCTTGCGTCAATTCGAGATTTTTTGCGCTGTAGCCCAGAGCGGGACGACGGTGGCTGCTGCAGAAGCGGTAGCGCTTTCGCAGTCCGCCACCAGCGCTGCGCTGCAGCAGCTCGAGCAAAGCCTGGGCGTGCAATTGTTCGAGCGTGTGGGCAAGCGTCTGCTGCTCAACGATGCGGGGCGCGCCCTGCTGCCACAGGCGCTGTCCGTGCTGGAGCAGGCGCGCAGCATTGAGCAGTCTTTTTCTGCCCGCACCGCGAATATGCCGGTGCGCCTGCGCGTGGCGGCCAGCACCACGATAGGCACCTACGCCTTGCCTGAAGTGCTGGCGCGGCTGGCGTGCACGCATCCGCTGGTGCGCGTCGATCTGCAGATCGCCAATACCCAGGAGGTGGGAGACGCCGTCCTGGCCATGGAGGTCGACATGGGCCTGATCGAAGGCAGCAGCCACTGGCAGGGGCTGGAGGTGGAGCCCTGGCTGCGCGATGAACTGGTCATCGTCGCATCGCCGCAAGACCCGCTGACAGAGCAGGCGCGCAGCAAGCCCCTGGGCGTGGCAGCGTTGCGCAAGGCTGCCTGGCTGCTGCGCGAGGCGGGATCGGGCACGCGCGAGATGGTCGAGCATGCGCTGCTGCCCCATCTGCACCAGCTGCCTGCGGCGGCCACGCTGGGCAGCTCCGAAGCCATTGCGCGCTGTGTGGAGCAGGGGCTGGGCATCAGCTGCCTGTCGCGCGTGCTGGTGCAGTCTCAGCTGCAGACGCAGGCCTTGGAGATTCTGCCCACCACCTTGCCGCGCATGTGGCGTCATTTTTCACTGGTGCAGCGTGCGGGGAAAAGGCGCTCGCCCGCACTGCAGGCGTTTGTCGATGCCTGCAAGGCCAGTGCATAGCCCCTGCCGGATTGAGCGCCGACACGGTCTCGAGCCGGAAGCAGGCACTATGCAGGCCGCTGCTTCGGTTGGCAGCTATGGTTTTCATAGAAATGATTAGGCTTGTGCGCTCTGCTTTTGGCCCTATATTGCATAGACAAGCCACGGGCCAGCAGGACGTGGCGGCAAGCACAGGCTGGGAGGAACGCTATGAAAACCATCGATGAAATGCTGCATCTGGATTTGCTCACCCAAGAGCAGCACCTGCAGATCAGCCACTGGATCCAGGATGCCCAGACCCCCGAGGCCATTTTGCAAATGCCGGCCCCGTTATGGCAGGCCGTGGAGCGCGCCAGCCAGGTCATGGGCGTGAATGAGGATTTGCTGCGCCCGCCCGCGCTGGATGCAGGCGGCCTGGTTCTCAGCCTCTGAGACGGCTGATGAACGACCCATGATTTAAAGCAAAAGTGACGCTAGAGGCAGGCTGAGTAAGCGCAGCCTGCTCTTGTTTTTGATGAGATGCACTGGTGGACGCATTGCATTCACCAGTGCGTTCTTACTTCAGTGGGATGGGCGTGCTGTGCGGCACGGGCACGGCGGCTACGCTGTTCTGGGGCGAGCCTTCGATCACGCGGTCCGAGTAGGTCATGTACACCAGTGCATTGCGCTTGGCGTCCACCATGCGCACCACGCGCAGGCGCTTGAACAGCAGCGAGGTGCGCTCGGTAAACACATCTTCTTGCTGCTTGAGCGGCGCGGGAAACTGTATGGGGCCTGTGGCCTGGCAGGCAATCGAGGCTTCCGAGCGGTCTTCGGCCAGCCCCAGGCCGCCCTTGATGCCACCCGTCTTGGCGCGCGAGACATAGCAGGTCACGCCGGGCACCTTGGGGTCGTCATAAGCGTCGACCACGATTTTGTGATCCGGGCCAATCCACTTGAAAACGGTGTCCACAGCGCCGATCTGCTCGGCATGGCTCATGCCGACAAAGGCCATGGTTCCAACGGTGGCGGCCGCAACGGCCAGAACGGCAGAGAGCAATTTCATGGTGGTAGACATGGGTGAAATAAAGGGTTACCCCTTGATTGTTGGCAGGGCATTGTGCCTGATGCAAGGGTGCGGGGCGGACTCTTAAGACAATACAGGGCTGCAGCGGAGCCGGGTGGCAAGGGTACTTGCAGAGTGCATGGTCCCATGCCTCGCCCCGGCACCTGGGACGCACAGGCTGCATGGCCCGGCCCCCGTTCAACGTGCTTTCCATCCCGGATGGCTGCATCTCTTGCAGCGATCAGCCTTGGCCGAAACCGTTGCTGATGCGCCTTGTCTTCATTGCCCGTGTTGCGATGATTTTGCGCTGCCCCCGCTGGCATGGGGCGCTACTGCGGTCTTAGCCGCTTCTGTCTGATCACTTCTTTCATGCGAAAGCCGCACCCACCGGGTGTGGCTGGTTTTATTCATGTCGGTAAAAGCTTCTGCGCCCGGATTGAGCGCTTCTTCGTTGCTGTTGATGGCCTTGGCCTGCGGACTGTGCGCAGGCGGCAACTATTTCAACCAGCCCTTGCTGCACTCGATTGCAGGCTACTTTGCAGTCAGCGAAGCGGCTGCCGCTGCCAGCGTCACGCTGGCTCAGGTGGCCTATGCCGCAGGCCTGCTGCTGCTGACGCCGCTGGGCGACAAGCTGCAGCGCCGTGGGCTGGCGGTCAGCCTGATGCTGCTGGCAGCGCTGGGCCAGGCGTTATGCGGGCTGGCGGGACAGTTCAACCTCTTCATCCTGGGCACGCTGATGGCAGGGCTGTTCTCCGTTGCTGCCCAGGTGCTGGTACCCATGGCCGCTGCGCTGGCGCAACCGGGCCAGAGCGGCCGCGCCGTGGGCTGGGTGATGAGTGGTTTGCTGCTGGGTATCTTGCTGGCACGCAGCGTGGCGGGCATGGTCTCCGAGGTCTGGGGCTGGCAAGCCGTCTATCAGGGGGCTGCGCTGGTGATGGCCGTGGTGGCGCTGTGGTTGTGGAAGGCGCTGCCTGCATCGCGCAACCCCAGCCCCGTCAGTTATCCCCAGGTGCTGTCCAGCATGTGGGGGCTGCTGTGCACTCAGCCTGCACTGCGCCAGCGAACCCTGGTCAGCGCCTTGGCGTTTGCCTCGGTCAGCGTGTTGTTCTCGACCATGGCGCTGCAGTTGTCGTCGGGTCCACTGGGTCTGGATGACGGGCAGATCGGCTTGATCGGTCTGGCCGGAGCTGCTGGTGCCTTGGTGGCCACACAGGCGGGCCGACTGGTGGACAAGGGCCTGGGCCGGGTGAGCTGCGCCATCGGTGCGCTGGCCCTGCTGCTGTCCTGGCCCATGCTGTGGTGGGGCGGCTCCAGCTTGGGCTGGTTTGTGCTGGGAATCGTGGTGATCGACCTGGGTCTGCAGTGCCTGAATATCACCAACCAGGCCTCGGTGGCGCAGCTGCTGCCCGCAGCACGTGGCCGCATGAATGCGGTCTATATGACGGGCTATTTCACCGGGGCTGCTGCAGGCTCGGCGCTGGGGACGCTGGCCTGGCGCATGAACGGCTGGCAAGGCGCATGTGCGCTGGGACTGGTACTGGCATGCATGGCAGGCCTTGGCACGATAGGCATGCGCAAGACGCACCGCCTGCAGACCCGTGCAGCCTGAGAGGTTTATAGAAGAAAAAAGGAGCTGAAGGCGCTCATCAATGCTTGATTTCAGGTGAAAAACTACCTGAAACTCAATGCAGACAAGCGCTATGTGCTTCTTTTATGCAGTCTGGGCGGCGTGCTGCCCCATACCGGATTGCCCGTTGCGTGAATATTCCTGCACCGCATGAGGCATTCCCTCAGCCGCATGCTCTGCCTCTTCAAAAACCAAAAAACCGGCCTGAGCCGGGTGTGAGCAGGGTGTGGAATCAGTGATCCAGGCATCGTTCAATACCTGAAACACTGGCGCGGTCCCAAGTCAGAGACAGCCAGCAAGCGCCGCCGCGCAGCGAAGCTGTCGTCCCCCTTCCTTAGCGCGAAGCGCGTAGAGAAAGGGGGAAGGCGCGTGAGCGCCTCAGGGGGTTATTGCTGCTCCACATGCTTGCGCAGATGCTCCAGCGCCTCTACCACCTGATCCACCAGCACCAGGCACAGGTCGCCGGGTTGCAGGCGGGCCAATGCGTGGTCGATGGCGAGGAATTCGCCGTGGATTTCCGTGCTGTAGCTGGTGCGGGCAGCACCCTCCAGCCCCTTGCGCAGCAAGGCCAGCACTTCACCGTCCTCACGGCCGCGCTGGCAGGCATCCTGGTAGAGGATGACGTCGTCAAACACTTTGCCCAGGATCTGGGTCTGCTCGGTGATGTCCTGGTCGCGGCGGTCGCCGGCGCCCGAGATCACCACGCTGCGGCGCTGGGCTGGCATGGCTTCCACGGCCTGAGTCAGGGCACGGATGGCATCGGGGTTGTGGCCGTAGTCGGCAATGATGGTCGCGCCCTTGTAATCCATTACGTTGAAGCGGGCAGGGGCGTTGTCGCTGTCGCTGAGAAAGCCTGCCAGGCCACGGCGAATGGTCTGCCATGGCAGGCCGGATGCCCAGGCCGCACCGATGGAGGCCATGATGTTTTCCACCTGGAAGGTGATGGTGCCGCCTCGGGTCAGCGGGATCTCGCGCAGCAAAATGGATTCGCGCCAGGAGCCTTCGGCCGCCACGATGGAGTCGCCGTCCACATAGACCACACGGTTGCCCTGGGCACGGTGTGTGGCCATGACGGGGTGGTGACGGTCGGCTGCAAAGAAGATGACCTTGCCGGGGCAGACATGGGCCATGGCCGCCACCAGCGGGTCGGCCGCGTTGAGCACGGCGTAGCCGGTGGGGGCCACGTTCTGGACGATGACGCGCTTCAAGACGCTGACATCTTCCTTGGTGGTGATGTAGTTCAGGCCCAGGTGATCGCCTTCGCCCACGTTGGTGACCACGGCCACCTGGCAGCGGTCAAAGCCCAGGCCTTCACGCAGAATGCCGCCGCGTGCGCATTCGAGCACGGCTGCATCAGTCTCGGGGTGGGCCAGGGCATTGCGGGCGCTACGGGGGCCGGAGCAGTCGCCGCTGTCGATCTGGCGGCCATTGACCCACACGCCGTCGGTGTTGGTCATGGCGGTGCGCCAGCCGTGCGAGGTGAACAGATGAGCGATCACGCGTGTGGTGGTGGTCTTGCCGTTGGTGCCGGTGACGGCGACCAGCGGAATGCGGCCATCGTCGCCGGGCGCAAACAGCTCGTCCACCATGGGCACGCCTACATTGCGGGGGCGGCCGAAGGAGGGAGCCAGGTGCATGCGCAGACCGGGGGCGGCGTTCACTTCCACAATGCCGCCGTTTTGCTCTTCCAGGGGCTTGAGCATGGTCTCGCAGACCACGTCCACGCCGCAGATGTGCAGGCCAATGGTCTGCGCAGCCTCAATGGCGCGGGCGGCGATTTCGGGGTGCACGTCGTCGGTCACATCGGTGGCGCTGCCGCCGGTGGACAGGTTGGCGTTGTTGCGCAGCACCACGCGCTGGCCCTGGGCGGGCACGGATTCGGGCGTCAGGCCTTCGCTGGCGATGCGGGCGATGGCAATGTCGTCCAGACGGATCTTGGTCAGTGCCGTGCCGTGGCCCGAGCCGCGGCGGGGGTCCTGGTTGACGATCTGCACCAGCTCACGAATGGTGTGCTGGCCATCGCCCAGTACCTGGGGTGGTTCACGGCGTGCGGCTGCGACCAGCTGGCCGCCCACGACCAGCATGCGGAAGTCATGACCGGGCAAAAAGCGCTCGACCAGAATCTCGTCGCCAAACTCGCTGGCTACCTTGAATGCAGCTTCCAGGCCTTCGCGGCTGGTGATGTTGACCACCACGCCCTTGCCCTGGTTGCCGTCCTGGGGCTTGACCACCACGGGCAGGCCCACTTCCTGGGCCACGGCCCAGGCGTCTTCCACGTCGGTGACGGGACGGCCCATGGGCACGGGCACGCCGGCGGCATGCAGCAGGCGCTTGGTCAGGTCCTTGTCTTGCGCAATGGATTCGGCCACGGCGCTGGTGGAGTCGATCTCGGCGGCCTGGAAGCGGCGCGCACGTGAGCCCCAGCCCAGTTGCACCAGCGAGCCCGTGGTCAGGCGGCGAAACGGTATGCCACGGGCCACGGCAGCATCCACAATCGCGCCGGTTGAGGGGCCGATGCGGTCGTCTTCATCGAGCTCGCGCAGCTCGGCAATCGTGGCGCTGGCATCGAAGGGAGTGTCGTTCAGGGCAGCCTGGATCAGCGCCTCGGCGCGCTCCATAGCCAGTGTGCCAACAGCTTCTTCGGTGTATTCGACGACGACCTGGAAGGTGCCGTGCTCCACGGTTTCATGGGTGCGACTGAAGGTGACGGGGCAGCCCGCCTGGGCCTGCAGAGACAGGGCGGCGACTTCCAGCACATGGGCCAGCGACAGGCGCTGGTCTGCACCGTGGGGCTGCAGCGTGCCGATGGTGGGGAAGCGCGCGCGCAGCTTGTCCTCAAAGCCGGGCATGGCGGTGTACAGCAGCTCGCTGTCGTCACAGTGCACGATGGCCTCAATGGCGGTGCTGCGGGTCCAGAGGTTGGGGCCACGCAGGGCTCGTGTGCGGGTGATCTGCATAGTTTTTCTTTCAGCTGAAATTCAAGCTATTTCTTGGTCTAGCGCCCATGGGATGTGCGCTAGCAGCTATTTTTATAGGAGCGTTTGCGTGGGCTATCAGGCCTGGTATTCAAAGGTCTTGATACCGGCGCCGATCAGATCGGGCGTGATGTCCAGCGCCCAGGCAGTGGCAATCGCGGCCAGCAATGCCGAGGTGTCGGCACGCTTTCCGCCAGCCAGAGACAGGGCATCCAGCGTGCCCAGCACGCGCTCTTGTGTGCCGGTGGCTAGCACCACGTTGTTGCCCTTGATGAAGACGGCGCGGCCGCCTTCATGCTGGGCTTCGGTGTTGGCGCGGTGGGCAGCCACGGCCTCGTTGTCAGCGTTCATCGAATACAGAATCACTTCGCCGTCGCACAGCTCGGCCAGCTCGGCCACTTCGGGCAGGTCGGCGTTGAGCACGCCAGCGCCTTCGTCCAGAACCACATCGATCTGGGTGCGGATCACGCGGCGCATCTGGCCGGCTTCCAGTACATCGTGGTCGGCCAGTTGCTCGTAGCCATCCATGTCGGTGACCACGCCCACCAGGCAGCGGTCGTAGGCCAGGCCTTCTTCCAGAATGGAGCGGGCGGTGGTCTGGATGACGGCGGCTTGCGCCAGGCGGTTGGTCAGCAGGCGGTGCGCGCCAGCCCAGTTGCCGGTATTGGTTTTTTGCGTCTGGCGGTTGGCAATGAACATGCCTTCGCTGCTGGCCACACCCGTGAGCTTGCCCGACAGCTGCAGCAGCCAGCCCACCAGGCGGGCGATGAAGGCGTTGTTGCGTGTGCCGACGATGCCGGCGATAGGGATACGACCAGCGCCGGGGCCATCTTCGCGGGGGAAGAGGTGGTCGGCAATCGCCATGCCCACAGGGCGGGGTGCGCCGCTGGTGGGTTTGAGGTGCATCAGCAGGCCGGGGCCGGCATTGACTTCCAGAATCGCGCCCTGGCCTTGCATGGGCTGGGACACGTCCTTCAGAATCATGTCCATGCCGGCAATGTCCAGGCCCACGATCTTGGCCGCCAGCACGGCGTAGTACGCTACGTCGGGGTGTACATCGTCCAGGCAGTCAATGGCCATATTGCCGTTGCGCTGCAGCAGCACGGCCTGGCCCTGGGGAATCACGCTGTCGGGTGTCACACGCTGGCGGTTGAGTTCGAGCTTGACGGCACCGGCCTCCAGATTGATCCAGTCCAGCGGGTACTCCTGCTCGGGGCCGCGACGGGGATCCTGATTCAGCACTTCGACCAGCTCACGCAGCGTTGACTTGCCGTTGCCATAGACGGAAACGGTCTCGCCCTTGGTGGCGGCGACGACCTTGCCACCCACCACCAGCAGGCGGTGCTCTACGCCGTCGATGAATTTTTCAACAATCACGTCCGAGCCTTCGGGCTCTGCCAACGCAAAAGCGGCCTTGATATCGGCTTCCTGGGACAGCTCCAGCGTCACGCCACGGGCGTGATTGCCGTCCGAAGGCTTGACGGTGACGGGAAAGCCAATGTCCTGCGCCACTTCCCAGGCTTCTTCGGGCGAAGCCACGATCTGGCCTTCGGGCACGGGCACGCCGCAGGCCGTGAGCAGGCGCTTGGTGAAGTCCTTGTCCTGGGCAATGCCTTCGGCAATGGCGCTGGTCTGGTCGGACTCGGCCGTCCAGATGCGGCGTTGCGCTGCGCCGTAGCCCAGCTGCACCAGATTGCCGTCGTTCAGGCGGATATGAGGAATGCGGCGCTCGGTCGCAGCATCGACGATGCAGCCGGTCGATGGGCCCAGATAGCGGTCGTTGATCGCCGTCTTGATGGCGTGGATGGCGGGCTTGAGGTCAAACGGCTCATCGTTGATGGCCGCCATCAAGAGCTTGTGGCCATATTCCAGCGCTACGCGGGCTACGGCCTCTTCGGGGCAGCGGAACACCATGCGGTACACGCCGCGCTTGGAGATTTCACGCGTCTGGCCGAACTCGGCAGGCATGCCGGCCAGGTTCAGCAGCTCGATGATCACGTGCTCCATCACATGGCCCATCCAGGTGCCACCTTCCAGGCGCTGGATAAAGCCGCCGCGCTCGCCCACGCCGCAGGTGTGCTCGACCAGGTCGGGCAGCCAGCTGGTCAGGCGCTCATTGAGGCCGGGAATCTTGTTGGACGGATAGTCTTCCAGCTCTCCCAGATCCAGCCAGACCTCTAGAACCGGGCGGTAGGTCCAGACACTGGGGCCACGCAGGAAAGTGGTGCGCAAGAGTTGGATGTCGTTGAATTTCGCCATGTGCGTCAGCGGATAAATGGGGGGAGAGCAGGATTTTTTAGAATCCTGCCCAAGATGGATTGGCATTGTGCGCTCAGAATTTGCATTGTGTCGCTTGTCAGCCTAAATGCAGGTTCGCGCGTTAACCAGGGTGTATCGGGCGTCAGGCACAGCCACGTTCACCATGTCGATGCGGTTGCCCGCATGACTCTTGGAGCCGTCATCGGCGGAGAAAAATAACTCAACATGCAACATCACCATACTGTGGACGCCTCGGCAGTCTTTGCCGGTCCCTTGGGGGACGAACTGCGAGCCAAGCTCGCTTCTCATGAAAACGTATTAGCTGTCGTCCCGGTTGACCTGAGTGCGAAATTACAGTTTGGCAGCGGCCTTCTGGCGCTGACGCAGGACCGTCTTCTGGCCTGCGATTCCCAGACGCATCAATGGGCCGAATGGCCGCTGGCCGTGGACCAAAGCCTCAAGCTGCAAGACCATGGCGGCGTGGGCAATCTGGAGCTGCACAACCATGACGCTCGCCTGGCGCAATGGTTTGTAACGCTCAAGCACCAGACCTCGATGTTGCAACTGATGCAACAGTTTGATCGCCAGCGTGAGCGCATTGCCAAGCAAGAGAGCTACAGCGCTGTCAGCGATGAGGATCAGCCGCATTGCCCGGTCTGCCATACCGTGCTGCCGCCCGATACCGAGGAGTGCCCGGCCTGCGCCCGCCAGCAGGCACCGCAGACCTCGACCTGGGTGCTGCTGCGCCTGTGGCGCTTTGCCAAGCCTTACCAGGGCCAGCTGCTGCTGGGCTTTTTGCTGACCTTGGCCACCACGGCTGCGCAACTGGTTGCACCGTACCTGACCATCCCGCTGATGGACAAGATCCTGATTCCGTTTCAGAACGGCGAGAAGATCGACCAAGATCTGGTGTTCTTCTACCTGGGCATGCTGCTGCTGTCGGCAGTCGTGGCCTGGGCGCTGGGCTGGGCGCGTACCTTTGTGCTGGCCAAGGTGTCCGAGCGCATAGGCTCCAACCTGCGCACCACCACCTATAACCACTTGCTGAACCTGTCCGTGGACTACTACGGCAGCAAGCGCACCGGCGACTTGATGGCGCGTATCGGCGCCGAAACCGATCGCATCAACCTGTTTCTGTCGCTCAACGCACTTGATTTTGCGACCGATGTGCTGATGATCGTCATGACATCGGCCATCCTGTTCTCCATCAACCCCTGGCTGGCGCTGGTCACGCTGGTGCCGCTGCCCTTTATCGCCTGGATGATCCACACCGTGCGCGATCGTCTGCGCACCGGCTTCGAGAAGATCGACCGCGTCTGGTCCGAGGTGACCAATGTGCTTGCCGACACCATTCCCGGTATCCGCGTGGTCAAGGCTTTTGCCCAGGAAAAGCGCGAAGCCGACCGCTTTGCCGACGCCAATCTGGTCAACCTGCAGGCCAATGACAAGGTCAACAAGACCTGGTCGCTGTTCACCCCTACGGTGACGCTGCTGACCGAGGTCGGTATCTTGGTCGTCTGGGGCTTTGGTATCTATCTGGTGGCCGGTGGCTCCATCACGGTTGGTGTGCTGACGGCCTTCATTGCCTATATCGGCCGCTTCTATACCCGTCTGGACTCGATGAGCCGCATTGTCTCTGTCACGCAAAAGGCGGCAGCGGGTGCCAAGCGCATCTTCGACATCCTGGACCATGTGAGCAACGTGCCCGAGCCCACGAATCCCGTGAAGCTGCCGGGCAAGGCCCAAGGCGCCATCACCATGGAAGACGTGAGCTTCCGCTACGGCAGCCGCGCCGTCATCAAGCATCTGGATCTGCAGATCCAACCCGGCGAGATGATTGGCCTAGTTGGTCATAGCGGCTCGGGCAAGAGCACGCTGGTCAATCTGATCTGCCGCTTCTACGACGTGAGCGAAGGCTCCATCCAGCTCGACGGCGTGGACGTGCGCCGCATGTCCGTGTCCGACTACCGCAGCAATATCGGTCTGGTGCTGCAGGAGCCTTTCCTGTTCTTTGGCACGATTGCCGAGAACATTGCCTATGGCAAGCCCGGGGCTACGCGTGAAGAAGTGGTGGCTGCGGCGCGTGCTGCCCATGCGCATGAGTTCATCCTGCGCCTGCCCCATGGTTACGATTCGCTGGTGGGCGAGCGTGGCCAGGGCCTGTCGGGTGGCGAGCGCCAGCGTATCTCGATTGCACGCGCGTTGCTGATCGACCCGCGCATTCTGATCCTGGACGAGGCCACCTCGGCTGTGGATACCGAGACGGAAAAGGAAATCCAGAAGGCGCTGGACAACCTGGTGCAAGGCCGCACCACGATTGCGATTGCCCACCGTCTGTCCACGCTGCGCAAGGCTGACCGCCTGGTGGTGATGGACCGTGGCGAGATTGTGGAAGTTGGCCCGCACGACGAGCTGATGGCGCTCAAGGGCCACTACTTCCGCCTGTACGACGCCCAGGCCCGCCGTGCCGAAGAAGATGCACAGGCCGCCGGCCTGAAGCTGCAGAGCAAGGAACAAGCATGATTGAAGCCCCTATTTCCGATCTGGCCGGCATGCAGCTGGTGCGCAACGCCCATGGCCGACTGGTGCTGACGCTGGGCAATGGCACGGTGTTCGAGGCCGTGGTGCCCGTGCGCGCCTTTCCGATTGCCGCGCCCACCGAAGGGCTGTCGCTGATTGCCGCCGACGGCAAGGAAGCCCTGTGGGTGCCGCGCATGGCTGACCTGCAGCCAGAGCACCGTCAACTGATCGAGCAGGACCTGGCGGTGCGCGAGTTTGTGCCCACCATCGAGCGCATTCTCAAGGTCTCCAGCTTCTCCACGCCCAGCACCTGGGACTTGCAGACCGATCGCGGCCTGACGCAGATGGTGCTCAAGGCCGAGGAAGATATCCGCAAGCTGGCCGGCCGCACCAAGCTGCAGATCACGGGCCAGGACGGGGTGCAGTACCGCATTCCCGATAGCAACAAGCTGGACAAGCATTCGCGCAAGCTGCTGGAGCGCTTCCTCTGAGCGGCTGAGAAAGCAGGCTCTCCAAGACAAAGACCTCGCGGGCAACCGGCGAGGTCTTTTTTATACAGGGGCGTGTGAATTGATATGAAATAGCGCTCTGGCTCATATCCAGCAAGCGCTGGCTGCTCTCAAACTGAAATCGAAAAAAAGACTCAAGATTTCTCAAGCATGGCCGATAACAAGGCGAGATAGCTGTTTTTCCGCCTGCATCTTTCAACTTCCGAGGGCCAAGCCATGCAAATACCACCTCTAGACCGGACCCAAACGCCTTGGCGTACGCAAGGTGCTGATTTGTATTCCACAGGCGCCTCGGGGGCTGCACCGGTCAGGCCGGTGAATGCGGTGAACGCGGCCGAATCTGTGGATAAGCTTGGTGAAGGGCGGACGGTGCGCGAGCCCGAGAAGCCTTCGGCACCTGATACCGAAAACCGCGACTGGACGCGACCTGAAGAGGTCAAGCAAAAAGAGGTGGTGGAAGAGCCGCCCAAAGAGCCCATCTCCAAGCAGCTCATTGAGTTCATTCAATCCATGTGGCGCGCCAGCGCGCAGGCGGTGGAGCAGGCTCAGGAAACCAGCAAGGCCGAAGATGTGCTGCAGAGCAAGCAAATGGTTCGCAATGAGCCGCTGACTTACGCAGAACCCAAGGTCAAGCGCACGGGTGGAAGCCAGTAACTATCAAGTTTGATAGCTTGAAGCGCTTGGTGGTTAAAGAATTAAGTGCGAATCTTTAATCAATCGCTGGAGAGGCTTGCGCCTTCAGCTTCTGATTTGTGAGCACTTTCGGTCGTGCTGCTGCTTTGAGCGGCTGCAAGCGCTTCGGCAGCCTTGGCTTTTTCGCGCGCTGCACGGTACTTCACGGCAAAGGCGCGTACTTCCTCGTAGGTGACAAAGCCGTCCTTGTTGGTGTCGGTCTCGTCAAAGGCGGCTGCCAGCTTGGGGATGATGGCCACTTCGCTGCGGCTGAGCTTGCCGTCCTGGTTGAAGTCCAGCATCTTGAACTGTTGCTGGGCCTTGATCTCTCCCTTGGAGAGCTGGGTGCCCGGCTTATCCTGTGCTTTGCCATTGGCGGCTTCCTCGGCTCGCACAGAAGGCAGCAGCAAGACCGCACTGGTCAGCAAAACCCCCATGGCGGTCTTCACGACCGAAGTGCTGCGGGCGGCAATGGGTTTCTTTTTGACTGTATGCATGGTGAAGCAGGTGAGGGCTAGGCCTGTATTCTCAACCGCGGCCCTTGCATGCTTTCAAAGTTTTGCATTCGCTTGCCGGACTTTGCGTAGCTTTACGCGCGGTCTGAGGCCTTGGCATGGGCGATGCCGGGATGGCACATGGCTGGCCGCATTGCGCACATGGCCGGTCTGGTCGTCAAAGAAGAAGTCGGGCTCGAACTCACGCAGAAACTCGCCTTTGGGCAGGCCTCCCAGGAACATGGCTTCGTCCACGTCGATCTTCCAGTCCATCAGCGTGTTCAGGGCGCGCTCATGCGCGGGGGCGCTGCGGGCCGTGACCAGGGCCGTGCGAATGCGCATGCCGGGCACCTCCACTTGCTGCAGGCGGTGCAAAGCCGTCAGCAGCGGTTTGAACGGGCCTTCGGGCAGCGGCTGGGCAGCCTTTTCCAGCTCATGCCGCTGAAAGGCCTCCAGCCCTTCGGACTGGAATACGCGTTCGGCTTCATCACTGAACAGCACGGCATCGCCGTCAAAGGCGATGCGCACTTCCTGCGGGTGGCGGTCGCTGGCGCGCATGGAGTCGGTGAACACATGGGCGGCGGGGTAGCCCAGCTCCAGCGCCTGCGTCACATCGTCGGCATTGGCCGAGAGAAACAGCTGCGCACCAAAAGGCCGCAAATAGCCAAACGGATCGCGCCCCTGCGTGAAGACGCCGCGCTGTATGGAGTGCAGGCCATGCGTCTTGGCCGAGCGAAAGGCGCGCATGCCGCTGACTGGGTCGTTGCGCGACAGCAGCACCACCTCCACACGCTGCTGCCCTTCGGTGTTGAAGGCCAGCAGCTTCTGGACCAGCGAGAGCGCTACACCGGGGGCAGCGGGCACATCCAGCCGCTCGCGCTGCAGACGCAGATAGGTAGCGGGGTCGCTGTCTTCGAAGAGGCGGTTCTCCTCCTCGAAGTCAAACAGGGCACGTGAGGAAATGGCGACGACGAGTTGGTCACTGAGAGAGGGTGGCATATCCGTTGTCCAGGGAGTGGGCAAAAAACTGGCGCAATTCAGGCCAGGGTCGCCGTGCAAGGCGCATAGCGACTCAGGAGACGTGTCATTTCACAAACTGGTTGAGCTGGATGATGGGCATGAGCACGGCCAGCACGATGAGCATGACGACCAGGCCCATGGCGACGATGAGCAGCGGCTCCAGGATAGTGGCCAGGTGCATGGCGCGGCGTTGAACTTCGGTGGAAAGCTGGGTGGCAGCGCGCTGCAGCATCAGCGGCAACTGGCCGGTTTGCTCGCCCAGACGGGCAAACATGGCAACCAGGCCGGGAAAGCGCTTTTTCTGTGCCAGGGCCGAGGCCAGCGGCGCGCCTTCACGCACCAGCACCAGCGCGTCCATGGCATCGGCACGCAGGGCGCGGTTGTTCAAAGTTTCGGCAGCGGCCTGCAGTGCTTTCAGTATGGGGACACCAGCGCCTGCCAGCATGGCCAGCGTGCCGGCAAAGCGGGCCGCGTTGTAGCTGCGCGAGAGGCGGCCTACCAGCGGCAGGTTCAGCCACTGGGCATCAAAGCTTTCGCGAAAGGACTCGTTCCTGAGCGCCATGCGAAAGCCTGCAGCGCCCACAGCCAGCAGGCCCAGCATCAGCCAGCCGTAGTTGCGCACAAAGTCGCTGACGTTGAGCATGACCGTGGTCAGAAAGGGCAAAGAGCGCTTGGTGCCGGCAAACACACCGGCCACTTGCGGCACCACGTAGCTGACCAGAAAGATGACGATGACGATGGCCACCAGTGTGACGATGGCCGGGTACAGCGACGCGCCAATCAGCTTGGACTGCAAGGCCTGGCGCGACTCCAGATCATCGGCCAGATTCTCCAGCACCGGGGCCAGGCTGCCGCTGGATTCGCCTGCGCCAATCACTGCGCAGAAGATGTCGGAGAACTCTCGTGGGTGCTGCTCCAGTGCCCGGGCAAAGCTGGAGCCGGCATTGACCTCGGCGCGCAGCGCTGCAAGCAGCTGGTGCTGGCGCTCGTCTTCGGCCTCATCGGCCAGCGCGGCCAGCGCGCGCTCGATGGGCAGGCCCGAGCTGACCAGTCCGGAGAGCTGGCGCGTCCAGACGGCCAGGCTGGTGGAGTTGAAGACCGGGCGTGTGAGCCAGCGTGAAGCGCTGCCGCCTTCCCTGCTCTGCCCAGCGGTGACGGCTTGCACCTGCAGCGGAACCAGGGCCTGGCTGCGCAGCTGGCTGCGTGCAGCGCGGGCGTTGTCGGCTTCCAGGGTTCCCTTGCGGGTCTGGCCCTGGGCATCCAGGGCTTCAAAGGTAAAGGCAGGCATGCACGGCAAAGGCGTTGTAATGATTGCCTGCGATGGTAGCGGCTATTGATGTCACTACGCTCACTCTGCGCAGAGCATGTTCAAGTCAGCTGCATGGCCTGTGCCGTGATTTCCAGGCTGCGCAGGCGCAGGTCGGCGTCATAGACATCGCTGACGATCATGAACTCGTCGGCCTGTGTTTCATCGGCCAGTTTTTGCAGACTCTGGCGCACGGTTTGAATGCCACCGATGGCGCCTACAGCCAGGAAGTCGGCAATGGCAGCCTGGGCGCGCGCATCCAGCTGCTCCCAGAAGTTTTCCACAGGTGGCATCAGGCGGCTGCGGTTGCCGGTGAGGATGCCAAGAACACGCTGGTAGGTGCTGCTGGCCAGGTACTGTGCTTCTTCGTCCGTAGGCGCGGCAATGACGGGCACACCCACGATGGCATAAGGCTTGGCCAGCGCAGCGCTGGGCTTGAACATCTGGCGGTAGATCGCCAAAGCCTGGTGCAGCATGCGCGGCGCAAAGTGCGAGGCAAAGGCATAGGGCAGGCCCAGATGGGCGGCCAGCTGGGCCGAGAACAGGCTGGAGCCCAGCAGCCAGATCGGGACGTTGGTGCCTGCGCCGGGCATGGCGATGATGCGTGCGCCGTCCTGCTCGTCGCCCAGCAGGCGCTGCAGCTCCTGCACGTCGCGGGGAAAGTCCTCTTCGGTCTCGACACGGTCACGGCGCAGGGCGCGCATGGTGGGGCCGTCGGTGCCGGGCGCGCGACCCAGGCCCAGGTCGATGCGGCCAGGGTACAGCTCGGCCAGCGTGCCAAAGGCTTCTGCCACGACCAGTGGTGCATGGTTGGGCAGCATGATGCCGCCAGAGCCCACGCGAATCTTCTGCGTCGCGCCAGCGATATGACCGATCAGCACCGCCGTGGCCGAGCTGGCGATGCCGGGCATGTTGTGATGCTCGGCCAGCCAGTAGCGGGTAAAGCCCAGCTTTTCCGCCTGCTGGGCGGTGCGCACGGCAACCTGCAGGGCATGGGCGACGGTATTGCCTTCGCGCACGGCCACCAGGTCGAGCATGGACAGCTTGACGTTGTTCAGAGGTTTCATGACAGACTCAATGCTTTTAAAAAGATAGCTTCTGGGGCTTGATTGGTCAGCGCTTGAGGCCAATTTGTCTTCCGAAGAAGATACCCACCAACATGCCCCAGACCAACAGTACACCTGCGATGGCGTAGTAGGCGCTGCCGGCTTGCATGGCAAAGACGGAGCCCAGCAAGGCGACGAGTGCTGCCACGCGAATCACGCGGCGCAGCTGGTCAACAGGCAGGCGCTGGCGGATGCTCAGCAGAATGCCGAAACTGATCAGAGCCAGAGCAATCAGCAGCAGAAAAAGATCGCCGCCGTAGGGCTGGGCGAAAGAGCGAAGGTTTTCAAGCATGGATTCATTGTGACAAAGCCCAAAAGGCTTTGCCCTTCAGGGCCATGACACTGGCTTGTGTACTGTGGGAGCAGGAAAACAACCACCAGCTTGAGCAAAAGTGGGGCCATGAAGAGGCAAGCCTGCGCCTGGCAGAACTGCTCAGAAAAGCCGCAGGCGCTGGAGAGGTCGATAAAAGTTTGCACAGCCGCGGAAGTGTGGGTAAATGTGTGCGGTCTCGCGATAACCCGTCATACCTCGGAAGGAGGGGGCAATGGCTGATGCTCATCTTTCATCCCGGCTGCAGGAGCAAGTGCCTGGCTTGATTGCTTCCATTTATGAGGCCTCTCTGGACTCTCAAAGATGGAGCGGTTTTCTGGAGCAATTGGGTGCGGCCTTGCAGTCCCCGGCCCAGGTCATCTGGGCCAATGACTTTGCGCAGCGCACGGTGGACCTGGACGGAGGCTTTGGCAGCTTTTCGAGCAGCCGAGGCTTTGCAGATGCAGAACTGCAAAGCTTTGCCGAGTACTACTGCCAGCGCAATGTCTGGCTCCAAGATCCCGGCCTGCACAAAGCGGGGACGGTGGTGAATTCATCGGCATTGTTCGCCGACCATCAACTGCCTTCTACAGAGTGGTACGGGGACTGGCTGCAGCCGCAGGATTTGTTCTACTCCTGCGCCGCCGTGGTAGATCACCAGCATGAGCGCTCATTCAATGTGACCTTGCTGAGATCCCAGAGGGCTGGGGCATACAGTGCGCAGGAGCTGGGGCTGGTGCAGCAGCTGATGCCGCATTTGCAGACAGCGTTTGCCATTCATCGACGCCTGTACAAAACCCAGGCCTTGCTCAACGCCTCGCTGGCGGCGCTGGAGGGCTTGCCTATGGGCGTGATCTTGCTGGATGAGCAGGCATGCGTGCTTTACAGCAACCAGCGAGCGCAGTCGCTGATGCAAAGCAGTCAGCTGCTGTGCGAAAGCAGTGGCAATCGAGTGCGAGCGCCCAACTCCGACGATGACCGGTGGCTGCAAAAGGCATTGCGAGAGTGCGTGGCGACAGGAGTGGGCTTGGCCCAGCACGAGGGGCGAGCCAGCCGTTTCAAAGGATTGACAGGGCAGCAACTGCAGGTCTTGGCAGCGCCGTTGCCGATGCGGTCATCGCCTTACGGAGAAGGCTGCGCCGCCATGCTGTTGATCAGTGATCCGCAGCAGGAGACTCCCAGCCTGCATGAGGTGTTCAGAGGCCTTTATCGCTTGACGCTGGCCGAATCCCTGCTGGCCCAGGCTATGGTCAATGGTTTGAGCCTGCAGGAGTTTGCCGATCGGCAGGGCCTTTCCATCCACACGGCACGCACTCAGTTCAAGTCCGCGGCTCTCAAGGTTGGGGTCAATCGGCAGGCCGATTTCGTGCGCGTTCTGCTGACTGGCCCGGCCATGCTGCTCTGGCGGGAGCGGGCGGCGCAGCACAGCCATCTCAGTCGCGCGTGACGCGCAGCACTTCAGCGGCGGTGGTAATGCCTTCTCGCACCAGACGGTCGCCGTCTTCGCGCATCAGCTGCATGCCGCTGGCCTGTGCGGTTGCGCGAATTTCGGCTTCGCTGGCACCGCGGTGAATCTGGGCGCGGATGGTGTCGTCCACCACCAGCATTTCAAAAATACCGGTGCGGCCCTTGTAACCACTGGGCTCATTGCTATCAACCTTGCGAACAAGACGCTGGGCCAGCACGCCCAGCAGCGATGAGGACAGAAGAAAAGGCTCCACGCCCATGTCGATCAGGCGGGTGACCGCGCTGGGCGCGTCATTGGTGTGCAGCGTGGCCAGCACCAGGTGGCCGGTGAGCGAGGCCTGAATGGCGATCTGTGCGGTTTCGAAGTCGCGGATTTCGCCAATCATGATCACGTCCGGGTCCTGACGCAGCAGGGCGCGCAGAGCCTTGGCAAAGCTCAGGTCAATCTTGGCATTGACCTGGGTCTGGCCCACGCCGGCCAGCTCATATTCGATGGGGTCTTCCACCGTCATGATGTTGTTGTGCTGGGCATCCATGCGCTGCAGCGCCGCATAAAGCGTGGTGGTCTTGCCCGATCCCGTGGGGCCGGTGACCAGCACGATGCCGTGCGGCTGGGCTGTCAGGTGCGTAAAGCGCTCCAGTGTCTTGCCGCCCATGCCCACGGCTTCGAGGCTGAGCTTGCTTTCGCTCTTGTCCAGCAGACGCAGCACGGCACGCTCGCCGTGGGCGCTGGGCAGGGTGGAGACACGCACGTCGATGGCGCGCGTGCCCAGGCGCAGGCTGATGCGACCATCCTGCGGCAGGCGCTTTTCGGCGATGTCCAGGTCAGCCATGATCTTCAGGCGACTGATCAATGCCGCGTGCAGCGCGCGGTTGGGCTGGACGACTTCACGCAGATCGCCGTCCACGCGAAAGCGCACGCTGGAATGGCGTTCGTAAGGCTCGATGTGGATGTCCGATGCCCCGTCGCGCGCGGCCTGCGTGAGCAGGGCATTGAGCATGCGGATGATGGGCGCATCGTCGGCGGTCTCCAGCAGGTCTTCCACGGCGGGCAGGTCCTGCATCATGCGGGTCAGGTCGGCGTCGGATTCGACTTCGCTGACCACCATGGCGGCGCTGGAGTCGCTTTGCGCATAGGCGGCGCTGATGCGATGGGCCAGCGCTGCACTGTCCAGCAGCTGCCAGTGCTGCACGGCGTGCTTGCGCTGCACCTCGGAGATGGCCGACCAGTCAGGCTGAGGGCCGTGCCAGAGCACGGGCTCATTGCCATCGTCCTCGATCAGCAACTGGCTGGCACGGGCAAAGGCATAGGGCAGGGGGTAGCGCATGCGAAGCCTTTTTGCTTACAGAGTGCCGGGCTGCACGGGCGCAGCAGGCGCAGCAGGCGTTGTGGGGGGCAGGGTGACGGGGCGGCCGTCTACGGTGGGCTGGCCGGGGCGGGTGAAGTCCACCAGCTCGGGCTTGGCACCGGGAACGATCACGACATCGGGCTGTGCCATGGAGGCGTTACCGCCAAGTACGGGCAGCACCGGGGCTGCGCTGACATTGCGCATCAGCAGATTGGGGTCTGGCTGGGCCTTTTGCTGTATGCCGCGAATCGCCTCGTAGCGGTCTTGAGAGAACTGGTTGGTAGAGCTGGCATCGCGCAGCACGGTGGGGCGCAGAAACACCATCAGATTGGTCTTCTTGCGGGTGCGCGCAGTGTTGCGAAACAGATTGCCCACGATGGGAATATCGCCCAGCAAAGGAACTCGTTCTTGCTGCTGTGCGTACTCGTCGGCGATCAGCCCGCCCAGCACCACGATGGCACCATCTTCTACCAGCACATTCGACTCGATGGAGCGCTTGGTCGTCGTGGGGCCGGAGTTGGCGTTGGCCGCAGAGGAGGTGGCCTTGACGGCCGAACTCTCTTGATAGACGGCCATCTTGATGGTGCCGTTTTCGTTGATCTGGGGGCGAATCTTGAGCAGGGTGCCCACGTCCTTGCGCTCATAGGTCGTGAACGGGTTGACGGTGCCGCCGGAGCTGCCGGTGTTGGTGTAGGAGCCTGTGGGGAAGGGCACGTTTTCGCCCACCATGATGCTGGCTTCTTCGTTGTCCAGCGTCATGAGGTTGGGGGTGGAGAGAACGTTGGTATCGCCATCGCCCTGCATCAGGTTGACCAGGGCTCCGAGGCTGGTGTTGCCGTTGACCGTCTGGGTAAAGCCCAGGTTGGTGCCCTTGAGGCCGCCGATGGCCGCCGCATTGTCGCTGGAGACTGATCCGTTGTTGACGAGGTCGCCGACCGCCCCGGCCACACCGAAGATATTGGTGATGCCGTTGATGGAGCTGCCGCTGCCCAGCACACCCAGCACCTTGCCGTTGTTGCGGATGATGGAGCTCCACTGCACGCCCAGCTGGGCCGCCTTGTCGGCAGAGACTTCAACGATCAGTGCCTCGATCAGAACCTGGGCACGGCGGCTGTCGAGCTTGTCGATGACGCCGCGCAGCTGGCGGTACATGGGGCCGGGAGCCGTGATGATGAGCGAATTGGTGGACGGGTCGGCCTGAATCATGCCGCCCGTGGACGGCTGCTGGGCGGTGCCAAAGCGTGAGCTGGGGCCGGCATTGCCGCCGCCCAGGCCCACGGTGGCGCTGCCGTCCGTGCCACGCGAAATGGTGGGCTGGGCCATGGCTGCATTGCTGCCTGTGGAGCCGGAGGCAGCGCCGCCCATGCCGGCCTGACTGCCCAGGGCCGAGCTGGCGCTGGTCTGGGCGCTGATGGCGGCGCGCAGCGTGGCTGCCAGCGATACGGCATCGGCGTTCTTCAGGTACACCACATGGATGTTGCCGTCGTCGCCCTGGCCCGTCATGGCGGGCTGATCCAGGCGTGCGATCAGCGAGCGGATCTGCGCCAGCTTGGCAGGGTTGGCGGCGCGAATCAGCACCGAGTTGCTGCGGGGCTCGGCGAGGATGGAGGTGCGAAAGCTGGTGTCGGCCTGCCCGGTGGCGGCATTGGCGGTGGCCACGGTGCCACCGGCCGGCATGGAGCCGCCTTCCATCAGGCGGCTGACCAGGGCCACCATGTCGCCGGCCACGGCATGGCGCAGGGCAATCACCTCCACATCGGTGGCGTTGGAGACATCGGTGCTGGCGATGATGCGGGAAATGCGCTGCAGGTTGTCCGCGTAGTCGGTAATGACCAGCGAGTTGTTGCCCGGGTTGACGTTGATGGTGTTGTTGGGGCTGATCAGCGGACGCAGCACGGGCACCAGGTTGGCGGCATTTTCGTAGTTGAGCTTGAAGATCTGCGTGACGATGCCGCCGCCGCTGCGGCCGCCGTGGCCCACTGCCACTTCGCTGGTCTGCAGTTTGGCGTCGGCCTCGGGAATGACCTTGAACAGACCGGCCGACTCCACCACCGTAAAGCCCTGCATGCGCAGCGCCGCCAGGTATTGCTGGTAGGCGGTTGCCGGGGAGACGGCCTTGTCGGTCAGCAGCGTGATCTGGCCTTTGACGCGCGGGTCCACCACTACGTTGCGGTTGGTGATGGCGGCCATGGCGCGTGAGACGGCCTCGATGTCGGCATTGGTGAAGTTCAGCGTGACGGGCTCACCAGGTCTCAAACTAGGAGTGGTGTTCGCAGGTACAGACTGCGTTTGCGCATGAATCGGTGCTGAAATGCAGACGGCAAGCGCGGCAACAGCTATTGAATTCAGAGTGTTGTGCCAGGCGGTGCGTGAATGCTGAGTCATGGTTCAACCAAAAGTGATGATGGAGCGCGCCCCTTGGCGTCGTCCCAGGATATTGAGCAAGTTCGACAGCGCAGCTTCGCGCTCCGGGCTGGCAGAGGCCTCGCCCTGGAAGCGCAGGCGCGATCCCACCCACTGGCCCTGGCCGCTGAGCTGCAGGTCGCCGTTGAGGGTGGAGAGAGTGAGCTGGGCGTTGTCACCGCCTTGAATATCCAGCCGGTAGCTGCCCAGCGGCTTGAGCGGAGACAGGCGCGAAGACACGGACAGGGCCTCCAGCCGGGTCAGGCCTTGACTGCTGGCGCGGCCCGCGCGGTATTGCAATGACAGGCCGACGGTGGACAGGCGCAACTGACCTTGCAGTGCCACGGTGTTCCATGGCGTGCCCAGGCCGGCCAGCAAATCGGCCGGCAGCTGCAGGGCGGCATCGCTCATGTGCAGTGTCATGGCATTCCAGCCGGGAACCAGTCGGGCCAGCATGGGAGCCTGGGTGCAGCAATCGCTTTGCAGGGCCACACTGGCTCCGCGCAGGCCAGGGCGCAGCGTCCAGTTCAGGCGCGTGGGCAAACTGGTGTGATCGCGGCTGTCCTCGCCAGCTGTCAAGACCAGGCGGGCCGAGCCGTTCCAGATGGTTCCTCGCGCTTCTTGCAGCAACACCTGGCCGGCTGTGGCCGACTGCACGCCAGCGGCCAGCCAGCTTGCCGGCGCGAAGACGAGGGTGGTCAGCAGGCCGCCGAGCACGGCACCGCAGACCGCCCAGCTGTGGGGCGAGCGCAAAGTGCCGGCCAAGCGAGGAGGGCGGGAGGTTTTTTGGGAGGGGCTGGGGCGGCGCAGACGCATGGCAGCCACTCAGTTGGGACCGCCCACGCTGCCGGGCATGTCCAGCAGCAGGCTGCCGCTCCAGCGGGTGATGGCGGCGTCGGCTGCATCACCAGCAATGCGGTTGAGCTTCATTTCGGCCACGGCCGCATGGCTGTTGTCGCGCACCTGGCTGAGCCAGCGGGCCAGGGCCGGGGCCGGGGCATTTGTCAGCGTGACCTGGGCGCGATCGCCCAGCCACTGTATTTGTGCAGTGCCGGCCAACTCTGTCTTGAGGGTTTGCTCCAGCAGCGTGCGGGCGTCGCCCAGCTTGCCCTGGGGCTGCTGGCGCAACTGCTCTGCCTGGGCTTGCAGTTGCAGCATGGTCTGCAGCTCTTGCTCGGCGGCTGCATGGCGTGCTGGTGCGGTACGCAGGCTGTGCAGGGCAGGAGCCAAGGCGATCCACCAGATCAGGGCGATCAGCAGCACGCTGGCGGCGATCAGCACCAGGTTTTGCTCGCGTGCCGCCATGGCTGCCCAGCGCTGGCGCAGCGGGGCGAGGGCGTGGTTCAGGGCGTTGTGCGGTTTCATGGCTGAGCCTTTGCGCTGAGCAGCAGCTCTGCGCCTTCTCGTTGCAGCAGATAGCCATCGGCCTGCAGGTTTTGCTGGGCATCCTCAAGCGCTTCGGCGCTCAGATCCAGCCCGGTAATGCGCAGCTGCTTGTCCTGGTATTGCAGGCTTTGGGCATTTTGTATGCCCTGAATGCCGGCGCTGGCGGCCAGCAGCGCCTCCAGGTCGCTGCTGGAAAGTGCACCGGAATGGCTGCGCAGCAGGTCCAGCTCGCGCTGCATTTGCACGGGCGCATCGATGATGACCGGCACATGGGGAAAGGTGGTCTGCAGCACTTGCTTAGCTTGCTGCTGGCGCTGGGCAATGGCCCGGTTTTCTTTGAAGGCCCAGGCGTTGAGACCGATGAGCTGGGCCACGATGGCCAGACCGGCAGCCCAGCGTGCGGCCCGCCACTGAGGCGCTTTGGCAAAGCTTTGCCAGGCGTCCAGCAGGCGGCGCTTGGCACGGGTGCTGCCACCGAGATCCAGATCGAACTGGGCCAGATCGCCCGCGTAGCTTTGACTTTGCAGCAGCCGCTGGGCAGCGGTGAAAAGAGAGACCGGGCGCTGCAGCACTTCTGCAGCACGGCTCAGCTGCGGCTCGGCCTGTACGCCCAGCTCGGCAGGCAGAGCTGCCAGCAGTTGCTGCAGCAAACTGGCATCTGCATGCAAAGGAAGGGTCAGCAGCGTGCTTTGCGCTTCCAGGCCCGTGGCGCTGAGCTGTGGGTTGTGGCTGTCGCCCCAAAGCAGCAACTGGGGCTGGGCGCTGGGCCATTGTTCGGGCACCAGGCGGCTGGCGGGGCGGCCACTGCTCTCCAGAGCCAGAAGGTGGGATTGGAGCCAGGCCTTGTCGCAAGCGGCAACCCAGCAGATTTGGCCGCTGGAGGCTGCGGCATCCAGCGCCAGGTGCAGGGCAGCCGGGTCATCGAGCAGCTTCTCCTCCAGCAGCCCTTCCAGCACGGCACGCAGGCGCGGCTGCTGGCGACGACTTTGCACGTTCAGGCCCGGAGGCAGGGAGATGGCGTGCCAGGACAGCTGGCTGGAAGGAATGACGGCCGTGACCTGCACGGTACGCCCGGAAGCCGGCAGCAGGGACGCCGCAGTCTGGCCGCTGCGCTGTGCGCTTTGACCATCATCGCTGAGGACGTATAGGTATTCCGTCGCAGGGCTGGCGAACTCTGCGGACAGCTGTATTAGCAAGGTGCTCATGAGGGAAGAAGCCGCATTTTAGAGGGGCGGTATGACGGCAAGGTGTCAGCGTCCACCAACCAAGGGCATACCCCAATCGGCACGCTCCTGCCATACGGTATTGACGGTCATGTCCTTGCGCTCAATCAGTGAGCGCTGGCTCAGGACGTTATCGCCCAGCCGCAAACGTCCGAGCGCTTCGAAATAGTCGGTAGTGACAGAGTGGCGTCCCGACTTGAAGAGGCCGGATGCACCGATGGAAGACGCTGCTGCGTTCAGGGATTTGAAAGGTGAAGCGTTGCGTAATTGCACCAGCTGGTTGGCACGTGACCAGTCCAGGTCCTCGGTGGTGGCCCAGATGACTTCCGCACTGGCGGTGTTGAGGTTGACCGGCGTGCGTTGCGGCAGCAGGGTGACATAGGGCTCGATACGAGCGATCAGGCGGGCATCGATGCCCAGCCAGGTCAGTTGCCCCACGGTACGGGGCATCAGCGATGCGTTCTGTGCGCTGCCGCGGGACGCCTGCTGCATGGCCGTGGCAATCTGCATGGCGGAGCTGGAGGGCACGCCCAGCCGCTCGAAAAGGCGCATGACACTGCTCAAGTCCTCTTCGGAGATGGTTTTGTTCAGGCCGCTGAGCAAGTTGCGCAGGTTGAGGCGGGACTGCAAGTCCACGATCTCGCCCGAGAGAAAGGCATCTTGCACATCAGCCATGCCGTCATCGACCTGGCTGACATTGTTCGTGGCCGCCAGAAACGTGGACAGCCTCGACTCGCGCAGCGGAACGGCCCAGGGCTCGCCCAGGTGATCGACAGGATTGCGGCGGTTGGCGCGTGAATCTTCCTGCAGCACCACGCGCGACCAGTCCAGTGCCCCCAGCAGCAGCCAGTTGGCTTGTACGCGATTGCGCTCGGCGGTCTCGATTTCCACATCGCGCCATTGCTGCCAGAGGGCGGCTGAAGCCAGGGTGGCCACCAGCACCACCGTCAGCATGGCGGCCAGCAGTGCTGCGCCGCGCTGGCGCTTGCCAGCAGCGCGCGAAGCACAAGCGAGGGACGCCAAGCAAGAGCCGCCTCGCGGCGAAGGCGTCGTCCCCCTTGGGGGAAGGAGCGAAGCGACACAGGGGGTCATGATCTAGAGTTTGAGCGCAGCGGATTGACCCAGTCCACCGTCATCACACCATGGAGCGCCTGGCCGGCAGGCAGGGTCAGCTCTATGCGCACACCGTCCGGAACAGTGGGCAGGATGCGAGACTTTTCGCTATCGGCGTTGTTTTGATCGCTGGAGAGCGGGTTGGTCCAGGCATTGCTGCGGTAGTAATACACACGCCACAGCTCCAGAGGCAGCAGCACGGTTTCTCGCCGTATCTGGTCGCTGGAGGGATTGCGTCCCCATTGCGCAGCCTGCCCCCAGGCATCATTCCATTCGCTGACGGTGCGTGCGGGCAGCGATTGCCAGCGCACCCACTGAAACTGGCCGTCCACATTGCGGCGGCTCCATGCCACGACGAGAGCACCGTTGTCCGGGGTGGCGCTGGTCTTGCGGGTCAGGCGCAGGACTTGCCCGTCCCAGTCCAGCACCTGACGGCCTTGCAGCGGCATCAGCGCGTTGAGATCGGCATTCCATTGGGCCAGCACGGTTTGCATGATGGCGTGCTGCTCGCCTTGCGCGCGAGTGACCTCCTGGGCCCGCAGCATGCCGTCGATACCGCGCCAGCTCATGATGGACAGCAGCGCCATGGCTGCCAGTGCAACCAGCAGCTCAATCAGCGTGAAACCCTTGTTTCTGTCGCGCGTGCTGCTCATGACTCAATAGCGGCCGACGATGGTAGAGACGCGCAGCACCGCAGCGGCTTCAGAAAAAACCTGTGTATCCACACGTCTGAAGCTGGGGTTGGGTGTGGGGCGCACGCTGACCTGCACCTGCATCTGTCTCCCCGCCTGCTGGCAGTTGACTGTGGTGTCACCCACGGCAGGCATCTGGTTGAACAGGCGCAGGCGTACCAGCTCGTTTTGCGCGCACAGCTGTGCCAGGATGACGTCGGACTGGCGCTGTGCATTGCGCGTCAGGGCGCTGCTGGCCTGAAGACCTGCCAGCAAGGTGATGCCGACAATGCCCACGGCCACCAGTACTTCAATCAGCGTAAAGCCCCGCTGAGTCAACCGGCGTTTCATCGCGCCACCTGCAGGCTTTGAATGTGAAAGGGGCGCAGGCCGTCGGTGCTCAGCTGCAGTGCGGCAGAGTTGCTGCCCGGAAGCGACAAGGTCAGGCTTTGCTTGGGAATCAAGGGCTCAGGCCCTAGTACCACAGGGGTGTCGGGCTGCACCTGTACGGCTGCTTGCAGCCATTGCGTGGGCATGTTCACGTTCTTGGGCAGGCCCTCAAACCGAAAGCCCTGCGGCATGGAGCGCCAGATCACCAGCGTGCCATTGGTGCGGGCCTGTGCACGGGCCGACTCCAGCAGAGTTGCCAGCCGCTGGGCTTCGCGCTCCAGTTGCTGCTCGCCACTGTCGCGAATGGCCAGACTCACGCCTGCGGTTGCCAGCGCCATGATGGAAATCACCACCAATAACTCTAAAAGAGTGAATCCGGCGTGTTTGAGTTGAGCCATGAAGGAGTGAGCGGCCGAATTGCTGATGTGAAGCGGGTTAGACGGAGGACGTTTCGCCGCCGGGCAGCCCCAAGGCGAAACTCGGCTTTAGCCGGTCAGGGCCCCTTGGGAGCAGCGACCACACGCAGTGAGGGAGCGTGGGGTCGATGCTCTCGTGGAGGCGCATTGCTATTGCCAGGACCCGATATCCGCATCCTTGCCTTCACCGCCCGCCTTGCCGTCACCGCCAAAGGACATGATGTCGATGGGGCCCTTCACGCCGGGGTTCAGGTACTGGTACGGATTGCCCCAGGGGTCATTGGGCAGCTTTTCCAGGTAGGGCTTCCAGTTCTGCGGGACGGGGCCGGAAGTGGGCTTGGCCACCAGTGCCTGCAGGCCTTGCTCGCCAGTGGGGTAGCGCTGGTTGTCCAGACGGTACAGCTTGAGCGCCTGATTGATATTGGCGATATCGGTCTTGGCAGCGGTCACGCGCGCATCATCGGCGCGGTCCAGCACATTGGGCACGATCAGGGCCGCCAGTACGCCGATGATGACCAGAACCACCATCAGCTCAATCAGGGTGAAGCCACGCGAGGCAGCGTGACGAATAGCAGACAGAGGGCGGCGGCTGTTGGTGCTCATTGGGAACTGTAGGAAAAATGCAGTATTGCGCGATCATAATCGTCGAATGCGACTGCAATCTTTCAATACCGGTTCACTTCAGACCATGCCCGTCAAGTTGACAACCTTGCTGCTGTGGGCAGCGGCGGCAGCCATTGTGGTGTTTTGGGTGCTGAGATTTGCAGGCGCAGAGAGTGGGCAGTTGCATTCTGTGGTGCCTGCACAGCCGGTGCAGGCCAATGCCCAAGCGATGGCCAAGGCTTTAGGAGCCGTGGCCTTGCCCGCCACGACCGTCGCCACTGCGCCGGTGAGCAGCCGTTATGCGCTGCTGGGCGTGCTGGCCGGGCATGACTCGGGCGGCGGGGCTGCCGTGATTGCCGTAGAGGGCAAAGGCAGCAAGGCCGTGCGCGTAGGAGAGGCCGTGGAAGACGGAGTCATCCTGCAGTCACTGGCTGCGCGCGAAGCCAGACTGGGCGCTGCGGGCGGTCCTGTCAGCACGGTGCTGCAGCTGCCCAAGCCGCCCATGGCCTCGTTCAACTGAGGGTGATCTTCATCCACTGCCCGTAACTCGGGGCGGGCAAGGTCCATTCCTGGCTTTGAGGCACTTGCGGGCCGTGCTGCACCAGCCACTGTGCACAGCGGGCCACTCCAGCATGGCTGATCCAGACGATGTTTTGACAGGGGCTGTCCTTGGCATCGCGCAGTGCCAGAGACACGCGCTGCAGCATCTGTGCCAGCGACTCACCGTCGTCAGGGGCGTGTTCAGCCAGGTTCTGTGACCAGGCATGGATGGCCGCTTCGCCGATCTCGTCCCAGCGCTGGCCTTCCCAGTGGCCGAAGTCCATCTCTGCCAGTCGGTTGTCCGGCTTGGAGATGAAATCAGGTTCCAATGATTGCAGCTGCAGCGCTAGCTGCTTGCATCTTTGTAGCGGGGAATGCCATACCTGCAAGTCACCTCGGAGTGCTTGCAGTGCGCTTTGCAGCGCCTGTGCCGCCTGATGGGTGGTGTGATCATCGGCGGCCACATCCAGACGGCCATAGCAGCGGTCGGTGTCTATCAGGGGGCGGGCGTGGCGCACCATCCAGAGTGTTTTCATACCCTGGTTATAGCCAATGACGCAGGTAGATGCAGCTTGCCATCAGCAGTGCCAGCTCATTGAGCTGCTGGCAGGCCCCCAGGCAGTCTCCCGTCATGCCGCCTAGACGCTGGTGCAACCAGCGCCGCAGCAGGGCGGTCGTGATGAGCATCGCCAGTAGCAGACAAGGCACAAAGCTCCAGGCATTCATCCCGCTCAGCCAGCTCAGCAGGCCCAGCGCAGGCAGGCACCACAGGGTGCCGGTCAGCAGTCCTTTCCAGCCCAGTTGCCGACCCGCGATATGCAGGGTCTTGCTGGTCGCGGCCAGGCCGACATGCGGCAGGCTGCGCATCAGCACCAGCGGGGCAAAGCGCGACAGCACATGAATGCTGCAGATCAGCACCAGAGCAGGAAGCGGGCCCCAGAAAGGCTGGAGGACGGACAACAGCAAGGCAATCAGCGAGACCTTGGTGAGCAAGGCCATGACCAGCGTCATCACGCCATAGGCGCCCAGACGCGAGTCCTTCATGATCTCCAGTGCGCGCTCTGGCGGGACAAAGCCGCCCAGCCCGTCGGCCACGTCGGCCAGGCCATCCTCATGAAACCCTCCGGTCAGCCACAAGCTGCCTGCGGTGCTGATAAGGGCAGCGACCAAGGGGGTGAAGGGACTGGCCGGCAGCAGCCAGAGCAGGCCGCCCAGCAATAATGCCGCCCACAGCCCGATCAGCCAGCCTACGCCCGGCAGGTGCGCGGCGCTGGCGCGCTGCATCTCGGGGCTCCAGCCTACCCAGGCGGCCAGACGTCCGGCCACGGGGATGCGGCTGAAGAACTGAATGGCCAGCAGATAGTGGCGCAGGGCTTGCATGATGAATCAAAAAGAAGAGCTGCTTGCGCTTGATGAATCAAGGTTTCAGATGGTTTTATCTCTGAAACCTTTTTTTGAAAAGCCCAAGCAGCTCCTATTTGGGAGTCCTTATTTCAGGAAGAGCTGGTAAGCCGGGTTGTCGGTCTCTTCCACCCAGGGGTAGCCCAGGTTTTTGAGGAAGCTGTCGAACTTCTTGCTGTCCTTGGCCGGCACCTGCATGCCCACCAGAATGCGGCCGTAGTCGGCACCCTGGTTGCGGTAGTGGAACAGCGAGATGTTCCAAGTGGGGGCCATCAGGCTGAGGAACTTGAACAGCGCACCGGGGCGCTCTGGGAAGACAAAGCGCAGCAGGCGCTCCTCCTGAGCCAGTGGCGAATGTCCGCCCACCATGTGGCGCAGGTGTTCCTTGGCCATTTCGTCAAAGGTCAGATCAATCGCCTCAAAGCCGTTTTTCTGGAAGTTCTTGCAGATCTTCTCGCTCTCGCCCTTGGTGGGCGTGGTCAGGCCGACAAACACATGGGCCTTGTTCTCGTGGCTGATGCGGTAGTTGAACTCGGTCACATTGCGCGGGCCGCCGGGCAGTTTGCCCACCACTTCGCAAAAGCGCTTGAAGCTGCCGCGCTCTTCGGGAATGGTCACGGCAAACAGGGCTTCGCGCTCCTCGCCCACTTCGGCACGTTCGGCCACAAAGCGCAGGCGGTCGAAGTTCATGTTCGCGCCGCTCAGGATGGCGGCATAGGTCTCGCCCTTGGTCTTGTGCTTGGCCACATACTGCTTGATGGCCGCCACGCCCAGGGCGCCCGATGGCTCCACGATGGAGCGGGTGTCGGTAAAGATGTCCTTGATGGCGGCGCAGACGGCGTCGGTATCGACGGTCACATAGTCATCCACCAGGCCCTGGGTGATGCGGAAGGTTTCTTCGCCCACCAGCTTCACGGCCGTGCCGTCGGCAAACAGGCCCACATCGGCCAGCTCCACGCGCTCGCCTGCCTCGACGGACTGCATCATGGCGTTGGAATCCTTGGTGTGCACGCCAATCACCTTGACATCAGGGCGCACGGCCTTGATGTAGTTGGCAATGCCGGCAATCAGGCCGCCGCCGCCGATGGGCACAAAAATCGCATCCAGCCGCTGGCTGCCCAACTGCTGCAACTGGCGCAGCATCTCCATGGCAATCGTGCCCTGGCCAGCGATGACATCGGGGTCGTCAAAGGGGTGGACAAAGGTCAGCCCTTCGGATTTTTGCAGCTTGACGGAGTGCTTGTAGGCGTCGGAATAGCTCTCACCGGCCAGCACCACTTCGCCGCCCAGTGCGGCCACGGCATCCACTTTGACCTGAGGCGTGGTGGTGGGCATCACGATCACGGCGCGGCAGCCCAGTTTCTTGGCGCTCAGGGCCGTGCCTTGGGCATGGTTGCCCGCGCTGGCGCAGATCACGCCTTTTTGCAGCTGCTCGGCCGTCAGATTGGCCATCTTGTTGTAGGCACCGCGCAGCTTGAAGCTGAAGACAGGCTGCTGGTCTTCGCGTTTGAGCAAAACCTTGTTGTGCAGGCGGCGGCTGAGGCTTTTGGCAATGTCCAGATCCGATTCCACGGCCACGTCATAGACGCGTGCATTGAGGATGCGAGTCAGATAATCGGCAGGGGTGAGGGCTTGGGTCATGGTGCGAATCGAGAGCATTGCACCGAAGTCAGGGCAATCTGCCTGCCAGGTGCATGGAAGCCGACCATGATAGGCGCTTGAATGCTGCGCTGCAGTACTCACTCAAGAGGTGAGGGCTGGTGGTCAGAGAAGCAGGATGCGCAGGGACGAAAAAAAGCCCCTAGCTAAAAAGCTAGGGGCTGAATCCACCATTAGAGGAGGTGGAGGAGACAACTGGTGCGATACAGACTAGGGCTATCCATTAATCTGCAGTCTGCCTGCGGGTTTGACCTCACAGGTAACGCTTGAGTTGTATTGTATAGGGCTTGAAATTTCTGTGCATCAAAAGATTCGGGTTTTTATGTATTTGATGCAAAATTGCAACAGCTTTGAGAGGAGAAACAATGGAATGCACAGTGAGTTGGACTGGCGCGGCTGTCGGAACGCGCTCGGGCATGGGCTTTGTGGCAGAGACTGGCAGCGGCCATGTAGTGAACATGGATGGTGCTCCTGATGAAAAAAATCCTGCCAACGGCGGTCTTAACCAGGCGCCGCGCCCCATGGAGATGCTGCTGGCAGGTGCTGGCGGCTGCACGGCTTATGACGTGGTGCTCATCCTCAAACGTGGCCGTCATGACGTGAAGGGCTGCAGCGTTCAACTGACCTCAGAGCGTGCAGAGACTGAACCCAAGGTGTTCACCAAGATTCATATGCAGTTCACGGTTAGCGGCAAGAACCTGCCCGCCACTGCGGTCGAGCGTGCGATTGCCATGAGCCATGATAAATATTGCTCAGCAACCATCATGCTGGGCAAGACTGCTGAGATCACCACGGGCTTTGATATCGTCGAAGCCTGATCTTCACTTCATCCATGAAAAACGGGCCTGAGCGGCCCGTTTGCGTTTTTGTCACTGTGGCAAATTCAAATGCGGTGCGCCGTGGTCGTCATGACCTTGGCCGCTATGCGCATCAGACCTTGAGCGATCGGAGGCAGCTGCATCGCACCCTCGTCAATGGCGGCTGCGGCATGGCGCTCTTCATCCTCTTTCATGCGCTCCACCACAGCGCGCGAGGCCTCATCCTCTTCGGGCAAACGACCTAAATGGCTTTCCAGGTGGGCCGAAACCTGGTTTTCTGTTTCAACCACAAAGCCCAGACTGGTTGCATCGCTGATTTTTGCAGCGACTGTGCCTATGGCGAAGGCGCCAGCAAACCATAAAGGATTGAGCAAGGAGGGGCGATCACCCAGGGCGTGCAGGCGCTCACGTGTCCAGGCCAGGTGATCCATTTCCTCACGGGCCGCCTGCAGCAGGTGCTCGCGCAACTCTGAATCCTTGGTCACCATCGCCTGAGCGTTGTAGAGAGCCTGCGCGCAGACTTCTCCCACATGATTGACGCGCATCAGTGCCGCAGAGAGTTTGCGCTGCTCATCGCTCAAGGCAGCTTCGGCGATGCCGGCTGCAGGTGAGCGCTCGGCGGCAACCGGATCGGCAAACAGGGTGCGAAGGGCTGCATCGGCAGCGGTCAGAAACTTATCCATGACTAAAATTTGCTGAGGCACAGAAGACGTGCCAATGTCCGTAAGGTACACCAGAGCACTGCATCCATCGTTTGTGCTGGGGCAATGCTAGGTGCGAACCCTCAAGAGGTTGCCTCTTGTATGGCGCTGTACTTTGTTGCGGTGCTGCAACGAAAACGCGCCGAATCGAGCGGTTTTGGGTGAATTCCTTTGCGCTGGGCTCGGGGGTCTGGTGCAATAGACCCAACTTCCCCACCAGGAGGTTGGCGCGGGAAACCGGTGGAGCTCGAGGCTCAAGTCTCTCTCCCATAGAACCGGCGCCCTTCTAAACCTTGGAGTAACTCGTAATGAAAAAATCTCTGATCGCCCTGGCAGTGCTGGCCGCTTCCGGCGCCGCAATGGCTCAATCTTCCGTGACCCTGTTCGGTATCGTTGACACTGGCGTGTCTTACGTGAGCAATGCTGACGGCGGCAACGGCAGCAACTACGGTATGCACACCAGTGGTAACGCAACCAGCCGTCTGGGCCTGCGCGGTACTGAAGACCTGGGCGGCGGTCTGAAGGCTGGCTTCTGGCTGGAAGGCGAAATCTTCGGTGACGACGGCAACGCTTCGGGCTTCAACTTCAAGCGCGAATCCACAGTGCGTCTGTCCGGCAACTTCGGTGAAGTTCGCCTGGGTCGTGAAACGACTCCCACTTTCCGTGCTGGTCTGAAGTACGACATGTTCGGCGCTACTGGTATTGGCCAAAACATGGGCTACCAAGACTGGACAATGTCTGGCTTGACTCCTGCTGAATTGGAGAACGCGAAGGGTATTGCTGATGGCAACACCATCCGTAAGAACAACATGTTGTCTTACTCTTCGCCTAACTTCAGCGGCTTCACTGCTAACATCAGCTATGCTTTCGACGAGAAGGCTGGCGCTACTATCGTTGACGAGACTGGTGCTTCCTTGTCTCTGGGTGGCAAGGCTGGCCGTTATGTTGGTGGTAACGTTGGCTACGACAACGGACCTCTGAGCGTGACTGCTGCTTACGGCACTCTGAGCTACGGCGCTGCTGGCGACCGTGACGAAATGTCTATCGGCGCTTCTTACAACTTTGGCGTGGCCAAGGTTGCAGGTCTGGCTCAGCAGATCAAGTACAAGCCCGAACTGGGCTCCAGCGCTAAGTTCAACAACTACCTGCTGGGCGTGTCCGCTCCTGTGGGTGGCGTTGGCGAAGTGAAGCTGCAGTACGCTCTGTACGACCAGAAGGCTGCTGACACCAAGGCTCACCAACTGTCCCTGGGTTATGTCCACAACCTGTCCAAGCGCACTGCTGTGTACGGTACCGTGGCTTACCTGAAGAACAAGGAAGGTTCTTATATGTCCTTGGCTTCCAAGGGTGTGAGCAACTCCATTGGTCTGAAGGACAGCGGCGCTGCTCGCAACCAGACTGGCGTGCAAGTTGGTATCCGCCACGCTTTCTAATCAGTTGCTGGCATAAGCCAGTAATTGCTTAAAGCTTAAAAGGCCTGTCGAAAGACAGGCCTTTTTTATTTTGACTTACCAACGGGTTAGGCCTTAAAGAGTGGTGGCGAGAAGGTAATCCCTAAGAGGGGAAGGCCTGTGTTGCGCTTGCGCCAATGCACGCTCAGTTGAGAAAAGCATTTCTAGAATGAAATTTCTACCAACTGTTTGTGAATTGAGAGAGGCAACACAATGACAGCTTTGTTTGTGAAAAAGACATTGGCTTTGGCTGTACTGGGCTCTTTGGGTAGCATGGCTTATGCACAAAGTAGCGTACAGCTTTATGGGATTGTGGATGCGGCTGTGCGTCACACAACAAATGAAGGCAAAGATAAAAGCGGAAAAACTCAGATGATTGGCGGAGGTATGTCCCAGAGTCGCTGGGGTATTAACGTCACGGAGGATTTGGGTGGCGGGTTGGCTGCAATCGCTAACTTGGAAAATAGATTTACAACAGATAATGGCGAGCAAGCGGCAGGGCAGCCATATTTTGCTCAGTCATGGGTTGGTTTGCGGAGTAAAAGCTTTGGTCAGCTGACCATGGGTCGCCAATACAACATGTTGTTTGACTTGGTGACTTCAACTTATTCCTCTTTTCCATACTCTCCTTATATGGAGGCTTATAAGCCTGAAATTGGCATGTCCATGGGGGCGCGTGCCAATAATATGCTGAAGTATGTGGCGGAGTTCGGCCCTGTCAGAGGTGCGTTGCAGTACTCATTTGATGAGGGAAATACTTTTGATAAATTGGGTGCCGGCATCAATACCGGAGCTATTCGTACAGCCGGAGGCTATTTGCGCTATTCGGATAACGGGGTCTCTGCCGGTCTTGGATATCTGACTGCCAAATTGCCTGCAGGTACGAAGATGGATGCTTTGACAGTGGGTGGCTCATACCGTTCGGGGCCGCTTTATCTGAACCTGGGTTATGGCTATAACAAGCGTAAGAATAACTTCCCTGCTGCTACAGCTGGTGGTCTTACAGATGCGGGATTGGTTAATGCATATTGGGCTACAGGTGCCAATGGCGGCTTCTCTCCCGGTGTGTTTGATATGACCAATATTCCTGCGACGGCTATGGGGTTGGCAGATCAGGCTAACAAGAGGCAGATGTTTAAGGTCGGATTTGGCTATCAAATTACGCCGCAGGTTAATGCTGGGCTTCATTACTATCATGCGAAACAGTCCGGATCTGCAAGTGGTACATACAATGGAAAAGCCAATTTCTTTGTTGCTGCAGTTGACTATGCATTCTCTAAAAGAACGGATGCTTATTTCGCTGTCGATTACACAAAAACCAGTGGTGGTTCTGGCGTAGTAGTGGATGGCTCTAACTTGGCTACAAAGCGCACAGGTATTACTGCTGGCCTGCGCCATCGCTTCTAAAGCTGACGTGATCTAAAAATTTCCGGTTACTTATGAGGTCTGGGAGTTATTAAATAAAACAAAAAGGCCGCAAATGCGGCCTTTTTGTTTGGAGCAGAACCGGGTGTTTTGAAGCACCCGGTCAGCAGTTTGGCAATTACATGCCCATGCCGCCCATGCCGCCCATGCCACCCATGTCGGGCATGGCAGGAGCGCCTTCAGCCTTGGGGGCTTCAGCGATCATGCACTCGGTGGTCAGCAGCAGAGATGCCACGGAAGCGGCGTTTTGCAGAGCTGTACGGGTCACCTTGGTGGGGTCCAGGATACCCATTTCCAGCATGTCGCCGTAGCTGTCGTTGGCGGCGTTGAAGCCGTAGTTGCCGTTACCGTTCAGCACGGCGTTCACGACCACGGAAGGCTCGCCACCAGCATTGGCCACGATTTCGCGCAGAGGCGCTTCGATGGCCTTCAGAACCAGTTGCACGCCAGCGTCTTGCTCGGCGTTACCTGTCACCAGGCTGCCCACCGCTTGCTTGGCACGCAGCAGGGCCACGCCGCCGCCGGCCACGATGCCTTCTTCCACGGCAGCGCGGGTGGCGTGCAGGGCGTCTTCAACGCGGGCCTTCTTTTCCTTCATTTCGACTTCGGTGGCTGCGCCAACCTTGATCACGGCAACACCGCCAGCCAGCTTGGCCACGCGCTCTTGCAGCTTTTCGCGATCGTAGTCGGAAGTGGCTTCTTCGATCTGGATGCGGATTTGCTTCACGCGGGCTTCGATTTCGTCAGCCTGGCCAGCACCGTCGATGATGGTGGTGTTTTCCTTGCCGATTTCGACGCGTTGAGCTTGGCCCAGGTCTTCCAGAGTCACCTTGTCCAGCGACAGGCCCACTTCTTCAGCGATGACCTTGCCGCCAGTCAGGATGGCGATGTCTTCCAGCATGGCCTTGCGGCGGTCGCCGAAGCCAGGAGCCTTCACAGCCACAACCTTCAGGATGCCGCGGATGGTGTTGACCACCAGGGTTGCCAGGGCTTCGCCTTCGACGTCTTCAGCAATGATCAGCAGAGGACGGCCAGCCTTTGCGACGGCTTCCAGGGTAGGCAGCAGGTCGCGGATGTTGCTGATCTTCTTGTCGAACAGCAGCACGAAGGGGTTGTCCAGAACAGCGGATTGCTTTTCGGGGTTGTTGATGAAGTAGGGCGACAGGTAGCCGCGGTCGAATTGCATGCCTTCGACGACATCCAGTTCGTTGGCCAGGCTCTTGCCTTCTTCCACGGTGATCACGCCTTCCTTGCCCACCTTGTCCATGGCTTCAGCGATGATGCTGCCCACGGATTCGTCGGAGTTGGCAGAAATCGAGCCCACTTGAGCGATTTCCTTGGAAGTAGTGGTGGCCTTGGATTGCTTCTTCAGCTCTTCCACCAGGGCTGCGACAGCCTTGTCGATGCCGCGCTTCAGGTCCATGGGGTTCAGACCAGCAGCAACGTACTTGGAGCCTTCACGCACGATGGCTTGGGCCAGCACGGTAGCGGTAGTCGTACCGTCACCAGCGATGTCGTTGGTCTTGGAGGCCACTTCCTTCACGAGCTGGGCGCCCATGTTCTGCAGCTTGTCCTTGAGTTCGATTTCCTTGGCCACGGACACACCGTCCTTGGTCACGGTAGGGGCACCGAACGAGCGCTCCAACACCACGTTACGACCCTTGGGGCCCAAGGTAACCTTGACTGCGTTAGCCAGAATGTTCACGCCTTCAACCATGCGTGCACGTGCTTCACCGCCGAAAACTACGTCTTTTGCTGCCATTTTTGGCTCCTAAAGAATTGGTTCAAATTGCCTGCTAGCCCTTATCTGGTAAGTGCTGGCAGCTATGAAATTCAGTGTTTGAATGAAGTAAATCGCTTGAGCGAATTACTTCTCGACGACTGCGAACAGGTCGTCTTCCTTCATGACCAGTAGTTCGTCGCCGTTGATCTTCACGGCTTGGCCAGAGTACTTGCCAAACAGAACGCGGTCACCGACCTTCACGTTCAGAGCGATTTGCTCGCCCTTGTCATTGCGCTTGCCGGGACCCACAGCCAGCACCTCGCCCTGGTCAGGCTTCTCGGTGGCAGCATCAGGGAGCACGATGCCCGAGGCTGTCTTGGTTTCGTTTTCGAGGCGCTTGACGATCACGCGATCGTGCAGGGGACGCAGGTTCATACCAACTCCTAAATACATCAACAAAGTTGAAACAAGACTTGCCAGCCATCCTGGCCGACATTCGGAATAGCTGAGGGTCAGGCTGTTAGCACTCAACCCCCTTGAGTGCTAATAATAAGGCAATTTGTCGGAGTTTCAAGAGCAGTACCTGGATCACTGCAAGAGGCTATGGCTAATTGCGGAACGTCACTGTACTTTCGTTGGTACGTCACTCTACTTTCGTTTTTTCCGGGCGCGAGGGGAGGAGTGCAAGCCGGTCAGGGCAGCCAAGACAGCCTAAGAAGAAAGGTTTTTGAGGCGCTAATGCATCCGAGGCCACTTGAGGGGTGTCCAGCATTGAAGAGGGTTAGCAGAACTAAATGTGAGCCAGAGCAGTACAACTGCAAGCAGACCAATCGGATCGACATGCAGGGAATTGCTAGGTCGCCTTTGCAGCGGTTGCCGTCGTTCGGCCGCCCCGGCCGAGCCCACGCTTTCGGTCATCTCCAGTCACTGCCTTGCTCGGACCTGGCCGGATGAATGGCCTGTCGGAGAACCACCGCTATCCACTGACGGGTCCGGTGGCCATAAGCGAGAACATTGACTTGATCTCGGCGTCCGAGATTTCGCCAGCCGTGGCCTGCAGTCCGGCCTGCTGATAAGGATCGGCGTCTTCTTCACCCTCCCGCTCTTCAAGAACCTCGCGGCGACTGTGAATGTCTTGCATCAGTGCCGCGTCAATACAGACGCCATACGTCTCTGCTGCGGAAACAAGATCGTCGCGAAATGTGTCGAGTTCTTGACTAGAGGACACGTCGGAAAGCTTGTCCTCGATTCCCAAAATGAACCCCCGTAGCGCGTCGCTTGCAGCACTGCGGACCAAGCCATGTTCCGTCAGCGACTCAAGTGCGTCAGCAATGCTTGTGATGTCGTCGATCGCCAAGTCTTCGCCAGCATTGGCAAGCATGTTTGCCGCAGCATTGGTCAGACTTTCGCACGCCGGATTAAGAAGGTCGTCCGTCCGAAACTGAAGTCGCTTCAACTGCCGCAGGGAGAATAGGCAATCGTAATGATCTCTGGGTTCGATCCCTTGCGATATCAAATCGCTTACTGCCTTGTCGAGCAGCGCCTTGATATGCAGACCCGGCAAGTGCTCGATCATCTCAAGGATGTACCGCAGCGATTCGATCGCAGTCGTATTCCTGTGGCCTTGAATGCGATCCATGGCGGCTATCCATAGATCATGGTCGTCGACCTGGCTGCGACAAAGCGTGATGTTTGTCCTGAAGAAATTCCAAGCGCTTCGGAACTCGTAGAGTGTCGAAACGGATCGAACGACAACCGGTAGTAAATGGTCGTCGATGAAGACCTTGCTCAAAAAATCGCGAATGCCAGGGTTTGCGAACGATATTTCTTGGACCCCTACCTTCACAAAAGATCCGCTCAGTTCCTTCAACCCTGTACGGAACCGCGCAACTGCATCTGCCGGCGCTATCTGTTGGCCTGCAGTGGCGGCGATTCGCTTGAACAGTTGCAAGCAGAGATCCATTCCTACGTAGAGGCCGGTAAAGAAGATGGCCCACAACAGACATCTTGCATCAGCGCTCAAATGCGATCGATACGGCCGTTCCCAGAGCTCCGAAGGGTTGTCTAAAACACGCAGGACAGTTGCCTGGATGGATTCATCGCCCACCGAGTAGTAGTCCGCGGAAGTCAGCAACTCGATCAAGCGGGGGCTGAAGTTGCGATGGTCGATCATCTTGAGGAAGAAGTCGCCGTCAAGGAGCTTGGCCTTTTCCTCATCGACCAGATCCGAGAAGTAAATGTGGTTGAAGACGACCTTGGCCTTGATGATCCGCGTATAGACCCCGACATTCAGGACCATTTCACTTGCCGCCACTTGTGGCGACGAGAGCTTGTCCGATTGGATCTGCGCCTGATTGAGCAGGTACCGCCTCGTCGTCAGAATGAATCGAAGATCCTTGTTGTTTCGAAGTCGATCCAAGAAAACCGGCAGACGCTGATCCACCTTGCCCAGCAGTTCGTTGGTCAGGCTGATCTGCCCCAGGAAATCGTCGAGGAAGATGAGCCGCTTCTCGCCGGCTGTGCTGACGGCCATCGCCTCCTGCAGGTCGTCCACGACAAAGACCTTCCAGTTCTGCTCCATGTGGAGCCAGAGCAGCATTCGGCCAAGGGTGGTCTTTCCGACACCCGGCTCGCCCGCAATGATCAGCGCGCCGCGGTCCTCCAGGATCGTCTCCGCCTCAGCCACACTGGCGTTGTGCACGAACTTGGGAACAAGTTGCCTGATACGGTCCAACTCGGCATCGGTCCGGTTGTAGACCGCGCTATGCAAGATTCGCTCAAGGACTTCCGTGCTGGTCAACCAAAGCTTGAAGTGCTGACGCAGCACATGTGGATGGAGGCCAAGAAAGTTGTTCAGATCCTCGCGGCCTATGATGCCTCCAGCACTGACCGGCGTGGACGGCATCGCTTGAATGATTTTGCGCTTCAGTTCCGGGGTAAGGGATAAGGACGTGACCAGGATGTACCGGCACGGGGCCAGCTTCAGGACTTTGCTGTCCTCCTTCATCGCTGCCCGAAGAAGGCTTCTTGGCCCTCCCTCCACATGATGCTTGGCTTGCACTACGACATTCTGGTCCGCCATGGCGAAGCGGAAGTCGATCCCACCATCCTTGCCGGGGCCAAAGCTCTCCATCGTGATGCCCAACTCTGCTTGTAGTAGGTCACGAATGAGTAGTTCGAAATCGATCGGCGACAGAGTGCGAAAGTCGTACATGCCGTCAAGCCTGAGTGGCCACGATCAGGGAGTCCATATGGGGCTTGTCAGTCTCAGTGATGGCATCTATCAAGTCCTTGACCGCATGCTCGAGGTCGAAGATCAACTCGTTGTTTCCAACGAGCCGGTCCAGGGTGTTGCCGTGGCTGAAGTAGTGGAAGATTTTGAGGATCCGCTTCGCACGCTCGACCCCGAACAGAATCTCGGCACGCTCGTCGACCTGTTCCGAGTCTTTCGGACCAGGAAGCCTGGAGTACGTATAGAGCTCGATGAAGCGCCTCATAGCATTCGGCAACAGCATCAGCACTTCGTGGACGGTCTTGTCGGGCGCCTTGTGGAAGCGATGAATGACTTCAAACAGGAAGTGATATTCAGACTGATAGCGTGCGAGCGAGGCCGGCATGTCTTCCAGCGTAGAGGACTTCTCGGCAACCCTTCTGATCAGGTAGAGCCGCGCTCCCTTGTTGCTCGCCACGGGCTTTATCTCTCTGAGCAGGTTGAAGAATTCGAAGTTGTGCGTGGAGATGAACAGTTGCTTGCAGGTGGTCTGCCAAGGTGCGTTCTTGTCATGCTGCTTGAAGAACAGCGCTCGGATGGCAGCGGTCACCTGAAAGATGTGATTGGCGTCGAGACTTGAGATGGGATCGTCGATGTAGACGATGGTCTCCTTGAATTCCGCGGGCTTGATCTCCTGCAGCTTCGTCAGGAAGTATGAGAAGGCAACTGCCGTGCGCTCCCCATCACTCATATTCTTGGCAACGGCTCCCGTCTTCCGGATCAGTTGAAAGCGGTCCTGGCCTGCCGTATCCTTGACGACCTGGATCTGGACGGCCTCGCTCCCCAGCATGGACACCAAGCGTTCGTTGATTTTTTCCCGGCCTTGTTGTGCCTGACTGATCTGAGCCTGAAGATGACTAATCTCCGGCCGCAGCCTTGCGACATAAGCCCTCAGACGGTCGGACCGACTGGCGAGTCGCGTCTTTTGTTGTTCCAGGCCTGCGGTAGCCTGGTCGTCCTCGAATTGCTGGACGTAGTGGTATCGGGCCTTCCTCAAGGCATCGGCTTTAGCCTTAGTGAAGTTCGAGGCCAACTCGTTGTTCTGCTTGATGATAAGGTTGACCGCTGCAACTGCGTCCTTGATCCCTTTTTCCAGGCCCGCAGTCAATGGCGCGGGCGTCATGGCCTTGCGAGAGTCTTCAGCCTTGCGTTGCACTTCGTCTACGAGTTTTCTTACAGCCTGGTTGAATGCGTCAATGGCTGCGGGAAGCCCTTCAATGGCGGCGGTGTAGGCTTCGCGAAACTGTGCATTGAGTTCGATGGCCTTGGGCCAGCGCAGGTTGAAAACTGCCTCCTTCACACGCGCAACCAAACCATCGACCCCCTTCTTGTGGTCCGCCAGATCCTTTGAAAAGTGTGCGCGAAAGGCTTCGAGGCGGTCCTGGGACAAGTCGTTTCCGCAGAACTCACACGTTCCTGCACCTGGGTGCAAGGCTAGGCCGCCTTGCACCCAGCGTTCAACAGCAGGATTCTCCTCAAGGTGTTTGATAGTGTTAGAGAAGCTTGGCGTTGCGGCCATAACCGTGACGGCCTCCTTGTGGAGATCCTCGATCGACGGAGCAGCGCGCAGTTCCTCGACCGTGCTCGGCCTCTTGGAGTCAGGTGTCAGCGCGAGTTCGATGGCATCAGCGAGTTCCTTCTCCGTCATGAGCTGGGAATCAAGAACCCCGACTGCGACAAGATCCTGTCCAAGATGTGCGGCCGTATAGGGATCAACCTTCAAGTGTTGGCGGATGAACTTAGCAGTGTCGGTCTTGGCCTGCGCGATCCGCCTCTTCAGTTCTTCGAACTTGCCGTCCAGTTTGCGTTGGACCTCGTCCGAGCGCTTGATCCGCTTACTAAGCTCATCGATTTTCCGTTGCGCATTCTCTGACTCCTTGCCTAGCAGCAGGATAGGGTTGAAGCTCCCGCCATCGAAGTGCAGATTGGCGCGGATGAAATCGGAATTGAAGACCCGGACCGACAGACTGCACCGACTGAAATTTTTCTCGGTGATCGGATCATCGGCAGTTGCAAGTGTGAATTCGCAGCCGGACAAATCAGGATTGGCCGATTTGGTCTCAAGCTGAGCGAATAGGCGGGAGAGGGTGGTCTTCCCAGAGTAGTTCCAGCCATAGATGAGATTCTTGATCCCGAAGTCTTGCGTGCCTGTAGGTTTGTTGTAGCTTTGATAGACGCCAAGCCCCTTGATTTTCTCGATGCTCTTCAGCATGTAGCCTCCCTGATCTTTGACGCAAGCTTATCGTAAGCGTCTGGAGTCCCCACATTGCGGATGTGAAGGTCCGCTTCGCGAGGTCGCCGACGTTCCTCGTTTGCTGGCGAGCGACGCATACCAGCCTAAAGCTGAACTAGTGCTTTGCTGCGATCGTTGCCGGAAATAGCCCACGGACGATTCGCCGCTTACCGTATCAATCTGTTTTTTCACAGACAACCGTCTGCAATGTAAGGAAGTCAGGCGCTCGATCGCAGCCGGTATTTGTGGGCTGTGTTCAGTACTCATGGGCGCCCAGTACGGAAATATCAAATTGCATTGGTCATCGAGCACTATGGGGCGCTTTGCTTGACACGTCTTGAGAAGACGGGGGCGTTGTTGCACAAATGCCGGTCGCAGCTGAGGTAGGCTCGGGAGATGAGAGAGACGAGCTGGGGTCGGGTTAAGTACCGCACAACGAACTGGAAGGCTTACAACGCAGCGTTGAAGGCGCGAGGTGAGCTGACCATTTGGCTCGATAGGGATATGCAGTGGCTAGCTCGGCCCACGGGCAAGCGTGGTCGTTGCCAGAAGTTCTCAGATGCGGCCATCCAGTTTTGCCTGACCATCAAGTGCTTGTTTGGCCAGCCCTTGCGCCAGACACTGGGCCTGGTTGAGTCGCTATTGGGTATGGCAGGCCTGCATTGGCCAGTGCCCGACTACAGCACGGTGTGTCGCAGGCAAAAGAGCTTGGATGTGCAGGTGCGCTACCGTGCAAGTGACAAAGGCTTGCACATGCTGGCCGACTCCACGGGCATCAAGTTCTTGGGCGAAGGTGAGTGGAAAACCAAAAAGCACGGTGCCGAGAGCCGCCGCCAGTGGCGCAAGGTGCATCTGGGTATTGATGCCCAGACACTGCAGATTCGGGCCATCGCAGTAACAACCAATGAAGTGGGCGACTCGCCCATGGCAGCAGACCTGCTAGGTCAAATTCCAAGCAATGAAGAGATAGCTAGCTTTACCGGTGATGGGGCGTACGAAACGCAGGATGTACATAAGGCGTGCTACCTGCGGGGAGCCATTCCAATCATCCCGCCGCGCAAAGGAGCGAAGCTGCGCAAAGGGCTGGCATTTGCTCACCGCAATGAAGCGGTCAAGGCGTGTAGGCAGTTGGGGCGGGCTATCTGGAAACGCTGGAGCGGCTACCACCGAAGGTCACTGGTGGAGACCAAGATGAATTGCTTCAAGCGACTCGGCGAGAAGGTCATGGCCAGGACGTTTGAGCGCCAGGTGACCGAGCTGCACATCCGAGCTTCAATCCTCAATCAATTTACCGCTCTGGGCACGCCCCAGACAGTCGCTGCTGCGTAAATCTATTTGGGATTGGGGATGCCTTGGCCTATGGCCGATTTATGCAACAAAGCCCTCTGGATTTCGACGGCTGCCCCTTAGTTTTGGGTCGCCCGCTTAATGAACTGCGCTCCAAAGGCTGGATCGTTGAGAAGGGGGGCGAATTATTCAAACCGTCCGATTTTCTTGCCATCTATTCAACTCTTTTAAAGCTAGGAACAATAAGCAACAAACTTAGTTGCATCTCCGATGCTATAGCCCGTACACCAGACAAATGATGAGTCAATGAACGCTTCCGTTTCTTCAGCCTTGAACGCTTTAGTGGTGCCTTCGTTGCGCACCCCGGAGCAGGTTCGTGCCCTTTTTAATGAAAACGGGGTCTCGATTTCAGACTGGGCACGCGAGCGAGGATTCAGCGTTGTTTTGACACGCATGGTGATTCCAGGAAAACGCAAGTGCTTGCGTGGCCAGTCGCATCAGATTGCTGTGGCGCTTGGTATGAAACTGGAAAAGCTTTCTAGCCTGCCTTAAGGCAAGAAATTTCAAAAACTTAAAGGAGCATCACAACCCAGAAAAAACAAACGCCAACCCTCTTTTCAGAAGATCGGCGTCGCTCGGCAGCCCAGAATTTAAGACCACCTAGGATTGCGTCCCTTAGGTCGGAATTTACTCCTGAGTTGCGGGCAGCGTCAACCCATGTGCGCTGACTATTTTGTTGCGTGCTGGGCTTACTCGCACCTACAAGCAGGAGTTTTCATGACCCGCAAAGTTGTTACCCGCGCACCTCATCGTGAGGTGGGCATCGTCAATGCAGGATGGCTGCTGGACCATCCCGTGCAACACGAATCACATTTGGAGCGTCGCTTCATCATCGCAGCGCTGAGCTGCCCGGTGGTCTGTGACATCCAACATCAACCTTTCACCTTGCAACTGAGTGAAGCCGGGGCTGCCAGAAAGTACACGCCAGACTTTCTGATCACCTTCCGTGATTCAACAAGCCTCGTGGTGGAGGTCAAACCTCAGGCCTACCTCAAACGCCACGAGGAACGGCTGCATGCTGCAGAGCAGGTGCTGCAGTCCCAAGGACAGTGTTTTTTCATTGCAACCGATACGCTCATTGACGGAAAAAATCTCTCCGCACGCGCCATGTTGCTGATGCGCTACGGACGTATGCATTGCACTGAAGTCCAAGTTCAAGAGACGTTGAAGGCAATACGGCATGCGGGGCACGACAGCGTTTCAGTACAACAGCTCGTCGAACAAGGACTACCTGAGGGCATGGTGTGGAACCTCGTTGCACGACACCTATGCCATGTGCCATTCGACTTTCAGATCGAGCTGACCCAGTCCATTACGACCACCACTTACGCAGGAGATTGCCATGATTACTTTCGGTCGTGGTTTAGTGCTGCGCAGCGGTGAGCGGCAACTCGAATTTGAGCGAGATTTGGGCGATGGGAGGGTGCAGTTCAAATACCTCGATAACTTCGAGGTCTGCACTTTCCGAATGTCAAAGCTGTACCAGGGCATCTTGGACCGCCGCTACATCCCAGCGCATGTTCCTGCACACAGCGAACTATCGGTTGATACACAGTCCCAGCCGCTGCCGGCTGTACTGACGGAGCAACAGCAAGCATTAATTACTTTTCGAATGGGTTTTGTTCGGGCCTTTATCGAGGATGGAAAAAGCGCCCCTCGCACGCGTACTCGCCGAGAGCTCATTTGCCAACAGGTATGGGATGTGTGGATCTCAAATGTGACGTTGGTGTTCAAACATCGCTTGATCAAAAAGCCGTCTGTAGGCGCGGTCGAGGTGTGGCTGCGCAAATTCCGTCAAGGTGATGCCAGCCCCTACGTTTTGCTTGATCAGCGGTCTTTCGTCGTACGTCCCAAACGCGTCGACACCAATGTCGATGCGTTAGTCGACCATGTTTTGGCTACGCACTATCTCAAGCTCAACGGAGTGTCTGCGAAGAAGGCGCATGGGCTCATAAAAGCGCAGATCAAGCAAACTAACCAGCAGCAAGGCTCTAGTTTGGCAGCACCGTCCGAGAGCACAGTGCTGCGGCGGGTACAGAGCCTTCCCCCTTACATATGCGACTTAAAGCGAGTGGGAGTGGGTTACGCCCGTAACCAATGGCGCTACAGCCTGAAAGGGGACCAAAGCACTCGCATCCTAGAACGTGTGGAGATTGATCACACGCTGCTCGATATATGGGTGCTCGATCCTCGCACCGGAATTCCTCTGGGCCGACCTTGGATCACATTGGTGATCGATCGCTTCTCAGGGTATTTGTTGGGTGTGTACATCAGCTTCTACGGACCTTCAGTGGCGACCGTTGCTAGTGCTATCAAGGAGTCAATTTTTCCTAAGGACAGATACACCGAGATGCTGCGATCGCCACAGCTGGCATGGACTGCCATGGGGTGTGCTGAAACTTATGTCGTGGATAACGGATTGGAGTTCCATGCACAGCAGTTTCAACGGATTGCATGGGAATTACGCTCTGACCTGATTTACAACCCAGTGCGTAGCCCTTGGTACAAATCCTCGATTGAACGGACGATCATGGAGGCCAACAGGGCGCTACCTTTGCAGGGCAAAGTGCACCGTCCTCTTGCCAATGCAGTTCGCATCAATCCGGCGAAGTCGGCAGCGATAACGTTTGATGATTTGTGCACCTGCCTGATTGAGTGGGCATCACAAGTACATCCTCTGCGCATCCATCCCAAGACTCTAGTGCGTCCGTGGGATCTATGGGAGGAACAAAGAAGCTCCACGCCGCCGCCCGCCCTCCCTACCAATCTTTCTGGCTTGGAGTTGATGTGCGGGTTGGGGGCACAGCGCCGAGTGGATGGCGACGGCGTGTTTTTCAACTATCTACGCTTTAATTCCGTCGAGCTGCAGGACTACCGTCGCGAGCACGGGTCGGCGCTTCGCACCGAAATCCGGTTCAACCCAGAAGACCTGCGGCAGATCTTCGTGCAACTGCCAAAGGCTCGATCGTGGTTGACGGTCCCACTGCAGAGATCTATGTTTGCCTGTGACCAGCCTATGTCATTGATGCAGCTTCAGGTACTGCGAGCTGAGGCTGGCCGCAAGCTCACCAAGGCAAACGCCCCAGAGATGTTTGAAAGGGCATTGATCAGCCTCAGTGAACGTTGGCAGGAGGCTACCCGCCGCGGGGTGCGCAAGCGCCAAGACAAGACGCTTACGCGTCTGCAGGGCATGACTTCCGTCCCTCTGACTCTTACAGCTGCCGCCACGTCGGCCATTAGCGACACCCCGCCACTTGAGCTCAGCCCTGCCATGTATGAGGTGCTGCCTGAGGTTATTCCGTTCAAAAGTTTTTCTCTCGATGAGGACTGAGATGCGTAATCCAGAATTTTCCTGCACCCGCTCTCCAGAAGTTCTCAAAGTGGGTGAGCAACTCTTAAACGTTGTGGTTGACCATGCAGTATTTCGGCGCATCCGTGATTCTGCGTTGGACTTGGTGCACTCGATGCGGGTGCTTAAGAGCCCTTGCGGAATCTTAATTCAGGCTGATTCAGGGATGGGAAAGACTCTGCTGCTTGAACTCATCCAACGGGAGTTGCAGGCCAATGCCCTAAGCGATCGCCACGAGACCTGTTTACGAATTGGACTTGACAGCGCTGTTGACACGCGCGCTATGGCGGAGAGCGTAATGCTGGCGTTAGGATATCCCTCTCTACCAAGTAGACCCAATCTTGTGGCCATGAACCATTTGGTGAAAGTAGGGTTTGAAAAACGCAAACCCTGGGCGCTATTGATTGACGAAATGCAGCACGTCTGCGAAGGCAACAAGGACATTACTGCTCGCGCAGTGACCGACTGGCTCAAGGTTCGTATGGATGCCTTCAATACGCCAGTGATTTGTGCCGGTACCCATGTGCTTGAGCGCTTGCCGGTCATCAACCCACAGTTCACCAGCCGGGCATCCATGGGCTTCGTGATTTACCCGTTCGCCTTCGATGATGCCTGGCGCCAGCTACTGGCCGCATTTACCCAGACCATGTCCGGCACCGTAGATCTCAGCGTGATTAACACGGTTGCTTGTCGCCCTCTGCATGCAGCAACAGGCGGGAATATGCGTGCACTCAAACGTGTGTTGGCCTTCGCCTGTATGCATGCAGCCACGCAAGAGAAGCGGGTTGTCACGATGGAGTCTTTGGCTATTGCACTGATCGATGCGAAGGGGCAGGTTGCTGAACAATCCAATCCTTTTAAGGTGCCGCGCCGCGAGGTGTCCAAATGATGCAAGCAGCGCATGTAAATCCTCTGGACCTAAGCCTTCGCACGCAACTTTTGGCAGCTAAGCCAGTGCTACCCGATGAAAGCCTTGCCTCATGGGTGCAGCGCGTCTGTGGAGACCACCAGTACAGCATGCCGACATTAATTCGTACCATCGGCTATGAGCCTCGGTTGCGAGATTGGGATCTCCCGATTCCACACGCCATTTGGGCGCAAACAAAGCAGCTATTGCCATTGGGACCTGAGCACGACCATCCCTCACTATCGATTCTGGGGGCACTGTGCTCTCACATTCATCCCGCCCAGCTGCTGTGGCATGAGCGTCGAATACCCCGATACCGTTGGTGCCGCGAATGCTTCAAGCGGGATGAGATTCCCTATCTGCGTTGGTTTTGGCGGTTGTCTGCTTTAACGTGGTGCCCGATACACAGCCGCTTGTTGTCGGAAGTTTGTCCAACATGTGGCGTTGCCTTGTTGATGCATACCAGCCGTTTAGTCGCTTCTGGCAGGCATGGACAAGCATCAACCTTGGCCCACTGTGACAACTGTGGCATGCCATTGAGAGATCCAAAACCTCGTTGGAAAGTAGCAAAAGACGAGACGACAGTTCCGCTGGAAATCTTGCTCAGCCGGTTAGGAGAGCTCCACCGTTTCGTCGACGTAGCGGCTGCGCATCGGGCTCGTTCATATCTAGCGCCCATGCTGCCTGCTGTTCCCAAAGAAGAGAAGCGGAACGCTCCGCGCCTGGCATTGAGCAAGGCAAAGGACACTCCTTTCCATCGTACGCCAGAGGGGCTAACTGCTAGGGAGGTGAAGAAACGGCTGTTCTACGAGAAAGCGTGGCTGCGGTCTATTCAGTGCAGAGAACATCTTTTGGCAACAATGGGGCACAACACTGCGCTTTCCAAAAACTACAACGTCTACAAGAAGAAAGCCAAGAAGATTCAGTGGAGTTGGAACCTTGATGCCAACGCACGCGTGGCAATGGCTGGCTTGCTACGCATCACGCGGTGGGAGAAGTTGGCCGCTCGTGAAGCCAAGGAACAGGGATGAGACGAGAGATCACTTGCAATGCCCCTCAGTCTGTTCAGTTTCCTTATCAAGACGAAATCATGGAAGGGGAATCCGGCCAAGGGTATGTCCTTCGGATGTCTTTGCTCAATGGTCTTAGGAGTGTCGTCACGATCAAGGCACTACTGGGCAAAACCCACGCGATGGCCTTCGATGCCAACGATGCGCCATACCTTGCACATTGGTTCGGAGCAAGCGAGCAGCGCTTGGTATTTGCACTGGAGCAGATACCACTAGGCAAAAGGTCATTGGGCTGCAGCTACGCAGGCCATCCGCTGGGGCGAAGCTATTTTCTGGTGCGATCTTTTCCCAGGATTTGTCCAAATTGCATTGAAGAGTTTGGCTACTGCCGGCTGGCGTGGGATCTGGCGCTGTGTGTGGCTTGTGTGCGCCATCGGCGTGTACTGATCGATGCGTGTCCGTGGTGTACACGGTCAATATCCTGGAACCGAGCTGCACTGAATGCTTGTTCCTGTGGGTGCCTTGGGGTCGAGAATGGTGCAGCAGATCCGCCTTCAAGTGACGAGCTTCTCATTGCGCATGCCATTGATTTGCGAGTGCCCGATGGAAGTCGAGATGGAGGATGGTGTTCCCTGATTTCGCCATGGGACAGTTGGGGTGTGCTCCTTCGGCATCTAAGCCTTGACGGAGTGATGCGCATCGTCTTCGCTTTGGCGACTGCTGCAGCTTATGACTTCACTGAACCCGTAGAGCCGCGTTTGCGACGTGCCATGCCGAAAGCCCAGCAGACGATTCGTATGGCATCAGGCTTCGGACGCAAAGTCGCACAGCTCGAACCCATCAGCCTTCGTACTCACCGCCCCAGCGTCTTGATTGATCTGCTGTGCGACTTCGTAGCGTCCCCTGGTGTAGAAAGCAGCACAGACTTCAGCACTGCTCAGTCCATGCTGCATTGGTTGTTATCCAATTCGCCTAAATCAACTTTGCATTCTCGGCATGCTTCATTGGCACAGTTGACGCTTTTTTGATGTGGTCGGGAATGCCTCTGGCCCCTGCTTTGCTGATCAGAGGTGCTCGCTTCAATCAGCTATCTGGTGAGGCGTGACCATCGATTCCAGCCTGGAGTTGAGCTGCTGCCGCTTCCCACGCGGTGGAGGGCAAAAAGCCCAAACGTAATATGTGCGCATAGAGGCGGTTAACCATCTCCAGCGACGCATTCACTTCACGGGCACAACGCCAAATCAAGCTGGGCTCAATTTCATTAAAAAATGGAGCAAGGATTCCATTCGCAGTCCGGCTGGATGCACTTAAGCAGCCATTGCGGAACGATGCAACGACATCAGACGCACTCACGATGCGCCCGTATGGCACGTTCATATGGTTTGCGATAAGGGATGCTCCTGACATGCGTCTAATTGTCTAATACCACGAGCACCGTACTTACTGGTAGGCAGGGTTCCATCAAGTAGTTATGGACGGAAAAAGCATGCTTGGAGCTCTCACTGATGGACGGTAACCGAGGTTGCGCTCCCGTTTTGTCGACGGCTGCTGCAGCGATTGCGGCAGTTCATGTCGGCTGCTCGAACAGCCGGTTTTAGGCAGATAGTAGTCATCCCAAGTACATCGTCGGCAAACCCTCACAGGCTGGCTTCAGGTGAGTAGCGGACAGTGACCAAGATGGGGCTCAATGTCCGCTCTCACGGGATATGAAGTGGCGTTATCGACCCAAAGCAGAAATTTGAATAGGCGCTAGCAACGACTGCTTTTCGATGGCCGCTGCCGGTGGCAGTTGGCACAGGGATGTGCAATTTGCAGCATGCAGTCGTTCGGTTTGGGGCCAGTGCCGATCCACAGCCATGAGCACTATGCAATCGCGCGCAATAATCGTAGCTAGAGGCGCGAACTTTACGTGACTAAGATCGGAACAAGCGTGACATGGCAGGCAAACGGCAACACTACATACCAAGATTCGTTCAACGTGGCTTCCTCGCTGAATGTACTGACGATGCTGAGCGTACATGGTTGCATCGGCGAGGTAGTGCAGCACGGCTGGTTGGCATAAGAGATGTTGGAGTTGGAGAGTTTTTTTACTCGAAGCTCTCGGTCACAGGCGATGAAACGCTCGATGACCTCATTACATCTATAGAAGGGGACATCCTCGCCGATCTCCAAAAGATCCGACAGGCACCTCAAGGGCATGTTGTTGATCCGACAGTGCCAGCCCGCATCACGGCGCATCTCACGTTGAGAACTGCGCATGTTCGCTCAATCTTCCAGCAAGGTGCTGCACAGGTCTTAGATCAAGTCTCTGCACTCTTCGCTGATTCGGATCAACTGCGCGAATTGATGGAACTGGACAGTGTGAGCATGGGGCGGGCTTTATCGGCAATTGACCAAGAGTTGAGTTCGTCTCCTCTTGGAGAATTGCTCCCGCGGCCTTTGACCAGAAGGTTGATGGCCTTCTACATTCGCGAGTCGTTCAACGAGGTTTACGCTTCGCAGATGCCGATGATTGCAGAGGTCGTCGCCAAGCTCGTCAAAGCACTTCCTTCGACGATACGCGATAGCCACAACATTGCCTTAAAAACGGCTAAAACGACGCAGTGGGAGAAAGATCTTGCCGAGCTATCTTGGCGAACGTACAGTGTTGTCGGTGCGATTCTTCCTGACTGCATCGCACTGGCACAGTGTGGCGCAGGCTCTCTAACTCCTCTCACACTTAGAGAACACCAGATACCGGACACGATCATCTTTCCCATCGCCCACAACCTATTACTTGTGGGATCAAGAGGTGAGCCAACAGAGCTTGAAATCGGTAAGGTCAATGCAGCAAGTGCTGCCTGTAGTGATAGCTTCTTCATTGCCCGCAGCTCCTGCAATTCTGCCGAACTTTCGAACCAGATTGGGCAGCGCTGCTCAAATGCGATTGAGCGAGCTATCACTGACGCAATGGAGGAGGTCCGGCCGCGCGACTCCTTGCAGTCATGTGGGACAACAGCCCTCTTTGTGCCAACTAAACAGTCAAGCAAATTCAATTTTTCGTTGACTTGTCACGGTTTTTTCGATAAAGAAACGGTGAATAAGCTTGGCGATGTCATGCAAGTTGTGACTCAAGAAATGAGTCGCGATCTACCGCTCTCTCAGCTAGATGGCATGACGTTCGCGGCGGATTATGCAGCTGCTTTGGAAAACCTAGACAGAGGGGACCCGGCGCTTCCGTCGGACAAAACACGCCCTCGCAACTATGGTCAAGCCATCGCAAAATGCGTCCATATCATGCGAGACGGGATTCGCAAGGAGCATCTTGTCTTCGACGCATGCGTTGCCCAGGGGCTGCTCAATATAAATGACGAGAGTAGGGCATGGGCCTTATATGTCATCGTCAGTATGCTCGCCAACATCGCACATAGTGAGCGATATGAGCAACGCCTATTTGCGACACCGGTGGTTCCACCTGACATCGTCTCAAACCGACTGTACATAGCCTCGTCTACCTGTCCCGGTATGTACTTTGCTGCGAAAACCAGTGCTTTTGCTGATATCAATGCCGGAGAACGATTTGCCACCTTGTGTTTGGATAGCTTGCTCTCTGCACAACAAGCGATCCGAGGTGCGAGACAGGCATATCTCGTTAATCAAGAGATGGACCAACTGCTTGATGTAGCCCTCCTGCACATCTCTTTCTTTCTTGGGCATGCTGCCGAATGGTTAGGGCATCGGGATGGGATTCCGGCGCAGGAATCATTCCCAGGCGGATTCAAATGTGAAGTGCAACACCCTTGTATTCAATGGATGAGGGTGGAGTGCTGGGGAGAGTTGATCAGTAGCTCTCGATAAACCGACAGCGGTGATCGTACCCCAAGGCCCTTGCGAGGGCGGTTGTTGATTTCATCAGCAATCGCATCGAGTTGCTCTTGGCTGTAGATGCTCAGATCCATGCCTTTGGGCAGGTACTGGCGCACCAAGCCATTCATGTTCTCGTTGGAGCCACGCTGCCACGGGCTGTGTGGGTCACAGAAGTACACCGCCACGCCCGTGTTGGCGGTCAATTGCTTGTGTAGCGCCATCTCCTTGCCCTGGTCGTACGTCATGCTTTGGCGCATGGGCTGCGCAATGCCCAGCAGCTTATCTGTAAAGGCTTGCATGACATTGGCTGCACTGGCTGGTTTGAACGCAGGCAACTTGACCAGCATGAGCAGTCGGCTGGTGCGCTCGACCAAGGTGCCTACGGCACTTGCATTGCCAGCACCCTTGATGAGGTCACCTTCCCAATGCCCTGGGAACTGCCGATCCTCAACTTCAGGCGGACGTACGTGGATGCTGAGCATGTCTGGGATCTGTCCACGACGATCCTGTCCTTTGCTACGGGGCAGCCGTTTGTTGTGAGCATGGCGCAAAGTGGCAATCAATTCCTTGCGCAACTCACCCACGGGCTGGGCATAGATGCAGTTGTAGATGGTTTCGTGCGACACGCGTAGCTCATGGCCTTTGGGGTACAGGCGTGCAAGTGTCAGCGCAATTTGCTCTGGTGACCAACGCAAACGCAAGAAATGCAATACCAAGAACCACAAGATCCCTTGTGAATGAAGCTTGGGATCAGATCTTGTGCTGCGTCTTCTGTAAAGCCACTGCTGTTGCGCTTGCCTGCTGGCATATCCATCGCTGGATACTGAGTTGCGAGCAATCTCACGGCTGACGGTGCTGGCACTGCGCCCTAGCAAACGCGCAATGCTGCGTACGCTATGACGCTGCAGCAGCAAACTGGCTATGGTGACTCTGTCTTCTGGTTGAAGTTGGCGATAGGACGAACGACTTGCTGACATCTGCTGACCTTAACGGTTGCAGGTGTTGCACTTCACATTTGAATCCGCCCCAGGATTCTCGCTTTCGGAGAAGTTGAAAGTTCAGGGACTCAGCGATTGGCTCGAACTTTTCGGTCACGATTTGCAGCGGCTTTACCATATAGATGACCAGTTCACCACCGAAAACATCCTCTCGCTTTCACGGCATGTGGAGCGTCTCTTATGGATGATGGGCATGTTTCCGTGGCCAACTGAGGATGGGGGTCTATACGTGACATTGGGTCCGATCACATGACTCGTATTGAGAAATGACAGAGTTTTCAGTCAACACCGTGGACATTGAACGACTGCTTTTTGTGGCCGCGATTGATCAAATTCAGGCAACGACTGCAATTTCTCTATATCGGTGATGAAAGCGGGCATTGGGCAGAATCTCGCAGATGACGGCTGTTGGCCGAATGCGTGAATTCGATTTGCGCCCCGACAGCAGTCACTCAACTTGCATCAGCCAATTTCTCAAAGGCAGCTATCGGTGGTAAGTACGAAGTGGTGCTGTCGGCCAAGAGCAGTCAGTAGCGGCTGGTGAAAACGGAATTTGAACGACCAATTCGCCTAACAAACTTCTAAGGGATCGTAGATTGGGAGACTTTGCGATGACACCAATTTTCCTAGCTCCTGGACGAAGGTCATCGCGACTTCAAAAGCATCTTCTACCTGCGATCTAGTGACTTCAGCTTGGGAATTCTCATGCACAATTTTGTTGCGGCGTTCAGATAGTGCAAGAAATTCATTGGCACTTGTCGTTGGAATCTCATTTCCAAATAGTCGTGAAATGCGACGCAGAACCGTTTTCTTGTTTTTGCCTTGGCATGCATAAGCCACAGCACGCTCAACTATGCTTGAGCGCAGTTCTTCAAGCTGCCGCGCCTTCATCAGTTCATCTACGGAGACTGACGGTACAAAGCTATCACCATTTGAGTCCTTGGTTAGTCCTTTAATCGTCTCTGGCTTAAAGGTAAAGAGAACTGTAAAAGCGTCTGAAATCGATGCCTCAAGAATTGAAACTATGACAACTAAGGAACCTCTGCAAAACTCGATTTCAAGCGTGATAGTGCTTGAACGAGTGTGATGTTTGCTTGCCTGTGACACTCAAGATGCCCGCGTTTCGCGGGCATCTTGCTTTTTACGCACCCACACCAGGCTTGGGTTGGCTGTTCACTAGCAAACGGCCACGGGCCATCCACAAGTTCGCCAAGGCAAACAGGGTATGCAATTGCTGCGTGTTCTTTCTCAAGCCTCGGTAGCGAACTTTGACGTGGCCAAACTGACGCTTGATGACTCTGAATGGGTGTTCGACCTTGGCCCGGATTTTGGACTTCACCTGCTCAAGCTGCTCTTGCATGGCCGATACCGGGTGCTGAAGGTCTAGAGCCTTGCGCTGGCTGCGCTTCATGGCGATATGCCATTGGAATTTGCGCTCAGGTTCTGGCGTCGGCATGTCGGGGCGTTTATCTGCACCTTGGTAGCCTGCATCGCCATAGCCATCAACCTCTTTTCCATGCAGCAGGCTGTTGGCTTCAACGACATCACTGACGTTGGCCGAAGTGCCTCGCACTGTGTGCACCAGACCAGAATCAGCATCCACGCCAATATGGGCCTTCATGCCGAAGTACCACTGATTGCCCTTCTTGGTCTGGTGCATTTCAGGATCACGAGATTTGGTGCTGTTTTTGGTTGAACTGGGAGCTGCAATCAGCGTCGCATCCACAATGGTTCCCGTGCGAAGCAGCAGCTTTTTACGCTCCAGCAAGTCCGTGACCGTCTTCAGAATTTGCTCGGCCAGTTTGTGTCTTTCCAATAGATGACGAAACCGCAGGATAGTGCTCTCATCAGGCGTGGCACTGCCCCATGACAGGCCAACGAATTCCCGAAACAAGGGCATGTCATGCAGCGCTTCTTCCATAGCTGGATCACTGAGGTTGAACCACTGCTGCATAAAGTGAATGCGCAGCAGCATCTCCACAGGAAATGGAGGCCGCCCTTTGTGACCTTCAGGTGCATATGGCGCAATCAAGTCCACCAACTCTTGCCATGGAACGACTTGCTGCATCTGCTCCAGGAATTCGCGTTTGCGTGTTTTTTTGGTGGAAAGGTTCAGGCCAAGATCAAATTGCTGCATAGGCCGGGATGCTGCCGCACCCGGCACGCATGTGCAAGCACATGCGTTGGGGATTTATGCAGAGGTTCCCTAAAAGTTGGCGTCGATAGTTGGCAATTGCTGTGTCAATTGACTCGGCGACAGGCTCAATGAAACGCTCGATGTCCTTGTCCTCTAGGTCCTCAATGCCACCCTCTTCGGATATTTTTTTTGGGCGACCTTTACCGTTCAAATGAGCACGCAATGCGTCTTGATCATCGGAAAAATTCTGTAGTTGTCTGTAGGTTCCGAGTGCTTCAATTAATTCGAAGTGTAGTCGCCCGTGATTGAAGATAGTTTTTTCTAGTTGCATGCTATTGAGAACGAACGAATCACACGAATACTCTACCTTCTATCTGACTCCAAACTCAATGACAGCTTTGAAGCGTTGACCTAAATGACTGCTCAGGGTCGCTAGCACTACTTCAACGCATGCAAGCAAAAGCTGTCACTCGGTCGGAGCCCGTCTCCAGTGACAGCTTTGAGGCGCGAAACGGACTTGCAAAGAAAGCTGAGTGCAATGACTGCTTTGGGCAGAACCAGTCATTGCGCTTATTTAGTTGACGGGCAGCAACCAGCCTGCGGCAATGTCTCCACGGCTCTCTGGTGTCTAGGAAGACTGGGGCGATTCAAGCAGATGAGTTTTGATTTTCCGATCCCTACCAGCATGAAGATAGTGTTTCGTCCCTATCGAACATTTCTCAGTGGACAAGGTATTTTGGGGTACGCCAGTATGGATTCCGAGCCTTCCCAATGCTAGTGGCTGCATAAGCAGAGTTCGTTGTGCCCGCTGCCTCGGCTAGAGGGGTAATCCCCCAGCAAAACCAACCACCATTTCGCAGTGATTCTTCCAAAGGACAGGCCTATGAAGAAGCGATGACAGAAGAAGTCTCATTACTGCCCTTGTAATGCTGGACTATCGCTTGCGCAATTAGGTCACTAACTTGCTACAAGCTAGTGCACCTAAAACGACGCTCTTCAGAGGAGAAATCCGTCACGAACGAAAGATCAGTGACGCAAAATCGGAAAAAACGAAAGATCAGTGACGCACTCGACGAAAGTCCAATGACGCACTTTTTATGGGTGTTCAATAAAAACAATGACTTATGAAAGCTTTAAAACGAAAGTTCAGTGACGTTCCGCACTAATGAGGGGGAAAGAAGAGGCGCAGGATGCGGCGAGAAGGCCGGGTTTCCGTTGCAGCCAGCGGTGTGCTGCGAAAACCTGTTGTGAGCCCTGGTGCGAGCTCTAACGGATTTCACTGTGCATTGAGCTGCTCGCTCATGGCCCGCAAGAGGCAGGGCCGTGTCGGCAGCAAGAGTGGTTAATGAGCCCCCTTGCTGCGAGACTGGGCAGAGGGCTAGGGCTTACTGGACCGGGAAGGGGTTTTTTTCGTCGCGCGGGGCGCTGAAGTCGTAGGTCGGTGTGGTGTCGATCAGATACTGCTCGCGATCCTTGCCCTCGATCCACTTTGGGGGCTTGCCGCGACCTGACCAGGTGGAGCCACTTTCGGGGTCGTAGTACTTGGCTTCAACCTTTTTCTTTTCTTCGGGCTTCCAGGGGAAGACTTGTTGAGAAGTGAAGCCGAAGGTCTGAATCAGTTCTTTGATGGTGGCCAAAGCTTCTTTGGCTTCGGCGAGGCGTGCTTCTTCGATGAGCTTGTCCAGCGCATCTTTTTTCGCTTTGAGTTCTTGAGAGCTAGGCATCCAGGAGTCCAGAGGGTAAGTGTGAAAGGCCAGCCCTGAGCGCCGCCTTTGTTGTTGCTTTTGGAAACTTCATATTTTGACGCAAACCGAACCGATTCGCATTGTTGAAGCTGCGTACACACTTGGTACTGCTTGGGGCACACCGCCTGAGTAAAGCTTGGGCGGCTCTGTCTCTGGATGCTGCGCTGGAGTGTGCTTAGCGGTTTTGCCCGCCGCGCGCCATGGCTTGCAGTGCGTCACCTGTCATACGGTAACGAATCCACTCTGTCTGGGGGAGTGCACCGAGGCTGTCATAGAACTTGATGGAGGGGGTGTTCCAGTCCAGGCAGCTCCACTCAAAGCGGCCGCAGTCTTTTTCCAGCGCAATTTGTGCCAGGTGCTGGAGCAAAGCCTTGCCTGCACCGTGACCGCGCGAGTCAGGGGTGATGTAAAGATCTTCCAGGTACAGACCGTGCTGGCCTTGCCATGTCGAATAGTTGAAGAAATAAACGGCAAAGCCCACGGGCTTTCCATCGACTTCGCAGATCAGGCCAAAGACGGCGGGGTTGGCGCAGAAGAGGGTGCGCCGGACATGATCTGGTGTGGCCTTGACTTCATGCTCGGCCTTTTCATAAATGGCGAGTTCGCGCACAAAGTGCAGGATGAGGTCTATGTCCTGCTCGGTGGCGGGGCGAATGTTTAGTTGGCTCATGAAATTTATATAAAAAGTGCCTCAATCGCTTTACAGGTCAGCGCTTGCAGCTATGGTTTTAATGTTTTCTCTGCCTCAGGCCACCTGCAGCGCTGGCTCGTGATGCGCCAGGGTGATGGGCAGGAACTGGCAAAGGATCTGGAAGTGGTCCTCGAAGAACTCGCCTTCCATCTGCGCGAGATCGGCAATCGGCACCCAGCGGGCCAGGGCGGCATCGTCTGCGCCTTGCACCGGCGGCAGACTGGGCTGCACGCCCAGGTCCAGATAGTGCACATGGGTAATGGTACGCCCGCGCAGGCTGCGATCGGGGTGGTCAAACACTTGCACGGCTTGCAGGGCGGCCAGCAGGTCAGCCTCGCTGACTGCGGAGCAGGTTTCCTCGCGCAGCTCTCGCACACAGGATTGCCACAGGCTGTCGCGCTGCTCCAGAAAGCCGCCAGGCATAGCCCACAGCCCTTGGCCGGGCGCGTGGCCACGCTGAATCAGCAGCACATGGTCCTTGCCTTTGGCGTGGCAGCGCAGCAGGGCATCCACGGTGACAAACACGGGGGAATACGGCGCCTTGGCCCAGGCTTGCTTATAGGCCTGCAGCATGTGCCACTCTTTTTGCATGCGCACATACAGCGGCGTGTGGGCCCAGTGGCGCAAAAAGGCCAAGGTGCTCTCAGGCATCTGGCTGGAGAGCTTGGTCAGCGCGGCGTCCATGGCCTCGGGCGAGGCGGATGCTTCACCAAAGAAGATTTCGCGCAGCGGCGTGGCATCGAACTGGCCCAGGCGCGGCAGGCTGATGAGTTCCCAGCCGGGAAAGCGCGCCAGATAGCTGCTGCTGGCGTCCTTGAAGTGGCCGACCAGGGCCACGCTGGCGCCTTCCGGCACGCGGGAGGCCACGGCTTCGCGCACGGCCTGCACCCACAGCGGTTCGTTGTAATAGTCGCGCACGGGCACGCAGTGCACACGCTCAGCGTCCTCTTTTGATAGCGCGTCGCGCATCATCTGCGCGCGCTCCTGCCAGCTGAACGGGTTTTTGGGGTTGGGCGCCTGCCAGGCGCTGCCCAGCACCACCACGACTTGTCTGGCGCGCTCCAGCGCGGCGTGCAGCAGCGCCATATGGCCGTTGTGCAGCGGCTGAAAGCGGCCAATCAGCACGGCAGTGTGCAGCGGCATCGATGTCGGCAAAGTCTCGGGAGCGGCAGAGATGACGCGATTGCTGGCGGTATGGGAACTGGCTTGAGGCATGTGAGCGAAACCCGTACTGAAAACACGGCCCTTGCGGGCGATAAATAGATAAAAAGTGGCTGTAACGCTTGATGGATAAGCGCTAGCAGCTCACTTTTTAATAGATGACAGCTTACTCGTAGTGTGCCGCAATTGGCATTTGCCGACCGGTACCAAAGGCACGTGGGCGCAATCGCAGCATGGGCGGAGCCTGGCGGCGCTTGTATTCGCTGCGAAACACCAGCTTTTGCACGCGGGCAATGATCTCGAGCCCGCCCGGCTGGTGGCGCAGCTGGGCCACAAACGCGGCGGCATGGGCGTATTCCTTGCTGGACAGATGCTGGCCCTCGATATGCCATTTAAGGATTTCGTCCAGCACGGGGTAGGGCGGCAGGCTGTCATCGTCGCGCTGGCCGGGTGCCAGTTCGGCTGAGGGCGGCTTGTCGATGATGGCCTGCGGAATCAACTCATGGCCCGCGTGTTCATTGATGTGACGCGACAGCTCAAACACCTCGGTCTTGTACAGATCGCCCAGCAGGCCCAGGCCGCCGTTGGTGTCGCCGTACAAGGTGCAGTAGCCCACGGAGACTTCGGACTTGTTACCCGTGGTCAGCAGCAGGTGGCCAAAGGCGTTGGAAAACTCCATCAGCGTGGTGCCGCGTGCGCGGGCTTGCAGGTTCTCCAGCGCCAGGCCTTTGAGCGGTTCGCCAAAGCTGGCCTCGAACTGGCGTGCATAGGTGGTGACCAGCTCCTTGATCGGGTGCTCATACAGCTTGATGCCCAGATTGCGGCACAAGTCCACAGAGTCATCGACCGAGCCCGCCGAGGAATAGTTGGACGGCATGGTGATGCCCACCACGTTGTCGGCACCCAGTGCATCTACGGCCAAGGCCAGCGTCAGCGCCGAATCGATGCCGCCCGAGCTGCCCACCACGATCTGCTTGAAGCCGCAGCGGCGCGCATAGTCGCGCAGGCCCAGCACGATCTGCTGGCGGTAGAACTCCATGGTGGGCAGGCCCTGCACAGGCACGGCGGGGAATTGCGTGCCATCCACGCGCTGGAAGTGGCCGTTGTCGCCCAGCTCCAGCGTGTAGATGTCTTCCACAAAGCGTTTGGCTTCATACACCACACCGGCTTCGGGCTCGACGGCAAACGAGGCACCGTCAAACACGATCTGGTCCTGCCCGCCAATCTGGTTCACGTAGAGGATGGACAGCTTGTGGCGCGCTGCGGCCTGGGTGAAGACCTCATGGCGCTGCTCGCGCTTGCCCAGGTGGCTGGGGCTGGCATTGATGCTGATGACCATATCCGGCGAGGCGTCGCCCATGCGCGAAAACGGGTTGGTGGCGTAATCCGCACCCTCGTCGTTCCAGCCGTCCTCGCAGACCAGAAAGCCCACCTGGCAGTTGCCGATGCGCAGCACCTTGGCGGTGTCGGCGCCGGGCTCGAAATGACGGCGCTCATCAAAGATGTTGTAGGTGGGCAGCAGCTGCTTGTCGTACTGCAGGCGAATCTGGCCGTCTTTCAGCACCAGCAGGCTGTTGTGCAGCGGCTTGCCCGGCCCTTTGTGGCGGGTGGGTGCACCCACGACCCAGTGCAGATCGGGGTGCTGGCGCGTGGCGGCCAGCAGGTCTTGCAGGCCTTCGTCCAGGCGCTGCAAAAAGCTGGGCTCATCCAGCATGTCGCCGGGGTAGTAGCCGCACAGCGACAGCTCGGAAAACACCACCAGATCGGCCTGATCGGCAGCGGCCTTGGCCGCAGCCTCGCTCATGCGGCCAATATTGCCGCGGATATCGCCCACCATGTAGTTCAGTTGGGCCAGTGTGACTTTCAACATGCGCGCTCTCCGGTGAATTCAGGTGGCTGTTCAGGCTGGCTTGACGGCAGGATCAGGAATGCTGAAGACCTGACGCAGATAGGCCAGATAGGTCTCGTCATTGCACAGCGTCTTGCCGGGCGAGTCCGAAATCTTGGCCACGGGCTGGCCATTGGCGTGGGTGAGCTTCATCACGATATTGATGGTCTCCAGCCCCATGTCATTGGTCAGGCGCGTGCCAATACCAAAACCGCACTGGATACGGTCGGCAAAGCGGTGGTACAGGGCCAGGGCAGTGTCCAGGTTCAGACCGTCCGAGAAGACTAGGCGCTTGTTTTGCGGGTCAATGCGCAGCTTGGCGTAGTGGTTCAGTGCTTTTTCGCCCCACTCGAAAGGGTCGCCAGAGTCGTGGCGCAGGCCATCGAACAGCTTGGCAAAGTACATATCAAAGTCGGCCAGAAAGGCATCCATGCCCACGGTATCGGTCAGGGCGATGCCCAGGTCGCCCCGGTATTCCTGCACCCAGTCTTCCAGCGCGGCCACCTGAAAGTCGCGCAGGCGCACGCCCAGTGCCTGGTAGCTTTGCAGATATTCGTGGGCCATGGTACCGATGGGCACCAGATTCAAGTCGCGCGCCAGCAGCACATTCGATGTGCCTTTGAACCACTGCGAGGTTTCATCGGCAAAGGCTTGCACCACCTCGCGCTGCCAGGTGCCCGAGAAGCGGCGGCGCACGCCGAAGTCAAACAGCTCAAACGGGTTGCGCAGCTTGGCTTCCACAGCCAGATGCTTGAGCTGCGCAATCTTCTGCGCCAGACGCTTGCGGCCTTCCACCAGCGCGGCTTCGGCATCAAAGCGGCGGAAGTACAGCTCGTTGACGATGGCCAGCACATAGATCTCAAAGCCCATCACATGCACCTGCGGGCCACGCGCCACGATGTGCAGGGTGTCGCCCTCGGCCCAGGCTTTGATGAAGGCGCGCTGGAGCTGGAAGATGCGCAGAAAGTCGATGAAGTCGCTTTTCATGAAGCGCAGGCTGGCCAGATAGTCCAGCTCGCTCTGGTCGAAGCGCAGGCTGCACAGGGCATCCAGCTCGCGGTTCACCTCGGGCAGCAGCTCGGCCAGCGGGAAGGCGGTGGGCGTGCGGCAGACAAATTCATACTCCGCCTCGGTCTGAGGGTGGCGGTGCAGCATGGCCTGCCACATGGTGAACTTGTAAAGGTCGGTATCCAGCAGGCTGGTGATGATGGGAGTCATGCCGTTTTCTTTTCAAAAATATGAGCTGCTAACGCTTGATGGATAAGCGTTAGAGGTCAATTTGTCTTATAGGCCAAAGCTGGCGCTGGTTTCGCAGCGTACACCGATTGCCGCCATGCGCTGCAGGAAGTCGGCGTGGGCGGATTCAAAGCCGCCCACAGGGCTCATGCAGTCTGTCAGCAGCACGATGCGAGAGAAGTCCTCGCTGCCCCAGTTTTCCACGATGTGCTCGGTGGTGGCACGCACGCAGTGGCTGCTGGCCTCGCCCGCAATTACCAGCGTGTCGCAGTCGCGCAACTGGGCCAGCAGGGCCGTGTTCAGGCCGGTTTCGGGGTCCTGCGGGTCGGGCACCTCGGCGCGGATGGCGCTGTAGTGCTCGGTGAACGGGTTCATGCCTTTGAAGACATGGCGGGCTGCGCGCAGCTGGCTTTCTTCCCAGTCGCGATAAGCCTTGAGCACGGCTGCGTGCACGCCATGGCCCCAGCTGCCGATTTCGCAGTGCATGGGCCAGACCATCAGCGTATAGCTGCCCTGGGCTTCAAGCTGGTCCATATAGGCCAGGGTGCGATCTAGTTCATCGCGGTTGCGGGGTGCAAATTCACCAGCGCGCACCTGCGCTGCCGTGATCTGGGTGAATGGGTTCACCACCGCACCATTGCTCTGCTGCCAGAAAGCGGGGTGGGCAATGTCATAGCTCTGGTGCGAATCCAGCGTCACGGTGATCTGGCCAATGCGGGCAGTGTTGGCGCTGATCCAGCTCGCCAGTCGCAACATGTCTTCGTGCGCGCCTGCAACTGGCAGCACGGGGGCCTGAACGGCATCAGGGTGCTGGCTGGGGTTGGAGTAAGCGGGCAGCCAGTTGTCCGGCAGATCACAAAAGTCGTTTTGCGGATCAATGATGAGTAGCTGTGTGCGGTGAGTGCTCATGGTTTTCATCTTCCGTGCATTGTGCGATGGCTGCAGTCTAAAATACTTAAAACAAAAATGCAACTAAGTTGGTTTGACTCATTGTGAAATAATCTCTGCAAGAGGAAATGACTTGGTAAATAAATGAATCAAACTGCCGAAGCTCGTGAGCCCCTGCATGTGACGGTGGATGTGGTGCTGTTGACTCTGGTGGAGCAGCAGTTGCACGCCGTGTTGCTGCGCCGTGCGGCTGCGCCATTTGCCGGTGTGCTGGCGCTGCCCGGCGGCTATGTTCACCCGCAGGAAGATGAAGATGCCAAAGCCAGCGCGGCACGCGTGCTGTGCAGCAAGGTGGGCATAGAGGGGGCGTATCTGGAGCAACTGGCTACTTTCAGCGGTCCGGCGCGCGACCCGCGCGGCTGGTCGGTGGCGATTGCCTATTGCGCCCTGCTGCCGCAGCAAAGCTTGCCGAAGGGGCGCGATGACATCAGCGTGGTTCCTGTATCCAGCCTGCCGCAGCTGCCGTTTGACCACCGCGCCATCGTCGATGCTGCATTGGCGCGGGTGCGCAGCAAAAGCCTGTATTCCTCGCTGCCTGTGCACCTGTGCGGCGAGACCTTTACCTTGCCGCAGCTACAGCAGGTCTATGAAAGCATCCTGGGCGAGCCGCTGAACAAGGTCAGCTTTCGCCGCAAGATGGATGAAATGGACTGGCTGGAAGCCGTGCCCGGCGCCATGCAAAGCGGTGCGGCGCACAGGCCGGCGCAGCTGTATCGCGTCAAACCTGCGTTCAGGCAGGCGCTGGCGCTGAGCCCCAGAGGGTTGTGACTTATCAATAAAAATGCCTGCGTACTTGCAGGCATTTTTCATGGAGTGCAAACCGGCTAGGCTAGCTGACCGCGCCAATGCCCAGCAGGGCCAGTACGACAAAGATGACGGCAATCGCAATAAAGATGAAGAACAGTATTTTTGCGATGCCAGCGGCTCCGGAAGCAACTCCGGTAAAGCCGAACACACCGGCCACCAGAGAGATGATGGCAAAAATAATGGCCCACTTGAGCATAGAGACTCCTTGTTTGCGTTGATAAAGCAAGATTAGGTGTTGCTCAGCGCTTGGGTGGTGCGTCTTTTTGGCGTTTGTTCGTAGGTTCAGACCTGCAATAAAAAAGCCACCCAAAGGTGGCTTTCTGAAGTGAGGCTTGGCCAGCAGCGGCGCGCAGTTCAGCGGCCTTGTCCGTCTTTTGGCCTGCGTCCACATCGCTTGCGCGATATGAACTTCGCTCGCTCACCGATAGTCCCACTTGCGCGGGGCGTCTGAAGTTTTACTTCAGACCGGCTGCTGCGCGAAGTTCCGCTGCCTTGTCCGTCTTTTCCCAAGTGAACTCGGGCTCTTCGCGGCCAAAGTGGCCGTAGGCGGCGGTCTTGCTGTAGATGGGGCGCAGCAGATCCAGCATCTGGATGATGCCCTTGGGGCGCAGGTCAAAGTGTGCTGCCACCAGCTTGGCGATTTCCGTATCGGGAATCACGCCTGTGCCTTCGGTGTACACGGTGATGTTCATGGGACGGGCCACGCCGATGGCGTAGGCAACCTGCACCTGGCACTGGCGTGCCAGGCCTGCGGCCACGACGTTTTTGGCCACGTAGCGGGCAGCGTAGGCGGCCGATCGGTCCACCTTGGTTGGGTCCTTGCCGGAGAACGCACCACCGCCGTGGGGGCAGGCACCGCCGTAGGTGTCCACAATGATCTTGCGACCTGTCAGGCCGCAGTCGCCCTGAGGGCCGCCCACGACGAAGCGGCCGGTGGGGTTGATCAGGTACTTGGTGTCCTGCAGCCATTCCTTGGGCAGAACGGGCTTGATGATCTCTTCAATGATGGCTTCGGTGAACGAGGCCTTCATCTTGGTCGCTGTTTCCGACTGGTCGGGGCTGTGTTGGGTGGAGAGCACCACGGTATCGATGCTGTGAGGCTTGCCGTCCACATAACGCAGGGTCACTTGCGACTTGGCGTCAGGGCGCAGGAAGGGCAGGCGGCCATCCTTGCGCAGTTGCGACTGGCGCTCCATCAGGCGGTGTGCATAGTAGATGGGCGCGGGCATCAGCTCGGGCGTTTCATCGCAGGCGTAGCCGAACATCAGGCCCTGGTCGCCAGCGCCGGTATTCAGCTCGTCATCACTGGCCTTGTCCACGCCCTGGGCGATGTCCTGGCTTTGCTTGTCGTAGGCCACCAGTACCGAGCAGCCCTTGTAATCAATGCCGTAGTCGGTGTTGTCGTAGCCAATGCGCTTGATGGTGTCGCGGGCCACCTGGATGTAGTCCACATTGGCGCCAGTAGTGATTTCACCAGCCAATACCACCAGACCGGTGTTGGTCAGTGTCTCGGCTGCCACGCGGCTGTGCGGGTCTTGGGTGAAAATAGCGTCCAGAATCGCGTCGGAGATCTGGTCCGCCACCTTGTCTGGATGGCCTTCAGAGACCGATTCCGAGGTGAACAGAAAATCGCTGTTTGCCATAAATGAAAAAACTCCTTCAGAACTTGGGCAATTGCGTTGCCCGGGCCCTTCAGGAGCTTGGCGAACGCTTTAGCAGTTTTGTTTTAACGTCGCCCTGCAAGTTGCTCTTTAACTCAGCGACCCCTCTATTCTAATGCCTTCCCTGTTTCGACTGTTTGCTGCACTGCCTTTGTGGCTATTGCATGGCCTGGGTGCTGCTATGGGCTGGGTGACCTGGGTGCTATCTCCCACCTATCGGCGTCGATTTGCGGCTAACGCGGCGCAAGCTGGATATAGCTTCAGGCAAGTGAGTGCGGCCGTAGGGCACGCCGGGCGCATGGTGTTTGAGATGCCGCGTATCTGGCTGGGCCAGCTTCCTGCCTGTGATTTTGTGAATGCCGCATGTGCAGAAGCGGCCTACGCAAAGGGCAAGGGAATCGTCTATCTCACACCGCATCTGGGCTGCTTCGAGATGTCGGTACAGGCAGCTGCCCGTCGCTGGTCGGCCGAGCATGGCGATACGACTGTGCTCTACCGCCCGGCACGCCAGGGCTGGCTGGCCGAGATTCTGGAAACCGCACGCAACCGACCCGGCGTGCAGGCTGTACCGACCACGCTGGCGGGCGTGCGCCAGATGATCAAATCGCTGCGCCAGGGCAAGGCCGTTGGCCTGCTGCCCGATCAGGTACCGCCTAACGGGCTGGGCATCTGGTCGCCATTCTTTGGCCGTGATGCGTATACGATGACGCTGGCAGCGCGACTGGTGCTGCAAACCGGCGCCACGGTCATTGTGGCCCGGTGCGAACGCAAGTCCTGGGGGCGGGGCTATGCGCTGTATTTAGAGGAATTGCCTGTGCCCGAATCTCAGACGCTGGAAGCCACGGTTCAGCAAATCAACGAGGCCATGGAGGTCACGATTCGCCAGTGCCCACAGCAATACCTGTGGGGCTACGGCCGCTACAAGCAGCCGCGTGAAGAAAAAATGCAGGGGGAAAAGGCATGAGTGCCAGCAAGATCGCCATTGGATTCATGCATGTGCTGGCCAAGCTGCCGCTGCCCATGCTGCGCGGTCTGGGCAAGTTCATCGGTCGCGTGCTGTTTGTGGTGGCCGGTCAGCGCCGCCGCATCGCGCTGCGTAATCTGGAGCTGTGTTTTCCCGATGTACCCGAAGCCCAGCGCAAAGCCTGGGCGAAAGAGTCTTTTGAAGTCTTTTGCCAGACGTTTCTGGATAGAAGCTGGCTGTGGTTCGGCTCGGAAGAGCTGGTGCGAAGCCGCGTCAAGCTGGTCGGCGCCACGCATGAGCTGGAAGGCGACACGCCCACCATCGTCTTCGCGCCGCACTTCTACAGCATGGATGCGGGCGGGCTGGCCCTGCCGCTGAATACCGAGCGCGAGTTCACCTCTATCTTCGCCACCAACCCCGATCCGGATCTGGACGCCTGGTTCATGGCTGGCCGCCAACGCTTTGGCCATGTGAAGATGCTTAACCGCGCCGATGGCGTCAAACCCATCATTTCCTGCGTGCGCAAGGGTGGCCTGCTGTATCTGCTGCCCGATATGGATTACGGCAAGCAGGATTCGGTGTTTGTGCCGTTCTTTGCTGTGGAAAACACCGCCACCATCCCCTCGCTCTCACGCTTTGCGCGCCTGGGCAAGGCCAAGGTGGTGGCGCTGTACAACCGCATGACGCCCGAAGGCTATGTGGCCGGGCTGACGCCCGCTTGGGAAAACTTCCCGACAGACGACCATGTGGCCGACACCGCCCGCATGAACCGTGAGCTGCAAGCCGCCATCATGACCATGGTTCCCCAGTACTACTGGGTGCACAAGCGCTTCAAGACGCGGCCGGACGGTGAGCCGTCGCTCTACACCAAAAAATAAGAGTTAAATTGGCCTCCATCCCTTGATGGTAAAGCGCTAGCAGCTTCTTTTTCAGGAGTAATTCTGGGCCAGGAAGTCTTTCAGCGCACCTTGCACAGCTTCCGGTCTTTCGTGCACCACCCAGTGGCTGCAGCCCTGCAGGTGCTCCACTTCCAGCTGCGGCACCCACTGCTCAAGCCCATCAAGCAGGGCGGGCTGCAGAGCCCGGTCGCTATCCCCCCACAGAATGCGCACGGGGATGGGGATATGCAGCATTTCGTCGGGCAGGCTCAGCCCGCGAATGTCTTGCACCTCATCTTCGCTGGCGCCTGGGCGCGGCGGTACCAGGGGGCTTGCGGCATAGAACAAGCAGGCACCATGCACACCCAGACTCCAGTGCTCTCGATATTGCTGCTGGCGCTCTGGCGTCAGCCAGTCGGGTAGGCTGCCGTCGGGGTGCTGGAAAAAGCCCAGCATGCGGCTCCAGTCGTTTTCGGCCAGCAACTCGGGGGCATCTGGGCGGCGCAGAAAATGCATGTACTGGCTGGCGTCTTGCTGCACAGGGTTGCGCTGCAGTTCGCGCAGAAAAGCACCAGGATGCGGGGAGTTGAGTATCAATAAGCGCTGAATCTGCGCCGGGTAGCGGTTTGCCAGCCCCCAGGCTACAGCGCCGCCCCAGTCATGGGCAATCACGCAGGCTGCGTGCCCTGCGCCTTCTATGGCGATCAGCGCGGCCAGATCTTCCACCAGGTATTTGGCGCGGTAGTCGCTGATGGCTGTGGGCTGGCTGGATTTTCCGTAGCCACGCAGATTGGGGGCCGCGCAGCGGTAGTTGCTGCCAAATTCCTTGAGCAGCGCATCCCAGATGAAAGCGCCCTCGGGAAAGCCGTGCAGAAATAACAACAGGGGCTGCCCCGGCGCGCCGCTGGTGCGGCATTCCAGTTCAACCCCTGTGGACAGCGTGTGCATGCAAGTCGTGACCATGAAGCTCTCCTTTTTGTAGCTTCCGGCGCTTGCAAGGTCAGCGCCTACGGCTGATTTTGCTCAGATGCTGGGTCAGCAGGCGTCGCTTGGGCGACGGGCTCTGCCTGTGGCAAACCCTCGGGGTGGCACCAATGCCACAGCAGCTGGGCCACATCGTCCACACCTTGCTTTTTGAGGGCCGAGAACAAACGCACCTCACCGCCGCCGGCATTGAGCTTGGTGATGGAGAGAATCTTGGCCTGCTCGGCGCGGGTCAGCTTGTCGGCCTTGGTCAGCACGATCAGGAACTTCAGGCCCGCTTCCACGCGGGGGCGAATTGCGTCCAGCAGGGCTTCGTCCAGCTCGGTCAGGCCCAGGCGTGGGTCGCACAGCAGCACTACGGCCGAGAGGCTTTCGCGGCTCATCAGGTAGTTGAGCATCACGCGTTGCCAGCGGGCCTTGTCTTCGCGGGATACAGCGGCGTAGCCGTAGCCGGGCAAGTCGGCCAGCACGGCATCGGTCACACCTTGCTTGCCCAGGGCAAACAGGTTGATGTGCTGGGTGCGGCCGGGCTTCTTGGAGGCGAAAGCCAGCTGTTTCTGCTGGGTCAGTGTGTTGATGGCGGTGGATTTGCCCGCGTTGGAGCGACCCACAAAAGCGATTTCGGGAACATCGACCTTGGGCAGCTGATTGAGCTGGGCAGCGGTCGTAAAGAAGCGGGCGGTGTGCATCCAGCCCATCGCAAGCTTGCTGTCGATCAAAGAAAGTGGTTTTCCGGTAGTGGTATCCGGGGAAGCATGGGTCATGACGGTAACTATTTCAGGGAGGCCCATTGTAGAATTTGGACGATTCGCGCTCTCAACAATAGACCCAGCCCCTTGATATGAAGTTGCTTGCCTCTTTGCTGACTGCTGCCATTCTCGCAGCACCTGCCTTCCCTGCACTTTCCGCAGGAGAAACACCTGTCAAGGCAGATGCCGCCAAAGGGCAAGCCAGTTATGGGGCCGTATGTGCCTCTTGTCACGCCGCTGACGGCAATTCCACCATCCCTCTTCAGCCCAAGCTCGCGGGCCAGCACCCAGAATATCTGGTCAAGCAGTTGCGCGAGTTCAAGGATGGAAAGCGCAATGACCCGGTCATGAAGGGCTTTGCCTCCATGCTGAGCGAAGGCGACATGCAGAACATCGCTGTCTGGCTGCATGCTCAGGCACCGAAGAATGGCTTTTCCAAGGACAAGGATTCCATTGCCTTGGGCGAACGCATTTATCGCGGTGGCATTCAGGAGCGGCAGATCGCTGCCTGCGCGGGCTGCCATAGCCCCAATGGCGGCGGCATTCCTGCGCAATACCCTCGCTTGTCGGGTCAGCATGCCGACTACACCGTGAAGTCGCTGGTTGATTTCCGTGATGGCAAGCGCACCAATAGCATTCCCATGGCTCAGGTTGCTGCCAAGCTTAATGATCGCGAAATCAAGGCCGTGGCAGACTATATAGCTGGCTTGCGTTAAAAATCCTTTACGGCAGATGCTCGGGTGACTCCGGGAACTTTCAGGCATCTGTCACACCCCAAGTCAGGCGGGTCCATCGGCTAATGCGGCAGATGGCCCCGCCTTTTTGCGTCCGGACCTATCTAATCGTTCATGTCAGACCTTCCACTTCGCGATCGTGACTCCTCTCGCTCACAGGCAGTGCGCGCGACCCTGGAGTTGCTGGCCTCCATGCGCTTTGCCATCTCACTGCTGACGGTGATCTGCATCGCATCGGTCATTGGCACCGTGCTCAAGCAGCACGAGCCGTTGGTCAATTACGTCAACCAGTTCGGCCCGTTCTGGGCGCAGTTGTTTCTGGCGCTCAAGCTCAATGCGGTCTACAGCGCCTGGTGGTTCTTGCTGATTCTGGCGTTTCTGGTGGTCAGCACCGGCCTGTGCGTGGCACGCCACGCCCCCAAATATCTGGCCGATATCCGCACTTACAAGGAAAACATTCGCGAGCAAAGCCTCAAGGCTTTCGGTCACCGTGCCGAGGCTGATGTGTCCGGCACGACCGAAGAAGCGGCTAAGCGCATTGGCCAGCAACTGGCCTCGGGTGGCTGGAAGGTCAAGCTGCAGCAGCGCGACACGGCAGCTGGCCCCGGTACAGGCTGGATGCTGGCAGCCAAGGCGGGTGCGGCCAACAAGCTGGGCTATATCGCTGCGCACACAGCCATCATTTTGATCTGCCTGGGTGGCTTGTTTGACGGTGACTTGATCGTGCGCGCTCAGATGCTGCTGGGCGGCAAGACGCCATACACCGGTGGCGGCATGATTTCCGAAGTGGCACCCGAACACAGGCTGTCGCCTAAGAACCCCACCTTTCGCGGCAATCTCATGGTCTCTGAAGGTACGCAGTCGGGTACTGCCATCCTGGCGCAATCGGACGGCATCTTGCTGCAAGAGCTGCCATTTTCAGTGGAATTGAAGAAATTCATCGTGGAGTACTACTCCACCGGCATGCCTAAGCTGTTTGCCAGCGAGGTCGTGATCCATGACCGTGAGACCGGTGAAAAGCTGGAAAAGCGCATTGAGGTCAACCATCCGGCCAGCTACAAGGGCATCGAGATCTATCAGAGCAGCTTTGATGATGGTGGCTCCAGCGTCAAGCTGCATGCCGTGCCCATGGACGGCATTTCCCAGCCTTTCGATGTGGAAGGCGTGATCGGCAACTCCACCGAATTCGTGCGCAAGCTGGCCGATGGCTCACAAGACAAGGTCACGCTGGAATACACGGCACTGCGCACCATCAACGTGGAGAACTTTGGCGGCCAGGGCAAAGATGGCAGCACCGATGTGCGCAAGGTGGATCTGAAGCAGGCCATTGGTGACCGCATGGGCGCGGGCCACAAGACGACAGAGACCAAGGATTTGCGCAATATCGGCCCCAGCGTGGGCTACAAGCTGCGCGATGCCTCGGGGCAGGCGCGTGAATTCCAGAACTACATGGTGCCTGTGGATACAGGCGAAGGTCAGCCGGTCTTCCTGCTCGGCGTGCGTGAAAACCAGGCCGATGAAATGCGCTATCTGCGTGTGCCTGCCGACCCTGAAGGCTCGATGAATACGTTCTTGCAGGTGCGCCAGGCCATGCAAAATGCCGCCCTGGCCGAAAAGGCCGCACGTGCCTATGTGCAGCGGGCGGTTGATGTCTCCAAGCCCGAGCTGGCTGAGCCGCTGACCCAGTCCGCCCTGAAGGCGCTGGAGTTGTTTGCCGGCAAGGACAGCAAGATCAAGGGTCCCGATGGCCGCCAGCTTGGCGGTCTGCAAGCCATTTCGGACTTCATGGACAGCAATGTGCCCGAGGCCGAGCGTGAACGTGCGGGCGAGGTGCTGGTGCGCATTCTCAATGGCGTGCTGTTTGAGCTGACCCAGCAAGTGCGCCAGCAGGCTGGCCTCAAGCCCCTCGAAAACGACGAAAAGACCCAGGCCTTCATGACACAGTCGGTCTTCTCGCTCAGCGATGCGCAGTTTTACCCTGCGCCTGTGGTCTTCATGCTGCAGGATTTCACGCAGGTGCAGGCCAGCGTCTTCCAGGTGGCGCGTGCCCCTGGCAAGAACATTGTTTATCTGGGCTGCCTCTTCCTGATCATCGGCGTGTTTGCCATGCTGTACGTGCGTGACCGCCGTATCTGGATCTGGCTGACACCCGCCAACGGTGCAAGCCATGCGAACATGGCCTTGTCCACCAACCGCAAGACCATGGATGGTGACCGCGAATTCACCATGCTGGCCGACAAGCTGATCGGGGCAAAACCCGTGCAAAAGAAGACTCCCGGAGGTTCTGTATGAACACCGCCACGACGACATTGACTCTGAACGAAGGCTATTTCGCCCGCCGCAACTGGTTTGACTGGTTGTTTGCGGTCGTGGTGGCCGTGGGCCTGGGCTTTGCGCTGCAGCGCTACGCCGCCTATATGGATGTGTATGAGAAGGGCATCTTGCTCGCCTCCATCCCTGCCATGATCTGGCTGGGCTGGTTCTGGCGCCCGCTGGCCGTGCTGATGCTGGCGGTGGCCGGCTTCTCTCTCATGGCCGTGGGCCTGTATCAGGGGGCTGAAGGCGGCGAGCTGGCCCGCTCGGAGACGGTCTTCGGCCTCAAATTCTTCCTCTCGAGCCAGTCCGCCATCCTGTGGATGAGCATGGTGTTCTTCATCAGCACCGCCTTCTATTGGGTGGGCGTGTTTGCCAAGAGCGAGAACTCCGTCATGTCGCTGCTGGGCTCGCGCCTGGCGTGGCTGGCCGTGGGTCTGGCACTGGTGGGCACCATGGTGCGCTGGTACGAGAGCTATCTGCTGGGTCCGGACATCGGCCACATCCCCGTCAGCAACCTCTACGAAGTGTTCGTGATGTTCTGCTGGATGACGGCGCTGTTCTATCTGTACTACGAAAACCATTACGACACCCGCGCCCTGGGCGGCTTTGTGATGCTGGTGGTCAGCGCGGCCGTGGGCTTCTTGCTGTGGTACACGCTGGTGCGCCAGGCCCATGAGATTCAGCCGCTGGTGCCAGCCCTCAAGAGCTGGTGGATGAAGCTGCACGTGCCTGCCAACTTCATTGGCTACGGCACGTTTGCGCTGTCGGCCATGGTGGCGTTTGCCTATCTGATCAAGCAGCAGGCCACCGAGACCAAGTGGTACAAGCTGGCTCCCCTGTGGCTGCTGGGCGTGGTGCTGTGCTTCGAGCCCATCGTCTTCCGCCAGGGCGCGACCGAAAACGGCGGCAGCTACTGGATGGTGTATTTCGGCATCTCGGCGTTGATCGTTGCTGGCATTCTGCTGGCCCGCAAACGCATTGCTTCGCGTCTGCCCTCGTTCGAGATTCTGGACGATGTGATGTACAAGGCCATTGCCGTGGGCTTTGCCTTCTTCACCATCGCTACCGTGCTGGGCGCACTGTGGGCGGCTGAGGCTTGGGGCGGCTACTGGAGCTGGGACCCCAAGGAAACCTGGGCGCTGATCGTCTGGCTCAACTACGCGGCCTGGCTGCACATGCGCTTGATGAAGGGCCTGCGCGGCACGGTGTCCGCATGGTGGGCGCTGGTCGGCCTGGCCGTCACCACCTTTGCCTTCCTGGGTGTGAACATGTTCCTCTCGGGTCTGCATAGCTACGGCGAGCTGTAAACCTCGAATCAAGCACTCTCATAAAAGGAGCTGCTTGCGCTGGTTGGATAAGGATTTCAAGCTAAAAAAGGCTTGAAATGCTTTGATACCAAGCGCAAGAAGCTCCTTTTTTATTTGAATGTATTCAGGAACTTTGCTGGCGCAGGACGTTTCCAAATGGCAATACGCTTGACCGTCTCATCCAGAAAAGCACAAGGCACGCATATGCTGATACGCCCTAACCACCAAGGCTTTGAGCACCCGCTGAGCAGCGAGATCACGCCGCAGACCCAATACCTGCAGCGCCGCACCTTCATGCAGACGCTGGCCATGGGGGCGGCAGGTGCCACATTGGCCAGCTGGGCTGGGCGCGATGCGCTGGCGGCGGCCGATCGCGTGCATTTGCCCGCGCTCAAAGGCGCGGCCAGCAAGGTCGCAGGTGCCATGACCATGGAGGCGGTCACCAGCTACAAGGATGTCACCGGCTACAACAACTACTACGAGTTTGGTCTGGACAAGGACGAGCCGGCGCGCAATGCCCACACGCTCAAGACCCGGCCCTGGACGGTGCGCGTCGAAGGTCTGGTGCAAAAGCCGCAGACGCTGGATATCGACAGCCTGCTCAAGCTCGCGCCCATGGAAGAGCGCATCTACCGCCTGCGCTGCGTGGAAGGCTGGTCCATGGTCATTCCCTGGGAGGGCTATTCGCTGTCTGAACTGCTCAAGAAAGTGCAGCCGCTGGGCAGTGCCAAATATGTGGAATTCGTCACGCTGGCCGATAAATCGCAGATGCCTGGGCTCAAAAGCGGCGTGCTGGATTGGCCCTACACCGAAGGCCTGCGGCTGGACGAGGCCATGCACCCGCTGACGCTGCTGGCCTTTGGCATGTATGGAGAGGTGCTGCCCAACCAGAATGGCGCGCCGCTGCGCCTGGTCGTGCCGTGGAAGTACGGCTTCAAAAGCGCCAAGTCGCTGGTGGCGATTCGCCTGACGGACAAGGAGCCCGGCACGGCCTGGAACAAGGCAGCGCGCAATGAATATGGCTTTTATTCCAATGTGAACCCCGAGGTCGATCACCCACGCTGGGGTCAAGCGACCGAGCGGCGCATTGGCGAAGGCGGTTTGTTCGCCAAAAAGCGCAAGACGCTGCTGTTCAACGGCTATGGCGACCAGGTGGGTCAGCTGTATGCGGGCATGGATCTGAAGAAGTTCTATTGATGCAGGCGGGCTTGCAAAAATGGCTGTTGCAGTCTTGGGCCAAGCCGCTGGTCTTTGCGCTGTGCCTGGCGCCCTGCGCATGGCTGTTTTATGCGGCGTTTACTGATGGGCTGGGCGCGAATCCTGCGGAGGCCCTGCTGCGCAGTACCGGTGACTGGACGCTGCGCTTTCTCTGCATCGTGCTGGCCGTCACGCCGCTGCGCCAGTTGACGGGTTGGACGGCGTTGGCTCGCTACCGGCGCATGCTGGGCTTGTATGCCTTTTTCTACGCCTGTTTGCACCTGCTTTGCTATGCCTGGTTTGACATGGGGCTGGAGTGGACAGACATCGTGGCCGATATTCCCAAGCGCCCATTTATCTTGGTGGGCTTTGCCGCCTGGGCCATCTTGCTGGTCTTGGCAGCCACTTCGCCCAAGTTCATGCTCAAGGCACTGGGCGGCAAGCGCTGGCAGTGGCTGCATCGCACGGTGTATGCCGTGGTGCCGCTGGCGCTGCTGCATTTCTTCTGGATGCGCGCGGGCAAGAACAACTTTGCTGAAGTGGCAGTTTATGCAGTGATTCTTGCCGCTTTGCTTGCCTGGCGTGCGGTGCGTGCTATCAAAAAATAATCAGCTGGCCGTGGTTCCCGGCGTGCGAATCTGGCGGGTAACGGGGTCGATCTCTGCTGCAGGCAACTGGTAGGCGCGCTGGTCGAAGAGGTCGATGCCGCACTGCAGGCCTTCGAGCCAGTTGAACAAGTCGCCAATGGCCTGCTTGCCCATGATGGGCGCGCCATGCTGGGGCACGATCATGTCGATGGGCAGCTGGCGCGCCATCTGCACCCACAGCTTCAAGATCTTGTTGGAGACCATGTAGCGGCGGTGAAAGCCTTCCATGCGTGCGATATGCGGCATGAGGTCGGTCACGGGCTTTTGCGCCTCTGCGCCGGTGGTCAGAGAGACGCCCAGGTCACCGGTGAACAGAATTTTGCTGATCGGGTCGTAGAAATGGAAGTTGCCTTCGGCGTGCAGAAAGTGAGCGGGCAGCAGTACCAGCTCGGTCTTGCCCAGCGGCAGGCGCCCGCCAGCATCGGGCACGCCAATGACGCGGTTTTCGGTCTTGCCGACCTTGGTGAAGTGCGGGGCAAAGCGTTCCCAGATGCGCGAGATCACCAACTGAGCGCGGGTGCTGGTCATCCAGCGATCCAGAGAGGCAATGATGTCAGGATCTGCGTGCGAGGCCACCACATAGGCCAGCTTTTGCGGCTGGAAGTAGCGCGACATGCCCATGAACAGCTCGTTGAAGGCGAGGTTGCCACCGGGGTCGATGATGGCGCCGGTGCCGTTGTCCACAATCAGGAACTGATTGGCCTGATTGGCCTGAATGGCTTGGCCGTCCTCTTCGATGAGGTCGGTAAACATCAGGCAGGCGTGGTTTTTGTCGCGGTAGAGCTCTATGGGCATGGCAGGCAGTTTGTCAAAGGACAAGATGCTGCGACTCTAGAGTTGAATTCCGCGCGGCGTGTTGATGTGTATCAAGCCTTAGAAGCTGGTATCCGACTCGATGCTCTCGTCTGCTTCGAGCAGCGGAGTCTCTGGTTGTGCGGGCTGGGTTGTGCCAGCTGGCGTGCTGGAGATGCCCAGCGCTTCCGGCAAAGTGGCGCGGTTTTTCGCAGCGGGATCGGTAGGCAGATAGAGAGGGCCTTTTTGTCCGCAGGCCGAAAGGACAGCGAGGGACGCCGCACAAGCCGCAAGGGCAATGCTCCTGACTAGAATTTGGTTGGCTTTCAACATGGGCAAATTGTAATGACTGACCTTGAATATCTGGACCGCGCTGACCAACTTCTGCTGGCCGTGGAGCAATGCTGTGACCGTATCAACGATGAAACCGATGCGGATCTTGATGCGCAGCGCGTAGGAGGCATGGTGACGCTGGTGTTTGCAAACCACAGCCAGATTGTGATCAATCAGCAAAAGCCCCTGCATGAAATCTGGCTGGCTGCCAAGGCTGGTGGTTTTCACTACCGCTTTGATGAAGAGAAAAAGGCCTGGATGGATACCAAGGGGGCCGGTGAGTTCTTTGCAAACCTGACGCAGTATGCGAGTGAGCAAGCTGGCATGGCGCTGGAGTTCAAGGCCCTGGCCTGAGTCTTCTGAATGCTGAAATAAAAAAGCCTGCCTCGATGAGAGGCAGGCTTTTTGTTTGTGCGCTTAGTTGCGGAACAGGTCCAGGATCCGGCTGCGCTCTTCGGCAGCAGGTGTGGGCGTGCCACCGGGAAGGGGGGCTCCTTCATCCGTGTTCACGCCTTCCATGCCCAGGCTAGAGACGCCGCCGTTGCGGGCATTTTCTTCGTAGTACCAGTCACCTCCCATATTGACCACGCCAGGAGGGGCCTGAACTTCGGCCACAGGTACGCCCTTGAGGGCATGCTGCATGAAGCTGATCCAGATGGGCAGGCTCAGGCCGCCACCGGTCTCGCGTGAGCCCAGGTTGCGCGGAGTGTCGTAGCCGATCCAGGAGACGGCAGCCAGAGTGGGTTGATAGCCGGTGAACCAGGCGTCCACCGAGTCATTGGTGGTGCCGGTTTTGCCATACAGGTCAGGTCGCTTGAGCGTTGCTTGGGCACGCGCAGCGGTGCCCACGCGGGCGACATCGTTGAGCAAGGTGCCCGTCAAGAAGGCGTTGCGCTCGGGGATGGCCTGGGGCAGCTCTTTGACGGGGGGCGGTGTGAATTCGGAAAGCACGCGACCCTTGTGGTCTGTCACTCGGGCAATCAGCCATGGGTTGACGCGGTGCCCGCCATTGGCAAATACCGAGTAGGCACCAGCCATCTGCAGTGGTGTGACCGAACCTGCGCCCAGAGCCATAGTCAGGTAGGCAGGCTGCTTGGCGGCCTCAAAGCCAAAGCGTGTGACCCACTCCTGGCCGACCTTGGGGCCTATGGCCTGCAACAAGCGGATGGAGATCATGTTCTTGGACTTGTTCAAGCCCGTGCGCATGGTCATGGGGCCGTCGTAGCGGCTGTCGTAATTCTTGGGCTCCCATGGCTGACCGCCTGTGGTGGCAGCGCTGAAGAAGATCGGCGCATCATTGATCATGGTGGAGGGAGAGAAACCATGCTCCAGCGCTGCAGAGTAGATGAAGGGCTTGAAGCTGGAGCCCGGCTGGCGCCATGCCTGGGTGACGTGATTGAACTTGTTCTTTTCAAAGTCAAAGCCACCAACGAGTGCGCGAATGGCGCCTGTTTGCGTGGACATGGCGACAAATGCGCCTTCAACCTCGGGCAGCTGAGTAATCTCCCAGGCTCCCTTGGCTGTCTTGACGGCACGAATCACGGCGCCTGGGCGAATCTTGGTATTGGGTGGTGCCTTGGGGCTGAGGCCGGACTCGGCTGGCTTGAGGTTTGCCCCGGTGATCTCAAACTGGGTACCGTCCGCACGGGCGGCCACAATTTTGCGAGGTGAGGCTTCAAGAACTACGGCAGCAATCACATCACCGTTGTCGGGGTGGTTGGCCAGCACATCGTCAATCGCATCTTCCAGGTCTTGAGCATTGCTGGGCAGGTTGATGAACTTTTCAGGCCCGCGGTACTTCTGGCGCCGTTCGTAGTTCATGATGCCTTCGCGCAACGCCTTGTAAGCTGCCTCTTGCTCGCCTGCATTCAGGGTGGTGTAGACGTTCAGACCCCGTGTGTAGGCGTCATTGCCGTACTGGGCAAAGATCAGCTGGCGCGCCATCTCGGCCACATATTCCGCATGTATGCGAGTGGAGTTGGAAGCTGTGCGCAGCTTCAGGGGCTCTTCCTTGGCTTGCATGGCTTGTTCCGCCGTAATGAAGCCGTTTTCCTGCATGCGCTCAATGATGTAGAGCTGGCGAATGCGAGCGCGCTTGGGGTTGCTGATGGGGTTGTATGCGGAAGGAGCCTTGGGCAGTCCAGCCAGCATGGCTGCTTCTGCCACCGTGATGTCTTTGAGAGAGTGGCCGAAATAGGCTTCACTTGCCGCTGCAAAGCCGTAGGCACGGTTTCCCAGGAAAATCTGGTTCATGTAGATCTCGAGGATCTGCTCCTTGGTGAGCAGGTGCTCAAGCTTGAAGGTCAGCAGGATTTCGTAGATCTTGCGGGTGTAGGTCTTCTCGGAAGACAGGTACACGTTACGCGCCACCTGCATGGTGATGGTCGAGGCTCCCTGGCTTTTTACCTTGCCCAAGTTGGCGAGAGCCGCGCGCAGCATGCCCTTGTAGTCCACGCCGCCATGCTCAAAGAAGCGAGTGTCTTCGATGGCCAGAACTGCATCGGTCATGACCTTGGGAATCTCGCTGATAGGGGTCAGAGTACGGCGTTCTTCGCCAAACTCACCCAGCAGAGCCCCTTCGCTGGAGTAAACCCGCAGTGGCAGCTTGGGACGGTAGTCCGCAAGTTCAGAGACATCTGGGAGGTTGGGATAGGCCATGGCCAAGGCAACGGCCACGGCCAGCAGGACGGCAAGGGTGCCGGCGACGGCAAGCCCGATCAGCCAGAAGATGGAGCGCGGCAGCCAGTGCATGCGTTTTTTGGAAGCTTGAGAGCCAGGAGCTGGAGCCTGGTGAGCAGAATGTTCTGATGGCGGCATTTCGCAGTATTTGCAAGGGATGGGGCATTATAAAAAGCGCCCCCCGGAAAGCATCTCGATAGCAGCGCGCAGTGCGCATACAAAGTGAATCCTAAAGCACGGGGCAAGCTGGCTCTGGTGCTGGGGATGTTCTGCTTTGTGTTTGACGTTACACAAGATTGTCTTTTTTTGACCACGAAATTTGTTCCAAAGCACTGCCGCAAAGCATGTGCTGCTATAGCTTGCTGCTAGGATTCCCCGGTATTGCTGGCTTTTGTTTCTATTTTTACAACCTAGGGGGGCACGTTGATTGCTCTGAGTTCTTTATTCAGCCGTCAGCCTGCACCTTTGCTTGGCATTGATGTCAGCTCATCCAGTGTGAAACTGGTCGAGCTGTCCAAGAGCAAATCTGGCGAGTGGCAACTTGAGCGTTGTGCGATTGAACCCTTGGAGAAGGGGTGGATCACCGACGGCAATATCGAAAAATTCGATGAGGTGGCCGAAGCGGTACGTCGCTTGGTCAAGAAAAGCGGAACGCGCACCAAGCAAGTGGCCATGGCCTTGCCGGCAGCCGCTGTGATTACCAAAAAAATCACGTTGCCTGCAGGATTGACGGAACTGGAAATGGAAGTCCAGGTCGAGTCCGAAGCCAATCAGTACATTCCATTTTCTTTGGATGAAGTGAGTCTTGATTTTTGCGTGATCGGGCCTTCACTTGTTGCACCCGGTGATGTCGATGTACTGATTGCCGCATCGCGCAAAGATAAGGTGCAGGACAGGCAGGGGCTGGCAGAGGCAGCGGGCCTCAAGCCCATAGTGATTGACATTGAGCCTTATGCCGCGCGTATGGCCGCAGCGCGTCTGGTGTCACGATTGCCTAACTCCGGGCAGGACGCTGTAGTTGCACTATTTGAAGTAGGTGCGATGACAACCAGCATGCAGGTGCTGCGCAATGATGAAGTGCTCTATGAGCGCGACCAAGCCTTTGGTGGCGCACAGCTGACGCAGCTGATTGCAAGGCAGTATGGCTTTTCTCCCGAAGAGGCCGAGGCAAAAAAGCGCAGTGGAGAATTGCCCGACGACTATGCTGGTGGAGTACTCAAGCCCTTTGTGCAGAGTCTGACCCAGGAAGTGGCCCGTGCCTTGCAGTTCTTCTTTACCAGCACGCCCTACAACCGTGTCGACCATATTCTGCTCGCCGGAGGCTCTTCTTCCTTGCCTGGACTGGCTGAAGCCGTCAGTCAGCAAACAGGGTGCGCTTGCAGCCTTGCAAATCCGTTTGATGGCATGGAGATCGGCAGCGGGATTCGTCTGAAAAAAATGGCGCGTGAAGCGCCGTCCTATCTGACCTCCTGTGGTCTGGCCATGCGGAGGTTTCAAGAGTGATATTGATTAATCTTTTACCGCACCGCGAAGCGGCGAAGAAACGTCGTAAAGAGGCGTTTCAGGTCAATATGGTGCTGGCAGCCCTAGGTGGCTTGCTGATTGCCGGGCTGATCTATTGGTACTTTCAGATGATGATCGAAGGACAGCAGAATAAAAACAATTTGCTGCGCTCCGAGATAAAGGTACTGGAAACACAGATCAAGGAAATTGAGGGACTGGAGGCGGAGATCACTGCATTGCGTGCGCGCCAGAAGGCTGTGGAAGACCTGCAGTCTGATCGCAATCTGCCTGTCTATATGCTCAATGAGTTGGTGAAGCAACTGCCGGATGGGGTCTACATCAGCAGCATCAAGCAGACAGGTTTGACCGTGACCATGCAGGGCACGGCACAGTCGAATGAGCGTGTTTCCGAGATGCTGCGAAATCTCACGGATGGCTCCCCATGGTTCTCCAAGCCGGAGCTGCAGGAAATTGTGGCAAAGACCGTAGAAGTAAGCGCCAAGGACAAGCGTCGCGCTGCGGCGTTTACATTGCGCTTCAATCTGACCCGGGCCAGCGATGCAGAGAAAAATCTGCCTGCACCAGCCTCTTCCGTGAAAGTGCAGTAATGGCAAGGAAAAAGAAAAAATCCCTGGATCTTGACTTCGCTGCACTGCAGGAAAAAGTTCAGCGTCAGTTTCGAAATCTGGATCCCAATGATCCATCGGTATGGCCAGCCTTGCCCAAGGCTTTGCTATATATCGCAGTGGCGGTGGCGGTTGCAGCTTTGTTGTGGTTCGTAATGCTCAAGGACTATGAGGAAGAGTTGGAGACAGAGCGAGCAACGGAAGTCACGCTGCGCGCAGACTACTCTAAGAAGATGATCAAGGCGGTGAGCTTGGAAGGGCTGAAAAAGCAGCGCGAGCAGGTGCAGCAGTATGTGACCCAGCTTGAAAAGCAGCTGCCCAGCAAGGCTGAGATGGCAGCTTTGCTCTCTGATATCAACCAAGCTGGCCTGGGCCGAAGTCTGCAGTTCGAAGTGTTCCGTCCCGGAGCCATGGTGGCCAAAGAGTATTACGCGGAACTGCCCATTACCCTGAAGGTGACAGGGCGCTATCACGATATTGGTGCATTCGCATCGGACGTTGCCTTTCTGTCTCGTATCGTGACCTTGAACAATCTGTCGATTGCGCCCAGTGGCAAGGACACAGATGTGCTGACCATGGATGCTACGGCTCGTACCTTCCGCTACCTGGATGCTGACGAAGTCAAGGCACAGCGTGATGTGGGCAAGAGGAAGAAATGAGAAAAGCATTTTTGAATCCCTTCTGCTTGGCCTTGATGAGCAGCGCGTTGCTGATGGGGTGTACCTCTTCAGAAGAAGATCAGTTGCGTGAGTGGATGGCACAGGAGCGTGCGAATGCCAGACCGCGTGTGACACCTCTTGAAGAGCCAAAGCCGTTTAAGCCCCAGGCATATACAGGGGCCGAAGGAATGGACCCCTTCAATTCGCTCAAATTGATTCAGGTGCTGCGCAAGGAGTCAGCGCAGTCCAATATCAGCACCGCTTTGCTGACGCCTGAGTTGAGCCGACGCAAGGAGCCGCTGGAGGCGGAGCCTTTGGATACGATGACCATGGTAGGGAGTCTTGATAAAAAGGACGTGCCTACTGCCCTGGTGAAGGTCGGTGGTCTGCTCTATCAGGTGAGGGTCGGCAACTACCTTGGGCAGAACTACGGAAAAATTACCAAGATCACGGAAAACTCCATCTTGCTGAGAGAGATTGTCCAAGATGGTGGTGGTGACTGGATTGAAAGAACAAGCACTTTAGAGTTGCAGGAGGTCAGTAAATGATGGGTGTTAACCGTAGCACTATGGCGAAGGCCCGTTGGGGACTGACACTTGGCAGTCTTTTGCTGTCATCGGCAGCTTGGGCTCAAGCTCGCATTGAAGCTGTGACAGGCGCTTTGCAATCAGGCTCCGAAGTGATCCGTGTGGAAATGTCTGAGCCGCTGGCGGTAGATCCGACAGGGTTTGTCGTTCAATCTCCGGCGCGAATCGCGCTGGATTTCCCTGGCGTGACCAACGGATCAGGGAAGTCGTTGCTGGAATTCAACCAAGGCAATCTGCGCTCTGCCAACTTGGTTGAAGCCGCAGGCCGTTCGCGCTTGGTGTTAAATCTTAAGACTGCGACGACTTATCGCTTGCAGCGACAAGGCAAGTCTTTGCTGATCCTCCTGGATCCTGCGGGTGCTGCGGCCTCCGCAGTGGGCGCAACTCAGACCCTGCCTCCCGTCTTTGAAAGTAAGACCGCTAGCTCTGATGTGGAGTCGATTCGTGACGTTGACTTTCGTCGTGGTAGCGATGGCTCAGGCAGGATTGTGGTTGGACTCGGCAGTAGCCAAGTAGGCGTTGACTTGCGAAAGGAAGGCAAGGGCCTGACAGTCGACTTCTTGCGTACGACCTTGCCTGAAAATTTACGCAAAAAGCTCGATGTAGGAGATTTCGGCACGCCTGTACAGTCGATATCGACGAATCAACAAGGTGATCGCGTTCGCATGCGCATTGAACCGGTGGGAGACTGGGAACATAGCGCCTATCAAAGTGACAATCAGTTTGTGGTCGAAGTGCGTCAGAAAAAGGTGGATACCAGCAAGCTGACGCAGGGGCCTGGGTACAGCGGTGAAAAGCTATCGCTCAACTTCCAGAATATTGAAGTACGGTCACTTTTGCAGGTGATTGCCGACTTCACCAACTTTAATATCGTGACCTCGGACACGGTGACCGGGGCTCTGACTTTGCGACTCAAGGATGTTCCTTGGGATCAGGCTCTTCAGATCATCATGGATGCCAAGGGACTGGGCATGCGCAAGTCAGGTTCCGTGCTCTGGATTGCTCCTAAGGACGAAATCGATGCCCGCACCAAGCGCGACTATGAAGCAGCCATGGAAATCCAGAAGCTTGAGCCCTTACGTACCCAGGGCTTTCAGCTGAACTACGCAAAGGCTGCAGACATCTTGCAGCAAATCACCACATCCTCTGGAGGTGGCTCAGGAGGCACAGGCACCAGTACACGCTTTTTGTCCTCGCGTGGATCTGCCATTTCAGAGCCTCGCACCAACCAGCTATTTGTGACGGACACTCCTTCCAAGCTGGAAGAAATGAAAGCCTTGCTGACAACTCTTGATGTGCCAGTGCGACAGGTCATGATTGAGGCTCGGATTGTGGAGGCTCGCGATACTTTTGGCCGCTCACTTGGGGTGAAGTTCGGTGGAGGAGTCGCAGGCAGTAATGCTTCTATGACCTCATCTCAGTTCTTGCCTAATGGCAGTTCGGGGGGCGGAAGTACATTTCCAAGTGGAAATTTTGTAAACCTTCCAGCGAGTGTGTCAGGTCTCAATACCGTTGGTCAGGTGGCGTTCTCCGTGTTCAACAGTTCAATGTCGCGCTTCTTGTCACTGGAGCTTTCTGCTCTCGAGGCCGAAGGCGATGGCAAGATCATTTCCAACCCTCGCCTGGTGACGGCAGACCAGAACAAGGCATTGATTGAGCAAGGTACGGAATACCCTTATTCGGTGACGGCTCCTAATGGAGCCACCACGATTTCCTTCAAGAAAGCGGTGCTGAAGCTGGAGGTGACTCCGCAAATAACTCCTGAAGGAGACATCATTCTTGACTTGGATGTCAATAAAGACAGCCGCGGTGAGACGACCACTCAAGGGGTCGCAATTGATACCAAGCACATCAAGACACAGGTCCTGGTGGAAAACGGCGGAACGGTGGTGATTGGCGGCATTTTTGAGCTGGAAGAAACGAACCAGGTCAACAAGGTTCCTCTTTTCGGTGATCTGCCTGTGTTGGGACATCTGTTCCGCAATAACACCAAGGCTTCAAGCAAGCGTGAAATGCTGGTCTTTATTACGCCCAAGATGCTTAACCAGGCCCGGAATTCCAACCCTTAAAGCGCTATAGACCTTTTCTTTTTAATAAGGCCTGCATGAATGAATGCAGGCCTTTATTTTTGTGCACTACAAGCTGCGAAAATCTAGGGGAGACTAGTTTGGCAAATACCGATTTTTCATGACTGTTCTAAACGATTTTCATATTGCGCTGGTGGGCTTGCCCGGTTCAGGTAAATCTACGATAGGGCGCTATTTGGCCAAGCGCTGGTCTGTGCCTTTCGTGGATGTGGATGTGGCGATAGAAGAGCGTATTGGCTGCACAATCCGTGATTTTTTTGCCAAGGAGGGTGAGGCCAGCTTTAGAGATGTAGAGCAGGAAGTTCTGTCTCAACTACTTGCGCAATCTGAAAAAATGGTGGTGGCGACAGGTGGAGGAGCGGTGTTAAGGGCGGAAAACCGACGCCAGTTGGCAGGGCGGGCCAAAGTGGTTTATTTAAGCGCCTCACCTCATGAAATTGCTAGGCGCCTGCAGCGAGATACCCAGCGACCTTTGCTTCAAGTGGACAATCCTTTGCAGCGCATGCTGGACCTACATGCGGTCAGAGATCCGCTCTATAAGGAGGTCGCACACTTTGTCGTGGCGGGTAGTGGTTTGTCAGCCACTCAGGTCGCGCAGCGCGTGGCGATGCAGGTGGAGCTTGGTCAACACTCTTGATTTCTGAAAAGGCTCTACGTCAGTCCAGTCCCAGTCATGGGTGAGTGCTATTTATTTTGTGAAATATCGAACATGGAAAAAGTGCATATTGACTTGGGTGAGCGTAGCTACCCCATTGTAATTTCAGAGGGCTTGCTGGAGCAGGCAGACACTTGGAGCGCATTGCCCAAAGCTGCTACTGCTTTGATTGTGACTAATGATGTCGTCGCTCCCCTGTATCTGAATACTCTGAAACAGGCTTTGAGCGGCCAATATTCACAGGTACATGAAGTGGTGCTTCCAGATGGTGAGGCACACAAGGATTGGCAGACTCTGAATCTGATTTTTGACACCTTGCTTCAGCGCGGCTGCGACCGTAAAACAGTGCTGTTTGCTCTGGGTGGAGGCGTGGTTGGGGATATGACCGGATTTGCCGCCGCCAGCTATATGCGCGGTGTGCCTTTTGTGCAGGTGCCGACCACGTTGCTGTCCCAAGTCGATTCTTCAGTGGGAGGCAAGACTGCTATCAATCACCCTTTGGGCAAGAACATGATCGGAGCTTTCTACCAGCCGCAGTTGGTAGTTTGTGATCTGGCGACTCTGGAGACCTTGCCTGCACGTGAGCTGAGTGCAGGTTTGGGCGAAATCATCAAATACGGTCCGATTGCAGATATGCAGTTCTTCGACTGGCTTGAACAGAACATGGATGGCTTGCTGCGTCGCGAAAGTGGTTTGCTAATGCATGCGGTCAAGCGCAGTGTGGAGATCAAGGCCTGGGTGGTGGGGCAGGACGAGAAGGAGTCCGGTCTGCGCGCGATTCTCAATTTCGGTCACACGTTCGGTCATGCGATCGAGGCCGGAATGGGCTATGGCAAATGGCTGCATGGCGAAGGCGTAGCCGCTGGCATGGTGATGGCAGCGGAGCTGTCACAGCGTCTTGGTATGGTCGATGCCGCATTTGTGGTGCGTCTGCGTACGCTGATTGAGCGAGCTGGGTTGCCGGTGCGTGGCGCGGTCATCGATGAGCAAGACAACGCGGGGCGATATCTGGATCTGATGCGGGTCGATAAAAAGTCGGAAGCGGGTGAAATCCGTTTCGTGCTGATTGATGGGCATGGCAAGGCTGTGATGCGCTCGGCTCCGGATGCGCTCGTGCGCGAAGTGATCGACAGTTGCTGCGCTTGATCGCTTGCGCTATGTGAGTGGGCTCAGTGGCATGCGGGCCGTGGCTGTTAGAGTCATTGCATCGATTTGTTGAGGCACTTTGCATGACTGCTCTGGCTTCCTATGCCTGCCATCCCCAGCAAAGCCGCGGTCGTCGCTTTGCCGAGCCCCAGGCTCCCACGCGCAGCGACTTTCAGCGTGACAGGGATCGCATTGTTCATTCCTCGGCCTTCAGGCGGCTGGTCTACAAGACCCAGGTCTTTGTCAATCATGAGGGCGATCTGTTCCGTACCCGGCTCACGCATTCCTTGGAAGTAGCGCAGCTGGGACGCTCCATTGCGCGCTCCTTGCGCCTGGATGAGGATCTGGTAGAAGCCATCTGCCTGGCGCATGACCTCGGGCATACGCCGTTTGGCCATGCGGGGCAGGATGCGCTCAATGAGTGCATGCAGCCTCACGGTGGTTTTGAGCACAATCTGCAAAGCCTGCGGGTGGTGGACCGGCTGGAGGAGCGCTATCCCGCTTTTGATGGTCTGAATCTGACTTTTGAGACGAGAGAAGGTATTCTCAAGCACTGCTCGCGCAGTAACGCCCAGCTGTTGCATGCCCGTGAGCCTGGTGGCGTGGCACAGCGCTTTCTGGATGGCACTCAACCCTCGCTGGAGGCGCAGCTATGTAATCTGGCCGACGCGATTGCCTACAACGCACACGATGTGGACGATGGTGTTCGCTCGGGCCTGATCACCATGACTCAGCTGCGTGATGCCGTGCCTTTGTTTGCTCGCTACCATGCGGCGACCTTGGCCCAGTGGCCCGATCTGGCAGTACCGGATGCCCAGCGCAAACTGCTCTATGAAAGCATTCGTCGCATGCTCAGCGATCAGGTCTATGACGTGATCCATCACTCATCTGCCGGTTTGGTGAAGGCGAGTGTGCGCTCGGTGCAGGAGGTGCGTCAGCATGGGCAGGCGCTGATCGGTTTTAGCCCTGAAATGAAGGCGCAGTCACTGCAACTCAAGCAGTTTCTGTTCAGACAGCTTTATCGACATCCTCAGGTCATGCAGACCATGAACCATGCCCAGCAGGTCGTGAAAGAGCTGTTTGCTGCCTACATGCAGGAGCCTGAGCGCATGAAGCCGCGCTTTGTGCAGCGCGCCCATCTTGCAGGCACCTTGCATGAGCGCGCGCGTGTGGTTGCCGACTTTGTTGCGGGTATGACGGACCGCTATGCGGCGCACGAGCATGAGCGCATTACCGGGGTGAGACTGCTGGCACAGGGCTGAAAGGAGCTTGCCAACGGTCTTGCTGTCAGTGGCAAGCATGGCCCAGTCCGGATCGCTAAAATAACGGCTCTGTGTATCTAGAGCCGGAATATTTCCCGCCCAGTGCGCATTCTTTGGGGGCGATGCGCCCCCGTTTGCATTTTGGAGGGCCTTGTCATGACCGAAACTTCAACCATCGCCGATCAGGCCTTCCCGCCAGAGCTTGTGATTGCGGATACCGTGCGCTGGCTGGAAAAGGCAGTCATCGGTCTCAATCTTTGTCCCTTTGCCAAAGGCGTGCATGTCAAAGAGCAGATCCACTATGCCGTCAGCGATGCAAGCGATGCGCAGGGTGTGGCCGATGCCCTGCACCGAGAGCTCGAAGCCCTGGCCGAGGCCAATGCAGAGAAACGCGACACCACGCTGCTGATCCTGCCCCATGCCTTGCAGGACTTTCTGGACTTCAATGATTTTCTGGAAGTCGCCGATGCCATGGTCGAAGAGCTGGATCTGGGCGGCATCTTGCAGGTTGCATCGTTTCATCCTCAGTTCCAGTTCGAGGGAACGGATGTGGACGATGTCACCAACTGCACCAACCGCTCCCCCTATCCCATCCTGCATTTGCTGCGTGAAGACAGCATCGACAAGGCGGTGGAAGTGTTTCCGGAGGCCGAGACGATTTATGAGCGCAATATGGAAACGCTGGAAAAAATCGGCATTGAGGGCTGGCTGGATCTGGATGTCGGGGCGCGCTGCCCGGTGACCGGTCATGCTGAGATGAAGGCTGAGAAGTAATGGGCAAGACCGAAAAAAACAGAGCCTGCCAAAGTCTGCCAAGACAGGCGCGCAAGATATTGCTGAGCAGCTGGGCCTCAAGCCTGGCCAGAGCGTAGAGCTGCTCAAGGCTCTGCACATCCTCACGCGCGAAGGCAAGCTCAACCAGGATTCGCGCCGCAAGCTCAAGCAGGTCTATCACCTCTATCAGTTCATCGAGCCTTTGCTGAAAGAGCTATCCCAGGATGGACACGCCGTGACACTGGCCGACCATGGCGCAGGCAAGTCCTATCTGGGATTCATTCTTTACGACCTGTATTTCAAGGCCTTGGGGCAGGGGCGGATTTACGGCATCGAGACGCGTGCACCGCTGGTCGAAGCATCTCAGAAGCTGGCGGCTGAGCTGGGCTTTGAGCGCATGGAGTTTCTCAATATGTCGGTGGCTGAGTCCACGCGCGCTGACTTCATGCCTGAGCGGTTCGATGTGGTCACGGCCTTGCACGCCTGCGATACGGCGACAGACGATGCGATCGCCTTTGGATTGGAAAAGCAGGCCAGGGCCATGGTGCTCGTGCCTTGCTGCCAGGCGGAAGTGGCCGTGTGCCTGCGCCAGTCCAAGGCCGTGAGTCTGGCGCGCACTCCGCTGGCCGAGCTGTGGCGCCACCCGATTCATACCCGCGAGATGGGCAGCCAGATCACCAATGTGCTGCGCTGTCTGTACCTGGAGGCCTGCGGCTACCAGGTCACGGTCACCGAGCTGGTGGGCTGGGAGCACAGCATGAAAAACGAGCTGATCGTGGCCCGCTATACAGGACAGAAAAAGCGCAGTGCAGCTCAGCGCTTGCGTCAGTTGCTGGCCGAGTTCGGTATCGAGGCCCTGCTGCAAAGCCGTTTCAGTGCTTTGCCGGAACTGCAAAAAAGTGAGCGTGAGGCGCCTGCTGTATAAAGATTTCAGATAGGAAATGATCTGAAACCACTATATAGCAATCGCTGGCTGCTTCTGTTTCAGGAGTTCACGAGCATCGCTGAAGTGCAGGCATGCAGCACCTCAGCAATTCAGGCTCAAGCCTGGGTCAAGCGCTGCATCAGCCTCTGAGTGGAAGCATCGATGCCATTCCAGTCACCGCTTTCCTGGCGGGCATGCAACTGAGTGGCCAGCTTCTTGCCAAGCTCCACGCCCCATTGGTCGAAGCTGTTGATATCCCAGATGGCGCCCGAGACAAAGATGCGGTGTTCATACAGCGCGATTAAGGCACCCAGTGAGGCAGGGTCCAGTCTTTCAAGCATCAGAAAGCTGCTGGGGCGATTGCCGGGGCAGTCCTTTTCCAGACCTTCTCCGTGGCGCCCCACCATCAGCGCCTGAGCTTGGGCAATGGCGTTGACCACCAGACTTTGATGGTGCTTGCCCAGGTACTTTCCTCCGTCGCGCAGGGTAATGAACTCGACCGGTATGACATCCTGGCCCTGGTGCAGCATCTGGAAGAAAGCATGCTGACCATTGGTGCCGGGCTCGCCCCAGATCACCGGCGCGGTCGCGGCAGAGAGTCGAGCGCCTTGTTTGCTGATGCTTTTGCCGTTGCTTTCCATCTCCAGCTGCTGCAGATAGGCCGTCAGGCGCCGCAGTCCATGGCTGTACGGTGCAATGCAGCGGCTGGGAAACTGGCAGAAATTGCGATACCAAACGTCCAGCAAGCCTAGGCGCACCGGGAGATTGCTCTTAAGAGGGGCTGTGAAAAAGTGGGCATCCATCGCATGTGCGCCATCCAGTAGTGCCCTGAACTGTTCCGAGCCTATGGCGATGGCAATGGGCAGCCCAATGGCGGACCAAAGCGAAAAGCGTCCACCCACCCAGTCCCAGAAGCCCAGCGTGCGCTGTATGCCGAATTCTTTGGCTGCTTCTACGTTGGTGGTGAGGGCGATAAAGTGCTGGTCGATGGAGCAAAGAGCTTGCGGATCTTCGCTTCCACCATGATCCAGAAACCATTGCCTGGCTGAGCGCGCGTTCAGCATGGTCTCGGCCGTGGTGAATGACTTGGAGGCGATCAGAAACAGCGTGCTTTCAGGCTTGACCCTGCGCAGCACATGACCCAATTCATGCCCATCCACGTTAGAGACAAAATGAAAACGCTTTCCGGCGTCGGTCCAGTCCTCCAGGGCGTTGACTACGACTTCCGGTCCCAGATGCGAGCCGCCAATGCCGATATTGACGATGTCGGTGATCTGCTTGTTGCTTCTGACCTGCTCGGCCAAGGCAAGCATCTGGTTCAAAGTGCTATGAACCTCATCCAGGGCCGCATGCATTCCTGGTGTCCAAGACTGAGCGGCCGAGGCCAGCTGGCCGCCACCTGCAGGAGTGCGCAGCAGCCAGTGCATGGCGCTGCGTTGTTCACTGGTATTGATGGCCTTACCGGCCAGCATGGAGTTGCGCTTTTGTTCGAACCGGCTTTCAACAGCGAGCTGCCGTAGCAACGCCTCGGTATCTTTAGTCCAGAGGTTCTTCGACAGGTCGGCAAAGACATGGGGCGCCTGCTGACTCAGGTCTTCAAGACGTTTTGAATCTTGCGCAAAGGCTTGCCGCAAATCCAGGTGTTGGATTTGCGACCGGTAATGGCTTTGCAAAGCCTGCCAGGCAGGCAGTTCGTGACAAAGAGGCGTCAAAAGAAATTCCAGTTAATCATGCTGCGGCTTGCTGCATCAATGCTTCCAGCTTCAGCGTGTCTGCGGTGAAAGCACGAATGCCTTCTGCCAGCTTTTCCGTGGCCATGGCATCTTCGTTCAGCGCAAAGCGAAACGAGGCCTGGTCATGCAACACGCGCTCATGCAGCTGGGCTCGGGCCTTGCCCGGATCCAGGGCGCGGGCGACGGGCTGCATTTCATTTTGCTGTGCACAAAGCTGGGCCAGCAAATCAGGTGCAATGGTAAGCAGGTCACAGCCGGCCAAAGCCAAAATCTGGCCGGTATTACGAAAGCTTGCACCCATGACCTCGGTGGAGATATCGAAGTGCTTGTAGTAATCGTAGATTTTTTTGACCGAGCGCACGCCTGGGTCGTTTGCTCCCGCCATGGCAGATTCGTCCCATTGGGCCCCTGCCTGCTTTTTGTACCAGTCGTAAATACGACCAACAAAGGGGGAAATCAATTGCACCTTGGCTTGGCCGCAGGCCACGGCCTGGCAGAAGGAAAACAGAAGTGTGAGATTGGTGTGGATGCCGCGTTGCTCCAGAATGCGCGCCGCTTCAATCCCTTCCCAGGTGGCTGCCATCTTGATGAGCACGCGCTCGGTGTGAATTCCGGCGGCCTGATAAAGCTCGATCAGACGCTCGGCACGCGTGACTGTGGCCACGGTGTCAAAGGAAAGGCGGGCGTCGACCTCGGTGGATACGCGGCCAGGAATCGTATCCAGAATCTCGCAGCCAAAGCGCACGAGAATCCGGTCCATGATTTCATCAAGGCCTCGATCCTTGAATTGAGCCACAGTCGCGCGCATCAACGGAGCATATTCAGGCTTTTGAACGGCCTTGAGAATCAGGGATGGATTGGTGGTGGCATCTTGCGGTTGAAACTGCGCCAGCTGATGAAAATCCCCGGTGTCCGCGACCACGGTGGTGAATTGCTTGAGAGCCTCCAACTGATTCATATCCATCCTTTGCTGTGTTTCAAACGAATCGGCAAGTGTAGGGCGCGGAATCATGAATGAGAATGATGCTGCAAAGCAGATTATCCAGAGAGCACTCAGGCAAACCCTGCTGGATATGACGGCTCTTGTCTTTATTTGCCGAAATATTCAAGTTTTGTTGCCATTTTTCGAGGGGCTCGAGGCTTCGGTCTTATGCTTGCCATCTTCTGTGCTCATTCACTGACTCTTTCTTACCTGCGCCCATATGCTCGATCGCATCACCGCCTCACTTCCGTCCCTGGCGCCTGCAGAGCAGCGTGTTGCGCGTCTGGTGCTGGCTGACCCCAGGGCCTTTGCCCATCTTCCGGTGCGGGAGCTGGCGGAACGTGCCCATGTCAGCAAGCCGACCGTGGTGCGGTTTTGCCGCAGCATGGGCTATGACGGCCTGGCGGATTTCAAGCTCAAGCTGGCGGGGAGTGTCAGCGAAGGCGTGCCCTTTATTCACCGCAGTGTCGACAGTGATGACAAGACCAGTGATGTGATGGTCAAGGTGGTGGACAATGCGGTGGCTGCTTTTTTGCAGTATCGCAATGCGGCGAGCACGGTGGCCATTGAGCAGGCAGCTCAGGCCATTGCCGGAACCTGGCAGACTGGCAAGCGCATCGAGTTTTACGGCGCCGGCAACTCTGGCATCGTGGCGCTGGATGCGCAGCACAAATTTTTCCGTCTGGGTGTGACCAGCCTTGCTACCAGCGATGGGCATATGCAGGTGATGAGTGCCACCTTGCTGGGCCCAGGCGATTGCGTGGTCATCATTTCCAATTCTGGCCGCACGCGAGATCTGATGGATGCTGCGGATATAGCTCGCAAAAACGGAGCAACCACGATTGCCATCACGGCCAGTGGCTCCCCTCTGGCATCGGCCTGCCAGGTGCATCTGGCAGCCGACCACCCGGAAGGCTACGACCGCTACAGCCCCATGGTGTCGCGATTGCTGCATTTGCTCATCATCGATGTGCTGGCGACTTGCGTGGCTTTACGCATCGGACCAGCGCTGCAGCCAGCGCTGGAGCAGATGAAAAACAACCTCAGAGCCAAGCGCTACACGGGCTAGCAGATATAAAAATGATTCTTTGAAGGCTTAGACCTTCTCCAGAATCACAGCAATGCCCTGGCCCACGCCGATGCACATGGTGCACAGGGCGTAACGGCCACCTAAGGTATGCAACTGGTTGACAGCTGTGGTTGCCAGGCGTGCGCCTGATGCACCCAGCGGGTGGCCCAGAGCAATGGCGCCACCCCATTGATTGACACGTGGGTCATCGTCTTTCAGTCCTAACTCGCGTAGCACAGCCAGCCCCTGGGCGGCAAAGGCTTCGTTGAGTTCAATGATGTCCATCTGCTCCAGCTTCAAGCCGGTCAGCTCCAGCACCTTGCGCGTGGCTGGCGCGGGGCCTATGCCCATGATGCGCGGCGGAACGCCTGCGACAGCCATGCCCACCACGCGTGCCTTGGGCGTCAAGCCATATTGCTTGGCAGCTTCTTCATTGGCCAGCAGCAGGGCGCAACTGCCGTCATTGATGCCAGAGGCATTGCCAGCGGTCACCAATCCATCAGGGCGAACCACGCCTTTGAGCTTGCCCAGCGCTTGTAGTGTTGTGGCTCTTGGGTGCTCATCCTGGCTCACAACAACGGGGTCGCCTTTTTTGCTGGGAATATGAACGGGAACAATCTCCCGCGCCAGATGCCCAGCGGCAATGGCGGCAGCAGCCTTTTCCTGGCTGGCCTGCGCCATGCGGTCTTGTGCTTCGCGTTCGATCTTGAATTCGATGGCGACGTTTTCGGCGGTCTCGGGCATCGAGTCCACGCCGTACATGGCCTTCATCTGTGAATTGATGAATCGCCAGCCAATGGTGGTGTCATAAATTGCATTGCTGCGCGCAAAGGCAGACTCAGCCTTGGGCATGACAAAGGGGGCGCGACTCATGCTTTCCACGCCCCCAGCAATCATGAGACGGGCTTCGCCGGCCTTGATTGCGCGTGCTGCTGTGCCTACGGCGTCCAGACCTGAGCCGCAGAGACGGTTAATGGTGACGCCGGCCACCTCCACAGGCAGGCCTGCCAAGAGGGAGGCCATATGTGCCACGTTGCGGTTGTCTTCACCCGCCTGGTTGGCGCAGCCATAGATCACATCGGTCACCGCTGTCCAGTCCACGCTGGGGTTGCGCTCCATCAAGGCTTTGAGGGGCAGCGCCGCCAGGTCATCGGTGCGCACGCAAGATAGCGCACCACCGTAACGCCCGATAGGAGTGCGGATGGCATCGCAGATAAAGGCCTGTGTCGTGCTATTCATTCGATGCCTCCGATGTGCTGGCGGTTTGTGCTGACCAGTCTAGCGAGACGCTCTGACTTTGCCTTGCCCATCTGTGACAGTGTTTTTGCAAACTTCGCTGTTTGCGTGGCTGCTCATGCGCCAGATAATTGCAAGTCACTGCAGTCGTACAACACCATGGCCCGTCTTCCTCGTCTTACGCTGGCAAATATGCCGCACCACATCATTCAACGCGGCAACAACAGCGGCGAGATTTTTGTGGATGTACAAGATAGGCTGGCCATGCTTGATTTGATGCGGGAGATGGCCAGACGCTTCAAGGTTGATGTGCATGCCTATGTGCTCATGCCCAATCATTTCCATCTTTTGCTGACACCCCAAACGGAGCAAGGTGTGCCTCAGTTCATGCAGGCGGTAGGAAGAAGCTACGTGCGTTACTTCAACAACCGGCATGGGCGTACGGGGACTTTGTGGGAGGGGCGCTACCGATGCACTGTGCTGCAGGCACAGAAGTGGTTGCTGCCCACCATGGTTTCCATGGATCTCAACCCCGTGCGTGCGGGACTGGTGTCGCGTGCAGTGGACTGGCCCTGGTCCAGTTATGCGCACAACGCGGGTTTGCAAAGCGATGCGCTGATCAGTCCACATGCTGTTTTCTGGGCTCTGGGCAACACGCCGTTTGCACGAGACGCTGCCTATGTCAAAGCAATTGAAGAAGGCCTGAGTGCTGATGCGCAAGAGCAAATCAGCCATGCGGCTTTGCGTGGCTGGGCCTTGGGTGAGGCAGACTTTATTGAAGATTTGCAACGCAAAACCGAGCGTCGCTTGAAGCGCCAGCAAGCCGGAAGACCCGCAGTACGCACAGCTTCGGTGCACAGCTCTTAAAAACTGAATAACTATCTCGTTGTTTTTATTGAGTAGCTGCTTTTGTTTTTATATGTCCCTAATTAAATTCCAAGAAAAAAACTCTGCCTTTAATTATCATCTGACCCTAATTAAAAAATATTGCATGAGGTCATGCATTGCCGTAATCTCGCATTCCCTGCGATTGATATAAGAGGATTCCCCATGACGACGGCTGCAGAGATCAAGCATCTCCAGGACCACGGTCTGTATTCCAAGAGCAACGAGCATGACGCCTGCGGTCTGGGCTTTGTCGCCCACATCAAAGGTGTCAAACGCCATGACATCGTGCTGGGCGCGCTCAAGATTCTGGAAAACATCGACCACCGTGGTGCCGTGGGTGCAGACCCGTTGATGGGTGATGGTGCCGGTATCCTGATTCAGATCCCTGATCAGCTTTACCGCGAAGAAATGGCCAAGCAGGGCGTGGAGTTGCCGCCCGCTGGTGAATACGGCGTGGGCATGATCTTTTTGCCCAAGGAGCACGCTTCGCGTCTGGCCTGTGAGCAGGAGATGGAGCGCGCCATCAAGGCTGAAAACCAGGTGCTGCTGGGCTGGCGCGATGTGCCCGTGAACCGCGACATGCCCATGTCGCCCACGGTGCAGGAAAAGGAGCCTATCCTGCGCCAGGTCTTCATTGGCCGCGGCACCGATGTGATCGTGCAGGATGCGCTGGAGCGCAAGCTGTACGTGATCCGCAAGACGGCCAGCGCCGCCATCCAAAGCCTCAAGCTCAAGCACAGCAAGGAATACTACGTTCCCAGCATGAGCAGCCGCACCGTGGTCTACAAGGGCCTGCTGCTGGCTGATCAGGTGGGTGTGTACTACAAGGACCTGGCCGATGAGCGCTGCGTCTCGGCCATTGGTCTGGTGCACCAGCGTTTCTCCACCAACACCTTCCCCGAGTGGCCTCTGGCTCACCCCTACCGCTATGTGGCCCACAACGGTGAAATCAACACCGTGCGCGGCAACTACAACTGGATGCTGGCACGCGAAGGTGTGATGGCTTCCCCGGTGCTGGGCGAAGACCTGCAAAAGCTCTATCCCATCAGCTTTGCTGGCCAGTCCGACACCGCCACCTTCGACAACTGCCTGGAACTGCTGACCATGGCCGGCTACCCCATCAGCCAGGCCGTGATGATGATGATTCCCGAGCCCTGGGAGCAGCACGAAGCCATGGACGAGCGCCGCCGCGCTTTCTATGAGTACCACGCTGCGATGATCGAGCCCTGGGACGGCCCCGCTTCCATCGTGTTCACCGATGGTCGCCAGATTGGCGCCACGCTGGACCGCAACGGCCTGCGTCCCTCGCGCTACTGCATCACCGATGACGATATGGTGATCCTGGCTTCCGAAGCCGGCGTGCTGCCCGTGCCCGATAGCAAGATCGTGCGCAAGTGGCGCCTTCAGCCCGGCAAGATGCTGCTGATCGACCTGGAGCAGGGTCGCATGATCGAAGACGAAGAGCTCAAGGCCAACGTCGTCAACACCAAGCCTTACAAGCAGTGGATCGAGAACCTGCGCATCAAGCTCGACGAGGTGGAAATCCCCGCCGACTTCAAGGCACCCGCAGCCAAGACCGAGCTGTCCCTGCTGGACCGCCAGCAAGCCTTCGGCTTCACGCAGGAAGACATCAAGTTCCTGCTGACCCCCATGGCCGAAAAGGGCGAGGAAGGTATTGGCTCCATGGGCAACGACAGCCCGCTGGCCGTGCTGTCCGACAAGAACAAGCCGCTGTACAACTACTTCCGTCAGATGTTCGCCCAGGTGACGAACCCCCCCATCGACCCGATCCGCGAAGCGATCGTGATGTCGCTGGTGTCGTTCGTGGGTCCCAAGCCCAACCTGCTGGACATCAACCAGGTCAACCCGCCCATGCGCCTGGAGCTGCAGCAGCCCGTGCTCGACTTCGAAGGCATGGCCAGGCTGCGTGATATCGAAAAGCGCACCAACGGCAAGTTCAAGAGCTCGACGATCGACATCACCTACCCGCTGTCCTGGGGCAAGCAGGGTGTGGAAGCCAAGCTGGCTTCGCTGTGTGCCCACGCCGTGGACGAGATCAAGGGCGGTGCCAACATCCTGATCATCAGCGACCGCAACATGAGCGCCACGCAAGTGGCCATCCCTGCGCTGCTGGCGCTGTCCGCCATCCACCAGCATCTGGTGCGTGAAGGTCTGCGCACCACCGCCGGTCTGGTGGTGGAAACCGGCACGGCCCGCGAAGTGCATCACTTCGCCGTGCTGGCCGGCTACGGCGCGGAAGCCGTGCATCCCTATCTGGCGATGGAGACCCTGGTCGACATCTTCAGCCGTGAAGCTGCGCCGATCACTGCCGACAAGGCCATCTATCACTATGTGAAGGCCATCGGCAAGGGTCTGTCCAAGATCATGTCCAAGATGGGCGTGTCCACCTATATGTCCTACTGCGGCGCGCAGCTGTTCGAAGCCGTGGGCCTGAACAGCGAGACCGTGGACAAGTACTTCACGGGCACGGCCAGCCGTGTGGAAGGTATCGGCGTCTTCGAGATTGCCGAGGAAACCATCCGCAATCACGAGGCTGCCTTCAGCGATGCCCCCGTGCTGGAAACCATGCTGGATGCCGGCGGCGAGTACGCCTGGCGTGCCCGTGGCGAAGAGCATATGTGGACGCCTGACGTGATCGCCAAGCTGCAGCATTCCACACGTGCCAACAACTTCAGCACCTACAAGGAATACGCCCAGCTGATCAACGACCAGACCAAGCGCCACATGACGCTGCGCGGCCTGTTCGAGTTCAAGTTCGATCCCGCCAAGGCGATTCCCGTGGACCAGGTCGATTCGGCCAAGGAAATCGTCAAGCGCTTTGCCACGGGTGCCATGTCGCTGGGCTCCATCTCCACCGAAGCCCATGCCACGCTGGCCGTGGCCATGAACCGCATTGGCGGCAAGAGCAACACCGGTGAAGGCGGCGAAGATCCCAAGCGCTATCGCAACGAGCTCAAGGGCATCCCCATCAGCAAGGGCGAAACTCTGGGCTCCATCATCGGCAAGGACAAAGTCGAGTCCGACATTGAACTGCAGGCTGGCGACTCGCTGCGCTCCAAGATCAAGCAAGTCGCGTCCGGTCGCTTTGGTGTGACGGCCGAATATCTGGCTTCTTCGGACCAGATCCAGATCAAGATGGCTCAGGGCGCCAAGCCCGGCGAGGGCGGTCAGCTGCCCGGCGGCAAGGTCTCCGAATACATCGGTGCACTGCGCCACTCTGTGCCCGGTGTGGGCCTGATCTCGCCTCCTCCCCACCATGACATCTATTCGATTGAAGACTTGGCGCAGCTGATTCACGATCTGAAGAATGTGGCACCGCACGCCAGCATCAGCACCAAGCTGGTGTCCGAAGTCGGTGTGGGCACGATTGCCGCAGGCGTGACCAAGTGCAAGAGCGATCACTTGGTGATCGCAGGGCACGACGGTGGCACCGGCGCTTCGCCCTGGTCCTCCATCAAGCATGCGGGCGGTCCCTGGGAAATCGGTCTGGCCGAGACCCAGCAGACCCTGGTGCTGAATCGTCTGCGCGGCCGTGTGCGCGTGCAGGCTGACGGTCAGATGAAGACCGGCCGCGACGTGGTGATCGGTGCGCTGCTGGGGGCTGACGAGTTTGGCTTTGCGACGGCACCGCTGGTGGTGGAAGGCTGCATCATGATGCGCAAATGCCACCTGAACACCTGCCCCGTGGGCGTGGCCACGCAAGACCCTGTGCTGCGCGCCAAGTTCACCGGCAAGCCCGAGCATGTGGTGAACTACTTCTTCTTCATCGCCGAAGAAGTGCGCCAGATCATGGCCCAGCTGGGTATTGCCAAGTTTGATGACCTGATTGGCCGCTCCGACCTGCTTGACACCCGCAAGGGCATTGAGCATTGGAAGGCTCAGGGCCTGGATTTCAGTCGTCTGTTTGCCCAGCCCGAAGTGCCTGCCGACGTGGCCCGCTATCACGTCGAAAGCCAGGACCACTTGCTGGACAAGGCGCTGGACGTCAAGCTCATCGAGCGCTGCAAGCCCGCCATCGAAAACGGCGAGAAGGTGCGCATCATGGAAGTGGCGCGCAACGTCAACCGCTCCGTCGGAGCCATGCTCTCGGGTGCGGTGACCAAGCAGCACGCCGAAGGCCTGCCAGATGACACCATCCGCATCCACTTTGAAGGTACGGGCGGCCAGTCTTTCGGCGCCTTCCTGTGCAACGGCATCACGCTGAACCTGACCGGCGAAGCCAATGACTACACGGGCAAGGGCTTGTCCGGTGGCCGTGTGGTGGTGCACCCCAGCCATGAATTCCGTGGCAACACGGTGACCAACACCATCGTGGGCAACACCGTGATGTTCGGTGCCACCAGCGGTGAAGCTTTCTTCAGCGGCGTGGCCGGTGAGCGCTTTGCCGTGCGCCTTTCCGGTGCCTCGACGGTGGTTGAAGGCGTGGGTGACCACGGCTGCGAATACATGACTGGTGGCACCGTGGTCGTGCTGGGCAAGACAGGCCGCAACTTCGCTGCCGGCATGAGCGGCGGCGTGGCCTATGTCTATGACGAGGACGGCAAGTTTGCCGAGCGTTGCAACACCGCTTCGGTGAAGCTGGAGAAGGTGCTTCCGCACGACGAGTTTGTCTCGCGTGTCGATCCCGGCATCTGGCACCGCGGCCAGAGCGACGATCAGCAACTGCGCAACATGGTGGAGGCTCACAGCCGCTGGACGGGTTCCAAGCGTGCCCGTGATCTGCTGGACAACTGGGCCGCAGCGCGCGCCAAGTTTGTCAAGGTGTTCCCGACCGAGTACCAACGAGCCCTCGGCGAGATCTTTGAACGCAAGCAAAAGGCTGAAATGACGAATTCGCAAGCTGCGAAAGCGCCAGCAGCTCCTCAAAAAGAAGCGGTGGTTGCCAAGTAAGCCAGCCTGAGAAGCGGTGCCCAGTCCGGCACCGCACCGCCAGCGAACACAGATTTCAAGGATTAAAGATCATGGGAAAGACCACCGGCTTCATGGAATACGACCGCATCGAAGAGGGCTATGCCCCGGTTGCGGAACGCGTCAAGCACTACAAGGAATTCGTCATTGGTTTGACGAACGAGCAGGCCAAGGTACAGGCTGCGCGCTGCATGGATTGCGGCACGCCGTTTTGCAACAACGGCTGCCCCGTCAACAACATCATTCCGGACTTCAACGATCTGGTTTATCGCGGTGACTGGAAGAACGCCATCGCCACGCTGCACAGCACCAATAACTTCCCTGAGTTCACGGGCCGCATCTGCCCCGCGCCTTGTGAAGCGGCCTGCGTGGCCAATATCAATGGCGACGCCATCGGCATCAAGTCCATCGAGCACGCCATCATTGACCGCGCCTGGAGCGAAGGCTGGGTCAAGCCTTTGCTGCCCAAGCACCAGACCGGCAAGAAGGTTGCCGTGGTCGGTGCAGGCCCTGCAGGCATGGCCGCCGCCCAGCAACTGGTGCGCGCCGGGCACGATGTGACCTTGTTTGAAAAGAACGACCGCGTGGGCGGCCTGCTGCGCTACGGCATTCCCGACTTCAAGCTGGACAAGGGCTTGATCGACCGCCGCATGGATCAGCTCGTGGCCGAAGGCCTGAAGGTGCGCACCGGCGTGCTGATCGCTGGCAAGGAAGGTCTGGGCAAGGATTCCAAGGTCACCAACTGGGCCAAGGAAACCATTTCGCCTGAGCAGCTCAAGGCCGAATTTGATGCCGTGCTGCTGACCGGCGGGTCCGAACATTCGCGTGATCTGCCTGTGCCCGGTCGAGAGCTGGATGGCGTGCACTACGCCATGGAGTTCCTGCCTCAGCAAAACAAGATCAATGCGGGCGACAAGCTCAAGGGCCAGATTCGCGCTGATGGCAAGCATGTCATCGTGATCGGCGGTGGCGATACGGGTTCTGACTGCGTGGGCACTTCCAACCGCCATGGCGCCAAGAGCGTGACCCAGTTTGAAGTCATGCCCATGCCGCCCGAGCAGGAGAACAAGCCTCTGGTCTGGCCTTACTGGCCGATCAAGCTGCGCACCTCGTCCAGCCACGACGAAGGCGTGACGCGCGAGTTCGCGATCTCGACCAAGGAATTCACCGGCAGCACGCAAGACGGCAAGGGGGGCAAGGTCAAGAGCCTGACCACCGTGCAGGTCGAGTTCAAGGACGGCAAGCTGACCGAAGTGCCCGGTACCGAAAAAGTCTGGCCTGCTGATCTGGTGCTGCTGGCCATGGGCTTTGTCCACCCTGTCTCGCCCGTGCTGGAAGCCTTTGGCGTGGAAAAAGACGCGCGGGGCAACGCCAAGGCCACGACCGAAGCGGCTGGCGGCTACGCCACCAATGTCGAGAAGGTGTTTGCCGCAGGTGACATCCGCCGTGGTCAGTCGCTGGTCGTCTGGGCTATCCGCGAAGGCCGTCAGGCAGCGCGTGCTGTGGATGAGTTCCTGATGGGCGCGACCGAGCTGCCTCGTTAATCGCAGGTGAGCTTCAATCAAAAAGGCATTCTCAGGAATGCCTTTTTTCATAGCTGCTTGCGCTTTATTTGATGAGGGTTTAGGTATTTTTCATACTGAAACTCATTGATAACAAGCGCTACCAGCTATCAATTTAAATCTAGCGCAGCCACAGCAGTTGTGGAGTGCCGTCAGCGCCGCTCCACAGCACCGCGTTCTGCTCCCACTGCTGGCCCCATTGCAGGGCGGTGGCGGCGTCCATATTCCAGATCAGCACACTGTCCTCGCCCGGCCATTCGCCGTTGGGGTCTTCGCCGCTGCCGTTGTTGTAGTGCAGGCCTTGGTTGTTCAGGCTTTGGCGCAGGGCGCTCATGCGGGTGGCATTGTCAGCAGCACTGAGCAGTTCACCCCAGGGGTTGCAGGCAGTCAGAAAACAGGCTCCTTGCTCGGAGCTGGTCTTCAGTTGCAGGGCCAGCCAGTCGCTGCACTGGCCGACTTTCAAGATGTGGATAGCGTTGTTATCCACATGCACCTGGTAAAGCGCTGCGCGGTAAGCGTCCTGCAGCGCTTGGGGAAGCTGGGTGGTTTGCGGTGTATTCATGAGACGGATTTTTGAAGTGGGCGCATGGTTTTGCGCTTGGCGAGTGACGCAGTGGCCTGTCTGCGCGACAATAGCGGATTCGGCGCTGGCGGCAGCCCGGCTTCAAGGTTGCTGTGGTGACCTTGGGCGGAGACAAAGCCTCCTGCCTCCGCTTTTTCCACTTCAAACTTTGACGCCATGAAAAAACGTACCCTGCTGGCCTCGGTGGCCCTGACTGCAATTTTGGCTGCTTGCGGCAAGAACGAACCCGCTGCGACCAACACTGCTGCAGCGCCGGCTCCTGCTGCTGCCACCAAGCTGGTGGTGGGTCTGGACGACAACTTCCCGCCCATGGGTTTCCGTGACGAGAAGAACGAGCTGGTCGGTTTCGACATCGACATGGCCCGTGAAGTGGCCAAGCGCGCCAACATCGAAGTGGAATTCAAGCCAATCGACTGGAACGCCAAGGAAGCCGAGCTGCTGGGCAAGCGCGTGGACGCACTGTGGAATGGCCTGACCATTCTGGAAGAGCGCAAGGAAAAGATTCTGTTCTCCGACCCCTACATGGTGAACAAGCAAATCATCATCGTGAAGGCGGACTCCCCCATCAAGACCAAGGCTGACATGGCTGGCAAGGTGGTGGGTGCCCAGGAAGGCTCCAGCGCCGTGACCGCCATGGCCAAGGACAAGGAACTGTCCGACCAGTTCAAGGAAACCAAGCTGTTCGGTGACAACATCACGGCTCTGATGGACCTGGAAGCAGGCCGTCTGGACGTGGTGGTGGTGGACGAGGTGGTGGGCCGTTTCCTGGTCAACAAGAAGCCTGACAACTACGTGGTGCTGGGCGAAGACTTCGGTACTGAAGACTACGGCGTGGGCTTCCGCAAGGACGACGAAGCTACCCGTAACAAGGTCAACGACGTTCTGACCGAGATGAAGAAGGATGGCAAGGCTGCTGAAATCGCTCAGAAGTGGTTTGGCTCTGACGTCATCAAGCATTAATTTGACTACCCCCTGTGGCGCTGTGCGCCTTCCCCCTCAAGGGGGACGGCGCCTGCGCTGCGGGGCGGCCCTTGCTGGGTGCCCTGGTTTGGGGCAAGTCAGTTGAGGGTATGGGCGGTGCTTGCACCGCCTTGTTTTTTGATTCGCCGTGGTGGCCCTGTGTCATTCCCGGTGCAGGCCTACCATGGACTATGTAATTTCGCTTTTGGGGCCCATGTCGGCTGGCGCCCTTGTCACACTCAAGCTGTTTTTCATCACGCTGGTGTTGTCCATCCCTCTGGGGCTGGCGCTGGCGCTGATGCGCATCTCCAGCATCAAGCCACTGAGCAGCGCCGTGGGTGCCTATATCTGGCTGATGCGCGGCACGCCGCTGATGTTGCAGATGCTGTTTGTCTACTTTGCGCTGCCTTTTGTGCCCTACATCGGCGTGCGTCTGCCCGACTTTCAGGCCGCCGTGGTGGCGTTTGCGCTGAACTACGCTGCCTATTTCGCTGAAATTTTTCGTGCTGGTATCAAGTCCGTGGATCGCGGTCAGTACGAAGGCGCCAAGGTGCTGGGCATGACTTATGCACAGACCATGCGCCGCATCGTGCTGCCCCAGATGTGGGCGCGCATTCTGCCGCCCGTCAGCAACGAGACCATCACCCTGGTCAAGGACACTTCGCTGATCTATGTGCTGGCGCTCAATGACCTGCTGCGCGTGGCGCGCGGAGTGGTGCAGCGCGACTTCAGCTTCACCCCGTTCATCGTGGCTGCAGCCTTCTATCTGATCATGACGCTGGTGCTGACCTGGGGCTTCCAGTACCTCGAGAAAAAGTATGCAAAGTATGAGGCGTGATCCCGTGCGTGGCCGCGTCATGGAGAGTTTGTAATGGCAGATACAGCTGACGTAATGATTTCCGCCAAAGGTATTCACAAGGCTTTTGGCAATAACGAAGTGCTGCGCGGTGTATCGCTGGATTTGCTGCGCGGCGAGGTCGTGGCGGTGATTGGCCCGTCCGGCTCTGGCAAGAGCACATTTCTGCGCTGCCTGAACCACCTGGAAACCATTGATCGCGGCACCATCACCATCGAAGGTGAGGTGCTGGCCAAGTCCGAGGGGGAGGCCAGGGCTCAATACGTGAGCGATGCCGAAATTCGCAAGATCGGTCGCAAGATGGGCATGGTGTTCCAGTCCTTCAACCTGTTCCCTCACCTCACGGTGCTGGAGAACATCATTGAGGCGCCCGTCATCGTCAAGGGCATGAAGCGCGAAGACATCCTTCCCAAGGCCGAGGCATTGCTGGCCAAGGTGGGACTGGCGGCCAAGCGTGATGCCTACCCCAATCACCTCTCCGGCGGTCAGAAGCAGCGCGTGGCCATTGCCCGTGCGCTGGCCATGGAGCCCGACATTCTGCTGTTCGACGAGCCCACCTCGGCGCTGGACCCTGAACTCACGGGCGAAGTGCTGCGCACCATGCGCGAGTTGGCCGAAGAACACATGACCATGCTGGTGGTGACGCACGAAATGGGCTTTGCCCGTGAAGTGGCCAACCGCGTGATCTTCATGGACGGCGGTCATATCGTGGAGCAAGGTCCGTCCGAGGCATTCTTTGCCGCTCCTCAGCACGATCGCACCAAGGCGTTCTTGCACAACATGTTGTAAAAAAGTTGCAACCACTCAGGTAATTTCATATCGCAAAAATGGCGGTCTGGCCTTGAGTGGTAAGCGCTGATAGCTCCTGAAACAGGAGTGAAGACTATGTTCGCGGCATTTCTGCCCAAAGAAACATTCGCGAATGTATGTTTACTTCGGGCTAACCCGCGCTTTTTGCCGAGCTTGTCGGCACAATACCTGTTTGCTTTCTTTTGAGCGGCTATTCACGCATGTCACCTAACGCATCCTTTGTGGAGTTGCGCAATGTCACCTTTGGCTATGGTGAGCGCGTCATCCTGCGCGATCTTTCTTTGAAAGTGCCGCGTGGCAAGGTCACGGCTCTAATGGGGGCATCGGGCGGTGGCAAGACGACGGTGTTGCGCCTTATCGGCGGTCAGAACCATGCTCAGCAAGGGCAGGTGCTGTTCGATGGGCAAGATATAACGACGATGGACTCGCAGCAGCTTTATGCGGCGCGTCGTCGCATGGGCATGCTGTTTCAGTTCGGTGCGCTGTTTACCGACATGAGTGTGTTCGATAACGTGGCCTTCCCGCTGCGCGAGCATACCAACCTGCCCGAAGAGCTGATTCGCGACATCGTGCTCATGAAGCTGCATGCCGTGGGCCTGCGCGGTGCGCGTGATCTCATGCCATCCCAGGTTTCTGGCGGCATGGCACGCCGCATCGCACTGGCGCGCGCGATTGCGCTGGACCCTGAGCTCATCATGTATGACGAGCCGTTTGCCGGGCTGGATCCTATTTCTCTGGGCACCTCGGCACAGCTGATCAGACAGCTGGGCGATGCCATGGGGCTGACCTCGATTCTGGTTTCCCACGATCTGGAGGAAACCTTCCGTGTGGCCGATCATGTTGTGATTCTGGGCTCCGGTGGCGTTGCTGCAGAGGGCAGCCCTGAAGAAGTTCGGGCCAGCTCCGACCCGCTGGTGCAGCAATTCATCAACGCCAGGCCGACAGGACCTGTGCCGTTTCACTATCCCGGCGTCAGTGCCGACGAGGACTTTGGCAGCCGGAGGCGTGCATGAACTTTCTCGCACGCATTGGTCTGGCCGTGCGCACTCAGCTCATCGATATGGGCATTGGCGCACGGTTGCTGCTTCGCTTGCTGGCCTTGCTGGGTCCGGCACTCAAGAGGCCACGCCTGATTGGCGACCAGATCCACTTTCTGGGCAATTATTCGCTGGCCATCATTGGTGTCTCGGGCCTGTTCGTCGGCTTTGTGCTGGGCTTGCAGGGCTACTACATCCTGCAGCGCTATGGCTCGGCAGAGGCGCTGGGCATGATGGTCGCGTTAAGCCTGCTGCGCGAACTGGGGCCCGTAGTCACGGCCTTGTTGTTTGCTGGCCGCGCCGGTACGGCTTTGACGGCCGAAATCGGCCTGATGAAAGCCGGCGAGCAGCTCTCTGCCATGGAAATGATGGCGGTTGACCCTGTCAAACGCATTCTGGCGCCGCGCTTTTGGGCGGGACTCATCACCATGCCTTTGCTGGCTGCGGTTTTCAGCGCTGTTGGTGTGCTCGGCGGCTGGCTGGTGGGGGTGGTTCTGATTGGTGTGGACAGCGGCGCTTTCTGGGGACAGATGCAGCAGGGCGTTGACTGGTGGGCAGACCTGGGCAACGGTGTGCTCAAGAGCTTCGTATTCGGTCTGGCCGTGACTTTTGTGGCATTGCTTCAGGGCTATGCCGCCAAGCCCACGCCTGAAGGTGTTTCGCGTGCCACAACGCGTACGGTGGTGGTGGCCTCGCTGGCTGTGCTGGGGCTGGACTTCCTGCTCACCGCAACCATGTTCAGCATTTAAGGCTGCACAGCAGATCAAAGGTAAAAAATCATGCAGCAAAAGAAAAGTGATGTCTGGGTTGGCCTGTTTGTCCTGATCGGAGCTCTGGCTCTGGTGTTTCTGGCTTTGCAGTCGGCCAATTTGCTGACGCTGAGCTTCGAGAAGACCTATCAGGTGACAGCGCGTTTTGACAATATTGGTGGCCTCAAGCCTCAAGCAGCGGTCAAAAGTGCAGGCGTGGTTGTCGGTCGTGTGGAATCCATTACCTTCAATGACCAGACTTTCCAGGCCGATGTGGCCATGAATATGGAAAACCGCTATGCCTTCCCCAAGGACAGCTCGCTGAAAATTCTGACGAGTGGTCTGCTGGGCGATCAGTACATTGGTATTGAGGCCGGTGCCAGCGAGGACAACTTGCAGGCCGGTGACCGTGTGACGGCCACCCAGTCTGCAGTAGTGCTGGAAAACCTGATTGGCCAATTCCTCTACAGCAAGGCAGAGCAGGGCGGTGACTCGGGAGGCTCTGCAGGCATTGGCGGAGCGAAAGAATGATGACGACTACAAACTCTCAAACGAAATTGTCTTCAAACAAGGATCAAGCCCTGAAGCGTGGGGTGCTGGTAGCTAGCGTTTCCGTAGCGGCTTTGCTGTCCGGCTGTGCCACGACCACAGCGTCAGGCCCAGCCAATCCGGCCGATCCGCTGGAGTCCATGAACCGCAGCATTTATGCGTTCAACGATGGACTGGACGAGGCCGTTTTCAAGCCCGTGGCTACGGCCTATCAAACAGTGACCCCGCGTGTGGCGCGCCAAGGCGTGACCAACTTCTTCGACAACCTGGGAGATGCCTGGTCGTTTGTCAACAACGTGCTGCAGGGCCAAGGCGGCGATGCCTATAACTCCATGGTGCGCTTCAGCGTCAACACGGTGTTCGGCATTGGCGGCCTGTTCGATATCGCCAGCGAAGCGGGCATTGAGCGCAAGAAGCAGGATTTTGGCCAGACTCTGGGCCGCTGGGGCGTGCCCACGGGGCCTTATCTGGTGCTTCCCTTCTGGGGACCTTCCACGATACGTGACTCGGCAGGTCTGGCAGTTGACGCCTTCGGCTACCCGGCCAACACGATTGACGATGTGCGCTGGCGCAACAGCCTTTTTGGTCTGCGCATGGTCAACAGCCGCGCCAACCTGCTCAAGGCCGGTGATGTGCTGGACTCTGTGGCGCTCGACAAGTACAGCCTGGTGCGCGATGTGTATCTGCGCTCACGCATTGGCGGGGCCGCGTCTGGCGATGATGGTCGTCTCGAAAACTATGATGACGACGATGCTGGTCAGCTGCCGCCTGAAGGTCAGTGAACACTTCGCAGTTGGTTACAAAGATGACGCATGGGCTGGACGTTTGCTGTGACACTTGCCAGCCAGGAGAAAACACAATGAAGATGAATCGTCGTATATGGGGCATGGCGGCTGGTGCCATGCTGGCCTTGAATCTGGGCTTGCCCGCTGCTCAGGCGGCAGAGGAAGCCCCTGATGCGCTGGTCAAGCGCGTTTCTGCCGATGTGCTGGAAACCATCAAGAATGACCCGGCCCTGCGCAATGGCGATGCGGCCAAGATCAATGCGCTGGTCAATGAGAAGGTCATGCCTTATGTGGATTTCCGCCGCATGACTTCGGCGGCCGTGGGCCCGGCATGGCGCAAGGCCACGCCTGAGCAGCGACAGAAACTGCAAGAAGAGTTCAAGGCCTTGCTGGTGCGCACCTATGCGGGAGCGCTGTCCCAAGTCAGCAACCAGACCATCACGGTCAGGCCACTGCGCATGGCAGCGGGCGACACCGATGTGCTGGTGCGTACCCAGGTCAATGGCCGCGGTGAGCCCGTGCAGCTGGACTTTCGCCTCGAAAAGCAGGCGACGGGCTGGAAGCTCTATAACTTCAACGTACTGGGCGTCTGGCTGGTGGAGACTTACCGCAACCAGTTCGCACAGGAAATCAATGCCAACGGCATTGATGGTCTGATCAAGACCCTGGCCTCGCGCAGCTCCATGCCAGCGACGGCTGTCAAATAAGGTATTTCATTCGACATGGCCCGCTCCGCGACCTCTCCTTTGCAACTGCCCAGTGAGCTGACTTATCGTCAGGGGCGTGACTGTCTGCAGCGCCTGCGTCCTCTGGTCGCTGCGCATGCGGATGCCCAGGTGGTGGTCGATGCCAGCGCCGTCAAGGTGTTTGACTCGGCGGCCCTGGCGGTGCTGCTGGCCTGCCGCCGCGCAGCGCAGGAGGTGGGCAAGCAGCTCGTGGTTCAAGGCCTGCCCAAGGGTTTGCTGTCCATGGCTGCGCTTTATGGCGTTGATGGCCTTTTGCTGCCACCTCTGATGCAGGGCGCAGGTGGAGCGGTCCAGCAAGGCTGAGCGGTTTGCCGAGGCTCGGGATTGCCAATGCGCGCTAAGCCCCGTGGCGGCACGGGCCGCAGTCAAGGCCTAGAATCATGGGCTCATGTCTGCAGTCTCATTTCAATCCGTCTCCAAGACCTACCGCACCCCCAGGGGGGACTTTCAGGCCCTGAAATCAGTGAGCCTGGATATTGAGGAAGGCGAATTCTTCGGTCTGCTCGGCCCTAATGGCGCAGGCAAGACCACCATGATCAGCATTCTGGCCGGCCTGTCCAAGGCCAGCTCAGGCCGTGTGCTGGTGCAGGGCAGCGACGTGCAGGCCCAGTACGCCGATGCACGCCGCAAGCTGGGCATCGTGCCGCAGGAGCTGGTGTTCGATCCCTTCTTCAATGTGCGCGAAGCGCTGAAGTTCCAGTCCGGCTACTTCGGCGTCAAGAACAATGACGACTGGATCGACGAGCTGCTGCACAGTCTGGGGCTGACGGACAAGGCGCATAGCAATATGCGCCAGCTCTCGGGCGGGATGAAGCGCCGCGTGCTGGTGGCGCAGGCGCTGGTGCACAAGCCGCCCATCATCGTGCTCGACGAACCCACGGCCGGTGTGGACGTGGAGCTGCGCCAGACGCTGTGGCACTTCATCGCCAAGCTCAACAAGCAGGGCCACACGGTGCTGTTGACCACGCACTATCTGGAAGAGGCCGAGGCGCTGTGCAGCCGCGTGGCCATGCTCAAGCACGGCGAGATCATCAAGCTCTCGACCATGAGCGACCTGCTCAAGTCTGCCTCCAGCAATGTGCTGCAGTTCAAGACTGATAGCGCATTGCCCAAGCCCCTGGCCGATCGTGCCCGGATTACGGGCCGGATTGTGCAGATTCCCGCGGCCAACGCTGGCGATGTGGAGCAACTGCTGGCTGCGCTTCGCGAAGGCGGCGTGACACCAGAAGATGTGGAAATCCGCCGCGCGGATCTGGAAGACGTGTTCATCCATGTCATGAACGAAGAAGGCCAGCAGGGCGGAGGTGTGGCATGAACGGCTGGCAGACCCTGCTCAAGAAGGAAGTGCTGCGCTTCTGGAAGGTGAGCTTTCAGACCATTGCTGCACCCGTGCTCACGGCCGTGCTGTATCTGCTGGTCTTCGGTCATGTGCTCGAAGGCCGTGTCAAGGTTTACGACAGCATTCCCTACACTGCGTTTCTGATTCCCGGTCTGGTGATGATGAGCATGCTGCAAAACGCGTTTGCCAACAGCTCTTCCAGCCTGGTGCAGAGCAAGATCATGGGCAATATGATCTTTGTGCTGCTCACACCGCTGTCGCACTGGGCCTGGTTCAGCGCCTATGTGGGGGCGGCCATTTTGCGCGGGCTGCTGGTAGGCATTGGCGTTTTTGTCGTGACGCTGTTCTTTGCCATTCCCGACTTTGCCGCACCGCTGTGGATTCTGGCCTTCGGCTTTCTGGGCTGTGCGCTGATGGGCACATTAGGTCTGATTGCAGGCCTTTGGGCCGACAAGTTCGACCAGATGGCGGCGTTCCAGAACTTTTTGATCATGCCGCTGACCTTCTTGTCCGGTGTGTTCTATTCCGTTCACTCGCTGCCGGGTTTCTGGCAGACGGTCAGCCATGCCAATCCGTTTTTCTACATGATTGACGGTTTTCGCTACGGCTTCTTTGGCCAAAGTGATGTCTCTCCGTGGCTGAGCGTTGCCATCGTGGGGGCCGCTTGGCTGGCGGTGAGCGCGCTGGCGATACATTTGCTGCGCATTGGCTACAAGATTCGTCACTGATTTCTGGATTTATGCAAGGCTGCTTGCGAGACAATGACCGGTTTCGCCAGCCTTGTGCTTAAAGGTTTCTCTCATGACTGCAGACCAACTCAAAGACCTGATCGCCGCCGGCCTGCCCTGCGAGCATATTGCGCTGGAAGGCGATGGCCGACATTGGTTTGCCACCATTGTTTCGGCACAGTTTGAAGGCCAGCGCCTGCTGGGCCGCCAGCGCCTGGTCTATGCGACCCTGGGCAACCGCATGGCGACCGATGAAGTGCATGCGCTGTCCATGAAGACCTATACACCCGCCGAGTGGGCTGCGACTCAGGCCTGATTGCGAAAATCAAAATCGATAGCTGATAGCCGTTGATATATAACGGTTTTAGGCATTTTTTATACATAAAACCTCAAGGCTTGAAGCCATGGACAAACTCAAGATCCACGGTGGTCGTCCCCTCAAGGGCGAAGTGATGATTTCCGGCGCCAAAAACGCCGCGTTGCCTGAGATGTGCGCCGCACTGCTCACCGCCGAGCCAGTGCACCTGCACAATGTGCCGCGCCTTCATGACGTGGCCACCATGCGCAAGCTGCTGGCCAATATGGGCGTGCAGACCGAAACCCATGGTGAGCGCGGCGGCATGAGCTTTGTCGCGCCCGACAGTCTGACTCCCGAAGCGCCTTACGAGCTGGTCAAGACCATGCGTGCCTCGGTGCTGGCCCTGGGTCCGCTGCTGGCCCGCTTTGGCCAGGCCAAGGTGTCGCTGCCCGGCGGCTGCGCGATCGGTTCGCGTCCGGTGGATCAGCACATCAAGGGCCTGCAGGCCATGGGTGCCATCATCACCGTGGAAAACGGCTATATGCATGCCAGCCTGCCCGAAGGCTGGACCAAGCTCAAGGGCGCGCGCATCACCACCGACATGGTGACCGTGACCGGCACCGAAAACTTCCTGATGGCTGCTGCGCTGGCCGAAGGCGAGACCGTGCTGGAAAACGCCGCCATGGAGCCCGAAATCACCGATCTGGCCGAAATGCTGATCAAGATGGGCGCCCGGATCACGGGCCATGGCACCAGCCGCATCGTGATCGAAGGTGTGGACAAGCTGCATGGCTGCGAGCATCAGGTGGTGGCCGACCGTATCGAGGCCGGCACTTTCCTATGTGCCGTGGCTGCAGCAGGCGGTGAGGCACTGCTGCACCATGCGCGCGCCGACCATCTGGGTGCTGTCATCGACAAGCTGCAGGATGCCGGTGTGAGCGTGGAATGTGTGGATGGCGGCCTGAAGGTGGCCTCTTCGGGCAAGCTCAAGGCCCAGGGCTTCCGTACGACGGAATATCCGGGATTCCCCACCGATATGCAGGCCCAGTTCATGGCCTTGAACTTGGTGGCCGAAGGCACCAGCGTGGTCACGGAAACGATTTTTGAAAACCGCTTCATGCACGTCAACGAGATGATGCGTCTGGGCGCAGTCATCACTACCGATGGCCGCGTGGCCACCATCGAAGGTGGCAAGCGCCTGTCGGGGGCTACCGTGATGGCAACCGATTTGCGTGCCTCTGCCAGCCTGGTGATTGCTGGTCTGGTGGCCGAGGGCGAGACGATTGTGGATCGCATCTACCACCTGGATCGTGGCTACGACCGCATGGAAGAAAAGCTGCGCGCCCTGGGCGCCGATATCGAGAGAATTTCCGCATGAGCACCGCAACGCCTGTGACCATTGCCCTGTCCAAGGGCCGTATTTTTGAAGAAACCGTGCCTCTGCTGGCCGCTGCCGGCATTGAAGTCACGGAAGATGTGGACAAGTCGCGCAAGCTGATTTTTGACACCAACCAGCCCAATGTGCGCGTGGTGCTGGTACGCGCGTCCGACGTGCCCGTGTATGTGCAGTACGGTGGTGCGGACCTGGGTGTTTCGGGTCTGGACTCGCTGATCGAGCATGGTGGTCAGGGCTTGTACCAGCCGCTGGATCTGCAAATTGCCAAGTGCCGCGTGAGCGTGGCTGTGCGCAACGGCTTTGACTATGCGCATGCGGTCAAGCAGGGGGCGCGCCTGCGCATTGCGACCAAATATCCCGAGATTGCCCGCAACTTCTTTGCCAAGAAGGGCGTGCACGTGGACATGGTCAAGCTCTATGGTTCCATGGAGCTGGCACCGCTGACCGGCATGGCCGATGCCATCGTCGATCTGGTCTCCACCGGCAACACCCTCAAGGCCAATGATCTGGTCGAGGTCGAGCCCATCATGGACATCAGCTCGCGTCTGGTGGTCAACCAGGCCTCGCTGAAACTCAAGCAGGCACCGCTGCGTCACATCATTGATGCGTTTTCGCAAGCTGTCGCCGCCAAAAATAACTGACTTTCCCTACCGGTAAATACTATGGAATTCGTAGCTGCTCCCGCCCGTCTATCAACCGCTGATGCCCAGTTTGAGCATGATTTTGCTGAACGCCTGCATTGGTCGGCAGACACGGATGCAGCCATCGAGCAGCGCGTGGCCGACATCCTGGCCGATGTGCAAAAGCGCGGCGATGCCGCCGTGCTGGAGTACACCGCCCGCTTTGACGGCCTGAGCGCTGATTCCATGGCTGCATTGGAGCTGACCCAGGCCGAGCTGAAGGCTGCTTTCGACAGCCTGCCCGTAGCCGAGCGCGAAGCGCTGGAATCTGCTGCGCGTCGTGTGCGCAGCTATCACGAAGCGCAGAAGAAAGCCAACGGCGAAAGCTGGAGCTACCGCGACGAAGACGGCACGCTGCTGGGCCAGAAGGTCACGCCGCTGGACCGCGTGGGCATCTATGTGCCCGGTGGCAAGGCGGCCTATCCATCGAGCGTGCTGATGAACGCCATCCCCGCCCATGTGGCCGGTGTGCAGGACATCATCATGGTCGTGCCCACTCCCCAGGGCGCGAAGAATCCGCTGGTGCTGGCTGCTGCCTATGTCGCTGGCGTGCACCGTGCCTTCACCATCGGTGGTGCGCAGGCCGTGGCAGCGCTGGCCTACGGTACGGTCACTATCCCCAAGGTGGACAAGATCACCGGCCCCGGTAACGCCTATGTGGCCAGCGCCAAGAAGCGTGTGTTTGGCATGGTGGGCATCGACATGATTGCTGGGCCCTCGGAAATCCTGGTGCTGGCCGATGGCACGACCCCGCCCGAGTGGGTGGCCATGGACCTCTTTTCACAGGCAGAGCACGACGAGCTGGCCCAGTCCATCCTGCTGTGCCCCGATGCGGCCTATATCGACGCCGTGCAGCGCGAAATCGACCGCCTGCTGCCAGAGATGCCACGCAAGGCCATCATCGCCAAGAGCCTCAATGACCGCGGCGCGCTGATTCTGACCCGCGACATGGAAGAAGCCTGCGCCATCAGCAACCGCATTGCACCCGAACACCTGGAAGTCTCCAGCAGCGACCCCCACAAGTGGGAGCCTTTGCTCAAGCACGCTGGTGCCATCTTCCTGGGTGCTTACACGTCGGAGAGCCTGGGCGACTACTGCGCTGGCCCCAACCACGTGCTGCCCACCAGCGGCACGGCGCGCTTTTCCTCGCCTCTGGGGGTGTACGACTTCCAGAAGCGCAGCTCCATCATTGAAGTGAGCGAAGCCGGTGCCCAGATCCTGGGCAAAACCGCTGCCGTGCTCGCCTATGGCGAAGGCCTGCAGGGCCACGCGCGTGCAGCCGAGATGCGCTTGAAATAAGCCGTCTTCAGCGACCCGCCAGGCCGCGCCATTGAGCGCGGCTTTTTTACGTCCCTACGTGGGTGGGTAATTGATTGCAAAATGTTTTTTGACTCGTGCTTTGAGGGCTGAGTGGAGATACTGCCAAGCTTCATGAATCAGCGAGGAGTCAAAGAATGAACGCAAGCCCAGACATCAAACGTATCAGTGGGTGGCGCTGGCTGGCAGCTTGGCTAATGGGTCTGTTGCTGGCGGCAAGTCTGGCTGCCTGTGGTTCTGTGGCTCCCGCGCAGTCTGAGCTAACGCAGGCCGAGGCAGAGACTGAGGCTGAGGCTGAGGCTATATCTGAGAATGTCGCGCCAGTGGCGGCTGAGCGGGGCAGGAGAGTAGACCATGGAGAGCTGCGCATCAGTCGCCCGATGCTGGCCAAGGATCGATCCACGCTGGGAACCCAGTGGGGCGAGGTGCGTGACTCGGTGAGCAAGTCGGTGAAGGCATGGCGAGTGAGCGAGGATCGTCCGCGCGAGGTGCGTGAGCTGCACTACTCGGATGAAGACAGCATTCGCCGCTCGCTGGGGGAGCATGCACAGCGACACAAAAACATGCTTCTGGCAGATGGCGATGTAGAGCTGTACGTGCTCGATTACAGCGGGGGGAGTTTGAACCGCCCCGGGTTTTGAGGAGGCTCCAACACTTGAGAAGATGGAGCTATGACCAAGTCAAACAAGTTCTCACCCGAGGTCCGCGAGCGTGCCGTACGCATGGTGCAGGAGCACCGAGCCGACTACCCTTCGCTGTGGGCCGCCATTGAATCGATTGCCCCCAAGATTGGTTGCGTAGCGCACACCCTTCACGAATGGGTCAAGAAGGCCGAGGTCGACAGCGGCCAGCGTGCCGGTACCACCACGTCAGAAGCCCAGCGCATCAAGGAGCTGGAACGTGAGGTCAAGGAGCTGCGCCGGGCCAACGACATCCTGAAGACGGCCAGCGCGTTTTTTGCGCAGGCGGAGCTCGACCGCCGATTGAAGTCTTGAAGAACTACATCGACCGCCACCGTGACGACTACGGGGTCGAGCCCATCTGCCGGGTGCTGCAGATGGCCCCGTCGTGTTATTGGCGCCACGCAGCCCGGCGGCGTAACCCGCAACTGCGCAGTCAACGCGCCCAGCGTGACGAGTGCTTGAAGGCCGACATCCAGCGCGTGTGGCATGCCAACTGGCAGGTCTACGGGGCCGATAAGGTCTGGCTGCAGATGAACCGCGAGGGCATCCCGGTGGCACGTTGTACTGTGGAGCGACTGATGCGTGCCATGGGCTTGCAAGGGGCTCGCCGTGGCAGGGCGGTACGTACCACCACGCCTGACACATCAGCGCCGTGCCCGCTGGACCACGTCAACCGGCACTTCAAGGCCAGCCGTCCCAACGAGCTGTGGGTATCGGACTTCACCTACGTCTCCACCTGGCAGGGCTGGCTGTACGTGGCCTTCGTGGTGGATGTGTACGCCCGGCGCATCGTGGGCTGGCGGGTCAGCCGCAGCATGCAAACGGACTTCGTGCTGGATGCGCTGGAGCAGGCGCTGTATGCCCGCCAGCCAGCAGCCCATGCCTTGACGCACCATTCCGACAGGGGCAGTCAATACGTCAGCATCCGCTACACCGAACGGTTGGACCAGGCGGGCATACAGCCCTCGGTGGGCAGCCGGGGTGACAGCTACGACAACGCGCTGGCCGAGACCATCAACGGTCTGTACAAGGCCGAGCTGATTCACCGCCGGGGCCCCTGGAAGACCAGGGAATCCGTGGAGCTGGCCACCTTGCAGTGGGTGCACTGGTTCAACCATGTCCGACTACTCACGCCGATTGGGGGCATCCCTCCGGCAGAAGCTGAGGCAAACTACTGGAGGCAACTAGCCGTCAGCGACACCTCGGCAGAGGTGTCAACTTAAACCAATCGGCCTCCTCAAAACCCGGTGCGATTCAGTTTGCCTATTTACGTTTTTCGCAACCACAGCTTTCATCTGGCCGGCAGCAAGGGGGAGCGCTATGAGTTGCTGTATGTCAATCGTAGCCAGCGAATCTATGAAGTCGTGGCGACCGTAGATGGTCTGGATGTTGTCAGTGGGCGGCCCGGCAGCATCAAAAATCGGGGTTATTTGCTGCACCCCGGTAAGACGCTGGTGATTGACGGCTTTCGCAAAAACCCGAAAGAAGTGGCCGCGTTTCGCTTCACGGAAAAAAACAAAGGCCGAACCTATGCCGGTAACACGCCTGCCGGCAATGTCCGCAATGTGGGGGTGATTGGTACGGCATTGTTCGAGGTGAACCTGGGTGAGAAGGTGGGGAAAGAGTCGGAGTGGATGAAAAACAACCCCAAGGCATTTCCTGCGGATGGCGGAACGTTTGCCCCGCCACCGCAATACCGTCGTTGAGCGCCTGTGCTGCATGGCAAGCCCGATGCCTGTCATCGGGCTTTTTTGCACCTGCATTTATTACACGAATTTCGTGCAACACGAATTTCGTGTAATATTCGTGGCATGAAAAACGTCACCATCACCGTCGAAGACAGCGTGCTTGACTGGGCCCGCATTGAAGCGGCGCGGCGCGGCAGCAGTGTCTCGCGCATGCTGGGTGACTTCATGGCCGAGCTGATGCAGCGTGAGGACGCCTACGAGCGTGCCTACCTGGCCTGGCGCACGGACGAGCGCAGCTGGCAGGCACAGCCGAAAGAAGCTACGAAGTCTGTAGCGCGTAGCGCAAGTCCTCAAAGAGCTGCACTGCAAAAAGACTTGAATTCTGGAGCCGGGGCATGAGTGCCATGACCACCGTGTTTGTCGATACCTCGGTGCTGATCGCCGCAGAGAATGCTGCCGGTGGCGAGCTGTATGCCGCCACGCTGGCCTGGCTGGACTTGCTGTGGCGCAGCCGCACGGGCCGCACCAGCAATCAGGCGCTGGTCGAGTTCTATGACCAGACAACCACCGCTGTGCACCCCTTGCCCCAAGGCGATGCGCGCGCTGCCATTCGCCGCTACCAGACCTGGGCGCCGTGGAAGACCGACGCCGCCACGCTGGAGACCGCATGGGCCGTGCAGGCCCGCCACGCACTGGACTTTGGCGACTGCCTGGCCGTGGCCTGCGCCCAGCACAGCGGCTGCAACCACATGTTGAGCCTGCACCTGCCCCACGGGGCAGAGTTTGGCGGCGTGACCGTCGTCCATCCGCTGCAGCAAGCCGCCCCCGAAAATCTTGAGGTTTGAGCGCCTGAACTGTAGCGACCCGTATCGACTGCATTGGCCAACGCAAGCCCTGTGTGAAAGAGTGAACCCATGACTGCTCAAGACATCCAGACCAAAGCCCTGCAACGCATTCGCGCCGATGTGCGCGCCATGCAGGGCTACCATGTCCAGCCCGCCCAAGGCCTGCTCAAGATGGACACGATGGAGAACCCCTACCGTCTGCCGCTGGAGCTGCAGAAAAAGCTGGGTGAGCATCTGGGCAGCCTGGAGATCAACCGCTACCCCGGCGAGCGCCAGGAAGTGCTCAAGAAAATGCTGGCCGACTATGCCGGCGCACCTGCGGGCACCTCGGTGCTGCTGGGCAATGGCTCGGACGAAATCATCACTTTGCTGGCGCTGGCCACGGCCCAGCCTTGCAACAACGAACGCGCCAAGATGCTGGCGCCCATGCCGGGCTTTGTGATGTATCCGCTGTCCGCCAAGCTGCAAGGGCTGGACTTTGTGGGCGTGCAGCTGACGGAGGATTTCGACCTCGACGTGCCCGCCATGCAGGCCGCCATCGCAGAGCACCAGCCCGCCATCACCTATATCGCCTACCCCAACAACCCCACGGCCACACTGTGGGCCGAAGACAAGGTGCAGGCCGTGATCGACGCCGTGGCCGAGATCGGCGGACTGGTTGTGATGGACGAGGCCTATCAGCCCTTTGCCAGCCGCAGCTGGATCACGCGCATGCAGGCCGACCCGGCGCGCAACGCCCATGTGCTGCTGATGCGCACGCTCTCCAAGTTTGGTCTGGCCGGTGCACGTCTGGGCTATCTGATCGGCCCTTCGGCCATCGTGAGCGAGCTGGACAAGGTGCGCCCGCCCTACAACATCAGCGTGCTCAACTGCGAGACCGCGATTTTTGCGCTGGAGCATGAAGCGCTGTATGCCGAGCAGGCCGCCGCCATCCGCGCCGAGCGCCAACCGCTGATCGATGCCTTGGTTGCGCTCGATGGTGTGGAAAAGGTCTGGCCCTCCGAAGCCAATATGGTGCTGCTGCGTGTGCGTGATGCCGGCAAGGCCCAGATCGAGATGAAACAACGCGGCGTGCTGGTCAAGAACGTATCGGCCATGCACCCGCTGCTCAACAACTGCCTGCGCCTGACCGTAGGCACCCGCGAAGAAAACGCCCAGATGCTGGCGGCCCTCAAGGAGTCTTTATGAACAATTTGGTGACCACCCCTGCAGCACCGCTGCTCCGTACTGCCGAAGTCACGCGCAACACGGCCGAGACCCGCGTGGCCGTGCGCATCAACCTCGATGGAACGGGCAAGGCCAGCCTCAATTCCGGCATCGGCTTTCTCGACCACATGCTGGACCAGATCGCGCGCCACGGCCTGATCGACATGGACATCGACTGTGCAGGCGACCTGCACATTGACGGCCACCACACGGTGGAAGACATCGGCATCACCCTGGGCCAGGCCTTTGCCAAGGCCATTGGCGACAAAAAGGGAATTCGCCGCTACGGCCACGCCTATGTGCCGCTGGACGAAGCGCTCTCTCGCGTGGTGATTGATTTCTCGGGCCGCCCCAGCCTGCACATGGATGTGAAGTTCACCGCCGGCAGCATCGGTCAGCTCGACACACAACTGGTGTATGAGTTCTTCCAGGGCTTTGTGAATCACGCCGGTGTCACGCTGCACATTGATAATCTCAAGGGCTTCAACGCCCACCACCAGTGCGAAACCATCTTCAAGGCCTTTGCCCGTGCCGTGCGCTTTGCGCTGGAGCAGGACGAGCGCATGGCGGGTGTGATTCCCTCGACCAAGGGTGCTCTTTAATCAAGAGCTGCAAGCGCACATCAGCATTGAAATTCAGATGGTTTCAATGCTGAAATGCAACCTCAACAAGCGGTAAATGCTATGAGTTTGAAGAACAACACCGTGGCCGTGGTCGATTACGGCATGGGCAATCTGCGCTCGGTCTCGCAGGCCGTGCGCACGGCTGCGGCGGATACGGGCTGGGATGTGGTTGTCACGGCCGATCCCGAAGTCGTGCTGGCTGCCCATCGCGTGGTCTTGCCGGGGCAGGGTGCCATGCCCGACTGCATGCGCGAGCTGCGTGAGTCCGGCCTGCAGGAAGCCGTGCTGCATGCCGCCGCCAACAAGCCGCTGTTTGGCGTGTGCGTGGGCATGCAGATGCTGCTGGACCACAGCGACGAAGGTGATGTTCCGGGCCTGGGGCTGATCCCCGGCGATGTGCGCAAGTTCGATCTGGCGGGCAAGACACAGGCCGACGGCAGCCGCTTCAAGGTGCCGCAGATGGGCTGGAACCAGGTGCACCAGACTCAGCATGGCGGCAAGCCCCATGCGCTGTGGGCAGGCATTGCCGACGGCAGCTTCTACTACTTTGTGCACAGCTTTTATGCGCTGGTGCAACAAAGCGCACATTGCGCAGCCGAGGCCGACTATGGCGGCCGCTTTGCATGCGCGGTTGCACGCGATAATATTTTTGCGACCCAGTTCCACCCCGAGAAAAGCTCGGACCAGGGGCTGGCGCTGTTCCGCAACTTCCTCGGCTGGAAGCCCTGAAGTTCCTTTTGTGTAATGGCCATTTCTGACGGCCACTTTTGCTAGCAGATCACCATCATGTTGCTCATCCCCGCTATCGACCTCAAGGACGGCCACTGCGTTCGCCTGATTCAGGGTGATATGGACCAGTCCACTACCTTCGGTGAAGACCCCGCTGCCATGGCCGCCAAGTGGCTGGATGCAGGCGCCCGTCGCCTGCATCTGGTGGATTTGAACGGCGCCTTTGCGGGCCAGCCCAAGAACCTGTCGGCCATCAAGAGCATCCTCAAGGAAGTCAATGGCGAGATTCCCGTGCAACTGGGTGGCGGCATCCGTGATCTGGACACCATCGAGCGCTATATCGATCTGGGCATCGAGTACCTGATCATCGGCACTGCTGCCGTGAAGAACCCCGGCTTTTTGCAGGACGCCTGCAGCGCCTTCCCCGGCCACATCATCGTGGGTCTGGACGCTAAGGATGGCAAGGTCGCGATTGACGGCTGGAGCAAGCTGACCGGCCAGGACGTGATCGAGACCGCCAAGCGCTTCGAAGGCTGGGGCGTGGAATCCATCATCTACACCGACATCGGCCGCGACGGCATGCTGACCGGCATCAACATCGACGCCACCGTCAAGCTGGCGCAGTCGCTGAAGATTCCTGTCATTGCCTCCGGCGGTTTGGCCGGCATGGCCGACATTGAAGCGCTGTGCAAGGTGCAGGACGAAGGCGTGGAGGGCGTGATCTGTGGTCGTGCCATCTATACCGGCTATCTGGACTTTGCCGACGGCCAGGAACGCGCCGACGAGCTCACGGGTGAGTGAGATGGTTTTTCAGGCCCAGGCCATTGATTGGCAAGGGCTACCTGCTATCGCTTTGAGATTGAATCAGGGTGATAGCTGTCTCATCAGTCTGCAAGGCGCACAGGTGCTGTCCTGGATCAGCCAAGATCAGGAGCGCCTGTTCCTCAGCCCGCTGGCCGCCCACGATGGCAAGACTGCGATTCGCGGCGGCATTCCGGTCTGTTTTCCCCAGTTCAATCAGCGTGGCCCTTTGGTCAAGCACGGCTTTGCGCGCCTGATGACTTGGACGGCCGATGAGGCGCAGGCACTGGGTCATGACGGCGTGCAGCTGAAGTTGCGGCTGAAAGACACCGAGGCCACGCATTCCGTCTGGCCGCACGAGTTTGAAGCGGTGCTGACCGTGCAGCTCACGCCAGCTCAGCTGCAGGTAGAGCTGGCCGTGAACAACCTTGGCGATAAAGACCTGCCCTTCACCGCAGCACTGCACAGCTATCTGCGTGTACCTGACGTGGAGCAAGCGGCTTTGCAAGGCCTGCAGGATTTGACGTACTGGGATGCGGTGGCCGACACCCACCCCCGGCAGCAAGGCACGGTTCGCTTTGGGGTGGAGACCGACCGTGTCTATCCAAGGGCGCAGGAGGCCTTGCAGCTACAGGCAGACGATCGGCCCTGGCTGGAGATTGCTCAGGATGCTGCATGGAGTGAGACCGTGGTCTGGAACCCAGGCCCCGAGCTGTGCGCCACTCTTCAAGATATGGCTGCTGACAGCTGGCAGCAAATGCTGTGTGTAGAGGCCGCGGCCATTGATGCGGCTGTCACCGTAGCTCCGGCCCAGTGCTGGAAGGCTGCACAAACTCTGCGCAGTTATTGAATTCAGGCTGCTAAAGCCGAATCCAAACAGGCCCCTTCAATCTTGGATTGCGGGGCCTGTTTGCATTCTTGCGCTCTTGTTTGCTTATTGCAGCATAAAGGTCCGGTACTCCAGCCTGTCCATGGAGCGCGTGAGATAGACCAGAGCTACGCACAGTGTCACTAGCATGGCCAGTGTGAAGCCGTAGCCGTAGAACGCAGCGCCAAGGGCCAGCGAGATCGAGGTGAAGGCAATATTGAGCACCAGCATCAAGGTGCACAGCATCAGGATGATGCGGCGCTCATTGAGGTAGAAGAAGATGTTGAGAACGGCCATGACGCCAACCTGCAGACCGGTGCCCACGACCTGTACGTGCAGCAGTGGCAGGTAAAGCTGAGAAATACCCAGCAGCTCCAGCAGGCTGGGGCCTGCGACAAAGGTGATCAGAATGGCAATGGTCTGGATCTTGGCGATCTCGCTCAGTCCGGTCTGTATGGAATAGACCATTTCATGGCGCATGGTTTCTATGTATTCCAGCGAACCGCCGCCGCGCACCGCGTTGAAGAACTTGTCGTAGTACTCGACGAAGTCGGTTTCAATGCGCACCAGAAAAACAGCCATTCCGGGAATGATTGACAAGTACGAGAGAAAGACCGGAATGTCGTAAATCAGGGAAGCGCGAAGGCCGCCAATGATGGCCTGAGAGGTAGGCAGAAAGAACCAGAAGATGATCTTGTCAATCCAGATCGCCAGGTTGTAGAGAAAGCCTATACCCAGCAGCGATGTAAAAATCATCGAACGCTTGGTGAAGTCAAAGGCAATCCAGCGCCTCTCTATGGGAAAGCGCTTGAGAATGAGCACCCACATGCCCGCTACAAGCAGGGCATGGCCGCAGATGAAGCTCAGCAGCAGGCCTTCCAGACCCCAGTGACGCAGGGGCAGAGACAGAGCCACGATCAGCACGTAGCTGATGGCAAACAAAGCGGTGATGGCCTTGTACTGCTTGAGCCCGGACAGCAAAACGGCCATGGTCCAGACCATGCACATCAGGGTGAAGCCCGCCAGCATCAAGATGCGATAGGTTGCGCTTTGATTGGGCAAAAGGGTGAACAGGGCAACGAGTCCGGTGGCAACAGCCAGTGAGGCAATGATCAGCAGCAGGCCGTGGAGATTGGGAAGGACCGAGGAGTCCTGCTTGAGAAACAGCCGGTCCGAGATAAAGCGTGTGAACGCCAGCTGGGCGGCTCCTGTCAGGATCAGACTGAAGGCCACCAGATAGGTGACCGAGGTCTGAAATTGCGTGACCAGCAGCGGTGGAGCGACAACGCCCACGCTGAAGACTCCGACCTGCAAGATGCCGATGATGGAAAAAACCCAGGGGCCTGAACCGATGACACCGGCATAGGTATAGGCTTGGAAAATGCTGGTCAGCGTGTTTTTGCGCAACATGTGGCGCAGTTCAAATCCAATGCCCGCCATTAGTGGGCCTCCTGGGAGTTTTCAAGGGCGCTGTCGTAGATCTGTTGATAGCGCTCAAACAGCAAAGTGTCGGTGTAGTAGCGCTCGACACGGGCAATACCCGCCGCACTGGCTTCCTGCCATTTCTCAGGGTTGGTCAGCAACTCTAAAGAGGCATCGGCCAAGGCTTCGGGGTTGGCGATGCTCACGATGCGGCCACAGCTTCCGAGCAACTGGTCTTCATCATCCAGACCATGGATCAGCTGGCTGCATGAGCCCACATCGGTGCTGATGACGGGCACGCCTGCTGCCTGCGATTCGAGAATGACCAGGGGCAAGGCTTCGCTCACGGAGGACAGCACGACCAGGCCCACCAGAGGCATCAGGTCTTCAATGCGCTGCATGCCTAAAAACTTGACGTGATTTTGCAGGTTCAGGCTGGAGACCAGACTTTTGCACTCCTGCACGTAGTCGGGATCTTCTTCCACAGGGCCGGCAATCCATGCCTGGGCCTGGGGGAGCTTGTTGACGATGCGTCGCATGGAGCGAATAAAGGTCTTGATGTCCTTGATGGGGACAACCCGCCCAATCAGGCACAGTACCGGGGGCGTACTGTCGGGGCGAATGCTGCGCAAAGGAGTGAAGCGCTCGACCCGTATGCCATTGGGCACATTGAGCGTGCGCTCGGGTGGTGCTCCATCATTGATCTGGCGCAGCCGGTTCGCTTCATACAGCGCAATGATGGGATTGGCTGCTTCGTAGCAAAAGCGTCCCATCCACTCAAAGAAGCGGATCCACATTTGCCGGAAGAAGGAGACTTCCATGGGGTCACGCTGGAAGAAGTTTCGGTTGTCCCGGATCCAGGTGCTTTTGAGCAGGTCAATCTGGCGCTCTTTGGTGTAGATGCCATGCTCGGACAGGATGAGCGGCAACTGGCGCCGGTGGTGTAGCAAGCCGCCCAGAAAGCCTGCGTAGCCCGTGGAGACGGTGTGCAGCACACGCACGGGGATCAGCGTTTCGGCGATCTCGGCCAGCAGCCACAAGGGCTTGAACATGATGCGCACTGTCCAGAAGAAGTCCACAAAGGAGGGGTCGCTGCAGTAGCGTACATAGCTCTCGCGCAGCAGCTGCCAGGCCTCTTCGCTGTGCAGGAAGTCACCCAGGGGAATGCCGCCGCCGGGGCGCAGCTCCAGCGCAATGGTCTGAATTTCCTCAAGAATGGCCTGTCGGGAAGCGGCCTTGCCGTCGTCTTGCTCCAGAAGCAGCAAAAGCCTTCTGATGTGCTCGAAACTCTGCGGACTGCCACGGACATGCTCAGGCTTGTCCTTTTCGTCGAGATCATCGTAGAGAAAGTGCTCCTGAAAGTGCACGACGTTGGCAGGCAAGGTGTAGCGAAACTCTCCATAGTCTTCGCGCTTGCTGCCCAGGAAGACGATGGCAAATTTGTACTGCGGATAGGCATTCAGAATTTGCTGCACCCAGCTGGACACACCACCGCTGACATAGGGGTAGGTGCCTTCGAGCAGCAAGGCAATATCTGCCTGAGAGGCTTTGGGGGGCGAGGCGCTCATGCGGCACTCCAGTACTTCATGTTGGCCAGCAGCCTGGGGGGGGCTTGAGCGGGATCCAGTGTCTGCATCAATGCCTGGGCCTGTGAGAAGTGACGCTGCAGAAAGTGAATCTCTGCGAGGTAAGGGGTGACACGAGCAGCAGGTAAGCCCATGGCTAGAGCTTCTTCATAGGCAATTTGGGCTTGCTGGTATTCATGGCGCAGTTGCATCAGCCTTCCCTTGCGCAAAGTCAGCAGTGCATTGCTTGGCTGCATGGCCAGAACACTCTCGCAGTAATGCAGTGACTGTGCGATGGCGTGATCTTTGACGTCGCTTTGTGTGACGCCCTGATAGATCATTTCCCAGTACAGGTCTGACAGCGTCCAGCAGGCCTGGATACCTTGTGGTCCAAGGACATCGGAGCCCTCTGTCTCCTGTGCCTGCTCAAGCTTTTGCTGTGCTTCATGGATGGCCTGGCTGAGCTGCTGCTCCTTGTTGTCCAGCATGCTGTAGGCCAGAAGACGCAGGTCATCGTTGGAGTCACTCAGTGCATTGCGTAGCAGGGGGGAGGCCAGCTTTCCCGAGACGCTGCCGAGCGCAACCATGGCGCGCATGCGAGCCGCAGTCGGAACGCTCTGGTTGCTCAGGAAAGTACCCAGACCTGGAGGGCGTCGCTTGTGACTGCTAGCCTGGGACTGGTCAAACTCCGGAAGGCTCACCGAAGGAAAGGGGTGCTGCAAAGAAGGGTTGCGATGGCGCAGCAATGCAAAAAATGCAATGAAACACCCAATGGGGCCAGCGATCGGCACTGCAAATGACACGACAGCAGTCAGAGCGACCAGGGCGGAGCGCTGATCGCGCAAATAAGGCAGGCCATGGATCAATGGATAGAGACTGAGGCCGAACAGCACGGAAGCCATTGCATGGATGATGAAAAAGGCCAGCAAGGCGCTGTTCGCATCGGCTCTAAGCAAATGAGGCAGTGTCCATGCGCATACCTCTACCAAGGTCGCGACCAGGGCAAGGGTAAGGTTAAGCATGGACGAACCCAACAATCTGATCCAAAACGGCCATGGTCTTGCCTTTTTGAATCGGGATGGTGTGAGCGCGAATGCCAGCATCGTCCAGGGAGTCGATGCCGCGCTGCTTGAGGTGGTCTGCGAGGCGATTCATGAAGCCTTCACTGGCTGCATGCGAGCTCAATGGCATCAGAATGGCGAGTACTGTTTTTTCCGCTCCGCTGAGCAGCCATGACTGGTCCAGATTGCGCTCCATTTGCATGATCAGCTGGGGTGTTTCGGCAGCGACAGCGGAGGCGGAGAACTCCAGTACCAAGGCCGTGCTGGAAAGCTGGCTGGTGCAGAGCACATGCTCCATACGCTGGAGTTCCGAGGCAAATTGCGCAGGACATTCCGGGTGTGCCTGCAGCAGTGGCCGAGCCAGATCATTGGCTGCGACCCTATCCGTGTAATAGCCGAGCAAAAGATTGATGGTCTGCAGCGTCTCTTCCTGTAAGGCAAAGAAAGGCATTTCCTCAACAACGAGCAGTCCGTAAACCTTTCCCGATAGATCCTGCATGGGCGCCGCAAGAATGTAGCGAGTCTGGTGGCTGTTTTGCAGGCTGTGCGAGATGTGACACATTGAGCCCGTCTCAAGCGCCTGCTTGATCAGTGGGTCATTCATGTCCAGAGCAGATGCTCCTCCGATCTGGGCAACAGGTGTTTTTTCCAACGAGTCCTCTTGGAGGCGCACGATGCTTGCGGTATTGATCTGGCAAAGCTGTGACAGAAGGCCAAGCAGAGTCAGCACATCGTTGGAGCTGCCGCTGAGGTCGCGCAGTTTCAGCAGGGCATCCCGCATGGAAATAGGCTGGGCAATCAACTGCTGCTCCAGCTGTTCATGAGACAGGCGCAGCAGGTAGTGACGACGCACCAGCTGCTCAAGACGCAGGTCTTGATACTGTTGTGCAGTGCGTGCCTTGCGCAAATGGTGGCGCCAGGTACTGGAGACTTCGCCGACGATCATGACCATGATCAGCCCACCCAGAAAGTACTGCTGGGGAAAATGGCTTAAATCCTGTCGATTCAGCCCTAGCCACCCAAGCAGGAACACACCGGAGGCACAGAGGCCGGCAATAGGACCGTAGCGCAGGGCGATGATCATGGGGGCTAGCCAGACCCACGGAAATTCAGCTTCGATCCATAAAGGATTTTCGGGGCTAACCAGATAGCTGATGAGCAGTGCCAGACCCGGAAGCAGAGTCGTCTCGAGAATGACGATCCAAGGCTTGATGTTGGTCACCATTAATTTGCCAAGTGGCGAGCCTTTGAGATCGTCAGAAGGGTGGCTGTTCTGGGCGGTGCTGGCCGGGCTGAGCACAGCGGGTGTTTCTTGAGAGGGCATAGGCTTGCAGTCTGGGGTGCTCAGTGCGTAGCGGGCCTTAGCGGGCGTTCGCAACGCCAGTGCCGAGCAGGCTGCGAATCAGCTTCTGACCGACTGCGGCAAGAGACTCTCGGCTCCAGCCGCTTTTTCCGCCCGTGGCGCTCCATATGGTTTTGCCTTCGCTGACATCGACGATTTCCAGGGTCACGCCGACAGCGGGCTCGCCGTCTACGCCGACTTTGTAGCGCCACTCATCCACCGTCCCTAGCAGTGCATAGTGCACGCCTTCCTCGCGGGCCCAGCTCAATGCTTCTTCGCGTCGCTTTCCGCTCTGGCTATCAAACAGGGCTTCCTGCTGTGCATCGCCGGTATAGCGCTTGACGGAGTTCACACCTCGGGTCTGGAGAATGGCTGTCGCAATGCTTTCGGCCCGGCTGCCAGCCATGGGGGTCTCCGTGTGGTTCTCGAAAGGCAGAACAGCCCAAGATGCGTTTTTGGCCAGGACGGGCGAGGGGGCTCGGTCAACGGTGGAGCAGGCTGCCAGAAGACTGAGCAATCCTGCCGCCAGGCCCGCATTCGTGAGGCGACGGATACGCGATGAAGAAGAGGTGTTGACGTTCATGGTGGTTCCTTGATGTCTCAATAGTGCAGACGATAGGTGAGCTGCAGCTCACGGCTGGTTCCTGTGTTGTTGAGGCCGGTTTTGGAGAGGTTGAAACCGACCATCCAGTGGTCGGGTCCAAGAAGGCTTCCGGAGAAGCCCATACGCGCTTCGTAGCCTGCGCCATTGAGGCTGTGGTGCGTCAAGGCCAGGCTGGCAAAAGGACGCCAGCGCCGCGTGTAGTCTTGTGCGTAGCGGGTATCCGTAGAGACCTGTACGCCCGAAAAGCGGAAATTGCCGGGCAGCAGGTAATCACTGCCTGCGCTGCTTCCCGCAGGCAGGTATCTGAAAATATCCAGCTGTTGCCCGCTTAATGAGGCCGGATCTGTGCGGCTGTAGCGGTGCCATGAGGTAAAGACTCCAAACTCCAGACTCGGTGTTTCGCTGCGGTAGCTATGCGTGTACTGCAGTGTGGCGTGCTGGCCGGAGCCTATGCGCGATCCTCCGGTTTGAACGGAGTAGCGCTCACCGGCCACTTCAAGACCCAATCGATCCTGGCGCGAGAACTGATAGGTGACGCCCAGTGCGAGCCTGTCCTTCATGCCCCCCATGCGCATGGCGAGAGTGTCTTGCATGGAAAGCTCTTTGCCGATGGATGCATCCAGGGTCCATCGGTTGTCAAAAAGCAGGCTGTGGGACAGTTGCACAGGGTGGTAGGTGCCCAGGCTGCGCCGCTCCCCGATCATCAGCTCGGTACTTCCCTTGGGAGACAAGCGGCGAAGACGCAGGCCTGCACCATGCTCGCTGGAAGGGCGGCTTACAAAGCTGAAATTGTTGATCGTACGGCGAGTGTGGTCTGCCTCAAGCTCCAAAGCCCAGCGTGAGTTGATGGGGCGATGCCAGCGCAGCTTGTGCTCCGCCTCATTGATGCCGCTCAGCTGGCGCTGGCTGAATCCATAGTCAGAAAAGTGACTCATGGCCAGCAACTGCTCTGTTAGAGCGGTGTGCAGGGTGTCGTCGTCGGGCTGGTTGGAGAGGCCGTCAAAGCCGGCGGTCTGCGCCAGGCGCACATCGCCAGCCATGACCGCTGCCGTGAGGTAGTCGTGACGCGGTAGCCGGTCGCCGTAGCGGTCCAGTAACTGGCTAGCCTGTGCAGTGTCCTTTTCCGCGATGGCAATGGTGATCTGTGCCCACAAGGGAGCATTGCCTTTTTTGCCGCGACTACGGGCATATTGCTGCCAGAGATAGCCGCGCTCAGCGGAGTACTCACCTTTGTCCTGTAGCCAGGCCAGAGCCAGCTCTTTGGCTTCGGGAGAGTATTCATTGCGGCCAGACGTATGGAGGTCCTGGCGCATCAGCTCGCGCATGAGCGCCATTTCGTCATCTCCATAGGCGCGGTTGAGCGTCAGGCGAATACGTGCCTGCCTTTGTACCTTGTCCAGCGCTTGCGGCGTCAGCCATTCCTGTGCCGAGCGTTTGCCCTTGGGCTCTTTGGCTTGTTGCTTCAGCCAGAGCTCTCGGCGCAGGCGCCAAGCCAGATCCGCTTGCTGGTTTTGCTCCAGAGCGTCGGCATAGCTCATCATCCAGAGAAAGTCTTCTTGCTTGCGTTGTAGCTGCGGCTGCAGATAGCGTTGCAATGCCACAGCCGGGCGAGACAGGTTTTGATTGGCTGCGGATAGGGCGTCATGCATTTCCAGGTCTTGCGCCCAGTTGCTCTCCACGCGTGCGAGAAGGTTGGAAAGGGCCAGTGAATCTTGTGAATCAATCAAAAGCCAGAGCAGTGACTGCCTCAACTGAAGCGACTCCGGTGTCAAGGCCAGGCCTTTGCTGAAGGCTGCCTGGGCTTTGTCGAACTGCTTGGTGCGTTCGTAGTACATCCCCAGAACATGCAGAAAAGAGGGTTGGTTCAGCAGGCGCTTTGAAAGATCGGGTGAGGACATCACCTGCTTCAGATAAGAGCCAAGCCTGCCGGGATCCCCGGCTTCTTCGAGCAGATAAAAGGCTTGGGTCAGGTGTCTCAGAGAGTGGAATTTTTCCCAAGCTTGCAGTGACAACTGGGCAGCTTCATCACGGTTGCTGCGCAGCAAGATGTTGATGATCCCATCGTAGTCACTGATGTCGGCATCGGGTGTCGTCAGCAACTGGCGAAAGGCTTGGGCAGCTATTTGGTCATCTCTTTGACGCTGGGCAAGGTTACCCATGAAGCGCCAATAGTCGCTCTCCTCTGGCATGGGATGCTGAAGGTTCGTCTGTGACTCTTCCAGCCAGCGCAGGCCCAGATCCGGCTGTCCTTCCAGCAGCGCCATGGAAGCCGCTGCCATGGCATGGGCAGGTGTGCGCTGCTCTGGAATTTCAAAGACCCGCTTCCATGTGTCCAGAGCGAGCCGGGTTTGACCATCGCGCTCGGCCACACGTGCGAGCATGACCAGAGCCTCAGGCGACTTGCCGTGGTGAAGAAGATAGTCGATGGCTTTTTGAGGCGTGCCCTGACGCTCATAGCTCTCCACCAAAGAGCGAAGCAGGGCGGGATCGTTGGGGCGTTGGTGCAGCAGGTGCAGAATACCTGCCGTCAGCGCATGATCGTCAAACAGGCCGGGAGCCATGCGCATGACTGCCTTCCAGGCATCTTCCCGCTTGGTTCCTTGAGCAATGAAAAGCCAGTTGTCGAGAGCTAGCTGAGAGCGTCCGCTCCACTCGGCCACATGGGCTAGGCGTTCACGCCACACCATGTTCTGGGGGGACTGCTTGACGGCCGCCTGGGCGGTTCTCAGTGCATCTTCCAGGTTTCTGTTCTCCAGAAAAACGTCGTATGCCAGCTTGTAGGTCTGCTCATCAAATGGAAGAACAGGCTCTTTGGTTTTTTTGGGGACGGCATTGGTGGCCGTTTGCTGCATGGACCAGCCATCGCTGGGCTGCATGGGCAGCTTCAAGGACCAGGCGCCATCGTCAAAAGAGGCAGAGGCGTTGCCTGCATCGGCAACCTGGGCTTGTGCTGCATGCCATTGCTCAAGCAAGGAAAGCTTGAGCAGTTTCTTGACATATTTCTCGGCCGTGGCTGGCTGGCCGGCGGCTCGCGCCAGTTCAACGATTTTTTTCAGGATGAATGGCTCATCGCCAAGTGTCTCGAGGTTGGCTTCTGCCAGAGCCAGTGCATCTTTGCTGCGGTTGGCAGCTTGCAGCACTTGAATGGCATTGAGCAGGTACTCGCGTGTTTGTGGGGTGCCTTCTGCCGACACGCTGGCTTTTTGTAGCAGGCGTGATGCATCCTCATACTGAGAAAAGCCCAGCAACTGGCGGGATGCCTCAGCATAAATCTGAGAGCGCTGTGCGCCATCTGCAGTGTGTTGTGCCAGCTCTTCATAGAGCTCCAGCGCAAAAGGCGTGTCGCGCAGCACCAGGGAGGAAGAAGCCAGATAAAGCATTTGCTCCTGGCTCAGGTCCTGGCGTGGAATGGCGCGAAGTGCCTGCATGACTGCAGGGCGCAGCTGATCAATCTGGTGCGTCGACTTGGCGCTCAGCTTTTCCGCTTCCTGATAGTCGGAGTAAAGCGACTGCCATTGCTTCCACAAGGCCTCAACGGCGGTTGGCAGTGCCTGGCGGCTAGCTTCCTCGGCAGCACGCTTGATTTCCATTTGACGCAATTGCTTGGCCTTGAGCAAAGCCTGCAGGCTCTCGTTGTTCGGGTCACTTCGGAGCAGGTTGATCAGGTAGTTGATCGAGAGCTCAGACTCGTCCTGACTGGTCGCCAGACGGCGTTCCAAGTCTGTTTTGGGAAACAGCAGCCACAGAGCACCGCAGATCAGAAGAGTCAGCAGTGCAATCAGCCACAGCGGAACGGCCTGTGGGCGCTCATTATTGAGCGCTACATTGGACTTCAAGTTTGGCACTGTTTTGGTTACTTCTGAAGCTGCGGATATGGTCGCTGGAGGCGCCGGCCTTGACGGTGGTCAACTCCTTTGGAGACGAGGACTGGCTGCAATGGGGCGGTAGGTACATTTTCCATTCCAGGGGCATATGTCCTTGCAGGGTAAAGCGCATGCCGCCGTCAGGTAAAGACTCCCACTCGGTAACCCTTGCATTGGCTTCTTGCAGGTAAGCAGGCTGCTGGGCAGAGGATTTCTCTGCGGTCAGCATGCTCGCTGCACCCTGAGCCAGGTGGGCATAGTTACCATCGGGACCATTCTTGTAACCCGCAATGCCACTGCTGTGCTCCATCAGAGGAAGGCCCAGCGACGGAGGCAAGCGCACGGTGCGCAAACGACCAGGGCTGCGTAAGATCCATTTGTCACCTTGTCGAGCGACTGCGAACTCATAGTAGTCCTGCACCTTGCGCACATATTCCGAGACAAAGATGGGGTAGGTGTCTTGCTTCAGAGCCCACTGATAAGCGCTGTGCAGAGCTTTGAGGCTGGCGACCTTGGTGGCTGAGTAGAAGTGGTAGTAGACGTCAATGGCTTTGAGGCGGCGAGGACTGCCAGTCATCTCGAAGGTCTCTATAACCTTTTCAAAGCCGTAGAAAGGCCCGTGCCAAAGGTTGGTGTAAATGTTTTCGTTGGTGATAGGGGCATATACCTGCAGGTGCCCACCTTTTTGGATGCCCCAGCTGCCCACAGCGGTCAGTGAGGGGTTGGCGCGGGTGATATAGGTGTCGCCACCATTCATGTTGAGCAGGCCAGCGGCGTCAATGATGGCCAAAGCATCTTCACCCGGCGCCGTATCGCCAGACCAAAGCATCACCTCGACAGGCTTGCCGGGAGGAGCCAGATTTTTGCGGATGTAGTCCATGGAGCCGTTAATTTCACGGTCCATGTTCATCGTGTAGCCAGGAATGTTGAGGTTGAGGTTGACCTCTTTGCTGACGGAAGTCTTCTGGCTTTCAGGCACCCAATAGAAAGGGTGAGAGTACGAGTGGCTTGCAATTTCCACATTCGGCATTTTGAAAATGCTTCTGGCAATGTTTTCCAGCTTGGAAGACAGCTGGGGGAAAAGGCCTTGCGGAGAAATCTCTGCTTCCACGATGGAGACCGTGTGTGGAATGCGATAGCGCTGCAGAATTTCTCGCTGAAGCACTTCTGCCGAAAAAGGGGTCCCAGGCAACTCTGCCTTGGAGGGAAATGCATCTCCATCGACATGGGAGAGCAGCAAGCGACGCCCACTTTCCGTAGTGATGTCAGGTACCGGAAAGTCCGTGAGACGCAGCGCCTTTTGCAGCATGCTGAATGGATTGATGACCCAGCGCGCTTGATCGACGCCGGGCAGCTCTTCCACCAGATAAGGATTGAGCACAAAACCACCCCATGGGGTGACGGCTGCAGACACAAAACGCTTGCCCTTGGCATCATCAAAAGACAGCAGCTCTTCGCTTTGCTGCTGAATTTCAGGCGTCAGTGTCCAGCCTTCAAACTCGTTGTCGGGAGCAAGGGTTTGGGTCTCGAAGTTGTAAATGCTGGACTCCTTCACTTTTTTGAGTGGAAGGGTCGGAATCACTTCGGTGTGGTTGGCGCCAAAAGGCAGGGCCTTGTTGATCGGGAAGCCCGATGCGCTCAGCACCAGAATCGGCATTTTTTTCAGGCTTTGGGCCTTGAGCCAGTCCCGTACTTCCTTGATTTTTCTGTCGGGGATGGCGCCGTTAAACCAGGTGACAACACCCACATAGCGGTCACGATCGATGTCAGTGGGCAGGCCCTCCCGGATATCGGCGTAATCGGCGATGTAGCCCATGTAGTTGAGCGGCATTTCCAGGAAGCGGTGCGCGGCAGACAGGTTCAGCGCAGGAACTTCGGCGCCATTGCGCAGAATCAGCACACGGCGAGCCTGAGCTTCGATCGTGCCCATGCCCTGGGTGCGCAAGTCGGCATCCGTGACCCAGGGGATGATGCCCAGGGCTTCGATTTTCTTGACGACATCGCGCATGGCCTCTCTGTCATGCGGTGGCACGTAGTCAATGGAGAGAACGGGCAATTTATCTCGCTCGCGGATGCTCTGCAATTGACCCAGAAGCCATTCCCGGTCTTTGGGGCTTATGTCGATATAGCGCTTGCTGCTGGCATCCCAGCCGCGAAACAGCGATTCGGCAGCGACCATTTGAATTTGATCGCGTACGCGGGGAACAATTTCAAAGCCGCGGTTCAGAATCAGTTTGATTCCCGGAAACTGGGCATTGAGCTTTTGGATGACCCGTACCAATCCCGCCTGTTGCTCTTCCTCGCTGAATTTCTCGGCAAGACGATAAGAGTCCATGGTGTCCAGGAAAAATCCGCGATACCCCTTATTCCAGAGTGGCGCAATGACTTCATCGGCAAAAAATGCAGGCCATTGCTCGGGGGTCTGGTCAATGACTACAGAGTTCCACGCACCGTTTCTGGCCATCTGCCAGGCGGCGGGGATTTTGGAGAAATAGTCACGTTCACGACCCACCTCTGCCACGGAGGCATAAGCATAGAGTTCGCTGCCCGGCCACGCCTTGCGATAAGCAACAGGATCGTATCCCTGGCCTGGTTCCACGACCGAAATGTCGTAGAGCGCCAGGGAACTCGGGGAGAGTCCCTTGCCGTAATAAACGGATACCGAAGGCGAGGCATGTGCTATGAGGGATAGCAAAGCCAGGGCGGTAACCAAAAAACTTCGGAATACGATAAACAACTGCTTACTCCAAATGTCAGCGAACTCTTACTTCGATAGATTATAGGTATCGATTTGTTGTTCTTTATTTCAATATTCCATTGCCTGCCTTGGGCTCTATTGAAAACATCCGGCAACTGAATTAAATGTGCGCGTGTTTGCGTTGAACGCTTTGAGAAATACGTGAATACAGTGAATGGTTAGTAAAAGAGGCTGATTTACCAACATGACAGTGACAAGGCAGCCATCTTTAAAACCGATCGACTGGCCTGGTGCAGTTGGTTTGATCCTCCTGAGTCGCGTGGTATCTTTGCTGCCTTTGTTTTTTGCCTTTTTGAGACTTGCCCATGCTTGCCAAACGCATCATTCCTTGCCTGGACGTCACCGGTGGCCGCGTGGTCAAAGGCGTCAACTTTCTGGAACTGCGTGATGCGGGCGACCCGGTGGAAATCGCCGCACGCTACAACGCCCAGGGCGCGGACGAGCTGACTTTCTTGGATATCACGGCTACCAGCGATGGTCGCGATCTGATTTTGCCCATCATCGAAGCTGTGGCTTCTCAGGTTTTTATCCCGTTGACGGTGGGCGGAGGTGTGCGTACGGTGGATGACGTGCGCCGCTTGCTCAATGCCGGGGCTGACAAGACCAGCTTTAACTCCGCAGCTATCTCCAACCCCGACACCATCAACGCCTGCAGCGACAAGTACGGCGCGCAGTGCATTGTGGTGGCCATCGACGCCAAGCGCCGCACGCCCGAGGACGAGCAGCGAATAGGCCCCGGTGGCACGCCCATGGGCCCGGGCTGGGATGTCTACAGCCACGGTGGCCGCAAGAACGTGGGCTTGGACGTGGTGCGTTGGGCTGCTGAAATGGCCCAACGCGGTGCGGGCGAAATCTTGCTGACCAGCATGGACAAGGACGGCACCAAGAGCGGCTTCGATTTGAAGCTGACCCGCGCTGTGGCCGATGCCGTGGGCGTGCCCGTGATCGCTTCGGGCGGCGTGGGCTCTTTGGAAGATCTGGCCGATGGCGTGACCATTGGCGGCGCGGACGCGGTGCTGGCCGCCAGCATCTTTCACTACGGCGAATACACCATCCAGCAGGCCAAGGAATGCATGCGCGCACGCGGCATTCCCGTGCGTCTGTAAATCATTGTTTTGAGAGCTGCTTGCGCAGGCTGGACGTAGCTTTCAATATGTTTTGTGTCTGAAACTGGCGGCTGGCCTGCGCTGGCAGCTATACAAAACAAAGGTCTGCCATGAGCTGGCTCGATCAAGTCAAATGGGATGCGCAGGGGCTGCTGCCCGTGATTGCGCAGGAGCAAAGCAGCGGCGATGTGGTCATGTTCGCCTGGATGAACCGCGAGGCGCTGGAGAAAACCGCCGAGCTGGGCCGTGCTGTCTACTTCAGCCGCTCGCGGGGCAAGCTGTGGTTCAAGGGCGAGGAGTCGGGCCATGTGCAGACCGTTCACGAGATGCGCATCGACTGCGACAACGATGTGGTTTTGCTCAAGATCACCCAAGAGGGGCATGATCCCGGCATTGCCTGCCACACCGGTCGCCACTCCTGCTTCTACAGCGTTTTCAAGGACGGACAGTGGGTTTCTGTCGATCCGGTCTTGAAAGATCCTGCTTCCATCTATAAGTAAAGCCATGTCTGAACAAAACACCGCGTCGGTTGAAGGCGCACTGGCCCGTCTGGCCGCCGTGATCGAAAGCCGCAAGGCCATCAACGGCGGCGACCCCGAGAAAAGCTATGTTGCCCGTCTGCTACACAAAGGCCCTGATGCCTTTTTGAAGAAGATTGGCGAAGAAGCCACCGAGGTGGTGATGGCGGCCAAGGATGTCGACTACGGCGGCGATAAAGGAAAAGTCCTTTATGAAGTGGCGGACTTGTGGTTTCACTCCATGATTGCGCTGTCGCACTATGGGCTGACACCCGCAGAAGTCGTGGCCGAGCTGGAGCGTCGTGAAGGCACCAGCGGCCTGGAAGAAAAAGCCTTGCGCAAAGCCAATGAACGTGCTGCCCAGGAAGGGGTGGCCAAGCAATAAGGAAGCACAAGATGAATGATGATCGCCGCATTGTGGATGTACACAGCAGCACCTCTGCCGAGGTGGAGGGCCTGAAAGCCTGGGGCTGGGTCAGCTACCTGCTGCACCTGGTGGTGGCCGTGGCCGCCGTGCTGCCGGGCGCGCAGGTCAGCGTGTTCCTGTTGCTGATCGCCGTTGTCATTGATCTGGTCAAGCGCGATGATGCGCGCGGCACCTGGCAGGAAAGCCACTTTTCCTGGCGCCTGCGCAGCGTGCTGTGGGCGATCGTGCTGTATGCAGTCACCTTCCCGTTCTTCCTGCTGGGCCTGCTGATCTTCAACCCTGCCTGGGTGCTGATCTCCATCTGGTTCCTCTACCGCATCGTCAGCGGCATGATCGCCATGAATAAGAATCGCGCCATTCAGTCCTGAGCCGATTCCATTTCTCTTCTGAGCCCTTGCTGAAAAGCAAGGGCTTTTTTGTGACCCGTCACGCAGTATGCTGCGCTGCAGCAGGTAAGCGCTGACAGGGGTATGCGCCGCCCAGACATGTGCAGCGCTGGTGTGGACGCATAAGCTGCCTGCTGGCTTGACCACCTTCACAGGATCTCTCAATGGCTTCAAAAACCTCTCACACCCTCAATCTCGCCTTGCAAGGTGGCGGCTCGCATGGTGCCCTGACCTGGGGTGTGCTTGACGCCTTGCTGGAAGATGAAGGCCTGGTGTTTGAGGGCATCAGTGGCACCAGCGCGGGGGCCATGAATGCAGCAGCTCTGGCCCATGGCTTTGCGCAAGCGGCAGCACAGGTCAAGAGCGTGGAAGAAGGCCGTCGCCTTGGGCGTGAGCTGGCCCGAAAGGCATTGTGCGAGCTGTGGGAAGGCGTTGGCACCATGGGGAGCCTGGGGAGAATGTTCTGGGCCGCACCGCTGCCTGGTAGCAAGCAGTTCCTGGGAGTGATCAATCAGTTTCTCTCGCCCTATCAGACCAATCCGCTCAATATCAACCCGCTGCGCCAGTTGTTGACGCAGGTGGTGGACTTCGAGACGCTGGCACATCCTGCCCATGCAGAGCTCGTGCCCAAGCTGTTCATTTGTGCCACCAATGTGCGTACCGGCAGCGGCAAGATTTTTACGGGCGAGCAGGTGACGGCCGACGCCATCATGGCTTCGGCCTGTCTGCCGCAGATGTTCAAGGCTGTGGAGATCGATGGCGAGAGCTATTGGGATGGGGGCTTTTCAGGCAACCCGGCGCTGTATCCGCTGATCTATGAAACCAGGAGCCGAGACATCTTGCTGGTGCAGATCAATCCCAAGGAATCGGATGTGTCGCCAGATACAGCGCGCGACATCATGGATCGCATGAACGAAATAACCTTCAATGCGGGTCTGCTGGCCGAGTTGAGAGCCATCGAGTTCGTGGTCAAGCTGCTGGAGCAAAAGCGTCTGGACCCGGAGCGTTACAAGCATGTGCTGATGCATCGCATCGATGGCGGAGAGGTGCTGAAGTCTTTTGGCGCTTCAAGCAAGCTGCGTGCGGATACGGCGTTGGTACGAAAGCTGTTCGAGCTGGGGCGTGAGCGAGGACAGCAATGGCTGCAGACCCATCGAGAGAGCCTGGGGCGCAAGCAGACGCTGCGATTCAACGAGAATGTGGGTTAACTCCCCTGAGGCGCTGTGCGCCTTCCTCCAAGGGGGATGACACCCTCACTGCGAAGCGGCTCTTGTTTGCTCTTTCTGATCTCAGGGAAGGGAGGTGCATGAATTGCTTGCGTTGCCGGTGTCCTGGAATACTGAATACAGACTAGATTGAGTTATGCACAACCACGATTACGACGCCAACTGTATTTTTTGCCGCATTGCCAAGGGCGAGATTCCTTCTCGCAAGGTGTATGAAGACGAAGAAATCTTTGCCTTCCATGACATCAACCCTGCAGCCCCTGTGCACTTTCTGATGATTCCCAAAAAACACATCACCTCCATGGCACAGGTAACAGCCGAGGATGCGCCTTTGCTGGGGCGCATGATGGCTCTGGCTCCCAAGCTGGCGCTGGAGCAAGGCTGCAACCCCTATCCAGACGGAGGCTTTCGCATCGTGGTCAACACCGGCAGCGAAGGCGGGCAGGAAGTGCATCACCTGCATCTGCACGTCATGGGCGGTCCGCGCCCCTGGCTCAAGGGCTGACGAGGCCGGGCTAAGCGGGTGTTGCGAGTGACTATAGAGTGACATCGTGCGGGCTTTTCGGGCGATTGTTTCGTATCTGTCACAAGCCCCGTCTAAAATGGTTTGCAATTTCTAGGAGATTCTCATGGGCTCGTTTTCTATCTGGCACTGGGCTATCGTGCTGCTCATCGTGGTTCTGGTGTTTGGCACCAAAAAGCTCAAGAACATCGGCTCTGATCTAGGGGGCGCTGTTAAGGGCTTCAAGGACGGTATGAAGGATGGCTCGACGGATGCGGATGCCAGCGCTGCTGCAGGCCAAGTGGCCAACCAGCAGGCAGCTGACAAGGCCACCATCGACGTGGAAGCCAAGCAAAAGAGCTGATTGCGACAGGGCTGACATTTAGATGTTTGATATTGGCCTGTCCAAAATGGCATTGATCGGTGCCGTGGCCCTGGTGGTCATCGGCCCCGAGAAGCTGCCACGCGTGGCCCGTATGGTGGGCACCATGCTTGGAAGGGCGCAGCGTTATGTGTCCGACGTCAAGGCTGAGGTCAACCGCTCCATGGAGCTGGATGAGCTGCGCAAGATGAAGGATACGGTCGAGAGTGCTGCGAGGGACGTGGAGTCCAGCGTGCGCGATCAGGCTTCTGGTCTGGAAAAAGACTGGAACGATGCGACCAAGGACTTGCGTGATGACGCGAATATGACTCCGGCATCGTCCTATGAGTCGTATGACGCTGAGGGTGGCTATACCGGTCTTGATCCGTACAGCACCAGCACGGTGGTGCCCAGCTACCGCCATCCGCGCAAGAACTGGCGCCTCAAGCGTGCTGCCGTACCTCAGTGGTACAAGGCCAGGGCTGGCGTGCGCAGCAAGGTTCAGTCGGGTGCGGCACGCGTGGCGCGCTTTCGCCCCAAGAAGTTCCATTGAACATGCAGCTCAGCAGGGTGTCGGCCTTCGGGCTGGCAAAGGCAGCCTCTCATGGGCCAGGCCTGCTGTCTGTGTGTCGCTCATTGCCCGTGATTTGCGGGCGTTGTTGTTTTTCAAGCGTGCAGAGACATTGCAGCTCTGACGCGGTTTTGCACCATGTCCGAACCCTCTAAAGAAGACGAACTCGCCGGCACGGAGCAGCCGTTTGTCCAGCACCTGATGGAGCTGCGTGACCGTTTGCTCTATAGCCTGTATGGCGTTTTGATTGGCGTTGGTTTGCTGATGCTGTGGCCTGGCCCGGACGGCTTGATCGACTTCATCGCCATGCCGATCAAGGAGCATATGCCCCCTGGCGCCAAGCTGATTGCGGTGGGCGTTTTCTCGCCATTCTTTGTGCCGCTCAAGGTGCTGATGATGGTGGCGGTGCTGCTGGCGCTGCCGTGGATCATGTACCAGATCTGGGCTTTCGTGGCGCCAGGTCTTTACAGTCACGAGAAGAAGTTTGCGCTGCCGCTGATTCTGTTTGGTAGCTTGCTGGCCTACGCGGGAATTGGCTTCGTGCAGTTCTTCGTGCTGGGCAATATGTTCAAGTTCATCCAGCACTTCACGCCCTCCAGCGTGGCGGCAACGCCGGATATTGCTTCCTATGTGGAGGCGATTCTTTCGCTCTACATTGCTTTTGCAGCGGCTTTTCAGGTGCCGATTGTGGTGATGCTGCTGGTGCGCTTTGGTCTGGTGGAAATTGAAAAGCTCAAGGCTTTCCGGGGCTACTTTGTCGTACTGGCCTTTGTGATTGCTGCGGTTATCACGCCGCCCGATGTGATCTCCCAGCTGGCTCTGGCCATTCCCATGTGTCTGCTCTATGAGATTGGCATCCTGGGAGCGGGCTGGTTCAGCAAGGCGTCTCGTCCGCCTGAGGCTGAAGAAGGGGCTGGCACGGAAGTGGAGAAGTCCACAGACTGAAGCTGATTTCTGCTCCTGCTTGAAACCCAAAAGCCCTTGAAGTGATTCAAGGGCTTTTTTTTGATAGTTGGATGTGATTGACCTGTATAGGCTTGAGCCTCTTTTTGCATATATGAGACTGCCTTAGAAGAGTCCTTGTGTATTTGTCAGGGAGAAACTCAGACATGAAAAAAGCCAGCGGCAATCGCTGGCTTTTTGTGGGGTAGATCGCGATCAACGACGTTGGCGGCCTTGCTGCTGCAGCGTGTTTGCAGCGGGGCGGGTACCTGGCGTGATGTCCAGTACGACTTCGCTGTCGCCACGACGAACCTCGAACTTGGCCACTTCGCCAGGTTTGAGGGAGGCTACGGCCGTCAGAAGTTCGGAGACATTGCGGGTTGCGCTGTCGTTCACTTTGACGATGACGTCGCCTGGACGCATGCCGGCCTGAGCTGCAGGGCCTGCCTGCAGTACGCCCGTGATGATGACGCCAGCGTTGGCCTTGACACCAAAGGTCTCCGCCAACTCGGGTGAAAGCTCATTGGGCTCTACGCCGATCCAGCCACGTGTGACCTTGCCATCCTTGACGATGCCATCGAGCACCATCTTGGCAGTGGAGGCCGGGATGGCAAAGCCAATGCCCATGCTCCCACCCGAGCGTGAGTAGATTGCCGTGTTGATGCCCAGCAGGTTGCCATTGGCATCGACGAGCGCGCCGCCGGAGTTTCCGGGGTTGATGGCTGCGTCAGTCTGGATGAAGTTCTCGAAGGTGTTGATGCCCAGCTGGCTGCGGCCCAGTGCGCTGATGATGCCGCTGGTCACTGTCTGGCCCACCCCAAAGGGATTGCCTATGGCCAGCACGCGGTCGCCCACTGCAATCTGGTCGGAGTTGCCCAACACGATGACGGGCAGCTTGTCGAGCTCGATCTTGAGAATGGCCAGATCGGTTTCGGGGTCGGTTCCAATGATGGTGGCCTTGGTCTGGCGGCTGTCGGTGAGTGTGACCTCGATATCGTCCGCACCCTCGACCACATGGTTGTTGGTCAGGATGTAGCCATCTGGACTGATGATGACGCCGCTTCCCAAACCAGATTGCTCCTGGGTTCCTTGGTCGCCAAAGAAGAACTGAAACCAGGGGTCGTTGGCGCGCGGGTGACGTACCGCCTTGCTGGTGTTGATGCTGACAACCGCTGGTGCGGCCTTGCGAGCGGCTGGAGCAAAACTGCCAGGTGCGACTTCTCCGGCAGGAGTAGGCGGAGCCTGCAGCAGGGAAATTCCCGCATTACTGCGAACATTTCCGCTCTGAAGCCACGTGGGCTGTAGGGTAGCCACTACAAAATAGATAGCCACCAGAACGGTGACAACCTGAGAAAACAGCAGCCAGGTGCGTTTCATGTAATGCGTATAGAGAGTGAGAGAAACAAGCCCACATTGTGAAGCATGGCTGGCAGAGCGGTGGATGTGAATATTTACCGCTCGCAATTTGCATAACGCAAAGTGTTACCGCTTGCACGCAGACTGATGATAGGACTGCTGTTGCATAAAGTTTTATTGCTGCAAGAGCTATGAGTGCAAACCCTAGAATGATTTATCGACTGCGCTTACGTCGCCGTTTGCTGAAGTGATCACCCACAAGGTTTTCATGTTCGGCCTGGATTGGCTTTGTACCTGAAGCTGCCGCAATCGGTCTGCCGCTGCACGTTGACCCGTGATCAGTGGCCTTATCCGCGCTGTCCTGCTGTTCGATCTAGGAAACACCATGACTACGCCTGACCACGCCGCGCCGGCTACAGTGCCGACTGCTGCGACCAATCGTCCCCTGAACCGGGAGGACTACAAGACCCTGGGCTTATCGGCTCTGGGCGGAACGCTGGAGTTTTATGACTTTGTGGTGTTCGTCTTTTTTGCCAATGTGATTGGCAGCTTGTTCTTTCCGGCCTCGCTGCCGGACTGGATGCGTCAGCTGCAGACGCTGGGCATTTTTGCGGCCGGCTATCTGGCGCGCCCGATTGGCGGTATTTTGATTGCCCACTTTGGCGACATTCTGGGCCGCAAGAAGATGTTCACGCTATCGGTGTTCCTGATGGCGGTACCCACGCTGATCATTGGTCTGCTGCCTACCTACGAAAGCATTGGTCTGGCGGCTCCCATTCTGCTGCTGCTGATGCGTGTGCTGCAGGGTGCTGCCATCGGCGGTGAAATGCCCGGTGCCTGGGTGTTTGTGGCCGAGCATGCTCCAGAAAAGCGCTACGGCTTTGCGATTGGCTCGCTGACTTCGGGCATTACCGGCGGTATTTTCCTGGGCTCCATCATTGGCGTGTGGCTCAACAGCAACTATAGCCAGAGCGAAATTCATGACTGGGCATGGCGTATCCCCTTCATTCTGGGTGGCGTGTTTGGCTTGGTGTCGGTGTACCTGCGCAAGTTTTTGCAAGAGACTCCTATCTTTCAGGAGATGCAGGCTCGCAAGGCGGCTGACCGTGAGTTGCCTCTGAAAACCATTTTGCGTGACCACCGCGAAGCCAGTGTGATCGTGGCGCTGATGACCTGGATTCTGTCCACTGCTGTGGTGGTGGTGGTTCTGATGACCCCAGGCTACTTGCAAAAGGTCTTTCACATTGAGCCATCTTTGGCGCTCAAGGCCAATGCTGTAGCAACCGTGACCTTGACCATTGGCTGTGTGTTCTGGGGCTGGCTGTCCGACAAGTTCGGCACCAAGGTGGCGATGATTCTTGGCTGGGGCGGCATGGCGGTGACGGCCTATATGTTCTACCTGAACCTGCCCGGCTCTGAGGCGTCACTGGTCTGCACCTATGCCACCGTGGGATTTTTTGTCGGCTCTATCTCGCTGCTGCCTGTGGTGGGCGTTCGCGCCTTCCCGCCTGAAGTTCGCTTTACCGGCCTGTCCTTCGCCTACAACATGGCCTACGCAGTGTTCGGTGGTCTCACACCCATCATCATCTCGGTCTGGCAGCAGGTGGACGTGATGGCCCCTGCCCACTATGTGGCGGCCATGGGCGTGTTGGGCGTGGTGATGGCTTTCTGGCCACTGGCCTGCAAGGGTTGGCAAGCTTCGGCCCCCCTGAGTCGCTAACGCGCCTTCCCCCCAAGGGGACGACGACCTTTGCTGCGGGGCGGCCCTTGCTGGCCGTCTCGTGCATAGGGAAGCCTCGATCAAGGGTGGAATGGTCTTGGCACAATGCGGGGCATGAGCATTGAGCGAAACAACCTCCTATCCGTCTTCAACGGACTGCTTCAGCCAGAGCGATTCAAGGATTACGGCCCCAACGGGCTGCAGGTCGAAGGCAAAAGCGAGATCCGCCGCATGGTCAGTGGCGTCACGGCCAGCCGTGCGCTGATCGAAGCGGCCATCGACGCCAAGGCCGATGCGATCTTTGTGCACCACGGCCTGTTCTGGCGGGGCATGGATGGCCGTATTACTGGCTGGCTCAAGGAGCGCATCCGCCTGCTGCTGGCGCATGACATCAACCTGTTTGCCTATCATTTGCCTCTGGATGCCCATGCCGAGCTGGGCAATAACGCGCAGCTGGGCTTCAAGCTCGGTGTGCAAGGTCAGGCTGCATTTGGCGATCAGAGCCTGGGCTGGCTTGCCGATGCAGATTTTGCCAGCGCCGATGCGCTCAACAGCCATGTACAGACCGTGCTGGGCCGCAGTACTACCTTGGTCAATGCCGATGTAGCGCGCCCCATTCGCAAGCTGGCATGGTGCACAGGCGGAGCGCAAGGCTTTTTTGAGGCCGCGATTGCTGCCGGGGCCGATGCTTTCATTACCGGAGAAATCTCCGAGCCTCAGGCACATCTGGCCCGCGAGACGGGTGTGAGCTTTATCGCCGCTGGTCACCACGCTACCGAGCGCTATGGCGCGCCAGCAGTGGCCGACTATGTGGCACGCGAGTGCGGCATAGAGCACCTGTGGATTGAGATTGATAATCCTGCCTGATTAAATTTGATAGCTGCTAGCGCATGACTGTATTGCGCTAGAGGCATTTTTCTTGATATGTCTGCAACTTCTGCCCTTCCTCGTTTGCCCATCGCCATCACCCAGGGAGATTGCGCAGGCATAGGCCCGGAAATCATTGCCAAGGCTTTTCGCTCAGCCCCGCAGGCGCTGCGTGGCTGCTTTGTGGTGGGCGAGTTGCAGACATTGCGCCGCGCAACCGCTCTGGCCGCCAAGGCTGCTGAGGGTGAACAGGGCATCGCCCAGCCGATAGCGGTCATCTCCAGCCCTGATGAGGCGTGGATGGCTCCAGAAGGAACGATCGCCTTGCTGGCCCTGCCCGGGTTGCCTGGGCCTCAGCCCTATGGAGAAATATCAGCCGCTGCGGGCGACGCTGCGGCCCAATGTGTGGTCTGGGCTGCGCAAGCGGCGCTGCGCCAAGAAATCGCTGCGCTGGTGACAGCACCGCTGCACAAAGAAGCCTTGCACCTGGCAGGCGTCAGCTTCCCCGGTCATACCGAGCTGCTGCAGGCCGAGGCGGCCCAGCATGCAGGGGTTGCCATCGAGCAGATGCCGGTGCGCATGATGCTGGCCAATGATGAGCTGCGCACCGTGCTGGTCAGCATTCATGTCTCGCTGCGCGATGCCATCAATGCCGTAACAGAACCGCAGGTTCTGCAGACCTTGCGTATCACGCACCAGGCGCTGAGCAAGAGTCTCGGGCGTGTGCCTCGCATTGCCGTGGCCGGGCTCAATCCGCATGCGGGAGAGGGCGGGATCTTCGGGCGAGAGGAGGTCGACATCATCGCTCCAGCGATTGCTCAGGCGAAGAGCGAGGGGATGGACGTGTACGGGCCGTTTGCCCCTGATACGGTGTTCATGCGGGCACGCAATACTCAGGCTCGCCCGGGTGAATTCGACGCAGTGTTGGCGATGTACCACGACCAAGGGTTGATCCCAGTCAAGTACCTAGGGGTGGAGAAAGGCGTCAATGTGACACTGGGTTTGCCGCTGGTACGTACCAGTCCTGATCACGGAACGGCTTTTGATATTGCCGGGCAGGGCGTCGCAGATCAGGCCAGCTTGCTTGAAGCCGTGCAGATGGCGCGCCGTTTGGCTCATTGATCGCGACTTAATTGGGCGTTAATGCGACAGGAGCCCAATCTCTCACAGAGGTTGAGCAGCACATCGCAGTGGGTCGCGTAGATTGCTCGATTTCATGAAAAAAGCCTGCCGGTCGGCAGGCTTCAATCATTGGGGCAGGGCGCTCAATCCTTGCGATTGAGGCTGTCGCGGATCTCGCGCAGCAGCATGATGTCTTCAGGGGTTGCGGCGGGTGGCTCGGGCGGGGCTTCACGCTTGAGGCGGTTGATTTGCTTGACCATCATGAAAATGATGAAGGCCAAAATAATGAAATTCACCGCAACGGTGATGAAGTTGCCGTAGGCAAACACAGGAACGCCCGCTTTCTTCAGGGCATCCAGGGTGCGAGGAACACCTTCGGGCATGGAGCCCAAAACGACAAACAGGTTGGAGAAATCCAGCTTCCCGAAGATCAGGCCGACCAGAGGCATGATCAGATCGTTGACCACGGAGTCAACGATCTTGCCGAATGCTCCACCAATGATCACGCCCACGGCGAGATCCATGACGTTTCCCTTGATTGCGAATTCGCGGAATTCTTGCATCATGCCCATAAGCAGTTCCAGTCACTAAGAGTTTGAGATAGCGCAGTATTGCGCGACTTTCGCACTTGTCAACGTCGTACTGGGACTGGAATAACCATAATCCCGCCGCTAGAATTTGCAGTTGACCCCAAATCAAGCGATGTACTTCGAGGAAATCCATGAGTGACTCTCCAGTCGACTCCAGCAAGCGTACGTGGATCATCACGTCGGCATGTGCTGGTGCAGTGGGCGGTGTGGCAACGGCCGTCCCTTTTGTGAGCTCCTTTCAGCCTTCTGAAAAAGCCAAGGCAGCCGGTGCTGCGGTAGAGGTGGATATTTCCAGCCTCAAGGATGGTGAGAAGCTCACCGTCGAGTGGCGTGGCAAGCCGGTGTGGATCATCAAGCGCACGCCGGAGCAGCTCAAGGATCTGCCGGCACTGGATGCCGAGCTGGCAGACCCCAAGTCGCTGCGCCATCCTGAAGAGTTCACCCCTGCCTATGCGCAGAATGAAGCGCGCTCCATCAAGCCAGAGATTTTGGTTGTCGTGGGTATTTGCACGCATCTGGGTTGCTCTCCTACCGACAAGTTTGTCGCAGGGCCTCAGCCTTCGCTGCCTGCGGACTGGAAGGGCGGCTTTCTGTGCCCGTGCCATGGCTCTACGTTTGACATGGCAGGTCGCGTGTTCAAGGACAAGCCAGCGCCAGACAATCTGCAAGTGCCGCCGCATATGTATCTGTCCGACACCAAGCTGCTGATTGGTGAAGACACCAAGGCAGCCTGAGGGAGACAAGAACAATGGCCCACGAATTCAAGCAAATTGACCCGAACTCCACCGTTGGAGCGAAGGCGGTGAACTGGATGGAGAACCGTTTCCCGACTGCGTTTGACGCCTACCGCGTCCATATGTCGGAGTACTACGCTCCCAAGAACTTCAACTTTTGGTACATCTTCGGATCGCTGGCGCTGCTGGTGTTGGTGATCCAGATCGTCACCGGCATCTTCCTGGTGATGCACTACAAGCCTGACGCGGACAAGGCGTTTGCTTCTGTGGAATACATCATGCGTGATGTGCCCTGGGGCTGGCTGATTCGCTACATGCACTCCACGGGCGCTTCGGCGTTCTTTGTGGTGGTGTATCTGCACATGTTCCGCGGTCTTCTGTATGGTTCATACCGTAAACCACGCGAACTGGTCTGGATCTTTGGTTGCGCCATCTTCCTGGTACTAATGGCTGAAGCCTTTATGGGCTATCTGCTGCCCTGGGGTCAGATGTCGTACTGGGGCGCTCAGGTGATCGTGAACCTGTTCTCCGCCATTCCCTTCATCGGTCCCGATCTGGCGTTGCTGATTCGCGGTGACTACGTGGTGGGTGATGCAACGCTGAGCCGTTTCTTCAGCTTCCACGTGATTGCCGTGCCTCTGGTGCTGCTGGGGCTGGTGGTTGCCCACTTGCTTGCGCTGCACGATGTGGGCTCCAACAATCCTGATGGCATTGAAATCAAGGGTCCCAATGCACCCAAGGATGAAAAAGGTCGTCCTCTGGATGGCGTTCCTTTCCATCCCTACTACACAGTGCACGACATCTTTGGCGTGACGGTCTTCCTGTTCCTGTTCTCGGCTGTGGTGTTCTTTGCACCGGAGTTCGGCGGCTACTTCCTAGAGTACAACAACTTCATTCCGGCCGATCCGCTCAAGACGCCCAATCACATTGCTCCCGTCTGGTACTTCACGCCCTTCTATTCGATGCTGCGTGCCATTACCGGCACGATGATGTATGTGCTGATCGCTTGCGTGGTGCTGGGCACAGGCTACGGTGTCTTTAAATCACGTCTGCCCGGTTTTGCTAAGGGTGCTGTGGTGATCGTGGCTTTGGGCGCCATTGCCATGATGCTGTCCATTGACGCCAAGTTCTGGGGCGTTGTGGTCATGGGTGGTGCCGTCATCATCCTGTTTGCACTGCCATGGCTGGACTGCAGCCCGGTCAAGTCGATTCGCTATCGTCCAAGCTGGCACAAGTACGTGTACGCAGTGTTCGTGGTGAATTTTGTGGTTCTGGCGTATCTGGGTGTGCAGCCTCCTTCGCCCATTGGCGAGAAGGTGTCTCAGGTCGGAACGCTGTTCTACTTCGGCTTCTTCCTGCTCATGCCTTGGTGGAGCCGGTTGGGTGAGACCAAGCCTGTTCCGGAACGTGTGACCTTCAAGCCTCACTGAAGCAGGGGAGAACAAGAATGAAGAAACTGATTCTGACCCTGGTTGCGGCCTTGGGTATCGTAGGTGGCGCGCATGCGTCTGAAGGTGGCATCCACTGGGACAAGGCACCTGTGAACACCAGCGACATGGCTTCGCTGCAAAACGGCGCTAAAGTATTTGTCAACTACTGCCTGAACTGTCACTCGGCTGCTTTCATGCGCTACAACCGCTTGCAAGATATTGGACTGACCGAACAGGACATCAAAGACAACCTTTTGTTCACTACCGATAAGGTGGGTGAAACCATGAAGGCTGCCATCAATCCCAAGGAAGCCAAGGAGTGGTTTGGTGCCAATCCGCCAGATCTGACCGTGATTGCGCGCTCCCGTGCTGGCTCGGGTGGATCAGGTGCGGATTACCTGTATACCTTCTTGCGTACTTTCTACCGGGATGACACCAAAGCCACAGGCTGGAATAATCTGGCCTTTCCGAGCGTAGGCATGCCCCATGCATTGTGGGAGCTGCAAGGTGAGCGCCGTGCTATTTTTGAAGAGCATGATGACCATGGGACTAAGACCCAGGTCTTCAAGGGTTGGGAGCAGCTGTCTCCTGGCAAGATGAGCGCGGTGCAGTACGATCAGACAGTTGGTGATTTGGTGAATTACCTGCAATGGATGGGAGAGCCGGCACAGAACACCCGTACGCGTATCGGCGTCGGAGTGCTGATTTTTCTGGCCTTCTTCATCTTTATTGCCTGGCGCCTGAATGCCGCGTTCTGGAAAGACGTGAAGTAAGCTTTGCTGCCGTGCAGATGTCATCTGCAGCCAAACCGTGTTAGTGCAGAGTGGGGAGCCGTGGGCAACCCACTCTTTTTGATTTTTAGGAGTCTCCACCATGATGGTGCTTTATTCGGGAACGACCTGCCCCTTCTCACACCGCTGCCGTTTTGTGCTGTTTGAAAAAGGCATGGATTTCGAGATCCGCGATGTGGACTTGTTCAGCAAGCCCGAAGAGATCGCCGTGATGAACCCCTATGGTCAAGTGCCAATTCTGGTCGAGCGCGACCTGATTCTGTACGAGTCCAACATCATCAACGAGTACATCGACGAGCGTTTCCCTCATCCCCAGCTGATGCCTGGCGATCCTGTGGACCGTGCCCGTGTGCGCCTGTTCCTGCTGAACTTCGAAAAGGAATTGTTCGTGCACGTGAGCGCTCTGGAAGAGCGCAATGTCAAGGGCAATGAAAAGGCTTTGGAAAAGGCCCGCGCGCATATCCGCGATCGCCTGACGCAGATGGCACCTATTTTCCTGAAGAACAAGTTCATCATGGGTGAGAACTTCTCCATGCTGGACGTGGCCATCGCTCCTTTGCTGTGGCGCCTGGATTATTACGGTATCGAGCTGTCCAAGAATGCAGCCCCTTTGCTCAAGTATGCCGAGCGCATCTTTTCGCGCCCCGCTTATATTGAAGCGCTGACTCCTTCCGAGAAGGTCATGCGCAAGTAATTGCACATGAGCGCCGAGCGGGCATGCTGAAGGAAAGCCTTCATCTGCCCGCTTTTTTGTCTTTGCAATCTTCTGGATTTGATCCTTCGGGAAACGAGATGACCGCCCCTGAAACGACTTCGACTCGCCCATATCTGCTGCGGGCGCTGTTTGAATGGTGTACCGACAATGGTCTGACACCCCACATTGCCGTGAATGCTGATCGAAACACTCAGGTGCCGATGGAGTTTGTGCGTGATGGGCAGATCGTGCTCAATATCAGCTATGACGCCACCAGTGGGCTGCTGATTGGTAATGACTATGTGCAATTCACTGCGCGCTTTGGCGGCAAGCCACGTGAAATCATGGTGCCTATCGCCAATGTGATGGCCATCTATGCAAGAGAAACAGGACAAGGCATGGCTTTTCCTCCAGAGGAGGAGGGCACCGATGAACATGACGCAGAGTCGGTCGACGCTGAGGATGATGTGACTGAGCAGAGCGAGGAAGAAGCACAAGAGCGGGTCGTCCAATTGGTCAGCAGCAAGTCTGACGAGGACCCCGAAGATGATGCGCCGCGCACTCCACCTCCTGCAGGAGGCCGTCCGACTCTCAAGCGAGTCAAGTAAGGCGGTAGGGTAATGAAAGAAGAATTTGTTGGATTCTTCTTTTTGCCTCGAATTTTTGCGTTATGATTTGGTCTTCGCCGGTTTAGCTCAGTTGGTAGAGCACCCGCCTTGTAAGCGGTAGGTCGTCAGTTCGAATCCGACAACCGGCACCAAACAAATAGGTCTCTTCGGAGACCTTTTTTGTTTTCTGCCTTCCATAAGGTCTTATGAAGCTTGGACTTTGATGCGAATGCTGGCGACCTGCCAGCCCTTGGTGCGCAAATGTGCAGCCATGGCAGGCAGCAGTTGGCGTACTTTGGCTGCTGCAGCATTGTTTTTGACGATCAGGCACCAGCAATCGCCTTCAATAGGACCCGCTTGCAGGCTGCTGCGCAGCAGCGGCGGAACCAGTACCTGGATCGCTTTCAACCGGTTGCTTGAGTCCTGAGTCAAAGCCGCCAGACGCGCCAGAGTGGGAGAAGACTCCACTGCATTAATGGCGGTAACGGCATGGTGGCGGCGAACAATGGTCATGTGGCAGCAGGCGAAATGGTCAAACGATGCACTGAGCTTATCGCAAGCATCATGGCGATGAAGTGCTCAAGATATGCTGGAAGCAGCAATTCCAGACAGTCAAAACCGCGAAAGACCAAGCCTCGCTTGGGCGGTTAGAATCATTTTTTGGTCCGAATACCAGTTTGGGTGTTTCAAGTCGTTTGCTTTTTTGGGAAAGCTGCACTTGATTGCCGCTGGGCCGGCCCCATCTGAAGACCAACAATCAAGGGATTCCGGGCATTCGCTCTGCATGTTCTGTGCCAGAGTGGGATGTCTTTGTACGCATGGCCACCAATTTCCTCACAAAGTTGTTCGGCAGCCGCAATGACCGGTTGCTCAAGCAATACCGCAAAACAGTCGCTCGCATCAATGCGATGGAGCCCGAGTACGAAAAGCTCAGCGATGAGGCATTACGCGCCAAGACCCAGGAGTTCAAGGATCGGGTTGCCAAGGGTGAAGCTCTGGATGACCTGCTGCCCGAGGCCTTTGCGGTAGTACGCGAAGGCTCCAAGCGCGTCATGAAGATGCGCCACTTCGATGTACAGATGCTGGGTGCAATGGCTTTGCATCACGGAAAAATTGCCGAAATGCGCACTGGCGAAGGCAAGACACTGACGGCGACGCTGGCGGTGTACTTGAATGCACTGTCTGGCGAGGGCGTGCATGTGGTGACGGTCAACGATTACCTGGCCAGCCGCGATGCCTCTACCATGGCGCGCCTGTACAACTTCCTCGGTCTGTCGGTGGGTATCAATCTGCCCAATCTGTCACGCGAAGAAAAGCAGCAGGCCTATAACTCCGACATCACCTACGGTACGAACAACGAATACGGCTTCGACTACCTGCGTGACAACATGGTGTACGAGCCTGGTGACCGCGTGCAGCGTGTACTGAACTACGCCATCGTCGACGAGGTGGACTCGATTCTGATTGACGAGGCACGTACGCCTTTGATCATCTCCGGCCCGGCCGAAGACCACACGGCCATGTATGTGGCCATGAACAAGATCGTCCCCAGTCTGGTGCGCCAGGAAGGTGAGGCCGATCCGCGCACGGGTGAAGGTGTGACCAAGCCTGGTGACTTCACCGTCGATGAGAAATCGCATCAGGTCTACCTCACCGATCAGGGCTATGAAGCCGCTGAGCGCCTGCTGGCCCATGCGGGCATGATTGCCGAGGGCTCGTCGCTGTACGACCCCTCGAATATCTCTCTGGTGCATCACCTCTACGCAGCACTGCGTGCCAACCAGCTGTACTTCCGCGACCAGCACTACGTGGTGCAGGATGGCGAGATTGTGATCGTGGACGAGTTCACGGGCCGCCTGATGGCCGGTCGCCGCTGGAGCGATGGTCTGCACCAAGCCGTTGAAGCCAAGGAAGGCGTGGAGATTCAGGCCGAGAACCAGACCATGGCCTCGATCACCTTCCAGAACTATTTCCGCCTGTACAAAAAGCTGTCCGGCATGACGGGTACGGCCGATACCGAAGCCTACGAATTCCAGGAGATCTACGGCCTGGAAACCGTGGTCGTACCGCCCAACAGGCCCAGCAAGCGCCAGGATCAGCTCGATCGTGTCTACAAGACCACCAAGGAAAAGTACGACGCAGCGATCAAGGACATCCGCGAGTGCTATGAGCGTGGTCAGCCAGTGCTGGTGGGCACGACCTCGATCGAAAACTCGGAAATCATCGACGAGCTGCTGAACCGCGAAAAGCTGCCGCACCAGGTGCTGAACGCCAAGCAGCACGACCGAGAGGCGGACATCATTGCCCAGGCGGGCAGCGAAGGCATGATCACCATCGCCACCAATATGGCGGGCCGTGGTACCGACATCGTGCTGGGCGGCAATATTGAAAAGCAGATCAAGGCCATTGAAAGCGACGAGTCTCTGACGGAGACTGCGCGCCAGCAGCAGATCGACCAACTACGCGCTGATTGGAAAATTGCGCACGACAAGATCGTGGCTTTGGGTGGCCTGCGCATCATTGCGACCGAGCGCCATGAATCGCGCCGTATCGACAACCAGCTGCGTGGCCGCTCGGGTCGCCAGGGTGACCCCGGCTCCTCTCGTTTCTATCTGAGTCTGGACGACCAGCTGATGCGCATCTTCGCGGGCGACCGCGTCAAGGCCATCATGGATCGCCTGAAGATGCCCGAAGGCGAAGCCATCGAGGCGGGAATCGTGACCCGCTCCATCGAGTCGGCTCAGCGCAAGGTGGAAGCGCGCAACTTCGACATGCGCAAGCAACTGCTTGAATATGACGACGTGGCTAACGACCAGCGCAAGGTCATCTACCAACAGCGCAACGACATTCTGGATGCGACAGATCTGAATGGCATGCTGGCTGCCATGCGCGAGGATGTGATCACCGATCTGGTGCATCAATACGTGCCTGCCGAGTCCATGGAAGAGCAGTGGGATGTGCCCGGACTGGAAAAGGCGCTGGCTGGCGAATGGCAGATTGATCTGCCACTGCAGCAAGAGGTCGCAGGCTCTGAGTCCATCACCGACGAAGACATCCTGGAGAAGGTGCTGAAGGCCGCTCATGACCTGTTCGATGCCAAGGTTGCGCTGATCGGTCAGGAGAACTTCACCCAGTTCCAGCGTGCTGTGCTGCTGCAAAGCTTTGACACCAACTGGCGTGACCATCTGGCCGCGCTGGACTATCTGCGCCAGGGCATCCATCTGCGCGGCTACGCCCAGAAGCAGCCCAAGCAGGAATACAAGCGCGAAGCGTTTGAGCTGTTCCGCCAGTTGATCGATCAGGTCAAGTCCGAAGTCACTCGCGTGCTGATGACCGTGCAGGTTCGCTCGCGTGAAGAGATGGACGAGGCGGCTGTCGCCATGAACGAGCGCGGCGCACAAAGCCTGGAAAACATGAGCTATGCCTCTTCTGCGGATCAGGATGCCTCTGCCTCCGAAGAAGAAGCAGAAATGCCGGAAGGCGTGCACGTGGGCCGCAACGACCCTTGCCCTTGCGGCAGCGGCAAGAAGTACAAGCAGTGCCACGGAAAGCTGTCGTAACCCCCTGAGCGGCTTTGCCGCTTCCCCCAAGGGGGACGACAGCCTCGCTGCGGGGCGGCCCTTGCTTGCTGTCTCTGATTTTGGGGCAGTGCTTTATCAAGCGACATTGACGACACGGGCTTAGGCCCGTGTTTGCATTGGTGCGGTGGCTTTTTACTCGGGCAATGGCAATAAAGCGCGGCGCAGCTTCGATTGTTCCGATAATGACGAACGCTTTAACTTTTACCCTCTATGCCTCTTGCCAAGGCGCGTGCTTTGCCGATGCGAGACATCGAGCAAGAGCCGCCCCGCAGCAAGGATGTCGTCCCCCTTGGGGGAAACCGCGCAGCGGCATAGGGGGAACATTTCAATCACAAGGATTTTTGCAATGCCCGTGAATCTCTCTGCCCCTGTTGCTGCCGACCTGTTGGCGATCAATGGTGTTCGCATCGGCATCACCGAAGCTGGTGTGCGCAAGGCCAATCGCAAGGACTTGACCGTGTTCCTGCTGGACGAAGGCGCTGCAGTCGCAGGCGTGTTCACGCAAAACCGCTTCTGTGCCGCGCCGGTACAGGTCTGCCGCGAGCATCTGCAGGCAGGCTCTGGCATTCGTGCCATGGTGGTGAATACGGGCAATGCCAATGCCGGCACAGGCGCTGCGGGTTTGGCCAATGCGCGCACCACCTGCGATGCGCTGGCCAAGGAGTTGAACTTCTCTGCCGCGCAAATCCTGCCTTTCTCCACCGGCGTGATCATGGAAGAGCTGCCTGTGGACCGCATCGTGGCCGGCATGCCCAAGGCCATCGCTGCTGCCAAGGCTGATAACTGGGCCGTGGCTGCCGAAGGCATCATGACCACCGACACCCTACCCAAGGCTTTCAGCCGCAGCGTGAATATTGGCGGCAAGACTGTATCCATCACCGGTATCAGCAAGGGCGCGGGCATGATTCGCCCCAATATGGCCACCATGCTGGGCTTTCTGGCCACCGATGCGGTGATCGCCCCTGAGTTGCTGCAGCCCCTGGTCAAGGAACTGGCCGACGGCTCCTTCAACCGTGTGACGATTGATGGCGACACTTCAACCAATGACTCTTTTGTGCTGATTGCTACGAACAAGGCGAGCAATGCGCAGATCACGTCGCTGACCAGCGCCGAAGGCGAGCAGCTCAAGGCTGCGCTGCTGGAAGTGGCACAAAAACTGGCTCAAGCCATTGTGCGTGATGGGGAAGGTGCTACGAAATTCATTAGCGTCAAGGTCGAAGGTGGCAAGACGGAGGAAGAGTGCCGTCTGGTGGCTTACTCCATCGCCCACTCGCCCTTGGTCAAGACCGCTTTCTTTGCTTCTGACCCTAACCTGGGCCGCATTCTGGCGGCCGTCGGTTATGCCGGCATTGCCGATCTGGACCAAACCAAGATCGACCTGCACCTGGATGATGTGCATGTGGTGGTCGATGGTGGTCGCAATCCTTCCTACAAGGAAGAAGATGGTCAGCGCGTGATGAAGCAGCAGGAAATCCTGGTGCGCGTGGGCCTGGGTCGTGGCGATGCTACGCAGACCGTGTGGACCTGCGATCTGAGTCACGAGTATGTGACGATCAACGCTGACTACAGGTCTTGATGGAATCACCTCCTGAGGCGCTGCGCGCCTTCCTCCTCTCTCTACGCGCTGCGCGCTAAGGGAGGGGGACGATGCCTTCGCTGCGGGGCGGCCCTTGCTTGGCATCTCTTGTTTGAGGCGCGCCAGTTTCAAGCGGTGCTGTTGGAGATTGATACTACAAATTTAGAAGCTGCTAGCGCTTGTCTGTATTGGGTTTTCAGTGCTTTATATGCTGAAATCAATCAATATCAAGCGCAGGCAGCTATAAAAACAGATGGAGATTGGCTTGTGCAAGATGTGATGAATCCCCTGGAGCGCCTGGTTGAGCGTGCCGAGCAGCTGATGCAGCGAATCGAGTCCGTGCTGCCCCAGCCGCTGCAGGCACCTGCGGACTGGAGCGACGCCATTGCCTGGCGCTACCGCAAACGTGCCAACGGCTGTGGCGTGCTGGAGCCTGTGCGCCATGTGGGTGCGATGCAGCTGTCGGATCTGCAGAATATTGATGTGCAAAAGGAAAAAATTGCGCGCAATACCGAGCAGTTCGTCAGTGGTCGCACGGCCAACAATGTGCTGCTGACGGGCGCTCGCGGCACGGGCAAGTCTTCGCTGATTCGCGCTTGCCTGCACAGCTTTGCACCGCAGGGCCTGCGTCTGATCGAGGTGGATAAGGTCGATTTGACCGATCTGCCCGATATCGTGGATGTGGTCGCTGGCCGGCCCGAGAAGTTCATCATCTATTGCGATGACCTGAGCTTTGAAGAGGGCGAGCCCGGCTACAAGGCCATGAAGTCCATGCTGGACGGCTCGGTCTCCGCGGCCACCCCCAATGTACTGGTCTATGCCACCAGCAACCGCCGCCATCTGCTGCCCGAGTACCTGACGGACAACCTGGCCCAGCAAAAAAGCGAGAGCGGCGAGATTCACCCCGGCGAGGTGGTGGAAGAGAAGATTTCCCTGTCCGAGCGCTTTGGCCTCTGGGTGAGTTTCTACCCCTTCAGCCAGGACGAATACCTGCGCGTGGTGGCGCAGTGGCTGTCGGCGCTGGGCATGGATGAGGCCACGATTGAGGCGGCAAGGCCCGAGGCGCTGGTCTGGGCGCTGGAGCGCGGCTCGCGCAGCGGTCGTGTGGCCCACCAGTTTGCGCGCGACTACGCGGGGCGCAATGAGCGCCCTGTCAGCAGCAACAAGCGCATTGAAGATGTAGATGGTCTGGCTGAGGAAGCCGATCTGGATTGAGTGAAAGAGAAATGAAGTGACGGCTGAAAACACAGCACAGGCGCAGCGCAAGCACACCGAAGTAGCGGTGGGCGTGCTGCTGCGCGAATCCGATGGCGCGCTGCTGATTACCAGCCGTCCTGTGGGCAAGCCTTATGCGGGCTTCTGGGAGTTTCCTGGCGGCAAGCTGGAAGCGGGCGAGACCGTGGAGCAGGCCCTGCGCCGCGAGTTGATCGAGGAGTTGGGCGTGACCATTGGTACGGCCCACCCCTGGAAGGTGACCGAGCATGACTATCCGCATGCGCTGGTGCGTTTGCACTGGTGCAAGGTGACAGAGTGGACGGGCGAGTTTGAAATGCGCGAAGGTCAGCAAATGGCTTGGCAGCAGCTACCGCTGGATGTGCACCCGGTGCTGCCCGGTTCCTACCCCGTGCTGCAGTGGCTTAGCAACGAGCGCGGGCTGAGCTTCAATGCCCAGTACTACGAAGACAAGCAGCCTGCCTGAGCTTTCAGGTATCTAAAAACAAGAGCGCCTTGCGCTTGCCAGATAAGGACTTCAGTATGAAACTACTGAAATCTGTTAACTGACAAGCGTAAGGCGCTCTGCTTTTTGAAATGACTGAATCAGGGTTCGGTCTTGGGATCACCGAAAGGTGCGTCTTCGGGTGGAGTCTGCGCGGGCACGCGGAACTCTTCATTGCCCCAGGCGCCCAGGTCGATATTGCGGCAGCGTTCGCTGCAGAACGGGCGGAATTTGTTGCTGGGCAGAAAAACGCTGGGGCCGCCGCAGGTGGGGCATTTCACCGTTGTTGGGGATTGGTTGTCAGTGCTCATGGCGTAGATGTATCACAGCTGGAAAACACGGGTGGCAGACCCTGAAAGCAATTGAGCCGCGATGGCGGCTCAATGGATAAAAGCGGGTACGGTTCCTAGGCGCAAAGCGTCAGCTCGAAGGAGGCATCCTCATTGCTGGGCTGTGGCTTGCTGCCATTGGCCAGCTTGAGCAGGCGCACGGATACCAGTAGGCGGTTGCCGCTGATCTCGGGCACCAGATTCAGATAGGGGTCTATGCGCAGGCGCAGCAGCTGAAAGCTGCGACCGGCCGGCATGGCTTGCTGAAAAACACCTTGCTCAGCCACTACGCGCTGCGGAATGCCGGTCTCGCGCAGCAGCTGCAAAATCAGCTCAAGTGCTTGCCCCAGGGGCATCAATTCGTTGGCCCAGTCTTCCAGGTCGCGCTGGCGATAGCGCGGATCGAGGTTCTGCCAGGCGTGGTAGGCCGGCAGGTCAAAGCTGCAGGTGCCGCCGGGAATGCCCATGCGGCTGCGTATGGACATCAGCCATTCGTTTTCGGTCAGCGCCTGGCCGGTCTTGCCGGTCTGGGCATTGATGCTGGCCGAGCAGCCGTCGACCTGGCGTGCCACCTGGTGCAGCATGTGCTGAGAGATGTCGGGGTTGTCACGCAGAACATCCAGCAGGTTTTTCTGGCGTTCCAGATCCTTGATGACATCGGCACGCAGATCGCTGCGCGAGGCCACATCCATGATCTCGAAAATAGTGACCAGTGCAAAGTGCTGGTCGACAGAGTGTGCGCGCGTCAGCAACTCGCGCAGACGGCGATACAACTGCTCCAGACGCAGGTAGGTTCTCAGACGCTCGTTAAAGGGATATTCGTACAAGATCACGTTTGCTGGGCTCCTCGGGGCGCACAGGAATCAGCGGTCAACGTGCACATGCGGTGATCACACGCACAGGCCAAGCCATGACCCGCATCATAGCCCGAACCATGTGGCGATTTGATCGGTATATGCGTGAAGGGTTTCGATTGTGACGCCGTCATCGTTAAAGATGATCCAGTCAGCTGCCGCCTGACGCTGGGCGCGTGTGGCCTGAGCGTGGATGATGGCTTGTACCGCATCACGCGTCAGTCCGTTACGGGCCATGACGCGTTCTATCTGAGTGTCTTCCCGGCAATCCACGACTAGCACACCATCCAGGCGGGTGCGCCAGTGCCCGGATTCGATGAGCAAGGGAATGTCGTGAACGATGAGTTTGCTGCCTGCAGCGATGGCGGCCTCATGTCGCAGCTGTGTTTGCTCGGCAATCAAGGGATGAAGAATGGCTTCCAGCCTCTGGCGTGCAGAGGAATCGGCAAAGACCAGCTCGCGCATGCGGGCGCGATTGAGGGCACCATGGGCGTCAATCAGGTCGGCTCCAAAAGCCTGGGCGATAGAAGGCAGAGCCATGCCGCCGGTTGCCGTCAGACTGCGCGAAATCTGGTCGGCATCGATGAGTGTGGCTCCACGGGCCTCGAGTCGGGTCGCTACGGTGCTTTTGCCGCTGCCAATGCCGCCAGTCAGGCCGAGTCTGAATGGAGGAGGCGATTGACGCGGGGACATGGCTGGTCTCAAACGCCCAGGAAGCCGAGCACGGCCTGTGGGCCCCAGATCAGGCTGACAAAGCCGCCGCCCGCAAGAAAGGGGCCGAACGGCACATAACCGCCTTCGCGCAGCTTGCTGTTGATCTTGAGTGCAATGCCGATGACGGCGCCGACGACCGAGGCCATGAGAATGATGGGTACTAGTGCTTGCCAGCCAAACCAGGCACCAAGAGCGGCGAACAGCTTGAAGTCGCCATAGCCCATGCCCTCTTTGCCTGTTGTCAGCTTGAAGGCCCAGAAGATCAGCCACAGCGACATATAGCCGGCCACGGCGCCCCAGAAGGAGCTGAGCAGTGGCACAGAAGTCCATTGCAAGGCGGAGGCGATCAGACCAGCCCAGAGCAGAGGCAAAGTAATGGAGTCTGGCAAAAAGGTGGTGTCCCAGTCGATCAGTGCCAGAGCCAGCAGCGCCGCACTGAAGCCGCACCAGGCAAAGCCGGCAGGGGTCAGGCCGTCGCGGCCCAGGCAGAAAGCAAACAAAGCAGCGCAGACCAGCTCGACCACGGGGTAGCGCAGGCTGATGGGCTTTTTACACTCCGAGCAGCGGCCACGCAGGAACAGGTAGCTGAGCACGGGGATGTTTTCATACCAGGCGACTTGATGGCCGCAATGGGGGCAGCGAGAGCGTGGCTTGCTCAGAGTCATTGCAGGCTGAGCAGGCGGCAGCTCAATCTTGGCGCCTTTTTCTTTCTGATCCTCGGCCCATTGGGCGCCTTCTGCATTCCACTCCTGCTCCATCATCAGCGGCAGGCGGTGGATCACTACATTCAGAAAGCTGCCGATCAGAAGGCCGAGTACGCCGCCTGCAGCGGCATTCATCATGAATTCGGAAATCATCAGACAACTTGGCCCAGCTTGAAGATAGGCAGATACATGGACACCACGATGCCGCCGATCAAGGTGCCCAGGAAAACGATGATGATGGGCTCCATCAGGCTGGAGAGGCCAGCCACCATTTCATCCACTTCGCTTTCATAGAAGTCGGCTGCCTTGCCCAGCATATGGTCGATGGAGCCGGACTCTTCGCCAATGGCGCACATCTGTATCACCATGGAGGGGAAAATGTTGGCATTCGCCATGGCAACCGTGAGACTGGTGCCGGTGGAGACTTCCTGCTGAATTTTGTCGGTTGCGCTCTGATAGAGGTAATTGCCAGAGGCACCGCCCACGGAGTCCAGGGCTTCGACCAGTGGAACACCGGCGGCAAACATGGTGGATAGCGTGCGCGTCCAGCGGGCCACGCAGGATTTCTCAATCAGCACGCCAAAGATCGGCAGCTTGAGCATGGTGCGATCCATGAACTGCTGCACTCTTTCATTGCGTTTCCAGGCTTGCATGAAGAAGTAGATGCCTCCGCCTAGACCGCCAAAGATCAGCCACCAGTACTGGACGAAGTACTCGCTGATGCCCATTACCAGTAGCGTGGGAGCAGGCAGGTCGGCTCCAAAGGAGGTAAATACTTCCTTGAAGGCGGGAATCACAAAAATCATGATCACGGCCACGACGACAAAGGCGACGATCATGACCGATGTCGGATACATCAGGGCCGACTTGATCTTAGACTTGATCGCTTCCGTCTTTTCCATATAAGTGGCAAGACGGTCCAGCAGTGCTTCCAAGATACCGGCTGCCTCGCCCGCTTCTACCAGGTTACAGTAGAGGCTGTCGAAGTACAGCGGAAACTTTCGAAACGCTGTGCTCAGCGACGTGCCGGTTTCCACGTCCTGGCGAATGTCGTTCAGAAGCTTGGTGACATTGGGGTTGGTGTTGCCACGGCCCACAATATCGAATGACTGAAGCAGAGGAACCCCCGCTTTCATCATGGTGGCCAGCTGGCGTGTGAAGAGGGCAATGTCCTTGGGTTTGATCTTTTTGCCGCCGCGGGTTCGGCGCTTTTTGATCTTCGAGGGGGTTACGCCCTGGCGGCGGAGCATGGCCTGAATCTGGTTTTCTCCGCCAGCTCGAGTCTCGCCGCGAACGATCTTGCCGTTGCGGTCTTTGCCTTCCCATTCAAAGAGAAATTCCTTAATTCCCTTGGACGCTGCGGTTGCCATGGCGTTCCCTCACTCGTATTGGTTTTACTCGTTGGTGACCGCCAGCACTTCTTCGAGTGAGGTCAGGCCCAGCTTTACTTTATGCAGGCCTGAGCCGCGCAGAGAGCGCACCCCTTCGGCCTTGGCTTGAGCGGCAATATCCATCGCACTGCCGTCACGCAAGATGATGCGTTGAATCTCATCGCTGATAGGCATCACCTGATAAATGCCTACACGGCCCTTGTAGCCGTTGTTGCAGGCCGGGCAGCCTACGGGCTTGTAGCTCACCCAACTGCCATCCAGTTCAGCTTCCTCGTATCCAGCATTCAGCAGAGCTTCGTGCGGAATATCTGTAGGCTCCTTGCACTGTGGGCAAAGGCGTCGTGCCAGGCGCTGGGCAGTGATCAGGATTACGCTGGAGGCAATATTGAATGGGGCAATGCCCATATTGCGCATTCGAGTCAGCGTGGTGGGAGCATCGTTGGTGTGCAGCGTTGACAGAACCAGGTGACCGGTTTGCGCGGCTTTGATGGAGATGTCGGCCGTTTCCAGGTCACGGATTTCACCCACCATGATGATGTCAGGGTCCTGGCGCAGAAATGACTTCAGCGCTGCGGCAAAAGTCAGGCCGGCCTTTTCATTCACATTGACCTGGTTGACGCCAGGCATATTGATTTCGGAAGGGTCTTCTGCCGTCGCGATATTGACACCGGGCTGATTGAGCAGGTTCAGGCAGGTGTAGAGCGAAACGGTCTTACCCGAGCCGGTGGGGCCCGTGACCAGAATCATGCCGTAGGGGCGCTTGATGGCTGATAACAGGCGTTCTTTTTCCTCTGGCTCGTAACCCAGGGCGTCGATGCCCATCTTGGCGGAGCTCGGGTCCAGAATACGGATCACGATCTTTTCGCCAAATAGAGTGGGCAAGGTGCTGACACGGAAGTCGATGACGCGATCGGGGCCGACCTTGAGCTTCATGCGGCCATCTTGTGGGACGCGCTTTTCCGAAATATCAAGGCGTGAGATCACCTTGATGCGGGAGGCCAGCTTGTCCTTGATGGCAATGGGAGGGGAGGCAATCTCCCTCAACTCGCCATCAATGCGAAATCGCACGCGATAGTTGTGCTCGTAAGGCTCAAAGTGCAAGTCCGAAGCACGCATGTTGAAGGCGTCCAGCAGCATCTTGTGCAGGAACTTGACGACAGGCGCATCTTCGACGTCGGCCCCTAGGGCATTGTCTTTTTCTTCTGGAGCATCTTCGATCTTGACGTCGTCAAAATCAAAGTCCCCGGAACTGGAATAGGAGTCCAAGGACTCGCTGACGCTTTTTCCCGTCTGCTCGATCAGCTTTTGCAGCTTGTCGGCTTCTACAACCACCCAGTCCACAAAGAGCTGAGTAGTGAATTTGATCTGTTCGGCGGCTTCTTGTTGTGTGGGATCCGCTGTGGCAATCGTGAGCCGATTGCCACGCTTGCTCAAGGCAAGGACGCGGTAGGTGCTGCTGATTTTTGGGTCGAGCAGTTCGCGCGGTAGTTGGCTGGTATCAATGGCAGCCAGGTCCAGCAATGGAGTGCTGAACATGGTGGAGATGGTTTCTGCAATCTCCAGTGCACTGATTTCGCCCGATTGGCAAAGCTCGCTGATAAAGGGGCTTTTGCTGGAGGCCGCTTTTTGGGCTGCATTCTCGGCTGCTTGCTGAGAAACCTTGCCTGCCGAGATCAGGGCTCTGCCCAAGCCGGGAATGGCTACAGGTGAGGGAAGGTTCTTTTGCAGATTGTCGGCAGCAGCCATGTATCCGAGTCAGAGGAGAATGATAGGAGACTTATCCTACCATTCTTGCTGTGACACAAGGAGAGGCGTTGGCGTTTGTGAGTACAGTTCGCTGCTTTATTGAATATGGCTCAATAAAAGTTGCAATTGGTCGGGGTGAGAGGATTCGAACCTCCGGCCTCTACGTCCCGAACGTATCATTTTTCTGATTTCTTTCCTATAAAGGGTGCCCATGATAGCATTTATTGGGCCATTCTTGGGCCATTGACGGCGATGTGAGGCAAATGCGACATGGGGCAAATTACAAAACGCGGGGAGTACCAGTGGCGAGCCAAGGTGAGGCGCAAGGGCTTCCCGGAGCAGTCTCGTACCTTCACGTACAAGGAAGATGCCGAGAAGTGGGTTCGCACGGTAGAGAGCGAACTGGAAACCAAAGGGTTCATTGATCGGCGGGAGGCCGAGAAAAACACGCTTGCGCAGATCCTCAAACGCTATCAGCGGGAGATAACACCAAGCAAGAAGTCAGCGGCCATTGAGTCTGTGAAAATTGATGTGCTCTTGCGCGATGCAGCGTTGGTCGGCCTGAAGATGACGGCCATCACCAGTACGGAGGTTGCCAGATGGCGTGACCGCCGACTAAAGGAGGTAACTGGGGGCACTGTCAATCGGGAAATCGATGTGCTTTCCACGGTGCTCAACCATGCGCGGCGAGAGTGGGGTATCCACGTCGAAAACCCGATTCCGTTGGTAAAGCGGCCGGAAAAGGCGCGTGCGCGGGATCGGCGGCTTTCCCCTGAGGAGGAAAACTATTTGTTGGCGGCGCTGACGGGCGGAGAGCGCCAACAAGATGGAACCTTCACCAAGGGGGCGCGTAATCCGTGGTTGCTGCCGCTGGTGCGGCTGGCATTGGAAACGGCAATGCGCAGGGGCGAATTGCTGGCCCTTCAGTGGGAGAACGTCGACCTCAAACGACGCACCGCGCACCTGCCGGACACGAAGAATGGTGATGCACGCACCGTGCCGCTGTCCACGACGGCGGTCGGTATTCTGAGGGCGCTGCCTTCACGCCCGAAGGCGGAACGCGGAAAGCCTGTTGAACGGGCGGCTGGGGCGGTATTTCCCACGACTGCGATGGCGCTGCGCAAGGGATTTACGCGGGCGATTGAGCGAGCGCAGCATGACTATCTGTCCGACTGCCAAGCCACACGCAGAAAGCCGCAACCAGGCTTTCTGAGCGACGTTCACTTTCACGATACCCGCCATGAGGCGGCTTCGAGGCTGGCAGAAAAACTGTCCAACGTCCTGGAATTGTCCGCAGTGACAGGGCACCGCGATTTGCGCATGCTCAAGCGCTACTACCATCCGCGAGCGGAAGATTTGGCCAAGAAGCTGGGCTGATGATCGAGATGGTTTGCCACCTGATGGTGGCTGTGGCTGTATTTCTCCGGGTTTCGTAGAAACGAGTAGAGAGCAGGCAACGCCCAGCGTTGTCTGCTCTAAAAATCCTCATGGTTATCAGGATTTGGTTGTAAAAGAACTGATTTGCGAAAAAATCCGCATGAACAAGTGGATTCATTGTCAAATCTTCTCATTTGGTTCAAAATCCCTTCGAACGTAAGGATTTACCATGAACATACCCATAACCAGCGCATCTGCCATCGGCGAAGTAGTACGTGCCAGCCGCAAGGCGCAGAAGATTCGCCAGGATGATGCCGCCGGCAGCATCGGCGTGAGCGAGAACTTCCTTGGCAAGGTGGAGCGCGGCAGCGAATCCGTGCAATGGGGCAAGCTCTTTCAGGTGCTGGAGGGTTTGGGCATCCACGTCATGGTAGATGTGCCAGAGGACGTGGCTGCACATCTTGAGGCTGTGCGCAGCAAGGGGCAGCCATGAATGGCCGCTCACTGCGTGCCTTGATCAACCAACGGGAAGTCGGCCACCTGCGGGAGGTGGCAGGCCTGTGGAGTTTTCAATACGCCGCAAGCTGGTTGAATCACCCGCAAGCCTTTGCGCTGAGCCCACACCTGCCCTTGAGCGCCGAGCCCTTGCTGGACGGTGCCAGTCAGCGCCCGGTGCAGTGGTACTTTGACAATCTGCTGCCCGAGGAGGGGCAACGCACCCTGCTGGCCGGTGATGCCAGGCTGGATGCTGCCGATGCTTTCGGCCTGCTGGCGTGGTATGGCGCGGAGTCTGCCGGATCGCTGACCTTACTGCCGCCCGAGGCCGCGCCCCAAGCCACCGAGCCGTTGCGCCCTTTGCCTGATGAGCCCTTGCAGGCGCGCATCCTGCAGATGCCGAAGGCACCATTGACGCACGCAGCAATCAAGCGCATGTCGCTGGCTGGGGCGCAGCACAAGCTGGCCGTTGTCTTGCAAGAGGGTGCATTGTTTGAGCCTGCCGGTGCCACGCCTTCCACCCACATCCTCAAGCCTGATCACCCTGACGAGGACTACCCTCATTCCGTCATCAACGAATGGTTTGTCATGCGGCTGGCCCAGCGACTCGGCCTGGATGTGCCCAACGTGCATCGACGCTACGTGCCCTCGCCGGTGTACCTGGTTGATCGTTTTGACCGGGTGCCAGGCCCCCAGGGGTGGCAGCGCCGTCACGCCATTGATGCTTGCCAGTTGCTTGGCCTCGATCGTGGCTTCAAGTACAGCCAGGGCAGCATGGATAGCTTGGCGGCTCTGGCCAGGGCCTGCCGTAGCCCGGCTGTGGCACGCACGCGGCTGTTTGGCTGGCTGGTGTTCAACGTGCTCGTGGGCAACAGCGATGCCCACTTGAAAAACCTGAGCTTTCTGGTCTCGCACGAGGGCGTGCAGCTGGCGCCGTTCTATGATCTGCTCAGCGTCGCCACCTACGACTCCCCCGCCTTTGACAAGAACGGCTGGCCCGCGCAAACCCCACTGGCCTGGCCCATTTTGGGCGTTCACCACTTCTCCAATATCCATCGTGGCGTGCTGCTGCAAGCTGGGGAGGCACTGAACCTGGCCAAAGGCACAGCAGAGCGCCTATTGGAAAACCTGTGCCATCGTGTGATGCCGGAAGCTGAAACGCTGTACGCCGAGGTTGAGGCCGATAACGCCCGAATCGTCCAGACGCGCCCAGAACTGGCAGCTACCCTGGCAGGCGAATTGCGATGCCTCAGAGCCATCTTGCACACCGTCCTCAAAGAGATGACCAAGCAAATTGCCTGACGCATGGCCACCGTAGACGCCTCGGCCATCCAGTCTATCGCAATGGATGGCTATGCTCTGGCTGCTGCCTCGGATAACCAGATCGCCTTGTCGTAGCAATAGTCGGCGAATTCCCGCTCAAGCGTGGTTCTGCCCAGCAGCAGGCTTCGGGCCAGATCGGCCACGACGGCAAGCTCCTGTTCGTTGCGCACCTCCAGTGGCGCAACCAACTCCAGCCCGGTTGCCCACGACAGGCGCTTGCGCTTGCTGCTGGGGCGCACACTGCAGTCAATCCCTTGCGCTGACATTTCCTGTTCCAGGGCTCGCAGACGCTGGAAATATGCACGTGATGCTTCAGATGGCGGGCGGCAGGTGTAACTGACGATTTTCTTGCGCGATCGACCTACCTTGCGGTAGTTCGGAATTGCACCTCGCGTCAACCAATCGTCGAACGGGAACTCACCAGTTTGCTCCTGCGCCAGCTCTTCAATCGCATCGCGGTACACGTGGCGTGGATGCCGCCACCACACGATGACGCGCCGACGATTGAGGATGAAGCCCACGTCATCCCACCAAGACAATGCATCCTGCTTGACCTCGGCATAGCTGTGCGGGACGAACAATCCGCCCTGCCCCAGCCGCCATGGATGGTTTCGGTGGTACTCCCGCTGCAAGCGCCCCAAACGCTCTTGTCGTTGGTCTTTCATACACTCCCCTGCCGCAGGCGTGCTGCCCGTGCTTGGTCAAACTTCCCGGGCTGAATGCAGCCGCCGTTCATGTCGGTCACCCCGCAAAACCCCACGCCAAAGGCCGCAAACCCCAGTCGCACCTGATCCCGGCTGTAGTCCAGGCAGTCATGGTGGTGGCCATGGAACGCCTTGCCCACACGCAGGCTGCGCGCCAGTTCATCAATCGCATCAAAGCCATGCGGGTGCGCGCTGGGCGCCTCGTGCGTCACCAGAATATCGGCACGTTGCGAGACCAGGCGAAAGTAGTCCTCCGGGAAGATGGAGCTGCGGTGCTTGCGCGGCAGGCCGTCGCGCCAGCGATTGCCCCTGCCGCAGCGCGCGGTGAACTCCTTGGAACTCTCGAACAGCCAGTCCACCGGCGGCGTCCACACCTGCCCTCGGAACACCCCGCCCAGTCCGGCAATGCGCACGCCACCGACCACGGCGACGCGGCCATGCAGGTTCCTGTCCGCCAGTGCGGAGCCAAACAGGTTGTCATAGTCAGCATCGGAGTCCGTGTCGTGGTTGCCGTGGATGAACCACACTTCGGTCATCTCCAGGATGGACTCCAACTCCACCTCCAACGGGCGCTGCGCCTGCAGGTCGCCCAAAAAGACGATGGCTGCCGGGCGATCCCTGGAGACGATCTCCAGCACATGCCGGAAGTGGCCGTGGGTGTCGCCAAAGAAGTAAATCATTGCGCCTCCCCTCGCGGGGCAACATCCACGTTGACCAGCTCTCCCTGTCGGGTCAATGCTCGTGGCAGGACCTGACCCGCCAGCAGCAGCAAAGCGGCGATTTCCTCCTGTCGGGCCATCTTTTGCGCGGACGTCCATTGGCTGGCGTAACCCATCTTGAGCAGCAAGGCCCACTCCCGACGTAGAGCGTCGGCCTGCTTCTGGCTCATGGGCAGGGCATGGTTGGCTGTCATGCACATCTCCCGAAAAGAATTGTTGTCACAGGCATGGGCTTGCATGGAATGGTGATTTCATGGATAGTTAGTTTAACTAGTGTTGTTAATTAAACAAGCATGGCGCGTCCACGAACCGGCAGGCAGTCCTCCGCCGAATACCAACGCCGCTACCGCGAGCGCAAGAAGGTCCAGGGTGCGATAGCGCAAACCAACTGGATGCTGGACGTGCGTCTGGCGGATGCGATCCGACATGAAGCCAAGGTCCGAGGCCTGCGCGAGTCCGAGCTCGCCACGGAAATCCTGGGCGAGTGGTACGAGGCACGGTTTGGTGGGCGGCTGCCACCGGCGCAGCCTGAACCGCCCCAGGACACTGCGGCGCCCGCGCCACCACCGACGCCCATCAACGCCACGGTCGAGCTGCTGCTGGGCAAGCTGGAAGAGCTGGGTTTCATCATTCCGCTGCAGGGCATGGCCACGCAGTGCCTGCATGGGGACGAGCGCAATGGCCTGTGGGCCACGGTCACCCTCAACGGGCTGGATGCCATCGAGTTCGGCCTGGCCGAGCGCATCGACGACCTGGCGCAGAACATCCTGCATTGCGTGGTGGACACGGTCGCGTGCCATGCCTGGCTGACCAGTGATGCCTATGGCGAGCTGAACCAGGACAGGGACATCGGCACCAAGATCAACACCAAAGGCCTGCAGGCGCTTGACGATGTGTTTGCGCGGCTGCGCGAGTTCATCATGGCCAAGCGCAAGCCGCTGCACTACGAAGAAACGCTGGCCGCTCTGCCGGGCTATCTTGACCAGGAGCCGTCACGCTCGCTGCTGGTGCTGGCGTTTCAGCGCGTGGGCCTGGAGCTGGTGCATGTGGCACCCACCAATCTGGTGATTTCTGCGGCAGAACAGCCCGAAAACATTGCGCTGCATGACCTGGAAGCGCTGGCGCAGTACGTGCGCCGCGAATTCCTGCGCATGGGCAAAACGGTCTGCACCCTCCCGCTGTGGGATGGCGGCGAGCTCATTGCCTACGCGCCCGAGGCCCGCGCCAACGTTTATGCCGGGCTGCGGATGCAGTCATCTGATACCGAGGGAGGCCATCCATGAACACCATCGAAGCCGCCGAGCTGGCGGCCGAGCTGCGCAAGGCCGCACAAGACCTGCTGCTGTGCATCAACGTCATCGTGGGGCAGGAGCAATCCCTTGCCGCTGATCTGCTGCGGCACTTTCCGGGGCGGCTGGAGTTGCTGGCCTTGCGCATGGCCCCGCGCCCCGAGCCCGATCTACCGCCAGAGTGGCCGCAGTGGAATGCGCCCGGTGCAGACCATTTTCAGGCCCTGCTGGAGCGCCAGCAGTGGAGGTTGCAACGTCGTTCGGAAAGGAACTCATCATGAATCGAAGTTTGCATCCCCCGAGGAGTCCGAAACCTTGAAAATTTTGTACTACGATGTAACGGTTTGACAAACTTGGACGTCACCATGCCGACAAGCAACGACGAGGGCGAAATCCTCACCCTCAAGCAGGTCGCTGACTTCCTGAAGGTCACGGAGAGGACGATCTATCGGCTGGCGGCGGCCAAGAAGATCCCTGCGTTCAGGGTCGGTGGGACGTGGCGATTCTCCAAGGCGGAGATCAATCAATGGATTCAGCGCCAGTCAGAAGGCGGCAAGAACGACGAGACGTAACTCAAAGGAGGGCTTGATGACCCAGCAGATCGAAAGCAATGAACAGATAGAGCAGTCGCTGATCGACATCGCAGTCGAGAGTTGGCGCTTCTCCCGTCTATTCGGGAAGGTCGTCAGCAAGCTCGATGCAGGCGAGTCCGGCCGCTACGTCAACCAGCTTCGCTACTTCCAGAAGAAGGTCGAGGAAAACCTCGACTCGAACGGTCTCAAGCTGGTCAACGTCGAAGGACAGCCTTACGACGCCGGAATGGCGGCATCCGCCTTGAACCTGGGCGACTTCGGCCCTGACGACGTGTTGCTCGTCGATCAGATGCTGGAGCCGATCATCATGGGCCCGAAGGGGCTGCGCAAACAAGGCACGGTAATGCTCAGGAAGGTGGAAGCATGAAATACGTCGGTATCGACCTCGGCACGACCAACAGTGCCATCTGCTCCTTCGACGGGGAGAAGATTCATCTCTACAAGAGCCCTGAGCAACACGACGTCACGCCATCGGCCATCTTCATTGACCGGCGCGGTAACAAGTACGTCGGCTCGCGCGCCTACAACAGCGCAGCGAAGAATCCCGACAACGCTGCCGTGCTGTTCAAGCGGCTCATGGGCACGAGCACGCCTGTGAAGCTGCCCGCTGTCAATCTCAGCATGACTCCGGAAGAATGTTCCGCCGAGGTGTTGCGCTCCCTCTTCGGCTACTTGCCCGAAGAGATTCGGGGTGATGGCGACACCGGTACCGTTATCACGGTGCCGGCCGCGTTCAACCAAATGCAGAAAGACGCCACGATGGCAGCCGCCGACGCGGCGGGCCTTGGGCGTGTCGCATTGATGCAAGAGCCTGTCGCTGCCGTGATGAGCGTCATGCGCCAGCGCAAGAACGATGGCATTTTTGTTGTGTATGACATTGGTGGGGGCACGCTGGATGTCGCCATCGCCGAGAGTATCGGTGGCCGTGTCAACCTCCTTGCGCATGGTGGCATTGCCATGTGCGGCGGACGCGATTTCGACCGGATTCTTTTCGACAACGTCGTGAAGCCATGGCTGCTCGACAACTTCGACTTGCCGGAGGACCTGGCATCCAATCCACAGTACAAATCGCTGCGCACCATTGCGACGTGGGCCGCTGAAAAAGCAAAGATTGCGCTGTCGCAAAGCGAGGAATCCGTCATCAGCCTTGCCGAGAATGAGCTGGGTGTACGTGACCAAGCTGGTGAAGAAATTTACCTCGACATCCCCATCAGCCGGGGTCTGTATGACGACTTGATTGCATCCAAGGTCGATGAGTCCATTCAAGCCACCCGAGAGAGCATCGAAAAAGCAGGTCTGAGTTCGCACGACGTTGAGCGAATTGTCTTTGTCGGCGGGCCAGCGCAGTACAAAAACTTGCGCGACAAGGTGGCCTTCCAACTTGGCATCGCGCCGTCCACCGACGTAAACCCGATGACCGCCGTTGCCGAAGGCGCGGCTGTCTTTGCCGAGTCCATCGATTGGGCCTCGCAAAGTCGTGGTCGTAAAAGTTCTCGTGGCGCACTCAGCGCCGGTGGCACGCTCGATCTTTCGTTCAACTACATCGCGCGCACGCCGGAGCACAAGGCCAAGATCGTTGCCAAGTTGTCACGCGCACCTGCTGGCATCGAATTTCAGATAGATAGCCTTGATACGGGCTGGTCGTCAGGGCGCATCGCGTTAAAGGATGGTGCAAGTCTTGAACTCAGTCTGTCCAAACCCGGTGACAACATTTTCAAGGTATTCGTGTTCGACTCGAACGGTGCATCCGTTGCGCTAGGCGAGGACAAGATCGTCATCGCGCGCACTGCCGCCAGCATCGACGCCATCCCCGCATCGCATTCAATTTTTGTGGAAGCCCGCGACAGAGTCGGTGGTCGCCCGATACCAGACTATCTCATTCGAGAAGGCGATCAATTGCCTAAGAAGGCCAAGAAGACCTTCAAAGCGGAAGAATCGCTCAAGGCCGGAAGCGCTGGATCGATCAAGTTCAAGTTGTGGGAGGGAGAAATTTCCAACCCCATCAACGACAACCGCTTCATCGGTATGTTCGAGATCAAAGGGTCGGATTTCGACGACGGCGTTATCGCCGCTGGTGCCGATTTGATCTGCGAGTACGAAGTGCTCGACTCCGGCAACATCCAGCTGGAAGTCTCGGTGCCTTCCATCAGTGGCTCGTTCCAGAGTGGGCGCAACTTCTACTCCAGCCAGGAAGGCAAGATCGACTATTCCAACCAAGCCAAAAATATTCAGGAGCAGTCGGAACATACGCTGGAGCGGCTCGAAGAAATGGCGTCCAAAGTGGACGACCCGCGCCTGGAGCAGGCCCGCGAGAAGTTGGAGCAGGCCAACACCATCGAGTCCGGCGAGGCCGATCCTGAAACGGCAAAGCAGGCAATGGACAACGTGCAGGAAGCCAAGCGCCTGCTGGCGCTGACCCGTAAAGAGCACCTGAAAGACATCCGCCAACTCGAACTGGACAGGGCGGTCGATTTCTTCGAGAAGGCCGTGCGCCAGCACGCACGCCCCACCGAGGCCACGTCCTTCGACAGCTTGGTCAAGACGGCACAGCGCGCGCTTGAAAAGAACGGCAGTGATTTCGAGTCGCACTTGGATGATCTGCGCAGCCGCAACTTCATGATCTTGTGGCGTCAGGACTGGTTCGTGATCGACCACTTCAAGCGCCTGGCTCAAGCAAGTTACCTTTTCTCTGACGCCAGAGAGCATTCGCAACTCGTGGCGGTCGGAGCCGAAGCAATCAAGGCCAACGATATCGACAAATTGCGCGCAGTGGTTGGTCAACTCTTCTCCATTCAGGTCGGCTCTGCGGGTGACGACGACATGATGGCCGGTGCCAATATCGTTCGGAGTTGATGCTCATGGCCCTCGACGCATGGCTTCCCATCGGATTCAAGCTGCCAGACGGCGCGAAAGCCCGTGTCGCCTTGTACGAGGGCGCAGATTGGCAAGTGTACGAAACCCAAGGCGGTGGCCGCGCACTGGTTGTTCATGATGAACTGGGCGCACGCTGGCAGGAGGCCGGGCTAATCGACACGGGGACGCTCGACGCCTTCCAGTTCGGAGCTCATCAACTCCGAGCCATCTCGTGCAGCCCAAGCCAGATCCTGCTGCCCATCAGCGAGGCGAAGTCTCCCGACAATAAGGCCGAGGCGCTTTCATTCGCCTTGGCGTTGAAGGCCACGCGCGACATCGATTCGGAGTCGGCGCTGCAAGACGCGCTGTATGTCGAAAAGATCACCCGCCTGCTGCCGACCTACAGCATCAGTGCCAGGGCTGGAGATGATGTTGTGCTCGGCTACTGGCTGACGGGCGGCGTGAGTATCCCCGCCACCTCCTTCCGGCGTCTGCGCCAGACCATGAGCTGGCTGGGCGCGAACCACCTGAAGGACGTCGTGCAAGCGGCAGGCTTCGAAGTTGCAGAAGTCATGCCGTTGGCGCGCGAGCCAGCGGCTGCGGCAGAAAAAACTGAAGTCGCTCCCGCCGAGAAGTTGGAGGAAGTAAAACGCGCCGAGCCGGAGCCTAACAAGGTCTTCGAACTCGCCGGGCGTCCCGAACTGACCGCCTTCTTCAACGAGCACATCGTTGACATCATCCTGCACCGCGAACGCTACAAGGCGCTCGGCATCGAGTTCCCGTCAGCACTGATCCTGCATGGCCCTCCGGGTTGCGGCAAAACCTTCGCTGTCGACCGGTTGGTGGACTTCCTCGGCTGGCCAAGTTTCCAGATCGACGCCTCCAGCGTCGCCAGCCCCTACATCCACGAGACCAGCAAGAAGGTCGCGCAGGTGTTCGACAAGGCGATGGAGAACGCGCCGTCCGTCCTCGTGATCGACGAGATGGAAGCCTTCCTGGCTGACCGTGAGATGGGTTCGGGTCATCACCGCGTCGAGGAAGTAGCCGAGTTCCTGCGCCGCATTCCCGAGGCGGTGAAGAACGACGTGCTGATCGTCGCCATGACCAACCGTATCGACATGATCGACCCGGCCATTCAGCGCCGTGGGCGTTTCGATCACGTTATCAAGGTGGATTTCGCCAGCGAGGTTGAAGTGCAGTCGCTGCTGGACAAGCTGCTGTCCTCCTTGCCTAAGGAGGCTGACGTGGACGCTAATCCGCTGGCGAAGGAGCTGGCGGGCAGGCCCTTGTCCGATGTCTCCTTTGTGGTGCGCGAAGGGGCGAGGCTGGCAGCGCGCTCCGGCAAGGAAAAACTGGATCAGGCCAGCCTTTTGGCTGCCCTGCGTGCATCACCGGCGCGCGAGCGCGAGGGTGGCGAAGCCAAACGGCGCATCGGATTCGTTTAAGGGGAGGTGGTAGTGACGGGCCGAGAAGAGGAGCAGAAGAAGGGAGAAGGCAAAGGATTCGCAGGCCTTTCCTCGCTCGTGTCCGATGTGGACACGACGCCGCCAGCGCCTGCCCCCAAGAAGGAGCCTGCTGCCGCTGCATCGGGTGCCGGACGTCCCGCCCTGCAGCCCGCACAGCCTCAGCCGAGCCAGCGTCAAACGTACCAAGAACCTTTGCAGCTGCCGTCCTCGAGCTCGTCCGGTGGCAAGTGGGTGTTGGGCATCGCTGCCGTCATGGGCGTGCTCTGGCTGATCGGCCAGTCGGACAAGAACACGACTTCTCCGGCACCTGCTTACTCCCCGCCCGCGAACAGCACCGCTCCGAGCTATGCGCCACCACCGCAACCACAGGCACCATCACGGCCGGTTGAGACCAAGCCGCCCGTCGGCCAAGATCTCGTGCTCTCAAGGGAGCAGATTCGGTATTGCTTGGCCGAAGACATCCGCATAGATGGCGCGAAGTCCGCGCTCAACAACTACGTCGATGCCGATGTGGATCGCTTCAATGCGATGGTGGGCGACTACAACAGCCGTTGCAGTTCATTTAAATATCAGACTAATAATCGAGGGCGCAATGATTTGAATAGTAGTCAACGAGACATTGAGCCATTCCGGAGTCAGCTTCAATCCGAGGGTAGGAGGAAATTCGTTCGTAGTCCATCCACTGGCTCGCTGTCGGCTCCTACATACGACACGGAGGGCTGGACTGAAGAAAGCACAAACTCGACAGATGTAGGGCCTTGGCTTAATTACGACCCGCCGGGAACTCGTTACTACCGCGATGCCAACAACGTCATTTATCGCGTATTTCCGCCAGGGGTCAGACCAAACGCGCATGCCGCGAATCCATTCGGTTTGGGCGACAGCACAGAAAGACCGCAGTAATGGGCATGGCAATCTGCTTCAAATGTGGTTCCGCGAAGTCCGGCGCACTAGTCGCCTGCCGGAGCTGTAATGCTACCCCGCGCGCGAAAAGCGAGTACGCCGTTTCGCTCGCTCTGTCCGACCACCTGTCGTCCAACAATCAGCTTGCGCAATACAGCCACGAGTTGCGCAACGGCCAGAAGCTGTCCGTCCCGCGTGAAGCACTCGTGCAGGCGCTCGACGCGCTGAAAGATCCGCAACTTCTGGCAATGTTACGCGCCCAATGTTCTCCCTCTTCGCCTTCGCCTTCGCCTTCCACGAACTTAGCCAATCAAAAATCGGTTGACCCAACGCTAGTGTCTTTAATGGCGCAAAAAATCAACCAATATCCAATTCTCCTGCAGGACAATACCCTGCTTCCCCAATTGGATGTGCAGTTCGAAGTTGTATTCGACGCGATGGCAAAAACTCATTCGCTACAACAGATCGTCGATGAATGTTTCCGACGGGCATTTCCTCCTGATGGAATTCCAAAATCCAGACAAATTGCACCATCGGTAACCAGTCAACGCTCAACCACGGCATCAATTCCGAGCAAGTCAACGCCTTGCCTAATAACAACCGCACTACACCAATCGGCGTTTGCAGTCTTGGGCGTGACGACCCGCGACGACCGCAGGCGCATCGTCGAGTTGGCGGAAGAGAAGTCGCTGGAACTGGATCACGATGTTTGCCAGAAGGCGCGCTCCGACCTGACCAACCCGCGCACCCGCTTGAGCGCGGAGGTCGCATGGCTTCCCGGCGTCTCGCCGCGCAAGGCGTCCCAATTGGTCGAGAACCTGCTCCACGACCCGATGGCCCTCAGGGAGGAATCGGGACTGCCCACGCTGGCCCACCTGAATCTGTTGGCTGCCGCGTTCGAAGCCGTGGATGGCAAGCACGATGCGGACGACCTAGCCGAGTTCATTGTAGAGGCCGCCTACCTCGCCGAGGAGTTATCCCCGGAGGAGGTGCTGCGCGACATCAATGAGGATCGGGCGGTGTCCGGCTTTCCGGAAGTGCGCGCGCTCGACCAGATCGAAGCCGAACTGACGGAGCGCAAACGGTACTACCGGGGTGCCATCAAGGATGCGCTCGACCGACTGCCGCCGATGACGCTCGTTCAGGTGATGACTGAAACGGTGGACAGCGTGACTTCCGGCGGTGAAGATCATGCGCCCGGGCTGATCGATGACCTTGTTGACAGCTACGAGGTGGAAACCCAAGGCATCCTGCAAAAGGAGGCCGAGAACGTCCACAAGCTCATCAAGGTCGCGAGAGACCATGCGGGCTCTGGTGAGGCGGCCGTCAAGCCGTATGTGGACAAGCTCGATGCGGTCGCCCGCAACTGGGACAAGATCGCGCAGCCCATCCAGCTGAGTTCGAAGGCGCGCGGCATCGACCACGAGGCAAGCCGCGACTTGGCCTACGAGATTCGCAGCCTCGCCATTGACCTGTTCAACAAGCACGACATGCTCACCCAGTCGCAACGACTGACCGGGCTGATTCAGGAGCTTTTCGCCGAAGTTCCTGAAATCGCGGATCGGGTCGAGGAGGATGCGGAGGCGCTCGCTGACATTTTTCAGCAGCGCAAGCAGGCCTCGGCCCGCAGGGACGAGTGGGCGCGAGAGATCACATACCGCGCCGAGATTGGGGTGATGTTCAAGGACACCTTGAGCATCTCGCCCCAGGGTGTGTCATGGAAGGGCCAGAACTTCCCGCTCGATTCGATCACCCGCGTTCGCTGGGGCGGTGTGAGCCACTCCGTCAACGGCATCCCCACGGGGACGACCTACACGATTGCGTTCGGCAACCGGAATTCCGAAGCGGTCGTGGAACTGAAGAAGCAGGGCATCTACTCCACATTCATCGACAAGCTCTGGCGGGCGGTCTGCGTGCGTCTGCTCACCGAGATGCTCGAAGCCTTGAAAGAAGGGCGCAGCCTGCACTTCGGCGACGCGCTCCTGCACGACGATGGCATCACGCTGGTAAAGCGCAAGTTCCTCGGCTCCAACGAGCAGGTTCGTTGCTCATGGGATCGAGTCCACGTGTGGAGCGCCGATGGTTCGTTTTGCATTGGTGCCAAGGACGACAAGAAGATCAATGCCGGGATTTCCTACATCCACGGAGCGAACACCCACGTCTTGGAGCAGGCCATCCGCATGGGCTTCAAGAAGCCGGGACTGCGCCGTTTGAGCGAACTGTTGCAGTAATTCAACCAAGCATCCAGCGGAGCAGCATTTATGGGATTCCTGTCCAACCTATTCGGGGGCAACAAAGAAGACAAGGCGCTGCGGGAAGCAATGGCGCACATCCACCGCATCCTGGACGATGAGCAGTTTCAACTGGAACTTGTGCATCCGGCGATGAAGGCGATGCTGGAGTCCGCCCCGGCCTACGACAAAGACCCAAATGGCACCGGGCCATTTGGCTTCACAGAAACCAACCCGATCCCGGTGAACGGGCCAATCGGCCAGTTGGCCTATCTGTCCAGACTCGAAACGCAGTCGGGCCAGCGCATCCTGTTCCACCGCCTCGGAGCAATCGGCACAGTGGATGTATTCGAGGCAGCGTCATTCAACGGAGCCGAGTGGTTCATTCTGTTTGTCGACCTCTACCATCCCCGGCGCTCGCGCCTCACGCCGGACGGTTTCCGGTTCACGAAGGACGTCGCCCAGTTTTCCGGATTCCACAAGTTCTGCGAGAACTTTCCCTACGACTTCGTCGAGAAGAAGGCATCCCAGCGCGAGTCAGGCTTGAGTATGGCGTACATCGCCATCAGCAAGGTGTCCGACCAAATCCAGAATGGTGTTTTCAACAGGCCGCTGGCCCACAAGGCCAAGCTCGAACTCGTGAAGAGCCGCCTGTCGAGCGTGCAAACCCAGTAGGCATGCCCATGACAAAAATTCTTCTGGCGACGCTCGCCTCGATGATCGGCCTTCAGGCAACGCCTGCTCTGGCCGAGAACTATGAGGTGAACCTGACCCGCAAGGGCAGCAGTGTTTACAAGATCGACAGCAAGGACATCATCATCCAGGCGCGCTCCTGCTACGTCTATGCCTACTCCGAGGAGGCGATCTTCAAAACGTCCGGCTACGGCGGCGAGGTCATCTTCTTCGACAGCAAGGACAAGTGCGACGTGAAGGCGGTTTTTGGCCTGTCGAAGCAGAAGCCGAGCAAATACGTGGTGACGGTCAGCCGTGAGGACGATGACTGGTATGAGGTCTTCGGAACGAACTCGTACATCAAAACGTCGAGCTGTCTGTCCCTCGCTCTCGGCGAGGAGGGCTACCTGACGATCTCGCCCTCCGGCTTTGGCAGGCTGCGCTTCAAGGACGGCGACGACTGCATGGTCGAAGGCGTTTACACCAAGCTGCGGCTTTGAAATGAGGGTCAGAGGCCGTGGCTGACGATAAGCAGAACGGAAACGCCAAAGGCTTCTCCGATCTTTCGACACTCATCTCGGATGTCGAAGACAACCGTCCTGCCAGCAAACCCGCGCCCCAAGTCGCCCCGTCGCAGAGCACTTCACCGCCGCCAGAACCTCCGCCCGCGCGAGCCGAGGAAGCCCCGGTCGCATCCGCCGCGCCTCAGCCGCCCAAGGGAAAGAGCGACAGCTCTTCAGATGTGACCACCGGCAAGTGGATGGTCGGCATCGGATTGGGCATTGGACTGCTGCTCATCCTCTTCGTCAACGCGAGCAAGAACAAATCCACCCGTTCGATGGAAACCGCGGTTGCGCCAGCACTCACCACGGCTGTCCCCGCCTATCAGCCGCCAACTCCCGCGCCGGCGACGCCGAGGCAGCAGCCTGCCCAAGAGGCCGTCATCCAGCGAAGCGCGGCCACGGAATCGGTGGAAGTGCTCGGCCAACAGATTATGTTCTCGAATCCAATCGGCTATTGCACGCCGGGCAGATCGCCGCGCGAAGTTGAGTTGATGGACTTGGCGAGGCGTTCCATGGGCGAAGGCTCACGCCTTGTGCATGCGGCAGTCCGTTGCACGGAACTGGAGGACTATCGCCAGGGGCGCAGAGACATGCTGGATCACTGGCTGCAAATCCAGCTTCTCGGCCCGAAGGGGAATTTCCAGCGAATCGAGATACCACGAGAGGCATTCCTGTCTGGCCTTTCCAAGTCGAGTCCACGGGTGAACGCCGCCGAACTCAATCAGCGGCTGAAGACGTCGTTCGAGAACAGCGACATCAGCCTGTCCGACATGAAGTTTGAGCCGATTGGGCGTGACGGGAATGCGGTCTATTTCTCGATGCGGATGAGCATGACTGTCGGCGAAATCAACCGACCGGTCTCGGGGATCAGCGGGATCACGCTCCTGAACTCACTGCCGCTCTCGATCAATGTGTACGAGGGAACCGGCTCGCCGCAAAGCCGAGACCAGTTGCAGGCTGTCCAGCAGGAGCTGCTGAACAGCCTCCTCACCGAGAACTGATGATGAAAAGAGCGAAAGCAATCCTCTCCACCGTGTTCTTCTGCTTGCTGGCATCGGTCGCCTTGTCGGCGGCCGCACAGACGACCGGGTACACGAAGCTCAACGTCAAGGGGCGAGTTCAGCTTGAGGTTCCAAGCGACTGGACAATCAGCGATGCGGAACAGCGCAGGCGCGTCAAGGAATTTTCAGAGAAGATCACCGGAGTCGCCATCGAGCATGTGGCATCGCTTTCGGCGCAATCCTATCCCGCACCCTCACGCGCCTTTGTCCGGGTGTCGTTCATTCCGATGGAACCGCCGCTCACTCAGGCGGATGTCCGCCAGGAAGTTCAGGCCAACAAACAGCAGGTGTTGAGGGATCTGGCTGATACATGGCGGGAAGAAGCTCCGGCCATGTGGGCCGGCATGGCGAAGTACGGAGTGAAAGAAGTGGGGCGTCCACGTTTTGCCGTCGAGATCATCGGCGGCCAGACTGCTTTGATCATCAGCTACGGGCGTACCTCCACGGCCAATGCAGCAGAGACCATGAGGGTCACTCAATACCATGTGCCGCTGGGCGCTGAAAAAGCCTTGATCACGCTTTCGCACATTGAAGGCGATCCGCAGGCAACAGCAGCGCAAAACCGTTTGAAAAGCAGCATCGTGATTCGATAAGAAGAACAGGAGCATTCAGTGGCCTACGAAGATCCCAACGCCCCATCGGTCGCCACCAGCGGCTATGCCCAGCAGTCAACCTCGCCCGTTGATCAAAGCAAGGCGTTTCTTGGAGGGCAGCATCACCCTTGGCGGCGACTGTTTGCACGCACGGTCGATATCTGCACGGCGGGTCTCGTGCTGTTCATGATCTTGATTTTTGCTTTCAGCGCGACGATGCCTGAACAGGCGGCGGGTTTCGTCAAGGCCATTGAGAACCCCATCATCGCCAGCGTCGTGCTGTACCTGATCTGGCTGCCTGCCGAGGCGCTTCTGCTTTCGTTGTTCGGAACCACCCCGGCAAAGTGGCTGTTCGGCATCCGGGTCGCACATGCGGACGGCAACGTGCTTTCCTTCTCAGAATCGCTGAACCGCTCTTTTCTGGTCTTTGTTCAAGGCGTGGGGCTGGGTATTCCATTCGTCGCGCTGTTCACGCAACTGTTCGCGTATCGGCGGCTCACGAAGACCGGCACGACGCTGTGGGACACATCCAGCAGCGCGGTGGTGCTCCACAAGAAGTGGGGCGTGTTTCGCGCGCTCGTATGCACAGCCGCCGTTTTCGTCGTACTGATTCTGATCAGCGCCTTGAACGCGGCAGGCAAGTGATAACCAACAAAGGAGGAACCCATGGCCTACGAAGACCCCAACGCGCCGTCACAGCCCCAGACGCCCGCGCCTGTCACAGCAGCACCTGCTGCCACGCCTGAAAAGAAGTCCGGCTCATGGGACTGGCTCTGGCCGTCCATTGTCGCGGTCATCATCGTCAAGTTGTTCGGCCTTGTCGGCGGACTGGTCACCTTTGGCTGCTACTACTGGCTCAAGCCCAAGCTGGGCACGTGGGGCGCGGTTGCTGCCTCCGGCGTCATCGGCGTGGTGGTTGCCATCGGCTTCTTGGCGATGATTCGTAGCTGACCCTCCCCGCTGAACAACGCTGCATCCGAAGCTCTTTGATGCTGAATCATCCAGCGCGCCAACAGCTCAAGCAGTCGAACGACCGGCATTCCTTGCCCACCGCCGTATCGTCGCCCGCAAGGTCTGCTGCGCCTTGGCATCGAGGGGCATGTTGTCCACGAGTGCCAGGGCGGCTTCCAGGTTCACATAGCCGTACTGCAGCAGTGCAATGCAGAACTCCCGATCCTTCTCTCGTGCGGCCACAACCTTGGCGAGGAAGAGGTCGAGAACGTCCAGACAGTAGCCAATCCGATCCTGCGTATTGCGGTTCTGGATGCGATGCACGCGCTGCATCCAGCCCGCTGGCAGGCACGCCGTTTCCGGCCCAACACCTTGGGCGTAGTAGCCGTAGGTTTCGTGGAACTGCGAGCCTTCGCCGATGGCGCCGTCGATTCTGTCGGCCAGCTCTGGTGCCTGCAGGGGATAGATGTCCGCTTCCATGGACACCGTGAACACGTCCTCGGGCCTGGGCACCGCGCCCAGGATGGACTGGCTGCCAACGATGACAAATTCGTACTGGTCGGTGATGTCACCGCTGGCACGAATGATGTGCTCCAGCTCTTCGCGCGTCATGGTTGCTCCTCGGGCGCATCGCCCAGCTCATCGCCGAATGCAATCCCCTTCTTGAGTTCGCTCACCTGCTGCAGGATGGCCTGACGGGTCTCGGGCGGCAGGATCGTGACCAGCGGTGATGCCTGGCGCAGCTGCTGCGCGCGGCGGGTGCGGGCCAACACCTTGCGCCAGGCACCCGCCTTCAGGATGTCCTCCCACTCACGCCACAAGGCTGCAGAGCGAACATCTCCAGTAGCCAGCCAGCGCTGGAGCGTGTCCTTTGCCTGCTGAACCTGAGCAGGGTCGGCCTTGGCCAGCCGCACGGCTTCTTCATGCAGGGCCAGGCTTTGCAAGTCCTGCAGCTGGTGCCTGGTTGGGTCGGCGCGCACGCGCACATGCACCACGGGCGCGGGATGCCGGGAACGTGCGGCGGCGGAGCCCGCAGGCGCCGGTTGCAAGACATCGCCTGCCAGCAACGCCAGATCGCCACCAACGCCCAAAATGGACATGACGCGCAGGTAGGTGCCGATGGATGGTGCGGGGTCGCCCGACTCGACCGCGCGCAGGGTGTTGCGCGTCATGCCTGCGCGCGCCGCAAGCTCTACCGTGCCCAGGCGCTGGGTCTTGCGCAGGCGCTTGAGACGGTCGCCAAGCTGCAGAAGCAGTTGGCGTTCAAGGAGGGCGTACGATTCATGAGCGCTCATTTGATCATAAATTTAACCAAATTCGTTTTTTTGGTCAACTTATTGATCATTTCACAGATGCGCCGTACGAACCTCCCTAACAACCTTGTATCCCCCGTCCCAGTATCACGACAAGGTCAGCTTGGCTGGGCTGCACTACCTGAACTGCTACAGGCTGTCCAAGAATGCGCCAGCCGTGGCCACGCAGTGGTCGAAGCTCTGCGATTCCGCCAGGGCATCAACCCAGACCAAGAGAGGGTTCGGAGCGCGGAGGTTTTGGACGCACTGCCACAGTGCTGCGGACGGCCCAGATCGACTCAGGAGCCGCACGCATACTTCTGCCCGAATAACCTGCTTTTCTCTTGCCATAGTGCCGACGGGCTGTATTGGTGCTGCTGTGACCGAATAGCGCAGCTATTTCCTTTTGGGTTAACCCATCCACACGGGCATTGGCAACAGCCTGATGTCGAGTGCTATAGGTCCTTCGTCATTTCGTGTGGAACACAACACTCACAATGCTCCCCTGGTTGTTGAGCCCGGTGGGCATGTGTGCAGGCCGCTGGCCGGCCTGTGCACATGTCCACGAGGCGTGTTTGATCAGGAGGATGAGTCCATGGGCATTGCCGTAGAAGCTCTGTTCACCAGCGCGCTGGGCTTGCAGCCGCCGTGGGTCGTCGATGACGTCAGGCTCGACACCGCCAAGCGGCGTATCGACTTCGAGATCGGCTGCCACACCAGCAGGCTCGCCTGCCCGGCATGCGGTGCGGCCACGCAACCGGTGCACGACCGGCTGCGCCGATCCTGGCGGCACCTGGACTTCTTCCAGTTCGAGGCCTGGCTGCACTGCGACGTGCCGCGCGTGGCCTGCGGTGCCTGCGGCAAGACCACGCAGGTGGCCGTGCCCTGGGCGCGTCCGGGCTCGGGCTTCACCGCGGCGTTCGAAGCGCTGGCGCTGACCTTGTGCCTGGACCTGCCGGTGCGCCAGGCCGCCGAGTTGCTGCGCTGCAAGGACAAGCGGCTGTGGCGGCGCATCGAGTTCTACGTCGCGCAGGCGCGTGCGCTGGAAGACTTCGCCGGCGTGCGCACGGTGGGCATCGACGAGACCAGCCTGCGGCGCGGGCAGCACTACATCACCGTCGTGCACGACCTGGATCGCAAGCGGCTGCTGTTCGCCACCGAGGGGCGCGAGCACCGCACGGTGGTGGAGTTCGCCGAGGATCTGAAGGCCCATGGCGGCGATCCCGCCCAGGTGCGGCACGTGTGCATGGACATGAGCGCAGCCTACGCCAAGGGCGTGGCGCTGGCGCTGCCCGAGGCGCAGATCAGCTACGACCGCTTTCACGTCGTCTCGATGGCCATCGATGCGATGGACCAGGTGCGCCGCGCGGAGATGGCCACCGACGCGCAGGCGGTGCGAGCCGCGCTGGGCGCTGGCGGCCGCAAGACGCTCAGGCAGCTGCTGTGGGGCATGCGGCGCAACCCCAGCACCTGGAGCGCCCGCCAGCTCGATGCCATGCACTGGCTGCAGCGCTCGACGCTCAAGAGCGCGCGGGCGTGGCGGCTGAAGATGGCGCTGCGCGCGGTGTACGCACGGGCCACAGCGCACAACAGCATCGAACAGGCCGCATCCGACCTCAGGGCCTGGCTGAGCTGGGCGCGGCGCTGTCGGCTCGAGCCGTTCAAGAAGCTGGCCGCCACGCTCAAGGAGCGGTTCGACGCGGTGGTGCGCGGCATGGTCGATCACCGCAGCAACGCCTTCGTCGAGGCGATGAACGGGCTGCTGCAGCAGGCCAAGCGCGCCGCGCGCGGCTTCAGGACGAGCCAGAACTTCATCGCCATCGCCTACCTGCGCATGTCCAAGCTCAAGCACCTGCCGGCCAGTCCGTTCGCGCCAGCCATGCCGACATGACGCGAAGCGTTTCCACACAAAACGGCATAGAGCCGTGCTATAAAGGGTTGGCGCCTCTCCCTCCCAGTTTTCTTTGCCAAATACACTACGGACAGCTCGCTGCATACCTCCGTATATATTCTTGTATTGTTCGGATTCCGACATACGCATCAATTCAGGCGACTTGAGATGCGAAATAAATTTAAGCCATTCTTCAATATGCTTAATTTTCTCTCTATCAAGATTATCAAGAAGAATGATGCGTTTCTCGCTATTTCCTCGGATAGACGAATGTTTTGCATTGAAAACAACAAGAGACAGCGAAGATTTTATTGATCCATCGGAACCATAAATCGGATCACCCAAAGCGTTTTTGTGCAGATACTTTTCAACGCTGGCATCGAGCCACTCAATAGGGCGGAGTCCTACGTAAAGATTTGCTCTAATGAACAACAGAGCATTGAAGAGATGTTCAGACCTAGATGTAAAAGCCGCTTGCAGGAGCAAATCAACCGCTTCATCTGAAAAATCTTTGGCTTTTACTGAAGATGTATTTTTGGATGTTTTTGGAAGCTCGCCAACTACTATCGCCAATATCTCTGAATATGCAGCCTCATAATCCCCAAGATCTTGGAAGCTGGAATCCATCAATCCCTGAGCCTTCTGGGCGAGCCAGAAAAGTGTTGCCGATTTTTCCATCCGAGCTGTTGCTTGCGTAATTTTCTTGGACTGCACCCTATCCTTCAGGTCTTGCACAATAATTTCGGGTGTCAGTTGTGAATAATTAGAAATCGATGCGCGACTTGCTATTTGCCTAATTTTTCTGGAATATGCCAATATAGTTTCCGAAGCCAAAGATTCTCCAACTCGTTCCTCGGCTGCTATGCGTGAAAATAGGCCGCCTGCGCGAAGTGTTCCATCAAATGATTTTTTGTACATCTGAAATCAGCCTCAAATTTACAAAACACAGAAGGTATTTGTTGTGTGGCTAGATATACGCTCACTCGCCCCTCAAACGCCCTGAAGGGGCCAGGTTGAGTCAATTTTTCGATTTCATGATCGCCGGGTGGGCACAAGAAATAACGTTCTCGTTATCAAGAGAAATCGACAGATTGGAACCACAAGATCGCACCCACCCACCATGCCCACAACGCAAGTAATTATGGCTGCAGGGTAAGGTTCCAGGGGTGGGTTGTTTCGACGACAAGTGCTGCGCACCTCTGTTTGCAGGAGGTTTTTCTTGGTCACAGTGCAGCATTACTCCCCAAAACCTTGTACGTATCGCCGCCAAGATAGGTGCGCATCACAACAAGAAAACAAGGGAAATTGCCGTCTATTGGGTCCAATTTCGCTCAAAAACAGTAGATATGTGTACATATCACAACATACACCCCACCCCGCAGGAATGCGACAGTTGTTTGGCGGCGAAATTTTGGGAAGTAATGCTGCACGATCGCTTTGTGACCACGAGAATGTTGTTGCGCAAACACGACAGTCTCTATTAACGTGTCGTCATGGGAATAATTGCGTGCTGTGATGGTGCCACATAAGAGTTATGAAGGTGGAGCAAAGGTGATGAAGGAGTAGCATCTTGAATAACCAATTTGCGCACGATGGCAGCACCAACTGAGCACCAATATGACACCTGACCAGCACCTACAGAGCACCTATTCAGTGCAAATGACGCTGATCACAAAGGCGTATGTTATTTATATATTTATCAGCTCTCAGAGGCATTTTGGGTGATATTTTTAGAATCTCCTTCTTGCTGCTGGAGCTGCTTGTAGGTCTGGTTGAATACCTGATTGGCGATGGGCAGGTATTTCAAGATCAGTTGCTGATTTGCGGGGAAGCGATTTGCCTTTACGTAGTCCAGAGTTTGCAGCCTAGCCGCTTCATCGCCGTACTCGTAGTAGATTTGACCGCGCTCTTTAAAGGGCAGCTTTGCAACAGCCTTCATCGCAGGGCGCGCGATGGCAACTACGCCAAGGAAGGACTTGAACATTGTCTCGTACTCGGCCCGAAGGGCTTGCGCCTGTTCTTGCTGCAATTGGAGTTGCTGCTTCAACTGTGCGTTCTCCGCACCCAGCTCATCACGTTCAACATGATACAGCTCACTAACGTGATGTGATTTTTCCAACGAGGCACGAAGGTCTTTGATGTGAGCGTTTCCTTTGTGAATTTCATTCGACAAGCGATCAATTTCTTGTTCGAGTTCTGCTACCACGCCATTTGCATGCGTAGTCGCATCGTTCCAACCCTTAGTATATCCGTGCTCCAAACCCACGTCGATGCCAGACGACATCCCACGCGCATGGCCGTTGTTGTAGCCAACAGATTCTGCAAGGTATGAATTTTCAAATCTTGACATAGGAGTAATGACCTTGATGGTTGATTATTATGATTTCCAGAGAATCTTCTTGCCGATGACGTTCTCTGCATCAATATCATCCGTTGGATCGACAAATGATTCGACTCCACACTCGCAACCCCATCCTTTTGTGTTCGGATGATATTTATCACTGCATTCAAAGATGGCCGTGCAGAGCTTGGTTTCTGGCGTTGATGAAAAAGGGGTCAACGGCGGAATCACCACAAAGACCGTGACTTCTTCAAACTCATTTTGATTCAAGAGTTCCGCAGCAATTCCTGCCTTTGTCACCATGAGGTGAGTCCGCCTTTTGTACACATGGCCACCAGGCTCCTTCACTGGCTGGATTCCGATAATGTGCCAAACCAGGTGGCCAGAAACCACTTCGGCAATTGGAAAATGTCGAATAGGAGGCTCTTGCCCTCCGAAGTTAATCATCGAGCGCTCAAAGCGTTGCTCTACCTGAAACATGAATATCCTTGCAGATTATGGTTTGACGCCTGATTCCCGTCGATTTTCAAGAAGGGGGAACATATCCGAATTATGCGATATTCGCATATTCAATGTTCGCATGCAACCTCATGGGCCGAGTTGCCCATGTACAAGACCCTCTACACCCGCGAATACCAGCAGATGCTTGCGCTGCTGCGCGCCAAACGCGCAGACGCTCAGGTCAGCCAAGTGGAGCTGGCGCGCCGCCTGGCGTGGACGCAGGCGGACGTAAGTAAGTGCGAGACGGGGGTGCGCAGGCTGGACGTGATCGAGCTCAGAATCTGGCTCAAGGCCCTGGGCTACGAGCTGGCGGACTTTGTGCGGGAGCTCGACAGCTGCGCCCCCTTGCTGCCAGATCAGGCGTTGCCCCCAGGCATTACCGCTCAGTAATACTCGCGCACGTAGCCAAACGCCTTCTCAAACAGCTCTTCATCTGCGTGCAGCTTGTATTTGAAGAGCGCCTTGCGCAGCGCCTTCTTCACCTCGCGCTCACCGGCTTGGGTGCCTTGCCAGCCCGGGAACCGGACGAGGCGCACAATTTCGTCGATGTCGGCCACCACGCGCTCGACCACCACGGGCGTGTCGGTGGTCTTGACCTCGTTGAAAAGCTCAGTCAGCGCCGCCTTGCCGCGATCCTCGTCCTCTTCGGGCGGCACTTCCTTTTCGGCCTGCAAGGTTTCCTTGGCAATCTGCAGCAGCTGCTTCAAAAATTCCACGCTGTTAATCTGGCCAGATTCAAAGCGGTCTTTCAGCGCGTCCAGCCTTTCTGAAAGCTGCTTGAATTTGGGTTTGCCTGCCTTGCCGCGCAACCGACGCTTGAGCTTGATCTCGATCTCTTTGGCCTTCTTTGGATCGGGGTTCGACAGCACAGCCTCCAGCAAGTCGGCATCCAGCACCAGGGTGTCGAGGTCGTCGCGCACGGCGTTGACATGCACGTTCTTGTGGATCAACTCAATCGTCTTGGCACCCAGCGAATGCCACAGCAGCTTGCCATGGCCGCTGGACGGCTGCACCGACTGGTACACCTGCGACAGCCAGCGGTAGTCGGTCTCGAACGGCGTAAGCACTGCATCGGGCGACAGCGCCTCCCACACCTTGTTGAGTACGCTGTACTCCGCTGCAAAGTTGTCTCGCACCTCATTGTTGGGCAGACACTGCTGGGCCGCAATCAGACCCTCGTAACCCTGCACGCTGCGGTCAATACCGGGGAAGAAAGCCAGGCACTTTTGCATCGCTTCAGGCAGCTTGCCTTTCAGCTCCTGAATGTTGCTGACCACCTGCTTGACGCTCTGGTCGTCGAATTCCAGCGCCGCTGCCACGTCATCGAAGATGCCAAGGTAGTCCACGATCAGGCCGTGGGTCTTCTGCTCGGAGTAGGTACGGTTCACCCGGCAGATCGCCTGCAGCAGCGTGTGGTCACGCAGCGGCTTGTCCAGGTACATGGCCTGCAGGATGGGCGCGTCGAAGCCGGTCAGCAGCTTGGCCGTGACGATGATCAGCTTCAGCGGGTCGGCCGGGTCGCGGAAGCAATCCAGCAGTCGCTCTTCTTCGTCGCGGCTTCGGTCGTAGGGCGCGTACTCTGGATGTTCCTTCTTGTCCGCCGCCTGCACCGACATGACGATGTCTGTAGCCTCGGGCGGCAGCAGCTTGTCCAACTCGGCCTTAAACAGCAGGCAGGACTCCCGGTCGAAGGTGACGATCTGCCCCTTGAAGCCGTTGGGCTCCACCTTGGTCTGGAAATGCTCGACGATGTCCTCACAGATCTTGCGGATGCGCTCGGGCGTTTTGACCAACACGGCCATCTTGGCGGCGGTCTTGGCGAGGTTGTCCTTGTCCAGATCTGACAGGCCGCCGGTCAGGTCTTTGTACGCGGCGTCCAGCGCGGCCTTGTCGATGTGCAGATCGATCAAGCGTGGTTCGAAGTGCAGTTGCAGCGTGGCACCGTCGCGGATCGACTCCTCGAAGCCGTACCGGCTCATGTAGCCCTTTTCGTCCTCGTCGGCACCGAAGGCGTAGAAGGTGTTGCGGTCGGCACGGTTGATTGGCGTACCGGTCAGGCCGAACAGAAATGCATTGGGCAGGGCCTCACGCATTTTGCGACCCAGGTCACCTTCTTGGGTGCGGTGGGCTTCGTCCACCAGGGCAATGATGTTGCTGCGGTCGTTCAGGCTGCCGGTGGCCTCGCCGAACTTGAAGATCGTGGTGATGATGATCTTGCGCACATCCTGCGCCAGCAACTGCTGCAGTTTGTCGCGGGTATCTGCCTTTTCCAGATTGGGGATGTCCGCCCCGGTGAAGGTGCCGGTGATCTGAGTATCCAGGTCGATCCGATCCACCACGATCAGCACGGTGGGATTCTTCAATCCTGCGTGCATGCGCAGCTTCTGCGCGGCAAACACCATCAGCAGTGATTTGCCCGAGCCCTGGAAGTGCCAGATAAGGCCCTTCCTGGGGTAACCCGCCAGCACGCGCTCGACGATCTTGTTGGCCGCTTCAAACTGCTGGTAGCGGCAGATGATCTTGATGCGCTGCTTTTTCTTGTTGGTGGCGAATAGGGTGAAGCTACCGAGAATATCCAGCACCACGTGCGGGCGCAGCATGCTTTCGGCAGAGAGCTTGAGGGATTTGAGCGGGTGGAGCTGACCATCATCCCCATCACCATCCAGATGCCAAGGGCCCCAGTCCTTGACCGGCAGGCCGATGGAGCCGTAGTGGTAGGCCTTGCCCTCGGTGGCCACCGAGAACACGTTGCAGACGAACAGCTCTGGCACGAACTTCTCATAGTCATCGTGCACCTGGACCGCGCCATCCACCCAGCTGATGCACTTCTTGACCGGGGTCTTGGCCTCGATCAGTACCAGCGGCAGACCATTCACCAACATCACCAGATCGGCACGGCGTTCAGTGGGGCCTGCGCGGTAGATGAACTGCTGGGTGACGATGTACTGGTTCTGCGACAGGTCATCGAAGTCGATCAACCGCACCGGCACATGCTCATTGTTGTGGCCGAAGGGCATGGAGCGCTCACCACGCATCCACGCGGTCATTTCCTCGTTGGCGCGGATCAGGCCATCCGATCGCACCGACAGCACGATGGCGCGCAGCTTGTAGAGCACCTCGTCGGCGCGGTCGGGCTGGGCGGCAATCTCGGGGTTTAGGCGGATCAGTGCATCGCGCAGCCAGGGTTCGACCAGAACTTCCTGGAACTGGCGCGGCACCTCGGACGGGGCTGCGTAGCGCCAGCCGATGCCTTTGGGGCTGGGACCGTAGCTGGCTTGCGGTTCCTGGGCGGTGTTGACAGGGACAGCCTTGATTGGACCGGCGAGCAGGTCTCGGACATAGGCCTCGACAGTGTTGGATTCGTTGAAAATAGCCATCGGATCTACCCCATCGACAATGCTGTTAAATGAGCGGCGCGGCGCATCTCATAAGTCGCATCAAGCCTGGCTGTCAGATGCTGCTCTGTCGCCTCAATTTCTTTTAGTTGGACCACTAGCTCCCTCTGTACTTCGAGCGGTGGAAATGGGATCGGAAAGTTTTTTAAAAGGCCACAGCTCAGCGCATGCTGATTCGTACCTTGCGACCAATTCCGAAGTGCCTCGTAGCTGGAGTCCAACAGATAAAAAAGATACCAAGGATCAAGCGAACTACCGGGAATGATGGCGCCAAAATTTTGGTTTATGCACGAGTTAATCGTCAGCATTGCTGCACGCCCCCGCGTTTGGCCTTCGCCAATCATGGCAATCAGTGTTGCGCCTGCTGGGATCAGAGTGAGCGGACATTCCGATAATGCCTTTTCGGTGATGAACTCATCTGCAACTCGAATCACCCGGTCATTCACCTTTCCTGTTGGAAGCCAAGGAATTGTTCCTTTCCAATATTCGTTATTGGCTCGGCGGGGTGTTGAGCCGTTTCTAACTTCTGCCACCGAACCCATCTTGATTGTTGGAAAGTCATTCGTCGAGAACGCGTCCAGCGCAATCGACTTCCTTAGCTTTGTCGCTGCAGAAAGTGCTTGCAAAACAGCTTCCGCCTGGTCTTCAACCGACGACAGAAGACGGATTGTTCGCTGCTGCTCCTCGATCGGTGGCAGCGCAAACTCTTGCACCGCAATCGTCTTCCAATTGATCGTGGGCGACAGTGACCCTACCGAGATTTCCACTGCGCGGTTCATAAACAGATCACTCTGCATGAAGAACGGTAGGAACTCGGGCAGCACGACGTCAGGCTTGGCGCGCAGCACCATTGCATGAGCAGAGCAGATACCGTCAAACTCGGCAACACCAAGCTTTCGCTGGTAGGCGCGACGGCGACCGAAAATGATGTCGCCCTTTTTGAACATCAGCTTGGTGGCTTCCACATCGTCGGGGGTTCCCCAGCGACGAATCTTCAGTGAGTCAGTATCCAGATGCTCCAGGCCAACGTAGTGCTCCATCCCAGACTCGGACGGATTGTCGATACGGACATTGACATTGGTTGCCATCTGGTCGAAGCGCCACGCCTTCCAGCCGGGTTTCAGAGATTCATTCTTCATTGTCTGTGCTCACAAACGGCATGACGTAACCGAAGAACTCCTTGTGTGGAGTCCGTTCTTCCTGCCAGCGATACGGATTGGAGGGCGGGGTTTCCCGGTGCTTGCTCATGGTGACAACCAGCCGCCGCTTCGCACGTGAAACACCAACAAAGAATCCGCAGCGTTCTTCGTCGGGCTTGCCCCAAAAAGTCTGATTTTCAACACCTAGAATGATGACCGAGTCGAACTCCAGACCCTTGCTTTTATGGATGGTCAGGATGCGCACCGCTTTGTCATCCGCGAAACGTTCGAGTGCCTTGGGCAATTCGGGCTCAAGTTGGAGCATTTCTTCGATACGCGCTTTGGTATCACGCACCACCTCTTTGAGCCGATCCTGCGATTCGTCAATCATCGCGAGAGTCTCCAACATAAGCACCAAGTACAGGAAGCTTTGGCCGATTGTTGCGCGAGGTCTCAGGATTCAGATAGCGACAGACCGTAGACATAGATATATCGTACCGCGCCATAAGCTGACGTAACGTAGCCCCAGACGCTTTTAGCTGACGCAACTCTTCTTGTTCTACCTGGCTGAGCTTGCCCGCACTCCCTCCCCACCTCACACCACGGTTATAGGCAGCAACCTGCCCGGCCAAAGCTCTCTCTCGAATGATAGAACGCTCAAGCTGAGCAACCGCACCCAACACCTGCACCATAAAGATACCTACCGGCACTGAGGTATCCAGAGGCTCTGTCAAAGAGCGAATGTGCGCGCCAGCCCCCTGAACGCTCTCAAGAATCGCCAGCAAGTCCTTCAAGGACCTCGCAACTCGGTCCATCTTGTACACCACCAGAATGTCACCGTTCTTCAACGACGCAAGACACTTTTGCAGCTCTGGACGAGCACTCACCGCACTGGCCTTCTCTTGATAAATCCTTGAAACACCAGCCTTTTCCAAGGCGTCAATTTGCAAGTATGTCTCCTGCTCCCGTGTCGAGACGCGCGCATATCCAATCAGCATGTTTCCTCCTTTGTTTGCATGCCTTGAATACTATTTAAAAGCATGAAAACATAAGCTGTGATTAGCTCAGTAGCTATACAGTTCATAGCAAAAATACAGCTATCCAAAATAGCCAAAATCACTTGCATGAGACAGAGCGCCTGCAGCGGGCTGTTTGTCTCTCAGGACACGAAGGTGAGGCTCAATGTTTGCCAGGAGCGCGCCCCGCGAATCAGTGCTGCGCCTTGCGTGAGGTGCCGCGATTACTGCGCCCGGTGGTCTGGGTACGTGGTGCACAAGCGTTGACATGGGGCTGCACCCCATACCCGCTAATAACTGGAAGCTATATCAAGTCGTAATATTTGAATGGCCACAAATCTAAGCCACAGCATCAGTTGTCCATCAGGACAGAGCGAACCTGAGAATTGCGCCTTGCCAGGGCTTCCAGATAGCCGCCCGCTTGCTGCTGCTGGGCCTGCTGCACCTGGATGACTTCTCTGGTCGGTGGAGTCGCATCAATGCGGTGACCGCCACGGCCATCGCTTCGGATGCCGGTGGCCGTGTCGATCACCAATGGCCTGTCCTGGCCACCGGTGTTGAGGTATGGCGCATCACAGGTCACTGGCCTGACCACCGAGTCAAAACTCACGGTGACCATGCATGTCGCCAGTCGCTTGACCTGGTAGCCCGCATCCTTGAGGTCTTCGCTATTGACGTCGAACAGACGGCGGGTGCCATCGCTGACGATGAAGGTAAGCACCTGTTTGCCTTGCTTGCTCAGCTCACCGCTGACGTGCAGTTGCTTGCCAAACAGAGGGTCTTTGACGACTGGTGCAGGCGCCACCGCTTGACCAGGCTGAACCTCATCGGGAGACAAGGGCACGGTAGCTGTTGGCTGCGCTGCAGGTGCAGCAGCCGGTGTTGCGCTCGTAACTGCAACTGGCTGACCAGGTGCAGGGCCAAGCACGCGAGGCTGAACAGGCGGCGAGGGCTGGACTCTACGGCCCCAGACGTCGCGCTCCCCATCAGGCCAGAAGGCCCAGACCAGCAAGATCGCCGACATGATCAACCAGGCCCACTTGAAGCGGTTGAACTTGACGATCATGGGGTTGACGTCAGTAACACCTGATTCCGCTGAGCCGCTGCTTTGCGTGTTGCTGCGGTACAGGCCGAAGTACTGCTTTTTGTATTCGCGTTCGTTGGTCTGGATGACTGCGCCACGGTAGCCCGCATGCACCTTGCGGATGTATTCACCCTTCTTGCCCAGGATGTCTGCCTTGCGGCATTTGATGAGCGTGGCGATGAGCTGGGCAATGGGCTGGTTGATGTCGCGAAAGCTTTGCGTCATCAACAGCACTTCGGCATTGAAGTGCCGGTGCAGCTTGAACCATTGCACAAGGCTCTCAGGCGTGCCCAGCTTGGGGAATGAGACGTGGCATTCGTCAATGACATAGAGCGGCCCCTCCCCATTCTTGCCGCGCCAGTCGCTGTAGAAGTCCCAGACGGTGCCGAAGGTGAAGACGTTCTCTGGCTGGGGTTCTGGCTCGCGGTCAGTCCAGAGCTTAAATGCAGGCTCTTCTGCGATGTTGGCCGCGTTCCAGTCGCCAATGCGCGGCGCTGGCCTGGTGCGAACCTCGATCAGGTCGCGGTAGTCGGGGTCGATGGCCGCAAAGGCATCGACATTGAGCGGCAGGTTTGTGATGACCTTGCGCCCAGCTTTGAGCGCCGGCAGGACGTGATAGACGACGCCCTCATAGCTTTTGCCGCTGCCAGGAATGCCCTCCAGTCCGTTAATCATGAGCCGAGCCTTGTGAACGGGATGAGCTGGAGCACCAGGCGAATGCCGATAGCAGCGACGATGATTGTGGTCGCAGTTCCCACGCCAGCGAGCTGCATGACGTTGACGATTTCAGAAGGCAGCTGCACACCGTCAGCAAAGCCGGAAAGAGCGGAGACATCCACAGCATCCATGCCGGCCTTGACGATGTCCAAGCCCTTGTCAATGACGAAGCAAAAGGCATCAGAGAGCATGTCCCAAGCCGCTTTCAACACAGCTTTGATGAGGTCAACAGCCCATTTGTACCAACTGTCCAAAACCTCTCTTGCCCACTTGAGAACACTCGCGGGGAAAGAGGTCAGCCAGGTAAAGAAATCAGAAACGGATTGTTTGAGCCACTGCAGCATGCTCAGCCCCCAAAGATCAGACGACGCGCAAGAATCAAGGCGCTCAGAATGGTGATGGCCCTGATGACGCCCCATAGCCAAGGCTCAGGAGCGATATCACGAGAGCCCAAATCGCCAAGAGGGCCGAAATCAAAATTCACAACCCAAGAAGGAGCAGAGCCGCCATCAGCAACGCTGGGCATCAAATTAGATGCCAGAGAGCCAAGGCCGGACGCCTTGAGCTGGGCGCTTTTTTCCGTCCAAAGCTTTACAGGGCCGTCGGGATACTTTGCTTCGTAAAGGCTGCCAATCTCTCCAGCCCCAGAGCTCGGCATGGGTCCGGTGCCGGGTCCAGGTGGCGCAGCGGTGTCGCTGCAGTCAGAGCCAGAACATTCGCCATTGCCGCTACCAGAACCACCAGAGCCGGAGCCGTTGCCACTCTGAGCACCACCACCAGGCACAGGGCCGGCATTGACTGCAGCGCAGATCATGCTGCCGGAGTTTCTAGGCTTGGCGCAGTACTCGGCCTGGCTGACCTGGTCAACCTTGGTGGTGGTGCCTGTGGTGTTGCCGTTGGCGTCCTTGTTGGTCGTGACCGTGGTGGATTCGCAGACGCCGTTGGAGCAGGTCGTGGTGGTCTTGCCTTCGGTCTTTGTGCCGTCGCTGTTGGTGGTGGAGCCTGTCCAGTCAACGCCTGTGGCACTGGATGCAGGAATGCAGACTTCCTTGCCGTTTACAACACCAGTCTGGCCTGCACAGCGCTTGTCTACAGGCTCTGTTTTTTCTGCTGGAGGTGGTGCATCAGGGGCTTGAGGCTCAGATGGCGTGCCATAGGTGCAGAGGCCACCCGTCAGCGTGCCCATGCCCTTGTAAAGGGTTTTGCCTGTGCTGTCCGTGACGCCGGTGCTGGGGCCAGCTTTTGCCATGCAGCCTTGGTTGCAGCCCGGAAACTTAGGCTGATCCCAAAAAAGGTCATCGGGTGGCTGATAGCAGGCAGTTTCGGAGTCACCGTCATAGGTGGAATAGGACTTTTGGGTGCCGCTCATGCCGGAGCAAAGAGCGGCCAAGCCATCGCACTTATCAGGAGGCGGGCAATCATCAGTCTTGTACCGCAAAGAAGCAGTTCCAGTAAGAATTCGCTCTTTACCAGAGCCGTCCTTACTTCTAAATTTAAAAGTGCAAGCAGCAGATTCAAAAATGGCTGATTCAACTGTACTGTTCCCTGCAACACGCAGTCCATTAAGTGATGAACACGCTTCAGACTGAGTTAAAAACCAACCATTATCTTGACCTGAAGAGAGGTAGGCCTGATATAGCTTGCATTGGGGCTCTGCAACTGCAAGACCACAAGTAAATGCAAAAGCAAGTGAGATCCAGCGAATAAGAGACGACACTCTCAACCTCACAATCTTGCCAGCATGAAAAAGCAAATCGCCCCGATTGCACCGATCAGCGCAAAAGCAGCGTGCACGGCGACAACCAGGGCGACGATCAGCATGGCAGCGCCTTAGATCTTGGCGATGATGCGCTTGACGATGGCAGGGCCCTTCATCACCAGGGCGATGCCGACGATGATCACGGCCAGCGCAGTGACCTTGGTGGCGATGCCGGAGAGATCGACCTCGGCAAACAAATCGTCAATGCCAGCAGCGTGAGCACCGGAGGCAGCGACCATGGCACCCACTGCCAGAGCGGCTTGTGCGGAACGAGCGCGCAGTGCGCGCAGAGCGTTGAACTTATTCATAGGATTTCCCTTCTTCAAACAAGGTGCGAACTTGCACCGGAGAACAGGCCGAATGCCAGCTCTCGGCTGCAATCTCACAGGTAGCGGCGAATCATCTGGATCACCACGCCAAGGACGAAGCCGAGCATGGCCAGGAAGAAGACCAGGCCGAAGCCGAGTGCAACCGAGCTGGTGATGCTGGTGGGCGTGATGCCCAGCGCGGCGAGGTCTTGCACAGTGACTTCTGTCACCGCGACCTGGTTGCCGGGCTGGCAAGGGGCTTCGATCTGGGTGCAGATGAAGTAGCTCACCCGATGTTCTCCAGATAGGTTTCATAGGAGACGATCTCGTGCGAGTCGCAATCAGGGCAAGCCGCAGAGGGGTCGTCCTCTTCCATGTCCCAATCGGCATCAGCAGCATCAAAAATCAGGCCGCAGCCGTAGCAAGCTAATTTGTCGTCCATGGTGAATCTCAGTACTCAGTGGCATCAGGCAGGTCAGAGACCCACTCTTCATAGGGGCGGATGTTGTGCGAGCCACAGATTGGGCAGCCGCACTCAACAACCTCATCAACGGTGAAGCCCAGATTGATTTCCATGCAGTCATCGCAGCAGGCGGTGTCGTCTTCAAGTTCGCGGCTCATTACTCGCCTCCATCGCTCATGGCACCGCACTCAGGGCACAGAAACATGACCCAATCGGGGTAACGACCATCGGCCTCAAAGTCGGTGAATTCCTCTTCTTCGCCAACGTGATTGCATTCAGGGCATTCCATCTAAATCACCTCCTCAAGGGTTGTAGAAACCATGGCCATGAGTCCCCGCCAGAAAGCCCAGCAGACGGGCAGGAACCAGACCAGGTTGAGGGGGGCCATCAGGCCGGTACAGCGGCCTTGGCGGACGCTGCAGGGGCTGCTGCGGTGGGCTTGGACTGAGCGTGTTCAACGGGGCGAGCACCGAGCACGACTTCCTTGGATTCCTTGCCGTTGCTGACTCGTTCGATATCGAGTTCGACCATGAAGGGAAAGGGGATATGCTGCATGCGGAACACGGTGTCAGCGTCGGGCATCTTCCATTCCTCAGTGCAGATGCCTCCCTTGAAGTTTTCGCTGGGCTTGTTGAAGCGAGTGTCTAGACTGACTTCTGCAAAAAGAGTGCCGGTGTTAATGCCTTCGCCGTTCACAAAACCCTTGTAGGCCTTAGAACCTACGACCTTAATGATGAGTGCCATTGCGGCTCCTTTCGATGGCTGGCAGCTCGTACCAGTCGGGCATGGACACCGGGCCGAGCTTGATTACCCGGGTCCTTGTTTTCAGTTGCACGACGTTGCTTTTGACCGCGATATCAATCCCATATGGAAGCAGCTCGCGGCGGTGACGGTAGAAGGTGTTGCGGCTCAGCTTTGTGGTGACGTCATCACCGGCCTGCCACATGCGGTATGTACTTAGCAGCGCCTTGGGAAGCTGCGAGAGGTCGTCAACTTCTGCGCTGCCACGGGCGAAAACTTCTGAGCGGTTCTCGAATTCGATTTCCAGTTGCTTCATGTCGAAGCCCCCCAGGTAGTGGCACCCCATGTCATGCAGCTTGGTTGCCTTGAACGTCATTTCCACGCGGACGAGGCCCACGGCATCGCACCAGTCCGCCAACTGGAGCACGTAAGGGTTGGTGATGCCTTTTTCGTAGTCCTTGACGGTGCCGTCATTGATGCCCTTGGCGTCCTGTACCCGGCCGGCGTGACGGCGCAGCTCAGGGCCTTTGAGGTAGGCCTTGACATAGATACGGCGTGAACCGCGCCCAAAATCCACGGTTTCCCCATCGCCATAGGTGCCGGTTTTCAGGCGGCTGGCCTGCTGGCCTTGCAGGTGGCGCATGTAGGCATAGGCGTCCTCTTTGCTGCCCACGGCGTAATTGCAGGTCATGTCGATACGGGTGACGATCGCACCCGTCCAGCAGGAGCGAGGCTCACCCTTGAAGTTAGTGAGGTACTTGTCGCCCTCGGTGAAGGGTGGCAGGCCCAGCTTGACCAACAGCTTGTTGATGATCTCCAAGCATTCGAGGAAGGTGTAGCCAAACACGTTGTCGGGCCGACCCCACTTGGAGACGTTGCCCTCAAACCAAACGGTTTCGCCATCGCAGCGCACGAAAACAGCAGTTTCAAAGCTGCCTTCAATGCGGGACTTCTTGAGCGTGACGGTTTCGACTTCGCCTTCCTTGTCGATACGCATCACAGCGCCGTCAGCGATCTTGGGTAGATCGGTGCGGAAGTGGCGCTGGTACATGGACAGCCAGTCGCAGAAGCCCACCATCTGCACTTTGGTGGGTTGGTATGGCCGCCATTCGGCACGCGTGGAAATGTCCACGACATTGCCGGTTTCCGAAGCCGAAAAGGCCGCGGTAGAACTGGTGTCTGTACCAATTTTGGTACTAAAGTGACGTGTTACAAGCACGTCACGCCCTCCGGGCCCTGCTGCGGACCCTCCCCCGCAAGCGGGGCCCCCTCCGCCGCAGCGCCCTCCAAGCAGCTGCAACGGGCATCACCGCACAGGCGCACTTGCTTGCAGGGAACCGTGAAATGCGCGATTTCCGGCGAGATGGATTCGACGGTCCAGCAGTCCAGGCCGTCGGGTGTCGTCCAGGAAGAGCGAATGCGCGCGCAGTAGTGCACGCCTTGCTTGATGACCTGGCCGAGCTTTGCAGCTGCGACACAGCGCTCATAGTGCGCGGCGTGGGTGTAGGGCTGGCCGGTCATGAGTTTCCCCATCCACGCTTGCCCGAGCAGTAGATGCCGGAAATGATGAAGCCAGCTTCTACTTGGCATTGACGAAGGAAAGATTTCGTGACCTTATGGTCAGGACCGAAGCGTCTTAAAACAGCTTCGTGCATACGACGGCACTGCTCCAGAGACCGGGACTGATGCGACTGGACGTAATGCAGAGTGCTCATATGCGCTCCAAATCGCCACCGCACTTGGGGCACACGCAGACGGTTTCCCAACCGTCCCAATCGCCGACCATGTCGTCCTGTAGGTCGGTATTGCCTACCGGGCCAGTCCAACCGCAGTCCTGGCACTCGCATTCGAAGTCGTCGTGCTCGTGAAAAGCGATAGTCATTGGGTGCCCTCCACCTGGCCGACCTGGGCGGAAGCCGCCAGGCGAGCGCTTTGGTCTTCTTGACCAGGTAGAGGACTTAGGGGGGATGTGTGAGGGGTTGTAGACATGCTGGCGGCTCCTTATGCAAGAATCCACGTACAAAATTGTTGTACATGAAAAATTCTTGTAAGCCGATGCTACATGAGTATTTCTTGTATTACAAGATTTTTTCTTGTAATTACTCAGGAGACCCTATGGCACTGATAGATCTGATCGACAAAGCGATCAAAGCAGCAGGAAGTCAAACGAAGCTAGCCCAGCAGATGGGAGTGAAGCAGCAAGAGGTCAGCTCGTGGAGAACTGGTGCGCGCACTTGCACAACACCAACACGCATACAGCTATGCGAGATAGCAGGCTACGACCTAAAAACGGCCCTACTTGAGCAAGTAGTAGAGGGCCTGGACGAGAACGACGAAACTCAAAAGGGAGCCAAGGAAATGATCCAAGCTATGCTTGATGCGTTCCCTACCCGTTCGTAGTCGGGCGAGAGTGCCACCAAGGTTTCGCGGGGAATCTTGTTCAAAAACCCTCGCGCCGACTCCCACCAACCTGAGTAGGGCTCATCAATCAGCTCCAGTCGTGATGCGCTCTTGCGCTGTGCTTTGATGAGGCGATCAAAGTCCCGGCGGGTGTTGGCCTGGATTTCGTCATCGGCAAAAGGCACCAGAAAGTTCATCAGCCGCACCCATGCCTTGGGCTCACGCTTGCCGTAAATACAAGACAGATAATCGACCACCAAGCGCGCTGCGGGCTCGGTGGTAATGTCTTGTAGCTGTTGTTCGTTGCGGTAGGGAATGCCTTTGGCCTCTAGTGCCGCAATCAGATGGTTGGCGTAGAGGTCCGGTTGCTTGGAGATCAGTACAGCGATTTCTGAATGCGGTATCTGTTCAACATCAACCCACGCTGCGATCTGATCCGCCAGATGCGCAGCCTCTTGTCGGCTATCTTCGAAACCCCAGGCGAGGACTTCCCCTTCATCCCCAGCAATTTGCTCTTCCAGCATGACCGATGCAGGATCAAGCACGCGGATGATTTCGTTCTGCAAGCACAGCAGTCGCGGCTTGGAGCGAAAGTTGCGGTACATGTTGAGCGGGGTCGCCGCAAAATCGGCTGCAAAGGTCTGGAAGATGCCATCGAGCGCACCAGCCCAGCCCATGATTTTCTGCTTGGTGTCGCCGACTGCCGTCAGCCGGATTCTCGTGCCATGGAAGGCGAGCTTTACGAGATCGTATTGTTTGTCTGTGCAGTCCTGAAACTCATCCAGGAAAACGTCGCTGTAGGTCTGGCGAATAGCGTTTCGGGCAAGCTTTGACTTCTGAAGAATCTGAATAGCGAGGGGGATCAGATCACCGAACTCAATTTGCTTATGCGTGATCTTCGGGCTGCCAAGTTTGTAACCCGGCTCAAGAGCATCTTTGCCAGTCAGCACAGGACGGAAGCGATCGATGATGCGCTTGGCAAAGGCATGGAAGGTGTAGCTGTCAAAGCGTGAAGCGAGATCACCGCCACAACGGCGTTGTACCCGCTCCTTCAGATTCTTGCTGGCATCAACCTTGAACGAAATGGCCAAAATCCGTTTGGGATAACGACAAGTCCCCGTGCGCAGCAGGAAGTCTGCCCGCTGCGCAAGCATCTCGGTCTTGCCCGCTCCTGGGCCTGCTGTCAGCGCGAGGCTGCGCGTCTGCTCCTTGGCCGCGCGTAGTGCATTCGGTTCAAGGGTCAGTCCATCAGCAGGTTCCCAGGCATCGACTGCAATCACTCCGGCAACTCCGCGAGTTTGGCGATAACGGCATCAGCCAATCGTCCAAGTGATTCGGGCATATTTGCGAGCAAATCTGCATCGCTGAGCTTCGCGAGCGCTTCAATGTGTGCAGCCGGTTTGCTGCCCAGCTTGAAGCTGCGGTGGTAGGTGCTGAACAGTTGCTGTGCGTCTGCGCTATATTGACTTGCGTCGTGATGGCTCTTGCCGAGAACCGCCTTGATCGTCGACTCGTCGGGCCTTTCTCTCTCAACACCATAGGCATCTGGATACGCAATCAACATGGCGAAATCCAGATCCATTGGGTGGGAAAAAAATACGCCTCCACGCTCTAAGTTCGCCAAGTGGTTGCAGTAAAAAGCAGGCAGTGACGGACTGAGAATCTTGTAGGTGTCATCATCCCAATTCGGGATTGAAGCCTGATTCATTCCGGGAAATATCGATACCCACTTAGGATCGAAGAGCTCTTTGTTCTTGATTGCGTACTTAATTCTCCCCCAGCCGCCTTGAAAACGCGCCGTATCAAGATCGAGCAGCGTTATATATGGAATACCCAATGCAGACAGAAGGCGCCAGAAGTGGTTGACGTGCCGCCCACCAAGTGGCGCGATAGTGACAGCTGACTCATCAACCGGCGCACTTTTGGCCTGAAGAAGGCGTGGCAACACAATTTCTTCGCTATCGCCTTCGCCAAGCACGACAAGCCGCGAGAAATAGACCTCCGGAAAGGCTTGTACTGCCTCGCGCACAAACTTGTGAGCTTCATCAGAAGCGTCTGGCAGCTGGATATGTGTGACGCGCGATGTTCGCTCCTCGGTCAGCCGCAGATAGCGGATACGTTCTGGAGCGACGCGCCGCAGCATCGACGGTGCGTGGGTGGCGATCAGCGCTTGTGCGTCGCCTTTGCCGACCAATCCATTGAGGGCATTGACGATTCGCCCAAGGTAATGCGGCGATAGGCTGTTTTCTGGTTCTTCGACCGCCACCACCGTCAACACAGGTGGGCGCAGTTTTTCTACGTCGAAAGAATTGTCATTTTCAGCCAGAGCGGCGCGACCAATGGCTTGCGAGGACAGCACGAGGGACAGATAAAGCATCGACTTCTGGCCGTCGCTCAGTCGTGAAAAATCGACCAGCGGCTCTTCATGACCAGGCGTGAACGACACAGACATGTGCCGTAACAAGGCCTCGATTTCAGACGTAACAAAAGTGAGCTTGGGGTCGGCGAAGAAAATCCCCTTGTGCAAGGCGCTCCATGCCGTTTTCAAGCTTGTACTGAAGGCTTTTATTGACGGATTGGCCGTCAAGCTTCTGCTGATTCGATCGGTCAGGGCCTTGATTACAGCTCGCTCTGACTCCCAGTTCACCGCACGCAGCATGCGTCCCAGTAGTGCATTGGCACCGTAGGCAATGTGATCTGCGGGATCACGGCGTGCAGGCAGGTAGTGAACGTGAATATGGTTGCGTTCAGATCGGGGGACTTGAGCAGTACTTAGTGGCGAGCCATCCGCATTGATATCCAGCACATAGACCATGCTTTCTTCTATGTCCCCATCCAAGCCCATGGTGGCGGTGAGGCGGAAGCGCACGCGCGGTGTGCCATCGATTTCGTCAAGGCGCATGTGGCCGAAATGAGGGGCTACCGTGCTGTTGTCTTCGTCGTCACCAAGCTCCGGGAACAGAAAGTCGGCCTCAATCCATAGCTGACGCTCAGCTTGCGGTACTGCCTCGTTGAATGGGACATGAAAGTCCGAGCGCAGGATTCGGCGTAGCGATGGATCAAAGGCAAAAAGACGGCAAAGGGCTTGGAGTGCTGCTGTTTTGCCCGAACCGTTGGGCCCTATCAAGTAGGTAATTTCTTCCAACCCGAGCTCAGTAGTTTGCTCGCCAAAGGACTGGAAGTTTGAAAGGCGTAAGGTTGCGAGCTTCACAGGTGCTTTTCCTCTGATATGGAGAGATTTCCAGCCATATACGCTTGGCGCGGGTACTTGGCGCTTTCGGGTGAGCGCAGTTGCAATTGCCCTACACGCACCAGAGGACAAATGTGTTCAATCATCAAACCGTTGTGGTGTGTTCCCAGCAGCGGCTCCAATGTTTGAATGCTTAAAAAGAATAGCTGCTCACGCTTTTCAGCAAAGCGCGAAGAACAAATTTGGTTTGATTTTTTCCACACCATTTGGCTAGGCATCAGTGGCGGCCTGCTTGAGTTGAAAGCTCAGCTTCAAGTCATTCATCCACGATGGGTCAATCAAGTGGTCATGCTGTAAACGTCCGACCACGATACCTGGGTGGATGCCGATTTGTTGGGCAAATGCTCTGACGGCATCTTTGGTTCGAAGCACGCCAAGTTGAGCCGTGTAGTCCTGATGAATAAGAACGTTGCCCGCCCATTGGTTGGCTTCCTGTTCACGTGGATCGGTGCTGTGGCTGGCATTGGGGTCATCCAGAAAGATGGATTTTTTACCGTCTTTGCTGTCTGCGTGCAGCAGGATATGCGCCGCTTCGTGGAAGAAGGTGAACCAAAATTTATCGTTGGTCTTGCCGTAAAGCGAAAGCTGTATCAGTGGCCGGGTTGGGCTGAGCCAACGCGCCACGCCACTGACGTGGGCACGTGGGATGGCGGGCACCAAGGCCAGCAAAACGCCCGCATCGTGTAAAAGCGTGCGCATGCGGGGTTCAAAAATTTCTGGCGGCTCACAGGTAAGCCCGCGAATTTCTTTCAGGGCTTGGACAAACCGCGCTTTGTCGTACTTGGGGCCGTCGAGCTTCTCGGCGGCTCGTTCGCCCAAGCGCAGCCAGGCTGAAATGGCTCCCACATCGCTTTGTTCGTCGCGACTGCGACGAAACGCGACTTGCATGCCACCATAGTGGCTACGCCATTCATCAGGCGAGGCGACACCAAAAAAGCGCAGGCAGGATTCGACAATACTCGGCTTGTTCTTGGCATCGTTGCGCACCTTGGCAATCGCGCCACTGCTCATCAATTCTTTGACGGGCAAATCATCCAGCCAGGAAATCCAACAGGCGTGGCGCTCTGTGGCTTCCAGTCGGGCTTTGTGCTTTTGGTAATTGGCTTCTAGCTTGAGCCAGAAATCCATGGAGCTGCCCAGAACACGTTCCAGTCTTTGCGCAGCATCCACGGTGATGGGCACCTTGCCATTGATGAGCTGGCTGATGTGTTTTTCGCTGTAGCCCAGCCGCTGGGCCAGTTCGCCTTGCGTCCAGCCGCGCTCTTCGGCCAGGTCAAGAACGGACTCGCCGGGAGCCAACACCCAATCCGGCGCAAATGGAGCACTCAGTTCAGTCATGGTAGTCCCCGATGTATTCAATGGTCACGATAGTCACTTGCGCCCAGTCAATGCCGCCGTCCGGTGTGGCTGGGCAGGGGTTATGGGCGGGTACAAAGGTCAGGCGCCAACCTCCGGCCAGGTCAAGTGCAAACTCTCCATAGCGATCTCCCTTGAGCGGGTGCGGATTGCCTGCCACCAAGTCGGTGACGCGGGCGGCGGCCTCCAGGGCTTGCAGGCGCACCATCAGCTTCTTTGCGCAGGCCGCCCCGAGTGCCTTCTGTGCAGCAGCACGCTTCAGGCACAGGTCTTGAAGCTTTTGATCCTTGTAGCCAATCTTCAAAAGAGCTCCATTCTATAATTTTTTACCTATCAGGTAAAGTTTCACCCTATGAGCTCAGGCCATCCAGTGCATCCACCAGCGCATCCATTTGCCGCCAGAAAGTGCGGCCATCGCTTTGCCACTGCGTCCAGGCGGCTTGCAGGGTGGCTGCCTCGCCTGCGTTGGCAGCGGTTTGGCGTTTGACGTAGAGCGGGATGGACAGATTGCTGGCGTTAGCAGCAATGTCTGCCAGCGTGACCACGGCGGCAAAGCCGGGCACATCGGCAAAGGTCTTGTAAGCGGTCAGGATGCGCTGCTGGTGCTCGGGCTTCAGAAAGCTCTGCGCCCGCTCCCGGGTGACCTCATTCACCGCGTCGATGAAGATCACCTTGCCCTTGCGAGCGGCGGCCTTCTTGCGGTTGCAGATGACGATGCACGACTCCATCGGGGAGTTGTAGAACAGGTTGGGGCCCAAGCCGATGACGGCCTCGACCCAGTCCTGCTCGACCATCTTGGCACGCATGGCCTGTTCTTCGTTGCGGAACAGCACGCCGTGGGGCCAGAGCACGGCGCAGCGCCCCTTGGCGGTGAGGCTAGTCAGGATGTGCTGCTGGAAGGCGTAATCGGCGCGGCCCTGCGGCGGCGTACCCAGCGAGTTACGGCCCCACTTGTCGCTGCTCCAGGCCTCGCGATTCCACTGCTTGATAGAGTACGGGGGGTTGGCCAGGATCACGTCGAACTGGCGCAGGCGATCGCCTTCGATGTGTTTGGGTTCGGCCAGGGTGTCACCCCGGATGATCTCGAAGTCCTCCACGCCGTGCAGGAACAAGTTCATGCGAGCGATGGATGAGGTAATGAGGTTGCGCTCCTGCCCGTAGAGCTTGAGCGTGCGGTATTCGCCGCCTGCGCGCTTCACTTCATCCAGGGCTGAAATCAGCATTCCGCCGGTGCCGCAGGTGGGGTCGTAGATGGACTCGCCTGCTTTGGGGGCCAGTAGCTGGGTCATCAAATGCACCACGGTGCGGTTGGTATAGAACTCGGCAGCGGTGTGGCCCGAGTCGTCGGCAAATTTTTTGATCAGGTATTCGTAGGCGTTGCCGAGTTCATCTTCGGGCACGTTGGCCACCGACAGGGTGCGGGTGGAAAAGTGTTCGATAAGATTTTTCAGCGTGGCATCGGGTAGGCGCTCACGGTTGGTCCAAGGTGCGTCGCCAAAGATGCCGTCAAGCATGTCGGGGTTAGCCGCCTCAATAGCACGCATGGCTTTCTGGATGGCTGCGCCGACATTTTTGGGTGCTTCGCGCACGGCTTTCCAGTGCGCGTCGGTCGGAATCTGAAAACGGTGGTTTTCAGCGAACTCGGCGTAGGACAGATCGCCTCCGGACTCAGCCAGCGCGACCTGGTACTCCTCGTCCCACACGTCTGCAACGCGCTTGTAAAACAGCAGCGGAAAGATGAACTGCTTGTAGTCGCCCGCGTCGATCAGGCCGCGCAACAGCACGGCAGCACCCCAAAGGTAGCTTTCGAGTTCCTGCTGGGTGATGCGTTGGGTCATGGCTTGTGTAGCACTCATTGCAACCAGCCCCCTTCGGTCATGACCTGCGTCAGGCGCTCTTCGGCCTCGCGGCAACGGGCCAGCGCATCTTTGAAGGCGGCAATGGCTTCGGGCAGGGGCGGTATGTCTTCTTGCAGTGGGGGCAAGACGTAGCGGGAGATATTGAGCGTCCAGTCCCCCGCTTTGATGTCATCGAGGCTGACCACCCGCGCAGCATCTTGCACATCGGCAAAGCCGTGATACCAGCCCAGGATGCTGGCGACGTGCGCGGGCTCCAGAAAGTTTTGCGCCCGGCCTTTTTTGAACAGGCGCGAAGCATCGGCGATCAGCACCTTGTTCTTGCGTGGGGCAGGCTTTCTCTTGCGCAGTACCAAAATGCAGGCAGCCAGGCCCGTGCCGTAGAACAGGTTGGGGGCCAGGCCAATGACAGCTTCAACCAAGTCAAGCTCCAGCAGCTTCTGGCGGATGCTGCCTTCTGCACCCTTGCGAAAAAGCGCACCTTGGGGCAGCACTACGGCCATGCGGCCGGTGCTGTCGGCCATGGATTTGACCATGTGCTGCACCCAGGCGAAGTCTCCGCTGCTGGAGGGCGGCACGCCGGCAAAGTTGCGTCCAAAGGGGTCATTCACCCAGAGTTCTTCGCCCCACTTTTCCAGCGAGAACGGTGGATTGGCAATCACACAGTCAAAACTGGCCAAGCGGTCGCTATCAAAGAATGCCGGATTGCGCAAGGTGTCGCCGCGCACGATCTGAAAGTCCTCAATGCCGTGCAAAAACAAGTTCATCCGGGCGATGGATGAGGTGGTCAGGTTCTTCTCTTGCCCGTAGAGCTTGCCCCACAGGCGCTTGACATCGCCATGCTGCTCATGCACGTGCTGCACAGCCGCAAGCAACATGCCGCCGGTGCCACAAGCGGGGTCGTAGATGGTTTGCCCCTCTTTGGGAGCAAGCATGTCGATCATCAGCCGCACCACGCTGCGCGGGGTGTAGAACTCGCCCGCCTTTTTGTTGGTGGCATCGGCAAATTTTTTGATCAGGTATTCATAGGCATCACCCAGCACATCCGAGGCGATGTTCTGATTGCCAAACGAGATGCGTGAAAAATGCTCGATCAAATCCTTGAGCAACGCGTCTGAAAGGCGATCTTTGTTAGCCCACTGGGCATCGCCAAACACACCGTAGAGCGTATCGGGGTTGGCCTGTTCGATACCGCGCATGGCATGGTGCAGCGCTGCGCCAATGTTGGCGGCCTTGGCGCGCACGTCATTCCAGTGGCAGTCCAGCGGAATTTGAAAGCGATGTGACTCTGGGAAGCAGGCCAGTTGCTCGTCGCCGGTTTCATCGACGATTTCTTGGTATTCCTCGTCCCAGACATCGCAGATGCGCTTGAAGAACAGCAGCGGAAAGATGTAGGTCTTGAAGTCAGCCGCATCGACTGGGCCGCGCAGGATGTTGGCGGATTCCCAAAGATGGCTTTCGAGTTGGGCTGGGGTGATGTGGAGCAGCGAGTCGTTCATTGCTTGGCGGCTTTTTTTGTTTTTACCGTTGCTGAGGAGGTGAGTTGCAAGTTGTGCTGGCGGGCGTAGTCAAGCACCAGGATTTCGATCATGGAAGAGACCGAGCGCCGCTCGCGCTCAGCGGCCATGCGCACCAGTTGTTTGATCTCTAGTGAGGTGCGGATGGAGAGGGTTTCGTCCTTCAGAAGCGACATGGCAATGCACAGAATAGTTGTCACGCAAATGTACTGCATATGCTTCACAGGCAGGATGCGAGCGCCACAAATAGGTGATCACGATGGGATGCCTGTCTAGTGCCGATGGCGGTGTGAATTGCACTTTTAACGATACAATTTAACATCAACTTAATATTAAATTAAGGTGAAAATACATGATCATCACTATTGGGAACACCAAGGGCGGAGTAGGCAAAACCACGCTGGCCGTGAACCTTGCCATTGCCCGTGCATTGGCTGGACGTGACGTGTGGCTGATTGATGGCGACCGCCAGGGCACAGCCCAAACGGCCATCAGCATCCGGGCTGAAGCCGAGCATGTGCCAGGCATTGCCTGTGCCACCTACCCGGATGGCCCTACCTTGCGTGCCCAGGTGCAACAGCAGGCGGCCAAGTTTGACGACGTGGTGATTGATGCTGGAGGACGGGATTCAACCGCCTTGCGTGCGGCACTGGTGTTGTCGGACGTGCTGCTGGTGCCCTTCCAGCCACGCAGCTACGACGTGTGGGCGCTCAGCGACATCGCAGCACTGGTCGATGAAGCCCGCAGCGTGCGGGATGGTCTGCGGGCCTTTGCCGTGCTCAATTGCGCCGATCCTGGTGAGCATTCCAGTGACAACGCCGAAGCAGCCGCTGCCGTGGCTGAAGTGCCGCAATTTGAGTACCTGCCCACCCCACTGCGCCGCCGCAAGGCCTTTGCCAACGCTGCGGGCGCTGGCCTGTGCGTGTTGGAGGCCAAGCCCAGAGATGACAAAGCGGTTGCAGAGTTGAATGTACTTATAAAAACATTGTTTTAATATTAAAAACAAGTTATTTCACTGCTTATTTGATGTATGGCGATTACGAGAAAACCTTCCAGACCTGCGAGTCCTGCCAGCACTGAGGCTGCGGACGCATTTATCTCTGGTGCGCCGGATGCGGATGTGGGTACTTCCCAGGTGCCCCGCCGGGTGCGCAAGGGGCGTAAAGTGCAAATCACGCTGACCATTGCCGAGCCCTTACTGGAGCGGGTTGATGAACTCGCTGGGCAGCTGGGGCAGAGCCGGGCTGCGGTGATCAACCTGGCTGTGGTGCAGATGCTGGAGCGCGGATTGCGGCTTGGAGGGGGGGAGTGAGCTGGCCGGTGTCGGGCCGGGGCATCTGGAAATCTACAGGCGCCCAAGCCTGTGGATAAAAAAGTTATCCACGTGCAATCAGACCCCCCAAAACCCCCATTTTGTCGGGAAATCGGCCCCCCCTTCGTTCGGGAAATCAGACCCCCCCTAAATCCTGTAATTTTTCCCTGTAATGTTTTACCTGTAATTGAGCCGCCATTTTTGGGGAAAACTTCGCTCTTGGCCGGTGCTGGCAGGCCTTCAATCGCGCTTCCACAGGGGCGCGTCGTACTCCCAAAGGCTTCCAGCCCGCCGCCTATGGCGGCTCCTCGACGTGGGGCGTGCCGCCCCCCGGCCCCCCGTGGCCTGCGGCCCCCTTGCGCGGCCTGAACGGCCACGCAGCCCCCCCCCCGCAAAGGCTTGGCAATTGAGAAGAAAAGTGAGGAGGTGCCTGCAAGGCCCGAAATGCGACCGCAGAGCGGTTTTTGTGGCTGGGCAGGGGATGAGCAGAGAAAAGGCGAAGAATGCGCTGCAGGCCCGCAAAAAAGGCCCGCCGGGGCCTTGGTATCTGTCAGGCTACTTCGTCGGCCCGCCTTTGAGGGGAATCGGCGGAGGGGAGCCATTTAGCAGCACCCCGCCCCTGACTTGCTGCACCTTGGCCTGTGGATAAGTGGCGAGCACTTTTCGCAGCGCGGGAAGAAATTTCTTTTTGAAATCCTTGTCGGCATCCTTGCCTGTGTACTCTTGCGCGAACTGCTCCCGCAGTGAATGCCAGTGCAAGATGATGCCCTTGCCCTCGATACGATGCAGACGATGGGCCAGCCATGCATATACATCGAGCGCCAGCGCGGAGCCTTTGAGTGCCATCAATGCGCGGTTGTCGAGCGGCACTGCGCTTTCGATCAATGAACCAAAGTAGCTTTCAGAAAGCCGCATCACTCCCGGCCAAAGCGAACGCTGCGCCGTGTCCTTGTTGCTTTGCCATGCGTCGAACTGCTCTACTGGCTGCCCATTGTAGGTGCGGCCTTTGAAGCCAAGCTGCAAGCGACAGGCGGCAAGGGCGTGCATCTGCTTGCGCAAGGTTGCATAGCGTTTGCCGTCGTCACCCATGCCCATGAGCCGCAGGAACTCGGCGGCGCTGTGTCCGATGTGGATTTCCTGTTCTCCAGTGCGTAACGCATAGGTGGAGATCCACGCCAGCGCCAGGCGGGGCATCGGGCCGTAGGGCACAGGCTGCACCACAGGCCCTTTGCCTTCATCCAGAAGGCCTGCTTGCACGTTCACCCATGCTGCCCCGGACTTGCGCATGAATTCCCGACCTTCGACCTTGGCGCGTGGCAGCCCGACTTGGCAAAGCACGGCATGAGTGAACGCCATGTCCTGCCCTTCGGGCATCGTCGCCGCAATTTTTCCTCCTGCCACGATCAGCGCGGATTCGGCGCGTGTGAGCGCACGGCCAGTACCAACTTTGTCTTTGGGTTGGCTCTTCGAGATAGTTCTCGTGGCTGTTTGTTCGATGGTGACGGGAAGAGGGCTGTCGGGAAGGTGTGCTGTCGTTGTCGTGGCGTGAGCCGACACTTCAGCGTTCTTCCGATAGAGCCAATTCAGTGCATCGTCAAACGGGGAAGCCGAGCGCGGTTTGGACGCGCTGGTGATTTCAGCTCCCACTGCTCAAGTGTTTGGCTGAGTGAAAGTCGTCGCGGCCCAGCGTTGGCGGGCTATCTGCTCTGCTTTGGTGGGGCGCCCGCGTGGTCGCCGTGGGGGCGGTGGTTCCGCAGGCTTGGTGGACTCAATCCAGGCGAGCACATCGCGTTCGTACCAGCACAGTCTGCGGCTGCCTGGCATCTTGAACGGGCGGGGGATCAGGTGGCTGTACTTGGAGCTGGTGGCGAAGGTGCGGATCGTAGTGACGCTCTTGCCCAGCATCCGGGACAAGTCCTCGGTGAAGAGCACCCGCACGGGGGTGGATGGGGGGTCAAGGGTCGCTCGGACGATGGGAATGCCAGCGTGCGCTTCTGGCAGCAGGGGAAGTTGCATGGCTCGAAAACTCGTCGTGAGCCGACAGGCGGCTCGTGGAGCGATTGACAGTTTTCGAGACCAGAGCCCTGCCGAGATCGAAGAGCATGGTTGGAGGAAGCTCAACCTAACTTCAGCATCTCGTCGCGCGTATTCGCGCTGCGACAATCCATCGGGAAGATGGCCCAGGAATTTCGGGCGCAGTGATTGGCGTGTCGGGTTATCGCTGAATCCCCCGAGGAACGTGCAGGCGCTTCCTGAGCGAGGGCGGAGGACGCCTATCCACTCCGCCAACCTGCCACACTGGTTTGTCGTGAATGGCAGTATAGAGCCGTGTTGCCGTAAGCTGCAATAACACCCAAAACTCTGGGCCATTGTTGGGCCATCAGATAGGGTGATTTACTCTGAATTGCTATGCACAAAGAAAAAGAGCCAAACCAGCTAAATGCTTGATTTGACTCTTGAATCTTGGTCGGGGTGAGAGGATTCGAACCTCCGGCCTCTACGTCCCGAACGTAGCGCTCTACCAGGCTAAGCTACACCCCGCAAGCTTGTGGCTGAGTGCAGATGTTTCCTATAGATTCAGGTGCGGCGCTCCAAAAGCTGCGACGCCAATTGTAGCAAACTTGAGGTGTAAGCATTACTTGGCAAGGCTGTCAAGGCATTGATGGCGCGCAGGGCTTCTGCATGGGCCGCTGCCCTGGCGATATCAAGTGCACCGGTGCCGCGAACAATGTCGACGACGGCATCCAGTTGCTCTGTGGATCCTTGCTCGATGGCATTGCGAACAATGATTGCCTGCTCTGGTGTGCCGCGCTGCATGGCGGCAATCAATGGGAGAGTGCACTTTCCTTCGCGCAGATCATCCCCCAAATTTTTGCCCATCTCCTGCGCATTGCCGGTGTAGTCCAGAACATCATCAATGATCTGGAAAGCTGTCCCTAGTGCTTGGCCGTAGGTGGCGCAGGCTTGCTCCACTTCAGGGGAGGCATCAGCCAAAACAGCAGCTAGTTGTGCGCTGGCTTCGAAAAGCTGGGCTGTCTTGGAGCGAATAACGTGCAGATATCCTGCTTCGTCCAAGGATGCATCATGGGTGTTGATGAGCTGCTGCACTTCACCTTCTGCAATCACGTTGGTGGCGTCAGACAGGATTTGCAGTACGCGCATGTTGCCCACTTCCACCATCATCTGGAAGGAGCGGGTGTGGAGAAAGTCGCCGACTAAGACGCTGGCTGGATTGCCAAAGGTTTCGTTGGCAGTGGCCCGGCCACGGCGCAAAGTGGACTCATCCACCACATCGTCGTGAAGCAAAGTGGCTGTGTGGATCAATTCCACCACGCTGGCCAAGATGTATTTGCTTTTGCCTTGGAAGCCAAGTGAGCCACAGATCATGAGCAGCAGCGCGGGGCGCAGGCGCTTTCCGCCAGCTGCAATGATGTACTGGGAAATTTGGGCAATCAGGGGGACGCTGGTCGTCAGTCTTTGTGCAATGACGACATCCACTTCGCGCATGTCATCTGCGATCAAGGCGAGCGGATTGGATGTGGAAATTTCTGTAGTCAAGGTGATGAACCGCCAAGTGGACTCATGATTATAGAAAGATGCTGTCGGCTTTTGGATGGAGGGCCAAGAGTCCGCCCAAATGAAAGAGTAGGGAGATGAAAGCGTGAAAAATACAGGCGTGCTAGAATTGCCGGCTCCGTGGAGATCATTTCATGGAGCTCTCAAACTTTAGAGGTTTTTAATGTACGCAGTCATAAAAACCGGCGGCAAGCAGTATCGCGTTGCAGCTGGCGAAAAGATCAAGGTAGAACAGATTGCTGCGGACGTAGGCCAGGAAATCGTGATTGACCAGGTTTTGGCCGTCGGCAACGGCGCTGAAATCAAGGTTGGTGCACCCCTGGTGTCCGGCGCATCTGTGAAGGCAACAGTGGTTGCTCATGGCAAGCACGACAAGGTACGCATCTTCAAGCTGCGTCGCCGTAAGCACTACGCTAAATCCCAAGGCCATCGCCAGCAGTTCACTGAGCTGCAAATTGTGGCGATTGCCGCTTAATTCCGAAGGAGCTAAGTCATGGCACAGAAAAAAGGCGGCGGCTCTACGCGCAACGGACGTGATTCCAAGCCAAAAATGCTGGGTGTGAAGGCCTTTGGTGGCGAGCTGGTGACAGCTGGTTCCATCATCGTGCGTCAGCGCGGCACCAAGTTCCACCCCGGTGAGAACGTTGGCGTGGGCAAGGATCACACCCTGTTTGCACTGGTTGACGGCCACGTGTCGTTCGGTGTGAAGGGCGCTCTGTCCAAGCAAACAGTCAACATCACGGCTGCTTAAGTCGTTTTTTGACTCGAACAAAGCCCCGACTTGTCGGGGCTTTGTTGTTTGAAAAGGCTCCAGGCAGCAGATTTCTGGCGGATGGGGCAGTTATAGACCACGTAAAAGTGTGGCCCGAGGCTTCTGGTGCACACTGATTTTGTAGACTGGATGCCTCATGAAATTTGTTGACGAAGCTTTTATCGACATTGCGGCCGGTGATGGCGGCAATGGTTGTGTGTCGTTCCGGCACGAAAAATACAAGGAATTTGGCGGCCCCGACGGTGGTGACGGTGGCCGTGGTGGTCACGTGTTTGCCGTGGCCGATGTGAACCTGAATACGCTGGTGGACTATCGCTACTCGCGTCGCCATGAAGCCAAGCGTGGCCAGCACGGCATGGGTTCGGACATGTTTGGTGCTGCGGGTGATGACATCACGCTGAACATGCCAGTGGGCACCATCATCAGCGATGCCGATACCGGCGAAGTGCTGTTTGAGCTGCTGGAGCCTGGTCAAGTCATCACTATTGCCAAGGGCGGTGACGGTGGTTTTGGCAATTTGCGCTTCAAGAGTGCTATCAACCGTGCACCCCGTCAGAAGACGCCGGGTTTCCCTGGCGAGCGCCGCAGCCTGAAGCTGGAACTCAAGGTACTGGCCGATGTAGGCCTGCTGGGCATGCCCAATGCGGGCAAGTCCACCTTCATCACGGCCGTGTCCAACGCGCGCCCCAAGATTGCTGACTATCCGTTCACGACGCTGCACCCCAATCTGGGCGTGGTGCGTGTGGCGGCCGAGCAGAGCTTTGTGGTGGCTGACATCCCTGGCCTGATTGAAGGTGCATCCGAAGGTGCGGGCCTGGGTCACCAGTTCTTGCGTCACCTGCAACGCACGCGCCTGCTGCTGCATATTGTGGACATTGCACCGTTTGACGAGGGTGTGGATCCCGTCGAGCAGGCCAAGGCCATTGTGGGCGAGCTCAAGAAGTACGATGCAGATCTCTACAGCAAGCCACGCTGGCTGGTGCTCAACAAGCTGGATATGGTTCCGGCAGAAGAGCGTGCAGCCAAGGTCAAGGACTTCGTCAAGCGCTTCAAGTGGAAGGGCCCGGTCTTTGAAATCTCGGCGCTGACCCGCGAAGGCTGCGAGCCGCTGATTCGCAAGATCTACGAGCATGTGCACAACCAGCAATTGGCCGAGCAGGAGCCCAAGGAAGTGGACCCTCGTTTTGCAGGAGGCGAGGATTCTGGTCTGGATATGACCGATCCACGCTTTGCCCCTCAAGATCCGGAATAAGCTTGAGGCTTCAACCTAGCAGCGCACAGGGTGCGCTGTTTTGCTTTTAATTTCATAGCTAATGGCGCTTGATGGATAAGCGTTTGAAGCAAAAAACACTGTAAATTCTCATGTCCTCCAATGTGTTGCGTGATGCCCATCGCATCGTCGTCAAAGTCGGCTCTAGTCTGGTCACCAATGAGGGGCGAGGGCTGGATGAAGCGGCCATTGAGGAGTGGAGCCGTCAACTGGCAGCTCTGGTGCATGGTGACGACGGCATCAAGCGTGAAGTCATCATGGTCTCCAGCGGTGCTATCGCTGAAGGCATGAAGCGCCTGGGCTGGGTCACGCGCCCGACCGAGGTGCATGAGTTGCAGGCCGCAGCTGCTGTAGGGCAGATGGGGTTGGCCCAGATGTATGAGACCAAGCTGCGTGCAGAGGGAGTTCCCAGTGCCCAAGTTCTACTGACCCATGCAGACTTGGCAGACCGCGAACGTTATCTGAATGCGCGCACTACGCTGCTGACCTTGCTGCGACTGGGGGTAGTGCCTGTCATCAACGAAAACGACACCGTCGTGGTGGATGAAATCCGCTTTGGTGACAACGACACGCTGGGCGCGCTGGTAGCGAATCTGGTGGAGGCCGATGCCCTGGTCATCCTGACCGATCAACGTGGCCTCTACAGTGCCGACCCGCGCAAGAACCCCGATGCCAAGTTCATCGATGTGGCAGAGGCCGGTGATCCAGCTCTGGAAGCCATGGCTGGCGGAGCGGGCTTGTCCATTGGCACCGGAGGCATGATCACCAAGATTCTGGCAGCCAAGCGTGCTGCGGGCTCTGGTGCCTCCACTGTGATTGCCTGGGGGCGTGAGAAAGATGTGCTGCTGCGCCTGACACGTGGTGAGTCCATTGGCACCTTGTTGGTGGCTGACACTCACAAGACACAGGCGCGCAAGCAATGGATTGCCGATCATCTGCAACTGCGTGGCTCGGTGACCGTGGATGCCGGTGCGGTGTCCAAGTTGAAGGATGAAGGCAAGAGCTTGTTGCCCATTGGCATGATCGCCGTGGAGGGCGACTTTTCGCGCGGCGAAGTGATTGCCGTGCGCGACGAGAGCGGTGTCGAGATTGCCCGAGGCTTGGCCAGCTATGCCAGCGCTGAAGCGCGGCTGCTGTGTCGCAAGAGTTCGTCGGAGATTGAGTCGCTGCTTGGCTATTCAGCAGGCCCGGAAATGATGCACCGGGACAATATGGTGGTTGCAGGCCATTGATTGCCCTTCATATGTAGAAAAAGCCGTAATGCTGCGGAAGCATTACGGCTTTTTTCATTGAAGAGAGGTAGAGCCCTGAGGCTTGTCAATATCGGTTTGTGGATCTGGATCAAAGCTGGCACCAGGAGGCAGCTCTATGCCAGGGTTGATGCGAAAGCTTCCGGTACGGGCCGGGTAAACGGCTTGATTATGCAGAACCGGGTGAGCAGTCGCATTGCTGGTCGGGTTGCCTTCTTGCTCCCGAGGCCGCATTCCGCTTCGCAAATAGCGATTGCGTTGCTGCTCTCCGCGGGGCAGAAAACGAGCCAGCTCAGTCAAGGCCATCTCGTACACACCCCGCTTGAATTCAACCACTACATCCAGCGGAACCCAGTAATCATTCCAGCGCCAAGCGTCGAATTCTGGGTGGTCGGTGGCACGCAGGTTCAAGTCCCAGTCGTGTCCAACCAATTGAAGCAGAAACCATATCTGCTTTTGGCCCTTGTAATGCCCGCGCGCATCGCGGCGGATGTACCTGTCTGGCACCTCGTAGCGCAACCAGTCCCTGGTGCGGGCAACCACGCGAACGTGATTGGGCCTAAGCCCCACTTCTTCGTGCAGCTCGCGGAACATGGCTTGTTCGGGTGTCTCACCCCGGTCAATGCCACCTTGCGGAAACTGCCAGCTGTGGGTGCGAATGCGTTTTCCCCAGAACACCTGGTTTCTTTGGTTGAGCAGGATGATGCCGACGTTCGGGCGAAATCCGTCCCGGTCAAGCATAATCAAACCCCAAATTTTTGAATTGTGTTCATTATGCATGGCCCCTTGTGATCGACAAGCGGGCCATGCCTATTTCCACTGAATTGCCAGTTCCATGAAAGCCTCCCAATTTCTCATCTCCACCCTCAAAGAAGCTCCGGCCGACGCCGAAGTGGTCAGCCACAAGCTCATGACGCGGGCTGGCATGATCAAAAAGCTGGGTGCCGGCATCTACAACTACATGCCCATGGGCTTGCGTGTGATCCGCAAGGTAGAGGCCATCGTGCGCGAAGAAATGAACCGCGCCGGCGCCATTGAAACCACCATGCCCGTGGTGCAGCCAGCTGAGCTGTGGCAGGAAACCGGCCGCTTCGAGAAGATGGGCCCCGAGCTGCTGCGCATCCAGGACCGCCATGGCCGTGATTTCGTGATTCAGCCCACTTCCGAAGAAGTGGTGACCGATATTGCCCGCCAGGAGTTCAAGAGCTACAAGCAGCTGCCCAAGAATCTCTACCAGATCCAGACCAAGTTCCGCGACGAGCGCCGTCCCCGTTTTGGCCTGATGCGTGGCCGCGAGTTCATCATGAAGGATGCGTACTCCTTCGACAAAGACCGCGACGCCGCCCAGATCAGCTACCAGACCATGCGCGAAGCCTATAAGCGGATCTTCGACCGCTTCGGTCTGCAGTACCGCGCCGTGCGCGCCGATTCAGGCGCCATCGGTGGTGATCTGAGCGAAGAATTCCAGGTGATCGCCTCCACCGGTGAAGACGCCATCGTCTACTGCCCGAACAGCGACTACGCAGCCAATATCGAAAAGGCCGAGGCGCTGGCGCCTACCGCCACCCGTCCTGCCGCTGGCAAGGCCATGGAAAAGGTCGCCACGCCCGGCAACGCCACCTGCGAAGCCGTGGCCGAGCAACTGGGCCTGCCGCTGGCACAGACCGTCAAATCGCTGGTGCTGGCCACCGATGAGCTGGACGACAAGGGCCCGATCGTCAAGACGCAAGTGTGGCTGCTGCTGCTGCGCGGCGACCATGAGATGAACGAGATCAAGGTGGGCAAGGTCGAAGGTCTGGCGGGCTTCCGTTTTGCCTCCGTGCCCGAGATCGAAGACCATTTTGGCTGCAAGCCCGGCTACCTGGGCCCCATCAACCTGAAGAAGCCCGTAAACATCGTGGTGGACCGCGATGTGGCCGTGATGGCCGACTGGGTGTGCGGTGCCAACGAAGAAGGCTTCCACATCACCGGCGTGAACTTTGGCCGTGACCTGCCTGAGCCCACTGTGATTGCCGACCTGCGCAATGTGGTGGCTGGCGACAAGTCCCCCGACGGCGCGGGTGAGCTGGCCATTGAGCGCGGCATTGAAATCGGCCACGTGTTCTACCTGGGCACCAAGTATTCCAAGGCCATGGACGCCACCTTCTTGGGTGACAACGGCAAGCCCCAGCACTTTGAAATGGGCTGCTACGGCATTGGCGTGACCCGTCTGCCAGCTGCCGCTGTGGAGCAAAACCACGACGAGCGCGGCATGATCTGGCCCGACGCGATTGCACCGTTCACCGTGGTGATCTGCCCCATCGGCATGGGCCGCAGCGAAGCCGTGAAGGAAGAAGCCTTCAAGCTGTACGACGCGCTGCTGGCGCTGGGCGTGGACGTGATTCTGGACGACCGTGACGAGCGCCCCGGCGCCATGCTGGCCGATTGGGAGTTGATCGGCGTGCCCCACCGCGTGGTGCTGGGTGACCGTGGCTTGAAGGAAGGTGTGGTCGAGTACCAGGCCCGCCGTGACACAGAAGCGACAAAGCTGGCGACTGATGAGGTGCTGAACCACCTCAAGAGTCGTCTGGGCTTGTAAGCTTCTGTTTCCATGTCACTGAATCGTCGAACCTGTCTGAGCGCTGCTGCATCACTGGCCGTTCCTTCGGCCGGCTGGCTGCTGCCGCAAGCTGCCTGGGCAGGAGGGCAGCTCGAAGAGCCATTGGTCGACTCTGTGCGCACTGCGCTCAGCGCCGCCGTGGCTGGCTCGGGAGCTCCTCCCGAGCTGGAGTTCACTTCGACCGATGCCCGCATGGACTATCTGCGCTGGCTGGTGGCTTGCAGCGACCGACTGGCACGCCGCAAGACCGACCTGCAAGCGCGGCGCGAGTTTTTGCAGACGGTCTGGTATGAGGCCAAGCGCGCAGGCCTGGATGTATCCATGGTCATGGGCCTGATTCAGGTGGAGAGCGGCTTTCGCAAGTTTGCGATCTCCAGCGTGGGCGCACGTGGCTATATGCAGATCATGCCGTTTTGGACGCGTGTGATTGGCGATGGCGACCCCGGCAAGTTGTTCCACATGCAGACCAATCTGCGTTTTGGCTGCGTGATCCTGCGCCACTATCTGGACCGTGAAAAGGGCGATTTGTTCATGGCGCTGGGGCGCTACAACGGCAGCCGCGGCAAGGATAAATATCCCAACCTGGTATTTGGCGCGCAACGCCAGTGGCAGCTGCAGCCTGCGGTGAGGCAGGTTTAGTCAGTGCCTGCTGGCTCCCCTTTGGTCATCCAGCCCTAGGGCAGAGCGTAATACCGCAGGCTGAGCGCAGGGCTGTGGCTGTCTTTGTCAGCCTCTGAAGAGGGCTCCGCCACGAGCAGCATCTGCTGCGCTTCATTCCAGCCAACGATGTGGCTGTCTGCTGAATGGGGTAGCTCAAAGCCTTGCCAGCTGTGTCCTTGATCCCGGCTGAAATGAAACGCGTGGGAGCGCTGCTGATTGCAGCGTTCATGCACTGTCCAGCGTGCAGGCAGCAGGCAACTGGCGATGTCCAGCAGGGCATGTCCAGTGCTGCGGCTGATCCAGACTTGATTGCCTGTCCAGAGTTTGCTGGTGCTCGTGTGATGCCAGGCTGGTCGAGGCAGATCGACAGGCGCTTGCCAGCGCCAGGTCTGGGGATCAAGGTGCTGGGCCTTTCCTTGCTGCAGCCAAGTCAGACTGCCATCGCTGCTGCGCAGCAGCTGACCGCTGGGGTAGCGAGGCAGGGCAGCAATATCGTCAGCCGTTTCGATGTTCTGCACCTGGATGGGCTCGGGTGCGGGCGGAATCAGCAGTGTGAAGCGACGGGCTTGCGCTGCTCGCCAGTCACCCTGCGGGCTACCCTGCTCATCTAAAGTTCGCGCCCAGCGGATGGACCAGCCGCGTAACTGAGCGGCCGGGCCAGGCGTCAGCAGGGTTTCATACTCGACCTGCAGCAATGGGTCTGCTGCCAGATCGCCCCAGACGGCAGGGGTAAAGGCTTTCAGGGCGTGGCGTGCATGCCAGGCGGCAGCCGAATAGGCTGGAGGTGGCGTGCTCTCCGGGACCACGGCCATGGTCAAAGGCGTGTGCACGGGCGGTTGACCCCAGGTGCTGCCGCCGTCATAGCTGATCAGCAGCGCCTGCTCCAGCGAATTCCAGGCAAAGGCTGTTTGTGGCTGAACCCAGCCGAATTGATCCAGAGGCTCGGGCAACTGCTGCTGTTTTGACCATTGCCAACTTTGGCCCTGGTCGGAGCTGCTAAAGGCCGATTGACTCCACCAGTGCTGGCCTTCCGTTTTGGCCCCTAACAGCAGCTGACCCGAGCCGCTTCCTGCATGCAGCTGCAGAGCTGGAGCGGCCCAGGATGCTGTGATTTGCAGTGGGCCAGAGGGTGGCAAATGGGCGATGAACTGGCGGTCGCGAAAGTTCAGCCGCTGCAAGGCCTGGGTTTTTTCATCTTCGGCGTCATCAATAGACTGAGCGTTTTCCAGAGCAGAGCGCAAAGCCTCTTCCAGCAAGTGCGCTTGCATGCTGTTGCCGGCAGATGGCAAGGGTAGTTGGCGTGACGTGGCCGAACGGTGCTGCTGCCATTGTGGCAACAGCGTCTCCAGAAGTGCCCCTGGGGGCAGGCTGTTGGGCGCAGCATCGAGGGTGCGTGAGAAGCGGCCCGTGAGTACCTGGCTGTCTGCATAGGACTGCAGGCGCAGACTTTCGGGCTGGATCTGGAAATTGTCGTCGACGAGCGGCCAGTGCTGGGAGCTGGCCTGCAACTGCGGGCCGCTGGCGCGGCGTTGCCAATGGTCGAACAGTACGGCGGCGCTGACGAGAGCAAAGGCAGATGCGGCGATCCAGCGAACACGGCGAGATGCAGAAATGGAGAGAGGCATTGGCAGGCTTTGCGTCGCAAATGTCGATATGGAGTTTAAAAAGAAGAGCACATAGCGCTCTTCTTTTCTAGGTTTCACTATCGAATGAATAGGAAATCAATGCACAGCAACCGCAAGCAGCTATGTATTTTGAGTGGCTCAGGGTGCAGCAGGAGGTGCAGCTGTGGTGCTGGCTTGGGTCGCAGACTCTGTGACTGCCATGGCCGCTGCCGCAGCAGACAAGGTGGCTGCAGGATGGGGGGAGTCGGCGGCCAGCCGCGTCACCAGCACCTGGTCGATGCGGTAGCTGTCCACGTCCATGACTTCAAAGCGATAGCCGTCCCAGTCCACGGTGTCGGTGCGGCGTGGCACGCGGCGCAGCATGACCATGAGGAAGCCAGCCAGCGTTTCGTACTCATCATCATTGGGCATGTCATCCAGGTGCAGGGCGCGCATCACGTCCTCAATCGGAGTGATGCCGTCAATCAGCCAGGAATGCTCGTCACGGCGGATGATCTGCTCTTCATCGGCGGGGCCGACCAGATCACCCATGACCGTGCTCATCACGTCGTTGAGCGTCACCACGCCAACGACCAGGCTGTATTCGTTGACGATCACGGCAAAGTCCTCGTGCACCATGCGGAACTGCTCCAGCACTTCGGCCAGTGTCAGGCGGTCCGGCACGATCAGCACTTTGCGGATCAGGCTGTCGTCGGTCAGCGACAGCGGCTGGTTGTTGAGTGCGCGCTGGAATAGGTCCTTGGCGTCGACATAGCCGATCACATGGTCGATGTCGCCATCGCAGACCGGGTAGGTGGAAAACGGCTCTTCTGCAATGCGGGCGCGGATGATGGCGTCGCTGTCATCACGGAAGAAGAAGGCCATGCTGTCGCGCTGGGTCATGGCGGAGGCCACGGTGCGCGAGTCCAGCTCGAACACGTTGGCAATCACCTGCTGCTCACGGGCGGCCAGAACACCGGCCTTGGTGCCCGCTTCGGTCATGGCCAGGATGTCGTCACTAGTAATGCGTTCATCGCGTGTGGCTGGCAGGCCCAGCAGACGGAACAAGGTGTCGGTCGCCAGGTTGTAGAACCAAATGATGGGTTTGAAGACCACCACAAACCAGCGCATGGGGGCAAGCACACGAACGACATAGCGCTCCGGCTCATTCATGCTCAGCCGTCTGGGTAGCAGGTCGGCCAGCAGGATGAAGGCCGATGTGACTATGAAAAATGAGATCAGAAAGCCGATGCTCGATGCGAGGCTGGGCGACAGCCAATTAGAGAAAAATGCCGTTGCTGAAGGGCTGAAAGCCCCTTCTCCCACAATGCCGCCGAGGATGGCGACAGCATTCTGTCCCACTTGCACTACGGTGAAATATTCGCCAGGTTGCTCTTGTACGCGCAAAGCCTGTTCGGCTCGCACATTGCCGTCGTCTGCCATTTGGCGCAGGCGAAGGCGGCGCGATGCGGCTAGAGAAATCTCTGCCACAGAAAAAAAAGCGCTGAGCAAAATCAGCACAACAATCACCAGAAGGCTTTGGGACACACTCATAGGCAAGGCTGCTGCGGCACAGCAAGTGCCTGCAACCGGTTATCAAAGACGCTCTATTCGACCACATAAAGCATGTGGCGGGCAGCTTCGCTGCTTCATAGGCTCCTTCGTGGGGCTATAGGCTGGCTGCTTTCGCGTCGTCTTCGCAGCCTGAAGAGGCGGCGTCGGAATGCGCAGCACGCGCAAGAGCGTCGGCCTCTGTATTGCGGTGGCGTGGCACCCATTGCAATACCAGCTCGTCAAAAGACTGCATCTGCAGGCGTGCGCTATCGAAAAGCGCTTGCAGACGGGCAATTGGGCGTGCTGGCTTGGCCAGCGGTGGGCCCAGCTGCTCCAGCAGTACTTGAGAGTCGGTGCGTATGGTCAGGCAGCGGGCATCGAGCTGCTGCGCCAGCTGCAAGGCAGCGATAAGGGCCAGCAGCTCGGCCTCGTTGTTGCAGCCGCTGCGATGCAGATTTTTTGACAGCGTGTGCTGCGTGCCATCAGGCATGTGAAGCACCGCGCCCAGGCTCATGGGGCCGGGGTTGGGCAAGGAGCTGCCATCGATGTGGATGCAGCAGTGGTGGGAAGGGCAGGGTTGAGGAGCTGGCATCAAAAAAGCCACCGGGTTTGCGGTGGCTTGCTTTGGTGGTGAGGCTTATTGGGCAGCCAGCACTTGCTGCAGCTCACCGGATTCGTACATTTCCATCATGATGTCAGAGCCACCGATGAACTCGCCCTTGATGTAGAGCTGAGGAATGGTGGGCCACTGGCTGTAGTCCTTGATGCCCTGGCGGATTTCCTGATCTTCCAGCACGTTCACAGTGGCGATGGATTTGGCATCCACACCGCAGGCCTTGAGGATCTGGATGGCACGGCCAGAGAAGCCGCACTGGGGAAAGCTGGCGTTGCCTTTCATGAACAGCAGGATGTTGTTGTTCTTGACCAGGTCGTCGATGCGTTGTTGAGTGTTGCTCATAGTGGGCTCCGGATTCTAGAAGTGGCGGTAACAGCCGCGATGTTTGCAATTATTTCACTGACCGCAATGAACGCGGTGAAGTGAGGAAATCTTGTTGTGTGTCTATCTGGGGGCAAAGCGCTGAAAATCAAGCTTTACCCGGCCAGCGCCCGCCTGTGCAGCGTGCAATGCCCGCCAGGTCATGGCGGTGCTGAACGTCGGCAAAGCCTGCGATCTGCAGCAAGCTTGCCACATCTTCGGCCTGATCCCAGCCATGCTCGAATATGAGCCAGCCACCGGCCTTCAAATATTCAGGCGCTTGCGCCGTGATGTTGCGTATGTCCTCCAACCCGTCACTTCCACTGGCAAGGGCCGACAGAGGCTCGTGTGTGAGTGCGGCCAAGTGTGGGTCGTCGCTGCGAATATAGGGCGGGTTGCTGACGATGAGGTCGAAGGGCTCTTGCCCGGCCAGGGGCTGCAGCCAGCTGCCGTGAGCAAACTGCACGGGCAGTTGAAGCTTTTGAGCATTGCCACTGGCAACGGCCAAGGCATCGGCACTGGCATCGACGGCGGTGATCTGCGCCAGGTGGCGCTGGCTTTGCAGTGCCAGAGCAATGGCACCACTGCCTGTGCCCAGGTCCACTACGCGGCAACGGCTTTCGGCAGGCATCAGCTCCAGAGCCCAATCCACCAGCGTTTCGGTGTCGGGGCGAGGGTCTAGAACACGGGCATCCACGCTCAGCTCCAGGCCGTAGAACTCCTTGTGCCCTGTCAGATAGGCAACGGGAGTGCCTTGCAGGCGCAGGGCACAGAGTCGATTCCATTGCTCTTGCTGCTCGGCGCTCAGAAGATCCGTGTCATGGGTGATGAGCCAGGAGCGGTCATGGGCGGCTCGCTGCATTAAATGCAGCAGCAGCATCTGCGCATCCAGGCGGGGCAGGCCTTGCAAAGCGGCTTGCTGCAGGGCCTGGCTAATGCTCAAGGGGCTGGTGGAGGTTGTCATGCGGAGGTTGCTGGCACTCAATCTGCCTGCAGCTCTGCCAGCAACTCTGCTTCGCGGGCATGTTGCAGAGCTTCGATCACATCGCCCAGATCACCCTCCATCACGGCCAGCAGCTTGTAGAGCGTGAGGTTGATGCGATGGTCAGACAGACGGCCCTGTGGGAAGTTGTAGGTGCGGATGCGGTCGCTGCGGTCGCCAGAGCCAATCAGACCCTTGCGCATGGCCGCTTCTTTGGCGGCGCGTTCGCTGCGCTCCTTTTCCTGGATGCGGGCCTGCAGCACCTGCAAGGCCTTGGCTTTGTTGCTGTGCTGGCTGCGGCCATCCTGGCACTCGGCCACGATGCCCGTGGGCAGGTGGACGACGCGCACGGCAGAGTCGGTCTTGTTGATGTGCTGGCCGCCGGCGCCGCTGGCCCGGAAGGTGTCGATGCGCAGGTCGGCCGGGTTCAGGGTAATGGCCTCTGCTTCATCGGGTTCGGGCATGACGGCCACGGTGCAGGCACTGGTGTGAATGCGGCCCTGGGTTTCAGTGGCGGGCACGCGTTGCACGCGGTGGCCGCCGGATTCAAAGCGCAGCGCGCCATAGACGTTGTCGCCATCGATGCGCAGCACCACTTCCTTGTAGCCGCCAATCTCCGCCTCGTTGGCGCTCATGATTTCGACTTTCCAGCCCACGTTAGCAGCGTAGCGGGTGTACATGCGGGCCAGATCACCGGCGAACAAGGCCGACTCATCCCCGCCTGTGCCTGCGCGGATTTCTACAAAGGCCGGGCGTGCATCGTCGGGGTCTTTGGGCAGTAGCAGGCGCTGCAGCTCGTCTTCAAGCCGGATGAGCTCGGCTTCGCCGCTGGTGATTTCTTCCTGTGCCATCTCGGCCATGTCCGGGTCGCCCAGCATCTCGCGTGCGGCCACGATGTCGGCTGCTGTTTGCTGGTGGCGGCGGTAGCGGCTGGCAATGGCGGTGACATCGGCATGTTCGCGCGAAATCGTGCGGTACTGCTTCATGTCGCTCATGATGTCTTCGCGCGAAAGCAGAAAGTCCAGCTCCTCCAGACGTTGGGCGTAGCGTTCGAGCTGGTTGCGCAAAAAGTCTTGCATGGTCGGTAACGAGGCTTGGGAGGGGCCGGGTCGGCGCACCCTCGGTGAGTCAGGAAGAGAAAGTGTGAGAGCAGGCTGCAGATGAGCCTTGTGCTGCGCGAGAGGGGCAGCACTGGAGCAAACGAGCGTCGCTACAGCTTGCTGGAGTTGCGGCTGGCGCGCAGGAACAGGCGGGAGACGGTATCTGCCGTCTGGGCGCGGGCCTCGGCATCGCCCTTGTGCAGCTCGGCCATGGTGCCGTGCAGCATTTTTTGTGTGAGGCCGCGCGAGAGCGCTTCCAGCACCGTATCAATGTCTTCGCCCTTGGCCAGCAGCTTTTTGGCACGAGCGATCTCCAGAGCGCGCCATTCGTCGGCCTGGGCATTGACTTGCTGAATCAGGGAAACCGAGCCACCCACGGGGCTGCGCTGGTCCATCCACTGCATGAAGCTTTGCACGCCGGTGTCGATGATGACTTCGGCTTGCTGTACAGCGGCCTGGCGCTGGGCCTGACCGGTGCGCACCACGGTGGCCAGATCATCCACGGTGTACAGATAAACGTCGTTGAGGTTTTTGACCTCGGATTCAATATCGCGGGGAACGGCCAAGTCCACCATGAAGATGGGCCGGCGCTTGCGCTTTTTGAGAGCAGACTCCACAGCACCCAGGCCAATGATGGGCAGGCTGGAGGCTGTGCAACTGATGATGGCGTCGTACTCGTGCAGATGCTCTGGCAGATCGGCCAGGCGCATGGTTCCGGCACCGAACTGGGCGGCCAGTTTCTCACCGCGCTCCATCGTGCGGTTGGCGATGGTGATCTGCTTGGGGTTGCGCGCCGCAAAGTGGGTGGAGACCAGCTCGATCATCTCGCCAGCGCCCACAAACAGCACGCGAATCTTGGACAGGTCTTCAAACAGCTGGCCGGCCAGGCGCACGGCAGCTGCAGCCATGGAGATGCTGTGCGCGCCAATCTCGGTTGAGCTGCGCACTTCCTTGGCCACGGCAAAGCTGCGCTGGAACAGCTGATTGAGCGTAGTGCCCAAGGCACCCGCAGTTTCAGCCGCACGCACGGCGTTTTTCATCTGGCCGAGGATTTGTGCCTCGCCCAGCACCATGGAGTCCAGACCCGAAGCCACACGGAAAGCGTGGCGTGCGACGGAGCCGTCTTCCAGCAAGTAGGAATGCTGGCGCAGCAATTCAGGGGCCACGCCACCGCTGTTGGCCAGCCAGCGCACGGTGTGCTCCATGGCCGGGGCATCGGCCGCGCAGTAAATCTCGGTGCGGTTGCAGGTGGAGAGAATGGCGGTTTCCACCGCACTATGGGCTTTTCCCGCGTGAGTCAGAGACTCGCGCAGGCCCTGCAGCGTTGGCGCGATTTGATCGAGCGCGAACGCAAAACGGCCCCGCATATCGAGCGGAGCCGTGTGGTGATTGATACCTAGAGCCCAGACTGCCATAACCACGGATTATAAAATTTAGTACCGGATTGGGCACTCTCCGGCTTCAAAGCCTTGGAATCGATTGCTGTCATGGATTTTGTTGCGAGCGTGAATCATTTACTGAACTTTCTGGCTCCTGCCTTTTTCATGGCGGTGGGTCTGGCAGTCTGTGCACGAATATTTAAGCAAAATCAGCCTGGAGCGCAATCATTTATTGCCCAAGTAGCTATCAATTTCATATTCGGCTCAGCGGTTTTGCTGGCCGGACTGTGGCTGTTTTCGCGTGACGGAAAGATGATCAGCTATGCCCTCTTGGTCGTCACATGTGCCTGCTGTCAGTGGGTGCTTTCCCGGGCCTGGCGCTGAAGGGCGTGCGAATTGCAAAGCAGTTTTGCGCAAAATCTTGATTTTCCTCAAGCCCGCTGTTGCATCTATGCCAGTGTTCCGGGGCTCAGTCGCTGACTGCCTTGGGGGCGGCTTGCTCCAGGATCCAGGCTCTGAATTGCTGCAGCGCTTCGCTGGGCACTTTGCTGCTTTGCTGACAGAGAAAGTAGCCCCGTTCGATGTGAACCGGAGCAGGCAGTGCCATGGCTACGCGTGCGGCTGACAAGTCCTCCTCGACCAGGCAGCGCTGCACCATGGCTACGCCCATGCCGGCGGCCACGGCCTGAACCAGCAGGCCCACGGTCTCAAAGTCGGCGGCGGGAGAGGGGCAGGGCTGCATCAGGCCACGGGCCTGCATCCAGCAGCTCCAGTTGCCGGGATAGTTGGTGTGGAACAGCAATGGCCGACTGAGCAAATCCTGCTCGCTACGTATGGCATCCGGCCCTTGCAACTCTCTGGGGTGGCAGATGGGGATAAGGTCGCGGCCGATCACGTACTCCGCCTCCACTCCTGCAGGCCATTGCTGACTGCCGACGCGAATCCAGGCATCAATCTCCGGGGCATTGAGAGGGTCGTCGCGCCGATAGGGGGCGAAGGACAGCATGGTTTGCGGATATCGGCTGTTGAAGTCCGGCAGGCGCGGAATCAGCCAGTGACTGAACAGTGTTGGTACGACCGAAAGACGCAATTGCGGGCCATGGCGGCGCCTGCGTGCGGTAGCGGATGCCGCCTCGATAGCGGTGATGGCGGGTTCAATGGCTTGCAGATATTCCTGACCGGCGGGTGTGAGGGTGTTGCGCCGGCCCGTGCGCTCGAACAAGGCAAACCCCAGGTGCTCTTCCAGTCGAGCGATGGCCCGGCTGATGCCGCCTTGCGTGACATACAGCTCCTGTGCTGCAAGCGAGTAGCTGCCAAGGCGGGCAGCCGCTGCGAAAGCATGGAGTTCGGACAAGGAGGGAGAGTGCATGCGCATGACGGTCTGAATTATGACGGCTGGTAATAGTTGCGTGCCTTCTTGTCGCTTTTCGCTGTGCGTGCCCAGCCCCAGAATGAGAAGAGGGAGAAGGAGACGGCCAAGTGCCCGGCCTTTGCTGACTCATCACCTATCTTTCGAATTCAAAAAATCAAGGAGAAGCCGCATGGCCATTCGTCGTACCGTTCTGTCTTCCATCGCCGCCTGCGTGACTGCAACGGCCTTCGCACCCGCTTTTGCGGCCGATGCTGCAGCGGACTATCCCAACCGCCCCATCCGACTGGTCGTGCCTTTTGGCGCCGGTGGCTCCACCGACATGGTGGCGCGTCTTCTGGCCGAAAAGATGAGCAACGTATTGGGCAAGTCCGTTGTGGTGGATAACAAGGGCGGTGCCGGCGGCTCCATCGGTGCCACCGAAATTGCCAAGGCTGCACCGGATGGCTACACCATTGGCATGGCCACGGTGTCCACCCATGGCTCCAATCCCGCGATCTTCCGCAAGCTGCCTTACGACGCGATCAAGGACTTTGCCCCCATCACCAATGTGATGAGCGTGCCCAGCGTGTTTGTGGTGAATTCCAGCGTGCCTGCCAAGAACATGAAGGAATTCATTGCTCTGGCCAAGGCCCATCCTGACAAGTACACGTTTGCCTCTCCCGGCACAGGTTCTTTGGGACACGCCAATATCGAGAATTTCATGAACCTGTCGGGTATTCAGCTGCTGCACATTCCCTATAAGGGAGCTGGTCAGGCAATCACCGATGCGCTGGGCGGACAGGTCAATGCGATGACGGATAACCTGCCTTCGACCCTGCCGCATATCAAGAACGGCCATTTGCGACCTCTGGCCGTGCTGGCGCTCAAGCGCAGCGATGTGCTGCCCGATGTGCCAACCTACACCGAGCTGGGTTTCCCGCAGATGGGCGATGGTGGCTGGTTTGGACTGGTGGCTCCGGCCGGAACGCCCAAGCCCATCATCGACAAGCTCAATGCAGCAGCCCACAAGGTCATGGCTTCGCCTGACTACCTGGAAAAGCAAAAGTCCATCTCTGGCGAGTCCATGGGCAATACGCCCGAGCAGTTTGGCAAGCAGATCAAGACCGCCATCGAGCGCTATACGGCCGTGGCCAAGCGCGCCAACATCAAGCTGGACTGATCAAGATCTGAATGTCTTTGCCTGACTTTCTGAAGGCCAGACCGGCTGAGCCGGTCTTGGTTCACCCTGCGCAGGGCGAGGCTCTGCCCATCGTCTGCGACTCGCCGCACAGCGGCACAGCCTATCCCGAAGATTTCGGCACGGTCGTGCCCATGAGTCTGCTGCGCCGCGGTGAAGACACACATGTGGCCGCTCTTTGGGATCGCTGGCCCGAGTTTGGCGCGACCTTGCTCGAGGCCACCTTTCCGCGTACCTATATCGACCCCAATCGCAACGAGTCCGATCTGGATCCGGCGCAGATGGAGGGGGAGTGGCCCACTCCGCTGTCCCCCAGCGTCAAGACCCAGCAAGGCCTGGGCTTGATCTGGCAGCGCATCAGCAAGGATGGTGTGGCGACGCCGATGTACGAGCGCAAGCGCACGGTGGCGGAGGTGCAGCATCGCATCGCAAACTACTGGCGGCCCTACCATGCGGCGCTGGCGAAGGCTATCGACGCCAGTGCGGATCGCTTCGGAGCGGTGTGGCACCTGAACCTGCACTCCATGCCCAACGATGTGTACCGTCGCCTGGGCCGCACCGATGCACCCCCGCTGGCCGATTTCGTACTCGGCGACCGCGACGGCACGACCTGCTCGCCCGAGTTCATTCACCTGGTAGGTGACACCCTCAAGGGCTTTGGCTACAGCGTGGCCTATAACGAGCCTTACAAGGGCGTGGAGTTGATTGGCCGTATTGGCCAGCCGCAACTGGGGCGACACTCCATGCAGATCGAAATTCGCCGCCCTGTCTACATGGATGAAGACACGCGCGAGCCCAATGCCGGCTTCGAGCCGCTGCGCGCGCATTTTGCCGAGCTGATGCAGGTGCTGGCAGACTATGTGCGCCAGAGCCTGCCTGGGCGCTAATACCGCAAGCGGCCTTCCAACGCAAAAAAGCGCTTCCTGGTGAAGCGCTTTTTCTTTGTCTGTGACCAAGGCGGCTGCCAAGTCTTATTCGGGGCAGGCAAGCCTGAACCCGGTAAGGCTGATGGCAGCGGACATGGAGTCGCCTTAGTGTTTTTTGCTATTGAAAAGAAAGCTTCTGGCGCTTGTTGTTCAATGATTTCAGGTGTTTTTATGCCTGAAGTCATGAATCGTAAAGCGATAGCAGCTCTCAAATTAAATTTGATCGCCGGACTGTGAGGGGCTGAACATGTCTACGCGGTCGGTGATGATGCCGTCCGTGCCCAGGTCGATCAGGCGCTGTGCAGCCCATTCGTCATCGATGGTGTAGCTGCTGCAGCGCAGGCCGGCGCCGTGTACCTTGGCAACCAGTTCGGGGTTCCACAGCGCGTGGTTGAGCACCATGACGGAGCAGTCCAGATCCAGCGCAAGCTTCAGGTCCGCATCGCCCGTGCCATCGGCAAACTTATCCACCAGCAGGCCACGTGGAATATGCGGGGCTACATCACGAGCACCCTTGAGCGAGTCGAGCTTGAACGAGGTGAACAACGGCTGGACGATATCCTTGGGCCAGATGCGGTTCATCAACTCGCCGCAGGCACGGCCGGTTTCTTCTTCCTGGCCGGGCGTGGGCTTGATCTCCACGTTCAGGTGCAGGTGATTGGCCAGGCACCAGCGGGCCAGCGCTTCCAGGGTGGGCAGGTTTTCACCCGCATAGGCGCGCGAGTGCCAGCTGCCGGCGTCGAGCTGGGCGATCTCGCCTATGCTCAAATCACCGCCAATGCCGTGGCCGTTGGTGGTGCGCTCCAGGGTGGCGTCGTGCATCAGGAACAGCACGCCATCCTTGCTGAGCTTGGCGTCGCACTCAAAAAAGCGGTAGCCGTGCAAGGCGCCCAGACGGAAGGCGCTCATGGTGTTTTCAGGGGCCAGCTTGCCAGCGCCGCGGTGAGCGACCCAGCGGGGGTAGGGCCAGGGTTTCAGTGCAGTAGTCATAACTTTCGTAGCTCTTACGTGACAAGAGCACCGCAAGCAGGGACTTGGGGTGCTCTTCTTTCAGGATTCAGCGAATCGTGGCGCGGGCTTTATGCGCGCTTGCCAGTCTCGGCATTGAACCAGTGCAGGCGGTCTTCGCGGGCAGAAATGCGGGCGGTTTCTCCGGGCTTGGGGAAGGGCTTGCCTTCTTCCACGCGCACGGTGACGGTTTCATCGCCCACCTTGCCGTACAGCAGTCGTTCAGCGCCCAGCAGCTCCACGGTCTCGACCTTGAGCTCCACGCCGCCGGCTTCCACCAGGTCAATGTGCTCGGGGCGGATGCCCAGGATTAGACCGGGTTTGCCATTGGGCGAGTTCTTGAGCAGGTTCATGGGGGGCGATCCAATGAAGCCGGCCACAAAGGTGGAAGCGGGCGTGTGATAGACCTCTTCGGGTGTGCCGAATTGCTCCACATTGCCGCCATTCATCACCACCATGCGCTGGGCCAGCGTCATGGCCTCGACCTGATCGTGCGTCACGAACAGGCTGGTGATACCCAGCTCGGCGTGCAGCTTCTGGATTTCCAGACGGGTCTGACCGCGCAGCTTGGCGTCCAGGTTGGACAGCGGCTCGTCAAACAGGAAGACCTGGGGCTGGCGCACGATGGCGCGGCCCATGGCCACGCGCTGGCGCTGGCCACCGGACAACTGGCGGGGCTTGCGGTCCAGCAGGTGGCTCAGTTCCAGGATCTTGGCGGCCTTGTCCACGCGTTGCTTGATTTCCGCTTCGGGCACCTTGGCGAGCTTCAGGCCATAGGCCATGTTCTCGTAGTTGGTCATGTGCGGATACAGCGCGTAGTTCTGGAACACCATGGCGATGTTGCGCTTGGCGGGCTCCAGGTCGTTGACCTTCTTGTCGCCGATGAGCAGGTCGCCATCGGTGATTTCTTCCAGGCCGGCAATCATGCGCAGCAGGGTGGACTTGCCGCAGCCCGAGGGGCCGACCAGCACGATGAATTCGCCATCATTGATCTCGACATTAATGCCGTGAATAACGGGCACGGCAGTCTTGCCGGTGCCGTAGCGCTTGACGATGTTCTTGAGGGAGATGGATGCCATGACAGGTCTTCCAGGTATTCGTTCAATGGGTCAAAAGAGGGTGTGAGAGGCTGTGGGCGAGTTTTACTTCTCGGTATCCACCAGGCCTTTGACAAACCACTTTTGCATCAGCATCACCACGGCCGTAGGCGGCAGCATGGCCAAGATGGCGGTGGCCATCACAATGTTCCAGTCCACGGCAGCTTCACCGCCGGCCAGCATGCGCTTGATGCCGATCACGACGGGGTACATGTCTTCCGAGGTGGTCATCAAGAGCGGCCACAGATACTGGTTCCAGCCATAGATGAACTGGATCACGAACAGGGCCGCAATGGAGGTCTTGGACAAGGGCACCAGGATGTCCTTGAAAAAGCGCATGGCGCCAGCGCCGTCAATGCGGGCGGCTTCCACCAGCTCGTCCGGCACCGTCAGAAAGAACTGACGGAACAGGAAGGTGGCGGTGGCGGAGGCAATCAGCGGCAGAGTCAGGCCTGCGTAGCTGTTGAGCATGCCCAGCTCGGCCACGACCTTGTAGGTGGGCAAAATGCGCACTTCCACAGGCAGCATCAGCGTCAAGAAGATGGCCCAGAAGCACAGCATCTTGAAGGGGAAGCGGAAGTAGACGATGGCAAAGGCCGACAGCAGAGAAATCGCGATCTTGCCCACGGTGATGAGCATGGCGACCATGAAGCTCACCCACATCATCTGAATGACGTTGGTGTTGGAGCCGAGCTTGCCGGAGCCAATCAGGGCTTCCTTGTAGTTCTCCCACATGTGCGTGCCGGGCAGCAGCGGCATGGGGGACTGCACGATGGCGTCCGCTGTATGCGTGGAGGCGACCAGTGCCAGGTACAGAGGGAAGGCGACGATGGCCACGCCGAAAATCAGTACGGCGTGAGAGAAGAAGTTAAGCCAGGGGTTGCGGTCGACCATGATCAGTACTGCACTTTCTTTTCAACATAGCGGAACTGGATCACGGTCAGCACGACAACGATCAGCATCAGGATCACGGACTGCGCAGCCGAGCCGCCCAGGTCCAGCGCCTTGAAGCCGTCCTGGTAGACCTTGTAGACCAGGATCGATGTCGATTGGCCGGGGCCGCCTTGTGTTGCTGCATCAATGATGCCGAAGGTGTCGAAGAACGCGTAGACGATGTTGATCACCAGCAGGAAGAAGGTGGTGGGCGACAGCAGTGGCAGCTGGATGTTCCAGAAGCGGCGCCATGGGCCGGCACCATCAATCGAGGCAGCTTCGATCAACGCCTTGGGGATGGACTGCAGGCCTGCAAGGAAGAACAGGAAGTTGTACGAAATCTGCTTCCACACCGATGTGATGACGATCAGGGCCATGGCCTGGTTTTCGTTCATCAGGTGGTTCCACTCATAGCCAAGCTTGCCCATGTAGTAGGTCACGACACCGATGGAGGGCGAGAACATGAACACCCACAGCACGCCCGCAATCACGGGTGCTACGGCGTAGGGAATGATGAGCAGGGTCTTGTAGACCATGGCAAAGCGGATGATGCGATCCGCAAAGATGGCCAGAGCCAGAGACACGGCAATGCCGATGCCTGCGACCAGCACGGAAAACAGTGCGGTGCGCTTGAATGAGTTCAGATAGGTGGGGTCAGCGAACAGTTGCTTGAAGTTGTCCAGACCTACCCACTCGGTGCTCATGCCGAACGCGTCTTCCATCTGGAATGACTGGAGGACAGCCTGACCAGCGGGCCAGAAAAAGAAGATGCCGATGATCAGTAGCTGGGGTGCAATCAGCACCCAGGGAAGCCACCTGGATCGGAAAAGAACGCGTTTTTCCATGAGGAGTCACAAATAAAAAAACCACCGGAGCCTGTGTTCAGTCAACGTGGCATTCAAGGGGCTGTGCCTTGAGTGAAGGCACAGCGGGCCCGCAGGCGCCTTGCGGCGCCGATGGGATTACTTCTTGTAAGAACGCTCGAAACGGGCCAGCAGCTCATTGCCGCGGCTCACGATGGCGTCCAGTGCTTGCTGGCCGGTCTTCTTGCCAGCCCACACTTGCTCGAGTTCTTCGTCCTCGATGGTGCGGATCTGCACATAGTTGCCCAGGCGAATACCGCGCGAGTTGTTGGTGACCTTGCGGACCATCTGCGTCACAGCGGTGTCGGTGCCAGGGTGCTTGGCGTAGAAGCCGGACTTGTCGGTCAGCTCATAGGCAGCCATGGTCACGGGCAGGTAACCGGTGCGCTGGTGCGAAGCGGCCTGAACCTTGGTCTGCGACAGGAACTCGAAGAACTTGGCAACGCCCTTGTAGCGCTCAGCCGACTTGCCAGCCATCACCCACAGCGAAGCACCACCGATCACGGTGTTTTGGGGCGCGCCCTTCACATCGGGGTAGTAGGGCAGGGGAGCCAGGGCGTAGTTGAACTTGGCGTTCTTGGCCACGTCGCCGTAGAAGCCCGACGAAGTCTGGATCATGGCGCATTCACCAGCGGTGAAAGAGGCTTGGGCAGTGGAGCCACGGCCTTTGTAGACGAACTCGCCAGCCTTGGCGGCCGCTGCCAGATTATCGATGTGCTTGACGTGCAGAGGCGAGTTCACCTTCATGCGAGCCTTGTAGCCATTGGCGGAGAGGCCGTTTTGCTCGGTGGCGAACTCAACGTTGTGCCATGTGGAGAAGGACTCCAGCTGGGTCCAGCCTTGCCATGCCAGCGTCATGGGGCAGCTGTGGCCGCTGGCCTTGAGCTTCTTGGCGGCTTCAAACACTTCGGGCCAGGTCTTGGGGGCCACGTCAGGGTTCAGGCCGGCCTTTTTGAAGGCGTCCTTGTTGTAGTAGAAGATGGTGGTCGAGCTGTTGAAGGGGAAGCTCAGCATCTGACCATTGGGGGCGGTGTAGTAACCGGCCACGGCGGGGATATAGGCCTTGGGGTCGAAAGAGACGCCCGCATCAGCCATCACCTTGGCCACAGGCACGGTCGCGCCCTTGGAGGCCATCATGGTGGCAGTGCCCACTTCAAACACTTGAAGAATGTCAGGAGCGTTGCCGGAGCGGAAAGCGGCAATCGCAGCTGTCATGGATTCGTCATACGCACCCTTGAATGTGGGGACGATTTTGTAATCCTTCTGGCTTTCGTTGAACTGCTTGGCCAGGTCATTGACCCACTCGTTGTTCACGGCGGTCATGGAATGCCACCATTGAATTTCGGTGGCGGCTTGGGCCGAGAAGGCGGTGGCGGCGACGGCTGCAGCCATGGCCAGTTGCTTGAATTGCATGAAGGCTCCTCTAACGATCGTTGACGCAATGTGCGGATACGCACATTAAGTCATTCGTATGACATATACGTGTCATTGTTTGCATGGGCTCGGCGCTTCACCATGGGCAGAACCCGCAGACCGAAGCCGCCATGTGACGACCTCGTGACGCTTGATGGTGCGCGAAGCTGCGCCATTTTAGGTCAAGGTAATTTCGTTTGTTGTTGGTAGTCTTTCGTATTGGATTGTTTTTGCTTCGGAAATGTATGATTTTTGTCTCAATAGACAGCTTGAGGCATAAGGCCTTTTTGCATGTATCTGCCGAAAGGCCCTTCAACGCCCTTAAGAGCTGGGTGAGAGTTGATAGAGACAGGGCTGTGTCAAGAGTGGGATGCCGCTGTTTTGGCGATTGCTGGACTGATTACTCAGAACCCACAGCCAAGCATAAGTAAGCAGGCCTCGCTTAAAATCGTCATCCCACTGGCTTCGGGGCGCCACAGGGCGCCCAACACGGTCTACCCCATGAATGTACCGATTGCGCTGGCTGCCGCCTTGCAGGCTCAGGCTGCCGAACCCGCACGACTGCGCGAGATTCCCTATAACTACACCTCGTTCTCTGACCGTGAGATCGTGATCCGTCTGCTGGGCACATCCATGTGGGATGTGCTCAATCAGTTGCGCCAGGAGCGTCGCACTGGCCGATCTGCCCGCATGCTTTACGAGGTGCTGGGGGATATCTGGGTTGTGCAGCGCAATCCCTACCTGCAAGACGACCTGATTCACAACCCCGATCGTCGCAAGTCGCTGGTCGAGGCGCTGGAACACCGCCTCTCCGAAATCGACAAGCGCCGTGAGCCTGACGAAGATGCAGGACGCGATCAGTTGGTGGGCCAGTTGGTGGATGCCGCGCATCGCGCCGTGCATGAATTCAATGCTACCTTTGTCGAGGCTGAGCAGTTGCGCCGCCGTGTCAATAAGACGCTGCGTCGCTATACCGCCAAGGACAATATCAAGTTTGACGGTCTGTCGCGCGTGGCCCATGTGACCGATGCGACCGACTGGCGTGTCGAGTACCCGTTCGTCGTTCTGACCCCTGACACCGAAGCCGAGATGGCCGGTCTGGTCAAGGGCTGTATCGAACTGGGTCTGACCATCATTCCGCGTGGGGGCGGCACCGGCTATACGGGTGGTGCTATTCCTTTGACATGGCGCTCGGTGGTCATCAACACAGAGAAGTTGGAGGCGCTGACCGAAGTCGAGATGCGCATGATCCCCGGTGTGGATCATGAAGTTCCCACGATTTATTCCGAAGCGGGGGTTGTGACTCAGCGCGTGGCCGATGCGGCCGAGCGTGGCGGTTTCGTCTTTGCGGTGGACCCGACTTCCATCGAAGCATCCTGCATTGGCGGCAATATCGCCATGAATGCGGGCGGCAAAAAGGCCGTGCTCTGGGGCACGGCCCTGGACAATCTGGTTTCCTGGCGCATGGTGACGCCTGACGCGCAGTGGCTGGAAGTAACGCGTCTGGATCACAACCTGGGCAAGATTCACGACGCCGAGATGGCCTGCTTCGAGCTCAAGTACTTTGAAGCCGACGGCAAGACTCACCTGCGCACCGAGCGCCTGGATATTCCGGGCAGCACTTTCCGCAAGGAAGGTCTTGGCAAGGACGTGACGGACAAGTTCCTCTCGGGTCTGCCCGGCATCCAGAAGGAAGGCACAGACGGCCTGATCACCAGCGCGCGTTGGGTGGTGCACCGCATGCCTGCGCACACGCGAACCGTGTGCATGGAGTTCTTTGGCAATGCCAAGGATGCCGTGCCTTCCATCGTCGAGATCAAGGACTATATGTTCGCCGAGCAAAAGCGCTCGGGCGTGCTGCTGGCCGGTCTGGAGCACCTGGACGACCGTTACCTCAAGGCCGTGGGTTATGCGACCAAGAGCAAGAAGGGCAACGGCCATCTGCCCAAGATGGTGCTGCTGGGCGATATCGCCGGCGACGATGCCGACGAAGTGGCCCGCGTGACCAGTGAAGTGGTACGTATTGCCAACTCGCGCAACGGCGAAGGCTTTATCGCCATCAGCGCCGAGGCACGCAAGAAATTCTGGCTGGACCGCAAGCGCACAGCTGCCATCTCCCGCCATACCAACGCCTTCAAGATCAATGAAGACGTGGTGATTCCTCTGCCACGCATGGCCGAGTACACCGACGGCATCGAGCGCATCAATATCGAGTTGTCGCTGCGCAACAAGCTCAAGCTCTGCAACGAGCTGGAAAACTTCTTCAGGCATTCCGACCTGCCCCTGGGCAAGAGCGACGATGCGGGCGATATCCCCAGCGCCGAGCTGCTGGAAGACCGCGTGCAGCAGGCCCTGGGGCTGGTGGCCGAGGTGCGTGCGCTGTGGCAAGGCTGGCTGGATGGCGTGGCGACGCTGTTCCCCGAGCTGCAGGATCACACCCTGCGCGCCAGCTGGAAGACCCAGCTCAAGGAGCCGCTGTCCAAGATTTTTGCGGGCGCAGCCTTCCAGCCGCTGCGTGAATCCCTCAACGAGATTCACCAGAAGGTGCTCAAGGGTCGTGTCTGGGTGGCGTTGCACATGCACGCCGGTGACGGCAATGTGCACACCAATCTGCCCGTCAACTCCGACGACTACGAGATGCTGCAGACCGCACACGAAGCCGTGGCCCGCATCATGGATCTGGCGCGCAGTCTGGACGGCGTGATCTCGGGCGAACACGGCATCGGCATCACCAAGCTGGAATTTCTCTCGGACGAAGAGCTGGCGCCGTTTGCTGAGTACAAAAAGCGCGTGGACCCCGAAGGCCGCTTCAACAAGGGCAAGCTGATCCGCAACGAAGAGTGGGATGCCTCGGCACACCAGAGCCACGACGGCCGCTCGCCGCGTGAATCGCTGATGTTTGCCGATTTGACCAATGCCTACACGCCGTCCTTCGGCCTGATGGGCTATGAGTCCATCATCATGCAGCAGTCGGACATTGGTGCTATCGCCAACTCCGTCAAGGACTGCCTGCGCTGCGGCAAGTGCAAGCCCGTGTGCGCCACCCATGTGCCGCGCGCCAATCTGCTGTACTCGCCCCGCAACAAGATTCTGGCGACCTCGCTGCTGGTCGAGGCCTTCCTCTACGAAGAGCAGACGCGCCGCGGCGTATCGCTCAAGCACTGGCAGGAATTTGAAGACGTGGCCGACCACTGCACGGTTTGCCACAAGTGTTTCAACCCCTGCCCGGTCAAGATCGACTTCGGCGATGTAACCATGAATATGCGCAACCTGCTGCGCAAGATGGACAAGAAGAGCTTCCGTCCCGGCAACAAGCTGGCCATGGCCATGCTCAATGCCACCAACCCGGACACCATCAAGTTCATGCGCTCGGCCATGGTGGGCGTGGGCTTCAAGGCCCAGCGTCTGGCCGCCGATGTACTGGGTGCCGTGGCCAAGAAGCAGACCGCGCATCCGCCCGCTTCGGTGGGTACGGCTCCCATCAAGGAGCAGGTGATTCACTTCGTCAACAAGAAGCTGCCCGGTGGTCTGCCCAATAAGACGGCACGCGCCTTGCTGGATATTGAAGACAAGGATTACGTGCCCATCATCCGTGACCCGCAGGCTACCAAGTCGGACACCGAAGCGGTGTTCTACTTCCCAGGCTGCGGTTCGGAGCGTCTGTTCAGTCAGGTCGGTCTGGCCACGCAGGCCATGCTCTGGCACGCCGGCGTGCAGACCGTGCTGCCGCCCGGCTATCTGTGCTGTGGCTATCCCCAGCGCGGCTCGGGCCAGTTCGACAAGGCCGAGAAGATGATCACGGACAACCGCGTCCTCTTCCACCGTGTGGCGACCACGCTCAATTATCTGGACATCAAGACCGTGGTGGTGAGCTGCGGTACCTGCTTTGACCAGTTGCAGGGCTACCAGTTCGACAAGATCTTCCCCGGCTGCCGCATCATCGACATCCACGAATATCTGCTGGAAAAGGGTATCACGCTGCAGAACAAGGGTGCCTACCTCTATCACGACCCCTGCCACACGCCCATGAAGCAGCAGGACCCCATGAAGACCGTCAAGGCCTTGATGGGCGACCAGGTCATGAAGAGCGAGCGCTGCTGCGGCGAGTCCGGAACCCTGGGGGTGACGCGTCCCGATATCTCCACGCAGATTCGCTTTCGCAAGACCGAAGAGCTGCGTAAGAGCGAAGCCGTGCTGCGCGAAAGCGGTGCCTTGGCTCCCAAGGAAAACGTCAAGATCCTGACCAGCTGCCCCAGCTGCCTGCAAGGCCTGTCGCGCTACGGCAACGACATGAACAATGGTCTGCTTGAAGCCGACTACATCGTGGTCGAGATGGCGCGTGACATTCTGGGTGAGAACTGGATGGCCGAGTACGTCAAGCGTGCCAACGCCGGCGGTATCGAGCGCGTGCTTGTCTAAGGTGACTATGAGCAATCAAGACAGCTGTCCTTTGTGTGCCACCGACGGCGGAGCTCTGATCTGGCGCAGTGACAAGCTGCGTGTCATTCGTGCTCAGGAAGAAGGGTTTCCTGCTTTCTACCGCGTGGTCTGGAATGATCATGCGGCCGAGTTTTCGGACCTGAGTGCGCAAGATCGCATTGTCTGCATGGATGCTGTGGCGCTGGTCGAGCGGGTTCTGCGCGAGCAGCTTGCCCCTACCAAGATCAACCTAGCTGCGCTGGGTAATATGGTGGCGCATCTGCACTGGCATGTCATTGCCCGTTATGACTGGGATAGCCACTTTCCCGCATCGGTATGGGCAGCGTCCCAGCGTGAGCGTGATATGCGGCGAGAGCAAGCGGTGGCAGGGCAGTTGCCCCAGGTGGATGCAGCGCTGAAAAAAGCGCTGGACTACTGGTCAGAGTGAAGTTTTTCATCTCCGTCAGGAGATTCAAAGGGCAGCTCAAGGCTGCCCTTTTATGCATTGAATAGGAGAGAGCCGTGGCCGGATTGCAAGCCGATACTCCCACCCCTCAGTCGCTGACCGTGCACGGTGCATCGCGTGTGCTGGAAGTTTCATACACGGATGGAAAGACCTTTCGCATCCCCTTCGAGCTATTGCGCGTGTATTCGCCCTCGGCCGAGGTGCAAGGGCATGGGCCGGGGCAGGAAGTTCTGCAGACGGGCAAGCGTGAGGTCGGCATCAACACGATAGAGCCCGTGGGTAACTATGCGATCAAGCCTTTCTTCAGTGATGGCCATGAGAGCGGCCTCTACACTTGGGAATACCTCTACCAGCTGGGTAGCCAGCAAGATGAGCTGTGGAAGCAATACCTGCAGCGCCTGGAAGAGGCGGGGCTTGAGCGTGACACACCCATGCCCGAAAAAGGCGCCGGCGGTCATGGCTGCAGCGTGCATTGAACATCAAGAGGATCTGCTGATGCGCTGAAAGCCGGCGGCAGCGTTCCTCTGATGCCACATTGCCCGTGCGTTATGCACAGGGTTATTGATGTTGGTGCTATATTTAAAATAGCTTGAGGCGCTTATAGAGTAAGCGCTTGAGGCTGTTTCTTTCAAAAAACCATAGTGCTTCAAAGCCTGTAGTCATACAGGGTTGTCGCTGTACGCGCAAGCACTGCCTGCTTAGCATTCTTTGTTATGAGCTCCACACACTTCGGATTCCAGACTGTTGATGAAAGCGAGAAGGCATCGCGCGTACGCGGTGTGTTCGACTCCGTGGCTTCCAAATATGACGTCATGAATGACGTGATGTCGGGCGGCCTGCACCGCGCCTGGAAGGCTTACACCCTGATGGTGGCCAACCTCAAGGAGGGTGACAAGGCGCTGGATATCGCGGGTGGCACGGGCGACCTGGCTTTGGCTTTTTCCAAAAAAGTGGGAGCTTCCGGTCAGGTGGTCCACACCGACATCAATGAAGCCATGCTGCGCGTGGGCCGCGACCGTCTGACGGACAAAGGTGTGATTCTGCCCACGCTGGTCTGCGACGCCGAAAAGCTGCCCTTCCCCGACAACCATTTCGACCTGGTCAGCGTGGCCTTTGGTCTGCGCAATATGACGCACAAGGACGCCGCGCTCAAGGAAATGAACCGCGTGCTGCGCCCCGGCGGCAAGCTGTTGGTGCTGGAGTTTTCCAAGGTGGCCAAGCCCCTGGAGAAAGTCTATGACTGGTATTCGTTCAAGATTTTGCCGGCCATGGGGCAGATGATTGCAGGCGATGCCGAAAGCTATCGCTATCTGGCGGAGTCCATCCGCATGCATCCTGGTCAGAAGGAACTCAAGGCCTTGATGCAGCAATGCGGCTTTGGTCATGTGGACTATCACAACATGACGGGAGGCGTTTGCGCCCTGCATGTGGGAATCAAGTGCTAATTGCGCCCGAGGCGCAGATTTTTATTTATTTTTGAGAAGAATGGAGATGAGATGAAGAAACTCTGGTCTATCGCTTTGGTGGCAATGCTGGTCGTGGCCCATGGCCAGGCCGATGCAAAACGCATGGGTGGTGGCTCGTCGTTTGGCAAGCAATCCGGCAACGTCACGCAGCGTGAGGCTTCTCGTGCTCCCGCTCAGAATTCTCAGCAGGCTCCGCAGCAAAACGCGGCCCAGCAAAACCGCGCAGCGACCCCGGCAACGCCCGCTGCTGCGCCCAAGAAGCCATGGGGCGCCATGCTGGGCGGTCTGGCCGCTGGTCTGGGTCTGGCCTGGCTGGCCAATTCGCTGGGCATGGGCGAGGCCTTTGCCAATATGCTGATGTTTGGTTTGCTGGCCATGGTCATCATGGTGGTGGTCGGCATGATCATGCGTCGTCGCAAGGCTGCGCCTGCTGCACAAAACAACAGCAGCCCGTTCGCCTTCCAAGGTGCCGGCAATCTGGGTGGCAATGTGGATGCCCCTCAGGCCCGTCAGTACAACCCTGAAAAAGTGGGTAACGATGCATCGGCCCGTCCTTGGGAGCAAAACCACATGCCTGAAGCCGCTGCTGCAGCTGGTGGCTCCATGATCGGCTCGGCCCTGTCCGGTTCTCAGAACTGGGGCGTGCCCGCTGACTTCGACGCCGAGGGCTTCCTCACGGCTGCCAAGCGCAATTTTGTGACGCTGCAGTCGGCATGGGATAACTCGGATATCACGACTCTGCGCTCCATGATGACCGACGAGATGCTGTCGGAAATTCGCAGCCAGCTGTCCGAGCGCGAATCTCAGCGTGCGGGTGAGCCCAATCACACTGATGTACTGATGATTGATGCTCAGCTGCTGGGTATCGAAGATCTGGGCAATGGCTACATGGCCAGTGTCGAGTTCTCCGGCATGATCCGCGAAGAAGCTTCGGCAGGTCCCAGCCCCTTCCGCGAAGTCTGGAACATGACCAAGCCCAAGAGCGGCTCCAGCGGCTGGCTGGTTGCTGGTGTGCAAGCGCTGCAGTAAGCAATCGATCTGGCATGCCCCCTGCCAGAGGCACCAAGCAAGCGCCGCCGCGCAGTGCTGGTGCCGTCCCCCTCAGGGGGAAGGCGCAAAGCGCCACAGGGGGGAATCAATTTCATGAATAATCGGGGGCTATGGCAACACAGTCCCCTTTTTCTTTTCTGGGCGGTCTCGTCGAACGCGCGATGGCCGGTCCCCAAGCTCCCGAATGGCTGGTGAGTGAAATGCACCAGCGCCTGGTGCTTTTCCTCAACCATGTGCTGATGCAGGAAAAAGAGGCCACGGATCGCCTCCTGCGCCAAAGAGGACGCATTGCGCGTGTGCAATGGCGTCAATATTCGGTGGCGCTGCTGGTGACGCCTGCGGGGCTGTTTGATGTGGCACCTGCCGACGCAGCGCCGGATCTGATGCTGGAAGTGACGGAGACTTCGCCATTTTCCTTGGCGCAAACGGCTTTGCGAGGTGACAAGCCCAGCATCCGTATTGAAGGTGATGTGCAGTTTGCTGCCGAGATCAACTGGCTGGTAGACAACGTCAAATGGGATGTGGAAGAAGACCTGGCTCGTCTTATTGGCGATGTGCCGGCCCATACCCTGGGCAAGTTTGCCCGTATGGCTGCCCAGGGCCTGCGTCAGTTCGTCGGCGCGCGCATGGGTGACGGCAAAACGGCTGCTGCCGATGTCAGTACACCAGCCAGCACAGCGCCAGTGGCTTCCATGCCCGGCGTCGATCAAGCACAGTCATGAGCCGCTTTTTGCGAGGCTGGGCCATCCTCTGGGTGGTGTTCCGTTATGGGCTCGATGAGCTGGTGCTCTCCGGGATTCCCCATCCGCGCCTGCGCAGTCTGCGCAGCGTGCTGACCTTTGGCCGCAAACTCGACAAGCCACGTGGCGTGCGCTTGCGTGAGGCGCTGGAAGAACTGGGGCCGATCTTTGTGAAGTTCGGCCAGGTGCTCTCCACGCGCAGTGACCTGATGCCGCCCGATGTGGCCGAGGAGTTGGCCAAGCTGCAGGATCGCGTGCCGCCATTCGACTCGCAGATTGCGGTGGATACGATAGAGCGCTCGTTTAGAAAGCCTCTGGAGCAGATCTTCACCAGCTTTGAGCGTCAGCCCGTAGCCAGTGCATCGATTGCCCAGGTGCATTTCGCCACGGTTCGTGACAAGGCTGGCATTGAGCACGAGGTGGCGGTCAAGGTGCTGCGTCCGGGCATGAAGTCCGTGATCGACAAGGATCTGGCGCTGATGCACATGATGGCGAGCTGGCTGGAGAAGCTCTCCAGCGACGGCAAGCGCCTCAAGCCCAAGGAGGTGGTTGCCGAGTTCGACAACTACCTGCACGACGAGCTGGACCTGATTCGCGAGGCATCGAACGCCGCGCAGTTGCGCCGCAATATGGAAGGCCTGGATCTGGTGCTGGTGCCGGAAATCTTCTGGGACTACTGCCATACCGATGTCATGGTGATGGAGCGCATGAAGGGCATTCCCATCAGCCAGGTCGAGCGACTGCGTGAAGCTGGCGTGGACATTCCCAAGCTGGCACGTGATGGCGTGACCATCTTTTTTACCCAGGTGTTCCGTGACGGTTTCTTCCATGCCGACATGCACCCGGGCAACATCATGGTCAGCCTGGAGCCCGATACCTTTGGGCGCTATATTTCGCTGGACTTTGGCATCGTCGGCACGCTGACCGAGTTCGACAAGGAATATCTGGCGCAGAACTTTCTGGCTTTCTTCCGTCGCGACTACAAGCGCGTAGCAGCTCTGCACGTGGAAAGTGGCTGGGTGCCGGCGACCACGCGTGTCGAAGAGCTGGAGGCGGCGATTCGCGCAGTGTGCGAGCCGTACTTTGACCGCCCTCTGGCGGAAATCTCTCTGGGTATGGTGCTGATGCGCCTGTTCCAGACCTCGCGCCGTTTTCAGGTCGAGATTCAGCCGCAGCTGGTACTGCTGCAAAAGACGCTGCTCAATATCGAAGGCCTGGGTCGCCAACTGGACCCCAATCTGGACCTCTGGAGCACCGCCAAGCCATTTCTTGAGAAATGGATGCTGGAGCAAATGGGGCCGCAGCGCTTGCTGCAGGAGTTGCAGGCACAGGCGCCGCGCTACGCGAAAATCCTGCCCGATATTCCTAGAGTCCTGCATCAGTACCTGTCCAAACAGGGCGCAGTTGGTGACAACGAGGCACTTCTCAAAGAGCTGCTCCAGCAGCAAAAGACAACAAACCGCTTGCTGCAAGCCATTCTCTGTGGCGGCATCGGCTTTGTGATTGGCCTGGTGGTGTTGCAGATTCTGCTGCGCATCCGCTTCTGAACTTTCCCGTTTTCAAAGTCTGAGGAGTGCCAGCGTGCTGCTCTCATTGGTGATCGTCTATCTGTTTGTGACCATTGGCATTGGCCTGTGGGCAGCTAAACGCGTCAAAAATACGGCGGATTTCGCCATCGCCGGCCGACATCTGCCGCTCTACATGATCATCACCACAACGTTCGCGACCTGGTTCGGATCCGAGCTGGTGCTGGGCGTGCCTGCCAAGTTCATTGAAGGCGGCCTGCAGGCCCTGGTGGAAGACCCGTTTGGTGCGGGTATGTGTCTGATTCTGGTCGGGTGCTTTTTTGCGGCCAAGCTCTACCGCATGAACCTGCTGACCATCAGCGACTACTACCGGTCGCGCTACGGGCGCAGCATTGAAGTGATCTGCTCGCTGATCATCATGATCAGCTATCTGGGCTGGGTTTCGGCCCAGGTGACGGCGTTGGGGCTGGTGTTCAATCTTCTCTCGGGCGGGGCAGTCAGCATTCCCATGGGCATGACGATTGGTGTCTTGTCGGTGCTGATCTACACCCTGTTTGGCGGTATGTGGTCCGTGGCTATTACAGACTTCGTGCAGATGATCATCCTGGTCATCGGCCTGTTGGTGCTGGCCTTTTTTGCCGGCGATATGGCGGGCGGTGCGGGCAAGGTGATTGATCTGGCCAGCAGCAAAGATCTGTTTCGCTTCCTGCCAGAGCCTTCGTTGCACGAAATCGTGTTCTTCATTGGCGCTGCCGTGACCATGATGCTGGGCTCGATTCCGCAGCAGGACATCTTTCAGCGCGTGATGTCGGCCGATACCGAGAAGTCTGCCGTGCGCGGCACCATCATTGGCGGTGCCTGTTATGTGATCTTTGCCTTTGTGCCCATGTTCCTCGTGGCCAGTGCGCTCATCATCATGCCGACCGAAGCAACGGCACTGCTGGCCGAAGATCCGCAGAAGGTGCTGCCCACGCTGGTGATGGACAAGATGCCGTTTGCCATGCAGGTGCTGTTCTTTGGTGCGCTGCTGTCGGCCATCAAGTCCTGCGCGTCGGCCACCTTGCTGGCACCCAGCGTGACGTTTACCGAAAACATCTGGCGCCAGTTCCGCCCCGACACCACGGACAAGGACAACCTCAAGACCATGCGCATCAGCGTGCTGGTGTTTGCGGCCTGTGTGCTGGCCTACTCCATCGTCATGGAAGGCACGCCCATCTATGAGCTGGTGGCCAGTGCCTACCAGGTGCCATTGGTGGGTGCTTTTGTGCCCCTGGTCTTTGGTCTGTACTGGAAGCGAGCCACGACACAGGGAGCTATCTGCGCCGTCTCCATGGGCATCGGTGTCTGGCTGATCTTCATGGCGACGCCTGTTCTGCATGAGGCTTTTCCGCAGCAGCTGGCGGGTCTTTTGGCTGCGGTCACGGGCATGCTGGCGGGTTCCTTGCTGCCGCAGTGGATCAGCAATTACCGGCGTGAAATCGAACTTGTGGGCGCAGCCAAGGCCTGAAATTGCAGATTGGCGGGATCGGGGCTTGACGGGACTGTCCTGCAAAACGAGGGCTGGCGCCTATAATTGAGGGTTTTTGCACTTCCCTCGTTTTAGCGTTATGCCTATCTATGCATACAAGTGTGGCTCCTGTGGTCATGCCAAGGATGTGCTGCAGAAAATCTCGGATGCGCCGCTGAATGTGTGCCCAGCTTGCGGGGCCGAGGCCTTTTCCAAGCAGCTCACTGCTCCGGGCTTTCAGCTCAAGGGGTCTGGCTGGTACGCCACGGACTTCAAGAACAGCGGCAGCAAGCCGGCTGCAAGCACATCTTCATCCAGTGAAAGTGCTGCTGCACCTGCAGCGGCTCCCGCCACTGCCAACTCCTGAGGCGACGCGAAGTCTATGTCTGCATTGCGCAAGTGGCTGATTGCCGGTTTGCTGGTCATCGTTCCATTGGTGATCACGCTGGGCGTGCTCAACTGGATCATAGGAACGCTGGATCAGACGCTGGCCATTTTGCCGGAGGCCTGGCAGCCTGACAGATTGCTGGGCGTGCATATTCCCGGCTTCGGCGTGATTTTGACCTTGCTGATCTTGCTGCTGGTCGGCGGCATCACCAGTAACTTCATCGGCCGCAAGCTGGTGGGCTGGGGTGATGCGCTGGTGCGCCGCATTCCCGTGGTGCGCTCCATCTACTCCAGCGTCAAGCAGGTCTCGGATACGGTGTTCTCGGACAGTGGCAACGCTTTTCGCACGGCAGTGCTGGTGCAGTGGCCGCGCGAGGGGGTCTGGACGGTGGCGTTTGTCACCGGTCAGCCCAGCGGCGAGGTGGCAGCCTTGCTGCGTGATGACTATGTCAGCGTCTTCGTCCCCACCACGCCCAACCCCACCGGGGGATACTTTGTGCTGGTGCGCCGAAGCGAGTGCATTGAGCTGGAAATGAGCGTGGATGCAGCGCTCAAATACATTGTTTCGATGGGGGTGGTGGCTCCGCCGGACCTCGCTGCGATCGAAGAATCCAAACAAACAACCTTGTCGCACCCCTAAGGTGCAGGAAGAATTTTCATGGCAATGCGTTCTCAATACTGCGGTCTGGTGACCGAAGCCCAAATGGGCGAAACCGTGACCCTGTGCGGCTGGGTGAACCGCCGCCGTGACCACGGTGGTGTGATCTTCATCGACCTGCGCGACCGCGAAGGCTATGTGCAGGTGGTGTGCGACCCCGATCGCGCCGAGATGTTCAAGACCGCCGAAGGCGTGCGCAACGAGTTCTGCGTGCAGGTCAAGGGCCTGGTGCGTCCCCGTCCCGAAGGCACGACCAACGACAAGCTGAAAAGCGGCCAGATTGAAGTGCTGTGCCACGAGCTGAACGTGCTCAACGCCTCCGTCACGCCTCCCTTCCAGCTGGACGACGAGAACCTGTCGGAAACCGTGCGCCTGACAAACCGCGTGCTGGATCTGCGCCGCCCCGTGATGCAGCGCAACATGATGCTGCGCTACAAGACCGCCATCCAGGTGCGCAACTATCTGGACAAGCTGGGCTTTATCGACATCGAAACCCCCATGTTGGGCAAGTCCACACCCGAAGGCGCTCGCGACTATCTGGTGCCCTCGCGCGTGCATGATGGCGAATTCTTTGCACTGCCCCAGTCGCCCCAGCTGTACAAGCAGATGCTGATGGTGGCCGGCTACGACCGCTACTACCAGATCACCAAGTGCTTCCGCGACGAAGACCTGCGCGCTGATCGCCAGCCCGAATTCACGCAGATCGACTGCGAAACCTCGTTCCTGAACGAAGAGGAAATTCGCGCCATCTTCCAGCAGATGATCACGGAAGTCTTCCAGACCCAGCTGAACGTGGAACTGGGCGAGTTCCCCATCATGACCTACCAGGATGCGGCCTTCCGCTTCGGTTCGGACAAGCCCGACCTGCGCGTCAAGCTGGAGTTCACCGAACTGACCGACTGCATGAAGGACGTGGACTTCAAGGTCTTCTCCACTCCCGCCACCACCAAGGGCGGCCGCGTGGTGGCCCTGCGCGTGCCCGGCGGTGCCCAGATTTCGCGTGGCGAGATCGACGGCTACACCGAGTTCGTCAAGATCTACGGCGCCAAGGGCCTGGCCTGGATCAAGGTCAACGAAGTGGCCAAGGGCCGTGACGGCCTGCAGTCGCCCATCGTCAAGAACATCCATGACGCAGCGATCGCTGAAATCTTGAAGCGCACCGGCGCGCAAGACGGCGACCTGTTGTTCTTCGGTGCAGACAAGGAAAAGATCGTCAACGACTCCATCGGCGCTCTGCGTCTGAAGGTCGGTCACAGCGAATTCGGCAAGAAGAACGGCCTGTTCGAAGACAAGTGGGCACCGCTGTGGGTGGTGGACTTCCCCATGTTCGAGCATGACGAGGAAGACAACCGCTGGGTGGCCGTGCACCACCCCTTCACCTCGCCCAAGGATGGTCACGAAGAGCTGATGGTCACCGACCCCGGCAAGTGCATCGCCAAGGCCTACGACATGGTGCTGAACGGCTGGGAGCTGGGCGGCGGCTCGGTGCGTATCCACCGTGCAGACGTGCAGGCCAAGGTGTTTGAAGCCCTGAACATCACACCCGAGCAGCAGCGCGCCAAGTTCGGCTACCTGCTGGACGCGCTGCAGTACGGTGCGCCTCCCCACGGTGGTCTGGCCTTTGGTCTGGACCGTCTGATCACGCTGATGACCGGCTCCGACTCCATCCGCGACGTGATCGCCTTCCCCAAGACCCAGCGCGCTCAGGACCTGCTGACCCAGGCACCTTCGCCTGTGGACGAGAAGCAGTTGCGCGAGCTGCACATCAAGCTGCGCAACGCTGCGGTGGTGACGACCGAAGCTTGATACAGACACTGACGGCACGACGTTTTTTCACGGACTTTGTGCCATAGTGCGGGCGCCAGACAGCGATTGTGCTGCTGGCGCTTTTTTGTTTTCTATATTTGATAGCTGGTAGCGCTTGCCAGCTCTTAGTTTCAATGCGTTTTGTATCTGAAATCAATAAGCAGCCAGCGGAAGCAGCTATCAAAATTGCGGCAATCGCCGTGCTTCTGGGACTGGCGGGCTGTGACCGGCAGCAGACCGAGCTGGGCCGCGGCGGCTCGGAAATCACGGGCTCGGCCGGGCCGCGAGGCGCCAGCCAGGCAGCTCAGTCCTTGGAGCGCTGTCAGGAGCCGATTGCCACGGTGGCGCTGGTAGAGAACCCGCGCGGCTACGTCATGCCCTATGGCAGCGGGCGTCTGCCGCCCACGCCGGTGCCGCTGGTCAAGTTGCTGGCGCAGCAAAGCGGCTGCTTTCGCGTCGTCGATCGCAATGCGGGCCTGCAGGGCACGATCCGCGAAGGCGAGCTGCGCGACTCCGGCGTGCTGCGCAAGGATGGCACGGTGCAAAAAGGCAAGGGCTTTGAGGCCCAGTATCAGCTGGTGCCCAGCCTGACGTTCAGTGAGCAAAATGCGGGCGGCGGGCTCTCGGGCATCATCGCCATGATTCCGGGCTTGCGTGACATTGCCGGGCTGGCCGGAATGGCCGAGCAGGTCAAGCTCAAGGAAGCGCAGACGGCCCTGTTTCTCACAGACACCGAAACCACGGAGCAAGTGGCGGCCAGTACCGGCTCGGCGCGCGCTACCGATCTGGGTGTCGGTGGACTGGTTGTGGGGCGCGTGGGCGGGGCCGCAGGGGCGGGCTGGAGCAATACCAACGAGGGCAAGGTCATTGCCGCGTCGTTCCTGCATGCGCACAACGAGCTGGTTTATCAGTTGCGGGCACTGCAGGCCAAGCCATTGCCGCCTGCAGTGCCAACGCGGCCTGTCTCCTAGTCATGCAGTGAAGTGAGGCAGACTGATCTCGGCGATGTCGGCCGAGCGAGCAGGAGTCCAGGTGAAGTCAAGCCAGAGCAATACAGGCTACAAAATTCCGCAGTCCGTGCTGGTGGTGATCTACCGCCAAGACGGGCAGGTGCTGCTGCTGCGCCGCACGGCAGCAGCGCCGGACGGAGAGCCCTTTTGGCAGTCGGTGACCGGCAGCAAGGATTTCGAGGGCGAGCCCTGGCGTGAGACGGCAGCGCGTGAGGTGCTGGAAGAGACCGGTATCGATGCCTTGGCTCCTGGCTGCCATCTGCAGGACTGGGAACTTGAGAACCACTACACCATCTATCCACAGTGGCTGCATCGCTACGCTCCCGGAGTCTGGCTGAACCAGGAAAGAGTCTTTGGCCTTCTTGTTCCGTCCTACATGTCCGTGCACTTGAATCCGAGAGAGCACACCGCACATGATTGGCATGATTGGCGCGACGCAGCTTCGCGCTGCTTTTCTTCTTCCAACGCAGAAGCCATCCTGCTCTTGCCGCGTTTTGCTCCTGAGATTGCCGCTTTCGGGGGGCTCGCAGGGGCGGTTATAAAAAATTGACTGCTTATGTCTGAATCTGAGTTGATCGTGCCACCCGAGCCGCAAATCCTGCGTGTGGCGACTTACAACATTCACAAGGGCGTGCAGGGTTTGGGCCCGGCCCGGCGACTGGAGATTCACAACCTGGGCCTGGCCGTGGAGCAGCTCGACGCCGACATCGTCTGCCTGCAGGAAGTGCGCAAGATGAACCGCAAGGAGGCGCAGTACTTTGACCGTTGGCCCAGCGTGCCGCAGGCCGAGTACCTGGCGCCCGAAGGCTATGAGTCGGTCTATCTGACCAATGCCTATACCAAGGACGGCGAGCACGGCAATGCGCTGCTCAGCCGCTGGCCGGTGATTGGCTATCAGCATGAAGACATCTCGGACCACCGCTTCGAGCAGCGCGGCCTGCTGCATGTGGAGCTGGACATTCAGGGCAAGCGCGTGCACTCCATCGTGGTGCACCTGGGCCTGATTCCGGGCAGCCGCATTCGCCAGATCGCCATGTTGCAGCGCTTTATCGAGCGCGAGGTGCCGCCCGATGCGCCTTTGGTGGTGGCGGGTGACTTCAATGACTGGGGCAACCAGATCAAGCGCATGCTGGCCGGGTTCGGGCTGTTCGAGTTCGAGGAGACGCAGGGCATCATGACCTACCCCTCGCGCATGCCGCTGGCGCAGTTGGACCACATCTATGTGCGTGGGCTGACCCCGCTGGGTCTGCAGGTGCCCAAGGGGCGCATCTGGTGGCGCATGTCCGATCACCTGCCCCTGATCGCAGAGTTCAGGTTGTGAATCACCCCTGAGGCGCTGCGCGCCTTCCCCTTTCTTGCTGCGCAGGAGGGAGCGACTCCTTTGCTGCGGGGCGGCCCTTGCTGGGAATCTACGGGATGGCGCATGCCTGTTTCGAGAACGCTCCTGAAACCATAGCTGCCAGCGCCTTGTAAACCTTCATTTGAAGGGCAAATCCTTTGAGGTATTGGGTGGTTGATTCACTGGTACCATTCTTGGCATGTTCAGAGAACTCGCCGATATGAATAAAGACAACCAGACCGACGAAGGCACTCCCGTCTCGGTCAAGATCCGCGAGCGGCTGCAGGCAGCGAACAAGCGCTTTCATGCCAACGACAATATTTCCGAGTTCATCGAACCCGGCGAGCTGGAGAAGCTGCTGGACGAGGTGCAGGACAAGATGCAGGGCGTGCTCGACGCCATGGTCATTGACACCGTCAAGGACCACAACACGCGTGCCACGGCCCGCCGCGTGGCCAAGATGTATGTGAACGAGGTGTTCCGTGGCCGCTATGTGGCCCAGCCCGCGATCACCGAATTCCCCAATGCCGAGCACCTGAACGAGCTGATGATCGTCGGCCCTATCACCGTGCGCAGCGCCTGCAGCCATCACCTGTGCCCCGTGATCGGCAAGATCTGGATCGGTGTGCTGCCCAACAAGAACACCAATGTGATCGGTCTGTCCAAGTACGCACGTTTGGTGGACTGGATCATGGGTCGCCCGCAGATTCAGGAAGAGGCCATTATCCAGCTGGCCGACCTGATCGTGGACCGAACCCGCCCCGACGGCCTGGCCGTGGTCATGGAGGCATCGCACTTCTGCATGTCCTGGCGCGGCGTGCGCGAGATGGACTCCAAGATGCTGAACTCGGTCATGCGTGGTGCTTTCCTGACCAACTCCGAACTGCGTCGCGAATTTCTTTCGCTCATTGCGGCTAGAAAGTAAATGATCCCCCTTGAGTCGCTGCGCGCCTTCCCCCAAAGGGGACGATGCCCTCGCCGCGAGGCGGCTCTTGCTCGGCATCTCTCTGATGGCTGGTGCCAGTGTCATGAGGTGCCGGTCATACTTGGTCAGATGAACTACTGAATTTTCCCTCTCAAAAGGCTGCGCATCGCGCGGCCTTTTGCATTTCTGGCTCCCATGTCTCTGCAAGCGTTCACTCTCATCATTCTGGCCGGCCTGATTCACTCGGGCTGGAATATCGTGGCCAAGAAGGCGGGCGGCGATGCGCGCTTTTCGTTGTATGTCTCGGTCTTCAATGCGCTGATCTGGGCGCCGCTGGGCTGGTGGCTGGGCAAGGACGCTGTGCCGGGCTGGGGCTGGATGGAGTGGGGCTTTGTCACGGCCAGCGCCGTGCTGCATGTGGCCTATTTCGTGGTGCTGCTGCGTGGCTACCGCGTGGCGGATCTCACCGTGGTCTATCCGCTGGCGCGGGGCAGCGGGCCGCTGATGTCATCTCTGGTGGCAGTGCTGTTTCTGGGCGAAAAAATTTCCACCCTGGGCGCTGCCGGCATTGCCGCTGTGGTGCTGGGCGTGTTTCTGATTGCAGGCGGCCCGCGCATGATTGCCGCCATTCGTGATGGCAAGAATGTGGAGGCCCGGCAGCGTGTGCTGGCAGGCCTGTACTACGGCCTGCTGACAGGCATGTTCATTGCCAGCTACACGGTGGTGGACAGCTATGCGGTGAAGATGCTGCTGATGTCCCCCATTCTGGTGGACTACATGGGCAATCTGATCCGGCTGGTGATTCTGGCGCCACTGGCAGCCAAGGATTGGTCCGAGACCAAGCGCCTGTGGCGTGTGCAGTGGCGCTATGCGGCCGTGGTGGCCTTCTTCAGCCCCATAGCCTATGTGCTGGTGTTGTACGCGGTGCAAAGTGCGCCCATCTCGCACGTGGCACCTGCGCGTGAGGTCTCCATGCTGTTTGCCGCTTTGATTGGCGGCAAGCTGCTGGGTGAAGGCGACAGGGGGCTGCGCATTACGGGCGCGATCATGATTGCGCTGGGGGTGACGGCGCTGGGGCTGGGTTGATAGTGTTTAGAGACGCTAGCACTACCCAGCAAACCGAAGGTTTGCGTTTGAGACGAGGCGTGAAGCCGAAGGCAGTACATAAGTACGACAAGGCGAAACAACGACGTATCAAGGGTTGTGTTGGCGGCTCTTATATGCAAAAAAGCCCTCTAACCCTTGCTGTAAAAGCGCAGGCAGCTATTGTTTTGAAAGAATTTTGACGATGCCGACCTGGGATGTTTTGATTGCCTTCTTTGGCGTGGCTGTGCTGCTGGGCTTGAGCCCGGGGCCGGACAATCTGTTTGTGCTGGTGCAGTCTGCCCAGCGTGGCTGGCGTGTGGGCTTGTGTGTGGTGCTGGGGCTTTGTATTGGCATTGTGGGTCACACAGCGGCTGTGGCCTTGGGGCTGGCTGCAGTGGTGGCGGCATCGCCCATGCTGTTCACGGCACTCAAGGTCTGCGGCGCGGCCTACTTGCTCTATATGGCTTGGGGCGCATGGCGTGCGCCGGTGCAGGTCAGCGAGACCGCGCAGGCACAGCCACAGCGCGATGTGCTGACGCTGCAATCTGCATTGGGCTGGATAGGCCGTGGCGTGGTCATGAACCTGACCAACCCCAAGGTACTGATCTTCTTTCTGGCCTTTCTGCCCCAGTTTGCTGACCCGGCACGCGGCAGCGTTCCGCTGCAGATCATGGTGCTGGGCTGCGTCTTCATGCTCTCGTCATGGCTGGTCTTTGGCTCCATCGCCTGCTTCTCGGGTCTGTTTGGGCAGATCCTGCAGCGCTCGGCCCGTGCCCAGCGCTGGCTCAACCGCATTGCCGCCACCGTTTTCGGCGCACTCGCTTTACGCTTGATACTGGTGCAACGCTAGAGGCAAACACTCTCAAAACTGGCCCGGTCTAAGCGAGTGACAGTGAGCAAGGGCCGCCCCGCAGCGAGACTGTCGTCCCCCTCCCATAGTGCGAAGCACGTAGAGAGAGGGGGAAGGCGCATAGCGCCTCAGGGGGAGCCCTCAGTTATCCCCAAGACAGAGAAGACAAGTCATTCACAAACACCGGCATGTCCTTCCACAGGCCGCGCAGCTTCTTGTTCGCCACGGTCACCCATTGCGGGGTGTAGAGAAAGCCATGGACTGAATCGCGTGCCAGCAGACGCTGGGCATCGCCAATCAGGCGAGCGCGGTCGGCAGGGCGGGGCGTGTGCTTGATCTTTTCGAAAAGCTCGTCGAACTCCTGGGAGTGGTAGCCCCAGTAGTAATCGGGCTTGGCGAAGTTGCCCAGATCAAAGGGCTCCACATGCGAGATGAGGGTCAGGTCGTAGTTCTTGTTGGTATAGGTACCTGACAGCCACTGCGCCCATTCCACGTTTTGCAGCTTGAGCTGGATGCCGATCTTGGCCAGCTGCGCTGCAATCAGCTCGCCGCCCTGGCGTGCGTAGGGAGCGGGGGGCAGCGTCATGGTCAGTGTCAGCGGCTTCTTGATACCGGCTTCTGCCATTAATGCCTTGGCTTTATCCAGATCGAAGGGATTGATGCCCGTGGTGTCCACATAGCCAAAGGCCGTGGGCACGTAATAGCTGCCAATGGGCACGCCATAGCCATCGGCGGCGCCGGCAATCACGGCCTTGCGGTCGATGGCGGCGGCAATGGCGCGGCGCACGCGAATGTCATTGAGCGGCTTGCGCGCGTTGTTGATGGCCAAGATGGTCTTGGCACGCGAGTTGCTCACCACTACCTGAAAGCGGGGGCTGCTCTTGAACTGGGGCACGCTGCGAGGCGAGACACGGGGGAAGGCGTCAACGTCCCCGGCCAGCAGGGCGGCGACCTGTGCCGCAGGGTCGGGAATGAAGCGGAACACGGCACGCTTGATGCGGATGCCTTGCGCTGCCCGGTAATCGGGCCAGGCCACCAACGTGACCGAGGCACCCCTGGCCCAGGTGGCCAGCTTGTAGGGGCCAGTGCCCACAGGCTTGGAGGCATTGCTGGCCGCGCTCTTGGGCTCGACGATGATGGCCGTGGCCTGTCCCATCATGAACAGGAAGTCGGGGTCGATTTCGTGGTGGGTCAGCACCACGGTGTGCGCGTCAACGACCTGGGTGTCCAGGTTGGCAAAGGTGCGCTTGTCCTTGTTGGTGCTCTTGTCGGCGGCGGCACGGTCAAACGAAAACTTGACGGCAGCAGCGTTGAAGGGCTCACCGTTTTGAAACTTGACGTCCTTGCGCAGGCGGAAGGTGTAGGTCTTGAGGTCCGGGGAGACTTCCCAGCTCTCCGCCAGCAAAGGAGAGACGCTGCCGTCGGAGTTGATCTTGGTCAGCGTCTCGAAGACGTTGTAGAGCACGACTTCGGCAATCGACGATGCCGCCCCTGCCGTGGGGTCCAGCCCTGGTGGCTCCAGCGTCATGGCAAGGGTGACGCTGTCTTTTCTGGCCTGTGCCAGCGCGGGCCAGGCAGTGAACAGGGGCAAGCTGGCAGCCGAGCTGGCCAGCAAGGAGCGGCGATTGAGCATCTAACAAGTCTCCAAAGGGAGCAGGTCACATGGGCCTGCAAAAGCGCTGCAAGTCGCCGCGCCAGGCGGGACTTGTTTCATCTGTGTTTTTACACCAGCCGAGGGCGCTTGCATGGCGACTGCTCACATATCGCAGTGGCGAGTGTGAACAACATGGCCCTAGATGGGGCGTGGCGCAGCCTTGACCAGGGCCTGGGTGTAAGCGTGCTCGGGCGTGTGAAACAGCTTTTGCGGTGTGCCGCGCTCCACGATCTCGCCTTGATAAAGCACGATGACGTGATCGCAGACATGCTGGACCACGGCCAGATCATGGCTGATGAACAGATAGGACAGGCCCAACTCGCGCTGCAGATCCTGCATCAGGTTCAGCACCTGGGCTTGTACGGAGACATCCAGGGCACTGACGGGCTCGTCCGCCACGATCAGCTTGGGGCGTGTAATCAGCGCACGGGCAATGGCAATGCGCTGGCGCTGGCCGCCCGAGAATTCATGCGGGTACTTGTCCGCATCCTGCATGCGCAGGCCTACCTGATCGAGCACGTCCATGACCCGTTGGCGCTGGGCAGGGCGCGTGAGCTTTTCAGGCAGGCTTGCCAGTGGCTCGCTGACGATGCGCTCCACCGTCATGCGTGGGTCCAGAGAACCATAGGGATCCTGAAACACCATCTGAAAATCACGCCGAGCGGCGCGCAGCTCTTTGTCTGCGAGTTGGTGCAGGTTGCGGCCCAGCAGCTCAACCGAGCCTTCGCTGGGACGGTCCAGTGCCATGACCAGCCTGGCCAGGGTGGACTTGCCGGAGCCTGACTCGCCCACGATGCCCAGGCTTTGGCCTGCGGTCAGCTCAAAGCTCACACCACGCAGGGCCTGCAAAGGCTCTGGCCGTTGCCACAATGATGAGCGAGGGCGAGAGTAAGAGCGTTTTAGCCCTTTAACGCTGAGCAGGCTTGGGCTTTCAGCTACTTTTTCGAGAGTGCTTGAGTGGGAGTGGCTCATGGCTGGGCTCCTGTGCTCAGCACTTGTTCAAACAGGCAGCGTGCCAGGTGGGGCTGGCGCCAGGAGGCCAGAGATGCCGGTGCCGCCTGATGGGGCTGGTGCAGCGTTCTAGGCGGAGGGGGCTCCATGTAGCACTCGTTCTGGGTATGGGCGCAGCGGCCTGCAAACGGGCAGCCGGCAGGCAGATCGACCAGTTCGGGTACGGCCCCGGCAATGGTGGGCAGGTGAGCCGCTGCAGCTTGTTGAAGCTGCGGGCGAGCGGCGAACAACCCACGGGTGTAGGGGTGGGCACGACGGGCGAAGACGGCTTCCGTCATGCCGGATTCGACGACGGTGCCGCCATACATGACCAGCAGCTGCTCGGCATTCTGGGCAATGACACCCAGGTCATGGCTGATGAGCACCAGCGCCATGGAGTGCTCGGCCACCAGCTCCTGCAGCAAATCCAGAATGCGCTGCTGCACCGTCACGTCCAGGGCCGTGGTGGGTTCGTCGGCCACCAGCAGATCGGGCCCGCAGGCCAGTGCCATGGCAATCATGATGCGCTGGCGCTGGCCGCCCGAGAACTGGTGCGGATAGTCGTCAAGCCGTTGTGCGGCCAGGGCAATGCCCACGCGCTCCAGCAATTCGGTTGCGCGGGCGCGGGCCTGGGCGCGGCTCAGCCCCAGGTGCAGGCGCAGCGGCTCGGCCACCTGGCGGCCTATGCTGTGCAGCGGGTTGAGTGCCGTCATGGGCTCTTGGAACACCATGGCCATGCGGTTGCCGCGCAGGCCGCAGAGCTGGCGCTCTGTGAGCTCAAGCAGGTTGCTGCCATCCAGGCGAATGCTGCCTTCGACCTGGGCGTGTTCGGGCAGCAGACCCATCAGCGCCAATGCGGTCAGCGATTTTCCGCAGCCCGACTCACCGATCAGTCCCAGGGTAGCGCCACGCTCCAGCGTGAAGCTGACATCGCGCACGGCCAGCGCAAGGCCTCGGTGGGTCTGCAGCTGTATGGAGAGGTTGGAGACTTCAAGCAAAGCCATGGTTGGTATCCCTGGGCATTAGCGCTCGCGTGTCAGGCGCGGGTCCAGCAGGTCGCGCAGCCCGTCACCCAGCAGGTTCAGGCCCAGCACCGACAGGGCAATCGCCACGCCGGGCCAGACGGCCAGCAGCGGAGCCTGGTACATCAGGGTCTGGGCATCGCTGAGCATGCGCCCCCACGAGGGCAAAGGCGGCTGCGTGCCCAGACCCAGATAGGACAGGGCGGCTTCGGCCAGAATCGCCAGTGCAAACTGAATCGTGGCCTGCACGACCAGCACGGCGGCAATATTGGGCAGCACATGCTGCAAGGTGATGGCCGTGCGGCTCTTGCCGCAGGCGCGCGCGGCCAGCACATAGTCGCGTGCCCAGATGGCATTGGCCGAGGCGCGGGTGATGCGCGCAAATGTGGGGATGTTGAAAATGCCAATGGCGATGATGGCATTGAGCATGCCTGCGCCATACACGGCCGTGAGCATGATGGCCGAGAGCAGGGCGGGAAAGGCAAAGGTGAAGTCCGCCAGCCGCATGATGAGCTCTTCCACCCAGCCGCGGCGTGCGGCGGCAACCAGGCCCAGAATCACGCCCAGCGTCAAACCGATGCCTACGGCAATCAGGCCTACGGCAATGGAGGCGCGGGCACCGATCAGGATTTGCGAAGCCGTGTCGCGGCCATAGGCATCGGTGCCCAGCCAGTGCTGGCTGCTGCCAGCTTGCAGGGCGGCGTCCATATTCGGTTCATAGGCAGAGCCTGGCGTCCAGAAAAATGACAGCAGGGCGGCCGCAATCAGCAGGCTGGTCAGCACAGCGCCCAGCACAAAGCTGCGGTGCTGAAGCGCACGCTGAGCAAAGCTTTGGGGCTGAGTGCGGCTGATGGCGCGTGTGGGGTAGCCGGGCGCAGCACTATTGCTCTGGGTGCTCATCTCTTTCATATGTCGCTGGCCTTGATGCGAGGGTCGATGGCGGCATACAGCACGTCGACGACAAAGTTCACCACCACCACCATGGCGGCCAGCAGCAGCACGCAGTTGCGCACCACGATGAGGTCGCGGTTGGAGATGGACTGGAAGATCAGCCGGCCCAGGCCCGGCAGGTAGAAGACGTTTTCCACCACGATGGTGCCCGCCAGCAAGTTGGCGAATTGCAGGCCCATGACGGTGATGACGGGAATCATGGCGTTGCGCAGCACATGGTCCCAGAGTGCTGCACGACGCGACAAGCCCTTGGCGCGGGCCGTGCGCACAAAGTCATCGCGCAGCACTTCCAGCACGGCCGAGCGGGTGATGCGCGCCAGAATGGCGGCCTGCACTACGGCCAGGGAAACAGCGGGCAGCAGCAGGGCCTGCAGTGCGGGCCAGAAGCCGCCGCCTTCTTCTTCGCTCCAGCCCGGGAAGCCACCGGCCGAGAACCATTGCAGCTTGACCGAAAACAGCAGGATCAAAAGAATCGCGAACCAGAAGTTGGGGATGGCAATGCCGATCTGGGCCAGACCCATGATGCCCACATCGCCCCAGCGCTTGTGATGGGCTGCGGCAAACACACCAGCGGCAATGGCCAGAGCAGCCGTGATGAGCATGGCCATGACAGCCAGCGGAACGGTGACGACAAGGCGCTCCCAGACCAGCTCGGACACCGGAGACCCATAGGCATAGCTGTTGCCCATGTCGCCCTGGAGCAATCCGCTCATCCACTGCCAGTAGCGGGTGCTTGCGGGCTGGTCCAGCCCCAGCTGCTGTGCCATGGCGGCGACGCTCTCGGGGTCGGCATCGGGACCCATGAGCATCTGGGCGGCATTGCCAGGCAGGATCTCCAGCACGCCAAAGACCACGATGGAGGCGCCGAGCAAGGTGGCAATCAGCGTGAGCAGGCGTTTGAGCAGAAAGACGCTCATGGCTTCAGGCAGTGTTTATCTATTGAAAAAGGAGCAGACATGCAATGTGCTGCGCAGCATAGCCGCCATTGTGCCGCGTCGTGATGCAGCTCCGGGCTTTGCCTGACGCGCAGCGCTGTCTCTTGGTGCACTGGATAATACGGGCTTCGAATAACGCAAGCCCGTCAGTATCGGCGCGGCCCTGGCCAGAGACGCCAAGCAAGGGCCGCCCCGCAGCGATGGCGTCGTCCCCCTTGGGGGAAGGCGCGAAGCGCCTCAGGGGGAAAAGGAGCATCTATGGCATTGATGATTACCGATGAATGCATCAACTGTGATGTGTGCGAGCCTGAGTGCCCGAATGATGCCATCTCCATGGGCGTGGAGTTCTACGAGATCGATCCAAACAAGTGCACGGAGTGTGTGGGCCACTTCAATGAACCTCAATGCGTGGAAATCTGCCCCGTGGCCTGCATTCCCGTGAACCCCGAGTACATAGAAAGCCGTGAGGTGTTGCTTAAAAAATATGAGCTGCTCACGCAGGCCAAGAAAGAGACTTAAGTCCTTTTGAGGCTGAAGTCCTTATCTATCAAGCGAAAACAGCTCCTAATTAAGGAGCTGTTTTTTTGAGGAGCAGCAGACTCAAGCCTTGTCGCTAGATGTGGGGGCTGCAGCCGCATCGGGGGCCGGCTTGCGCGGTGGCTTGGGGCGCGGTGCTTTGGTGGTGTGAATGGCGAGCGTAGCCTTGTCCATCTGGCCGGCCACCATTTCAGGCCAGGCTTTGAGGGAGTGGGCCAGAGCATCCTCGATCAGCTTCATCTGATCGGGAGCGGGTTTTTTGAGTACCCAGTTGGCCACTTCGCCCTTGTGGCCGGGATGGCCTATGCCCACGCGCAGGCGCCAGTAGTTGGGCGAGCCCAGCTGCGCGTGAATATCGCGCAGACCGTTGTGGCCGCCGTGGCTGCCGCCTTGCTTGAGCTTGACCACACCGGGCTCGAAGTCCAGCTCGTCGTGCACGACGAGAATCTCTTCGGGCTGGATCTTGAAAAAGCGCGCCAGTGCGCCCACTGACTTGCCCGAGAGGTTCATGAAGGTCTGTGGCTCCAGCAGCCAGACGTTCTGGCCATTGATGCTGGTGCGGGCCATCAGCCCCCAGTAGCTGCGCTCTGGCACCAGGTTGACTTTGAGTTCGCGTGCCAGTGCATCAATCCACCAGAAACCTGCGTTATGGCGCGTGTCTTCGTATTCAGGGCCGGGGTTGCCGAGGCCGACAAACAGTTTGATCATGGCGTGATTATCTTCTTCTGAACAAAAGCAGGCTGGCCGTGCAGTTCTGCAAAATCCCAAAGAAAAAGCCCACCGAGGTGGGCCTTTTCTTTGAGTACAGCGCCAGGCGCTGTACTGCAAGCACAAGAATTACTTCTTGCCCTTCTTGGCGGGAGCAGCTGCGGGAGCAGGTGCGGCGCCTTCGGCGGGAGCCACTTCGGGCAGCTTGATGGAGACCACGGCGGGGTTCTTGTTGGCGCCACGCACCACAGCCTTCACGCCATTGGGCAGCTTCACGGACTGCAGACCCAGCACGGACTTGGAAGTCAGGGCGCTCAGGTCCACCTTGATGAACTCGGGCAGGTCTGCGGGCTGGCAGATCACTTGCAGTTCGTGCATCAGAGGAGTCACGGTGCAGTTCTCGCCCTTGACGGCGGGAGACTCTTCCACACCTTCGAAGTGCAGGGGCACATTCATGTGCAGCTTGGTGGTGGCTTCAACGCGCTGGAAGTCCACGTGCTGAATCAGCTTCTTGTAGGGGTGGAACTGCACGTCGCGCAGCACAACCTTGGTCACTTGACCGTTGATTTCCATGTCCAGGATGCTGGAGTGGAAGGCTTCCTTGTGCACAGCGTGCCACAGGGAGTTGTGATCGATTTCGATCATCAGGGCTTCACCAGCACCAAAAACGATGCCAGGGGTCTTGCCCGAAATACGCAGACGGCGGCTCGCACCCGTACCTTGCTTAGCGCGCTCTGTAGCGACGAATTGCATAACTAACTCCTAGATGGGTGGACCGCGACCAGTCTCACCCGATTGAAAAAAGAATCTGTACCTACGAAAAAGGCCCTGGATTCTTACGGTGGCCTCGAACGCGGCAAACCTCCCGAAGGAGGTTTGCTTGGGCTCAAGGCCGAAAAACCTGAGATTTTAAGCGGTAAACAGGCTGCTCACCGAATCACCGGTGGAAATGCGGTGAATTGTCTCGGCAAACAGGCCGGCGACAGACAGCTGGCGAATCTTGCCGCACTGCTGGGCAGCGGGGCTCAGAGGAATGGTATTGGTCACAACCACTTCGTCCAGAGCCGTGCCGTTGCCGATACGCTCCAGGGCTGGGCCCGAGAAGATGGGGTGCGAGCAGTAGGCGTACACGTTCTTGGCACCGCGCTGCTTGAGCACTTCGGCAGCCTTCACCAGAGTGCCAGCGGTGTCGATCATGTCGTCCATGATCACGCAGTTGCGGCCGTCGATATCGCCGATCACGTGCATGACTTCGGACACGTTCGCCTTGGGGCGACGCTTGTCGATGATGGCCAGATCGCAACCCAGTTCCTTGGCCAGGGCGCGAGCACGCACCACACCACCAACGTCGGGGGACACAACGATCAGATCTTCGTAGTTCTTCTGGCGCAGGTCACCCAGCAACACGGGAGTTGCGTAGATGTTGTCCACTGGGATGTCGAAGAAGCCCTGAATCTGGTCGGCGTGCAAATCCATGGTCAGCACGCGTTCGACGCCAACGGCCTGCAGCATGTTGGCCACCACCTTGGCGGTGATTGGCACGCGGCTGGAGCGAGGGCGACGGTCTTGACGAGCGTAGCCAAAGTAGGGGATGACGGCGCAGATGCGCTCGGCCGATGCGCGCTTGAGGGCATCAACCATCACCAGCAACTCCATCAGGTTGTCGTTGGTGGGGGCGCAGGTGGACTGGACCACGAAAACGTCGCGAGCGCGAACGTTTTGCTTGATCTCGACCGCGACTTCTCCATCGGAGAAACGGCCAACGTCAGCAGCACCCAGGGTAGTGCCAAGGTGCTTAACAATCTCTTCGGCCATGCCAGCGTTGGCATTGCCTGTGAAGACCATGAAATCAGAGTGATGTGAGTGCATTGTGCGTCCCAGTGCTGTGGGTTGCTTTGACGCAAGAAGATGTTTGGCAGGGGAAGAAGGATTCGAACCTTCGCATGCTGGAATCAAAATCCAGTGCCTTAACCAACTTGGCGACTCCCCTACACAGGCTTTCTGTCGGAAACAAAAAGCCTTAAAACTTTTGATCTGAAACCCAACTTGAAAGCGGATGAATTTCGAGATTCTTGCAGATTTTGACCTTCCATGTGCGCGGTGCACTATTTGTGTCGATGATCTGCGTGATCGGTGCAAAGACTGCACTTCCTGAGCCCGTCATTCTAGCATGTAGTTGAAGTGATTCGAGCCATGTTCTGACTCTCGTGACTTCGGGCTCCAAGCTTTCGGCGACTGGCTGCAAGTCGTTTTGGCCAAAGCCAAAGTGCTCTGCAGCGAAGTCGGCGATTGTAGCGTGCTTTGAGTCGCGCTTTAGTAAGTCGCTGGAAAAAATCTTTCCGGTTTCCAGTCCTGTTTCGGGCTTGACCACGATGAATTGCTGCTCGGGCAGGGCATTGCGGCCAGCAAGAGGAGTGATGACTTCGCCGATTCCGCTGACCCAGGCCGAGTGGCCGCAAAGAAAAAATGGTACATCGGCCCCCAACTTCAGGCCGATCTGCTGCAGCTCCTGGCGAGACAGGTTCAGTTTCCAGAGGCGGTTGAGTGCCAGCAGTGTGCTGGCGGCATCGGATGAGCCCCCGCCCAGGCCGGCCTGGGCCGGAAGCCGCTTCTCTATCCCTATGTGTGCGCCTTGTGTACAGCCAGTTGCTTGCTGAAGGGCGCGGGCTGCGCGGGTGATCAGGTCGTCTGCAGGCAAAGCGATGCCGTTCAGGTCTTCGCGGCTGATCTGTCCGTCAGACGTACTCTCGAAGTGCAGAACGTCATGCCAGTCGATCAGCATGAAGACCGACTCCAGAAGGTGGTAGCCATCGGGACGGCGGCCCGTAATGTGCAAAAAGAGGTTGAGCTTGGCCGGGGCCGGCACGTCATAAAGCGAGTGCATGGCGTGTATCTGTCAGTGAAAACGGTGCAACGATAGCACCAGAGTGGCATGGGTTCAGCGAGTGTCCTGGTCGAGGACGATGCGCAAGGAGGCTTCCGGAGGCGGGCTGACACGGTCTGCGCGAAGGCGACCTTCGCTGACTCGGGAAAGGTCGGTCTGCCAGCCACTCACAACCGTATTTTTTCCTTGCAGCCAGTCGAACAGCGCAGCGACGGGGATGTCGCTGCCAGTCATTTTGGTGATGAGCTCCGGCAGGGAGTCAGACTGGGTCAGCTGGTCGCCCTGCTGCAAGCTGGCGCCAGACTGCGTCCATTGCAGGCGGGCAATGGTGGAGCCCAGTGGGCTGAAAACCAGCAAGGTGCCCCTTTCGGGTTGGCCCTGAAGCTCGAAGCTGGCGCTGAAAGATTGCTGCTGTGCATCCTGTACTTGCAGGGCCATGCGCCCGGACCAATGGTGGCTGCTGGAGGCATCCGCTGGCAGTTGACGTGCAGGCTGGGCACAGCCGCTGAGCAGGGCCGCACATGCCAGGCTCAGGGCAGGAAGAGACTTCACCAAGAAAGACAGGCGCATCATGGTTTCACTTTGAGGCGCTGAAGTGTTTCCTGCAAGGTGCTGTTGCGGCTGTCGATCTGAAGCGCTTGGCGCCAGATCAGAAGCGCACGCTCTTGCTTGCCTTGTGCCCAGAGCACTTCACCCAGGTGGGCGGCGATCTCTACATCCTGGCGTGTTGCATAGGCTTGCTCGAGCAGCTTCTCCGCTTCGCTCAAGTTGCCCAGACGAAAGTACACCCAGGCCAGACTGTCGGTGATGAAGGGGTCTCCGGGTGTCATGTCCAAGGCTTTCTGGATCAGCGTTTTGGCTTCTTCCAGCTTGATGTTTCGGTCCGCATAGGAGTAGCCCAGTGCGTTGTAGGCATGCTGGAAGTCGGGTTTGCGCTCGATGATGTCGCGCAGCAGACGCTCCATTTCATCGAATTTCCCCACTCGCTCGGCAAGCAAGGCCGTGTCGTAGCTCAACTCCACGTCGCCGGGATACTGACTTAGCAAGCGATCTTGCAGGGCATAGGCCTCTTGGTGAAGGCCTGCGTCACGCAGCAACTGCACTTCGGCGACTTGCTTGAGGCGTTTCTGGTTGGGACCGTTGGCAGGAATGGCCTGTATCAGCGCTCGGGCCTCTGGAATCTTGCCTTGGCGTACCAGAAGATCGGCACGACGCGCCTGGACGCTGAGCAGGTTGGCGGAATCGGGAATGCGCTGTAAATAGCTGTCAGCCTCTTCGTAATGCTGGCGCTTTTCAGCCAGCTCGGCCTTGAGCAGATAAAACTGCGACTCTCCTGCGTTGCGGCCTACTCCGTCGGGGAGCTTGGGCAGCAGCGCGTTGAACTGTGTCAGAGAAACTTCGGCGGCATCCAGCTCGTTATCCTGCAACTGCAGATTGGCCAGCATGGCCCAGGCTTCGGGAAACTCCGGCGCTTCTCGGGTGGTGCGCTGCAGCTGGGCCTTGGCATCTGCATTGCGCTTTTGTCCCAGCAGCACACGGGCATAGGTGATGCGTAGCTGGGGAGAGTGGTTCTTTTCCAGATAGCGCTGAACCAGTGGCTCGACCTCGGCTGAGCCCGACTCCAGCAACTCCATGGCCAGCAGGGCAATCGCTCCCGACTCTGGGCTGAGCTTGGCTCCGTTTTGCAAAGCCAGCAGAGCGGCGGGCTTTTGTCCGGCAATCAAGCGCATGTGACCGACGGTGGCCCAGGCCATGGGGCCGTTTTTGGGGTCTTGGAAGTTGCCCTCCAGCGCTTGCTCCACGATATCGGCGGCCAGAGGCTTGTCGGAGGCGTTGTTGTAGAGCTGCGTAATGCCCAGGAAGATGGCGCTGCGATTGGCCTGGGGCGTCAGCTCGACCTCCCGGCGCAGATGGCTGGCGGAGTCGGCAATACGGTTCATGGCCACCAGAATGCGCAGCATGGCGCGGTTGGCATCGCGTGACTCGGGATAGGCTTCCAGCCAGGCGCGGGCATTGCGCAGGGCGCGATCACCTGAGCGCGATTGCAGGGCCAGCTCTGTGGCGCGGCGATACAGCTTTTCATCGTTGCTGCTGCGCGCGGCTTCCATCATCAGCGCTTGGGCATCGCCCAGGGCGCCGGCTTGGGCAGCCATTTCGCCGACCAAAATCTCATAGAAAAGTTCTGCCGAAAGTGCTGCCTGCTCTTCCTCTTGCTCTGCGGCTTGCTCAAGATCGCTGAGCTGCTTGGCCTGAGCTTGTTGAGCAAGCGGACGGGAAACGGTGGACGCGGGCTGGGTGGAAGCGATTGCCGAACCCATGGCCAAAGCGGCGGCCACGGCGAGTCCCTGGAAACGAAGAGGATGAACCATCGGCTCATAATAATCCAAGCTTGTTGAACACTTGGTGAAGATGAGGTTGCATGCCTGAGTTGCCCGAAGTCGAGGTTACGCGACGTTCTTTTGCGGATCGCATTGCGGGCGCACGCATAGAGCACGCGACGCTGGGTAAGCCTTTGCGCTGGCCTTTGGGCTTGCGTCCCGAGGAGTTGGTGGGGCGCGTGGTGCAGGGAGTGCGCCGGCGCGGTAAATATTTGTTGCTGGATTTGAGCGAAGGTTTGCTGCTGGTTCATCTGGGGATGTCGGGCAGCTTGCGCTTCGTTGGCTGTGATGAAGAGCCTTTGGGAGCGGCGGGCTCCCACGATCACTTTGATTTGCAGACTTCACGCGGCTTGCTGCGACTGCATGATCCGCGTCGCTTTGGGGCGGTCATTTATGTACCGGCTCAAAGTGATGCCCTGGCTCGCAAGCTGCTTGATCATCTGGGCATGGAGCCCCTGAGCGATGACTTTTCGCTGGCCGCTTTCCGTGCAGGGCTGGCTGCCAGCCGTGCGCCGATCAAGCAATTACTGCTCAGTGGGAGCGTGGTGGTTGGCGTCGGCAATATCTATGCCTCTGAAGTCCTGTTTCTCTCGCGCATTCACCCCGCCACTGCAGCGCGCGACGTAGGGCCGCGCAAGGCCAAGGTTCTGTATGAGGCCATTCGCAATGTGCTGGCTCTGGCAGTGGAGCAGGGCGGAACCACCTTGCGTGATTTTTCGGCAGCCAATGGCATGGAGGGGCACTTCCAATTGCAGGCCAAGGTGTATGGCCGAGATGGGCTGCCCTGCACGCACTGTGGTGCAGCCATTCAACTCATGCGACAGGGGCAGCGCAGCACGTATTACTGCGCACGTTGCCAGCGAGTAGCCAAGTAACTTTAAAATTCATAGCGTATGGCGCTTGCTTGGTAAGGGTTTTGGCCTTTTTGAGCAAAAAACAATGGAAATGCTTGATCTGGCTCAGAGCTTTTTCAGCTGAGAGGGTATCGGGGACAGCAGCGGTGCTGATCCACAGATACTTCGCTGCGCGAAAGAGCAGGCTCTTTGGGCACCCAAGGCGGTAAAGAGGCCGTGCTATATATTGACCGCATCGGCAGCTGAGGCTGGCCCGAAGACTCAAATCAACAAGAGGGGTAGACGTGACAGCTTCATTCAATGAGCAGTTTGGCCAGTATGGCGCGTGGCGACGAAGCTTCGCCACTCAGCTGCAGGAGCTGCGCGAATGGTTGATGAGCCAGGATCTGCTGGATTCTTCAGTGCAGGAGCGTCTGCAGCGGCTGGAAGAGCAGATGCGCAGCGATAAGGTCATGGTCGCTTTTGTGGCAGAGTTTTCGCGTGGTAAGTCCGAACTGATCAATGCGATTTTCTTTGCCCACTATGGGCGCCGCCTCATGCCGGCGAGCGCGGGTCGCACCACGATGTGCCCGGCAGAGCTGGCCTGGGAGCCTGAGCTGCAGCCCTGTCTGCGACTGCTGCCCATAGATACTCGCGAGTCCCCCGAGAGCCTGGGGCAATGGCGCATACGCTCCGATGCCTGGGTATTGCACCCGCTGGATATTGCCAATGCGCAGCAGATTGCCGACACCTTGGCCAAGGTGGCGGAAGTGCGCAAGGTGTCAATCGACCAGGCAAGAGCCTGGGGCTTTTGGAATGATGATGACCAGGCGGACAACCCCATGGTGGACGCTGATGGCTGGGTGGAAGTGCCCATGTGGCGTCATGCCCTGATCAATATGCCCCATCCTTTGCTCAAGCAGGGGCTGGTGATTCTGGACACGCCGGGGTTGAACGCAGTGGGGGCAGAGCCAGAGCTGACGGTCAACCTGATCCCTCAGGCGCATGCCGTGGTGTTTGTTCTGGGCGCCGACACGGGGGTGACCAAGTCCGATCTGGCCATCTGGCGTGATCATGTACTGCCAGCAGGTGCGGGCAAGGCGGGAGGCGACGAGCTGCTTGCTGCCTCGCGTCTGGTTGTGCTCAACAAGGTCGATACGCTATGGGACAGCCTGAGCTCAGGGGCTCAGGTGCAGGCGCAATTGCGTCGTCAGCAGCAGGACTCCGCTCAGTTGCTGGGAGTTCCGGTGGAGCGCGTGCTGCCCGTTTCGGCCCAAAAAGGGCTGGTGGCCAAGGTGGGCAGCAATGACAGCCTGCTGCAGGCCAGTGGCCTGCCTGCGTTTGAGGACCTTCTGGCCAACGGCATCATGGGGCAGCGCCAGAAAGTGCTTCAGGCAGCAGTGCGCACCAATGTGCAGCAGTTGCAGTTGCAGGTCGAGCGGGTGATCAACATGCGCCGCAGCGATCTCGATGACCAACTGGCCGAGCTGTGCGGACTGCGCGGCAAGAATGCGACGGTGATTGCCAGCATGCGAGCTCGCATTGAGGCGGAGCACAAAGAGTTCGATCAAAGCGCCAGCCGCATTCAGGCCATGCGCAATATCCATATGCGCATGCTCAAGGAGCTGTTCCAGCTGCTGAGCTCATCGACGTTGAAGGCCGAGCTGGCTGAACTGAAACTGGCGCTGGACCAGCGCGGCCTCAAGCTGGGCCTGCGCAAGGTCTATGAGCAGACGTTTGAGCGGCTGAATGCCGTATCTGCCAAGGTGCAGGCGCAGGCCGATGAAGTGCAGGCCATGATGAGTGCCGCTTTCAAGGACCTCAATGCCGAGTTCGGATTCTCGCTGCAGTCACCGCCTCCGCTTGTGCTGTCCGAGTTCACGGATGACCTGCGCAGCATCGAAGGCAGCTACACCCAGTACCTGGGGCTGAGTAACACCTTCAAGCTCAGTGGCGCTGATTTTTCTCAGCGCCTGATCAAGGCCTTGGCGCTGCGCTTGCGCACGGTGTTCGAGGCGGCTTCGAACGACGTGGAGATGTGGAGCAAATCCCTGACGGCGCCTGTCGATGCACAATTGCGCGAACGCAAGCGCAGTTACACACGCCGCCTGGAAGCGGTGGATCGCATCAGCGGCGCTGCCACAGACTTGGAAGAGCGCATTACCGAAATGGAGAATGCGCAAGCCTGTCTTGGCTCGCTGCAGACGCAGCTGATCAGTGCATCGGCGCAGCTGCTGGAGCCGCTGCGCGCAGAGCGCCAGCAGCCTGCCTCCCTGCCGCTGGACATCAATTTGGTAGTTTGACATCTTGACTCTTCCCTCAATTGCCACCGCCGTTGTGCAGTGGCAGGCCAGTCATGGCCGCAATCATTTGCCCTGGCAACAAACCCGCGATCCCTACCGCGTCTGGCTGTCTGAAATCATGCTGCAGCAGACTCAGGTCGCAACCGTGCTGGGCTATTACCAGCGTTTTCTGGATGCGTTTCCCGATGTGGCCAGCCTGGCGGCAGCGCCGCAAGATGCCGTGCTGGCGCTGTGGAGCGGCCTGGGCTACTACAGCCGTGCGCGCAACTTGCACAAATGCGCGCAGATGGTGGTGGAGCAATGGGGCGGGGCGTTCCCGCAAACGGCAGCGGAGCTGGCGACGCTGCCGGGCATTGGCCGCTCCACCGCCAGCGCCATTTCATCGTTTTGTTTTTCCGAGCGGGTGCCGATTCTGGATGCCAATGTGCGCCGCGTGCTGACGCGCGTGCTGGCGTTTGATGGTGATCTGGCGCAGTCCAGAAATGAAAAGCAGCTGTGGGAATACGCGCAGCAGCTTTGCCCTGATGACAATTTGCATGAGGCCATGCCGCGCTACACCCAGGGCATGATGGACCTAGGGGCCAGCGTCTGCACGCCGCGCAATCCGACTTGCCTGGTCTGTCCTTTGCAGACTGAATGCAGAGCGGCGCAAGCAGGCAGCCCCGAGCGCTATCCCGTGCGCACACGCAAGGTCAAACGCAGTGCGCAAGCCTGGTGGCTGCTGCTGGCTGTGGATGAGCAGGGACGTGTGCTGCTGCACAAGCGCCCGCAGACCGGCATCTGGGCGGGGCTTTACAGCCCGCAAGTATTTGACAGCTATGAGAGCTTGCAGAGCGCTGCACAAGTCGCCTGGCCGCACAGCGAGGAGAAGAGCTGGCAAGAGCTGCCCGGCTTTTTGCATGTGCTGACGCATAAGGACTTGCACTTGCATCCGGTGCTGGTTCCTGTCCAGCAAGAGCAGCCGGCACTAGTTTCTGAAGAGCAGCAAGTCTGCTGGGCCAATGCCCAGGCGTGGGGTGATCTGGGCTTGCCAGCGCCCGTGCGCAAGCTGCTGGATGCCGAGCTGGCTTGAGGTGCGTGAACCTGCGCACGAAAAAGGTGATGCCATGCATCACCTTTTTTATTGGAGCATTTGCAGGATTTTTATAGAAACAGGAGCTTATAGCGCTTGCTGTATATGAGTTTCCAATAGAAAACTATTGGAAATCATTGCTGGGAAAGCGCCATGTGCTCCTGTTTATCAAGGCTTCTTATCAAGCATTGAGATCCATCGATGTGATGGGGCTAACGTTTTCAGAAGCGCAGCCTGGGCATGAGCATGGAGCAGCGCAAGCCCATCAAAGCCAGCCACAGGGCTTTGGCGTGAGGACTGCTGCGCTGACTTTGCAGCCGTTTTCCCAGCGCAGTCACTTGCTCGCGTACTGCGTGTTGCGCAGATCGATCTCCCAGACTCTGGGCTAGCAGCCACTGCTGCTGCAAGACCTGCACACAGATCTGAGGGCGCTCATCGAGCAGATGCTGCGCTGAAAGCTTCAGCCAGGCCTGCACTTCTGGGGACAAGGAGGTGGAGGTCATGACAGCTCCTTGGGTGCAGCGGTCTCGCGGGTCTTTCCTGCAGCCTCTCCCTCACTGCGGCCAAAGGCATACCAGTCCACATGGCGGGTGCAGATCATGACCAGGGCCAGCACGCCAAACAAAGCCAGCGAGCCGACGACCAGAGCGGTCTGCTCCAGCTGCAGCAGCACGTAAAGCAAGCCATACAGGGCAGAGATGGCGGCTGCAAACGGGATGCCGCGCTTGATGCTGCCCAGGATGTGGCTGGCATAAAAGCCCAGCAGTGCTACACAGCCGCTGGCGGCAATGGCGTAGGCCGTGGCAAAGCCCAGATGCTCGGACAGACTGATGAGCAGCAGAAAGAAGCTGCTCAGTGCAGAGCCGACCAGCAGGTATTGAACCGGGTGTACGCGCAGCTTTTTCAGCACCTCAAACAGGCCGACGGCCACAAAGGTCAGGATGACAAAAAGAATGCCGTACTTGGTCGCTCGCTCACTCAGGGAGTAGATGTTGACGGGGGTGACGAATTGAGTGCTCATGGTTTCAAGGCAAGGCCCGTTGTCGTCATGGCCGTGAGCGGCAGAGACGGCATAGCCTGAACTGCTGTCTGAGTAGTCCGCACTGCAAAGGCGTTGCTGGCGGCTAAAAGCGGTGCTGGCCGAGGTGGCCAGGGAAGACAGCTCCCAGCTGGCGGTAAAGCTGCTGTCCGTGATCTCGCGTCGGCTGGGCAGAAAGCTGCCGCCAAAAGAGGGGTGGGGCCAGTCGCCGGTCAGCGTGACCTTGTTTTCTGTAGCGATAGGACTGAAGGCGACTTGCTCGGTGCCCAGCAGTTGCAGCTTGAGCGTCAGATTCAGGGCTTCATCTTTTTTGAGCAGGCTGTTGATCACCTCGGCCTGTATGCCTTTGCTGTAACGCTCCATGGGGGTGCCCGATTCGACACCCAGCTCTTGTCCGTTGGCCAGCAGGCTGGCACTGCGAATACCACGCGGGTCACTGAGCGCGAAGGCTGCATAAACCTTTTTGCAGCGCACGACGGCATTGGGTTCGCTGGGCTTGGGCAGCTGTGCAAGCTGGTCGGCGTTGGTAAAGCTGGCGCTGATCTGGTCGTGCAGCACATAGGTATTGATGTGGTGCAAGCCGCGCGAGAGCTCTTGCATGCTGACGTTGGCGTCGTGATGGAGCGCATCGGGCAGCAGCATGCGCTGAAATTCACGCGTGCTGTATTCCACTTTTTTGCCGTTGAGGGTGCTGGTGGTTTCCGTGCAGTTCTGCACCAGTGCAGGCCCCATCAGCGTCTGCGCTCCGGCCAGGCTGGAGACCACGTTTTGCACCGCATAGTCGCGATTGCGTATGCGGTCGTTCACAACGTCCTGAATCATGGACAGACCGGCCATCAGCAGGGCCAGAACTATCAGCAGTGAGACTGTCTTGAACAGCAGTCGGTTTTTCATGCGTGCTCCTGAATAAAAGATTTCAGGGCGCAGTGTTTATCGCCACTGTGTGGCTGAGATGAAGTCTGTGAAGCCAGTGTGAAGTCTGACTTTTTCTTCTGAATGACTTAAGTCTCAGGAGCGAAGTCCAGCGTCACAGCAAGGCCTGGATGCAGATTTTCTACCTGCATGAGGCCTCCGTGCAGATGCATGATGCGGGTCACGATGGACAGGCCCAGCCCGGTTCCGCTGCGCTCACCATTAGGTCTGGGCGTTGTGAAAAAGCGCTCGCCTAGACGAGGTAGCAAGCTCTCGGGTACACCCGGGCCTTGGTCGCTGACGGTGAGGCGGTGCGGGGCCAGTTCCAGAGAAATCACACTGCCGTCGGGGGAGAAGTCCAGGGCGTTTTGCAGCAAGTTGCTGATGGCCAGGGTGACCAGTCCGGCTTCCCAGGGGCCGGAGCTGTCGCTGCCCTGAAGGTGGATGCGGATGCTGCGCTGCTCGGCATGGCTTTGCAATGCAGCGGCCACCTGCTGCGCGCACTCCAGCAGACTGCAGTGCTGGCTGCCGTCCAGTTGCTGGCGCTGCTCAAGGCGGCTGAGTTGCAGCAGCTGGTCGATCAGGTTTTGCAGGCGCAGACTTTGCTCTACGACCTGGTTGGCAAACATGATGCGGTCTTGCGCGGGAAGGTTTTCCTGCAGCAGCTCACCCGCACCGCGGATGGCTGCCACGGGGCTCTTGAGCTCATGGGTCAGTGCGCGCACATAGCCCTCGATGTAGTCCCTGCCTTCCAGGCGCTTGCGCATGTGATCCATGGCCTGGGCCAGCTCTCCCAGTTCGCCCGGCATATCGGGAACGGGGGCTTGAGGCCTGAACTGCGCTGGATGTGCCGATTCATGGAGGGTGGGGGCCTGTACCTGCAGTGCATAGTTGCGCAGCCGGCGCACATGAACGACAAACCACAGTGTGATGACGCAGCCTACGCCTGCCGAGAGAAGTACAAACAGCAGGCCGCCCCGCAAAATCTTCTGTTCTGCGCTATCAACAATCTTCTGCACCGAGCTGGCGGGCTTGGAGGTGGTCAGCACTCCTGCGATCTTTCCTCTGACCAGAATGGGGGCAGAGACATACATGACGCTGCTGGCCTCATCTTCTTTGACCGCACGCGTGGTGCGGGCACCATATTCGCCGCGCAGCGTCAGATAGACATCGCGCCAGCGCGAGTAGTCGGCGCCTTCATCCCTGCCCTGAGAGTCGAACAGCACCATGCCTTTGGCATCGGCCACGGTGATGCGCAGATCGAGTGTGGTCTTGCGGGAGTCCCAGATCCAGGCCTGTATCGGCTTTTGCGTGTAGCCCTGAAGTTGCTGGGCAAATGCACTGTCGGAGCCGGGCTGAAGCAGGCCTTTTTCCATGTCTGCGCTGGCCAGTGTTGCAAGGGCGTAAGCGGTTTCGACCAGCGTGTCCTCGGTCACCTTGCGCACGCTGGGCTTGATCTCCACCATGAAGACGCGCAGTACGAAAAATGCCGCCAGTCCATTGATCAGGAAAAACGCAAAGAACAGACGCAGGCCCAGACGCATGGCAACTACCTGGGCGGGTTAAGGCTATAGCCCAGACCGCGGTGGGTGATGATGATGTCTTGCTCGGGCAGACGCTCGCGCAGCTTCGCGCGCAAAGTTTTGATGTGGGTGTCGACCGTGCGATCCGTGCTTTCGCTGTTCATGCCCCAGACTTGCTCCAGCAGCATGTCGCGGCTCAGGATGCGGCCGGCTGCATTGGACAGGCTTTGTAGCAATTGATATTCACGTCGAGTCAGATCCAGCTGCTGGTTGTGGATAAGCGCACGTTGACCTTGCTCATCTATTTGAAGTGCTTGCGCTGATGGGGTAAGGGCTGCAGGCTGAAATTGCCTTGAACGGCGCAGCAAAGCGCGGGTGCGTGCCAGCAGCTCACGCGGGCTGAAGGGTTTGCTCAAGTAGTCGTCGGCACCCAGCTCAAGTCCCAGTACCTTGTCCATTTCCTCCCCTCGGGCACTGAGCACAAGAATGGGAGCGAGGTCGCCCAAAGAGCGTAGCTCACGACACCAGTCCAGACCGTTGCCGTCGGGCAGTCCCACATCCATGAGCAGAGCGTCAAAACTGGCGCAGGCCCACTGCTGGCGAGCATCGGCGATCAAAAGGCTGTGGGTGACCCAAATACCCTCGCGCTCCAGGGCATAGCAGATGGTGCGGGCAATGGCTGGGTCGTCTTCAAGCAGCAGCACATGCGGCGCCGAGGAGCTAAAACCGATCATCAGAGCTGCATTCAGTGAGGGGGATGAACAGGGTCTGAGCTGAAGAACTGCTGCGAAACTTGCATGAACTTTCCGCGAAAATCCAGCGAACGATGGCGGCGCACAGTAGGCCACTGCTTCTCAAAGTGCTTGGCCAGGGCCTCGGTCAGATAGACGGAGCGATGTTGTCCGCCCGTGCAGCCAATGCCCACGGTGACATAGCTGCGATGATCCTTGGCCAGCAGCGGCAGCCAGCGCTCGAGAAACTGCTGAATGTCCTGCTGCATTTGCTGCACTTCGGGCAGGTCTTGCAGGTAGTCAATCACGGGCTGATCCAGGCCGGTAAGGGGGCGCAAGTCCTTCTCGTAATGTGGGTTGGGGAGCATGCGCACATCAAACACGTAATCAGAATCTGCTGGAATGCTGTGCTTGAAGCCAAAGGACTGAAACAGCAGTGTCATCTGCCCTGAAGGAGCCTGTATGACTTGCTTGACATAGCTCTGCAACTGGGCTGATTTGAGGTCGCTGGTGTCTATGACGATGGAGCGCTCGCGCAAGCTGCTCAGTAGTTCGCGTTCTTTCTCGATATCCTGAACCAGCGCCTGGCGCTCGTTGGTCTGAGCACCGGGTGACAGGGGGTGGCGTCTGCGTGTTTCAGAAAAACGACGTACCAGTGTGCCTGTGCCAGCATCGAGAAAAATCATGCGTGGCTTCAGCCCTAGAGCTGCCAGACGCTCCAGCTGTTCAGGCAATTGAGGCAGTCCCTTGGCACTGCGCGCATCCATGGCGATGGCGACTTTTGTATCCTGCTGCGAGTGCTTGAGCTCGACAAAGGACTCGAGCAATTCTGGCGGGAGATTGTCTACGCAGTAGTAGCCAGCATCTTCCAGCGCGTGCAGCGCAACGGACTTTCCCGATCCGGACATGCCGCTGATCATAACAATCTCCATAGACATGATTTCACACTCCCCTGACTTTGCTGCCGCTCTTCCGCGCTGTGGCTGTTGACCTGTCGCTGCGGTTTTTGCCGGCTGATGGCTGCAAGATAGTGTCCGCAACGGGTGGTTGTGATGACAATCTTGCCATGGTCAGCATTTCTCGGGCATGAGCCATGGTTGCTTCGGACAAATGCTCTCCGCCCAGCATGCGAGCCATCTCCATCTCTCGCTCCTCGCCAGTCAGTGGATCTACGCTGCTGATGGTGGTGTTGGACTTTGGGCGCTTGGTGACGCGGTAATGCTGGTTGGCATAGGCGGCTACCTGGGGCAGGTGGGTGACGGCCAGAACTTGGCGTGAGTGACCTAGTGAGTGCATGAGGCGGCCCACTGTCTCTGCAACGGCACCACCCACGCCTGAATCCACTTCGTCAAAGATCAACGTCCCGGCCTGGCCGAGCTCGCTGGTGGTCACGGCAATGGCCAGCGAGATGCGCGAAAGCTCTCCGCCCGATGCCACCTTGGCAATAGGCTTGGGTGTCGCTCCTGTATGGCCTGCGACCAGAAAGGTAATGCTGTCGGTGCCCGCGAGACTGGCCGTTTCAGCTTGCTCCAGCTGCACTTCAAAGCGTCCCCCCTTCATGCCCAGGGTCTGCATGGACTGAGTGATGGCACGCGAAAGGCGCGGTGCAGCAAGAGCACGTTGCTGAGAAATTTGGCGTGCTTCGACTAGATACTTCTGGTGCGCTGCCTGTTCAGTTGCGCGCAAGCCATCGACATCGACGGCTGCATCGAGCTGGCGAAGCTCCTGCTTCCAGCCTTCCAGCAGAGCGGGTAGCTCTTCGGGAGTACGCTTGTAGCGGCGTGCCAGTTGCATCCACAGTGACAGGCGTTCATCCAGATCGGCCAGCAGCTCGGGATCCAGGTCGGCACGGCGCAGATAGGCCTGCAGGGAGTGACGGGCATCGTGCAACTGCGCTACGCATGAGCCCAGCACGTCGGCAATATTTTGGAACTGTGGTTCCAGGTGCTCTTGATCCTGTAGCAGGTGATGGGCCTTGCCTAAAGGGTTGGCGGCACCAGCCTCATCATCTTCCAGCAACTGCAAGCAGGTTTGTGCAGAGTCCATCAGCGTCTGTGCGTGCGACAGTCGCGTGTGCTGGGCGTTGAGTTCATCCCATTCATCAGCGCGGGGGGAGAGCTTTTCCAGCTCTGAAATCTGCCATTGAAGGCGTTCACGCTCGCGCTGCAGGTTGTCCTGAGCGGCCAGTGCTTGCTCCAGTGCCTGGCTGCTTTGGCGCCAGCTTTGCCACAGTGTCTTGAGTGCAGCGGTATCAATGCTGCCATAGGTGTCCAGCATGGCGCGCGCTGCATCAGGACGGGTCAGGCTTTGCCAAGCATGTTGGCCGTGAATATCTATCAGCTGTTCACCCAGGTGACGCAGTTGTGTGGCTGTGGCGGGGGAGCCATTGATCCATGCGCGACTGCGGCCCTGGCTGTCTATGACGCGGCGCAGCAGCAGTTCAGGCTCTTGCGAGAAACCGGCTTCTTCCAGCCAGGCTTGCAAATAGGGCGGGCAATCGAATACAGCACAGATATCGGTTTGGTTGCAGCCTTCGCGGACCACCTGGGCATCGGCCCGCGCGCCTAAAACCAACTGCAACGCATCGAGCATGATGGATTTGCCGGCACCTGTCTCGCCGGTCAGGACGGTAAATCCCGCCTGCCAGTCAAGATCCAGGGATTGAACGATGACAAAGTCCCGCAGAACTATGCGTTTTAGCGCCATGTTCAGACGCCTCCCTCATTCCAGCCCAGCTTTTTGCGCAGGGTTGCATAGTAGTTCCAGCCCTTGGGGTGCAGAAAGTGCACGCTGTGGTCTGCACGCTTGACCAGAATGCGGTCGCCTTGCTGCAGCGAAGCCAGCGACTGCATGTCAAAGTTCGCGCTGGCATCGCCTCGGCCGCCCACGACTTCAATCGTCACTTCCTGAGAGTCGGACAGAACAATGGGGCGGTTGGAGAGATTGTGTGGGGCAATCGGAACAATGACCCAGGCGGGAATGGATGGGTGAAGCATGGGGCCACCAGCTGAAAGCGCGTAGGCTGTCGAACCTGTAGGCGAAGCCACAATGAGGCCGTCGGCGCGCTGGTTGGAGACGAAGCGCCCGCCGACTTCGATACGAAGCTCTACCATGCCAGAGGTTGAACCACGGTTCACAACGACATCGTTCATGGCTTGTGCTTCGAATACACATTGGCCTTCACGCACGACTCGTGCGTGCATGAGAGGTCGCTCATCCTCCTCATACTCGCCATGCAGAATGGGCGTGATGGAAGCTTCAAACTCTTCCAGGGCAATATCGGTCACAAAGCCTAGGCGGCCCTGGTTGATACCCACCAGAGGCGTGCCATAGCGAGCCAGATGGCGGCACACGCCTAGCATGGTGCCGTCGCCGCCTACGACTAGTCCCAAGTCGCAATGTCTGCCCAGGCCGTCCACATCCATGCTTGGGTAGTCGCTCAGGCCGGAATTAAGTGCTGACTGGGTATCCAGAATCACCTCACAACCCTGGCTGCGCACGTAGTCCGCAATCCTTCGAAGTGCCGTGCTGGCGGCTTCGGATGGCGCGCCTGCGGCGGGTGTGTGGTACTTGCCGATCAAGGCAATATGGTGGAACGTGGATGTCATCTGGGAAATTACATCATTAAAATGAAATCATGCTCGACGAACGTGCCAAGTTATTGCTCAAAGCGCTGATCGAGCGTTACATCGCTGACGGTCAACCCATCGGATCGCGCACACTCTCACGTGCATCGGGTCTTGAATTGTCGCCTGCCACCATACGCAATGTGATGGCTGATCTAGAGGAAATGGGACTCATCATCAGTCCTCACACATCGGCAGGTCGTGTGCCGACAGCCCGGGGATATCGGCTGTTTGTAGACACCATGCTGACCGTGGATAGATCCGACCTTGTAACGCCCGGCCTGATGCCTGAACAGCCGCAAAAAGTGATTGCCAATGCGGCCAATCTTTTGTCCAACCTCTCCCAGTTTGTGGGAGTGGTCATGGTGCCGCGTCGCAGTTCGGTATTCAAACATATTGAGTTCGTGCGTCTGTCGGAGCGACGCTTTCTGGTCATCATCGTCTCGCCAGAAGGCGATGTGCAAAACCGCGTCATCTTTACGGATGTGGATTACCAGTCTTCACAGTTGATCGAAGCATCTAATTTCCTCAATCATCATTACGCCGGTTTGACGATGGAAGATGTTCGCACTCGCTTGCAAAGTGAGGTGGAGCAGTTGCGCGGAGAAGTTGCGGATCTCATGCAGGCAGCAGTGAATGTGGGTACGGAAGTCATGAGCAGTCACGACCGCGAGGATGTTGTGATTGCAGGTGAGCGCAACCTGCTGTCGGTAAGTGACTTCTCCGGCGACATGGGCAACTTGCGCCGAGCTTTTGATCTTTTTGAGCAAAAGACTCAGATCCTGCGACTGCTGGATTTCTCCAATCAGGCGGATGGCGTGCGCATCTATATCGGAGGAGAAAGTCAAACAGTGCCGTTCGAGGATCTCTCTGTGGTGAGTGCTCCTTATGAGTTGGACGGCAAAGTGGTTGGAACTTTGGGAGTGATTGGACCGACGCGCATGCACTACGACAAGATGATCCAGATTGTTGATATCACATCCAAACTGGTGAGCAATGCCTTAAGCCACAAGCGTTAGGCTCTACAATAGCGAAGTTTTTCTGGTGGCAGTCACGGCTGTTGTCAGTGTTGGGGCGTTAGCTCAGTTGGTTAGAGCAGAGGACTCATAATCCTTTGGTCGACAGTTCAAGTCTGTCACGCCCTACCAAGCTGCATGAAAGCCTGCTGTCGTTATCGATGGCAGGCTTTTTTCTTGGCAGACTGAGAAAAAGTTGCAGATTTGTTCTGGCGGACGTTTTTGCGCTGCTAGAATACAACCCTGTTGCGGCTGTAGCTCAGCTGGATAGAGTACTTGGCTACGAACCAAGGGGTCGTGGGTTCGATTCCTGCCAGCCGCACCAAAAACGTCAAACCTCAGAACCGAAAAGTTCTGAGGTTTTTTCGTATCTGGAGGGTGGAAGTGCTCTCAGGCCTTGGGAATCAGCAAGGTAAAGGTACTGCCTTGGCCTAGCTGGCTCTGGATCAGCAGGCGGCCTCCATGGCGTTGAGCTACGGTGCGAGTGAAGGTCAGGCCCAGGCCAACGCCATCGATGCGTTGGTGTTGCTGCAGTCGCTCAAAGGGCTGGCTGAGTCTGGCGAGAGAGTCCTCATCCATACCGGGGCCGTGATCACGCACGGCAATGCCCCAATGCTCGCCCTGGTCGGTGATGCTGACTTCGACTGTAGTGTGTGCGTCAGAGTCTTGCGGCTTGCCGTATTTGATGGCGTTGGTCAGCAGGTTGATGACAGCGCGATGCAGCAGGCCAGGGTCTCCGCGTACGGTCGCCTCAGTTTCTGGCAATTCAAACATCAGATCGACGTTTTGTTGCTGGGCTTGTGTCCAGCAGTCCGAGACCGCCTGATCGGCCAGCAGACCCAGCTCCAGCATTTCGCTGCGGTAGTGTTGCTGCTGGGCGCGAGCCAGGTGCACAAAGTCGTCCGCCAGTTGCAGTGAAGACTGGGCGTAGCTTTCAATGCGTGCAAACAGCAGCTCTTCGGACTCAATGCGCTTGCTGGTCTGCTGCATCTCCAGCAGCGTAATGATGGAGCCGATAGGGGAGCGAATATCGTGGGAGATGAACTGCATGGCCTGATCGCGCTGGGCCTGGGCGCTACGCAGGTCACTGATATCGATCAGGGTAATCAGCCAGCCCGAGGTGGGCGGGGCCTCGAAGGCCTGGCTTAGCAGCATCAGATAGCGCCCCTGCGTATCCCGTCCTTCGCTTTTGCGTGGCAGGCTTGCTTGCTGCAAGGCGGTGCGCGTCAACAAAGGGGCGCTGCTGGCGGGTAGGCTGGTTGAGCGGTAATCGTGACTGGTGGCATTGTGCAGGCCACTGAGCAGGTGGACGAGGTCATCGCCTTGCTGAAGCTTTTCTCCCAGGCTTTGCATGTAGCGATGGGCGGCAGTGTTGGCGAGCAGCAGGCGCCCGTCGTGGTCGCAGACGAAGGTGGCAGATGGTAATTGACGCAGGCTTTCGCTCACAAAGTGATGCAGTGCGCGCAGCTGGCGCGAGGCTTGTTCCACGGCCGCAATGCGCTGGTCCAAGGCGTCGCTCTTGAGGGACAGGGCCGGGAGGCCCTGGCCTTGCAGATCCCGCAACTCCAGCGCCAGAAAGCGTGTGGCAGCGCGCAGACGCAGCCAGCTCCACAGAGGATAGGCCAGCGACAGCCCCAGCAGCGCGGCTGCCGGTGCGGTTTGTATATGGCCCCAGCGTGGTGCCAGGCCGGCTGCCAGCAGGCATAGCAAGGCCAGCAGGCCGCTTGCCAGCAAGCCGCCCGAGGGGCCAAACCAGGCCAGTGCCAGCAGGCCCAGCAACACTGGCAGCAGGTTGAGAGCACGATTGAGCAGGGGCGAGGCCGGCTCAAGATGCGTGTCCTGCAGGATGCCGTTGAGCACATGACCCTGCATCTCCACGTTGGAGATCAGGCGAGCATCCAGACCAATGGGGGCGGTGAATTTTTCGCCCAGTCCGGCGGCCGTGGCACCGATCAGCACATATTTGCCGCGAAACGTGGCGGCTGGAATATCGCCGCGCAGCACGTCAATGTAGGAGTACGTGGTGAAAGGCGGTTGATAGCCTTTGCGGCGATCTTGCGTCGCTGATGCAAAGGTGACGATCTGAGGGTGCTGGCGCTGCCATGTGGAAGAGGCGGTGGCGGGCAGCGCTCCCGCAGCGACCGGCTTTTGCTGGCATGCAAGACGGGTTTCGCCAATGCAGTGAAGGCTTAGCGCCATATGCCACCAAAGCTGATCTGCCGTGCCTTCCTGGGCGTAGAAGCGCCGCACCATTCCGTTGGCATCCACGGGCATCTGGGTGTGGCCTAGCGCTGCGGCGGCCTTGGTGAACTCTTGCAAAGGCAGGGTGACACTGCCCTGGGCCGAGCGCGTGACGGGCAGTACCACCTTGCCGCTTTTTTGCAAAGCGCGTTGCAGCAGCAGGTCGTCTTCGGGGTAGTCCCAGTCTTCTTCGCTGAAGACGATGTCCATGCCGATGGCGCGCGGCTGGCCTTGCGTGATGTGATCAAGCACCGCAGCGTGCAGCGCCCGGCGCCACGGCCAGCGGCCAATGCTGTTGATGCTGTCGTCGTCAATGGCAACGATGACGACTTCGGGCACTGCCGGCCTTTGGTGCAGCCAGGCGGAGGTGTCCTGGACGATGCCGTTGATCCGGGCCAGTTGCTGGCTGCCGCTGAGCCACCAGGTCAGGCCAAGCAAGAAAGCACTGAGTAGCAGCCAGCTCAGGCGCAGGTCTTGCAAGCGGCTTTTGCGGGGGCCAGGAGCTTCCTGCATGCAGTCAGATAGAGAGATTGCTTATAAAACCATAGCTGATAGCGCTTGTGTTGCAATGATTTGATGATTGAATCAATCTGAAGTCCATTGCAGATGGGCGCATGCAGCTATTGTTTTTACTGGCGCATGAGGCGTGAGCCATCACCGGAAGTCAGTGTCTGCCCTTCGGCAGAGGTGACCCAGTTGCCGGTCTGAAACTGGCGCGCGGCAGAGAAATTGCTGCGCAGGCCATTGGCGTCCTCGATCTGCATTTGCAGATAGTGGGTGCCTGCCGGCAAGCCCTCGGTACTCCACTGAGGCTGTGTCACCCAGGTATCGACCAGCGGCGCAGCAAAGCCGGGCTCGCTGGCGACGACGATGCGGTAGCGCTGGCCTTCTTCACCCGGCCAGCGGATGTTACGGCTGCCTTCGCCGGGGCTGCCGCCCATCTGCAGCTCGGGGGATTGAGGGGCCTGGGCCAGCTTCAGCGTTTGTGGTGCGGCAAAGGGGCCTGCATCTGGCTGGCCATTGCTCAAAGTGCGAATACTGCCTACGCGCCATTGATAGGTGCCCGCGGGCAGCTTGGCCAGAGCACTGGCTGGCAGGGCGCAGTCCTTGAGGTCGCTGGCATCAATCACCGGCTGGGCAAAGCTTCCATCAGTTGCGCTGACCTGAATGCGGTAGGCCGAGGCTTCTGCGACTTTGGTGCATTGCAACCCGTGCTGACCCAGGCCGATGGTGGCATCGGGCTCGGGGGATTCATACAGCGGAGGTACCGGATGGGCCTTGACGCGCAGCGCCTGAAAGCTGCGCTTGCCGGGAATGCCGTTGGCATCAATGGCACGAATGGCGGCAATGTAGTCGCCATCGTCCACGCCGGTCAGGCGTGCGGGGGAGCGGCTAAACATGCCGCCGCGCACGATCTGGTTCAGCTCTTTGTCGTGGGCCAGCATGACCTGGTAGCGCACGGCTCCTTCCATGGCCGGCAGCGGCAGGCTGACCCAGTTGGCATCTTCGGCCACTGCGGGCCAGGCCGAGACATCGGGGGCGCCCAGCATGGGGACTGGCTTGCCCAGTGCTCCGTTGGCAGCCACGGCCAGGCCCTGGCCTGGCTTGAGCAGGGCAGAAGGTTGGCCGGCCTGCACGGCCACAGAACCCTCATCCACAGCCGCAGCCGTCTGACCCTGCTTGTCAGTCAGCACCAGAAACTGGGTGCCGCGTACGCTGGTCGATGCGGCAAGTGTTCTGACTTCAAAGCGACGCTCGACATTGTTCTGCTTGGGCACGGATGCCTCTACCGAGCCTTCACGCAGGTCCAGCACCGACTGCAGGCTGCCGGCGCGGCCCTTGCGGCGCATCTGGCGCAGCTCTACATCGGATTCGGACTGCACACGCACCAGCGATCCATCGGCCAGGCGCACGGACACAAAGCCGTTGGCAGGAACCTTGAGAGAGTCTCCTTCCTGCAGCAACTGGCCTTTTTGCACCGACTGTGAGGTGGCACTGTTCGTGTTGGCGGTGTCAGCCAAGTGATTCAGTGAGCGTGTGCTGCGCACATCGCCTTGCACAAACTCCACGGAGGCCGCAGCGGCCCGTAGCAGGCGGGTGGGAATTTCCAGCACTGATCCGGGGCGCAGACGGAAGGGGTCATCCACCTTGTTGTGGCTTTGCAGGGCTGTCCAGCGCGAGCGGTCGCCCAGATAGCGGGCGGCCAGCACTTCCAGCGTATCGCCTGCGACCACGCGGTGCGCGATGACATCGCTGCCCCGCGGCGTGATCTGTGCGTGAGCGGCTGAGGCGGCCGTCAATCCCGCCAGTGCAACCCATGCCACGCGGGATCTCTGCAGGACAGGCGTGAAGGGGTTGATGCGGCGGAATCGACGAGAAATAGGCATTTTGTGAAGGCTGGGTGCGGGCTCGCAGCTATGAAAATTAATGGGTGTGCTGATCTGCTGCTTCGACCGCTTCAGGCGCATCGAGCCGGTAACCATAGCCATAGACGGCCGAGATGGCATAGGGCTGCCCGGCGCGCAGGTTCAGCAGGTTGCGCAGGCGAGAGACATGGGTGTCCAACGATCGCGATTGCACCTCTGCGTTATGTCCCCAGACGACTTCGCGCAAGTGGTCGCGCGAGAGCAGTCGGCCCCGGTTCTGGAACAAGGTCAGTGCCAGCGTGTATTCGCGGTGGGTGACTTCCACGGGCTTGCCGTCGATCTCGATGCCATTGGTGGCCGTGATGAAGCGATAGGGACCGAAGCTCAGCACGCTTTGCGAGGCCAGAGGATAGGCCCGGCGCAGCAGTGCAGAGATGCGGGCACGCAGTTCGCCAGCGCGGATGGGCTTGATCATGAAGTCATCGGCGCCGCTGGCCAAGCCCTCCACAATATCGGCCTCTTCGCTGCGGTGCGTCACAAAGATGATGGGCACTTCCTTGCTGATCTGCTCACGCACCCAACGCACGATGTCGGGGCCGCTGGTGTCGGGAAGCTCCCAGTCGATCAGCAGCAGATCAAAGCTTTCACGCCGTAACTCCTGCTGTAGCGCGGCGCCCTTGAGGAAGGTGTGGCAGCTGTGTCCAGCTTCTGTTGCGATTTCGCGCAGCAGTTCCAGTTGCAGGGGATCATCATCCAGGGCGGCAATACGCATTCATCATTCCCTTTAGCGCGAAGGATTGCATAGGTGCTGCCTGTTGCCTGCACGGCGCAGGCAGCTCTCTACATTGATAGTGAGCAGTTTATTGCTCTGCGGCTTCTCGCAGCTGTTGCAGTGCCTGAATGACCTGTTCGTCGCTCACGCCATCCACCGCTTGCAGGCGGGGCTTGAGCGCTTCCAGGGCACTGGCACCTTCGCGCTGCAGCTGTCCAATGCTTTGGCCGGCTTCTTTGGGAGCTGCAAAGCCCTGGCTTTGCAGCAGCAGCTGGCCGTCGGCAGCAACGAGCTTGAAGTAAAACTGACCGTCTGTTTCGCGGTATTGCTTGAATTGAGGCAGAGCTGTCTTCACCGTCTTGGCCTTGGCCTGGCTGGTCTGGGCCAGATTGCGGATGCCAACGGCGCTGCGCAGCTGCTTGAGCAAAGGCGTGGCCAGCTTGCGTGCCTTGATGGCGCCTACCTGCAAAATCTCTTCCAGTTCGGCGGGGTGAGCGAGCAGGTATTCATAGCGCTCGCGCATGGGGGCAATTTCGCGGTCGATGCGCTCGAACAGCATCTGCTTGGCATCGCCCCAGGCAATCCCTTCGGCATACAGCTTGCGCAGCTCGGCGGTTTCCTCTTCGCTGGCAAAGCCCTGGTAGATCTGGAACAGGGCAGAGCCTTCAACGTCCTTGGGTTCACCGGGCGCGCGCGAGTCCGTGGTAATGCTGCTGATGAGTTTTTTGAGTTGCTCGCGGGGGGCAAACAGCGGGATCGTGTTGTTGTAGCTCTTGCTCATCTTGCGGCCATCAAGGCCGGGCAAGGTGGCAACGGACTCTTCCACCACGGCTTCGGGCAGCGTGAAGTATTCACCGCCGTAGATGTGATTAAAGCTGGACGCCATGTCGCGCGCCATCTCCAGGTGCTGCACCTGGTCGCGGCCCACGGGAACCTTGTTGGCGTTGAAGATCAGGATGTCAGCGCCCATGAGCACGGGGTACATGAACAGGCCTGCGGTCACGCCATCGTCAGGCTCGGTGCCCGAGGCATTGTTCTTGTCCACGGCAGCCTTGTAGGCATGGGCACGGTTGAGCAGGCCCTTGCCGGTCACGCAGGTCAGAAACCAGGTCAGCTCGGGAATCTCGGGGATGTCCGACTGGCGGTAGAAGGTGACATGTTCCGGGTCCAGACCCGCCGCCAGCCAGCTGGCCGCGATCTCGATGGTGGAGCGCTGCACGCGCTCTGGGTCCTGGCACTTGATGAGTGCGTGGTAGTCGGCCAGGAAGTAAAAATTCTCCACGCCCTTGTCGCGGCTGGCCTCGATGGCGGGGCGCATCATGCCTGCGTAATTGCCCAGGTGCGGTGTGCCGCTGGGGGTGATGCCGGTCAGAAAACGGGTAGTGCTCATAGGAATCAACAACAAATATCAGTAGCAGGCCGAAGCTACGCCATCAGCGCAGCAAGGCCATGAAGGGGTAGAGGATCAGATCGATGGCTGAGTAGCCCAGGCTCATCAGAGGGCGCAGCCAGTAGGTGCCGACAATGCCGGCAATGACGAGTGCCATGACGATGAAGAAGCCATAAGGCTCGACACGGGCGACCTGTTGCGCCTGCTTCCAGGGCAGCAGGCCGACCAGAATGCGGCCACCGTCCAACGGGGGCAGCGGAAAGAGATTGAAGGCCCACATGACTAAGTTGACCATGATGCCGGCCCGGCACATCTCCAGAAAGAAGCGCTCATGTATGCCCGTACCCACCAGAAAAATCAGTATCAGGCCCCAGAAAACGGCTTGCACAAAATTGGAGGCAGGCCCTGCCAGAGCCACCCAGATCATGTCGCGCTTGGGGTGTCGCAGGTGGCCGAAGTTCACGGGAACGGGCTTGGCATAGCCGAACAAAAAGGCCCCTGAGGTAGCAAAGTACAGCAGCAAAGGCATCAGGATGGTGCCAATGGGATCGATGTGCTTGATGGGGTTGAGCGTGATGCGGCCCATCATGGCCGCCGTGTTGTCGCCAAAGTGGCGTGCAGCATAGCCGTGCGCCGCCTCATGAACGGTGATGGCGAAAAGCACGGGCAGTGCGTAGATCAGTACGGTTTGTATGAGTTCAGTAAATTCCACGTGCTGATTGTCTCAGACACAGCGTCTTGCCGCTGTCATGTCCATGGGCAAGATGCTGGTGGCCACAGAAATACGGGTTGCACATAGTTGTGTTGGCAAGCAAATGTTGCAAAATGAAACGCCTTGCCAAGGTCTTATCCGCTCGGTGTCCGGCTGACTTTTGGCAAGTCATGTAGATCAAACCATAACAAGGCGCTCAGCAGGGCTGGCCAAGGGGACCAATATGACGGTGAGCAATCGACTGGTAATTGCATTTGTCAGCATCAGCGTGTTTGTGCTGGCGTTGATGGGAATTGCCTGGATGGCAATGACGGATGTACTGACGGTGCTGAGGGCCGAGACATTGACTGCGCAGCAGGCGAAGGAGCTGCTGACCGAAGTAGAGCGCTCGCGCTGGTGGCTGATGGGGCTGGGCAGCTGGGTTTGTATTTCTTGCGTCTGGTCCTGGATCAGTCTGCGTCGCCGTATTGTGGCTCCCTTGCAGGAAGCCATCCTGATCGCGGAGACCGTGGCCTCAGGGGATTTGAGCAAAGAGTTTTCCTCGAATGCCGAAGGTGAGTTTGGCCGCCTGCTGACGGCGCTGAGTACCATGGAAGACACGTTGACCGAGCTGGTGGGGCGCATCAAGCAATCTACCGACTCTCTGGCAGTGTCGGCTTACGAAATTGATGCCGGTAACTCCAACCTCTCGAGCCGTACCGAACAGCAGGTCAGTGCGCTGACGGAAACTGCTGCCAGCATGGAGCAACTCACCGTCACGGTGCGTCAGAACGCGGAGCGTGCCCATTCAGCCAGTTCTCTGGCCGTGACGGCATCGGCCACGGCAGGGCGTGGCGGCGAAGTGGTAGATCAGGTGGTCCACACCATGGATGCCATCAGCGGTAGCTCGCGCAAGATCGTGGACATCATTCAGGTGATTGAGGGCATTGCCTTTCAGACCAATATTCTGGCGCTCAATGCGGCGGTGGAGGCGGCGCGTGCCGGTGAGCAAGGCCGGGGCTTTGCGGTGGTGGCCAGCGAGGTGCGCTCTCTGGCACAGCGCAGTGCCGAAGCGGCCAAGCAAATCAAGGAGCTGATCACGGCCAGCGTGACTCAGGTTGAAAGCGGCTCGGGCCTGGTGGGGCAGGCCGGCAGCACCATGAAAGACATCATGCAGTCGGTAGGGCAGGTGACGGGACTCTTGAGTGAAATCTCCGGGGCGCTGCAGCAGCAAAGCGAGGGCATTGCCCATGTGAATACCGCTGTGGCTCATATGGACAGCACCAACCAGGAGAATGCTGCGCTGGTCATGCAGGCATCGCAAGCCGCCGCAGCCTTGAATGCCCGCACTCAGGATTTGCTGCAGGCAGTGGGCGCCTTCAAGCTGGATGACGATGAGTCGGCGCAAGCGCCAGCACTGGCTCCTGTAGCCATGGCCGCTCCGCGCAAAGGATCCTTGGTGCCGGCTCAGGCTGCACAAACGCGTGAGCTGGCTTACGAAGAGCTTTGAGCTAGTTTCGCTCGTACAGGAAGTTGTAGGCAGCCACAGCGGTAAAGGCCAGGTGAAGGCAGAAGGACAGGCCCAGCATCAGGCGGCGCTTCCTCAGAGAGTCATCCGCATGAGCAGACAGTCCGGGGGAGACATGAAATGTTTTGCCCCGGGCGTAGGCCTGAATGTCCCAGCAAGTCCAGACTGTCGCTATGGCATAGACCAGCCAGAGCGAAGAAGGTCTCCAGAACATGGCAGTCACTGCTAGCGAGTAGGCAAGCAGCACCATGATGAACTGAGGCCAATGGCGCTGTATCAGATCTTGCGGTGGAATTTGCATGGAGGGAGCGTCTATTCGGCCTGAAGACCGAGGTCTTCCAGGCTGCCGAGGCCCAGGCGCACAACGGTGGGTGGGTTGTTCAAGGCCATGGGCGTCAGATCCAGTACGGTCGTTGGCTCCTGGGGGCAGGCTCCAGAATCGACCACAGCATCAAGCTCATGAGGGAAGTGCTCCAGAATCGTTTCCACGTCGTTGAGGGGCTCACTTTCTCCTGCGGGAATCAAAGTGGTTGCCAGCAACGGCTCGCCCAGCTCTTCCAGCAATAGCTGCAAGCCCTTGCGGTTCGGTACGCGCAAGCCAATGGTCTTGCGTGAAGGGTGGCTCAGGCGCTTGGGCACTTCCTTGCTGGCTTCCAGAATGAAGGTGTAGGGGCCAGGCGTTGCCAGCTTGAGCAAACGATATTGGCGGTTGTCCACGCGGGCGTAATTGGCCAGCTCCGACAGGTCGCGGCACAACAGTGTGAGGTGGTGCTTGTCGTTGATCTGACGGATACGGCGCAGGCGATCGACTGCATGCTTGTCATCAAGGTGGCAGACCAGCGCATAACTGGAGTCGGTGGGAACGGCAAAGATCGCACCTTTGCGCAGCATCTCTGCAGCCTGCTTGAGGATGCGTGGCTGAGGGTTTTCTGGATAGACTTCAAAAACGGTGGTCATGGGACTTTTCTCCGTGATTCATGCGCGCTGTATGCGGTCCTGCAACAGCTCCCAGACAGGCGTGAGCTGGCTTGGCAGATATGGCAACTGCCCCAGGTCGATCTGTGACTCGGCAGGGCTGTGAAAATCGCTTCCCCGTGATGCTGCCAACCCAAATTCAAGAGCCATCTCGCCATAGCTCACATATTCATGGGGGCGGTGGCTGCCGGTAATGACTTCAACCCCTTGGCCGCCCAGTTCCTTGAATTGGGAGAATAGGGCGTACTCCTCGTTCTTGCTCAGTTCGTAGCGTGCCGGGTGAGCAATCACCGCAACCCCGCCTGCATCCACAATCCAGCGAACAGCGTCTGGCAAGCTGGCCCAGACGTGGGAGACATAGCCAGGCTTGCCTTCGGTCAGGTAGCGTTTGAAGACGTCATAGGTATCTTTGCAGACGCCACTTTCCACCAAAAAACGGGCGAAGTGGGTGCGCGATATCAGCGCGGGGTTGCCTGCATGGCGCAGGGCACCCTCATAGGCACCGGGAATGCCTGCCTGCTCCAGCAGGCGGGCCATTTCCCGGGCGCGCGGTTCGCGGCCATTGCGGGTTTCATGCAGGCCCTGCTTCAGAGCAGCGTTGTCGGCATCAAAACCCAGTCCGACGATGTGAACGCCACTACCTGCAAAGCTGACGGAAATTTCGGTGCCCGTCAGATAGTCCAGTCCTGCTGCTCTGGCAGCCGCTGCTGCGCGTGCTTGGCCTCCGACTTCATCATGATCCGTCAGCGCCCATAGCTCGACACTTCGCTCGACGGCACGTTGTGCGAGTTGCTCAGGAGTCAAGGTGCCGTCGGAGATGACGGAGTGGCAATGAAGGTCTGCGTTCAGATAGGTTTGGGGCACGGTTCATTGTAGGCGGCTCGTCCGTGAATGACAGCAGAGGCATTTCTCTACAGCAAACACAAAATTAAACTTTGCGGTCAAGTTACCGATAAGCGAATGCCATCAGCTGATTGGACGTGGCTGGAGGAGCCCTTGCGGCATGGTGCAAAGCCAGGGGAGAGGAGAGGGAAGCGAATGAATATGAATCAATTTTCGGTGTCGCAAAAGCTTTGGGGTTTAGTGCTGGGGCTTTTGGTGGGCTTGTTGATGGTGCTTGGCGGCAGTCTTTTATATCTGGATCGCGTGTACGTGCAGGTGGCGACCGAGGCTACTCGGGCGCAGGATGCGGTGACGCTTGCCAACACGTGGCGCAACCTGACCGAGAGAAGTCTGGATTACACCATTGTGGCCGCGACCTCTAGTGATCAGGCGCTGGTCATGCAGCAGCGGCAACTGGTAGCCAATAGCCAGAGCCAGATTGAAGAAGTGCAGAAAAAATTGCAGGCAATTGCCAGTGATGCCGAGTCTCTTCAGTCGTTGAATGCGATTTCTCAGCAGCGCAGCACCACCATACAAAGCAATGTGGCGGTGCAGGCCGCCATGGATGCGGACAACCATGAGGCTGCGCTGGAGCTGGTTGAAAAGCAGCTGCGCCCTCATGCACAAAGCTATATCGCTGCCCAGCAGCAGTTTGTGGAATTGCAGGATCGCATTCGTCTGCAAGCCATGGCAGCTGGAGAGGCATCGCAGTCCAGAGCCTATTGGCTTATTGCAGTCGTCAGTGCGGCGATTGTGCTGCTGAGCATCATGGCTGCCATGTGGATCCTGCGCTCCATCACGACCCCTTTGAAGGACGCTGTCTCCCTGGCTGACAAGATCGCTGCAGGGGACTTGACGGCGGCTGTTAGTGACAGCCGCCAGGATGAGCTGGGGCATCTGCTCCGATCCTTGAATTCCATGGCGGAGCGTTTGCGTGCGGTGGTCGGCCAGGTGCGCTCGGGCGTGGAATCCGTGTCTTCGGCCTCAGGTCAGATCGCCACAGGCAACCAGGACTTGTCGGCCCGCACCGAGCAGACGGCCGCCAACCTCGAAGAAACCGCTGCCAGCATGGAAGAGCTGACGGCCACGGTCACCCAGTCTGCAGATACCGCACGCCAGGCCAATCAGCTGGCGTCGACTGCTGCCCAGGCTGCCGAGCAAGGCGGGCAAGTGGTGCAGCGTGTCGTGCAAAGCATGGGACAGATCACCGACAGCAGCCGCAAGATTGCCGACATCATCGGCGTTATCGACTCGATTGCCTTTCAGACCAATATCCTGGCCTTGAACGCCGCCGTGGAAGCGGCCCGCGCCGGTGAGCAAGGCCGTGGCTTTGCCGTGGTGGCCGGCGAGGTGCGATCGCTGGCCCAGCGCAGTGCCGAAGCCGCCAAGGAGATCAAGCAGCTCATCACCACCAGCGTGGATAACGTGCAGACCGGCTCCCAGCAGGTGGAGCTCGCTGGTCAGAGCATGAGCGAGATCGTGGCCAGCGTGCGCCGCGTCAGCGACTTGATTGGCGAAATCACGGCTTCGTCCACCGAACAGCGGGATGGCATCAACCAGGTCAACCAGGCCGTGAGCAATCTGGACCAGATGACACAGCAAAATGCGGCGCTGGTAGAAGAGTCCAGCGCGGCGGCCCTGTCCATGCAAGAGCAGGCAGAGCGCTTGGCCGAGGTGGTCTCCATCTTCAGGCTGGGGCAGGAAAGCGGTTACATCAAGCCGGTTGCACCTCCGCGACCGGTAAGACAGCCTGATAGCCGTGTTAGCCCCGTTAGCCCCGCTATGGCGCCGGTCAAGAAGCCTGCTGCGATACCCGCAAAGCCAGCGGCCAGGCCGGCAGTGGTTGCCGCAGTGGGAGGCGCAACTGCTACTGCCGCCTTGAGTACAGGCAAGCTCAAGCAGCTTGCTGATGCCGATGATGGTGAGTGGGAGACTTTTTAAGCAAGGCCATTCATTGGCCATAGCCTCTTCAGGCCCGCTGCTTCCCTTGGGGAGCAGCGGGCTTTTTCATGGCTGCTCTCGATCTTTGACTGTCTGAGAACCGGGAAAGTCCTGAGGAGATGCTTCATTTCCAAGACCAACAGAACTTGTAACAATTATTAATATATGCCCTCAACTTCTCGGCTTGAATGCGGCTGGGATGTAGGGAGGACGTCAGGGGCCAGGAATTGACCGCCAGAGTCATGGACAAACCAGCCCAGAGATCACGATGCGGACGTGCCTGTGTGTGGCTTCTTTTGTCTGGATTGGTTGGTTCATGAAGTTGTTTCAGTTCACCGTAGCCCAAAGGCTATGGGCTTTGGTCATGGGTTTGCTGGCAGGCATGCTGCTGGTGGTTGCCGGCAGTCTGGTTTATGCAGAGCGCGTGAACGATGGCGTGTTCTCTGCAGTCGTTGAAGCGCAGGCTGCTGCAGCTCAGGCCAAGGAGTGGCGCCTTCTGACGCAGATGAGCATGGATCGCTTTACAGCGGCAGCCATGTCCACCGAAGAAAATCTGGTCGAACACCAGTACAAGGCCATGGCTGGTCTGATTACCAGCATCAATGAATTGCGTGACAAGGTGCTGGCGCAAGTGCGCACCAATGAGGCCAAGCAATTGATGGCCGAGGTCAATCTGCACCGGGATCAGCTCTTTACGGTGAACAAGGCCGTGGATCAAGCCCGTCGTGCACGCGACTTTGCACAATCGCTCACGCTGATTGAAGAGCAGCTCAACCCGGTTGCTGAAAAATACTATGCGGCGCTGGATGCTTATGTGCGTTTGCAAGACCGTTACCAGCAGCAGGCGGTGGAGCAGGGCGCAGCCAGTCGCTCCAAAGCCTATGTGCTGATTGCTTTGGCCTGCAGCGCCATCATGCTGCTGGGTCTGGTGACGGCGGTATTCATCATGCGCTCCATCAACAAGCCTTTGGAGCAGGCCGTGGCGCTGGCCGATGCCATTGCCGAGGGAGATTTGAGCACGCGTACCGAGCATCGCCACAATGACGAGCTGGGGCATCTGCTCCGATCCCTGAACTCCATGGCGGAGCGTTTGCGCGCGGTGGTCGGTCAGGTGCGCTCGGGCGTGGAATCCGTGTCTTCGGCCTCCGGTCAGATCGCCACGGGCAACCAGGACTTGTCGGCCCGTACCGAGCAGACGGCAGCCAACCTCGAAGAAACCGCTGCCAGCATGGAAGAGCTGACGGCCACGGTCACCCAGTCTGCCGATACCGCACGCCAGGCCAATCAGCTTGCGTCGACCGCCGCCCAGGCTGCCGAGCAGGGCGGGCAAGTGGTGCAGCGCGTGGTGCAAAGCATGGGGCAGATCACCGACAGCAGCCGCAAGATTGCCGACATCATTGGCGTCATCGACTCGATTGCCTTCCAGACCAATATCCTGGCCTTGAACGCCGCTGTGGAAGCGGCCCGCGCCGGTGAGCAAGGCCGTGGCTTTGCCGTGGTGGCAGGCGAGGTGCGCTCGCTGGCCCAGCGCAGTGCCGAAGCGGCCAAGGAGATCAAGCAGCTCATCACCACCAGCGTGGACAACGTGCAGACCGGCTCCCAGCAGGTGGAGCTGGCAGGTCAGAGCATGAGCGAGATCGTGGCCAGCGTACGCCGCGTCAGCGACTTGATTGGCGAAATCACGGCTTCGTCCACCGAGCAGCGGGACGGTATCAACCAGGTCAACCAGGCCGTGAGCAACCTGGACCAGATGACACAGCAAAATGCGGCGCTGGTAGAAGAGTCCAGCGCGGCGGCACTGTCCATGCAGGATCAGGCTCAGCGGCTGGCGCAGGTGGTCTCTATCTTCAGGCTGGGCGCCGATGAAGATGTCTCGAAAATGGGTCCTGTGCTGGCTCCTGCAATGGCACCGGGGCGCATGGGCCTTTCGGGCTCCGGGCCTGTTTCGACCTCCGCGGCTGCTTTCAGGTCAGCGAAGGCTGTAGCCGTGGCGGCACCTGTAAGGCCCGGTCTGGCTGCAGCCAGACCCAAGGCGATAGCGGCTGCAAGCACGGCGCATGACGATGACTGGGAGCGTTTTTAAGCCAAGCTAACCCCTTGGGTGAAATAAAAACAGGAGCGCATGGCGCACGTCAATCCTTAACTTCAGGTGGTTTTTCATCTGAAATCAATGAATGACAGGCGCTATGCGCTCCTTTTTTATTGGTCCTAAGACGCCGAATCTGCCTTGTGGCAGGCTCGGCTTCAAAAGCCCATATTGCCTGCGCCGCCCTCGAAGTCCTGCGCGGCTTCGACGAGAAACTGCACCTTGCGCTCGCCCCGCCATTCGTTGATGTCCAGGCGATAGGCCAGCGTGGTGCGCGCGGGCAGCGGGTCGGTGTGGTTGAACCAGATGCCGTCGATCTTGGAGCCGTGGTGCAGCAGCTCCAGCTTCAGGTGCTTTTCGCCAACCAGGCGCTGTGAGGTGATCTCCAGCTCCTCGCTGAAGGTCGGTGCGGCAAAGCCCTGGCCCCAGACGGCCAACTGCATCTGCTCGATGAGCTGGGTGTCCAGCCATTGTGGGGAGAGCGGGCCATCGGTCTCCAGTCGGCGCGTCAGCGTGGCGGCGTCCAGCCACTCTCTGGCAACCTGGGCAAAGGCCTGCTCGAACTCGTCAAACTGCGCTTCGGCAATGGTGCAGCCAGCGGCCATGGCGTGGCCGCCAAAGCGCAGAATCAGGCCGGGGTGGCGCTTGCTGACCAGGTCCAGCGCATCGCGCAGGTGAAAGCCGGGAATGGAGCGGCCCGAGCCCTTGAGCTCATGCTCCTTGCCCGGTGCACCACTGGCGGCAAACACAAACGTGGGGCGGTGCAGCTTGTCCTTGATGCGCGAGGCCACGACGCCGACCACGCCTTCGTGAAAGTCGGGATCGAACACGCTGATGGCGGGCGGAGGTGTCATGCCATCTTCAAACAGGCCTTCGGCCATGAGCAGCGCATGCTCGCGCATGCTGACTTCAATCTCGCGGCGCTCGCGGTTGATGCTGTCCAGCATGCGCGCCAGATTGTCGGCGCGGCTGGCATCTTCCGTGGTCAGGCATTCGATGCCGATGGTCATGTCGGCCAGGCGTCCGGCGGCGTTGATGCGCGGGCCCAGGGCAAAGCCAAAGTCGATGGTGGTGGCCATGTCAAAGCGCCGGCCTGAGGCATCAAACAGCGCGCGGATGCCGGGCTGCATGATGCCTTTGCGAATCTGCTTCAGGCCCAGTGCCACCAGGCGGCGGTTGTTGGCGTCGAGCTTGACCACATCGGCCACCGTGCCCAGTGCCACCAGCGGCAGCAATTTCTCCAGGCGGGGCTGGTTGTGGCGGTCAAAATGGCCGCGGTTGCGCAGTTCGGTGCGCAGCGCCAGCAGCACATAGAACATGACGCCTACACCGGCCATGGACTTGCTGGCGAATTCGCAGCCCGGCTGGTTGGGGTTGACGATGGCGTCCGCCAGCGGCAGATGGTCACCGGGCAGGTGGTGGTCGGTCACAACGACCGACATGCCCAGCTCCTTGGCAACGGCCACGCCATCCACGCTGGCAATGCCGTTGTCCACGGTGATCAGCATGTCGGCACCGGTCTCCTTGACGCGGCGCGAAATGGGGGCGGTCAGGCCGTAGCCGTCGACCACGCGGTCGGGCACCAGATAGTCTGCATGGGCTGCGCCCAGCATGCGCAGGCCGCGCAGGCCCACGGCGCAGGCGGTCGCGCCATCGCAGTCGTAGTCGGCCACGATGCACAGGCGCTTTTGCGCAGTGATGGCATCGGCCAGCAGCTGTACGGCAGTCTCCATGCCACGCAGGCCGGAGGGCGGCAGCAGCCGGGCCGGGGCATCGTCGAGTTCATCGATGGAGCAGACGCCGCGTGCGGCATAAAGCCGCGCCAGCAGAGGGTGAACCTGGGCTTGCAGCAAGGTGGAGACGCTGTCGTCAGGAATGCTTCTTGGAATAATTTTCATAGCATCTCACGCAGGTCAGGCAAGCGCTTCGTGCCAAAAACACTCTTGATCTTGTCCATGAAGCCGCGCGGCTGGCTTTGCCACTGCACGGCATTGCGCTCGCCGCAGAGCGTGAGTTTGACGGGCTCGCCCCTGGCGGCGCGTTGCTGCAGGCTGGCAATCAGGCTGCTGTCCAGCTCCCGCCAGGCCTTCTGCCAGCCTTGCACATCGCCTTGCAGCGTGGTGTGGCGCAGATCATCGATACAGACGGCTTGCGCCGGCGTTGCTGGCATGGAGGGCAGGCTGCCCGTGCCATGTACCCAGAAAGAGTTGATGGGCGGCAGCCGGCGCTCGGCGCGCTGGTCGTTGAAAGGGTTGGTGTAGAGCAGCATCTGCAGCTCGGTCTGCAGCCGCTGGATGATGGCTCCCTGAATGGGGTCGGGCATCCAGGGGCGCACATCACGGCCCAGGGCGCGATCCATGGACGCGGTGGCGAGATCCTTGAAGGCAGCTCCGCGCGCCAGCCAGAGATCGGTGCGCAGATATTCCAGTGTGATGCCGTCGTCGCTGAACCAGGGGGCGACCAGGGCCATCAACTGGCGTGATTCGTCCTCATTCAGCGGTGCGCTGGCGGGATCGGTCTGGTGAACCTGGTCGGGGGTGATATGCCAGTGGCAGGGCGTGATGAAGGCGCAGGCCTGGGCAGTGTCACCGGCCGCCAGTGCGGCCCAGGGAATCAGGCCGGGCACATCAGGCAGTTGCATGGCGCGCGCCAGCGCGCGCTCGTGCGGGGGGGAGAAGTCCATCTCGTCGCCCTGCACCAGCGTGCTGGGCACCAGCGTTGCCAGCAAGGCCTGCAGGTGTGGGAGCTGCAGGCCATCCCAGGCTTTTGGAATGTCGGCAGGGCCGCTGGCATAGGCAACGATGATTTCAGAAGCATCTGTTGCCAGGGCTTGGGCGGCAGAGAGCAAAGGCGCGGTCAAAGACATGGACGCTATTGTCGGGCATGGCCGCCGCCCAGGCATGGCGCAGGCTGCTTTGTCACCTTGCGGGCATATTTTTTGCGGTGTAGACCAGGCTGTAGCTCGCATCATCGGCAATGGCGGGCATGCTGGCATTCCAGTCATCCCAGCGCTGGCGCATGGCCTGCAGGCGCTCGGGCTGCTGGCCCGCCAGGTTGGCGCGCTCACGCTCGTCCTGGGCGAGGTTGAACAGGTATTCATGCTCTTCCACGCGCAGGTACTTCCAGTCGCCATCGCGCAGCGCACGCTGGTTTCGGTAGAGCATGCGCCAGTACAGCGGCCGCTCAAACTCTGCCTCTTCCGCCTGCAGCACGGGCAGGATGGAGATGCCGTCCAGCGGGTAGTCCGGGTCGGCAGCCACGCCGGCGGCATGCAGCACCGTGGCCGACCAGTCCATGGTCATGCATTGCTGGGCGCTGGTACGGTTGGCCTTGATCACGGCAGGCCAGTGGGCAATCCATGGCACGCGAATGCCGCCCTCGGTCAGGTCCATCTTGCCGCCCACCAGGGGCCAGCTGTCCGAGAAGCGTTCGCCGCCGTTGTCGCTGGTGAAGACGATCAGCGTGTTGTCCAACTGGCCGTTCTTGCGCAGCGCTTCGACGATCCAGCCTATGCCTTCATCCATGTGATGAATCATGCGGCGGTATTGGTGGATATTGCCGCCCGCCAGGTGCGTGATGCCGGCCCCTAACTGCTCGGCAGTTTCGCGGTCATCGCGGGTTTCCCAGGGCCAGTGCGGAGCCGTGTAGTGCAGGCTCAGGAAGAAGGGTGCATCGCCTTCGCTCATGCGATTGACAAAGTCCACGCTGCGCTGAGACAGCAGGTCGGTCAGATAGCCTTCGTCGTGATGCTCTTCTTCGCCTACCCACAGATCGTGCTGGCCAGCGCTGCTCAGGTGGGTGAAGTAATCCACGCCGCCCGACATGGGGCCGAAGTACTCTTCGTAGCCCGAGCGCAGGGGGCCAAAGTGGGGCGGATAGCCCAGATGCCATTTGCCTATCAGTGCCGTGCGGTAGCCCGCGCCCTTGAGCAGTGAGGCAACGGTGGGGATTTCTGGCGGCAGGCCCAGTTTGGCACCTAGCGGCGTGCCACGTGTCTTGCTGTTGATGGGCTCCTCGGCGGCGCCCCGCAGGCGGTATTGATAACGGGCGGTTGCCAGGGCAAAGCGTGTGGGAGAGCACACGGGCGAGTTGGCATAGCCCTGGGTCAGCTTGAGGCCGTTGGCTGCCAGATGGTCGAGTACCGGGGAGACGGGGCCAAATTCGGCTTCGCGGCCGCCGTAGCAGCCCAGGTCGGCGTAGCCAAGATCGTCGGCGACGATAAAGATGATGTTCGGGCGAGTCATGAAAAGCGTGTTGTTGTGATGGACTGACGGTCTGGGTAAAGGGGCTTATTCCATCTTCATGCCGGTGGATTGGATGACGGCTTTGTATCTATCGCTGAGGTCTTGCAAGCGCTTGGCCGCGGCTTCTCCCGTCAGGCCCTCGACGACCAGGTCGTTGCTGCGCATGCGCTCCTGCAAGGGCTTTTCCTGCAAAGCCTTGCTGACGGCAACTTCGATCTTTTTGACCAGAGGCTCGGGTGTGGCGGCAGGCATCCAGAGGGCAAACAGAATTTCCTGCTCCAGATTCTTGTGCCCCAGCTCAGCCATGGTGGGGACGCTGGGCAGCAGAGGATTGCGCTTGGGGGTGGTCACCGCCAGGGCGTTGACCTTGTGGGCCTGAATGTGGCCTATCAGTGCAGAAGCGCTGAGCACCCCTCCATCGACTTCTCCGGCCAGAACCGCCGTGCTGGCAGGTGCGTTGCCTTTGTAGGGCACGTGGGTGACCTTGGCGCCAGTGGCATGGGTCAGGATGGTGGAGGCCAGGTGGCCGGGAGCACCGTAGCCGGCCGAGCTGAGCGTCAAGCCGTCTTTCTTGCCGCGCTCTATGAATTGCTCCAGCGTTTTCAAGCCGGTCTTGGGGTTGACGGCAACAGCCATGCCTTGCGATGCCAGCACCATCACCGGGCGAAGATCGCTGCTCTTGAACGGCATGCTTTTATAGATAAAAGGATTGACCGTGAAGGTGGTGTCGATGCCAATCAGCATGGTGTAGCCGTCGGCCGCAGACTTGGCGACGTTGTCCGTGCCGATGTTGCCGCCTGCACCGGGGCGGTTGTCTATGACGAAAGGCTGTTTGGTTTCACGCTGCAGCACCTCACCCACGCTGCGCGCCAGAATGTCGGCTGCGCCAGCGGGTGGAAAGGCAACGACGATACGCACCGGCTTGCTGGGCCAGGCGGCGCTGTCAGCGGCCTGGGCTTGCGCGGCAAGTGAGGAGCAGCCCAGCAGCAAGGCGAGGCTGGTGGGGAGAAGGCGGTGGAGGGGCATCAGGCGGGCCATTGAATCAATCTCTTGTCTGTGGGAGGAGCCGGTATTTGAGAAAATCCCCTGCACTTCCCTTGTCTCTGTCTTGGAAATGTCCACTGTAGAAGTGGCCGCCACAATTGATCTAATCAACTCATCTCCGTGAATACCCGACAGCCCACTTCTATCCAGCAGATGCTGCTGTTTCGCATCAATCGCTTCTTTGGCGCAGCGGGGGGGATGGCCATGCGCATGTGTGAAGCGCGCTTCGGCCTCACGCGCAGGGAGTGGGGTGTGATGGCAACCCTGGCGATGGAGGAGGGCGTGCTGTCTTCCGAGCTGGCGCAGAAGGCGCAGCTGGACAGGGCGCGCACTTCGCGGGCGCTCAGCGGGCTGGAAGACAAAGGCTGGGTGCTGCGCAAGCCCCTGGATGGAGATCGCAGGCGTGTGGCCATTTATCTGACCGATGAAGGGCGGCGCATGTACGGCCAGATCTTGCCCGAGATGGTCAAGATACATGCAGACATTGTTGCGGCTCTCAGCGATGAGGAACTGGCCCAGTTTGATCACCTGCTGGCCAAGCTTCAGGCGCATGCCGTGACGCTGGAGCAGCAGGAGCGGTATGCGGATTTGCCGCGCATTGGGCGCAGCAAGCGGCCTCGCTAGTGGGGAATGTGCTGGCCAATCAGATAAGGCGGGCTTCGGTCTCAGGGCATTGCAGGCAATGCCACAATGCAGGCAACATGCAATTTCCCTACGAACTGGCCGTGGGCTGGCGCTATACCCGCGCAGGGCGCGCTACACGCCGCAATGGCTTCATTTCCTTTATTTCGGGTGTCTCCATGCTTGGCATTGCGCTGGGCGTGGCGGCGCTGATCATTGTGCTGAGCGTGATGAACGGCTTCCAGAAGGAAGTGCGGGATCGCATGCTCAGTGTTGTCTCTCACGTGGAAATTTATGCCCCGCAAGGAGCGCCTTTGCCGGATGTGGAGCGCACCATGCGTGAGGCGCGCTCCAACCCCGATGTGGTCGGGGCATCGCCCTTCGTTGCTGCGCAGGCTTTGCTGGCGCGTGGCGAGGACATGAAGGGCGCTCTGGTGCGCGGCATTGATCCTGCGCACGAGGGTGACGTGACCGATCTTGCCGCCACCAGCGGTGAAGTGCTCAAGCGCCTGGTGCCTGGTGAGTTCAAGGTGGTGCTGGGCATCGAGCTGGCACGCAGCCTAGGCGTTATCGAAGGGGATGTGATCACCCTGATCGCTCCCAGCGGTCAGGTCACCCCGGCAGGTGTTGTGCCGCGCATGAAGCAGATGACGGTGGCCGGCACTTTTGACTCTGGTCACTACGAATATGACTCCGCCTTGGTGATGCTGCATTACGCGGATGCGCAGCGCATCTTCCGCCTGGAAGGTCCGACCGGCATTCGCCTCAAGCTCAAGGACTTGCATGAAGCTCCTCGTGTGGCGCATGAGCTGGCCGATACGCTGACGGACAGGCTCTTCATCCGTGACTGGACGCAGCAGAACAAGACCTGGTTTGCCGCTGTGCAGCTTGAAAAACGCATGATGTTCATCATCCTGACCCTGATCGTGGCCGTAGCGGCCTTCAATCTGGTGTCCACCCTGGTGATGAGCGTGCAGGACAAGCGTGCCGACATCGCCATCCTGCGCACCCTGGGTGCCTCGCCCTCGTCCATCATGGGCATCTTCATGGTGCAGGGCGCCATGGTCGGCGTGATTGGAACGTTGGCCGGTCTGGCGCTGGGGCTGGCGATTGCCTTCAATATCGATGTCATCGTGCCCGCCATCGAGCAGGCCTTGCATGCCAATTTCCTGCCCAAGGACATCTACCTGATCAGCAAGATGCCCAGCGAGCCGCAATCCACCGACATCGTGCCGATTGCTGTGATTTCCTTGATTCTTTCTTTTGTGGCCACGATTTACCCCAGCTGGCGTGCCAGCCGCGTGAACCCTGCGGAGGCATTGCGTTATGAATGATGTTGTGATGGGGCAGACCGTGCTGCAAGCGCAGGGCCTGACCAAGCGCTTTGCCGAAGGCCGGTTGGATGTGACAGTGCTGCAGGGCGTGGATCTGCAGGTCAGGGCGGGCGAGACGCTGGCGATTGTGGGCGCTTCGGGCTCGGGTAAATCCACTTTGCTGCACTTGCTGGGCGGGCTTGACGCTCCCACGACGGGCAGCGTCAGTTTGATGGGCCAGCCTTTGCATCAGCTCAGCCCGCAAAAGCAGGGCGTGCTGCGCAATCGGCACCTGGGCTTCATCTATCAGTTCCACCATCTGCTGGCCGAGTTTTCGGCACAGGAGAATGTGGCCATGCCGCTGCGCATCCGCCGTGATGCCAAAGAAGATTGCATGGCGCGTGCAGCCGAGATGTTGAGCGCGGTGGGCCTGGGCCAGCGCATGGCGCACCGCCCGGCTGAACTGTCAGGCGGAGAGCGCCAGCGTGTGGCGATTGCACGTGCTCTGGTTACACGTCCGGCCTGTGTGCTCGCCGACGAGCCCACAGGCAACCTGGATCGCGGCACGGCCGATACGGTGTTTGCGCTGATGCTGGAGCTGGCCCGCAGTCATGGCACGGCGTTTGTGATGGTCACGCATGACGAGGCTTTGGCGGCGCGTTGCGATCGCATGGTGAAGCTGGTGCAAGGGCAACTGGCCTGAGCATTGCGCCAGCCCTCAAGGGTTTGGCTCCCACAGTCCCGGCTCATGCGCAATGCAGGAGTCGGGATTTTTGTATTAAATTGGCCTGAGATTATTTGTCAGCAAGCGCTGATAGCTGCATTTTTGATAGCGATTTCGGCTTGGCTGCGAGCCTGCTGCGTCAATTGGTGTTGATGAGCGGGGCTTGGGTGGCTGTCTACATCCTGGGCCGTCAGATCGTTTGTCACTTCGCGCAGGCTGGCCGACTGGGCCAGTGAGGTTTGTACGACCTCGCTCATGATCTGTGTGACCTGACGCGATGAGCTGACGATTTCAGCCATGGTGGTTCCGGCCTGGCGCACCTGTGTCACGCCCTGTGTGACCTGGGAGACGGAAGCCTGAATCAGCTGCTTGATTTCCTTGGCTGCTTCGGCACTGTGCTGGGCCAGCTGGCGCACTTCATTGGCCACTACGGCAAAGCCTCGGCCTTGGTCGCCAGCGCGTGCAGCTTCTACCGCCGCATTGAGCGCCAGCAAATTGGTCTGGAAGGCGATGGAGTCCATCATGCCGATGATGTCGCTGATCTTGCGTGAGCTGGCGCTGATGGATTCCATGGTATTCACCACCTCCTGAACGGTGCGTCCTCCGGCTTCCGCCACGCTGCAGGCAGCTTGGGCCAGATCATTGGCCTGACGCGCATGGTTGGCACTCTCTGTCAGGCCCTCCACCGTGACTCGCAGAGTCTGTGCAGCCGTCACGCGGCGTGTGATGTTGGTGGCATATTTCACGACCTTGAAAGGCCTGCCCTCAGCATCAAGAATGGGGTTGTAGCTGGCTTCAATCCACACCTGACGACCGCCTTTTCCTATGCGCAGGTATTGGCCGGCGTCGTGGTGGCCCAGGCTCAGCTTTTGCCAAAAGTGCTGGTATGCAGGACTTTGGCGCTCATGGGCTTGCACAAACATGCTGTGGTGCTTGTCAGTGACATCGTGGAGCGTGTACCCCATGGTCTGTAAAAACAGGTCGTTGGCCGTGAGGATGTTGCCGTTCAGATCGAACTCGATGATGGCCTGAACCTTGGCAATGGCTTCGAGCTGGCCGCGCGCATCGTCTTCATGCTGCTGCTGCTCGGTGATGTCGGTGGCGTACTTGATGACTTTGCGAGGCTTGCCCTGGCTGTCAAAAATCGGGTTGTAACTGGCCTGAAGCCACACATCCTCGCCCAGGCTGTTGATGCGGCGGTAGCGGCCGCTGTCGTGCACGCCTGCGGCCAGGCGCAGCCAGAACTGCGTGTACTCGGGAGTCTCTCGGGTTGACTCATCGACGAACATGCGATGGTGCTGACCGACGATCTGAGGCAACTCATAGCCCATGGCGCGCAGAAAGTTCTCATTGGCGGTGAGTACATGGCCTTGCAGGTCGAATTCGATGACGGCCTGGACCTGATCGAGCGCAGCCAGTTTGCCTTGCATATCGTTTTGCTGGTGGCTTTGGCTCAGACGCTGCCAGAGAGAGCTTTGCAGAAGACCTGTCATAACTGCTCCTTGGGCAAGTCGATGAGGGCATGTAGGGCGAAGTTGCTTTATGTTTTGTTTGTTTCAATTTGTTTTTTGTAGGACGAATGAGGATCTTGGTTGTAGGCGCTTGCCGGCTCATTGCCGGGTCTCGCAAGTTGCCAGTTCGCAAGTCGGTGCATGATGTGCAGATGCCAATCTGGATAGATACCCATTGCCACCTGGATGCAGCCGAGTTCGATGTGGATCGTGAGGCGGCTCGAATCGCTGCACGTGCCGTTGGTGTGCAGCATGTGGTGATTCCCGCAGTGCAGCGCAGCCACTGGCAGAGCGTGATTGAGTTTGCGCATCAGCATGGCGACAGCTATGCGTTGGGCATTCATCCGCTGTACACGCCTGGTGCACAGCAGTCTGATATCGCGGTGCTGCGAGAGTTGCTGGGCCGGCAGCGCAGCGATCCGCACCTGGTGGCCGTCGGGGAGATTGGTCTGGATTTCTTTGTGCCGGGCCTGGATGCCGAACGCCAGATCTGGTTTTACGAACAACAGATACAACTGGCGCGTGAGTTTGATTTGCCCGTCATCCTGCATGTGCGCAAGAGCAGTGACCGGCTGCTCAAGACGCTGCGCCAGCACAAGGTGGTGGGCGGTATTGCCCATGCTTTCAATGGCAGCGCCCAGCAGGCGCAAGCCTTCATCGACCTGGGTTTCAAGCTGGGTTTTGGTGGCGCAGTGACGTATGACCGCGCGCTCAAACTGCGTGAGCTGGCGGCCAGCCTGCCGCTGTCGGCGCTGGTGATGGAAACCGATGCGCCCGATATTCCGCCGCACTGGCTCTACACCACCGCCAAGCAGCGCGCAGCAGGCCAGAGCCAGGGCCGCAATAGTCCGGCCGAGTTGCCGCGCATTGCAGCCCAGGTGGCACAGTTGCGCGGCATCAGTGCCGAGGCGCTGGCCCAGGCCAGCACGGCCAATGCCCAGCAGGTGCTGGGTCTGCCCATGCGGAATATGCAAGAAATTGGCCTCTAACCCATAGCTGATAAGCGCAAGAAGCTATTGTTTTGAATAGCGCTGTCCAGCGCAGGCCGATGGCAGCTAGGCGACAATCGCCCCATGTCCAAAGATCGCACCACGCCCAATTCCGCTCCCGAGCCAGTTCGCTGGCAGGGACTGGCTGCGGTGGCTGATGAGCGCACCCAGGCGCTGGTGCTGGGCAGCTTTCCCGGTGTGCGTTCGCTGCAGCTGCAGCAGTACTACGCCCATCCGCAAAACCAGTTCTGGCGCTTGCTGCAGGCCCTGTGGCCCCAGCATGCTCAGCCGCCGCGGGGCGATTACGCGGGGCGCTGCGAATGGCTGCTGGCGCGGGGCCTGGGGCTGTGGGATGTCTATGACAGCTGCGAGCGCGAAGGCAGTCTGGACAGCGCCATTCGCGCTGCTCAGGTCAATGACTTTGCGGAGTTGCGCCAGCGCTGCCCACACTTGCAGCTGGCGCTGCACAACGGCGGCGAGAGCTACAAACATGCGCGGCAGACCGAGGCCTTGGGGCTGACGGCGATCAAGCTGCCTTCGACCAGTCCGGCCAATGCCAGCTGGTCATTCGAAAAAAAACTGCAGGCCTGGCGCGAGGCATTGAGCGCGCATGGCCTGCTTTGAATATTGGTGAGAAACGTGATTCGTAAAACCCGTGGCGGTGCCAAGTCCGCACAAGACAAGAATGCGCAGGCTATGCCTGAGTTGCCCGAAGTCAGCGTCTCCGATGACGGCGATGTGCGCTATCTGCACTTGGGAACGCCCTGGGTGCAGGGCTCCATGCGCATACGCGACCCTTTCGATATAGACCTCGAGTATGTGCAGCGCATGATGGGCTGGCTGCTGTTTGTCGATCCCACCGAAGTGCCCAAGATGCATGCCATGCAACTGGGCCTGGGCGCTGCGGCAATCACCAAGTTCTGCCACAAGAAGCTGCGCACCAAGACCACGGCGATTGAGCTGAACCCGCAGGTGCTGGCTGTGTGCCGCAGCTGGTTCAAGCTGCCGCCCGACAGCAGTACGCTGCAGGTGGTGCTGGCCGATGCGGCGCAGGAGATCAAGAAGCCCGAATGGCAGGGCACGGTGGATGCACTGGCGGTGGATCTGTACGACCACGAAGCCGCAGCACCGGTGCTGGACAGCGCGGAGTTCTATGTCGATTGCCGCAACCTATTGGCCGAAGACGGCATCATGACCGTCAATCTGTTTGGCCGCTCGTCGAGCTTTGACAAGAGTCTGGACCAGATGGCGCAGGCCTTTGGTGAAGACGCGCTCTGGGCCTTTCGCCCCACGCGCGAAGGCAATACCGTGGTGCTGGCCCAGCGCACACCGCGTGTGCTGCAGGGCGCGGAGCTGGAAGCGGCTTGCGACCAGGTGCAGGCCCGCTGGGACTTGAACACCACGCGCTGGGCCAAGGTGTTTGTGCCGGCGCGGGATGCGGAGGCCGGCAGCAAGGTGGCCAAGCTCAAGCGTATCGGCCACAGCGCCGCCGACTGACGGCATAGGCGACGTCTCGGGCTGTAGCGCGGCAGTGCAGGCATTTGCGCTGCATCAGCGGCGTGGTGCTTGGTCGCTGGCTCTGGCGTGGAGTTGCAGAGACTCAGAGCTGATGGCGGTACAGTCAAGGCAATTTTGTTGCCCTAGCCTGCCATGTCATTGACTGCTAACTCCTTGCCTTCGACCATCAAGCCCGCTCTTCATCAGGGGCCGCTGGACTGGCGCATGCTGGTGCAATGGCTGCAGGAGGATGGCGTCATCACGGCGCAGGAGGCCGAGCGTACGGTGGCGCGCTGTTCCTCCGCAGAAAGCGCGCAGCTGCCGTTGGTGCGCCTGGCCAACGTCGGGGTGGTCAGTGTGCAGACCAAGCAGCCGCTGGATCTGGAAACCCTGACCCAATATCTGGCACAGCGCAGTGGCCTGGCCTATCTGCGTATCGACCCTCTGCGCGTGGATGTGGGCCGTGTGGGCGAGGTCATGAGCGCAAGCTATGCCGAGCGGCACAAGGTCTTGCCCGTGCAGGTGACAGCCAAGGAAGTGGTGATCGCCACGGCCGAACCCTTCATCATCGACTGGGTCGGTGAAGTGGAACGCCAGGCGCGCCGCAGCGTGCGCTGTGTAGTGGCCAATCCGCAGGACATCAAGCGCTATACGGCAGAGTTCTTTGCGCTGGCCAAGTCGGTACGTGCTGCGGAAAAAGCCGGTGGCGCAGCAGGCGGTGCCAGCTTTGAGCAACTGGTGGAGCTGGGCAAGAGCAACAAGCAGCTGGACGCCAACGACCAGGGAGTGGTCAAGGTGGTGGACTGGCTGTGGCAGTACGCGTTTGACCAGCGAGCCAGCGATATCCACCTGGAGCCGCGCCGCGAGCAAGGCGTGATCCGCTTTCGTATCGACGGCGTGCTGCACCCGGTCTATCAGATGCCCATGGGGGTGCTCAATGCCATGGTGGCACGCGTCAAGCTGCTGGGCCGCATGGACGTGGTCGAAAAGCGCCGGCCGCTGGATGGCCGTATCAAGACGCGCAACCCGCGTGGCGAAGAAGTGGAAATGCGTTTGTCCACGCTGCCCACGGCCTTTGGCGAGAAGATGGTGATGCGTATCTTCGACCCGGAAAATACCGTCAAGAATCTCGATGCACTGGGCTTCAGCGCCCATGATGCGCAGCGCTGGGAAGAGCTGGTCAAGCGCCCACACGGCATCATTCTGGTCACGGGGCCAACGGGCTCCGGCAAGACCACGACGTTGTACTCCACGCTCAAGCGCGTGGCGACCGAAGAGGTGAACGTCAGCACGGTGGAGGATCCCATCGAAATGATCGAGGCCAGCTTCAACCAGACGCAGGTGCAGCCTCAGCTCGATTTCACCTTTACCGAAGGCCTGCGTGCTCTGATGCGTCAGGACCCGGACATCATCATGGTGGGGGAGATTCGCGACCTGGCCACGGCCGAGATGGCGGTGCAGGCCGCGCTGACCGGGCATTTGGTGTTCTCCACCTTGCACACCAATGACGCACCCAGTGCAGTCAGCCGCCTGATGGAGCTGGGCATCCCTTCGTATCTGATCAATGCCACCTTGCTGGGCGTGTTGGCCCAGCGCCTGGTGCGCACGTTGTGCCCCAGCTGCAAGCAGCGTGATGAAGATGGTAGGCCCGAGGAGTTGGCCGAGTCGATCAAGCCCTGGAAACTGAACGGCAGCTACCAGCCCTACAAGCCCGTGGGCTGCGAGGATTGCCGTTTGACAGGCTACCGTGGTCGCATGGGTTTGTATGAGCTGCTGGTAGTGAGTGAAGCCCTCAAGAAGCAGATTCACGATGCTCCGTCCATGGACGCATTACGCCGTCAGGCTGTGCAAGATGGCATGCGACCTCTGCGCCTTGCCGGTGCATTGCGTGTGGCAGAGGGGGCAACTACCTTGACGGAGGTGTTGGCTTGTACACCGTTGATGAGCGAAATCTGACGCAGGTGTGTGAGCAAATACTTTTCTCGGGTGGCAGCAAGGAAAGCCTGAGTTTTCTGAGTGCTAGTTGCTGTACATCCATATCAAACGTCGGCATTAGGGTAAGCCCTTTGTAGGTGGAATCCACATCAGTTTGGCTTTTGTATGAAACGAGAATCGCAAAGTCGTGATTTCCGTAAGGAGACGTTTTGTGAAAATCAAGAGCCAAAAAGACTTTTTCTCCGGTCTGATGTTCTTGGTTGTCGGCCTCGCTTTTGCGATCGGCGCAACCAACTACACCATTGGCACCGGCGCCCGCATGGGACCTGGTTACTTTCCGTTGATCCTGGGTGTGCTGATGGCCATTCTGGGTACTGCTATCTGTGTTGGTGGTCTGTCCAAGGGCCCCTCTGATGGCGACAAGATCGGTAAGTGGGCATGGAAGCAGGTGTTCTTCATCCTGGCAGCCAACTTTGCCTTCGGCATTTTGTTGGTCGGCGTTCCCGGTCTGGGCATTCCCCAGTTCGGTCTGATCATTGCTATCTATGCATTGGTCTTCATCGCCAGCCTGGGCGGCCATAGTTTCAACTTCAAGGAAACAGCAGTTCTGGCCACCATCCTGGCCGTGGGCAGCTATTTCGCTTTCGTGTGGGCGCTGAATCTGCAGTTCCCCGTGTGGCCTAGCTTCATTGCTGGCTAATCAGGAGCATCGTCCATGGATCTGATTCAGAACTTGTCGACGGGTTTTGGCGTGGCTTTCACGTTCCAGAACCTGATCTACTGCTTTGTGGGCTGTCTGCTCGGTACGCTGATTGGTGTGCTGCCAGGTATTGGCCCTGTGGCGACCATCGCCATGTTGCTGCCCGCAACCTATGCACTGCCCCCCGTGGCGGCGCTGATCATGCTGGCCGGTATTTACTACGGTGCCCAGTACGGCGGCTCCACCACCGCCATTTTGGTGAACTTGCCCGGTGAATCCTCGTCCGTTGTGACGGTGATTGACGGCTATCAGATGGCCCGAAAAGGCCGAGCAGGCCCTGCGCTGGCAGCGGCCGGTATCGGCTCCTTCTTCGCTGGCTGCGTGGGTACCGTGATTCTGGCTGCCTTCGCTCCTCCGCTGACCGAAGTGGCGTTCAAGTTCGGCCCTGCCGAGTACTTCTCGCTGATGACCCTGGGTCTGATCGGTGCCGTGGTGCTGGCTTCCGGCTCGCTGCTCAAGGCGATCGCCATGATCGTGCTGGGTCTGCTGCTGGGCATGGTCGGTACCGACGTGAACTCCGGTGTGGCGCGTTACAGCTTCGATATTCCTGAGCTGACCGACGGCATCGACTTCGTCGTGATCGCCATGGGTGTGTTCGGTTACGGTGAAATCATTGCCAACCTGTCCAAGCCCGACGACGAGCGCGAAGTGTTCGCTGCCAAGGTGACCGGTCTGATGCCCACCGCTGAAGACTTCAAGCACATGATTCCTGCCATGCTGCGCGGCACGGCCCTGGGCTCGGCCCTGGGTATCTTGCCCGGTGGCGGTGCCATGCTGTCGGCCTTTGCTGCCTACACCATCGAAAAGAAGACCAAGCTCAAGGCTGGTGAAGTTCCTTTCGGTCAAGGCAATATCCGCGGCGTGTGCGCTCCTGAATCGGCCAACAACGCCGGCTCGCAGACATCGTTCATTCCTCTGTTGACTCTGGGTATTCCTCCCAACGCCGTGATGGCGCTGATGGTGGGTGCCATGACGATTCACAACATCCAGCCCGGCCCTCAGGTGATGACCAGCAACCCAGAACTGTTCTGGGGTCTGATCGCCTCCATGTGGATTGGTAACCTGATGCTGATCATCTTGAACCTGCCGCTGATCGGCGTCTGGATCAAGCTGCTGACCGTGCCTTACCGCTGGCTGTTCCCGTCCATCGTGCTGTTCTGTGCGATTGGCGTGTACGGTACCAACAACAACGTCTGGGACGTGTGGATGGTGGGTCTCTTCGGCTTCGTCGGCTATGTGTTCCACAAGCTGGGCACCGAGCCTGCACCCTTGCTGCTGGGCTTCATCCTGGGCCCGATGATGGAAGAAAACCTGCGCCGTGCCCTGCTGCTGTCGCGTGGTGACTGGACGGTCTTCGTGACCCGCCCCATCTCTGCCGGCCTGCTGATCGCTGCCGTGATCCTGTTGGTGATCGTGCTGATGCCTGCAGTGAAGAACAAGCGCGAAGAAGCTTTCGTGGAAGACTGATGGTTTCCTGATTGCTGAACCAAGCTTGAAGCGGCCCGCAAGGGCCGCTTTTTTTGTTTGCGCACTTTTGCGCTGGCAAACCATGCTTGGGGCGGCAAAATAGCAGCAGTTCATAGAAAGATTGCATGGCCTTGTCTTTATTGCCTACTCAGCATCCGCAGCGGGTGCTGCTTCACAACGAAATTCACGCTCGTCCAGCGGAGGTCATAGAGGCTCCGCTGGCCATTACGCATGTCGTGATGCTCACCGATGCAGTCCAGCGCGAAGCGAGTCGTGAGCATGTGGCGGCCTTGCTGCGCAATCATCACCAGCCTTTGCCGGATGAGGGAACCACCCATGTGCTGATTGATCTGGGGGCATTTCGCCTGCGCTGGGAGCAGCACACCGAGTTTGTGGCCTGGACGTTTGCCACGCCCATGGAGCAGGCTTCGGTCACTGATGTGCGCGAGCCTGAAACGGCCATCGACGAGGTGCCCCGAGAGTGGCTGTCGGCCTTGCCGGGGCAATGCCTGAGCAGCATGCACCTGTGGGTGCTCAATGAGCAAAAGGTGGATGTGCAGCACCTTGTCAGGCACATGCTGCAGACCGATACCCTGGTCGGCTCTGGCGTGGCCGGTGATAGCGCACATCTATATACGGACTTTGCCATTCATGCCGATGGTTTTTCGCGCATGTTGCTGCTGGCCGATGAAAACCTTTCGCCGCGCCGCCTGGGACGACTGGTGCAGCGTGTGCTGGAGATTGAAACCTATCGCATGGCAGCCTTGCTGGGCTTGCCTGCGGCACGCAAAGCGGCAGCCGTGCTGGCCACGGCCGAGCGTGAATTGGCCGAGCTGGCCAACGCCATCCGCGCTGCAGACCGCGATGCAGAGCCCGCCTTGCTGGATCGGCTGACCCGACTGGCCGGGCAGGTGGAGAGCGAATATGCGGCCACGCATTCACGTTTTTCGGCCAGCTCGGCCTATTTCGAGCTGGTGGACCGGCGCATTCAGGAGCTGCAGGAAAGCCGGGTGGACGGCATCCAGACCATTCGCGAGTTTATGGACCGGCGCCTGTCTCCGGCACGGGCCACCTGCGAATGGGCTACGCGCCGCCAGAATGCGCTCTCGGAGCGGGTGTCGCGCGTCAGCAGCCTGCTGCGCACGCGCGTCGAGATCGAGCAGCAGCAAAGCAGCCAGCAATTGCTGGGCACCATGAATGACCGCCAGGGCATGCAGCTCAAGCTGCAATCCACGGTGGAAGGGCTTTCGGTTGCTGCCATCACCTACTACATCACCGGGCTGATCAGCTATCTGGCCAAGGGTGCGCAAAAGCTGGGCTGGCCCTGGTCTCCAGAGTCGACGGCAGCGATGGCCATTCCTGTCGTGGCATTCAGCGTCTGGTGGTCACTGCGCAGACTGCACCACAAGCTATTTGGGCGGCATTCATGAAAAAGGCTGTAGCACTTATGTATGAAGCGCTAGTAGCTATCTATTTTGATGTTTCCAGACATTGAATTCTGGAGAAAACTGTGAAAGGAGTCAGAAATGGACTTTGGTATTGCCGGGCGCTGGGCTTTGGTTTGTGGTGCCAGCAAGGGACTGGGTTTTGGCTGTGCCAAGGCGCTGGCTGAAGAGGGCGTGAATCTGGTCATCAATGCCCGCAGTGCAGATTCGCTGCAGGCTGCCGTGCAGAAGCTGCAAGCCATCGCCCCTCAGATCAAGGTGATTGGTGTGGCAGCCGACATCACGACTCCCGAAGGTCGTACAGCCGTGTTTGAAGCCGCTGGCGGCCCCGGCAAGGACTACGACATTGTCGTGACCAATGCCGGTGGCCCGCCTCCCGGCGACTTCCGCACTTGGGATCGCGAAGCCTGGATCAAGGCCGTGGACGCCAATATGCTGACCCCCATCGAGCTGATCAAGGCCACGGTGGACGGCATGGCCGAGCGCGGCTTTGGCCGCATCGTCAACATCACCTCCAGCGCAGTGAAGGCGCCCATCGACATCCTGGGTCTGTCCAACGGCGCACGCAGCGGCCTGACGGGCTTTGTGGCCGGTCTGGCACGCTCGGGCATTGCCGCCAAGGGTGTGACCATCAACAGCATCCTGCCCGGTAAGTTCGACACAGATCGTCTGGTTGCCACACACCAGGCTACGGCGAGCAAGACGGGTCAGGATCTGGATGCTGTGCGCCAGGCGCAGGCCGATCAAATTCCTGCCAAGCGCTTTGGTACGGCCGAAGAGTTCGGTGCCATCTGCGCCTTCCTGTGCAGCCGCCAGGCGGGCTACATGACGGGCCAGAACATCCTGCCCGACGGCGGCTTGTACCCCGGCACTTACTGATCGGCAACCGAGCACTCCTAAAAAAGCCCCGCATTGCGGGGCTTTTTTATTTGCGCGACGACACTACGATGCCGGCCACGATGAGTGCAAAGGCAAGCACGTGATACAGATGCGGAGTCTCTCCCAGCACGGGAATGGATAGCAAGGCCGTGAACAGCGGGATCAGGTTGCCAAAAAATCCGGCAATGGCGGGTGTGGCGCGCTGCACGCCCATGCTCCAGAAACGGTAGGCAAGAATGGCAGGGCCAATGGCGATAAAGAGCAGCGTGCCCAGCAATGGCCAGCCCGCTACAAAGCGAAAGCCCCCCAGCAAGGCCTCACCACCGGTGAACAGGCCGGACCAGAGCAGGCCAAAAGTGATCTGTGCGAGTAAAAAACTGGCCCAGTGCGACTTCACCTCTTGTGGGCCGGTGCTGCGCGACAGCAGCCAGGTGTAAAAAGCCCAGGCAATGGTGGCCAGCACCATGAACAGATCGCCGGCTACAAAGCGCAGCGTCAGCAAGCTCTGCATGTCCCCGCGCGACATCACCACCACCACCCCCAGCACGGACAGCACGGCCCCGCCCATTTGCCGGCAGCTGATGGGAATGCCCCAGCACAGACGGCCAATGGCCAGCATCCACACTGGCATGCTCGAACCCACCAGCGTCACGTTCAATGGTGTCGAGGTCTTGAGTGCCAGATACAGCAGCGCGTTGTAGCAGCCAATGCCCAGCAGCCCCAGCAGCATGTACTGCCGCCACAGCGGCCAGATGGGGCTGTCCTTGCGCAGCACCCGCCATGCCAGCGGCAACAGCAGCACAAAGGCGATGCACCAGCGAAAGAAATTGAGTGCAAACGGAGAAATCAAATCGTGAGCGAGGCGACCCACGATGGCATTGCCGGCCCACAGTGCGGGAGCCAGGCTGAGCATGGCCACTGTGGAGGGTTTGAGGGGGGAAGTCATGGAGTGTCACTGTAACGTGCCGAAGCTGGGTGCCTGGCTTTGCGCTCGCCCCAAAGTTGGGTGGGACAGGGTTGCCAGGCACTGCAAATAGTGAGGAGCGTCATCCCGCTTCACGAAGCTGCGCACAATGGCTGTATGGGAGGTTATTCGTGAACCAGAAACTGACACCTCAGCAGCGGCAGTGGCTGCAAACACAGCATGAAAATGCCAATCAGCCAATGCTGCGTATGCGCTACCCGCTATGCATTGATGAGCAGCAGGTTGGTAGCATAGAGGCGGACTTTGCTCAGCGACTGGAGGAGCAGTTGCAGGCAAGCTATGGCGTCAGCCTGGAGCTGGCCCAAGGCCGCTGGCATTTGCGAGGGCATGGCAGTGCGACGCACAGGCTCAATCAACTGGCGCAAGCCATGCGCCACCAAGGGCTGGCCGGTGCCTGGCGCGATGAACAGCTAGCGGTATTGGGTGCCGAGGGGCAGCCATTGGCGACGGTGGAGCGCGCTGCTGTAAGGCCGCTGGGCATTGCAACCCGAGCCGTGCATCTGGTGGGGACTTGCGCCGATGGCTCAATCTGGGTGCAGCAGCGCTCTGCGGACAAAGCCAACAATCCCGGCATGTGGGACACCCTGATGGGTGGCATGGTCTCCGCTGCTGACAGCCTGCCAGATGCGCTGGCGCGTGAAACCTGGGAAGAGGCCGGCCTGCGGGTGGCAGAGCTGGCGGCCGTTCATCATGGCGGGTATGTGTGCTTTTCCAGGCCCAGCGACGAAGCCGAAGGACAGGGCTATATGGTCGAACGTATCGACTGGTTCTCTGCGCTGGTACCGGATGCCTTGCAGCCCGTCAATCAGGACGGCGAGGTGCAGCGCTTCGAGCGCTTACCCCGCACGGAGTTGCAGCAATGGATGCTGCAAGACCGTTTCACGCCAGAAGCAGCACTGGTGCTGGCCGCCTATCTGGGCTGGTAGGCGAAGAGGAAGGTGCCGGCTTTAGCGCTTGGTGTCGGATGCCGTCGTTTTGAGACGGCTGGGGGCCAGGGCACCGGCCTGCTCCAGAATCGGATAGGCGACGGAGCACAGCAGGGAATTGATGCGCTTCAAGTCGCTGATCATGTCGATGTGCAGCGAGCTGGTTTCAATGCTGGAGACCGTGTGCTGTGACAGGCGCTCCAGGTGGGTCGCGGCATAGGCCAGCTCCAGATCGCGAAAGCGCGCTTTTTCTTCCAGCAGCTTTTGCGCCTCGCGCACATTGCCGTTGAGGAAGACGCTCATGGCCAGTCGCAGGTTGTCCAGCAGGTGTTGGGTCAGCTCGTTGATTTCCTGCATGCCCGCTTCAGAGAACTGCCGGCCCTTCTTGATCTTCTTGTCTTCCAGGTCGAGCAGCACGCGCTCGATGATGTCGCCGATCTGCTCCATATTGATGGTGAAGCTGATGATTTCCGTCCAGCGCTGACCTTCACGCTCGTCCAGTTCGGCGCGCGAGATCTTGGTCATGTAGTACTTGATGGCCGAGTACAGATCGTCCACCGTGCCTTCGAGCTCGCGCACTTCGCGGGACAGCTTGGCATCATCGGTCTCTGCCACCTTTTGCATGCCTATCAGCATGGACTCCACCACATCCGCCTGATGCAGTGATTCGCGCACGGCGCAGGTGATAGCCAGGGAAGGCGTGGACAGCGCAGAAGGGTCCAGGTGGCGCGGGCGCAGCAACTTGGAAGTGCTTTCTTCCTCAGGCTTGGGCAGCATGGCGGTCACCCAGCGGGCCACCATCTGCGTCAGGCCAATAAAGCACAGGCTGTTGAAGATATTGAAGGCCAGGTGGAACATCACCACGTTCTGGCCGGCATTGGGCAGATAAGGTTGGGCGTATTGCGTCCAGAGGCCGACAAAGGGGGCGACGATGGCCACGCCCATGATCTTGAACAGCAGATTGCCGATGGTGACCTGGCGTTCTTCCACGGCGGACTTGGCCGTGGTCAGTGCAGCGACCAGGCCGCTGCCCAGATTGGCGCCCAGCGTCAGGCCCAGTGCCACATCCAGTGGAATGGCGCCCGAGCTGGCCATGGCTGCAATCAGCAGCACGACGGCCAGGCTGGAGTAGGCGAGCACGGCCAGCACGGCACCCAGCAGCAGCTCCATGAACAAGTCGCTGCTGATGGAAGCCAGCAGGGCGCGAACGGCTTCGGCCTGCAACAGTGGCTCGGTGGCCTCCACCACCAGGCGCAAGGCCAGCAGCATCAGGCCCAGGCCGATCAGCACGCGGCCGATACGGCCAGGCTTGGAGTCCTTGCGCGAGATGTAGAGCACCACGCCGACAAAGATGAACAGCGGCGACAGCCAGGAGAGGTCGGCCGAGAACAGCACGGCCATCAGGGCCGTGCCCACGTCGGCACCGCGCATCACGGCCAGTGCCGAGGGAAGTGTGATCAGACCCTGGCCCACAAAGGAGGAGGTCATCAGCGAAGTGGCCGTGCTGGACTGCACCAGGGCAGTGACGCCCATGCCCGACAGGGCTGCAGAAAAACGGTTGCTCATGCTGCGCGCAAGAATGTTGCGCAGATTGGCGCCAAAGACCTGCAGAACGCCAGTGCGAACCATCTGAGAGCCCCAGATCAGGAGGGCAATGGCTGCTAAAAGATTCAATAAATGCTTCATGTTCTGCCCGCGAAGGAGCGATCTAATATACCCCTGAGTAGGGGTAGTCTGCTGGGGCAGCTCGCTCATCACGCACTCGTAGGTGCGGAATAAGGAAAAAAATAGAACAAAACCGAACTGTTTGCAACATCGTTTTTACCGATAAAAAACCATCCCTTCGCAGGCGTATGCTTGCGCAGCTCTCGTTTGTTGCTATCAAAACAGGTGTTCCATGATTCCTGCCGTACCCGCTGCCGCTTTGGCCGGTTTGCTCCTGATGCTGCTGGCAGCCTTGCTGGGGGCTGGCCTGCTTTCATGGTGGGGCTGGCGCTTGTGGCATCAGCGCCGTGGCAGGCCCAGGCCGCCGCTGCGTATCTGGCAATGGGGGGTGGCGGTGCTGCTGTCCATCCTGCCGATATCAACCGTGGTGGGGCTGGTGGAATTTGCCTGGCTCGATCATCGCCAGACGCAGCAGGTGGCCGAGCAGGAGCGGCTGATGCACATCACGTTGGCGCAGCCGGTGGTCTGGGGTGAGATCACCTTGCCGGCGGGCAGTCATATCGAGCGCGACATGCCTGAAGCAGGGCTGGAGCGCCCCGACGGCCAGCCGGATCTGAGTGCGCTGCGCAATGTGCGCTTTCCCAAACCGCTGCAAGTCGATGGGGTGTGGGTCAATGCGCTGAGTGTTTACAACCAGCTGGTGCTGGAGCTGGCCCATCCCCACTACCTGCCTGCACGGCCCGGCCAGCTAGCCCAGGACTGCTCGGCGGGCTACATGCTGCAATACGGCAACCGGCAGAAGCTGGCCGAGCAGGACATGTATCGCATGGCCTTGCCAGTGCAGGCGCCAACCCTGGTCATGGCCGACTGGGTTGCCGATGCCTGCTACCAGAGCACGCCCATACAGCTGCGCTACTGGCAGGGCGATCAACTGGTCTGGGCCAAGACTCCGGAATATGCCTTGCCCGAATGAAAAAAGCCCGCGGCATTCTTGAATGCAGCGGGCTTGGATGTGCCGATAGGCAGCGCTTTTCAGGTGGGTGACTGGTCTTGTTTCTTGGCGCGTCTGGCGCGCAAGATCTCGTCCAGAATCAACAAGATGGCCCCCAGGGTGATGCCCATGTCCGCCACGTTGAAGGCCGGGAAGTGGCTTGTGCCCCAGTAGAAGTCCAGAAAGTCCACCACATAGCCGTGCTGCAGGCGGTCCACCACGTTGCCTATGGCTCCGCCCAGAATGCTGGACAGCGACAGGCAGAACATTTTTTCATCCGGGTGCTTGCGCAATTGCCAGACGATGAGCACGGTGGCAATCACGCCAATGCCGACGAACAGCCAGCGCTGCCAGCCGCCGCTATCCGCGAGGAAGGAAAAGGCAGCGCCCGTGTTGTGGGCCCGCACGATGTTGAAGAAGCTGGTGATCGGCGTCCAGTCCCCATACTGGTAGTGGCTCAGAATCATCTGCTTGGTGATCTGATCCACGCCGATGATGACAAGCGCCCACAGCAGCCAGGGCCAGATTCGGCCTGTGCCTGCAGAAGAGGTTGGGGTGTTGCTCATGACAGCTCTTTGCTAGAGGGTTGAGTAGCGGTTTTTGATAACGGCTATCGCTGGATTCAAAAGGATTTCAGTACGATTTAATGCTGAAAATGGCTGCCAGCAAGCGCTGGCAGCTCATCTTTTGAAGGCCTTTCGACGGTTTACGCCTTGGTGCGGACTTCACCTTCGCCGTGCAGGTTGCTGTCGCAGCGGCCGCAGATCGTGGGGTGCTCGGGGTTCACGCCCACGTCTTCGCGGTAGTGCCAGCAGCGCTCGCACTTGGCGTGTTCGCTGGCCTTCACGGTGGTGGTCAGTGCTTCGCCCGCCACGGCAGTCGCAGCCGAGGTGATGAAGACGAACTTCAGATCGTCCTTGAGGCTTTGCAGCAGGGCCAGGTCTTCGGGCTCGGCCGTCAGCGTGACCTCGGCCTGCAGGGACGAGCCCACAGCGCCGGTGCCGCGCACCACTTCGATGTCCTTGTTGACCTGGTTGCGGATCTCGCAGATGCGGTTCCACTTGGCCAGCAGGGCTTCGCTGCCTTCAGGCAGTTCGGTGAACTGCTCCAGGAAGATGGATTCGCTGTGGCCTACGATCTTCCAGGCTTCTTCGGCCGTGAAGGACAGGAAGGGCGACATCCAGCGCAGCAGCGCCTGGGTGATCTGGTAGAGCGCGGTCTGGGCCGAGCGACGGGCCAGGCTCTTGGGCGCGCTGGTGTAGAGGCGATCCTTGAGCACATCCAGGTAGAAGCCGCCCAGGTCTTCCGAGCAGAACAGCTGCAGCTTGGCGACCACGGGGTGGAACTCGTACACCTTGTAGTGGGCCAGGATGTCCTTTTGCAGCTGGGCCGAGCGTGCCAGCGCGAACTGGTCGATCTCCAGCATGTCGGCGTAGGCCACGGAATCCTTGGCCGGATCGAAGTCGCTGGTGTTCGCCAGCAGGAAGCGCAGCGTGTTGCGGATGCGGCGATAGGCGTCCACCACGCGGGCCAGGATCTTGTCATCGATGCCCAGGTCGCCCGAGTAATCGGTCGAGGCCACCCACAGGCGGATGATTTCCGCACCCATCTTGTTGGACACGTCCTGAGGCGCCACGGTGTTGCCGATGGACTTGGACATCTTCTTGCCCTGGCCGTCCACGGTGAAGCCGTGGGTCAGCAGGCCACGGTAGGGCGCGCGGCCAAAGATGGCCGAGGCCAGCAGCAGCGAGCTGTGGAACCAGCCGCGGTGCTGGTCGTGGCCTTCCAGATACAGGTCGGCCTCGGGGCCCTGGTCATGGTGGTGCTCGGGGTGGGTGCCGCGCAGCACATGCCAGAAGGTGGAGCCGGAGTCGAACCACACTTCCAGAATGTCGGTGCTCTTGGTGTAGCTCTTGGCCTCTTCAGCGCCCAGGACTTCCTCGGTAGTCACGCGGCTCCAGGCCTCGATACCGCCTTGCTCGACCATGGCTGCTGCCTGGTCGATGATCTCCATGGTGCGTGGGTGCAGAGCACCGGTGTCCACATGCAGGAAGAAGGGGATGGGCACGCCCCAGCTGCGCTGGCGCGAGATGCACCAGTCGGGACGGCCGGCGATCATGGCGCGCAGGCGGTCCTTGCCGTTTTCGGGGTAGAAGCTGGTCTGCTCGATGGCGTCCAGTGCAATCTGGCGCAGGGTCTTCTCGGGCTTCTGAGCAGGGTCGGTGAACACACCTTCGCCTTCATCCATGCGCACAAACCACTGGGCGGCAGCGCGGTAGATGACGGGCGTCTTGTGGCGCCAGCAGTGGGGGTAGCTGTGCTGCAGGCCGGTGGTGTCCATCAGGCGACCTGCGACCTTGAGCGCGTCCAGAATGACGGGCACGGCCTTCCAGATGTGCTGGCCGCCGAACATGGGCAGATCGGCTGCGTACACGCCGTTGCCCTGCACGGGGTTCAGGATGTCCTTGTACTCCATGCCGTTGCTGACGCAGGAGTTGAAGTCATCCACGCCGTAAGCGGGGGCCGAGTGCACGATACCGGTGCCGTCGTCGGCCGTGGCGTATTCGGCCAGGTAGACGGGCGAGATGCGGTCAAAGCCCTTGTCCACATGGGCCAGCGGGTGCTTGAAGGGCATGTGATCCAGGGCCTTGCCCTGGGTCGTGGCAACGACCTTGCCGTCGATCTTCCAGCGCTCCAGGCACTTTTCGACCAGGGCAGATGCGACGATCAGCAGGCCGCGCACGGTGTCCACCAGGCTGTATTCCAGATCGGGGTTGACGTTCAGGGCCTGGTTGGCCGGGATGGTCCAGGCCGTGGTGGTCCAGATCACCACAAAGGCTTCTTTGTCCAGCTTGGGCAAGTTAAAGGCGGCTGCCAGCTTGGCTGGGTCGGCGGCGGGGAACATCACGTCCAGCGTCTGGCTTTGCTTGTCCTGGTATTCGATTTCGAACTCGGCCAGCGAAGACGAGCAGTCAAAGCACCAGTACACGGGCTTGAGGCCGCGGTAGACGAAGCCACGCTCCATCACCTTCTTCAAGGCACGCAGCTCGGCGGCCTCGTTGGCGTAGTTCATGGTCTTGTAGGGGTGGTCCCAGTCGCCCAGCACGCCCAGGCGCTTGAAGTCCACCATCTGCTGCTCGATCTGCTCGGTGGCAAAGGCACGGCTCTTGGCCTGCATCTCGTCGCGTGGCAGGTTGCGGCCATGCAGCTTTTCGATGGCGTTTTCGATGGGCAGGCCGTGGCAGTCCCAGCCGGGGGCGTACAGCGCGTCAAAGCCTTCGAGCTGGCGGCTCTTGACGATCATGTCCTTGAGGATCTTGTTGACGGCGTGGCCGATGTGCAGCTTGCCGTTGGCGTAGGGAGGACCGTCGTGCAGGATGAACTTGGGCGCGCCGCTGCGGGCGTCACGCAGTTTCTTGTAGATGCCCTGGTCGTCCCATTCCTTGGCCCAGGCGGGTTCGTGCTTGGGCAGGTCGCCGCGCATGGGGAAGGGGGTGTCGGGCATGTTCAGCGTGGCGCGGTAGACGGACGCTTCGGGCTTGTTGGACTTCGAATCAGACATGGGGAACCTTGAAAGCAATGCTGTGCCCGGGCAGTTCTGCCTGGGCGTGATAAGTGAGGTATGCGCCAGAGCGCTGCGGCGCCTGTGGCGTGCGGGCAGCGAGCGTCAAATTCGGTCGCGCGTGGTCTGGCGACGAGTCTCGGTGTGCGATGAAGTATGAGACGGTATGTGGGCTGAGGCGAAAAACGCGCGCGCGTCATCGCAGTCCTTGGCAATGCCCGCCGTCAGGGCATCGAGACTGTCATACTTCAGCTCGTCGTGCAGTTTGTGCAGAAGTTCCACGCGGATGATTTTACCGTAGGCACCTTCTCCACCCAGCTGTGCGGGCCAATCGAAACAGTGGGTCTCCAGCAGTACGCGGCCGCCGTTGATGTCGTTGGGGTCCAGCGAAGGGCGTACGCCCAGGTTGGCCACGCCGCGCAAGGGCTCGTCCGAGAGCCCGTGCACCAGTACGGCAAAGATGCCGCTTGCAGCGGGCTTCCAGTGGTCAAAGCGCAGGTTCAGGGTGCGAAAGCCGTCATCAGCCCCGGCCTTGGTCTCTGCCAGTTTGCGGCCCAGCTTGCGGCCATGGACCACGTGGCCCGAAATCGTATAGGGGTGGCCCAGCAGCTTGGCCGCCTGCTGCATGTCGCCAGCCGCCAGGGCTGCACGCACTTCGGTGCTGGAGACGCGCAGGCCGTGCACCTCATAGCTGTTCATGCGTGCGACATCAAAGCCCAGCGCCTGGCCGGCGCTGTCGAGCATGGCGTAGTCGCCCGCGCGTTTGCGACCAAAGCGGAAGTCGTCGCCGACCAGCACATAGCGTGCCCCGAGGCCGGAGATCAGTACATCCTGAATGAAGTCTTCGGGGCTTTGATTGGCCAGCGCGTCATTGAAGGGCAGGATCACGACCTGATCGACGCCGCAGATCTCGAGCTGGCTGAGCTTGTCACGCAGCGTGCCCACGCGGGCCGGAGCCAGCTCGGGTTTGCCGAGCTTCTGGGCAAAGTAGTCACGCGGGTGCGGCTCGAACGTCATGGCGCAACTGGGGATGCCGCGCTGAGCCGCTTCGGCCTTGAGCAGGCCGAGCATGGCCTGATGTCCCCGGTGTACACCATCAAAATTGCCAATGGTCACAGCGCAGGCTGGGGCAAGGCCGGGATGCTTGATTCCACGGAATATCTTCATGGGCTGCTTTGTTATTTGTAGCAGCTGGCGCCGATGCATGCGGCACAAGCCGTCAATTTGACATAGTTTCAGAGTATATTGCTTCAAATCAGGCAGCTGGGGAGGCTGCCAGAGTCTGCCAAAGAGCGCCAAGACGCTCTGCCGTTTTCTGTGTCTGTGTTTGACTGACTGGAGGCGTGTTGTGAAAGTCTTGAAGCTGACAGCCCAGGGGCTGCCGCAGTCCTGGGTCACGCTGGAGCAAGCGGCGCTGCATTACGCAGCAGAAGATGTGCGCTGGGAAGCAGGGGTGGAAATTGCCTGCTTTCGGGGTGGCCACAATGCGGTGACCGGCAAGCAGTCAGTCATTCACATCAACTCCATCATCGGTACCAAAGGTGTCTCCAATATCAATCCGCATGAGCTGCAGCCGGGCCTGACCAACGTCAAGCTGTTCGCTCGTGACCGCTGTATCTGCGCCTATTGCGGGCGGCACTTCCATGAGGGTGACCTCACGCGCGAGCACATTGTTCCCGTCTGCACAGGGGGGTAGCACACCTGGATGAACCTGGTCACGGCCTGCCGTGCCTGCAATCACCGCAAGGGGCCGAGAACACCGGAGCAGGCCCGCATGCCGCTGCTCTATACGCCCTATGTGCCCACGCTGTGGGAGGACTTCATCTTGCGCAACCGTCGCATTCTGGCCGATCAGATGGAGTTCCTCATTGCGCATGTGCCGCGCAACTCACGCTGGCATAACTAAGTGACTGTCTTAGTGGGAGTTGTCAGAAGCGCCTGAAAGCTCCGTGCACCTGTGTTTGAATCCGTCTTTACTTTTTATTTCGCGTTTTCATGATCGTCAGAGATCGGCCATCGGGCTTAAAGCTGCTGTGGATTGTCAGAGGCTCGGTGCTCCAGCGCATCAAAGGTGTTCTGGCCCTGAACATCGTGCTGGCCATCATCGTCACGGTGGCCCACGGCAACCTTTTTCACACCAAGATTCCCATCACACCGATTCCGTTCACGCTGATCGGTTTGCCACTGGCCATCTTTCTGGGCTTTCGCAATAACACTGCCTATGCGCGGTATTGGGAAGGGCGAAAGCTCTGGGGCGAAATTCTGATTTATGCCCGAACGCTGTCGCGTCAGTGCCAGAGCCTGATTGAGTTCGACCACCCCATAGACCCGCGTCAGCGCGCCAATGATGTGCGTGTGCGCATGATTCACCGTGCCGTGGCTTTTTCGCATGCCTTGCGTGCTCAGTTGCGTGGCCTGAATGACGATGTGGCGGCCGAGCATTGGCTGACGCAGGCCGAGTGGCAGCGACTGCAATTGCTGCCGCTGAACCAGCGTACCGATATGTTGATGCAGGCCATGGGTCAGGATCTGGGGCAATGCGTGCGTGACAAGCGCATAGATCCGTGCCTGGCGGTGTCGGTGGACAAGACGCTGAATGGCCTGACTGCGGCTGCAGCCTCTTGCGAGCGCATTCACAACACACCCATACCGTTCTCATACACCTTGCTGCTGCACCGAACGGCCCATCTTTACTGCTTTTTGCTGCCTTTTGGACTGGTGGATGTGACGGCCTTCATGACACCCTTTGTTGTGGCCATCGTTGCCTATACCTTCTACGGTCTCGACGTACTGGGAGACGAGCTGGAGGAGCCATTTGGTGTGGAGAGCAACGACCTGGCGCTGGACAGCATCTGCAGAGGCATCGAGATCAGTCTCAGTCACTCCCTGGGCGACCCGCAGATTCCGGCGCCGCTCAAGCCGGTGGACTATCTGCTGACCTGAGCGTCTTTGCCCTCAACAAAAAAGCCCTGAACTCCTCACTCAGGGCTTTGTTTTTGATAGCTGCTAGCGTATGTGCCGCCTGGGTTATGCCTTAAACGGTGGCTCGGTCTTCGTCCACGGCTTTTTGCCAGGCTTCGTACAGGTCTTCGCCAGCGTCACGCACGCGGTGGTTGATGACGGGCATCTCGCGCTTGTCTGCGGGGCGGGCCAGTTCGTCGTAGCCGCGCGAGGCAGACAGGTCATAGGGCTCGCCGTCTTCGTTGGAATAGGCCACAAAGACTTTCTTCACACCCGACAGCAGCATGGCCGTGTGGCACATGGTGCAGGGGTAGCCGCTGGCGTACATCACAGCGCCAGATAGATCGGTGCTGCCCTGGGCCTTGGCGCCAATGCGCAGCGCCTGCATTTCGGCGTGGGCCGAGGGGTCGCACAGGTCTTCCACCTGGTTGACGGCGCGGGCCAGAACCTTGCCGTCCTTGACCAGCACTGCGCCAAAAGGCCAGGTGGCGCGCTCGCGGCCCTTGACGTTGCCCATGGCCAGGCGGATGGATTCCAGCAGGTATTTTTCGGTGTCTTGATTGCTCATTGGTGTCTCCTTATGCGCAGTTATGCGCCGATCATAGGAAGCGATGCCGCCTGCATAGCGCACCCGTAAAGCAAAACAGCACGCCGTGGCGTGCTGTTGACTTGTTGAAAGTTGGCTGAACGTTGCAGGAACTTAGGCAAATACGCCCGCAGAATCCTGCATGTTGGCCGACACAATGCCCAGGTGGTGCAAGGTGTCGCCGCCCGTCATCTCCATCTGTGTCAGGCGCTTGAAGTAGTGGCTGCCCACATATTCATCGGTCACGCCAATGCCGCCATGCAGCTGCACCGACTGCTGGCCCACATAGCGCATGGCCTGGCCCAGTTGCACCTTGGCGCGGGAAATGGCCACATGGCGCTCCTCAGCCGGGGCTGCCAGCTTGAGCGTGCCGTAATAGCTCATGGATCGCGCCAGCTCCAGCTGCATCTTCATATCGGCCACGCGGTGGCGCAGGGCCTGGAAGCTGGCAATGGCCACGCCAAACTGCTTGCGCTGGTTCATGTACTCGGCAGTCAGCTTGAGCGTCTGCTCCATCGCGCCCACACCTTCGGCGCACAGGGCGGCGTTAGCCACATCCTGCGCCAGCGTCAGCGCGGGCAGGCCGTTGGTGGTGATCAAGGTGGCAGGTGCAGCCTTGCAGATCAGATCTGCTGCGCGGGCTTCATCCTGCGTGGCATAGCTGCGGGTGCTGACGCCCTGCACGCCGTTTTCCACCATGAAGAGGGCCATCTTGCCGTCCAGCAGCGCGGGCACGATAAAGGCATCGGCCTGATCGCCTGCGGGAACTATGTTTTTCGTAGCGTCCAGCGCATAGCCGTCGGCGGTTTTTGTAGCCTTTGCAGCGCAAACGTCAATGCGGTAGCGCGCTTTATGCTCCTGCGATGCGAGCATCACCAGCTTCTCGCCGGTGGCAATCTGGGGCAGCCACAGCTGTTTGGCAGCATCATCGCCAAACTGGGCCAGCACGGCAGAGGCCACAAAAGCCTGCGCTAGCGGCTCCATCACCAGGCCACGGCCCAGCTCTTCCATCACCACCATCACATCGACCGCGCTCTGGCCCAGGCCGCCGTACTGCTCGGGAACGGTGAGGGCTGTCAGCCCCAGCTCGGCCAGCTCGTTCCACACCTCGCGTGAAAAGCCGCCTTGTTTGACGATGCTCTGGCGGCGCTCGAAGGTGTAGCCTTTTTCCACCCAGCGGGCCACGGCGTCACGCAGTTGTTGTTGGTCGTCGGAAAAATCGAAATCCATATTTGTCTCCTGCCACCGGGCGCAATTGGCGCGAAGCGCCAAACTCCAACCCAGCGAAGCTCAATCTAGAACCCCCTCCCGGAGAGGGCACGGGGGAGCAGAACGTGAAATCTGTGCCAGACAGTGCTCGGCTTAGCCCAGAACTGTCTGAGCAACGATGTTTCGTTGCACTTCGTTGGAACCACCATAAATCGTGGTCTTGCGCATATTGAAATAGGTCGCGGCCAGCGGCGCATTGCCCAGCACATCGCCTGGGAAGTCACCCTGGTAGCCGGCTTCCATCGCTTCCTGGATATAGGGCAGGGAATAGGGGCCGGCGGCCAGCATCATCAGCTCGGCATAGCGCTGCTGAATTTCGCTGCCCTTGATCTTGAGCAGGCCGGCAATCTCCAGCGGGTTCTTGCCCGACTTCATGGCAGAGAGCACGCGTAGCACCAGCATTTCCAGCGCAATCACATCCACTTCCAGCAGGGCGATCTGGTCACGGAATCTTTGGTCATCCCACACGCCTTCGGCCTTGGCAATGCGCTTGAGGCGCTCCAGCTCACGCTTGGCGCGGTTCACATCGGCGATATTGGTGCGCTCGTGGCTCAGCAGCAGCTTGGCGTAAGTCCAGCCCTTGTTTTCCTCGCCAATCAGCTGGTCGGCAGGCACTTCCACATTGTCGAAAAAGACTTCGTTGACTTCGTGGCCGCCGTCCAGCAGCTTGATGGGGCGCACGGTTACGCCGGGCGACTTCATGTCCAGCAGCAAGAAGCTGATACCGGTCTGGGGCTTGCCTTCGGTGCTGGTGCGCACCAGGTTGAACATCCAGTCGCCGTACTGGCCCAGAGTCGTCCAGGTCTTCTGGCCGTTGACGATGTATTTGTTACCCACGCGCTCGGCGCGGGTCTTGAGGCTGGCCAGGTCCGAGCCCGAGCCGGGTTCGGAATAGCCCTGGCTCCACCAGACTTCGCCGCTGGCAATGCCGGGCAGAAAGCGCTTTTGCTGCTCGGGTGAGCCATAGGCCATGATGACCGGGGCCACCATCACGGGGCCAAAGGGCACGATGCGCGGCGTGCCCGCCAGCGCGCACTCTTCCTCGAACAAATGCTTTTGCACGGCGCTCCAGCCGGGGCCGCCAAATTCCTTGGGCCAGCCATAGCCGAGCCAGCCTTTTTTGCCAAGAATCTTGGCCCAGCGCTGCATATCGTCGCGCGTCAGGTGCAGATCGTTGCGCACCTTGTTCGCAATGTCTTCCGGCAAATTGGCCAGAACCCAGGTGCGGACCTCATCGCGAAATGCTTGTTCTTCGGGGGTGAATGCCAAATCCATGCGCTTGTCTCCTAAAGATGGCTGGATTTGTAGCACGCACGTTCTTTTTTGTTCTGTCCGAACAGTGACAGTGGAGGGTTACCCCCTGAGCGGCTGCGCCGCTTCCCCCTGGAAGGGGGACGATACCTTCGGTGCGGGGCGGCCCTTCCTCGGTATCTCTGGCTTGGAGTGCGCCGGTTTTATGCTGTAGTTAGTTTCGATTTTTGAAAGAAATGCACCGCTAGCGCTTATTTGGTAAGCGCTGATAGCTATCTTTTTTACTCTGTTGCTGCTGCAGCAGGTGGCTCCACACCCAGAGATTCGCAAAGCATTTTCACGGTGGCTCGAAGCTGGGCGACTTCAGCCTCCAGTACGTCCACGCGCTGCTGCAGGGCGGATGCATTGCTGCTGCCTGCACCGGTGCTGGCGCTGGCCGCAGTCAGCGCGCTGATGTCCACGGGGCCGCACAGCAGGTGGGCCCAGCGCTGTTCGCGGGCGCCGGGGGCGCGGGGTAGTTGCACAACCAGCGGGCCGCCTTTTTCTTCGCTGCGCTCACGCAGCTCGTCCAGAAAGGCTTCGACCGAGGAGATGTCGGCAAAGCGGTGCCAGCGCTCGGAGTTGATGCGCAGCTCACCCGCAGTCTGCGGGCCGCGCAGCATCAAGAGGGCCAGCAGCACGACGGACTGGTCGGGCACGCCGATGCCGCGCGGGAAGTTGTGTTCCCAGCGGGTGGATCGGGCGCTGCTGATCTGCACGCTCAGGGTTTTCAGGCGCAGGCTGTCCAGCGCTTCCTGGGCTTCGCCTTCGCTCACTTCCATCACCGGGTCGCGGCTGGACTTCTGGTTGCAGCCGGTGACCAGGCTGTTGAGGGTGAGCGGATAGCTGTCGGGCACGGTACGGGCTTTTTCCATCAGCGTGGCCAGAACGCGGGCTTCCACTGAGGTCAGCGGCGTGTTGCGTGGGTCAAAAGGCATGGGAATCTCCTCAAAAAGTCTTAGAGCAGCGCATGGAAACTGGGGCAAACCCCGGAAGCTTGGGGTTGGCAATGCGACAATCGCCGCCCATGAAAAACATCGTGATCCTGATCTCGGGCGGCGGCTCGAACATGGCCGCCATTGTGCGTGCATCCCAGCAGCAGAACTGGGCAAAGCAGTACAACGCCAGGGTTGCTGCCGTGGTGAGCAACAAGGCCGATGCCAAGGGCCTGGCCTTTGCGCGCGAAAACGGCATTGCCACCGAGGTGCTGGATCACAAGCAGTTCGACAGCCGAGAGGCCTTTGATGCCCAGTTGGTTCAGGTGATTGACCGCCATGCGCCCGATCTGGTGGTGCTGGCCGGTTTCATGCGCATTCTCACGCCGGGCTTTGTCTCGCATTACGAGGGGCGCATGGTCAATATCCACCCCTCGCTGCTGCCCGCCTTCACGGGACTGCACACCCACCAGCGCGCCATTGATGCGGGCTGCAAGTTCGCGGGCTGCACCGTGCACCGCGTGACGGCCGAGCTGGATGTGGGCCCGATTCTGGATCAGGCCGCCGTGCCCGTGCTGCCCGGCGATACGGCCGAGCTGCTGGCTGCCCGCGTGCTGGTGCAGGAGCACATCATTTACCCACGTGCAGTGCTCAATCTGATCAAGGGATGATTCGGATTTGATAGCTGTCAGCGCTTGATGCATAAGCGCTGAAGCCTGTTTTATGCGGATTTTTGTTGATCGGCAGGCAGGCGGCGAAAACGCGGCTGCTCCACGCCATCAATCACCACGGTTTCATTGAACATGGCGGCGGGCCGCACCCACAGGCCGTGCTCACCATACAGGGCGCGGTACAGCGTCATGGGCTCCAGCGTTTCGCTGTGGCGTACGGTGCCAATCACCTCGTAGCGCATGCCTTTGTAATGCTCGTACAGGCCGGGTGTGGTTTCGATCAGCGGGGGGAGTTCGGAGTTGCTCATGGTCGGGTGCAATCAATAAAGGGCTTGGCGGCTGCCGTGTGAGAATGCTGAAAAAATCAGTATTGGGGAGGCAGGGCAGCGCCATGGAACAGGCAGATTATGTGCATCTGGTTCGCGTCAGCGAGCTGGCCAGCGCCGAAAACAGTCAGGCGTACCGGCGCAGCGTGGTGCTGTTTGCCGCTCTGGGTTATGCGTGGGTGCTGGGTTGCCTGGTTTTGGCGCTGTGCCTGCTGCTGTGGTCAGGCTCGCACCTGCTGGCGGGCCAGTGGCGCTTTGTCTGGATCATGACGGCCATTGCCTCGCTGGGCCTGTTCTGGAACAGCCTGCGTGCGCTGTGGCTGAAGATGGACAAGGCCAAGGGCATTGAGATCACGCCCGACGATGCGCCTGCCCTGTTTGAGGCGCTGGAGCGCATTCGCCAAAAGCTGAGCGGCCCCAAGATCGACGCCGTGTATCTGAACCAGGATTTCAACGCCAGCATTCGCCAGGTGCCGCGCTGGGGGCTGCTGGGCGGTGTGCGCAATGAGCTGAACCTGGGCCTGCCGCTGATGATGGCGCAAGACCGAAATCGCCTGCTGGCCGTGCTGGCCCACGAATATGGCCATCTGCGCGGCGGCCACGGCAAGTTTGGCGCCTGGATTTACCGCACGCGGCTGAGCTGGACGCGGCTGTACGAGGGCATGCAGGGCGACTCGGGCGTGGCCTCGTTTGTCACGCAGAAATTTCTGAACTGGTACTTCCCGCGCTTTCTGGCCAAGACCTTTGCCATGGCGCGCCAGGATGAGTACGAGGCCGACAAGGCTGCAGCCAGCTTGCTGGGCCAATCCGTCATGGCCGATTCGCTGGTTGAGATTGATGTGCGCCAGCAATGGTTTGCGCAAAAGTTCTGGGCGCTGCACTGGCGATCGGCCCGCAAGCAGGCCACGCCTGTCGGGCCTTTCAACGCCATGAAGTACTGGCTTGCCCAGCCCGTCAAACCGGCGTTTGCACGTCAGGCGCTCAAGGCCAGCCTGAGCCTGAACTCGGGTCTGGAAGATACCCACCCCGTGCTCAAAGATCGCGTGGATGCGCTGACCGGTCAGCGCCCGCAGCTGCCGCAGCAATGGTCTGAAGGCACGGCGCTGGACTTGCTCAACCCGCGCAAGCTCAAGGAATGGGCCAAGACCTTTGACAAGCAATGGTGCGCGGAAAACGCCACGGCCTGGAAAAAGCACCACGCCCGCCTGGCGCGCAGCGAAGCGCTGCTGGCGCAGATGAGCGGTGAGGGATACCAGTCCACCGCAGACCTGCTGCAGCGCGCCCAGCTCATGCTGCGGCTGGACTCGAATGCCGAAGTCAGAGCGCTGTACCAGGAGGTGCTGAGCCGCGAGCCCGACAACGCCAAGGCGCTGGCCGGAATCATCGACGTGCTGCCGCTGGACATGGGCGATGTGCGGCTGCAGTTGCTGGAGCGTTTGTTCACCGCGCATATGGAATACCGCTGGTGGGCCGCCAATCAGGCGGTGGAGCTGCTGGAAGCGCGCCAGCAAATTGGCGTGGACGGTGAAGAGGCCAGAGCGCTCAAGCTGTGGCGCGAGCGCGTCAAGCAGACCAGCGATCTGGAAGATCAGTTTTCCGAAGAGCTGATGCAGACGCCGCTGCTCAACGGCCTGATGCAGCACGGGCTGACGGCATTCGAGATTTCAGAGATCGAAGCCGAGCTGCGCAACTTCCGCCCGGTTTCGCGGGCCTGGCTGGTGCGCAAGCAGCTCAACACGATTCGCAGCCGCCCTATCTATTTGCTGTTGGCCGAGATGGGAGGCCAGGGCGAGGCCGAAGGCATCACGTTGGGCGAGCAGATTCACGACCGGCTGGAGGTGCCCGGCGCACTTTATGTGATGCGGGTGGAGCAAGCCGCCATGCGCGAAGACATCGAGCGTCAGGGTTTCAAGCCGGTTTATCTGCGTGCTTATGGCTAAAACCATAGCTGCTACCGCTTGTCTTGATTGATATTCAGGATAGATTGATTGAAAAATCAAGGCCAATAAAGCGCAAGCAGCTATGGTTTTGATGTGAACCCTGCGGGCTGCGCATCCGGCTGTGTATTCCGCTGCCAGAGGGCGTCATATGGATATGCAGGCAGTGGGACAATTGCGCCCTATGCATCCCAAAGCCCTCCTCGACGCTTGCTCTGAACTCGTCAAGCGCGCCATGACATTTGAACACCCGGCCGATGCCGTGGTGTCCCGCTTTTTCCGCGAAAACCGCTATCTGGGCCCGCGCGAGCGCGCCACTCTGGCTGAAACCACTTACACCGTGCTGCGCAAAAAGCTGCTGTTTGAAGCGCTGGCGCATTCGGGCAGCGGCGCACGCGAGCGCCGCCTGGCCATTCTGGGCTTTGCCGCCGTGCTGCGCGAGCAGGGCAAGAAAGAAGGCAAGGTCAAGAACAAGGATGGTCAGGACAGCGAAACCTTTATCAAGGCCGCGCTGACGCCCCAGGAACTCAAATGGCTGGCTGCCTGCGATGGCGTCAAGCCCGAAGAGCTGATGGAAGCGCACCGCCACAATCTGCCCGAGTGGCTGGTCGAGCCGCTCAAGGTGCAATTGGGCGACGATTTCTGGGCGCTGGCCGCCAGCATGGAGCAGGCTGCGCCGCTTGATCTGCGCGTTAACACGCTCAACGATAAGCGCTCTGATGTGCGCAAAGAGCTGGAAAAAGCCGGTATCAAGGCTGAAATCACGCCATTTTCCCCAATCGGCCTGCGTGTGGATGGCAAGCCTGCGCTGGCCAAGGTGGATGCTTTCAACCGCGGCGCCATCGAAGTGCAGGACGAAGGCTCGCAACTGCTGGCCCTGATGCTGGACGCCAAGCGCGGCGAGATGGTGGTGGACTTCTGCGCTGGCGCTGGCGGCAAGACGCTGGCCATTGGCGCGTCCATGCGCAATACCGGCCGCCTGTATGCGTTTGACGTGTCAGGCCACCGCCTCGATGCGCTCAAGCCGCGTCTGGCGCGCTCGGGCCTGTCCAACGTGCATCCCGCTGCCATTGCCCATGAGCGTGATGAGCGCATCAAGCGTCTGGCGGGCAAGATCGACCGCGTGCTGGTCGATGCCCCTTGCTCGGGCCTAGGCACCTTGCGCCGCAACCCCGACCTCAAGTGGCGCCAGAGTGCCAAGGCCGTGGAAGAGCTGACCGTCAAGCAGGCCTCCATCCTGGAAAGCAGCGCTCGTCTGGTCAAGGCCGGTGGTCGTCTGATTTACGCCACTTGCTCCATCCTGCCTCAGGAAAACGAAGCAATTGCCGAGGCCTTCAGCGCAGCGCACCCCGAGTTTGTGCAACTGAGCGCTGGTGAGGTGCTGGAGCAGCTCAAGATCGAAGGTGGCGACAAGCTCTGCGCCGGTGGTGAAGATGGCAAGCGCTATCTGCGTCTGTGGCCGCATCAACATGAAACAGATGGGTTTTTCGCCGCTGTTTGGGTGAAGAAGGCGTAACTTCGGTACAAATACGGTATCCCTGTCGGGAAATCGGCAACTGGCCTGTCGGTGAATTACCTAAAATGGCACGGCCGTGCTTTATTGTTTAAGCGCGGTTTTGCCTGAGGCTTTGTTAAATATGTCGCTGGATATCGGTTTGATCTGGAACGCCACTGTGAACTGGCTGGCCAATGGCTTGTGGGATCTGTCGTGGTGGCAATTGCTGCTGTACACGCTGATCACCACACATTTCACCATTGCCGGTGTCACCATCTTTTTGCACCGCTGCCAGGCCCACCGCGCGCTGGACCTGGGGCCGGTGCCATCGCATTTCTTCCGCTTCTGGCTGTGGTTGGGCACCGGCATGGTGACCAAGGAATGGGTGGCCATTCACCGCAAGCACCACGCCAAGTGCGAGACCGAGGAAGATCCACACAGCCCGCAGACGCGCGGTCTGGCCAAGGTGATGCGCGAGGGTGCCGAGTTGTATCGCGCTGAAGCCAAGAACGAAGAAACGCTCAAGAAATACGGTCATGGCACGCCCAATGACTGGATGGAGCGCAATGTGTACTGCCACTCGGCGCTGGGCCCTTCGCTGATGCTCATCATCAACGTGGCGCTGTTCGGCGCCATTGGCCTGACGATCTGGGCCGTGCAGATGGTCTGGATTCCGTTCTGGGCAGCAGGCGTGGTCAATGGCGTGGGCCACTTCTGGGGCTATCGCAACTATGAGGCCACAGATGCTTCGACCAATCTGGTGCCCTGGGGCATCATCATCGGTGGTGAAGAGCTGCATAACAATCACCATACCTACCCAACGTCGGCTAAGTTCTCGGTAAAGCCATATGAGTTCGATATTGGCTGGGTCTATATCAGCGTGATGCAAAAGCTGGGCTGGGCCAAGGTCAAGAAGACGCCGCCACGCCTGCGCAGCGGTGTCGTCAAGCCTGTGGCCGATGAGCTGACGCTGGAAGCCATCATTGCCAACCGCTACGAAGTCATGGCCCGCTATGCCCGTGGTGTGCGCGCAGCGGTGCAGCAAGAGCTGGATCTGCTCAAGCAAAAGCAGGCCCACAAGGCCGATGTTTCCCTGCTCAAGGGCGTGCAGCGCTGGCTGCATCGTGACTCAGACAAGGTGCCTGAGCGTGCTCAGGGTCAACTGGCGCAGGCCCGCGCCGCGCACCCGGTGATCGACCAGATGCTGACCATGCGCGAGGAACTGCGTCAGCTGTGGCTGAACACCTCGCTGAACCGCGAGCAGCTGACGGGTCAGCTGCAAGCCTGGTGCCAGAGGGCTGAGGCCAGCGGCATTGCCGTGCTCAAGGATTTCTCCATCAAGCTGCGCGCCTCCCAGACTTGAGATTGCTGGTCTACGGGCGGCTCATTCACTGAATCAGCCGCCCCGCCCTTGCAAGAGCATTGCAAGGGTGGGGCGGTTTTTTTATGTCTGTTGATGCGGGAACAGGCATAAAAAAACCGCCTTCATTGGCATGAGGCGGTTTTTCAAGAAACAGGCTGAATTACTTCAGCTTGGTTTCCTTGTACTCGACGTGCTTGCGAGCCTTGGGGTCGAACTTGATGATCGACATCTTCTCAGGCATCGTCTTCTTGTTCTTGGTCGTTGTGTAGAAGTGACCTGTACCGGCAGTGGAAGCCAGCTTGATCTTTTCGCGTCCGCCTTTAGCAGCCATGGTGTTTCTCCTTCAGGAAATTAAGCTTGGCCACGAGCACGCATGTCTGCGAGCACGGAGTCGATGCCGTTCTTGTCGATCAGGCGCAGAGCAGCGCTGGAAACGCGCAGGCGCACCCAACGGTTCTCGGTTTCCACCCAGAAACGACGGTATTGCAGGTTAGGCAGGAAACGACGCTTGGTCTTGTTGTTGGCGTGGGAAACATTGTTGCCCACCATGGGCTTCTTGCCCGTAACTTCACATACGCGTGCCATTTGGACACTCCGATAGTTGAATCGGCCGCCGGCTCTGAGCTCCTGCTTGCGCAGCAGGATGTGCCGACAACCTCACCTCGCCAGTTTGTAATGGGTGGCGGTAGCCCGATTGCGGAAGTCCTGATGGCACAAGGTGCTGCGAAGCACCTAGTCTGTACTATCTAGAATTCAGCAAAGTCTGCGATTATAGCGTTTTCGCCAAAAAGCCCTTGGGTATGGTCAAAGCTGGCCTGTCTTGAGGGCTTTTGCTGTGAGCCGAGTGTTTCTGCTTTGCAGCAGAGGGCGCGGCTGCAGCGGGCATAGCGATACATAAAAAGGAGCGCATGGCGCATGCTGCCTCTTAACTTCAGCTTGAAAACTATCTGAAGTTCAATGCAGGCAAGCGCTAGCAGCTCCTTTTTTATAGATCAGACCTGTTTCAGGCTTCTTGATCGAGGAAGCGCTGGGCATCCAGCGCTGCCATGCAGCCTGTGCCTGCGCTGGTGATGGCCTGACGGTACACGTGGTCCTGGCAGTCACCAGCGGCAAACACGCCGGGCACGCTGGTTTGGGTGGCAAAGCCCTTGAGGCCGCCCTGGGTCACGATGTAGCCGTTTTCCAGTTCCAGCTGGCCCTGGAAGATGTCGGTGTTGGGGTGGTGGCCGATGGCGATGAAGGCGCCTTGCAGCTTGACGTCCTCGGTCTTGCCGTCCTGCGTGCTCTTGATGCGGATGCCGGTCACGCCGCTTTGGTCGCCCAGCACTTCATCCAGCGTGAAGTGGGTCTTGAGCTCGATCTTGCCCTCCTTGACCTTCTCCATCATCTTGTCCACCAGGATGGGCTCGGCCGTGAACTTGTCGCGGCGGTGCACCACGGTGACTTTGCTGGCGATGTTGGACAGGTACAGAGCCTCTTCCACGGCGGTGTTGCCGCCGCCGATCACGCACACGGGCTGGTCGCGGTAGAAGAAACCGTCGCAGGTGGCGCAGGCCGATACGCCGCGGCCCATGAAGGCTTCTTCCGAAGGCAGGCCCAGGTACTTGGCCGATGCGCCGGTGGCGATGATCAGACTGTCACAGGTGTAGGTGCCGCTGTCGCCGGTCAGGGTGAAGGGGCGCTTGGACAGATCAACCTTGTTGATGTGGTCAAACACCATCTCGGTCTTGAAGCGCTCGGCATGTTCCTGAAAACGCTGCATCAGCTCGGGGCCTTGCACGCCCATGACGTCGGCGGGCCAGTTGTCCACTTCCGTTGTTGTCATCAGCTGGCCGCCCTGGGCCATGCCGGTGATCAGCAAAGGCTTGAGGTTGGCGCGGGCCGCATAGACGGCGGCGGTGTAGCCAGCAGGGCCGGAGCCAAGGATGAGAACTTGTGCGTGTTTGGTAGAGGACATGAAGCGGATCTCTGAAAAAAGGCAGGCCGACAACCGGCGTGCAGTCATGAAGATAGAGGAAAGATATGGGAGTATCGCTCTGGATCAAGCCCGGCGCGTGCAGCAGTTTTAATCACCGGAATTGTTAAAAATGATAGTGATGAAGCGGACGACGCCTCTATCTGCTGGTTTTGTTGCATGTACTTGCATTACGCTGTCCGTTAGCTTGGCCGAACGTCCCGCTTGGATAAGGGGCTAAGGTAAGCTTGCGCCTGCGTATGACATACACATTGAACGCTTCAAAGGCGTCTTCTTCCAGTAAAGCCAAATCTCGCGCTGCCACTCCGCGCTACGGGGTGATTCGTTTCAGCCAGGAGGTTTTGCTGCTGATTGGCCTGCTGGGTCTGGTGTTCTGGCTCATGGCCATGTTTACCTACTCGCCACAAGATGCAGCCTGGTCCACCTCCGGGGCCGGGCAAATGCCGTTCGTCCATAACTGGATGGGGCGTGTGGGCGCCTGGCTGGCTGACGCCTGCTACTTTGGTTTTGGCATGTCCGTCTGGTGGCTGGTACTGGCGGCCGTGCAGACCTGGATGACCTCGCTGGTGCGCTGGATGCGTGGCGGGGTCAACAAAGACGGCAGCCCCCTGGCGCTGATGCCGCTGTGGCGTCGCCGTTTTCTGTTCTGGGGCGGGCTGGCCATCTTGATGGTGGCCAGCTGCACCCTGGAGTGGACGCGCTTGTACCGTTTCGAGAACTTGCTGCCAGGCCCTGCTGGTGGCGTGTTTGGTTACATGATGGGCTTCAATGCCCTCAAATGGCTGGGTTTTGCGGGTTCTGGCCTGATGGGTATCTGCCTGTTCGTGCTGGGCGCTGCCATGGTGTTCGGATTTTCTTGGGGCAAGCTGGCCGAGGGGCTGGGCGCGCGTCTGGATGGCATGGTTCAGTTTGGCCGCGAGCGTCGTGAAATCGCCAAGGACGTATCCGCCGGCAAAAAAGCAGCGCGTGAGCGTGAGGAAGTAGTGTTCGATCGCACCGATGGAGCGATCACCGCCCCTGTGCATCAGCCCGTGCAAATCATTGAACCCGCCTTGCAGGAACACGCCCAGCCCAGCGCCCGCGTGGTCAAGGAGCGCCAGAAGCCGCTGTTTGTGGATCACCCCGACAGCAAGCTGCCCCAGGTCGACCTGCTGGATGAGGCACAGCAGCGTCAGGAGTCTGTCTCTGCCGAAACGCTGGAGATGACCAGCCGTCTGATCGAAAAGCGCCTCAAGGACTTTGGCGTGGAAGTGCGCGTGGTCGCTGCCATGCCGGGCCCGGTCATCACGCGTTACGAGATCGAGCCTGCCACGGGTGTCAAGGGCTCGCAGATTGTGAATCTGGCCAAGGACTTGGCGCGTTCGCTGTCGCTGGTGTCGATTCGTGTGATCGAAACCATTCCCGGTAAGAACTTCATGGCGCTGGAATTGCCCAACGCCAAGCGCCAGTCCATTCGCCTGTCCGAAGTGCTGGGCTCGCAGGTCTATCACGATGCCAAGAGCATGCTGACCATGGGTCTGGGCAAGGACATCGTGGGCAACCCGGTGGTGGCCGATCTGGCCAAGATGCCCCACGTGCTGGTGGCCGGTACCACCGGCTCGGGCAAGTCCGTGGGTATCAACGCCATGATCCTGTCTTTGCTCTACAAGGCAGAGGCGCGTGATGTTCGCCTGCTGATGATCGACCCCAAGATGCTGGAGATGTCGGTCTACGAAGGCATTCCGCACTTGTTGTGCCCTGTGGTCACCGACATGAAGCAGGCCGCCAATGGCCTGAACTGGTGCGTGGCCGAGATGGAACGCCGCTACAAGTTGATGAGCAAGATGGGTGTGCGCAATCTGGCGGGCTACAACACCAAGATCGACGAAGCCAAGGCGCGTGAGGAGTCGATTCCGAATCCCTTCAGCCTGACGCCCGAAGAGCCCGAGCCGCTGCAGCGTCTGCCGCATATCGTCATCGTGATCGACGAGCTGGCCGACCTGATGATGGTGGTGGGCAAGAAGATTGAAGAGCTGATTGCCCGTCTGGCGCAGAAGGCGCGTGCGGCGGGCATTCACCTGATTTTGGCCACCCAGCGCCCCAGCGTGGACGTGATCACCGGCCTGATCAAGGCCAATATCCCGACCCGTATTGCGTTTCAGGTCTCCAGCAAAATCGACAGCCGTACCGTACTGGACCAGATGGGCGCCGAGAGCTTGCTGGGCATGGGCGACATGCTTTACATGGCCAGCGGCACCGGCCTGCCTGTTCGCGTGCACGGAGCCTTTGTCTCAGACGATGAAGTGCACCGCGTCGTCAGCTACCTCAAGGAGCAAGGTGACCCTGACTACATCGAAGGCGTGCTGGAAGGTGGCACGGTCGACGGTGAAGGCGAGGAAGGTGGCGAAGGCGGGGGCGGCGAAAAGGATGAGCTGTACGACCATGCGGTCGAGATCGTGCTGAAAGACCGCAAGGCCAGCATTTCCTACGTTCAGCGCAAACTGCGCATTGGTTACAACCGCTCGGCCAATCTGCTGGAGCAGATGGAGAGGGCCGGTCTGGTCAGCTCGCTCACTTCCAGTGGGCAGCGTGACGTGCTGGTTCCTAATCGAGAAGCCCCCTGAGGCGCTTTGCGCCTTCCCCCGAGGGGGATGACACCTTCGCCGCGAGGCGGCTCTTGCTCGGTGTCTCTGGCACAGGGGTAATTTTCGGAGAGCTTCTATGAAGAAATTAATTACTGCAATTTTGATAGCTGGTGGCGTAAGTGCTGCTTGGGCTGATGGCCTGAAAAGCCTTGAATCCTTCATGAAGAACACGCGTGCCGGCAAGGCTGAGTTCACGCAGACGGTGACTTCCCCCCCGAAGGCGGGACAGGAAGCGCGCAGCAAGGTTTCCAGCGGCAGTTTCGAGTTCCAGCGCCCGGGCAAATTCAAGTTCAACTACACCAAGCCTTTTGAGCAGCTCATCGTTGCCGATGGCAAGACGCTGTGGCTGTATGACGCAGACCTGAACCAGGTGACCGAGCGTGCGCAGGCTCAGGCTTTGGGCAGTACGCCTGCCGCGATCCTGACATCCGCCACAGACCTGAAAGCCTTGAAGGCCGATTTTGATTTGAGTGCTGAGCCTGACTCCGAGGGGCTGGAGTGGGTCATGGCGTCGCCTAAGCAAAAAGGCGGGCAGCTCAAGAGTGTGCGCGTAGGCTTTACGCCCGAAGGCCAATTGGCTGCGCTCAGCATCGAAGACAGCTTTGGTCAGCACTCCTTGATGAAATTCCAGTCATTGCAGGCACAAGCCTCTTTGCCTGCCTCGACGTTCCAGTTCATGGTGCCCAAGGGGGCTGATGTGCTCAAGCAGTGAATGCCGAGCCTTAAAAGGTATCTGGCTATGCCCCTGTAAAAAAGGCCTGCAGACTCAATCTGCAGGCCTTTTTTATGGAAAAGAGAGCCGATCCCTTGCACAGAAAGCGTAGGCTGCTACGCTTTTTGTAGTTCTCGTGACTTCTTTCAGGAGTGCGTCCTGCTTGTTGCTGCAGGCTCGCTGCTGTTGAAAAGATCCAGCACGCCAACAATCACCAGCACGCAGACTACAGGTGTGACCCAACCCATACCCAGGGCTGCGCCGGGCAGGCTGTCGAGCCACGCAGGAGTCAGAGTATCGAGCTTGGCGGCCTTGGCTGCGTCGAACAGGCCGAAAACCAGTGCTGTCAGCATGACGGGGACATAGACGCGCGAAGGCGCATTCCAGCGATGCAGGAGACTCAGGGCAATCAGTGCAATGGCCAGAGGGTACAGGCCCACCAGCACAGGTACGGCCACGGCAATCAGCTGAGCCAGGCCCTGGTTGGCTACGGCAGTGCTGAAAACGGACAAGCCAATGACCATGGTTCGGTAGGGGATGCCGGTCAGATTGCTGAAAAAGGCACTGCAGGCCGTAATCAGGCCCACGCCTGTGGTCAGGCAGGCCAGCATGATGACGATGGACAACAGCCACATGCCTGCAGGGCCGAAGGTTTGCTGGACGAAGGCGGTAAGAATCTGCACGCCGGTGGTGGCATTGGCGGCCAGATCGCTATTGGTGGCACCCAGATACATCAGCGAGACATAGACCAGACCCAGGCAGGTCGCAGCAATGATGCCTGCGTAGATGCAGTAGCGGGTGTGCAGCCTGCTGTCGGTAATGCCGGCCGCCTTGATCGCGTTGACGATGACCAAGCCGAAGACCAGCGATGCCAAGGCATCCATGGTCTGGTAGCCCTGCAAGAAGCCTTCTGAAAATGCAGCAGCCTGTGTGGCATAGGCCTCGGTGCCGGTGCTGTAGCCATCAACAGGCGCCAGGACTGCCGAGCCACCCAGCACTACTAGCGCAAGAATCAGAACGGGTGTGATGATCTTGCCCACGTTGTCCATGAGCTTGCCGGGAAACAGAGACAGCAAGGCGACCAGGACAAAATAGGTGATGGTAAAGGCCAGAAGCATGCCGGGTGTGTTGCCGACGAAGGGAGCCAGCCCCATTTCGAAGGACACGGTGGCGGTACGCGGTGTTGCGAACAGGGGGCCAATGGTCAGATACACCGCCACGGCTAGCACGATGCCGGCTATGCGGCCCATGGGGTTGGTCAAGGTGTCCAGACCGCCGCCCACACGAGCAAGAGCTACGACACCCAGCAGGGGCAGGCCGACGCCGGTCAGCAAAAATCCAGTAGACGCCCCCAGCAGGTTCTCGCCTGCTGCCATGCCGACCATGGGCGGGAAAATAATATTGCCTGCTCCGAGGAACAAGGCAAAAGTCATGAAGCCGAGGGCAAAAATGTCCCAGGTCTTGAGTTTTTTCATACGCGTTAGCTCTGGCGTGCATTCATTGCACGCCTCAGAAGCGGTTGGGAACCAAGGAAAGTTGCGGATGCTTTCGATTGATTTCTGGCTGATGGTGGTGGCCGAATCAGTCACAAGCAATGCACGAAGCCGATGAGGCGGCAGGCAATGCATCTGAACGCGCTGCTTGGCCTGGTTTGTGGCAGGCTGAAAAAGCAGTATTTCCATGAAGGAGAGGGGTGGCCTCGCCAATGGAGAGATTGAATCCGTCGAAACGCTATTCTCTCTTATGAGAAATTCTGATAGCCATGCAGGGTTTAAAGCGAGCCTGTAGATGCGGCGCAGACAGCGCCGAGTTCTGCATGCTGGATGCACTGAGCACACCATAAGGGCTCAGGCGTTGGATACTTGAGGGGTCATGGTCAAGCACAACAACACCCAATCTTCCGCTTCTCCCCATCAACCGCTGGCCGAACGCCTGCGTCCGCACACGCTGGCCGAAGTCATCGGTCAGCAGCATGTGTTGGGTGAGGGTATGCCGCTGCGCCTGGCGTTTGAGTCAGGTCGTCCGCATAGCTGCATCCTCTGGGGCCCGCCCGGTGTTGGCAAGACCACGATTGCACGGCTCATGGCCGATGCATTTGATGCGCAGTTCATCTCCATCAGCGCCGTGTTGGGCGGTGTCAAAGATATTCGTGAGGCGGTGGAGCAGGCCCAGGCGGCGCGTGATGGCCTGATGCAGCAGCGCACCATCGTGTTTGTGGACGAGGTGCACCGCTTCAACAAAAGCCAGCAGGACGCATTTCTGCCTCATGTGGAAAGCGGGCTGTTCACCTTTATTGGTGCGACGACGGAGAACCCATCGTTCGAGGTCAATTCGGCGCTGCTGTCGCGCGCAGCCGTCTATGTGCTGCAAAGCCTGAGCACCGAAGATTTAAAGCAAATAGTGGCCAAAGCGCAGGCCATACAAGCGGTTCCAGCTATCGAAGATGAAGCGCTGGAGCGGCTGATCGCCTATGCCGATGGCGATGCCAGAAGGTTGCTGAACACGCTGGAGACCCTGGCCATCACGGCCGAGCAGGCCAAGGTGGGAGCGATCACCGATGCCTGGCTGCTCAAGGTGCTGGGCGAGCGTATGCGCCGCTACGACAAGGGCGGAGAGCAGTTCTACGACACCATCAGTGCCTTGCACAAATCGGTGCGTGGTTCGGACCCCGATGCGGCGCTGTACTGGTTTTGCCGCATGCTGGACGGCGGGGCAGACCCACGCTATCTGGCGCGGCGCATTGTGCGCATGGCCTGGGAGGACATCGGACTGGCCGACCCGCGTGCCATGCAGATGTGCAACGACGCGGCTGCCACTTATGAGCGCCTGGGCAGCCCCGAGGGTGAGCTGGCGCTGGCCCAGGCTGTGATCTATCTGGCCGTGGCGCCCAAGAGCAATGCCGGTTACATGGCCTACAACAAGGCCAAGGCCTTTGTGAAGGGCGATACGACCCGGCCTGTGCCCCTGCATCTGCGCAACGCGCCGACCAAGCTGATGAAGCAGCTGGATTACGGTAAGGACTACCGCTACGCGCACAGCGAAGAGGGCGGTTTTGCCGCCGGTGAAAGCTATCTGCCTGAGGGCATGGAAGAGCCAGGCTTTTATCAACCCGTGCCGCGCGGCCTGGAAATCAAGATCGGGCAGAAGTTGGCAGAGCTCAAAGCGCTCAATGAAGAAGCTCGCGGCAAAGATAGAGAGTAAGGGCGCTTGTAAAGCGCGAGTTGCCCGGGTGTTGTATGCCGGTTACTAGTTGAAAGCCCCGTTCTTGGTGGATTTTTCAGCGGCTTTCGCTAGTTTGATCAGTGAGGTGTGGCTAAGTGCCTGTATTTATGGGAGGTGCGTTGGCCAACGGAATGCTTGCACATCCTGATTTGCCCAGGCGCACGGGAAACCCCGGCCCTAAATGCTGAAGACTGCTTTCTAGAATCGATTCACTTTTTTGCGGCAAGCCACCCACAAAGTGGCAGACGGCATCAGAGGAACCATGGCATCGCTGGCTCCGTCGTTCGGGATGAGAGGCTTGCAGTGTCTCCGTCTTGAATCGAAAGAAGGGGTCGTGCTTATGGATATCTTGCTGCAGCAGATCATCAATGGTCTGGTTCTGGGCAGCATGTACGCCTTGATAGCCTTGGGCTACACCATGGTGTACGGCATCATTCAGTTGATCAACTTTGCGCATGGCGAAGTGCTGATGGTGGGGGCATTGACCAGCTGGAGTTGCATAGGCCTGATGCAAGAGGCCATGCCCAATCTGCCGGGCTGGCTGATGCTGCTGATTGCCACCATCATTGCCTGTGTGGTGGCTGCTTCACTGAATTTAGTAATCGAAAAGGTCGCTTACCGGCCGCTGCGCAACAGCCCGCGGCTGGCGCCGTTGATCACAGCCATCGGTGTCTCGATCTTGCTGCAGACCCTGGCGATGATTATCTGGAAGCCCAATTACAAGGCTTATCCCACGCTGCTGTCTTCCACGCCTTATGAAATTGGCACAGCCGTCATTACACCGACGCAGATTCTGGTGCTGGCGGTGACTGCAGTGGCGCTGGCCCTGCTGATGTATCTGGTCAACTACACAAAACTGGGCCGTGCCATGCGGGCCACGGCTGAAAACCCACGGGTTGCGGCGCTGATGGGCGTGAAGCCCGATATGGTGATTTCAGCCACCTTCATCATTGGCGCGGTGCTGGCGGCTATCGCCGGCATCATGTATGCCTCCAACTACGGCACGGCCCACCACACCATGGGCTTTTTGCCGGGCCTGAAGGCTTTCACGGCGGCCGTGTTCGGTGGTATCGGCAATCTGGCGGGGGCCGTGGTCGGTGGTCTGCTGCTGGGGCTGATCGAGTCCATCGGCTCGGGTTATATCGGCGACCTGACGGGCGGTGTTCTGGGCAGTCAGTACACCGACATCTTTGCCTTCATCGTGCTCATCATCATCCTGACGCTGCGCCCCTCGGGCCTGCTGGGTGAGCGTGTGGCGGATCGCGCATAAGGAGTGCCCATGAAAAACAACAAGACACTCCACTGGATTCTGGGCGGCATTGGCCTGCTGGTGCTGCCACTGATCCTGCAGTACTTTGGCAATGCCTGGGTGCGTATTGCGGATCTGGCCCTGCTTTATGTGATGCTGGCGCTGGGCCTGAATATCGTGGTGGGCTACGCAGGTCTGCTGGATCTGGGCTATGTGGCTTTCTATGCCGTAGGCGCCTATATGTTTGCGCTGATGGCTTCTCCGCATCTGGCGGAAACCTTCGAGGGCTTTGCTGCCGTGTTCCCCAACGGGCTGCATACCTCCATCTGGCTGGTGATTCCGCTGGGCATGCTGATAGCAGCCTGTACGGGGGTGCTACTAGGGTTTCCGGTGCTACGGCTGAGGGGGGACTATCTGGCCATCGTGACGCTGGGCTTTGGCGAGATCATCCGCATCTTCATGAACAACCTGGACCAGCCCGTCAACATCACCAACGGCCCCAAAGGCATTGGTCAGGTGGATTCGGTCAAGATTTTTGGGTTGGACTTGGCCAAGCGCACGGAAATCTTTGGCTACGACATTTCCTCGGTCACGCTGTACTACTACCTGTTTCTGGTGCTGGTGCTGCTGACGGTGCTGATCTGCTACCGCCTGCAGGATTCGCGCATTGGTCGTGCCTGGATGGCGATTCGTGAAGATGAAATCGCAGCCAAGGCCATGGGCATCAATGTGCGAAATATGAAGCTGCTGGCTTTTGGCATGGGTGCTTCGTTCGGTGGCGTTGCCGGTGCCATGTTTGGTGCGTTCCAGGGCTTTGTTTCGCCAGAGTCGTTCAGCCTCATGGAGTCCATCATGATTGTTGCCATGGTAGTGCTGGGTGGTCTGGGGCATATCCCCGGTGTGATTCTGGGTGCGGTGCTGCTTTCGGCTTTGCCCGAAGTGCTGCGCTATGTGGCGGGGCCGTTGCAGGAGATGACGGGCGGGCGGCTGGATGCTTCCATCCTGCGTCAGCTGCTGATTGCTCTGGCCATGATCGTCATCATGCTGATGCGCCCGCGCGGCCTGTGGCCAACGCCAGAGCATGGCAAAAGCCTGAACCGTGCAGCGTGAACAAGGGATGTGAACTGATATGGCAGATAGCATGACTTCCACAGTCCTCCACGTCTCGGACATCTCCAAGCGCTTTGGCGGGCTGCAAGCCTTGTCGGGCGTGAACATGAAGATAGAGCGTGGTCAGGTCTATGGCCTGATTGGGCCGAATGGCGCGGGGAAAACCACTTTTTTCAACGTCATCACAGGGCTCTACACACCTGACACAGGCAAATTTGAGCTGGCTGGCAAGCCCTATGAGCCTACGGCAGTGCACAAGGTGGCCCGTGCAGGCATTGCACGCACTTTCCAGAACATTCGCCTGTTCGCTGAAATGACTGCGCTGGAGAACGTGATGGTGGGCCGCCATGTGCGCACGCATTCCGGCCTGATCGGCGCGGTGCTGCGCACCAAGGCCTTTAAAGCCGAAGAAGCCGCCATTCGTCAGCGGGCGCATGAGTTGCTGGACTATGTGGGCATTAGCAAATATGCGGATTTCCGGGCGCGCACCCTGTCTTATGGGGACCAGCGTCGCCTGGAGATTGCACGGGCCCTGGCAACAGATCCCCAGCTGATTGCGCTGGACGAGCCTGCTGCCGGTATGAATGCCACCGAAAAAGTGCAGCTGCGTGAGTTGATTGACCGCATTCGCAACGACCATCGCACCATCTTGCTGATTGAGCATGATGTCAAACTGGTGATGGGCCTGTGTGATCGCGTGACGGTGCTGGACTATGGCAAGCCGATTGCTGAAGGCACGCCCGCTGAAGTGCAGAAGAACGAAAAAGTGATTGAAGCCTATCTGGGTACGGGAGGCCACTGAAGATGTCAGAGCAAGTGCAAGAACGACCACAGGCCGCCAGCAAGGCTGCGGGCCAGGTGCTACTGCAGGTCAAAGGCTTGAAAGTGGCCTATGGCGGTATTCAGGCCGTCAAAGGCGTTGACTTCGAGGTGCGCGAGGGAGAGCTGGTATCGCTGATTGGCTCCAATGGCGCGGGCAAGACCACGACCATGAAGGCCGTCACCCGAGGCTTGCCCATGGCGGATGGCGACATCCTCTATCTAGGCAAAAGCATCAAAAACAAAGGCGCATGGGACCTGGTGGCCGAAGGCCTGGTCATGGTGCCCGAGGGGCGCGGTGTGTTTGCGCGCATGACCATTACCGAAAACCTGCTGATGGGCGCTTACACGCGCAATGACAAGGCAGGGATTCAGGCCGATATCGAGCGCATGTTCGGCATCTTTCCCCGCCTCAAAGAGCGCAAGGACCAGTTGGCGGGCACCATGTCCGGCGGCGAGCAGCAAATGCTGGCCATGGCTCGCGCCCTGATGAGTCAGCCCAAGGTGTTGCTGCTGGATGAGCCTTCCATGGGCTTGTCACCCATCATGGTGGACAAGATTTTCGAGGTGGTCAGCGATGTCTATGCGCTGGGCGTGACCATGGTGCTGGTAGAGCAGAATGCCAGTAGAGCCTTGGCATTGGCTGATCGTGGCTACGTCATGGAGTCCGGCCTTATTACGATGACTGGGCAGGGGCAGGAATTGCTGGATGATTCTCGTGTGCGTGCTGCATATCTGGGAGAGTGATGCAGGGCTGAGAGCAGTTTTTGTACCGAGTCAGACAGGTGTTTGTTGCCTGAGCCTCTCTGGAGAAGAGCATTAATTCCCTTGGATTTCACAAAAGTGACAAAAAAATGACGTTTTCGAGGCAAATTTTAATGTTTTAATTTGTTCTTTTTGATTCTTTTTATTTCCTTTTATCGAGTTTCTTTTATTTGCATATAACTAAGGAACCTCTGCAAAACTCGATTTCAAGCGTGATAGTGCTTGAACGAGTGTGATGTTTGCTTGCCTGTGACACTCAAGATGCCCGCGTTTCGCGGGCATCTTGCTTTTTACGCACCCACACCAGGCTTGGGTTGGCTGTTCACTAGCAAACGGCCACGGGCCATCCACAAGTTCGCCAAGGCAAACAGGGTATGCAATTGCTGCGTGTTCTTTCTCAAGCCTCGGTAGCGAACTTTGACGTGGCCAAACTGACGCTTGATGACTCTGAATGGGTGTTCGACCTTGGCCCGGATTTTGGACTTCACCTGCTCAAGCTGCTCTTGCATGGCCGATACCGGGTGCTGAAGGTCTAGAGCCTTGCGCTGGCTGCGCTTCATGGCGATATGCCATTGGAATTTGCGCTCAGGTTCTGGCGTCGGCATGTCGGGGCGTTTATCTGCACCTTGGTAGCCTGCATCGCCATAGCCATCAACCTCTTTTCCATGCAGCAGGCTGTTGGCTTCAACGACATCACTGACGTTGGCCGAAGTGCCTCGCACTGTGTGCACCAGACCAGAATCAGCATCCACGCCAATATGGGCCTTCATGCCGAAGTACCACTGATTGCCCTTCTTGGTCTGGTGCATTTCAGGATCACGAGATTTGGTGCTGTTTTTGGTTGAACTGGGAGCTGCAATCAGCGTCGCATCCACAATGGTTCCCGTGCGAAGCAGCAGCTTTTTACGCTCCAGCAAGTCCGTGACCGTCTTCAGAATTTGCTCGGCCAGTTTGTGTCTTTCCAATAGATGACGAAACCGCAGGATAGTGCTCTCATCAGGCGTGGCACTGCCCCATGACAGGCCAACGAATTCCCGAAACAAGGGCATGTCATGCAGCGCTTCTTCCATAGCTGGATCACTGAGGTTGAACCACTGCTGCATAAAGTGAATGCGCAGCAGCATCTCCACAGGAAATGGAGGCCGCCCTTTGTGACCTTCAGGTGCATATGGCGCAATCAAGTCCACCAACTCTTGCCATGGAACGACTTGCTGCATCTGCTCCAGGAATTCGCGTTTGCGTGTTTTTTTGGTGGAAAGGTTCAGGCCAAGATCAAATTGCTGCATAGGCCGGGATGCTGCCGCACCCGGCACGCATGTGCAAGCACATGCGTTGGGGATTTATGCAGAGGTTCCCTAAAAGAAGTTTTTGGAACCTATTCGCGTGGACTTTTGAGGGCCTGATACAGCCTTGGCGTAGGCGAATAAATATTCAGCCCCTGCTTTTATCTTGGAGCGTAGGAGAAGAGTCCTTAGTGCTCTCTAGCATAGCGGGAGGGTTGTTTTTTATTTTTCGTGGTGGCAGAAGGGGTGTCTTGAAGACGCGCAGAAACGCACAATGACTCAAGAGTAAACTTCGCCCCGTTTAAGCCGGGAACCATGCTCTTTTGCAGTGAGTCGCCTGGTTTCTTTTCCCCGGTAAGGAGCATTCATGCTGTTTGGCAAGCTATTGCCGCGCGAAGGTAATTTTTTCGAGATGTTCAACCAACATGCAGACCGCATCGTTGAAGCAGCTCATGCCTTCTCGCAACTCGTCGCAAACTATAACGATCCCCATCTGCGCGAAAAATACAACGCCGATGTCGACAACGCTGAGCGCGCTGCAGACCGTGTGACGCATGACGTCAGCAAGCTGCTGCATCAGACGTTCATCACGCCTTTGGATCGCGAGCATATTCACTCGCTGATCAACACCATGGATGATGTGGCGGATCTGATTCAGGATTCGGCAGAAACCATGGCGCTGTATGACGTGCGTCATATGACAGAGGAAATTACGCGCCTGACCGATTTGTGCGTACGCTGCTGCGAGCGCGTGCGTGATGCGGTGAAGCTGCTGGACCGCCTGTCCGATCCTTCCATCGTGGAAGCTGCCAGCAAAACCTGCGACGAAATTGATCGACTGGAAAGCGATGCTGACCGTGTGATGCGCGCTGCCATGAGCAAGCTTTTCCGTGAAGAGCCCGATGTGCGTGAAGTGATCAAGCTCAAGGCCATCTATGAGCTGCTGGAAACCATCACGGATCGCTGTGAAGACGTTGCGAACCTGATCGAGGGCATCGTCCTCGAGAATTCCTAATTCTCGCTGGAGTCCGATCATGGAACCGGTACAGGCAGCCCTTTGGGTTGTGATTTTGCTGGTGGCTCTTGCTTTGCTGTTCGACTTCATGAACGGCTTTCACGATGCTGCCAATTCGATTGCCACCGTGGTGTCCACGGGAGTTCTCAAGCCAACTCAGGCCGTGGCGTTTGCTGCGTTCTTTAATGTCATTGCGGTCTTTGTTTTCCACCTCAGTGTGGCTGCGACGGTCGGCAAGGGCATCGTGCAGCCAGGGATTGTTGATACACACGTGGTGTTCGGCGCCTTGGTCGGGGCCATCGTCTGGAACGTAATCACCTGGATCTATGGCATTCCCAGTAGTTCCTCGCACGCCTTGATAGGCGGTATTGTGGGTGCGGTGATTGCCAAGGCTGGTGCTGGTGCATTGATTGCAGGCGGTATCTGGAAGACTGTGGCCTTCATCTTTGTGTCGCCAGTGCTGGGCTTTGTACTGGGCTCGCTGATGATGGTTGTTGTGGCCTGGATTTTCCGTCGCACCAGCCCTAACCGGGTGGATAAGTGGTTTCGCCGTCTGCAACTGGTGTCCGCTGGCGCTTATAGCCTGGGCCACGGCGGTAACGATGCACAAAAGACCATCGGTATTATCTGGCTGCTGCTGATTGCAACAGGCTATACGAATGCCGGTGATGCCGAACCACCTCTGTGGACCATTGTCAGCTGCTATTTGGCAATTGGCCTCGGCACCATGTTTGGCGGCTGGCGCATTGTGAAGACCATGGGTCAGAAGATCACCAAGCTCAAGCCCGTGGGTGGCTTCTGTGCCGAAACGGGTGGTGCCATGACTCTGTTCCTGGCGACTTTCCTGGGGATCCCTGTGTCCACGACACACACAATCACTGGGGCGATTGTGGGCGTAGGTTCTACGCAGCGAGCTAGCGCGGTGCGCTGGGGGGTTGCCGGCAATATCGTCTGGGCCTGGATTCTGACGATTCCTGCAAGTGCCTTCGTTGCTTCGATTGCCTATTGGATCAGCCTGCAACTGTATTGATAGCGGATAGCCTTTACTGGTAAAGGGCTAGATGACAAAAAGGCTTCGCAATGCGAAGCCTTTTTTATGCAGGAAAAACGTCTTAAGCGACGCACTTCTGCGGTGCAAAAAGTGCAGGTTTTTGCAGTAGCGATTTGAGCTGGTTGGCGGGAACAGGGGCATTGAACAGATAGCCCATGAAGTGCTCGCAGCCATACTGTGCAAGCAAGGCACGCTGCTCCAGTGTTTCCACGCCAGCTCCCACTACCGCTATCTGTTGCTGGGCTGCCAGGGTAATGGCTGCCTGTATGGCTGCTTCACTGGAGTTATTGGGCCCAAGGCGCTGTACTAAAGAGTGGGCCAATTTGATTTGCTGCAGAGGCAGCTGGCGCAGTATTTCTGGTGTGCTGCAAGAGCCGCCAAAATCATCGATCGAAAGGCGTGCGCCCAAGGCGCTGAGATGCGTCAGCGAGCGAGATGCTGCAACACTCATTGGGCTCAAGCTGCGGGTGGACATCTCCAGCCAGAGAAAAGCGGGATTGATGCCTGTATGAGTGAGGATGCCTTCTACCTGCTCGGCAAAATCAGGCTGCTGCAGCTGCTTGGTGCTGATATTGACGCAAATGGGGTGATTGCAGAGTTGAGGGTCTGCTTCCCACTTGGCTAGTTGTTCACAGGCGGCCTGAATGGTCCAGCGACCTAGCGGGACGATGATGTCAGTCTCTTCTGCAATAGAGAGAAAAATACTGGGTGGCACCAGCCCGCGGCTAGGGTGGCGCCAGCGCAGCAAAGCCTCAAGGCTACTGATATCCCCTCGCGTAGAGTACTGAGGCTGATAGTGCAGCTCGAACTGGCCCAGTCTCAGAGCTTCTCTCAGGTCCAGCTCCATGCGATTGCGATCAGGTGTCTGGATTTGCTGTTTGGGGTTGAAGAAGTGCAGTCCTCGATGCTCTTCATCTCGCAGCCGATACATGGCCATCTCTGCCTGCTGCAGCAATTCGGTTGCTGAGCGCGAATGTGGGCCGAAGAAGGTGGCACCGATGTTGGCTTCAAGCGTCACGTTTCTATCGCCGACTTGGTAATGAGCGTTAAGGCACTCTTGAAGGCGATCACCGAGGCGCTCGACCAGAAGGCTTGCGAGTTCAATGTCAGGTGACAAGTCTGAAACCATGATCACAAAATGCTGTTCATCCAATCGCGCAACCGTGTCGCAGGCGCGAACGCAACTGAGCAGGCGCTGTGAAATGAGCTGTGCCAGATGGGCTTGACTATCGCTGAGGAAATCTTTGCTTTGAGATCCCGTTGTCTCCATGTCAATGGTCAGCAGAGCACCACGCCAGCCTGTTCGCTCGGACTGGATCATGGCTTGAGACAAGCGGTCGAGCAGCAGTCTTCGGTTGGGCAAGTTGGTCAAGGTGTCGAAGAAAGCGAGGCCTTCTCCTGAGTCCTCTGCATCCAGCAGCTCTTTGCAAGCGAGCACTGTGTAGCTGGCAGAGAGTGCGTGTGCGGAGAGGCTAACTTTGCGTCCACTCGGCAAGAGAAGCTTAGTGGACGCTTGGTTTCGGGCAATCAGCTAGTGGTGGTTTTCTGCAATATGGCTGAGAGTCTGAGCGGACGCTGCAGGAGCGCTTGCCGCGGCAGCCTGCAAAGTGGTGATCAGCGGCGCTCCGACCTTGAGCGCAGGTGCAAGCCATGGAAAGAGCTGCAAGTATCCGTCGTTCCATCGTTGAGCGCGATTTTGCGAATCCAGCAGGATATAGCCACTGCTGGCTTGCTCAAGGATGCGAAAAAGCTGCTCGCCATAGACGCCTACAAGGCTAGTGGCTGCAGGAAAAGCACTGTGACCGTGCATTTCAGGTTTGGCAGACTTGTCGGTAGGTGTAGACATAAAACCTCGTCAGGCAGTTACAGCAACGGAGCACAAGTGTCCAAGTACATCTGTAGTGCGCTCGTTGTAAGAGATGCTTTTCAGTGGGCCATTGTGGGATCTATGTTGTGGGTGGGACGCAATTCAAGCCGTATTGTTTAAAAATTAGTCTTTTGCTTACAAAAGAAATCTTATTGAAACAAGTTTGATGGAGTGCTCGAAGCCTTACTGCGATATTTTTCGCGCTTCTTCCACCTGATACTCAAAGTAGTGCTGAAAGCTGTAGGCTAGGCTGGCCATGAGCACTGTGGCTCCAAGCATCAATGACAACGCAATAGCGACAATGGTGCTCCATTGACTGTGGCCGGCTGCTGCCTCTGTGCTGTGACTTGGATTGAAGCGGCGGTTCCAGGTGTCGGAGTCAGTCAGGCCGTAGAGGATGGCTCTCAATGCACAACCAGCGATGCAAAAGCCGAGCAGAGGGATCAAAATCCAGCTCAGTCGGTCATCTTGTCCTAATTGTTGTACACGCTCCATGCCGTAGAGACCTAAGGCGGTGGGAACTGGAAGCAGCCAGCCTATCCAGTCACCAAAGCCATGCAGGTAGAAGCGGTGGAGTCCGAGAGGCCCGCCAATCAAGGTCAGCCAGGTAGCAAGCGTTTTATTTTTGGTGCGCGGCAGGGCTACAGCTGTGGATGTGACAGGGCTCATGAGACAGAACTCCAAGGCTTGAATAAAACAATCTGATTATTCCCAGCCTAAATATCTTGTGCCTCGGGATAACTGCGGGCTTTTCGCAAGAGTTGTCTGCTCATGGGCTGTGTATTGCTTGTGCGGTAGGCAGATTTAACAGAATTCGATACAATGGCACGTTTTACGGCGTGTCGCTGGCCGGGTGGTCATGTCGCGTGTCTCAAACGCTGTAAGAAAACCTGCGCAGCTGGTCAAATTTTTGATGGCACTGGCTGTAACCACCCGAAGGAAAAATCATGGTTGTTATTCGTCTCTCCCGCGGCGGCTCTAAGGCTCGTCCCTTCTACAACATCGTTGCAGCTGACAAGCGCGTGCGTCGCGATGGCTCGTTCATCGAGCGTCTGGGTTTCTACAACCCTAACGCCCGTGGTGCCGAAGAAGGCCTGCGTCTGGCACTGGACCGTGTGAACTACTGGAAGAGCGTTGGTGCTCAAGCTTCTGAAACGGCTGAACGCCTGATCAAGGAAGCCTCCAAGAAGGTTGCTGCCTAATTCATTAGGTGGTCGCTGTCTAGGCACCTTTCCAAAACGGGTTCCGTTGGCTTGCCTAACGGAACCCGTTTTTTATTGAATTTCTGTATTTTTATCGTTGAATTCCATGAGCTACATGCCTCCTCTTCAAACTACGAGCTTGCCTGCTGATGCGGTTGAAGTTGGCCGCATTGCGGATGCGTGGGGAATAAAGGGCTGGTTCAAGGTTTATGCCTTTAGCAGTGCTCCGGAGGCACTGTTTGCAGCCAAGAGTTGGTTTTTACAGCCGGCAGAAAAAGGCGCCAAACAATTCAGTGGAACGGTTGAGCTGCCTGTCAAGCAAGCACGCTTTCACGCCGATACGATCGTGGCCACTTCACCTGAGGTGGCGGATCGCAATGCTGCCGAAGCTTTGAAGGGGGCGCGCATCTTCGTGGCTCGTGAGCACTTTCCCAAGACTGAAGATGGCGAGTTTTACTGGGTGGACCTGATGGGTTTGAACGTGCTCAATCGGGAAGGCGTAGAGCTGGGTGCAGTCAAGGATTTGATGTCCACCGGGCCGCAGACTGTGCTGGTGCTGGGCTATGAACAAGAGGGCAAGGAGCAGGAGCGCCTGATTCCTTTTGTCGATGCTTACGTGGACTCCGTGGACCTGCCTGGCAAGAAAATTGTTGTCGACTGGCAACCAGACTATTGAAGTGAGTGCGTGTGTTGCTGCATATTTAGTAGCTTCAAACGCTTATAGATCATGCGTTTTGACATCATTACACTATTCCCGGAGCTGTTTGCGCCATTCCTAGAGGTGGGGGTGACGCGTCGTGCCTACAGTTCGGGTCAGGTGGATGTGCATTTGTGGAATCCTCGGGACTGGGCGGAAGGGAATTATCGTCGTGTCGATGACCGCCCATTTGGCGGTGGCCCTGGAATGGTGATGATGGCCGAACCGCTGCAGCATTGTCTGGAAGCAATCCGAGCGGCGCGTATCGAGGCGGATGAGAAGGAGCAGGTCGAGCCGGCTCCCTTAATTCTGTTCTCCCCCATTGGCACCACGCTCAAGCATGCCGTGGTGGCCGAGTGGGCAGAAAGCAGCGGTGCAATTTTGCTTTGTGGCCGCTATGAGGGCATTGACCAGCGCTTTATTGATACGCATGTCACGCATCAGTTGAGCCTCGGGGATTTTGTGCTGTCCGGTGGGGAATTGGCAGCGATGGTATTGCTCGATTCTTTGGCGAGATTGCAGCCCGGTGTGCTCAATGATGAAGGCAGTTTTCAGCAAGACAGCTTTAATCCTGCACTGGATGGCTTGCTGGACTGTCCGCATTACACACGCCCCGAAGTTTGGAATGGACAGGAAGTGCCTTCTGAACTGCTCTCTGGCCATCACGCGAACATTGATCGCTGGCGCAGGGATCAGCGTTTGCGTATCACGCAGCAGCATCGCCCTGAGTTGCTGGATCAGGCGCGTCAGCAGGGCTTGCTCAATGCCAAGGATGAGGGTTTTTTGGCAAAAACAGGGACCAGGCTATAATCGCAGGTTCTTTGATCCTCTATCCGGCCGCTGCAAGGAAATGCGAAACAGCTTTTGCGCTGTTCTCGTAATGCAGCAATAGCACCAATCCCGGTGCTTGCCAATTCTGGCGCGGACAAGATCAAGGTGGACTTACATCATGAATTTGATCCAGACCCTCGAGCAAGAAGAAATCGCTCGCCTGAACAAGACCATCCCCGAATTCGCCCCTGGTGACACCGTCATCGTGAGCGTGAACGTGGTTGAAGGCTCGCGCAAGCGCGTGCAGGCTTACGAAGGCGTGGTGATTGCCAAGCGTAATCGTGGCCTGAACAGCGGCTTCACAGTGCGCAAGATCTCCAGCGGCGAAGGCGTGGAGCGTACGTTCCAGACCTACTCTCCCCTGATCGCCAAGATCGAAGTCAAGCGTCGCGGTGATGTGCGCCGTGCCAAGCTGTACTACCTGCGTGAGCGCAGCGGCAAGTCTGCTCGTATCAAGGAAAAGCTGCCCCAGCGTGTTAACAAGACTGCAGCAGCAGCTGTCGCCGAGTAAACCACGCGTCGGAAGTGATTCCGTGAAAGCCGCTACAGTTCGCTGTAGCGGCTTTTTTTATGCCATCCGTAGCTTTGTGATTCTTGGGTTGGGTTGAGCTCAGCACATACATGTCTGCATCTGATCATTCTTCGAGCCCTTCAGTGGGCATTGTGGATCCGCGCAGTGCGCGTCTTCTGAGTGTTGATGGCGATCTTCCTGCTGTGCCTTTGACTGAGCAGACGCCGCAGGCTTTACGCACGCGTTTTGCTCGCCCGCCAAGCTGGCTGCCGGAGGTCATGCAAGAGAAGCGCATGACAGCTCGGCCGCCTCTGGATGCTGCTGTGCTGGTGCCTATCGTTTTGCGAGAGCAGCCGACAGTGCTGCTGACCGTGCGCTCTGCCAAGTTGTCTAGCCACTCTGGCCAAGTGGCATTTCCGGGCGGCAAACGAGATCCTCTGGATGTCTCGGCTGAGGCCACGGCCTTGCGTGAAGCGCACGAGGAGGTGGGGCTGGCACCTCAGAACGTCGAGGTGCTGGGGCGTCTTCCGATTTATGTAACGGGAACTGCGTTTCACGTCACCCCCGTCGTGGCACTGGTTCGTCCTCAGCCCAGTTATTTTCCCAATCCGGGAGAGGTCGCCGATCTGTTTGAAGTGCCTCTGTCTTACTTGCTCAACCCCGCCCACCATGAGCGTCGTGTAATGCAATGGCAAGGCATTGATCGTGAGTGGTTTGCCATGCCATATCAAGATGGTGAGCAGCAGCGCTATATCTGGGGAGCTACGGCCGGCATGTTGCGCAATCTCTATCGTTTTTTGTCGGCTTGACGAGGAACTTGTAACAAGCGGACAAACAGCACCGCTATGATGAAACCATGAGCTTTTTTGCCATCCTGATCGCATTGCTGCTGGAGCAGGCCCGTCCATTGGCCCGCTCCAATCTGGTGCAGGCAGGCTACCGTGCCTGGACTGTGACTGTTCGCCGCAACTTTGATGCTGGCAAGCCCCATCATGGATGGTTGGCCTGGGCCATGGCTGTCCTGCTGCCCAGTCTTATCGTGCTGGGTATTTTCTGGGGTTTGCTGACGCTGATTGGCTGGCCGGCGGCCATGTTGTGGAATGTGGCAGTGCTGTATGTCACCCTAGGCTTTCGCCAATTCAGTCATCACTTCACGCGAATTCGCGATGCTTTGGATGCGGGTGATGAGTTTGCGGCACGACAGGCATTGGCAGACTGGCAGCAGGTAGATGCAAGCGAAGTGCCGCGCAGCGAGGTTGTTCGACATGTGATCGAGTACTCGGTCCTTGCGGCCCACCGTCATGTGTTTGGCGTGCTGTTCTGGTTCTCTGTCCTCTCTGCAGTGGGGCTGGGTCCACTGGGGGCTATTCTTTATCGCATGGCGGAGTATCTTTCGAGGGCCTGGTCGCGCAAGGGTGTGGAGGGCTTGCAGGCTCCTACCAGTGAGCGCTTGCAGGTGGCTGCTGCCAGAGCCTGGTATGCGATCGACTGGCTGCCCGCGCGCTTGACGGCACTGGCATTTGCCATGGTGGGCAGCTTTGAAGAGGCAATAGACAACTGGCGTGTCTATGCCCAGCGTTTTCCCAATGACAACGACGGCGTGATTTTGTCGGCCACGGCGGGTGCTATCAATGTGCGTCTGGGCGGGGAGGCCTTGCGCCGTCGCGATGCTTCTTACGCCGAGGAAGGCGAAGAGGCGCAATGGGATGTGGGCAGCGATGTGACCCCGGGGCGGGAGCCTGAAATGGCGCACCTGCGCAGTGTGGTGGGGTTGGTTTGGCGCTCGGTCATCGTCTGGCTGTTGCTGCTGGCCTTGCTGACTTTTGCCCGTCTACTGGGATAAGACATAAAAAAGCAGCCAGCGCTTATGCATAAAGCGCTGGCTGCTATTGTTTTTAATTTTTCGAGCTTCTTGCGCCGATTCAATATCCGACTTGACTCAGTTCATCGAAAAGTTCGCTATAAATCCGATAGCGGTTATCGCTGATGGGCAGGGTATCTGAGCCGTTTTTGACAGCATCAATCACGCCGCAGCCAGGCTCGTGCAAGTGCGTGCAGTTATAGAACTTGCAGTCCTTGGCATGGGCACCGATATCGGGCATGCAGGCGGGCAGTTGCGTGGGAGCGATGTGGTAGATGCCAAATTCCTGAAAGCCGGGGGAGTCGATGATGGCCGTGGTGCGCTCGTCGTCCACCCAGTACAAGGTGGTGCTGGTCGTGGTGTGCTTGCCGGTGTTCAGGGCTTGAGAGATTTCATTGGTCGCGACCTTGGCATTGGGCAGTAGCAGATTGATCAGTGTGCTCTTGCCTACGCCCGAGGGGCCCAGCACCAGGGTGGTCTTGCCTTGCAGCAGGCCGATGATGGCATCGCGATCTTCTTCGTCTGCATCTTCCAGTGACAGTGGCAGCACCATGTAGTGAGGCGGATCATCCACCGCATCGCGCATGCTGCGGTAGGGCGCAAGGCGCTCCCAGGCGCGCAGAAAGGGTTCTTCCAAGTCCATCTTGTTGAGCGCGATGATGGGCGTGATGTGCGCGGCTTCGGCAGCAATCAGGGCACGGGCCAGCTGCACTTCGCTGAAGACGGGCTCGGCAGCAATCAGGATCAGCAACTGGTCGAGGTTGGCCGCAAAGGTCTTGGTGCGAATGTCATCTTGGCGGTAGAAGACGTTGCGTCGCTCAAGGACTTTCTCAATCGTTCCCTCATCGCCCTGACCGGGCGGGGGTGCCAGCCATTGCACATGGTCGCCCACCACGGCCTGACTCTTCTTGCCGCGCGGGTGGCAGATGCGGCGTTCACCGTCCTTTGTCTCGACCACACAGTGGCGGCCATAGCTGGCCACGACCAAGCCTGTCTGCATATCTCCAGAGGCTTGCTGCGCACCGGGGCGACGTCCTTGTTTTCCCATACAGATCAGGCCAGTTTCAGCAGAGCTTCGATGCGGCGTGCACAGTCGATATCGGTTTCAGAGATGCCGCCCACATCGTGGGTGTTCAGGCTGATCTGGCAGCGGTTGTAGCCCACCTCGAGGTCTGGATGGTGGTCTTGCTGATGGGCAATCAGGGCCACTGCATTCACAAACGCCATGGTCTCGTAGAAGTTGGCAAAGCGATAGGTCTTGCGAATCACAGGGTTGGTGGCGGAGCCAGCCAGCTCCCAGCCGCTGAGAGTGGTGAGTTGCTCTTGTGCTTTTTCCAGGCTCAGGGCACTGCGCTTTTGCTCAGACCAGTCTTTCTGTTGCAAGGTGGATGTGCTCATGTCAGAAGTTCTTGTGGAGTTACAAACTGCCCGAAGGAGCTGGCATGCGCGCCAGGCGATCCACTGCGGGAGGGTGTGAATAGTAAAAGCTCACATACCAGGGATCTGGTGTGAGGGTGGAGGCATTGTCCTCGTAAAGCTTGAGTAGCGCAGAGGCAAGCTGTGCGCCGTCGGCCTGCTGCATGGCATAGGCGTCTGCTTCAAACTCATCACGGCGTGACATGGCAGACATCAGCGGAGTGATGAAAAAGCTGAAGACCGGCACGGCTAGCATGAACAGAAGCAGGGCTAGTGCGTTGTTTTCGGCAGGCACGCCCAAGTATTTGCTCTGGAGAATATCTACGCCTAAACCGGAATAGAACCAGGGTTGCTGGCTCAACCAGCCCAGCAGTGCAAAGCCTAGCAAAGACACGCCAAACATCATCACCATGCGTTTGGTGATGTGCTTGTGTTTGAAGTGGCCTAACTCGTGGGCCAGAACGGCTTCGACTTCACCGGGGTTGAGCTGTTTGAGCAAGGTGTCGAAAAATACAACTCTCTTGGAGTTGCCAAAGCCGGTGAAGTAGGCGTTGGCATGGGCTGAGCGGCGACTGCCATCCATGACGAAAAGGCCTTTGGCTGCAAAGCCGCAGCGCTCCATCAGCTGGGTCACGCGGGACTTGAGGCTCTCATCGGCCAAGGGCTCGAATTTGTTGAACAGCGGTGCGATGAAGCTGGGGAAGATCCACATCAGCAGCAGATTGAAGACTGTCCAGGTGCCCCAGGCCCAAAGCCACCATAAAGAGCCTGTAGAGCCCATTACCCAGAGAATCAGCGCCGCCAGCGGCAAGCCGATGATGGCGCCCACCAGCGTGGACTTGCACAGGTCGCCAAGCCACAAGCCCAGTGTCATTTGGTTGAAGCCAAATCGCTGCTCCAGCCTGAATGTCTGATAGAGCGACAGTGGCATCTCGATCAGCGTCGAGATCACCGCAAAGCTGGCCAGCAATGCCAGCTGCTGACCCAAGCCGGGGCCCATGAGCTCCAATAACCCGTGGTTGAGCCGGTCCAGGCCGCCCAGAAGCGTCCAGCACAGCAAAACGGCTGCCGACAATGTGATGTCGATCAGTGAGAGCTTGGCCTTGGCAAGCGTGTAGTCGGCTGCTTTTTGATGGGCCGCCAGGCTGATGCGGTTGGAAAACGCCTCAGGAACAGTCGCGCGATGCCTGGCGACGTGGCGAACTTGCCGTGACACCAGCCAGATGCGCAGCAACCATTGAAGCAGGACTGCTGCAGCAAACAGCAGTGACAGCGTCAGTGAAAAATCTAGGTTGGAAGCCATGTCTTGGCAGTGTAGGCGACAATTTATGCCATGTCTGAAGCTTCCTGTATGAATTCCGTTGCCGCTGTGCCAGTGGCTGACACAGTCCCTGCCTTGTCCAAATCCGATCTCAATATGGTGTGGCTGGACTGTGAGATGACCGGCCTGAACCCCAATCACGATCGCATCATTGAGATTGCCGTCGTGGTCAGCAGCTCAGACCTGCAAACGCGTGTGGAAGGGCCGGTTTTCGCCATCCACCAGTCTGACGAGCTGCTCAACGGCATGGATAACTGGAACAAAGGCACGCACGGCAGAAGCGGGCTGATCGACAAGGTCAAGGCATCAGCCATTACGGAGGCAGAGGCGGAAGCGGCGTTGATCGCCTTTCTGAGCAAATACGTGCCCAAGGGCAAGACGCCTTTGTGCGGCAACAGCATTGGGCAGGACAGGCGCTTCATGGAGCGCTACATGCCCAAGCTCAACAGCTTCTTTCACTATCGCAATATCGATGTGAGCACGCTCAAGGAGCTGGCCAAGCGCTGGAAGCCTGAGGCCTATACCTCGTTCAAGAAGGCCCAGCGCCACACGGCCTTGGCCGATGTGCATGAATCGATTGACGAGCTGCAGCATTACCGTCGGCAGCTGCTGAGTGTCTGAACAGGGTGTAGTGAACTGAGCATAGCCTTGCGACTTGCGGGAAAACCCGGTACATGAGACAATGCGCTGCTTACCCGATCCATGGGTAATTTTTGCGCATCTCCATCACACACCGGGTTCTTACTTGCGTGCAACGGCCTACCTAGCGCCGACACGACAAGCCATAACACCCATCTGCCACGTTTTGCGAACGGGCAGTCAAAGTCTGACGGTGGATGTTGATAACCAACCGTCAAAAGAAGCGAGCAGCACGCTGACTGCGTCGCTTTTTTCGTGAGCTATTCATGACAGAAAACTCCCAAGAGCAGGGCCTGGTGGCCGCTGCCGATATTGCTTTGTCTTCGCCTGAAGTTGATTCCCGCCTGGACGCCATGCTGGCCGACATGGATGCGGAAGATGCAGTCGCCGCTGAAGAAGTTGAAGCCGCTGCTGATGAACCCAATGGTTTCGTGGAACTGGGTCTGGCCCCTGAGCTGGTTCAGGCTGTGGCCGATCTGGGCTACACCCAGCCTACCGCTGTGCAGCAGCAAGCCATTCCTCTGGCCATGGGCGAAGGTGCCGATGCCGATGGCTTTATCGACCTGATGGTCTCCAGCCAGACCGGCTCGGGCAAGACCGCTGCCTTCCTGCTGCCCGTTCTGCACACGCTGATCCAGCAGCGTGCAGAGGCAGATGCTGCCGCCAAGGCAGAGTTCGAGCGCCTGTGCGCTGAAGCTGCTGCCAAGGGCGAGCCCGCTCCCAAGCGCAACAAGCGCAAGGACCCCACCAATTCGCGCAACTTCAAGGCCGCCGTTCCCGGTGCGCTGGTGCTGTGCCCCACGCGTGAGCTGGCGCAGCAGGTGGCCCATGACGCCATCGAGCTGGTCAAGCACTGCCGCGGCATCCGCATCGCCAACGTGGTGGGCGGTATTCCTTACCAGCTGCAAATTGCCAAGCTGCAAAACGCCGATCTGGTGGTGGCCACTCCCGGCCGCCTGCTGGACCTGCAGCGTTCCATGCAGATCAAGCTGGACAAGGTGCAGTTCCTGGTGGTTGACGAAGCCGACCGCATGCTGGACCTGGGCTTCTCCGACGATCTGGCAGAAGTGAACCAGCTGACCGAGCAGCGCAAGCAGACCATGATGTTCAGCGCCACGTTTGCCCCCCGCATTCAGCAGCTGGCTCTGCGCGTGATGCACGACGGCGGTGCCAACGTGAAGCGAATCACGATTGCGACGCCTCAGGAAAAGCACGCCAACATCAAGCAAGTGCTGTTCTGGGCTGACAACATGCAGCACAAGCGCAAGCTGCTGGACCACTGGCTGCGTGACAGCAGCATCAACCAGGCCATCGTTTTTGCCTCTACTCAAGTGGAGTGCGACGGTCTGGCCAATGATCTGCAGCAAGAAGGCTTCTCCGCTGTGGCACTGCACGGCGCGCTGAGCCAGGGCCTGCGCAACCGCCGCCTGATGGCGCTGCGCAATGGTCAGGTGCAGATTCTGGTGGCTACCGACGTGGCCGCACGCGGCATTGACGTGCCCACCATTACCCACGTCTTCAACTTCGGCCTGCCCATGAAGGCAGAAGACTACACCCACCGTATCGGCCGTACCGGTCGTGCCGGTCGTGAAGGCACGGCTGTGACGTTTGCCGAGTTCCGTGACCGTCGCCGCGTGTTCGACATCGAAGGCTACACACGTCAGCAATTCAAGTCTGAAGTGATCCCTGGCATTGAACCCCAGCAACGCTTCCCTGCAGCGGGCGAGCGTGATGGCCGCCGTGGCGGCGGTGGTGGTCGCGGTGGCTTTGGTGGCCGTCGCGATGGCGAAGGCTATGGCCGCAAGTCCGGCTTCGGCAGCTTCGGCGGTGGCCGTGGCAATGACCGCGGTGGTTTCGGCGGCGATCGCTTTGGTGGCGATCGTGGTGGTGATCGTGGCTTCGGTGGTGGCCGCCCCAGCTTTGGCGGCGAGCGCCAGGAGCGCAGCTTCGAGCGCCGTGATGATCGCGGCAGCTTTGGCGGCGACCGTGGCGGCTTCCGTGGTGGCGAGCGTCAGGAGCGCAGCTTCGGTGGCGGTGAATCGCGCGGCGGCTTCGGCGGTGGTCAGCGCCGTGAAGGCGGTGACTTCGGTCGCAAGAGCTTTGGCGGTGGCCGCGAAGGTGGTCATGCCGGTGGTGCGCGTGAAGGTGGCTTCCGTGGTGGCGAGCGTCAAGAGCGCAGCTTCGGCGGTGGCGATCGTCGCCCTGCCTTTGGTCAAGGCGCAGGCAAGCCCTACCAGCCCCATGGCGAACGTGGTGGCGAGCGCAGCTTTGAGCGCAAGCCCCGTGCTCCCCGTCGTGACGAGCGTTAATCGCTGACTCGGGGTCTTGGCCCTGAGCACAAAAAAGCCAGCGTTCGAGCTGGCTTTTTTGTGTCTGAAACTCCTTAAAAAGTGAGCTGCTAGCGCACGCTTGTATTGAGTTTCAGATAGTTTTGTATTTGAAATCTATGAGTGGCATGCGCTTGCAGCTATTGATTTTTTAATGTTCTGAGGCGTGGCGGCCAATCTCCGGCCAGCGGTGATGTAGGTATATCCAGGCAATCAGGCCAATTGTCATCAGCAGAATCGATCCCGTGGCCAGCAGCGCGGCTGAATGCATGACCAGCGGCGCAATGATGCCGGCCACAAAGCCGTTGGCGGTGGAGCCGACCACGGCTTGCAAAGACGAAGCCAGTCCGCGACGCTCGGGGTGGATATCCAGCACCAGCAGTGTCACCACGGGCACCATCAGCGCCCAGCCATAGGCGAACAGGCTGATGGGAATCAAGGCCCAGCTCACATGGGCGGGCCAGATCAGGTTGGCCACCAGATTGATGATGGAGGTGACGCACATCACCAGAAAGCCGTGGCGAATCTGGCGTTTAGGTGGAATGCGCCCGGCCAGGCGGCCACTGGTCCAGCTGCCGGCCATGATGCCGCCGATGGTGGCGATGAAGAACCAGAAGAACTGCGTGGGCTCCAGCTGCAAGATGGTGCCCAGAAATTCGGGTGCCGACAGCAGATAGAGAAACATGCCGTTGAAGGGAATGCCACTGGCCAGGGCCAGCAGCAAAAAGCGCGGGTCGCTCAGCAGCAGGCCGTAGCCCTGCATCAGCGGCTTGAACTGAAAAGGCTGGCGCTTTTGTGGCGGCAGGGACTCGGGCAGGAACTTGATGTTGATGGCCCACAGCAGCACACCCACGATGGTCAGAAACCAGAACACGGCTTGCCAGCCTAGATGGACAAACAGCCAGCCGCCCATGATGGGAGCCAGGGCAGGGGCCACGCCAAAGAAGATGGTGATCTGCGCCATCAGGCCCTGTGCCTGCGCTGGCGGAAAAATATCGCGCACGATGGCCCGTGAGACCACGATGCCGGCACCGGTGGACAGGCCCTGCAGCGTTCTGAAGATCACCAGCTGAGTGATGTTCTGCGACAGTGCACAGCCTGCGGAGGCGATGGTGAACATCACCAGGCCCCAGAGAATGACGGGGCGACGCCCGAAGCTGTCTGCCAGGGCGCCATGAAACAGGTTCATGAAGGCAAAGCCCAGCAGATAGGCCGACAGCGTCTGCTGCATCTCTACGGGCGTGGCACCCAGCGCCTTGGCAATGCCCGAGAAGGCGGGAATATAGGTGTCAACCGAGAACGGCCCGAGCATGCCCAGAATGGCAAGCAGCATGGCCAGAGTCCAACGCGGTCCGCGCCAGAACGTGGAGAGGTCGTTTTGCATGATGTGAACGAAGTGAGAGCTGGCGAGGTGCGCGTTGCAGCTCTCGCCCGGCAGTGCCTGCATGATGCCCGATCATGGGGCGCTTTCATGTCAGCGCGGCTGCATTTGCGCGGGCAACTCTGCAAACAAAAAAGCCAAAGTCCGTGAGAACTTTGGCTTTTGAATATTGGTGGGCCCTGAGTGATTCGAACACTCGACCAACGGATTAAGAGTCCGCTGCTCTACCAACTGAGCTAAGAGCCCGCCGGATAAACCGGAGGATCGATCTAAAAAAAGATCGAAGAGATTTTTTGGTGGGCCCTGAGTGATTCGAACACTCGACCAACGGATTAAGAGTCCGCTGCTCTACCAACTGAGCTAAGAGCCCGCCGGATAAACCGGAGGATCAACCTGAAGGATCAGACTGAAGAAAAATTGTGGTGGGCCCTGAGTGATTCGAACACTCGACCAACGGATTAAGAGTCCGCTGCTCTACCAACTGAGCTAAGAGCCCGCCGGAGTAAATCCGGAGGATCAATCCGGTGCAAAACCGAACTGAAGAAATTTTGGTGGGCCCTGAGTGATTCGAACACTCGACCAACGGATTAAGAGTCCGCTGCTCTACCAACTGAGCTAAGAGCCCCACACAAAGCCTGCGCTGCAAGCAAGACCGCAATTATGCGCTAATTCTGAGGCGCTTGCAGGAAAACCCGAAGGTTTTTTTAGTCCAGTGCGTTCCTGCGTTGCAATTCCACAAACAAACCGGCCTGATCCAGATCGCCCAGGCCGTTCTTCACGCCTTCGGCGTAGAGCTCTTCCAGCAGGTCGGTAATGGGGGCGCTGAAGCCGATTTCATCGGCCGTGGCCATGGCGTTGCGCATGTCCTTAAGCTGTACCGTCATGCGACCGCGCGGTGCAAAGTCGTGGTTGACCATGCGTTCACCATGCACTTGCAGAATGCGGCTGTCGGCAAAGCCGCCGGAGATGGCTTCGCGCACCTTGGCGGGGTCGGCACCGCCGCGCTCGGCCAGCAACAAGGCTTCGGCCACCGCGCCGATGGTGATGCCCACAATCATCTGGTTGGCCAGTTTGGCGAGCTGACCTGCGCCATGCGGGCCGACATGGGTGCTGCGGCCCAGGGCGGCAAACACGGGCTGTGCACGTTCGAAGTCTGCCGCTTCACCGCCCACCATGATGGCCAGCGTGCCGGCTTCCGCGCCCAGCGTGCCGCCGGAGACGGGAGCATCGAGATGTTGCACGCCCAGCGCCTGCAACTTCGTCGCATGCTCGCGCGCTTCGCGCGGCTGGATGGAGGCCATGTCGATGAACAGCGAGCCCTTGGGCAGGGCTTCGGCCACGCCCAGGTTGAACAGCACTTCGCCCACGATGGCGCCGCTTTCCAGCAGGCTTACGGCAAAGTCCACGCTGCGCACGGCGTCGGCTGCATTGTCGTGAATGGTCACGCCATCGGCAGCCAGAGGCTCGGCCTTGGCACGGGTGCGGTTCCAGGCGTGAACTTCATGACCGGCCTGTGCCAGTCGGCGTGCCATGGGTAGGCCCATCATTCCGGTGCCGAGAACGGCTATCTTCAAAGTGCTCATTGCGTTGTTTCCTTGGATTTTTTATGAATGCTCACATGCTAAGGCCTGAGGACGTATGCAGTTGCAGGTGTGACCGCAGATCAGTTGTGAGCGCGGGATGCAGAAACAACAAGGGCAGCCGAAGCTGCCCTTGATGCTTTTTTTGGAGGTTCACCTTCGCGCTGGTGAGTCGCGCTTGCGCGCTTACATCAGCAGATGCTCGCCAGCGTTATCGCCGCCGAGGATGACGTAATTGACCTTGCGGATGTCCATGAGCTTGGTGCCGCCCGAGTAGCTGATGGAGGACTGCACGTCCTGCTGCATCTCTACCAGCGTATTCATCAGAGGGCCCTTGATGGGCTCCAGAATGCGCTTGCCTTCAACGTGCTTGTACTCGCCCTTGTTGAAGTCGGAGGCCGAGCCGTAGTATTCCTTGAACAGCTGGCCGTCGACTTCCACGGTCTTGCCGGGCGACTCTTCATGGCCGGCAAACAGCGAGCCGATCATGATCATGGTGGCGCCAAAGCGGATGCTCTTGGCAATGTCGCCGTGGCTGCGGATACCGCCGTCGGCAATGATGGGCTTGGTGGCCACGCGTGCGCACCACTTGAGAGCCGACAGCTGCCAGCCACCCGTACCAAAGCCGGTCTTGAGCTTGGTGATGCACACCTTGCCTGGACCCACGCCGACCTTGGTGGCGTCCGCGCCCCAGTTTTCCAGATCGATCACGGCTTCAGGGGTTGCGACGTTGCCGGCAATCACAAAGGCCGCAGGGATCTTGGCCTTGAGGTAGGCAATCATGTTCTTCACGCTCTCGGCATGGCCGTGGGCAATGTCGATGGTGATGTACTCGGGGCAGATGCCGTCGGCCACAAAGCGGTCAACGATGTCGTAGTCGGGTTGCTTGACGCCCAAAGAGATGGATGCAAACAGTCCCTTGGACTGCATGTCCTTGGTGAAGGCCACGTTGTCGATGTCAAAACGGTGCATCACATAGAAGAAACCGTTTTGCGCCAGATAGGTACAGATCTTCTCGTCCACCACCGTCTTCATGTTGGCGGGCACCACCGGCAGCTTGAAGCTGCGGTTGCCCAGCTGCACGCTGGTGTCACATTCCGAACGGCTTTCCACGCGGCACATGCGGGGCAGCAGAAGAATGTTGTCGTAGTCGAAGATTTCCATGGTTCCAAGCTCCGGAAAAGGTCACGGTGGGAATCTCACCCACCTCAATTTTCAAGGATAGGCGCTTGGCTTGGAGACCGGTTTTCTGCGGCACTGAGCTGGCAGCGGGCAAAAAAAACCGGACCTCAAAAAACTTGGGCCCGGTGATTGATTCTATACGGGGGACAGCCAAAGTGTATGTCTCCTCGTTTTTATGAAGGTTATAAGAATTTTCTTATGAACTGCTTGATGGCTGCATGCCGTAGAGCTGCATGAAGGTATGGATGGCCCGCTCGGCGCATTGAGTGATTTCCTGCGCATCAGGCGAGGGCAGGTGTTGAAACATGAAGCGTGGCAGCAATTCGGCCTCCAGCAGGGCCAGCAGCTGGTGCTGCATGAGCTCGGGGTCAGCGCTGCGCAACAGCTTGCGCTGGATGCCCTGCTGCAAAAACGACTGAATGGCGGCATTGCCTCGCGCAGGGCCCATCTCCCAGCAGCGCTGACCGATCTGGGAGCGCCCGCCTTCGGCAATCAGCAGCCTGCGCACGGACATGACATCGGGTGAGTACAGCAGGCTCAGAAATCGCTCGCCGAAATCGCACAGAGCCTGGTAGGCATCTTTCTGGCTGGTCTGCAGGGCCAGCATGGTGTTCTGAAAGTCGGCTTCGGATGCTTGAAACATCACCTCCAGTAACAGCGCTTCCTTGGACGGGAAGTAGTTGTAGAGCGTGGCCTTGGAGCCGCCCAGTCGCGCGCAGATCTCGGACATGGAAGTGCGCTCAAAACCCAGCTCGCCAAAAGTGGCTGCAGCCACGTCAATGATGGCTTGTCGCTTTTCTTCCGTCTTGGTGCGCATGGGGCGAAATGTCCTTTAGCTGATGTGTTGTCTTTCAGTGTAGCGCTTGCGGTCGTAAACCTCTAAAACATATACTGTACCGTACAGTTCATTAATAGAGTATTTCATGACATCACGCATCGCAGCAGCGCAGCAGGAGGGCTCGCGCTGGCGCACCGGCTGGTTGGCATTGGGCTTGCCCGCCATGCTGGCAGCTTGTGCACAGGTTCCCGACTGGGAAGGCAAGGCCACCTTGTCGCAACCCATGCCCGCCAGCCTGCAGGCCACGCACAACGCCTCGCACAACATTCCGTATATGGACTGGCCTCAACAGCGGTGGTGGCAGCGCTATGGCGATGCACAGCTCAACGAATTGATTGACCAGGCCCTGCAAGGTGCACCGGATATGGCTGCCGCTGCCGCCCGTGTGCAGCAGGCCAAAGCCATGCTGGGCGTGAGCGAGTCCGCCAGCGCGCCGCAGGTATCGGCACGCGTATCTGCGACCGAAGACAAGCTCAGCTACAACCATCTGACTCCTGAAGCCTTCATGCCGCGCGGCATGAATGATTACGGCCGTGCCACGCTGGATTTGAGCTGGTCGCTGGATTTCTGGGGCAAGCAGCGTGCTGCAGTTGCTGCTGCCGCAGGCGAGCTGGCGGCGCGTGAGGCCGATGCCGCGCAGGCGCGCTTGTTGCTGTCCAGCAATGTAGCCATGGCCTATGCGCAGCTGCTGCGACTGGCGGCCAATGAGCAGACGCTGCAGCAGTCGCTGAAAGTGCGCCAGGCCACGGCTGAACTGTTTGCACAGCGCTATGCCAATGGTCTGGAAAACAAGGGCGGCGTGCATAGCGCCAATGCGCGACTGGCCGCGGCAAGAGCCGAGCTGGCGCAGATGCAGGAGCAAGTCGGCTTGCAGCGCAACAGCATTGCGGCATTGATGGGCGCCAGCCCTGATCGCGGAGCATCGATTCAGGTCGATGCCGAGCGGCTGCAAGCGCCGTGGCAGCAGCAATGGGCACTGCCCGATCAGATTCCTGCCAACCTGCTGGGCCGCAGACCTGACGTAGTGGCGGCGCGTTTGCAGGCGCAGGCGTTGGAATCTCGTGTGGCCTCCAAGCAGGCCGAGTTCTATCCCGATGTGAATCTGAGCGCTTTTGTGGGCGTGCAGTCGCTGGGGCTTGATATGTTGACCAAGAGCGGCTCCAGCATCGCCAGCATTGGTCCGGCCATCAGCCTGCCGATCTTTAATGGCGGGCGACTGCGGTCCGAGCTGGGGGCGGCGCGTGCCCGCTATGACGAGGTCGTGGCCCAGTACCGCAGCACGCTCAACCGGGCGCTGCAGGAAGTGGCAGACAACGCCACCAGCCAGCGTGCGCTGCAGCAGCAGCTGGACGCCATGCAGCAGGCCGTCAATGCCGCCGCAGAGGCGCATCGCGTGGCCCGCAACCGCTATGAGGGCGGGCTGGCGCGCTACCTCGATGTCTTGTCTGCGGAAGACCAGCTACTGGCCAGCGTGCGCCAGCTGGTGGATGTGCAGTCGCGTGCTTTGACGCTGGATATCGGTCTGCACCGCGCACTGGGCGGCGGCTGGAGAGAGGCCGAAATCAAGACACCGGGCCAAGCCTGAATTTTAAGAACTGAATTTTTCCAAGGTTTTGTATGACTGAAAACGCTTCTTCCGTGAGCGCAAATCCTGCTGTCCGTGAACAGCGTCGCAACAAATTGCTGGTGGCTTTGGCTGGTGTGGTGGTGCTGGGCGGCGCGGTTGCCGGGGCTTACTGGTGGCTGCATGCGTCGAACTTTGTCTCGACCGACAACGCTTATGCGGCTGTCGAAGTTGCCCAGGTCACACCATCGATTGGCGGTACGGTGCTGGAGGTGATAGTCAAGGACACGCAAAGCGTGAAAAAAGGCGATGTGCTGGTACGCATTGACCCGACGGACGCCAAGCTGGCGCTGGCCCAGGCCGAAGCCGAACTGGCCCGCGCCACACGCCGCGTGAAGGGCTATGTGGCCAATGATGGCGGACTCAAGGCGCAAGTCAGCGCCCGCGAGGCCGATGAAAAGCGTGCCGCCGCACAGTTGCTGGCAGCGCAGGCCGATATGGAGCGCGCCACGATTGACCTCAAGCGCCGTGAAGCGCTGGCCAAGAGTGGTTCCGTATCAGGCGAAGAACTGACCCAGGCGCAAAACGCATTTGCGGCGGCCCGGGCGCAACTGGCATCGGCTGTGGCTGCGCAGGCCCAGGCCAAGGCCAACCGCGAAGCAGCCGTGGGCGCCAAGCAAGTCAATGCCACGTTGATCGAAGGCGCAGATGCCGACACCAATCCTGAAGTGCTGTTGGCCATGGCGCGGCGCGACCAGGCCCAGGTGGACCTGGACCGCACCACGGTGCTGGCGCCGGTCGATGGCGTGGTGGCCAAGCGCAGTGTGCAGATCGGCCAGCGCGTGCAAGCCGGTGCGGCACTGATGGCCGTGGTACCGGTGCAGCAGATGTATGTGGACGCCAATTTCAAGGAAGGCCAGCTGGGCAAGGTACGCGTGGGCCAGCAGGTGGAGCTGCAGTCTGACCTGTACGGCAGCGATGTGAAGTACAAGGGCCAGGTGGTGGGCTTTAGCGGCGGCTCGGGCTCGGCATTTGCGGCTATTCCGGCGCAGAACGCTACCGGTAACTGGATCAAGGTGGTGCAGCGCCTGCCAGTGCGTATTCAGCTTGATGCGGCACAGCTTGCACAGCACCCGCTGCGCGTGGGTCTGTCCATGAATGTGACGGTGGATACGCGCACCGGCCCTGCCAAGGGCGAGAGCGAGGGCGTGGCGGAAGCTCAAGACCAAACCCCAACAACGGCGCAGTGAGCTTGTCATGAGTGAACTCAAGGCAAGTGCTGATGCTCCCGCCGTACCCATGGCGCCGGGCATGGTGCCGCTGACCGGCGGCGCGCTGTGGCTGGCGGCACTGGTGCTGGCGGCGGCCAACTTTATGGCCGTGCTGGATATGACGGTGGCCAATGTCTCCGTGCCCAGCATTGCGGGCAATCTGGGCGCGACGACCAGCCAGGGCACCTGGGTCATCACCAGTTATGCGGTGGCCGAGGCGATTACCGTGCCGCTGACGGGCTGGCTGGCTTCGCGCTTTGGCGCGGTGCGCGTGTTTGCCACGGCCATGGGCTTGTTTGGCCTGGCATCCATGCTGTGCGGGCTGGCCAATTCGCTGGGCATGCTGGTGTTTGCGCGCATCTTGCAGGGCCTGGCCGGTGGCCCGCTGATGCCGCTGTCGCAGTCGCTGTTGCTGCGTATCTTCCCGCCGCGCATGGCGCCTGCGGCTATTGGTCTTTGGTCGATGACCACGCTGATTGCGCCGGTGCTGGGCCCCATTGTGGGCGGCTGGATTTGCGATGAATACACCTGGCACTGGATCTTTTTGATCAACATCCCGGTGGCTTTGGTCTGCGCATTCGCGGTCTGGCATCTGGTCAAGCGCTATGAGCAGCCGCTGCTCAAGAACCCGATTGATACCGTGGGCCTGATTTTGCTCATCGTCTGGGTCGGCTCGTTGCAGTTGATGCTGGACGAAGGCAAGAACCTCGATTGGTTTGCCTCACCCATGATCGTGGCGCTGGCTGTGGTGGCGGTGGTGGGCTTTGCGGCCTTCATGATCTGGGAGCTGCATGCCGAGCACCCGATTGTGGATTTGCGCGTGTTTCGGCATCGCGGCTTTTCCATGGCGGTGCTCACCATCAGTCTGGCGTTTGCAGCCTTCTTTGCCGTCAACGTGCTCACGCCGCTGTGGCTGCAAAGCTTTATGGGCTACACGGCCACGCTGGCGGGCTTGGTGACGGCATGGACGGGGCTGTTCGCGCTGTTTGTCGCACCTGCTGCCGCTGGGCTGTCGGCCAAGGTGGATCCGCGCAAGCTGATCTTTGGCGGCGTGTTCTGGATGGGCGTCATCACCTTCTGGCGCGCGTTTGCCAACACCGATATGGGCTATTGGGACATTGCCCTGCCGCTGATGTTCATGGGCTTTGGCCTGCCGTTCTTCTTCATTCCGACCACCGGACTGGCGCTGGCCAGTGTGGAGCCGCATGAGATGGACAACGCAGCCGGTTTGATGAACTTCTTGCGAACTCTCTCAGGCGCGGCGGCGGTTTCCATCGTCAATACCGCCTGGGAAAACGGCAGCACGCGCAACCATGCAGAGCTGGTAGGCCTGAGCGACCCGGGCGGCGAGGTGCTGCAAGGCATGCAGCAATCGGGCATGAGCCCGGATGCGGCGCTGTCGGCGCTCGACCACCTCATCACCAGCCAGAGTGTGATGCTGGCCACCAACCAGATCATGTTCATCATCGCGGGCGGCTTTGTGCTGGCGGCCTGCGCGATCTGGCTGGCGCCCAAGCCCACCCGTGTGGTGGAGCTGGGAGCGGGCGGGCACTGATAGCAGTTGCTACTCAAAAAGAAGCTGCTTGCGCTGATTGTTGATGGATTACAGATACATTTTTATCTGAAATCTATGAATATCAAGCGCAAGCAGCTTTTCTTTTGATAGCGAAATGCAGCAGCAGATCATGGGGAGTCACGCGCATTTCTACAATGTGGGCCTATGTTCCCGATCGACCTGCTTGATAGCGCCCCAGAAGGTGCCCGCTCTGCCTCTCAATCTCCCTTGCTCACCGGCCTGAACGATGAGCAGTTGGCGGCCGTCACCCTGCCCGCAGGCCATGCGCTGATTCTGGCGGGCGCGGGCTCGGGCAAGACCCGTGTGCTCACCACGCGCATCGCCTGGCTGCTGCAGACCGGTCAGGCCACGCCGGGCTCCATCATGGCCGTGACCTTTACCAACAAGGCCGCCAAAGAAATGCTGGCCCGCCTGTCGGCCATGCTGCCCTACAACGTGCGCGGCATGTGGATTGGTACTTTTCACGGCCTGTGCAACCGCATGCTGCGTGCCCACTATCAGGCCGCCAAGCTGCCGCAGGCGTTTCAGATTCTGGATACGCAAGATCAGCTCTCGGCCATCAAGCGGCTGTGCAAGCAGTTCAATGTGGACGACGAGCGCTTTCCGCCCAAGCAACTGATGTACTTCATCGCCGGTTGCAAGGAAGAGGGCATGCGCCCCGGCGATGTGGTGGCGACCGACCCCGACACGCGCAAGAAAGTGGAGCTGTACCAGCTCTACGAAGAGCAATGCCAGCGCGAAGGTGTGGTCGATTTTGGCGAGCTGATGCTGCGCAGCTTTGAGTTGCTGCGCGACGATGTGCATCTGCGCCAGCACTATCAGCGCCGCTTTCAGCACATTCTGGTGGACGAATTTCAGGACACCAACAAGCTGCAATACCAGTGGCTCAAGCAGCTGGCGGGTGAGGCCGACGGCAGCCGTTTTGTCTCGCAGTCCAGCGTGATTGCCGTGGGCGATGACGACCAGAGCATCTACGCTTTTCGCGGCGCGCGCGTGGGCAATATGGCCGACTTCATCCGCGAGTTCGAGGTCAAAAATCAGATCAAGCTGGAGCAGAACTACCGCAGCTACAGCAACATCCTGGACTGCGCCAATGCGCTGATCAGCCACAACAGCAACCGCCTGGGCAAGAACCTGCGCACCACGCAGGGACCAGGCGAGCCGGTGCGTATTTACGAGTCACCCAGTGATCTGGCCGAGGCTGCGTGGATGGTCGACGAGATCAAGCAACTGGTCAAAAACGACGGCTTCACGCGTCAGGAAATTGCTGTGCTCTACCGCAGCAATGCGCAAAGCCGGGTGATTGAATCGGCGCTGTTCAATTCCAAAATTCCGTATCGCGTCTATGGCGGTTTGCGTTTTTTTGAACGTGCCGAAATCAAACATGCGCTGGCCTATCTGCGCCTGCTGGAGAACCCGCACGACGACACGAGCTTTATGCGCGTGGTGAACTTCCCCGCACGCGGCATTGGTGCGCGCACCATCGAGCAACTGCAAGATGCGGCGCGCAGTAGCGGCTGTTCTTTGAGTGATGCTGTCACCGCCGTGCCTGGCGCGGCGGGCACCAAGCTGCAGGGCTTTGTGGCCCAGATCGATGTGCTGCGCGAGCAGACGCAGGGGCGGACGCTGCGCGAAATCATCGAAACCGTGGAAGAGCAAAGCGGCTTGCTTGAGCATTACCGCAACGAAAAAGAAGGCGCGGACCGCATCGAAAACTTGCAGGAACTGGTCACGGCTGCCGAGAGCTTTGTGACCCAGGAAGGCTTTGGCAAAGACGCCGTGGCCTTGCCTGTAGATGCCCAGGAAATTCTGCCCGGCGCGAACCTGTCGCAAAGCCCGGCCAGCCAGGGCTTGGACCCGAATGCAGCGCTGCTCGATCAGCCTTTGACGCCTCCCGCAGGCACGCTGGCCTCCATGGTCAACGAAGACACGGGCGAGACCATGTCGCCGCTGGCGGCTTTCTTGTCGCACGCCTCGTTGGAAGCGGGCGACAACCAGGCGCAAGCTGGCCAGGATGCGGTGCAACTGATGACCGTGCATGCATCCAAGGGCCTGGAGTTCGATGCCGTGTTTATCGGTGGCGTGGAAGAAGGCCTGTTCCCGCACGAGAACGCGATGATGGACCGTGGTGGCCTGGAAGAAGAACGCCGCCTGGCCTATGTGGCCATTACCCGCGCGCGCAAGCGCCTGTATCTGAGCCATTCGCAAACGCGCATGCTGCACGGCCAGACGCGCTACAACGTCAAGAGTCGGTTCTTTGACGAGCTGCCCGAAGAAGCACTCAAATGGATCACGCCAAAGCAAAGCGGTTTTGGCACGTTTGCTCCTAATTCAGGTGCTGGCGGCGCTTGGGGGACAAGGGGTTTGGGTCAATTTGGATCAAACTCTGGCTGGGGCAGCAAGCAGACTGAAATCTTTGCCAGCCCGGTGGTGCCCAAGCAAAAGGCTGAGCCATCGCACGGCATCAAAGCCGGCATCACGGTGTTTCACAACAAGTTCGGCGAAGGCAAGGTGCTGGCCGTCGAAGGTACGGGTGACGACGCGCGCGCCCAGGTCAGCTTTGGCCGCCACGGCACCAAGTGGCTGGCGCTGGCGATTGCCAAGCTCACGGTGGTGGAGTAGGGCTGAGTTTGCGATGGGTCATTGCATAGACTGAGTGAATCCTGAATAGTGTCAGGTGTTCATCTGCACAGAGATTTTTCTCTTGTGCAGCCTCTTTCCCATGCATAACCGGAGCAAACGATGAGCAAGACGATGAAAGCCGCCGCCTTTATTGAAAAAGGGCGTATTGAAATCGTTGAAAAACCCATTCCCGATGTGGGTCCCAACGATGCTCTGATCCGGATCACCACCACCACGATTTGCGGCACGGACGTGCATATTCTCAAAGGGGAATATCCCGTTGAGAAGGGGTTGACCGTGGGGCATGAGCCGGTGGGCGTGATCGAGAAGCTTGGCAGTGCGGTGCGTGGCTATACCGAAGGCCAGCGGGTGATTGCGGGGGCGATCTGCCCCAACTTCAACAGCTATGCGGCGCAGGATGGCTATCCCAGCCAGGATGGGAGCTATCTGGGCTCCAGAGGGTTGTGCGGTTGTCATGGATACAAGGCCACGGCGGGCTGGCGCTTCGGCAATCTGATTGATGGCACACAGGCCGAATACCTGCTGGTGCCGGATGCGCAGGCCAATCTGGAGCCGATTCCGGATGGCCTCAGCGATGAGCAGGTGCTGATGTGTCCGGACATCATGTCGACCGGCTTCAAGGGGGCAGAGAACGCCAATATCAAGATTGGCGACACCGTCGTGGTGCTGGCCCAGGGACCTATTGGTCTCTGCGCGACCGCCGGGGCTCGTCTGCTTGGAGCCACCACCATCATTGCGGTGGATGGCAATGATCACCGTCTGGAGATCGCCCGAAAGATGGGGGCCGATGTCACGCTCAACTTCCGCAACGTGGATGTGGTTGAGGAAGTGATGAAGCTCACCAAGGGGCGGGGTGCAGACAGCTCCATCGAAGCGCTGGGAACGCAAGCGACGTTTGCACAAGCCATGAAGGTTCTCAAGCCCGGTGGAACCTTGTCCAGCCTGGGGGTGTATTCGGAAGACTTGTCGATTCCGCTGGCGCAGTTTGCGGCAGGCCTGGGAGATCACACCATCCGCACAGCCTTGTGCCCGGGAGGCAAGGAGCGCATGCGCCGGCTGATGAACGTGATCGAGGCCAACCGTCTGGATCTGGGTGTGATGGTGACGCACCAGCGAAAGCTCGATGACATCGTGCAGGCCTATGACCTGTTTGCGAACCAGCGTGACGGAGTGCTGAAGATCGCCATCAAGCCCTGAGCGGTGGCATGCGGCCGGTCTTGGTTGCGAGCCTCTCCATAGCGCTGGTGTGTGACGAGGTTGTGACTCGTGTGGCACAGCGATCACTCTCGTGGGGGTGTCACGGAAGCGTCGTTGACGCTGCCTACATTGCGGTGCATACCTAATCCGCAACCCACGAGGAGTCACGCTCTCATGAGCAAAACTATTTCTGACAAGGTCGTTCGCAATCACGCTGGCAATGCGCCTTTCAGCGCCATTCTGGAAGCCAATCTTTCCCGCCGTACGCTGACTCGCGGCGGCCTGAGCGCTGCTTTGGCCGTGTTCAGTGGCAGCATGCTGGCCGCTTGCGGCGGCAGTGATGACAACTCGGTTGACCCAGGCCCCGGCCCCAACCCCAAGCCGGATCCCGAACCCAAGCTGAAGCTGGGCTTTGAGTCCTTGCCTACTTCCATGACGGATGCCTGTGTGGTGCCCGCCGGCTATGTGGCCCATGTGCTGGGCGCCTGGGGTACGCCTTTGAATGACAAGGCGGCCGACTGGAAGAACGATGGCAGCAACACTTCGGAAGACTTGCTGAACTCCACAGGCATGCACCACGACGGCATGCACTACTTCCCGCTGGAGGGCAGCTCCACGGAAGGCTTGCTGGTGGTGAACCACGAGTACATCGACGAGAAGAACCTGCACCCGAATGGGCAGACTGGCACTGGTGCCGGTGAGAAGCGCCCTGCGGAAGAAGTGCGCAAGGAGATCAATGCGCATGGTGTGGCCGTCATGCACATCAAGAAGAGCGGCAGTGGTTGGGAGATCGTCAAGAACTCCAAGTACAACCGTCGCTTCACCTCGGCAACGCCGATGAACCTGTCAGGCCCCGTGGCCAAGACGGACTGGGTGAAGACCGCCTTCTCCAAGGATGGCAGCCAGATTCGCGGCACGAACAACAACTGCGGCAACGGCACGACGCCCTGGGGAACCTACATCACCGCCGAGGAGAACTGGGCTGCCTGCTTCCTGAACACGGGAGCAAACCTGCCAGAGTCGCAAAAGCGCGTGGGCATTGCAACCAAGGCGGGCCGCTATCTGTGGGAGACCGCTGCAGGCGATGCCACGGAGAAGGATGGCGAGTTTGCCCGCTTCAACATCACCGAAACCGGTGCCACAGCGCTGGATGACTACCGCAACGAAGTCAACGGCTTTGGCTATCTGGTGGAAATTGACCCCTACGATCCCTCCAGCGTTGCCACCAAGCGCACCGCCATGGGCCGCTTTGCGCACGAAGGCGCGGCCTACAGCCTGCCCGAAGCGGGCAAGCCGCTGGCGTTCTACACCGGCGATGACTCGCGCTTTGAATACATCTACCGCTATGTCTCCGATGCCGTCTGGGACGCCGCCGATGCCAAGCGCAGCGACCGCCTGGCCGTGGGCAACAAGTATCTGGACAAGGGAACGCTGTTTGTGGCTCGCTTCAATGAAGACGGTACAGGCGACTGGCTGCCGCTGACGCTGGACAGCGTGGGCAAGGATGGCAGCAAGCTCGGCTCCAAGTACAAGAGCATTGAGGAAATTCTGATCAACACCCGTGGTGCCGCTGACTTCGTGGGTGCTACGCCCATGGACCGTCCCGAGTGGACGGCCGTGAACCCCACCAATGGCGACGTCTACCTGACGCTGACCAACAACACCAGCCGCAATGCGAGCACCGGCACCAATGCCGCCAACCCGCGCCTGAACAACGTCAACGGCCACATCATTCGCTGGCATGACGATGCGGGCAAGAACAGCTTCAAGTGGGAGATTTTTGTCTTCGGCTCCAATGCTGGTGCCGATGCCGATACCAACCGCTCTGGTCTGACGGCGCTGAACCAGCTGGCCAGCCCTGACGGCATTGCCTTTGACGACCGCGGCATTCTGTGGGTGCAGACGGACAACGGCATTGATGGTGGCCGCAAGAACGATGTGGCCAAGGCAACCAACGACCAGATGCTGGCGGTGATTCCTGGGGCTCTGGCGGACAGCAAGGCGACAGGCCCGGTCATCAATGCCAGCAATCAAGGAGAGCTGCGCCGCTTCTTTGTCGGCCCTAACGAGGCCGAAATCACTGGCTTTGCCTATACCCCGGACTACAGCACCATCTTCCTGAATGTGCAGCACCCCGTGAACTGGCCGGCTTACGGCACCAGCGATGCCACGGCTTTGCCTTCGGGCACCGTACGCCCTCGTTCCTCTACGGTGGTGATTCAGAAGAAGGATGGCGGCCCGGTCGTCGTGTAAAGCCACAGGCCAGTGCAGCGGTATCGGCTGATGCCGCTGCACCGGACATCAAAAAAGCCGCTGCAGTTAGGTCTGCAGCGGCTTTTTTGAGGGTGCTCAGTGCTCTCAGGCTTGAGGCGGGGTGTCGTTGTGCTGGGAGTCGTTGACGATCTCCACCTCCTCCTTGCCGTCTGGCGCTGCAAAGCTGTCGCGGAAGGTAAAGACAATCGAGGTGAAAAAGATGGCGGCCAGCATCAGGGCCGTGGCCACCATCAGGCCGCCGGCGATGCTGCCGATCAGCATGGCGAGAATGCCGGTCACGATGGCCAGCGCCATGCCGGAGGCAATGAAGACGCCGATCCAGCAGACGCCGAAAACCAGGTAGGCGCCGATATTGCGAAAACAGCCGACAAAGCTGAAGAACAGAGCCTTGACGGGGCTGACGCCATGCCAGTGAATAAGAGCGGGTGCATGCCAGAAGGCCAGTGACAGCGGCAGGTAGAGCAACATGCTCATCCACATGGCGGACTGGAACTCGGGCTCTTCGGCCAGCTCCCGGGTCATGGGAGTCTGACCCAGATAGACGCTGGCAAAAGTGCCGCCATCGACAATGCTGGAAGCGCCAATGATGAGCAAAAATCCTGCTGCATACATGCCGCCCAGCATCAGCATGGAGTGCATGTGCTGGCTGCCGGAGCGAAAGGCTACCAGCAGCAGTGCGGGCGTGGGCTTGCGGCCGTGGGCCGCTTCAGAGGCAGCCACCATCATGGTCAGGGAGATGCTGGGAAGCAGTGCCAGTGCAATGACGGGGCCGATCAGTGGCAGGGCCGAGATCAGTGACATGCTGGCCATGCCCAGAAAGAACAGGGCAGCCAGAGCCAGAGGCTGGCTTCTGAACGTGCGCAGGCCTTGCAGCACCCACTGCAGGCCAGTGCCGGGTGTAACGATTTGAAGTTTCATGGGAGAGGCAGAAATACTTTTGCGAGAGCGAGCAAAAGTCGCTCTTGCACTGTACCCGAGACAGCGGGACGGGGCCATATAAAGCCCCGAGGCTCTCGCCAGCTTGGACTGTGCCCGGCTGGTGATCAGGCCAGCGACAGGGGCTGCGCAATGCGCTGCTTGAGCACGCGCTCGAAGTGAGTTGGGTCGTGGGGCTGCAGCAAGGCGGCTTCACGGGGCAGGTGGAAGTCCCAGAGGCGGGAGATCCAGAAACGCAGGGCACCGGCGCGCAGCTGGGCGTTGAGCAGCTCGCGCTCTGAAGCGGTCAGGGGACGAACGGCTTGATAGGCGTCGATCATGGCCTTGGCACGAGGGGCATCATGGGCGCCTGTTGCGTGATCGATACACCAGTCGTTGAGGCAGACGGCCAGATCAAACAGCCAGGTGTCCACACCCGCGAAATAGAAGTCGAAAAAGCCGGTCAGCTTGTCGCCATCGAACATCACGTTGTCGCGGAACAGGTCGGCATGCACCGGGCCACGGGGCAGGGCTGCATAGGTGGCCGATGCGGCGATGTGATTCTGGTAGGCCAGCTCGGCGCGCAGCAGGGCGGCGGTTTCTTCGCTCAGATGGGGCAGCACCACGGGAGCAGTTTCATTCCACCAGGGCAGGCCGCGCAGATTGGGCTGCTGGCGGTTGTAGTCCTGTCCTGCCAAGTGCATGCGTGCCAGCATGTCACCCACGGCGGCGCAATGCACAGGGGCCGGGGCCAGCTGGCTCTTGCCGGCCAGACGATTGACGATGGAGGCAGGCTTGCCGCAGACCTTGAGCAGAATGTCGCCGCTGCGGGCTTCGCCCTGCGGGTCGGGAACCGGGATGCCAGCCTGAGCCAGATGCTTCATCAGGTACAGGTAAAAGGGCAGTTGTTCGGCGCTCAGGCGCTCGAACAGGGTCAGCACCCATTCGCCCTGGTCGGTGGTCAGAAAGTAGTTGGTGTTTTCAATGCCGCCCTGAATGCCGCGCAATTCTTTGAATGAGCCAAGGGACATGCAGCGCAGCAGATCGCGGGCATCTTTATCGGAAACTTCGGTGAAAACAGCCATGGTGAATGCATCGGTCAGCCGTAATGGGGCGGCTGACGGGGGAAGGTGGTTCTATACGCAACAGGGCAGTGCTTTGCTGCACTGCCCTGTCATGAACGGGAAAAGCGCGCAGCGCTTCAGAATTTGATGAAATTCCAGACGCGGGTGCCCGTGGTGTCACCGCTGTTGTTGTCGCGGTTGCGGGCAGCACGGGCGCCGTCGTTGGACTGCACTTCGTACTCGGGCATGGAGCCGACCTTGGGTTGCACGGTAATGCTCTGGGTCTGGCCGCCCACGCGGGTTTCATCCACACGGCTGCCCGCATCTTCCACGCGGATATGTTCAATCCGCTGGTTGTGCTTGCTGGTGGCAGCCGCATTGTCCTGCTGGCCCTGAGGCGCAGGAGCTGCCACGGCTTCGGCGGGGGCAGGGGTGGAGGACTGGGCCAGAACGGATCCGGCAGCCAGGCTCAGGAGGATGAAAAGAGGTGCAGCGCGCATGATGAGTGGATTGTAGGGCGACTTGGAATTCTCCCACCATGCGCTTGCCCGTCTTTGCGATTCAGGGCGGGCAAGCTGGGCGCGCGTGCACAATTGGCGACTATGAGCAATTCCAAGACCCTGGTGCTGGTGGACGGCTCCAGCTACCTCTACCGCGCCTACCATGCCATGCCCGATCTGCGGGCCATTCCCGGCGACCCGACCAGTCCGGCTACGGGTGCCATTCGCGGCATGGTGAACATGATGCAGGCGCTGAGGAAGGATGTGCAGGCCGATTACGCCGTGTGTGTGTTCGATGCGTCCGGCCCGACTTTCCGCGATGAGATGTACACCGAGTACAAGGCCGCGCGCTCGCCCATGCCCGATGACTTGCGCAGCCAGATAGAGCCCATCCACGAAGTGGTGGCCATGTTGGGCTGGAAGGTCGTGGCCGTGCCCGGCGTGGAAGCTGACGACGTGATCGCCACGCTGGCGCAGCTGGCGGCCAGCCAGAGCATCAATGTCATCGTCTCCAGCGGCGACAAGGACTTGAGCCAACTGGTCAACGAACACGTGACCATCATCGACACCATGAATGGCAAAAAGCGCGACATCGCTGGCGTGACCAGTGAGTTTGGCGTGCCGCCGTCGCTGATGATCGATTACCAGGCGCTGGTGGGCGACACCGTGGACAACGTGCCTGGCGTGACCAAGGTCGGCCCCAAGACCGCGGCCAAGTGGCTCGATGAATATGGCACGCTGGACGGGCTGATTGCCAATGCCGACGCCATCAAGGGCGTGGCGGGCAACAATTTGCGCGAGGCCATTGCCAATGGTCAGCTGGCGCTGAGCCGCCAGCTGGTGACCATGAAGACCGACTGCGATCTGGCGGACTACATCAGCGGCCTGCCTCAGCTGGACGCCATTGTGCTGGCCGAGCCGGACAATGCGGCGCTGGCGCCTTTTTATGAAAAATACGGCTTCAAGGGCTTGGCGCGTGCGCTGGGTGCTACTACTTCTGAAGCAAAAGACAGCAAGCCAGCCAAGGCCGGAAAAGCAGACAGTGCCCAGGGCGGCCTGTTTGATGCCGATGATGCGGCGACGACGGAAATCGCCGTCGAAGCCCAGCAGCGCGATGTGGTCTACACCACCATCCTGACCCAGGCGCAGTTCGACGAGTGGCTGACCAAGATCCAGGCCGCCGAGCTGACGGCGATTGATACGGAAACCGATTCTCTGGACGAGATGCGGGCGCAGATTGTCGGCATTTCCTTCAGCGTGGCGGCTGGCGAAGCGGCCTATATTCCGCTGCGTCACGAAGGCATGGATGTGCCCGAGCAGCTGGATATGGCCATGGTGCTGGACAAGCTCAAGCCCTGGCTGGAAGACGCCTCCAAAAAGAAGCTGGGCCAGCATGTCAAATACGACCAGCATGTGTTTGCCAACCACGGCATCACCGTGCGCGGCTATGCGCACGACACCATGCTGCAAAGCTATGTGCTCGAAGCCGACCGCCCGCACAACCTGACGAGCCTTGCGCTGCGCCATGTGAACCGCACTGGCATCAGCTACGAAGACCTGTGCGGCAAGGGCAAGAGCCAGATTCCGTTTGCCCAGGTGCCCGTGGAAAAAGCCGCAGCCTACAGCTGCGAAGACTCTGACCAGACGCTGGATGTGCACAACACGCTGTGGCCGCGCATCCAGGCCCATGCCGGCCTGCTGCATATCTATGAGCTGGAAATGCAGACCAGTGAAGCGCTGTTCCGTATAGAGCGCAATGGCGTGTGCATCGACGCGGGCGAGCTGGCACGTCAGAGTAACGATCTGGGTGCGCGCATTTTGAAGCTTGAGGAAGAGGCTTACGAGATCGCGGGCCAGCCCTTCAATCTGGCGAGCCCCAAGCAGCTGGGTGAAATCTTCTTCGACAAGCTGGGCATGCCCGTGGTGAAGAAGACTGCCACCGGCGCGCGCAGCACCGATGAAGAAGTGCTGGAGAAGCTGGCTGAAAACTACCCGCTGCCCGCCAAGCTGCTGGAGCACCGCTCGCTCTCCAAGCTCAAGGGCACCTACACCGACAAGCTGGCGCAGATGGCCTTGCCCAGCGATGGCCGCGTGCACACCCACTACGCCCAGGCCGTGGCGGTGACGGGGCGTCTGTCCAGCAACGACCCCAATCTGCAGAACATTCCCGTGCGCACGCCCGAAGGCCGCCGCGTGCGCGAAGCCTTTGTGGCCCCCGAGGGCAAGCTGATTGCCAGCGCCGACTATTCGCAGATCGAGCTGCGCATCATGGCCCATCTGTCGGGCGACGAGGCGCTGCTGAGCGCCTTCCAAAACGGCCTGGATGTGCACCGCGCCACGGCCGCAGAAGTGTTTGGCGTGGGCGTGGATGAGGTCAGCAGCGAGCAGCGCCGCTATGCCAAGGTCATCAACTTCGGCCTGATCTACGGCATGAGCAGCTTTGGCCTGGCCAAGAACCTGGGTATCGAGACCAAGGCCGCCGCAGCCTATATCGACAAATACTTTCAGCGCTATCCCGGCGTGAAGCGCTATATGGACCAGACCGTGGAGCTGGCCCATGCCCAGGGTTATGTGGAGACCGTGTTCGGTCGCCGCCTGGTGCTGCCCGAGATCAACGGCGGCAACGGCCCGCGCAAGAAAGCGGCCGAGCGCGCCGCCATCAATGCGCCCATGCAGGGAACGGCGGCCGACCTGATCAAGAAGGCCATGGTGGCCGTACAGGCCAAACTGGATGCCGAAAAGCCGGAGGTGCTGGTCATCATGCAGGTGCACGACGAACTGGTGTTCGAGCTGCCCGAGTCCGCCAAGGACTGGGTGCAGGCTGAAATCCCCGCCATCATGGCCGGCGTGGCCGATCTGTCCGTGCCGCTGCTGGCCGAGATTGGCTTTGGCAACAACTGGGAGAAGGCGCATTGATGCGTTTTTTGCCAGAGGCGGGTGAGCCTTTCAAAAAAATGAGCTGCAAGCGCTGAACTTTAGGGCATTCCAGATGGTTTTGAGTCTGAAATGCCCTACTTACATGCACAAGCAGCTATTGAATTTAAAAGAGCTAATGGTGTTCCAAGGCATTGCAATGACGCCCGCGACTCGCATGGGGCTGTCGATCTCGGTGGCTACAGGGCTGTACGGCATCTCGTTCGGAGCGCTGTCCGTGGCGGCAGGTCTCAATCTCTGGCAGACCATGGCGCTGAGCGCATTGATGTTTACCGGCGGCTCCCAGTTCGCCTTTGTGGGCGTGATTGCCGGTGGCGGCAGTGGCCTGGCAGCCGTGAGTGCCGCGACCTTGCTGGGTGTGCGCAATGCCATCTACGGCATGCAGATGAGTCGCTTTCTGGGTGCCACAGGCTTGTCGCGCTGGCTGGCTGCGCACTGGACGATTGACGAGTCCGCCGCCACGGCATCGGGCCAGCAGGATCTGGCCGAGCAGCGGCGCGGCTTCTGGGTGGCGGGGGCAGGCGTGTTCCTGCTGTGGAATCTGTTCACCTTGCTGGGCGCGCTGATGGGCAATGCGCTGGGCGATACGCGCCGCTTCGGGCTGGATGGTGCGGCGGTGGCGGCCTTTCTGGGTTTGCTGTGGCCGCGCTTGAATGCGCGCGAGCCGGTGGCCCTGGCGCTGGCCTGCGGGTTGGTGACGGCCGTGGCCATTCCCGTGGTTCCTGCAGGCGTGCCGATTTTGCTGGCGGCAGCGGTGGGAGCCTTCTGGGGCTGGGTGCGCCCTTCGGAGGCTGAGCAATGACGCTGTCTCTGAGCTTGTGGCACTGGATTTTGCTGGCCTGTGCGCTGGCTTTTGTGACCAAGCTGCTGGGCTACAGCCTGCCTGAGCGCTGGATGCGCAGCCCGCGCATGGCACAGATTGCGGCCAGCCTGACGGTAGCGCTGCTGGCATCGCTGACGGTGATGAACACGCTGGCCAGCGGCACGCAAATCAGCCTGGACGCGCGCCTGGGTGCTTTGCTGGTGGCTGCGATTGCGCTGTGGTTCAGAGCCCCATTTTTGCTGGTGGTGATTCTGGGCGGTGCCGCAGCGGCACTGCTGCGCTGGCTGGCCTGAGGGTTGGAGCCGGGCAGGCCTTAGGCTGCATGACGCTGGCAGTTGCTTGCGTATGCCGGCGCAGCTTGAGATTTCATCAACCCGAGGAGGATTCATGAAGTACGAAGACGTCGCTCAGGATATGCAGAGCCTGTTGGGGGGCAAGGAGCAGCCCAGCCGCCGCACGGCACTCAAGGCGGCTCTGGGGGCAGGGCTGGGTGTGGGCTATGCCTGTGCGGCTGGCCCGGCGATGGCGCAGACGGCGATCAAGACCCCATCGGCAGGGCTGACGGCAGGGGAGGTCAGCATAGCGGTCAAGGGCTTTCAGCTGCCTGCCTATCGCGCCATGCCAGAGGGAGGGCAGAACCTGCCCGTGGTGCTGGTGATTTCCGAAATCTTTGGCGTGCATGAATACATTGCCGATACCTGCCGCCGACTGGCCCGTGCCGGTTACCTGGCGATTGCTCCGGACCTGTTCGTGCGCCAGGGCGATCCCATGGCCTATGGCGAAATGGCCAAGCTGATGACCGAGGTCATTGCCAAGGTGCCCGATGCCCAGGTCATGAGTGACCTGGATGCAACCGTGCAATGGGCTGGCGCCAATGGGGGTGATGCCAAGAAGCTGGCCATTACCGGTTTTTGCTGGGGCGGGCGCATCACCTGGCTGTACGCGGCACATGGCCCGGTCAAGGTGGGTGTGGCCTGGTATGGCCGCCTGCAAGGCAGCAAGAACGACTTGCAGCCCAGCCATCCGCTGGATCTGGTCGGGCAGCTCAAGGCGCCGGTGCTGGGGCTGTATGGCGGCCAGGACACGGGCATTCCGCTGGAGTCGGTTGAAGCCATGAAGGCTGCGCTCAAGAGTGGATCGCCTGCTGCCAAGGCCTCGGAATTTGTGATCTACCCCGATGCACCGCACGCCTTCCACGCCGACTATCGCCCCAGCTATCGGGAGCAGCCTGCGCAGGATGGGTGGGCGCGCATGCTGGCCTGGTTCAAGCAGCACGGCGTGGCCTGATGGGCTGCTTTGGAGTGCGGGGGGCTTGACAGCTTTGCTAAGGTGAAAAGACCCGGTGCAGAGGGCGAGCGATAGAGCCTTCACATCGGGGCTGACGGCATGGAGATAGTCAGAGTACCCCGCACAGCCAGGGGTATTCTGCGAAAATCCATGGAATTCGCCTGTAAAAGGTTGCGGTTAAGCCATATAAAGCTATGACATTGGTAGCAATTATTCTGGCCACCCTGGCTGCTGGTATCGGCAGTGTCTGGGTGGCCGCGTTGTTGATGAGTCTGGGAGGGGGGCGTACGCCCGGGGTCATGCCCCAGCGTTTGCTGAGTCTGGCTGCAGGAGCCTTGCTGGCCACGGCCTTCATGCACTTGTTGCCCGAGGCGTTCGAGACCCATGGCAAGTCCCATGACTTGTTTGTGGTGCTGCTGATCGGACTGGTGTTCTTCTTTCTGTTGTCCAAGGCCGAGCTGTGGCATCACGGCCATGAGCATTCACATGGGGATGTTCATCAAGCAGCCCATTCGCATGAGCATGGACATCACTCGCATGGGCACCATGAACATGGCGACCACGCCCATGGTCACGGCAAAGGTGGCTGGGCCATTTTGACGGGCGACAGCGTGCACTGCTTTGGCGATGGCGTGCTGATTGCATCGGCCTTTATTGCCGATATCCGTCTGGGCGTCATTGCCGCGCTGTCGGTGCTGGCGCACGAGGTGCCCCACCACATGGGAGACATCGTGGTACTGCGCCAGTCCAGCAGCAATCGCCGGGTGGCTTTGATCAAGGTTTCCATGGCCGGTGCTGTCACCACACTGGGGGGTATTGCTGGCTATTTTCTGATCGCGCAATTGCACGACCTGCTGCCTTATTTTCTGGTGATTGCATCGAGCAGCTTTATCTATGTGGCGCTGGCAGACCTGATTCCTCAGCTGCAAAAGCGTCTGAGTGCCAAGGAAACAGCGGCGCAGGTGTTTTGGCTGCTGCTGGGCATCGTCATCGTGACGGTGATGAGCGGGGCGGCGCACAACCATGCCCATGTGGATGAGCACGGCCATGATCACGATCATGGGGCAGAGGCAGGGCATGTCCATGAGGCAGTGCCGGCAAAGTCGCAACCCACTGCGCCTCATCTGCACGAGCACTAGCACTGGCCTTTGCGCCATTCATCAAAAAAACGGCCTTGAGCCGGTTTTTTGATTCAGGAGAGTTCCCTCAGCTGTGTCTTGACGGCTGCCAACTGGCGGCGTGAGACCGGCAGCAGCTCCGTCACGCCCTGAAGGCGCAAGCCCCAGCCCTCACCTTCGTTGGGGTCGTCGTACTTTTCCAGTCCGCGCAGGGCGGCGCGTAGCACCAAAGCATTGCGATGAATGCGCAGCAACTGCTCGCCATGGCGGGCTTCGAGGTCGGTCAAAGCTCCGTCGAGAATGTAGTTGCGCTGCTCGGTACGCACGGTGATGTACTTTTGTTCGGCCTTGAGAAAGCGCACCTCGGACAGAGGTAGACGCAGTGTGCTGCCACGCTCTTGAATCAGCAGTGCCGGGCCACTTTCCATGACATGGCGTGAGGCCAGAGCGCGCTCTGCTCTCTGAAGTGCTTGCTGAAGGCGCTCCAGACGTACAGGCTTGGTCAGATAGTCCACGGCATCGAGCTCAAAGGCCTGCACAGCGTGGTTGGAGTGGGCCGTCACAAAAGCAATGGCTGGTGGGGCCGGTAGCTGCGACAGGGACTGTGCAAGCTGCAGGCCGCTCAGGCCGGGCATGTGAATGTCCAGCAGCAGCAGCTGTATGGGGGAGGGCTGAGGTGTTTGCAGAAGCTGCAGGGCCTGTGCGGCATCTGCGGCTTCCTGAATGTAGTGCGGGCCATGTGCGCAGTCGCCGAGCAAGGTGCGCAGCCTGGCCCGAGCCAGCGCTTCGTCATCAACGATCAGTATGTGCATGCGTGGATTCTCCGGCACTTGGCGTGGTTTGGGGCAAAGGCACGCTGATGCGCACTACGTACAGCCCATCACGTTCGCGGGCACTGAAGCTGCCTTGCAGATCGTGCAGCAGCGCCAGTCGGGCCTTGACATTGGCCAGCGCCATGCCATGGCCGCTGCTCTGGTGCTGGGCGTCGGCGGCAGGCAAGGTGTTGGTGATCTGAATCAGCGCTTCCGGGCCACGCCTTTCGGTGCGTACTTGCAGTTTTCCGCCGCGTGCATTGGGCTCTACGCCATGACGTATGGCGTTCTCCACCAGCGGTTGCAGCAGCAGCGGCGGCAGCAGCGCGCTGTGCACGTTGTCGTCAAGCTGCCACTGTATTTGCAGGCGCTCGCCAAAGCGGACCTGTTCGATCGACAGATAGCGCTGGGCCAGCTCGATCTCCTGTGCCAGCGTGGTCGTCAGGTTGGGCTCGGCCAGCGCATAGCGAAACAGATCGCTGAGGTCTTCGAGCAAGGCCTCGGCCTTGGCCGGCTCGGCGCGCACTAGCGCAATCGCGCTGTTGAGGGTGTTGAACAGAAAGTGCGGGCGTATGCGTGACTGCAGCTCAGTCAGGCGGGCCTGGGTCTGCGCCGGTGTATTGCCCCGTGCGCGCAGGACCAGCGCAGTGACTAGCAGGGCGGCCAGCAACCCGCCGCTGACGGCGCTGGCCAGCCAGGGAGCTTGGTCAATGCCGATGAACAGCAGCATGCCGCAGGCATAGAGGCCGGCAAGGGCTCCCAGCAGCACGCCGGCCAGGTACTGGCCTCGCATGCTCAGCCGCTGCAACTGGTGTTTGAGGCTGCATGCCGTTATCAGCCAGACCAGGGTGCCGGGCAGGCAGGCGCCGGTGAGCAAGGCCGTTTTGCTGAACCACTCCCAGACCGAGTCCGCACCATAAAGAGCGACCGTGGCCACCACGACCTGCACAAACAGCACGGCTCGCAGCACTACGCCGGCGTTGCAGGCGTCAAATACCAGCGCAGTGCGAGGCGTGGTGGGTGTGGCGGCAATCAGTGTGGACAGGGGCACGGGCAGTCTGAAGCAAAGTGATGCCCCGGATTATTGGCCGAGAGCGGCCTTGAGCAGCCAATATCTGCCACCTCTGTCGGTTTGATGCCTCAGCACCTGGGCCGGGTTTGTGCTGGCTCAAACCTGGCGAGCGGATTGGAAGCGCCTGAGAGACCAGACTACGCCAGCCACAATGAGCAGCATGGGCGCAAGCTCGCGAGCCTGTGGCAGGCGCTGCTCGTAGATGAAGTGATAGGCCAGGGCGAACAAGGTCTCGAACACCAAGAGCTGCCCCACGAAGGTGATCGGCAGTCGCTGGCTGGCAGCGTTCCACATCCAGTTGCCCAACCAAGACGAGAAAATGGCCACGGCCAAATTCAGCAGCCAGAACAGATGCCAGCGCTGAGCGGGTATGTCAGTGCGCGCTGCGTTGCTGGACTCTGGCCAGAGCAGCAGCATCAAGGCCCAGAGCAAGGCGCTGATGACGCCCACCACCAGACCCCAGAGCGTGGACCATTCCGTGCCGTTGAACTGGCTCTGAAACAGATAACGCGTGTTGTCCAGCGCATAGCGGCTCCAGCACAGCACGGCAAGTACGGCCATCAGTACGCCCAGCAGATAGCGGCCTTGGTCTGCGGCGGGAATGGCGGTCAGCGCATGCGCGTTGATGAGCACAATGCCGGCGAGAATCAGCGCCATGGGCGCCAGCATGCGGCGCAGCGGAATGGCGCCACTGCTGTTGCGGCCCAGCAGTGGAACGGTGACGGGAACCAGACCGACGATCAGCGATGTGACGGCCATGCCTATCCACTGCACGGCCGTGGCAACCAGGGCGAAATACACCACATTGCCCGTCAGCGCCAGCCAGACCAGGTGCTGGATGTCAGACTTTCTCAGCTTGGGCAGCAGGCGTGCGGCCTGCGGCAGAAACACACAGAGAGCGACCAGGCCGTACAGCACAAAGCGGCCAAAGGTCAGTTGCAGCGGCGAGAACTCCGGCAGCATGGCCGGCACCAGAAAGATCGCACCCCAGAGCGCGCAGGCGGCCATGGCAAAGCCAAGGCCGGAAATCAGGGAAGAGCGGGAATGCATGCCAGGTGACGCGTCAGCCGGTGCGGCTGCGGCCCGTGAGGGTTGGGACAAAAACACAAGAAACGCCTTGATTGTCCTTCCAAGTCAAAGACCAAAGGCTGCAGCCAGATTCATGGTTTTTGAATGAAATTGCTACCAAACCTATATGTATCAATGGCTTTAAGCTATCAATATGTGAATTTTTGAAATGCCAATGCCGCTTTGTCGCAGTGGCTGGCAATGGCTATGGCGCGGTCTGTCACCACTCACGAGTCAGGCCGATAAAATCTCCGCTTCTGCTTTGCACAGCCGTCATGCCAAAGTTCTGAATCGGCGGCCTGTGGTTTTACGGGATTGCTGTCCTCACATGTCTACATCTGCTCCTTCGCACAATCAGCTCGACACCAAGGCCGAAGCCTGGTCTGCCCTGTTCTCCGAACCCATGAGCGACCTGGTCAAGCGCTACACCTCCAGCGTGTTCTTTGACAAGCGCATGTGGCAGGCCGACATCCAGGGCTCTCTGGCCCACGCCGAAATGCTGGCCGCCCAGAAGATCATTGGCGCTGACGACTTTGCCGCCATCCAGAAGGGCATGGCGCAGATCACTTCCGAGATCGAAGCCGGCACCTTCGAGTGGAAGCTGGACCTGGAAGACGTGCACCTGAACATCGAAGCGCGCCTCACGGCTCTGGTGGGCGATGCTGGCAAACGCCTGCACACCGGCCGCAGCCGCAACGACCAGGTGGCCACCGATGTGCGCCTGTGGCTGCGCAGCGAAATTGACCTGATCGAAGGCTTGCTCAAGGAACTGCAGCTGTCGCTGGTCGAAGTGGCTGCCAAGAATGTGGACGTGATCCTGCCCGGCTTCACCCACCTGCAAGTGGCCCAGCCCGTGAGCTTTGGTCACCACATGCTGGCCTATGTGGAAATGTTCAAGCGCGACGCCGAGCGCATGCTGGACGTGCGCAAGCGCGTCAACGTGCTGCCCTTGGGCTCGGCCGCTCTGGCCGGCACCACCTACCCGCTGGACCGCGAGCGCGTGGCCAAGAGCCTGGGCATGGAAGGCGTGTCGCAAAACTCGCTGGACGGCGTGTCCGACCGCGACTTCGCGATTGAATTCACCGCCGCCGCCTCGCTGTGCATGGTGCACGTGAGCCGTCTGTCGGAAGAGCTGATCATCTGGATGAGCCAGAACTTTGGCTTCATCAAGATTGCCGACCGCTTCACCACCGGCTCGTCCATCATGCCCCAGAAGAAGAACCCCGACGTGCCCGAGCTGGCACGCGGCAAGACCGGCCGCGTGGTCGGTCACCTGATGGGCCTGATCACACTGATGAAGGGCCAGCCTCTGGCCTACAACAAGGACAACCAGGAAGACAAGGAGCCGCTGTTCGACACCGTGGACACCTTGAAGGACACGCTGCGCATCTTCGCCGAAATGATTGGTGGCCAGATCAATCCAGCGACCGGTGCCAAGGAAGGCGGTATCACCGTCAACGCCGAGAACATGCGCGCTGCAGCCCTGAAGGGTTACGCCACGGCGACCGACCTGGCCGACTATCTGGTCAAGAAGGGCCTGCCCTTCCGCGATGCCCACGAAACCGTAGCCCATGCCGTGAAGCTGGCCACCATGAAGGGTGTGGACCTGACCGAGCTGCCCTTGGCCGAGCTGCAGGCCTTCAACCCCAATATCGAAGCCGATGTGTTCGAGGCCCTGAGCCTGGAAGGCTCGCTCAACGCCCGCAACACGCTGGGCGGCACTGCACCTGCCCAGGTGCGTGCGCAGCTGGCCAAGCACCAGGCTCGCCTGGCCTGATAGGCTCCAGCCCTGTGGCGTAACACTCACGCCTTGAAAGCGCCCTTTGCCGGGCGCTTTTGTTTTGGTTAGTCTGCAAAAAAATGGATAAGGGGAAAAACATGACGCAATCTCGTCGTCAACTGCTCAAGGCAGGTGTGGGAGCAGTGGCAGCTTCGGCTCTGGGTTCTGTGGCCTGGGCATCATCGGGTCAGCCGATTCGCATTCTGGTGGGCTTTCCGCCCGGCGGCGGCTCGGATGCGATTGCGCGCTTGCTGGCAGACAAGCTCAAGGACGAGCTGGGCATGACGGTTCTGGTGGAAAACCGCCCCGGCGCAGGCGGCCAGATTGCTGCGCAACTGCTCAAGGCATCGCCTGCCGATGGTCACACGCTGTTTCTCACACATGACCACACCATCTCCATCCTGCCCAAGGTGGTGAAAAAGCCGGGCTTTGACTCGCAGCAGGACTTCATTCCCGTGGCCGGCATTGCCACGTTTGTGAATGCACTGGCGGTGTCCAGCAACACACCGGCCAAAAACCTGGCCGAGTATGCGGCTTGGGTCAAGACGGGAGTCAAGAACGGCACGGTAGGCATTCCTGCACCTGCATCCACGCCCGAGTTTCTGGTCAAGATTCTGGCTGACCATTACAAGCTGGATCTGGTGGCCGCCCCCTATCGCGGCAGCGCCCCGCTGCTGGCCGACATGCTGGGCAATCAGATTCCTGCGGGCATTGCCTCGGTGCCCGACTTCATGGAGAACCAGAAGGCCGGCAAGCTGCGCGTGATCGGTGTGCTGGGCGCCAAACGCCAGGCCTCCATGCCCGAAGTGCCGACCCTGCTGGGTCCTTCGTCATTTCGTGTGGAACACAACACTCACAATGCTCCCCTGGTTGTTGAGCCCGGTGGGCATGTGTGCAGGCCGCTGGCCGGCCTGTGCACATGTCCACGAGGCGTGTTTGATCAGGAGGATGAGTCCATGGGCATTGCCGTAGAAGCTCTGTTCACCAGCGCGCTGGGCTTGCAGCCGCCGTGGGTCGTCGATGACGTCAGGCTCGACACCGCCAAGCGGCGTATCGACTTCGAGATCGGCTGCCACACCAGCAGGCTCGCCTGCCCGGCATGCGGTGCGGCCACGCAACCGGTGCACGACCGGCTGCGCCGATCCTGGCGGCACCTGGACTTCTTCCAGTTCGAGGCCTGGCTGCACTGCGACGTGCCGCGCGTGGCCTGCGGTGCCTGCGGCAAGACCACGCAGGTGGCCGTGCCCTGGGCGCGTCCGGGCTCGGGCTTCACCGCGGCGTTCGAAGCGCTGGCGCTGACCTTGTGCCTGGACCTGCCGGTGCGCCAGGCCGCCGAGTTGCTGCGCTGCAAGGACAAGCGGCTGTGGCGGCGCATCGAGTTCTACGTCGCGCAGGCGCGTGCGCTGGAAGACTTCGCCGGCGTGCGCACGGTGGGCATCGACGAGACCAGCCTGCGGCGCGGGCAGCACTACATCACCGTCGTGCACGACCTGGATCGCAAGCGGCTGCTGTTCGCCACCGAGGGGCGCGAGCACCGCACGGTGGTGGAGTTCGCCGAGGATCTGAAGGCCCATGGCGGCGATCCCGCCCAGGTGCGGCACGTGTGCATGGACATGAGCGCAGCCTACGCCAAGGGCGTGGCGCTGGCGCTGCCCGAGGCGCAGATCAGCTACGACCGCTTTCACGTCGTCTCGATGGCCATCGATGCGATGGACCAGGTGCGCCGCGCGGAGATGGCCACCGACGCGCAGGCGGTGCGAGCCGCGCTGGGCGCTGGCGGCCGCAAGACGCTCAGGCAGCTGCTGTGGGGCATGCGGCGCAACCCCAGCACCTGGAGCGCCCGCCAGCTCGATGCCATGCACTGGCTGCAGCGCTCGACGCTCAAGAGCGCGCGGGCGTGGCGGCTGAAGATGGCGCTGCGCGCGGTGTACGCACGGGCCACAGCGCACAACAGCATCGAACAGGCCGCATCCGACCTCAGGGCCTGGCTGAGCTGGGCGCGGCGCTGTCGGCTCGAGCCGTTCAAGAAGCTGGCCGCCACGCTCAAGGAGCGGTTCGACGCGGTGGTGCGCGGCATGGTCGATCACCGCAGCAACGCCTTCGTCGAGGCGATGAACGGGCTGCTGCAGCAGGCCAAGCGCGCCGCGCGCGGCTTCAGGACGAGCCAGAACTTCATCGCCATCGCCTACCTGCGCATGTCCAAGCTCAAGCACCTGCCGGCCAGTCCGTTCGCGCCAGCCATGCCGACATGACGCGAAGCGTTTCCACACAAAACGGCATAGAGCCCCCTGCTGGAGCAGGGTATCAAGGGCTTTGAGGACATGCCTTATTACGGCATTTTTGCGCCCAAGGGCGTGCCTCAGGCCTTTGTCGAGCGCTTCTCTGCTGCGGTGGGTAAGGTGCTCCAGCAGCGCGATGTCTATGCGCAACTGACGGCCCTTGGTCTTACAGTTGGATACATGAATCCCCGCCAGTTAGGGGAGCAAGAAGCGGCTTATTCGAGGGTCTGGGCCGGTATCATTCAGCGCAGCGGATTCCAGCCGCAGTAGTTTTCGCGCGTGTAGCACATGCTCAAAGCCCTGCTTTATTCATGATGCAGGGCTTTTTTGTCTGCCAGCTTCACTGCTGGGTGGCTGGTTCCAGACTCCAAATTCAAACAGCCGTGGCGAGAAAGACTCAGCCATCAAAGGGGATCACTGTATGAGCAAGCCGTATGAGATTACGGGCGGGAAGGGGGGGCAGGCTGGGCCGGGCTGGCGCAGTTTGCTGAGCGCAGGTTTGCTATGGAGCCTGGCGGCCACGGCGGCCCATGCCGTGGGGGTGCGCCAGTTCAGCCCGCAGGGCGATGTGAGCAAGGTCGGCCAGGTGGTGGTGCAGTTTGATGGGGCTGCCGTGCGCTTTGGTGACCCCAAGGCCGCTGCACCGGTCAAGCTGCAGTGCAGTGATGAACAGGCCGCCAAGGGGCAGGGGCGCTGGAACAGCGACAAGGAATGGGTGTTTGACTTTGCCCAGAACCTGCCCGCAGGTGTGCGCTGCACGGCACAACTTGATCCTCAGTTCAAAACCGTCTCAGGAACAGCACTGACGGGCGCTGCCAGCTATCAATTTCAGACCGGAGGTCCGCAGGTTGTCAGGATTGCTCCCGGCACCTATGAAGAGGTCGATGAGGAGCAATACTTTGCCCTGCGCCTGACGGGAGCCGCTTCTATAGACAGTCTCAAGCAGCGGGTCTGGTGTACCTCCGAAGGTGTGGGCGAGCGCATTCCTGTGCAGCTGATCGAAGGCAAGGACCGTGAGGCCGTGCTCAAACAGCGTCACTGGGACAAGGATGCTGCCAAGAATCCGCAGAACTATGCGGTGCTGGCCTGTAATCGTCGTTTGACCTCGGGCAGCAAGATGACCCTGGTCTATGGCAAGGGTGTGACCATGGCCAATGGCCTGGCCAGCAAGGACGAGCAGCGCTACGAATATCAGGTACGTGAGCCGTTCTCGGCTGACTTCAGCTGCGAGCGCGAAAACGCCAATGCCGCCTGCCTGCCCATCCGCCCCATGCGCCTGTCGTTCAGCGCGCCGGTGCCACGCAAGCTGATGGAAGGCATACGCCTCAAGAGCGGTGCTTCTGCAGTAGCACCCATCATGGCGGCCTATGGCGACAAGCTGGCCGAGGACTCTTTGGTGGACAGCGTGAGCTTTCCGGCCACCATGCAGGCCAATACCAAGTACGTGGTGGAGCTGCCGCCGCAGTTCAAGGATGCAGCGGGTCGCACGCTGAGCAACGCCAATATGTTTCCCATGGCCACGGCCACGGGCAATATGCCGCCGCTGGTGAAGTTCGCGGCATCGCCCTTTGGCATCGTCGAGCGCTTTGCCGAAGGCCCCAAGGGCCCGGCGCTGCTGCCCGTGACGCTGCGCAATGTGGAGCCGCAACTGACCGGCAAGTCATTGGACGCCAGTGTGGTTCGTACCAAGAAGGGCGGCTCGGACGCCGACATCATTGCCTGGCTGAAAAAGGTGGAGCGCTATGACAGCTATAGCGTGCAGCGTAAGCAGGCTGCACGTGATGTCAAGGTTTTGCCCCCGGTCATCAACGATGACAAGCACTGGGTGCAGACGCGCATGCTGTCGCTGCTGGACGGCCAGAGCCAGACCCAGACTCTGGAGCTGCCCAAGACCGGCAAGAACGATCCGCGTCCTTTCGAGGTGGTTGGCATTCCGCTGAATCCGGGTTTTCAGGTGGTGGAGATTGCCTCGCCCATGCTGGGCCAGTCTTTGCTGGATGAAGGCTATGGCGCAGGCCGCACCATGTATGTGCGCACCTCGGTGCTGGTGACCAACCTGGCCGTTCACTTCAAGCTGGGCCGCGAAAATTCCGTGGCCTGGGTGACGACGCTGGACAAGGGCAAGGTGGTGCCTGGCGCCACCGTCCAGGTGTCGGACTGCAATGGTCAGGCGATTGCCTCTGCGGTGAGCAACGAGCAGGGCATTGTGACCTTCAATGGTCTCAACCCCAATCCCCCGTCTTGCCGCGATGAAGAGGGCTACTACCGTACGAACTCCTACTTTGTAAGCGCACGGGCCAAGACCGATGCGGGCGAGGAGCTGGCTTTTGTCTGGAGCAACTGGAACAAGGGTATTGAGCCCTGGCGTTTCAATGTGCCCACCAACTCCAGCAACAAGCGCGACGAGGTCGCGCATACGGTGTTTGACCGCATGCTGTTCCGCGCCGGCGAAACCGTGTCCATGAAGCACTTCTTGCGTGCTCAGACAGGGCCGGGCAAGAACTCCAGCGGCTTTGAGCAGACCCAGGACAAGCCTGACCGCCTGACCATCACCCATCTGGGCAGCGGCCAGCGCTTCACCCAGACCCTGAGCTGGAATGCCAACGGCAGCGCGACCAGCGAGTTCCCCATCTCCAAGGCCGCCAAGCTGGGCGAATATGCGGTGGAGCTGGGCTATACCAATGGCAACGGTCGCCGCTCCAGCTTTAGCACCGGCATCTTCCGTGTCGAGGAGTTCCGCCTGCCCGTGATGGAGGGGCGCGTGGGCCCGGCAGGCAAGGAGCAGCTCTACGCTGTCAGCAGCGTGCCTGCCGAAGTGCAAGTCAACTATGTCTCCGGCGGTGCTGCGGCCAACCTGCCGGTCAAGGTGTCGGCCCTGCTGCGCGCCAAATCGCTGGACTTTGCGGGTTGGGATGACTTCAGCTTCAACGCGCCCCGCAGCGCCCAGGATGTGGGCAGCAGCGATGATGAGGAAATCACAGCGGCCGACGAGAGCAAGGTGGTTGCCGACAAGCTGCCGGTGACGCTGGACAAGAATGGTCTGGGCAAGGTCACCATCGACAAGCTGCCCAAATCCACCGAGCCGCGCGAGCTGCTGATGGAAGCCACCTACGCCGACCCCAATGGCGAGGTGCAGACCCTGCGCAGCACTCGCACGATCTGGCCTGCCGCGGTGGTGGCTGGCGTGCGCTCGGAGCACTGGATCTCAGTGGACCGAAGGCTGCGCTTTCAGGCACTGACGCTGGATACGGCCGGCAAGGCACAGGCCGGTGTGCCCGTCAAGGTGGAGGCCGTGGCGCGCGTCACCACTTCCAGTCGCAAGCGACTGGTGGGCGGCTTTTACAGCTATGACAACCAGACCACGCTCAAGTCTTTGGGCACGGTTTGCTCGGGCACTAGCGACAGCCATGGTCTGTTGCAGTGTGAAGCCCAGCTGTCCCAGCCCGGTGAGGTGGAGCTGATCGTCAAGGCCAGCGACAAGGATGGCCGCAGCAGCCAGGCTGCGACATCGGTCTGGGTCACGGGGCAGGGCGAAATCTGGTTTGGCGGCGAAGACCATGACCGCATGGATGTGCTGGCCGAGCGCAAGAGCTATGAGCCCGGTGAGACCGCCCGCTTTCAGGTGCGCATGCCCTTCCGCCGCGCTACGGCGCTGGTGGCTGTGGAGCGCGAAGGCGTGGTCAGCACCCAGGTGGTGGAGCTGACGGGCGAGAACCCCACGGTGGACGTCAAGATCGAGGACAACTGGGGGCCCAATGTCTACGTCAGTGTGCTGGCGCTGCGTGGCCGCTTGATGGAAGTGCCCTGGTACAGCTTCTTTACCTGGGGCTTCAAGTCGCCCATGGAGTGGTGGCGAGCCTTCTGGAATGACGGCAAGGAGTTCATCGCGCCGACTTCCATGGTTGACCTGTCCAAGCCGGCGTTCCGCTTTGGCATGTCCGAAGTGCGCGTGGGTGTGAAGAATCACCAGCTCGATGTCAAGCTGTCCTCGGACAAGTCCAGCTACAAGGTGCGTGGTACAGCCAAGGTCACCATCAAGGCGACCCTGCCCGATGGCAAGCCTGCTGCCGGCGCACATGTGGCCTTGGCGGCTGTAGACCAGGCTCTGCTGGAGCTGATGCCCAACACCAGCTGGAACCTGCTCGGCGCCATGATGACGCGCCGCGACTGGGGCGTGCAGACATCCACCGCGCAGATGGAGGTGATTGGCCGACGCCACTACGGCAAGAAGGCCGTGCCCGCGGGCGGCGGCGGTGGCCGCAGCCCTACGCGCGAGCTGCTGGACACCTTGCTGGTGTGGATGCCCAATGTCGTGCTGGATGCCAATGGCATGGCGCTGATCGAGGTGCCGCTCAACGATGCGCTGACCACCTTCCAGGTGGTGGCCGTGGCCGATGCGGGTGTGAGCCTGTTCGGCATGGGTCAGACAGCAATCCGCACTACACAGGACCTGCAGATCATCAGCGGCCTGCCGCCGCTGGTGCGTGAGGACGACCTGTTCCGTGCGCAGGTCACGCTGCGCAATACCTCGGCCAAGGCCATGAAGGTGGATGTCTCGCCGCGTGCGACGCTGCTGGAGCTCAAGCACCAGGTGGTGGATATTCCCGCCGGTGAGGCGCGTGAAGTGGCCTGGGATGTCAAGGCTCCGGCTCAGCTCTCCGGCACACGTGCCGAAGCACTGATCTGGGAGATTGAGGCCCGTGACCTCGATGGCGGAGCTGATGCTGCGCAGGATGCACTGAAAGTCAGTCAGCGCATCGTGCCAGCCGTGCCTTTGAGCGTGCAGCAAGCCACGCTGGTGCAGGTCAACGGCACATACACCGTGCCGGTGAACCCGCCAGCGGACGCGCTGCCAGGCCGTGGCGGCCTGCAGATGTCGCTGGTGCCCAAGCTGACCGAAGGTCTGCCCGGGGTGCGCGACTGGTGGGCCCGCTACCCTTACTCGTGCCTGGAGCAGACCACCAGCAAGGCGGTGGGCATGCAGGATCCACAGCTGTGGCAGTCGCTGATGGTGCAATTGCCCAACTATCTGGACAGCGATGGTCTGACCCATTACTTCCCGCCGCAGGACGGCTCGGCCAGCCGCGGCAGCGATACGCTGACTGCGCATCTGCTCAATATGTCGGCTCTGGCACAGGGCGTGGACAAGCGCTTTGTGATTCCGGCAACTGAGCGTGCGCGCATGGAAGAGGGCCTGATCGCCTTTGTGGAAGGCCGCATTCAGCGCAATTTCTGGAGCCCGCGTAAGGACCTGGAAATGCGCAAGCTGGCGGCAATTTCCGCGCTGGCGCTGTCTGGCAAGGCCACGCCGCGCATGCTCGACAGCATCAACGTCACGCCCAACCAGTGGCCTACGCATGCAGTCATTGACTGGGTGCAGCTGCTGCAGCGCATGAGCGATGCTCCGCAGCGCGAAGAGCGACTGGCCCAGGCCATGCAGATTCTGCGTGCGCGCCTGACGTTCAATGGCACACGTGCGGGCTTTTCGACCGAGCAGGACGACAACTGGTGGTGGCTGATGCAAGGCCCGGATGTGAATCTGGCGCGCCTGATTCTGACCACCATCAATGACCCCGCCTGGGCTGAAGACATGCCGCGCCTGGTCAGCGGCTTTATTGCACGCCAGCAAGCCGGTGCCTGGAACACGACTACAGCCAATCTGTGGGGGGGCTTGGCCCTGCGTCGCTTCTCGCAGAAGTTCGAGTCCGAACCTGTGGCCGGAGTGACGGTGGCCAGCATGAACGGCAATGAAGCCAAGGTGAACTGGGCCGATGTCAAACGTGCGACCTCGGAAGATGCGCAAGGTGCTGCACATGCCACAAGCGCCTTTGGCGATCCCGTGCGTGCCGGTGGTCTGATGAACAACACCATGTTCATGCCCTGGGCCAAGGCTGGCAAGGGAGAGCTGAGCGTGAGCCAGCAAGGCACAGGCAAGCCCTGGTTGACCGTGCAGTCCGTGGCGGCTGTAGCCCTCAAGGCACCGTTCAGCTCCGGCTACACCATCAAGAAGACGGTCACGCCTGTGGAGCAGGCAGACAAGGGCTTGTTTGGTGGTGGCCAGTACACACGCGGTGATGTGCTGCGCGTGACGCTGGAGGTGCAGGCCAAGACCGATATGACCTGGGTGGCCATTACCGATCCTGTGCCTACCGGTGCAACCATTCTGGGTGGTGGCCTGGGGCGTGATTCGGAAATGGCATCCAGCGGTGAAAAGAGCGAAGGTGCGGGCTGGCTGGCCTATGAGGAGCGCAGCTTCGAGTCCTATCGTGCTTACTACCAGTACCTGCCTGCAGGTACGATCAAGGTGGAATACACCGTGCGCCTGAATAACGCCGGTGAGTTTGCCTTGCCACCCACGCGTGCCGAAGCGCTGTATGCCCCTGAAATGTTTGGCGAGACACCCAATGCCAAACTCAAGGTGGTGATGCCCAAGTAATTGGAGCCGAGCTGACCAAGCCCCGTACAGCCCATGCTGTCGGGGCTTTTTTCATGCTTGTTGCACAGTATCAAGTCAATATCACGCAGCAGCCCACTGCGGCTCTCAAGATGCGCAAAATATCAAAGTGATAGCTGTCAGTGCTTTCTGTGTAAGCGCTTGAGGCGGTTTTTAATCAAAATAAAAGCTATGAATATCCTGACCTGGAATACGCAATGGTGCTGCGGCATGGATGGTGTTGTCAGTGTGCAGCGCATCGTGCGCCATGCATTGGAGATGGGGCAAAGTGCGGGTGGGCTGGATGTGCTGTGCCTGCAGGAAGTCGCCGTCAACTATCCTGCGCTGCAAGGTGGGCCTGGAGATCAGCTTGCCGAGCTGCAGGTCTTGCTGCCGGGATGGCAGATCTTCATGGGCGCAGCGGTGGATGAGTTCACGGCGCAAGGCCGCCAGCGTTTTGGCAATGTGGTTGCCACGCGCCTGCCCGTGCTGCAGCTTCAGCACCATCCGCTGCCCATGCCTGCCGAGGCCGATATGCGCTGCATGCCGCGCATGTGCACGGTGGTGACGGTGGCAGATGCAGCACTGGGGTCGGTTCGCCTCATGACCACGCACCTCGAATACTTCTCGCGGCGCCAGCGCATGGCTCAGGCCAGGGCTCTCAGAGCGCTGCAAATGCAGGCTTGCGCATTGGCCGAGGCACCGCCCTTGCCGGCCGATGATGGGTCGCCCTATCAGACCAAGCCATACACCTGTCACGCCGTGCTGTGCGGTGACTTCAACTTCGAGCCGCACGAGGCGGAATATGCAGAGCTATCTGCCCCCTGGATAGCCGGTGAAGCAGGCTGTGCCCAGCCGGGACAGTGGATCAACAGTTGGAGCGTGCTTCATCCGCAGCAGCCTCAGCCATCGACATTCAGGCTGACAGACCGTAGCTGGGGGCCGGAGCCAGGGGCGTGTGACTTCATCTGGGTCAGTGACAGCCTGCAGTCGCATGTGCGTGGCTGGAGGGTGGACAGTTGCACGCAGGCGTCCGATCATCAGCCGGTGTTGGTGGAACTGAGCTGACAGGAACAGGCGTTATTGCCGACAGGCTCGCAATTTTTTACATGTTTTGATACTTCATCTCAAGGAGAACTTATGACCGCTGATATCGCTTCCATGTCCGTCATGTTTAGACGCAACTGGTGGGTGCTGCTGCTCAGAGGCATTGCAGCCATTGTGTTTGGTGTGCTGACCTGGATGCAGCCTGCTGTTTCTGCAGCAGCGCTGGTGCTGGTGTTTGGTATCTATGTGCTGGTCGATGGTTTGCTGGGCATCTTCACGGCCTTCAAGAGCCGGGGCGAATCACGTCACTGGTGGGTGGTTCTTTTGTGGGGCGCTGTCAGTGCATTGGTCGGCGTGCTGATGCTGTTCCAGCCTGTGGCGGCCGCGCTGGTGATCACCATCTACGTCGGTGTCTGGGCGCTGATGACGGGCGTGATGGAGATTGTTGCGGCCATTCGTCTGCGCAAGGAAATCCAGGGCGAGTGGTTGCTGATTCTGGGGGGCGTGATCTCTGTGCTCTTCGGTATCTTTGTGCTGATTCAGCCTGCCGCCGGCATGATGGCCATGCTCTGGGTACTGGCCACCTATGCGGTGATCTTTGGGGTGCTGATGGTGATTCTGGCTTTCAAGCTCAAGAAGGCAGCCTGACGGCCTCACCAGCTCTGGCAAAAACGGCTCCGATATGGGGCCGTTTTTGTTGAAGACAGCTGCAGGTATGGCAGAGCCATGCAGAGCACATGTTCACAGTGGTTGTCGCTTTGGAAAGCCGGTGGGAGTCAGAGTGCAGCACCAAGTATTGGGTTTGTATAATAATTGGCCTCCAGCGCTTATAGTTAAAGCGTTGTTCGCTATTTTTTTAGCGTCAATGGAAAGGGCAAGACTCTTGCTTGAAAGAACGACTCACCTCTGTCCATCTGGATACTGGCAGGCGTGTTCTTGACATCAAGCTCGGGCAAGTCCGCAGGCCTCGCGACAGTCTTGTCGCGGCTGCCATTCCTGGCGCACAACAGCTCCTGCCTGTGGACCTGATCCCAGCGGGGCTGAGTAAGGAAACCTTCGATAATGAATTTCTGTGATCCGACACTGCAAGCCCTCTTGCCTGTGCAGGAGCTTCGCAAGCAGTGCTTGAATCAACTTGCATTGAAACAGGAGAGCAAGCATGTCTGAAGCCCTGGATAAAGCACTGGAGACCTCGGGCCCGGCAGGGCCGTCGTCACCACCGGGTGATGAAACACCTCGCCCACGCATCACCTTTTCGGCTCCGGTGGTCATCCCCGCCTTGCTGACACTGGGATGCTTGCTGCTGTATTGCGGCCTCATGCCGCGCCGAGCCGATGCCTTGTTTTCTGGGGCGCAGGCCTGGGTGGTCGGCAATCTGGACTGGTTCTACACCGTCTCGGTCACCATATTTCTGGTGTTTCTGGTGCTGCTGGCTTCCAGCCGCTTTGGCGATATTCGCCTGGGGCCGGATGACGCCGAGCCAGAGTTCAGCTTTCTGTCCTGGACGGCCATGCTGTTTGCGGCGGGCATGGGTATTGGTCTCATGTACTTCGGCGTCGGTGAGCCATTGCAGCATTACCTGAAGCCGCCCACCGAGGTAGGTTCCACGCCAGCTGCCGCACGTGAAGCCTTGCAGTCCACCTTTTTTCACTGGGGCTTTCATGCCTGGGCGATCTACGGAACCATGGGACTGGTGCTGGCCTACTTCGGCTTTCGCTACAACCTGCCGCTGACCATGCGCTCTGGCCTTTATCCGCTGCTCAAGCAGCGCATCAACGGCCCGATCGGCCATGGTGTGGATGCCTTTGCCCTGGTCGGCACGATTGCCGGTATTGCGACCACGCTGGGCTATGGCGCCATGCAGCTGTCCGCCGGACTGAATACCTTGACGGGCTGGGACACGACGACCACAGGCTTTCGAGCCACCGTCATCGTGGTTGTGGTTTTTCTGGCCGGGATTTCTGCAGTCTCCGGGCTGGAAAAAGGCGTGCGGCGTCTGAGCGAGTTCAATCTTTCGCTGTCCCTGCTGCTGCTGGGCTTTGTGGTGATCGCCGGGCCTACGGTGTTTCTGTTTCAGGCACTGAGCGAGAACATCGGCAACTACGTCTCTGGCCTGGTGCAGCTGTCGCTGCGCACTTTTGCCTATGAGCCGGCCAATGACACGAGCTGGTTTGGCGGCTGGACCATCTTGTACTGGGCCTGGTGGATTTCCTGGTCGCCTTTTGTGGGCATGTTCATTGCACGTATCTCGCGCGGCCGCACGATTCGCCAGTTCGTCATCGGTGTGCTGCTGGTGCCCACGACGTTCAACCTGGTGTGGATGACCGCCTTTGGCAACAGCGCCATCTGGATTGACACCCACGTGGCCCATGGTGCGCTGGCGGCCTCGGTGGGCAATGTCGATGCGCTGCTGTTCCGCTTCTTTGAATATCTGCCTTGGTTCAAGCTGGTGGCCTGGCTGGCCATTGTGCTGATTGCAGTGTTCTTCATCACGTCTGCGGATTCGGGAGCCTTTGTGGTAGACACGATTGCCTCGCGTGGGCATCCGGATTCGCCCATCTGGCAGCGTCTGTTCTGGGCTGTGGTGCTGGGCGTGACGGCCTTGGTGCTGCTGCTGGCCGGTGGACTGAAAGCCTTGCAGGCCATGACGCTGGTGGCGGCCGTGCCGGTGACCATCATCATGCTGTCCCTGTGCTATGGGCTGTGGAAGGGGCTGGAAGCCGACCGGGCGCATTTCACGCAGGAGTTGGCACCTGCCACCAGTTTCTGGAATGGCCAGCACTGGCGCAAACGCCTGGAGCAGATCGTGCACCAGCCTTCGCGTGAGGACATACGCAAGCTGATGCGCAATCTGGTGTTGCCCGCGATGAACGAGGTGGCCCTGGAGATGCAAAAGCGTGGCGTGCAAGTCAATGTCAGCGAAGACTTCAGCGATGACGGAGAGCTTCGCCTGACGGTGCCTGATCCTTCGCTGCGCGATTTTGTCTATGGCGTGCGCAATACGCGCCGAGCGGTGTCCACCTTCATGGTGCGCGACGTTGCCAATGAAAAGACGCGCCGTCATGTCTACGAACCCATCACTTTCTTTGAAGACGGGCGGCTGGGCTATGACATCCAGTATCTGCGTTCAGAGGAAATCATCGCGGACATCCTCAGGCAGTACGAACGATACCTGTCGCTGAGCGCTGACCAGCGTACACAGCTTCTGAACCGTGCCCCCGGGCTTAGCTGATGAAGCCGATATGAAAAAAGGGAGCTCAGGCTCCCTTTTTTTCATGGCTTGACTGAGCGGCAGTGGTGACTGCTGGCCCCTTGCGGCCATGGAGGTGCCGCATCTTTGGGAGAATGATTGCTGGCATCAAGCGTCAAACAACAGACATGGAACAAGGCATGGGGCGATCTTTCAAAGCTGAGAGCAGGGGACGGAGCAGATTTCGGCTGCTCGTGATGACGGGCTTGTGGCTGGGCTTTGCGACAGCCAGCCATGCACTGCCGAGCTTTGACGAGGTACGCAGCGATCACCGCTCTTCCGAAACCTTGCTGCTGTCGCGCGAGGGAGAGGTTTTGCAGCGGCTGCGCACGGACAGCACGGTCAGGCGAGGCCCCTGGGTCGCTCTGGCAGATGTGTCGCCGGCCTTGCGCACCGCGCTGTTGCTCAGCGAGGACAAGCGCTTTTATGAGCACAGTGGTGTGGACTGGACCGCTGTGACGGCAGCCGCATGGGGCAATCTCTGGAACACCCGTACCCGTGGTGCCAGCACCATCACCATGCAGCTTGCCGGTCTGCTTGATGGCGACTGGCGTCAGGGGCCGGGCGGTCGCAGCGTGGTGCAGAAGGTCGGGCAGGCGGTGGCAGCACAGGTGCTGGATAGACGCTGGCGCAAGGATCAGATCCTGGAGGCGTACCTGAACATGGTGCCGTTCCGGGGCGAGATTGTCGGCATTGATGCCCTGTCGCAAAGCCTTTATGGCAAGGCCGCTCATGGGCTGGATGCACGCGAGGCCGCCATTGCTGCGGCCCTGGTGAGGGCTCCCAATGCGTCAGTGGAGCGAGTGTCCCAGCGAGCTTGTGGTGTGTTGCAGGTCATGGCGCCCGAGGATGTGGCGGCCAGAGATTGCTCGGCCATGCAGCTCTATACCCAGAGCGTTTTGCAGCGCAGGCAATGGCAGCCGGTGGAGGGCATTGCGCCGCACTTTGCGCGGCGCTGGCTGGCTCTGACCCAGAACAAGGGACAGGAGCAGGTGCGCTCCACGCTGAGTGCACCGCTGCAGCGCTTTGCCGTGGATAGCCTGCAGCAGCATTTGCGGGAGCTGCAGGGGCGCAACGTGGAAGATGGTGCGCTGGTGGTACTGGACAACCGCAGCGGTGAAGTCCTGGCCTGGGTCGGTTCGTCGGGCACCTTGAGTCAGGCTGCCGAGGTGGATGGCGTCACCGCGCTGCGCCAGCCCGGCTCTACGCTCAAGCCATTCCTCTATGCTCAGGCCATCGCCGAAAAGCGGCTGACGGCCGCTTCGCTGATTGAGGATTCTTCGGCCCATATTCCGACCCAGAGCGGCCTCTATATTCCGCAGAACTATGACCGGCGCTTCAAGGGCTGGGTATCTGCGCGCACGGCTTTGGCTTCATCGCTGAACGTGCCTGCCGTGCGCACACTGGTCATGGTCACACCCGATGCCTTCTTTGCACAGCTGCAAAGGCTGGGCATGCCGCTGCGCGAAAGCGGTGGTTACTATGGCTTCAGTCTGGCCCTGGGTAGCAGCGAGGTCGCCTTGCTCAATCTCACCAATGCCTATCGGGCACTGGGTAATGGTGGTGAATACCGCCCCGTCAGCTGGGCCTTGCCGCAGACTGCCAGTCTCAAGGCCAGTGGCAGACCTGCCGAGGGCGTGGTGCAGGCGCTGGATCCAAGGGCCGCCTTCATCGTGGGCGACATTCTTTCGGACAATATGGCGCGCGCGCCGACCTTTGGCACGGACAGTGTGCTGGCCACGCGCTTCTGGACGGCGGTGAAAACAGGCACCAGCAAGGACATGCGTGACAACTGGGCCGTTGGCTGGTCCCAGCGCTACACCGTAGGCGTCTGGGTGGGCAATGCCGGTGGTGAAGCCATGCACTCTGTCAGCGGCACCAGCGGTGCAGCCCCCATCTGGGCCGAGGTCATGGGATTTTTGCATCGCAATCAATCGAGTCGAGCTCCCCAGCCTCCCGCTGGAGTGCTGCAGCAGCCGGTGCAGTTCGGTGCGCTGGCAAGCGGTGGAATGCCGATTGAAAGCGCGCGCAGCGAATGGTTTGTTCAAGGTACGCAGCAGTCGCTGTTTGCTATGGATCATATAGCTGCTTCGTCAGTTCAGGTGAGCGATTCAGGTCGAAAAGGCTTGAAAAACACGACAGCCAAGAATGCCGCAACTGCGCCCACCGCTGTGCGCATCTCCCGTCCTGCCAACGGCACCATCCTGGCGCTGGACCCGGACATTCCACCGGACAGCCAGCGCGTGCAACTGGTGGCGCGCCAGGCGGGCATGGCTGGCGAGCAGGACTGGCGAGACAGCAGCCTGCGCTGGCGGTTGGTAACACGCCAATACTCTGCGCCAGCCGATAAAACCGCTCAGCCTGTCATGCGTGAAGTACAGCGAGAGCTGGGGCGCGGTAGTCAAGTGGGCTGGCTCCCCTGGCCGGGGCGCCACAAGCTGGAGCTGCTTGATGCCTCGGGCAAGCTGCTGGACAGCATCAGTCTTGAAGTGCGCGGTGCCGGTGCCCTGGTTGCAGGCCCTGAAGACATCAAGAAGAAACGATAGACACGAAAGCATTGTTGCTTTCGGTCGGCAGCTTTGCGCCAGGGCATGGCGCAAAGCTGCCCAGCCTAGGTGGTCAGCGCACCAGCAGATCGCCCGTGATCTCACTCACGTTCTTGACACTGGTTAGCGTCATGGCCACGCGCATTTCCTTCTCGAGCAGCTCCAGCAGGTTGCTTACTCCTGCCCCGCCTTCTGCTGCCAGGGCGTAGATGAAGGCGCGTCCGATCATGGTGCAGTCGGCGCCCAGGGCCAGCATGCGCACGATGTCCAGACCGTTGCGAATGCCGGAGTCAGCCAGGATCTTGATCTGTCCTTTGACGGCATCGGCAATCGCTGGAAGCGCCCGTGCCGAGGAGAGGGCGCCATCGAGCTGACGACCCCCATGGTTGGAGACGATGATGCCGTCGGCACCGAAACGTACGGCATCCTTGGCATCTTCGGGATCGAGGATGCCCTTGATGAGCATGGGCCCCTTCCAGAAGTCGCGAATCCACTCCAGATCCGACCAGGAGATCGAAGGATCGAAATTCGCACCCAGATAGCCCATGTAGTCTTCGAGGCTGACGTTCTTGCCCAGATAGGTGGAGATATTGCCCAGTGTGTGGGGACGGCCCAGCAAGCCGACATCTAAGGCCCACTGTGGGTGGGTGGCGGCCTGCAGATAGCGGCGCATGGCGGCGTTGGGGCCGCTCATGCCCGAGTGCGCATCCCGGTAGCGTGCGCCGGGCACGGGCATGTCCACGGTGAAGACTAGGGTGGAGACACCGGCGGCCTGAGCGCGCTCGAGCGCATTCTTCATGAAGCCCCGGTCCTTGAGCACATAGAGCTGAAACCACATGGGGCGGCCCAGCCTGGGGGCCACTTCTTCGATGGGGCAGACCGAGACGCTGGACATGGTGAAGGGAATGCCTTTTTTGTCGGCAGCCATGGCGGCCTGCACCTCGCCGCGGCGTGCATACATGCCGGTCAGGCCGACGGGGGACAGCGCCACGGGAATCGAGAGCTTTTCGCCAAACAGCTCAATGCTGGTGTCCAGCTGGCTCATGTCCTTGAGTACGCGCTGGCGCAGGGCCACATCGGCGAGGTCATCAACGTTGCGGGCCAGCGTTTTTTCAGCGTAAGCACCACCGTCGATGTAGTGGAACAGAAAGGGCGGCAGGCGTTTTTGCGCGGCTGCGCGGTAGTCGGTGGTGGAGGAGATGATCATGGCAAGGTCACCGGGTAGATGAAAGGCGGTCGAGGCGTCTGATGCGGGCCGCATCGGCATCGGCATCGGCCAGTTTTTCGTGCACGAAATCAAGGTGCTCAATGATCAGGGCACGGGCTTGCTCTGGCTGGCCTGTCACTACGGCTTGCATGAGGTCGTGGTGTTGCTGTGTCAGCCGTTCAAGCACTTTGGGATCGTTGTGCTCAAACATGACGCGGCGGTTCTGGGACACGGTGTTGAGCACCATCTCGAAAAGGCCGCGCATGATCTGCACGATGACGACGTTGTGTGATGCCTCGGCGATGGCCAGATGAAACCGGGCATCGGCGCGCGAGGAGTTTTCGGCGTCGTTGCGCTGCTGGTGATGCAGCATTTCATCGAAGCAGCGACGGATGTTGTCGCGGTCTTTGGCGGTGGCACGCTGCGCAGCCAGCTTGGCGGTGCTCAGCTCCAGAGCCTGACGGGTTTCCAGTACATCGAGGCGGTACTGAGGGTCGTCCTGCATCAGCAAAGCGAGCGGCGCCATGGCTTGCTCGCTCCATTGAGGCACTTTGGCGCAGACAAAGGTGCCAGCGCCGACACGGCTTTCCAGCAAGCCCCGGCTGGAGAGCTGCTGAATCGCTTCGCGTACTGCGACACGCGAAACCCCTAGCTCCGTCGCTAGTTGGCGCTCGGCGGGGAGGCGTTGGCCGGGTTGCAGCTGCCTTTGCCTCACCAGCTCATGGAGCTGCTCGGCGACTTGATCAGAGAGACGCATAAAGTGGGGTGTCCACAGATTCTGTGGCAACTGCCCCGGCGGGCCTGGCTGCTTCAGCCTGGCCACACCGGGGCAGTGAGGGAGGAGGTTCAGGAGGCAGTGACCAGAGGCTTGCCCTTGGATGCCGACAGAACGGTCAACACCAGAATCAGCCATCCCAGCGCAGCGCCCCACCACAGCATATTGCCGGAGATGAGCGCCTGGCCGATCAGGCCTGCCTGGATGCAGTAGTAAGCCATAGGCATCAGTGTCTTGCGAATGACCTCACCTTCGCGGTTCATCAAGCCCACCACCGCGCCTGCGGCGACCACATTGTGTACGCAGATCATGTTGCCTGCAGCGCCGCCGACAGCCTGCAGTGCTACCACGACGGCGGACTGGTCAAGGTTCAGACCGATCTGCTGCGCCGTGGAGAACTGGAAGTACGAGAACATCATGTTGCTGACGGTGTTGGAGCCGGCAATGAAGGCACCGAGACTGCCGACCCAGGGGGAGACGTTGGGCCATGTACCACCAGCCACGGCTGCGGCACCTTGCGCCAGCACCAGAGGCATGCTCAGCATTGAACCATCGGCAGAAGCCGAGTTGATGAACACCTGCACCATGGGCACGGCCAGCAACAGCGCAGGGGCTGCTTCGGTCATGGTGTGAGCCGATGACTTCACCGCACGACCATACTGGCCTTGCTTCATGCTGAAGATGAAGATACAGGCCAGCGAAGCCAGAATCAGGATGAAACCCGGAGAGAACAGGAACTGGGCGGATGGCGAGATGCTGGTGCCGAACAGGGCCGGAATCTTGAGCGTGGTCATTGGGCCGGTCAGGAAGGCCTTGAGCGGAGCAATGGTGCGGGTGAGGATCAGCAGGGCGACAACCAGCACATAGGGCGAGAAGGCGCGCAGCACGGAGAACTTGGGTGCGCTGCTGTCTGCGTCGCTGGCGTCATCCGCAAGTGTGCCGACCCACTTCTTTTCCCAGCTGGCGCGGGGAGGAAAGTCAAAGCTTTGCTTGGGAACCAGAAAGCCTTTTTTCGCAGCGCCGATGACGATCACCAGACCGATCAGGGCACCGACCATCGACGGAAACTCCGGACCCAGGGTGCGGGCGATCAGGTAATAGGGCACCGTGAATGCCAGGCCTGCGAACAGAGCGAACTTCCAAGCCTTCAGACCTTCGGTGAAGGATTGTCGGGCACCGAAAAAGCGTGTCAGCATGCCGCACAGAATCAGCGGAATGGCAAAGCCGACGATGGCGTGAATCAAGGCCACATTGCTGACGATCTGCAGCAGGTAGTCCATGGGCTGCATGGGGGCGATGAGCTGCGCAATATCCGCCTTGTTGTCGATGCCGGAGCGCACACCCACCAGCATGGGCGTGCCTACGGCGCCAAAGGACACGGGGGTGGACTGGATCACCAGCACCGACATCACTGCCGCCATGGCGGGAAAGCCCAGAGCCAGCAGCAAAGGAGCACCCACAGCGGATGGTGTGCCGAAGCCGGAGGAGCCTTCAATCAGTGAGCCAAACAGCCAGGCCACGATGATGGCCTGCACGCGGCGGTCGGGGGAGATGTCCATGAAGCCCTGGCGTATTGCCCGCAGCGCGCCGCTTTCCTTGAGCGTGTTGAGCAGCAGCACTGCGCCGAACACGATGAACAGCAAGGTGATGGCTGTGACGATGCCGTTGACCGTGGCGGCCGCCACCACGGCGCCGGGTGCTTTCCAGACGAACAGCGCCAGCAGGGCTGTGACTATGTAGGCAGAGCTCATGGAGAGCTTGGCAGATCGCCCAAGCACCACCATCAAGAGAAAGATCACCGCGATGGGGGTCAGGGCTAAAAGCGTTTGTCCAAGATTCATGCGCAATGTCTCCCCAAATGTCACAGGCTTTGACATGGCACGTCAGGCACATGGCAAGTCTGAGTCTGTTTTAATTGGTATGACCAATAAGTTTGTAAAAATGATTGTGGATTGTAGAAATGTCTTCAAACAAGTCATTCCATGGTTTTCCCTTGAGTTTTGAAATTAATTGGTAATACCAGTTTGGGTGTTTTCTTGAGATCAACCGATATTGGAGAGGCAGTTTTTCTGCCGGAAAGCGTTAACTTGGCCTCGGTTCTGAGGACAATGCGCTGATGAGCGATCTTTCCAAAATCACCTGTATCGAAGACCTGCGCGTAGTGGCCAAGCGCCGTGTGCCGCGCATGTTTTATGACTATGCAGATTCGGGCTCCTACACCCAGGGCACCTATCAGTCCAACGAGGGCGACTTCCAGAAAATCAAGCTGCGCCAGCGTGTGGCGGTGAATATGGAGGGGCGCAGCACACGCAGCACCATGATTGGTGAGGATGTGAGCATGCCGGTGGCCATCGCACCTACAGGGCTGACCGGCATGCAGCATGCCGATGGTGAAATCCTGGGCGCCAAGGCTGCGAAGGCGTTTGGCATTCCGTTCACGCTGTCCACCATGAGCATCTGCTCGCTAGAAGACATTGCCGAGCACACGCAGCAGCACCCCTTCTGGTTTCAGCTCTATGTGATGCGCGACAAGGCCTTCATGGAGCGCCTGATCAACCGCGCCAAGGCGGCCAACTGCTCGGCGCTGGTGGTGACGCTGGACCTGCAGATCCTCGGTCAGCGTCACAAGGACATCAAGAACGGACTGTCCACACCGCCCAAGCCCACGATTGCCAACCTCATCAATCTGGCGACCAAGCCGCACTGGTGCATGGGCATGCTGGGTACCAAGCGACGCACTTTCGGCAACATCGTCGGTCATGTGGACGGTGTGGGTGATGTGTCTTCGCTGTCGTCGTGGACGGCTGATCAGTTCGACCCTACGCTGAACTGGAGCGATGTGGAATGGATCAAAAAGCTCTGGGGCGGCAAGATCATTCTCAAGGGCGTGATGGATGCCGAAGACGCCAGACTGGCTGCGCAAAGCGGAGCGGACGCACTGGTGGTCAGCAACCATGGTGGTCGCCAGCTGGACGGCGCGCCTTCATCGATTGAGGCGCTGCCTTCGATTGCCGAGGCCGCCGGCAAGGACATCGAAGTCTGGATGGATGGCGGTATTCGCAGCGGTCAGGACGTGCTCAAGGCCCGTGCGCTGGGTGCGCAGGGAACGATGATCGGTCGCAGCTTTCTCTATGGCCTCGGCGCCTATGGCCAGCAAGGCGTGACCAAGGCGCTGCAGATCATCCACAAGGAACTGGACACCACCATGGCTTTCTGCGGTCACACCAATATCAACAACGTTGGCAAAGAAATTTTGCTGCCCGGCACTTACCCCAAGCCATTCGAGCAGAACTAAGCTCTTTTAGAGCGTGTGCACGCATCTCTACGATGCTGTGTCGAGGAGACGGTAAGCACGCTCTAAAGAGCAAGACAAATAAAAAAGGTCAGCCCTTTGCGGGGCTGACCTTTTTTGTGAACGAGCTTTGTAGAGCTAATGCGCTTTATTCAAGGCGCTTGCGCATGGCAAAGCCATAGCTCAGGCCGAGCACGGCCGCAATCGCCGAAGCGGCCAGAATGCCCAGCTTGGCAGCGCCCAGCAAGATGGGGTCTTCGAAGGCCAGGCCGCCCACGAAGATGGACATGGTAAAGCCGATACCTGCGAGCAGGCCCACCAGCAAAACACCGCGCCAGTTCAGGCCTTCGGGCAGGCTGCACAGCCCGCTCTTGACGGCCAGCCAGGTGCAGATGAATACGCCCAGTGGCTTGCCCAGCACCAGCGCCAGAACCACGGCCAATGCCGTAGCCTGAGGTGCAGAGGCACTCAGGTCAATGCCCGAGAACTGCACGCCCGCATTGGCCAGCGCAAAGATGGGCATGACGCCAAAAGCCACCCAGGGATGAAGAATCATGGGTAGGCGCAGCGCCGGAGGCAGCATGTCGCGCTGTGCCAGCTGGGCTGTGCGCAGATCGCTGAGCAGGTGCTGAGGGTCGGGCTCAGGGGTCAGCATTTGCTCGCTGGCCTTGCGCATGGCCGTCTGTGCAGTCATCAGCGGTGGAACGGGAGAAGGGCGCACAAACACGGGCGTCATCAGGCCCAGAACCACACCGGCGAGGGTGGGGTGAGCTCCGGTCTTGAGCAGGCCAAACCACAAGATGGCACCGGGCAGCACATACAGGGGAGCGGCGGCAATGCCCATGCGGTTGAACAGCAGCACCAGCAGCACACCGGCGCCGGCAATCACAAAGCCCATGGCCTGCAGGCCGCCCGAGTAGAAGAAGGCAATGATGAGCACGGCCACGATGTCATCGATGATGGCCAGGGCCAGGAGGAAGATGCGCAGTGCACCCGGAATATTGCGGCCCAGCAGGGCCAGCACACCCACGGCAAAAGCAATGTCGGTGGCGGTGGGAATGGCCCAGCCGTTGAGCAGCGTCTTGTCGCTGCCCACCAGTGCCACATAGATGAGTGCGGGAACCACGACACCGCCAATGGCGGCAATCAGCGGCAGGCTGGCCTGACGAAGGCTGGCCAGCGCACCGTTGTGCAGCTCGCGGCGGATTTCCATGCCCACGACCAGAAAGAAGATGGTCATCAGCACGTCGTTGACGATGAAGTGCAAATCGGTGCTAAAGCTCCAGGGCCCCAGCGTCATGGCCACAGGCGCATGCCACAGGTCGAAGTAGCTCTGGGCCGAGCCGGAATTGGCCCAGACCAAAGCGACGGCCGCAGCCAGCATGAGCACCATGCCGGCAAAGGACTCGATATGCAGCAGGTGGGTGATCTGGGATTGCACGCGCTCCGTCATGGACTGCAGCGCGGGAATGCGGGGGGAGGCGGGAGATGCCGGTGAGACAGCGGGCGCAGGGGCCTGCACAATTTTTTGTGGGTCCATGTGTCGATTCAGGTGGAGTGGGTCGCTGCATGACGATAAGCGAGCCGGCCGAGGTCAGACCTCAGACATAGCTTGCAAATTGCGTGCGACCAGCGCGCAGGCGGCCCGACCTGCGCAAGAACATTCACCTGCCATCGCCACCTTGTGTGACGGGCACCCATCGAAAATTGTAGCGAACTGTGCTTTACAGGTGCTGATTTGAGGGGAATTACTCGATATCCGGCTATCGCCAGCCAGCGCAGAGCCCTTCGTGCATGGCGTCACCTCCGCTCAAGCGGGCTTGCTGCACCAATGGCGTCAGCGGCGGTTGCGGCGCAGAGCTATGCTCGCGCGATTGCTGAAAAAGAAGGTGTGTATGTCAGGCTTGGGGGCGGAATATGTGTGGGTGCTGGTGGTGCTGTTTGCCGCAGCGGCGCAGACCGTGCGCAATACGGCGCAGCGTTCGCTGACGGCGCAGGTCGGTACTTTGCCGGCCACACTGGTGCGCTTTCTCTATGGCCTGCCGTTTGCCGCTGTGTATCTGCTGGCGCTGTACATCTTTGGAGATTCAACGCTGAGCCTGCCGCACTTCAGTGCCGCTTATCTGGGCTGGATTGCCCTGGGCGCCTTTTTTCAGGTCGCAGCCACGGCGGCCTTGCTCATGGCCATGAAGGAGCGCAACTTTGCCGTGGCCGTCACCCTGTCCAAAACCGAGGTGCTGCAAGTGGCCTTGTTTGCCGCCATGTTTCTGCACGAGCTGCCAACCCGGCTGGCGCTGCTGGCCATGGTGCTGGCCACGGTTGGTGTGCTGATGCTGTCGCTGCCGCCACGCGGTCAACTGTTCACGCTCTCGGCCTGGGCCAGCAAGTCGTCCATGTATGGGCTGATCTGCGGCGCCTGCTTTGCACTGGCCACGGTGGGCTTTCGCGGCGGTGCGGTGGAGATTGCCAGGCTGGGCGTGACGTCGCCCTGGCTGTCCGGAGCCTGGGGCGTACTGGTGGCGCAGACCATGCAGTCTGTGGTCATGGGCATCTGGATTGCCAGTACCCATGAGCAGGGGCTGTGGCCCATCTTCAGGGCCTGGCGCATCTCGCTGCTGGCCGGCAGCATGGGCGCCGCCGCATCGCTGGCCTGGTTCACCGCTTATGCCATGCAGGGAGCGGCCGCCGTGCGCACGCTGGGCATGGTGGAGGTGGTGTTCAGCTACCTGGTGTCGCGCAAGGTGTTCAGCGAAAAGCTGTCGCTGACGGAGAAGCTGGGCATGGCGCTGATGATGCTGGGGTTGGTGCTGATTTGTCTGCAGCTCTGATATTGAGAGCTGCCTGCGCTTTATCTGTCATTGTTTCAATATTCAAAGATGTTGAAACATAGAAAAATCAAGCGCAAGCAGCTTTCATTTTGGTAGCTGTATCACTTCAAGATCAGGCGCTGGCGGTGGTCAGCGTGGCCGGGCGGGGCTGCTTGCTGGCGCTGCCCATGGATTGAAGAACCACGTCGCCAATCATGTCGGCGGTAATGGCAGACAGCGTCCAGCCCAGGTGGCCGTGGCCGGTGTTGTAGAACACGCAGGGCTTGTTGCCGGGGCCCACGCGCGGCAGCATGTCCGGCAGCATGGGGCGCAGGCCCGCCCAGGGCACGACGCTGCGCGTGCTGACGCCCGGAAAGCACTGCTGCACCCAGTCAATCAGCGGGCGAATGCGGTCGGCGCGAATGTCCTTGTTGTAACCATTGAACTCTGCCGTGCCGGCTACGCGGAACCGGTCATTGCCCAGACGGCTGGTGACCAGCTTGGTTTCGTCGTCCAGCAGGCTGACCACGGGGGCTGCTGCCTGGCTGGCTTCATCGAGCAGGTTGACGGTGATCGAGTAGCCCTTGACCGGGTAGATGTTGACGCTGTCGCCTAGCTGGCTGGCCAGGGTGCGGCTGGCCGTGCCGGCGCAGACCACCATGGCATCGAAGGTGGATGTCACGTCTTGCTGGTCCTGGCGCACGGTGACGCTGGCCTGCTTGCCATTGCTGGCAACCGATACGATCTCCTGGCCGTAAAGGCATGTCACGCCCAGTCTTGCGCAGGCGGCGGCCAGGCCGCTGGTGAACTTGTGGATGTCGCCGGTGGAGTCGCTTTCCGTGAAGTAGCCACCGTATTAATTGCCCGACAGCGTAGGCTCGATGGCATGCATTTCCTCGGGAGTGACGGCGCGGCGTTCCAGGCCGCCCTGGGCCAGCAGTTGCGACACCCGGCCCGCATGCTCGAAGCCGGCGCGGTCACGATAGATGTGCAGGATGCCTTGCTTCTTGAGGTCGAAGTCGATGCCCTCTTGCTCGGCCCAGCTGAACAAATGCTCGCGTGCCGCAACGGCCAGGCGTGCCGTCTCCACGGTGTTTTTTTCGTAGTGGGGAATGGCGGCAAGAAACTGGGCAAACCACGACACCTTGTGCCAGCTTGGCTTGGGGTTGAGCAGCAGCGGCGCATCGCTCTTGAGCATCCACTTGAGGCCCTTGACGATGGTGGACCAGTGCGTCCACACCTCGGCGTTTGAGGCCGAGAGCTGGCCGCCGTTGGCGAACGAGGTCTCCATGGCCGCGTAGCGCTGCTTTTCGAACAAGGTGACGGAAAAGCCGCGGCGAGCAAGGGCATAAGCGGTGGTCACGCCCGTGATACCACCACCGATAACGGCGATTGTTTTCATGATTCAGATTCCAGATGCGTCAAAGGGTGGAGTTCCCGCGCAATATGCGCAGCAAACGCCCCCTCTGTTCTGGACCTGAGAGATTCACGAGGCTGGGCGCTGGCTGCGCCGCTCGCTTGCTCCTTCGGTATGCCCGGCGGACGATGACGTCCGGACATTCTTCAGAGTGTGTATCAAAGCGATGCCGATCCTTTTGCCTGAGAGTTTCCGGGGCGGTTGCTCCTTCGGCGCTGCCGGCGCAATGTTGGCGCTGCAGTCTCTCTCGGCGTCGCTGGGCTGAAAGCCTGGGCGCCAATGTAGAAAGAATGCGGTTGGCGGGCTATACGGGTTTGCCAGAGGGTGGCGGGCAGATCACGCTACTCGGCAAAACCCAGTTCATGAATTTGATAGCGGCTGCCGCTTGCCAAATATTGGTCTTGAGGCAGTTTGATCTTGAATCGCAAGAAGTGCAGGCGCATGCTGCTTTCATTTTCATAGTGATCTGGGCTGTCAAGTGCGTGTGATCAGCCCCAGAGTCCACCCCTGCATTGAAGGGCCGGCGCATGACGGTGGACGGATTTGGGCAAAATGCCATCTTTGCCTGTCAGTGGGTCCGGTGATATCTCCGCCTGGCCATTGAAGCACCCGACCGGGGTAGCTGCCGAGATCGAATGCCGCTGGCTTATCCGCCACTGCGCTTTGCTTTCATGGCTTTGTTCCTTTGTCCCTGTTGCCTGCGATCCTTTGCGTGATCGCTTTTTCGCGTTGCCGTCTGGCAGCGCTTGCGGGATGGCTGGGTGGTCTGTCTGAATGGGCGCAAACCATTAAAACAAGACATATGTCTCAACCCAACGCAAACCAGCAGCCTGCGCCGCTGACTGGTAGCAGTGACAACAACACGCAGCCCCAGCTGCACCGGGTGCTCAAGCAGCGCCACCTGAGCATGATTGCCATTGGCGGCGCCATTGGCACCGGCCTGTTTGTGGCTTCGGGCTCGGCCATCGCCCAGGTCGGCCCCGGCGGCGCGGTGCTGACCTATTTGCTCATCGGCATCATGGTGTACTACATCATGACCAGCCTGGGCGAGCTGGCGGCCTTCATGCCCGTGGCCGGTTCTTTCTCCACCTATGCATCGCGCTATGTGGATCGCGGCTTCGGCTTTGCGCTGGGCTGGAACTTCTGGTTCAGCTGGGCCGTGGTGGTGGCCGTGGATCTGGTGGCCTCGCAACTGGTCATGGCCTACTGGTTTCCCGATGTGCCGGGCATTCTCTGGAGCGGCCTGTTTTTGCTGCTGATGGTGGGGCTGAATGCGTTTTCCGCACGCGGCTTTGCCGAGGCTGAGTACTGGTTCGCGCTGATCAAGGTGGTAGCCGTGGTGGCCTTTCTGGTCACCGGCGTGCTGATTCTGTTCGGCATCATCACGTCGGGCCATGTGCCCGGCTTTGAAAACTGGACGGTGGGCGAGGCGCCTTTTGTCGGCAACTTCGCCACCTTCGTGGGCGTGGCCATGATCGTTGCCTACTCCTTCCAGGGCACGGAGCTGGTGGGCGTGGCGGCGGGTGAATCCGAGAATCCGCGTGAGAACGTGCCGCGTGCGATTCGCCAGGTGTTCTGGCGCATTCTGCTGTTCTATGTGCTGGCCATCATCGTTATCGGCTTTCTGATTCCCTATACCGACCCTCAACTGCTGCGCACCGAGGTGGCCGATATCGCCGTGAGCCCGTTCACGCTGGTGTTCCAACACGCGGGCCTGTTGTCGGCGGCCACGGTGATGAATGCGGTGATTCTGACTTCGGTGCTTTCGGCCGGTAACTCGGGCATGTATGCGGCCACGCGCATGCTCTACAACATGGCGACCGAGGGCAATGCACCGCGCATCTTCTCGCGCCTGACCCGAAATGGTGTGCCGCTGATTGCCTTGATCGGCAGTACCTTGATTGCCAGCCTGTGCCTGCTTTCTTCGCTCTACAGCCCGCAGGCCGTCTATATCTGGCTGCTGAATCTGGCGGGCATGACGGAGTTCATTGTCTGGCTGGGCATTGCGGTGAGCCACTATCGCTTTCGCCGCGGCTATGTGATGCATGGTCATGATGTGGGTCTGCTGCCCTACAAGGCTGGCGCTTTTCCTTTTGGCCCCATCTTTGCCTTTGTGCTGTGCCTGATCGTGACGCTGGGCCAGAACTATCAGGCCTTTCTGGAAGAGCGCATTGACTGGGGTGGCGTGATTTCCACCTATCTGGGCATTCCGCTGTTCCTGCTGTTCTGGCTGGGTTACTGGCTGGTCAAGCGCAGTACCTGGGTGCCCTATGCCGAGATGCGTTTTGATGAGGTGGATGAACTCAAGCGCGAAGCTGCGCGTAAGTAGTAGAGAACGTCAACCCGTTCTTGGCCCTTGCTGAGCAGCTTGGCTGACGATTCTTGCCAGCGCAGGCAAAATCGGCGGTGTGAGTGATCTTGCCGACAGCCCTGAAACACTGCCCCGACGCATTGCGCATCTGGATATGGATGCGTTCTATGCCTCGGTCGAGCTGCTGCGCTACCCGCAGCTCAAGGGCTTGCCGGTGGTGATTGGCGGCGGGCGTCGCAGTTTTGACGATGCGCTGCTGGCGCGCCATGCGGGGCTGCCGCTGGCGGAGATTCCGGTTCAGGACTTTCCGCTGCTGCGCGATTACACGGGGCGCGGGGTCATCACCACGGCCACTTACCCGGCGCGGCAATTTGGCGTGGGTTCGGCCATGGGCATGATGAAGGCCGCCAAGCTGTGCCCGCAGGCGATTTTGCTGCCGGTGGATTTTGCCGAGTACCGGCGCTTTTCTCGCACCTTCAAGGAAATCATCGTCTCCATCGCCCCAGTCATGGAGAACCGTGGTGTGGATGAGGTCTATATCGACTTCACCCACGTAGCCGGTGGCCAGCGCGAAGGCGGGCGCGTGCTGGCACGCTTGATTCAGAAGTCCATCTTCAACGCCACGGGCCTGACCTGCTCGGTCGGTGTGGCGCCCAACAAGCTCTTGGCCAAGATGGCCAGCGAGTTCAACAAGCCCAACGGTATCTCCATCGTCCAGCCCGAAGATCTGCAAAGCCGGATCTGGCCGCTGGCCTGTCGCAAGGTCAATGGCATAGGCCCGAAGGCCGATGCCAGGCTCAAGAGCCTGGGCATAGAAACGATTGGCGATCTGGCCGCGCAAAGCCTGCCTCAGCTGCTGCACTGGTTTGGCAGGAGCTATGGTCACTGGCTGCACGAGTCCGCCTGGGGGCGAGATGAACGGCCTGTGGTGACGCAGAGCGAGCCTGTTTCCATGAGCCGAGAAACCACCTTCGAGCGTGACCTGCATGCCGTGAGCGACAGAGCCGAGCTGGGCGCGATCTTCACCGAGCTGTGTGAGCACGTTGCTGAAGACCTGAAGCGAAAAGGCTATGTGGGGCGCACTGTCGGCATCAAGATACGCTACGACGACTTCAAGATTGCCACGCGCGATCAGACCCTGAATCTGCCGGTACAAAATGCTGCAGCCATTCGTCAGGCGGCAGGTCAGTGTCTCAAGCGGATACCGCTGGCCAAGCGCATACGGCTGCTGGGAGTCAAGGTCTCCGGCCTGATTGATGAACAGGCCTGGCGGGCGGCAGAACAGGACCCGGTGGCGAGAGAGTTATTGCTCAGGCCCCAGGCGTTGATGTCTGTCAGGAATCAAGATCCCTACACGGCCTCCTTGTTCTGAGCCCCTATGTACGGGCATCCGCCCTGTGCGATGATTCAAGTGTGAAATTGTGTATCTATGCTGGTGTGGATTTGAAGTCCCCGGATTGATCGCTTTTGAATAAAAAAACAGCTTCCTGGAGGAGTGCAAGTCATGCGCGTGAACCTGCCGATTACCCAACAAAACTATGATTTCCCAGGCGATGAGCTGCTCGTCTCCAGTACCAATACCAAGGGCGAGATCACGCACTGCAACCCGGCTTTTGTGCGGGTCAGCGGCTTTACCTATGACGAGCTGATCGGCCAGCCCCACAACCTGATTCGTCACCCTGACATGCCGTCTGCGGCTTTCAAGGACATGTGGCGCACCATCGCCCATGGCTACCCCTGGACGGCACTGGTCAAGAACCGCCGAAAAAATGGTGACCATTACTGGGTGCGTGCCAACGTCACCCCCATCATGGAGGGCGGCAAGCCGCGTGGCTATCTGTCAGTGCGCACCAAGCCTTCCGCCAAAGAAGTGGCTGAAGCCGAAGCCTTGTATGCACGTATGCGAGACGAGGAAAAACAGGGCAAGGCCAGCATTCGCCTGCGCGGCGGTGAGGTTCGTCGCCTGGGCTTGATGGCCTGGTGGGATGGGCGCCAGGACGTGGGCCTGGTCGCGCGCATGGCCTGGCTGCTGGCCATCGTGGCATTGGTCGCCATGCTGCCGGACATGCTGGGCTGGCAGGGCGCTGCCGCATGGGGCTGGCGCGCAGCCAGTCTGGTGGCCGGTGGTGCCTTTGTGCTGTGGCGCTTTCATCGCCGCTGCGTGGCGGGGCTGGATGAAGCCAGCCGCTTTGCCGCCGATGTGGCCGCCTGCAATCTGAGTACCGAATGCAGCCAGGGCTATAACGGAGCCATGGGGGCGCTGATGCTGCGGCTGCAGCAGATTCAGATCAACCTGCGAGCCGTGGTGGGCGATGTGCGTACCGAGGTGCAGGGCTTCGCACGCACAGCGCATGAAATTGCACAGAGCAGCTTTGAGCTGGCTGGCCGCACGGAGTCTCAGGCTTCCAGCCTGCAGCAGACGGCAGCTTCGATGGAGGAGATTTCCGGCACCGTCTCGCAGACGGCAGATACAGCGCAATTCATGGCGGGGGCCAGCGATGAAAGCTCCAAGGTGGCCAGCCGCAGCGGCGCGGCCATCAGCGAGGTGGGTCAGGCCATGGAGCATATTCGCGGCTCGTCCACGCGCATGAGCGAGATCATTGGCGTGATCGAGAGCATTGCCTTTCAGACCAACCTGCTGGCGCTCAACGCGGCTGTGGAAGCGGCGCGTGCCGGTGAGCAAGGCCGTGGCTTTGCCGTGGTTGCTGCGGAAGTGCGTGCGCTGGCCCAGCGCAGCGCAGGGGCCGCCAAGGAAATCAGCGTGCTCATCAATCGCACGGTCGATGGCATCAACGATGGCAATGCACGCATGCGTGCGGCGGGCCAGACGATTGATGGCATGGTGCAGGCGGTGGACAAGGTCGGCTCGCTGGTGCATCAGATCAGTATTGCCACACGCGAGCAGTCCATTGGCATCTCTCAGGTCAACGAAGCCGTGGCGCAGCTGGACTCCGTGACTCAGCAAAACGCGGCCCTGGTGGAAGAGTCCACCAGCGCTGCCGAATCACTGCGCCAGAGCGCGAAAACGCTGGAGCGCTCGGTGGATGTATTCAATCTTTGAGTGCGTTGCATGTGCAAAGAAGGCAGTCTGATGGCTGCTTTTTTTGTGCCTGCTTTCTGTAGGATGGCGACATGAGTGTTGTGCTGACCCTGATTGCCATTGCGGCGCTGGCCCTGTGTTTACTGGTCTGGCTGATTTCACGCCTGCGTGATGACACGCAAGGAAGGCGGCCTGCTGATGCCGATCGACAAGAGGCTGCCGAGGCTCCTGTGACGGACGGAAAGCCGTCGGTAAAAAAACGACCCAATGAAGAGCTGCAAGAGATAGCCGATACAGCGGCTGCGCCCCATAAAGATGTGAATTTCCGCGTCAGAGGGGAGCGCGGCATGGGAGGGCCGCTTCATGGTGATGTGATGTGCTCGGATGGCGTCTATCTGCCCCATGTCTGGGAGATGGATATGCACACCTCGTACGACGGACGCTGGCTGCGCACGGGCTTTTATGACAGCGAAACCGCGCATCTGGTCGATCGAAAGTCTCGGCGCAGCTGGCTTATCAGCAAGCCTGAAGGCGAGCGGCTGGATGCGATTCACTGGCGTATGCCACGCTGGAGTGGCGAGAGCATCAACGAAAGCGGTATTGCCGACGATGCTCATGTCGTCATGTCCGATGCCAGCTTTGAAGCTTGGCTGGCCGAAAACCTGAGCGCTGCGGCCGAGCCGCTGGTGCAGATTCGTGACATCTGGCTGCCCAAGGAATGGGTGCCAGAGCAGGCCGCCGAGCAGCCGCCCAAGCTGGCAGCACCACCGCTGCTCAAGGCCGAGCCGGGCAAGCTGGCCATTCCCGCGCCCGAGCTGACGTTGGAGAGACACTGGCCGCCTGCACTGCGCCATCTGTCTTCGCCCCTGGCACCGCTGCAGCAGCCCAACTGGCATCTGGTGATGAATGGCAAGTCCACACCCTGGCGCATTGATGAAGACCACACTATGGTCTGGCGCGAGGATGCTCAGGCGCTGGCACTCTATGCCTATCCTGTAAGTGAGCAGGAGGTGGTGGTACGTCGACTGGTGGTCTGGACGGCAGAGCGCGGCTGGCAGCAATGGGATGCCTACCAACCCGATGACCGCAAAGCGTGGACCGTGGGAGGCTACTGGCCTGAGGAATCGGACGAGTCTCAAGGCCCGGCACTGCCCGCCTTGAGCTGGGCAGGAGAGCTGGTGCTGCAGCGCGTGCAGGTGGATACGCCAGAAACCGAGCGCTTGCACGATGGCACCAGAATCAGTTGCGTGGTCAGCAGCATTGAAGGCTGTGCCAGCCATGCCAGAGATGGGCGAGTCAAACTCAAGCCCGTGCCCAATGTCAGCTTTTGCTGGCTGCGCGACCCGGCACAGCCTGAAGTCTGGCGCGCCCAGAGTGAGCCTGTACAGGGCAAGCCTTTGATCTGGACGCTGAGCAAGCATGCCAAGGATGAGCAGGGCGAAACATCGGCCTGGAATCTGCAATGGGGCGACAAGCATTTCAGCGGCAGCTGGGCGCTGGAACATGTGATTGTGCGTGGTCGCTGGGCGGTGCTGATGCCTTTTGGCCGTGCGCCGGGGCGTGGCGGTGCCGGGCAGTTGCAGGTCTGGGATGGCGAACGATTGCAGACGGTGGATTTGCCCTGGGCGGTGGAGCGTATCCGGCCTGTGCCGGGCAAGGATGAGGGCATGGCGCTGCGTGTGGAGCTGATCGCGCTGGTGGCCTGCCTGGACGAGAAAGACTGGGATCCGAGTCTGGGCAGCTGGCGCTGGCCTGTGCATTCGGTCTCATCCAGCCACCTGGCGCGGCCCGACTGGCGTGCGGTTTATATGCACCGCGAAATTGCCCCGGATGGGCAAGGCCGCTGGCGGCTGCTGCCGCGCTGGCGTGAGGTGAACCAGATTCAGCACCCCTGCGCCGATGGCGACTATGTCTGGCGCGACGCGGCACGTGGCGATGCGCTGTGGTGGTGGGGCGGGCAGAACCAGCGCGTGGACAGCTACTGGAGCGGGAATGAATGCCGCATTGAAGGCGTGACCATGACGCGCAGCGGGCTGGCGCTATGCGGTACCGGCCCTTGTGCCTGCCCGCACCCTGCAGGCGAAGGCTGGGCGGTGCTGGAGTTTGTCGATCACCATTACGTCCGTCCCAATGAGTGGAAGCTGCACTGGCTCAACCCCGTGGAAAAAGAGCTGCGTACGCTGGTGCTGGGCGGCAATATGCCGCTGATCAAGGGCTGGGATACCCAGGGCCTGCATTGGGTGGATATCCAGCCGGATGAGGATGATGCCGCCGCTGCGGAAGGCGGCGCGCCGGCCCAGCTGGTCACGCTATCGATGTGGAGCAAGGCCGAGACCGAGCCGCTGCGCGAGGGGCCCAATGGACTCTGGTTGCGCAAACAGGACTTGCGCTATGCAGAGACTTTGCAGGGGCAGGATGACTGCCCCTGGAGGAGCTGACTCCCCCTGAGCCGCTTTGCGGCTTCCCTCTGAGGGGGACGACAGCATCGCTGCGGGGCGGCCCTTGCTTGCTGTCACTGGGATGGGGCGCGTCAGTTTTATAGAGGCTTGCTTTGAGTGCTGGTGGTTTTACTGCCGTGCGGTGCGCACATTCGCGGGCAGTGCGCCCGGGTGGCTGGCGCGGAAGGGATTGATGTCCAGGCCTCCGCGGCGGGTGTAGCGGGCGTAGACGGCCAGTTTGATCGGTTTGCAGCGAGCCCAGATGTCCATGAAGATGCGTTCCACGCACTGCTCATGGAATTCGTTGTGGTTGCGAAAGCTCACCAGATATTGCAGCAGGCCTTCCTGCTCGATCTGCGCGCCGCTGTACTGGATTTGCACGCTGCCCCAGTCGGGCTGGCCGGTGACCAGGCAGTTGCTTTTGAGCAGGTTGCTGACCAGGGTTTCGGTTACGGGCGCTTCATCGTGGTTGGCACGCAGCAGCTCGGGGGCGGGAGTGTACCGGGTGCACTCCACATCCAGACGATCCAGCAGCAGGCCGTCCAGCTCATGCACTTGCTGGGCATCGAATTTTTCCACTTCCAGCAGGTTCACCCCCACGCTTCCTTTGTTGTCGCTGCCGCGCCAGGCGGCTTCGGACAGGTCGGCGCGCAGTCGCGTCAGCACTTCGCTGGCATCGGCAAAACGGCTGTTGTTGAAGCTGTTCAGGTAGAGCTTGAAGGACTTGCTCTCGATCAGATTGGGCGTTTCGCAGGGGATGGTGAAGTGCACCAGCGCCACCTGCGGCTTGCCGCGCAGATTGAGCCAGGACAGCTCGAACGCCGTCCACAGGTCCGCTCCAAAAAAAGGTGGATTGCTGCCTGCCCCAATTTCTTCGCGCTTGACGAGGCGCGGAATGGGAAAGAGCAGGGATGCATCGTATTGATCGACATAGGCAGAGCTTTTGCCCAGCTGGGATTGTTCAGGAGTATTCATGGCAATTTGGAAAGCAAGGGCGCAAGCAGCAAAAAGAGGAGCTGCTTGCGCCCGTGGTGATTGGGTTTGAAGGTGTTTTCACCTAATTTTTACTTGAATTCGCGTTCCCGCAGCCATTTGGTGGCAATCCACTTTTCACCCTCCAGCACCGGTGCGCCGCCATGCAGGGTTTTGGTCGCGGGGTCGGGGCGGTCATAACTGAAGAACACGGCATTGCCGCGCCTGGGCACCACTTGCAGGCCGACGTCGGGGAAGATGGTTCCTCCGCCTCGCGTGGGCTCGTTGAGGTACATGACCAGCGTGCCTACGCGCTGACCGCCGCGTTTGAGGATGGTCGGGGTTCCCGGCTCATTCGGAGCGAAATAGTCGTAATGCGGTTTGTACTCGGCCCCCGGACGATAGTGGAGTACCTGAAGACCTTCGCCGTTTTGTTGAGGCCAGTTCAGCAGACGAGCGATGCGCTGCTCGATGCGGGTGATAATTTCACTTTCATCGCGCTGAAAGAACATGCCATTGCTGGTGCGGTCATCGTTGACAGCTTCTCCGCCGCTTTGGTTGTCCACTGTCAAGGAGCGCTGCAGCCTGGGGCGTGCAGCTGAAATGATGGCTTCGCACTCTTCATCGGAGAGCAGGCTGCCAAAGACGACCACGCGAGGGTGGCGCAGGCTGGTGAGGACATGGACCCTGCGGTCGCCCACATCGATGAAGCAAGGGTTGTTTTGCAGGCTGGGCTCTGGAACGCCACTGGCATGTGCTTGTACAGCAGCCTCTTCAGGAGGTTGGAGCGGAGTGAAGGGGAGAGGCAGCTCGCCCTCTTCAGGCAAAGCCAGAGCGCGGCGTGCCAGGTGCTCTGCCCAGCCCGCCTTGCGCATGGATTGCAACAAGGCGTGCGCAGGCACGCCGCTGGCGCTTTGTGCACGCACCCATTGCATCAGCTCGGGTGTCAGGCCGGGAGGGGTGACGGACTCGTCTTGAGTGGATGTGCTCATGTCGACCATGCTAGTGCGCGCTGCGCTTGATTTCAATGCGTAATCAGTCTTCCAGCTTGCGACGAAACACCAGTTTGCTGGCAGTGCTGGCCTGCTCTGCAAGGGTGTAGCCTTCCAGGTCGAACTTGCGCAGGTCGGCCACCTTCTTGGCTTTGTGCTGCACGGCCCAGCGCACCATCAGCCCGCGTGCGCGTTTGGCGTGAAAGCTGATGATCTTGTATTTCCCGCCCTTGAAGTCCTCGAACGTGCATTCCACGACAGGCGCTTTGAGCGTCTTGAGGTCTACGGCCTTGAAATATTCCTGCGAGGCCAGATTGACCACGATGCGCTCGGCTTCGGGCTGCTCGCTGCTGCGCTCGTTCAGGTAATCGGCAATCTGGGAGCCCCAGAACTGGTAGAGGTTGCTGCCCTTGGCGTTCTGCAAGCGTGTACCCATCTCAAGGCGGTAGGGCTGCAGCAAATCCAGCGGGCGCAGCGCGCCATACAGGCCGCTGAGGATGACCACATGTTCCTGCGCCCACTCCAGCTCCTTGAGTTTGAGGCTGTGCGCACTCAGGCCCTCATACACATCGCCATTGAAGGCCAGCACGGCCTGGCGTGAATTCTTGGCGGTGAACTTGGCGCTGAAGGCCTCGTAGCGGCCCACATTGAGCACGGCCAGCTTGTCGCTGATGCTCATGAGTTCGGAAATCTGCTGCGGCGACTTTTCGCGCAGCACTTCAATCAGCTCCAGCGGCTGCTTTTTGAAGACGGGCAGCGTGTGAGGCAGGTCCGCGGGAATGGGGCTTTCATAGTCCAGCGACTTGGCTGGAGAGATCAGAAACAGCATGGCTTGACGCTAACAGATTCAAAAAAAGTCCATGAAAAAAGGGCTCACTACGCTTCCCTGTGCGTGTGGTTTCTGCTCCTCAGAGAAGGTGCATTTCATCTTGGGGCTGCCCGGCGATGAAAAAGGGCCAAGGCCCTGTCCACCGAAGTGGACAGCGTCCTTGGCCCTCTGATGCAGCAAGGCAGTCTGCTTAGGCGTTGTTGCCTGCAGCCTGCTCTTCCTTCTCGAATGGCAGCTGCATCAGGCTCAGATCCTTGCGGGTCTCAACCAGAATCAGCGGGCCTTCGTCGAGCACCACGGGGGCGGGGCGCTCGCGGGGGATGCGCACGGGCTTGGGCTCGGCGGCAATCGCGGCCTGCACGGCGGCGATCTTGTCGGCATCAGAGTTGATCCACTGCAGACCGGAGGCGGCAGCCAGTTCATGCAGCTGTGCCAGAGGCAGCTCATAGGCCTGGACCTTGGGCGTTGCAGGGGTGGCAGACGTGGCAGGAGCGGCTGCCTCGACCACTGGAGTAGCAGCTTCAGTGACAACTGGCTCAGCGGCAGGAGCCACTTCTGCCACAGCAGCAACAGGCTGAGACTCTGCAGCAGCTGTCACAGGCGCAGCAGCTTCCTGCACAGCAGTGGCGACTTCTGTCGTGGCCACAAGTGCTTCTACTTCTGTAGCTGCAGGCGCTTGCTCAGCCTGGGCTTGAGGCGCAACAGCATCAAAGTAGCTGCGACGAGCAGGTTGCTCACCCGCTTCGGAGGCGGGCGCTTCCACGGCTACATCAGGCGCAGCCGTCGCAGCTTGCTCGGCAAAGGCGGCTTCGCCTGCCTGTGCATCACGTGGTGCGCGGTCGCGGCGGTCGCGGCCATAGCGGTCACGCGAGCGGCGCTGGCGCTGTTCGCGGGGCTGCTGCTCGCCCTGGGCGTCCTGAGCTTGGATATCGTCGCCTTCCACTTGCGCGCTCTGCTGCAGGTTTTCATCTGCGGCTGATTGCATCACGGGCTGGGCCTCAGCATTGCGGGGCTGGCGCTCGCGGCGGTTGCCGCCTTCGTTGCGCTCGCCACGCTCTGCACGGTCACCGCGCTCACCACGTTCCTGGCGATTGCGTTCCTGCTTGGGTGCTGCTGCCTGAGCGTTGAACTCTTCGTTGGCGTTCAGAGCAGCTTCTGCCACCTGAGGCTGACGGTCATCACGGCGGTCGTTGCGCTCACCGCGTTCGCGGCGATGACCTCGTTCACCTCGTTCAGCGCGCTCGCCACGCTCCGGACGTTGTTGCTGCTCTGGGCGGTCGTTGCGTTGCTGCTCGCCATCGCGGTTGGCACCGTTGCGGCGGTTGTTGCGATCACCACGTTCGTTGCGTTCGCCATTGCCACGGTCACCTCGTTCGCTGCGCTCACCGCCACGGCGGTTGCGCTCACCACCGCGTTCGCCACGGCGGCCATCACGGCTGCCTTCGCGAGATGCGGGTGCTGCTACTTCTGCGACAGGTGCTGCCACAGGCGCTGGTGTGCCAAAGCCGAACAGGTTTTTGAGCCAGGCAAAGAAGCCTTGCTCGCGCACTGCGGGGCGGGCTGCTGCAGGAGCAGGAGTTGCGGCAGCTGCAGTTGTTGTGCGTGGCTGGCGGGGAGGACGAGGCTCTGCAATAGGAGCCGGTGCATCGGGCAGTACGCCCTTGATGACAGGGGTCTGCTTGTTGGTGGGCTCCTGCGAGCGGCGGGTGACGGTGGTCACGTCCTCGGGCTCGTCCGCCAGTTTGTAGCTGGCTTCCATGGACTCCAGGCGCGTGTCATCGTGCTTGAGGCGCTCAAGCTTGTAGTGCGGCGTATCCATGGACTTGTTGGGCACCATGATGACGTTGACGCGCTGCTTGAGCTCGATCTTGGTGATTTCGCTGCGCTTTTCGTTGAGCAGGAAGGAGGCCACTTCCACGGGCACCTGGCAGTGCACGGCGGCCGTGTTGTCCTTCATGGACTCTTCCTGAATGATGCGCAGAATCTGCAGTGCCGAAGACTCGGTGTCGCGGATGTGGCCGGAGCCGCTGCAGCGTGGGCAGTTGATGTGCGCGCCTTCGGAGAGGGCGGGCTTCAGGCGCTGGCGGCTCATTTCCATCAGGCCGAACTTGCTGATGGTGCCGAACTGCACGCGGGCACGGTCCTGACGCAGGGCATCGCGCAAGCGGTTCTCCACTTCCTTGCGGTTGCGGGACTCTTCCATGTCAATGAAGTCGATCACGATCAGGCCGCCCAGGTCGCGCAGGCGCATCTGGCGGGCCACTTCGTCGGCGGCTTCCAGGTTGGTGCGGGTTGCGGTCTCCTCGATGTCGCCGCCCTTGATGGCGCGCGCCGAGTTCACGTCCACGGAGACCAGAGCTTCGGTATGGTCGATCACAATGGCGCCGCCCGAGGGCAGGGTTACGGTGCGCGAGTAGGCGGACTCGATCTGGTGCTCGATCTGGAAGCGGCTGAACAGAGGAGCGTCATCGCGGTAACGCTTCACACGCGCAGCATGCTCGGGCATCACATGCGCCATGAACTGCTGGGCCTGTTCGTAGATGTCATCGGTGTCGATCAGGATGTCGCCGATGTCATTGTTGAAATAGTCGCGGATGGCGCGAATGACCAGGCTGGACTCCTGATAGATCAGGAAAGCGCCCTTGGATGCCTTGGCTGCGCCGTCGATGGCGCTCCACAGCTTGAGCAAGTAGTTCAGGTCCCACTGCAGCTCGGGCGCCGTGCGGCCGATACCGGCAGTGCGCGCAATGATGGACATACCCTTGGGGTATTCGAGCTGATCCATTGCTTCTTTGAGCTCAGCCCGGTCTTCGCCCTCGATGCGGCGCGAAACGCCGCCACCACGGGGGTTGTTGGGCATCAGCACCACATAGCGGCCGGCCAGCGAGATGAAGGTGGTCAGGGCTGCGCCCTTGTTGCCGCGCTCTTCTTTTTCGACCTGAACAATCAGTTCCTGGCCTTCGCGGATCACATCGTTGATGCGCGCCTGGCTGGGAGAGACGCCTTCGGCAAAGTATTGCTTGGAGATTTCCTTGAAGGGCAGAAAGCCGTGGCGGTCTTCGCCATAGTCCACAAAGCAGGCTTCGAGCGATGGCTCGACACGAGTCACAACGGCCTTGTAGATGTTGCCCTTGCGTTGTTCGCGACCTTCGATTTCGATCTCGTAGTCCAGCAGCTTCTGGCCATCCACAATAGCCAGGCGGCGTTCTTCAGACTGCGTCGCGTTAATCAGCATCCGTTTCATGATGCGCTTCCTTTATTCGTTTTATAGGGCGCGCTGGTCACAGACCAACGCACCTTTGACTGGTAATCAAAGACGGGCTCTACAGAGAGCCTTGATGCCAGACGAACGGTTGAAACGGATGAGGAATCTGGGGCGGTACAGGACTGCGCTACTGACCTGATCTCAAGTCAGTAGCGGAGGTACAGGCCGGGGGACGAGCAAGAGAGGACGCGCATGCAGACGGGGAACAAAAAAAACCGTTGCGCGTGCAGGGGAGGTGGGTGGCCTCTTCAGGACACGACTCGTCCCGGAGGCCGGCTGTGCCTTGCCCCAGAGGTTGATCAGCAATGTCCAAAAGATCCACATGCTCGTTAAGAGAACCGACAGTTGCAGGCTGCTTTGCCTGAGCCAACTGCACGGTATGAGATTCCGTATCAGTGTTTCAATTCGTCAGCCTTTGCCAAGCTTTTACAGGCTGCTGCAGCGCTTCTGGGCTGCAATTTGCGTGTACAAAACTGGCGGGCATCGACCTGCCTGTGCGGTGGGAAATGATTGTTTGGACTAAACTCCATGCGAATCAATCACTTACAACTAAGCTCGGCACAGGTGAAACACATTATAGAGGGCAAACCGGCGAACGACCGGACCCAGAATACGGCCGCGGCCTCCGTACGCCTGATCGAAGTCGATGAAGACTCGGCGGGACAGCGACTTGACAACTTTCTCATGCGTCACCTCAAGGGTGTTCCCAAGACCCATGTCTACCGCATCATCCGCAGCGGTGAGGTGCGTATCAACAAAGGGCGAGTGAGCGCCGAGACGCGGGTTCAGCCTGGCGACGTGGTGCGCGTTCCGCCGGTTCGGATTTCCGAAAAAGTGAGCGAAAAAGCAGAGCGACCAGCGCCTGCTAAGGATTTTCCCGCCCTGTTGGAGGATGAGCACATGATTGCGCTGTCCAAGCCCGCAGGTGTGGCGGTCCATGGTGGCTCAGGCGTGAGCTTTGGTGTGATTGAACAGTTGCGCCAAGCCAGACCCGAGTCCAAGTTTCTTGAGTTGGTGCACCGACTGGATAGAGAAACTTCGGGCATCTTGCTGGTGGCCAAAAAGCGCTCGGCACTCATCAATTTGCAGGATCAGTTCCGCGAGCGTGAAACGGGGAAGACTTATCTGGCACTGGTGCAAGGGACTTGGCCTGCCAATAAAAAGGTGATTGATGCGCCGCTGCACAAATATCTGCAGGCCGACGGCGAGCGCCGCGTGCGCGTGACCACGCAGGACGATCCGGATGGCATGCGTTCCATCACCTTGGTCAAGATTCGCAAGCTCATTGAAGCGCGCCCCTTGCAGGGCCTGCCCGCCATGAGCCTGCTGGAGGTGACGATCAAGACCGGGCGCACGCACCAGATTCGCGTTCACCTGTCTTCACAAGGTCACTCCATCGTGGGCGATGACAAATATGGTGATTTTGATCTCAACCGTCGTGTCCAGAAGCATGGACTCAAACGCATGTTTCTGCATGCCTGGCGGCTACAGTTCAATCATCCTGCCAGCGGTGAGCGCATCGAGCTGCGTGCCGAGCTGCCACCGGAGCTGGCGGATTTTGTGAACTGAAAAGGCTTCATGATTACTGAAAACCATAGCGGAAATGATAGCAAGCAGCGCCCGCGCCGCTTTGATTTGATTGCCTTTGACTGGGATGGGACCGTGGCGGACTCCACCGCCATCATCAGCCGCAGCATTCAGGAGGCGGTGCGCGATGTGGGAGGCACCGTGCCCAGTGACGAGCAGGCTGCCTATGTGATCGGCATGGCGCTGATGCCCGCCCTGGCCCGTGCTGCACCCGATGTGCCGTCTGAAAAATACCCGGAGCTGGCGAATCGCTACCGTCACCACTTTTTCAAGCATCAGGACGATATTTGCCTGTTTGACGGCATATTGCCGCTGCTGGACGATTTGCGCAGCCGGGGTCACTGGCTGACCGTGGCCACGGGCAAGAGCCGCATGGGGCTGAATCAGGCGCTGCAGGATCCGCAACTCAAAGGTTTGTTTGATGGCTCGCGCACGGCCGATGAAACGGCAGGCAAGCCCAGCCCGCTGATGTTGCATGAGCTGATGTCCGAGTTTGGGGTGGAGCCTGAGCGCACGCTGATGATTGGCGACACCACACACGACTTGCAAATGGCGGTGAACGCCGGCTGCGCCTGTGTCGGTGTTTCCTATGGGGCGCATGCGCCCGACAGCTTTTCTCAATTCAAGCCGTTGTTTGTGGCTGATTCGGCGCAGCAATTGCGCACTTGGCTGCTGGCCAACGCCTGAGGTGGATATGAAGGATGCTGTGAACTTGTGCAGCAGTGCAGAGCTGATTGACGGTGGCAAGGCGCTGGGTTTCGATGTGCTGTATGCAGGGCAAAGCAGCCGGGCTTTTGCGATTCGTTATCAAGGACAGGTCCATGCCTATCTGAATCGCTGCACCCATATCCCCATGGAAATGGACTATCAGGAGGGGCAGTTCTTTGATGACTCCGGGCGCTGGCTGTTGTGTTCTACCCACGGAGCGGCCTATGAACCTGACAGTGGCGCCTGCGCCGGCGGCCCTTGCCGGGGTGGCTTGGTGAAAATCGCCTTGAGCGAAAGCGATGGCATGGTGCGCTGGCATACTGGCCCACAACTAAAACCTATTGAGTTTTGAGATGAGTTCCCCAAACACTCCTGATAACCATGATTCGCAGTCCCATGTGACGCCGGGTGCTGACCTGTGGTCCAAGGCCTCAGCCGGATCGGCCGAGGCTTCCGCGACTCCTAAAGCATCCGGTAGCGGGGGCTGGGAGCGGGATGTGCTGGAAAAGCTGGTCTTTGCCTCTATCAAAGAGCAGCGTGCCGCAAGGCGCTGGAGATTTTTTAGCCGCTTGCTGTGGTCTGTCGTGGTGTTGCTGGTGTTGTGGATGGTGTTCTTCAAGGACACGGCGACCAAGACCAGCACTACGCCCCATACGGCGGTGGTGGAGATCAAGGGAGAAATCGCCTCGGGGGCTGACGCGAGTGCAGAGTTTGTTGTTGCGGCCATGCGCAGTGCGTTTGAGGACTCGGGTTCGCGCGCTGTCGTGCTGCTGATCAACTCTCCGGGGGGCAGCCCCGTGCAGGCAGGCATCATCAATGATGAGATGACGCGCCTGAAAGCCAAATACAACAAGCCTTTGTATGCAGTGGTTGAAGAAACCTGTGCCTCGGCTGCTTACTACATTGCAGCGGCGGCCGATGAAATCTTTGTCGACAAAGCCAGCATCGTGGGCAGCATTGGTGTCTTGATGGATGGCTTTGGCTTTACGGGGGTCATGGACAAGGTCGGCGTGGAGCGGCGACTGCTGACAGCGGGCGAGAACAAGGGATTCCTGGATCCGTTCAGCCCCATGTCTGAGCAGCAAAAAGAGTTTGCGCTGCAGATGCTGGAGCAGATTCACGGACAGTTTATTGGCGTGGTCAAAGCCGGTCGTGGCGACCGCCTGCACGAAACTCCCGAAATGTTCAGTGGCCTTTTCTGGACGGGGCAGCAAGCTGTGGAGCTTGGGCTGGCTGACAAGCTGGGCAGCCTCGACTATGTAGCGCGTGAAGTGGTCAAGGCCGAGGAGGTCATTGACTACACCCGTAGGGACAATGTGGCCGAGCGCTTGGCCAAGCGCTTTGGTGCAGCCGTCGGTGCTGGTTCGGTTCAGGCCATGCGAGAGTTGGCCCCCAGCATTCGTTGAAAGCTATTTTGATAGCGCTTTGCGCTTGACTGCTCTTGAGTTGCGTTTGAAATCAGTCTGAAGTCCATACCTGAACAGCGGTACAAGCTATCAAAAAAGAAAGCGGCAAAAGCCGCTTTTCTGATTTCATCGTCCTATGGCGAAAACCACGGGGGTGCGATTGTCTGGCGGGGCATTGCGCTGACGCCATTCGCGCACCAGGTGGCTTTCGATGCGTGCAGTCTCCAGTGTCAGTCCGCTGGCCATTGCCAGGCGGGTGTTGGGCTGAAGCGTCTGCAGCAGCGCCTGCCAAAGTGCCGCATTGCGATAAGGCGTCTCGATGAACTGCTGTGTCTGGCCGTGGCGCAAAGCCAGACCTTCCAGCTCCTTGATGCGGGCCGTGCGCTCGCCGTGATCCTGCGGTACATAGCCGACAAAGGCAAAGTTCTGGCCGTTCAGTCCACTGGCAGCCAGTCCCAAGAGCAGTGAAACAGGCCCTACCAGCGGCACAACGCGAATGCCCAGGTCATGCGCTGCACGCACGATAGAGCTGCCGGGGTCGGCCACCGCAGGCATGCCTGCCTCGCTGATCAAACCCATGTCATGGCCCGCCAGCGCAGGTGCCAGCAAAGGCTTGGGGTCAAACATGGCAGCTCCCTTGTTGCCATGGTCGCCTTTTTTGTGGGCTTCGCGGGGGAGCTCGGTAATGCTTTGGGCTTGCAGCGGCGCGGCAAGCGGGAACAGGGCGTCGATGCGCTTGAGATAGGCGCGGGCCGTCTTGGCGTTTTCGCTGATCCAGTGAGTCAGTGTGGCGGCACGGCGCAGCGTTCCTTCGGGCAACACTTCGGTCAGTGTGGTCTGGCTTTCGCAGCCAAAATCGAGTGGAGCGGGCACCAGATACAGAGTGCCTGTTTTGCTTTTTGATGTTTCGCTCATGGCAGAACCACTCCTGCGGCACGCAGCAATTGGCAGGTGCGGATCAGTGGCAGACCTATCAGTGCTGTGGGGTCGTCGCTGACGATGGCATCCAGCAAGGCGATGCCCAAGCCTTCACTCTTGGCCGAGCCTGCGCAGTCATAGGGTTGCTCGGCGCGCAAATAGCGTTCGATCTCAAGGTCGTTCAATTCGCGAAATCGCACTTTAACCGTCACTACGCTTGATTCTGAGAAGCCGCTTTCCAGGCAGGTGACGCATACACCCGTGTGGAAATTCATCTGGCGGCCACTCATCTGGCGCAACTGCTCGGTCGCACGCTCGTGGGTACCGGGCTTGGACAGCGGCTGGCCATCGAGCTCCGGAACCTGGTCTGAGCCGATGATGATGGCTCCGGGGTTCAACTCAGCCACGGCTTGCGCTTTGGCGATGGCCAGGCGCAGGCTCAGCTCGTAAGGGGTTTCTTGCTCGAATGGGGTCTCGTCAACTTCTGGGGAGACCGTCTCGAATGGCAGTTGCAGGCGGCCCAGCAGCTCGCGGCGATAGCGCGAGGTGGAGCCAAGAATGAGGGGACGCTCAAGTCGTCCGGCAATCAATAAGTCAGGCATTGCGGGATTCTCTTACACTGGCTGCATGAGCAAGGATTTTTCTGTGACCCGGCTGGATGTGCGTGCTTTTGCACAGGCTGAAGGTCATTTGCGTGGTCAGGCACCATTGTCGGACTTCAAGCGTTTGGCGGCCGATGCGCTGGCGATTTCTGGCGAGCAGCCGCTGGTTCATTGGGAAGCTGAAGGCGAGCTGGTTGCGCAAAAAGGCGGCAGCGGTCATGTCTGGCTGCACTTGACGGCTGAAGTTGAGATGCCCCTGACTTGCCAGCGTTGCCTGACGGAGGCTGATATTCCCCTTTATGTGGATCGGTCATTTCGCTTTGTGACGGACGAAGCAACGGCAGAGCTGGAAGATGATGACAGCGATGAAGATGTACTGGCATTGAGCAGTGACTTCAATCTGCTGGAGCTGATTGAGGATGAGCTGCTGATGGAGGTGCCTGTGGTACCCCGTCATGAAGAGTGTCCGGTTCCGGTCAAGCTGGAGGTCAGTGACGCTGAATTTGAGCAGGCGAATGAGCAAAAGGAAAACCCTTTTGCCGTGCTGCAGTCTCTCAATGTAGGTAAATCTGCCAACTGATCTAACCCGAGGCATGGGTGGGGATTGGATTTGCATGAGCTACGAAAAGCGTTTGCGCTATAATCGTGAGCTTCGCGCGAAACCCCCTCGTGTCTTTAATGGGCTGATCGCGTTTTTTTAGGACTTGCACGGACGGAAGGCGCACTTGCGGTGTGTCTAAGGGTAGATCTATTTACCCATTCTTGATGTGTGGGTCGTGTTACCAACCCTTTCAAGATACACAGGAGCCATCATGGCTGTTCAGCAAAACAAGAAGTCTCCCTCCAAGCGCGGCATGCACCGTTCGCACAATGCACTGAATGTGCCTGGCATCGCTGTCGAAGCCACGACTGGTGAGACACACCTGCGCCACCACATCAGCCCCAACGGCGTGTACCGTGGCCGCCAAGTGCTGAAGAACAAGTCCGAAGCCTAAGCGACGACTGCATTCGCAAAGCCTGTTGCTACATTGTCTGTAGCAACAGGCTTTTGTGTTTATGGGAGATATTTGCAAAATTAGCTGCGGCAAGACCTGCGGCCTAATTTTTGAGCTGTTTTTGTAAATAACTCCTGTGCGCGCTCTCTGGAACATTCAACCTATAACCTCAAGCCCGAATGGACTTGTCAGTCGCCCATGATTACTTTGGCTGTTGACTGCATGGGGGGCGATCATGGCCCCCGCGTCACGCTGGCTGCGTGTCGTCAGTTTTTGAATACTCATCCTGAAGCCCATTTGCTGCTGGTCGGCAAGGTTGATGAGTTGGCAAACTTCAAGCACGACCGTGCGACGGTGGTGCCTGCCACTGAAGTGGTCGGCATGGACGACCCGGTGGAAGTGGCGCTGCGCAAGAAAAAGGATTCGTCCATGCGCGTGGCCATCAGCCAGGTCAAGACGGGAGCAGCCCAGGCTGCGGTGTCTGCCGGCAATACCGGTGCGCTGATGGCGATTTCGCGCTATCTGCTCAAGACGCTGGAGGGTATTGATCGTCCTGCTATCGCTTTTGGTTTGCCCAATGCCAAGGGCAGCGACACCACCATGCTGGACCTGGGTGCCAACGTGGACTGCACGGCAGAGCATCTGCTGCAGTTTGCGGTCATGGGGTCGGCTTTAGTGTCTGCACTCAAAAATGCGGAAGCGCCTTCCGTGGGTCTGCTCAATATCGGCGAAGAGCTGATCAAGGGCAGCGAAGTCATCAAGCGTGCGGGCGAATTGCTGCGCGCTGCGGGCGATGCGGGCAATCTGAACTTCTATGGCAACGTGGAAGGTAATGACACTTTCAAGGGTGTAGTGGACATCGTGGTCTGCGACGGCTTTGTCGGCAATGTCGCGCTCAAGACGACCGAAGGCGTGGCGTCGATGATTTCGGGCATCTTGAAGGAAGAGTTCAAGCGCAATATCTTCACCAAAATGGCTGCCATCATTGCCTATCCGGTGTTATCTGCGCTGATGAAGCGCGTTGATCACCGCCGTTACAACGGCGCCGCATTGCTGGGCCTGCGCGGTCTGGTTTTCAAAAGCCATGGCTCTGCTGATGCAATGGCTTTCGAGCACGCACTCAATCGTGCGTATGATGCGGCACGCAACAATTTGCTGGAACGTGTCCGCACCCGTATTGCTGCAGCTGCACCTTTGCTGCTGGCTGCTCAGGCGGAACAAGGAACGTCGGAGACCTGATAGAAGACATGAGACGCTACGCACGCATCATAGGCACCGGCAGCTATCTGCCTCCCCGCCGCCTTACCAATGACGACCTCGCTGCCGAGTTGGCAACGCGTGGACTGGAAACCTCTGACGAATGGATTGTCGAGCGTACGGGCATTCGTGCGCGCCACTTTGCTGCGCCTGATGTGACCAGTAGCGACTTGGCTCTGGAGGCCAGTCGTAAAGCGATCGAGGCTGCCGGCATTGATGCGCAGGATATTGACCTGATCATCGTTGCCACGTCTACGCCGGACATGGTTTTCCCATCGACCGCAGCCATCCTGCAGAACAAACTAGGAATCACCAATGGTTGCCCTGCGTTTGATGTGCAGGCTGTATGCAGTGGCTTCGTCTATGCATTGACGGTGGCCGACTCCATGATTCAGTCGGGCGCAGCCAAGCGCGTCCTGGTTGTGGGCTCGGAAGTTTTCAGTCGTATTCTGGATTTCAACGACCGCACCACCTGCGTGCTGTTTGGTGATGGAGCGGGCGCCGTGGTGCTGGAAGCTTCTGACGAGCCGGGCATTCTGTCCACCGAACTGCATGCCGATGGCAGTCATGTAGGCATTCTCTGCGTTCCAGGCAATGTGTCGGGCGGCAATGTGCTGGGCGATCCTTTGCTTAAGATGGATGGTCAGGCCGTGTTCAAGCTGGCGGTCAGCGTGCTGGACAAGGCCGCGCGTGCCACGTTGGAAAAAGCGGGTCTGACAGAAGCTGATATCGACTGGCTGATTCCTCATCAGGCCAATATCCGCATCATGCAAAGCACGGCGCGCAAGCTCAAGTTGTCCATGGACAAGGTGGTGGTCACTGTGGACCAGCACGGCAACACCTCGGCTGCATCCATTCCTCTGGCGCTGGACCATGGCGTGCGCACAGGTCAGGTCAAAAAAGGCCAGACCGTGCTGCTCGAAGGTGTGGGTGGTGGTTTCACCTGGGGCGCTGTGCTCCTCAAGATGTAGCTATAAGCGCACAGTACATAAGCGTTACAAGTACTTTTTATACTAAGAAATATGAAGAAGTTCGCATTTGTATTTCCCGGCCAGGGCTCGCAAGCAGTAGGCATGCTGGACGGCTGGGGTGATCATCCCGTGGTGGCCCAAACCGTGGCCGAAGCCTCGGATGCTCTGGGTGAGGATATTGGTCTGCTGATTCAGCAAGGCCCCAAGGAAGCTCTGGCGCTGACCACCAATACCCAGCCCGTGATGCTGGTGGCGGGTGTGGCTGCCTGGCGCGTCTGGCAAGCCGAAGGCGGCGCGCTGCCTGATGCCGTGGCTGGTCACTCTCTGGGTGAATACTCGGCGCTGGTCGCCTCTGGCGTGCTGACGCTGGCTCAGGCTGCACCTCTGGTGCGCCTGCGCGCTGCTGCCATGCAGGATGCGGTGCCCGTGGGTACCGGTGGCATGGCTGCTGTGCTGGCTCTTGATGCCGAAAAGGTCAAGGCCGTCTGCGCTGAAGTGACTGCCCAGTTGGGCGGCGCTGAAGTGGTGGAAGCAGTGAACTTCAACGACCCTGGCCAAACCGTGATTGCCGGCAGCAAGCTGGCCGTGGAAAAAGCCTGCGAAGCCGTCAAGGCAGCAGGCGCCAAGCGCGCGCTGCCTCTGCCCGTGTCTGCACCTTTCCACTCCAGCCTGATGAAGCCTGCTGCGGAAAAGCTCAAGGCTGCGCTGGCAGACCTGACGCTGGCTACTCCTCAGATTCCCGTCATCAACAATATCGACGTTACCGTCCAAACGGACGCTGATGCGATTCGTGATGCCTTGTATCGTCAGGCTTTCGGCCCTGTGCGCTGGGTGGAATGCGTGCAGGCCATCAAGGCGCGCGGCGTGACCCATATCATCGAGTGCGGCCCAGGCAAGGTGCTGGCAGGTATGGTCAAGCGTATTGACGCTGACCTGACGGGTGCTCCCCTGTTTGATACAGCCACCCTGGCTGACGTGAAAGAATTGCTCGCATGACTGATAACCAGACCAAGCCTCAGGTCGCCCTGGTCACTGGTGCCACCCGTGGCATCGGCGCCGCCATCGCGCAAGAGCTGGCCTCCAAGGGCTATCAAGTGATCGGCACCGCTACTTCAGATGCCGGCGCTGAAAAAATCTCTCAAGCCCTGGCTGCCTTTGGTGGCCGTGGCGTGACCCTGAACGTGACTGACGGCGCTGCCGTCGATGCGCTGATCGACTCCATCGTCAAGAACGATGGCGGCCTGCATGTACTGGTCAACAACGCCGGTATTACCCGCGACACCCTGGCCATGCGCATGAAGGATGACGATTGGGATGCCGTCACAGACACCAATCTGAAGGCCGTTTTCCGAGTCAGCCGTGCGGCTATTCGCCCCATGATGAAGCAGCGTTTTGGCCGCATCATCAGCATCACCAGCGTGGTTGGAGCCTCCGGCAACGCTGGTCAGGCCAACTACGCGGCAGCCAAGGCTGGCGTGGCCGGTATGACCCGCGCGCTGGCCAAGGAACTGGGCAGCCGCGGCATCACCGTGAACTGCGTGGCCCCTGGCTTTATTGCCACCGACATGACGGCAGACCTGCCAGAGGCGCAGAAAGCGGCTCTGAAGGCACAAATTGCCATGGGTGATCTGGGTCAGCCCAGCGACATCGCACATGCCGTGGCCTATCTGGCTTCGTCTGGTGCAGGCTATGTGACGGGGCAGGAATTGCACGTCAACGGCGGCATGTACATGTAAAGAATTTCGGTAGTTTGGGCGGTGTTTGTCGCACTTGCTGCCAGAAGCTGAACACTTTTGCAAGTTCAGTGGCCGATTCCTCGCGACGGCCAGCCGAAAAAGGTCTTAGGCCTGAAACGGCTAGAATCGCGGGTTCATTCACAACCCCCTGAGGGAAACCATGAGCGATATCGAAGCACGTGTCAAAAAAATCATTGCTGAACAAATCGGCGTTGAAGAGTCCCAAGTGACCAACGAAAAGGCCTTCGTGGCTGACCTGGGCGCTGACTCCCTGGACACAGTGGAACTGGTGATGGCCCTGGAAGATGAATTCGGCATCGAGATCCCTGACGAAGACGCAGAGAAGATCACGACGGTGCAAAACGCCATCGACTACGCCAATACCCACCAAAAGGCCTAAGGTCTTTTTTTCAGCGATCAGTTAAAGGTTTGAACGCATGAGCCGTCGTCGCGTTGTCGTGACCGGCCTGGGTTGCATCTCCCCCGTGGGTAACACGGTGGGCGAAGCCTGGGCCAATCTTTTAGCCGGCCAGTCCGGTATTGACCTTATTACCAAGTTCGATGCGTCGAACTTCTCCTGCAAGATTGCCGGTGAGGTCAAGGGATTTGATGTGGAGAAGTACATGAGCGCCAAAGATGCGCGCTCCATGGACACCTTCATTCATTACGGTATTGCGGCTGCGGAACAAGCTGTTCTCGACGCAGGCCTGCCCACAGGTGAAGCCCTGTCTGAAGACTTGGCCACACGCATTGCATGTGTGATTGGCTCGGGTATCGGCGGCCTGCCGCTGATCGAAAATACCCACGCAGAACTGGCGGCGCGCGGCCCTCGCCGTATTACGCCGTTCTTCGTGCCTGCTTCCATCATCAATATGGTGGCAGGGCATGTGTCCATGCGTTTTGGCTTCAAGGGGCCAAATCTGTCGATCGTGACAGCCTGCACCACAGGTCTGCACTGCATCGGCGAAGCAGGCCGCATGATTGAATACGGCGATGCTGACATCGTCGTGGCCGGTGGCACGGAAGCCACCGTATCGCCTCTGGGTGTTGGTGGCTTTGCTGCCATGCGTGCGCTCTCGACGCGCAACGACGACCCCAAGGCGGCTTCGCGCCCCTGGGACAAGGACCGTGACGGCTTTGTGCTGGGTGAAGGTGCTGGTGTGCTGGTGCTTGAAGAGTACGAGCACGCCAAGGCCCGCGGCGCCAAGATTTACGCGGAGCTGGCAGGCTTTGGCATGAGTGCCGATGCCGGTCACATGACGGCTCCCAACATGGACGGCCCCCGCCGCGCCATGCTCAACGCTCTGCGCAACGCTGGAGTGAACCAGGATCAGGTCAATTACCTGAATGCGCACGGCACATCCACGCCTTTGGGTGATGCGAACGAGTCCAACGCCATCAAGGCGGCCATGGGTGAGTACGCAAAGAAGGGGCTGGTCGTCAGCTCGACCAAGTCCATGACAGGTCACCTGCTGGGCGGCGCTGGTGGTATCGAAAGCGTGTTCACCGTGATGGCGCTGCACGATCAGAAGATCCCGCCAACCATCAACCTGGACAACCAGGACCCCGACTGCGATCTGGACTACTGCGCCAATGTGGCGCGTGACGCCAAGCTGGAAGTGGCTGTAAAGAACAACTTCGGCTTTGGTGGTACCAACGGTACCCTGGTCTTCAAGCGCGTCTAAGTCGCATTGATCTATTTTTGTAAGCCCGCCTGGTTCAGACTTGGCGGGCTTTTTCATTGATAAGCGGCTGTGTTTTCCCTAGCTTTGATGTCATAAGACTTTCGCGCATCGTTGTGGCATGAGTTCTCGCTACCATGCTCCAGCCGTCGCTTATGCCTTCTTCAGGCCGCGCTGGGCTGGGTTTGCCCTGTCCTTGCTGGGACTTGTGCTGTTGGCGAGTTCGCTGGCTTGGTGTCGGCAGGCTCAGTCGGACCTGCTGCCGGTACTTCTTTCTGTATTGGTGGTGCTGTCAGCATTCTCATTGCTGTATGGAGTGTGGCGCGACTGGCCGCAAGGGCGAATATTTTGGAGCGGGGAGGACTGGTCGCTTGAATTGCAAAGCTCAGGTACTGCGCAGACTTCGCAATCCGTGCAATTGGATGTAGGGCTGGATGGTGGCGGCTGGCTGTGGCTCAGAGTCTCGAGCGTTTTAGGCCTGAAGCTTGGGCACGGAAAGCAGAGAGTGCTATGGATTTTTATAACGCAGCAGCACATCCCTGAGCAATGGGGAGACTTGCGGCGTGCGGTATATTCCTCCATCGTGCTGCGGACAGAGCAAGGCTGAGCTTTTGCAGGTCTGAGCAGTGCGTCGCCTGGCATCTCATGACACCTTCCGATTTCTCCACTCCCTCTGCTGATAGCGACCTGGCTCTGGTTGAGCGCGCCAATGCTGGTGATACACGGGCCTTTGAGCTGCTGGTCATTAAGTATCAACGCCGTATTGAACGCTTGGTGGGACGTATGGTGCGTGATGTGGATCTGGTACCTGATATCACGCAGGAAACCTTTATCCGTGCCTATAAAGCCTTGCATCAGTTTCGCGGCGAGGCGCAGTTCTATACCTGGCTGTACCGGATTGCGGTGAATACGGCCAAGAAAGCTTTGATGGAAATGCACCGCTCCCCGGTCATGACCGAGAGTGCGTTACACATTGGGGATGACGAGGATGAAACTTCTGCTCACAGACAGGAACTAACGACTCAGGAAACCCCGGAGACGGTGTTGGCGGCGCGCGAAATAGCTGAGGCTGTCAATGCCGCGATGGAAGCTTTGCCCGAGGATTTGCGCCAAGCGGTCACGCTGCGCGAAATCGAAGGGCTGAGTTACGAGGAAATCGCTCAGGCGATGGACTGCCCCATTGGTACAGTGCGCTCGCGCATCTTTCGGGCGCGTGAGGCAATTTCGGCCAGGGTCAAGCCCTTGCTGGAGCGCCAGGGCGGCAAACGTTGGTAGTACAGCAAGACGAGCAGGTGAACTTCATGAATGACGATCTGATCAAGCAGGAACAGCTATCGGCCCTGGTGGATGGTGAGGCTTCGTCTCTCCATGTTCAGGCAGCTCTGTCTTTTGCAGAAAGCGACGAAGGCCAGCACTCCTGGGCTATGTATCACCTCATCGGGGATGTACTGCGCTCACCGGAGCTCGCACATCATTGTCAGCACGATATTCTGAGTGGTGTGCGCGCCCATATGGAGCGTGAGCCGATTCGAGGTATTCATTTGCCCGGTGTGACCGCTGGTGTCGCAGGCGCATTGGACTTGGGTTCTCTGGAGCAGATCGCTGAGGCAGATCAGCAAGACAAGGCTGTGGCCCACGGAGCGAACATCGTCAGCTTGCCTGCACGTCATGCGGCCAATGCTTCTGTCTTTCGCTGGAAGATGGCAGCAGGCTTTGCCTCAGTTGCAGCAGTCGCTGCTGTAGGCTGGGGGGTGATGTTGGCGGGCTCTGGAGGCCTTTCTAGCCGCCAAGGTGGTGCACAGCTCGCAGCCTATCGGCCTAGCGCAGTGGTGGCAGCCGCTCCTGCGGCCTCATTGGGACTCAGTCAGCCAGTGGCTGTGGCTAGCGATGAGGCAGTTCAACTGGGAGCCGAAGCACAGGCCTCTACCGTGGTTGCCGTAGCTAGTCACAATGGTCAGACCGTCATGCTGAGGGATCCGCGTCTGGATGAGCTGCTGGCTGCTCAAACTCAGCAAAGCACTGTCCCTAGTCTGCAAATGCCAGCGAGCTTCTTGCGCAATGCAAGCTTTGCTACGGCCACACGTCATTGACTCAGTTCAAATGAGTATGGCTTCTTGCTGGATTTGAAGGTTTTTGCCTTTAAATCCTTATGGGCTAAGCGTACTCAGCTATTGAATTTGATGTGTTTAAGCCCATGTTGCTCTCATGAAAGCTGGAGGCTTTGATGCCATCTAGCGCCTTTGCCAAGAATGGGCATTCACTCTTGTCAGCAATCTTTCATTGGGGTTACTGTATGCCCCGCTCTGTCAGACGAATCGAACAAGGAATAACAAAGATGCGCACACCCGCCTGGAAGACACTCAAATCCCGTGTTTCTGCGACGGCCCTGGTCAGCGCCATGATGGCGGCCTCCTTGGCTGGAGGCGGCTTGCTGTCGACCTCTGTTGCACACGCACAAAGCGCAGCTGTGGCACGTGGCTTGCCAGACTTCACGGATCTGGTCGACCAGGTGGGGCCCTCTGTGGTGAACATTCGCACACTGGAGAAAGTTTCGAATAACGGCGCTGAGGCTCTGGGCATGGATGAAGACATGCTGGAGTTCTTCCGTCGTTTTGGTCTGCCTGTGCCCAATGTGCCGCGCCAACGCTCTCCGAAAGGAGGACAGGCCGAGGAGGAGCAGCCACGGGGTGTCGGATCGGGCTTTATTCTCACTGCTGATGGCTATGTAATGACCAACGCCCATGTGGTCGAGGGTGCAGATGAAGTCATTGTGACCTTGACCGACAAGCGTGAGTTCAAGGCAAAAATAGTCGGTGCTGATAAGCGCACCGATGTGGCCGTTGTCAAAATTGATGCCAAGAACCTGCCCGCCGTCAAGATTGGCGATGTGAGCAAGCTGCGTGTGGGCGAATGGGTCATGGCCATTGGCTCACCTTTTGGGCTTGAAAACTCCGTGACGGCAGGCATCGTTTCTGCCAAGCAGCGTGACACGGGCGACTACCTGCCTTTCATTCAGACGGACGTGGCTATCAATCCTGGTAACTCGGGCGGTCCGCTGATCAATATGCGCGGCGAGGTGGTGGGCATCAACAGCCAGATTTATTCGCGCTCGGGTGGCTTCATGGGCATCAGCTTTGCGATTCCTGTGGATGAAGCAATTCGCGTCAGTGATCAATTGCGGGCTTCCGGGAAGGTCACTCGTGGCCGCATTGGTGTGCAGATTGGTCCTGTGACCAAGGATGTGGCTGAGTCCATTGGCCTGGGCAAGGCAGAAGGCGCGCTGGTATCGGCGGTTGAGCCTGATTCTCCCGCAGCCAAGGCTGGTGTGGAGCCGGGTGACGTCATTACCAAGTTCGATGGTAAATCCATTGAAAAAGTCTCTGATTTGCCGCGCCTGGTAGGTAATACCAAGCCTGGCACCAAGAGCGCTATCACCGTGCTGCGTCGGGGCAAGCTCAAAGAATTGAGCATGGTGATTGCCGAAGTGCCTGCCGATGATGCGGGCAAGGCCAAGGCAGGTAGTGGTGGTGGCAAGGCTCCATCCTCTGGCATGCTTGAGAACAAGGCGCTTGGCCTGACCTTGAGTGAGCTGACAGCCGCGCAGAAAAAGGAACTCGAGATCAAGGGCGGAGTGCGAGTGTCGGCAGCAGTGGATGCAGCGGCACGTGCGGGCTTGCGCGAAGGCGATGTCATCTTGCAACTGGCGAATGCAGAAGTCTTGGATCTCAAGAGCTTTGAGGCCGCTTGGGCCAAAGCGGACAAATCCAAGCCCGTCAATGTGCTCGTGCGCCGTGGTGACTGGGCGCAATATGTGCTGATTCGCCCTTCCAAATAAATGTGACGAAAACCAACAGGCCTTGCGGTCATTTCATGATCTGGAATGTCCTCAAGACCTGTACCCGACAGTGTCCCTATGCCATTGGGTAGAATCCCGTGCAAATGCATGGTGGTTGGACGCAAAAAATCTGCGCATAAAAGCAGTTTTCAAGCGGTGCAAAAGCCTTTGCAATTTCCGGCTGCTGACGGCTAAATGCAGGTTTCGTGATTGTGAATAATTTGTTGATACATGAAAATGAAATCACAAACCGGAACTTGTCAAGCCTTGCTGGGTCTTGGTTTGAGGCCAGTTTTGCCTACAATGAAGTCCCAACTATCGCAGTTGCCAGAGATTGTTGGTTAAGGGCGCGCCGCTGAGGGACGCGCCCTTTTTTCTTGCTGCTGCAGACCACTCTTTTTTAATTCCAAGCTGTCTTTCTCGTTGATGAATCACATCCGTAATTTCTCCATCATTGCGCACATTGACCATGGCAAGTCCACGCTGGCAGACCGCCTGATCCAGCGCTGCGGCGGCCTCGCCGAACGCGATATGGAATCCCAGGTGCTGGACTCGATGGACATCGAGAAAGAGCGTGGCATCACCATCAAGGCACAGACGGCTGCACTGCAGTACAAGGCTCAGGATGGCAAGATCTACAACCTGAATCTGATCGACACCCCCGGTCACGTGGACTTCTCCTATGAAGTCTCGCGCTCGCTGTCAGCCTGTGAAGGTGGTCTGCTGGTGGTCGATGCCTCCCAGGGCGTGGAAGCCCAGACCGTGGCGAACTGCTACACCGCGCTGGACCTTGGCGTGGAAGTGTTCGCCGTGCTGAACAAGATGGATCTGCCACAGGCCGATCCTGAGAATGCCAAGGCAGAGATTGAAGACGTGATCGGCATTGATGCCAGTGACGCCATTCCTTGCTCGGCCAAGACTGGCATGGGCATTGACGAGATTCTGGAAGCCATTGTGCGCAAGGTGCCGCCACCTGAGGGCAATCCTGATGGCCCGCTGCGCGCCATGATTGTGGACAGCTGGTTTGATCCCTATGTAGGTGTCGTGATGTTGGTGCGCGTTGTTGATGGAGAGCTCAAGAAGAACGAGCGCTTCAAGATGATGGCCACAGGCGCTGCCTACGAGGCCAACAATATTGGCGTGTTTACCCCTGCCAACCAGCCGCGTGACGTGCTCAAGGCGGGTGAGGTGGGTTACATCATTGCCGGCATCAAGGAACTCAAGGCCGCCAAGGTGGGCGACACCATCACGCTCGAAAAGAAGCTGCCCAATAACCTGGGTCCTGCCAGCGAAGCACTGCCAGGCTTCAAGGAGGTGAAGCCCCAGGTGTTTGCGGGCCTTTACCCGACCGAAGCCAGCGAATACGACCAGTTGCGTGATGCCCTGGAAAAGCTGCAGCTCAATGATGCTGCGCTGCAGTTCGAGCCTGAAGTCTCGCAGGCCCTGGGCTTTGGCTTCCGCTGCGGTTTCTTGGGTCTGCTGCACATGGAAATCGTGCAGGAACGACTGGAGCGTGAATTCGATCAGGACCTGATCACTACGGCCCCGAGCGTGGTCTACCAGGTGGTCAAGGGTGATGGTGAGCTGATCGATGTGGAGAACCCCTCCAAGATGCCCGATGTGGGACGCATTCAGGAGATCCGCGAACCTATCGTGACCGTTCATCTGTATATGCCGCAGGACTATGTGGGTCCAGTGATGACACTGGCCAACCAGAAGCGCGGTATTCAGATGAATATGCAATACCACGGGCGTCAGGTCATGCTGACTTACGAGATGCCGCTGGGTGAGATCGTGCTGGACTTCTTTGACAAGCTCAAGAGCGTCTCGCGCGGCTATGCCTCCATGGACTATGAGTTCCTGGAGTACCGCCCGTCGGATGTGGTGAAGGTGGATATTTTGCTCAACGGCGAGAAGGTTGATGCGCTGTCCATCATCGTGCACCGTACGCAAGCCACCTACCGTGGTCGTGCCGTGGTCGCCAAGATGCGTGAAATCATCAGCCGCCAGATGTTCGATGTGGCGATTCAGGCTGCCATTGGCGCCAACATCATTGCTCGAGAAACCGTCAAGGCCATGCGCAAGAACGTGCTGGCCAAGTGCTATGGCGGCGACGTGTCGCGTAAGCGCAAGCTGCTGGAAAAGCAGAAGGCCGGCAAGAAGCGTATGAAGCAGATCGGCTCGGTGGAAGTGCCTCAGGAAGCCTTCCTGGCCATTCTGCAAGTGGAGGACTGATGCAAGTCATGCAGTGGATCACGGCCGCTATCCTGGCGGCCTTTGTAGGCTACATCGCAGCTTGGTACACAGGCTCCATCGAAGGCAACTTTGCGTTGCTGCTGTTTCTGGCAACGGTGGTGACGGGTGTGTACTGGCTGGCTGAGCGCTTTTACTTCTGGCCCAAGCGTCGTGCAGCAGCGGTTGCACTGGAGCAGGCGGCTGTCGAGCGTCGTGCCGAGCTGGATCGTATGGGCATTGCCAAGACGGATATTGAAGTCTCGGAGGACGCCAAGGACCGCATTCTCATGCAGCCCTGGTGGCTGGACTGGACAGCAGGACTGTTCCCGGTAATTGCGATTGTGTTCGTGCTGCGCTCCTTCTTGTTTGAGCCTTTCAAGATTCCATCGGGCTCCATGATTCCCACGCTGATGGTGGGTGACCTCATCCTCGTGAACAAGTTCACCTATGGCGTTCGGCTGCCCGTGATCAACAAGAAGATCATTGAAGGCAACCAGCCCCAGCGCGGCGATGTGATGGTGTTTCGTTACCCCCCACAGCCTACGCTGGACTACATCAAGCGTGTCGTGGGCGTGCCCGGTGACGAAGTGGCCTATATCAACAAGCGCCTGACCATCAATGGTCAAGAGTTGCCTACGCGCGAACTGCCGGACTTTCTGGATCGTGACGTGATGCGCTACTTCAAGCAGATCGAAGAGTCGCTGGGTGAAAAGCCGCACCGAGCCATCGTCAACAACGATGTGCCGGCTTTCATTCAAGGTGCAACAAGCTTCGAGTTCAAGGAAAACTGCCGCTATAGCGTCGAAGGCGTTACCTGCAAGGTGCCGGAAGGCCATTACTTCATGATGGGCGACAACCGCGACAATTCGCTGGATTCGCGCTACTGGGGTTTTGTGCCGGACAAGAACATTGTGGGCAAGGCCTTCTTTGTCTGGATGAACTTTGGTGATTTGAGCCGTATTGGCCGCTTTAACTAAGTTCGCAAGTCTTTCGGTATTTTTCTGGGGTGAGCGGGCATTGAGAGATGTCCGCCTTGAGAGGAGAAAAACATGAAAAATCTGGCATTACGTTCGCGTCAGCGTGGCCTGTCCTTCATTGGTCTGGTGTTTCTCGTAGCCATCATCGTGTCTGCCGCGGTAATTGGCGCACAATCGGTGCCCGTCTTCCTGGAGTATCAAGCCATCACCAAGGCCGCCAACAAGGCGGCCGCTGAAGGCAACACCGTGGCTGAAGTCAAGGCCAGCTTTGATCGTTCAGCCGCCATTGATGACTTCAAGTCCGTTTCCGGCAGTGACTTGGAGGTGACCAAGGTCAACGACAAGATCGTCGTCGGCTTTGAATACTCTCGTGAAATTCATCTGGTAGGTCCGGCCTACCTTGTTTATCGTTTCAAGAAATAGACCTTTCAGGTGGAACCTGCTCTAGTTGCACTGCAGCAAAGGCTGCAACATCAATTTGCCAACCCGGCTTTGCTGCAACGTGCCCTCACGCACCGCAGCTTCTCGGCCGACAACAACGAGCGCCTGGAATTTCTGGGTGACTCGGTCCTGAGTCTGGCGATTTCCAGCTTGCTCTATGCCAAGCTGGCTTCCATGCCCGAAGGCGATCTCTCGCGTGTTCGGGCCAATCTCGTCAAAGAGGGCACTCTGCACAAGATTGCATTGAAGCTGCAGTTGCCTGAGCTGCTCCGCCTGGGTGAGGGAGAGTCCAAGTCCGGTGGCAAGCAACGCGCATCCATCCTGGCCGATGCCGTGGAAGCGCTGATTGGCGCCGTCTATCTGGATGCCGGATTTGCGGCAGGTGAGACAGTGGTTCACCACCTTTTCGAAGGCGTGGACATCAACCCGCACATGCGTGCGGCCGACAAAGACCCTAAAACCGCACTGCAGGAATTGTTGCAGGGCAAGCGCATGAAGCTGCCTCAATACCATGTAGTCGAGATCACGGGAGCTGCGCACAAGCAGACCTTCAAGGTCGAGTGCACGGTTGCCGAATGGAACATCACTGCCCAAGGCGCGGGAGCATCCCGTCGCATCGGCGAACAGGCGGCAGCCGCTGCCGTACTGGAAAAATTGAAAGCCAAAAAACCATGACCGATGCTGCTAAGAAAAAAATAGCAGGCACCGCAGGTGCAGCAAGCGCCAAGGGCCGAAAAGGCCCTCAAGCTGCTACAACAGATATTACAGACCCTGGTCTGGACTACATCAGCGCCATGCTGGCTGCTGCTAAGCCCGGCAGCGCCCCCACAGCCATCCGAGATCAGGAAGAGGAAGCGCCGGCGCGCGTCTATGCGCCTGAAGAGCAGCGCTGCGGTCTGATTGCCATTGTTGGCAAGCCCAACGTGGGTAAGTCCACGCTGATGAATGCGCTGGTGGGGCAGAAGATCTCGATCACCTCGCGCAAGGCCCAGACCACGCGTCACCGCATCACCGGCATCCGCACCAAGGATGAGACCCAGTTCGTATTTGTGGACACGCCTGGCTTCCAGACCAAGCACTCCACGGCGCTGAACAAATCGCTCAACAAGACCGTGATGGGCGCGATCGGCGATGTGGACCTGATCCTGTTTGTGGTGGAAGCGGGCAGCTTTACCCTGGCCGATGCCAAGGTGCTGAGCCTGTTCAAGCCCGGAATCCCTACGCTGCTGATTGCCAACAAGCTGGACACCGTGGGGCGTCGCCATGAAATTGCGCCCTGGCTGCGTGACATGCAGGAGCGCCATCCTTTTGCCGAGTTCGTGCCCATGTCGGCCAAGAACAAAAAGGATATCGAACGCATGTTCGGCATCTGCTCCAAGTATCTGCCTCAGCAGCCCTGGTTCTACGGCGAAGATGAACTGACCGATCGCAGCGAAAAGTTTCTGGCTTCCGAGACGCTGCGCGAAAAGCTGTTCCGCTTCACGGGCGACGAGCTGCCTTATACCTCCACCGTGGTCATCGACAAGTTCGAGGAAGAGCCAAGCCCCAAGTTTGGCCGCTTCATGCGCATTGCCGCCACCATCGTGGTCGAGCGCGACGGTCACAAGGCCATGGTGATTGGGCAGGGGGGCGAGCGCCTCAAGCGCATCTCCACAGAAGCCCGTCAGGAGCTGGAAAAGATTCTGGACGCCAAGGTATTCTTGGAAGTCTGGGTCAAGGTCAAGTCCGGCTGGGCCGACGACGAGGCCCGCGTCAAATCGTTCGGTTACGAATGATCTCCTTGCAGCCAGTATCAGATACAGGCTGCAAGCTATCATTTCTGCACCAAGGCCTCTGCTGAGGCCTTTTCTTTTATGTGATTTCCTGTGGCAGCCAAACGCGTCAGCGACGAACCCGCATACATCCTCCATCAGTACGACTGGAGCGAATCCAGTCTGATTCTGGAGGTGTTCACACGCCATCGCGGGCGGGTGGCGCTGGCGGCCAAGGGCGTCAAGCGCCACACCTCCAACTTCCGCCCGGTACTGTTGGCACTGCAGCCACTCAAGCTCAGCTACACCCTGGGTGCAGAAGGCAATGCGGAGATTCACACGCTCAAGGGGGCGGAGTGGGCTGGCGGGCATGTCATGCCGCAGGGCGAGGCTTTGTGGTCGGGCATGTATCTGAACGAGCTGCTGCTGCGCTTGCTGGCGCGCGATGACCCCTATGCGGCCCTGTTCGATATCTATGCGGGTGTGGTGCGTGTGCTGGCGGGTCAGCACGGCAACACCAACGATGCGATCGAGCCAGTGCTGCGTGCCTTTGAGTTGGTGCTGCTGCGTGAGCTGGGACATCTGCCCGACCTGACGCAGGAAAGCGCCACACTGAGCCCACTGGACATGGGGCAGCGCTATACGCTGGTGGCCGATGGCGGCTTGCGTCAGGCGGCAGCGCATGAGCGTGCAGCGCTTACGAGTCTGCAATGGCGAACCATAGAGCAGGCCTTGCAAACAGATCAACCCTTCCCCCGTACCCTGAATGCTCTGGCCGAGCCCGAAGTGGCCCAGGCCCTGAAGCCGCAATTGCGCCATCTTCTGCAATACCATTGCGGCTCAACCATGCTGCGCACCCGCCAGCTGATGATGGATTTGCAATCGCTATGAACACCTCTGCCTCCCCGCGCACCGCGCTCTCGGTCAATGTCAACAAGGTGGCGCTGCTGCGCAATACCCGCCACCTGGGAATTCCTTCTGTGACACGCGCGGCGCAAATCTGCCTGGAAGCCGGGGCGCAAGGCATCACGATTCATCCACGTCCCGATGAACGCCATATCCGCGCCCAGGATGTGTTCGAGCTGCATGCGCTGATGCAGAACTGGCCCCAGGCCGAGTTCAATATCGAAGGCAACCCTACGCAGAATCTGATGGACTTCATCCGTCAGACACGCCCGCATCAGGCCACGTTTGTGCCCGACAGCGAAGACCAGTTCACCAGCGACCATGGCTGGAGCTTTCCTCAGGATGCCGAACGCCTCAAGCCCTTGATTGCCGAATGCAAGGCGCTGGGCGTGCGCGTGAGCCTGTTCATGGACCCCATCCCCGAGCAGATGGCGGCGGCCAAGGCTGTAGGTGCCGACCGCGTGGAGCTCTACACCGAGCCTTTTGCTGCCAACTGGGGCAAGGCCGAGCAGGAGCAACAACTGCAGACCTATGCCAGGGCCGCGCAGGCCGCGCTGGATGCCGGGCTGGGCATCAACGCCGGCCATGACCTGAACCGCGACAACCTGGCCGCTTTTGTGGCCCGTGTGCCCGGTCTGGCCGAAGTCTCCATCGGCCACGCGCTGATTGCCGATGCGCTGGAGCTGGGCTACGCCGAAACCGTCAAGGCCTACCAGGCTTGCATCGACGCAGGCATGGCGCAGAAGTAAACACGGAAGCATTCCTGAAAAGATAGCTGCCAGCGCTTGACTGATAAGCGCTGGAGGCCTTTTTCTCTATAAGGAGCCTTGAGATGATCTACGGCATAGGCACCGACATCTGCGATGTGCGCCGCATTCGCGCCAGCCTGGAAAAGCATGGCGAACGCTTTGCGCTCAAGGTGCTGGCCGAGGGTGAAATCGCCACCTGGAAGGCCCGCAGCGCGCGCTGGCCCGAGCGCGGCATTCGCTATCTGGCCACGCGCTTTTCGGCCAAGGAAGCGTTCAGCAAAGCCGTTGGCATGGGCATGCGCATGCCCATGACCTGGCGGCACTGCGAAGTCATCAAACTGCCCAGCGGCCAGCCTGCGATTCGTCTTCATGGCGAGTTGAAAGAATGGTTTGAAAAAAATAACCTGACCGCGCACCTTTCTGTCACCGACGAATCCGATTACGCAGCCAGCTTCTGTGTGGTTGAGAGAAAAGAATGAAATTGGCCTCTAGCGCTTGATGGATAAGCGCTAGCAGCTATAAAAATTGATAAATCATGAGCATGCACGCCCCTCTCATCATTGATATTGCCGGCACGACGCTCACCGATGTGGACCGCCAGCGTCTGGCCCATCCACTGGTGGGCGGCATCATTCTGTTCAAGCGCAACTGGGAAGACCGCAGCGCGCTGGTGCAGCTGTGCGCGGACATCAAGGCCGTCAAGCCTGATCTGCTGATTTGCGTAGACCACGAAGGCGGTCGCGTGCAGCGCTTTCGCACGGATGGATTCACCCATATCCCGCCCATGCGCGCCTTGGGCGAGATGTGGATGGACGATGGCAAGGGCAAAAAGCACCGCGAAGGCAGCGGAGCCATGCGCGCCATGAATGCGGCCACGGCTGCTGGCTATGTGCTGGGCACCGAACTGCGCGCCTGCGGCGTGGACTTCAGCTTCACACCGGTGCTGGATCTGGACTATGGCGAATCGTCCGTCATCGGTGACCGAAGCTTTCACCGCGACCCGCGCGTGGTGGCCGCGCTGGCCAAAAGCCTGATGCATGGCCTGCTGCAAGCGGGCATGGGCAACTGCGGCAAGCACTTCCCCGGTCACGGTTTTGTGAAGGCGGATTCGCACGTCGATATTCCCGTGGACAAGCGCAGCCTGACCGCGATTCTGGATGAAGACGCCGCACCGTACCCTTGGCTGTCCAGCGTGCTCACGGCCGTTATGCCGGCGCATGTGATCTACCCCAAGGTGGACAAGCGCCCTGCGGGCTTCAGCGAAAAATGGCTCAAGGACATTCTGCGCAGCCGCCTGCGCTATGACGGCGCTATCTTCAGCGATGACTTGAGCATGGAGGGCGCGCGCCGCATCAACGGCCAACTCATCAGCTATACCGAAGCTGCCCTGGAAGCACTGAATGCGGGTTGCGACATGGTGCTGCTGTGCAACCAGAGTCTGGGCTTTGGCGAGCATGTGGATCAATTGCTGGATGGTATGGATGCCGCGCTGCGCGACGGTCGCTGGCAGCCCGATGAAGACAGCGAATCGCGCCGCATCTCGCTGCTGCCCGATACCGAGCCACAGGCTTGGGATGACTTGATGCTGCAACCTGCCTATCTGCAGGCGCTGGATCAGCTGCCCTGAAAGCGGCCATATAGATCAATAAGAACAAGGAGAGATATTCCATGCGTGTAGGTGTGTTGACGGGTGGTGGTGACTGCCCAGGACTGAATGCGGTGATCCGTGCAGTCACCAAGTCTTTGATCAATCATGGCCAGTGCGAGGTGCTGGGCATTGCCGACGGCTTTGAGGGCTTGATGGGCGCGCAGCCGCGTGTCAAAAGCCTGAGCTGGGATGAGGTCAGCGGCATCTTGCATATTGGCGGCACGATTCTGGGCACCAGCAACAGTGCCAATCCGCTGCGTGATGCGGCCACGCTGGAGCAGGTGGGGCGCAATGTGCAGCAGCTGGGTCTGGATGTGGTGGTCGCCATCGGCGGCGACGGCACGATGAGCCTGGCCCATGGCCTGGCGCAAGTGGGGCTGCAGTGCGTGGGTGTGCCCAAGACCATCGATAACGACATTGCCAGCTGCGAGCGCAGCTTTGGCTTTGATACTGCAGTGGCCACGGTGACGGAAAGCCTGCGCCGCATCGAGAGCACGGCCATGAGTCATCACCGCGTGATGATTGTCGAAACCATGGGCCGACACGCGGGCTGGCTGGCGCTGGAGTCCGGCATTGCCGGTGCGGCCGACATCATCCTGCTGCCCGAAATCGATTACGACCTGAAGTCCATCATCAAAGTCTGCAAGGATCGTGAAGAGCGCCAGCGCTACACCATCATCTGCATCGGCGAAGGGGCCAAGGAAAGCGGTCAGAGCCTGACGGTGCGTGAACGCATAGAGCACAGCCCCGACCCTGTGCGTCTTGGTGGCGTGGGTCATGTGCTGCGCGAGCGCCTGCAACCTCATCTCAAGAGCGAAGTGCGCACCACGGTGCTGGGCCATGTGCAGCGCGGCGGCGACCCGACTCCCTATGACCGGGTTCTGGCCACCCAGTTTGGCCACCATGCGGCGCAGCTGGTGCTGAGCGGGCAGCTGGGGCATATGGTCACACTGCAATACGGGCGTATCGGCAGCGTGGCGATTGCCGATGTGGCGAACACGCAGCGAACGGTGCCGCTGGACAGCCCATTGCTGAGCATGGCGCGAGACATTGGCATTTGCTTGGGCGAAGTCTGAGCTGCGCTAAGGTGTGAGCCTGCGCACACTTTTTGAGGCGCTGGAGAGATACAGCATGGATCGACATGACGAAGCCGTGATGCAGCTGCTCACGGCCAACGGGGAAACCTTTGTAGCCCCCAAATACGAAGTGGCAGACGGCTGGCAATGCCCGGCCTTTGTGGCGCTGCGACCAGCGCGCAAACAGGTCTATGTGGTGGAGGTTTCGGCTTCCGGCTATCCGCTGGCGCAGGTCAACCGCCTCAATGAGCGGCTGGAGAAGTGGGTGGCACCGCTGCTGTCACAACTGCATGGGCTGGGAGTGACGGCACCAGACTGGGATATTGCATGCTTGGTCTTTGTGCGCAGCGATCAGATCGACTGGCTCAAGGAGCGCGTCAAGGATTTGAGCGGCGTGCATGTGCTGAGTCTGGAGCAGGCCAGCAGTCCCTGGCTCTGGGACGATTCGGTCTGGACTTCCGAGATGCAATTCAATGCGGGCGCGATTCCTTTGAAGCTCGCCAAGCCGAGCGGCCTCACCCATTGAGAGGCAATCTTGCGGACCTCTGAATGGAAGGGACAGGAATGAAGGATTTGCACATGTCTCTCTTGGCCCATGCAAGACAGGCCATGAACGTCTGGGGACCGCTCATGCCTGTGCATAGGGTGCTGATGCTGACTGCCTTGTTGATATGCGCGGCCTTGCCCGTGCGGGCTGCGCAGTGGCAGATCTGTGATCTGGAGGTGGAAGTGCGGGACAAGCAAAGCAGTCGCCGCGAACTGCAGGTACGTGTGCTGGAGACCCGAGCGCAGGCTCAGGCCGAATGCCCACAGCCCGGAACGGCACTGAGCTTCAGGCCCGAGACTCAGGACTATCAAAGCGAGCTGCCACGACGCCAGTGGCCCAAGTCCGGTAGCAAGGTCAAGTTGCGCTTTCGCTATCTGGATGGGTATTGCAAGGATCGAGGTCCCTGTCGCATTTCTCACTACTCGCCCGTGCTGAATTGAAATATTGATAAAAAATGGCTTTGGCCCTTACCCATTAAGCGCTGATAGCTATTGAATTGGTAGTGATCTTGCGCGCTGTGCACATGCTGTGGCCTATGATCGGGCACTGGCCCATATCTGCAGGACGCGACAATGACTACCTTAGGAACCCCTCTCTCCCCCCATGCCACCAAAGTCATGCTGCTAGGCAGCGGCGAGCTGGGCAAGGAGGTACTGATTGCCTTGCAGCGTCTGGGTGTAGAGACCATTGCCGTGGATCGCTACGAGAACGCGCCCGGCCAGCAAGTGGCGCATCACGCTCGCACCATCACCATGAGTGATCCAGCGCAGCTCAAGGCGCTGATTGAAGAGATCAAGCCCGACCTGGTGGTGCCAGAGATTGAAGCCATCGCCACGCCCATGCTCGAAGAGCTGGAGGCAGCGGGTGTCGTGACCTGCATTCCCACAGCGCGTGCTGCGCGCCTGACCATGGATCGCGAAGGTATTCGCCGTCTGGCTGCCGAAACACTGGGTCTGCCTACCAGCCCCTATCGCTTCTGCGACTCGCTGGCTGAACTGCAGGCAGCGATTGATGGCAGCGATGGCCAGAGCGCCATTGGCTACCCCTGCGTGGTCAAGCCGGTGATGAGCAGCTCTGGCAAAGGCCAAAGCAAGATCGACAGCGCCGCCGATGTGGCTAAGGCCTGGGATTACGCCATGGCCGGTGGTCGTGTGGCCAAGGGCCGCGTGATCGTTGAAGGCTTTATCGACTTTGACTACGAAATCACCCAACTGACCGTGCGTGCCAAGGGCGCGAATGGTCAGGTGGAAACCCATTTTTGCGACCCTGTAGGTCATATCCAGCAAGCGGGTGACTATGTGGAAAGCTGGCAACCGCATCCCATGCACCCCGCGGCGCTGGAAAAGTCGCGCCAGATTGCCAAGGCAGTGACCGATGACCTTGGTGGCTTGGGACTGTTCGGCGTAGAGCTGTTTGTGAAGGGCGAGCAGGTCTGGTTCAGCGAGGTGTCGCCGCGCCCACATGACACGGGTCTGGTCACGCTGTGCACACAATGGCAAAGCGAGTTTGAGCTGCATGCCCGCGCTATTTTGGGCTTGCCCGTGGATGCCAGCTTGCGCAACCCCGGTGCCAGTGCCGTGATTTATGGCGGTCAGGATGCTGAGGGGCTGGTGTTTGACGGAGTGGACGAGGCGCTGGCCATTGCCGGAACGGACCTGCGTCTGTTTGGCAAGCCCGAGAGCTTTGTGAAGCGCCGCATGGGTGTGGCCCTGGCCCGCGCTGCTGATGTGGAGCAGGCACGAGTGACTGCCAAGCTGGCTGCAAGCAAGGTCAAGCCACGACTGCCATAAACAGGAAAACATGAAAAAAGGGCTGCTGGAAGATATTTCCAGCAGCCCTTTTTGATGGTGAGAGAAAACTTAGTTGCCAGCCTTGCTGGATTCGGTCGTGGAGCCAGGGGTCATCAGGGAGACGACGCTTGCCTCTTCATTGGCCGTGGCGGGGGTGCTCTCTGTCACGGCGTGCATGCCACCTTTCCAGCGGCGGATGACGCGCTGGAAAATCAGGGAGTTAGGGATTTGCAACAGGTTCGGGCGCCCTTCGGGGGCGCTGTCGTCCTGCAAAGTGGTGTAGAGCATGTTGAGGTCTATGACCCGGCCTTTGGCTCCAGGCTTGTCTGCGGTATCCAGTATCTCGATGTAGTCGCCCAGCCTGAAGGGCCCGACTGTCATGATGAGAACGGCGCAAAACAGGTTGGAAAGCACGCTCCAAGCTGCAAAGAAGGCGACGGCACCAACGGTGGCAAAGCCGGTAAAGGCTGTCCACAGCACGGTCGCCGACATGCCCAGGCGCTCCAGCACAGCCAGAACGGCCGCGGCGATGATGAGCCATCGCAGAGCTCCGCGCAAAGGCATCAGGATTTCATGCGGCAGGTCGTAGGCTTGGCCTACGCGCAAGATGATGCGTTTGAGCAGCCGATTGAGCAGCCACGCCACAAAGACGATGCAAAAGATCTGTATCCCGGGGACCAGAATTTCTATCCAATCCTGCATCCACGAGGGCAGGTGCATTTGAAGACGATGCATAACCAAGAAATAAAAAAGCTAGGAGGGAATCCTAGCGTTTATTGTGGGGTGCGTTGAGAAAGCAGGGGCAAGTGGCAGGATGGCTGGGATCAAGCCCTGCGGATGAAGGCGCGGGGCGAGGTTGTTTGCAGAGGGTCAGATTTGCCGCTGCTCTATGGTGTCCATCTGCATCTCAAAGCTGAAGAAGCGGTTGCGGCCTTGGGATTTTGCAGCATACAGGGCTTCATCTGCACGCATCAGCATGGATTCGGCGCTGGTGTTTTCATCCGGTATGCAGGTTGTGATGCCGCCTGACAGCGTGAGCAGAATCTCGTCGGGTGTTCCCGGTGGTCGGATTTTGAGAAATTTCAGCATCTGCCCCAAGGCCCGCGCAAAGGTCATGGCCCCCGAGCGAGGCGTGTTGGGAAGAATCAGCGCGAATTCTTCGCCGCCGTAGCGCGCCGCAATATCACGGGGGCGAACGCAGACTTCGCGCAGCAGTCGGCCCACTTGCTTGAGACACTCATCGCCCTGAACATGGCCGTAGGTGTCGTTGAAGCGCTTGAAATGATCCAGGTCACAGAGCATCAGTGTCAGCGGCTTGCCCTCGCGCTTTGCGGCAGCAATTTCTGCATGCAGCATGCGATCAAGCCCGCGGCGGTTGACCAGGCCTGTGAGTGCATCCAGCTCCACCATTTCGTTGAGCTTCTGGTTGGCCAGATGGAGCTCTGCAGAAACGGTGACCAGCCGGCGGCGCATGTCCAGCAGGCGGCGCATGGCCCGCAGTTTGGCCACCAGTACGATGGGTTTGACGGGCTTGACGAGGTAGTCGTCGCCACCAGCCTCGATGCCGCGCCAGACATCCAGGTCGTTGTCGAGACCGGACAAAAAGATAATGGGAGTCCACTCGCCAGGTTCGGCCTCGCGCAATTGGCGAGCGACCCAGTACCCATCCTCTCCGGGCAGGCGAATGTTCAGCAATACCAGGTCAGGACGCTCGCTGCGAAACAGCGCGAGAGCAGTACGACCATTTTCTGCTTCTAGCACTTGGGTGACGCCCGCCTGATGCAGTTCTGTGACCAGGGCCGCACGCATGACGGCCTGATCTTCTACGACGAGAACGGAGAACGGTGCTGTGGAGTCTTGTGAGGAGAGGCGTGCCCCGCTGGGCTCAATGGCTGGCGGGGCTGAAGCGGAAGATGGCAGAGCTGTCATGGGCGCGAAAGAAAAAACGAGGTCAGGCCAAATCTGTTACTCAGGCCGCTGCTGGGCAATATCTCGTTACTTTATACGCTAGTTTTAAGAAATAAGCTTTCTCAAAGTCCCGAGGCCTGACTCAGGCCAATGAGTATGTGGAATGGGCCTTGCTGGCTTCGTCATGCCAGTGGATGAAAGCCTGGGCCTCAGTGCAGAACAAGCTCGGACCATGCTGCTCAAGAAAGCGGCAAGCGGCGAACTTTTGGGCGGCTGATTCATAGCGATCCACCCACTGTTGACGGGAAACTTGGTGTTCTTTTGGGGTGGGCCAGCGGCGCTCTGAAGTGGAAAGCCCGCTTAGACCCATGCGCCAGGGCTTGCCGCTGACTCGTGCACGAAAGCATTTCTGCTTTTGGCACAACAAAGCGTAGAGCGGGTCTACTTCCAATTGTGTGAACAGGTTCTGCGCTTCTGCGGACTCGGGGTGAAATGCAGCATGACTGACGATGACGCGCAGCCCCTTCGGGGTCTCGTAGATCCTCAATCCCCAGTCAGGATGTGCTGCAGCAAAGGCTCTGACTTTTGCCAGAGCTGCCTCTGCTTGAGTTGGCGCTGAAGGAAGGCTGCGTTGTTGCTGGCGGCTAGCAAACCACCTTTGAAGGCCGGACCAGAATACGAGTCCAACGCTTGCAATAACCAGCAGCAATGCAACAAGACCGGGAGACCAAGAGAGCGGTGTTACCCACAGCCAGGGCAAAGCCGCGGCGATGAGCAGGGCTGAGATGATAGGGAAGCGGGGGCGCTTTTTTTCCTGTGGGTAGTCAATGTCTGCAATGGCTACCTGTTCGGTATTGAGGCAGTGCGCGCCATAGCTATTTCGCGTCAGGACTGCTTGCCCACGGCGCTCCAGAATTTCTTCGCGAATCGGGGTGCTGCCGCCCAGACCGTATTCGCTTTGCCATTCCATGCGTTCAAAGTGTAACTCCTGCTGGCCGTTGAGCACGGCCTCCAAGGCCTGCTGAGCCCTTTGCTCGGCATGAACCTCGGCGTCGCTCTCACTGAGATCAGACCAGCCCCAGCGCTGCACCGAGATGCCATGACGCATGCCGCTTTGATGGCGCATACGCTTTTGAGCCCAGTATTGCGGAATCTGCATGCATGGCAGTATAGCCAGCGCTTATGACATAAATGGCAGCAAAGAAAAAAGGCATCGTGCGTGAACACGATGCCTTTGAGGTGCAGTGAATAGGCGGAGCTTATTGTTCGCGGCGCAGAGCAGGGAACAGGATCACATCACGAATGCTGGCGCTGTCAGTCAACAGCATTAGCAGGCGATCGATACCGATACCGCAGCCGCCTGTGGGGGGCATGCCGTATTCCAGTGCGCGCACAAAGTCGTGGTCAAAGTACATGGCTTCGTCGTCACCGCCGTCCTTGGCTTCCACCTGAGCGTTAAAGCGTGCGGCTTGGTCTTCGGCGTCGTTCAACTCGGAGAAGCCATTGCCGAACTCGCGGCCGGTGATGTACAGCTCAAAGCGCTCGGTCACTTCGGGGCGCTCGTCGTTGGCGCGGGCCAGAGGCGAGATCTCGGTGGGGTGCTCCATGATGAAGGTGGGGTTCCACAGCTTCTCTTCCACCACTTCTTCGAAGTACAGCACCTGCAGACTGGCCAGCGAACGGGTGGACAGCTTGTCCTTGTCTTCGTTCATGCCCAGCTTTTTCAGTGCATTGGTCAGCCAGTCACGGTTGATCACGTTGTCGCCGGCTTCGGTGTACTTGACGATGGCTTCGGGGATGGTCAGGCGCTCAAAAGGCTTGGTCAAGTCCACAGGCTTGCCACCATAGGTGCACTCCAGCGTACCCACGGCCTTCAAGGCTGCGTCCCGCACCAGCTTTTCGGTGTAGTCCATCAGGTCCTGGTAGTTCCAGTACGTGGCGTAGAACTCCATCATGGTGAACTCGGGGTTGTGGCGTACCGAGATGCCTTCGTTGCGGAAGTTGCGGTTGATTTCGAACACGCGCTCAAAGCCGCCGACGATCAGGCGCTTCAGGTACAGCTCCGGAGCAATGCGCAGGTACATCTCCTGGTCAAGTGCGTTGTGGTGCGTGACGAAGGGCTTGGCGTTGGCACCGCCGGGGATGGGGTGCAGCATGGGGGTTTCCACTTCTAGGAAACCATTGCTCACCATGAAGTCACGGATGCCTGCCACGGCCTTGGAGCGGGCAACAAAGCGGGCGCGAGCGTCTTCGTTCATCATCAGATCAACGTAGCGCTGACGGATTTTTTGCTCTGGGTCGGCCATGCCATGGAACTTGTCGGGCATGGGGCGCAGGCTCTTGGTGAGCATGCGGATCTTGCTGGCCTTGATCGACAGCTCGCCGGTCTTGGTCTTCATCAGTGAGCCTTCGATGGAGATGATGTCGCCCAGGTCCCACTTCTTGAAGTCGGCATACACGTCTTCGCCAACGGCGTCGCGGGTGATGTAGGCCTGAATGCGGCCTGTGGCATCTTGCACGGTGGCAAAGCTGGCCTTGCCCATCACGCGCTTGAGCATCATGCGACCTGCAACAGATACAGACAGGCCTTCGGCTTCCAGTGCTTCGGCTTCTTTTTCGCCGTGGGCCTGCACCAGAGGCAGAGCGCGGTCAGCGGGCTTGAAGTCGTTGGGGAAGGCGACGCCGCCACTGGCCTTGGCAGACTCGCGCAAGGCTTTGAGTTTTTCGCGGCGCTCGGCGATGAGTTTGTTTTCGTCCTGAGGGGCGGTGTTATCTGCCGCAGAAGAGGTGTTTTGTTCAGTCATGAAAAGAGAGCGCCAGCGGCAAGCGCTGGTTGGAGGCCACAAGGGAATGAGGGGGGCAACAAGACTTGCTGCAGCCCGAAACGCATGATTTTAAGTTTTTTGCCGAAGCAGCGGTCAATGGGTGGGCAAAGCGCTGGCTTGAACTGCGGTATGGCATTGCCGAATGCCATCACTGGTGCAGTGAAATTATTCCAATTGCTATGAAAAAAGAAGCTTAAACCCTTTGTTTGTAAAGAGGTGGGCGATCTTTTTGCAGTGATTTTTACTTTGCGCTGCCTGTGATGCCGCTCTGATCCAGCAGGTCTGAAATCAGCTCAAGCCTCAGCAGCGGGGCATCCAATGTCATCAGTTGCTGCTTGATCTGCAGTGGCAGTGGCAGGATTTCTGCCCAGCGATTGGCGACCCATCCGCAATCGTTGATTTGCTCTGCTGAGGGGAGGGAGGCATGGTCGGGGTCTTGGCCGTACATATTCAGCAGAACCTGCGAAAGAGCATGTGCCGTGATGCGCAGGTGTGCGGGGATGCTGATCCGAGTGTCATGGGGCAGCATGTGGACATCGGCAACCCACAAGCCATGCGGCAGTTGTCTGCAGCGTTGAATATGAAAGCGCTGGCTGCCTTTGCACTGCAGATGCAAAAGGCCTGGCTGAGGAGCATCGACATGTGCGATATGGGCCAGTACACCCTCGGAGTGCAGACGCTCCGCCTGAGCGCCGGCTTTGCGTACTTCCTGGCCTGAATGAAGGGCGACGATGCCAAAGGGGGCCTGGGTCTGCTGGCATTTGCGAATCATGTCCAGATAGCGCACCTCAAATACCTGCAGGCTTAGCAGGCCTTCGGGAAACAGCACAGTGTTCAAAGGGAACAGGGGCAGAGAGTGCAGACTTGGAGTATCAGTCATGGTGCACGGCTATCATCCCACGAATAGGCGAGGACCTCGTCACCTTATGAACTGAGTTACATGCTATTTGAAATTGTTTTGTTTCTGCTGGATGTGGTGGTCGGCTTGATCAGCGGAGCCTGCCTGCTGCGTATGTATATGCAGGCGCAGCGTGTGCCATTTGGCAATCCTGTGGGGCAACTGGTGTTTGCGCTGAGCGACTGGGTCGTCATGCCGCTGCGCAAGCTGGTTCCTGCAAAAGGACGTTGGGATACCTCCAGCCTGATTGCAGCGCTGGCTTTGCAGCTGGTGCAGGCTTTGCTGATCTGGCTGCTGCTGGGGGCGAAAGGCAATGTACTGGCTTTGCCGTGGTTGGCCATCTGTGGGCTGGTCAAGGTGGCTCTGTCTGGAATGATGGGCATTTTGCTGATCTACGCCATTCTGTCCTGGGTTCAGCCTTATTCGCCCATCTATGGTGTGCTGCAGCGCCTGGCGGATCCGTTGGTGGCACCGATTCGTAAACATGTGCCCATGATTGGGAATGTGGATTTTTCGGCGCTGATCGCCTTGATTGGCTTGCAGGTGCTGCTGATGGTGCTCAATTACGTACAGGCAGGTGGCTTAGCCATGATTGCCAGCCCAGCCTTTTGATCCAAGGGCCTCAAAGAGTCATCACCTCTGTGCTTCTCCCTTCAGTTTGACCAGATGGCTTTGGCAGAGACTGCAGTGCATGGGGAGCCATTGGTGCAGTTTGCGGCCTAGCCATCCATGAGGCATTGGCTTGAAGAATTCGTTCTTGCATTCCATGCACTCATAGATGAGGGAGTGCCCAGACAGGGGTGGCCTGGGCATTTTTAGGCCTTGTTATTCATGGCCGGCTCTGCCTTGAACGGGGTGAGCAACATAGCCTTGAGATGCTCAAACCCTGCCTCATCAATGGAGTTGCTTTCGCGAAGCTGCTGGATCTGTCGCAGGCTGGTAATGGTCTGATGCAAGTCCGCTACGGCAGTCACTGTGGTAGTGCTCTGAGGCCTCCAGACAGCATTCTCCGAGGTGGCTTTATGGACCCTGGTATGAACTGCTTTGTGGATGCCGTTGACGATGGAGGCAGCACCCCAGACAAGGCTGATAAACAGAAAAAACACTATGACAATGCAGCCACCTTTCATTCCGCTCTCCGAAGTTCTGTGAAGCGATGAGGTGACTGTAGAGACCAGCGAAGACAGGGTGTGTCAGTCTGTTTAAAAGTGGAAAACTTTCAATAAAAAAAGCAGCCTGGGCATATGGTGACTGCCCTGGCTGCTTTTGTTTTGATAGTGGTGGTGGTTTATTCCACTGCGTCAGCAGGTAGGCGCTGCAACATGGCCAGAGAGTTGGCGACACGGTCACGCAGTTCACGGCGGTCCACGATCATGTCAACGGCGCCCTTTTCCTGCAGGAACTCGGCACGCTGGAAGCCTTCAGGCAGTTTTACGCGAACGGTGGTCTCGATCACGCGGGGGCCGGCAAAGCCGATCAGGGCCTTGGGTTCGGCAATCACGATGTCGCCCACAAAGGCAAAGCCGGCAGACACGCCGCCCATGGTGGGGTCGGTCAGCACGGAGATATAGGGCAAGCCCTTCTTGGCCAGGCGGGTCAGTGCTGCATTGGTCTTGGCCATTTGCATCAGCGAGAGCAGGCCTTCTTGCATGCGGGCACCACCGGTGGCGGTGAAGCAGACGAAGGGGACTTTTTGCTCGATGGCGGTTTCCACGCCACGCACAAAGCGCTCGCCCACCACTGAGCCCATGGAGCCGCCCATGAAGTCGAACTCGAAGCAGGCGACAACGACATTGATGCTCTTGACGGAACCTCCCATGACGATCAGGGCATCGGTTTCACCAGTGTTCTCGAGCGCTTCCTTCAGACGCTCTGGGTACTTGCGGCTGTCCTTGAACTTCAGGGGGTCAACGGGAATGACTTCCTGGCCGATTTCGTAGCGGCCTTCAGCGTCGAGGAAGTGATTCAGACGTGCGCGTGCACCGATGCGGTGGTGGTGACCGCAGGTGGGGCAGACGTTCTGGTTCTTTTCCAGATCGGTCTTGTAGAGCACGGTTTCGCAGCTGGGGCACTTGATCCACAGACCTTCGGGAATCTGCTGGTGGCGTTCCGTCGGGTTGGTCTGCTGGATTTTTGCAGGCAGAAGTTTTTCAAGCCAGGACATTGGTTGTTTCCTTTTCAGTTTCCGTTGCTCTGCATTCCACCCAACACATCTAAAGGCTGGGGCAAGGGGCAGCGAGCAAGGGCCGCCCCGCAGCGAGGCTGCTGTCCCCCTTCAGGGGGAAGCGGCGCAGCCGCTCAGGGGGATCTAATTATGCGTCGAGTGCCTTACGCACACCACGCAGAAAGTCTATTGCCAGAGGAACGATCTTCTCGTGGGGCTGGTTGTCGAGCAAATCGATGATGCGGCTGCCGATGATGACAGCGTCGGCGACCTGTCCCAAGGCCTGTGCAGTCTGGGCATCACGGATGCCGAAGCCCACTCCGACTGGAACACTCACATGCTGGCGAATGCGAGGCAGCATGGCTTCTACGGCCGAAGTATCTACGGCAGCTGTCCCGGTCACGCCTTTGAGCGAGACATAGTAGACGTAGCCGCTGGCCACGCGGGCCACTTGTTGCATGCGCTCTTCCGTGCTGGTGGGGGCCAGCAGGAAGATCAGATCCATGTCGCGAGCCTTGAGCTTGGCGGCGAACTCTTCGCACTCTTCAGGCGGATAGTCCACGACTAGCATGCCGTCTACGCCGGATTCGGCGGCATGATTGACAAATGCGTCCTCGCCATGGATCTGGTCGTAGCGCTCCACCGGATTGGCGTAGCCCATCAGTACCACGGGCGTGGCTTGGTCTTTTTTACGGAACTCGGCCACGTAGGCCAGTACCTGGGCAAGGCCTACGCCGTTGGCAATGGCCTTGTCACCCGCACGCTGGATGGTCGGACCGTCCGCCATGGGGTCGGAAAAGGGCACGCCCAGCTCGATCACGTCTGCCCCTGCTTCCACCATGCCGTGCATGAGGGAAGGGGTGATGGCGGCAAAGGGGAAGCCGGCTGTCACATAGGGAATCAGGGCTGTGCGGCCCTCTTCCTTGAGCTGGCTGAAAGTGGCGGTGATTCGGCTCATAACTTGCTTGCTCCCGCAGAAGCCGCTTTGGCTGCTTCATGTCCGGGTGCACCTTTGACAGTGAGACCGCGCATGGAAGGGCGGTCAAAATACTCAGCGCCCGAGAGGTCGGCCACGGTGCCAATGTCCTTGTCGCCACGGCCAGAGAGGCTGACGAGGATCGATTGATCCGGGCGCATGGTCTTGGCCAGCTTCATGGCATAGGCCACGGCGTGGCTGGATTCCAGTGCGGGGATGATGCCCTCGGCGCGGCACAGATAGTGAAAGGCGTCCAGCGCTTCGGTATCCGTGATGCCCACATACTCAGCGCGCTTGATCTCCTGCAACCAGGCGTGCTCTGGGCCCACGCCGGGGTAGTCCAGGCCCGCGCTGATCGAATGGGTCTCGGTGATCTGGCCGTTTTCATCCTGCAGGATGAAAGTGCGGTTGCCGTGCAACACGCCCGAGCTGCCTTTTTGCAGCGAAGCCGAGTGCTTGCCGGACTCCAGGCCTTCACCCGCGGCTTCCACGCCAAACAGCTTGGTGCTCTCAAACGGGATGTAGGGGTAGAAGATGCCCATGGCATTGCTGCCGCCGCCCACGCAGGCCACGACGGCGTCGGGCTGCTTCTCGGGGCCCAGAAATTCAGGCATCTGCGTCAGACACTCATCGCCAATGACTTTCTGGAAATCCCGCACCATCATGGGATAGGGATGGGGGCCGGCCACGGTACCGATGATGTAGAAGGTGTTATCCACATTGGCCACCCAGTCGCGCATGGCTTCGTTGAGCGCATCCTTGAGGGTCTTGGAGCCGGACTCCACGGGCACCACGGTGGCGCCCAGCAGCTTCATGCGATAGACATTGGGACTCTGGCGTTTCACATCCTCGGCACCCATGTAGATGATGCATTCCAGGCCGTAGCGCGCGCAGATGGTGGCCGTGGCCACGCCATGCTGGCCGGCACCGGTCTCGGCAATGATGCGAGGCTTGCCCATGCGCTTGGCAAGCATGGCCTGGCCGATCACGTTGTTGATCTTGTGCGCGCCCGTGTGGTTCAGGTCTTCGCGCTTGAGATAGATCTGCGCGCCTCCCATCTCACGCGACATGCGGTCTGCGTGATAGACGGGCGAGGGACGACCTACGTAGTGCGCCAGTTCGGACTGGAATTCTGCGATGAACTCGGGGTCGTTCTGATACTTGGCATAGGCCTCACGCAGCTCGGTGAGGGCGTGGGTCAGGGTTTCGCTGGCGAAGCTGCCGCCGTAGCGGCCAAAGTGGCCAAGGGCGTCGGGATACTGGTATTCAAACATGTGTCAGTCTGCAAAATTTGGGCATCTGCTGCGCGCACGGCAGCAATGAAGCAATGAATCTTGTGGGCATCCTTGATGCCTTTGAGGGGCTTTCCGTCGGGGCCTTCGGCCTCGACACCAGAGCTCACGTCAACGGCCAGAGACAGCCCGCGAGGACGTACTTGCAGGATGCCACCGGTCACGTTTGCAGGCGTGAGTCCACCAGACAAAACGAGGTGAGAGGCGACGCTTGCTGGAAGGAGTGACCAATTGAATGCTTTGCCACCGCCACCATAACCATCGACATGGGCGTCGAGCAGGATGGCTTGGGCTTTTGAATAACGTTGGGCATATTCTACGAGGTCGAAGCGGGCCGCATCGTCCCCAAGGGGTATGCGGGCGGCGCGCATCCAAGGCTGTACGCCTTGGGTAGCGGCTTCGCAGTCCTCGGGTGATTCATCACCATGAAATTGCACGCAAGCGTTTGGTATACGTGCGCTAGAAGCTATTACATTGGTAGCACTTTCGTTCACAAAGAGCAAAACAGGTGTGACAAAAGGCGGCAGGCGGCGGGCTAGCTCAGCCGCGCGCTCCAGCGTTACGGCCCGCGGGCTTTTGGCGTAGAGCACAAAGCCTATGGCATCGGCTCCGGCTTGAACGGCGGCGTCAACGTCCTGCTCACGAGTCAGGCCGCAGATTTTGATGCGAGTACGGTAGGAAATGGGGAGCATGGCAGTTCTCTGATTGTGCTGCGACTGGTTGCACTTGAGTGATCAGGGAAGCCAGGCAAACGGAGGTGTGGAGGAGGGCAGGCTCCAGCGTGCGTCGTAGATGGGGCCCAGAAAGTACAGTCCGTCCGGAGAGAAGGTCGGAGCAGCGACGTCGCGTGAGCGTGCATCCAGTACCTGCTGCATCCACTCCACAGGCTTGGAGCCTTGGCCTACATAAATCAGGCAGCCCATGATGTTGCGGATCATGTGATGAAGAAAGGCGCTGCCTTCGAACTCGAAGTGCCAGTAGCCGCACTCCATCTCTCCATCGCGCATAGGGGCAAGACCTGCCGGTCGGTAACTCACATCGATGCGATACAGGGTTTTGACAGGGCTTTTGGCCTGGCAGCCTGCGGCCCGGAATGAGGAGAAATCATGTTCACCCAGCAGCAACTCTGCAGCAGCGCGCATGCACTGGCCGTCCAGAGGCTGAAACACCCAGCCCACGCGACCGTGCTCTACGCTGGGGCGTACAGGGGACTGCAGCAGCACATAGGCATAACGACGTGCGGTGGCACAGGCGCGGGAGTGAAAGCCTTCGGGGCCGCTGGGCACCTCGACAGCCCACTGCACGGCAATGTCCTTGGGGAGGAAGGTGTTGGTGCCACGTACCCAGGAGTTGGGCGCACGCTGCAGCTCGGTGTCGAAGTGAACAACTTGCATCAGTCCGTGAACACCGGAGTCGGTGCGGCCTGCACAAATGGTGGACACCTCTTGAGCAGCAAAGCGGCCCAGGGCCGCTTCGAGTTTGTCTTGTACGGTGTGGCCATCGGGCTGACTTTGCCAGCCGCGATAAGCCTGACCGTTGTAGCTGACGCCCAGAGCTATGCGCATGGCATGGCTCCTGGCGCGAGTTTTTCACACATCAAATTCAACCAATCTGAGAAAGCAGAGACTGAGCCTTGGCCTTCAGGTCACCATGGGCTTCGGCGATCACTTCTTCAATGAGTGTACGCGCTCCATCACTATCGCCGATGGCATTGAATTCCTCTGCCAAAGCCAGCTTGGTAGCCAGAGGGTCTTCGGGCTCGGTGGGTGGCGCGACGGCATCAATTTGCGGTGCTGTACCGGAGTTGCCCAGGTCCAGAGACAGGCCGCTCAGGTCAAAAACTGCCTCGGGCTGTGCCTGCTCGGGAGTGAGGGCGGAGATGTTGCGCTCGTGCTCGTCAATGGGCAACTGCAGGGTCATGGCCTCGGTGCTGTGCTCATCTGCTCCTGTGGCTGTGAAGTTCAAAGATGCTGCGTCCTGAGTGCTCTCCTGAGCGGACTGAGGCTGCAGTGGCAGGGCAAAGCTGTCGAGGTCGAACTCAAGTGCATTCAAGGAGGCCTGCTCTGCAGGAGCTGGAGCTGCTACTGGAGTAGGGGCTTGAGAGGCTGTTGCAGGCAGGCTGAACGATGCAAGGTCGTCGAGATCCAGGCTCAGGCCATTGTCTGCAGCAGCGTCAGATGCCGGTTTTGCCGGCGCTGCTGCGGGAGCTTCCCACTGAGCCAGTGCTGCGAAGTCCTGTTCGGAGGGCTGTGCAACCGGCTCAGAAGTCACAGGTTTGGCATTGGCTGAAGCCTCGGGAAGGCCCAGATCCAGGCTGAAGTCCATGCTGGAGGGTTCTGTAGGAGGACCTTCGCGATTGACGGCTGTTTCGTTGGCCTGAGCCGCCGCCAAAGCCGAGCCAAAAGCTACTGCGGAACCTGCCCCGCCTTTTAGCGCTGTAGAGGGGTCGGTTGGGCTGAAGGCACTGGACGCGGCTGCGCTCTTGGCTTGTGGCGATCCGCCGGGCTGGTAGAGCTGATTTTCTGGATCCAGGATGCGACCTTGGTCTGCCAGGCGTTGCCACTCGGGGCCCTTGCCTTGAGTGAGGGCGTACAAGTTGCCAGCGACTGCAGCGTAGGCCATACGGTCATGGCGCTTGGCGTAGATCTCCGCCAGCTTCTGGTGCAGTACCAGGCGGTTGGGGTCAGTACGCAGGGCTTCCTTGAGAATCTCTTCGGCCTGGAGGTCTCGCCCATAGGCCAAGTAAACATCGGCTTCGGCTAGAGGGTCGACATCACCTGCATCCAACTGGCTGGGAGAGTACTGCATGGACTGGCCGGACATCTGACTGCTGGTGGTCGTCGTATCCACGCGCTGGCCACCGCTGGCGCCAAAGAATGAGTCGGCAGACAGCTGACTGTCGCCCAGTGTGCTATCGGCCTGTGCTGCAGCCGCAGCCTTGCGGCGCTGGGCTACGCGGTAACCGCCATATCCCAGTAACAAAGCCAACAGAGCAGCTCCGGCCAATGGAATGGTGGGGTCCTCCATCAGGCTGTCGATAAAGCTGGGTTCCTCTGGCACTGGGGCAGGAGGCGCTGCAGGCTTGGGAGGCGCAACCGGAGCAGGTGCAGGAGCAGGAGGCTCGACAGGTTCCGGTGCAGGTGCTGTCTCACCTGCGGGCTCGGTAGCTGCTTTGGGCTTGCCCAGGTCTGTGCTCACGGCCCCGGGTTCGCTCACTGCCTCTGTGGGGGCAGCAGGCATTGTGGTTGCTTCCGCACCTGTGGCAGGCACAGCAGCAGTGGCTGTCGTGGCGGCTGGAACATTGATGCCAGGGGCTGAAGGAGGCGTTGCCGCAGGCACTGCAGGTGTCGCAGCATCGCCTGCTGGCTTGGCTGCAGCGGCAATCTGGCTCAGTTCAGCCATGTTCCGCTTGAGCTCGTCCGCGCGAGCCGATTGCTCTGCAGCCTGCTTTTGCTGTGCCAGCTGCTCATCAGCCACAACTCCCTTGACTGCGCCCTTGGAGAGGGTCAGTTTGTCTGGTGCAGCAGTGCTGGGCTTGCCGTCTTCCACGTGGGCCTGGACCTGGCCGGAAGCGCTGCGGGATGCAGCTTCCACGGGCGCGACAGGGGCGACACCCGCGAGCTGGCGGCGAAACTGGTTGAAGTCCTGAGACTGGGCCGCCATGATCTTGCGCGCTTCCTTGGCGGAGGTGGCCTGCGCAGCAGTCTGGTCGGGAAGCTGAATGACAGCGCCGCTGCGCATGCGGTTGACGTTGCCACCGATGAAAGCCTGGGGGTTGCTGCGCAGCATGGCTACCAGCATCTGATCCAGAGATACTCCTGCGGGCTTGTGAGCGGCGGCAATGCGGCCGGCCGTGTCGCCAGTCTTGACTCGCATCTCACCAAGGCTGCGGGCTGGAGCCGCTGCACTGTCCGGGGCCTGGCGAGTACGCTGAGACTTGGAAGATGCAGTATCCAGGTCACGATCATTGCGCAGGTCGCGGCCCGGGGCATTGATGGCGGCAATCGTTGGGCGTGTGGTCGCAGCAGGGCGAGCAGGAGTGACTGCGGGGGTGGGCGCAGGTGCCGCTTGAGCCGCCGTGGTGGGGGCGGGAGCTGCACGGCGTGATGAAGGGGGATCCAGCAGCAGGGTGTAGTTGCGCTGCAGCTTGCCCGATGCCCAGTTGGCATCGATCACCAGGTCTACAAAGGGATCGTTAACAGGCTGAAAGCTGCTGAGCTTGAGGATAGTGCTGCCATTGGCGCGCTTTTGCACTTGCACGCGAACGGAGTTTGCTGTGCCCGTGTACTCCATGCCTTGAGCGCGGAATGCCGCAGGTGAAGCAATGGCTGCTTGCAGACTGTCGGCTTCCGCAGCGCTGAGCTGGGGAATTTCGACCTCGGCGCGCAAGGGCTCTCCCAGAGCCGACTGAACCGTGATGCGGCCCAGTGCCAATGCCCATGCATCGGTGGCCGAAAGGCTTGACAGTGCGAGGGTGGCTGCGGCGAGCGCAGAGAGTTTCCAGCGTTGCATAGGGCTCAAACTTGATTTGTGCAGCCTACAGCCCTTTTGTTTTTGATCGGGTTCGTGGCTGCGGTGCACATGAAAATTGAAAATTCGGCAGGTGACAAAGGTCTTGCTACCCGACTATTACAGCTTGCATTGTCAACGACGCTATTGCCTTGTGAGCAAAAGCCGCCTTGCCAAGGCGCGCAATTGTTGTCGATTGGCAACGAGATGAAACCTAATGTAGGTCTGAAGCCTGTCTTCGTTCATTCGAATAGGCAAACAATTGTCGCCCAGCCCGAGCCTTGGAGATGAAAAAGCGCCAGCCATCAAAAGGATGACTGGCGCTTTGCTGTGCTGGATCAAGCCCTTGGCGGGCTGATGGTGGCTGAATCAGTCAGCCAGCAAGATACGCAGCATGCGGCGCAGCGGCTCGGCAGCGCCCCACAGCAACTGGTCACCGATGACGAAGGCCGACAGGTACTCGGGGCCCATGTTCAGCTTGCGCACGCGACCCACGGCGATGTCCAGGCCACCGGTGGTGGCTGCGGGTGTCAGTTGCTTGACGGTTTCGGCACGGTCGTTGGCCACGAACTTGACCCATGGGTTGCCCCCCTTGATCAAGGCTTCGATCTCTTCAAGAGGCAGATCCTTTTTCAGCTTCAGCGTCAGCGCCAGGCTGTGGCAGCGCATGGCGCCGATGCGCACGCACAGGCCATCCACGGGGATGGTGGCTTCGGTGCCGAGGATCTTGTTGACTTCAGCCTGGCCCTTCCACTCTTCCTTGGACTGGCCGTTGGGCAGTTGCACATCGATCCAGGGGATCAGGCCGCCAGCCAAGGGGGCACCGAAAAATTCGGTGGGCACATCTTCGCGGATGGTGGTGGCAACCTTGCGGTCGATGTCCAGAATGGCGGAAGCGGGAGTGGCCAGCTCGTCGGCCACGGCGGCATGCACCACGCCCATGCCCTTGAGCAGCTCGCGCATGTGGTTGGCGCCGCCACCCGATGCGGCTTGATAAGTCATGGAGGAGACCCATTCCACCAGACCGGCCTTGAACAGGCCGCCCAGGCCCATCAGCAAGATGGAGTTGGTGCAGTTGCCGCCGATCCAGTTCTTGCCGCCTGCGGCCAGCTTGGCTTTGATCAGCTCGTCGTTGACGGGATCCAGCACGATGACGGCGTCATCTTCCATGCGCAGCGACGAAGCTGCATCGATCCAGTGGCCGTTCCAGCCGGCTGCGCGGATCTTGGGGAAGACTTCCTTGGTGTAGTCGCCGCCCTGGCAGGTGATGATGATGTCGCACTTGGACAGCTCGGCGATGTCGTTGGCATCCTTGAGCTGGGTATGCACCGTGGCCATCGCGGGGGCCTTGCCGCCGGCGTTGGAGGTGGAGAAGAACACCGGCTCGATCAGGGCAAAGTCGCCCTCGGCCTGCATGCGATCCATCAGCACGGAGCCGACCATGCCACGCCAGCCTACCAAACCAACCAGTTGCTTGCTCATTTGAAATGCCCTTTCAGTTTTGAAAACCGTTGTTTTCGACTGCTTCCTCCGGCTCGTCTGAGCCGGATCAAGGGCGCACGACGAACCGGGCTGGGTCAGCCTGTAATCGTCTTAATAGTGATTGCGCGCATGTCCAGGCCGGCAAGCATTGCAGGCTTGGCTGTTTCAGTATTGAAGGTCGGTGCGGCAAACATAAGAGCTCCATTCTAGCGACTGCAGAAAAAGTCTGAAGATTTAAAATGGATTGATGACATTGTCAAAACGTCGAAATAAATGATTTATTTTTGACGTTTTGATTTGTTTTTAAGAAGTAAACACATCGAACAAAAAAAGCCACCGTTTGTGGTGGCGGCTTTTTTGTCATCAGTGCATGAACTCAGGCCTGCAGTGCCTTGACCACGGCGTCACCCATCTGGGCGGTGCTGACCTTGGTCGTGCCTTCGCTGTAGATGTCGGGTGTGCGCAGACCGTCGGCCAGCACCTTTTGCACGGCGGCTTCGATCTTCTGGGCTGCGGCTTCCTGGTTCAGCGAGAAGCGCAGCATCATGGCGGCCGACAGGATGGTGGCCAGCGGGTTGGCAATGCCCTTGCCGGCAATGTCGGGAGCCGAGCCGTGGCTGGGTTCGTACAGGCCTTGCTTTTTGTCGTTCAGGCTGGCGCTGGGCAGCATGCCGATGGAGCCGGTCAGCATGGAGGCTTCGTCGCTCAGGATGTCGCCGAACATATTGCCGGTCACCACCACGTCAAAGCGCTTGGGTTCCTTGACCAGCTGCATGGCGGCGTTGTCCACGTACATGTGGTCCAGAGCCACGTCGGGGTACTGCTTGGCGACTTCGGTGACCACGTCCTTCCACAGCTGGAAGGTTTCCAGCACGTTGGACTTGTCCACGCTGGTCACGCGCTTGTCGCGCTTCTGGGCAGCCTGGAAAGCCACGTGGGCAATGCGCTCGATCTCGGGGCGCGAGTAGCGCATGGTGTCGAAAGCCTCTTCGGCGCCGGGGAAGTGGCCGTCTGGAGCCTCACGGCGGCCGCGTGGCGAGCCAAAGTAGATGTCGCCCGTCAGCTCGCGGATGATGAGGATATCGAGGCCTGCGACCAGCTCAGGCTTGAGGCTGGAAGCGTGGGTCAGTTCCTTGTAGCAGATGGCGGGGCGGAAGTTGGCAAACAGGCCCATGGCCTTGCGCAGACCCAGAATGGCCTGCTCGGGGCGCAGAGGGCGGTCCAGCGTGTCGTACTTCCAGTCGCCCACGGCGCCGAACAAAATCGCGTCGGCTTCCTGGGCCAGCTTCAGCGTGGCAGGAGGCAGAGGGTGGCCAGCGGCTTCATAGCCTGCACCGCCCACGGGAGCAGTTTCCATCTCCAGGCCCAGGTTCAGGGCTTCCAGCACCTTGACGGCTTCTGCAACGATTTCGGGACCAATGCCATCACCGGGCAAAACTGCGATCTTCATGATGTTCCTTTGATTAATTTGATAGCTGCTGGCGCTTGATATTCATAGACTTCAGATTGAATGAATGCTGAGATGTATGAATAGAAGGCGCAAGCAGCTCATTTATTGATAGTTTTACTTCGGGCCCAAAAGGCGGGCATCCCTCAACTGAGTGAGGCCGGCGCAGTAGAGAGCCTTATCTCCAGCGCGGCTCACGTGAGAGACGGTCAGCAAGAGCTGCTTAGCGGCAAAGGCCGTCGTCCCCCCTTGGGGGAAGCCGCCAAGCGGCTCAGGGGCTTACTTCTGAATCAACGTATGCGCCAGCCAGGGCTTTTGCGCCAGACGCTCGGCTTCAAAGGCCTTGATCTTGTCGGCATGGCGCATGGTCAGGCCGATGTCGTCAAACCCGTTGAGCAGGCAGTACTTGCGGAAAGCAATGACGTCGAACGGGATCTCTTCGCCTTGCGGGCGGACGATGACCTGGCGCTCCAGATCAATGGTCAGCTCGTAGCCGGGGAAGGCTGCGACGTCGTTGAACAGCTGATCGATCGTGGCCTCAGGCAGGACGATGGGCAGCAGGCCATTCTTGAAGCTGTTGTTGAAGAAGATGTCCGCAAAGCTGGGCGCCAGGATGGCGCGGAAGCCGTACTGGTCCAGCGCCCAGGGGGCATGCTCGCGGCTGGAGCCGCAGCCGAAGTTCTTGCGCGCGATCAGGATGGAGGCACCCTTGTAACGTGGCTGGTTCAGCACGAAGTCGGGGTTGGGCTTGCGGTCGGCTTCGGGCACGCCGGGCTGGCCGGGTTGGTCCAGATAGCGCCATTCGTCAAACAGATTGGGGCCGAAGCCGGTCTTCTTGATGGACTTCAGGAACTGCTTGGGGATGATGGCGTCGGTATCGACGTTCTCGCGGTCCATGGGTGCCACGAGGCCCTTGTGCACGGTGAATTTCTGCATGGTGTGATTCCAGAATCTTGTGTCTTGGCCGCTTAAGCGAATTTTCTAATGTCAACGAAATGACCGTGGATGGCAGCAGCCGCTGCCATGGCGGGGCTGACCAAGTGGGTGCGGCCACCGGCGCCTTGACGGCCTTCGAAGTTGCGGTTGCTGGTCGATGCGCAGCGCTCGCCGGGCTCCAGGCGGTCGGCGTTCATGGCCAGGCACATGGAGCAACCGGGTTCCCGCCATTCAAAGCCTGCGGCCACAAAGATCTTGTCCAGACCTTCGGCTTCGGCTTGGGCCTTGACAAGACCGGAGCCGGGTACGACCATGGCCAGCTTGATGTTCTTGGCGACCTTTTGGCCCAGGTTCTTGACCACGGCAGCGGCTTCGCGCATGTCTTCGATGCGGCTGTTGGTGCAGGAGCCAATGAACACCTTGTCGACAAAGATGTCGTTCAGAGGCTTGCCGGGCTGCAGATCCATATAGGTCAGCGCGCGTTCGATGGCGCCGCGCTTGTTGGCGTCCTTTTCCTTATCGGGATCGGGCACGGAGGCGTCGATGCCCAGCACCATTTCGGGCGATGTGCCCCAGGTGACCTGCGGCACGATGTCTGCGGCGTTCAGCTCCACCACGCGGTCAAACTTCGCGTCGGCGTCGGAGTGCAGCGTCTTCCAGTAGGCGACGGCGGCATCCCACTCTGCACCGGTGGGAGCCAGGGGGCGGCCCTTGACGTAGGCAATGGTCTTGTCGTCCACGGCCACCAGGCCGGCGCGTGCGCCACCTTCGATGGCCATGTTGCAGACGGTCATGCGGCCTTCGATGCTCAGGTCGCGAATGGCTTCACCAGCAAATTCAATGGTGTAGCCCGTGCCGCCGGCGGTACCGATCTTGCCGATGATGGCCAGCACGATGTCCTTGGCGGTGATGCCGGGCGCGACCTTGCCATTGACCTGTACCAGCATATTCTTGGCCTTCTTGGCCAGCAGGGTCTGGGTAGCCATCACGTGCTCGACCTCGGAAGTGCCGATGCCGTGGGCCAGAGCGCCAAAAGCGCCGTGGGTGGAGGTGTGGCTGTCGCCGCAGACTACGGTCATGCCGGGCAGGGTGGCGCCTTGCTCGGGGCCCATCACGTGAACAATGCCCTGGCCCTTGTCCATGAAGGGGAAGAAGGCGGCCGAGCCAAACTCGGCGATGTTGGTGTTCAGCGTGGTGATCTGTTCCTTGCTGATGGGGTCGGCAATGCCGTCATAGCCGCGCTCCCAGCCGTCGGTAGGTGTGTTGTGGTCGGCTGTCGCCACCACGGAGCTGACGCGCCACAGCTTGCGGCCCGCCATGCGCAGGCCTTCGAAGGCCTGGGGGCTGGTCACTTCGTGCACCAGATGGCGGTCGATGTAGAGGACGGAGGTGCCGTCTTCCTCGGTGTGAACGACGTGTTCGTCAAAAATCTTGTCGTAGAGGGTGCGTCCCATGGTGCTTGCTCTCGTGAGTAGGAGTTGTTGGGTGGTTTATTCGGTTGGGGCGTGAAGCGGCTGGCTTCAGGCCTTGATGCTGGTGGGGCACAGGTGGTCGACCAGCAAGCGCGTTGTGACGGGCAGCGCCTCAAAGTCACGGGCGACTACACACAGTTCGCGGTGTGCCCAGTCATCCGTCAGTTGCACGGCACGCAATTGGCCCACGCCATGCATGAGCTCAAAGGCGCGGTCGGGCAGCAGGCCCAGGCCCAGGCCGTTGTCGATCATGCGGCACATGGCGTCCAGACTGGTGACCTGAATGCGCTGGTGCAGAGGGTGGCCGGCCTGGGCTGCAGCGGAGCGCATGGCCAGGCTGATGGACGAGCCTGCGTGCAGGCCCACGATGTCCCATTCCAGCACTTCAGAGAAGGCCACGCTCTCGCGAGCTGCCAGTGCGTGGCGCTCGGGCACAACCACCACCAGGCGGTCGGCGCGGTAAGGGCGGTATTGCAGCGTCACATTGCCCTGTGCCAGTTGCACGGTGGCCTGGTTGCCCTCGCTGTTCTTGATATTGCCCAGCGTGCAGATGCCGATATCGGCCGTGCCTTCGGCCACGGCGCTCAGCACATCGGGACTGAGGTGTTCCTGCAGGTCAATCTTGATCTGGCTGTGCTCGCGGGCAAAGGCACCCAGGTCCTCGGGCAGAAACTGCACGATGGCCGACATATTGGCGTGCATGCGCACATGGCCGCGCACCCCTTCGGCATATTCGGAGAGCTCGCCCTGCATGCGCTCCAGGCCATAGAGCACGTTGCGCGCATGGTGCAGCAGGCTCTCGCCGGCGGGGGTCAGTGTCACGCCACGGCTGTGACGGTAGAGGAGGGCGGTGTCCACCGTCGCTTCCAGGTCGGACAGGCGCTTGCTCACGGCCGAGGCGGCAATGAACTCGCGTTCAGCGGCGCGGCCAATGCTGCCCAGCTCGCACACGGCGACGAACAGTTGAAGCGAGGTGAGGTCGATGCGGCGCGCAAAACTGCGCTCTGAATTCTTCATGTGGAGGCTTAAGTCTTCTCGTTTCGAGAAGTTGAAGCCATTTTTACCGATTAATTTCGATAAATCCATCTTCTAATGAGATGTCGCATATGGAGATGGGTGAATTTTGGCGATGGCTTGTTTCTTGATGGGCGATGGCTTTGGGAGAGCAGGCAATCAAGAAGGGGTTTTTTGAAGCCAAGCACTTGTATTTTGATAGCTGCAGCCCTAGATGCAGAAGGCATTTGAGCCCGAAAGGGCTTGAAGTCTCCTGAGGATGCCTGAATGCACTCTTTGCTTGCCTGTTGCCAGGCATGGCGCAGCTTGTCATGTAGTCCCTCGTTTGTTGGCTAGACGAGAGAGGCAAGTGCTGGATAGCCACAAAATATCCGTGTGTCGCCGTCGCGGCATTTTCAAAGTAAATCGTCAGTAAAGCAGCCGGCGACTGGGCCATTCGCTGCAAAAATGAGAGTCATGACCGCTCCCAATCATCCGATGTCCGAAAGTGAACCTTCAGAACGGCCTGCCTCCACTTTAGGTGGGCTTGCTTCTCGCCGATCCACGTATTGGGGGCAAGCCTGCCTGCTGGCCGCCGCCTTGGCGCTGGGCTCGGGAGTCACCCTGCCCGCCATGGCCAAAGGCAAGACCCAGGCCAAGTCCAGTGCAGCAGCACCTGCAAAATCCTCCAAGCAAGCCAAGGCCAAGGGGGCCAAGTCTTCGGCCAAGCCCGCCTCTCAATCTGGCAAAGCCGGTAAAAAATCACGTGCCGGCCGGGCGGCCGCGGTGGGCGCAGCAGCTGCTGCTGGAGCCGCTGCCGCAGCCCCGCTGGGCCGTGAGCACTGGACACCAGAGGCCAAGTCCAATCAGGCAGAAGATGCCAAGGAACTGGCAACTATCCGTGCTGCCGCCCAGGAAGGAGATGCCAAGGCGCAATACCTGCTGGGCTCACGCTATCGCTTTGGCAAAGGGGTGAAGCAAGATCTGCCCCTGGCCGTGCAGTGGTATCGCAAGGCCGCTGATCAGGGCTATGCACCTGCACAGTCCGATCTGGGTGTGCTGTATGCCAATGGGCGAGGCGTGGCTCAGGATGAGGCGCAGGCCGTGCATTGGTACCGCAAGGCGGCGGATCAGGGCGATGGCATTGCGCAGAACAACCTGGGGCTGATGTATGCCGAAGGTCGGGGAGCGCTGCAAGATGATGCACAGGCGGTGCAATGGTTTGAGCGCTCGGCCCAAAGCGGTGAAGCCTCTGGACAGTACAGCCTGGGCGTGATGCTCTCGAGCGGCCGAGGCGTCAAGGAGGATGGAGTTGCTGCGTTGCAGTGGTTTGACAAGGCTGCCGCCCAAGGCCATGCCGATGCCCAGTACAACGCCGGCATGATTTACGCCGTGGGCGCTTTGGTGCCGCAAGACCTGACGCGTGCAGCGCAGTGGCTGGAAAAGTCTGCGAACCAGGGGAATCCGTCGGCTCAGTCATCGCTGGGCTTTTTGTATGCCAATGGGCAGGGGGTGGCTCAGGATGCGGCCCAGGCTGCTCGCTGGTTTGACCGGGCGGCCAAGCAGGGCTACACCTTGGCGCAATCCAATCTGGCAGCCATGTATGCCAGCGGCCTGGGCGTGCAAAAAGATTTGGGTAGAGCGTACTTCTGGCTCTCCGTGGCGCAGGCCAAAGATGCATCGCTGGGAAGTCGGCTGCAGGCTGCCGAGCAAACGCTCAATCCAGCGGAGAGCGTGAAGGTGCAGCGTGAGGCGCGTAACTGGAAGCCGAGCAAGGAGTAATTTCTTGCTTATGAAAAAAGCCCATCAGGACATAGCTGATGGGCTTTTTTGTGGGGCTCGAAACTTAGCTGAAAAAGCTCTTGAGACGATCCGTCCAGCTTTCGCCGCTGGGTGAATGCTTGGAGCCGCCCTTCTTGAGCGATTCATCCAGGTCCTTCAGCAGCTTGCGCTGGTACTCGGTCAGCTTGACCGGTGTCTCCACCACGATGTGGCAGTACAGGTCACCGGGGTAGCTGGAGCGAATGCCCTTGATGCCCTTGCCGCGCAGGCGGAACTGCTTGCCGGCTTGCGTGCCTTCGGGGATGTCGATCGCAGCTTTGCCCGCCAGGGTCGGCACTTCGATCTCGCCACCCAGGGCTGCCGTGATGAAGCTCACGGGCACATTGCAGTGCAGGTCGTCGCCATCGCGCTCGAAGATGTCGTGGTCCTTGACGCGAATCTCGATATAGAGATCGCCTGCAGGGCCGCCATTGGTGCCGGGCTCGCCGTTGCCGGCCGAGCGAATGCGCATGCCGTCGTCGATACCGGCGGGAATCTTCACTTCCAGCGTCTTCTGGCGCTTGACCTTGCCCTGGCCGCCGCAGGATGTGCAGGGCTCGGGAATGATCTTGCCCGTGCCGCGGCAGTGCGGGCAGGTCTGCTGCACGCTGAAGAAGCCCTGGCGCATCTGCACCGTGCCCATGCCGTTACAGGTAGAGCAGGTCTTGGTGCTGGTGCCGGGCTTGGCACCGCTGCCGCTGCAGGTGTCGCAGTTGTCCCAGCTGGGGATGCGGATTTGCGCATCCTTGCCCTTGGCGGCTTCTTCCAGGGTGATTTCCATGGAATAGCTGAGGTCGTTGCCGCGATAGACCTGGCGGCCACCACGGCCACCACGGCCCTGGTTGAACATGTCGCCAAAGATATCGCCAAAGGCTTCGGCAAAACCGCCAAAGCCTTCGCCGCCGCCCATGCCGCGGTTGGGGTCCACGCCAGCGTGGCCGTACTGGTCATACGCCGCACGCTTTTGGCCGTCGGAAAGCATCTCGTAGGCCTCTTTGACCTCCTTGAATTTCTCTTCGGCTTCCTTGGCGGCATCGCCCTGATTGCGGTCAGGGTGGTACTTCATCGCCAGCTTGCGATAGGCCTTTTTGATTTCATCGTCCGAGGCGCTTTTGGCAACGCCCAGAACTTCGTAATAGTCACGTTTGGACATGTTGATTTCCGGTCGGATAGAACAGCAACGCCGCGCCAGCCCTTGGCAGAGCATGGCGCGGCGGCAAGCGGTCAGTGGTTTGAGGCCAGGACCTGCCCGCGCTTAGTCCTTCTTGACTTCCTTGACTTCAGCATCAACGACGTTGTCGTCGGAAGCTGCGGCGGATGCACCGGCTCCGGCAGCACCAGCTGCAGCAGCGGCTTCGGCGCCACCTGCGGCCTGTGCGTCGGCGTACATCTTCTCGCCCAGCTTCTGCGCGGCAGTCATCAGCGCTGTGGTCTTGGCATCGATGGCGTCCTTGTCCTCGCCCTTCAGGGCCTCTTCCAGCTCCTTGACGGCGGCTTCGATAGCGCTCTTTTCAGCGGCGTCCAGCTTGTCACCGTGCTCAGCCAGGCTCTTGTTCACGCTGTGAACTGCGGCTTCACCCTGGTTCTTGGCAGTCACCAGTTCCAGCTTCTTCTTGTCGTCGGCTGCATTGAGCTCAGCATCCTTGACCATTTGCTGGATCTCTTCGTCCGACAGACCGGAGTTGGCCTTGATGGTGATCTTGTTTTCCTTGCCGGAAGCCTTGTCCTTGGCAGAGACGTTCAAGATGCCGTTGGCGTCGATGTCGAATGTCACTTCAATCTGAGGCACACCACGACCTGCGGGCGGGATGCCTTCCAGGTTGAACTCGCCCAGCATCTTGTTAGCGCTGGCGATTTCACGCTCACCCTGGAATACCTTGATGGTCACGGCAGGCTGGTTGTCTTCAGCGGTGGAGAAAGTCTGCGCGAACTTGGTGGGGATGGTCGTGTTCTTGGTGATCATCTTGGTCATGACGCCGCCCAGGGTTTCGATACCCAGGGACAGAGGAGTCACGTCCAGCAGCAGCACGTCGGAACGCTCGCCACCCAGCACCTGGCCTTGCACGGCAGCGCCCACGGCCACGGCTTCGTCAGGGTTCACGTCCTTGCGGGGATCCTTGCCGAAGAATTCCTTGACCTTTTCCTGCACCTTGGGCATGCGGCTCATACCGCCGACCAGGATGATGTCATCGATGTCGGACACGGAGATGCCGGCATCCTTGATGGCGGTACGGCAAGGAGCGATGGTGCGCTCGATCAGGTCGTCCACCAGCGACTCCAGCTTGGCGCGAGTCAGCTTGATGTTCAGGTGCTTGGGGCCTGTGGCGTCGGCAGTGATGTAGGGCAGGTTGATGTCGGTCTGTGCGGAGTTCGACAGCTCGATCTTGGCCTTTTCAGCGGCTTCCTTCAGACGCTGCAGAGCCAGCACGTCCTTGGATAGATCAACGCCTTGCTCTTTCTTGAACTCGTCGATGATGTAGTTGATGATGCGCTGGTCAAAGTCTTCACCGCCCAGGAAGGTGTCGCCGTTGGTCGACAGCACTTCAAACTGCTTTTCGCCGTCCACGTCGGCAATTTCGATGATGGACACGTCGAAGGTACCGCCGCCCAGGTCATACACGGCCACCTTGCGGTCGGCCTTGCCCACCTTGTCCAGGCCAAAGGCCAGAGCAGCTGCGGTAGGCTCGTTGATGATGCGCTTGACTTCCAGGCCGGCGATGCGGCCAGCGTCCTTGGTGGCCTGGCGCTGAGCGTCGTTGAAGTAGGCGGGCACGGTGATGACGGCCTCGGTCACGGCTTCGCCCAGGAAGTCTTCGGCAGTCTTCTTCATCTTGCGCAGCACTTCTGCGGAGATCTGAGGAGGAGCCAGCTTCTGGTCACGCACTTGCACCCAGGCGTCGCCGTTGTCGGCCTTGACGATCTGGAAAGGCATCAGGTTGATGTCCTTTTGCACTTCAGCTTCGTCGAACTTGCGGCCGATCAGGCGCTTGGCGGCGTAGATGGTGTTCTTCGGGTTGGTGACGGCCTGGCGCTTGGCGGATGCGCCCACCAGGATTTCGCCGTCTTCTTGATAGGCGACGATAGAGGGAGTGGTGCGGGTGCCTTCGCTGTTTTCGATCACGCGGGTGTTGTTACCCTCCAGGATCGCGACGCAGCTGTTGGTGGTGCCCAGGTCAATACCGATGATTTTTCCCATAATTCTCTCCGTAATCTGTTGAATGTTTGCTTGATCGTCACTTGTGGGCTGTGGGGCGGGCTTCAAGAGCCGCAGGACACAATTTTTTGCCCGTGACGGTAATGCTCAGCCTTGTGCGACGGTTACCAGCGCGGGGCGCAGGATGCGGTCGGCAATCACATAGCCCTTTTGCAGCACGCTCACCACGGTGTTGGCGGGCTGGTCGGCGGGAACCATGGAGATGGCCTGGTGGTGGTGAGGGTCGAACTTCTCGCCTGCAGCGGGGTTGATGGCCAGAACCTTGTTGCGCTCCAGTGCGGAGATCAGCTGGCGCAGCGTGGCGTCCGAGCCTTCGCGCAGCTGCTCGGGTGTGGCGCTTTGGATGGCCAGCGCGGCATCCAGGCTGTCGATCACGGGCAGCAGGCTTTCGGCGAAGCTCTCGATGCCGAACTTGCGTGCCTTGGAGACTTCCTCTTCTGCGCGGCGGCGCATGTTCTCGGCTTCGGCCTTGGCGCGCAGGTACTGGTCGGCCAGATCGGCGCTTTTGGCCTTGAGTTCTTCCAGCTCAGCCTGCAGACGACCCAGCTCGTCCGACGCGTTGGCGGCCATTGCGGCTTCCAGCTCTTCGGGGCTGGCGTCGTTGATAGTGTTGGGGTTGTTGTTCTCGGTCATAGGTGGTGAAGGTTTCTCAAAACTGAAGACAATCTGTTTGCTAGATGCGTTCCTGTCAGCTGATTTCAAGACCTGGCTCTTGAATATCAACGCCAAGATGCAAGGGACAAGGCTTTTGCATTCTTTGCATGGCTTAAATTGAAAGCGAGTGCTTGCAATTTTTGGATAATTTGCTCGAATTGACCAATAGCGCTTGCAGGTTTATAGGCTCCAGAGTGTACAGACAGTCTGGGACTCAGCTAGAATCTAACGTTTTGCCTTGCCGCACCACTAGCGACGCAGTGGGCGGCGTTTACCCAAAAGGAGTTGTTATGCGTCATTACGAAATCATTTTGTTGATCCATCCGGATCAAAGCGAGCAAGTTCCCGCGATGCTGGAGCGCTACAAGGGCATGATCGCCGCTGGTGGCGGTAAGGTGCACCGCGAAGAAGACTGGGGCCGTCGTCAGCTGGCTTACATGATCAACAAGCTCGCCAAGGCTCACTACCTGTGCCTGAACATCGAAGCCGACCAGGCTGTGATGGCTGAACTGGAGCACGCCTTCAAGTTCAACGATGCCGTGCTGCGTCACCTGACTGTGCAGAAGAAGAAGGCTGATACAGCTCCTTCCGCCATGATGAAGAGCGTTGAGCGCGAAGAAGCTCGCAAGGCCAACCAGGCTGAGCACGCTTAAGCTCTCGCTTTCGGCATTCAGATACTGAAGGAGTGGAAAACCGCGTTGTATTGACGGGATGCCTCTCAGAGCAAGCTGCTTTGCGCTACACCCCCGCCGGATTGCCCGCGCTGGATTTGCGAATTGAACACAGTTCGCAGCAGCAAGAGTTGGGTAATACACGCAACGTCACTGCATCTGTCAAAGCTGTTGCCTTTGGTGCCCTGGCTGAAAAGCTGGCCCGCCAAGAGCCTGGTAGCCAATGGACCTTTCAAGGTTTTCTGGCCACGCCACGCAACAGCAAGATGTTGGTTTTGCATATTCAGGATATTCAACAAAATTAATTTTCAAGAGGTCCAGAAATGGCCACGTTCAAGAAATTCAACAAGGACAAGCGTCCTAAGCGCAACACCCAGTCGCTGCTGTTCAAGCGCAAGCGCTTCTGCCGCTTCACCGTCGCCGGCGTCGAAGAAATCGACTACAAGGATGTCGACACACTGCGTGACTTCATCGCTGAAAACGGCAAGATCGTGCCCGCTCGCCTGACCGGCACGCGCGCCATCTACCAGCGTCAGCTGAACACAGCCATCAAGCGCGCTCGCTTCCTGGCCATGCTGCCCTACTCTGACCAGCACAAGATCTAAGGAGCCGAACCATGCAAATCATTCTGCTCGACAAGGTTGTGAACCTGGGTAACCTGGGCGATATCGTCAAGGTCAAGGACGGCTACGCACGTAACTTCCTGATCCCCACTGGCGCTGCTCGCCGCGCTACTGCTGCTGCCAAGGCTGAATTCGAAGCCAAGCGCGCTGATCTGGAAAAGGCTGCTGCTGAGAAGCTGGCTGCTGCTCAAGAACTGGGCGAAAAGCTGAACGGCTCTTCCGTGAAGATCACTCAGAAGGCTGGCGTTGACGGCCGTCTGTTTGGTTCCATCACCAATGCTGACATCGCTGAAGAACTGGTCAAGGCCGGCTTCGCAGTGCACAAGGCACAGGTTCGCATGCCCAACGGTCCTATCAAGATGGTTGGCGACGCTACCGTGGTTGTGGCTCTGCACACTGACGTGTCTGCTGAAGTGTCCGTCTCCGTGTTCGGCGACCACTCCTAATCCAGACTCCGGTCTGAATTGGCAAGAAGCCGCCTTCGGGCGGTTTTTTGTTTTCTGGCAAAGCACAAAGCCTTGCTGGTGTTTTATTGATTGCGTCGTGACGTTGTGCTCGCCTCAGGCTACGATGGCGAGCTTGTCTCTAGGAGTCTCATGTCGTCTGTTATGCCCCCGCTTGATCTGGAAGATGATGCGTTTGCTCCGGCTCCGTCCGCGGATCCGCAAGTGGCGCAGCTGCGCGTTCCCCCGCACTCCATGGAGTCGGAGTCTTCGGTGCTGGGCGGGCTGCTGCTGGACAACAACGCCTGGGACCGTGTGGGTGACTTGCTCAGCGAGGGCGACTTCTATCGCCATGAGCACAAGCTGATTTTTGAGGCGATCAGCAAGCTGATCAATGCCAGCAAGCCGGCCGACGTGATCACGGTTTATGAGCATTTGCAGGGCATGGGCAAGGCCGAGGAAATCGGCGGCCTGATGTACCTGAACCAGCTGGCGCAATATGTGCCCAGTGCCAGCAATATCCGCCGTTATGCGGAAATCGTGCGCGAGCGTGCCATCTTGCGCAAGCTGGTCACGGCCAGCGATGAAATCGCCACCAACGCCTTCAATCCGCAGGGTAAGACGGTGGAGCGCGTGCTCGACGAGGCCGAGCAAAAAATCATGGCCATCGGCGAAGAGGGGGCGCGCAACAAACAGGGCTTTCAGTCGCTCGACTCTCTGGTGGTGGATCTGCTGGACCGTGTTCAGGAGATGGCCGACAACCCCATGGATGTGACCGGCGTACCCACAGGTTTTGTCGATCTCGATCGCATGACCTCGGGTCTGCAGGCCGGTGACATGGTGGTGCTGGCGGCGCGCCCTTCCATGGGCAAGACCTCGTTTGCCGTGAACATTGCCGAGCATGTGGCGCTCAATGAAGGCCTGCCGGTTGCCATCTTCTCCATGGAAATGGGTGCGGCCCAGCTGGCGGTTCGTATCGTTGGCTCGATTGGTCGCGTCAATCAGGGCAATCTGCGCACCGGCAAGCTCAGCGACGATGAGTGGCCGCGTCTGACGGAGGCGATCGAGCGCCTGCGCACGGTGTCGCTGCATATCGATGAAACCCCGGGTCTGTCGCCGACCGAGCTGCGTGCCAACGCGCGTCGTCTGGCGCGCCAGTGCGGCAAGCTGGGTCTGATCGTGGTTGACTACTTGCAGCTGATGAGCGGTTCAGGCTCTGCCGCAAGCTCGGACAACCGAGCCACCGAGCTCGGCGAAATCTCGCGTGGCTTGAAGATGCTGGCCAAGGAGCTGCAGTGTCCGGTGATTGCGCTGTCCCAGCTCAACCGCTCGGTGGAGCAGCGCACGGACAAGCGCCCCATGATGTCGGACCTGCGTGAATCGGGTGCCATCGAGCAGGACGCGGACATCATCATGTTCATCTACCGCGACGACTACTACAACAAAGAGAGCAAAGAGCCCAATATTGCCGAAGTCATCATCGGCAAGCAGCGTAATGGTCCGACGGGGACGGTGAAGCTTTTCTTCCAGAAGAACCAGACACGCTTCGAGAATCTGGCACAAGGCTACGGTACCGACGAATATTAAAAATCATAGCTGCCAGCGCACGCTGGGCCTCAAATTCTTATATCTATGAATATGAATTTGAGACAGCACATGCGCAGCCAGCTATCAAATTGTTTTGACCCATAAAAAAGCCCGCAGGCCATAGGCTGTGCGGGCTTTGTGGTGAATGGCGGCTTGGGCCGCTTTTTTGCAAGGCTCTCAGAGTCTGAAAACGTAGATGGCAAGACCCAGCAGGCAGGTGCCCAGAATGCCGCAGGCCCAGGCCAGGCGCTGCGCACCTGTGCGCAGAGCACCCACGGTTGCAACGATCTGCGTGTTCTGCTGAGCCAGCTTTTCTATGATTTCCAGCGACTGACGCTGGGCTTGCTCCAGCTGGGCAATGCGCTCTTCCTGCTGCTGGATCAGCAGCAAAGCCTGCTCGCCTGCCGAAGAAGGCGCAGGGATGCGCTGAGATGCACTGCCTGTGCTGGCCTGCTGCTCGCGCGCTTCTTCCTGGGCATCTGTTTTCTTGAGCATGCTCTGCGCGGCCTTCATCACCTGGGGCGTGGCCTTGATGACCTCGCTCCAGGGGACCAGCTTGAGAGCCGTAATCCAGCCTGCCACTTACAGCACCTCGCTGGCGAAGTCTGCCAGGCGCGAGCGCTCGCCGCGTGCCAGCGTGATATGGCCGCTATGGGGCCAGCCCTTGAAGCGGTCCACCACATAGGTCAGGCCCGAGCTGCCTTCGGTCAGGTAGGGCGTGTCGATCTGCGCCAGGTTACCCATGCAGATGATCTTGGTGCCGGGACCGGCGCGCGTGATCAGGGTCTTCATCTGCTTGGGTGTCAGGTTCTGGGCCTCGTCGATGATGACGTACTTGTTCAGGAATGTGCGCCCGCGCATGAAGTTCATGCTCTTGATCTTGATGCGGCTGCGAATCAGCTCATTGGTGGCGGCGCGCCCCCATTCGCCAGCATTGCCGCCGTCGCCCTTGGCCAGAAACTCCAGGTTGTCGTCCAGGGCGCCCATCCAGGGGCCCATTTTTTCCTCTTCGGTGCCGGGCAGGAAGCCGATGTCCTCGCCCACGCTCACGGTGGCGCGGGTCATGATGATTTCGGTGTAGCGGCGCTCGTCCAGCACCTGGGCCAGACCTGCGGCCAGTGCCAGCAAGGTCTTGCCGGTGCCGGCTGTGCCCGTCAGTGTGACAAAGTCGACTTCGGGGTTCACCAGCAGGTTCATCGCGAAGTTCTGCTCGCGGTTGCGTGTGGACACGCCCCAGACGGCATTCTTGGGGTTGCCGAAGTCGCGCAGCGTTTTGAGAACGGCTGTTCTGTCGCGGATCTCGGTCACGCGCATATAGAGGCTGGGCTCGCCCGGTGCCTCGTAGTAGACGAACTGATTGATCATCAGCGAGTCCACCACGGCACCGCTGACGCGGTAGAAGGTGATCGAGCCTTCCTGCCAGCTCTCCACATTCTTGCCGGCCTTGGTCCAGAAATCGGCAGGCAGTGCCAGAGCACCGGAGTACAGCAGATCACCGTCTTCCAGCACCTTGTCGTTCTGGTAGTCCTCGGCGGCCAGGCCCAATGCGCGCGCCTTGACACGCATATTGATGTCCTTGGAAACCAGCACGACTTCGCGATCCTTGTGCTGCTCGCGCAGCGCCGCGACGACACCCAGAATCTGGTTGTCGGCCTTGCCCTGGGGCAGGCTGTCCGGCAGGGCTGCGTCCAGAGGATTAGTCTGGAAATACAGTGTGCCGGTAGCACTTTTCTGGCCTGTGGCGTTCAGTGGCAGGCCTTTTTCCAGGCCGTCTGCTGGCTGCGATGCAACCAGCGAATCAAGGGTGCGGCTGACCTGGCGGCCATTGCGCGCCACCTCGGTCATGCCCTTTTTATGGTTGTCCAGCTCTTCCAGCACCACCATGGGCAGGAAGATGTCGTGCTCTTCGAAGCGGAACAGACTGGACGGGTCGTGCAGCAGCACATTGGTGTCCAGCACGAACAGCGTGGTGGGGCCGCTGTGCGTGTTGCGCGTGCGGCGTGCTGGCTTGGCTGTCTGGCTGACGCTGGCTTTGCTGCTCTTGGTGGCTGCAGTGCTCGTGCTTGCAGGGGGCTTTGGTTTTGCCGGAGTGCTTGTCTTGCTGCTGCGGGGCTTGGTGCTGGATGCAGGAGCAACCGCACTGACTGTGCTGGAGGGGCTCAGTTCATCATCAGGCGCATTGGCTTTCTTGGCTGTTTTGCGGCTGGATGAAAAGGCTTCTGCGGGGAGCTTGGCGGCGCGGTGGCCAGGGGCGGGAGGCAGGGGCATAGTAGGCGAGCCGTTTCTCAACAAGATTCAAAAAGCACAAAGCCGCCAGGAAACCCAGGCGGCTTTGGTAGGGTGAACAGAGATGCTGCGTAGCACTGAGGCATGGAGCCATTATGCATAGCCTGAAGGGCTGTCACGCAGTATTTGCTGTGCTGCTTTGTTTAAAGACCTTGAAATACTAGGCTGCTAGAGAGCGGCGCAAATTCAGGGTCTCAATCGGCTCAGGCCACCTTTTTGTCTTGAGCCTTCAGAGCCTTGACGGCCTTGAGCACTTCATCGACGTGACCGGGAACCTTGAGGCCACGCCACTCTTGAACCAGAAGGCCATCTGTGCCAACCAGGAAGGTGGAGCGCTCAATGCCCTTGACCTTCTTGCCGTACATGATCTTGTTCTTGACGACGCCGAACATGTGGCACATTTTCTCTTCGGTGTCAGCGATGAGCTCAAAAGGCAGCTCCAGCTTTTCCTTGAAGTCGTTGTGCGAGTTCATGTTGTCGCGGGACACGCCAAACACCGTCGCGCCAGCCTTGACAAAATCTTTGTACTTGTCGCGGAATTGCATAGCTTCCGTGGTACAACCGGGCGTATTGTCCTTGGGGTAGAAATACAGGATCAGAATCTGGCCATTGTGCGAGGTGTTGGACACCTTGATGCCACCGGTCGCGTTGGCTTCAAATTCTGGGAGGGGTTTGTTGACAACGATCGCCATGCGCTTGTATCTCTCGGGTGTGTTCGTTGAAATGCCGAGGGCGTCGGTGGTATTTTTGTTTTTATCAATCGATCGCCCCCAACCGCAACCTGCGATTTTACCCTGAAATACGTATTTTTCTCAATAGATGCGTACAAGTCTATGCTAGCAGCAGGGCTGCAACCACGTTTCTCCCCTCGCTGGCCAGTACGTTGTACGTGCGGCAGGCGGATGCGGTATCCATGGATTCCAGCCCAATTCGCTTGGACATCAAGGGCTTGAGCCAGGCCACGGGGGGGAAGCGATTCTTGCTTCCGCTGCCAAAGAGCACAACTTCTACGTCCAGCTTGGCAAGCTCTTCAAAGTGCTCAGCCGTCAGATCTTCGAAGCGGGCGCAGCTCCATGGTGTCAGCAGACCACGTGAGCCGACCAGCAAACTGGTCTCATGGTTTTGCTTGTCGACGGCAATCCAGCCCTGGCCATAGGCGGTAATGGTCTGCGCATCGGATTTGTCAGTCTGGAATTTCATGGTCAAGAGTGTGCGCAATCGGCGCGCAGGAGAGGGGCGATGGCTGCTGTCTCCATACGGCGAGGGTGGGGACATTGCTGCAGCGCGGAACTGTGTTCAAATTATAGGTTTCACCATGGCGTTTGCTGCGTCATGGCGTGCCTGAAATCCTTTTACATAGATTCGCATGAAAACCGTTCTCAAATCCGCCAAATTAGCAAACGTCTGTTACGACATCCGCGGGCCGATCATGGACGCGGCGAAGAAGATGGAGGACGACGGCCAGAAGATCATCAAGCTCAACATCGGCAATCTGGCTGTGTTTGGCTTCGATGCCCCTGAAGAAGTCCAGCAGGACATGATCCGCAACCTGCCCAACTCGGCAGGCTATTCGGACAGCAAGGGCATCTTCGCCGCCCGCAAGGCCGTGATGCACGAGACGCAGCATCAGGGCATCAAGGGCGTGACGCTGGACGATATCTATCTGGGCAATGGTGCATCTGAGCTGATCAGCCTGGCGACCAACGCGCTGCTGGACAACGGCGATGAGATGCTGCTGCCCGCGCCCGACTATCCACTGTGGACGGCAGCGACCAGCCTGTCGGGTGGCACGCCCGTGCATTACATGTGTGACGAGGCCAATGGCTGGATGCCCAATATGGCTGACATCCGCGCCAAGATCACGCCACGCACCAAGGGCATCGTCGTCATCAACCCCAACAACCCCACGGGCGCGCTGTACAGCAAGGAGCTGCTGCTGGAGATCGTGGAACTGGCGCGCGAGCATGGCCTGGTGATCTTTGCGGACGAGGTCTACGACAAAGTGCTGTATGACGATGTGGTGCATACGCCGCTGGCCAGCCTGTCCACCGATGTGCTGACCATCACTTTCAACTCCCTGTCCAAGGCCTATCGCAGCTGCGGCTATCGCGCGGGCTGGATGGTGATCTCGGGCGATAAGAAGCCTGCCAAGGATTACATCGAGGGCCTGAACATGCTCTCGAACATGCGCCTGTGCGCCAACGTGCCTGGCCAGTGGGCTGTGCAGACGGCGCTGGGCGGTCACCAGAGCATTGACTCGCTGGTGCAGGAGGGCGGACGCCTGCGTGTGCAGCGTGATCTGGCCTGGGAGCTGATCAACGCCATTCCGGGTGTGTCCTGCGTGAAGCCCCAGGGCGCTCTGTACATGTTTCCGCGTCTGGACCCCGAGGTTTACCCGATCAAGGATGACCAGGAGTTCTTCCTCGAGGTGCTGCAGGAAACCAAGGTCATGCTGGTGCAGGGCACAGGCTTCAACTGGCCCAACCCCGATCACTTCCGCATCGTTTTTCTGCCGCATGAGGCGGACCTGCGCGAAGCCATCAACCGTCTGGCGGCCTTCCTCGAGAAGTACCGCAAGCGCCATGGCACGGACAAGCCCAAGGCGGTGCAATCGGACAAGGTGGCAAAGCCCGCCAAGACCGAAAAAGCCGCGTAAACCTTTCTTTTTGATAGCTGGTGGCGCTTGCTATTCAAGCGCTTCGGCGCTTTTTTGACCTTAGAACTTATGAAACCCATCCAAGTAGGCCTGTTGGGCATTGGCACCGTAGGTAGCGGTACTTTCAATGTGCTGGAACGCAACCAAGACGAGATTCGCCGTCGTGCGGGTCGCGGCATTGAAATTACGATGGTGGCCGACTTGGATACCGAGCGCGCCAAGAGCGTGGTGGGTGACAAGGCCAAGGTCGTTGGCGACGCACGCGAAATCATTGCCAACCCCGACATCGACGTCGTGGTCGAGCTGATCGGTGGCTACGGCATTGCCAAGGCCCTGGTGCTGGAGGCGATTGCCGCTGGCAAGCATGTGGTGACCGCCAACAAGGCGCTGCTGGCCGTGCACGGCACGGAAATCTTCAAGGCCGCCGCCGAAAAGGGTGTGATCGTGGCCTATGAGGCGGCCGTGGCTGGTGGCATTCCCATCATCAAGGCGCTGCGCGAAGGCCTGACGGCCAACTCCATCCAGTGGGTGGCCGGCATCATCAACGGCACGACCAACTTCATCCTGTCCGAAATGCGCGACAAGGGTTTGGACTTCGATGTGGTGCTCAAGGAAGCCCAGCGACTGGGTTACGCCGAAGCCGACCCCACCTTCGACATCGAAGGTGTGGACGCTGCCCACAAGGCCACGCTGATGAGCGCGATTGCCTTCGGCATCCCCGTGCAGTTCGACAAGGCCTATGTGGAAGGCATCACCAAGCTGGCCGGCGCCGACATCAAGTACGCCGAACAACTGGGCTACCGCATCAAGCTGCTGGGCATCACCAAGCGCACCGACAAGGGCGTTGAGCTGCGCGTTCACCCCTCGCTCGTGCCATCCAAGCGCCTGATTGCCAATGTGGAAGGTGCGATGAACGCCGTGGTCGTGAACGGCGATGCCGTGGGCACCACGCTGTACTACGGCAAGGGAGCGGGTTCCGAGCCTACGGCTTCTGCCGTGATCGCTGACCTGGTGGACATTGCCCGCCTGCACGGCGCTGACCCTGCGCACAGCGTGCCTGCGCTGGCCTTCCAGTCGAACACCCTGGCTGCCGCAGGCAATGAACTGCCCGTGCTGCCTATGGCCGAAGTCATCACCAGCTACTACCTGCGCATCCGCGTGGCCGATGAAGCCGGTGTACTGGCCAAGATCACCGGCCTGCTGGCGGGTGCGGGCATCAGCATCGACGCCGTGCTGCAGCGCGAAGCCGATGAAGTGGGCGGCGAGGGTTCGACCCAGACCGATCTGATCATCCTGACACATGACACCCGCGAGGGTGATATGGACAAGGCTCTGGCCGAAATCCAGAGTCTGCCCACAGTGCTGGCTCCCATCACGCGTATCCGCAAAGAAGAGCTGAATTAAGCTCCCCCTGAGCGGCTTTGCCGCTTCCCCCTCTCTGGCGTTGCACGCCGGAGGGGGACGACGCCCTTGCTGCGGGGCGGCCCTTGCTCGGCGTCTCTGAGTGGGGGAGTGCCAGTTTTGGGCGTTGCGCCCTGTGCTTAGATTTCTGACGAGGAAGCACCATGCTTTATCTGTCCACCCGCGGTCACGCAGACCGCAAGCGTTTTTGTGACATCCTGCTCGAAGGTCTGGCGCCCGATGGCGGCCTGTACCTGCCGGTTGAGTACCCCCAGATCAGCGATGCCAAGCTGACACAGCTGCGCGAGACCTTGGCCACCAAGGGCTATGCCGCGCTGGCCTTCGAGATTCTGTCGCTGTACATCGACGACATTCCCGCAGCTGATCTGCAAGCCCTGTGCGCCAAGACATACACCAAGGAAGTCTTTGGCTCCGACGCCATCGTGCCCGTGCGCCAGCTCGATGGCGTGCTGCACATCGAAGCCCTGTCCAACGGCCCCACGCTGGCCTTCAAGGACATGGCCATGCAGCTGCTGGGCAATCTGTTCGAGTACGAACTGGCCCGCCGCAATGAAGAGCTGAACATCCTGGGTGCCACCAGCGGCGACACCGGCAGCGCGGCCGAATACGCCATGCGCGGCAAAAAGGGCGTGCGCGTCTTCATGACCAGCCCGCACGGCCGCATGAGCCCCTTCCAGCAGGCGCAAATGTTCAGTCTGCAGGACGAGAACATCCACAACATTGCCATCGAAGGCGTGTTTGACGACTGCCAGGACATCGTCAAGGCCGTCAGCAACGACCACGCTTTCAAGGCCAAGTACAAGATCGGCACTGTCAACTCCATCAACTGGGCGCGTTTGCTGGCCCAGGTGGTGTACTACTTTGCCGGCTATCTGCAAGCTACTCAGAGCAACGATCAGAAGGTCAGCTTCACCGTCCCATCGGGCAACTTCGGCAATATCTGCGCCGGCCATGTGGCACGCCAGATGGGCCTGCCGATTGCCAAGCTGGTGGTGGCCACCAACGAAAACGATGTGCTGGACGAGTTCTTCCGCACCGGCGTTTATCAGGTGCGCGGCTCGGCCAACACCTATGAGACATCGAGCCCCTCGATGGACATCAGCAAGGCCAGCAACTTCGAGCGCTTTGTGTTCGATCTGGTCGGCCGCGACGGTGCACGCACCAAGCAGTTGTTTGCCGAAGGCGTGGCCAAGGCGGGCAAGTTCGATCTGAGTGCCGATCCGGCCTTCAAGGATGCTGCCGCCAAATACGGTTTTGTGAGCGGCAAGAGCACGCACGCAGACCGTCTGGGCACCATCAAGGACACCTACGAGCGTTTCGGCCAGATGATCGACACCCACACCGCCGATGGCGTGAAGGTGGCACGCGAGCATCTGGGGGCAGAGCCCATGCTGGTGCTGGAAACTGCCTTGCCCATCAAGTTTGCAGCGACCATCGAAGAGGCCCTGGGCCGCTTGCCCGATCGTCCCGCCAAGTTCAATGGCATTGAAGACCTGCCCAAGCGCGTTGTCGTCATGGCTTCCGATGTGAATCAGGTCAAGGCCTTTATTGAAGCCAACTGCAAGTAAGCCTCTGCGGCGTTAAGCTTGAAAAGCACCTGGAGCCTGGCTGCAGGTGCTTTTTTATTTCAAGAGAAATTGGCCTCTAGCCCTTTTCCTATAAGCGCTAGTAGCTATCAAATGTGAATCAGGACGTTGCAGACATGAAGGTCATAGGCTTTGCCGGGTATTCGGGCGCAGGCAAGACCACCTTGGTCGAGGCTCTGGTGGCGCTGATGAAGCAGCGTGGCCTCAAGGTTTCTGTCATCAAACATGCCCACCATCACTTTGATGTGGACCGCGAAGGCAAGGACAGCTGGCGCCACCGCAAGGCCGGGGCTTATGAGGTCTTGCTGGCCTCCGATCAGCGCATGGCGCTGATGCGCGAATATGAGCAGCCGGTGGAACTCAGCGTGCATGACATGCTGGTGCAGCTGGACCCCACTGTGGATTGGGTGCTGGTTGAAGGCTTCAAGCACGGTGATGTGCCCAAGATCGAAGTCTGGCGGCAGCAGCAAGACCGCCTGGACAAGGGCAAAAACATCGACCCCCTGTACCCGCATGACGCCAGGGTGCTGGCCGTGGCCACCGATGCTGTCCATGCTCTGCCGCAAACACCCACCCAGCCAGTGCTGGACTTGAACCAGCCGCAGCTTGTGCTGCAATGGCTGATCGCTCACGCGGACTCTCTGCAATACAAGAACTAAGGAAAGACATCGCAATGCAAGCACCCCAAACCAATCGCAAGCCATTGAAGCCGCTGGACGATGCACTGCAGGAGCTGCTAGCCCATGCCCAACCCATGGCGGGCAGCCAGATGGTGGACACCTTTGACGCCGATGGCCGGGTGCTGCTGCAAGACGCGATTTCGCCGCTTCAGGTGCCGCCCCAGGACAACTCGGCCATGGATGGCTATGCCGTGCGTGCCGCTGAATGCGCGAGTGGTGATGCCGTGCTGTCCGTGTCCCAGCGCATTCCAGCAGGCACTGCGCCCGATGCTTTGGCTGAGGGCTCTGTGGCCCGAATCTTCACAGGTGCACCCGTGCCCGTGGGTGCGGATGCCATCGTCATGCAAGAAGACTGCGAAGTGCAGGAAGATGGCCGCGTGCGCATCAAGGCCCAGCCTGTAGCGGGTCAGTGGATTCGCCGTTCGGGTGAAGACATTCGCCAGGGTGCGACGGTGATCGAGGCAGGAACTCGCCTCACACCCGCCCATCTGGGCCTGGCGGCCAGCATGGGCTTTGCCAGCCTGTCCGTGGCACGCAAGCCGCGCGTGGCGCTGTTCTCTACCGGCGATGAGCTGGTCATGCCAGGCACTGTGGCGCCGCAGGACATGAAGCCCGGCAGCATCTACAACAGCAACCGCTTTTTCCTGCGTGCGCTGCTGTTGCGCATGGGCTGCGAGGTGACGGATCTGGGTATCGTGCCCGACGACCGCGAAGCCACGATGGCAGCGCTGGCCGATGCCGCCATGGACCACGATGTGATCGTCACCAGCGGCGGCGTGTCCGTGGGCGAGGAAGACCATATCAAGCCTGCCGTGCAGGAGCTGGGCCAGCTCGACCTCTGGCAGATCAGCATCAAGCCCGGCAAGCCCTTTGCCTATGGCCGCGTCAATCGCGAGTCCGGCACAGGCTTTGCGCATTTCATCGGTCTGCCTGGCAATCCGGTGTCCAGCTTTGTGACTTTTCAGGTGCTGGTGCGTCCTTTCCTGTTGCGTCTGCAAGGCGTGCAGAACGTGCTGCCGCGCGCCATTGATGCGCGGGCTGATTTTGTCTGGCCCAAGGGCGACAAGCGCCGCGAGTTCCTGCGCGTGCGCTACAACGAGCGTGGCAGGCTGGAGCTGTTCAAGAACCAGAGCTCGGGCGTGCTGACCTCTACCGCCTGGGGTGATGGTGTGGTGGACAACCCCACTGGCACCACGATTGCTCAGGGCGACAGCGTGCGCTTTATCCCGTTTTCCGAACTCATGGCCTGAAGGAGTAGTGAGATGAACCAGATTACCGTGCGTTATTTCGCATCGATCCGCGAAGCCATGGGTACGGGCAGCCAAAGCCTGCAGACTGCAGCGGCGACGGTTGGGGCACTGCGTGCAGAGTTGATGGAGCAGAGCGAAGCTGCAGCCCAGGCGCTGGCAGAAGGCCGTGCGGTGCGCATGGCGCTGAATCAAGACATGTGCGCTGATGATGCACTGCTGAAAAGCGGCGACGAAGTGGCCTTCTTCCCCCCAGTCACCGGTGGCTGACAGCAGAGAGAAATCTAGCTGCTCTTCCCCCAAAGGCCTGCACAGTCACCGGTGCAGGCTTTTTTGTGCCCGCAGGTAGGTGACAGCCGCAATGGTGAGATTGCTTACTAGGGTTTTCATGGGTGAGTTTTCATGAATCTGACGAGATTCATTTTGGACAATCCGCGCTTTCTACAAGAGAGACAGAAAGCGCTTACTCATGACAACTCACGTCAATATGGAGGAAACCCGCTCTGCGCGCTTTGCCATGCGCTGCGCCAGCTGGGCGGAAAAGTGGTTCCCGGATTCCTGGGTGTTTGCTGCCGTTGGCATCTTTATCGTGGTGCTGGCCGCCTTTGCCATTGGCGCGCCTGCGGCTGAAACCAGCAAGGCCTTTGGTAAGGGCTTCTGGAGCCTGATTCCCTTCACCATGCAGATGGCCGATTGGCGGCTATGTGGTGGCCAGCTCCAAGCCTGCCTCCAAACTGATTCATTCCCTGGCACTCGTGCCCAAGACCGGCCGTGGCGCCGTGGCCTGGGTGGCTTTTGTGTCGCTGACCGCATCGCTGCTGAACTGGGGCCTGAGCCTGGTCTTCGGCGGCCTGCTGGTCAAGGCACTGGCGCGTCGCACCGACATCAAGATGGACTACCGCGCAGCGGGCGCAGCCGTCTATCTGGGCCTGGGGGCTGTGTGGGCGCTGGGCATTTCGTCGTCGGCCGCGCAGCTGCAGGCCAACCCTGCCAGCCTGCCGCCAGGCATTCTGGCCATCACCGGGGTGATTCCGTTTACCGAGACCATTTTCCTGTGGCAGTCCGGCGTGATGCTGGCGGTGCTGATGATCATCTCCATCGTCGTGGCTTACATGACAGCCCCCGGTGAAAAGTCGGCGCGTGATGCTGCTCAGTGCCAGGTCGATCTGGCCGAAGAAGTGGTGCAGGAAGTCAAAAAGCCCAGCCGCCCCGGTGAATGGCTGGAGTACAGCCCTATTCTCATCATCATGATGGTGGCGCTGACGGTGGGCTGGATGGTGGAGGAGTTCTCCAGCAAGCCTTTCATTCAGGCAATCTCGGGCCTGAACACCTACAACCTGCTGTTCCTCATGGCAGGAGCGCTGTTGCACTGGCGTCCGCGCAGCTTCCTCGATGCCGTGGCGCGTGCCGTGCCCACCACCACCGGCGTGCTCATCCAGTTCCCGTTGTATGGCGCGATCGCCGCCATCATGACGGACGTCAAGGGCGTGGACGGTGCCAGCATTGCCCACCATATCTCTACCTTCTTCACCAGCTTTGCCACGCATGACACCTATGCGCTGCTGATGGGCACCTACTCTGCCGTGCTGGGCTTCTTCCTGCCTTCGGGCGGTGGCAAGTGGATTGTGGAGGCGCCTTATGTCATGCAAGTGGCCAATGACCTGCAGTACCACCTGGGCTGGGCGGTGCAGATCTATAACGCTGCCGAAGCGCTGCCCAACCTGATCAACCCCTTCTACATGCTGCCGCTGCTGGGCGTGCTGGGCCTGAAGGCACGTGACCTGATTGGCTACAACTTTGTGCAGTTGCTGGTTCATGCACCGGTGGTGCTGTTCCTGTTATGGTTCCTGGGTCAGACCCTGAGCTATACCCCCCCTGTAATGCCATGACCTCAATTGCCGATTTGCCATCTACCGAAGTGAACCCGGATATCAGCGCCCGTACCCGCAAGGCGCTGGCCGAAGCGCGCGAGCGCGGTGTGAAACTGGGAACAGCGGGGGCGGCCAATATCCGCGCCACGGTAGAAAAGCGCAAATCGGCTGCCGATGCCTTTGCCAAGCAGCACGAAGCGCTGTTTGCGCAGTTGCAAGAGCAGGGCTTGACTCACCGAGCCATGGCTGCAGAACTCAATGCCCGAGGCATTGCTGCGGCCAAGGGCGGAGAGTGGACCCATGGCCAAGTGCAGCGCATTCTGAACCGCTATGCGGACTGGAAGGCGAAGGGCTCGGCAGAGACCTGATGGCGGTGGCCTCATTAAAAAAGCCGTGCGCTGAACTGCACGGCTTTTTTATTTTGATAGCTGTCAGCGCTTTGTGGGTAAGCGCTGGAGGCTGATTTGACGCTTATTCTGAAGTGGTGGTTGGCAGTTGCGGCGAACGCCATTCCAGCAGCTCGGCCAGGCGCTGAACAATCCAGCCTGCTTCGGCTGCAGTGACGACGGAGCCTTCCATGGCCAGTCCGCTATGCATGCCCAGCAGTACCTGCTCTTCGGAAGAATTGCCCGAATGATAGAGCGTCTGGGCCTGCTCCGTCAAATGGCTGGCCAGGTCTTCGCAGAGTTCATAGCGGGCTACGACCTCAGCAATGGAGGCTGAGAGCTTGCCGCTGCGTGTGCGAAACAGCTCTGCAAAGCTGGGGGGCGGCTGTATCTGGCTGGTTTCGTCCATGAAGCGATCCCTTAGCTTGGCTCGAACAAGCGCTCGAAGCGCTCGATATCCGCCGAGAACTCGCAGGTGATGAGCTGGCCTGACTTGTTGTCGCGCTTGCGATGGGCGGCAAACAGCGTGGCCTTGCCCTTGAAGTTGTAGTCGGGCAGGTGGATCAGCTCATAGGGATAGGGCACAAAGAGCTGGAACTCGAAAATCATCCGATGCTCATTGCGTGGAGAGGGGTACAGCGTGTACTCCGGCAGATTGATGGTTTGTGTGGCCATGGCGCAATGCTAATGCGCAGTACATGCCCATGTCAGGGCCTGAACGCATAACCCTCGCTGCCGCGCAAGCCATGCAGGGCTTGCCCTTCGGTTTGTGGTGCCTTGAGCATCTGAGGTGTTGCGGCCTTTTGCAAGGCAGCCGCCTTGCGGCGAGCCTGCGACAATGCAGGCATGACTGCTGCACGTGTTTTCATTCAGACTCAGGACTTTGACCTTTCGGCCGAGATTGCCGCCTTGCGCGCTGGCGATGCGCGCGTGGGCGCAGTCTGCAGCTTTGTCGGTACGGTGCGTGACCGCAACGAGGGCGATGCCGTCTCCAGCATGGAGTTGGAGCACTACCCGGGCATGACCGAAAAATCCATCGAAGCCATCATCGACAAGGCCGTGGAGCGCTTTGGCATCTTTGGTGCGCGCGTCATCCATCGCATCGGCCTGCTGCAACCCATGGATCAGATCGTGCTGGTGGCCGTAACCAGTGCCCACCGCGGCAAGTCATTTGAGGCCTGCGAATACATCATGGACTACCTGAAGTCCGAGGCCCCGTTCTGGAAAAAAGAGCAGACCGGGCAGGGCGCGCGCTGGGTGGATGCGCGGGTCAGCGACGAGCAAGCTCTGGCGCGCTGGGTGGCCTGACTTTTCGAGTGATTGGCTGGCACTCGATACAGTGAAGCCTTTGACATTTGTGTGTGAACTCTATGAATGAAAAAGCACGCCAGCGCTTATGTATCAAGCGCTGATAGCTATCTTTTTGAGAGTTTTGCGCTATTCAGGAAGTTTTCGGGATGACATGCCCCGGAAGTGTGGTGCTTTGAGGACTTGCTCCTACATGGCGTGAGTTCGGCTCGCGCCATGCTCAAATGGCCTCAGGGAGCGCAGCCTCTTTGATCTTGCTCAAATTGTCAGCTTACTGCGGTCTTTGCATTGTTTTATTGCCATTTCGGTCTTGAAATTCATCATCGGGCTATCAGATAAATCAGCAATGAATCTGATTGAAGCGAAAGCGACACACCATGCGAATTGACAAACTGACGACCAAATTCCAAGAAGCCTTGGCCGATGCGCAGTCTCTGGCGCTCGGTGCGGATCAATCCACCATCGACCCCCTGCACCTGCTGGTGGCCATGCTGCGCCAGGACGATGGCCCGCGAGCCTTGCTGCAGCGTGCCGGTGGCAATGTGCAGCAACTCAAAAATCTGGCCGAGCAGGCCATGGGTGACTTGCCGCGTGTGCAGCAGCAAGGCGATGTACAGGTTGGCTCCGAGCTGGCCCGCCTGCTGCAGGCGACCGAAAAGGAAGCGCTCAAGCGTGGCGACCAGTTCATCGCCAGCGAGCTGTTTTTGCTGGCGCTGGCCGACGCAGCAGGATCGGCCACGCGTGCCGGTGCCTTGCTCAAGCAAAGCGGCGTGAGCAAATCCAGCCTGGAAGCAGCCATCAACGCGGTGCGAGGAGGACAGAACGTGGACAGTGCAGAAGCCGAAGGCCAGCGCGAAGCGCTGAAAAAATACACCATGGACCTGACCGAGCGCGCCCGCATCGGCAAGCTCGATCCGGTGATTGGCCGCGACGATGAAATCCGCCGTGCCATCCAGGTGCTGCAGCGTCGCAGCAAGAACAACCCCGTGCTCATTGGCGAGCCTGGCGTGGGCAAGACCGCCATCGTGGAAGGTCTGGCCCAGCGCATTGTGGCCGGCGAAGTGCCCGAGAGCCTGCAGAACAAGCGCGTGCTGTCGCTGGATATGGCGGGCTTGTTGGCCGGTGCCAAGTACCGTGGCGACTTCGAGGAGCGCCTGAAATCCGTGCTCAAGGAACTGGCCCAGGAGGAAGGGCGCGTCATCCTGTTCATCGACGAAATCCACACCATGGTGGGCGCCGGCAAGGCCGATGGCGCCATGGACGCGGGCAATATGCTCAAGCCCGCGCTGGCGCGCGGCGAGCTGCACTGCGTGGGTGCAACCACGCTCGATGAATACCGCAAGTACATCGAAAAGGACGCAGCGCTGGAGCGGCGCTTCCAGAAGGTGATGGTCGACGAGCCCTCGGTGGAAGACACCATCGCCATTTTGCGTGGCCTGCAGGTCAAGTACGAGGCGCACCACAACGTCGATATCACCGACCCCGCCATCGTTGCCGCAGCAGAGCTGAGCCATCGCTACATCACCGACCGTTTCCTGCCCGACAAGGCCATCGACCTGATCGACGAGGCTGCGGCCAAGATCAAGATCGAAATGGACTCCAAGCCCGAGGTGATGGACAAGCTTGAGCGCCGCATGATTCAGCTCAAGATCGAGCGCGAAGCCATGAAGCGTGAAAAGGACGAGGCTTCGCAAAAACGTCTGCAGCTGATCGAGGAAGAGCTGGAGAGCCTGGAGCGCGAGTACGCCGACCTTGAAGAAATCTGGAAGGCCGAGAAGGCCAGCGCCTTGGGTTCGGAGCAGATCCGCAAGGAAGTGGATCAGTTGCGCATCCAGATCGAGGAGTTCAAGCGCAAGGGCGACTTCAACAAGGTGGCCGAGCTGCAGTACGGCAAGCTGCCCGCACTCGAAAAACAGCTGCATGAAGCCCAGGCCAAGGAAGAAGGCCAGGATGGCGCGACGGCCCATAAGCTGCTGCGTACACAAGTGGGTGCCGAAGAGATTGCTGAGGTGGTCAGTCGTGCCACGGGTATTCCTGTGGCCAAGATGATGCAGGGCGAGAAAGACAAGCTGCTGCACATGGAGGCCAAGCTGCACGAGCGTGTGGTGGGTCAGGAAGAGGCGATTGCCGCTGTGGCCAATGCCATCCGGCGTTCGCGCTCGGGCCTGTCTGATCCGAATCGCCCCACAGGCTCCTTCCTGTTCCTGGGCCCAACGGGTGTGGGCAAGACCGAGCTGTGCAAGGCGCTGGCAGGTTTCCTGTTCGACAGCGAAGACCATCTGGTGCGCATTGACATGAGTGAGTTCATGGAAAAGCACTCTGTGGCACGCTTGATTGGTGCTCCCCCCGGCTATGTGGGCTATGAAGAAGGCGGCTACCTGACGGAAGCTGTGCGCCGCAAGCCCTATAGCGTGTTGCTGCTGGACGAGGTGGAAAAAGCCCACCCCGATGTCTTCAACGTGCTGCTGCAGGTGCTGGACGATGGCCGACTGACCGATGGTCAGGGGCGTACGGTGGACTTCAAGAACACTGTCATTGTCATGACCAGCAACATTGGTTCACATTTGATTCAAGCCATGGTGGGTGAGGATGCCAATGATGTGAAGGAAGCGGTCTGGGGGGAACTTAAAAACCATTTCCGACCCGAATTCTTGAACCGTATCGATGAAACCGTGGTCTTCCATGCCCTGGATGCCAAGAACATCGAGGCGATTGCCAAGATTCAGCTGAAGTTGCTGGAGAGCCGTCTGCAGAAGATGGAGTTGAGCATGCAGGTGTCCGAACAAGCCCTGGCCGAGTTGGCCAAGGTAGGCTTCGATCCCGTGTTCGGTGCCCGTCCGCTCAAGCGCGCAATTCAGCAGCGTATTGAAAACCCGCTGTCCAAGCTGTTGCTTGAGGGCAAGTTCCCGCCCAAGAGTACGATTGCTGTGACAGTGGACCCGGTGAATGATCCCGGGGTGTTCCGGTTCGAGTCTGCGGCAACTGCCTAAGATCGAACTTTAGAAAGGTATTGCTTTGAACGATTTCGCCACCACCGCAACCCGTTGGGCCGTCCGCATCATGCTGATGCTGGTGGGTCTGGTGTTCTTTCTGTGCCTGCTGGCAGTGGCTGCCTTGATCGCTGCGGCCTGGGGCTTGCGTGCCCTGTGGGCCAAGCTCACAGGTCAACCCGTGGTGCCCATGAGCTTTGGCTCCATGAGCCCGTTTGCAGGCTGGCAGACGGTGTACCGCTCGGGTGCAGAGTGGATGGCGCAATCGTCAGGCAATGCAGACGTTAAAAAAGAGGCCCGTGAGACCCGCTCTCGCCGTGGTGTCTTGCCTGGTACTGGTGATGTCACCGATGTGCAGCCGCGTGAAGTGCAGGAGTCATAAGAACGTGTCGACGATCTCTACGCAGCCGTGGCGCGAGGAGATCGTCGGCTCGTTCTAAATCCCGCTGGCGCGCTTGGCTCATGCGTTGAGTCCCGCCTGCCAATTCACAGGTCGCAGCTTCGGGCAGCGGTCAAAACACAAGAGCCTGTGCAGTGTTGCATCAGGCTCTTTTTTACGCGGTGTTTACGCAGTCTCGCGGTATGGTCGAGATTGTGATCTTGGGTTCTTTAGACAGGCATGAATAACATGGATTTGCACCGTATCTTTGACTTGCAGTATCAAGCCAGCCGGGCGCAGGTCGATGTGCCTTTACTGGTGCGGCGTGAGAGGCTGCTGCGCTTGCAGAAGATGCTGGAGCAAAACGGCTCGGCACTGTGCGCTGCGGTAGAGCAAGACTTTGGTGTGCGCTCCGAGCGCTGGACCGAGATGTTGGATCTGATGTTGGTGCGAAACATGCTCAGGCATACGCTCAAGCATCTGCCGAAGTGGAGCAAGCGGCAACGCGTGCGCACGCCACTGATGCTGCAGCCTGGCAAGGCCTGGGTAGAGCGCCAGCCCATTGGGGTCGTGGGCATCATTGCGCCCTGGAACTATCCATTGCAGCTATCACTGGCTCCCGCCGTCACAGCGCTGGCAGCGGGCAATCGCGTGATGCTCAAGCCTAGCGAACTGACGCCTCATACCTCAGCCAAGATGGCGGAGTTGGTAGCGCAGTACTTCGCACCTGAAGAGTTTTGTGTCATTGAGGGAGATGTGGGCGTCGCCACACAGTTCTCAGGCCTGCAGTTCGACCATCTGTTTTTTACGGGCTCTACCGCGGTGGGGCGCAGAGTGGCCCAGGCTGCAGCTGTGCACCTGACGCCAACCACGCTGGAGCTGGGAGGCAAGTCGCCCTGCATCGTCGCGCAGGATTGTGACGTGCAGGCCGTGGCGTTCAAAGTCGCCTATGGCAAGCTGGTCAATGCCGGGCAGACCTGTATTGCTCCCGACTATGTGTTGCTGCCGCGTGGGCGTGAGCAGGAGTTTGCTGATGCCTACCAAGCGGCAGTTCAGCAGCTGTATCCGCGTATCTCTGGCAACCCTGACTACACGGCCATCATCAGCAAGCGCCATCTGGCACGACTCAAGCAGATGCTGCGACAAGCGGAAAGCCTGGGGGCGCAGGTTCATTGGATGCATGAGGCAGCGGCTCCTGCTGCCGACGGGGATGCCACAGCCTGGGGGGAAGCCGTGGAGCGGCAGCTTGCGCCAGCACTGGTGTTTGGCGTGACAGGCGAAATGCAGCTCATGCAGGAGGAGATCTTCGGCCCTATCCTGCCGGTGATCTCCTATGAGCGTATTGAAGATGTGATCCATGCCATCAATGCCAGCCCCAGGCCATTGGCGTTGTACTGGTTTGGCAATGATGAGTCTGAGCGCGATGCGGTGCTGATGCGCACCGTCAGCGGTGGTGTCTGCGTGAATGACACTTTGCTGCATGTCGCCCATGAAAACCTGCCGTTTGGCGGTGTAGGGGAGAGTGGCTGGGGCGCCTATCACGCAGAGCAGGGCTTTTTGCGCTTTGTGCATCAGAAGGCGGTTTTCGTGCAGTCGCGCTGGGCAGGGACTGCACTCCTTTATCCGCCGTTCGGAGACAAATTCGATCGTGTGATGGAGTTCATGCGACGCTGGCTGTGAGCTTTCAGCGGCTTTTATGGTTGCATGAGCAGGGGGTGTGACATCAAGTCTTGGCGCTAAATGTCATCAAATGTGAGGCAAAGCCTTGATGGATAAAGGCTTGCTGCTCTGCTTAGGGGAGCGCATAGCACATAGATTGCGGCATAGCAAGGAATTGCGAACAGCCGCAGTTGAGCAAATGGCTAACAACCATGCTGCGTGCCAAAACTTTGAATCTGTAGACAATTACGCCCTTCTATTCTTACATGTTTCCGCCCCGGTTTTTTCCATGTCTAGTATCCAGGTCCGTCCCGCTACTCTTCGCGATGCAAAAGCGATTGCCCAGATCCATACTGCTTCCGCACTGGAGGCTTATCGAGGTCTGGTTCCCGATGATCAACTGAAGGCCATGTCCTCGGTTGAAAAGCGTCAGGCTTACTGGCGCGAAGCTATTGAATACTGTGAGCCTCAGGTTCAGGTCGCTATTGATGGCGACAAGATCGTGGGCTTTGTCGGCTTTGACCGCTCCCGTGATGAAAAATCTCGTCAGACCACTGGTGAGATTTGGGCCATCTATGCTGCACCTTCTCACTGGAACCAAGGCGTTGGCGTTGCCTTGTGGGATGCCGCACGCGATGGTTTGCTGGAAGAAGGCTGCACCAATGTGACAGCCTGGATTCCTCTGCGCAACGAGCGTGCCCTGCGTTTCCATGAGATGGCAGGCTTCAAGCGCGAGATGTCCACGGCCAAGACGGCTGTGATTGGCAGCATCAAGATTGAAGAAGTGCGCGTCAAGCGCCCTCTGAACGGCTGATCGCCGTTGCTTTGAAAGACAGGCCGTGAAGACCCCCAAGAACAATGTCGCGGCCTCAGTCACCGCTCCCGCAACTGCTTTCGAACTGCTGCAATGGCAGAACGAAGACAAGGCCGAACAAGCCTTGTGGCGCACCGAAAGCAGCTTGCCCAAACCTCGCCGCATAGAGCTTGCCGACGACACCATGCCCGCAGATACGGCGTTTCGCCATATCAGCGAAGGTGCGTCGCTGCTGTGGCGAGGTGACTTCCAGAATGCCCGCCAGCTGCTGCTGGCGCTGGGCCGTCGTCTGGACAAGAAGTCCCAGCGCAAAAGCGGCAAAGGCAGCAAATCTGGCACTGCGTCGGCAGGCTTTCCTCACGCATTCCATCTGTATCGACAGTCCCAGGCACAGCGTGCGCGCATGCTGGGCAGTATTCTGATTGAGATGGATGCCCAGTGGCATTGCGCCTTGCGCCGTGCGCCGGACTGGAGCCAGGCCTGCGTTGAGGCATGGGGCGCCGTTCCGGCCGAAGCGCATGCGCCATCCGTTCTGGTGCCGCTGCGCGATCTGCTGGGTGTGGTTGGTTCCCACGAATGGCGCAAGAAGGGCGTGGAGATCGCTGCTCTGGATGGCGCCCGCATTCATGCGCATTACGGCGTGTTCTCGCCTGTGCGTGGTGAGTACCTTGATCTGGTGGCGCGTACCCCGATTCCGGCGGCCGGTATGGCTCAGGCCTGGGATATCGGTGTCGGCACGGGGGTGCTCACGGCCTTGTTGCTCAAGCGCGGTGTGAAGTCGGTGGTTGCCACGGATATGAGCGAGCGCGCTCTGGGCTGCGCCGCTGAAAATCTGCAGCGCTTGGGTCACGCCTCCAAGGTGGAGCTCCGGCGTGCCGATCTGTTCCCCGAGGGGAAGGCCGGCCTGATTGTCTGCAATCCGCCCTGGCTGCCGGGCAAGGCCGCCTCGTTGCTGGACCAGGCCATCTATGACGAAGACAGTCGCATGCTGCGCGGTTTTGTGCAGGGCCTGGCGGCACATCTGCTGCCCGGCGGAGAAGGTTGGCTCATCATTTCCGACCTGGCCGAGCACTTGAAGCTGCGCACCCGTGAGGAGCTGCAGACCTGGATTGAGGCAGCAGGCCTCAAGGTGCTGGGGCGCGAGGATATTCGACCTCAGCATGGCAAGGCGCAGGATAAGGAAGATCCTTTGCATGTGGCCAGAGCAGCCGAAGTGACTTCGCTCTGGCGTTTGGCTGCGGCTTAAGTGGGCTGATACGGCTTATGCCGTAGCGCTTTCAAGGGCTGTGGCAGCCACTTCGTCAGCTTCCTCATAAGACAGCAGTGCAGCCAGTCGCTCGCGCAGCGACTGGGCGCGATCCTCTCCCGCGTACTCCTGCACGGCAGTCAGCAGACTGATGCCTGCGCTGCGCAAGCTGCTCAAGTCTCTGGCTTCGCGCAGCTGGGTACGCAAGGACTGGGCCAGCGCCTCGTGGCGGTTGGCAAACAGACGCTCGCACATGTCGAACAGATACATGCGGGTTCCGGCCATGTTGATGACAGGAGGCGAAGACGCTGCTGTCTGGTCGGGGACTGGAGCTGGAGTGGCAGCGACTTTGGCAAGAGAGGCTGCCGGGTGAATGGCTGGGCTGCGCTCTTTGATGGTGCTGGCAGAAACCAGTTGAAGATATCCCTGCTCCACCAGTTGCTGGGCCAGTGCTGCATGATCGCTGCCCAGCATGGCCGCAATCTCCTCCAGGCGTTTTCCGCCAGCCAGCAAAAGCAGGGATCGTGCACGCTGAGGTAGCTGGCGCGAACCGGGCTGAAGCTCCTCCTGGGCCTTGGCGGTTTTTTGCAAAATCATGGTTTTTGTTGTCTGTCGCAATACAAGTTCTGATGCGCTATTGCATGTTCAGACCATGACAGCGGTGTGAATTGGAGCCAATTCGCAGTGCATCTGTCTGCTATTGCGGTTCATCTTGCCGCTTGCTTTTGAATTGATAGCTGTAAGGGCTTGCTGGATAAGCCCTATAGCCATATTTTTGACATTGAAATGAAACTGCTGCTTGCCCCCATGGAGGGGTTGCTGGATTTTGTGCTCCGCGATGTACTGACCCGCGTGGGCGGTGCTGACCGCTGCGTCTCCGAGTTCATTCGCATCAGCGGTACCTTGCTGCCCGACAAGGTCTATCTGCGCACCATGCCGGAGCTGCGCAATGGCAGCAAGACGCTGGCAGGAGTGCCCGTGCGCGCGCAGCTGTTGGGCTCCGATCCCGTCAGCATGGCTGAGAACGCTGCCAACCTGGCACGTCTGGGGCCCGAGGGCATCGATCTGAATTTCGGCTGCCCGGCCAAGGTGGTCAATCGCCACGGCGGCGGCGCATCCTTGCTGCAAGACCCGGAGCAGATCGTGCGTGTGGTGGAGGCCGTGCGCAAGGCCGTGCCTGCGCACCTGCCCGTGTCAGCCAAGATGCGGCTGGGCTTTAATGACCGCGCATTGATGACCGAGTGCGCCCAAGCCATGGAAAGCGGCGGGGCCTGTGAAATCGTGGTTCATGCCAGAACCAAGCTGGACGGCTATCGTCCTCCGGCGTATTGGGAAGAGATCCCGCGCATTCGCGAGGTGGTGCGTGTAAATGTGGTGGCCAATGGCGAGATCTGGACGGTGGAAGAAGCCTTGCGTTGTCGTGAGCTCTCTGGCTGCGACGACTTGATGCTGGGGCGCGGTATTGTGGCTGACCCCGGCCTGGCGCTGGCGGTGCGCCGGGCTGTAGAGCAAGGCGGAGTCACTACAGCGGCAGGCATTGACTGGCAGGAGCTGGTGCCGCAGGTGCAGCGGTTCTGGGAGATGGTCTGTGAAGGGCTGGAGCCGCGTCAGCGGGCAGGGCGCCTCAAGCAGTGGCTGAACCTCATGCGCAGACGCTTTCCCGAGGCCGAGCAGGCCTATCAGGAAGTGCGAACGCAGACCGATCAATCGGCCATCAGTGACTGGGTGGAGGCGTTGCTGACGCGCGACTTGGAGCAAGAATGGGTCTGGCCGCAGCTGCAATCTACAGCAGGCTGTCCGGAGCCAGCGGCCCCAACAGTTGCAGCATAAGACGCAGTCCCAAGCTGGCATCGGGCTCCGAATGGGCGTCACTGAGCCCGCTGTCCACAGGGGCGCGCCAGATCAGCTGGCCATTCTGATCGAGTTGAACCTTCCAGCTGTTCTCGGGCAGGCCGTCATCAATGCTGTCGCTGGCCAGCTGACTGAAGTGACGACTCGCAACCAGTATGGCAATTTCCGTGTTCTGCAAGCGTGAGCGCATGTCCAGATTCATGGAGCCTACCGCAACCAGGCGGCCATCGATGACTAGCAGCTTGGAGTGCAGCATGGCACGCGAAGCCCCAGGGCTGCTGCCGGAGCTTGAGCCTGTGCCGCCGGCGCTTGAGCCTGTGCCGCCGGCGCGCATGGCGGAGCGCAGGTTGGCTGCCTCACTGCGCATCTCGTGCAGCTCAATGCCCATCTCCAGCAAAGCTTTGCGATGACGCGCGTAGCCTGCATGCGCCAATGGGGCGTCGTTGGATGCCAGTGAGTTGGTTAGCACCCGGATGCGCACTCCTTTGCTGCGGGCGCTGGCAAAGGCATCCATGATTTCAGGGCCTGGCACAAAGTAGGGAGAGACCACCAGAAGGTTTTGCTTGGCGGAGCGAATCAAAGCCAGCAGGCCGTCGACCACGGTCTCGGCATGCAAAGCAGGCACTGCAGCGGGTGGCGGGGTGTTGGTGCTGCCTTTGGATGTGGGCTCCAGAAGGGGCGTTGCATGAGCCTCTTCCTGGTTTTCCGTGGGAATCTTGGCAGGGCTGTCTGCCAGTACCAGCGCCTGGGCCCAGATCCATGGAATTTTCTGAAGATTGAGGGGCTGCTCTTCCTGTGGGGGAGGGGAGGCGTTTGAGGATGAAGAGGATGTCTCCGGTTCTGTCTGGGAATCCTCCTGGGCAAACTGTTGCCTGAGTTTGATCAGCTCCTGCTCGCTGATCAGTGATTGCACCGGATAGGCGCGAACATTGTTCCAGTAGCGGTCAAAGCTGTGCGAGAGCTCCTTGACCACGGGGCCGCCGGTCAGCACATCCAGGTCGATGAAGTTGCCGTCGTTGGACGCATCAAAGTAGGCATCGCCCAGATTGCGCCCGCCAATGACGGCCATGGTGTTGTCGGCAATGAAGAGCTTGTTGTGCATGCGCTGCTGAGCGCGCTGAAAGTCGGTCAGCAAGGTCCAGGCGCGACCCAACGACGAGGCGCGTGAACCAGCCAGAGGGTTGAACATGCGCATTTCCACATTGGGCACAAAGGCCAGGCGCATGACTTGTGCATTGGCTCCGGTGCTGTGGAAGTCATCAAGCAGCACACGCACGCGCACGCCGCGCTGTGCGGCCTGAACCACGGCGCGCAGCAGTCGCTCGGTGCTTTGGTCGGCGTGAATGGCGTAGTACTGCAGATCCAGCGTTTTTTGGGCGTTCTCCACCAGCGCCATGCGACTGCTGAGGGCATGCTTGGGGCCAGAGATCAGCGTGAATGCCGATGTGTCAGGTCTGGATTTTGACGGGCGACTTTGTGCAATCAAGAGACCCAGGCGCGTGCTCTGGGGCTGACTGAGAGCGGTACTGATGGGGCGCTGAACCTCTTTGGGCAAGGAGGTGCTGCAGCCGGACAGCAGTACGGCCGCTGCAGTGCAGGCAAGCAGCATCCAGCATTTCAAAAGAGAGAGGCGGGAGTAAGAGGTCAATGGAACAGCCATGGCTGCGTTGTAACCGATGGTGGACGGTTTCGCGTGTCGGACGCAGGCGGTGCTAGAACTGATCTCGTCCTTGAACTCTGGCGATGATGCGCAGGTCAGGTCCCAGGCGTGTGATGTCATGAAACTCCAGATCAACCCCTTGGGTCAGCGCATCGAGTGGACCAAAGTTGGCGATGCCCATGGCCCCGGTTCCTAGAAGCTTTGGGGCCTGGTAGAACAGAAACTCATCCACCAAACCTTCACGAATGAATGAGCCATTGAGTTTGAAACCAGCCTCGACATGCAGCTCATTGGTGCCGCGTTGAGCCAGATCACGCAGCATGGCCGCCAGATCAACCTTGCCTGCAGCATTGGGCATATCAATAACTGTAGCGCCTAGCGCTTGCAGAGCCTTTATTTTGGATTGATCTTGGCTTGAAGTGTAGATAAGGCAACCGCTAGGTGCTTTTAAAACATGAGCATCTAGTGGCATGTCCAATTTGCTGTCCACCACGGCAATGCGTGGCTGGCGCGGCGTTTCCACCTCGCGTACGTTCAGGCGCGGGTTGTCTTCAAGCACAGTGCCAATGCCCGTCAGAATGGTGCAGGCGCGTGCTCGCCAGGCATGGCCATCGACGCGCGCTGGCGCAGAGGTAATCCACTGGCTGGTGCCGTTGTGCAATGCCGTCACGCCGTCCAGCGAGCTGGCCGCTTTCATGCGTACCCAGGGCGTGCTGCGGATCATGCGGCTGAAAAAGCCCAGATTGAGCTCGCGAGACTCAGCTGCGCCGATGCCCACTTCGACCTCCACGCCGGCTGCACGCAGCCGCTCGAAGCCGCGTCCTGCGACTTGTGGGTTGGGGTCGGTCAGCGCACCCACGACCTTGCCAATGCCAGCGGCAACCAGCGCATCGCAGCAAGGCCCCGTGCGGCCTTGATGCGAGCAAGGCTCCAGCGTCACATAGGCCGTAGCGCCGTGCACATCATTGCCCCTGGCTGTCGCATCGCGCAGCGCCATTACCTCAGCGTGTGGCCCGCCCGCCTGCTGGGTAAAGCCCTGGCCGATGACCTGGCCAGCGTGGTCGACGATCACGCAGCCAACGCGCGGGTTGGGAGAGGAAAGAAAAAGCGCCTGGGCAGCCTGCTCAAGCGCTTTGTTCATGAAGTGGGCAGAGGGTGTCATGCCCGTGATGGTAATGCAGCGGTCCGCGCTTTATTTGCTCCAGCAGTCTGCTGCCGTGGTGCCGCTTTTCAGGTTCTTTGCATCCTTGACCCCTGTATTGCTGAGTGTGAAGTCTCCGCACTTGTCATCAGCCTGTGCACCAGGGCTTTTGCGCTTGGCAATCAAGACGTAGGCGGCGTTGCTGCTGCTTTCCATCTCGATCTGATAGCGCTTGCTGGAATCGGTTGACCAAGAGAGGCTAGCGGGAAGCACTTTTGTGAGGTCTGAGTTGGTTGGATAGACCCCTGTTGCTGTAGCTGCCCGCTCCATCCACAGTTGTGCCTGCAGAAGACCCGCGCGTGCATCGGCCCTGTGCCCGCGTCGCACGTACTCGGTATAGCTCGGGTAGGCAATGGCGCTGAGAATGCCGACCACGGCCACGACGATCATCAGCTCGATCAGCGTAAAGCCTTGTTGTTTGTGTTTTTTCATATTCATGTTTCCAGAGTGCACGCGTAAATCAGCGAAGTTGACGCCAGCTGGGGCGCAGCGATTGCTCGGGAACGAGTCGCAGTTTTTCAGGATCAGCATCCCCTGCGCTGGAGGAAATATCGAGGTTTTGCTTTTTGCTCGTGATCAGCGTGTGTGAGCCTTTGGCCACTTGATGTCGTGAAATGGAATAAGCCTGCGTAATGTTCATCAGCTGTATGGAAGGCGGGGCTCCATCCATGATGTTGATAAAGGTGCGGTATTGGCGCTCCTCATCTACCGAGGTGGACTCGCAGCTCTCTACGTTGATGTCCACGTTCGAGCCCTTGGCGGGTACTTGTGAATAGACGGCAAGAATATTGCTGCCGTCGTAGAACTCCATGTTCTTGAGCAGACGCTCGCCCACAGCCGGAAGGTCCATGTACCAGCCATTTTTCTGATTCCAGTCCAGCGTGTTTTGGCTGATTGAACCAAAACTGTCGAAGCCAGTGCCCGTTCCAGAGTTTGCTAAGGTGATCTCAGTAATTTTTTGCTCGATCAGGCCTGCTGCGGTGACGCCAGTGCCCAGGGCCTTAGGTGCGGGGATGCTGCTGCTATCGTCACCAGGGTGCACCTTCAGGCGGGAGCCCTTAGATGTGGTGATGATGTTGTAACGAGTGTTGTCAAGCACCGAATACAAGGTCTGAACCGCGACATTGTTGGTGTCGGTCTGCGTGATATTACGGCCTGTGCCAAAGGCCACCATCATGCCGCCCACTTTGACGGTTTTGGCATTAGTCGTTTTTGTGCGGTCATTGGCGCGCACCGTTGGGGCAATGGTGATGGGCTGGATTTGTTCGCGTGAACTATTGCCCAGTGATGCAGGGCCTTTGGCGGTGAACAAAGGTTTGCTATCAAAGGCCACTTTCCAGTCAGAGGCGTCATGGCTGGTTAGGTCGAACTTCCAAAGATTGCCCAGGTTGTCGCCCGCATAGGCAATATCGGGGCGACCATCGCCGTTCAAGTCCACCAGACGAGGCGAAGCCAGCCCGTTATCGGCTGCGTTGCCGGTTCCTGGTTGGTCGTTGGTTGCAGGAATGCGCACCAGCTCATTTGTGTCCAGATACTGAATCAACAGCACGGGGCGGCGGTTGCTACTGTTGTAGCCATTGCCCATCACCACAGCCCAGCGGTTGTCGTTCATGCGCGTAATCTGTGTGGTGCGCATGGAGTTGTTGGGGTCGAGAACAGGGGGAGCCGTGATGTGGCCGATGTCCTTATCCTCCTCTTCGGTGAGGACGCACAGTGTTTTTTGGGCAGGGTCCGTCATGGCACTGCAGTCGGGTGCAGCCTCGGTGGCGCCGCGCGTGCGATCGAGCTTGACGAGGTCTTTGGCATTGGCCGCTTTGAAGTCATCGGGGTTGGTGACATCTAGCACAAAGTAGCCCTTGCCACCATTGCCCAGCGTGCCTACCAGCATGGTGCGCCAGTCGGGGGTCTTGGAGCCGCTATCGGTGATATCGCCCGTGCCCAGATCAACATCGCCGGTGATGGGGGAGCCATCTACAAAGTACTGGTGCTGTTCGTCAAAGGCGGGCGCAGCCAGCTTGCTCAGGGTAGGGATGACTCCGCGAGGAACATAGGCCAGCTTTTCACTACCGTCTGTGGCTGAAAAACCATGCAGCATGCCGTCATTGCCGCCGACATAGAGCATGGATGTGCGGGCCTTCTTGGAGAAGGCGGCGTAGCCATTGAGCGCGTAGTTGCTGGAAGGCTGACCTGTGTACCAGATCACGGAGTTGACAATATCGCCCTGACGGCTTTTACGAGCACGAAATGGCTTGGCGTTGGTGTAGCCGTTCGTGCTGGAGCCTTCCAGACTCCTTTCCCCTCGGATGTAGTTGAGGATGTTCTGCCCATTGCTGCCCACGGCAACGCCGTTGCCGGGAGTCAGTCCCAGCATGGCTTTTTGTGCGGTGCTCAGATAAGTTTCGTCATTACTCCACTGGAACTCAGTGCCGCCTTTGTATTTTTTGTTCTCCTTGTTCCACACATCGCTCCAGCTCAGAATCAGGCGCTTGTTCAGATCCATTGCATCAATTTTGTCGGCGGTGGTCTTACCGTCCCATGCGGGAACCAGGCGATCACCCGAAGAGCCTTCTTTTTGCACAGTTTCGGCTTTGACAAAACCTTTCCAAGCATTGCCGGGCTCGTAGCCCCCGGTGAATTTGCCTACGTCATTGCGCGTGTTGTTGGCGCCGCTGGTGGCGGTGGATGCCATGTCCGGCTCGGTCTGGGTGTTGATGGTGCCAATGATTGCCTCAAAGGCTTTTTTGAGGTCTTGGCTCTGCTTCACCGCATAAAATTGGCCACGCCCGTTCAAAGCCGCATGCCACATGTCGTGGCCGCGATCGGCTACGGGTTTTTTGACAGATGTCGATGGAGGTCCTCCTGCAGTGCCCCCATAGGCTTTCCAGCGATAAGTACCGTTAACATAATTTACAAAGTCACCGTCATACCCATAGGGCAACATTAATGAGGGGTCAGTAATGTTGTTGACTTTATTGCCTTGGTCGTTGAAGTTGATTTTAGGGAGTGCATCACTGCTGAAGCCAATGGTGAAGGTCACCATGTGGGGCCAGGTAGCAGGGTCATAGCGCGGGTTCCAGAAGCGCTCCAGTGTGGCGGTGGTATTGGTGCCCTTTTTGGTGAATGTTTCTGTGGCTGGTGCCTTGCGGTACTCCGCCGACGGCTGGACGGCTCCTGTCAGGCCGCTGCTCTTCAAAGGATTGGCCCAGCTGTAAAAAGCCCAGTCCGCGATCGTCGAGAAACGGTCTCTTTCTTTGTCGCCGTCGCTGTCGCGGTAGAGCTGAGTTTGTGGGCTGGTAGTGGAATAGAGCGTACCGTCCGGAAGTGTCTGGCCTGTGCCGTCGTAGTTTCTCGGGTTGACATGTTCAGGGCTGCTGTTCCAGCCGCCGTCCGTCAAAAGAATATGGTAGTTGCGGCGGCAGCCCAGGTATTCGGGCTTGTCTTGCCCGGGCTTGCTGGCCCAAGGGCCATTTTTATTCAAGGCCGCACGCATATATTGGTCGGCTCGGGCGGACATTCGGTGAGTTGGCGTGCCACCACTAGCCACATATTTTCCCTTCATGTATGAAATGAGATTCTGACGGTGAGTCTCATTCAGAACGCTCATCAAATTTTGTGAGCTGCTGCTTGCCGTACTTTTCGCTGCATTTGCGTCAAGAGTAGTAAGTGCTTTATTTGAGTTATTCATGCTTTGCCATGCGAGGCGTATTTTTCCATCAGGCAGCAGGCTGGTGTCTGAGAATACGTCGATGACTGCATTTTTTAATGTTGTTGCTCGGCTGCCGCTCATACTGCCTGAGTCGTCCAGCGACAAAATTACATTGGGCGCGACATAAGGTTCTTGCGTACCGGGCGGTGACTGAACCAAATCCAATGCCCAGGCCCCATGGGGCGCAAGCGAGGCGCACGCGGCCAGCGCCAGCAGTTTTTTCTGAAAATGGGAAGGAAGGCTTCGATGCATGATTATTCCTTGAAATACCTGATTTATCAGATTAAATAGGGCTTAATCGCTTGTCTGGTAAGCGCAGTTAGCTCACTTTTTATTGGTAATGCTCAATTCTGGTGCTTTTGCCAGGCCGGTGTTCATGGGCCTGAAGCTGATTCGATGCGCCGCATTGGGCACAGGATTGAGAGCTTCAAACGCCAGGTAGATTGAGGTTGTGCTTTTGTCTGGCATAAGTTTGCTGCAGCACCACCATGGTGTTGGGCTTGCGCCCATAGGCCAGGGTTGTGATGCGGTACACCACATTGGGTGTCAGGTTGAGTTCCAGCAAGTTGCTAGGAGCACCCACAACGACACCAGAGTTCTGACTGTCGTAGTAAGGCAGTACTTCAATCCAGTACCAGCCGCCTTTTTTGATATCGGTTTCGGCGAGGATGGGGTTGGAGTAGTCGCCTTTGCTCGCGCCGGTGTATTGGCCAAAGCGTGCGCCGACGCTCTTCATGGCGTCGAGTGTGTTTTTGTCATTCCAGAAGTCCTGCTCGCCATTGCGTTTGGCGCATAGCGCATTGCGGCACAGGGTCGCTTCTGACGTGAGTGTGGCGAGCAGGTTGGTGACGTCTTTTGCTTCCAGTGGAATTTGGTCGGGGGTTGTGGTGCGGCAGATGTCCGCGCTGCCGTTTTTGCAAGCGCTGCCGTCAGCATTTTCCCCTCGTATATCCAGCTCTGCATCTTGCAGCAGGGCTTGTGCAGCCTCAAAGGCACGCTGGTAGTCGGCATCGTTGCCTACTACCAGTTCATTGAACAGCGAGGTGCGTGCAGCCCATAGCGCCAGCAGCATGGAGAGCATGACGAAGATGATGACAACAAACAGAGCGACACCGCGCTGTTTTTCAGGGCGAGGTGCGCGCAGGCGTTGTGGAATGGTCATTTTTTGCATGAGAAGTGAGTGCACGGTGCCGATCAGCCTTGGCTGCGCAGCTGAAAGACATTGCGAAAGGTCAGGTGCATGCGTCGGGCTGCAGTGCCCGTGGTGGGGAAGTCGATTTTCTGGCCGCTGCAGCCTACGTATTGACTGCCCGCTGGTATGTCTATGACTTCATCGCCATACAACACCATGCAGATTTCCACGGCTTGAACCTTGCTCCAGTTCCCGCTAGTAGCATCACCTAGGGTGTCGGCTGTGACGTACCGAATTTTGGTGTCGCCGGCTGCGCCATCACTTTGCTGCAGATAGCGCACTTGAAAGTCTGCGACGTTTTGCAAGATGGGCTGGTCTGTAGTGTCGTTGCCATTGCAGCGCAGGGTGGAGTCGCCACGGGTGAAGGTGAAGACGCTTTTCACGATCTGGTCTGTAGAGTCGTCCTTAGGGCCTCCAAGGCAGTTGCGCACCAGAGACTGCGCATCGGTGCTGCCAAAAACGTCTTCTGTGTAGCGACGGTAGCCTACGGTCAATGTGGTCGAGCTGTTGTTGATCTCGCCCAATAGCGTGTTGGTCGTCGGGTCGAAATTATCGGTTTTCGTTTCGAACGCAACAGGGGTTGAAGCGGCAAGCGTGCTGTCGGTGACAGAGGTGTTGTTGGGGTCCAGATTGAGGTAGAGCGAGCCCGCCTGGCGCAGTTGCTGGCCGATAGTACGAATGGCGTAAGCGGCTTGCTGCTGAATGCCGCTGGCATCGCTGACGGTGCCGGAAACATTGCGCGAGACCATGAGCGCGCCCATGGCGACGGCCACCACGAGCAGGCCGATGACGATGCCCACCATTAATTCCAGCAATGTGACGCCTTGCTGCTTATGCGCTTCACCATGCATTTTTGTTCTGGGGCTGAAGCGGGAGGCCTTTGTTGTTATGTGCATGCTCATGCTCCTGCGCAGAAGAATTGGATAGTGCCGCCGCCCAGGTAAGGCGCGCAGCGCGCAGCCACGGAGATGTACTGGAGGTGGCAGGTGCTGCCGTCGGGGCAGACTTGGGAGTCTTTCTTGCTCTGATCACTGCCTGCGCTCAGGCTGCCGTCGGCGGCGCGAACTTTGGTGGCATCAATGCTGTCTTTGTAGCTGCTGTCCGGGTCGCGCTCGTTTTCGCGCCAGGCGATCATGACGCCGAGCTGTCGGCGGTTCGTGTCCACAGTTTCGCCATCCGCCAGAAAGATACTGGCTTTGCCTAGGGGGAGGTGACTGCTCACGGACTCTTTCCATAAATACAGGTCATGGGCCGCAAGCTCGGACTGGTTACAGGCTTGAGTGCTGCAGTCGCCCGATGAGGGGGTATTGGTGAAGTCCGAGACGTAGGAGCTCAGGCTGGCCATGGCGTTGGGGTTGACCTTGAGCCGCTCACTCAGGTCTTCAATCAGCCGAATGGCCTGTGCGCGACGCACGGTGGTCTGGGTGTCGCTGAGGGTGCGCATCTGCATGCCGACGATGCCCAGAATGCCAAGGGCGGCAATGACGATGGCGACCAGGGATTCAATCAGCGTGATCCCGCGCTGGCGAGGCAGACGCTTGACTTTTATGGTGTGCATGGAATTTCTTCTGCTGGAATGATGCGGATGCGTCCACCGGAGCCCATGCAGAGGCCTTTGGATGCAGGATCGCTGGTGGATTTGTTGAGTGGGACGATGCTGAAACTGGGCCAAGCGCCATCGACTAAACCCCATCGGTTGAACTTGATTGTTTCGGCCCCACCCTTGCGCGTGATCTGGAGGTTGCGTGGGGCGCTGACGGTATGCAGTACCGGATCAGCCTTGGTACAGGTGCCGCTGTTATTGACGTCGTCACAGACCAGCCAGCCACAGTCCCAGTCGGCTTTACTGGTAGCGGTGGTGCAGCCATCGGTTTTGTTTGGGATTTTCTGGATGACGACTTGACCACCGCGCTTGATGGCTTCTGAGCGAGCGAGCTGTAAGCTGGATTTAAGCGCTTCGACAGTTTGCATGATTCGCCAGCGCTCGAACAAGGGAGTGAATGAAGGAGCAGCAAGAGCGGAAAGAACAGCCAGTATCGCCACAGTGACCATCAGCTCAATGGCGGTGAAGCCATGGCACGCAGTCTTGTTCGCGCAGGAGGCGGTGATATGTAGGTGCAAGGTGCTGGGGGCGCTTGGGTACATATAACGGGCTCCTTATCGAAGATGGTGACCACGGGGTGGGCTGACTGTGAAAGGCTCTGATTGATAATTTGCTTGAGGTGGTTTTATGTCGAGCACGCTCCATCGCCGGAGTTGAGACGCTTGATGCGACCACTGCTGATGCATAAAGAAGCGGCGCTTGATTGCGTACTACTGCCACCTTCGGGCATGAGGCGAAAGACGAAATTGGCCGCACTGCTGCCGGCGGAGAACTGGCCCCAGCGGTCCACCTTGATCGGGTCGCTGAGCTTGGCATTGCTGCTGGCATCGATAAAGCTGACAGTGAGCTTGGAGGGCAGGGTGGTGGTTTGCAGTGGCTCGCTACTGCTGTCCTCAAAGACGCTCCAGCCGGTGCTCCAGGCACTGGGGTCGCTCTGGCAGTTGTTGCACGATATGGTGATGCCACCGCCACGCTTGATGGCTTCGGAGCGTGCGAAATAAAGTGTGGATTGCAGCTCCTCCGTGGCCTGGCGTGTTTTCCAGCGTTCGATTAAAGGGGTGAAGCTGGGTGCGGCGATGGCTGCCAGCACGGCCAGAATGGCCACGGTGACCATTAGCTCAATGGTGGTGAAGCCTCGGGCGAAGTGGCGCTGAAGAGGGGGCGGTAAGGACATGCTCAGATATTACATTTTGTTGTAGATCTGAGATTAAAGAGCGACGAGTGGTCGAGAACGAGGGGTGGGTGGTCGACCTTAGCGCTTGTTGGGAGGTGGGCGGTATGTGTAGCCAGCGCAGGCACCGGCGTTTGGGCGGCCTTGGCATTCGCGGTACAGCCTTCGATCGCGCTGTGCCGGAGTCTCTTCCGAGCTACTGCGGATATTTTTGATTTTGACCTGAGTGCTCTGCTGCTTTTTGGCGGGCTTCTGAGCGCGCTCTCCAGCGCTTGCTGGTAGATGGGCGAGAGCGACAGCTGTCAGGGCGATGCCGCACAGGCGGGCAACTGAAAGGCGCGGAGGCAGTCTGGTCATGGGTATCCTCGGCAGACGATGAGGCTTTCATTGTCTGGGTGAGGCTTGAGGGCGGCAAGCGGGTTTGCCTGTCTTCGGGAGGAGCGGATTTTCAAGGTATGGAGGGGGAATTGGCTCTTGATATAATCGACAGGTTTTGCATGGTGCAAGACGCACGCTGAGGCCTTTCCAGTCTTGGCGCAAGTAACCAAGGTGCTCCTCGCTGAGTGCCAAATCCTAAGGAAAACAAAATGATCGCTGCCGATAAGAAGGCTGAAGTTGTCAAGGCCAATGCTCGTTCCGAAAACGACACTGGTAGCCCCGAAGTGCAAGTGGCTCTGCTGACAGCTCGCATCAACGAACTGACTCCCCACTTCAAGGCTAACGCCAAGGACCACCACGGTCGTCGCGGTCTGCTGCGTATGGTGAGCCGTCGTCGTAAGCTGCTGGACTACCTGAAGTCCAAGGACGCTGAGCGTTACACCGCACTGATCGCCAAGCTGGGCCTGCGTAAGTAAGCACGGTGAAAGATCGAAACGCCTGAGTTAGATTGCCTAGCTCAGGCGTTTTTTAATTCGGAGTTTGCAAAACAGAGCGAAGCTGTGTCATTCCAATGCTGCATTATTCATAGCGCCTAGCGCAGCACTGGAATGGCATCGTGTTCTGTTTGCACTCCAAATCAAGACTGGATGTGCGCATCCAGCTATCTATAAAGGAGTCTCTATGACCATGTTCAACAAAGTTACCAAGACTTTCCAATGGGGTCAGCACACTGTGACCATGGAAACTGGCGAAATCGCTCGCCAGGCTTCCGGTGCCGTGCTGGTCAACATCGATGACACCGTGGTGCTGGCCACCGTGGTGGGTTCCAAGATTGCCAAGGCTGGCCAGGATTTCTTCCCGCTGACCGTTGACTACATCGAGAAGACCTACGCCGCAGGCAAGATCCCCGGCAGCTTCTTCAAGCGTGAAGCCAAGCCTTCCGAGCTGGAAACTCTGACATCGCGTCTGATCGACCGCCCCATCCGTCCCCTGTTCCCCGAAGGCTTCTATAACGATGTGCACGTGGTCATCCACACCATCTCGTTGAACCCTGAAGTGGACGCCGACATTGCCGCCATGATTGCTGTCTCCGCTGCTCTGGCAGTGTCGGGCCTGCCTTTCAACGGCCCCATCGGTGCAGCCCGCGTGGGTTACATCAACGGCGAATACGTGCTGAACCCCGGTCAGACACAGCGCAAGGATTCGCAGATGGATCTGGTCGTTGCTGGCACCGAATCCGCCGTGCTGATGGTGGAATCCGAAGCCCTGCAGCTGCCTGAAGAAGTGATGCTGGGCGCTGTGGTTTTCGGTCACGAGCAAGGCAAGGTGGCTATCGACGCCATCCACGACCTGGTGCGCGAAGGCGGCAAGCCCGCATGGGACTGGACTGCTCCTGCCAAGGACGAAGCCCTGATCGCCAAGGTGACCGAGCTGGGTGAAGCCAAGCTGCGCGCTGCTTACCAAGAGCGCAACAAGCAGGTGCGTACCCTGGCTTGCCGTATGGCTTACGCCGATGTGAAGGCTGCTCTGACTGAGCAAGGCGTGGCATTTGACGGCGTCAAGGTCGAGGGCATGCTGTTCGACATCGAAGCCCGTATCGTGCGTTCGCAGATTCTGGCTGGCGAGCCCCGTATCGACGGCCGCGACACACGTACCGTGCGTCCCATCGAGATCCGCAACTCGGTGCTGCCCCGCACTCACGGCTCCGCGCTGTTCACGCGTGGTGAAACCCAGGCCCTGGTGATCTCCACACTGGGTACCGAGCGCGATGCTCAGAAGATCGACGCGCTGGCTGGCGAGTTTGAAGACCGCTTCCTGTTCCACTACAACATGCCTCCCTTTGCGACTGGCGAAGTGGGCCGCATGGGCTCGACCAAGCGCCGCGAAATCGGCCACGGACGTCTGGCCAAGCGCGCTTTGGCTGCTTGCCTGCCTACCAAGGAAGAGTTCCCCTACACCATCCGTGTGGTGTCGGAAATCACCGAGTCCAACGGTTCCTCGTCCATGGCTTCGGTCTGCGGCGGCTGCCTGTCGATGATGGACGCCGGCGTGCCCATGAAGGCGCACGTGGCCGGTATCGCCATGGGCCTGATCAAGGAAGACAACAAGTTCGCCGTGCTGACCGACATCCTGGGTGACGAAGATCACCTGGGTGATATGGACTTCAAGGTGGCTGGTACCACCAACGGTATTACTGCTCTGCAGATGGATATCAAGATCCAGGGTATTACCAAGGAAATCATGCAAGTGGCTCTGGCTCAGGCCAAGGAAGCTCGTATGCACATCCTGGGCAAGATGCAGGAAGCCATGGGCGAAGCCAAGACCGAAGTTTCCGACTTCGCTCCCAAGCTGTTCACCATGAAGATCAATCCCGAGAAGATCCGTGACGTGATCGGCAAGGGCGGCGCGACCATCCGTGCGCTGACCGAAGAAACCGGCACTCAGATCAACATCGAGGAAGACGGCACCATCACCATTGCTGCGACTGACGGCGCCAAGGCCGAAGCCGCCAAGGTTCGCATCGAGCAGATCACGGCCGAAGTCGAAATCGGCAAGATCTACGAAGGCCCGATCGTCAAGATTCTGGAATTCGGTGCTCTGGTCAACCTGCTGCCCGGCAAGGACGGCCTGCTGCACATCAGCCAGATCGCTCACGAGCGCGTGGAAAAGGTCACCGACTACCTGCAAGAAGGCCAAGTGGTCAAGGTCAAGGTTCTGGAAACCGACGACAAGGGCCGCGTCAAGCTGTCCATGAAGGCGCTGATCGAGCGTCCCGCCGGCATGCCCGAGCGTGAGCCTCGCGAGCCCCGTGGTGACCGCGAGTACCGCGAACGTGCTCCTCGCCAGAACCGCGAGCCACGTGAAAACCGTGAGCCCCGCGAGAACCGTGCCGCTGCTGAAGACCAGCAACAACAGCAACAGCAGTAATGACTGAGCGCAAACCTGCCCGGTGCAGGTTTGCGCTTTGTATATTGCAGAAGTTCTGCGTTAATCCTGTTTTGATAGCTGCTGACGCTTGTCCTGTAAGCGCTAGAGGCTGATTTCATTGATAAAGCAAAGCCTGGATATGGAACACAACACAATGCGAGCGGTGGAAATCACCGGCTATGGTGCGCCAGACGTGCTGCGCATGGGTGAGCGTCCCATGCCAGTGGCAGGTGAGGGCGAGGTGCTGATTCGCGTCGCCGCGAGCGGCATCAACCGTCCTGATGTGGCGCAGCGCAAAGGTCAATATGCGCCGCCAGCCGGAGCTTCGGATCTGCCGGGGCTGGAGGTGGCCGGTGTCATTGTTGCTGGTGATGAGGCAGCGATGGCACAAGCCGGCTTTAAGCTCGGTGACCGCGTCTGTGCGCTGGTGACGGGTGGAGGCTATGCGCAGTACTGCGTGGCCCCTGTGCCTCAGTGCTTGCCCATTCCTGCTGGCTTTAGTGATGTGCAGGCGGCAGCCTTGCCCGAGACCTTTTTTACGGTCTGGAGCAATGTGTTTGACCGGGGGGCTTTGCAGCCTGGTGAAACCTTGCTGGTGCAGGGGGGCAGCAGTGGTATCGGCGTCACGGCCATTCAATTGGCCAAGGCCTGGGGCGCGCAAGTCATCGTCACCGCTGGCAGCGATGCCAAGTGCGATGATTGCCTCAAGTTTGGTGCCGATCACGCGATCAATTACAAGACGCAGGATTTCGCGGCTGAAGTGCAGCGCATCACCAATGGCGAAGGCGTCAATGTCATTCTGGACATGGTCGCCGGCAGCTATGTGGCGCGCGAAGTGCAGTCCCTGGCGGCCGATGGTCGCCTGGTCCTCATTGCCATGCAAGGCGGTGTCAAGGCAGAGTTTGATGCGGCTCTTGTGCTGCACAAGCGTCTGACCATTACAGGTTCTACCTTGCGTCCGCGCTCTGTGGCCTTCAAGGCTGCGATTGCGCAGGCGCTCAAGCGCAATGTCTGGCCCATGCTGGAATCCGGCAAGGTGCGCCCGGCCATTTATCGTGAATTCGATGCTGCTGACGCCGCGCAGGCTCATGCGTTGATGGAGTCCAGCCAGCACACCGGAAAAATCGTTTTGACTTGGGAAACATGAAGCAAAAACTCATTGTCGGCAACTGGAAGATGAACGGCAGCCTGGCTGCCAATGCGGCTTTGCTGCAAGCCATCAAGCAGGGTCTGCCTGCGGACAACAAGGCGGGCGTGGCGGTGGCTGCACCTGCGGTGTATCTGGCTCAAGTGCAGGCTGAGCTTGCGGGCTCTGCTATCGATGTGGGAGCGCAAGACGTTTCTCAACACGAGCAGGGCGCCTTCACCGGTGAAGTCTCGGCCACCATGCTCAAGGAGTTTGGCGTGCGCTATGCGCTGGTCGGTCACTCCGAGCGTCGCCAATACCATGGCGAAACTGATGCGGCTGTGGCTGCCAAGGCCCAGGCTGCGTTGTCCAAGGGCATCACGCCTATCGTCTGTGTAGGTGAAACGCTGGCAGAGCGCGAAGCCGGTCAGACCGAGGTGGTGGTCAAGCGTCAGTTGGCTGCGGTGATTCAGCAAGTGGGTCAGTGCGTGAGCGAGCTGGTTGTGGCCTATGAGCCCGTCTGGGCCATTGGTACCGGCAAGACCGCAACGCCCGAGCAGGCTCAGCAAGTCCATGCCGTGCTGCGTGCACAGCTGGCTGCGGCCACGGAAAAAGCCAATCGCGTGCCTTTGCTCTACGGCGGCAGCATGAATGCAGCCAATGCGGCGCAACTGCTGGCTCAGGCCGACATTGATGGCGGCCTGATTGGTGGCGCGGCTTTGAAGGCCCCGGATTTCCTCACCATTATTGCGGCAGCGCAATAATTCGTTTGCGCTGCGCTTGTTGCGTGGCGCACCCTGATTACGATTACTAGGTTTTGATATGAACGTCTTATCCAGCGTCATTCTTGCGGTTCAGATGCTGACCGCTCTGGGCATGATCGGCCTGATTCTCATGCAGCACGGCAAGGGTGCTGATATGGGGGCCTCTTTCGGTAGCGGCTCGTCTGGCAGTCTTTTTGGTGCATCGGGTAGTGCCAACTTCCTGTCGCGCTCCACGGCGGCACTGGCCACGGTTTTCTTTGTGTCGACCCTGGCTCTGGCGTATCTGAGCAATGCACGTCCTGTCAGCTCGGGTAGTGTTCTGGAGGGAACTCCTGTTACCGCTCCTGCTCCTGCGCAGTCTGTGCCTGCTACCGATGTTCCGCCTGCTGCTGCAGGCGATACATCCGTGCCTCCTGCCGCACCTGCAGCCGGCGCCGAAGGCGCTGCGCAGATCCCGACAAAATAATTTAGAGAAAATCTTGAAGAACCCCGGAGAGTGGGGTTTTTCAGGCTAGAATCTAGGGATTGCCTGGGGATCAGAATCTTTGCAATGAGGGTTCCAGAGATTGCCAGGCTTTGAGACGAAGCCGTCGTGGTGGAATTGGTAGACACGCTATCTTGAGGGGGTAGTGGCGAAAGCTGTGCGAGTTCGAGTCTCGCCGACGGCACCAACACATAACTAAAAACCTGCCCTGCTGATCAGGCAGTGATCGGTGAGGCATGTTTTCATAACAAGGCCCACTCGATGAACATCGATCAGTACCTTCCCGTTCTTCTGTTCATTATTATTGGCATGGCTGTGGGCGTTGTGCCCCTGGTTCTCGGCTACGTGCTGGGTCCCAATCGCCCCGATGCTGCCAAGAACTCCCCCTACGAATGCGGTTTCGAAGCGTTTGAAGACGCTCGAATGAAGTTTGACGTGCGCTACTACCTCGTAGCCATTCTCTTCATCCTGTTTGATCTGGAAATCGCATTTCTGCTGCCCTGGGCTGTCGCATTCAAGGATGTTGGCGGTGTGGGTTTTGTTGCTGTTCTCATCTTCCTGGCCATTCTGGTCGTGGGCTTTGCCTACGAGTGGAAAAAAGGCGCCCTGGATTGGGAATAAGCAGCTTCTCTGAGGAAACACGATGATCGAAGGCGTGATGAAGGAAGGCTTCGTCACCACCAGTTATGACACGGTGGTGAACTGGGCCAAGACAGGGTCGATCTGGCCCATGACGTTTGGCCTTGCCTGTTGTGCGGTGGAGATGATGCATGCAGCTGCTGCTCGTTATGACATTGGTCGCTTCGGCTCCGAAGTGTTCCGTGCCAGCCCCCGCCACTCTGACCTGATGATTGTTGCCGGTACGCTGTGCAACAAGATGGCGCCTGCCATGCGCAAGGTTTATGACCAGATGTCGGAGCCCCGCTGGGTGATCTCCATGGGGTCTTGCGCCAATGGCGGTGGTTACTACCACTACAGCTATTCGGTGGTGCGCGGTTGCGACCGCATTGTCCCTGTCGACGTTTATGTGCCTGGTTGCCCACCGACAGCGGAAGCGCTGATCTACGGCATCATCCAGCTGCAGCAGAAGATCCGTCGTACTCACACCATCGCTCGCGTTTAAAGGGTTGAGATGACTGCTATTGCAATTCACCCCGAAAAGCTTCGGGATGTGGTTACGGCGGCCTTGGGAGACAAGGTGCGCTCCGTCACTCTGGCCTATGGCGAAGTGACAGTGGAAGTGTCGGCTGACCAATATCTGGACGTGATGCAAATCCTGCGCAATGCGCCTGATTGCCAGTTCGAGATGCTGCTGGATCTGTGTGGCGTGGACTATTCCACCTATGCAGAAGTCGGCAAAGAAGGTCCCCGCTTTGCCGTGGTGTCCCACCTGATGTCTCTGACGTTGAATCAGCGTGTGCGTGTGCGTGTGTACTGCGCCGACGATGACTTCCCCGTGGCGGCCTCGATCAATCCCATCTGGAACTCGGCCAACTGGTTCGAGCGCGAAGCGTTCGACCTGTTCGGTATCGTGTTCGAAGGTCACGAGGACCTGCGCAGAATCCTGACCGACTATGGCTTCATCGGCCATCCGTTTCGCAAGGATTTCCCCTTGTCTGGCCACGTGGAAATGCGCTACGACGCCGAACAGCAACGTGTGGTGTACCAGCCTGTCACGATTGAGCCGCGCGAAATCACGCCGCGCATCATTCGTGAAGAAAACTATGGCGGAGGCCTGCACTGAAGGCGCGTGTCGCCTTTTGACGGAAGACCATGGCTGAAATCAAGAATTACTCCCTGAACTTTGGTCCGCAGCACCCGGCAGCGCATGGTGTGCTGCGTCTGGTGCTGGAGCTCGACGGTGAAGTGGTGCAGCGCGCTGACCCACATATCGGCTTGCTGCACCGCGCGACCGAAAAGCTGGCCGAAAGCAAGACCTACATCCAGTCGCTGCCCTATATGGACCGCCTGGATTACTGCTCGATGATGAGCAACGAGCACGCTTACTGCCTGGCCATTGAAAAGCTGATGGGCATTGAAGTGCCTATCCGTGCCCAGTACATCCGTGTGATGTTCTCGGAAATCACCCGCATCATGAATCACCTGATGTGGCTGGGTTCCTCGGGTAACGATGCTGGCAGCTCCACCATCCTGATCTACAGCTTCCGCGAACGCGAAGCGCTGATGGACATGTACGAAGCGGTGTCGGGTGCGCGCATGCACGCGGCCTACTTCCGTCCCGGTGGTGTGTACCGCGACCTGCCGGACAGCATGCCTCAGTACAAGGCCAGCAAGGTGCGCAATGTGCGCTCCATGGAGGCCATGAACGAAGACCGCAAGGGTTCGTTGCTGGACTTCATCGATGCATTCACGCAGCGCTTCCCCAAGTGCGCGGACGAGTACGAAACCCTGCTGACTGATAACCGCATCTGGAAGCAGCGTAACGTTGGCATCGGCGTGGTGTCAGCAGAGCGCGCTATCAATCTGGGATTGACCGGTCCCATGCTGCGTGCCTCGGGCCTGCCTTGGGATATGCGCAAGACCCAGCCTTACGAGGTCTATGACAAGGTGGACTTCGATGTGCCCGTTGGCGCAGCAGGTGACTGCTATGACCGTTACCTGGTTCGCATGGCTGAAATGCGCGAGTCCAACAAGATCATCAAGCAATGTGTGGACTGGCTGCGTGTCAATCCAGGCCCGGTGATCACGGACAATCACAAGGTTGCGCCCGCAAGCCGCGAAGCCATGAAGTCCAACATGGAAGAGCTGATTCACCATTTCAAGCTCTTTACCGAAGGTTTCAAGGTTCCCGAAGGCGAGGCTTATGCCGCTGTCGAACACCCTAAGGGGGAGTTCGGCATTTACTTGATCAGCGATGGTGCCAACAAGCCTTATCGCCTGAAAATTCGTCCACCAGGATTTGCGCATATGGCTGCTCTCGATGAAATGAGCCGTGGCCACATGCTGGCTGACGCCGTGATGGTGCTCAGTACCCTGGACATCGTGTTTGGAGACGTTGACCGATGATTACCGAAGCGACCAGAGAACGCTTTGCGCGTGAGGTGGCAAAGTATCCGGCTGACCAGAAGCAGTCTGCCGTCATGGCTTGCCTGTCTATCGTGCAGCAGGAGCAGGGCTGGGTCAGCCAGGAAAGCGAGGCAGTGATTGCCGAGGTTCTGGATATGCCCGAGATTGCGGTGCACGAAGTCACCACTTTCTACAACATGTACAACCAGCAGCCTGTTGGCAAGTACAAGCTGAACGTCTGCACCAACCTGCCATGCCAGCTGCGTGACGGCTACAAGGCTTTGCACCATCTTGAGCACAAGCTGGGCATCAAGATGGGCGAGACTACGGCCGATGGCCTGTTCACGCTGCAGCAGTCTGAATGCCTGGGTGCTTGCGCTGATGCGCCTGTGATGCTGGTGAACGACCGCTGCATGTGCAGCTTCATGAGCAATGAAAAGCTCGATGAATTGGTCGACGGCCTGCGCGCATCGGAGGGCAAGGCATGAGCACGATTCTGAACAATCCTGCAGCCAACTCCGTGCTGGCTAAGTTTGCATCGTCTGGCGTTGAGACCTGCTTTCATGATCGCCATATCGAGCCGCAAATTTATGCGGGTCTGAATGGTAGCAACTGGTCCATCAAGGACTATGAAGCGCGTGGCGGCTATCAGGCTCTGCGCAAGTTGCTGGGCAAGGACGGCGGCGAAGGGCTGACACAAGATCAGGTCATCGCGACGCTCAAGGAATCCGGCCTGCGCGGCCGCGGCGGTGCGGGCTTTCCCACGGGTCTGAAGTGGAGCTTCATGCCCCGTCAGTTTCCTGGTCAGAAGCATCTGGTCTGCAACTCGGACGAGGGCGAGCCAGGAACTTGCAAGGATCGCGACATCCTGATGTTCAACCCGCACATCGTGATCGAAGGCATGATCATTGCCGCCTTCGCGATGGGTATCAGCATTGGCTACAACTACATCCACGGTGAAATCTTCCAGGTCTATGAGCGCTTTGAAGCAGCTCTGGAAGAAGCCCGCGCAGCAGGCTATCTGGGTGACAACATCCTGGGCAGCAGCTTCAGCTTCCAGTTGCACGCGCACCATGGCTTTGGCGCCTATATCTGTGGTGAGGAAACCGCGCTGCTGGAATCGCTGGAAGGTAAGAAGGGCCAACCCCGCTTCAAGCCACCGTTCCCAGCCAGCTTCGGTCTGTACGGCAAGCCTACGACCATCAACAACACCGAAACTTTTGCAGCAGTGCCTTGGATCATCCGCAACGGTGGTCAGGCCTATCTCGAATGCGGCAAGCCCAATAATGGTGGCACCAAGATCTTCTCGGTCAGCGGTGACGTGAACCTGCCCGGTAACTATGAAGTGCCTATGGGGACACCTTTCAGCAAGCTGTTGGAACTCGCCGGCGGTGTGCGTACGGGTCGCAAGCTCAAGGCCGTGATCCCTGGTGGCTCCTCGTCGCCAGTGCTGCCTGCCGACATCATCATGGATTGCACGATGGACTATGACTCCATCTCCAAGGCAGGCTCCATGCTGGGTTCGGGTGCTGTGATCGTGATGGACGATTCACGTGACATGGTCGAGTGCCTGCTGCGTCTGTCGTACTTCTATTCTCACGAGTCCTGCGGGCAGTGCACGCCTTGCCGTGAAGGCACTGGCTGGCTGTGGCGCGTGGTGAATCGTATTCAGCACGGTCAAGGCCGTCCGGAAGATATCGAGCTGTTGGACTCGGTATCCGTGAACATCATGGGCCGCACCATCTGTGCGCTCGGCGATGCGGCAGCCATGCCTGTTCGCGCCATGATCAAGCACTTCCGCCACGAGTTTGAAGCGAAGATCCAGAACGCTTCCAAGCAGGCCGCATAAGCGCCTGATCGCGAGACAAGCATATGGTTGAAATTGAACTGGACGGAAAAAAGGTAGAGGTCTCGGAAGGCAGCATGGTCATGCATGCTGCCGAAAAGGCCGGCACCTACATTCCTCACTTCTGCTACCACAAGAAGCTTTCCATTGCGGCTAACTGCCGCATGTGCCTTGTGGATGTTGAGAAGGCTCCCAAGCCCATGCCCGCCTGCGCCACGCCTGTGACGCAAGGCATGATCGTGCGAACCAAGAGCGAAAAGGCCATCAAGGCCCAGCAGTCGGTGATGGAGTTCTTGCTCATCAATCACCCGCTGGACTGCCCCATTTGCGACCAAGGCGGCGAATGCCAGCTTCAGGACTTGGCGGTAGGCTATGGCGCAGGCTCTTCTCGTTACGAAGAAGAGAAGCGCGTGGTGCCCGTGAAGGACGTGGGGCCGCTGATTTCCATGCAGGAAATGAGCCGCTGTATCCACTGCACCCGTTGTGTGCGCTTTGGCCAGGAAGTGGCCGGCATCATGGAACTGGGCATGATTCACCGCGGTGAACATTCCGAGATCACCACGGTGACAGGCGACACTGTTGACTCCGAGCTGTCGGGCAACATGATCGATATCTGCCCTGTGGGCGCGTTGACCAGCAAGCCTTTCCGCTACAGCGCCCGTACCTGGGAACTGTCGCGCCGCAAGTCGGTGTCTCCCCATGACTCCACTGGTGCTAACCTGATTGTTCAGGTCAAGAACCACAAGGTCATGCGCGTTGTGCCTTTCGAGAACGAAGAGGTCAACGAGTGCTGGATTGCCGATCGTGATCGTTTCTCCTACGAAGCACTGAACAGCGAAGAGCGCCTCACCAAGCCCATGCTCAAGCAGGGCGGTGTGTGGAAGGAAGTCGACTGGCAGACAGCTCTGGAATACGTGGCCAATGGCCTGCAGCAGATCAAGAACGACCATGGCGCCAGCGCCATCGGTACTCTGGTCAGCCCCCACAGCACGGTGGAAGAGCTGTATCTGGCTGGCAAGCTGGTGCGCGGCATTGGTAGCGAGAACATCGACTACCGTCTGCGCAATGCTGACTTCACCGCTGCGCAAGGCGTGCAGTGGCTGGGTCTGCCTATCGCAGCGCTGAGCCAGCTGCAGTCTGCTCTGATCGTGGGTTCCAACCTGCGCAAGGACCATCCGCTGTTCGCGCAGCGTATCCGTCAGGCCGCCAAGGCAGGCTGCAAGGTCTTCTCCATCAACGAACGCGTGTACGACTGGGCTCTGCCCGTCAACGCTTCCGTGGTTGCTGCTGGTGACTGGGCGCAAGCTCTGGCGGATGTAGCCGCCGCTGTTGCCGAAGCCAAGGGCGTAACTGCACCTGTGGCAGGCCAAGCACATGATGAAGCCAAGGCGATTGCTGCTGCGCTGCTGGCGGGCGAGCAAAAGGCGGTGCTGCTGGGTAATGCCGCTGCTCACCACGCTCAGGCCTCGACTCTGCTGGCTGTTGCCAACTGGATTGGCGAGCAGACCGGCGCGTCTGTGGGCTACCTGACCGAAGCCGCCAACACTGTGGGCGCGCAATGGGTCAAGGCAGTTCCTGCTGCCGGTGGCATGAATGCGGCCCAGATGCTGTCTGGCAACATCAAGGCAGCCATCTTGCTGAACAACGAACCCGAGTTCGACAGCGCTGCTGGCAAGGCTGCCATCGCTGGTCTGAACAAGGCCGAGATGATTGTCACGCTGAGCCCGTTCAAGGCGAACATGGAATTCAGCGATGTGCTGCTGCCCATCGCTCCGTTCACCGAAACATCGGGCAGCTTCGTCAATGCTGAAGGCCGTGTGCAGAGCTTCCACGCTGTGGTCAAGCCTCTGGCAGACACCCGTCCTGCATGGAAGGTACTGCGCGTGCTGGCCAACCTGATGGGTGTTCAGGGCGTGGACTACGAAACATCTCAGGATGTGCTGGCCGCTGCCACCAATGGAGCAGTTCAAGTGCCTGCCAATGTGCTGAACAACACGGCCAAGGCAGTGAGCGCTGTGGCTGCTGGCAATGTGGCAGCTCCTGTGGTCGCAAGCATCTATCAGCTCGACAGCATTGTGCGCCGCGCTACGTCGCTGCAATTGACGGCTGACGCTCGTCAGGTTCGTGAGGGAGGCGCCGCATGATCGACGCATTGAAAGCTTGGGGCCTCGGTCTGTCCGCTGCCCCCTTCTGGACCGACGTGGCATGGCCCGTCATCTGGATTTTGCTGGGCATCGTGGCCATCGTGGCTCCGCTGATGGGTGCTGTGGCTTACCTGACTCTGTGGGAGCGTAAGCTGCTGGGCTTCATGCAAATCCGCTTCGGCCCCAACCGCGTGGGTCCCATGGGTCTGCTGCAGCCTCTGGCCGACGGCCTGAAGCTGCTGACCAAGGAGCTGATTCAGCCTACCGCCGCTGCCAAGGGACTGTTCTATGTTGGCCCCATCATGGCCATCATGCCGGCCCTGGCTGCCTGGGTGGTGATTCCTTTTGCTCCCGACGTGGCCCTGGCCAACGTGAATGCCGGCTTGCTGCTGCTGATGGCCATTACTTCGATTGAAGTCTATGGCGTGATCATTGCGGGCTGGGCTTCGAACTCCAAGTACGCCTTCCTGGGTGCACTGCGTGCTTCGGCCCAGATGGTGAGCTATGAAATCGCACTGGGCTTCTGCTTCTTGGTGGTCATCATGGTCTCCGGAAGCATGAACCTGAGCGAAATCGTGATGGGACAAAGCCGTGGCCAGTTTGCATCCATGGGCATGAGTTTCCTGTCCTGGAACTGGTTGCCCCTGCTGCCTATCTTCATCGTCTACCTGATTTCGTCTGTTGCTGAAGTCAATCGTCACCCGTTTGACGTGGTGGAAGGTGAAGCGGAAATCGTGGCCGGTCACATGGTCGAGTACTCCGGCATGGGCTTTGCGGTCTTCTTCCTGGCGGAATACGCAAGCATGTGGCTGGTGTCCATCCTGGCGGTGATCCTGTTCCTGGGCGGCTGGTTGCCTCCCGTGGACTTCCTGGGCTTCATCCCAGGCTGGATCTGGCTGGCGATCAAGACCTTCCTGGTGGTGTCGTGCTTCATCTGGATTCGCGCTACCTTCCCTCGCTTCCGTTATGACCAGATCATGCGTCTGGGCTGGAAGATCTTCATTCCCGTCACCCTGGTGTGGCTGGTGGTAGTGGGTGCTTGGCTGTACTCGCCCTGGAACATCTGGAACTAAGCGGAGTACGTATGTCTGCAGTCGCTGCAACTCCTTTCTCGTTTAAGGATTTCCTCAAGAGCTTCATGCTCTGGGAACTGGCCAAGGGCATGGCCCTGACTGGTCGCTACACCTTCCGTCGCAAGATCACGGTGCAGTTCCCTGAGGAAAAAACACCTCAGTCGCCACGCTTCCGTGGCCTGCACGCCCTGCGCCGTTATGACAACGGCGAAGAGCGCTGCATTGCCTGCAAGCTGTGCGAGGCCGTGTGCCCCGCCATGGCCATCACCATCGAATCCGATGTGCGTGATGACGGCTCACGCCGTACCACGCGCTACGACATCGATCTGACCAAGTGCATCTTTTGCGGCTTCTGCGAAGAAAGCTGCCCGGTGGACTCCATCGTCGAGACGCACATCTTCGAATACCACGGCGAAAAGCGCGGTGACCTCTACTTCACCAAGGACATGCTCCTGGCGGTGGGTGACCGTTATGAAACCGAGATTGCTGCCAACAAGGCGGCCGACGCCAAGTACCGCTGAAGCGGCTCCTTGATCACTTGAAAAGATTCGATCCATGGACGCCAAAACTGGTTTTTTCTATCTGTTCTCGGTCGTGCTGCTGTTTGCAGCCTTCCGGGTTGTCACGGCTCGCAACCCTGTGCATGCCGTGCTCAATCTGATTCTGGCCTTCTCGCAGGCAGCAGCTATCTGGCTGTTGCTCAAGGCTGAATTCCTGGGCATTGCCCTGGTGCTGGTCTATCTGGGCGCTGTGATGGTGCTGTTCCTGTTCGTGGTCATGATGCTCGATATCCGTATCGACTCGATGCGCCGCGGTTTCTGGAAGCACTTTCCATTCGCTGCCTTGATTGGGGTGCTGATTGCCTTTGAAATGGGCATGGTGCTGATGGGCGGCTTCGGCGATGTCGAAGAAGCCAAGGCTGCTGGTGCGACGATCGTCAACGCAGCAGGTCAGACCGTTCCTTATTCAAACACCCATGCACTGGGCAAGCTGCTGTATACGGAGTACCTGTACCCCGTTGAAATCGCAGCCGTGATCTTGCTGGTGGCCATGATTGCTGCCATTGCCCTGACGCTGCGCAAGCGCAAGGACAGCAAGGCCATGAATCCCGCTGATCAAATTCGCGTGCGTGCATCTGACCGCCTCAAGCTGGTCAAGGTCGAGGTGACCAAGCCTGCACAAAAGCCTGACGCCGAAGCTGAGGCGTCTGCAGTGGAGACAAAAGCATGACATTGACTTTGGGCCACTTCCTGACGCTGGGTGCCATGCTGTTTGCACTCGCCGTGGTTGGCATTTTTCTGAACCGCAAGAACCTGATCGTCTTGCTCATGTCCATTGAGCTGATGCTCTTGGCTGTGAACACGAACTTCGTGGCGTTCTCCAGCTATCTGGGCGACATGCACGGCCAGGTGTTCGTGTTTTTCATCCTGACGGTGGCGGCTGCTGAAGCAGCTATTGGTCTGGCGATCTTGGTGCTGCTGTTCCGTAACAAGACAAGCATCAATGCGGAAGATCTCAACACCCTCAAGGGTTGAGTCCGCCGTAACTTGCAAGGTTCTCAAGAAATGAGTCAAACCCTTTCTGCATCCATGCTGCTGGCGGTGCCTCTGGCCCCGCTGGTCGGCTCCTTACTCGCGGGTATCTGGGGCACGGCCTTTGGCGGCAACAAGATCGGTCGTACCGGTAGCAGCTCCCTGACGATTCTGGGCGTGTTGGTAGCCTTCGTTCTGTCGGCACTTACGTTCCAGGCTGTTGTTTTTGACGGCGTAAAGTTCAACGAAACCATCTATACATGGATGGTTGTCGGAGGCCTGAAGATGGAGGTCGGTTTCCTGATCGACTCCATCACAGCCATGATGATGTGCGTGGTGACCTTTGTGTCGCTGATGGTTCACATCTACACCATGGGCTATATGGAAGAGGATGACGGCTACAACCGTTTCTTCTCCTATATCTCGCTGTTCACCTTCTCCATGTTGATGCTTGTGATGAGCAACAACCTGCTGCAGCTGTTCTTCGGCTGGGAAGCCGTGGGTCTGGTGTCCTATCTGCTGATCGGTTTCTACTACAAGAAGTCCACAGCCATCTTCGCCAACATGAAGGCCTTCCTGGTCAACCGTGTGGGTGACTTTGGTTTCATCTTGGGTATTGGCCTGATCGCTGCCTACACCGGCACGCTGAACTACACGGAAATCTTTGCCAAGCTGCCAGAGATCCAGAACACCCAGTTGCCCGGCACGGGCTGGATGCTGGTGACTGTGACAGCGATTTGCCTGTTCATTGGCGCGATGGGCAAGTCGGCTCAGTTCCCTCTGCACGCCTGGCTGCCAGACTCCATGGAAGGCCCCACACCTATCTCCGCGCTGATTCACGCGGCGACCATGGTGACGGCTGGTATCTTCATGGTGTCGCGCATGTCGCCGCTGTACGAGCTGTCGGATACGGCGCTGAACTTCATCCTGGTGATCGGCTCCATCACGGCACTGTTCATGGGTATCCTGGGCATCATCCAGAACGACATCAAGCGCGTGATCGCGTACTCCACGCTGTCTCAGCTGGGTTACATGACCATCGCTCTGGGCGTGTCGGCTTACTCCGTGTCCGTGTTCCACCTGATGACTCACGCCTTCTTCAAGGCGCTGCTGTTCCTCGGTGCTGGTTCCGTGATCATGGGTATGCACCACAATCAGGACATCCGCTGGATGGGTGGCGTGCGCAAGTACATGCCCATCACCTGGATCACCTTCCTGCTGGGTAACCTTGCGTTGATCGGTACACCGTTCTTCTCGGGCTTCTACTCGAAGGACGCCATCATCGAGGCAGTTCACGCTTCCAACCTGCCTGCTTCTGGCTTTGCCAATTTTGCAGTGCTGGCTGGCGTGTTCATCACGGCTTTCTACTCGTTCCGTCTGTACTTCATCGTGTTCCACGGTAAGGAGCGCTACGACCAGAACCCCGATGCGCATCACGATGACCACCACGGTCATGGTCACGATGCCAAGCCCCATGAGTCGCCTCTGGTGGTGACCGGCCCCCTGATGCTGCTGGCCATTCCTTCGGTGGTGATCGGTGCGATTGCCCTGATGCCCATGCTGTTTGGCGACTTCTTCAAGGGCGTGATCTACGTCGATGGCTCCAAGCATGGTGCCATGGCTGAGCTGGCAGAAAAGATTCACGGCTGGGTGCCCATGGCACTGCATGGCTTCCAGACTGCGCCTTTCTGGCTGGCTCTGGCGGGTGTGCTGGTCTCCTATGTGTTCTACATGGTCAAGCCTGAAATTCCTGCTGCCATCATGGCTTTCTCCAAGAAGATTGGCCTGTACCAGGTTCTGGAAGGAAAGTACGGCGTGGACTGGGTGTACGAGAACATCTTTGCCCGCGGTGCTCGTGCCTTCGGTACGGTCTTCTGGAAGGTGGGCGATCAGGCCATCATCGACGGTGCTGTCGTCAACGGCTCCTGGAAGCTCATGGCCAAGTTTGGTCAATGGATTCGCGGCCTGCAAACAGGCTATCTCTATCACTACGCGTTGGTCATGCTGCTGGGTATCGTTGCCCTCATGACGTACTTCGTGTGGCTCAACAAGTAGTAGGGGAAGAACAAAAATGGGTTTGTTGAGTCTTTCTATCTGGGTGCCGATTGCCTTTGGCGCCCTCCTGCTGGCCTTCAGCAAAGAAGGGCAGGCCAACGCAGTGCGCTGGCTGGCCCTGATTGGTGCGCTGATTGGCTTTGCGGTGACCATTCCTCTGATCACCGGCTTTGACACCACGACTGCCAACATGCAGTTTGTGGAGAACGTGCTCTGGATCGAGCGCTTCAACATCCACTACCACCTGGGCGTGGATGGCATCTCCATGTGGTTTGTGCCACTGACAGCCTTCATCACGGTCATCGTGGTGATTGCCTCCTGGGCCAACATCACCGAGCGCGTGAACCAGTACATGGGCGCCTTCCTGATCCTCTCGGGTCTGATGATCGGTGTGTTCGCAGCTCTGGACGGCATGCTGTTCTACGTGTTCTTTGAAGCAACTCTGATCCCGATGTATCTGATCATCGGTATCTGGGGCGGCCCGAACCGTATCTACGCTGCCTTCAAGTTCTTCCTGTACACCCTGATGGGCTCGCTGCTCACGCTGGTTGCCCTGATCTATCTGTACACCCAGTCGGGTGGCAGCTTCGAGATCCTGGACTGGCACAAGCTGCCCCTGTCCGGCACGGCACAGACGCTGATCTTCTTTGCCTTCTTCGCGGCTTTCGCTGTGAAGGTGCCCATGTTCCCCGTGCACACCTGGCTGCCAGACGTTCACGTGGAAGCGCCTACCGGTGGTTCCGCCGTGCTGGCCGCCATCATGCTGAAGCTCGGTGCCTACGGATTCCTGCGCTTCTCGCTGCCCATCGCTCCCGATGCCGCTCATGAGTGGTCTGGCCTGATGATCACGCTGTCGCTGATCGCCGTGATCTACGTGGGTGTGGTGGCTCTGGTCCAGCGCGACATGAAGAAACTGGTGGCTTACTCGTCCGTCGCTCACATGGGCTTTGTGACTCTGGGCTTCTTCATGTTCAACAGCCTGGGCATTGCCGGCGGTCTGATCCAGATGATTGCCCACGGCTTCGTGTCCGGCGCCATGTTCCTGTGCATTGGCGTGCTGTACGACCGCGTGCACTCGCGTGAAATCGCCGCTTACGGCGGTGTGGTCAACACCATGCCCAAGTTCGCAGCCTTTGCCCTGCTGTTTGCCATGGCCAACTGCGGTCTGCCTGCTACTGCCGGTTTTGTCGGCGAGTGGATGGTGATTCTGGGCGCTGTGGAATACAACTTCTGGATCGGTCTGGGCGCAGCAACCGCTCTGATCTTTGGTGCTGCCTACACCCTGTGGATGTACAAGCGCGTTTACCTGGGTCCTGTGGGCAACGACCATGTGGCCGAGCTCAAGGACATCAACTGCCGCGAGTTCCTGGTACTGGGCGTGCTGGCTGTGGCCGTGCTGGCCATGGGCCTGTATCCCAAGCCCTTCACCGATGTGATGGACGTGTCTGTGGCTGAGCTCATCAAGCATGTGGCTGTGAGCAAGCTCAACTGACCCGACTGAAACGAGAGACACGAGATGATTGACAACATCAGCTGGCTGGCGATTTACCCGGAGATCATTCTCCTGGTGATGGCCTGCGTCATCGCCTTGGTGGATTTGGGCGTGAAAAGCGCCCGCCGCACAGGTACCTATGTTCTGACCATGCTCACCCTGCTTGTCGTGGCGGTGATGCAAGGCATGTATGCCTCTAGTGGCAATACCTTCTACGGCTGGGGCAACATGGTTGTCTCGGACGCCATGGGCAACTGGCTCAAGTGCTTCGCCACCGTTGCCATGATGATCACCATGGTCTATGGCCGCCCTTACGCGGCCGAGCGCGACATGCTGCGCGGTGGTGAGTTCTTCACCCTGTCCATGCTGTCGCTGCTGGGCATGTTCATCATGATCAGCGGCAACAACTTCCTGGTCCTGTATCTGGGCCTGGAGCTGCTGACCCTGTCCAGCTACGCGCTGGTGGCACTGCGCCGTGACCATGAAGCTTCTGTCGAAGCCGCCATGAAGTACTTTGTACTGGGTGCCATGGCTTCCGGCTTCCTGCTGTACGGCATGTCCATGCTCTACGGTGCCACTGGCTCGCTGGATATTGGTCAAGTCTTCAAGGCCATCAACTCCGGTGAAATCAAGCATCAGGTTCTGGTCTTTGGTCTGGTCTTCGTGGTTGCAGGTCTGGCCTTCAAGCTGGGCGCGGTTCCCTTCCACATGTGGGTGCCCGACGTCTACCACGGTGCTCCTACCGCCATCACCGCTCTGATCGGTGGCGCGCCCAAGCTGGCAGCTTTCGCAATGATCATCCGCCTGCTGGTGGACGGCTTGCTGCCACTGGCTATTGACTGGCAGCAGATGCTGATGGTTCTGGCCGTCTGCTCGCTGCTGGTGGGTAACCTGGCCGGTCTGCAGCAGACCAGCATCAAGCGCATGCTGGCTTACTCGACGATTTCCCAGATGGGCTTTGTGCTGCTGGGTCTGATGTCGGGTGTGGTCGATGGCAAGGTCGATCCTGCAACGGTCGAGAACGCCTACAGCTCCGCCATGTTCTACATGGTGACCTATGTGCTGACCGCTCTGGCTGCCTTCGGCGTGATCTTGCTGCTGGCCCGCGAAGGCTTTGAAAGCGAAGAGATTGCTGATCTGGCCGGCCTGAACCAGCGCAGCCCGCTGTACGCTGGTGTGATGGCCATCTGCCTGTTCTCCATGGCCGGTATTCCTCCGCTGGTCGGCTTCTACGCCAAGCTGTCCGTGCTGCAGGCACTGATTGCATCGGGCAGCAGCCTGTACATCGGTCTGGCCGTGTTTGCCGTGATCATGTCGCTGATCGGTGCTTTCTATTACCTGCGAGTGGTCAAGGTCATGTACTTTGATGCTCCAATCACGGCTACCAGCGTGTCCGCTCCTCTGGATGTGCGCGTTGTGCTGACAATCAATGGTGCGCTGGTTCTGCTGCTGGGTATCTTGCCCGGCGGACTGATGGCCTTGTGCGCTGACGCTGTTGTGCGCGCCCTGGCTTCCTGATAAGACGAATGCAGTGAGGGCTTGATGCCCTCATTGCTTTTTCTAGGATTGGCTTAGTGTCTATTACCGCCTCTATCTGGCTCATCATCTTGGCTGCCCTTGTGGCAGCCAATTTGCCTTTTATCAACCAGCGACTGGCCATCGTCGGCCCCGTCATGGCCGGGCGCAAGCCGCTGTGGGTGCGCTTGCTGGAAATGCTGGTGCTGTATCTGCTGGTTGGTGGTCTGGGTTTGCTGCTGGAGCGCCGTGCCGGTCAGATCTCGCCCCAGGGCTGGGAGTTCTATGCCGTCACGGGCACACTGTTTCTGACCCTGGCTTTCCCCGGCTTTGTGTACCGCTATCTGGTGCACCGCAAAGGCTGAAGGCAGTCATGAAAGTGCTTGATCTTCATTGTCCCGCAGGTCATGTCTTTGAAGGCTGGTTTGCATCGGAAGGTGATTTTCAAAATCAGCTGCAGCGCCAACTGGTGCAATGCCCCATGTGCGGCGACAGCGATGTGACCAAGCGCTTGAGTGCTCCCAGAATCAACCTGGGCGCACAGCCTCCTAAAACGGCACCAGCCGCGCAGAAAGCTTCGCCTGCTGCAGCGGCGCAGCCAGCTGCTGTGCCCGCGCAGGTCGCAGCACCCAAGATGCCCGAGATCAGTGCCGAAGCACGCGAGCAACTGCACGCCATGCAAAGCGCCTGGATGCAGTGGTCGCGCAAGGTGGCGCAGAACACCGAAGATGTGGGCAAGCACTTTGCGGAAGAAGCGCGCCGCATGCACTACGGCGAGATTGAAGACCGTGCCATTCGCGGGCAGACCAGCACTGAAGAGGCGCTGGAATTGCTGGAAGAGGGCATAGGCGTCGTGCCCCTGGCCTTGCCCGAAAGCTCGGGTGGCGAAGGCGGAAGCAGCCTGCAGTAGTGCAGTCCCGCTCTTGGCCGCATCACCGCTCAAACACCAGCCAGCGCTTTCACAAGCCGCTGGCTTTTTTATTTTCATAGCAGCTTGCCCTTGCCTATCAAGGAAATAAGCATTGAATGCGATTGAGTTAAAGGAGTAGTCAGCGCAAGGTGCTTTTTATTTAATAGCAATCTTTGTCGCTTTCTATATTCAATAGCGACAAATCGCAAGCATATTTCTTTAGCACTGGCTAGTAACTGAGCCGTTGCGCTGGTTATTGAGCTCTACGGGTTTTCTGCAGGTGTTGATTCGAGATAAGCAAGTGCTTGCAGATATTGAATCATCATTTTTGATAGCTGAAAGTGCTGGCCACTGCTTGGCTGCGACTCTTATATTAATATTTTTCGGACCGTTTTTCTGCTCTGTAAATTACTTTGAACTCTGAGTTTGATGTAAGTGATTGCTTTCTTGTTGGTGACTATGGTCGCTTGCTGTGAGGGTAAGCGAGAGTCCGGTTTGGGCGCTGGCCTAGGAGTTTCCCGCTAAAGCCTGTGAATGCAGTGGAACAAGATCGCTGACGGTAAGTGGCTGCTCAACTTCATGAATCAAGTTTGTCAGCCACCCAGAGGCGAGAGAGTGCCAGTGGCTGCTCTGTCATTGTTGTCCTGCTTACGTATCGGCAAAGCGCGCATGAGCGACCTTATTCTCGAAACCAGACAGCTCACCAAAGAGTTCAAAGGCTTTACCGCCGTCAGCAAGGTGGATCTGGCCGTGCAGCGCGGCTCCATTCATGCCTTGATTGGGCCCAATGGCGCAGGCAAAACCACTTGCTTTAATTTGCTCACCAAGTTTCTGGAGCCCACCTCCGGAATCATTCAATTCAACGGAGCGGACATTACCCGTGAAGCGCCGGCCCAGATTGCCAGGCGCGGCGTGATTCGTTCATTCCAGATCTCAGCCGTCTTTCCACACTGCAGCTTGCTGGAAAACGTGCGCATCGGCCTGCAGCGCAAGCTGGGCACGGCCTATCACTTCTGGAGCAGCGAGAAGACGCTCAATCAGCTCAATGACCGAGCCATGGAGTTGCTGACCGAGGTCGGCCTGCAGGATCTGGCGGATGAATTGACGGTGAACCTGCCCTATGGTCGCAAGCGTGCGCTGGAGATCGCCACCACGCTGGCCATGGAGCCCGAGTTGATGCTGCTCGATGAGCCCACGCAGGGCATGGGCCATGAGGATGTGGACCGCGTCACCCAGCTCATCAAGAAGGTCTCGGCGGGGCGCACCATTTTGATGGTGGAGCACAACATGAAGGTGATTGCCTCCATTGCCGACCGCATCACGGTTTTGCAGCGCGGCGCAGTGCTGGCCGAGGGGCGGTATGAGGAAGTCTCCAAAAATCCGCAAGTCATGGAAGCGTATATGGGGACGACGGATGGGCAGCTTCAAGGGCACTGAATGCTCCTCCTGTGTCGCTTCGCGCCTTCCCCCTCTCTCGCTTCGCGGGAGGGAGACAACACCTTCGCGGCGGGGCGGCCCTTGCTCGGTGTTTCTGACTTGGGCTCCGGCCAGTTTTGAAGTTTGGTAAACGATGAATAAAGCAAGTACTCCGGCGCTGGAAATTTCGGGACTCAATGCCTGGTATGGCGAATCCCATGTGCTGCATGGCATGGATCTGCTGGTGAACCCCGGCGAGGTGGTGACGCTCTTGGGGCGCAACGGTGCGGGGCGCACGTCCACGCTGCGCGCCATCATGGGGCTGACTGGCTCGCGAAAGGGCTCCATCAAGGTCAATGGCGTGGAAACCATTCACATGCCTACGCACAAGATCGCCCATCTGGGCGTGGGCTACTGCCCCGAGGAGCGCGGCATTTTCTCCAGCCTGTCCTGCGAGGAAAACCTGCTGCTGCCACCGCCCCTGAAGACCGGTCAGCCGGGTATGAGCATCGATGAGATCTATCAGATGTTCCCCAACCTCTATGAGCGCCGGAGCAGCCAGGGCACACGCCTGTCGGGCGGCGAGCAGCAGATGCTAGCGGTGGCGCGCATTCTGCGCACCGGTGCACGCTTGCTGCTGCTCGATGAGATTTCCGAAGGCCTGGCTCCCGTGATCGTGCAGGCCCTGGCCCGCATGATCACCACGCTGCGCGAGAAGGGCTACACCGTGGTCATGGTGGAGCAGAACTTTCGCTTTGCTGCGCCACTGGCCGATCGCTTCTATGTGGTGGAGCACGGCCATGTGGCTTTGCGCTTCGATGCCAGTGAGCTGGGTGAAAAGATGCCCGTGCTCAATGACTTGCTTGGCGTCTAGGGCTTTTCGGCCCGCTTGAAATTCTGTTTTCCCTTCACAACAAAGACCTAACCCGGAGATAAAGATGAAAGCAAAACTGAGCGTTCTCTCTTGCATGCTGGCTGCCGCTGGCCTGGCCAGCCCTCTGGTCCAGGCCCAGGAAAAAGTGAAGATTGGCTTTGTGACCGATATGTCAAGCCTCTACGCCGACGTGGACGGCAAGAACGGAGCCATGGCCATTCAGATGGCGATTGATGACTTTGGCGGCAAGGCACTGGGCCAGCCCATCGAACTGCTGAGTGCAGACCACCAGAACAAGGCCGACATCGCTGCATCCAAGATGCGTGAGTGGATTGATACGCAAAACATCTCGCTGGCCTTCAGCGGTACCAATTCGGGTGCGGCGCTGGCGGTGTCTCAGGTCGCCAACGAAAAAAAGCGTGTGCACATCAACACCGGCGCAGGCTCATCGGCCCTGACCAACGAGCAGTGCAACCCCTATACCGTGCACTATGTGTATGACACCGTGGCGCTGGCCAAGGGAACGGGCGGTGCCGTGGTCGATCGCGGCGGCAAGGACTGGTTCTTTCTGACCGCCGACTATGCCTTTGGACAGGCGCTGGAGGCCGACACCACCAAGGTCATCAAGGCCAAGGGCGGCAAGGTGGTGGGCTCTGTCAAGCACCCGCTCAATGCCTCTGACTTCTCTTCCTTCCTGCTGCAGGCGCAAAGCTCCAAGGCCCATATCCTGGGGCTGGCCAATGCGGGCGGCGACACCATCAACGCCATCAAGGCGGCCAAAGAATTTGGCATCAACAAGACCATGAAGACCGCCGGTCTGCTGGTCTTTCTGACCGACATTCACAGCCTGGGCCTGAAGAATACCGAAGGCCTGCTGCACACCAGCAGCTGGTATTGGGATATGAACGACGAGTCGCGCAAATTTGCCAACAAGTTCTTTGCCAAGGCCAAGCGCATGCCTACCGATGTGCAAGCTGGCAACTACTCGGCCACCATGAACTACCTGAAGGCGGTAGAGGCGGTAAAGACCACCAACCCCGAGAAGGTGATGGCCTACCTCAAGAGCACCCCCATCAGCGACTTCTACGGCAAGGGCGTGATCCGCCCCGATGGCACCTTCGCCCACGATATGTATCTGATGGAGGTCAAAAAGCCTGCGGACTCCGCTAAGCCCTGGGACTATCTGAAGGTGCTGCAGACCCTGCCTGCCGACACGGTGTGGACCACCAAGGCAGAAACCAAGTGCGCGCTCTGGAAGTAATAGCGCAAAGGCCAGAGCAGCAGCCTGTGTTGCTGCTCTGAAGCACACCTCACTCTCACCAGCGCATCTCTCATGGAAATCTTCGGTGTTTCATTGCCCGGCCTGATGAGCCAGCTCCTTTTGGGGCTGGTCAACGGTTCGTTCTACGCAATTCTGAGTCTGGGTCTGGCCGTGATCTTCGGCCTGCTCAATGTCATCAACTTTGCGCATGGCGCGCTGTTCATGCTGGGCGCCATGTGCACCTGGATGGCCATGAGCTACTTCGGCATCAACTACTGGGTGATGCTGATTCTGTCGCCGCTGGTGGTGGGGCTGCTGGGCGTGCTGATAGAGCGCTTTTTACTGCGCTGGATCTACAAGCTTGACCACCTCTACGGCTTGCTGCTGACGCTGGGCCTGTCGCTGCTGATCGAGGGCGTATTCCGCTCCATCTACGGCGTCTCGGGTCTGGGCTACGACACACCAGAGTTGCTAGAAGGTGCGACCAATCTGGGCTTCATGATCTTGCCCAACTACCGCGCATGGGTGGTGGTGGCCTCCATCGTGGTGTGTGTGGCAACCTGGTTTGTGATCGAGAAAACCCGCATCGGTGCCTACTTGCGAGCAGGCACTGAGAACCCGCGTCTGGTCGAGGCCTTTGGCGTCAACGTGCCCGTGATGATTACGCTGACCTATGCCTTTGGCGCTGCACTGGCCGCTTTTGCCGGCGTGCTGGCTGCACCCGTCTACCAGGTCACGCCGCTGATGGGGCAGAACCTCATCATCGTGGTGTTTGCCGTGGTGGTGATCGGGGGTATGGGCTCCATCATGGGCTCCATCCTGACCGGGCTGGGGCTGGGGGTCATTGAAGGGCTGACCAAGGTGTTCTGGCCCGAGGCATCGTCCACCGTCGTGTTCTTCATCATGGTCATTGTTTTGCTGATTCGCCCCGCTGGCCTGTTCGGTAAAGAAAAATAAGAGGGCGCACACCATGAAATCCAAGACGCTTGTTCAACGCATTGCCCCTGTGGGCTATGGCCTGCTGCTGCTGGGCCTGATTGCTGCGCCATTTCTGGGTGCCTACCCGGTGTTTGTGATGAAGCTCATGTGCTTTGCACTGTTTGCTTCCGCTTTCAATCTGCTGCTGGGCTATACGGGTCTGCTGTCCTTTGGCCATGCAGCCTTTCTGGGAGGGGCGGCCTATGTGGCGGGCTACAGCATCAAGGCCTGGGGCTTTACGCCCGAAATAGGAATGCTGCTGGGCACTCTGGTCGGCGCTCTGCTGGGTCTGGTCGCAGGCTGGCTGGCCATTCGCCGTCAGGGCATTTACTTCTCCATGATCACGCTGGCATTGGCGCAGATGCTGTTCTTTGTGGCGCTGCAAGCCAAGTTCACCGGCGGTGAAGACGGGCTGCAAGGTGTGGCCCGTGGCAAGCTGTTTGGCGTGATTGACCTGAGCAGCGATCTGACCATGTATTACGTGGCCCTTGTCGTTGTGGTGCTGGCCTTCTTGCTGATCGTGCGCACCATCCATTCGCCTTTTGGGCAGGTGCTCAAGGCCATCAAGGAAAACGAGCCTCGCGCCATTTCGCTGGGCTATGACGTCAACCGCTTCAAGCTGCTGGCCTTTGTGATCTCTGCTGCCCTGACAGGTCTGGCAGGCTCGCTCAAGACGCTGGTGCTGGGCTTTGCCACCTTGTCCGATGTGCACTGGACCACCTCAGGGCATGTGATTTTGATGACGCTGATGGGGGGGCTGGGGACCCTGTCCGGCCCGATTCTGGGTTCTGCCGTGGTGGTGGCGCTGGAGAACAAGATTGGTGAGTTCGGTACTTTCCTGGCGCGCACCACGGGCGTGGAGTGGTTCAGCACGCTGGGCGAGTCCGTCACCATCGTCACCGGCCTGATTTTTGTGCTGTGCGTGCTGCTGTTCCGCAAGGGCATCATGGGCGAGCTGATTGCCTGGCTGGAGCGCAAGAGTTCTTAAGGTTGTTGGACTTCTTCGTTTGATGCAGGGGGCCGCTTTGCGGCCCTTGGTTTTTGGGGCTTTTATAGGCCATAAGCAGTCTTCGATCATTGATCCGGGTGAGTCATTCCAAGCTCCAACCTCGTATTTTTAGGTTGGCCAAAGTAGCTTGGAATTGCTCACAAACATCTATGTGGATAGATTCATGCTTGTCAGAATAACTGGCATGTTGGCCTGTCGTCTAAATATGGTTAGGCACTAAGTTTCATATGAGCGATTTATATAAACAACGTTTTTCTGAAGTGCATGCTCAGATGGAGTCGCTCCTCGCTTCTCAGAAGAATGTTTACAACGAATTTATCAACCGCAGCCAAATCGAGATTGAGGGCGCAGCCTTACTCGAATGGAAGATTAAGGCGAAGAATTTGCTTAACAAAGCTTGCGGAGTCGAGTCGGAGCACTATCAAGCATTTTCCCAAAACGAAAATCCGGGCGCGTACGGAAGTAACCTCGACACACTTCGGCTCTTAAAAGCCATCTTTATGGCCGCACGTGAAGACTACGAAGGCGGCTACCTTAGGTCTACGAGGTCATTAATTCAAGCTGAAGTCTTTGATTCCGAATTGGAACAAGCGAAAGCTTTACTTGATGCAGGCTACAAATCTCCTTCTGCAGTGGTGGCAGGTGTTGTTTTAGAGACCTCACTGCGCGAACTATGTGATCGACATAGCATCCCGCACGGCAAGCTCGACAAGATGAATGCTGATCTTGCAAAAGAAGGCGTATTCAACAAACTTCAACAGAAGCGCATCACGGCCATCGCAGACGTTAGAAATTTAGCTGCACACGGCAAACCCGATGAATTTAGCGAGGCTGACGTAAGTGACATGATTCGCGACATTACTCGCTTTGTTGCTGAGTACCTGTGAAACGAGGCGTGTACAGCGGACGATGATCTGTACCACTACGTAGCACCCAGATGAGCTAACCAATAGGTGGAGTGGCCTGTCGCCCTTCCAATCTCTACGCCGCTCACCTTTTCCTTTAGTTGGCTGACGGTCTGCTTTGTGTCGTTTGCTGCTACTCAACAGCAACCTACTCGAACTCGGACAAGATGCCTGATTTGCTTGCGGAGGGCGGGTCTTGGCCCGCCTAGCCGACCCACTTTCTGCTGCCAGAAAGTGGGCAAAGAGCAAGGCCCCTACTGCCACCGACCCCTTCGCTTCGTTTCACTACGCTGCGGGGCAACCTGCGCCGCCAAGGGCTTGGGTCTGTGCGGCCCAACTCGCTGCGCGCTTGCAGCGCTTCGCTCAAACAAACGGCCGCAGAAGTGATGACGATACAGTTGCACTCTGCGGTGCAACTGCCAGCCCCAAGCCCTTGCCGTCGCAGGCGGCGGCACAAGGGACAGGGAATCGGGTACGGGATAGTTTCTTTGTTGAATTGATAGCTGCAGGTCAAGACAACACCTTGACTAAGGGATAATTTCGTCACAAATCATGCAGGCCGTCCGCTCCCGCATCCTCCCGTGTGTCAGCGCCTGCGGCACGACGTTCAGGCTGCGGGCAACGCTGCCGAAGGACAGCGTTGCATCAACCTCTGACTTGCCGCCGTTTGTCTGAGCGAAGCGGCTACACCGCGCAGCGAGTTGGGCGGTACCGCAGACTGAGCGGAGTGAAACGCAGCGCAGGGACGCGGACAGTCGGGTCGCCTTTTCTTTTGGTACTTATCTTTTGGCGAAGCAAAAGAAAGTACCTAGCCTGCCGGGGCGAGACCTGGCTTCTGTCGCTGGCGACAAAACAAAACCTATTTTGATAGCAGTGGGTCAAGACAGCATCTTGACCCCAAGCCAATTGGGCGGAAAACCTCTACAACTTCATTGCAGCCGCATAACCGGTCATTTCCAGATAGCCCCGGCCCACTGGGCTGCTGCGGCCATCGGCGCTGATGCGGCGCAGTTCACACAGGCCTTCCCAGTAAATCGCGCCGGTGCTGGCGCGGCTGTCCAGCTCCTGATCGTCCACCAAGGCATGAACTTCGAAATGACCAGCCGGAGTCTGTACGCTCCAGGCCACGGGATAGCGGGCCTGGCTGTGCGGGCTGCTCCAGTAGCGCAGGGGCATGAAATGAACCTGCTGGGGCGCAAAAATTTGCGCTGGCTGTTCAGGCCGGCGAAAAGAGCCGCCAGCCCAGAGCGCCGAGCCATCGGGGCGGCGCAGATGAAAGGCGGTGAGGGCGCTGCCGTCATCGAGATTCATGCCGATCCAGTCCCATCCTTGCGCCTCTTTGTCCATGATGGCCGTGCTGCACTCATGGTCCAGCCAGGCACGGTTGTGGCTGCTGCCTTGCACGGGCAGCCGCTGGCCGCCAATGATGATGGAGCCGGTCACGGCAAGCTGAGGCTGGCTGTAGTAATAGCTGGCTTGCTCAGGCAGCGGTCCTTTGCGTGAAAGACCATTCGAGCCCTGTAGCAGCAAGGGCTGGGTGCTATGAAACTGAAGATCAAGTGTGAAATCTTTGGAGGCCAGCCTGGCGCGGTAATGGCTGCCTGCATCTGCCGCTTTGCCCGCCACACTTTCGCGCTTCAGATACCAGTCCTGGATGAAGACATGAGTGTCCTCTTCAGAGGCATCGGCCAGACCCATGCCCGCGCGTGCCATGCGCTGGTCGTGCAGCAATTTCTGGCTCTGCACATCGCACAGTGCGGCATGGGCAAAAATCAATTGCTTGGCTGCCAGTGCGGATTGCAGGCTCTGTGTGCCTTCAACACGGGAGCGAAAAAATGTGAGCTGAAAGCCCCAGGGGCGGCCTCCTGCCTGCAGCTGCCCGGTGATGTACCACCATTCGGTCTGCAAGTCGGGGTGGCTACCAAAGTCACGCGGAAACTGCAGCGTTTTTGCGGGCAAGGCAGAGGCCTGCGGAGGCAAAGCCAGGCCACCGATCCCGGCCAGAGTCAGTGCCTTCAGCGACAGCCTGCGCGACAGATGCAGGGGTCTCGTAACAGCAGAAAGGTAGGGCTGGAGAGGTGAGGACATGGCCCATTCTCCCTCAGCCCAAGCCAGTTGCAGTCTGCGCTTTTAGCCAATATCTGGCAGCGGTACGATCACCATCCAGTGCACGCCAAAACGGTCTTTGACCATGCCAAAGCTTCGTGCAAAGAAGGTGCTGCTCAGCGCCATCTCCACCTGACCGCCTTCGCCAATTGCGGCAAATAGGCGCTCGGCCTCCTTTTCATTGGGTGCCTGGATGGACAGGGCAAATCCCTTGAAATCGGGCTGTCCGCTGTTCATGCCGTCGGATGCCATGATCTGCGTTTCACCGATTTGCACATTGGCGTGCATGATTTTTTCGGGGTCGATCTGAGCAGGGCCACAGCCTTGCTCAGGAGCTGAGTCAGTCGGTGGCGGCGCATCCTTGAATCGCATCAGAGCCGTGACTTCGGCCCCGAGAGCCGCCTGATAGAAGTTCAGGGCTTCTTCACAGCGGCCATCAAAGAAGAGGTAGGGCTGGACTTGCATACAAGCTCCTTGCTGCGGACGGGATTCAATTTTGCGCTGTGAGCATGAGCAGGCCTGGCAAAGACGTTTTTGCAGATGCAGGTATAGCCGATAGCCGGCTCACCAGTCCTCTTTGACGGCCAGCACGGCATCAGCACTGGCGGCCTTGCGCCCGGCCAGCCAGGCGGTGATGACGCCAGCGAGCACCACGGCACCCGCCAGGGCCAGCAGGCGCAGCAGCGGCAGGCGAAGTTCCATGGTCCAGTGAAAGCTCTGTGGGTTGACTACATGCACCAGAATGACGGCCACACCCAGGCCCAGCAAGCTGCCAGCCATGGCTCCCATTGCCGTCCAGGCCAGCCCTTCGGCGGCCACCACACTCAGCACATTGCGCTGCGTCAGGCCCAGGTGGGCCAGCAGACCAAACTCCTTGCGTCGAGCCAGTACCTGGGCGCTGAAGCTGGCTGCAATGCCGAACAGACCAATGCCAATGGCCACGACCTGCAGCCAGTAGGTGACAGCAAAGCTGCGGTCAAAAATGCGCAATGAGCGCTCGCGCAGTGCGGCGCTGCTGACAAACTCCAGAGCGGGCGCAGCCTGTTGCGGTGCGCTCAGAGCCTGCTGTATGGAAGCCTGCAGGTCGCTGGAGGAAAGCCCGGCCGATGCTTGAGGCCAGATGGCAATTTCGCTGATTTGCGAAGCGTTGCCATGCTGTCTTGTCAAGGCCAGATAGTCGTTCCAGTCCAGTGCCACGGCACCGAACTGGCGCACATAGTCACGCCAGATGGATGCTATGTAAAAGGAAGCTGCTTCCCCAGGTGTGGTAATGGTTTGATGGCTAAAAGCCTTGGAAAGTAGTGGCCATGGATCACCCAACTGGAGATCGTAGAGCTGAGCCACAGCCTCGCTGATATGCACGGGAATGCCAGGGCGCTGCGGCTGCAGAGGGCCTGCCACCCAGGGCAGCTGCATGGCGTGCTCGCCATCAAGCGGGCGAACCAGCAGGCTGATGGCTGGTCGCTCTGGGCTGAGCACCAACTGGCTGCTGCGCATGGGTAGCGCACGCTCTACACCTGGCAACTGTGCAATGTGGCTGGCGGCATCGGCGGGCAGCAGTGAGGCATCGGCACGGCTTGAGCCACCGGCGGCGCGCACGTACAAGGGGGCGGGCAGCACGGCATCAAGCCATTCCATCATGCTGCCGCGAAAGCTGGTGACCATGACGGTCAGAGCCACAGCCAGACTCAGACTAGCCACCACGCCGCCGACAGCGATGGTGGTGGCATGGCGCATGCGCCTGGCACGCTCCAGTGCCAGCATGCTCAGTGGCCGCTGCAGCAAGCCAGAGGGAAGCAGGTTGAGCACGGCGCCCAGCAGCCAGGGCAGGGCGGTCATGCCGCCGAGCAGCAGCAAACCGACGGCCAGATAGGCTGCCAGTGGGATGCCTGCCACGGGAGGCATGAAAGCCAGAGCCAGACTGGCCGTCAAAAGCAGCAAGGCGGGCCAGAGTCGGGGCGCTTTTTCATGGTGGCTGCCCAGCCCCTTGAGAGTGGTTGCCGGGGGCAAATCCATGGCTGCGCGTGCTGGCCACCAGGCTCCGGCGATCGTTGCCGCTACTCCGAGCAGGCCGAAGACCACGGCAGCAGTCGGACTCCAATGCAAAGCAGGCTGCACGCCCGCAAAAAAGCCGCCCCCCAGGTCACCACCCAGCACCTGCAGCGCCAACCAGGCGAGGGCGCTGCCCAGCGCGATGCCGCAGACACTGCCCAACAGGCCCAGAGCCAGGGCTTCCAGCAGCACCAGTGCCATGCGCTGGCGCGGCGTTGCCCCCAGAACGGCCAGCAGCGCAAACTGCGGTGCGCGCTGGGCCACGCTAAGCGCCAGTACCGAGAACACCAGAAAGGCGCCGGTGAACAGGGCGACCAGCGCCAGCACGGTGAGGTTGACGCGATAGGCCCGCGACATCTCGCCCACACGCTGCTGGTCGTCGCTGGGCTGCTGTATCAGCAGCTGGCTTTGCCAGGCTGGCAGCGCGTGCAAGGCGGTGGTGACCTGGTTGCGGCTGGCGCTGTCGGTCAGCAGCAGGTCTATGCGGTCAAGGCGCTCGAAGTCCATCAGCTTTTGCTGCAAGGCGGCGATGTCCATGACGGCCACCGGTGCACCGCTGGCAGCCACGGTGCCTGCGATGCGCAACTGCTGCAACTGGCCATTGAGCAGCCATTGCACAGGGGCGTTGCGGGCCTGTTCAAGGCTGAGCTGCAGGGCTTGCAGAGCAGCTGCATTGAGAAACACCGCATCGGGGGCGAACAGATCAAGCCGGTTACCGCCTTCAAACAGGCGCGGCATCAGCGCCGGGGCCACCGCTGCGAGCTTGAGCGCATCGCTGCCCAGCACGCGCAATGCAGTCCCCTGGGTAGCACCTTCGGTATGGCGTGCGCCAGCATCGGCCGAGCTGCCTGAGCTGATGGAATCAGGACTTGACGGCAGCAGTGCGGTGGTTTCCAGCCAGGGCACGGCGCTGGCGATGCCTTGGGCTTGCGAGACTTGCGAATACAGTGCCAGCGGCAGACCACCTTGCATGGAATGCAGCTGCATGTCGGGCTGGCCGTTGACGCTGCGTACTGCGCGAGAGAACTCGTCCAGGGCCGACTGGTTGATGACATGAACTGCAAACCCCAGAGCCACGCCCAGCGCGATGGCGATCAGCGCTGTGGCGGTACGCCATGGGTGCTGGCGCAGCTCTTGCCAGGAAAAGCTGCTGAGCAGTAAAAACAAGGGGGTAGATGTCATCAAAAACAGAGGCCGAAATTGTGCATCGGCCATTTGGTGCAGTGCAGGGTGGGACAGATCGCTAAAATAGCGCGCTTTGGTGCTCGCAGCGTTGTTCTGACGCAGCAGTTAAACGGGAAACATGGAGGTCTGCAATCGCCGCAGACTCAGCATGTACTGCCCCCGCAACAGTGAGTGCACAGGTGAAAACCACGCTGTCTATCGCAGCCACTGAAGCGCATTGCGCTTTGGGAAGGCCAGGCAGCGCGTGCATCAGTCTGGATACCGGCCAAACATGGGCCAGGGCTTGCACAAGCTTCTGGTGTGGGACGCATCAGGCGGGGACGCCGATGCCAACTGATGAAATTCACTGATATGCCACGCTCCATCTCTTCGTCCAAGGGCCGCCTGTCTGCTGCCTGTGCTTTTCCTACCCGTCTGACTTTGGGCGCTAGCGCTGCGCTGATGCTGTGCGCTGGTCTGGCGCAAGCCCAATCTGCAGAGCAACGCATGCCGGAAACCGTGGTGACGGCAACCCGAACCGAAAGTCGGGTAGATGAAACCTTGGCCGATGTGACGGTGATCACTGGCGAGCAGATTCAGGAAATGGCGCCAGGGCGTTCGGTGGCAGAAGTACTGCAGCGCTTTGCAGGCGTGCAAATGGCCAGTAATGGTGGCCGTGGCAATACGCAAAGTGTGTTTATTCGGGGGAACGATTTCAATAAGACGCTGCTGCTGATCGATGGTGTGCGCTATGGCTCGGCGACTATGGGAACGCCAGCGTTGGAAAATTTGCCGCTCGAATTAATCGACCGCATCGAAGTGGTACAAGGTCCAGCATCGGCACTGTATGGCAGCGATGCCATTGGTGGCGTGATCCAGGTCTTCACCAAGCGCGGCAAAGGTATCGGCAAGCCATTTCTGGCGCAAGGCTCGGTCACTGTTGGCGAATATGGCCATAAATCGGGCAATGCAGGTTTTCGCGGTGAGCAAGCTGGTTTTGACTACAACTTGAATGTCAGCCGGGTGGTGGAGCATGGCATTTCGGCAACCAACCAGAAGGCAGGCTTCTACTACAACCCTGATCGCGATGGCTTTGCCCAAACGGCGGTCAATGCCAGTCTGGGCTATGCCTTTAACGCGGACTGGCGCCTGGACACCACATGGATGCAGTCGGAAGGCCGTGCTCACACCGATTCCGGTTTGGGCAACAACGCTTATGTCGACCTGCGCACGCAGGCTGGCCGTGTGCAGCTGGGCGGCAAAGTGCTCTCCAACTGGACTTCGCGCTTTTCCATCGGCCAATCCAAGGACAAGCAGATCAACCTGGGATCGGGCTATGACAGCTATTTCAATACCACCCAAACTGAATACAAGTGGGACAATGAAATTGCCACGCCAGTGGGCAAGGTGCTGGCAGGCTTGGAGCGGTTGGAGCAAAAGGTAGACACCTCCAACGATTACGCCGTGAACAAGCGCAGCATCAATGCCGCGTTCGTGGGTCTCAATGGTGCTGCGGGGCGCCATTCCTGGCAGGCTAATCTGCGCCGCGATGACAACTCCCAATATGGTGGCTTCACCACCTATGGAGCCGGCTATGGTTTTGAGGTGCTGCAAGGCATGCGTGTCTATGCCTCGCACGGCAAGAGCATGCGTGCGCCGTCCTTTAACGATCTGTATTACCCCTCGCCATCCTATCCTTCGTACAACGGCAATCCGCTGTTGAAGCCAGAGCAGGCGAAGAACAATGAAATCGGCGTGCAATGGAGCAGCGATAGCCAACGCGCCAAGCTGCTGCACTATGACAACCGCGTTACGGATCTGATCCAAAGCGGTGTGACCCAGATGGAGAACGTGGCTGGCACCACCCGCCTTAAGGGCTGGCGTGCGGAGTATGGCTTCAACCTTGACGGCTGGACCTTGTCGAGCGCTTATGACTATCTGGACCCCAAGACCCGCGACGGCAAGCCTTTGTCGCGCCGCGCAAAAAACCAGATTACAGTGAATTTGGATAAGAAGCTGGGCGGCTGGACACTGGGCGGTGGCCTGCTCTATGTTGGCGAACGTAAGGACCAGGGGGGCGCGGTGACGCAGCCTTCCTACACCACGCTGGACTTGTACGCCGAGTACCGCATCAACCCCGAATGGTCGGTGCAGGCTCGCGTGGCCAATGTAGGCAACAAGCACTATGAAACGGCATACGGCTTTAACCAACTGGGCCGCGCCGGTTATCTGACTCTGAAGTGGGCCATGCGCTGATGCGCCTGGTCCGTCGCTTGGCAGCCTTGCTGGCGCTGGCCAGCATGGTGGCCTGTAATGCAGAGGCTGCCCAGCCGCCCCAGCGCATTGTCTCCTTGCTGCCGTCGGCCACGGAAACCGTGTGTGCGCTGGGTGCTTGTGACCGGTTGGTGGGAGTTGACGAATTCTCGCAAGACCCACCGCAGGTACGCAGCCTGCCGCAACTGGGCAAGACCTGGCAGCCGGATATGGAGCGCATCGTGGCCCTCAAGCCCGATCTGGTGCTGCTGGGCCAGGTGCCGGGCGTGGTAGCGCGCTTGCAGGCCGCCAGGATTTCATATCTGGTGGCCGACGCTGCCACCATCGAGCAGGTGCAGTCGATGATGCTCAAGGTGGATGAAGCATTGGAGACCGGGCAAGCGCTGGCCGTGTGGCAGCAGATGCAGCACCGACTGGAGACCGTCGTCGCACCTGTCAAGGCGCGTCATCAGGTCAGGGAGCCGCGTGTCTATCTGGAAGTTGACCCCGCCATGTACGCCGCAGGCCCACGCTCCTTCATGGGGCAGTTGCTGGGCCATCTGGGGGTGCGCAACATCACGCCGGATGCAGCCAGCCCATTCATCCGACTGTCGCCGGAGTTTGTGTTGCGTGCAGATCCGGATCTCATCATCCTGACCCACCAGGGCAGCAGTTTGCGCAAGCTTGAAGACAGACCCGGCTGGCAGAAGATGCGGGCCATGCAGCCCGATCAGAAAAAGAACCGTATCTGTCAGTTGACGGCGGAGGAGGGGCGCACTGTGACCCGTCCCGGTCCGCGACTGGATGAAGCTGCCGCCATTTTTGCCGCCTGTCTGCGGCGACTCGACTCTTGATTGTTCAAGCCATGAAGCTCAGCAAAAACCTTGACGAAGTCTGCTACCCCTTTATCTGCGAGACCTCCTATCTCTGCGACTTTGAAGTGACCACGGATGAGCTGTGCGCTCTGATCGGCAGTGCGCTGGAGTCCACGCCCGCGGAGTTTGTCGATCTGCGCGAAGACCTGGATCGCATCCAGCCGCTGGCCTTTCACATCAATGGCTCCATTCGCGGCAAGCTGGCTGTCGATGAGGCAGATCTGGACTGGCTCAAACAGCGCCTTGACCATTACCGCGAGCAGGCCGGTGAGCGTTTTCATGCATTTGTGCTGCCGCGAGGCGCAGCCCCTGTACCGCAGTTGCATCAGGCGCGCTCTGCCGCCAAGAAGGCCATTCGCTGCATGGTGCGTGTAGAGCAGGAAGGGCGCGCAATTCCTGAGATCCTGCCCCGCATGTGCAATGTGCTGTGCAATCTGTTCTTTGCGATGACGCTGACGGTCAATCAACGCCGAGGCGTGGTGGAAGTGCCTTTTGCCAGCAAGAGCTACAAGGTACGTGACCCTGCCTGAGTGACTGGCACAGGCTCTTCCAGCATGCCGCTGGCCGTCAGCCGCAGCACGCGGTCCGCACGTTTGGCGGCCTCGGCCGAGTGTGTGACTAGAACCAGTGCCGTGCCTTGCTCGCGCGTCTGCGCCAGCAGCAAGTCCATGATCTGCTGGGCGGTGGAAGGGTCCAGATTGCCCGTGGGTTCATCGGCCAGCAGCAGGGGCGGTGAGTGCACCAGTGCACGGGCAATGGCCACGCGCTGCAGCTGGCCGCCGCTGAGCTGCTGGGGCAGACGCTGGCCCAGACCCTCCAGCCCCACGGCTTGCAGTACCTGCTGAATGCGCTGCTGACCCTGGGCATTCATGCGGCCCAGCAGCATCAACGGCAGTGCGATGTTCTGAGCCACATCGAGATGCGGCAGCACATGAAAGGCCTGAAACACAAAGCCCAGATGTGCGCGTCGCCAGATAGCGCGCTGGGCTTCATCCAAAGTGGAAAGGTCTGTGCCCTGGTGAAGCACCTGGCCTTGCTGCCAACTGTCCAGCCCGGCCAGACAGTTCAGAAATGTGGACTTGCCCACACCGGAGTTACCGACGATGGCGACAAACTCCCCCGCCTCAACGGTGAAGCTCAACTGTTCGAAGACAGTGGACTGTGCTTCTCCTTCGCCATAGCGTTTGGCAAGCTCGCTGACTTGCAGCAGCGGATGATCTTGGAATGAGTCGATGGCAGCCATGTGCTCATATTAACGACGGGCGCTGCTGCGAAGGAGCTTAGCCAGCGGTCTGCTGCGCTGCGTCAATGGTGGCCATGGCGGCATCCAGCAGTTGCTGCTGAGCGCCGGGTGCATCGCAGGCAATGGCATGGCGCTGCGGCATGGAGCGCAGCCAGGTGATCTGGCGCTTGGCCAGCTGGCGGGTGGATGCCATGCCCCGCTCGCGCAGGCCCGCCATATCCAGTGGCTTGCCGGGGTCGGCCTCGAAAGCGTCCAGTACTTCCCAGGCCTGGCGGTAGCCCACGCAGCGCATCGAGGGCAGATCCAGGTGCAGATCACCGCGTGCGCGCAGCTGGCGCACCTCGTCCAGAAAGCCTTGCTCCAGCATCAGCTCAAAGCGCTGTTCAATGCGCTGGTGCAACCAGGCCCTGTCTGTGGGTTCTAAAGAAAAAAGGGCTGCAAGGCCCATCAGCTCTGCCGGACCTGCTTTGTTTTTGGTAGTGTGAAAGCTGGACAGAGGCTTGCCCGAGATGTGCCAGACCTCCAGTGCGCGCTGAATGCGCTGGCTGTCGCCGGGCGCCAAACGGGCGGCGGTGATGGGGTCCAGTCCGCTCAGCAAGGTATGCATGGCGGGCCAGCCACGCACGGCAGCCTGTGCATCCAGCATGGCACGCACTTCGGGGTTGGCGGCAGGCATCTCATCCAGCCCGTCCATCAGCGCCTTGAAATACAGCATGGTGCCGCCGACCAGCAAGGGAAGGGCCTGACGGGCACGAATCTCCTGAACGAGTCTTTGCGTATCGCGCACGAATTCGGCCGCACTATAGGCTTGCAGCGGGTCGATGATGTCGATGAGGTGATGCGGAACGGTAGCCTGTTCTGCCGCTGTGGGCTTGGCTGTGCCTATGTCCATGCCCTTGTAGACCAGGGCCGAATCCACGCTGATGATCTCGGCCTTTTGCCCGCGCTGTGCCAGGCGTTCGGCCAGCGCCAGCGCAGCCGCAGTCTTGCCCGAGGCAGTGGGGCCGGCAATGGCGATACAGGGCAGGGCGTGGGCAGCAGTCATGGGGGCGAAATCCGTACAGGTCAAAGCACAAGAACCAATGACTGGGGCCATTGGTTCTTGCAGGCTGTGAAGGATAACGCAGAGGGCGGGCGGTTGCAGTGTCAGGCCCAAGTGCTGTACTTCAGTGCCTGAGGGCACCAAAGCGCTGCACCAGCGTCCAGGCCGTGACGGCCGTGCAAGCCGACCAGAACCAGATGCCCAAGGCCAGCGGAGCTGTGGAATCGGCATCCAGTTTCAGACCCAGCCAGTGGCCCATGGCAAAGGCCATGAGCATCATCACAAAGCCATTGATGGCCGAGGCCGTACCGGCCGCCTGCGGAAAGGGGGCAATGGCATTGCTTTGCCCGCAGGGCATGTGAATGCCGTGGGCGATCTGGTAGAGGCAAAAAGGCAGGGCATAGGCCCAGATGTTGCGTACCTCGGCCCGCGCCGCCAGACCCATGATGGAGCCTGCCGTCAGCGACAGCACACCCGCGACTGCCACGGTGCGCTGCACGCTCATACGGCCCAGCAGGCGGCGGCAGGCAAAGGTGCCGGCGATATAGCACAGCGCGTTGCCGCCCATCATCAGCCCGTACTGCGTACGCTCCATATGCAGCACGTTGATGTAGGTGAAAGAAGAGGCTGCCAGATTGGTGAACAGGCCTGCATAGCTGAAGCAGGTCAGCAGGTTGTATGCCTGGAACATGGGGTTGCGCGCAATGCGCGACCAGGTACGCAGCAGATTGCCCGCTTGCAGCGCCTGCGGGTTGCGCAGGGGAATTGACTCTTTGAAGCGCAACAGCACCAGCAGCCAGGCCATGCAACCCATGAAGGCCTGGGCCAGCATGGTGGAGCGCCAGCCTAGCCAGCCCACGAGCAGACTGCCGCTGATGGGAGCCAGAAAGGCGAGCACGCCCAGGCCCGTCAGTGCCTTGGACATTATTTGTGCACCCAGATGCGGGGCATAGAGATCGCGCACCACGGCACGCGCACACATCACGCCAGCGCCCAGGGCTGCACCTTGCAGGCTGCGCCAGGCAATCAAGGCCTCCATGCTCTGGGCGCTGGCACACCCCAGGGCAGCGATCACATAGCCGGTGATGCCAACGAGTAAGACAGGTCGGCGGCCCAGCCGATCCGATAGCGGACCCCAGAGAATCTGTGAGCAGCCAAAGGCCAGCAAAAATCCGGTCAGGGTGAGTTGAGTCTGCGATACATGGGCTGCAAAGCCCAACTGCAACTGCGGCAGGGCAGGCAGATAGAGGTCGGTTGCCAGCGGCTGCAAACCCAGCAGCAGGCCCAGGGTGAGGATGATGAATGCTGCAGATTCAGGAGCGGCTTGCCCTTGTGTATCAATGGCTGGAGCGGTATTTTTATTGGAATTGAGAGCGGGCGGCACAGACATAGTCGCTCACACTAGCAGAACAAGCTCTGGCAACTGCGCACTGCTGGGACAGTATGTGACGATGGCACCCGTGCATGAATGCGCACCAGGCGCGTGTCTGCTTTTGCGGGCGTGAGCGAGGTTCTGGCTCGGCGACCCGTCAAGCCTTCATGCTGTGCAACAGTTCAAACTGCTTTCCGTCATTTGGAGCACTTGAATTGGCGATATTCTTGGAGGGTGCTTCAAACCGCAAATTCATAGCTGCTGGTGCAAGGTTTGCGTGCGTTTGAAGCCTGTTTGAAGGATGTGTTCACTATGTCGATCTGTCTGGGTCTTGCGGCCAACAAACTCCATCACCAAACCGAGGATGCTGCGCTGTTTGCCTTGCTGCGCGCCTGCGAAGCCGGGATTCGAGAGCTCAAGCTAGGCTTTCATACCGTGGGCCGCACGTATGACGCCATCGCGGCGGCCAGCATGCTGCAGGGCTACAAAGGACTGGTGCGCTACCCCTATGGCCGTGAAGGCGGCTTGATGAAGCTGGTGGCTGAAGTAGTGGGCATGGAAGGCGATGAGCGCACGCTGGATGGTGCCATCTACCTGATGGACCCGGTGGACCCTTCCTCCATCTTCCCCGAGGCGCTGGCCTTGAAGCGTCAGTGCGTGATTCATGGCAAGCCGTTTCTGTCCACAGTGGCTTCAACGCGTGACTGGATCGAGATGGAGCGCATCCACGCGGGCCTGCCGCGTGACCGCAATGCAGACCGTTATCACGACTACGAAAGCCAGACGCTGGCGCTGATCGCCCACGATGCCATGAAGCCCAGCATGCTGGAGTTTGCCGAGCGCAACTTTGATCTGCTCAGCCGCTACCGTCGCCGAGTGGGCACAGGCACCACGGGCCAGAAGCTCAACGAAATGGCATGGAGTAAGGGCTGGCCCGCCGACAAGCCCTGGGTCGATCGTTACAACAGCGGCCCGCTGGGGGGCGATGCGCAGATTGCCGATCTGGTGCTGGAAAAGCGCTGCCATCGCGCCATCTTCTTTGAGGATCCGCATGTGGCGCGTCAGCACGAAGCCGACATCCAGCTGCTGGAGCGTGCTGTGACCACCGTGACGCATGATGCGGTGTGCAGCACTTCACCCCAGGTGGCGCAGCGCTGGTGCGATGCGGCCGTCAAGCGCGCGGGCTGAAGCCGTTATTGGCTGCTGCGCAAGCGCTTGAGCTCGGCCTGTAGCCAGCCGGCGCTGGGCTCGGCTTCCTTGCCTGTGCAGCGTACCTGATAGGGCTTGTGGCTCATGCTGCTTTCCGTGGCTGCGCGAGTGATGAAGTCTTCGGCGGTCACCACCCAGCCTTTTTTGAGCAGGTAGTCGTACTTGCCGCGCAGGTGTTCGGCAGCCTTGGTGCTGCTGTACCAGCTGCCATTGCGCTGAAACTCGCAGCCCGAAGTCTTGAGGTGAGCGATGAGGTGCTCGATCTCCTGGGTTGCTGCCGGTGTGGGCGGTGCGGCAAGGCTCAAGGTGCTGGAGGCGCCGAGCAGCAGGGCGGTGATGAGATGTTTCATGATCCGCAGATCGTACAAAAAATGGCCAACAACAAGGCCGCAGTTCATCGCTGCGGCCTTGTTGTTTTGTGAGCAAAGGTGTGCGCAGCTCAGGGAGCGGGCGTGGCCAGTGGCTTGCCTTTTTCCACCACGTAGACGCCAATGAGCTTGACGGTGCTGTTGCTGGCGTTGTGGGCGTCGTGCACCACACCGGCAGGCACGACAAATGACTCACCGGCCTTGATGGTGCGTGGCGGCTGGCCATCGATGAGCAAATCCACCTCGCCCTCGCTGATGTAGCTGATCTCGTCACCAGGATGGGTGTGGCGGCCTGCGCGCGAGCCGGGGGCGACCTCCACCTTGGCGACCACGGCTTCGCGCCCCGGCACGGAGACATCGGCCTTGCCCACCATGGTGCGCGACAGACCGCTGGCCTGCGCCAGAGCGCTTGTGCTGAAGACCATGAGCGCGCTGGTACACAGCAGTGCAGAAAAGCTGGCGCGATACGTGACTGGCATGAAGACCTCCCAGATAAAAAAGAGACAGGGGTTTTAAACCTGTCTCTTTTACTGTGCACGGGCTTGCACCTGTGATGGGGGCTGCCCTAGGCCGGCATCAGGCGGATTGTGGCTCCAGCGTCTTGGTGTAGAGCGACTTGCCGTCCAGGTCCTTGAGCACCACGGTCAGTGCCTTGCTGCGGTGGTCGATGTCGAGCTGACCGAAGAACTGGTAGCCCTCGCTGGGCGCTGAATTCTGGTGCGGGGCAGCCTTGCTGTAGACCACCTCCAGGCCAAAGGTTTTGTCGGCATCATTGGGGCCAAAGCCACCGGCGTTCAGGGGGCCGGAGACAAATTCCCAGAACGGGTCAAAGTCCTGAAACTAGGCGCGTTCCGGGCTGTAGTGGTGGGCGGCGGTGTAGTGAACGTCGGCAGTGAGCCAGACCACGTTCTTGATGCCTGCGTCCTTGATGCCCTTGAGCAGGCGGGCCATCTCCAGCTCGCGTCCCTTGGGGCTGCCGTGCTCGCCATTGGCTACGGCTTCCCACACGGGGCGGCCTTGCGCATCCTTGCCATCGGGGACGAACAGGCCCAAAGGCATGTCGGCGGCAATCAGCTTCCAGGTGGCCTTGCTTTGCTTGAGGCCTTCGATCAGCCACTGCAGCTGTGGTCGGCCAAAGAAAGCGGTCTCTGCACTTTCGGTGGTCTGCAGATTGTGGGTGTTGGGGCCGCGATAGCTGCGCATGTCCAGCACAAAGATATCGGCCAGCGGGCCTTGTGGCAGCACACGGTAAATGCGCTGGTGCTCGGCCGCGCCATAAGTGCGCATGGGGGCGTATTCCATGAACGCTCGCTGACCACGCGCGGCCAGCAGCTGGATGTTTTTCTCGGTGTAGGCCTTGTTGCTGCTCAGGTCCTTGCTGTCGGAGTAATTGTTGGTGACCTCGTGGTCATCCCACTGCCAGATCTGCGCAACCTCGCTGCCCAGTGCCCGCACATTGGCATCCATGAGGTTGTAGCGGTAGCGGCCTCGGAATTCGTTGAGCGTCTCGGCGACTTTCGAGACTTCGGGGGTGACGATGTTCTTCCAGACCGAGCCATCGCGCAGTGGCACCTCGGCGGGAATGGGACCGTCGGCATAAATCGTGTCGCCGCTGTGCAGAAAGACATCGGGGTTGAGCTTGCGCATCTGCTCATAAATGCGCATGCCGCCAAAAGCCTCGTTGATACCAAAGCCCTGACCGGCGGTGTCGCCGCTCCAGACCATGCGAAACGGCTTGCTGGCCGGGCCATTGGAGGCCAGCGGTGTGCGCAGGTGGCCTTGTACAAAAGGCGAGCGCGTATTGGCGCTGGAGAAGTCCTCCAGTGCGACGCGATAAAAGATGTCCTGACCGGCTGGTAGCCCTTGCAGGTCAAGGCGACCCGTTCCATCGGAGCTGCTGAGCAGGTCAGGGCCACGCAGACGCGTGGGGTTGGCAAAGCTGGATGTGGTGCTCCACTCCAGCCACATGCGGGCATCGCGGCTGGCGCGGGCCCATACGATGGCGCTGTTGGCCGTGACATCACCGCTTTGCACGCCAGAGGACAGCAGCGCACGGGCGCTGTCACGAGTGATGGCTGCGGGTGCAGTCTGGGCACGCAAGACGGCTGGCAGCAGGCCTGCGCCGGAAACAATGGCGCTGGCAGTCAGACCGTGACCCAGAAAGTGGCGGCGTTCCATGGTGGATTCCTTGAAAGTAAACAGACGGACAAGCCTATGTCCGGGCTGTGACAAGCGCGTGAATAAAGGCTTGTCTGCTCACATTTCAAGGCAATTCAAACGTCAGGCCGGGGCTTAGAAGTAGTGGCGCATGCCCACGGCAATGGAGCTGAAGCCCACGCCTTGCTCGCCCGTCAGATAGCTGGCGCGTTCATGGTTGTTGACGCGGGTGTAGAGCGCGTACAGCTTGGTACGTTGGCTGAAGTTGTAGTTATAGGCCAGCGTCCACTGCAGAGCCTGGGTGCCGGCTTCGCCGCCCACCTTGCCTGCATAGCCGACGTTGAGGTGGTATTCGCTGGGGCCTGCTTCGTATTGAATGGCCATGCGGCCCATATGGCGTGTGCCATAGCTGCTATCAACTCGATAGTTGGCCTGGTCCCAGCCACGGCTGTGCTGGTAGTAGCCTGCCAGTGTCCAGGGGCCGGTGGTGTAGGTCGCGCGCAGCGTGGTTTGTTCGGCCTCACCCCAGCGGTTGTGGCCGAGGCCCAAAGTCACGTCGCCCAGCTCGTAGTTGGCGGCAATATCCCAGGCGTTCTTTTGGGGCTCGGCCTGCTTCTCGTGCAGGCTGCTTCCCAGCTCCACCGTCAGGCCTTTGTATTCAGGCAGCTTCCATGACACATGGTTGGCACCGTTGGAGACCCAGGCATACAGCGCATCGGCCGAGGTCCCAGTGTCAAAGTTGTGCATGTTCACCACGTCGGCTGTGGCTTAGTAGGCCTCGCTGATCATGCGGCCCATGCGCAGCATGCCAAAGCTGCCAGACAGATTCACTTCACTCTTGCGATTGAAGTAATTGGCATCGGTGGGTGCGCCGGTATCCAGCTCAAAGCCGTGCTCCAGAATAAAGCCGGCCTGCATGCCGCCGCCCAGATCTTCCTGGCCTCGCAGGCCCCAGAAGGATTCGTTGTTCTGCAGGCCCATGACGGAGGACTGGCCCTTGATCTTGGAGCTTTCCACCGAGGTGTTCAGGCGGCCATAGATCTGCAGCGTGCCGTTGGGCGCTTGCTGGGCTTGGACGATGGAAGAAGCAGTCAGTGCGGTCAGAGCAACGCTGCCAGATAGCAGCAGGGCGCGGGGTATGCGCCAGCGATTCAAAGCGGTCACGGTCGGAAGAAGAATGCAAAGCGCCCGGTGGCTGCCGGACGTTGGGTGGGATGCATCAGCCAGAAGACGCTGATGCAGGAATGTCGCGAATCCTAGGGTAAGCCCGTGGCTTTTGCAGATGCTGGCGGTAAATCTGCTGGATCTGCACAGGTTTTAGAGCTGTTGGAGTCAGAGCGCGCCAATCTTGAACAGGCAATGGCTTGTGCGGCTTCCAGGTCAGGCCGTTATGGGTGTTTTTGCTTCGCTTTTTCTAGCATTGATTTTTTGATCTGATCGAAGCGCCTGCCCTTAGGAAGGAGAGTGGCTGCAGTTTCGCCTCTGTGTCCTCTGGCGCTTGGGTCAGCACCTTCTGCCAGCAAGGTATAGATGGCATCCGGGCCCGTGGTTGCGTCGGTTGCATGACTCATCAGCGGCGTCCAGCCTTTGTGGTCGCGCGCTTCGATGTCTGCGCCAGCTGCCAGCAAATGCCGGATGGCTTCAGGCTCGGCCAGGTGATGCAGCAAGGTCTCTCCGGCGCTGTTGCGAATGTTCGGGTCGGCACCGTTCGCCATGAAAAGACTCAGGATCTCGGGTGTGAAGAACATGGCTTGTTGCAGAAATACAGGCCAGCCGTCTGCCGTGCGTGCAAGGGCCAGGCGAGGCTCTTGCTGGAGAAAGGCGCGCACCTTCGCCGTATCGGCTTGTTCGACGGCGGTGGAAAAAGCTTCGACTTGAGGCAGAGCTTGAGCCCAGCCGTAAGAGGTGGCAAGCATCATGGACGCAGCGGTGATGAGAGAAAACAGTGGTTTTCGCATCAGTCGATGGAAGGGAAGTACGTGCGGAAAGAGGGTGTCGTCTTGAGTATCGCAGAGTGCTTGGAGGCGCTGACACAAGCCTTAATACATTGTTGCTTCGCTTTGTCGCAAGCGCAAATCTTCGATTCACGGGGCATTGTTGGCGGCTCCTAGCAGGCGCGGCAGGCATGAAAAAAGGCCCCTAAGGGCCTTTTCGCGAGTCATGAGAGCCGCAAGGCTTAGATCACACCTTGTGCCAGCATGGCATCGGCCACCTTCACAAAGCCGGCGATATTGGCACCGTCGATGTAGCTCACTGTGCCGTCTTCGCGCTTGCCGTGCTTGACGCAGGCGGCGTGAATGTTCTGCATGATCTGCAGCAGACGGGCATCCACTTCTTCAGCAGGCCAGGACAGACGGGCCGCGTTCTGCGACATTTCCAGGCCGGATGTGGCCACGCCGCCGGCGTTGGAGGCCTTGCCGGGGGCGTACAGCACGCCTGCGGTTTCGAAGGCCTTGGCAGCTTCGTTGGTAGAAGGCATGTTGGCACCTTCAGCCACGCACAGCACGCCGTTGGCGATGAGCTGTTTGGCATCGGCTTCGGTCAGCTCGTTTTGCGTAGCGCAAGGCAGGGCCACGTCCACCTTGATGGACCAGGGGCACTTGCCGGCCAGGAATTCCACGCCGGACACCAGCTTGGCGTAGTCGCTGACGCGGCCGTACTTGTTGTTCTTCACATCCATCAGGATGGCCAGCTTCTCAGGGGTGAAGCCCGAGGCGTCGTAGGCTGTGCCCGAGGAGTCAGACACGCTCACGACCTTGGCGCCCAGCTGCATGGCCTTCTCGACAGCGTACTGCGCCACGTTGCCCGAACCGGACACGGACACGGTCTTGCCTTCAAAGGACTGGCCGCGGGTGGCCAGCATTTCGCGGGCAAAGTACACGGTGCCGTAGCCGGTGGCTTCGGGGCGAATCAGCGAGCCGCCAAAGGCCAGGCCCTTGCCGGTGAACACGGAAGCGGCCGTGTTCGACAGCTTCTTGTACATGCCGGCCATGTAGCCCACTTCACGGCCGCCCACGCCGATGTCACCAGCGGGCACATCGGTGTCGGGGCCGACGTGACGGAACAGTTCGGTCACGAAAGCCTGGCAAAAGCGCATGACTTCGGAAGGGCTCTTGCCCTTGGGGTCAAAGTCGGAGCCGCCCTTGCCGCCGCCCATGGGCAGTGTGGTCAGTGCGTTCTTGAAGGTCTGCTCGAAAGCCAGGAACTTCAGCACGGACTGGTTGACCGAGGGGTGAAAGCGCAGGCCGCCCTTGAAAGGACCGATGGCCATGCTGTGCTGAATGCGGAAGCCGCGGTTCACTTGCACCTGGCCCTTGTCGTCCGTCCAGCTCACGCGGAACTGGATGATGCGCTCGGGCTCGACCAGGCGCTCCAGCAGAGCGTGCTCGGCGTACTTGGGGTTGCTCTCGATGAAGGGCCACAGGCTTTCCATCACTTCGGTGACGGCTTGCAGGAATTCGGGCTGGCCGGGGTTGCGTTGTGCCACTTCTTCCAGGAACTGGCCTACGGACTCGTACTTCATAGAGAGCTTTCTGACTAAGACGGGGAATGCGCTGAAACTCGCGATGGAAAGATTATGCCAAAAAGTTATGCCTTCATGCATATGTTTGGTGCATGAGGATCCAGATTTGGTGTATGCATGCCCAAAATTGAGGCAGTGAAGCCGTACTTTTTCTGATTTCTCAGCGGCATGAAAGCAGGCGAGCGCAAGGCAGATTGTTCCTTGCCTGAAAGGCAAAACGGCTGGAGCCATCGGTGCAAGTGCTGAACCTTGCCAAATCCACAAAGCCTGTGCAGGCACCGGATGGCCATGTCTCATTGCCATCGCGATACGCGAAGTCACACGGATTGAATAGCGATGCGAGGAGCGCTTGTGAAAGGCTCCATCAGGGCCGGATCAATGCTTTTGAGCAGCCATTGGCAAGGCAGATAGTCCGCTGATCCGTTGTCGCCAGCGAACAAACTGTGGAGCCGAGCTGAGGGTGAGAACAGCTCAGCTTGCTGTCGTTTGCGCAGACATCAATGAATATTCAGGAGCTGCAAGCCCTTGCTCCTCAATGAAGTCAGATCGAAAAGTATCTGAATTCATTGATTGCCAGGCGCATGCAGCTTTTAATTTGATAGCGACCGTATCAGCGGCCGCGCAGGAACAGCGCGTCCAGCTCCTTCATGCTGAGCTGTCGCCAGGTGGGGCGGCCATGGTTGCACTGGTCGGAGCGCTCGGTGGTCTCCATTTGGCGCAGCAGTGCATTCATCTCGTCCAGCGTGAGCTTGCGGTTGGCGCGCACCGCACCGTGGCAGGCCATGGTGGCCAGGATTTCATTGCGTGCGCGCTGCACCACGGTGCTGGCGTCGTGCTGGGCCAGCTCGGCCAGCACGCTGCGCGCCAGCTCCACCGCATCGCCTTGCGCCAGCGTGGCCGGCACGGCGCGCACGGCCAGGGTCTTGGGCGAGAAGGGCGAGACCTCCATGCCCAGCGTCAATAGGGTGTCGGCATGGGCTTCGGCCGTTGCCACTTCCTCGGGCGTGGCGGCAAAGGTGGCGGGAATCAGCAGCGGCTGGCTGGGAATCTGCTCATCCCCATTGACGGCGTTTTTGAGCTGTTCGTAGACGATGCGTTCATGGGCGGCATGCATGTCCACGATGACCATGCCCTGGCTGTTCTCGGCCAGGATATAGACGCCATGCAGTTGAGCCACGGCGCGGCCCAGCGGCCAGACCGGGGCGTTGTCAGCGGCGGCAACGGCAGGCGCTTGAGCGGGTGCGGGTGGCGGAGTTGGTGCGGCTGTCGCAGTCTTTACTACAACTTCTGTAGCTGCTCGCGCTTCCTGCACCTGCGCTGCAGGCGTATTTCTTTGAAAGTAGCTGGACTGGCCGGAGGGGCGCAGCTTGATTCCTTCGCCCTCGGGCTGAGGCACGGGGCTGGGCATGGCCGTGGTGTTGGTAATCGTGCTGGCACCCGTATCGGTATCGGTGAACGCCGTGGATGCGGACTCGATGGGAGCTGGCGTTGCGGCTGCTGGAGCAGGCCCTTGCAAGGCCGCCTTCGCCGCTTGAGGGGGCTGCTCAGGTGTGCCGCTGCGCATGGGTTCCCAGAGCTTTGCCAGATCGCGTACAGGGTTGCCCACGACAGGCTCGGCAAAGCTCATGCGAGTTTGAGGCCAGGCGGCGGGCTGGGGCGCAGCATGAGCCGGTGTTGCGTGGGTGCTGCTGTCGCCGAGCTCGGGCTGGCGCGCTGCATCTTGCGCCGCTTGCTGGGCGGCCGCTTCAACGACCGCTGCTGCGCGTGGAGTGGCCAGTGCATTTTCAATCGCATGGCGCACGGCCTGGTGCACTTCGCGGCTGTCGCGAAAACGCACCTCGATCTTGGTCGGGTGCACGTTCACGTCCACGCGCGCAGGGTCGATCTCGATATAGAGGGCGTAGACGGGCTGCTTATTGCCGTGCAGCACATCTTCATAGGCGGAGCGTGCGGCGTGGGTCAGCACCTTGTCGCGCACAAAGCGGCCGTTGACGTAGCAGAACTGCTGGTCGGGGCGCGAACGGGCTGCGTCGGGGATACCGGCGCGGCCTGTGACATGAACAGGGCCGGACCAGTGATCGACGACGACCGAGTTGGCGACAAACTTGTCGCTGAGCACATCGGCCAGGCGGCTGGAGATGGCTTCATTGGGGGCACCGCTGGCCGCTCGCCATTGCTCGACCAGTTTGCCTTCGTGCCAGATGGCAAAGCCCACATCGGGACGCGCCAGTGCATGGCGGCGCACAGACTCGATGCAGTGGGCCAGCTCGGTGGCATCGGTCTTCAAGAACTTGCGGCGCGCCGGGGTGGAGAAAAACAGCTCCTTGACCTCGACGGTGGTTCCCTGGTTGCGTGCTGCGGGGCGCAGCTCGCCGCTGCGGGCATCGAGCAAGAAGGCGGACTCCTGCCCTGCAGGCCGCGAAAAAATAGAAGTTTCCGAAACGGATGCAATGGCAGCCAGCGCCTCACCGCGAAAACCCATGGTGGCCACGGTTTCCAGGTCGTGCAGATCGGTGATCTTGCTGGTGGCATGGCGGCGCAGGGCCACGGGTAGCTCGGCCTGGGGAATGCCGCAGCCGTCATCTTCCACCGCAATCAGGCGCACACCACCGGCCAGCAGGCGCACATTGATCTGGCGCGCACCAGAGTCCAGGGCGTTGTCCACCAGCTCGCGCACCACCGATGCAGGGCGCTCCACCACCTCGCCTGCAGCGATCTGGCTGATCAGCTCATCGGGCAGGTCGCGAATCGGCCGGCGCGCAGAGGCGTCAGTCTGGGCATTGGTTTCGGAGGGGGCGGGGGAGAGTTCGGGGCTGGATGCGTTCACGGAAAGCATTCTAGGCGGCAGCGCAAGCTGGCTGAAAAGTGCGTTTTTGCAGGCCCTAAAGCAAAAAGCTGCCTGATATGACTCAGGCAGCTTTTGAACTCATGCTGCTCGCGCAGTAATGGAGTTTTTAGTGGCGGTGACGATGACCGTGGCCGCGACCACCTCGGGTCATTTCGTTGCCGATCAGCGCACCGGCAGCTGCGCCGCCGATGGTGCCCACCGGGCCGCCGAACAGCACGTTGCCCACTGCGCCGCCGGCTACGGCACCCGCGCCAATGCCAACTTGCTGACGGCTGGGGCCGTGAGCGCAGCCGCCCAGAGCCAGTGCGCCGACCAAGGCAGCAGCCAGCGTCAAAGCCTTGCCATAGCGAATCGTGTTCTTTTGCATATTGGTATTCCTCTCGTCGTGCTAGTTATGGGAAGCGATCACGTCCTTGCAGATACTCTTCTGGACAGAAGGAACAGACGCTGGATGGTGTGGGCCGAGGCCAATGTCATGACTGCAATGCACGGCTTGCGGTGACATGGCTCTACTGTGCCAGCAGAAATGGCAAGCTGACGTATTGTTGACGTTTAGTTTTATCAAAACTTGTAACAAACAGCGCAAAGCTGGCTGTGGTTGTTGCTGCCTGCAAGCAGCTGTGAGTTTGCTCCCAAAAACATGGCAGCGCAGCAAGGAATGGAGCCTCTGTGGGCTTTGCGCAGCGCAGTACATTACTGGCCGGCATACGCTGGTATGTCAATCCTATTTTTGAGGACTGTGTTTTGGAAATCATTCAGTTTCTGATCGACTTCATCCTGCATATCGACAAGCATCTGGAAGCCTTTGTCGTGGCCTACGGGCCCTGGGTGTATGCCCTTTTGTTCATCATCGTGTTTGTGGAAACCGGTGTGGTCGTCATGCCCTTCCTGCCCGGTGACTCGCTGATGTTCATCGTCGGCGCACTGTGCGGAGCCGGCTATATGAGCTACCCGCTGGCCGTAGTCGTGCTGCTCGCGGCGGCGATTCTGGGTGACCAGAGCAATTACACGATTGGTCGCTATCTGGGGCCCAAGGTGTTCCAGTGGGAGGACTCACGCTGGTTCAACCGCAAGGCATTTGATCAGGCCCACAGCTTTTACGAGCGCTACGGCGGCGTGACCATCATCCTGGCGCGCTTCATGCCCTTCATCCGCACCTTTGCTCCCTTTGTGGCCGGTGTGGCGCATATGAATCGTGCCAAGTTCACCATGTTCAATGTGGTGGGGGCCGTGCTCTGGGTTGTGGGGATCAGCGCAGCGGGTTACTTCTTCGGCAATATGGAGTGGGTCAAGAACAATCTGGAGAAGATCATCTGGGGCCTGATTCTGGTGCCGGGCCTGATCGCCATCTTTGGTGCCTGGCGTGCCGGAAAGGCCGAGAAAGCCAAGGCGGTATGATTTGCAAATGCATAGTGCATCAGGCGCTCTCAGTAAGCGCTACAGCCTTGTTTGAGGCATGAAAAAGCCCCGGCATGCCGGGGCTTTTTGCTGGGCACTTGTGGCCCGCATTGAGTGGAAAAGCCTACTGGCGTTTGCCCACTTCGTTACCGATCAAAGCACCTGCGGCCGCACCGCCTACGGTGCCCAGCGTGCCGCCGAGTACCGCATTGCCGACAACACCACCGGCGACAGCGCCGACACCGGTGCCGACCTGAGCGTTGGTGGGAGAAGTAGAGCAGCCTGCCATGGCAAGTGTGAAGGCTGCCGAAGCGCTGATAACAAGGGTTCGCAGTTTCATGGGTCTCTCCTGATTCGCTGCCGTGAGGCAGCAGGCAAAGAACATGGTGTGATATTGCCTGCGCCGCTGCTGCGCAAAGGTAGGAGATAGGGCCAAGCCTGTGTCGTGCAGGCTTGGCGGTGTCTGACACCTTGCAGAAAGCAGCAAGATTGATGTCCTGCCGATGTCCTACGGCCAGCCTGGCCGTGAGCGCTTCAGTGCCGCAGCACTAGACCGAGCGGCTGCGTGCCAGTGGCGGATTGTGGGCGAAGTACTTGCGAATGCCCGTCATTAAAGCATCAGCCAGTTGCTCCCGGTAAGCGGCGGATGCCAGCTTCGCCTCTTCCTGAGGGTTGCTGATGAAGGCGGTTTCCACCAGCACGCTGGGGATATCGGGGGCTTTGAGCACGGCAAAACCGGCTTGCTCCACACGGGCCTTGTGCAGCTTGGCCATGGAGCCGATCTCGCCCAGCAGCGAGGTGCCGAGCTTGAGGCTGTCCTTGATCTGTGCGGTGGTGCTCATGTCCAGCAGCATGCGCTGCACATGTTGATCTTTGAGTCCGCCCACATTCAGCCCACCAACCATGTCGGCCTGGTTTTCCTTGTTGGCCAGCCAGCGCGCGGCCGTACTGGAGGCGCCGCGTTCACTGAGTGCAAACACGCTGGCACCGCGTGCGGCGGGCGTGGTGAAGGCATCGGCGTGAATGCTGATGAACAAATCGGCTTGCACGCGGCGGGCTTTTTCTACGCGCGTGGCCAGGGGAACGAAAAAGTCGGCATCGCGCGTCATGAACGCTCGCATGGGGCTGCCACCGATGCGCGAGTTGTTGATGCGCTCGCGCAGCAGATGGGCGACTTTGAGCACTACATCCTTCTCGCGCAGGCCGCTGGGGCCAATGGCACCGGGGTCTTCGCCGCCATGGCCGGGATCCAGGGCCACGATGATGATGCGGTCGGTGCTGCGTGAGGTCGCGATATTGGGTGCCGGCGCAGGTGCTGGCCTTGGTGCGGGTGCAGGAGCCGGGGGAGGGGGCGGTGGTGCAGGCACGGGAGCAGGAGCCTGTGCAATCACTGCCGGCGCTGGCGTAGGTGCTGGTGCCGGTGGGCGCTGGTGGTGCTGGGCAATCAAGTCGCCAAGAGGGTCTGCATCGGGCGCGGCGGCAATGACAGCTGGCGCTGGTGTGCTTACAGGAGGAGGCAACGGAGCTGCCCCAGCTCCCGTGCTGCGGGCATCGCGCAGGCGGTCGCTGATCAGGGCTTCCAGCGGATCCACGGCCTTGGCCGGGTACAAGTCCAGCACCAGGCGGTGCTTGTAGGGGGCAATCGGGGCCAGAGTGAAGACCTGGGGGCGAGCTTCCTGCTTGAGGTCGATCACCAGGCGAACCACGCCGGGGGCGAACTGCCCCACGCGGATGCTAGCGATATTGGGATCGTCTGCGCGGACCTTGGCGACCAGCTCCTTGAGGGCCGGATTCAGGTCCAGGCCTTCGACGTCCACGGCCAGACGCGGAGGACTGGGAACAAACACGGGCTTGGCCGTCAGCGGAATATCGGATTCCAGCGTGACGCGTGAATAGTCGGGGGCGGGCCAGACGCGTACGGCCACGATGGTGGCACCCTGCGCAATATGCTGGCGGCCCAGCAGCAGAACCACGCCGCCTGCCTGCAGCAGGTTGCGACGTGACAGCCCTGGAGAAACTGTGTTGGAAGTTGTTTTGCTCATGCCGTCAATGCTTCAAGCACCGTGCAGCCAGCGGGGGTGGCTGCCTTGAGCGTCACCTGCCGCTGCACATCGTCAACTGCTTCAATATGGATAGCTATATCCGCAACAGGTGTAACCGCTGCGGCCTTCTCGGGCCATTCTGCCAGCTTGAGTCCGCTGCTTGCAAAAATGTCCCGAAAACCCGCATCTTCCCACTCGCGCGGATCGTCAAAGCGGTAGAAGTCAAAGTGCCAGATGGACAGATCGCCGGCCTCGTGCGGCTCCACCACGGCATAGGTGGGGCTTTTGATACGGCCTTGAACACCTAAAGCGCGCAGCCAATGGCGCACCAGGGTGGTCTTGCCTGCGCCCAAGTCGCCATGCAGGGTGACGTACGCGTTGCGCAGCTGGGGCAGGGCTGCCAGTTGCCGGGCAAAGTGCTCGGTATCTTGTTCATCGCGCCAGACTATCTGGCGCTGCGCCAGCGCTTGCATGGGCTCGCTTCCTACAATTCGGGGTGTATGTTGAGCAGCAGTCAATTGATTCCTTTGATGCAAGCCTGGGCTCGCGAGCTGGGATTTTCCCAAATCGGCGTGGCGGGCGTGGATTTGTCCTCGGCAGAATCCGGTTTGCTGCAATGGTTGGAGCAGGGGTTTCATGGCGAGATGCATTACATGCAGGCCCATGGTTTGAAACGAGCCCGTCCTGCCGAATTAGTTCCCGGAACCGTGAGCGTGATCACCGCACGCATGGATTATCTGCCGCGAGATACGCCCAAGGGCTGGCAGGCCGTGGAATGGGATCGTCTCAAGCGGCCCGATGAAGGCATTGTCTCCGTCTATGCGCGGGGGCGGGACTATCACAAGGTGCTGCGCAACCGTCTGCAGAAGCTGGCCGAGCGCATTGCGCAGGAGATCGGCCCGTTCGGCCACCGTGCATTCACCGACTCTGCTCCGGTGCTGGAGGCCGAGCTGGCCAGCCGCAGCGGCCAGGGCTGGCGCGGCAAGCACACGCTGGTGCTCAATCGGGATGCGGGCTCCATGTTCTTTCTGGGCGAAATCTATGTGGACTTTGCGCTGGAGGCTACCGAGCCCGTCACCGCGCATTGCGGCAGCTGCTCGTCCTGCATGGATGCCTGCCCCACGGGCGCCATCATTGCGCCGCACCGGGTGGATGCACGGCGCTGTGTCTCTTACCTGACCATCGAGCATGCAGGCAGCATTCCCGAAGACATGCGCCCGCTGCTGGCCAACCGCATCTATGGCTGCGATGACTGCCAACTGGCTTGCCCCTGGAACAAGTTTGCCCAGCCCAGCACCTTGCCGGACTTTGATGCCCGCGCCGGACTGGCGGGAACGCAGCTGGTGCATTTCTTTGCCTGGGACGAGGCCACGTTTTTGCGCGTGACCGAAGGCAGCCCGATTCGCCGCATAGGCCATGCGCGCTGGCTGCGCAATGTGGCCGTGGCCCTGGGCAATGCCTGGCGCGAAACCGGTCAGCCGGAGCTAAAGGCTGCGCTGCAAAGCCGTGCCGATCATCCCGACCCGGTAGTGGCCGAGCATGTGGCATGGGCGCTGGCGCAGCGCGGCTAATTTTGAGCAAAATCGGCCTCTAGCGCTTATCTGGTAAGCGCTGGCAGCTATCAATTTCTAATATTTTTTAGATCCCAATCAGCCACAGTCCAAACGGCAGGCTGAGCACACCCAGCATGGTGGACAGCGAAATCAGGCTGGCCACCAGCGATCCCTCATAACCCATGCGCACGGCCAGCACATAGCAGGACGAGGCCGTGGGTAGGCTGGAAAACGCCATCAGCGCAATCGCCTGCGGCTGGTTGAGATTGAAGATGCGCACCATGGCAAAGGCAATCAGCGGCTGAATGGCATGGCGGATCAGCAGCAGCTCGCCCGCCAGCAGCTTGTTGCTGGCCAGCGCGCCGAGCTTGAGGCCCGCACCGGCAGCCATCAGCCCCAGCGCGATGGAGGCCGCGCCCAGTCGGGCTACAGGCGTTTCGATCAAAGTGGGAATCTTTAGCCCCGCTGCATTGAACAGCAGGGCACTGATGGTGGCGATGATGAGCGGGTTGCGCAGCAACTGCCCCACAAACGGCTGGCCGCTGCCGCGTGACATAGGCCAGACGGCAGCTACATTGAACAGCGGCACGGACACGCCAATCAGCACCGAGACATAGAGCAGCCCATCGGGCCCCGCCAGGCGTGAGACCAGCGCCAGCGCGATGAAGGAGTTGAAGCGAAACGCCACCTGCGCCGCGCCTGCGTAGCTGCGTGTGTCTATGCGTTTGCCCAGCCAGGGCAGGTGCGGCAGGCTGTAGGTCAGCACAATGCCCAGCAGCCCACCCAGCACCCCGGCGACCAGCAACTGACTGGCCTCGCCCCACTGAATCGGGTTGCGCGTGATGGAGTGAAACAGCAGCACCGGAAACAGCAGGTAGTACACCAGTTGCTCCACCGGTTGCCAGATGCTGCGGTTGATGGGCGTGAAGCGGCACAGCACATAACCGAGCACGATGAGCGCGAAATCAGGGAAAAGCAGTTCGAGATAGTTCACGGACTGCAAGCATAGGGGCGTAGTGATGATTGCTGAAGGAAAGCTGTCATCGATTTTTTGCGGATTAGCGCTTACTGTCGACAGGTCGCCGATTCAGTCTGAACATTGACGCGGTTCAACAAACTTGCGAAAGCCTAGGGTAATCACTTAGAAATCAGGGCTAACAAGAATGTGTAGTGTTTTTCGCGGCACTTACTATCAGCGCTCAATTTCAGAACTCATAAGGAGATCCCTTCATGAAGCGTCGTATGTATATGGGCCTGACCCTGGCTCTGGCCACTGCAGGCTTTTCCGGTGCAGTGATGGCTCAAGCCAACTACCCCACCAAGCCCATCAAGCTGCTGGTGCCCTTTGCGGCAGGCGGCACGACCGACATCATTGCGCGCGTGATTGCCGACCCGCTGGGCAAGGAACTGGGCCAGCCCGTCATCGTCGACAACAAGGGTGGTGGTGGTGGCGTGATTGGCGCACTGGAAACTTCGCGCCAAAAGCCTGATGGCTACAGCCTGGGCATCTCCACGCTGTCGACCATGGCCACCAACCCGGCCATCAATCCCAAGACACCCTACAACCCGCTGACCGATTTCACGCCCATCATCAATATTGCGGCCACGCCCAATGTGATCGCCGTGAACCCAAAGTTCCCCGGTGCAGCCAACTACAAGGCGTTCGAGGCTGAGCTCAAGGCGCATCCCGGCAAGTACTCCTACGGCTCGTCCGGTACGGGCGGCATTCAGCACATGCTGATGGAGCTGTACAAGTCGCTGACGGGCATTGACATGACCCACGTGCCCTACCGCGGCGCAGGCCCGGCGCTGAATGACGCGGTTGCCGGCCAGATTCCCATGATCCTGGACAACCTGCCCTCGGCTCTGCCCTTCATCAAGGATGGCCGCCTCAAGGCCGTGGCCGTGGCTGCGCCCCAGCGTCTGGCCGTGCTGCCCGATGTGCCTACCTTCAAGGAAGTGGGCATGGAGCAGGTCAACCGCATGGCTTCTTACGGCATTCTGGGCCCCAAGGGCATGGACAAGGCCGTGGTCGACAAGATCAATGCCGCTGTGAAGAAGGTGCTGCAGGACCCCGCGGTGAAGAAGCGCATTGAAGACACCGGCTCGCTGGTGGTCGGTAACTCGACGGCTGAGTTCGCCAAGGAACTCAAGGACGAGTACGAAACCTACAAGCAGGTAGTGGCCAAGCAGAAGCTGACACTAGACTAAGCTCCACACCACACCACACCACACCACACACAATGAGCTTCTGAATTAGAAGCGCTATCCGCAAGCCCAAAGCGCCTGAGAAGGCGCTTTGGGCTTGTTTTCTTTCAGGCTTCAAGCCATTCCCAGCGCGGCAACTCACGCTCGCTCAGGTTGGCGATGCGGGTCTCGCCCAGCTCTTTTTCCAGATGAATGGGCTGCCAGTGGGGCAGAGCTGCGTCATCTTCTTCATCCACGTTTTCTGGTGCGCTGTGATCGAACTGCGCATCTTCCAGTGCATTGAGCAAGCGGTTGGCGTGGGTCACCACAATCAGCTGGGTCTGGCGCGCGGCCTGGGTAATGAGGCGGCCCAGCGCTGGCAGCAGATCGGGGTGCAAGCTGGTTTCAGGCTCGTTCAGCACCAGCAGCTGTGGCGGGCGCGGGCTGAGCAGGGCGGCTATCAGCAGCAGATAGCGCAGCGTGCCATCCGACAGTTCGGCAGCGCTCAAGGGGCGCAGCAGACCGGGCTGGTGCATTTGCACGATGAGGCGATTGCCCTCGCCCGCAATGCTAAGGCTGGCGCCCGAAAACGCATCGCCCACGGCTTGCTGCAGCGCTTCGTTATCGCCAATTTGCCCAATGGTCAGCAACGCAGCCGCCATATCGTGGCCATCGCCGCTGAGCACGGGCGTATAGCAGCCCAGCTGCGGCTGGCGCGCCGGGGCATCGGCATCGGTGCGGAAATGATCGTAAAAGCGCCAAGCGCGGATTTCCTCGCGCAGCGTAATGATCTCGGGCGCACCACGCGGGTCCACCAGCTCGGTCATCATGCTAGCCCAGCGGGCCACAGGGCGCTCCAGCGTCTGCCAGCTGGCGCGGCCACCGCCGTCGCTGCGCAGCTTCAGCGCAGGGCCTTTGCGCTCTACCAGCAGACTGGCGGGGCGGCGCACGGCACCTGCCCACACGGCTTCGGCCTTGATTTCGGGGTCTTGTGCGAAAGGTGCGGGCACGCTGCTGGGCGCTGGGCGGCCCAGGGCAATCGCGTAACTCAAACCATCCCAGCCCTGGCTGGCAAAGCCCAGCTCCAGCCGCTCGGTCTTTTTGCGTACCGTGCCTTGCACGGGATAGTCGCCCCGGCGCATGGCGGCAGTGATTTCTTCGGGTCCGGCCCAGAGCGTGGAGGGCAGGCCACCCTCGCGCACCAGCGACTGCACGGCGCCGCCATAGGCAATATCGCCCAGCAGGCGCAGCGATTTGTAGACGCTGCTTTTGCCGCTGCCATTGGGGCCGGTGACTACGGTCAATCGGCCCAGCGGCATGACCAGGCGGCGCAGGCTGCGGTAGTTGGCGATGGCAAGAGTAGAAAGCATGGCGGGCCATGGTAGCAGCGCCAGCGTGTACGCTAGTGCCCATGTCAGAAGCCCCGAAAAAAACACGCAAGCCGCAGATTCCCGAGGATTGGCCCCAGCCCTTGCTCGCCAGCCAGGACGCCATGGATTTATTCATAGATGCTCTGCTGCTGGAAGACGGCCTCTCGCGCAACACTCTGGCGGCTTACCGGCGTGACCTGACGGCAGCTTCGCGCTGGCTGGCAAAGCTGGAGCCTGCCAAGGCGCTGGATGCAGCGCAGGAATCTGATCTGCAGGACTATTTCAGCGCCCGGGTGGACGATACCAAGGCCACTTCATCCAACCGGCGCCTCACGGTGCTGCGCCGCTACTTTCACTGGGCGCTGCGCGAAAAGCGCGTAGCGGCCGACCCCACGGTGCGCATGCTGGCCGCCAAGCAGGCACCGCGCATGCCCAAGGTGCTGACGCAGCAGCAGGTGGAGGCGTTGCTGAACGCGCCGGATGTCGATACCCCGCTGGGCCTGCGCGACCGCGCCATGCTGGAGCTGATGTATGCCAGCGGCCTGCGCGTGAGCGAGCTGGTGGGCGTGCGCATGCACGAGCTGGACCTGCGTGCGGGCGTGCTGCGCGTCACCGGCAAGGGCCGCAAAGAGCGGCTGGTGCCCTTTGGCCAGGAAGCGCAGCACTGGCTGGAGCGTTATCTGGCGCAGGCGCGCAGCGCCATTTTGTGCGGGCAGCAGAGCGAGGCCGTCTTCGTCACCCAGCGCGGCGCAGGCATGAGCCGGGTGATGTTCTGGATCATCGTCAAAAAATGTGCGCAACTGGCGGGCATTACCTCACCCCTGTCACCGCACACGCTGCGCCATGCGTTCGCCACGCATTTGCTCAACCACGGCGCCGATCTGCGCGTGGTGCAGATGCTGCTGGGCCACGCCGACATTTCCACCACCACCATCTACACCCATGTGGCGCGTGAGCGCCTCAAGGCGCTGCACGCAGAGCATCATCCGCGAGGGTGATCAGGCTGCAGGGGCGGCAAGCTGCAGGTAGTACAGCCCCCAGACTGCAGCAGGGTAGCGCTGCTTGAGGGGGAGATTTCGCAACTCTTCAATGTGCTGGGGGGCAAAAATAGCCCATAGCGGGCCTACGCCGCCCACAGCCAGCGGAACGCCGTCAAGCTGTGTGGCAATCAGCATGCGCCAGCGCACGGCCTGAGCCAGTGGCATCTGTGTGCGGTAGCCATCAATGCCTTGCAGCGTCAACTGCAGGCCTTGTGCCATGGCCTGCCCCATGTCGATGCCGCAAGCCTGCAGGACATGTTCGAGCAGCGGCCCTTGCAGGCTGTGTTCGGCTTCGTCGTATTCCAGCTGTGTCTTGACGGAGTGCTGCTCGAGGCTGTTGAGGGCATCCATGCCGCAGGACCATGCGCTTTCGAACTGGTAGCCGTGCATTTGCAGCATGCGGTCGGCCACAGCCTGTGGCTTGCCTCGGTTGGCCTGTACTCCAGGGCCGCTGATGGTCAGCATCACGGGCTGCAGGCCGTCGAGCACGCAAGGGCGGGACGCCTTGCGGGTGGCTGCAGCCGTACCGGGCAGTGCCATGGCGCCCAGTGCGGCGCCAGCGGCACCGCTTTGCATCAACAGGGTGCGACGCGAAACAGTTTTTTGATCTGCCATGGGGGGCTTTCTCTGTGGTGATGGCACCAGTCTAGCTGCTGGCCGGGCAAGATGTGCCGCCATGCAGCCCAGGCTGGCTGAGGCTGGAATGCGGTAAATCTTTGGTCTATTTGATAAGTATCCTTTTCAGAGTGCTGTTTTTGTTGCGCTCAATCGTCGAAACGACGCTGAAGTCCAATAGGGCATTCTGTTTGGTCAAAAATGCAGGTCTTGATGTTTGGATTTCGAGTGATGACTAACTTTTTTCGCCGCAGCGTGCTGACCTGTGCTCTGGTCGCCGTGCTGCCTGCCGCTCTGTCTTTGAATGCTCAGGCCGCCGACAAGGCCGATTCCGCCTGGCCTAGCCGCCCCATTCGTCTGGTGGTGTCCTACCCTGCCGGGGGTGTGAGCGATGTGGTGGCCCGCGCTCTGGGGGAAAAGCTGACGGCTGCGCTGGGTCAGTCGGTGGTGATCGAGAACAAGGCAGGAGCAGGCGGTGCCATCGGCCTTGATCAGGTCGCCAAGGCCAATCCCGATGGTTATACCTTGGGCTTTTCTTCCATCAGCCCGCTGACGCTGAGCCCCCACCTGGGCAAGCCACTGTTCGATCCGCACAGGGACATCACTCCCGTGGTCAGCGTCATGTATTCGCCTGTGCTACTGCTGGGAACGACCCGTCTGGCCGCCAAGAGCTTTCCCGAGATGCTGACCCAGGCCAAGGCACATCCTGGCGATGTGCGCTGGGCCACGGCGGGTCTGGCTTCTCTGGGCCACATCATGCTGGAGCAGATTGCCGATCAGTCCAAGACCCAGATTACTCATGTGCCTTACAAGGGCGGCGGCCAGCAGCTCAACGACGGCCTGAGTGCGCAGTTCGAGGTGCTCTCCACCAATGCCGGCCCTGCCGTGATGCAGCACATCAAGGCAGGCAAGTTCCATGCACTGGCGGTGGGCGCTCCTGCGCGTCTGGACTCGCTGCCCCAGGTGCCGACACTGGCTGAGCTGGGCTACAAGAATGCCAACACCACGTCGGTGTTCGGCATCTTTGCCCCTGCGGGCGTGCCTGCTCCTGTGCTGGCCCGTCTGAATGCCGAGGTCAACAAGGCCCTGGCGCTGCCCGAGATGCGTCAGCGACTGGAAGCCACCGACAACGTGCCTACCGGTGGCAAGGCGGCAGACTTTGCCAAACAGATCGAGGCGGAGTCCAAGGCCAATGCCCAGATCATCAAGGCTGCCAAGATTCAGACCAACTAAGCAATAAAACCATAGCGCCTGGCGCTTGAAAGACAAAGGGCTTGCGGTCATTAATACCGCAAGCCCTTTGTCTTTGTGCGCAAGCAGCTCACTAATTGATAGTGTTTGGCTTTGGCACAGGTCGTTCAGGCTGATTCGCTGATCAGATTGTCGGCCCAGCTCAGGGCCTGCAGGTGCGCCCAGTTGACCTGGTGGTTGGACAGTTGCAGTGCATTGGCCGCATTGGCAAAAGCCGCTTCGTCGCCAGACTCGCAGGCGCGCGTCAGCTCCAGGAAGGGGGCGAATACGCCCTTGTTATGCACCAGGGCATCCACCACGGATTGAGGCAGGGCCACGGCTTCCAGCGCCTTGGTCATGGGCTGGCCCAGCATCACGTCGAGCAGCGAGAACACGCCCACCACAAAAGCGTGGTCGCTTTCCTCGGGTGGCAGCATCTCGGCCGTCAGCAGCTCCATCAGGCGTCCGCGCACCACGGCGGTCTGGCCCACGGCCGGCGGCGTGCCGCCGGAGCGCGAGGTCGTCAGCAGCAGGGCGGCCCAGCGGAACAGCTTCTTGAGGCCCAGAATCATCACCGCATGGCGAAACGAGGTGATCTCGCAGCTCAGGCCAAAGCCCGAGCTGTTGATGAAGCGCAGCAGGTTGAAGGACAGCGTGGGGTCCTTCTTGAGCAGTTCCTCGATCTCTTCGGTGCTGGCCTGCTGGCGCACCAGATTGATGAGCTGGATGATGGTGGTTTGCGTAGGGCGAATGGTGCGCGCCTGCACCAGCTGGGGCTGGGCGAACCAGTAGCCCTGGAACAGCTTGACGCCCAGGCTCAGCATGTGTTCGAACTGCTCGGCCGTCTCGACCTTCTCGGCCACGATCTGTGAGCGCGTATAGGTCTGGGCAAACTTCACCAGCTTCTCGGCATGCTCGATCGCAAAGCTCTGCATGTCCAGCTTGATGAAGGAGGCCATGGGCAGCCACGAGGCGTAGTTGCGACGCAGCAGGTTCTGGTCGAACGCCAGGCGAAAGCCGCGCTGACGCAGGGCCTCAAAAGTGGGAACGCAGGCCTCGATGTTCTGGGGCGTGGCATCGGCGGGCAGGGCCGGGACTTCCAGCACCACCCGGTCGGGGTGGATCAGCTCCAGGTGGCCGCCGCTGAGGCTGTCATGCGTGCAGTTGATGAAGACCGTCTTCTTGCCAACCAGGGCTTCGGCACCGGCGTAGGACAGGGCATTGAACAGCAAAGCCGCATCGGATGCCGCCGTGTGGGCGTTGTGCGCCACCGAGCGGTCAAACAGTTCGTAGCCGTACACATCGCGCTTGTCATCCACGATGGCCTGGCGCGCAATGCTGGCGATGCTGGCATCGTCCTTCTCTGCGGCAGGGGCTGTAGTTGGCAAGGCGTTTGTGCTGTCAGGGGTATCCATGGTGGTGAGTGCTAGGGCTAGGGTGTGCAAGTTCGATTGCACGGATTCAGTGAGTGAGGCATTCGGTCCAGCTCAGCGCCTGCAGGTGAGCGCTGTTGATGTGCTGGGGCTCCAGCTCCAGGCTGCTGGCGCTGCGGTCAAACTGGTCCTGGTCATGGCTTTCGCAGGCTTTGGTGAGTATCAGCAGCTCACCCAGAATGCCCTCGTGGTGTAGCACGGCTGCGGCAACGGGCTCAGAGACCGGAATCAGGGCCAGCGCGGCCGGCAAAGGCATGCCCAGCATGTGGTCGAGCATGGAGAACATGCCGCAGATGAAGGCCTGGTCGGCATCAGCCTCGGTCAGGGAGTGCTTGGCCAGCAGCTCCATCAGGCGACCGCGAATCACGGCGGTCTGGCCGACGGCTGGGGGCGGGCCGCCGTCGCGGGCTGCGGTCAGCAGCATGGCGGCCCAGCGGAACAGCTTGTTCAGCCCCAGCAGCATGACGGCCTGCTTGAAGGAGGTGATCTTGCGGTGAGAGCCGAAGCTGGCCGAGTTGATCAGGCGCAGCAGGTTGAAGGCAAGAGCGGCATCCTTTTTGAGAACTTCCTCGATGGCATCGGTGCTGGCCTGCTCGCGCACCAGGGTCAGCAATTGAATGATGCTTTGCTGGGTCGGCGTCAGCAGGCGCGTTTGCATGACGGTGGGGCGTGCAAACCAGAACCCCTGAAACAGGGCAATGCCCAGCTTCTGCGCCAGCTCATGCTGCTGGGCGCTTTCGACCTTCTCGGCAATCAGCTCGGCGCGCGTGTGGCGGTTGGCAAACTTGACCAGCACCGTGAGCTGGCCCGGTGCCAGTGTGGACAGATCCAGCTTGATGTAATCGGCCAGTGGCAGCCAGGCGGCGTACACCGACTCCAGCACGGTGTGATTGAAGGCCAGGTGAAAGCCCTGCTCCTTGAGCGCCATCAGCGTGGGCAGGCGTGCGGCAACTTCATGAATGGCCGCATGGCCTAGCGGCGGAATCTCCAGCACGACCTTGTCGGCGGGCAGCAGCTCCAGATGCTCGCCCGTCAGGCCTTCGTGCGTGCAGTTGACGAACATGAGCTTGGTGCCCACGAGGTCCTCTTCGCCGGCATGGGTGAGGGCCGCAAAGATCAGCGTTGCATCGGACGATAAGGTGTGGGCGTAGGGCGAGCGTGAACGGTTGAACAACTCGTAGCCAATGATCTGCTGCAGCCCGTTGACGATGGGCTGACGTGCAATCATGCCTTTGGACAGGTTGCGCGACGAGGCGAAGGCCGTGTCCTGTAGGGTGTGTTCACTCATTACTGCGTCGCATCTGTTTGTAAAAAAACGGCGTGAATCGTTATTGTAAGAATGGGCTGATCATAGTGTCAGCTTTGCCGCTTCGGTTGCTGGGAGCTGATAACTAGGGGCAGGAAGGTGTCATAGATGGCAGATTCTTGATTCGAGTCAAGAAAATCAGATCTGCTGCAGCCATGCGATCTCGGTGTCGGTAAAGCCTGCCGCGCGTCTGGCCCTTTCATTGAAGGGCGGGCGCAGACGCGGGGCTTCATAGCGTGCGGTCAGCTCCAGATACAGCGACTCAGGCTCCAGGCCATGCAGATCGCATAGCCAGCGATACCAGTGATTGCCAATCGCGACATGGCCCACTTCTTCGCGCAGGATGATGTCCAGAATGTCGCAGGCCGCCAGCGCATCGGGGGCATGGGTATTGCGCAGCTTGTTCTGGATCTGCGGTGTGGCGTCCAGGCCGCGGGCCTCCAGCGTTCTAGGCACCAGAGCCATGCGGGCCACGATATCGTCCGCCGTTTTTTCGCACATGGTCCACAGGCCCTGGTGGGCCGGATGGTCGCCATAGTCCTGTTCGTGGTGCTGACGCAGGTGATCGCGCAGCAGGCGGAAATGCTTGGCCTCCTCGGCCGCCACCTGCAGCCAGTCGTGGTAGTACTGCTCAGGCATGCCGTCAAAGCGCCAGATGGCGTCCAGCGCCAGGTTGATGGCATTGAATTCGATATGTGCAATGGCGTGGATCAGCACCGCCCGGCCTTCGAGGGTGGCGGGCGAGCGCCGGGCCACCGCTGTATGGTGCCTGAGCTCGGGCCTGGCTGGGCGACCGGGCAGCTCGGATTCGGGGATGAGCAGTGCCGGTGCTGTTTCTGCTATTGAATAGAGAGCTTTATGCGTATGCAGATCAATGGCTGCAGCCGCTTTTTGCTCTGAATCGGTAAAGCACAAGACCTCTAGCGCGCGATGACGTAACTCCATCCCTACAATTCTAGGTCTCTAAAAACAATCCACCGGAGACAAGCACATGGCCATTTATGAACTGGACGGCGTTGCGCCGCAGATTGACGAAAGCGCATGGGTGGCGGACAGCGCCGAGATCATGGGCAGGGTTCAGCTGGACAAGGACGCCAGCGTCTGGTTCGGATGTGTCATTCGCGGAGACACCGAAAACATCACCATCGGTGCAGGCTCCAATATTCAGGATGCCAGCGTGCTGCATGCCGATTTCGGCAAGCCGCTGACGGTGGGTTGCAATGTGACGGTTGGTCACCAAGTAATGCTGCATGGCTGCACGATTGGCGATGGCTCGCTCATCGGCATCGGGGCCGTGGTGCTCAACGGCGCAAAAATTGGCAAGAACTGTCTGGTGGGCGCGGGCTCGCTGGTGACCGAGGGCAAGGAATTTCCCGATGGCTCCATGATTCTGGGCAGCCCTGCGAAAGCGGTGCGCCAACTGACGCCTCAGCAGATCGAAGGTCTGGGCCAGAGTGCCAAAAATTATGTTGAAAATGCTCGTCGCTTCAAGAGCGGCTTGCGCAAGCTGGGCTGATGGCCCGGCCTTTTACCGGAACTGATAAGCGTGTCTGAACTGCATAAATTCATTTTTGACGGCCTGCCCGTGCGTGGAGCCATCGTTCGCCTGACCGACTCCTGGCAGGAAATCCTGCAGCGCCGCGCTGGCAACCACGATACCGGTGCCTATCCCGAGGCAGTCAGTGCCTTGCTGGGGGAAATGACGGCGGCCGGCGTGCTCATGCAGTCCAACATCAAGTTCAATGGTGCGCTGGTGTTCCAGATCATGGGCGACGGCCCCGTCAAGCTGGCTGTGGCCGAGGTGCAGTCCGATCTGAGCCTGCGCGCCACGGCGTCGCTGGTGGGCGAGGCCAACCTGCCTTTGCGCGGGCAGCTCGCTCCGCTGGCCGAGCTGGTCAATGCCCACGGTGTGGGCCGCTGCGCCGTGACGCTGGACCCCAAGGATCGCCTGCCGGGTCAGAGCCCCTATCAGGGCGTGGTGCCACTCAATGATGCGGGCGGTGGCCGCTTTGAGCGCCTGTCGGATGCGCTGCAGTTCTACATGATGCAGTCTGAGCAGTTGGATACCGTGATGGTTCTGGCGGCCAATGACAAGATCGCCGCTGGCCTGATGCTGCAACGCATGCCCGTCAAAGGCGAGGCCAACCTGGCAGCCGCCACCGAAAGCGGTGAAGCCGAACACGATGCCCAGGGCCTGAACGAGGAATACAACCGCATCGCCACACTGGCCTCCAGCCTGACGCAGGAAGAGCTGTTGACGCTGGATGTGGACACCATCTTGCGTCGCCTGTTCTGGGAAGAGAATCTGCTGCGTTTTGCTCCTCAGGCTGATGAGCTGGCACCGCGCTTTGCCTGCACCTGCAGCCTCGAGCGAGTCGCCACCATGCTGACCTCGCTGGGGCAGGAAGAGGTGGACTCCATCGTTGCCGAGCGCGACAAGATTGATGTGGGCTGCGACTTCTGTGGTCAGCAGTACGCATTCGATGCCATTGATGCCGCACGCCTGTTTACCGATGCGCAAAAACAGCCACCCGGCTCTAGCGCGGTGCAGTAAGCAGACTTGTCAGCAGGGCTGCCAGCGAGAGTGAACCAAGGCAGCCCCGCAGTGAAGAGGTGGGTGAAGACGCTCAGCGCCTCAGGATGAGCCCTTCAGCATCTCGAACAGCGCCAGCTCACACTCAGGATCGCCGCATTGCTCACAGGCTTTGCGGCGTATTTTTTGGCTGAAATCCCAAGGGTTTTGGCTGGAAATCCAATTCCAGTCGGCGTCAGCTGCTATGAATTTGAGTGATGCAGCCAGTTGCTGCCATTGGGCAGAGGGCCTGCCATACAGCATCACATAGCTCTGAGAGCGTGCATCCAGCTGCGCTCGCCAATGGCTGATCTGCTGCTCAAGTGTCGGGCTGTGGGCATTTTCCGGCCGGGTGTCACGCCAGTCCTGACCCAGAACATAGACGAGGGCGTTGGCAGGCCATGTCTCCTCCTTGTCGGGGGCCAGGCATTGCCAGGTAGAAGTGAGGCCTGCATCTCGCCTTGCTTGAATCAGCCCGTGGGCCATGCTGCGCGCCAAGGCGTGAGGAGCACCCAGCAAAACCACGGTGGGAGCCGCCGCAGGAACAGCAAAGCCAGCGCTAGGCTGGCTTTGAGGGACTGCGGGCGCAGGGTCAGCGCTTGGAAACCTGAATATAGATTTCATTGGGTTTGACCATGCCCAGTTCGTAGCGGGCTTTTTCTTCCACGGTGGACAGGCCATCCTTCAAGTCATTGACTTCAGATTCGAGCCTGTCGTTTTCCGACTTTTCAAGGGCATTGGCGGCGTACTGGTCCTTGATCTGCTGGCGCAGCTCGTTGACATAGGCCATGCTGCCATTGCCCAGCCAGAGTTGGGCATGGGTGACGGCCAGCAAGACCAGCAAGGTGACACAGACGACGCGGTTAACCATGGCAAAGACTCAAAAAGCAGTGTGATTCCACAAAGGAGAGACACCGAGGAAGGGCCGCCCCGCGCCGAAGGTGTCGTCCCCCATCAAGGGGGAAGGCGCGCAGCGACTCAGGGGGAGTTTATCCGCGCAGGTTGTAGAAGGCGGTCATGCCGGGGTACACGGCCACATCACCCAGGTCTTCTTCGATGCGCAGCAGTTGGTTGTACTTGGCGATACGGTCGGAACGGCTCATGGAGCCGGTCTTGATCTGACCTGCATTCAGACCCACGGCGATGTCAGCAATGGTGCTGTCTTCGGTTTCGCCCGAGCGGTGCGAGATCACGGCGGTGTAGCCGGCGCGCTTGGCCATCTCGATGGCAGCGAAGGTCTCGGTCAGGGTGCCGATCTGGTTGATCTTGATCAGGATGGAGTTGGCAATGTGCTTGTCAATGCCTTCCTTCAGGATCTTGGTGTTGGTCACAAACAGGTCGTCGCCCACCAGTTGCACCTTCTTGCCCAGACGCTCGGTCAGAACCTTCCAGCCATCCCAGTCGCCTTCGTGCATGCCGTCTTCGATGGAGATGATGGGGTACTTGTCGCACCAGCCGGCCAGCATGTCGGTCCACTGGGCAGCGGTCAGCGTCATATTGCCTTCGCCGGCCAGAACGTACATGCCGTCCTTGTAGAACTCGGAAGCGGCGCAGTCCAGACCCAGAGCGATCTGCTCGCCGGGCTTGTAGCCAGCCTTTTCGATGGCTTCGATGATCAGCTGGATCGCCGCTTCGTGGTTTTCCACGGAAGGAGCAAAACCGCCTTCGTCGCCCACGGCGGTGGACATGCCCTTGTCGTGAATGATGGCCTTCAGTGCATGGAACACTTCGGCGCCCCAGCGCACGGCTTCACGGAAAGTGGGAGCGCCGACGGGGATGATCATGAACTCTTGCAGGTCCAGCGAGTTGTTCGCGTGGGCACCGCCGTTGATCACGTTCATCATGGGCACGGGCAGTTGCACGCCGCCCATGCCGCCGAAGTAACGGTACAGGGGCAGGCCGGCCTCTTCAGCAGCGGCGCGGGCCACGGCCATGGACACGGCCAGCATGGCGTTGGCGCCCAGGCGGCTCTTGTTGTCGGTGCCGTCCAGATCGATCAGGGTCTTGTCCAGGAAGGCTTGCTCGGAAGCGTCCAGGCCCAGCACGGCTTCGGAAATTTCGGTGTTGATGTGCTCGACAGCCTTGAGCACGCCCTTGCCCAGGTAACGGCTCTTGTCGCCGTCACGCAGTTCAATGGCTTCGCGCGAGCCGGTGGATGCGCCGCTAGGCACAGCCGCACGGCCCATCACGCCGGATTCCAGCAGCACGTCGCACTCAACGGTGGGGTTGCCGCGGCTGTCCAGCACTTCGCGACCTACGATGTCAACAATGGCACTCATTGCATTTCCTTTGGGGTTTCTGAAATCGGTACGTGCAGGCTGATCTCTTATGAAATCACGCCCAAGCGCTTGTGCATCAAGCGCAAGCTGCTATTAAAACTTGTGAAGCCAGTGGCCTTCCACCTATTGCGCGCGCCATGCACGCGGTCAGTATGAAAGAGGCTGCGGCGGCTATTGTGCACAAATTTGACAGGCCGCTTTAGCCTTGACGTGATGCTGTAATCGAGTTTCTTGTTTCGGGATATTGCGGTTACAGGCGCTGAATGCAAAAAAGGCATGACGCCACGGATCATCGTGTCGGTCATGCCGGGGTTCATCACGGGCTCAGACGCCTTGCCGCAGCTTGCGGCGGTGGGCGTGAAGGCAGGTGATGGACAGGCTTGTCATGCTCAGGCTTCGAAATGGTTTTCCAGGAAACCGTTGCGCTTGGTCACATCGTCGAGCGCCACTAGGGTCTCCAGCAGCGCCTTCATGTGCTTGAGCGGCACGGCATTGGGGCCATCGCTCAGCGCGTTGCAGGGATCGGGGTGGGTTTCCATGAACAGACCCGCCACGCCCACGGCCACGGCCGCACGCGACAGCACGGGCACCATCTCGCGCATGCCGCCGCTCGATGTGCCATTGCCGCCGGGCAACTGCACGCTGTGCGTGGCGTCAAACACTACGGGGGCCCCGGTCTCGCGCATGATGGCCAGAGAGCGCATGTCGCTGACCAGATTGTTGTAGCCAAAGCTGGCGCCGCGCTCGCAAGCGGTGAACATGTCGGGGTCCTGACCCACTTCGATGGCCGCAGCGCGGGCCTTGTCGATGACATTTTTCATGTCATGCGGCGCCAGGAACTGGCCCTTCTTGATGTTCACGGGCTTGCCGCACTGGGCCACGGCGCGGATGAAATCCGTCTGACGGCACAGGAAGGCGGGTGTTTGCAGCATGTCGACCACAGAGGCGACATGGGGAATTTCTTCGACGGTGTGCACATCGGTCAGCACGGGCACGCCGATTTCCTTCTTCACCTTGGCCAGGATTTCCAGGCCTTTTTCCATGCCGGGGCCGCGGAAGCTGGTGCCCGAGGAGCGGTTGGCCTTGTCAAAGCTGCTCTTGAAGAGGAAGTTGATGCCCAGAGAAGAAGTGATCTCCTTGAGCTGCCCGGCCACGTCCATCTGCAGCTGCTCGGATTCGACCACGCAGGGGCCGGCGATCAGAAAGAAGCGTTGGTCCAGACCAATATCAAAGCCGCAGAGTTTCATGGTGGGTTCCTTTGTGCACGCGGTGCATGCTTCAAAAACTGAAGCTGCCAGCGCTCTATGTTGAATGACTTCAGGTGCATTTGATGCTGAGGTCATTGTTTTTCAAGCGCTAGCAGCTCCTTTTTCAGGAATGATTCCTGTGGAAATTAGGCCTTCTTAGCCTTTTGCTTATTGTCCATGGATGCCTTGATAAAGGCATTGAACAGCGGGTGACCATCCCAGGGGGTGGACTTGAACTCGGGGTGGAACTGCACACCGATGAACCAGGGGTGAACCTTGGCGGGCAGCTCGACGATTTCAGTCAGCTGCTCGCGCTGGGTCAGCGCCGAGATCACCAGGCCAGCATCGCGCAACTGGTCCAGATACTGGGTGTTGGCTTCGTAGCGGTGGCGGTGACGCTCAGTCACCACATCGCCATAGATGCTATGTGCCAGCGTGCCCTTTTGCACGTCCGAAGACTGTGCGCCCAGACGCATGGTGCCGCCCAGATCAGAGTTTTCGTCACGGGTCTTGATCGTGCCATCCGCATCCTTCCACTCGGTGATCAGAGCGATCACGGGGTTGGGAGTCTGGGGATCGAACTCGGTGGAGTTGGCGCCTTCAAGGCCTGCCACGTGGCGGGCGTACTCGATGGTGGCAACTTGCATACCCAGGCAGATGCCCAGGTAAGGCACCTTGTTCTCACGGGCGAACTTGGCCGTCGAGATCTTGCCTTCCACGCCGCGCGAGCCGAAGCCGCCGGGCACCAGAATCCCGTCGTACTCCTTGAGCAGGGCCGAGGCATCTGCGTCGTGAATGGTTTCCGAGTCCACGTGCGTGATCTTCACGCGCACATGGTTGCGCATGCCGGCGTGCTTGAGTGCTTCGTTGACCGACTTGTAGGCGTCGGACAGCTCCACGTACTTGCCCACCATGGCAATCTTGACTTCGCCCTGGGGATGCTCGGTCTCATAGACCAGGTCGTCCCAGCGCTTGAGGTTGGTGGGAGGCGTGTTCAGGCGCAGCTTGTCGCAGATCAGGCCGTCCAGACCTTGCTCGTGCAGCATGCGGGGCACCTTGTAGATGGTGTCCACGTCCCACATGGAGATCACACCCCACTCGGGCACGTTGGTGAAGAGGGAGATCTTGCCCTTTTCTTCCTCGGGCACCTGGTGCTTGGCACGGCACAGCAGCGCATCGGGCTGGATACCGATTTCGCGCAGCTTCTGCACGGTGTGCTGGGTAGGCTTGGTCTTGAGCTCGCCTGCGGTTTCGATGAACGGCAGATAAGTCAGGTGCACAAAGGCCGAATTGTTGGGGCCGAGCTTCAGAGCCAGCTGGCGCGCAGCTTCGAGGAAAGGCAGGGACTCGATGTCGCCCACGGTGCCGCCCACTTCGCAGATGGCCACATCCACTTCGTGGTCGGTGCCCAGGCCCGCGCCGCGCTTGATGAATTCCTGGATTTCGTTGGTGACATGGGGGATGACCTGCACGGTCTTGCCCAGATAGTCGCCACGGCGTTCCTTTTCCAGCACGGACTGATAGATACGGCCCGTGGTGAAGTTATTGGTCTGGCGCATGCGCGTTTCGATGAAACGCTCGTAGTGGCCCAGGTCCAGGTCGGTTTCGGCTCCGTCATCCGTCACGAACACTTCACCGTGCTGGAAGGGCGACATGGTGCCCGGGTCCACGTTGATATAGGGATCGAGCTTGATGAGGGTGACTTTGAGACCGCGCGATTCCAAAATCGCTGCAAGGGAGGCTGAGGCGATTCCCTTACCGAGGGAAGACACCACACCGCCGGTGACGAAGACGAACTTGGTCATGTCTTTTTTTGGTGGTGGTAAAACAGGATTATAGGTTCGCCACGAATTTCGGCGTGGCGCACAGGGATGCTAGTGCGGCTCAAAAGCCGCCCATGTCTGATAAATTGCGCAGCATGAATGACGTGTTCGCAGGCAAACATCTGGTGCTGGGCCTCTCCGGGGGCGTGGCTTGTTACAAATCGGCCATGCTGTGCCGCTTGCTGGTGCAAGCCGGCGCCACCGTGCAAGTGGTCATGACGGAGGCGGCAGAGCAGTTCATGACGCCAGTCACCATGCAGGCGCTTTCTGGGCGCGCAGTCTACACCTCCCAGTGGGATGCGCGTGAGCCCAACAACATGCCCCACATCAATCTGAGCCGCGAAGCCGATGCGATTTTGATTGCGCCGTGCAGCGCCGACTTCATCGCGCGACTGGCGCAAGGCCGCTCGGACGAGTTGCTCAGCCTGATGTGCCTGGCCCGTCCCATCGACAAAGTGCCGCTGGTGATCGCTCCGGCTATGAATCGCGAGATGTGGGAGCACCCCGCGACGAAGCGCAACCTCTGGCAAGTGGCCTATGACGGCGCGACGGTGCTGGGCGTGGGCAACGGCAGCCAGGCCTGCGGCGAAACCGGCGATGGCCGCATGCTGGAGCCCGAAGAAATCATGGAGGAGCTGGCTGGGGTGTTCACGGCCAAGAAGCTCAAGGGCCAGAACCTCCTGATTACTGCCGGACCGACCTTTGAAGCCATCGACCCGGTGCGCGGCATCACCAACCTCTCCAGCGGCAAGATGGGCTTTGCCATTGCCCGTGCAGCCCGTGCTGCCGGTGCCGAGGTCACGCTGGTGGCCGGCCCCGTGCATCTCCCCACGCCGCATGGCGTAAAGCGCATCAATGTGCAGTCGGCCCGCCAGATGCTGGAAGCCGTGCAGTCGCAAGTCGGCAATGCATCAATTTTCATAGCTACTGCCGCAGTTGCAGACTGGCGACCTGCTGAATGCTCTGATCAGAAGATCAAGAAGGACGGCTCGGGTGATGTGCCTGCCATGGCCTTTGTCGAGAACCCCGACATTCTGGCCGCCGTGGCCCAGTCCGCGCAGGCCCAATCGGGCAAGCTGTACTGCGTGGGCTTTGCGGCGGAAAGCCACGACCTGCTCAAGCACGCCAGTGCCAAGCGCCTGCGCAAGGGCGTGCCGCTGCTGGTGGGCAATATCGGCCCGGCCACTTTTGGCAAGGACGAAAATGCCCTGCTGCTGATTGACGACAACGGCAGCAAGGAGCTGCCCCATGCCAGCAAGGATGTGCTGGCGCGCCAGCTGGTCGATGAAATCGCACTCAGACTGAGTACATTGGACGCATGACACAAGCGTTTACCGTCTCTGGAATCCCAACATGAAGTTCTCAAGTTATGAAGGCCCACGCGACGGCGACTATGTGGCCTATGTGGATCAGCTGATGCGTGCCAGCCCTGAGTTTCGCCGCACGCAGCGCAGCATTGCCGGAGTCATTCAAAGCGCTGTAATCACGCCGGGCTCTCAGGTCGGATCGCCCATGAACCAGCTGCGCTCCAGCCTGCAAAAGGCCCGTGCAATGGCAGAGGAGATGGCCGAGCAGGTGCAACCACAGACGGCGTCTGCGCCAACCACCGTGGGGCGCCGACCTGCGCAAAGGCAAGGCCAGGCGATGACCAAGGAAGAGGCGAAACAGCGCTTCAAGGCCATGGAGCGCGACATTGAAAGCAAAAAAGGTCAGGCGACCAGCAAGCCCTGGGTCGCGCCGGGCTCGATCGTGCTGATTGTGGGGGGCGTCATCCTCGCGCAGTTTGTGGGTGGGTTTGGCGTCATGCTGGCCATCATGGGCCTGATGTCGGCGGTGGGGGGGGCGCTCAAGCGCCTGCAAGACAAATAAGGCGGGCACATTCAGCCCCAGTCTTTTTCAAGGTGTGCTTGGGTGCGGCCAGCAGGCAAAATAGCGCCCTTCAATCAAACCGCTGGTGGCTGCTGAGCAGTCGCCGCAACCTATAAAGGCCCGACTCACGGGCCTTTTCTTCAGATTTCTCAAGCCAAATTGTTATGAACGTTGATGTCAAGATTCTCGATGCGCGCCTGCGCGACAACATGCCCGCTTATGCCACGCCCGGCAGCGCCGGACTGGATCTGCGCGCCTGCATCGATGCGCCCGTGACGCTGGAGCCCGGCCAGTGGCAGCTGATTCCCACCGGCATGGCCATGCACCTCAAGGACCCTAATTACGCCGCGATGATCCTGCCGCGCTCGGGCATGGGCCACAAGCACGGCATCGTGCTGGGCAATCTGGTCGGCCTGATCGATTCCGACTACCAGGGCCAGCTCATGGTCAGCGCCTGGAACCGCTCGCAGACCGCTTTCACGCTGCAGCCCATGGATCGCCTGGCCCAGCTGGTCATCGTGCCTGTGGTGCAGGCGCAGTTCAATCTGGTCGAAGAGTTTGCCGCCGAGAGCGAACGCGGTGAAGGCGGCTACGGCTCTACGGGCAAGCAATAAGCCCGGCATTCCTGAGCACGCATTGAGGCCCCGTATTTTCGTCATCCCATGAGTCGCCAGACGCGCCACCGCTCTAGTTCCTGGCTGCGGGTTCAGCTCAGTCGCGACTTGCAGATGCGCCATCGCCTGCAAAAGCGGCACTGGCTGCGTCTGCATGCGGCGTTGACAGGTGGCCTCAGCCTGGGGGCGATGTCGCTGCTCAGCGTTGGCCTGCTGCATGCCGGTGTGCACAGCATGGCTTTGCGCTATGGCATTGCACTGGTTTGCGGCTATTTGCTTTATCTGCTGTTGGTGCGCTTGTGGGCCGGTTGCATGCTGAGCCGGGACTGGAATGCTGGCGATGTACCCATTGATGCCCCGGGCGGCGGTGGCCGCCCTACAGGCGCTGATGCCGCCAGTGCCTGGGAGAGTGGCCAGGGCGGCAGCTATGCCGGTGGTGGTGCGAGCGGAAGCTGGGAGGCCGAGGCCTCAGACGTGATCGATAGTGGCCAGGCTTTTGGGGAGCTGCCTGAAGCTGCTTCGTCGTCGGTGGATATTTCCGATGTCGGCGGTCTGGACGAAGGGGCCGTGGTCATCGTGCCGGTGCTGCTGCTTTTTGCGGCCTTGCTGGTGGCCGTCACTGGCACGGGCTCGCTGCTGTGGCTGGTGTTCGGGGCAGACCTGTTTCTGACCGTGGCCGTTGAAGTCGCGTTTGCCCTGCTGATGGCCAGAACTCTTTACGTGGTGGAGCGTGACGGCTGGCTGCTGGCGGCCCTGCGTGTGAGCTGGAAACCTTTGCTCGGAGCCTTGGTCACGGCCGTGGCCTTGGGGGCTGTGGCGGACTGGGCATTTCCGCAGGCCGATACGCTGGTGCAGGTGCTGCGGGCCCTGCGTGGCCATTGATGCAGGGCAGGATCAGCTTGTTTTGATAGCTGATGGCGCCTGCCAAGCAACAAATCTGAGATGCTTTTATATTGAAAGTGATTCTGGGTAATCGCAGTCAGCTATGAAATTGGGAGTTGCAGTGGGCTCCCGGAGGATGGCTTATTGTGAGGAAATGTGAAGTCTGTCGTCCTTTTCAGGCGCTGCCGCGTTGCATTGAAAGTTCAGGCCGTACAAGGTTTGCAGATCAATACACAAAAGAGATTGCGGTGCATGGAATGTGCATGTGCCGAACAGGAGGTTTCTATGCAAGTCATTCAACGCTGGGCCCGAGTGGCAATGGTGGGCGCAATCGCTGCAGCCCTGTCAGCCTGTGCAACCTACCCGCAAGGCGGGAGCTATCCACAGGGTGGCTACCAGAACAGCGGCTATCAGGGGGGGTATCAGCAGGGTGCCTATTCGGGCACGGGCTTTCCTGGCACGACGCAGACTTACCCTGCCAATAACTGTGGCTACAACAACCCCAATTGCTATTCTCAGCAGCCTCAGCAATACGCCCAACAGGGCCGTGTGATGAATATTGAAACTGTGCGCGTGCAGGATGGCAGCGGTATTGGTGCCGGTGGCGCTATTGCCGGTGGCGTGATCGGCGGCGTGCTGGGCAATCAGGTCGGCGGAGGCTCGGGCCGCACGCTGGCCACGATTGCCGGTGTGGTGGGCGGAGCGCTGGCCGGCAATGCCGTGCAAAACAGCGTGGGCGGCGGCAGCGTGCGTGACGTCTACCGTGTCACCGTGCAACTGCAGGATGGCAGCGTGTGCGCACTGGACTACCAGCAGCCGCCGCAGCTGAGCATCGGCGAATATGTGCGCGTGGAAGGCAATCAGATCTACCGCCGCTAAGCAGCCAGGTGCACAAGACAAAAGGGACTCCGAGGAGTCCCTTTTTGTTTGTTTGCAGCTGGCACACGCCAAGTCAGAGGCAGCGAGCAAAGGCCGCCCTGCGGCAAGGCTGCCGTCCCCTTGGGGGGAAGGTGCGCAGCACCTCAGGGGAGATTAGTGCACCGTGTCGTTGCCAGGAGCCATGGGTTCGATGCGGAAAAAGCCCGTACCCGCCGTGCCGCGACCGACTTCTTCTTCCGTTGCTTCGCGCACCGCTTCGATCTTGAGGTGCAGGCGAATGGCAATACCGGCCAGCGGGTGGTTGCCGTCCAGCACCACATGCTCGGGGTAGATCTCGGTGACGGTGTAGAGCAGGTCAGCGGGCACGGGAGTCGTGCCCTTGGGCATGGCGCTGCTCTCGAAGGTCATGCCTTCTTCGATCTCTTCGGGGAACAGCTCGCGCTTTTCCAGAAAGATCAGGCTTTCGTCATAGTCGCCAAAGGCTTCTTCGGGCTCCAGGTGCAGGTCCAGCTTGGTGCCGACACCGTGGCCTTGCAGCGCTTCTTCGATGCGCTTGAACAGGTCGTCGCCACCGATGAGGAACTCAACAGGCTCGTCCAGCACGTCCAGCTCTTCGCCCAGAGTGTCTTTCAGTGTCCAGGTCAGAGCGACCACGCATTGTTGGGTAACTTCCATGGTGTGTGTATGCAGTTGGTGGGCTGCAGGACAGGCCCACAGCGAAATTGGAAACAGTCACCACCGGCAAGGAACCAGTGGCGCAATGGCTGGCATTGTCCCACGCGGTGCCTGGCATTGCAGAGCGGGCTTTTTGTTACACCCTGCAAATATCCATTGCCTGCGCTTCACATTCGCGCTCTTGCAGCGGCCCATACTGACCACATCTTTGATGCAAATCATTGGTGGGCAGAAAGGAAATCACCATGACCCCTCAAGAACAACAACTGCTGCAAGACCTGTGCGCCAGACTGACGCTGACCCAGGGCCAGCCCAAGGATGTGCAGGCCGATGCCGAACTGCACCGCAGCCTGAGCGCCGCGCCAGATGCCCTGTACTGGCTGGCCCAGCGCACCTTGATGCTGGAGCAAGCCATGCAGCAGGCGCAGCAGCAGATTGGCGACTTGCAGCAGCAGCTGGCTCAGGCCAGACAAAGCCAGAGTCAGGGCGGCTCCAGCTTTCTCTCGGGCGGATTGAGTACGCACTTTGGCCGTGCGCCTGAACCTGCTGCAGCTGCTGGGTCTGTGACCGGAGGTCAGGCTGCTCCCATCAATCCCGGCCCGTTCCAGCCGGCCGTCCAGCCATCGAGCTGGCGCGATCGTTTCTCGGGCGGAGCTACCCCGCGCGCAGCCTCAGGCGACGCGCGGCCTGCCGCTGCAACAGGATCAGGAACCGGAGCCGGGAGCAGCTTTCTGGGCAACGCCGCTGCAGCGGCTGCCGGAGTGGCGGGCGGCATGTTTCTCTTCAATGGTCTGGGTGGCTTGATGGGCGGCCATCACGCCAGTTCAAGCGGTGACGCCCCGGCGCAGGCGCAAGGCAGCAGCGCGCAAAACCTGCATGCAGACAGCGGCGGCACGTCTAGTCTGGCCAATGATGCGGGATTGGGCAGCATCGATAGCGCAGCCGGCCTTGATAACAGTGGCTGGGAGGATGGTGGCGACTTCTTTGGCGATGACTTTGGCTGAATCAGTGATTTGAGTGTTTTTGGTCTTCAGCCCTTGTCCTGAAAGCACTGAAAGCTATCAAAATAGTAGTTGTTGCATGAAAAAGCCACCCGGCTTGAAAACGTCGGGTGGCTTTTTCAATGTTCAGGAGCGGGGCGCAGCCTTTTGCGAGGGCGAGGCCCAGGTTCGGGACAGCAAGCAAGGGCCGCCCCGCAGCGAAGCTGTCGTCCCCCTCCCGCGCCGCGAAGCAAAGCGAGAGAGGGGGAGGCGGCACAGCCGCTCAGGGGGTGTTTTTAGAACGGGTAATGGCGCTCTGCCGTCTGCATGGTCACCCAGCGGGTCTCGGTAAAGGCATTGATGCCCTGCTGGCCGCCGAAATGGCCATAGCCCGAGGCCTTGACGCCGCCAAACGGCATCTGGGCTTCGTCATGCACCGTGGGGCCGTTGATATGGCAGATGCCGGCCTCGATGCGCGCAGCCACACGCCAGCCGCGGGCCGTGTCCCGGGTGAAGACTGCCGAGGACAGGCCGAACTCGTTGTCATTGGCCGTGGCAATGGCTTCTTCCTCGCCGTTCACGCGCACGATGCCCTTGACCGGGCCAAAGGTCTCCTCATGGAAGATGCGCATGTCTGGCGTCACATGGTCGATCAGCGTGGCGGGCATCAGCGTGCTCTCGGCCTTTCCGCCGCATACGATCTTCGCGCCCTTGGCCACCGCGTCGTCGATCATGGCATTGCAGCGCTCCACTGTGGCCAGATCGACGACCGAGCCCAGCACTACGGGGCCCTTGCGCGGGTCGCCCAGGGGTAGGCTTTGGGCCTTGGCGGCAAATTTGGCGATGAACTCATCGGCCACCTTGTTATCCACGACAAAACGCTCGGTGGACATGCAGATCTGACCCGAGTTGGCAAATGCGCCAAAGGTGGCGGCATTCACGGCGGCGTCAATATCGGCATCGTCCAGCACCAGGAAAGGGGCCTTGCCGCCAAGCTCCAGCAGCGCGGGCTTCAAGTGCTTGGCGCAGGTCTGGCCAATGATGCGGCCCACCTTGGTGGAGCCGGTAAAGCTCACGCGGCGCACGGCAGGGTGGGCGACGATGGCTTCGACCACGCTGCCCGCATCGGCAGGCGCATTGGTCACAAAGTTCACCACGCCGGCGGGCAGGCCCGCGTCCTGCAGCGCCTCGATGATCAGGCCGTGGGTGGCGGGGCAGAGTTCCGAGCCCTTGAGAATCACGGTATTGCCGCAGGCCAGCGCGGTGGAGATGCTGCGCACGGCCAAGATCACGGGCGCATTCCAGGGCGCGATACCCAGCACTACGCCAGCGGGCTGGCGCACGGCCATGGCCACGCTGCCGGGCACGTCCGAGGGGATGATTTCGCCATTGATCTGCGTGGTTAGCGAAGCGGCTTCCAGCAGCATGCTGGCGGCCAGATGCACGTTGAAGCCTGCCCAGATGCCCGAGGCACCGGTTTCAGCGGCCATGGCGGCGGCAATCGCTTCGCCCTTGGCTTCCAGCGCCTGCGAGGCCTTCATCAGCATCGCGCGGCGGGCGTTCGGTCCCAGCTGCGACCAGGCGGGGAAGGCGGCTGCCGCTGCATCGCAGGCGCGGATGGCGTCTTCGGTGGTGGCGGCGGGCGCACGCGTGGCAACCGAGCCATCCAGCGGGTTCTTGCGCTCAAAAACCGCGCCATTGCTGGCGGCACATTCCTGGCCGCCAATCAGCATTTTTTGTTCGATCATTTTTAGTCTCCTTGAGAAGTGAAGGTAGCCATGAAAGCCGCGAGCTATTGATGGTTTGTTGTTGATGCCGTTGAAATCTGGCGCGGTCCCAGAAAAGAGGCGCCAAGCAAGGGCCTAGGCGGCCCCGCCGCCCCGCAGCAAAGGCGCCGTCCCCCTCAGGGGGAAGCGGTGCAGCCGCTCAAGGGGTATCTATATCTCTCAATGTTCGCCGCCCAAGTAGGCGCGTCTGACAGCAGCACTGCTGCTAAGTTTTTGTGCCGAGCCTTCGCCCACGATGCGCCCGGTTTCGAGCAAGTAACCACGGTCGGCAATCGCCAAGCTTTGGCGGGCATTCTGTTCGACCAGCAGCACGCCCACGCCCAGCGTTTTGATGCGGGCCAGCGCTGCGAACAGCTCTTTGCACATCAGTGGCGACAGGCCCAGCGATGGCTCGTCCAACAACAAAATATCGGGCTGGCTCATCAGTGCGCGCCCCACAGCCACCATCTGCTGCTCGCCGCCGCTCATGGTGCGCACGGCTTGGCCCAGACGATCGCGCAGCTTGGGAAAGAGGGTAAAGACCTGCTCCAGGTTTTTGGCCTCATTGGCGCGAGCGCGCTGGGGCTGTGCGCCCAGCAGCAGGTTTTCCTTGACGCTGAGATCGCCGAACACTCCGCGTCCCTCGGGCACCAGTGCCAAGCCTGACTGCACGATGGCATGGGGCGGCAACTGCATCAGTTCCTTGTCTGCCAGTTTTGCGCTAGCACCCGCTTGCGGTGTGACCATGCCGCCCAGCGCCTTGAGCAGGCTGGATTTGCCCGCGCCATTGGCCCCCAGCATGACAACCAGCTCGCCAGGCCGCACATTCAAACTGACTTGGTGCAGCGCTTCATGCTTGCCGTAACTCACCGAGATATTGCGCACATCAAGCATGCGGAGCCTCCTGCACTTCTTCTTCCTCGCCGCCGAGATAGGCGCGTACGACTTCAGGCTCTTTGAGCACCTGCGCCGTGGGGCCGTCGGCAATTTTTGCGCCCGCATTCATCACCACGCAGCGGCTGCACAGCGCGTGCACGGCGTCCATCACATGTTCGACCATGAGAATCGTCAGCCCCGTGGCCTGCAACTGCCGGATCAGCGCAATGCCCTGCTGCAGCTCCGTGGGGTTCAGGCCCGCCAGCCATTCGTCCAGCAGCAGAATCTGCGGCTCCAGCGCCAGTGCACGGGCCAGCTCCAGTCGCTTTTGGTTGATATAGGTGAGGTCGCCCGCCGAGGTGTTCGCAAACTCGGCCAGCCCTACCTGTTCCAGCAACTGCAGGGCACGCACAGCGGCCGGTTTGCCAAACAGCGGCCTGGGTTTGAAGGCCATGCCGGCAATGACGTTGTCGGTGCAGCTCATGGAGCCCAGCACCTTGACCAGCTGGAAGGTGCGCGCCACGCCCAGGCGGGCGATCTGGTGGCTTTTGAGCGTGTGGATGGGCTTGTCGTTGAAGAAGATCTTGCCGCCGTTGATGGGCAGGGCGCCTGAGATCAGATTCATGGCCGTGGTCTTGCCCGAGCCATTGGGGCCGAGCAGGCCCACGACCTCTCCCGGGTAGACGTCAAAGCTCAGTTCGTTGACGGCCACCAGGCCGCCAAAACGTTTGGTAGCGCCGCGCAGGGTTAGCAGTGCACTCATGCTTTGCCTCCCTTTTTGCTGAACAGTTTGGCCAGCACGCCAGACAAGCCTTGGGGGATGAAATACACGATCACGATGAACACCAGGCCCAGCAGAATCGAGAAATGGTTGGGGAAGTTGGCGCTCAAATATTCAAACAGCAGCACCAGTGGCACGGCGCCCAGAATCGGGCCGAACAACGCGCCGGCACCGCCGAGCAAGGCCATGATCAGCGTCTGAAACGAGATCACAGGCGCAAAGGCAATGCTGGGGTCGATATAGGTCCAGCGCGGCGCCATGATGGCGCCCGTGACGGTGATGAACACGGCGCTGACGGCGAACAGCAGCAGCTTGGCCGTGGTGGTGTTGATGCCCACATGGGTAGCCACGGTCTCGTCCTCGCCGATCACGCGCAGCGCCAGGCCCAGGCGCGAGCGGTTGATGAGGGCGCGCAGCGCCAGCACCAGGGCCAGCATGGCCAGCAGCTGCCAGTAGATATCGAGCTGGGTGATTTCCACAAACACATAGCGGCCCAGGTCCTTGGTGATGTTGACTTCCCACCAGGTGACTAGCTGCTTGACCAGCTCGGCCAGACCAAAGCTGAAGATCACAAAGTACACGCCCGACAGCCGCAGCGTGGACAGGCCCACGATCAAGGCCATGACCAGGCCCACGCCGGCCGCAATGCCCAGTACGGCGGCCCAGGGCAGGGACTCGCCGAACACGGCGGTGACATAGGCGCCCATGCCGAAGAAGGCGACGGTGGCCAGCGAGATATAGCGCGTCGGTCCCGAGAACAGCGCCCAGGCCGTGGCCAGCACGCAGTACATCAGGATGCTGATCATGAGCGAGAGGTAGTACTCGTCCGTCAGCCAGCGCGGCAGCAGGGCCAGACCCGCCAGAGCGATGGCGCTGATGACCCAGATGATGATTTCTTTCTTGCCGCTCATCGTGCAGCCCTCCCGAACAAACCTGTGGGCTTGAACAGCAGCACCAGCAAGAAAACGGCGTAATTCACGGCCAGTGTCAGGCCGGGGTCGACAAAGGAGGCGACCAGCGTTTCGGCAAAGCCCAGCAGCATGCCGGCGACCAGACAACCCATGAGATTGCCCACGCCGCCCATGATGACGACGATCAGCGCCTTCATGGCAAACATGGTGCCCATGCTGGCCGAGAACGGCAAAAACATGCTGACCAGCACGCCGCAGACCGCCACCAGCGCACCGCCCAGACCATAGGCCAAAGCGGCAGTGCTGCGCACATTGATGCCAACCAGATGCGCAAACTGCGGCGCCACGGCCACGGCCCGCACCACAGCACCAGCGCGGGTGCGCGTCAGCAGCAGATAGAGGCCACCGCCCAGCACGATGGCAAAGCCCAGCACCAGTAGACGATTGGCTGCGACCTTGCTGCCCAAAATCTCGACAGGTTCGGCCAGATAGCTGTAGCTGTGATAGTCGCCGCCGAACATCACCAGCATGACGCCCTGCACCACAAACAGCATGCCGAAGGTGGCCAAAATGGAATCCACCTCCAGCGAAGGCCCACCCTTGGCGCGGCGCACCAGTGGGGTCAACAGCAGCTGGTAAATCAGCCATTGAATGGCAAAGCCCAGCGGAATCACCAGCACCATCAGCAGCAAGGGCGAAATGCCCCAGCTGGTCACAGCAAAAAAGGCCAGAAAGGCCGGGGCGATCAGAAACTCCCCATAAGAGAGATTCATGATCCGCGCCACGCCGTACTGCAGCGTCAGCCCCATGGCCACCAGACCGTAGAGCCCGCCCAGCATGGCGCCAGCGAGAAGGGTGTCTATTAAATTCATAGCGTATACCGCTCGTGATTCATTGTTCTTGTTATGAAATTGATGTGAAGTGAAAGCGGCACATGCGCAACCAGCTCTTGTTTTGATAGTTCTTGCGGAGCTGGGCACACATGGTGCCCATGGGGTATCAGAGATGCCGAGCAAGAGCCGCCTCGCGGCGATGGCACCGTCCCCCTCCCATAGCGCGAAGCGTGTAGAGAGAGGGGGAAGGCGCGCAGCGCCTCAGGGGGAGCTACGGGGGATAACCGCAGGTTTGACGCCCGCCCGTGTAGTTGGCGCAATCGCATTGAACTCGCCGTTCTGCCACTGGCCCACATGCCAGAGCTTGGTCAGCATCTGGCCTTCGAGCTTGACGGGGCCGAGCACGGTCTCGAAGCTGCCGCTCTTGAGCTCCTGGGTCACGGCGGCGCGATCGATTTTGCCCACGCGCTCGATGGCCTGCTGCAACATCTGCAGCGAGGTGTAGACGATGGGGCTGGCAAAGCGGTCGGACTCCTGGCCTGTGACTTCCTTAAACCGTTTCAGATAGGCCTGCATCTGCGGGTTGCTGGCATCGATGCCGCCCGGCGCCATCACGCCTTCGGTCGCAGCGCCGAACTTGCCCTTGAACATGGGGAATTGCGTGCCCACGCCGGTGAACAGCACCTTGGGAGCCAGGCCCAGTGTCCTGGCCTGCTCGTTGATCAGCATGGTGTCGGGCGGGTAGGCGTAGGCCACGAAGGTGTCCGCACCCTTGCCCTTGGCTTCGTTGATCAGGGGCGTCATGTCCTGCGTGCCAATCGGATAGCTCTTGTCGTAGACCAGCTCGAAGCCATGCTGCTTGGCGGCCTTGCGCGTGGCATTGGCCAGCTCCACGCCAAAGCCGTCGGCGATGTTGATCATGGCGATCTTGTTGTTGATCTTGCCGTCCTTCTTGGCCTTTTCCAGCATGGCGACCAGGCCCTCGGCATACTCGCCGCCCGTGCCCAGGAAGAAGAAGGCGTGCTTCCAGCGCTTGGCCAGATCGGGGGCCTTGTCGGTCACCGAGGTGGCGGCCAGCAGCGGGTATTTGTGCTTTTCGTAGGTCGGACCCACGGCCAGATTGGAGCCCGTGCCCCAGGGCGGCAGCACGAAGTCCACCTTGTCCTGGGTGATCAGGCGCTCGGTGGCGCGCACGGCCTCTTCGGTGCTGGAGCGGTCGTCGTATTCGATGACCTCGATGGGCACGCGCTTGTTATAGGCCTTGAGCATGATGCCGCCGGCGTCGTTGATCTCTTTGACCCAGAGCTTGTAGTTGGGTGCCGTGGTCACGGAGGTGCCGCCCGCGTTGACGCCGGTCTTGGCAATGGCCCAGCCGATGCGGATGGATTTGGGCGCCTCCTGGGCCAGTGCTTGGCCGCACAGGCCGGCCAGAGCCGTGGCCGCGACCAGGCTTTTGAGAACAAAACGCTTGCTGCTGAATGTCATGCTTGTCTCCTTGGGATGAATGGGTTTGCTTTTTTTCTCCATCCTAGGAAAGAGTGGGGCCAGTGGTTTGTCTGGGCGTGCACTGCGTCTTGTCTGTACATGCAAGTGCCTGTGGGTAAACACTGATTTCCCTGCAAGGCACTGGCTTTGCCCTGCGGCGCTCCGGGGCTGCTATGGATAATGAAGCATCCTGTTACCTCTTCAGGAGCCCGTATGCGAGCCGATACTCCCGCCTATCAAATGACCGAGATGCAAGGTGCTCAAGCCGTGGGCGCCTGGCAGCATTGGATGTCCACGCTCTATGGCCTGGAGAGCGATGTCTATGGCGACCAGCACTTCTCGGCGCGGCTCGGTACCTTTGAGCTGGGGCCGGTGGGCATGACGCGCATCGAGGCCAGCCGCCATCGCGTGCGGCGCACTTCGGCCAGCATGGCGAGCCGTAGCACCGACTTTCTCAAGATCGTGGCCCCCTGGCAGGGGGCTGCCTGCATCAGCCAGAACGGGCGCGAAGCCGTGGCACGCAGCGGGCAATGGCTGATTTATGACACCACGCAGGAGTACGAGGTGCTCAACCCCGAGTGGTGCGAGCATCTGATCATTACCCTGCCCAAAAGCCGCTTTGAAGAGCATGGCCGTGCCATTGATGGGCTGATGGGGCGCTATGTGGGGGGCAGCGAAGGCGTGTCCCGCATTGCGCTGGACATGATGCGCGGCACGTTTTCCGAGTGCCGGGTCATGGGGCAAAGCGTGGCCCAGCATGTGACGGACTCGCTGCTGCAACTGGTGCAACTGTCCCTGCTTGATGCCTGTGGCCGCGCCGCCTCGCTGAGCGCGAGCGAGCTGCTGCTGAGCCGCATCAAGGCCTATGTGCGCCAACATCTGCGCGATCCGGCTCTGAGCGTGGATGCCGTGGCCGCAGCACTCAACTGCAGCAAGCGCCATCTCTACAACGCCTTTGCCAATGAGACGCTGTCCATCAGCCAGCATATTTGGGCCGAACGCGTAGCCCTGTTCCAGCGCGAGCTGATCAGCCCCGCCAACCGCCACTGCACGCTGACCGAGCTGGCGCTGGCTTGCGGCTTTGCCAGCGGCGCGCACCTGAGCCGTTTGTTCAAGCAGCACACAGGGCAGACGCCAGCGCAGTTCAGGGCTGGCGTGCAGGCGTCGAGCCTGCTGAATTAAGTATAAAATTGGCCTTGAGCCCAATGTGAGAAAGCGCTGGAAGCTATTAATTTGGTAGTAATCAGGGGTAATGGTCAGGAAAAAAGAAAGCCACCTGGCGTTTTCAAATCAGGTGGCTTTGAAAAATTGAAGCCAAGGCGCAGCACTTAAACAGGCATGCCCTTAATCAAGGGGCAGCGAGCAAGCGCCGCCGCGCAGCGAGGCTGTCGTCCCCCTCCCGAAGAGAGAGGGGGAAGGCGCAAAGCGCCTCAGGGGGAGATCAAATGTCTATTCCGCACTTGCCCGGAGCCAAGATGCCATTCGGGTCCAGTGCGCGCTTGATCTTGCGTTCGATCTCGCGCTTGACGGGGCCGTAGCTCTGCGCCACACGTTCCTGGAAGGCCGTGTTCACGCGGTACACGGCATAGCCTTCCTTCTCGAACTCGTCCAGCAACTCGGCAAAACATGCGTTGGCACGCTTGGTTTCCTCTTCGCTGCTGCGGTCGTACAGCACGTCGATGACGTGGTGCATGTCGCGCCAGCCGACGATGAACTCGCCGACATAGTCCAGACCGTGCTTGTTGAGGATCTTCTTGGCCAGCGACTTCTGCTTGTCGCACTCGCTGCCGCGTGCCTGCGACACGGGAGCGAACCACATCGAGCCACCGCCCCCACGCCAGTTGTACAGACCAAATTCCTGCAGGTTAGGCACGCCGGACATGAGCTGGGCGCGGTACTTGAAGGGCTGGGTGTCGCCCGCGATTTCTTCGGTAATCAAGCGGCCCTTGCCCAACTTCTTGAGCGCGTCCTGCACGATCTTGAAGTTGACATCGACCTGCTCCTTGGTGCCGTACAGCGCGGCGTACACATTCCAGGCGCCCAGCTTCTTGTCCTTCTGGATCTGCTTGAGGATGGCGTCGGGTGTGGAGCCGGGTTCGGTGGTGTAGTCCGCGCGGCGGGTGTTGCAGGTGGAGGCTTCCCACAGCAGGCCGGCAATCACCACCGAGTTGGGGATGACCTGGGCAATGCGCAGCGGGCGGATGAATTCCACGATTTCAGAGATATCGCTCTCTTCGTCGAACTGGATTTCCAGTGGCTTGAAGACCGGAGGCTTGGGCATCAGCCAGAAGCCCATCTTGGTGCAGATGCCGTAGTTGGACTGGGTGAACATGCCGTCCAGCGTCGGGCCGTAACCCCACTTGAACACTTGCCAGGCCTTGTCGCCCTTGACGCCGCCCATGCCGGTGCGATAAACGTCACCGTTGGCCATCACCACTTCCATGCCGCACTGCATCATGAAGTGCTCACCATAGGGGGTGTAGCCCACGCCACGGTCCATGGTGTTGCCCAGGGGGCCGGCAATCGCCGAAGGTGCCGAGAACGACAGCATCAGCGGAATCTTGTTCTCTTCCAGATAGTCGTAGAGCATCTGGTAGGTCACGCCAGGCTCGACCAGAGCTGTGCACAGCTCTGGGTCGATGTGGATGATCTTGTTCATCTTGCGAAGATCCAGGATCACCTGGCCGCGCTGCACGGGAGCGGCGGAGCCATAGCCAAAGTTGCGGCCGGTGGAGATGGTCCACACGGGCACCTTGTGCTCATTGCAGATCTTGACGACTTGCTGCACCTGCTCGACGGTGGTGGCCGTCACCACGGCGGAGGGCGTGTGCTCTTCTGTGGGCACGGCCATCATCACCTTGGTGTAAGGACGAACCAGCTCGTCCTTGATCATTACGTTGTCTTCGCCCAGGGCTTTCTTGAAGTCGGCGACGGCAGCATCAAAGCTGCTTTCGCTCATGCCCTTGGGCAGGGCCATGTATTTGCTTGTCATGCTCTGCTTTCCTTGTTTCTTAGATCACGCAGCTGAAAGACACGCGGGCTTCGTTGCCTGCGGCTGCAGCGGAGGTGTTCATGGCCTGGCCGGTGGTCAGCGATTGACCCAAGGCCTTGGCCCAGTCTGCGGCAGTGCTGTTCACGCGGTGGTTTTCAACGGCCAGCACGCGTCCGCCTGCGGAGCGCACCAGATCCAGCACCAGCGTGGCCGAGGCGTCATCGAGCAGGCCCACCAGCTTGGTTTCCTTGCCGTCGGCCAGCAACTCGCCCAGTTGATTGAAGGCGGTGCTGTCCAGACCTTGCAGGCCGGAGTGGGCCGCGTTGCGGGCCGTGCTTTGCACGCCAGCCACAAAGGCAGCATCCAGAGTGGAGCCATGCAAAGAGGAGGTTACGGCCAGCACGTCGGCAGAGCCGGCGGCCGCGCTGGCAGTCTTGGCAGTCAGCGCAGAGGCGGCTTGTGCCAGACCCATGCCGGAGACAGCCAGACCGGCAGCGGCCAGGCCTTTGAGTAGGGAGCGACGATCGGTTTGCATCAACTCGTCCTCTTTACTTCTTGGCGGGCTCGGCAGCCTTGGGTGCCTCTGTCTTGGACAGGTAATTGGCCAGGTCTTCCAGCGTGGCGTCGTCAATGTCGGTCACACGGAAGGCGGGCATGGCGTTCATGCCGTTGCGCGCAATGATCATGTAGGTGGCAGGCGGAAAGCCGCGCCCTTTGATGACGGGCCCCACTCCTGCTTCGTGGCACTTGGCACAGGTTTGCTCGTAGAAGTGCTGGCCGGGGCCAATCTTCTGCGAGCCTGCGGCCGACGCAGCAAAGGTGAGACCCGACAGCAGGGCTGCCAGAGTCAGCTTGGTTGCATGTTTCAACGTGGTTCTCCAGTTATGTGTTTTTTGTTCCAGACCTCTTCTGAATCAGAAGGGGTAGTGGCGGGGAGCGGTCTGCATGGTGATCCAGCGGGTATCGGTAAATGCATCGATACCGGCCTGACCGCCGAAGTGGCCGTAGCCCGAGTTCTTCACGCCGCCGAAAGGCATCTGCGCTTCGTCATGCACGGTAGGGCCGTTGACGTGGCAGATACCGGCTTCGATACGGCCAGCCACGCGCCAGCCACGGGCGGTGTCCTTGGTGTAGACGGAAGAAGACAGGCCGAACTCGTTGTCATTGGCCATGGCAATGGCTTGCTCTTCACCGCTGACGCGCACGATGGCCTTCACTGGCGCAAAAGTTTCTTCGCGGAAGATGCGCATCTCGGGCGTCACGCCGTCGATCAGTGTGGCGGCCATCAGCGTGTCGGTGGCCTTGCCGCCACAGAGGATCTTGGCGCCCTTGGCCACGGCGTCGTCGATCAGTTCGTTGACGCGGTGCACGGTGTTCATGTCCACGACGGAGCCCAGCACGACGGGGCCCTGGCGGGGGTCGCCCAAGGGCAGGGATTCGGCACGGGCCACCAGCTTGGCGATGAACTCCTCGGCCACGGCTTCATCGACGATGATGCGTTCGGTGGACATGCAGATCTGGCCCGAGTTGGCGAAAGCACCAAAAGTCGCACCCGCCACAGCGGCGTCCACATCGGCGTCGTCCAGCACCAGGAAAGGCGCCTTGCCGCCCAGCTCCAGAATGGCGGGCTTGAGATGCTTGGCGCAGGTCTGGCCAATGATGCGGCCCACGCGGGTGGAGCCGGTGAAGTTCACACGGCGCACGGCGGGGTGGGCCACCATGGCTTCGACCACGGCACCGGCGTCTTCGGGCGCGTTGGTCACAAAGTTCACCACACCAGCGGGCAGGCCGCCTTCTTGCAGGGCTTCAATGATCAGGCCCTGGGTGGCGGGGCTCAGTTCGGAGCCCTTGAGAATCACGGTGTTGCCGCAGGCCAGAGGCGTGGCAATGGCGCGCACGGCCAGGATGATGGGCGCATTCCAGGGGGCGATGCCCAGCACCACTCCTGCGGGCTGGCGCACGGCCATGGCCATGCTGCCGGGCACATCCGAGGGGATCAACTGGCCGTTGATCTGGGTGGTCAGCGATGCGGCTTCCAGGAACATGTTGGCAGCCAGATGCACGTTGAAGCCAGCCCAGATGCCGGAGGCACCGGTTTCAGCAGCCATGGCGGCGGCAAAGGCTTCGGCCTTGGCTTCCAGTGCCTGCGATGCCTTCATCAGCATGTGGCGGCGCTCGGTAGGGCCCATGGCTGCCCAGGCGGGGAAAGCGGCTTGGGCGGCTTCCACGGCGCGCACGGCGTCTGCAGGGGTAGCGGCAGGGGCGCGAGTTGCGACCGAGCCATCCAGAGGGTTCTTGCGCTCGAATGTTGCGCCGTTGCTGGCTTGTGCGGTCTGGCCACCGATGAGCATGCTTTGTTCAATCATGTTCGCTTCCTTGAATCCCAGGTGCGCAGCGATCCTGGTCGCTGCTTGTTGATACAGGTTCAACAAGTGAGAAGAGCTGGTGTTTGATTGCAAAAGGCTTGCGTCACCGGGCTTGTTCTCAGCTAGTTTTTTGTGTAATTGCCAAAAAATGGCGTGGGACTGATCGTAGAAAAAGTGTCAGAAAGCCGCTGTGCGCAATGTGCACAAACCGTTTGACAAATCGTGCACAGAGCCTAGGGTTTGCCCTAGGAATAAGGTTTTTCAGTCGAAAGACCATGATGGGTAATTCATGGTGCAGCGAGCATGAAAGCGCCCACTTACTGATAATTGCCACACTTTGTCGATACAGGCAGAGGTTGATACAAAGAGGAGTCAAGGCCCATGACCGCGCCCGTGGTACTGAGTACCGATGGTCTTCCTGAGAAAGAAACTGCTCCAGCCTGGCATGACTGGATGGCTCAGCTGTTTTCGGGGCTGGATACGGATTTGTATGGCGACACCCGTTTTGACGGACATCTAAGCGTGGCATATGCCGGTGATGTCATGCTCACCAAACTGGATGCCGGGCGTCACCGTGTCATACGGGACTCTCACCGTCTGCGCGATAGCGAAGCAGCTTATTTGAAGATCGTGGCCCCATGGGATGGACATGCGGAAGTGGAGCAGCATGGCTGCAAAAGCTCTGTCAGCAATGGCAGCTGGGCCATCTATGACACTTCTGAGCCCTATGTGGTGGCTAATCCTCAGCACACAGAGCACCTGATCATGATGGTGCCCAAGCACAGCATTGCCGAGCGTGGCCTACGTCTTGACGGGCTCATGGGGCGCTCTGTTGGGGGCAGTGCCGGGATCGCTCGCATTGCATTGCAGACCATGCGCAGCACCTATCAGGAGCTGGACCATATGACGGCTCCCCTGGCTCGCCGAGCGGGGGAGTTATTGGTGGATATGGTGCACCTGTCTTTGCAGGCTCTTGGAGGACAGGCCACAGCGGTGACGCAAAAGCAGGCCTTGTATGACCGGATTTGTGGATATGTAGCAAGCCATGTACGAGACCCAGGCCTGTCGGTTGATCAGGTGGCTGAGGCCCTGAACTGCAGCCGTCGCCATTTGCACAATGCCTTTGCGGGTAGAGAGCAGTCGCTGGGAGGCTTCATTCAGCAAAGCCGGCTGGAGCTTTGCATGAGAGAGCTGCACTCGCCAGCGCTTGCGCACCGCACCATTACCGAAATTGCCATGGGCTGTGGTTTTGGCAATAGCGCGCACTTCAGTCGTGCGTTCAAGGCGTATGCCGGCATGTCACCCTCCGAGTTCAGGCAGCTTGGTCATTGATCTATGCAGGCCCGCGTGATTGCTGCCTATAGGACAATGCAGTCCGTTGCTTAGAAAGCAGGACTGTATTCATGGACACCAATACGCCGCTCGCCTTGCTCGGTGGGCTCACAGCCTCTCAATTCATGCGCAAGCACTGGCACAAAAAGCCTTTGCTGGTACGCCAGGCCATTCCCGGCTTCAAGGCCCCCATCCCACGTGCCCGGCTGTTGGCGCTGGCCGGTGAAGACGGCGTTGAGTCGCGCCTGATTCAGCAACTGGGTGGCAATGAATGGAAGCTAAGCCACGGCCCTCTGTCACGTCGCAGCCTGCCCGCCCTGACCAAGCCGGGCTGGAGCGTTCTGGTGCAAGGCGTGGACACGCACGATGCCCAGGTGCACCAGTTGCTGCAGCAGTTCCGCTTTGTTCCTGAAGCGCGCCTTGATGACTTGATGATCAGCTTTGCCACCGATCAAGGTGGCGTGGGCCCGCACTTTGACAGCTATGACGTGTTCTTGCTGCAGGCGCATGGCAAGCGCCGCTGGCGCATTGGTCGCCAAAAGGATTTGTCGCTGCAGCCCGATAAGCCTTTGAAGATTCTTGCCAACTTTGAACCTGAGGAAGAGTTCGTGCTCGAGCCCGGTGACATGCTGTATTTGCCTCCCAAATGGGCACATGACGGCGTGGCCGAAGGCGAGTGCATGACTTACTCCATCGGCTTTCGCTCGCCTGACCGTGGTGAGCTGGGTCGAGAGCTGTTGCTGCGTATGTCGGATGAACCGGATGAGCCCGAGAACCCGGTCATCTACAAGGATCCCAAGCAAGAGGCAGTGAGCAATCCGGCTTTGATTCCTGAAGGCATGTATGACTTTGCCCGAGAAGCGCTCAAGAAGGCCATGGCCGAGCCGCTGGCGCTGGAGCGTGCTTTGGGCGAGTACCTGAGCGACCCCAAGCCCAATGTCTGGTTTGAGCATGGCGAGGAGAACGGCATGTTCGAGAGCGTGGTGCTGGATCGCCGTACACGCATGCTCTACGATGCAAAACACATTTTCATTAATGGAGAGAGCTATCTGGCGGGGGGGCGTGATGCCACCTTGATGCGCAAGCTGGCTGATACGAAAGCCTTGTCTCGCAAGGATCTGGCAACGGCAAGTGATGATGCGCTGGAGTTGCTGTCATCGTGGTTTGATGCGGGTTGGGTGCGCTCGGGCGACTGAGCTTGGGTGGACTTGTAACAGCGCTTATGCTAAGTTAGCGGACTGGCCTTTGTGGGTTCAGTGATATTTCCCGAGTTTTTCTCAATTGTGTAAATCTCTGGCAATGTTTTGTCAGGGATTTGACAGGAAGTTTTTTCTGGTTCACATTGTGACCCGTGGCAAGAATTGCTTGCCCGATAAATGAGAGTCGCCGATTTGTGCAAAATTGTTTACTTGCTGTCAGCTTTGGTCAGCAATTGACAAAAATGCCTATAATGCAAGTGAAGTCGAATTTATCGTTTGACCTGATCTGCCAAAGCGATCAATAGCTGCAACAAGCTGACCGTAATGGCAATCCGCATACTGTCTGCTGAACCTACTAATTTAGGAAACTGTCATGAAGAACTCTCTGATTCTGGCTACCGTGATTGCTGCTGCTGCTCTGGCTGCCTGTGGCGACAAGAAGGAAGAAGCTCCTGTTGCTGCACCTGCTGTGGAAGCTCCTGCTGCCCCCGCCGCTGAAGCACCTGCTGTTGAAGCCGCTCCTGCCGCTGAAACTGCACCTGCTGCTGAAGTCGCTCCCGCCACTGAGGCTCCTGCTGCTGAAGCCGCTCCCGCCGCCGAAGCTCCTGCTGCCGAAGCCGCTCCTGCCGCTGAAGCTCCTGCTGCCAAGTAATTCACTGCTGCAGGCAAGAGGCTCTTTGAGCCTCAGGCAAAAACCGCACCTTGGTGCGGTTTTTTTATGCCTGGATTTCGCGAAGTGTTTTGCTGACGCTCTTCAGTGGCGCTCAAGGAGTTGTTGATAGTTCTGCTCTGCGGGCCAGCTCATGCTGCAGTACTGGCAAATGCATCTCGCTACTTGTTGAAAAGGCCTTGGCTTAAGGGGTGCGAGTCTTATCGTGACTTGGGTGCAAGTATGAAAAAAGCCACCAGAGAAGAGCTCTGGTGGCTTTTTTGTTGAGGCTGTATTTTTATTTCAGCTCGTCAGTGATGACGCGAACAATGCGTTGACCGTTGGCCGTGCTGTCGGGCTGACCTTGTTCGTTGAGTACGCTGACTTGAGACTGGTTGCCGTCGCCCTTGACCAGAATCTGGTATTTGACAGGAGCAGCAGCTTCCTTGCCGCGGCTGAAGATCTTGCCGAAGAAGCCTTTGGACTCTTCCTTGGCGTTCGGATCCACGTAGCGCACATAGTAGATGCCTCGGCTACGGTCTCGGTCTTCCACGGTAAAGCCTGTGCGGTCCAGCGCCACGCCAACGCGGCGCCATGCGCGCTCAAAGCCTTCTTCGATCTGCAGAGTAGGCACGCCATTGACAGTGTCCATGCGAGCACCAGACGTGGTGACCGCAGCAGCCTTGTCGGCCTTGGCAACCGCAGAAGCCTGCTCTTCGCTCACGCCCAGTTTGATCATGATGCGGCGTAGGAACTCTGTCTCCAGCTCTGGATCACGGGGGCGGGGCTGCCAGATGGTGTTGTCCTTGCGCTCGCTGGTGTAGACCTCCTGCATGCCACGGTGGGTGACATAAATGCGGGTCTTGCCATCGGGTTCGCGCTCCAGGCGGGTGCGGAACTTGTCGCGTTCGCTTGTGGAGTAAAGAGAGTCGAACACCTTGCCCAGTGCCTTGCGGATCACGTCCTGCGGCAGCTTGGCGCGGTTTTCGGCCCAGTCTGTTTCCAGGATTCCCAACTGACGGTCTTCCATCACGTAGATGAAGCCGTTCTCCAGCCAGAAGTCGCGCGTAGGTTCCCACAGCTTGTCAGCTGCGCGATCCACCACCAGCCAGTGCTCGGCACCAGCTCGCTCGATACGGACGTCACCAATTTGGTTGGCGGCAGTATTGTTGTCAGTAGGCTTGGCTGCCTTGGCATTGGCTTCGATGGCCGCTGCAGACACCACGCCACCAGGAACCATATAGCGTGAGTCTTGCGACAGCTGCGTGAGATCCGGAGGAACTTCCAGGGACGGAGCTTGATTCTTGCCCGCGCTCTTGTAGTCGATCTTGGTGTCTTGGAACGTGGTCGTGCAGGCAGACAGGCCCAGCGCGATGCTGAGCAGGCCCAAACGTGCTGTTTGTTGTTTCACGCGGATTGTCCTTGGGTAGCGTTCAAGCTATGTGCGAAAAACCGCTAGCTTAGCGCAACTCGATCACAGTACGCCAACTTTCCGCATAGCAGCCTCAACAACCGCTTCGTATTGCGGGCTCAGAGGCGTCATCGGCAGGCGCAGTGCAGGGCTGCACAAGCCCATGCGAGCCGCTGCCCACTTCACAGGAATGGGATTGGCTTCCACAAACAGGCTCTTGTGCAGTGGCATGAGCTTGAACTGTAACTCCATGGCGCGCTTGACGTCGCCGGCCATGGCCGCCTTGCACAGCTCGCTCATCAGGCGAGGAGCCACGTTGGCGGTCACGCTGATATTGCCGTGACCACCGCACAGCATCAGAGCCACAGCGGTGGGATCGTCGCCGGAGTACACGCCAAAGCCAGCGGGCACATCGCGAATCAGCCACTGCGCACGTTCGATATTGCCGGTGGCTTCCTTGATGCCGATGATGCCGGGGATCTGTGCCAGGCGCAGCACGGTGTCGTGCTGCATGTCTGCAACTGAGCGACCGGGTACGTTGTACAGAATCACAGGCAGATCACCAGTGGCTTCGGCAATGGCCTTGAAGTGCTGGTACTGGCCTTCCTGCGTAGGCTTGTTGTAGTAGGGAACGACCTGCAACTGGCTGTCTGCACCAACCTTCTTGGCGTATTGGGCCAGCTCGATGGCCTCGTGTGTGCTGTTGGCACCGCAGCCAGCCATGATGGAGACGCGGCCTGCAGCCTGCTCGACGGAGACACGAATGATTTCGCAATGCTCTTCGACATTGACGGTGGGGGACTCACCTGTTGTGCCGACCACACCGATGCAGCTGGTGCCTTCGGCCACATGCCAGTCGATGAGTTTGCGCAGCGACGGGTAGTCGACGCTACCGTCTTCAAGCATGGGTGTAACGAGGGCAACAATGCTGCCAGTGAGAGCAACGGAGGGTGATGTCATATCCGCAATCTGAAACGGGAAAAATGAATTCTACAAACAGGGACAGGGTGATGGCCGTGGTTTGCAGGGTACAGTGCCGAGTAAAACCTGATTTTGGTTGAAGTGTTGTTGGTAAATGACGATTCGACGAAATAATTAATTTTATGACGTCATATTGTTTTGGTTTTGGCGGCTTGTTTTTGACGGCATGCTTTTGCCGGTTCGTGAAGACGGATTGAGGAAAGAGGGGGCAGAGCAGGCTCTCTATGCATCTCAATCCGCGCTGTAATTCCAGGCCGTAATGCTGGCCTGTGCCAGACGGTCCAGAAAATCCTCGGCATCGCTCGCGCGCACCACGGTGATGCGGAGGCTGTCGTCGTCCGTCGCCAGTTTGATCAGCGCCATGCTGCGTCCAGTCAGATGTTCGGCCAGGTGTTCCAGGCCTGATTCCACGCCGTCGGCGGGGGTGTCCCAGTGCCAATCATCGGTGCCGGGTAGCCAGTGGGTGTCGGCAATGCCGTCGGCGTCTTTCCAGTCAAAGCGGGCGAACTGGGTGGCGATGGGAATCAGGTGCACCCAGTACAGCGTCAGTGCGTTTTCGCCTGCGGGCAGTTGCATGACGTTGGAGTCGATCTCGTCTTCCTCATCCCAACCCATATCGTCAGGGTCAGGCTCGGCCACGCAGTCGCGCCACGCTTGCAGCAGCTCGGCGGCTTCGTCCTCGTCGCCCAGGCAGAGGATGCGGGTCAGGTCGCTCATCCAGACTTCGTCTTCAGCCGCTATCAGCTCTGCGCGGCTCATGGTGGTGGTTTCGGCTTGTTCGCCGTCCAGCCCCTTGAACATGCCGCGCAGGGCGTTGCGGTAGTCGTCCCAGGTTTCGCCCGTGCGAGTGATACTGAAATCCTTGATGGAAAACATCACCATTTCGGCCTCTGGCCCTTCACCCATAAAGGTGAGCAGCTCATTTTTCTTGGGGCTGCAACTCAAAGGCGGGCACCAGATGTCGGGCGAGGCCAGCAGTTTGCCCTTGGTGCTGTAGACATGGGGCTGGCCCTTGTCGGTAATGGCCAGCAGCTTGCTGCCGGGAAGCACCTTGGGCGGCGAGCTGCTGAAGCCGCGCTCAATGGTTTTGTACTGGCAGGGAATGATTTCCTGGCCGCTGATGTGCAGCACGCCTTCCCAGGTATGGCGGGCTTCTTCGCCTTGCTCGTCGATATAGTTCTCGCGCACCGTCACCACGGCCAGGCCGGTCTTGGCGTTGAAATCGTTGATGTGCTCGTACTTGCTGGCATCAAACAGCGGCTGGCCATCTTGCTTGAGCAGCAGCTTGCGCGAGCTGCCGTACGGCCCCTGATCGGCGCGGATGAACTGGTCTTCTTCCGCGTTGTAGTAGATGCTGCTCACACCCTCTTGCAACAGCGCAAGCCCCGGCAGGCTGCGCAGGTCTTCCATGCCGGGCCCGCTTGCCGACTTGCAGGCCATGACCTGCGGCGTGATGGCATAGGCATTGCGGTAGCCCGCCGAGGGCGGCACCACCCAGTTGCCGTTCAAGTCCTTGAGGCCGGATTTTTCGCCCAGGCCTTCTGCTTCCTCGGGGTAGCGCACGCTGATATAGCCGCCTGAGGTGAAGGCACCGTTTGCGCCTTCAATGGGCTTGACTAGCCAGCGGCCATAGGGCGTGACCAGACCGACGGGCCAGTTGTCGCGGTGGTTTTCGCCGGGCAGCTTGGCGCCTGTGCGCGGGTGGATTTTGGGCATGACGTAGTAAGCGTCCGTGCCTTCGTCCCAGGCGCTGTGGTAGCGCTCCACATAGTGGTCGGCCAGCCATGAAGGCCAGTCATCGTCGTTATCGCGCTCAATCACCTCGGTGCGGGCAATGACACAATGGCTCCACCACCCAAGCCCAGATTGCGGGGCCTGCTTCAAAACCTGTAGCGATTCGGGCAAGGCGTCGACGCTGCAGTCCCATTGCGTGCAGCGGTCGCGTAGGGCGCCTAGCGCTACTGCGTACTCGGGCGAATCCGTGTCTTCAGGAATCAGCGTGGCGCAGTCCAGCAGCAGCCACTGGCGCTGGCTTTGCATGACGATGTCGTCGATCCCCTGCCACTGCCTTTTGACCGACTCTGGCCAGTTAGCAGGCAATGGCTCCATCTGTGCCTTCAGCCACTGCCAGCGCGCTTTGACCTGATCCATGGGCGCGGCCAGCGAGATCAGGCTTTCCTTGTCTTGATAGGCGCTGCAGGGCACGCGTTCTGGCAGGTTTTGCGCATCGCCCAGCAGCACGTTGAACAGCAGCGGCACACTGTCAAACCATTCGGCCCAGCCTTCACAGGGGCCACCCGACTCGGCAGGCCAGTCGGTGGTCGGGCTGGGGTATTCGTCGTGCGCGAGAAGCAGGGCGTAGTTGGGCATGAATGTCCAGAGAAACGACAACAAACAGTGGAGATCAGGGCGAAATCAGGCTTGAAGCAAGGCAGGGTATGCGCTATCAGCTCCTGGCTTGATAGCGGCAATGCGCTGCACGACCCTGTCCGGCTGGCGCAGCAGCCCATGTTCATAGGCCACGATGCTCCAGCCTTCGCAGACTTGCAGTAGCTCGCCTGGGGCCAGCAGAAAGTCCGGGCGGGACGGCTTGCCATAGGCTTCATTGCCCTGGGCAAAGGTTTCATACAGCAGCACGCCGCCGGGTTTGACGCTGGCCAGAATTTCGGGCCACAGCGGTCGCCACAGGTAATTGGTAATGACTACGCCATCAAAGCTGCGGCCTGCCAGAGGCCAGGGGCCGCTTTCAATATCGGCGGTAATGGCTTCGGCAATCTCTGCGATGGACTGGGTTGCTTCTGGTGCTTTGTCCACGCTGGTCAAAGCATGGCCGGATGCATGAAAAAAGCGGGTGTGGCGGCCCATGCCGCAGGCCAGATCCAGCACGCTGCCCTGGGGGGCGACAAGATGGACAAAGCGGCTGACCCAGTCGGAGGGCGCTTGTGCGCCATGGCTTGAAGGAGGGGAGGCGGGGGCTTGGGGCAGGAGGTTGCAGGTCATCTTGCCAAAAACTATAGCAGTGCCGGTGCCCTCGCTGAGCGCGGCCATGTCGCCGCCGCGCTTGTGGTCAGCAGGTTTTCAGAAACAGGCCCAGACCTGATCGGCCAGCGTCAGCATGAACTGCGGCTGCAGATACAGCGCAAACACGGCCAGCAGCACCGCGAGCACGGCGGCCCAGATCAGCGAGCGTTGCCAGAGTTTGAGTTGCATGATTCAGACGGCCTTGGTTGTTGGGTGGCGGGCAATCGCCGATTCGCGCACGGGCAGGTTGACCAGAGCGGCAAAAATGCCCAGCGCAATCGACAGATACCAGACCATATCGTAGTTGCCGTTGATGTCATACAGATAGCCACCCAGCCATACGCCCAGGAAGCTGCCGATCTGGTGGCTGAAGAACACAAAGCCGCCCAGCATGGACAGATGCTGCACGCCAAAGATCTGGGCGATGGTGGCATTGGTCAGTGGCACGGTGGACAGCCACAGAAAACCCATGGCGGCGCAGAAGATATAGACCGACCAGGGCGAGAGCGGGGCCAGCAGGAAGCACACCGTCGCCACCGAGCGCAGGCCGTAGATGCCCGACAGCAGATAGCGCTTGGGCATTTTCTGGCCCAGATTGCCGGCCAGATAGGTGCCAAAGATATTAAAGAGGCCTACCAGCGCCAAAGAGGTGCTGGCCACATGCGGCTCCATGCCAAAGTCTTTCAGATAGCTGGGCATGTGCACGCCGATGAACATGACCTGAAAACCGCAGACAAAGTAGCCAGCCATCAGCAGCAAGAAGCTGGGGTAGGTCCAGGCTTCCTTGAGTGCCTGGCCCACGGTCTGGTCCCGCTTGATGGGCGTGCCGCTGCTGAAGCCCGGCTCGCGCAGGCCAAAGGCCAGGGCGGCGATCAGCAAGGCGAACAGGGCCAGCACCAGCAGTGCGTTGGACCAGCCGAACTGGCCGATCAGACCGCCCTCCACAGGCACCATGAAGAACTGACCGAACGACCCCGCCGCCGCCGTCACACCCATGGCCCAGCTGCGCCGTGCCACAGGAATCTGGCGGCCCAGAACGCCGTAGATCACGGCATATGTGGTGCCCGCCTGTGCCGCACCAATCAGCACGCCCGCCGTGGCCAGAAACCACACCGGCGTGGGCGACAGCGCCATCCCGATCAGCCCCAGCGCATACAGAATGGCGCCGCCGATCAGCACCTTGAACGCGCCGATGCGGTCGGCCAGAATGCCGACAAAAATGCCCAGCACGCCCCAGGACAGGTTTTGCACGGCGATGGCCAGCGAGAAGCTCTCACGCGTCCAGCCCATTTCCTGGGTGATGGGCAGCAGCCACAGGCCAAAGCCGTGGCGTATGCCCATGGAGAGGGTGACGATGGCGCCCCCGCACAGAAGAATCTGTGCCATGGACATGGAGTGAGGAGTTGTCTTTGTGGTCATGCCGTGCGTGCCGTGTCTGCAAAAGCGCAGGAATCTGTCAGCGCATCACTGTAGCGAAACCCGCGCATATACGCCTGTACGTGCCGTCACATGCGTGGCAGTCTCGCCTGCCAGAATGAGAAAGCGTGTTGTGACCGAGCGCATTGCAGTGCTTTGAATCAATAAAAAAGTGAGCGCATAGCGGTTGATATCTATCAACTTCGATAAGAAAACATTCTGAAATCAATAGTTGATAGGCGGATAAAGCTATGGTTTTTCAATATTTCTCTGTGCTGGCACTGAGGAAAAAACACATTCCGAAGACAGATGTTCCGGCTTTGTGCAAGAGTATTGGGAGTAAACAACTGTGAATTTATCCAGCTCTCATCTGGAGAGGCCACTACAATCCGCCCCCATGGCAGTCAAACCGTCCAACGAATATTCCGAAGGCTCGATCCGCGTTCTCAAGGGTCTGGAGCCTGTCAAACAGCGTCCCGGCATGTACACGCGTACCGACAACCCCCTGCACATCCTGCAGGAGGTGATCGACAACGCGGCCGACGAAGCGCTTGCCGGTTTCGGCAAAAAAATCAAATTCTTCATGCACGCCGACGGCTCCTACAGCGTCGAAGACGACGGGCGCGGCATTCCCTTTGGCCTGCACCCCGAAGAAAAAGCACCCGTGGTGGAGCTGGTCTTCACGCGTCTGCACGCGGGCGGCAAGTTCGACAAGGCCAATGGCGGCGCCTACAGCTTCTCCGGCGGCCTGCACGGCGTGGGCGTGTCGGTGACCAATGCGCTGTCCACTCGCATGGAAGTCAGCGTGCACCGCGACGGTCAGGTGGCCACGCTGGTGTTCTCCGGCGGCGATGTGATCGAGCCGCTCAAGGTGCGCGATCTGCAACCGGGCGAGCGCAAGCACGGCACCACCGTGCGTGCCTGGCCCGATGCCAAGTATTTCGAGTCCACCAACCTGCCCATGGGCGAGCTGGTGCACCTGCTGCGCAGCAAGGCCGTGCTGATGCCCGGCGTGGCGGTCTCGCTGATCAATGAAAAAGCCCGCGACACCCAGACCTGGCAGTTCAAGGGCGGCCTGCGCGACTATCTGGCTCAAAGCCTGCATGGCGAGCCCGTCATTCCGCTGTTCGAAGGCGAGGGCTTTGCCGACAAGCACCACGACAGCTTTTCCGAAGGCGAGGGCGCAGCCTGGTGCGTGGCCTTTACCGAAGAAGGCGCGCCGCTGCGCGAGAGCTATGTCAACCTGATTCCCACCACAGCGGGCGGCACGCATGACAGCGGCCTGCGCGATGGTCTGTTTCAGGCCGTCAAGGCTTTCATCGACATGCACTCGCTGCTGCCCAAGGGCGTCAAGCTCATGCCCGACGATGTGTTCGCACGCGCCAGCTATGTGCTCAATGCCAAGGTGCTGGACCCTCAGTTCCAGGGGCAGATCAAGGAGCGCCTGAACTCGCGCGACGCCGTGCGCCTGGTCTCGGGCTTTGCCCGCCCCGTCATGGAGCTGTGGCTCAACGAGCATGTGGAATGGGGCAAGAAGCTGGCCGAGATTGCCATCAAGGCCGCCCAGACCCGTCAGAAGGCCGGCCAGAAGGTCGAAAAGCGCAAGGGCAGCGGCGTGGCCGTGCTGCCCGGCAAGCTGACCGATTGCGAGAGCAAGGACACCAGCGTCAATGAAGTGTTTCTGGTCGAGGGTGACTCTGCCGGCGGCAGCGCCAAGATGGGCCGCGACAAGGAAACCCAGGCCATCCTGCCGCTGCGTGGCAAGGTGCTCAATACCTGGGAGGTGGACCGCGACCGCCTGTTTGCCAACAACGAAATTCACGATATTTCGGTGGCGATTGGCGTCGATCCGCACGGCCCTAATGACGAGCCTGATCTGTCCGGCCTGCGCTACGGCAAGGTCTGCATCCTGTCGGATGCGGACGTGGACGGCTCCCACATTCAGGTACTGCTGCTGACGCTGTTTTTCAAGCATTTCCCCAAGCTGGTGGAGGCCGGCCACATCCATGTGGCCCTGCCGCCGCTGTTCCGTGTGGATGTGCCTGCACGCGGCAAAAAACCTGCGATCAAGGTCTATGCCCTTGATCAAGGCGAGTTGGACGCCATCTTGGAGAAATGTGCCAAGGACGGCGTGCCGCGCGAAAAGTGCCAGGTCAGCCGTTTCAAGGGCCTGGGTGAGATGAATGCCGAACAGCTGTGGGAAACCACGCTGAACCCCGATACGCGCCGCCTGCTGCCTGTGCAGTTCATGAATCTGGACTTTGCCCAGGCCGAAGCCGTGGTCACCAAGCTCATGGGCAAGGGCGAAGCCGCTGCCCGCCGCGAGCTGATGGAGCTGCATGGCGATGCCGTGGAGGTCGATATCTGAGCGGTTTGCTGGGCGCTAGTTGCTAACTGCTAGTCGCCTGCCGCAGTGATGGGATCAAGTCATGCCAAGTTTTCAGTCTTCACATCAGTCATCCGCGTTGGCGCTCCTTGGTGGGCGCCTGCGCAAGGCTGGCCTGCACATGCTGCTGGCGGGCGCGGGCTGGCTGGCGCTGGCACCGGCGGCACATGCCGATCTGTGGGCCTATGTCGATGAATTTGGCGTCACCCACTTTGCGGCCGAGGCGCTGGACGAGCGCTACAAGCTGTTCTTCAGGGGCGATCTCTACGACAGCAGCAAGCCGGGCCTGCAGCCCCACTCCAGCGCTGCCGCAGGCCTGAGTGCCCGCACGCGCACGCAGAGCTTTTTCGAGGTTTCTCCGCGTTACAAGAGCGTGCGCCCGCACCTGCAAAAAGCCGCTGAAAAAACCGGTGTGGAATATGACTTGATCAAGGCTGTGATTGCCGTGGAGTCTGGTTTTGATGCCGAGGCGGTATCGCCCAAGGGCGCGGTCGGCCTGATGCAGCTGATGCCTGCCACGGCGGAGCGCTTTGGCGTTGCCGCCAACAAAAATCGCAGCATGCAGCAGCAGCTGTCCGACCCTGCCGTCAATATCCCAGCGGGTGCGCGTTATCTCAGCTATCTGATGAATCTGTTTCCTGGTCGTCTCGATCTGGTGCTGGCCGCCTATAACGCGGGCGAGGGAGCGGTCAACAAATATGGCAAGACTGTGCCGCCGTACAAGGAAACGCTGAACTACGTCAAAGCCGTGACCGGTATTTACGAACAGCTGCAGGCCGCCAACCCGCTGGCGGGCCGTGTGGCTTCTGCCAGTGTGAGTGGCGGCAAGAGCGGTGCTGCGGGTTCGCGCATTCGCATGACCTTGCCGGGGATGACAGGCGCTGATTCGGTATCCCAATAAATTTTGAGTCGCCCCATGGGCGCAATCTGAAAAACGACTTACGCAAATCAGGATCAAGCAGGTTTTGTGCCTCAAGGAAACTGCCTTTGTGCAGCTGGGTTTGCGTAAGTCCTACGAAAAAATCACAAAGAATTCATGAGCGATCAAACCATACTGGATTTGTCCGAACAAGCCGCTGGCGATGCACTGGATCTGGGTCAATACGCACAGCGCGCCTATCTTGAATATGCGTTGTCGGTGGTCAAGGGCCGTGCTCTGCCCGATGTCAGCGATGGCCTGAAGCCCGTGCAGCGCCGCATTCTCTACGCCATGGATCGCATGGGCCTGAGCTATGGCGGCCCCAATGGCAATACGGCGGCCAAGCCTGTGAAGAGCGCCCGTGTGGTCGGTGATGTGCTCGGTCGTTTCCACCCGCACGGCGACCAGTCGGCTTATCACGCGCTGGTGCGCATGGCGCAGGATTTCAACCAGCGCTATCCGCTGGTTGATGGCCAGGGCAACTTCGGTAGCCGCGACGGCGACGGCGCCGCCGCCATGCGTTACACCGAAGCGCGCCTGTCCAAGATCACCAGCTTGTTGCTCGATGAAATCGACCTGGGCACGGTGGATTTCACGCCCAACTATGACGGCAGCACGCAAGAGCCCAGGCAGTTGCCCGCACGACTGCCGTTCTCGCTGCTCAATGGCGCAAGCGGCATTGCCGTGGGTCTGGCCACCGAAATTCCCAGTCATAACCTGGTGGAAGTTGCCGCAGCCTGCGTGGCACTGATCAAAAAGCCCCAGCTGCCCGAAGAAGAGCTGCTGGCGCTGATTCCCGGCCCCGACTATCCGGGCGGCGGTCAGATCATTTCGTCCAGCAGCGATATTGCCGATGCCTACCGCACCGGTCGCGGCAGCCTCAAGGTGCGCGCGCGCTGGAAGATCGAAGAGCTGGCACGCGGCCAGTGGCAGCTGGTGGTCAACGAGCTGCCGCCGGGTGTCTCGGCGCAGAAGGTGCTCGAAGAGATCGAGGACATTACCAACCCCAAGGTCAAGACCGGCAAGAAGGCACTGACGCAGGACCAGACCCAGCTCAAGGCCAGCATGCTGGCCGTGCTCGATGGTGTGCGCGACGAATCCAGCAAGGATGCTCCCGTGCGCATCGTCTTCGAGCCCAAGACCGGCAAGGTGCCGCAGGCCGAGCTGATTACGGCGTTGCTGGCCCACACTAGCCTAGAGTCGTCCAGCTCCATCAACCTGACCAGCATTGGCCTCGACGGCCGCCCCGTGCAGAAGTCGCTGCGCCAGATGCTGGAAGAGTGGATTGCCTTCCGCTTCCAGACCGTCACGCGCCGCAGCCAGCATCGTCTGGAGAAGGTGCTGGACCGTATCCATATTCTGGAAGGCCGTCAGGCCGTGCTGCTCAACATCGACAAGGTCATTGCCATCATTCGCGCGAGCGACGAGCCCAAGCAAGCCCTGATCGATGCTTTCAATCTGTCCGAGCGTCAGGCCGAAGACATCCTTGAAATCCGTCTGCGTCAGCTGGCCCGCCTCGAAGCCATCAAGATCGAGCAGGAACTCAAAGAACTGCGCACCGAGCAAGGCAAGCTGGAAGATATTCTGGGCAGCGAAGCCACCATGCGTCGCCTGATCTGCAAGGAAATTGAAGGCGACTCCAAGACCTTTGGCGATGCGCGTCGCACGCTGATTCACGAAGAGAAAAAAGTCGTGGCCGAGGTCAAGGTGGTGGACGAACCCACCACTGTCATCATTTCCGAAAAGGGCTGGGTGCGCACGCGCCACGGCCATGGCGTGGATGCAAACACGCTGAGCTTCAAGGCCGGTGACAGCCTGTATGGCACGTTTGAGTGCCGAACGGTCGATCAGCTGCTGGCCTTTGGCAGCAATGGCCGGGTCTACTCCGTTCCTGTCTCGGCCTTGCCGGGCGGGCGTGGTGATGGCCAGCCCGTGACAACCATGATCGAGCTGGAAGCGGGCACACAGCTGCTGTACTACTTTGCCGGCAGCGAAACCACACAGCTGCTGCTGTCAGGTTCGGGCTCTTATGGCTTTACCGCCAATGTGGGCGACATGATTTCGCGCCAGAAGGCGGGCAAGGCCTTTGTCACGCTGGGCGATGGCGAGACGCTGTGTGCGCCTTCCGTCGTGCATGGCATTCCCATGAATGCGCGCGCCGAGCCTGTGGAAGGTGGCGAACAGGGCGCTGGTCTGCTGAACCCTGCCACACATGTGATCTGCGCATCGGTGGGGGGGCGCATTCTGACCTTTGAGGTCAGCGAGCTCAAGACCATGCCCAAGGGCGGTCGCGGCCTGATGCTGATCAGCCTGGAAGACAAGGACCAGCTGGCGGGCGCTGCAGCGTACACCCGCAGCATTCGCCTCGATGGCGTGGGCCGTGGCGGCAAGCTCAAGAGCGAGACGCTGGAAATCCGTAGCCTCAACAACGCCCGGGGTGCTCGTGGCCGCAAGGGCAAGGCAGCCGATCTGGGCTTCAAGCCCCAGATGGTGACGCGCGTGGAATAAGCGATTCAGGTGCTATGCAAGAAGCCGCTCCAGATTTCTGGGGCGGCTTTTTTGTGCTGTGACTCGAGTTACTGCTTGGCAATGGCGAGCACTATCTGGCTGAGGAACAACAGTGCAAGCAGCCCAAAGGCATTGAGAGCTTGCAGCCAATGCAGCCACTTCGGGCCCGCATATTTCCAGAAGGCATAGAGCATCAGCGCCAGCGGAATTGCGCACAGCGGCCCAATGAACTTCCAGTTCGACGCTTCACCAGAGAAACTGGCGAGCACAGCCAGGAACCAGAGCGCAGAGACAGCAGCTCCATGCGCGGATGTCGCCAGCCGCTGGCCAAGCAGTTGTTTGCGTGGTGAGAAGCAGAAATAGGCAATGCTGACCCCAAGGGGCAGGGACGAAATCAGGAGCCAGAAGTACATGGGCATGGGGCAGTGAGGTGTAGAGACAAGGCAGCACGATTGCTGCACTTGGCAAGTGTCTTCACATCCCCTGACTCTGACTTCAATGAGGGTGCTGAGTGGCGCTCTGCGATACCTGAGGGCGCACTGCAGGCGCTCCTCTTATGGCTTGACGGGCTTGTTGGCTGCGTGGCCCAGGGTTTCTGCGGGAAACGGGACTTCAGCAAGGTCTGGGTACAGCGCAATCAACTCGGGCAGCAGCAAGTCATCGCTGATGGGGGTGATGAAGATCTGCCCCTGGTCGATGCTGGCGAGGGTGAGATCGGTGCGCTCGAAAGTGCTGCCGTTTCTCTCAAAAGTGCGGCTGTATGGAAACAGCGCGTATTCGCGTCCTGCAGAGGTTTTGCCATATTGCCCGGCATCGAGGTCGTAGGAGCCAGTCCGAAGCTTGATGCCGTCGCGCTGATCGATGGCCTGGCCGATGCGCACCAGTTCAGCGAGTGTTTCCTGCTGCGTCTTTCCCATGGTCGCCGCAATGGTCTGAATTTTGCGCGGCGCAACATATTTCAGCGTGCCTTGCAGGTTGCGTGTGATGGCGGCGGTCAGCAGGCCGCGCATGGCGCTGCTCAGCGTGTCAGGGTTAAGGACTGGCAACGGCTCAGCCTTTGGGGCTGACTGAGCCGTTGCGCTAGTTGCTCTTGCCGGATCACGGGCTTGCACTGGGGCAGAAGCCAGCAGCAGCGCGGCGCACAAGGCAGAGGTGCAGGCAGAGATGAAGGTAGAGGTGAATGCAGGGCGACGACTGGTAAAGCGCTTCATGGCAGAACCTTGGGATGTGAGTTGCTGTCGGTAATGCCGCAGGCATCCAGTCGACAGCACCATTTGACGTGGGGCCATGTGCCTGTGCTGTTGGCTTCAACCACGCCGCTCGCGTGCAGCAGTTCATGGCTGCCGTCGGCATAGTGGCTTTCTTCCTGCACATCCACGGTCAGACCTTTGTACAGCAGCACGGGCTGGCCGTGAATGTTCTGACGAAGATCGGTCTGGGACAGCATGAGCAGATCGCTCTCCAGCATTTCATTGAAGTCGACGTAAAAGCGCGCTGTCATGGGGTTCACTCAGTGGGCTTACAGCGCTGCCAAAGGCACGGCAGCAAATGTCTGCGCGGGTGTATTGATCTGCTCACGGCAGGCAACCAGGGGCAGGTCGCGCTGGCCGGGCCGGGTGCGGGAGACAAGGGCATACAAGCTGCTGACGGAGCGCGAGACGGCATCAGGGATGGCGCGCTTTTGAATCAGATGGCCCAGCAGCACGGCGGCAAACACATCACCCATGCCATTGGGCAGCGGGTGCAGGTCGATGTAAGGCGTTTGCACCAGCCAGGCGCTATCGGCCGTTACGGCCAGCGTGGCCAACTGGTCGTCAGGCAGGTCGCTGGTGCGCAGGCTGGTGATGACGATGAGGGCCGATTTGCAGTCATGCATCTGCCCCAGCATGGTGCGTGCGGCGGATACGGCGGCCTGCACGGACTCCAGTGGCTGGCCACCGCACAGCAGCTCGAATTCGTAATGGTTGGGCGTGATGATGCTGGCCAGCGACAGCGCCCGCTTGCGCAGAAAGTCCGGGATGCCGGGGCGCACGAAGACACCGCGCCCTACGTCGCCCATGACGGGGTCGCAAAGGTAATGTGCCTTGGGGTAGAAGGCGCGCACTTCCTGCACGGCCGACAAAATGGCTTCGCCTACACCGGCGTCGCCCAGATAGCCCGAGAGCACGGCGGTGCAATGCTCCAGCACGCTGCGTGCGCGCAGGCCGTCAAGCACGTCCTGCACATGGGCGGGCGTGAAGACCTGGCCCTTGAATTCGCCATAACCCGTGTGGTTGGAGAACTGCACGGTATGTACTGCCACGGGCTCCAGGCCCAGCAGTTGCAGCGGCAGCATGGCGGCATCGTTGCCTACATGGCCATAGGCAACGTGTGACTGAATGCTGAGAACCCGAGGGGGCTCCTGAATGTGGGGCATGGCAATTCCTCGTTCAAGGCGCTGCAGTTGAAGCGTAGGTCAATTAAAAAGTGAGCATATAGCGCTTGCTCAATCATGGATTCAATGAGCTTTTACTCTGAATTCTATGAATAGCAAGCGCAGCGTGCTCACTTTTTATACATGATGAGCGAAGCTGGCTCAGGCCAGCTCGGCCATCAGCTCGATTTCCACGCAGCAGCCCATGGGGATCTGCGCCACGCCAAAGGCGCTGCGGGCGTGTTTGCCGGCTTCGCCAAAGACTTCACCCAGCAGCTCGCTGCAGCCGTTGGTGACAAGGTGCTGCTCGGTATAGCTGGGGCTGGAGTTGACCAGGCTCATCACCTTGACGATGCGCTTGACGCGGCTGAGGTCGCCGCCGCAGGCGTGCTGCAGCGTGCCGATCAGGTCGATGGCGATGGCGCGCGCGGCCTGCTTGCCTTCTTCCGTCGTCATGTTCTCGCCCAGCTTGCCCACCCAGGGCTTGCCGTCCTGCTTGGCCACATGGCCGCTGAGGAACACCAGATTGCCGGTTTGCACGTAAGGCAGGTAGGCCGCAGCGGGCATTGCCACATCGGGCAGGGTGATGTTCAGGGCTTTGAGTTTTTCGTAAGCGCTCATGACGGACTCCAAAAGTGAAAGGCTAAAGAGGGCTGAGTGTGACACAGCGCCGGGCGCTGACGCCGCTCCATCGGGCGGTTGCGGACGCCGTGCAGAAATGCGGCCGTCTGCGCCCCGAGCAGGGCTGTGCTTGAGTCGGCTGGGATGGCGGGGCGGGCAGGGATAGTCGCAGTGCTGGGCGTGGGCGCTGGCTTCTAGCATGGCGAAATGCCCTCTCGCCACATTGCCCTTGCTCAGCCCTATCGCCTGTCCTGGCTGGCGCCGCTGTGGGGTTGTGTGCTGGGGGCCGCATGGCAGGTCACGCAGGCGCAGCTTTGGCATTTGGCGCTGTATCAGCTCTTGCTGGGGGCGGGGCTGCTGGTGCTGCTGTGCGCCTCGCGCTGGCAAGGCAAGCGCTGGATAGGCGGATGGATGCTGGTGCTGGGGGCGGCTTTGGGAGTGGCGGGACTGACGGGCTGGCGCGCCCATGCCTATCTGGCGCAGACCTTGCCCAAGGCGCTGGAGGGCACGGATATCACGGTTCAGGGGCATATCGCTTCCATGCTGCAAAACCAGACCAACGGCCAGCGCTGGCGCTTTGTGGTCGATGACGCCACGGTTGGCGTGCCCCGAGTGTTGGAGCTGGCCTGGTATGGGCCATTCGGTCAGGAGTTGCAGGCCGGCGAGCCGGTGGTTCCTGCATGGGCGCAAGGGGTTGCGCTGAGCCCGGGTCAGCGCTGGCGCTTTACGGTGCGTATCAAGCGGCCTCATGGCGCACGCAATCCGCATGGTTTTGACTATGAGCTGCACGCCTGGAGCCAAGGTGTGCAGGCCACGGGATATGTGCGCGACGAGCCGGCGCCAGAGTTGCTGGAAATCACCGCCCAATACCGTGTGCAGCGCGCGCGTCAGTGGCTGAGAGATCGCATTCGAGCGCAGACATCGCGGCTGCAGCGCTGGCTGCCTGCCGATCAGGTGGAGCGCGGGCAGTCCGCCCTGGGCGTGGTGGCGGCGCTGGCCGTGGGCGATCAGCAGGCCATAGAGCGCAATGACTGGACGCTTTTTCGCCAGACGGGTGTTGCGCATTTGATGAGCATCTCAGGCTTGCACATCACCATGTTCTCCTGGCTGGCGGCCCTGGTGGTCGGGCGGCTGTGGCGGCTGAGCGCGATGGCCTGCCGCTGGCTGCCCGCGCCACGTGCGGCCTTGCTCATGGGGGTGATGCTGGCGGGGGCCTATGCCTTGTTCAGCGGCTGGGGGCTGCCTGCACAGCGCACGGTGTGCATGCTGGCGGCGGTGGCCTTGCTGCAATGGCAGGGGGTGCGCTGGCCATGGCCCTGTGTGTGGTTGCTGGCGCTGGCGGTAGTGGTGGTCGCTGACCCATGGGCGTTGCTGCAGGCGGGGTTCTGGCTCAGCTTTGTAGCTGTGGGCGTGCTGCTTGCTTCTGATTCAGGAGCTTCATCCGCAGGTGCACCAAGCGCTGCGGGTCGATTTCTATCAAAGATGCAGGGCCTGTGGCGCGAGCAGTGGCGGATCTCTCTGGCGCTGGCGCCGCTGAGTCTGCTGCTGTTCGGACAGGTGTCCATCGTGGGGCTGCTGGCCAACCTGGCGGCGATTCCGTGGGTGACCCTGGTGGTCACGCCGCTGGCCCTGCTGGCGGCTGCTGCGCCGGTGGCGGCAGGGGCTGCGGCGCTGGCTTTGCTGCCCCTGATGCAGCTGCTGCAATGGCTGGCGACATGGTCGGAGGCTGTCTGGGCTTTGCCGCAGCCTTCATGGTGGGCAAGCGGGCTGGCCATCATGGCCGGGCTGTTGATGGTGGCTCCGCTGCCTGCGCGGCTGCGAATGGTGGCGGCCATGTTTGCGTTGCCGGCGCTGTTCTGGCCGCAGGCATGGCCGCGTGCGGGAGAGTTCGAATTGCTGGCTGCAGATGTGGGCCAGGGCAATGCGGTCATCATCAGCACGGCAGGGCATCGCATGCTGTATGACACAGGGCCGCGCTACAGCCGCCACAGCAATGCCGGAGAGCGTGTGCTGCTGCCACTGCTGGCGGCCAAGGGAATGAAGCTCCATGCCCTGATGCTGAGCCACGGCGACAGTGATCACACGGGAGGCGCCGTAGCGGTACTGGCGGCCAGGGATGTTCATGCCCATGCAGGCGGCCTGCAGGTCTGGGGCTCGGATTCTGTGCTGGAGAGTGCACAGTGGGTTGCACAAGCCAATACATTGCCAGGTGTGCAGTCAGGCGCACTGCCTGCCATGCAGCGCTGCACACAGGGTCAGCACTGGCAATGGGATGGAGTCACATTCGAGGTGCTGCATCCTCCGGCAGGAGATGACTGGCTGCAAGGCCGCAAGCCACGGCCCAATTTCGGCAGCTGTGTGTTGCGCATTCGCTCTGCCAGTGGGCGCGTGGCCTTGCTGGCTGGCGATATTGAAGCCGCACAGGAGCAGCAGCTGCTTCAAACCAGGCTGAGTACGCCTGTGGACTGGCTGCTGGTACCTCATCACGGCAGCAAGACCTCTTCAACCCCGGCCTGGGTGAACACACTCAGGCCAAGCTGGGCGGTGGTGCAGGCGGGTTATCTGAACCGTTTCGGTCATCCGGTGGCTGCCGTGGTGCAGCGTTATGAAGCAGCAGGTAGCGAGCTGGTGCTGCAGGACCGCTGCGGTGCCGCAGTGTGGCGCTCGGCAGATCCTGAAAAGCTGGTGTGCGAGCGACAAAAACGGGCGCATTATTGGGACGTTCATGCTGGCTCTATGGCATGGCCTTGAAAACTGGCATAAGGTTTGCATTGACGCTTGTGCGCTGTGTGCGTACGGCGCACAAGCAGGGTGATATTGGGTTGGGGCGACAGCTCGGAGCTGCAGTAGATGCTGGATGCCAGTGATCTGCGGTGGGCTGCCGCCGAAGAACAGAGAGGACAGGATGCACACATTCGATGAGATGTATCTGAACTCGCCCGCCTCCGGGGGCGAGGTGCGAGACCACTATCGGGACTATGCGCAGTGGCTGGCCAGACAGCCGCAGGAGTATCTTCGAGCCCGCAGTGCCGAAGCAGAAATCGTCTTTCGCCGCGTGGGCATTACCTTTGCCGTCTATGGCGACAAGGACGAGAGCGGTGCCGGTACCGAGCGCCTGATCCCCTTTGACCTGATCCCGCGCATCATTCCCGCGCATGAGTGGGCCAGCATGCAGGCCGGGCTGGTGCAGCGCGTCACGGCGCTCAACCGCTTTATCCGCGACTGCTATCACGGCCAGGAGATGGTGCGTGCCGGCCTGATCCCGCAGGAGCTGGTGCGAGGCAACAGCCAGTACCGCCCGGAGATGGAAGGCATCAAGGTGCCCAACGATGTCTACGCCAATATCGCGGGCATAGACATCGTGCGTGCGCCAGACAAGGCGGGCAATGGTGTGTATTACGTGCTGGAGGACAATCTGCGTGTGCCTTCCGGGGTTTCCTACATGCTGGAAAACCGCCGTATGACCATGCGTCTGTTTCCCGAGCTGTTTGGCAAACATGCAGTGGCTCCCGTGGCGCATTACCCCGACATGCTGCTTGATACGCTGCGTGCCAGTGCCCCTGCGGGCGTGCTGGAGCCCACGGTGGTGGTGCTGACGCCGGGCATGTACAACAGTGCTTATTTCGAGCATGCGTTTTTGGCCCAGCAAATGGGGGTGGAGTTGGTCGAAGGGCAGGACCTGCTGGTCGACAAAGACGTGGTCTATATGCGCACCACCCAGGGGCTGCAGCGCGTGGATGTGATCTATCGCCGCGTGGACGACGACTTTCTCGACCCCGAGGTCTTTCGCTCCACATCGACGCTGGGTTGCAAGGGGCTGATGCGTGCCTATCGCGCTGGCAACGTCAACATCTGCAATGCGGTTGGCACGGGCCTGGCTGACGACAAATCGGTCTACCCCTATGTGCCGGAGATGATTCGCTTCTATCTGGGTGAGGAGCCCATCTTGCAGAACGTGCCGACCTGGCTGTGCCGGAAGGAAGATGATCTGAAATACGTGCTTGACCATCTGCACGAGTTGGTGGTCAAGGAGGTGCATGGAGCAGGGGGCTACGGCATGTTGATCGGTCCGACGGCCACCAAGGCTGAGGTCGAGGCCTTTCGGCGCGTGCTGGTGGGCAATCCCAGCAACTACATCGCTCAACCCACGCTCTCCTTGTCTACCTGTCCGACCATGGTCGAAGCAGGCATTGCTCCGCGCCATATCGACTTGCGGCCTTTTGTGCTGACGGGGACCGAAGTCAACATGGTTGCAGGCGGGCTGACGCGCGTGGCGCTCAAGCAGGGCTCGCTGGTGGTGAACTCATCGCAGGGAGGAGGCACCAAAGACACCTGGGTGCTGGAAGAGCAAGAGGGAGGCCGCTGATGCTGTCACGTACCGCTGATCATCTCTACGGGATGTCCCGCTATACCGAGTGGGCAGAAAAAAATGCCGCAGGTGTTTTTTCACCAGAATACGGCGCGCGCGTTCAGCGCGTGCGGGGGGCTCTGCCCAAGGAGGGCCTATGCTGAGTCGTACCGCCGATCATCTGTACTGGATGTCCCGCTATACCGAGCGGGCAGAGAACACCGCGCGCATGCTGAGCGTGGCCTATGAAACTGCCATGCTGCCGCAGGCCATGCATGACGCCCACAAGGGCTGGCAAAGCGTGTTGTCCATCAGTGAACTGATACCGGCTTTCAAGGCGCAGTTCCCGGTGGTGGATCGAGAGTCTGTGCTGCAGTTCATGGTCTCGGATGAGGCCAATTCATCTTCTATCTTTGCCTGCCTGAAAGCAGCGCGAGAGAACGCACGGGCCGTGCGCGGCGCTTTGACCACCGAGTCCTGGGAAACGCAGAACCAGACCTGGCTGGCGCTACAGCGCAACTATGGCAAAGAGGCATGGAAGCAAGACCCTGCCCAGTTTTTTGAATGGGTCAAATATCGCTCTCACCTGTGGCGCGGCGTGTCGCTGGGCACCATGCTCAAGGACGAGGCCCTTTACTTTGTGCGCCTGGGCACTTTTGTGGAGCGTGCCGACAACACGGCACGTCTGCTGGATGTGAAGTTCCACGCCATAGAGCGCGACTACCACGGCATGCCGCGTGGCCGAGGCATGGCCAGCTTCGACTTCTATCACTGGAGCGCTTTGCTGCGCAGCGTCTCGGCCTTCGAGGTTTATCGCAAGGTTTACCGAGATGTGATTACGCCAGAGCGCGTGGCGGAGTTGCTGATGCTGCGCGCCGATATGCCGCGCTCGCTGCTGGCCAGCATGCATGAGGTAGTCAAGAATCTGGATCGCGTGAGCAACGACCACTCCCAGGAGACGCAGCGCAAGGCGGGGCGTCTCCTGGCAGATCTGCAATATGGCCGTATCGACGAGATACTGACCACAGGCTTGCATGCGTATCTGACACAGTTTCTCGACCGCATCAATGATCTGGGCTCGGGCATCAGTCGCGACTTCTTGATGCCATCCTGAAGCCTGCGTACGCCCCAAAAAAAAGCGGCCTCTGAGGGGCCGCTTTGCGTTTGAGTGTGATCGAGTGACTTACTCGATTTCGCCCATCAGCGACTGCAGGTAGTTCTGCTCGCCCACCTTGGCAATCAGCTCGATCTGGGTTTCCAGGAAGTCGATGTGCTCTTCGGTGTCGTCCAGAATCTTTTGCAGCAGATCGCGCGAGACATAGTCACGCACGGATTCGCAGTGAGCGATGCCGTCCTTGATGGTTTGCTGGGCGGCTTGCTCCAGACGTAGGTCGCAGGCCAGAGCCTCAGGCACGTCCTCACCGATCTGCAGCTTGCCCAGATCCTGCAGGTTGGGCAGACCATCGAGCATGAAGATGCGATCCATCAGCCAGTCGGCGTGCTTCATCTCGCCAATGGATTCTTCGTATTCCTTCTTGGCCAGCTTGTCGAAGCCCCAGTGCTTGTACATGCGATAGTGCAGAAAGTACTGGTTGATGGCGGTCAGCTCGTTCTTGAGCTGGGCTTGCAGCCAGGAAATGACTTGTGCATCACCTTTCATCGGGGACTCCTTCTCGGGCAGTTGTTGTTCGCTTCGATTGTCCATGCTTTATGAGGCAAATCAAACAAAGCCCATGCCCGAGCGAATTGGCTGCATCTGATGCGCGTTCTCGTTTAGCTTACGCCCTGTCAAACCGCTTTCGTGATCGAGTTGACGCGGTGATGACAACAAAAGCTATGGGCGTGATTGAAGGACTATTGGCTTGAAATACCCGTTTTCGGCCCAAAATGGAAAGCTGAGCTGCACAGCAGTGCGGCTTGACCTCAGATTGCCGGAATGAAGCTTGATAGCAATTTCAAATCAATACGATGAAGTCAATCGATTGGCTTTATTGATTGAGACGCTCTAAACTTCATCCTGTCTTTAATCATTCATCACAAGGAAACAGCAAATGTCTTCTCTGATCAACACTCAAGTTCTCCCCTTCAAGACCGAAGCCTATGTGAACCGCAACGGCAAGGGTGAATTCATCACCGTGACTGAAGAGAGCCTGAAGGGCAAGTGGTCCGTCGTGATCTTCATGCCTGCTGCTTTCACTTTCAACTGCCCCACCGAAATCGAAGACGCAGCGAACAACTACGCAGAGTTCCAGAAGGCTGGTGCCGAGGTCTACATCGTGACCACCGACACTCACTTCTCGCACAAGGTGTGGCACGAGACTTCCGACGCCGTGGGCAAGGCTCAGTTCCCCCTGGTTGGCGACCCCACACACCAGCTGACCAACAATTTCGGCGTGCACATCCCTGAAGAAGGCCTGGCTCTGCGCGGTACCTTCGTGATCAACCCCGATGGCGTGATCAAGACCATGGAAGTGCACTCCAACGAAATCGCCCGTGACGTGTCGGAAACTCTGCGCAAGCTCAAGGCTGCCCAGTTCACCGCCGCCAACCCCGGTCAAGTGTGCCCCGCCAAGTGGAAGGAAGGCGCCAACACGATCACTCCTTCGCTGGACCTGGTCGGCAAGATCTAAGCCTGATTGCTATCGGCTGAGCGCCAAGGCGCTCTGAAAGCCGGACGACGCTCAGGCAGCTGCTGTCTGTCCGTCCGGCTTTTTTTCGCCCATTTTTTGCTTGTTTGGGCGGGTAAAGGCTTCCAAAGCACTTTGCTGCATTGCATTAACAACTCTAAATTCAAAGGAATCCATCATGCTTGACGATCAACTCAAAGCCCAACTCGCAGCCTACCTGGAGCGTGTGCAGCAGCCGTTTGAGCTGGTGGCTTCTCTGGATGACAGCGAGACCAGCGCCCAGATGCGCGATCTGCTGCAAACCATCCAGTCCCTGCGCAGCGACAAGATCACGCTGCGCACCGATGGCAACGACGCACGCAAGCCATCGTTCCTGCTGCAGCGCAAGGGCACTGACACCCAGCTGCGCTTTGCCGGTCTGCCCCTGGGCCATGAATTCACCTCGCTGGTGCTGGCCCTGCTGTGGACAGGTGGCCATCCACCCAAGGTGGAGCAGGACGTGATCGATCAGATCAAGGCGCTCGACGGTGATTTCAGCTTCGAGGTCTACATGAGCCTGACCTGCCACAACTGCCCCGACGTGGTGCAGGCCCTGTCGCTGATGGCCATCCTGAATCCCAAGATCAAGACCACGGTCATCGAAGGCGGAGCTTTCCAGAAGGAAGTGACCGAGCGCGAAATCATGGCTGTGCCCATGGTGTTCATGAACGGCTCCGTGTTCGGCTCCGGCCGCATGGCCATCGAAGAAATCGTGGCCAAGCTCGACACCGGCGCAGCAGCGCGTGAAGCCGAGAAGATTTCGGCCAAGGAAGCGTTTGACGTTCTGGTCATCGGCGGTGGCCCCGCTGGCGCGGCAGCCGCTGTGTATGCCGCTCGCAAGGGCATTCGCACCGGTGTGGCTGCCGAGCGCTTTGGCGGTCAGGTCAACGACACGCTGGCCATCGAGAACTACATCTCCGTGCTGGAAACCGACGGACCCAAGTTCGCTGCCGCTCTGGAAGCTCACACCCGTGCCTACGATGTGGACATCATGAATCTGCAGCGCGCCGAGAAGCTGATTCCCGCAGCGCAACCCGGCGGTCTGGTGGAGGTGAAGCTTGAAAACGGCGGCTCGCTCAAGGCCAAGACGGTGATCCTGTCTACCGGCGCACGCTGGCGCAATGTGAACGTGCCCGGCGAAGCCGAGTACAAGAACAAGGGTGTGGCTTACTGCCCGCACTGCGACGGCCCGCTGTTCAAGGGCAAGCGCGTTTCGGTCATCGGTGGTGGTAACTCCGGTGTCGAGGCGGCGATTGACCTGGCAGGCCTGGTGGCCCATGTCACGGTGGTGGAATTTGCCGACCAGCTCAAGGCCGATGCCGTGCTGGTCAAGAAGCTGCACAGCCTGCCCAATGTGACGGTGCTGACCAATGCCCAGACCACCGAGATCACCGGTGTCAACGGCAAGGTCAATGGCCTGAGCTACAAGGACCGCGGCACGGGTGTTGAGCACCACGTGGAGTTGGAAGGCGTGTTTGTCCAGATCGGTCTGGTGCCCAACACCGAATGGCTCAAGGGGACAGTCGAGCTGAGCAAGTTCGGCGAGATCATCATCGATGCCAAGGGCCAGACCAATGTTCCTGGCGTGTTCGCCGCTGGTGACTGCACCACCGTGCCTTACAAGCAGATCGTGATTGCTGCTGGCGCAGGTGCCACGGCAGCCCTGTCGGCTTTCGATCATATGATTCGCAACTAAATCAAGCTCTAACGCTTACTGGGTAAGCGCTGATAGCTATCAAAAAGGACTGCCAAGGCAGTCCTTTTTTTGTGGCTGGTGATTTTTCAATCAATCGTTTTGAAGCAGGACTTTCATCCTTGAGAGCACAGAATTTGTAAGAATAATCTTGCAACTGAGAATTATTCGCATATACTCAATCCATTCAGCCAGCCAATGCCGTGCCAGCGACAGGCCGCAAAGCCTCTGAGGTTTTGCCCCTGTGGGTTCTGATGCATCGATAGAAGCCAGCTCTTTTCCATTTCTATGAATAAAGAGGGTTTCTGGTATGGCATCCGCCACCGCTTTGCACGCCCGCGCCATGCTGGCGCCTCGCTCCGATCTTCGTCCTCTGGTTGTGGCCTGCGCACTGGCTTGCGCTGCCGTCTCGGCCCAGGCACAGCAAACCTCCCCTGAAAGTATTCAAGTCGCTGCGGCTCATGCCGACCGCAATGCGCCCGTGATGCGCGACGTGGTGGTCAGCGCCTCGCGTGATGAGCAGGACGCCGACAGCCTGCCCATGAGTGTCGATGTCATCGACGCCAAGCAGATGGAGGAGGAGCAGATCACCGACATCCGCGAACTGGCTGCCAGACTGCCCAATGTGGACGTGCCCCGCGGTCCTGCCCGCTTTTCTTTGGCAGGCTCTCCCACCGGGCGCGATCAGAACAGCGGCTTCAATATCCGCGGTCTGGACGGCAACCGTGTGCTGATGCTGGTCGATGGTGTGCGTCTGCCGCGCAGCTACACCTTCAGCGCCAATGCCTTTGGCCGCGACTATCTGGATCTGGGCCTGATTCAGCGCGTGGAGATTCTGCGTGGTTCCGTGCCTGCGCTGTACGGCTTCGACGGCATGGGGGGTCTGGTCAACTTCATCACCGTGGAGCCGGGTGACTTGCTCAAGGACGGCAAAACCCTGGGGGGGCGTGTTTCGGCAGGCTATGACGGCTCGGACAACGGCAAGCGTCTGGGCGCGACTGTGGCTGGCAAGGCCAGCGATGAATGGAGCTGGCTGATCTCGGCTGGCGTCGGACGCTCCGGTGCGCTGGAGAACATGGGCAGCAACAACGTGGCTGGTGCCTTGCGCACCACGCCCAACCCGGAAAAGGGCAAGAGCCACTCTTTGCTGGGGCGTCTGGTCTACACGCCATCGGCAGTGCAAAAGCATGTCTTCACGCTGGAGAACGTGGACAAGCGCGCAGACTATGACTTGCTCAGCGCCCGCTCGGCGACGGTCAGTGATTCGCAGGCCGAAACCACCATGAAGCGCTGGCGTGCCACTTGGCAGGGGCAGTGGCAGCAACTGGACAGCGCCATGGCCGATGAGCTCAAGCTGATGGCCAGCTATCAAAGTTCGGACTCGCGCGAATTCGTGACCGAAACCCGCATCGGCCTGCCTTACCGCGAGCGCGACGTGACCTATGACGAGGACGCTCTGCAGCTGCATGCCCAGGCCGACAAGATGCTGCGCTTTGGCAATGGCGTCAGCGGCAAGCTCAGCTACGGCGTGGACTATCTGCGCGGCAAGGTGCAGAACACGCAGGATGGTGTGACGCCCCCGGCGGGCGAGACCTTCCCGCTCAAGCGCTTCCCCGACACGACCGAAACCTCGACAGCGCTGTTTGCCCAGGCCGAGATGCATTACGGCGCCTTCAGCCTGACGCCCGGCGTGCGTGCCGAGCACTACAGCATCAAGCCCAAGCAGGCAGGTTTTGGCCCTGCCGTCGTCAGCAATTCGGACTCCGCCGTCTCGCCCAAGCTGGGTGCCATGTTCCAGATGAACGATGCCTGGTCGGTGTACGGCAATTACGCCGCTGGCTTCAGGGCGCCGAATGCGGGGCAGATCAATGCCTTCTTCGAAAACCCGTTTGCCTTCTACAAAAGCATTCCCAACCCGAATCTGAAGGCGGAGAAAAGCAATACCTTCGAGCTGGGTCTGCGTGGCCGCATGAGTGCGCTGCGCCTGGATGCAGCTGTCTTCAGTGGTCGCTACAAAGACTTCATCCAGGACCAGGTGCTGGTGTCGGGGCAGTACGGCAACCGCAACGATCCTGCGACCTTCCAGTCCGTCAATCTGGGGCGCGTTCATATCAGCGGCTTCGAGCTCAAGGCCGATTACGACTGGGGCCAGTTTGCCGGTGGTAACTGGCGCACCAATGTGGCCTATGGCTACACCAAGGGCAAGGACAAGAACACCGACCTGGCGGTGGACACCATTGCGCCTCAGCAACTGGTGCTGGGCGTGCGCTACGACACGTCAAACGTGGGCGTGCAGTTCAGCGCCTCGCACTGGGCCGGTAAAAAAGCCAAGGACGCCGCCGCAGCGGCATGGCTCAGCCCCAGTGCCACGGTGCTGGATCTGAGTGCGCAGTGGCGCATCCGCCCCGGCACGCGCCTGAATGTCGGCATCTACAACCTGACCGACAAAAAGCACTGGCGCTGGGCCGATGTGCGCAATCTTGCCGGCAGCACCCAGATTGCCGACGCCTACAGCCAGCCAGGCCGCAATGTGCGTGTCTCTCTGGTTCAGGACTTCTGATTTTGTAGCTGATGGCGCTTGATACATAAGCGCTAGAGGCTGTTTTGACTCAAAAACTGCGGGAGTGTGCCATGTCTGTTTATGAGAACTCCGCCAATGCCCAGAGCCATTCGGGCAGCCGCGATGAGGAATATCTGCTGACTGAAACCGAAGCCCAGCTGGCCACGGTGCTGGCGCTGATGACGGGCTTTAGCCAGGGCTGCTGCGCGGCCCATCGCTCGCCCATGGCCCAGCGTGTCTCAGACCAACTGACTCGCATGGCTGAAGGGCTGGGAGGGGGCGAGCCTTCCGGTGACATGCGCCACTTTCTGCAAAAGCTGGGACAACGCTGGGCCACGGTGGCCCAGGTGCTGGCCCAACCCGAGCAGACGGTCACCCCCAGTTTTGACGACGAATTTTCCCAACCACAACCGCACTGGCACAACAGCCCGGAGACCCTGCAATGAACGCCATCACATCCCCCGAAATCCACACCCTGACTGCGGTGCAAATCCGCGAGCAGTTTGCGCAAAAGCGCGAGCAAGGCCTGCGTGCCAAGGACGCTGCCGAGGCGTTGCACCTGAGCGAAGGCGCCGTCATCGCCGCCCATGGCGGTGAGCATGAGCGCGCGCTCAAGGTCGTGCCACTGCGCACCGAATGGCTGGACATCCTCAAAGGCCTGGAGGCCTGCGGCACCGTGATGGCGCTGACCCGTAACGAGTCCACCGTGCATGAAAAAGACGGCATCTATCAGAAGCTCTCGGCCCAGGGCCCGGTCGGTCTGGCGCTGAGCCGCGAGATCGATCTGCGACTGTTCTTCATGCAATGGCATGCCGGTTTTGCCGTGACAGAAGCATCGGCCAACGGCAATCGCCCGGCCATGCACAGCCTGCAGTTCTATGACGCAGCGGGCCGTGCCGTGCACAAGGTGTTTGCGCGCGAGGCTACTGACATGACGGCATGGAATGCCTTGGTCGAGCGTTTTGCCGAGCCATCCGCTGGTTTCGTGTTCCGCGAGCCTGCGCCCAAGCCCGCCATCAAGGCCGACAGCGAGATCGACGTGCCTGCCATGACCCAGGCCTGGGCGCAGATGAAGGACACGCACGAGTTTTTCGAGATGCTGCGCAAGTTTGGTGCCGAGCGCCAGCAGGCCTTCCGTCTGGTGCCTCAGTATTGCGAGCGCCTGAGTGCCGATGCGGTTGCCCAACTGCTGGGCGATGCGGCAGTGGATGGCGTTTCCATCATGGTGTTTGTGGGCAGCAGCGGCTGCATTCAGATTCACACCGGCCCGGTCTCCAACATTCAGCCCATGGATGGCAAGAATGGTGTTCGCTGGATCAATGTGCTGGACAAGGGCTTCAACCTGCATCTGCGCACCGACCTCATCGACAACGTCTGGGTGGTGCAAAAACCCACCAGCGACGGTGTGGTGACATCGGTCGAAGCCTTTGATGCAGAAGGCAACAACATGGCCATGTTCTTTGGAGAACGCAAGCCCGGTCAGCCCGAGCTGCAAGGCTGGCGCGACCTGGTGGCAGGCCTGCCGCGCAAGGCTGGCGTGGCGGAGGCTGCATGAGAGCGCAGTCCGTCTCCAGACGCGCCAGCCTGCAGTGGCTGGGCGCTGCAGCGGCCGGCGCAGCCCTGCCGGGGTTGGTGCAGGCCAGTGCGGTCAATGCGCCAGTCGCAGCCAGGCGGCTGGTGTCACTCAGCGGTGCACTGACCGAGGTGGTCTATCTGCTCAACGCACAGAACCTGCTGGTGGGCACGGATACCACCAGTCTGTTCCCCGTAGCGGCGCAGAAGACGGCCAAGGTTGGCTATGTGCGTCAGCTCTCTGCCGAAGGTCTGCTCTCGCTCAAGCCCGATGCGGTGATCGGCACCAGCGATGCGGGCCCACCCGTAGTGCTGGACCAGATTCGCCAGGCCGGCGTGCGTGTGGCTCTGGTCAAGGCCCAGCACAACTGGGCCGAGGTGCAGGATAAGGTCAAGGTCGTGGGCCGCGAAACCGGTCGCATGGCCGATGCCGACAAGCTGCTGGCCCAGTTGGAAGCGCAGTGGCGCGGTGTGCAGGCCCAGGTGGCCAAGGCCCAGCGCAAGCCCCGCGTGCTGTTTGTGCTGGCGCATAGCGGCAGCCCCCAGGTGGCAGGCAAGGGCGTGGCCGCCAGCGCGCTGATTGAGTACGCAGGATGTGTCAATGCCATTGACCAGTTTGACGGCTACAAGCCTTTGACGGCCGAGGCCATGGCCAGTGCCGCGCCCGAGGTCATCATCAGCACCACACAAGGCATTGAAGCCCTGGGCGGCGAGGCTGCCTTCTGGAAGCGGCCCGAGCTGGCTCTGACCCCTGCCTTTGCCAGAAAGGCTCTGGTCACGCTGGAGGCCAGCCATTTGCTGGGCTTTGGCCCGCGCCTGCCCAGCGCCGTGCAAGCCCTGCACATGCAGGCTCTGCAGTGGGTGGCTTGATGAGCAGTGTGGCAATCAAGCCGGTGCAGCAGCACGTGGCGGCAGCACCCTCGCGCTGGCGCACGCCATCAGGCAGGCTCAGCCGCAGCGCCGCCTTGCTGCTGGGCGCTGCGCTGGTGCTGCTGGCCATGCTCTGGGGCGCGGCCAGCGGTGCCTATGCGATTGCACCGGCGCAGTTGCCCGGCATCGTCTGGGACGGCGTGCGCAGTCTGTTCGGCAGCGATGTGCAAGGCGGCCCCGAGCATCTGGTGTTTCTCAATATCCGTCTGCCGCGCCTACTGATGGGCGTGGCTGCAGGGGCCGGGCTGGGGCTGGCAGGGGCTTTGATGCAAGGCCTGTTTCGCAATCCGCTGGCCGACCCCGGCCTGATTGGCGTGAGTAGCGGCGCAGCGCTGGCCGCAGGCATCACCATTGTGCTGGGTGGCATGTATCTGCCCTGGCTGCCGCGCCAGCTGGGTAGCTGGGCATTGGTGGCCATGGCGTTTGGCGGTGGCCTGGCTGTGACGGCCGTGGTCTATGTACTGGGTCAGGTCCAAGGCACGACCCGCATCGGCCTGATGCTGCTGGCCGGTATTGCCATCAATGCGCTGGCAGGGGCGGGGCTGGGCTTTCTGAGCTTTGTCTCTACCGATGAGCAACTGCGCAATCTGCAGATGTGGCTGCTGGGCAGCCTGGGTGCATCGCGCTGGAGTGCAGTGGGGCTGGTGTCGGCCGCAGTGGCACTCAGCACGCTGGCTGCACTGGTGCTGGCAAGGCCTTTGAATGCAATTGCTCTGGGCGAGGCTCAGGCCAACTTGCTGGGCGTGGCGGTGGAGAAAACCAAGCGCCGCGCCGTGATGGTAGCGGCACTGGCCGTGGGGGCGGTGACGGCAACCACGGGCATCATCGGCTTTATTGGTCTGGTCGCACCGCACTGGGTGCGGCTGATGGCCGGGCCCGATCATCGGGTGGTGCTGCCGGGCTCGGCCTTGCTGGGCGCTGCCTTGGTGGTCAGTGCTGATGCCGTGGCGCGCACCATTGCCAAACCGGCCGAGCTGCCGCTGGGCGTGCTGACCGCATTCATTGGCGTGCCGTTATTTTTGGCCATGCTGCGCCAGTTCAGGAGCAAGGTATGAAGTCCGAATCTCTGCTGGAGTGCCGCGACCTGGGCGTTGGCGTTGTCAAAGGTCCGCGCTTGGCTACTGTGCAGGTCAAGATTCCTGCTGGCCGTTTCACGGCCATCCTCGGGCCTAACGGCGCGGGTAAATCCACCTTGATGTCCATGCTGGTGGGAGAGCGTCCACCGCAGTGCGGCCAAGTGTTGCTGGATGGTGTGGAACTAAACCGCCATGCGCCGCAGACGCTGGCCATGCGACGGGCCGTCATGCCCCAAGACTGCAGCGTGGCTTTCGACTTCACGGCGCAGGAGGTGGTGGAGCTGGGACGCTATCCCCACCGCCAGCACGCTGGCGCTCAGGAGCCGCAGATTGTGCGCAGTGCCATGGAGCTGACGGGTGTCGATCACCTGGCCCAGCGCAGCATCAACACCCTGTCGGGCGGCGAGCGCGCGAGGGCCCATCTATCCAGAGCGCTGGCGCAGATCTGGCAAGCCCCGGAAGATGGTTCGGCGCGCTGGCTGCTGCTGGACGAACCGACAGCCGCTCTCGATCTGGCCCACCAGCACCATGCCATGCGATTGCTGCGCCAATGGGCCGCAGAGCAGGGCGTGGGTGTGGTGGCCGTGATTCATGACCTGAACCTGGCGCTGCGCTATGCCGACGATGTGCTGGTGCTGGGCGGTGATGCAGGAGTTCACCACGGTGCTGTGCTGGAGGTACTGCAACCTGAGTTGGTGCGCAAGGTCTGGGGCATGCAGTGCGACCCGGTACGCAGCAGCGACGGTGCGCTGCAATACATTTTTGTAGCAGACACCGCTCAGGCTGCCTGATATTTCAGTAGTTTTTTATTTGAATCTGAAGCAAGCCAAGCGCAGGCTGCTTCAGATTAATGAGCAGAGTAGGGCGAGGCGCTTAAAACTGGCGCACACCAACAAAGAGACAGCAAGCAAGGGCCGTCCCGCAGCGATGCTGTCGTCCCCCTCCCGCATTGCAAAGCAAAGCGAGAGAGGGGGAAGCGGCAGAGCCGCTCAGGGGGTGTCGTTCTAATCAATGCCCCAGATGCTGCGGCAGCACTTCCTGCAAGATGGTGGTGGCAATCTCTTCAATGGACTTGGTGGTGCTCGACAGCCACTCGATGCCGCTTCTGCGCATCATGGCCTCGGCCTCGGCCACCTCATAGCGGCAGTTCTGCAGGCTGGCGTATTTCGAGTCGGGGCGGCGCTCGCTGCGAATGGCGGACAGGCGGGCCGGATCAATCGTCAGGCCAAACAGCTTGGAGCGAAACGGCATGAGCGCGGGCGGCAGCTGCTTGCGGTCGAAGTCCTCGGGAATCAGCGGGTAGTTGGCCACCTTGAGGCCGAACTGCATGGCCAGATACAGGCTGGTAGGAGTCTTGCCCGAGCGGCTCACGCCCACCAGGATCACATCGGCACCCGTCAGGTCGGTATTGGTCTGTCCGTCATCATGGGCCAGTGTGTAGTTGATGGCCTCCATGCGTTCCAGATATTCCTTGCTCTCGCTGATGTCGGCAAAGCGCCCCACACGATGCAGCGACTTCTGGCCCAGCTCCACCTCCAGTGGGCGGACAAAGGTGCCGAACATGTCGAACAGCTTGCCCCTGCAATTGGCTTCGAGGAATTCCAGCATCTCCTGGTTCACCAGCGTGGTGAAGATGATGGGCTTTCTTTTTTCCACATCGGCAACATGGTTGATCTGGCGAACGGCCTGATGCACCTTGTCCATGGAGTCCACAAAGGGCACGCGAATGATGCGTGGCGTGCTCTCGAACTGGGCCATGATGGCCGTGCCAAAGGTCTCGGCGGTAATGCCAGTGCCGTCAGAAATGACAAAAATCGTATGGGTATGCATGGTGCGCGCCGTTATTAGGTGAGGTTCGGGTAGGCAATGCCATGTCCAGAACTCTGAATCTGGTCTGAGCCACGCGAGGTCCGCTGGCTCCGCCTACAATGGCGCCCATTATTCCCAAATTCCAGCCCATGCTCGTTGACGGTCGACATCCAGAACAGCAAAGCACTGCATTCGCGCAGCATGGACTCGCGTGCCCTGGCCATTCAGCCCAGCGCCGCCTGCGTACCGGTTTTTAACTTTGGAGCCTCCCATGTCTAACCGTTTCGAAGCGACCGCTTTGGTCATTCCTTTCGAACAATTGCGTATGAGCGACGTCGAAGTCGTTGGCGGTAAAAACGCCTCGCTCGGCGAAATGATCTCGCAGCTGCCCCAGGGCGTGCGCGTGCCTACCGGCTTTGCCACTACGGCCCACGCTTTCCGCGACTTCCTGGCCTATGAAGGCCTGGCGGGCAAGATTTCTGCCAAGCTGGCCGCTCTGGATGTGGACGATGTCCGCGCTCTGGCCGCAGTGGGTGCCGAAATCCGTGCCATGGTGGAAAACCAGCCTTTCCCTGCAGATCTGGAGCAGGCCATCCGCGAAGAATTTGCCCGCCTGCAAGGCGGCAATGCCGAGGCTTCGTTTGCCGTGCGTTCGTCCGCTACCGCTGAAGATCTGCCCGATGCATCGTTTGCGGGTCAGCAAGAGACTTTCCTGAACGTGGTGGGCATCGAAGACGTGCTGCACAAGATGAAGGAAGTGTTCGCGTCGCTGTACAACGACCGTGCTATCTCCTACCGCGTGCACAAGGGCTTTGAGCACGACGTGGTGGCTCTGTCCGCTGGCGTGCAGCGCATGGTTCGCTCCGACAAGGGCGCAGCCGGCGTGATGTTCACCATCGACACCGAGTCCGGTTTTGAAGAAGTGGTCTTCATCACTTCCAGCTATGGCCTGGGTGAGACCGTGGTGCAGGGTGCCGTGAACCCCGACGAGTTCTATGTGCACAAGCCCATGCTCAAGGCTGGCAACAAGGCACTGATCCGCCGCAACCTGGGCTCCAAGCTGATCCAGATGATCTTCGCTACGCCCGAAGAAAAGGCGGCCGACGGCCAGCTGGTCAAGACCGTGGATGTGGCGCACGAGCTGCGCAACCGCTACTCCCTGACCGACGAAGAAGTGCAGCAACTGGCGCATTACGCCCTGGTGATCGAAGAGCATTATGGTCGTCCCATGGACATCGAATGGGGCAAGGACGGCACCGACGGTCAGCTCTACATCCTGCAGGCTCGTCCCGAGACCGTGAAGAGCCAGGCCAAGGGCCAGGCCGAACTGCGCTACAAGCTCAAGGGCACGGGTACGGTGCTGGCCGAAGGCCGTGCCATTGGTCAGAAGATTGGTACCGGCCCTGTGCGCCTGGTGTCCGACATTTCGCAGATGGACCAGGTGCAGGCCGGCGACGTGCTGGTGACCGACATGACCGACCCCAACTGGGAGCCCGTCATGAAGAAGGCTTCGGCCATCGTCACCAACCGCGGTGGTCGTACCTGCCACGCCGCCATCATTGCGCGCGAACTGGGTATTCCTGCGGTCGTGGGCTGCGGCAATGCGACCGATCTGCTCAAGGCTGAGACCCTGGTGACCGTGTCCTGCGCCGAAGGCGATACCGGCAAGATCTATGACGGCCTGATCGAGACCGAAGTGACCGAAGTCACTCGTGGCGAGATGCCCGCCATCCCCACCAAGATCATGATGAACGTGGGCAACCCCCAGCTGGCTTTTGATTTTGCCCAGCTGCCCAACGAAGGCGTGGGTCTGGCCCGTCTGGAATTCATCATCAACAACAACATCGGCGTGCACCCCAAGGCCATCCTGGACTACCCCGCTGTTGACGCTGACCTGAAGAAGGCTGTGGAATCCGTGGCCCGTGGTCATGCATCCCCCCGTGCTTTCTATGTGGACAAGGTGGCTGAAGGCGTGGCAACGATTGCTGCCGCCTTCTGGCCCAAGCCCGTGATCGTGCGCATGTCGGACTTCAAGTCCAACGAATACCGCAAGCTGATCGGTGGCAGCCGCTACGAGCCCGAGGAAGAGAACCCCATGCTGGGCTTCCGCGGTGCCGCGCGCTACATTTCGGCCGAGTTCGGCGAAGCTTTCAAGATGGAATGCGAAGCCCTGAAGCGCGTGCGCGAAGAAATGGGTTTGACCAACATCAAGATCATGATTCCCTTCGTGCGTACGCTGGGTCAGGCCAAGCGCGTGACCGAGCTGCTGGCTGAAAATGGCTTGAAGCGCGGCGAGAACGGCCTGCAGCTGATCATGATGTGCGAAGTGCCTTCCAACGCCATCCTGGCCGACGAGTTCCTCGAGTACTTCGACGGCTTCTCCGTGGGCTCCAACGACCTGACGCAGCTGACACTGGGTCTGGACCGTGACTCCGGTCTGGAGCTGCTGGCTGCCGACTTCGACGAGCGCGACCCTGCTGTCAAAAAGATGCTCAGCCGTGCCATCAAGGCCTGCCGCGACCAGGACAAGTACGTAGGTATCTGCGGCCAAGGCCCTTCGGATCACCCCGACTTCGCCAAGTGGCTGGCTGACGAAGGTATCTCGTCCATCTCTCTGAACCCTGACAGCGTGGTCGCCACCTGGCAGAAACTGGCTGAATAAGCCCAGGCATCGCCATGCAGACGCATCAAGCGCCTGAGCATGACGATGCGGCATCCCCGGTCTGTGCTCAGGCCTGGGATGCGTCCGGCAATCCGGTAGCGGTGAGCTTTGCACCGGACTTGCACGACACACACCACCTGAGACTCAAGGCCTTGCTGCTGACCGTCTGGGTGGTTTTTTCATTTGGCGCGAGCTATTTTGCGCGAGACATTCAGGCGTTGATGCCAGGCTGGCCTGCTGCCTACTGGATGGCAGCCCAAGGGGCGGTCCTGATGTTCCTGTTCATCATCGTGATCTATTGTGTGGCCATGGATTACTTTGAACGCAAGCAAGTGCGCAATGGCGCTTGCCAAGAGGCTGCGGACTGCGCCAACTCCAGCGCCTCTGCTTCTGTCACCGACTTTCATGCCTGAGCGGCCCGCACTGAGCTGCGCCTATCACTGGCGGCTGCATCGCATTCTGTTTCTCTATGTGCTCGGAGTGGCCGGCTTCATCGCAGCCATGCTTTGGGCGGAAGGGCGAGGCTTGTCACGGCACTGGATAGGTCCGATCTTCCTGTTTTCCACGGTGATGGTGTATGCGGCCATTGGCGTGTATTCGCGCACCAGCAATGCCGAAGAATATTTTGTTGCCGGGCGGCGCATTCCTCCGCTCTACAACGGCATGGCTGCAGCAGCGGACTGGATGAGTGCAGCCTCCTTCATCAGCCTGTCCGGGGCGCTTTATCTGCAAGGATTTTCGGGCGCAGGCACACAGCCGGGCGGGCTTGCCTATGTATTAGGCTGGACGGGGGGCTTCTGCCTGGTGGGCATGCTGATCGCCCCCTATTTGAGAGCCATGAATCTCTATACGGTGCCGGATTTTTTTCAGGCCCGCTTCGGAGGGCGCTGGCCGCGCATCATTGCGGCACTGGCGGCTATTACCTGTTCGTTCACCTATGTGGTGGCGCAGATCTATGGCGTGGGGCTGATTGCAGCGCGGCTGACGGGCGTGCAGTTTGAAATCGGCATCATGCTGGGTCTGGGCGGTGTGCTGCTGTGCTCGTTTCTGGGCGGTATGCGTGCGATCACCTGGACACAGGTGGCGCAATATGTGGTGATCTTGCTAGCCTTCATGCTGCCGGTTTCATGGCTGGCTTACAAGCAGCTAGGCACGCCTTGGGCACAGGCAGCCTATACGCAGCAACTGGGGAAAATTGCTCAGATGGAGCAGCAATTGCTCTCTTCGGAAGCCGAGCAGTCTGTCATCGAGGCTTATCGGACGCGTGCCCAGGTATTGCAGGCCAAGCTGCGCGATGTGCCCAATGTGCTTGCTGCCGAGCGCCAGGCACTGAGCGAGCATATTCGAGAGCTGCGTACCAGCAGCGGCAATATTGGCGCCATCATGGCCGCCAGCCGGGAGCTGGCTGCCATGCCCAAGGACGAAGCGGCTGCACGAGAGCGCTGGACTCGCGAGTTGCGTGAAGCCTATGAGCGTGCCAAACCATTGGGCGGCATGCCACTGCAAAGCCAGCCTTTTGCCGGTGACCCGCATGGCACGCCTGAGGAACAGAAGATTTATGAAGAAAGCCGGCGCAATTTTCTGGCGCTGATGTTCTGCCTGATGGTGGGCACTGCAGGCCTTCCTCACTTGCTCACGCGTTACTACACGGCTCCTTCGGTTTCGGCGGCACGCAGCTCGGTGGCATGGACCTTGTTCTTCATTGGTTTGCTGTACCTGGGGGCCCCAGCATTGGCCGTGCTTGTCAAGTACGAGGTCATGAGCAACCTAGTCGGAGCATCTTTTGATGCTCTGCCTAACTGGATTGCGCAGTGGTCTAGGGTCGATGCATCGCTACTGGCCGTGGAAGATATCAACGGCGATGGCATCTTGCAGTTTGGGGAAATCCGCATGGGAGCCGACCTCATCATGCTGGTCACGCCGGAGCTGGGCGGAATGCCTTATGTGGTCTCTGGACTCGTCGCAGCAGGGGGGCTGGCTGCTGCACTGTCTACAGCCGATGGCTTGCTGCTGACCATCAGCAACGCGCTGGTGCGAGACCTTTATTTTCAGGAGCGCCAGAGGCTGGAGGCAGGGCGCGCACGCAAGCGCAGGATCTCTCCCGAGCAGCGTGTGATTCTGTCCAAGTTCGCGCTGCTGCTGGTGGCGCTGTCGGCAGCCTTTGTGGCGGCACGTCGCTCATCTGACATCTTGCCCATGGTGTCGGCCTCTTTTTCTCTGGCTGCATCCGCCTTCGTGCCGGCCATGGTCATGGGTATTTTCTGGCGTGGAACAACACGTACCGGCGCGGTAGCAGGAATGCTGGCCGGACTTGCAGTGACGGTGTATTACATGGTGGCCCATGTGCCGGGACTTCAAGGCGCTTTGCCAACCATGCTGCGTGGCGAGGCTTTGTGGTGGGGCATACAGCCCATTTCAGCCGGGGTGTTTGGGGTGCCGCTGGGCTTTGCGGTGACTTTGTTGGTCAGCTGGTTGGAGCGGCAGCGTGCTGCAGCATGTACAAAGCTTGAAAAGACTCTGAATTGATAGCGGAAAGCGCTTTATTGGACTAGGTTTGAGGCCATTTTTGCTGAATAAATTGCCCTGTGTTGACTGCATGCAAGCAAGGGCTTTATTTGCAGGAAAACCCGCTTTTCACCGCTGGACTTAGCTGCGACCCTGCATCTCTCAAACAAATCCATGCACAACAGTGAAGGAGAGGTAGGGCGAATGCATCTGGTCAAAACACCCGAAGGTCAACAGGCTTTCAAGGAGCGCCATGCGGATCTTAGCCAGCGATTGCGCTCGGCATTCTTGTTGTTCGATGGCAGCCGCAGTCTGGCGCAGGTGCTGGAGGCAACCTCGGCACTGGGTGTCAACAAGGAAGATATTCTGGCTCTGGTTAGCAAAGGCTGGCTGGCTGAGCGAGAGCCTTCGGTGGTAGCGGTCAAGGCGGAGCTGAGAGAGGTTTCTGCAGCTGTAGCTGGTGATCAGACTGTGCCGGCGCTGGCACCTGCAGATGCTGCGCCTGAAGGGTTGCGGCTGCGCTACCAGAGAGCGTATCCGGTGGCTGTGTCGATTACCGGGGCGTTGGGGCTTAAGGGATTTCGCCTGAATCTGGCGGTAGAGGCCGCCATGGGTTACGAGCAGCTGGTGGAGCTTGCTCCGCGCATTCGCGAGGCGGCAGGCGACAAGGCTTACGGCCCCTTGCGCAAGGCTTTGTTCGAGACTGAAGCGCTGTAGTGCGTGAGACTTGGCATAAAAAAGCGGCTCCTAAGAGCCGCTTTTTTATGGGGTTTGCCGGCTTAGAGGGCCAGCAGTTCCACGTCGAACTTCAAAGTCGCGTTGGGGGGAATCACGCCGCCAGCGCCGCGTGCGCCATAGCCCAGCTCGGCAGGGATCAGCAGGGTACGCTGACCGCCCACCTTCATGCCTTGCACGCCTTCGTCCCAGCCCTTGATGACCATTCCGGCGCCCAGGGGGAAGACGAAAGGATCGTTACGGTCCTTGCTGGAGTCGAACTTGGCGCCTTGCACGCCATTGTTGTAGAGCCAGCCGGTGTAGTGCACGGTCACGTTCTGGCCGGCCTTGGCTTCGGCGCCTTCGCCCACAACGGTGTCTTCGTATTGCAGGCCGGAGGCAGTAGTGTTGAATGCCATGATGGATTTCCTTTCAGCACAGGGGCAGAAAAAGGCGATGGAAAAAAGGGCCGGCCAAGCACGCTTGGGGCCCTCGGATGATAGGTGTGCACCTTGTTGCGAGCCATCTTTTGGCCGCAGCGGCTGCGTGGTTTATTTCTTGGCGCGGGCTGCAACCCAGCGGTTGGCAAAAGCCTGTACGTCCGACAAGCGCTTGAGCAGGTCCTGGCCAGTCAGAGTGACGGTATAGCCATCACTGCCGTGCTCTAGCAGGCCACATTCGCGCAGTTCCTTGATGCGAGTGTTCAAGGTGTTGGGTGTGATTCCGCCCACGCTGTCCTGCAGCAGGCGGAAGGTCTGAGGATGGCCATCTCGCAAGGCCCACAGCACGCGCAGCGCATAGCGGCATTCGAGCTTCTCGAACAGCTGGTTGATGGCGGCGTTTTCTTTGGAGCTCATGGACGCTTCTCCTTGCGCAATGATGTTGTCGAGCGGCGCGCACTGGGCGCTTTCAGTGCTATGTCCAATGGACTATAGCGGCTAATTTATTTTGCTACAAGTTTAGTAGCTTCAAATCTTCAACTGCAATGCCTTGAGGTGATAAACGTGACAAACAGAGCGCAAGTGTTGCAGGTCAGCCACGAATCTTTGCAGCAGAGCATATTGCTTCAGGGTTTGTAGCAGTGGCGAGATAGCAGGCGCGGGCTAGAGGGAAGATGGATACATCTTTTTGCCAGTGCTGGCCCTGACTTGGAGAGGTTGACTATGAAAATGGACTCAAACGATTGACTGGAAAGCGCTGACAGCTATGAAAAGCATAGTCATTTCTTTTCAGCTGGCGGCTTGCTTGATTTGCACCAGGACCTGAAGCAGGCGATTGGTCGGGGTGGCTATGTTCAGTGCCTGCCCGCGCTGTACGACGTAGCCATTGAGATGATCAATTTCCGTGGGTTTGCCGCGGGCCAGGTCCTGTGCGGTGGAGGACAGCTGCAAAGGCATGGTGCGTGCAATGGCGGCAACGGCGTCGTCGATGTTTGCTGGCAGCTGGACCCCGTCGGCTCTGGCCACGGCCTTGCACTCTGCCACGATGTCTTGCATGACGGCTGGTACGTTGGTTTGTGCTACCAGCCAACCATAAGGTTGTTGCGTGAGGGCTGAGAGTGCGTTGTAGACGCAGTTGATGATGAGCTTTTGCCAAAGGGAAGGCAGTACGCTATCAGAGACCTCAGTGGGAATCCCTGCTGCAGTGAACTGGCATGCAATGGTCTCGCTCAGCAAAGATGGTGCGATGACCAGCTCTCCACGGCCGAAGTGACGCACATGTCCCAAGCCTGTCATGGCGGTTGCTACATAGACGACTGCCGCTGCTACGGGCTGAGAACCCAGTATCTGGCGCAGCCGCTGGTCGTTGTCCACGCCGTTTTGAAGGCTCACGACTTGAGTTCTGTCATCCAGGTAAGGCTTGATTTGTGCTGCCGCTGTCTCTGTGTCGGTAGATTTCACGCAGAACAAAACCACATCGGAGCCTTTTACTGCATTGGCAGATGTGCAGGCCTGAACTTGAATCAGCGAATCTTCTGCGGCGGTTTGCAGGCGAAGCCCTTGTTTCTGAATGGCCTGAACATGAGCGGGGCGGCCAATCAGAGTCACGGAGTGACCAGCCCGAGCCAAAAGTGCACCAAAGTAGCAGCCTACGGAGCCTGCCCCCATGACGGCGATGGACAGAGGGCGCTCCAAGGAAGAAGCTTGGCAGTAAGAGGGTGACATTTTTGGGTCCTTCGTCATTTCGTGTGGAACACAACACTCACAATGCTCCCCTGGTTGTTGAGCCCGGTGGGCATGTGTGCAGGCCGCTGGCCGGCCTGTGCACATGTCCACGAGGCGTGTTTGATCAGGAGGATGAGTCCATGGGCATTGCCGTAGAAGCTCTGTTCACCAGCGCGCTGGGCTTGCAGCCGCCGTGGGTCGTCGATGACGTCAGGCTCGACACCGCCAAGCGGCGTATCGACTTCGAGATCGGCTGCCACACCAGCAGGCTCGCCTGCCCGGCATGCGGTGCGGCCACGCAACCGGTGCACGACCGGCTGCGCCGATCCTGGCGGCACCTGGACTTCTTCCAGTTCGAGGCCTGGCTGCACTGCGACGTGCCGCGCGTGGCCTGCGGTGCCTGCGGCAAGACCACGCAGGTGGCCGTGCCCTGGGCGCGTCCGGGCTCGGGCTTCACCGCGGCGTTCGAAGCGCTGGCGCTGACCTTGTGCCTGGACCTGCCGGTGCGCCAGGCCGCCGAGTTGCTGCGCTGCAAGGACAAGCGGCTGTGGCGGCGCATCGAGTTCTACGTCGCGCAGGCGCGTGCGCTGGAAGACTTCGCCGGCGTGCGCACGGTGGGCATCGACGAGACCAGCCTGCGGCGCGGGCAGCACTACATCACCGTCGTGCACGACCTGGATCGCAAGCGGCTGCTGTTCGCCACCGAGGGGCGCGAGCACCGCACGGTGGTGGAGTTCGCCGAGGATCTGAAGGCCCATGGCGGCGATCCCGCCCAGGTGCGGCACGTGTGCATGGACATGAGCGCAGCCTACGCCAAGGGCGTGGCGCTGGCGCTGCCCGAGGCGCAGATCAGCTACGACCGCTTTCACGTCGTCTCGATGGCCATCGATGCGATGGACCAGGTGCGCCGCGCGGAGATGGCCACCGACGCGCAGGCGGTGCGAGCCGCGCTGGGCGCTGGCGGCCGCAAGACGCTCAGGCAGCTGCTGTGGGGCATGCGGCGCAACCCCAGCACCTGGAGCGCCCGCCAGCTCGATGCCATGCACTGGCTGCAGCGCTCGACGCTCAAGAGCGCGCGGGCGTGGCGGCTGAAGATGGCGCTGCGCGCGGTGTACGCACGGGCCACAGCGCACAACAGCATCGAACAGGCCGCATCCGACCTCAGGGCCTGGCTGAGCTGGGCGCGGCGCTGTCGGCTCGAGCCGTTCAAGAAGCTGGCCGCCACGCTCAAGGAGCGGTTCGACGCGGTGGTGCGCGGCATGGTCGATCACCGCAGCAACGCCTTCGTCGAGGCGATGAACGGGCTGCTGCAGCAGGCCAAGCGCGCCGCGCGCGGCTTCAGGACGAGCCAGAACTTCATCGCCATCGCCTACCTGCGCATGTCCAAGCTCAAGCACCTGCCGGCCAGTCCGTTCGCGCCAGCCATGCCGACATGACGCGAAGCGTTTCCACACAAAACGGCATAGAGCCCATTTTTGGCTCGACTATCAGTTCTTGAGCTTGAGCATATAGGCTATAAGCTGGGCTGTCGCGGTCTCGACTTCCATGAACTCCAGCAGAGACTTTCCGGTCAGCCATGAGGAGTTCCAATGGTTGCTGCTCAGACTGCTCTTCCAGCTTTCATGAGCACTGGCGTGCTGGATGGCAGCAAGCATTTGCTGGGTGCGGTCTGGAGACAGATTCTTGCCGGTAAACACCGCGCGCCAGTTGGACATCTCAGCATCCACGCCCAGCTCGCGCATCGAAGGGATGCCAAACATGGCGCGGCGTGATGAAACACCCAGAGCGCGCAGCTTTCCCGCTTGCAGTGCATCTCTGAATTCGCTGTAGCCGGAGATTCCGACCTGCACCTGCTTTTGCAACAGGGCCTGAAGAACATCATTGCCACCGGGGAAAGGCTTGTATTGCAACTGCTCGGCATTGGCCTTGGACAAGCGTGCCAGCATACCGGCGTACATATGATCCACGCCGCCTGCAGAGCCGCCCCCCACAGCGATCGCTGGCAGGCTTTCGTGCATGACCTGCATCAATGCTTTGGGAGTGGAGATTGAAGAATCTGGTGGTACGGCTACTACGAGATAGTCGCTGGTCAGGCGCGCCAAAGCCTGTACCTGATGGAGGGCGGAAGAGGTCTTGTTGAGCGCCAATGCACCCACCATGACCATGCCGCCGATCAGCAGGCTGTTGGGGTCGTCGCCATAGCGCTTGGTGTATTCGGCAAGTCCTATGGTGCCGCCTTTGCCGCCGATGTTCTCGTAGATGACTTTGTCCACCATACCGCTGGCCATCAGAGCTGCCCCGAGTGCGCGGCCGGTCTGATCCCAGCCACCACCAGGGTTGGCAGGGATCACGATACGCAGTTGAGGCCCAAGGCGCTGAGGAGGTGTGGCCCAGGACTCCCAAGGTGCCATGGCGCTGCCGGCAAGCAAAGCGCTGGCGTAACCCAGCCACATGCGGCGTGACGGGGGGTGGATGGTTTTAGGCGTCTTCATGGTTTTGTCTCCGTTGTTGTCTGTGTTCTATGCGGCCCAGCTTTACCTGCCTTGAGTAAAGGATTGCTCGGTCCGCTGTTGTGTCCACATACGAAAAAGCCCCGACCTAGAGCAGGTCAGTGCTTTGATCCGCATGAAGTCGGCGAAGCGACTTCAAGGGGGACTTTACAACGAGTCGATGAAACTGCGCAGTTTGTCGGAGCGGCTGGGGTGCTTGAGCTTGCGCAGCGCCTTGGCTTCGATCTGACGGATGCGCTCGCGTGTCACGTCGAATTGCTTGCCCACTTCTTCCAGTGTGTGGTCGGTGGACATTTCGATACCGAAACGCATGCGCAGCACCTTGGCTTCGCGGGGCGTCAGGCCATCCAAGATGTCCTTGACCACATCGCGCAGGCCGGCTTGCATGGCGGCATCGATAGGCGCCGTGTTGTTGCCATCCTCGATGAAGTCGCCCAGGTGCGAATCGTCGTCGTCGCCGATGGGGGTTTCCATCGAGATCGGCTCCTTGGCGATCTTCATGATCTTGCGGATCTTGTCCTCGGGGATCTCCATCTTGGCCGCCAGGATGGACGCATCGGGCTCGAAACCAAACTCTTGCATGTGCTGGCGCGAGATGCGGTTCATCTTGTTGATGGTCTCGATCATGTGCACAGGGATGCGGATCGTGCGGGCCTGGTCAGCGATAGAGCGCGTGATGGCCTGGCGAATCCACCATGTGGCATAGGTCGAGAACTTGTAGCCGCGACGGTATTCGAACTTGTCCACGGCCTTCATCAGGCCGATATTGCCTTCCTGAATCAGGTCCAGGAACTGCAGACCGCGGTTCGTGTACTTCTTGGCGATGGAGATCACGAGACGCAAGTTCGCCTCGATCATTTCCTTCTTGGCGTCGCGGCTGGCGCGCTCGCCGTTGTTCATGCGCTTGTTGATGAGCTTGAGCTCGTCCAGCGGCACCACGACGCGCGATTGCAGGTCGATCAGGTTCTGCTGCAGCTCCTGCACGGGAGGAATGTTGCGCTCCAGCACTGCACTGTAGGGCTTGCCTGCGTTTGCATGCTTGAGGACCCAGTCCAGGTTCAGCAGGTTGGGCGGAAAGTCCTTGATGAACTGCTCTTGGGGCATGCCGCACTTGTCGACGATGATCTTGCGCAGTTCACGCTCTTTCTTGCGCACGTCATCGACTTGGGCGCGCACCAAGTCACACAGCTTCTCGATGGTCTTGGCCGTGAAGCGGATGGTCATCAGCTCTTCGGTGATGGTCTTCTGGACCTTCAGGTATGCGTCGGTGCCGTAGCCTTCCTTGTCATACACCTTGTGCATTTTTTCGAAGTGGCTGCGCATGGAGTCAAAGCGGCTCAGGGCTTCGTTCTTCAACTCTTCAAGCTTTTTGGTCAGAGCCTTGGAGCCGCCCTTGCCGTCGTCGTCGTCTTCTTCGTCGTATTCGTCGAAGTCTTCTTCGGCCACGTAGTCATCGTTTTCGTTGGCGTTGACGAAGCCGTCCACGATGGTGGAGATGACAACCTTGCCTTCGCGAATTTCCTCGGCCATGTTGAGGATTTCGGCGATGGTGGCAGGGGATGCCGAGATGGCCTCCATCATGTCCATCAAGCCGCCTTCAATGCGCTTGGCGATTTCAATTTCGCCTTCGCGAGTCAGCAGCTCGACCGTACCCATTTCACGCATGTACATGCGCACGGGGTCGGTAGTACGGCCGAACTCGGAGTCCACGGTGGACAGAGCCGCTTCGGCTTCTTCTTCCGCTTCTTCTTCGGTGGTGGCCGATTGACCGGTATTGTTCAGCAGCAGTGTTTCCGCATCGGGAGTCTGCTCGTACACGGCCACGCCCATGTCGTTCAACATGGAGATCATGACTTCCAGCGTTTCGGCATCGACCAGCTTATCGGGCAGGTGGTCGTTGATTTCAGCGTGTGTCAGGTAGCCGCGTGTCTTGCCCAGCTTGATCAGCATCTTCAGACGCTGACGGCGGGTGTTCATTTCTTCTTCGGTCAGAACGGTTTCGTCCAGGCCGAATTCCTTCATCAAGGCGCGTTCCTTCGCCTTGCTGATCTTCATGCGCAGAGGCTTGACCTTTTCTGCGGGGGCTGCAGAGGCTTCGGTCGTCGTTTCCTCTTCAACTTCGCCTTCCAGGTCGCTGTCGATATCAGACAGGTCTGCATCGTCCATATCCTCGCCGGCTTCCTTAGCCTTGGGCTTGCGGCCGCGCTTGACAGGAGCCTTTTCGGCGCTGGCTGCAGGAGTTTTGGCTGCCGCAGTCTTCTTGGCAGGAGCTTTTTTGGCGACGGTCTTCTTGGCGGCAGGTGCAGCAGCAGTTTCGTCTTCTTCTGCAGCTTTTTTGCGGCCGCGTTTGGGAGCTGCTTGTGCCAACAGTGCGTCGGCCATGGCTTTGAGTTCGGCTTGTGACTTGGTAACCACGGTGGTGTCTTTCTTGGCTTCGGCCGCAGTCGCGGCACTCTTCTTCGCCGCAGGCTTGCTGGTGCTGGCCTTTTTGGGCTCTGCTGCGGAAGTGGAAGTTTTAGAGGTCTTGGGCTTTGCGGAAGCTTCGGGGGCCTGCTTGGACTTCACGGACTTTGAAACGGGCATGAACACCTCTCACGGTACGAACACACACAAACACACAAAGGAAAGCGGAAAATGCAAACAAACGCCACACATGCTGGCGCGAGAACAGGCTCAGCCCATTCGGGGGAGTACAAAGGCTCCCCGGCAAGATGTTGGGGCGATCATTTGGTATGCAATCCTTGCGAAATGTGGGCCATGCAGTTGCTGCCGTCACGTGATTTCTTCACGGAGCCCGGGTCGGAGGTGTTGCTGTCGCTCTTGCCGATATGACTTAAATTATACCTTTTTCTGAGATGTCAAGAGGCTGAGCTGATAATAATGGATAAATTTTTTCGCCTCTGCTGAAATTCAATGTATCGCCTTGCAGCAGTTGGGTCTGAAGCTATCTCTTTGAGAGCGTTTGCTTCTTCTCGTTTGAGATGATCGACCAGAATCAGGTTCAACGTGCCGCGCAGCTCCTTGCGCAACTCATCTACTTCGCCTTCCGGGTTGGCGTGAGCGCCGTTCATCAGCTTGTTGGCCAGGGCTGCGCAAGGAGTGTTTTGCAATTGCTCGCGCAAAACAGCCCAGGAGCGCGGTCCCGACTCGGTGAACTGTGCTTCCAGCCAGCGAAACAATGGCGCATGGCTCTGGTTGCAGCGAGCCAAGGCATCGAAGTCCTCATGGGTCATTTCCTCCATGAACTCCATATGACACATCAGCAGGCGCGCAGCTTGATCTTCGCGGCTGACCGGTGTGGGGCGTGGGCCTAGTTGCGGCGGACTCCAGTCATCTCCCTTTTTGCCCCAGGGCTTGCGCGAGCGCCCAGGCTCACGGCGCCCACTCCACCCGTCTCCTGTGCTTGATGGCTGGTAGGCGGGCGTGCTGGACTCGCTCCATTCGGGAGGGCTGTCCCAGCTGGGTGGTGCATCCCAGTCAGGGGGCTGACTCCCAGCAGAGGCAGGAGCTCGGCGTGCCATAGGGGCTGTGCGTGCAGCTTCTTGGGCCCAGATGTCTGAGAGGTCGCGAGGCTCTAACTGCGCCAGGGTGGCAATCTCGGACAGCAGCTGCCGCTTGAGGGCGCCATCGGGCAGCAGCGACCACAGAGGTCTGGCATTGCTGGCCATGTGGGCGCGGCCTTCAGCCTGCCCAAGGTCGCAGCCTTCGCTGGCCGACTCGATGAGAAAGCGGCTCAGTGGCGTGGCGTCGCCTACATAGCGTGAGAATGCTTCGGGTCCGAACTCGCGGATAAAGCTGTCCGGGTCATGCTCGGATGGCAGAAACAGAAACTTGATGGAGCGAGTGTCTGTCGCAAAGGGCAGTGCAGCATCGAGCGCTTTGCGCGCTGCACGTCGGCCAGCACCATCGCCGTCGAAGCTGAAGACTACCGATTCGGTAAAACGAAACAACTTCTGCACATGCTCGGGTGTGCAGGCCGTTCCTAATGTGGCAACGGCATTGGCAAAGCCCAACTGTGCCAGGGCCACCACGTCCATATAGCCTTCGGTGACCAGGGCATAGCCCATGTCGCGCAGAGACTGCCTAGCCTCATACAGGCCATAAAGCTCGCGACCCTTGTGGAACACAGGGGTTTCCGGGGAGTTCAGGTACTTGGGTTTTTCATCGCCAAATACGCGCCCGCCAAAGCCGATGCACTCGCCTTTGACATTGCGAATGGGAAACATCAGTCGATCGCGGAATCGGTCGTATCTGCGACTGTCCTCCTCACCCACAATGACCAGCCCGCACTCTTCGAGTTGAGGGTTGTCGTATTCAGCAAAAACGCTGGCCAGACCATGCCAGCCGGGTGGAGCGTAGCCGAGCCCGAAGCGTTTGGAGATCTCGCCGGAGACGCCGCGCTTTTTCAGGTACTCAATCGCCTTGGGCGCGGCCTTGAGCTGCTTGCGATAGGACTCGCCTGCCTTTTCCAGCAGGTCGCTCAGGGTTTCGGCCTTTTGCTTTTGCTGGGCCTGGCGCTGGCGCTCGGCAGGGCTGATGTCGTCTTGCGGCACTTGCAAGCCGCACTGGTTGGCGAGCTCTTGCACGGCCTCGACAAAGCCCATGCCAGCGTGCTCCATCAGAAAGCCGATGGCATTGCCGTTCTTGCCGCAGCCAAAGCAGTGAAAGAACTGCTTGCTGGGGCTGACCGTGAAGGAGGGCGACTTCTCTCCGTGAAACGGGCACAGCCCCATGAAATTGGCGCCGCCCTTTTTGAGCTGCACATAGCGCCCCACGATATCGACCACGTCGACGCGGGAGAGCAACTCTTGAATGAATGATTGGGGAATGGCCACCGCTGTATTTTGCCCTTGTCGGCAATGTCTGATGCGAGGCTGGGAATCTGGAAAAGGCAAAAAAAAGCCTGCACCAACGGTGCAGGCTTAGGTCTCCTGATGCCTGGGTCATAGCCAGGCTCTCCTCTAAAACGTCTCCTCCGCCACACAGTCTTGAAGTTGAACCTGGCTCCGTGCGGGGATGGATGCCGGTTTGATCTGTGCTTGTGCACCCGTCAGAACTTCAAGACATGACGGCATTCTAAAAGCGATTCGGAGATTGGGCGATTGATGTGTCAGATAAATGATGTCTTATAGATGACTTGCATGTCTTGCCTGCTTTTGTGCCACGATTGAATATTTTTAATCTTGGGCGGATTCAAATGTGAAGTGCAACACCTGCAACCGTTAAGGTCAGCAGATGTCAGCAAGTCGTTCGTCCTATCGCCAACTTCAACCAGAAGACAGAGTCACCATAGCCAGTTTGCTGCTGCAGCGTCATAGCGTACGCAGCATTGCGCGTTTGCTAGGGCGCAGTGCCAGCACCGTCAGCCGTGAGATTGCTCGCAACTCAGTATCCAGCGATGGATATGCCAGCAGGCAAGCGCAACAGCAGTGGCTTTACAGAAGACGCAGCACAAGATCTGATCCCAAGCTTCATTCACAAGGGATCTTGTGGTTCTTGGTATTGCATTTCTTGCGTTTGCGTTGGTCACCAGAGCAAATTGCGCTGACACTTGCACGCCTGTACCCCAAAGGCCATGAGCTACGCGTGTCGCACGAAACCATCTACAACTGCATCTATGCCCAGCCCGTGGGTGAGTTGCGCAAGGAATTGATTGCCACTTTGCGCCATGCTCACAACAAACGGCTGCCCCGTAGCAAAGGACAGGATCGTCGTGGACAGATCCCAGACATGCTCAGCATCCACGTACGTCCGCCTGAAGTTGAGGATCGGCAGTTCCCAGGGCATTGGGAAGGTGACCTCATCAAGGGTGCTGGCAATGCAAGTGCCGTAGGCACCTTGGTCGAGCGCACCAGCCGACTGCTCATGCTGGTCAAGTTGCCTGCGTTCAAACCAGCCAGTGCAGCCAATGTCATGCAAGCCTTTACAGATAAGCTGCTGGGCATTGCGCAGCCCATGCGCCAAAGCATGACGTACGACCAGGGCAAGGAGATGGCGCTACACAAGCAATTGACCGCCAACACGGGCGTGGCGGTGTACTTCTGTGACCCACACAGCCCGTGGCAGCGTGGCTCCAACGAGAACATGAATGGCTTGGTGCGCCAGTACCTGCCCAAAGGCATGGATCTGAGCATCTACAGCCAAGAGCAACTCGATGCGATTGCTGATGAAATCAACAACCGCCCTCGCAAGGGCCTTGGGGTACGATCACCGCTGTCGGTTTATCGAGAGCTACTGATCAACTCTCCCCAGCACTCCACCCTCATCCATTGAATTCAAGGGTGTTGCACTTCACATTTGAATCCGCCTTGTTTATGTTGTTGATTTTTAATTGATTTATTGAATTTCAGAAGATGTTGAAAATACTGTTCTGATAATAGTCACTCTGTTTTGTCTGGTTATTCGGTGTCGGGCAAGGACTAGATCGGCGCATAAAACAAGCCTGCGTGGCACTGGGTTGTAAGTTTGGCGTGGCGAATGCTGGGTTACAAAACACTCAGGAGACAAATATGACAAGTTCTTTCGATCTGCACCTCGCCCCCAACACCGCCAACTACGCCGCGCTGACGCCTTTGAGCTTTATTGCGCGCACGGCAGAGGTCTACCCCGAGCGTCTGGCCATTGTTCATGGCGATCTGCGCCAGAACTGGGGCCAGACCTATGCGCGCTGCCGCCAACTGGCCAGCAGCCTGCAGAAAATCGGCATTGGCAAGAATGACGCCGTGGCCGTGATGCTGCCCAACACTCCGCCCATGGTGGAAGCACACTTTGGCGTGCCCATGGCGGGTGCGGTGCTCAACACGCTCAACACCCGTTTGGACGCCGAGACCCTGGCCTTTATGCTGGACCACGGCGAAGCCAAGGCCTTGATCGTTGACCCTGAATTTGTGGGCGTGATGACCAAGGCGCTCAAGCTGCGCCAGGGCACGCACCCCATTCATGTAATTCAGGTGGAGGACGCTGTTTACGGCCCAGCCGCTGAGCAGATTGGCGATACCGATTACGAAAGCTTTGTGGCCCAGGGCGATGCCGACTTTGATTGGCAATTGCCCGGCAATGAGTGGGATGCGATTGCGCTGAACTACACCAGCGGCACCACGGGCAACCCCAAGGGCGTTGTCTACCACCACCGCGGCGCGCACAACAACGCCATCAGCAATGTGCTGGAGTGGGACATGCCCAAGCATGCCGCCTATCTGTGGACGCTGCCCATGTTTCACTGCAACGGCTGGTGCTTCCCCTGGACGGTGGCGGCGCGTGCGGCGGTCAACGTCTGCCTGCGCCGAGTGGATGCTCAGGCCATTCTGGACGCGATTCGCAACCACGGCGTGACCCACTACTGCGGCGCACCCATCGTGCACAGCTTGCTGGTGAATGCGCCGGCCGCGATGAAAGAGGGCGTGCCCGCAGGCGTCAAGGCCATGGTGGCTGGCGCTGCGCCACCGGCGTCGATGATTGAGGGTATGGAGGCCATGGGCTTTGACATCACCCATGTCTACGGCCTGACGGAAACCTATGGGCCCGCCACGGTCTGCGCCAAGCATGAGAGCTGGAATGAACTCGACATTGGCGAGCGTGCGCGCCTGAATTCGCGCCAAGGTGTGCGCTACCACCTGCAGCGCTCTGCAGCCGTGCTGGACCCCGAAACCATGGAGCCTGTGCCGCACGATGGCCAGACCATGGGCGAGATCATGTTCCAGGGCAATATCGCCATGAAGGGCTACCTGAAGAACCCTGCGGCAACGGATGAAGCCTTTCGTGGCGGCTGGTTCCACAGCGGCGATCTGGCCGTGCAGCATCCCGACGGCTATATCCAGATCAAGGATCGCAGCAAGGACATCATCATCTCGGGCGGCGAGAACATTTCCTCCATCGAGGTGGAAGACGTGCTGTACCGCCACCCTGCAGTGATGGCGGCTGCCGTAGTGGCCAAGCCCGACCCCAAATGGGGTGAAACACCTTGCGCTTTTATCGAGCTGAAAGCCGGTGCCGAAACCACGGCCGAAGACATCATTGCCCACTGCAAAAAGCATCTGGCCGGCTACAAGGTGCCGCGCAATGTGGTGTTTGGTGAGCTGCCTAAGACCAGCACCGGCAAGATTCAGAAGTTTGAGCTGCGCAAGCAGGTGTGAGTTAAAGCCTCACTGAACTGAAACTGAAAACTGAAAAAGCCCGAATCAGCAATGGCTCGGGCTTTCCTACTTTGATAGCTGATTGCGCAAGCTATTCATTGAATTTGGAATGATTGATATCTGAAATCTATGAATAACAAGCGCAAGTAGCTTTGAAATTCATAGCGTCTAATCGCTGTGTCTATAAAGAGCCGCTCGAATCAGACTTGCTCTAAAGGCAGGCGCTGCCAGCCTTCAGGCGTCACGCGCAGCACTTCGGCGCGGTGTGTATCGGCATCGATATGCCAGTCACTCAGCACAATGCGCCATTGGTCGTTACCTAAAGCGTGGTCGGCGGGCTGGTGGGTGTGGCCGTGAATCAGCCAAGGCGCTTGCGCGGCCTGCATCCAGGTGGAAGTCATCTGCGCATCGGCATCCGCATAGGGGGCACCGCTTTGTTTGCGTTGCTCGCTTTCGCTGCGGGCCGACTTGCCAATCGCACGGCGCACGGCCAGCGGCTGGGCCAGTAACTGCTGCTGCCAGGCGGCAGAGCGTGAAACAGCGCGGAACTGCTGGTACTCCACATCGTCCAGGCACAGCACATCGCCATGGCTGAGCAGGATATTTGGGCCAGCCCAGTGCAGCACGGTGGGTTCGGCCAGACCCGTCATGCCGCTGCGGCGCAGAAACTCATCGCCCGCCAAAAAGTCGCGGTTGCCCGCCATGAAGAACAGCGGGCGCTTTTGTGCCGCTTCGCACAGCACCGCAGCACATTCGGCTTCAAAGCTGCCGGGTTCATCCAGCGCATCGTCACCCACCCACACTTCAAACAGATCGCCCAGCATAAAGATGGCGTCAGCGCTGCTGCGCTGCAGATAGTCGCGCCAGGCCTGCACGGTCTGTGGCTCCGAAGGCTGCAGATGCAGATCGGAGATGAAATCGACCATGCGCCAGTCGGGCACAGCCTGCAGCTGAGCCACCTCGGGTGGAGTGGTTCGGGGATCTGAACTCGACATGGACTCAGTCATTTAAAAAGTGCGCAGCCTTAAAAACAATAACGGCCTCATGCAGGGACGGCAAGCAAGGGCCGCCCCGCAGCGAGGCCGTCGTCCCTCTCCGCGAAGCAGAGAGGGGGAAGGCGCGTAGCGCCTCAGGGGGAGCGATTAGATCGCCACAGCCTTGTCGATCACCACGGCGTCAAAAGGCACGTCGTCATGGAAGCCCTTGCGAGTGGTGCGCACTGCCTTGATGGCGTCCACCACTTCAGCGCCCTTGACCACCTTGCCGAACACGGCGTAGCCCCAGCCTTGGCCGGTAGGTGCAGTGTGGTTCAGGAAGCCGTTGTCCACGGTGTTGATGAAGAACTGAGCGGTGGCGCTGTGAGGATCGCTGGTACGGGCCATGGCGATGGTGTACTTGTCGTTCTTCAGACCGTTCTTGGCTTCGTTCTCGATGGGAGCAGCTGTGTCCTTTTGCTTCATGTCAGCCGCAAAACCGCCGCCCTGGATCATGAAGTTCTTGATCACGCGGTGAAAGATCGTGCCGTTGTAGAAGCCCTGGTTCACGTAGTTCAGGAAGTTCTCGGTGGACTTGGGTGCGTTCACAGCGTCCAGTTCCAGGGTGATCACGCCTTGCGTTGCGGTGTCAGCCACGTTGATGGTCACGTGCAGTTCGACTTGTGGGTTGCTCATGTCTGTCTTTCTTGAGGTTTGAGAGGAGGAGGCTGGCAGCACCAGGGCAGCGCAGCGCTTGTTGGTTTATTTGACTTCGGTGGCCGAGAGGATTGTCACCGCCGTCGTGGGCACATTCTGGTGCATACCGCGGTTGCCCGTAGCCACGGCGCGGATTTTGTCCACCACATCCATGCCTTTGATGACTTTGCCGAACACAGCGTAGCCGTGGCCGTCAGGCTTTGGGGCATTGAGCATGTCGTTGTTCACCACATTGATGAAGAACTGCGAGGTGGCCGAGTTGGGGTTGCCTGTGCGCGCCATGGCAATGGTGCCGCGGTCGTTCTTGAGGCCGTTGCTGGCTTCCAGCGGAATGGGCGCGCGGGTGGCCTTCTCGCTCATATTGGCATCCATGCCGCCGCCCTGGATCATGAAGCCGTCAATGACGCGGTGAAACACCGTGCCGTCATAGTGCTTGTCGCGCACATATTGCAGGAAGTTGGCTGCGCTCTTGGGGGCCTTGGCGTCGTTGAGCTCAATCACGATGTCGCCCATGCTGGTCTTGAGCTGCACCTTGGATTGCGCCTGTGCCAGACCTGGAGCCGCAAAAACAGAAGCGGTCAGTGCAATGGCAGAGAGGGATTTAAGAATGTTTCGTCGAAAATTCAGCATGTTGTCTTCCTGGGAGTGGCAGCCGACAGTTGCTCTTGGCCCGAGGCTTCAGAAACCTGTCATGAGAGATCTTGGGCGCTTGCTGGATTTTGCAAGCGCGTTGAATCATCGCAAGGCTTGTGGTGGCAGCAAATACACACACGGCCCGCTTGTTATGGCGAGGTAGGCTCTGCTTCGGGCTCGGCAGCAGCAGGAGTATCGGGCTCCGGGCTGGGTGCCGAATCAGGTGTGGCGGCCGTGGATGAAAGGGAGGTGGCTGGCTGCAGCATTTCTTTGAGCTGCTTGAGCTTGGGATTCAGGTTGGCAGGGCGCCCTCCCTTGGATAGAGATTGCGCATAGGACTGATAGGCCAGACGCGCATAAATATCACCCAGGTTTTCGTGCGCAATGGCGTAGCTCGGGTTGTTGCGCACAGCACCTTCAAGCGCGGAGCGGGCACGCTCAAGGTCACCTTGGCGGGCGTAAATCACGGCCAGGTTGTTGTAGGGCTCGGGCAGCTCTGGGTATTCCTCGATCAACTGGCGGAAAGCGGCGATGGCTTCTTCAGTTTTTCCATCATTGGTCAGAGCAATGGCGCGCAAGAAGCGCATTTGTGGATCACGTGCGTTCTTTGCCAGGTAGGTGTCGGCTTTTTCCAGTGCTTGCTGTGTCTTGCCAGTCTTGAGCAACTGAGAGACGTCCTTGTAATCGTCGGCGTAGGCACTACCGGCAGTGAGCAAAACCGTCAGGGCGGCTGCACGGGCTGCGGTCATAAACAAGTTGCGTACAGGCATGTAGGTGCTTTCATTGCGCCGCAAGAACGAGCCTGCGGCGGGAGCTTATACTGCAGGAATTGTAGCTGAGGGGTGTGCGGCGCTCGGGCGCCAGGCCGGGCAAGAATGTGTCTGGATAACAATGCACATTTCTCGGTCTCAGGGAATGGCAGGCACGGCTTATGCATTGCAGTCATAGCCAGTGCTGCTGGTCGCCACCCTCTCTCCCTATTTAAAGATTCATGAGTTTGCGCATCTACAACACGCTGTCGCGTGCACTGGAATCGTTTTCGCCGATTGAGCCGGGCCATGTGCGTATGTACGTCTGTGGCATGACGGTCTACGACCTCTGCCACCTGGGTCATGCTCGCTCCATGGTGGCCTTTGATGTGGTGCAGCGCTGGCTGCGCGCCAGCGGCTACAAGGTGACTTATGTGCGCAATATCACCGACATTGATGACAAGATCATCAAGCGTGCGGTGGAGAACGGCGAAACCATACGCAGCCTGACCGATCGCATGATTGATGCCTTGCACCAGGATGCGGATGCGCTGGGTATCGAGCGCCCTACGCTGGAGCCGCGCGCGACTGAATACGTACCGCAGATGTTGGGCATGATTGCTCAGCTGCAAGCCAAGGGACTGGCTTATCAGGCGGGTAACGGCGATGTCAACTTTGCCGTGCGCAAGTTTCCTGGCTACGGCAAGCTTTCGGGCAAGTCGCTGGATGAACTCAATGCGGGTGAGCGTGTGGCTGTTGCCGACGGCAAGCATGACCCGCTGGACTTTGTGCTGTGGAAGTCGGCCAAGGCCGAGGAGCCTGCGGACGTGAAGTGGCAGAGCTCATTTGGTGAAGGTCGCCCCGGCTGGCACATTGAATGCTCGGCCATGGGCTGCGAGCTGCTGGGCGAGAGTTTTGACATCCATGGTGGTGGTGCAGACCTGCAGTTCCCGCACCATGAGAACGAGATTGCCCAGAGCGAAGGTGCGACCGGCAAGCCATTTGCCCAGACCTGGATGCACAACGGCTTCATCAACGTGGACAACGAGAAGATGTCCAAGTCGCTGGGCAACTTCTTCACCATTCGCGACGTGCTCAAGGAATACGACGCCGAAACCGTGCGTTTCTTCGTCGTGCGCAGCCACTATCGCAGTCCGCTGAACTATTCCAATGTGCATCTGGATGATGCGCGCAGTGCTCTGAAGCGCTTGTATACCGCGCTTGATCTGGTGGCGCCTGCCAAGGTGCAGGTCGACTGGACCAATGCGTATGCGGCTCGTTTCAAGGCTGCGATGGATGAAGACTTTGGCACGCCCGAAGCGGTGGCGGTGCTTTTCGAGCTGGCTGCTGAAGTCAATCGCAGCAAGTCGCCCGAAGTGGCGGGTTTGCTCAAGGCTCTGGGCGCTTGCCTGGGTCTGCTGCAGGCCGATCCAGAGTCGTTTTTGAAGGCTGGCGCTGAAGGCGTCGACGCTGCTGCTATTGAGGCGCAAATTTCTGCACGTGCTGAGGCCAAGGCTGCCAAGAACTGGGCAGAGGCTGACCGTATCCGCAAGGAATTGCTGGAGCAGGGCATTGTTCTCAAGGACTCGGCTGCGGGAACCACTTGGGAAGCTGCCGCTAAGGGCTGAAACGGCATGCCATATCCCATCAACTGTGCGAACAGTGCGAGGACCTGTGCATGAGCGCGGTCAAGCATCTGGACACTATGGATTTTGAGCAGTTGCCGCTGGTGGCGGACCTGCCTGTGCCCATGGGGCCGGCAGCGCCATTGCCTGTGGCTCCTTTAGGGGCCGCTGCCATGGCTCAGGCCGTTGCGGGAAAAGAGGCCTCCTCTATCAAGGTGACATCTGCGGCCAAAGTGCCCGCTCCCAAGATCGCTTTGAACTTGCCAGAAGGAGCGCCGGCTTACTGGGGGGATGCCTGTCGACAGCTCATGCGACGTGATCGTGTGCTCAAACGACTGATCCCGTTGCTGAGCAGTCAGGCGCTGCAGCCTTGCGGCTATCCGCAAGCCTTCGCCACACTTGCCCGTTCGGTCATTGGGCAGCAGATCGCACCCAAGTCGGCGAAGACGCTATGGAATAAATTTTCCAAGCTGCCTCAGCACATGACGCCAGAGCAGGTGCTCAAGCTCAAAGTCGACGATATGCGCGCTGTGGGGCTTTCGGCCCGCAAGGTGGACTACCTGGTCGATCTGGCCTTGCACTTCACGGAAAACCGCCTGCACATGGATGAATGGGCGGATATGGGAGATGAAGCCATCGTTGCAGAGCTGATGGCGATCAGGGGCTTGAGCCGTTGGACGGCTGAGAATTTCTTGATTTACGCTCTGGGGCGGCCCAATGTGCTGCCGCTTGATGATGCCGGTTTGATACAGGGCATTTCTTTGAATTATTTTTCGGGTGATCCTGTCAGTCGCAGTGATGCCCGTGAGGTTGCCGAGGCTTGGAAGCCGTGGTGCACGGTTGCAACTTGGTATATTTGGCGCTCGCTCGAGGCGCAGCCTGTGGCTTGATGACATCTGTCCACTGGCCGATTGCAAGCGTTGCAACAGGCTGGCACAAGGAGAAATACGTTGGCGAAAAAGAACTTTCTGGATTTTGAGCAGCCTATCGCGGAACTTGAAACCAAAATTGAAGAACTGCGCTATGTGCAGACTGAAAGCGCAGTCGATATCTCGGAAGAGATTGATCAGCTCAGCAAGAAAAGCCTGCAGCTGACCAAGGATATCTACAGCGACCTTAGCCCCTGGCAGATCACCAAGATTGCCCGTCATACCGAGCGTCCTTATACGCTTGACTATGTGCGCGAATGCTTTACCGACTTTGTCGAAATGCACGGCGACCGCCACTTTGCGGACGACCAGTCCATCATCGGTGGCCTGGCACGCTTCAATGGTCAGCCCTGCATGGTGATCGGTCATCAAAAGGGTCGTGATACCAAGGAGCGCACGCTGCGCAACTTTGGCATGACGCGCCCCGAAGGCTATCGCAAGGCCTTGCGTCTGATGAAGACGGCCGAGAAGTTCAAGCTGCCCGTGTTCACTTTTGTGGACACGCCCGGCGCCTTCCCTGGCATTGACGCTGAAGAGCGTGGTCAGTCCGAAGCCATCGGTCGCAACATCTACGAGATGGCTCAACTGCAGACTCCCATCATCACCACCATCATTGGTGAGGGTGGCTCGGGTGGTGCGCTGGCGATTGCCGTGGCCGACCAGGTGCTCATGCTGCAGTATTCCGTGTACTCGGTGATTAGCCCCGAAGGCTGCGCTTCCATTCTGTGGAAGACCGGTGAAAAGGCTCAGGAGGCAGCAGATGCCATGGGTATCACGGCTCATCGCCTGAAGGCGCTGGGTCTGGTAGACAAGATCGTCAATGAGCCTGTGGGTGGTGCACACCGCGATCACAAGCAGATGGGTGCCTTCCTCAAGCGCGCACTGGGCGATGCTTATCGCCAATTGACCGATCTCAAGCCCAAGGAGCTGCAAGATCGTCGCTATGAGCGCATCCAGAGCTACGGCAAGTTTGCAGATACCAAGGCAGACAACCGTTGATCCGGCTGGCTTGATGCTGCGTACGCACAATGGCTCCTGAGGGAGAAAGGGAGGCTCTTCCTTCAGAGGTAGCGAAATCGCATCGTATCACCTCGTTGGAATCCCCGGCTGACCCACGTCGGGCGCGGCGCTCGGTCTGATGTGAAAATCTGGCAGCAGGTTTGTTTTCTACCGGGATGCCCGTCCCTTCCGCTGGGTTTGCATTACATGGGGCGCCGGGAACGGTGTTAAACGGGCGCCTGAGAGCTTTTTCCTCTGTTGTGGTAGGGGTGGGGCTTGAGCTTGTGTTGATCCTCCTGCGGTGTTTTAATGCCGTGCCGGAGTTGGTTTGCATCAGATTTGCGCTAAATTTGATGTGCGGTAGGTCATTGCGGCTTACATGCGGTTATCTTGATGGACGGCTATTGATTTGCCCCGGCATGTGTTGCCGTGCTGGCGCTGCCAGCTGTGGCATGATCTGCGGCCTGGGTGGCCCTGCTGCCCAGCTGTGCTGGGGCCACGCTGTCGGCTGGCTGCGCCAGCCTCGGCGCTTGGCCCATGCACTTGTGGCATGATGGCGGCCTGAGTGAGCCGTGTTGCCCTGGAGCGATGCGAAGCAGAGCGCGGCATGGGGCTGGCTGATGACAGGTCTTGTCCTGGTCATGCAGAGCGATAGCGATGCATGAATGACTCTTCTATCTCTCTCCTGTCTGTCTTGTCTATCCATCCCTTCGGGATATATCTATTAGACAGTTATAAGAGATTGCTTAAAAAACAGGCAAATCAAGTGCCAGGGTCGAACCTCGTTTCAGTGGGTGAAATAAGGATGGTTTTCCCTCTGTGCGATGGTACTTTTCAGGCCATTTTTTCTGGTCAATTTGCGGGCCGTGGCGTGGTCGAATTTTGCAAAACTCAGTCGCAATTTCCGGTCAGTGACTACTAACTTGTTATTGCTATCTATTTGATAGCGATAACAAATGTTAGCGGTGGCTCAATGTCCTTGTTGTTGCTGTATTTCATGCTACTAAAATTATAGCTATTGGGGAAATGGCCAGCGGTTACGCGTTTTGACCCGGTCAGTCTTGGTTAACCTGCTGCATGTCCTTGAATGCCTTGTAAACCCGCTTGTTCCAGCCGCTTTGTGCCGTAGCCTTGGCCTGCCGGATGTGCCGAAGCTCCATCTTTGCCCCTTCAATCTTGATGTTGTCGGCGCCTAGCTGGGCTGCGTACCATGCGTCAAGCAGTGCCGGTTTGCTCTTTGATTCCCTGGCATCCGCGCATGTTTCCTTGGGCATTTCATGCGTGGTTTGCAGTGCCCATCGTTGCATGGTTCCCAGTATTCCTGGCGCGATGTGGTGGGCGTACCAGCACTTGGCCAAGTTCAACCTTGCATGCTGCGCGGTGCTGGGGTCGCTGTCCAGTAGGTCGAGTACATCGTCTAGCGGGCAGGCACGGCCTAGCGCGGTCTGCTCCATGCGGAAACGGTGCTGATGCTCTGGCAGTGCCACCCCGTTGTCCAAGGTCTTGAAGTAAGCCCGGTGCTGTTCTCGGTCGTGCATCTGTCCCCGTGCGTTGCAGGTGGGGTCGTTTGTCTCGGCTTCGTTCCTTGCTTTCTTCGGGCAGTGCCCCATGTAAACGGAGCGCCCGCCCTTGATGGCACGAACGATGGCGCTGCGGCGGTCGCCTACGATGCGTGCCTTGTCAGTGCGTAGTCCTGGCATCATGTACCGGCGCCCGACGCCTGCTGGCGATGGGCCGAGGCTTCCCAGGACTTCATGCACAAAGTCCCCGAAGGCTTCTCTTTGTTCGCTGGTGATTTCAGCTGTCGAGCGTGCCTTGCTGCGGGTGTCCCGAACAAAGTCGATGCCATGTTCAGCCGCGTCAAACACGTAGCGCCCGTCACGCTGGTAACGGGCTGCGCCGACCCTGGCAATGAACTGTTCAATGCTCTCCCGCTTCACAGGATGCTTTAGCGGGTCGTGAATGGTCAGCCGTTGAACGGCGCTCTTCTTGCTGTGCTGGTCTTGTTCGATTGCCGTGGTTATCTTGAATGCGTTGCGCGGCCAGTGGACAGGCATTTGATCTTCAGTAGCCCTGGCCGTCTGGGCTTCGGACAGTTCAAAAACGACGTCGATGAAGTCCACATTGGCATGGGTCTCGAACTTGTGGACGGTCAGGAGCGCGTGTTCGTTGAGAGGCTGCGGCATGGTGCTGGTCATGCCGGGGTGCGCTTTGCGGAAATCATGCGGGGAGGAAAGATGGGCGAAGCCAGCAGGCTGTCGTCAACGAGGTATTCCTTCGGCGATGGCAGCACGAAATCAACCATTGTTCGTGCGGTGAGGATGAACCTTGCCATGTCAAGCTGCGAGTAAAGCGGCGTGCGGCCATCGTAGGCGCACGGCTCTAGTGTGAGATCGGAGCCTTTGAGGCCGTTGTCTCGCCTCGCGCTGCTCCACATGTTGAGCATCTGTTGCCAGTCGTAGGCGTATCCAAGGTGTCGATTCAGGGCGGCTACAACGCCCCGGCGTTCGTAAAGTGTGTGCTTAGTGATTGCCATATTGTTTTTCTTTGTGGCATTGGAGGGGCTGCCCTGAGCTTGAGTGCTGGGCAGCGTGGCATCTTGAGTTAGAGGCGCATCATTTTCATGGCGGCGTCGTGGGTGCTGTCGCCTTCGCCAAGAATGCCAGCAGGGTACATCACGACGCCAGACAGGCCCGCTTCTTCTGTGAAGAAGACAAAGGTTTCATGGTGGGCGGCGGGTCGTTCGTACCCGTGCCAGTCGTGATGCAGCTTGATGATCCCGTCCTGTTGGACAGGGGAGGACAGTTCCGGCGATTCCTTGAGATCTTCAAGGGCTAGCTCGTCCAGTTCGTTCAGGTCGTATGCGCCGCGAACAAGCCAGCCGCTTGTCTCTTGGCTCGGTGCGTGAACGTGGGTGAGTTTTTTGCCGCTTTTCCCGAGAAGCAAGACGACTGTCAGGCCTCTGTATTCAAGAGTGATGAGCTTGCGTGCAGCTCGCAGCTCGGCAGCGGCTGCGGGGGTGATTTGTTCGACATTCATGTAATTGTTCTTCTGTGTCGTGATGGTGGGCGGTGGTTATCGTTCGGCGCGGCGTTCTGCGAGCCAATTTGCAGCCTCTGCCGTCATTGCGGCAAGGCCAGCGCGAGCCAGTTCAACGTCGCGCACACGGGCAAGTTCTGCGGCATCAAAAAGGTATCGGGTTCCGATTCGGTGAAAGCGCACGCGGTAATGCAGCGGGCGGGCCTTGCGTGCGCCGCCGCTGTGACGGAGCCACTTTGACCAATGCTTGGCGGTGCGGATCGGTGCTTGCTGAGAAAGCCAAATTCCGGCAGCTGCGGTTGTTAGTAGCTCGTCACTGGATTCGGAAAGCACAAAAGGGGCAGAAGCCCCTGTGCTGATCTCTGTGCCTGCGGTCGCTGAGTCACCTTGAAGAAGGTTTGACCGGCGACGACTTCAACCATCGTTGCGCCGCACGGCATGGCATAGCGCGTTGTTCCGTCCTGATGCTTTGTGCCCTGGCTATCCTGCGCCAGCACTTCGGCGGCGTCGCCGAGACTCATGATTTCAAAGTGCATATCCCCTCTTTATTGTTGTTAAAAGCGAGTCGAACTTTAACACATTTATTGGACTAAAGCAACCACAAGTGCACACTAAAAAATCTGCTGAACCGAAAAACGACGGCATGGGCTACCCGCTCGGGGTGATCTCGCATAAGGGGTATAAGGTCGGCGCGAGCGGGGGGCGTGATTGCCAAGTGCATCTGATGACTGCTTGGCAGGCTTGCATGATTGCGCGCCCGTTTTCTTTGGGGAGGGGGAGGGCTGCTCGCCTCGTGTTGGGGTGGGTGGATTGCAACTTGTAAGTTGCAAGCCGTGCTGAAAATAAGCAGTTTTCTTGGCTTACATGTCTAGGTTTTGAATTACGATACATGGCTTGAAAGTGATATGTAACTTGCAATCCAATAAATGAACCAAATCCATATTGCCTACTACCGTGTGTCCACTTCGGACCAATCCATCGAAGTCCAGCGCAATGAGTTGGGCAAGGGCGTCACTTTCGCCAAAGAGTTCAGTGATGAAGGTGTGAGTGGTGCCATCCCTGCGGCCAAGCGTCCCGGATTCGCTGCACTGCTGGCTCATGTTCGTGCCGGTGATGTTTTGCACGTTTACGCAGTTGATCGCCTGGGCCGTGATGCGATTGATGTGCAGCTGACGGTGCGGGCGCTGTTGGACATGGACGTAGAAATCCAAGTGCGTGGCCTTGGCCGCATCTCCAAGGGCGTGGGCGAGCTGATCTTGGCTGTCCTGGCTCAAGTGGCTGACATGGAGCGCGCACGAATCGCTGAGCGCACAAAGTCAGGCCGTGAGCTGGCGGAGGAAACACTGGCGAAAACTGGCAAGACACACCGGGGCAAGACTTCAATGGGTCGTCCTGCAGTGATTGATGCAGTGGCAGTGGTGGCGTGGCGCAAGGAAAACAGCGCAAGCATTGCGGAGACTGCCAAGCAATTTGAGATCAGCACCGCCTCGGTGAAGCGCCTATGTGGTCTGGCAGCGAATCCAGACAAGCCCAAGTCCAAGCGTAAGCCCAAGCAAGTGACGTTGAAGTAAGCCCTGAGTGATTTGCCTGTTTATTCCGGTCTGATTGGCCCAATGTGCCAGTTGTAGCTGACCGGGTCGCTGGTTGTGAGCGACTGAGTTCGGTCAGAAGCTGTAGGTCGATCGTTGATTGCCTGTACTCTTCGTGGGCTGTAGCTCAGTATTTTATGTTCGCTTTAAGGCTATCGCCTGCTTGTTCGTGGCCTTTGCTACGGCTACAGTCTCCATACTCATGCGGTAACCACGTCTGGCTTGCCGGATAAACTATGCATATAAAGTTTGCTCGGGTTGGTTAAGTCATTGTTTGATTGGTAAGGCGTTGTTGCATAAATCGATTTCAGGCCAAGCTCCCCCAAACCCCAGCCGTGGCTATGCCACGGCTGCCGTCTGAGGACGGCCCAGTTCTGTAAATCGATTCAAGATGGCTGCTCGAATGTGCAGCTCGTTGACTTGTCGCTCAAAGGTACGAGACATCAGCCGCTCACCCAATCGTTTGATGCAGTTCATCTTGGTTTCCACCAAGCTGCGCCGGTGATACCCGATCCAACGTTTCCAGATACTTCGCCCCAGCCTTCGACATGCAGCGATCGCCGCATTTCGATGCACAAAGGCTTTGCCTTTGCGTATTCGAGCATTCTTGCGAGGAGGAATAATGGGAATACCTCCTCGCTTGATGACTTCTTCATGGACTGGTTGCGTGTCGTAAGCGCCGTCGCCCGTTAGGCTCTCCAGCACCTCATCTTCGGGCAATTGCTGCAGCAAATCCGGTATCACTGCTGCATCACTGACGTTGTTGGATGTCACGCAGATAGCCCTGACCTGTAGCGTCTGGGCATCAATGCCAATGTGCAACTTGCGCCATTGCCGACGACGCTCAGGGCCATGCTTTTTGCATTTCCACTCGCCTTCACCCAAGAACTTGATTCCCGTTGAATCAACCAGCAAATGCAGTCCCGCTTGGCTGCGTGTGTACGGCACTTGTACATTCAAATCGAGCTGGCGCCGGCACAGCGTGCTGAAGTCAGGTACCGGCCAAGCAAGCCCACACAAATGCAGCACCGACTCGGCAAAACCCGTGGTCTGCCGCAGTGCCAAGCCAAACAGGTTCTTGAGCGTCAAACAAAATTGGATTGCTGCATCAGAGAACTTCCGACTGCGTCCGCGTTTGCCACTTGCCGTGGCAAACCAGCACATACCCTTGTCCAGCCACACCGTCAAAGAGCCTCGAGCTTTGAGGGATGCGTTGTACTGCTTCCAGTTGCTGGTTCTATAGCGGGGTTTGCGGGGCTGACTCATGCAGCAAGCCTACCGCTGGAAGAGCAACGATTTATGCAACAACGCCGATTGGTAATAAGGTGCACGTATGTCTACGGTAGTCAAGAAGGCCGCCTCCACGCCAGGAGGCACGAAGTCCGGGTCAGCCACCAAGTCAGCGGCTGGCTGTGTGCTCTCTCAAAAAGGTGTTTCGAAAGCACTTTCCCCGCAAAAAGCTAGGATCGCGGTAAAGGTTCTTGCAAACCCATCTTCTGACAAGGCTGCTAAATCCTCAGCAGCTAGTTCTCTGTCACAGAAGGATTTGCCTTTTCCTGTTAAAGCCTATCGAGTAGCCGGAGGCAGTCTTACGCAGAAGAAAAGCGCAGAAATAATTCGCAAATTCGCATCAAAAAAAAGCACGTAAGGAACTGGTGTGTCACGTATGTCTCCTTTAGATGATGCTATCTTTATTAACTGCCCATTCACGGATGACTACAGGAAGATCTTCCACAGCATAATTTTCTGTGTTCTGGCCTGCGGTTTTCGACCGAGAAGTGCGCTTGAAGCAGGAGATGCTGGCGACATTCGACTAGACAAAATAGTTCGATTGATTAAGGAGTCGCCTTATAGCATTCACGACTTATCTGCCGTTCAGTTGGACGCCATAAATCATTTACCTAGATTCAACATGCCCTTCGAACTCGGTCTAGTTATTGGATGCAGGAAACTAGCTGGCCCAAAGTACAGGGATCGGCCCATCTTGGTCATGGAGCGCGATGCGTACACATCTCAGAAGTGCTTGTCTGATATCGCCGGGCAAGATTTGAAGTCTCACCAAGGATCAGAGGCGAGTGTTATAAATATTGTTCGAACGTGGCTTCTTCAGGAGTCCAGACGAAAAAATATTCCTGGATACTTGCTTATAAAAAACACTTTCGATGAGTTCTACGGTGCGCTTCCCGAACTTTGTGGTGACGCAGGGGTCGATGTTGGCGAAATAAGTTACCCAGATTTCGTATCTCTGGCGCAGCAGTGGCTAATTGAGAAGAACGCGGCAAGCGCCATCGCCTAGCTCTGCCATCGAGTGGGTTCGCCTATATCGAACCCTCAATCAAATGCTCGCCCTGGATTTCCTACTTGGATGAATTTTCACGCAGCCTTGGTCGATTGCTGCTGGTGGATAGTGCAAGCAGGCTGGTCGTTTAATGGCGGAATGATGCTCATTGAGTGCCAGCGCCTGCATTTACCAAACAGCCGCCATCGTGCGGCTGTTTGCTTTTTTCCTGGTCAGGGCTTGTTCTGGTTGGAGCTCGGTTTGCCAAATTTGCCGGGCCTCGGAGGTATTGGGTTGCGAAAGTCAACATCCTGCCACTTCGGGATTGCGTCAATTAGTTCCTTCGGCCATTCAATTGATTCGAGGCTTTGCTTTTTTTTCTCGCAGGTTATTGACCTGATGTAGCTTCTATCCATGTCATCTTTTGATAATGCTTCGCCGGTTATCAAGCAGCTAATTGCTTTTCTAACATTCGCAATAGCAAGCTCTGTTTTGAACGTATGTCTAAAACAATAAAATGTAGCCTCGCCGTTTTTGTTTTTCTTGGTGATTCCACAATCGGTAAGTGTCTTGTTCATCTTCTGTGAAATTGAAGCATAAGGGCGTATGCTTCCTGTCGAGATTTCAGGAAACAACCGTCCTCCTTTTGACTTAATGCTATCGACATAATCAAGAAGTCCGAGATTGATAAGTGTCTTGCTTACGGGGACATCTCTAATTGATGATCCATTTTTGACGGTCTTTTTCTTCTTTTCCTTGGCGTTTTCGCCATTGTCGTCTTCGTCGCCCTCAATGGAGAACACCAGAACGCCATCTTCTTCTCTTATGTCGGGTACATTCATCTGACATATCTCGTTGGGCCTTGCACCTGTTTGCCACAATATCAGTGGTAACCAATATTCATGAGGGTGGTTGAATGTTCGGGTTGCGTAGTTTGTACTTGAACCAGCAAAGTAAAGCATCAGTTCGCGACTTGTAAATGGGCGCTTTGATGGTTCTTTTATTAGTTCGGCCCACTCTAAGCCGTTGGCTCTCTCGACAAGCTTTTTCGCGGTGGAATATGCGTTCCTTGCTCTTTCTGGAACTATTGCCTTTTCATCTTCTGTGCTCTCATAAAACGCTGCATCGTTGATGATCCAGCTTATGTGTTCGGATTGTTCGACCACATTTTTGAATCCAGATATTCCCACGGGATTTTTCATTTCCTTGAGAATTTGCTCAACAGGTATTTTTATGCGATCGCCTGTCAGCCTGAATTTGTAGTCCATTTTCATCGCAGTGTCCCAAAACTTGCGAATTGTCTTATGGTTTATTTCTCTGATATTTAGGTCGCCCATTGCCAAATGAAAACACGCACTGAGCGTTCGTATCTTTTAATCTTTTCTTTGCTCGTTCCCCCAGCTTTTTCTTTTCGATTGATCCATTTTTGTGCCAATACTGATATTGGCAGATTCAGTATCTTGTCGGCATCTGGGGCTGCTTCTGTGCCGGAGCGTGCAAGCGCTGCCATGGCTACGCTTGCTAATTGGGCTGAATGCTCTGTCGCCATGCGCTCGACCGTGGTCGTGTGCTCGTCCTGGGCTTGCTGGCGCTGCTGGTGTGCCGCTTTGGCTTCATTGGCGTGGGTTTCGGCTATCTGGATAGCTGTGTTTCTATCTTTCCTAGCGGTTTGTAGCTCGGTCACAGTGGCCTGCTGGGCTGTCTGTGCATGTTCAATCTTCTGGGCCATATCCTGAAACACCGCGGAAAGCGCTTCCCTGTCTTCTGGGTCTGGGACTATTGGCGCCAGTGATGCCGCCGTTTTCTCCCGCTCCAGTTGCTTCTGCGCCTCCTGGTCGGCCTCTTGGGTGTATCTGGCTTCAGCCTCTTGGGCGAGTCTGATGCTCTCTGCGTCTTCATCGAGGTCTTGGTGGGCCTCGGCGTGCAGGCGCTGCTGAATCAGTGTTAGAAGGTGGTTGCGGGCTTCTGCCTGCTGCTCTGGCGCCGGGTTTGAGTTGTTTTTGTTCATCGTGACTCTCAATTCATCGAAGGCCGTGATTTTCCTCGCGTGAATGAGTCGTGCTGCCTGAATTGCATACCGGCGCTGCTCTGTGCCAAGCGATATGCGGATTTCCTTGCGCCCAAGCTGTGGGGCAAGGTCTTTGGGTACACAGATTCGGGTGTGGAACTGGTTACCGTGGCGGTTGCGGGTCAGTCCGAGTCCTGGTTGCATGGCGGGTCTGTCACCTTGTGGGGTCACGCTGTCGTAACACCTTGGAGTTGAGTTCTCCTCTGAGCTGCTGGGACTTCATAAAATCAATGAGTTGGTACCCTGTTTTGAGTCCCCTTCGGGAGCCATTTGCTTTTCTTTGAGCGTATTCGTGATCTATGCGCAGGTGCGGCAGCAATGGGGACTCATAAAAAGGAGCTAGAAGCGCTTGCCATGATGTGATTTCAGATACAAAACCATCTGAAACTCAATTCAGACGAGCGCTAGCTGCTCCTTTTATTGGTTTTACAAGACGATTCCAGGGCGCGCGCGTTCTTGGTTTCATTCAAATGAAATCGGTCTCCAGCCCTTGTTCATCAAGCGCTGGTTGCTATTGAGTAAAAAGTTGGGAGTCTGCTTTTATGCAAGCCCAGTCAGGCGCTGATTTGTTGAGGGCCTCTGCCAGCCGGGTGGATGCGGCGATGGCAGGATGGAATCCACCGCTGCCATTGGCTGTGGGCTTTAGCGGCGGTGCCGATTCATCGGCGTTGCTGCTGGCCTGTCATGCGCGCTGGCCAGGTCAGGTGAGGGCAATTCATGTGCATCATGGTTTGCAGGTGGCGGCTGATGGGTTTCAGGCGCACTGCGAGCAAGTCTGTGCTTCGCACGGTATTGCGCTCAAGGTCTGTGCCATTGATGCACGCAATGTGCAGGGGCAAAGCCCTGAAGATGCGGCACGTCAGGGGCGCTATGCGGCTTTGATTGGCGCAGCCCAGCAGCCTTGGCTGAATGCTGAAGGGGGCGTGAGATCGATGGCTCTGGCTCAGCATGCTGACGATCAGGTGGAGACTTTGCTATTGGCGCTATCGCGTGGGGCTGGGGTGGCCGGGTTGGCGGCCATGCCCCAGCATTGGCAAAGAGTGGGGCTGGATTGGTTTCGGCCTTTGCTGACGGTGCCTGGGCAGTCTTTGCGAGATTGGCTGGGGTTGAAAGGTGTGAGCTGGGTCGAGGATCCAACGAATACCGATCAAAGCTACACGCGCAACCGCATTCGGGCGCAACTGCTGCCGGTGCTGGAGCAGGTTTTTCCGCAATTTCGCAGTACTTTCGCCCGCAGCAGTGCTCATTGTGCGCAGGCTTCCGAGCTGCTCGATGAGCAAGCGACAGCTGATTTGCAAAGGGTGGGTGCGCCGCCCAATATCAAGGCGCTGCAGGGTTTGAGTGAGGGGCGGCTGGGTAATGTTCTGCGCTACTGGCTGCGCGTCAATCATGGCACTACCCCTACTGCTGCACAGCTGGCGCAGCTCATTGCTCAGGTGGGTGCTTGTACTACGCGAGGGCACCGCATCCATATCAAGGTGGGGCGGGGGTTTGTTGAGCGCCAAGGCGCAATTCTCGGTTGGTACAATTCCTAGGTTTTGGTCTTTTTACTTGTACGAAAACCGCCGGCGCGCCAAAACCTCTGTGACCTGCGCCGTGGCTGCTGTTTCGTCACCCTTTAGTATCCAATGGCACTGATCGTTCATAAATACGGCGGCACATCGATGGGCTCGACAGAGCGCATCCGCAACGTCGCCAAGCGCGTGGCCAAGTGGGCTAGGGCAGGTCACCAGATGGTGGTTGTACCTAGTGCCATGAGTGGCGAAACCAATCGACTGCTGGGCTTGGCCAGTGAGCTGGCTCCCGGTCATGCAGATACTTCGTACTATCGTGAGCTGGACATGCTGGCGGCCACAGGCGAGCAGGCATCTTCTGCTTTGCTTGCGATTGCGCTGCAATCCGAAGGTGTGCAGTCTGTCAGCTACGCGGGTTGGCAGGTTCCTGTCCGCACTAACAATAGCTACACCAAGGCTCGTATTGAGTCCATTGATGATCAGCGTGTGCGTGCTGACCTTGATGCTGGCCGTGTTGTTATCGTGACGGGATTCCAGGGCATTGACCCCGAAGGCAATATCACCACGCTGGGTCGTGGTGGTTCGGATACTTCCGCTGTGGCTGTGGCTGCTGCGCTGAAGGCGGCCGAAGTACTCATCTATACCGATGTGGACGGCGTCTATACGACCGACCCCCGCGTCGTGCCTGCTGCCAAGCGTCTGGGTACTGTGAGCTTCGAGGAAATGCTCGAGATGGCAAGCTTGGGCTCCAAGGTGCTGCAGATTCGCTCCGTAGAGTTTGCTGGCAAGTACAAAGTGCCCATGCGCGTGCTCTCCAGTTTCACGCCTTGGGATATCGATCTGGAAGAAGAGGCCAAGTCCGGCACGCTGATTACTTTTGAGGAAGACGAAAAAATGGAAAAGGCAGTCGTATCCGGCATCGCTTTCAACCGTGGTGAAGCTAAGATTTCTGTGCTGGGTGTGCCTGATACCCCCGGCATCGCTGCTGGCATCCTGGGCCCTGTGGCTGATGCCAACATCGAAGTCGATGTGATCATTCAGAACATCTCCAAGGACGGCAAGACCGACTTCAGCTTTACCGTGAGTCAAGGCGACTACCAGCGTGCTCTGGAGTTGCTGAGTGAAAAGGTCGCTCCTTCTCTGGGTGCTTCCGAAGTGGTGGGTAATCCCAACATCGCCAAGGTCAGCATTGTCGGTATCGGCATGCGCAGCCATGTGGGTGTGGCATCCACCATGTTCCGTGCTCTGAGCAAGGAAGGTGTGAACATCCAGATGATCTCCACTTCGGAGATCAAGACCTCTGTGGTGATCGACGAGAAGTATCTGGAGTTGGCGGTGCGCTCTCTGCATACAGCCTTCGGTTTGGACAAAAGCGAATAATTTTCGCGACTTTCCAAAAACTGCTCAAAAAGCTGTTTACAATAACGTCATTCCGGAAACGTGACCGAGTGGCCGAAGGTGCTCCCCTGCTAAGGGAGTATGGGGTGTAGAGCCTCATCAAGGGTTCGAATCCCTTCGTTTCCGCCAGGATGCAAAAGGCACTCGCAAGAGTGTCTTTTCTTTGAAAGTCTTTGATAAGACTTTCAAAGAAAATTGAAGCAAGAAAACAGTGCTACAATCTAAGGCTTCGCTGATCACAGCAAGCAACGAAATTTGAATCGGTTCTGCTGATTCTTTGCTCGGTTCATTAAAAAATACAGCCGATAAGCGTGGGCGTTTGAGGGCAAGCAGCCAGTTCTTCGGGACAAACTCTTCGGAGTTATCAAACGCTCACAAAAACAGTAATGAGGAAGAATTTATTCTTCTTGATTCCGTCAAGTGAGTGAGTAGTCGAAAGACTTTAAATTTAAGATCGAACTATAGAGTTTGATCCTGGCTCAGATTGAACGCTGGCGGCATGCTTTACACATGCAAGTCGAACGGCAGCACGGACTTCGGTCTGGTGGCGAGTGGCGAACGGGTGAGTAATACATCGGAACGTGCCTAGTAGTGGGGGATAACTACTCGAAAGAGTAGCTAATACCGCATGATATCTACGGATGAAAGCAGGGGACCTTCGGGCCTTGTGCTACTAGAGCGGCTGATGGCAGATTAGGTAGTTGGTGGGGTAAAGGCTTACCAAGCCCGTGATCTGTAGCTGGTCTGAGAGGACGACCAGCCACACTGGGACTGAGACACGGCCCAGACTCCTACGGGAGGCAGCAGTGGGGAATTTTGGACAATGGGCGAAAGCCTGATCCAGCAATGCCGCGTGCAGGATGAAGGCCCTCGGGTTGTAAACTGCTTTTGTACGGAACGAAAAGCCTGAGGCTAATATCCTCGGGTCATGACGGTACCGTAAGAATAAGCACCGGCTAACTACGTGCCAGCAGCCGCGGTAATACGTAGGGTGCAAGCGTTAATCGGAATTACTGGGCGTAAAGCGTGCGCAGGCGGTTTTGTAAGACAGTGGTGAAATCCCCGGGCTCAACCTGGGAACTGCCATTGTGACTGCAAGGCTGGAGTGCGGCAGAGGGGGATGGAATTCCGCGTGTAGCAGTGAAATGCGTAGATATGCGGAGGAACACCGATGGCGAAGGCAATCCCCTGGGCCTGCACTGACGCTCATGCACGAAAGCGTGGGGAGCAAACAGGATTAGATACCCTGGTAGTCCACGCCCTAAACGATGTCAACTGGTTGTTGGGAATTAACTTTCTCAGTAACGAAGCTAACGCGTGAAGTTGACCGCCTGGGGAGTACGGCCGCAAGGTTAAAACTCAAAGGAATTGACGGGGACCCGCACAAGCGGTGGATGATGTGGTTTAATTCGATGCAACGCGAAAAACCTTACCCACCTTTGACATGGCAGGAACTTACCAGAGATGGTTTGGTGCTCGAAAGAGAACCTGCACACAGGTGCTGCATGGCTGTCGTCAGCTCGTGTCGTGAGATGTTGGGTTAAGTCCCGCAACGAGCGCAACCCTTGCCATTAGTTGCTACATTCAGTTGAGCACTCTAATGGGACTGCCGGTGACAAACCGGAGGAAGGTGGGGATGACGTCAAGTCCTCATGGCCCTTATAGGTGGGGCTACACACGTCATACAATGGCTGGTACAAAGGGTTGCCAACCCGCGAGGGGGAGCTAATCCCATAAAGCCAGTCGTAGTCCGGATCGCAGTCTGCAACTCGACTGCGTGAAGTCGGAATCGCTAGTAATCGTGGATCAGAATGTCACGGTGAATACGTTCCCGGGTCTTGTACACACCGCCCGTCACACCATGGGAGCGGGTCTCGCCAGAAGTAGGTAGCCTAACCGCAAGGAGGGCGCTTACCACGGCGGGGTTCGTGACTGGGGTGAAGTCGTAACAAGGTAGCCGTATCGGAAGGTGCGGCTGGATCACCTCCTTTCTGGAAAAATGCTGCTTCAATTGAACGTCCACACTTATCGGTTGTTGGAACAAGCCAAAGCCTGGTGAACAAGAAGAAATTCTTGCTGCCATGTTGAGGAATGGGTCTGTAGCTCAGCTGGTTAGAGCACTGTGTTGATAACGCAGGGGTCGTTGGTTCGAGCCCAACTAGACCCACCAAGATTCCAATGTCTGGTTCGAGGATCCCGGGGGATTAGCTCAGCTGGGAGAGCACCTGCTTTGCAAGCAGGGGGTCGTCGGTTCGATCCCGTCATCCTCCACCAAAAATGATAGCGCTCAGCAGTTGCCGTAGTGCTACAATCGAAGGCTTCCCAATACAAAAGCAGTCTTGCAAAGACTGCTTTTGTATTGAGATTTCATCTCAATAGGCTGTTCTTTAAAAATTCATAGAGTCGAAATCAGCGTTGCTGATGGAAAGCGCAAATCAAGGTTTACCAAGATCTGTGCACCGTGCCATCAGCAACTTTTTGATTGCGTCAAAACAGATATTTTGCGAATGCGAAATTATCTAGTAATGACGAATATTCTCTAAGCTGTATTGAAAAATGCAGCCAAAGATATTCACATTACGGCATAACGCGTGAGGTGCAAGACCTCACCAGTCTTTGAAATCTAGAGCTTTGTGCTTCGCAAGAGGCGTCAAAGTTATAGGGTCAAGTGACTAAGAGCATATGGTGGATGCCTTGGCGATGATAGGCGACGAAAGACGTGATAGCCTGCGATAAGCTTCGGGGAGCTGGCAAATAAGCTTTGATCCGGAGATTTCTGAATGGGGGAACCCACCTCGCAAGAGGTATCGCATACTGAATACATAGGTATGCGAAGCGAACCTGGAGAACTGAAACATCTAAGTACCCAGAGGAAAAGACATCAACCGAGATTCCGATAGTAGTGGCGAGCGAATTCGGAAGAGCCTTGCAGTGATAGTCGAGCGGTTAACAAAATGGCATGGAAAGGCCAACCATAGTGGGTGATAGTCCCGTATGTGAAAACCGATCGGTGGTACTAGGCTGCAGACAAGTAGGGCGGGGCACGAGAAACCCTGTCTGAATATGGGGGGACCATCCTCCAAGGCTAAATACTCATCATCGACCGATAGTGAACCAGTACCGTGAGGGAAAGGCGAAAAGAACCCCGGGAGGGGAGTGAAATAGATCCTGAAACCGTATGCTTACAAAAAGTCGGAGCCTCGTAAGGGGTGACGGCGTACCTTTTGTATAATGGGTCAGCGACTTACATTCAGTGGCAAGCTTAACCGAATAGGGGAGGCGAAGAGAAATCGAGTCCGAATAGGGCGATTAGTCGCTGGGTGTAGACCCGAAACCAAGTGATCTATCCATGGCCAGGATGAAGGTGCCGTAACAGGTACTGGAGGTCCGAACCCACTAATGTTGCAAAATTAGGGGATGAGCTGTGGATAGGGGTGAAAGGCTAAACAAACTTGGAAATAGCTGGTTCTCTCCGAAAACTATTTAGGTAGTGCCTCAAGTATTACCGTCGGGGGTAGAGCACTGTTTAGGCTAGGGGGTCATGGCGACTTACCAAACCTATGCAAACTCCGAATACCGACGAGTACAGCTTGGGAGACAGAGCACCGGGTGCTAACGTCCGGACTCAAGAGGGAAACAACCCAGACCGCCAGCTAAGGTCCCTAAAATTGGCTAAGTGGGAAACGAAGTGGGAAGGCTAAAACAGTCAGGATGTTGGCTTAGAAGCAGCCATCATTTAAAGAAAGCGTAATAGCTCACTGATCGAGTCGTCCTGCGCGGAAGATGTAACGGGGCTAAGCCAGTTACCGAAGCTGCGGATGTGCAATTTATTGCACGTGGTAGGAGAGCGTTCTGTAAGCCTGTGAAGGTGTCTGGTAACGGATGCTGGAGGTATCAGAAGTGCGAATGCTGACATGAGTAGCGTTAAAGGGGGTGAAAAGCCCCCTCGCCGTAAGCGCAAGGTTTCCTACGCAACGTTCATCGGCGTAGGGTAAGTCGGCCCCTAAGGCGAGGCAGAGATGCGTAGCTGATGGGAAACAGGTCAATATTCCTGTACCGATATGTAGTGCGATGTGGGGACGGAGAAGGTTAGCTCAGCCAACTGTTGGATATGTTGGTTCAAGCCTGTAGTCGTGCCTGGTAGGCAAATCCGCCAGGCTTAGATGAGGGGTGATAAGGAGTCTGCTTGCAGACGAACTGAGTGATACCCTGCTTCCAGGAAAAGCCACTAAGCTTCAGCTACATACGACCGTACCGCAAACCGACACTGGTGCGCGAGATGAGTATTCTAAGGCGCTTGAGAGAACTCAGGAGAAGGAACTCGGCAAATTGACACCGTAACTTCGGGAGAAGGTGTACCCCAAGTCAGTGAAGTTGTACAAACGGAGCTAAAAGGGGTTGCAAAAAATTGGTGGCTGCGACTGTTTAATAAAAACACAGCACTCTGCAAACACGAAAGTGGACGTATAGGGTGTGACGCCTGCCCGGTGCTGGAAGATTAAATGATGGGGTGCAAGCTCTTGATTGAAGTCCCAGTAAACGGCGGCCGTAACTATAACGGTCCTAAGGTAGCGAAATTCCTTGTCGGGTAAGTTCCGACCTGCACGAATGGCGTAACGATGGCCACACTGTCTCCTCCTGAGACTCAGCGAAGTTGAAATGTTTGTGATGATGCAATCTCCCCGCGGAAAGACGGAAAGACCCCATGAACCTTTACTGTAGCTTTGTATTGGACTTTGAACGGATCTGTGTAGGATAGGTGGGAGGCTTTGAAGTGCGGTCGCTAGATCGCATGGAGCCAACGTTGAAATACCACCCTGGTGCGTTTGAGGTTCTAACCTTGGTCCATTATCTGGATCGGGGACAGTGCATGGTAGGCAGTTTGACTGGGGCGGTCTCCTCCCAAAGCGTAACGGAGGAGTTCGAAGGTACGCTAGTTACGGTCGGACATCGTGACGATAGTGCAATGGCATAAGCGTGCTTAACTGCGAGACTGACAAGTCGAGCAGATGCGAAAGCAGGACATAGTGATCCGGTGGTTCTGTATGGAAGGGCCATCGCTCAACGGATAAAAGGTACTCTGGGGATAACAGGCTGATACCGCCCAAGAGTTCATATCGACGGCGGTGTTTGGCACCTCGATGTCGGCTCATCTCATCCTGGGGCTGTAGTCGGTCCCAAGGGTATGGCTGTTCGCCATTTAAAGAGGTACGTGAGCTGGGTTTAAAACGTCGTGAGACAGTTTGGTCCCTATCTTCCGTGGGCGCTGCAGATTTGAGGAAGCCTGCTCCTAGTACGAGAGGACCGGAGTGGACACACCTCTGGTGTACCTGTTGTCACGCCAGTGGCATCGCAGGGTAGCTAAGTGTGGAAGAGATAACCGCTGAAAGCATCTAAGCGGGAAACTCGTTTCAAGATGAGATCTGCCGGGGCCTTGAGCCCCCTGAAGGGTCGTTGTAGACCACGACGTTGATAGGTTGGGTGTGGAAGCGCAGCAATGCGTTAAGCTAACCAATACTAATTGCCCGTGCGGCTTGACCCTATAACTTTGGGTTGAAGCTCAGAAAAATAAGACTGAACAGATTGAAAGATCGTTCAAGTTATGCCGAAAAGGCGCAATCGAAAAGCTGATTAAAGACTCTATGAATTCGTTGGATTGAAAGCGAGCGATTAAGCAGTTAATCGTAAAAACAAGTGCTCAATCTGACAAAAAGTTTATGCCTGATGACCATAGCAAGTTGGTACCACTCCTTCCCATCCCGAACAGGACCGTGAAACGACTTTGCGCCGATGATAGTGCGGGTTCCCGTGTGAAAGTAGGTCATCGTCAGGCTCTTACAGTGAAAACCCCGCAGTCCCAAAGACTGCGGGGTTTTTTATTTGATGAATTGAAACAATTGATATTGTTGATATTGATTGCGCAGACGTAGACAGGGAAGGAGTCAGGTATGCAGTTGCAGGATATGTTGTATTCACAGGGCTTTGGTATTCGCCGCGTTTGTTCCGGTCTGGTGCAGCAGGGGTGGGTAGAGCTGTGGAATACGGAGACTGAATCCTGGGAGCAGGTGCTGGATTCCACGCTGGATATTGACCCTGAAGGCATGAGCTTCCGGGTGCAGGGTGTGGAGTGGGAGTACCACGCTCTGGGCTATGTGCTGCTGAACAAGCCTGCCGGTACTGAGTGCTCGCAAAAGCCGTCAGCCCATCCCAGCATCTATACCTTGCTGCCTTCTCCGCTGCGTTTACGACCCAATAAAGGGGCGGTGCAAGGGGTTCAGGCGGTGGGACGTCTGGATCAGGATACGACGGGGATGCTGCTGCTTAGCGATGATGGGCAGTTCATCCACCGCATGTCTTCTCCCAAAAAGCATGTCTCCAAGGTGTACCGGGTGACTTGCAAGCACGAAGTCGATGCCAAGCAAATCCAGAAGCTCTTGGACGGTGTGGTGCTTGATGATGATCCCAAGCCTGTCAAGGCCGCTGCCTGTGAGCAGGTCGATAGCCATGTGCTGGATCTGACCCTGACTGAAGGAAAATATCACCAGGTCAAGCGCATGATTGCGGCGGTGAGTAATCGGGTGGAAGGCTTGCACCGCCGAAAAATCGGCGGGATGGAGCTGCCCGAGAATCTGGCTCCGGGTCAATGGCGCTGGCTGACCGCTGATGAGCTGGAGTTGTTCAAGCCAGGCAAGTAGTCAAATCCTGGAACATTTGCATGAATGAAAAAAGCCTGCTGGTTACACCAGCAGGCTTTTTTTGTGGGGGCAGAGCTTTAGCGCTGCTGCGTGCTGCCTGGAATCGAGGCCTGGTGACGTGTTCCAGTGGTTTGCAGCGGTGTACCAGGCAGAAACTCTATGCCAGTGCGGCTGACCAGCTCTTCGTAGCTGATGGGCTGCGTGACGCGGGCGGCATCGTTGTTGGCTTGCCAGTGTGCCCATGCTCGCTGGGTTTGAGCGTCATAGACCAGCTTGTAGAGAAAGCTTGGCACGCGCACCTGATTGCCACCGACGGTGGATGCATCGGATTCAAAAACGGGGCCGGTGATGACGTAGACATCGCCTTGGGCGCGCTGTGCATAGCTGCGCGTGTCTTTTTCAATACGGGCCCAGGGGCCGCCGTTTTGCTTGATGGACTGGGGAACCATATTGGCCAGCGAGAAACTTTGCGCCATGGCCTGTGCGCTGGGCATATCGCCAGCGGGAGCCATGTGCCCGCGTGAATAACCGGAGCGCTTGTAGTCATCAAGCTCAGCCCGTTCGTCGCGGGGCAGGCGGGCATCGCTGTAGAAGCGGTTGGTGCGTTTTTCGTTGGCGTCGTCTACCAAAGCCTTGTTCAGGCGTTGGGCGACAAAGACAGGGGTCTTGCTCTGGCCGCTGTGCAGCACCGCAAAGGCGTCATAGCAAAGCGCTCGCAGCTTGGGTTGATCGCTGAGAACGGGGGGCTTGGCATTGGCAAAGAACTGGGGGCATTGGCTAAAGCCCTGGGTGGCCCGCGTAGGGTTGCTGACCTGCAGTGCCTGAGCGCTTGATGCCGGCAGAGGCATCTTGGCTGTGCAAGCCCATGAGCTGATGGACAGCAGGGCGATAGAGGAGTAGCGAGCAAGGCGTTGGCTTGCCTGCGAAAAACTGGGGCGGGCAGGCTGAGAAAAAGTGCAGAGCATTCGAGACAGGGAAAACCGAAGAATGTGGAACGCCGCAGAGCGGATTGGCCGCAATGCTGGGATGGCGTTGGGTGATACGTGTGTGCTCAGGCGAAGGGCCAGTGCTTCAGCAGCAATGAAGGATTGGGCCTAAGAATGTGTTGAATTTCTACGCTGTCGTGGCGCGAGGAGATCCTCAACACGTTCTAAGTGCTGACTTGAAAAGCATAGCGCTTCCCGCTTGTCTAGAAAGCATTTCAGCATAAAAGTTCCATGAAATCGTTACAGACTAAGCGCTAGCTGCTCTGATTTAATGAAGAATGTAGAGAGTGGGGGCTCAAGCTCAGCCTGCTGATGCAGATTGTTGGAGAGGGCTTGTACGGGCTGTGAAGGTCCCCGGCCGCCATGTCTTTGATGCCTGGCTTGCATGCAGGCTAGGCTTGAAAGGCTCAGTCGTCGATGGAGGCACTCCAGCGGTCTCCCCAGCCGCTGCTGCGGTAGTCTTTGCTGACACGGTCGATCTCCCGGCGGTCTCGCTTGGTGGGGCGGCCCGTGTGTTGTGCGGCCAGAAAGGCGGCGGGCTCGGGCGCCAGACGGCGCTGCTCGGCCAGTTGCTCGCGCTGGGCAATGCTCTGGGCGGTTTCTTCATACAGAAGCTGGGCTGCGGGGGCTGGCCCGCGCATGCCGCTGAGGCCGCGCACGATGACTTCCTTGGGAATATTGCCCTGGCGCAGTGCAATGGTGTCGCCAGGGCGAATCTCACGCGAGGCCTTGGCATTGGCCTTGTTGACGGTGACGCGGCCCTTGCCAATTTCTTCCACGGCCAGGCTGCGGGTTTTGTAGAACCGCGCACACCACAGCCATTTGTCCAGACGCATGGATTCAATTTCACTCATGGCGCTATTTTGCGGTCTGGATGACCTTCTGCAATCCTTGTTTCAAGCCCGAGGTGCTGACATGGATTCAGAAAGAGGGGTCTGAAGTGGCAGGTGAACCAGCGCTTGCAGGCCGCGCACCTGTCCAGGCGTTTGGTAGAGGTTGCGCAGTTCGATCTGGCCGCCCAGGGTGTGCACAATCTCCTGGCATATCGCCAGGCCCAGACCCGAGCCACTGCGCGTGTTGCCAGCAGAAAAAGGCTGAAACAGCCGCTGGCTCAGCTCTGTATCAATGCCGCTGCCGCTGTCTTCTATGCTGAGCATGGCGCACTCTTGCGTCTGACGCACTTCCACCTGCAAACGACCGCCCCGTGGGGTGTGGCGCAGGGCGTTGTGCAACAGGTTGCGTGTCAGCTCGCGCAGCATCCACTCGTGGGCAGGCACTTTGCACGGCTGGGTGTCGATGTCAAAGTCCATTTCGTGCTCGGCAATCAGCGGGGACAACTCCAGTGCCACGTCACGCACGATTTCGTCGAGTGGTGCGAGCAGGCCGCTGCTTTGGCTGGGGTCCTCCTGGCGCAGTTGCTCTACCTTGGCCAGAGCCAGCATCTGGTTGGCCACGCGGGTGGCGCGGTCGACGGTGTCGTCCATTTCAACAAAGGCCTGATCAGGAGGGATGTCGCCGCGTTTGGCGGATTGAACCTGGGCCTTGAGTACGGCCAGCGGCGTGCGCAATTGGTGGGATGCATCGCGCACAAAACGCTTTTGGTTCCTCAGCAGGCTTTGCAGACGCTGCATGGTCTGGTTGGTGGCATCGAGCAGCGGCTGGATTTCGCGTGGAGCCTCGGGTGCGGATAAAGGGCTCAGGTCGCCTTGGGCGCGGCTGTGCAGATCCTGGCTGAGCTGGCGTATGGGCTGGGTGGCGCGCTGCACGACGATGATGACGATGAGGGCGACGACCAGCACCAGCAGGGCCTGGCGAATCAAGGTGTCCCGCAAAATCTGCAGCGCCAGCGATTCACGCAGCTCCAGCGTCTCTGCGACCTGAATCACGGCCATGCCACGGCCATTGGCGCTAGAAACAGGCTGCAGCAGCACAGCCACGCGCACGGGGTGGCCGCGAAACTCGTCATCATAGAAGTCCACCAGTGCCGCATAAGGCGGGCGCTGTGGAATCTTGCCGTGCCAGAAGGGAAGCTCGTCAAAACCAGAGATCAATTGCCCATCCAGTGTGGAGACGCGATAGAACATGCGGCTTTGGTTGTCGGCCTCAAAAATCTCCAGGGCAGAGTACGGCACCATGGCGCGCAGCTGAGCTTCATCGTCATAGCCGGTGACGCCAATTTGCTCGCTGATGCTTTTGGCCGATGCCAGCAGGGTTCTGTCATATGCCGTGTGCAGCGAGGACAGGGTCTGCTGGTAAAGGCTCCAAGCGTTGAGGGCGATCAGCAGCAGAACGGGCAGCAAAATGCCCGTGAGCAGCAGCCGCCTCAAGGACCAGCCAGTCTGGGCGTGTGCTGGGCCTGCACGGCCCTTGGCTGAGCTGGCGGCTGTGGTTGATGTCATGCGCTGGCCTCTGCCTTGATCAGATAACCCAGACCGCGCAGCGTCACCAGCTGGACACCGGTGCCGCCCAATTTTTTGCGCAGGCGGTAGGCCACGACCTCTACGGCCTCGTACTGCACATCGCTCTCTCCAGGAAAGACAAGACTGAACAAACGCTCCTTGGAGACTGCATGACCGGGGCGGGCCAGCAGGGCGTGCATCATGGACAGCTCGCGCGGAGTCAGCTCCAGCACCTGGTTGTCGAGATAGATGGCCCCGCTTTCTTTTTCATAGCGCAATGCGCCCAGTGTTAAAGCCTCAGGGCCTGATTTGGGTGTGAAGCTGTCTTGGCTGCGGCGCAGCAGCGCGCGCAGGCGGGCCTCCAGTTCGTCAAGGTCAAAAGGCTTGGCCAGATAGTCGTCGGCACCGGCATTCAGCCCCAGCACGCGGTCACCCACGGTGCCTCGCGCCGTCAGTATCAGCACGGGCGTGCGCAGACCTTGGGAGCGAGCACGCTCCAGCACCTGCAGACCGTCAAGGCCGGGCAGGCTCAGATCCAGCACCACGGCGTCGGGCTCGCGGCTTACCCAATGGGCCAGAGCGCTGGGGCCGTCGGCTGCGACCTCCACATTCAGGCCGCGGCGCATCAGCGTGCGCTGCAGCGTGGTGCGCATGGCGGAGTCATCTTCAACAAGCAGTAATTGCATGTTTGCGAACATAGCACTGCGCTGTGTGGGCCAGAACTTTGTGCCAAAGTCGGCAGCGGGATTAAGGGATAGCCCTAGGCTTTTGGACAGCTGTTTGACAGGCAGGCTGTCCATGATTCATCACACCAATTACATAAGGAGCAACCCATGCGTCGTGATACGTTTTTGAAGTCTCTGGCTGCCATGGCGGCAGTCGGTGCCTTGCCTTTGTCGGCACAGGCGGCATCTGCCATCAAGATGATGCTGCCCGCCAATCCGGGTGGCGGCTGGGACACCACGGGCCGCTCGCTGGGCAAGGCCTTGCAGGACGCGGGTGTGGCTTCTTCCGTCACTTATGACAACAAGGGCGGCGCAGCCGGTGCCATCGGTCTGGCCCAGTTCGTCAACGGCAGCAAGGGCGATCCCAACGCCATGATGGTCATGGGCGCGGTGATGCTGGGCGGCATCATCACCGGCAAGCCTCCGGTCAACCTGAGCCAGGCCACGCCTCTGGCACGCCTGACCAGCGAATACAACGTCTTTGTGCTGCCGGCCAATTCGCCTTACAAGAGCATGGCCGAAGTGGTTGCACAACTGAAAAAGGATCCCGGCTCCATCAAGTGGGGCGGCGGCTCGCGTGGCTCTACCGAGCACATTGCGGCAGCCATGATTGCGCGTGAAGTGGGCGTGGACCCCGCCAAGATCAACTACGTGGCATTCCGAGGGGGCGGCGAGGCAATTTCTGCCATCCTGGGCGGCAACGTCACCGTGGGCGGCAGCGGCTTCAGCGAGTTTGCCGAATACATTGCCACTGGCAAGATGAAGCCCATTGGCGTGACTTCGGGCCAGCGTCTCAAGGGAGCTGCCGCCAATGTTCCCACGCTCAAGGAGCAGGGCATCAACGTGGAAATCGGCAACTGGCGCGGCGTGTACGGTGCGCCTGGCATCTCCAAGGCGCAACGTGATGAGCTGATCGCTCAGATCGAGAAAGCCACCAAGAGCAAGGCCTGGGCCGAGGCGCTGCAAAAGAATGACTGGACACCGGCCTGGCTGGGTGGTGATGCCTTTGCCAAGTTTGTGGACGACGAGTTCGCCAGCCTGCGCGCCACCATGGCCAAGTCCGGCATGATCTGATGATCACCTCAGGCTGCTGCGTTCTGCAGTGGCCTTTTCAGGACATGGCACAGGGCAGGCGACAACTGCCCTGATCTTGTGATGTCCTGCCATTTTTTCCCCTTCGCACTGATTGATGGCTTGTTCCGAAACGGCGCAAGCCAGGGTTTGTGCAACCCCATGATGCCGTGAGAGCTGCTGCAGAGGTCGTTCTGACGGGTTCCGAAAACCACTGAAATCAAACGCATTCATCATGTCTGATTCCTTCCAAGATCTGGCCCGGGCGGCGGAGGCTGCACAGGTGTCAGCCTATGCAGAACCTGGAGAGCCACCAAGCGCCAACGTGCCGTCCGCCAAGGCGCAAACCATTGTGGGCGCAGGCGTGCTGCTGGTCGCCGCCGGTCTGGCCTTTGGCGCGCTGGGCATTCCCTCTGACTCCGGTTATGGCGGCGTGGGCCCCAATTTCTTGCCCTGGGTGTGTGCCATGGTGCTGGCGATTTGCGGAGCCATGTTGATTTGGGAGGCGCGCACCGGCGGCTTTCGCCATGCGGCGGACCCTGGCGGTCAGCCCAAGGCCGACATCCTGCCTTTCGTCTGGGTTTCGGCAGGTCTGCTGATGAATGCGGCGCTGATCAGCACGCTGGGCTTCATTGTGAGCTGCACCGTTTGCTATGTGCTGGCCGTGCAAGGGCTGCGCCGCGCTGCGCATCAGTCTGAGGTATCGGCGGCAGGAACCTGGGTCAAGGATGTGATCACTGGCGTACTGATTTCGGCGCCCGTGTTCTGGACGTTTACGCAATTCCTGGCCATCAATCTGCCGGGCCTGACTCAGACGGGGTGGCTGTAATGGATATTTTTAACGCTTTGATGGCGGGCTTTGCCACGGCCATCACGCCCGCCAACTTGCTGTGGGCTCTGGTGGGCTGTGCACTGGGCACGGCGGTGGGCGTGTTGCCCGGCATTGGCCCCGCAGTGGCAGTGGCCATGCTGCTGCCGATTACCGCCAAGGTCGATGTCACGGCATCCATGATCTTCTTTGCGGGCATTTACTACGGCGCCATGTATGGAGGATCGACCACCTCGATTTTGCTGAACACGCCCGGTGAAACCGCTTCCATGGTCACGGCCATGGAGGGTAACAAGATGGCCAAGAATGGGCGAGCGGGGGCCGCGTTGGCAACCTCGGCCATTGGCTCTTTTGTGGCCGGCACGTTTGCTACCGTCATCGTGACGTTGTTTGCGCCGCATGTGGCGGACTTTGCGGTCAAGCTGGGCCCGCCTGAATACTTCATGCTCATGGTGCTGGCCTTCACCACCGTGAGTGCGGTGCTGGGGCAAAGCTCGCTGCGTGGCATGACGGCACTGTTTGTGGGCCTTGCGGCTGGTTGCATCGGCATGGACCAGATTTCCGGCGCGGCGCGCTACACCGGCGGCAAGATGGAGTTGCTGGACGGCATCGACATCGTGCTGGTGGCCGTGGGCCTGTTTGCCGTGGCCGAAGTGCTGTACGCGGCGATGTATGAAGGCAAGGTGGAGGAATCCCAGAACAAGCTGACCCGCGTGCATATGACCAAGCGCGACTGGAAGCGATCCTGGCCCGCCTGGCTGCGCGGTACGGCCTTGGGCACGCCGTTTGGCTGTATCCCCGCTGGCGGGACCGAGATTCCGACCTTTCTGAGCTATGCCGCAGAGAAGAAGCTGGCCAAGGGCGAGGACAAGGCCGAGTTCGGCACCAAGGGTGCGATCGAAGGCGTGGCTGGCCCCGAAGCGGCCAACAATGCCACGGTGACTGCGGCCCTGATTCCGCTGTTGACCCTGGGCATTCCCACCAGCAACACCACGGCCGTGCTGCTGGGGGCTTTCCAGAACTACGGTATCAACCCCGGTCCTCAGCTGTTTACCAGCTCTGCGGCCCTGGTCTGGGCGCTGATCGCATCGCTCTATATCGGCAACGTCATGCTGCTGGTGCTGAACCTGCCCATGGTGGGGCTGTGGGTCAAGCTGCTGAAGATTCCACGCCCCCAGCTGTATGCGGGCATCCTGATCTTCGCCACGGTGGGAGCCTATGGCATGCGACAGAGTGCGTTTGATCTGTTCCTGCTCTATGGCATTGGCTTGCTGGGTGTGATCATGCGCCGTTTTGACTTCCCGACGGCTCCCGTGGTGGTGGGCATGATTCTCGGCCCTCTGGCGGAAGCCCAGATGCGCAACGCGGTTGCCATCGGTGAGGGGAGCTGGTGGATTTTCCTGCAGCGTCCCATGTCGCTGACGCTGGTCATCATCGTGCTGGCGGTGTTGATCATCCCTCGCGTGCTCAAGCGCATGGCTGATTCAAGACATGCCAAGGGAGCCGCCGCCTGAGTCTTTATTTCCTAGCCTGCTGCGGGTGCTGTACGCATGGAACCCGTTGCATTGATATCCCCTGACTGGTGATTCGGTCAGGGGATTTTTTATGGAAGCAAGCTTTATCTCTTTCGCAGAAAGCCTTGTCTGCTCATGTATGGATAGTGCTGATCTGCTGCTGGCCAGCAGTAAGAGCAGCCGGAAAAATTGAATTTCTGGTCCATGCTAGGGATTGCCCTTGGTGGCAGGAGCCTGATTTGTTTTTATAGTTATAAAAAATATCTATTTTAGGTTTCGGAGACGGCATGGCAGTGGAACAAGGGCAGCAGTTGTGGGCACCCACGCAGCAACAGGTGGAGCGCAGTGGGCTCTGGCATTACATGAACTGGCTGCGTGGCAACTGTGGCCAGGACTTCGCAAACTATGAAGCGCTGTGGCAATGGTCGGCTACGGATATTGATGGCTTCTGGCGCTCCATCTGGGACTACTTCGACATTCAGGCCGATGGCGATCCGGCGCAGGTGCTTGCCAGCCGCAAGATGCCCAGTGCGGACTGGTTCCCGAATACGTCGCTGAACTACGCCGAACACATCTTTCGCAATGCAACGGATGAACGCCCCGCCATCATTGCGCGCTGTGAGGGCAGCCAGCCGGTAGAAGTGTCATGGCAGCAATTGCAGCGCGATGTAGGCGCGCTGGCTGCAACGCTGCGCGGCCTGGGTATACAGCGCGGCGACCGTGTGGTGGCTTACCTCTCCAACGTGCCGCAGACCGTGGTGGCCTTTCTGGCCTGTGCCAGCATTGGTGCCGTCTGGTCCAGCTGCGCGCCGGAGATGGGCGTCTCTGTGGTGCTGGACCGCTTTCAGCAGATTGCGCCCAAGCTGATCTTTGCCACCGACAGCTACACCTATGCGGGCAAGCAGTTTGACCGCCGTGAGGTGCTGAACGAGGTGCTGCAAGGCCTGCCCGATATTGCTCAGGTCATTCATGTGCCCGGTCCGCTGTTTGGCAGCGATGCAGAGCATGCCAGCGTCCCCTGGCGTGACTGTATGCGCTGGAGCGATGCAACGCGTGATGAAGCACCGCTGCAGTTCGAGCGTGTGCCGTTCTCGCATCCGCTGTGGGTGGTGTACTCCTCGGGCACGACCGGCCTGCCCAAGGCCATGGTCCACAGCCATGGCGGCATTGTGCTCACCCATCTGAAAACCAACCGCCTGCAGCACGATGTACTGCCCGGCGACCGCTTCATGTTCCTGGGCAGCACGGGCTGGATTGTCTGGAATCTGATGATTGGCAGCCTGCTGGCCGGTGCGACGGTGGTGCTGTCCGACGGTAATCCGACAGCGCCCCATGATGCGGCGCTCTGGGACTTTATCGACCAGTATGACGTCAGCATCTTTGGCTGCGGCGCGGCCTTCCTCATCAAGAGCATGAAGGATGGCGTGCAGCCCAGTCAGGGCAGAAAGTTCGAGAAGCTGCGTGCCATCAACTCCACGGGCTCGCCGTTGCCGCTTGATGCCTATGCCTGGGTGTACGAGAACGTGAAGAGCGATCTGTGGCTGGCCTCGATCAGCGGCGGCACCGATATCGCCTCGGGCTTTGTAGCCTGCGCGGCCATACTGCCTGTCAACGCGGGCGAGATTCAATGCCGCGAGCTGGGCGTGGCTGGCTATGCCTTCAACGAGCAGGGCGAGAAAGTGATTGGCGAGGTGGGCGAGCTGGTGATTACCGAGCCCATGCCTTCCATGCCCGTGTTCTTCTGGAATGACGAGCAGGGCGCGCGTTACTACGACAGCTATTTCGATGTCTTTCCCGGCTACTGGCGCCATGGCGACTGGATCGAGTTCAGCGAGCGCGGCACGGCCGTGATCTATGGCCGCTCCGACAGCACCATCAACCGCTTCGGCATACGCATGGGAACGGCAGAAATCTACCGCGTGGTGGAGGAGTTAGAGGCCGTCAAGGACAGCCTGGTGGTCGATCTCGAATATCTGGGCCGACCCTCCTTCATGCCGCTGTTTGTCACGCTGGGCGAGGGGCAATCACTGACGGACGAACTGGTTGGCCAGATCAAGAGCGCCATCAAGACCAAGGCCTCGGCACGCCATGTGCCCAATGTGGTGGTGCAAGTGGCCGAGATTCCGCGCACACTGACGGGCAAGAAGATGGAAGTGCCGGTGCGCAAGCTGCTGCTGGGGGCCGATGCCGCCAAGGTGGCCAGCCCCGACGCCATGGCCAACCCATCCAGCATTGATTTCTTCATTCAATTTCGAGAGCAGGTTCCGCAGGCGTGACAAGCGCTTGAGGCTGATTTGACTCATAACTCATACAAGCAGGCCCACTCATGAATCATCAAGACCTGATAGCCATCGACTTCCACACCCATGCGGAAGTCAGCTGCCGCAATCCTTTCGACAGCTATGGCGAGGAATACGACCGCGCGGCCGACAAATACTTCGGCAGCTCGCTGCGCCCCACGATCGCTGAAACCATTGCCTATTACCGCGAGCGCAAGATCGGTCTGGTGATGTTCACGGTGGATAGCGAGGCACAGTTAGGCCGTCGCCGCATCCCTAACGAAGAGATTGCCGATGCCGCGCGCGAGAACAGCGACATGATGGTGGCGTTCGCCAGCATCGACCCGCACAAGGGCAAGATGGGGGCACGCGAGGCCGAGCGCCTGATTACCGAATGCGGCGTCAAGGGCTTCAAGTTCCATCCCACGGTGCAGGGCTTTCATCCCTACGACCGCATGGCCTGGCCCATCTACGAGGTCATCAACCACTACAAGCTGCCCGCCATCTTCCACACCGGCCACAGCGGCATCGGCAGTGGCATGAAGTGCGGTGGTGGCCTGCGTCTGGCCTATAGCAACCCCATGCTGCTGGACGACGTGGCTGTGGACTTTGGCGATATGCAGATCGTCATGGCCCATCCCAGCTTTCCCTGGCAGGACGAGGCGATCTCGGTGGCGCTGCACAAGCCCAATGTCTGGATTGACCTCTCGGGCTGGAGCCCCAAGTATTTCCCCAAGCAACTGATCCAGTACGCCAACACGCTGCTGAAAGACCGTGTGCTGTTTGGCAGCGACTTCCCGCTGATCACGCCCGAGCGCTGGATGAAGGACTTCGAGGTTGCAGGCTTCAAGCCCGAAGTCATGCCCGGCATTCTCAAGGACAACGCCGTTCGCCTGCTGGAGCTGGACAAAAAGCGCGACGCGCAATAACCCACAAGGATCACGGAAGTGATCCTTTTTTCATTACTGCGGATGCAACCCAGGGCACATTCCCAGGGCGAGAGATTATTTGCACGCTAGGAACGCTTCTGAAGAACTCATTCGGTCCCATCCATAAAAGGAGCATATAGCGCTCGCCAGTATTGAGTTTCAGATGGTTTTCTATCTGAAATCAAGCAACAGCAAGCACTATCAGCTCCTTTTTTATGGGTTATCAGCTAGGATAGGTTGTCGTGCATGAAGCCGCCCGCCTGAGTTCAAGCTGCCTTTGTCTGGCCCGGTCTGCAGCACAACAACCTCTGCCTTTCGAGGATGTTTTGTGCTCGCTAGCATCGGAGCCCATCCGGGTGCAGGACAAGGGGCAAGACATATGGGCTGGTTGGTGGATCTGATTCGAGAGCATGGCTTTGGCATCGTGTTTCTCAATGTGCTGATTGAGCAGCTGGGGGCTCCCATTCCCGCCTATCCGGTGCTGGTGGTGACGGGGGCGCTGGAGGGAGCCAGCCTGGCGCGGCTGCTTTGGCTGACCATCATTGCCGTCACGGCGGCCCTAATTGCCGATGTTTTCTGGTATCACGCGGGCAAGACTTATGGGCACCGAGTACTGGGCCGCATCTGCCGCATTTCGCTCTCGCCCGATGCCTGCATTCGCCAGACCGAATCCGTCTACGGCCGCTGGGGTGCCAAGTCCTTGCTGGTGGCCAAGTTTGTGCCGGGCTTTGCATCCATTGCCAGCGCTCTGGCAGGCGTGGTCGGCACGCCGCTGCGCACCTTTGTCTTGTTTGACACCCTGGGCGCGCTGATCTGGGTGGGCTCGGCTGTTTTTCTGGGCTCGCTGTTTTCCTCCACGGTGCAGGACTTGCTGGATGTGCTGACTGCGCTGGGCAAGTGGGGGCTGCTGCTGATCTCGATTGCCTTTGTGGTGTTTGTTGCCCGCAAGTGGTGGCAGCGCCAGCGTGTGGTGCGCTCGCTGAAGATGCCGCGCATTTCTGTGCAGGAGCTCGCGGGCCTGAACGCGCAAGGCATACACCCGACGGTGATTGATGTGCGCGAGCCCATGCTCTATGGCATGGGCCATATTCCGGGCGCGCACTCCTGGGCCCAGCGTCCCGAGAAGGGCAAGCCTGCCTATGACCGCTTGCTGCCGCGCGAGCAGCACCAGCATGGGCTGGTGGTGTATTGCGACTGCCCCAATGAAATATCTGCAGCACGCGTGGCACGGCAGTTGCAGCGGGCGGGGTTCACCAATGTGCGGCCCCTGGTGGGCGGTCTCACTGCCTGGGAAGCGGCAGGGCTGAATGTCGAGGCCCAGCCCGATCAGGTGGTGGATGCTGAGACATGAAAAAGCGGCAAGCCCTGATGGAGCTTGCCGCTTTTTTTGATGGGTGAGGATGAATGGGCTGGCTGCTGCTTATTTGCCAGCAGGCATGGAGCAGTGTCCGCCCTGAGCCGCCTGGCCTGAGCCTGCTGCGATCAGCGGAGCTTCAAAGCGCAGATCAATGGCGGGCGAGCCGTGCACATCCCAGGCCAGAAAAACGACAAGCACGGTCCAGAAAACAGCACGCAAGGTAGTTTGTGTAGTCATTGCGATTTCCTTGCTCAGAAGCCAAAGTGGCGGCGAATGCGCAGCCCGAAAATCGTGCCTGCAAAGGCCAGCGGCACCCAGATCCAGCCGTGGATGGAGCCGGTGGAGATGCCCGACAGCATGGCGCCCACATTGCAGCCAAAAGCCAGACGCGAGCTGTAACCCAGCACCAAGCCCGCGACCAGCGCGACGATCCACTGCGTGCCGGTCAAGGCCTTGGCAGCCGTGGTCTTGCCAGCGGCAATCCACAGCGCGCCACCCAGAATGCCGATATTGGTGATGCTGGTCACGTCCAGCAGCACGGTTTCGTGCAGTCGCGCGGCATTGCCGGGCTGGCTCCAGAACCAGTTATGGGCCAGATCGACAGCGCCTGTGGCATTGGCCACCTTGGCAGCCCACAGGCCAAAGCCATAGACCACGCCCCAGGGCTGGCCCGCGATGATGAGGTTGAGCGTGGCCAGAATGGCCAGCAGCACGGCGCCCACCAGCCATTTGCGTGCCAGCAGCGGCTTGGCGGGGCGGTTGAGCGCTGCATTGGCTTTTTTCACGTACCAAGCCACGCCTGCAGCGACCACGGCCAGCGCCGCCAGTGTGGCGATCAGTGCGGGTGCCCAGCCCCATTCGGTCACCAGGCCCACGGGCGCGGTGTTGCCCAGGTCCAGCCACCAGCCCAGGTGCAGGCTGCCCAGAAAACTGCCAATGGCAAACACGGGCAGGATGGCGGTATTCATGGGGATGCCCATGCCCGCCTTGTACAGCGTGCCGCTGCCGCAGCCGTCTGCAATTTGCATGCACAGACCAAAGACAAAGGCTCCTACCAGCAGGCTGATGCTGGGGGGGCCCAGAGCTGCCGTCAGTTCAGGGAAGTGGCCGAGCAAAGGCATGGCCAGCGCTGCAGCCAGCGCCAGCAGCAGCAATTGGCCAAAGATGCCGCTGCCGTCTTTTTCCTCAACCAGCATGCGCCAGCCTGTGGTGAAGCCAAAGCGTTTGCCAGCCAGCACCGCGCCCAGGCCGATACCCACGGCAAACAGCGCCGCCTGACGCACGGAGACCGACCACAGCAGCCAGCCAAAGAAAACGGCCAGCAGCGCCGTTATGGGAAGTCGTTTCATGTTTTTATGAATTTGATAGCTGTCAGCGCTTGATACGTAAGCGCTGGAGCCTGTTTTTATTTAAAAGTTTTTTCCCACCACTTCTTGGCGTCGTATGCAAGGGATTCGGCGCGGCCGGGTTGGTTGGCCATGCGCGGTGCATCTTTTTGCTGGGTCCAGTCCACCATGGAGCCTGCGTACAGCTTCACATTGGGCAGGCCCGCCATTTCGGACAGGCCAAACCAGTCGGTCGCAGCCCAGTGGCCGGTGTTGCAAAAGGCCACCATGTCCTGGCCCTGCTGGCGCTGGATTTTCGCGGCGATGTCCTTGGCCTTGCTGGCGTCCACAAACAAGGTGGTGCCGGGCACAAACCACTGGTTGAAGTCCAGCTGCTGGGCGCCGGGCAGCGTGCCCGATACCTTGGCGGCGGGGGCGCGCGTCTTGCCTTGATAGAACGCATCGGGGCGCGAGTCCACCAATGCGGCGTTGGACAGGTCGATGTGCTTGCCCACATCCTGTTGCGTGGCCAGCCAGTTGGCATCGAACGTCGGGGCGTAGGAGCTGGGGGCGATCTGCACCGTGGTCTTACCCACGGGCTTGCCTGCGGCCTCCCAGGCCTTCATGCCGCCGTTGACGATGGACAGCTCTTTGAGGCCCAGGCTTTTGAGCGTCCAGTACACACGGGCCATGGCGCCAAAGTCCGTGGCGTCCGCTCCGCTGGAAATGACGATGGCGTGCGTCTCGGGCGTCAGACCCAGCGACTGCACCAATGCCACCAGCTTGGGCTGGTCGGGCAGCTCGCCGGGATTGGTAGCCGGGCCGCGCCATTTGCCGTAAGGGGCGTTGGCGGCCTTGTCGATATGGCCGGCCTCAAAAGACTTGGGGTCGCGGATGTCGATCAGGCGAACGTCGGCTTGCTGCAGCAGCAGGGGCTGTAGCTGCTCCGGCGTGAGCAGAGGTTGTGCGGCAAGGGCACAGCTGCTTGCGCCAAGGCTCAAGCCCAGGCCCAGTGCATAGATGGTCAGAGAATTTTTCATGGCAGGAGTCGGCGCAGGCCGAATCGTCAGAGGGCGTGGCTACGCCTGAGGTCTCTATTGTCCGGCCTGAGGGGCGAGACACCAACCAAGAAAAACTTGTCTGCTTATTGCCTGGAGTTATGAAGAAGGCTGTTGCTGTCTGTGGCAATAAATTTCACTCAAAAAGCGGTCAAAAGCTTTTGTATAAAGGGCTGATAGATATTGAATTGAGAGTTGGATGTGGGCGCTGCTTTACCGAGGGGACCGTCATGGGGTATTGCCCCCTGGGTTGATGGTCGAAGTGATAGCCTTATTCGGCCAAGGTAATGCGCCCAAACTGGGTATCCACCGACGCTTCAATTACCTTGTCGCACAGGACACGCACTTTTTTGGCCTGACCGAATTTCAGCGTGAAAGGCATGTCCACAGGCACCATGACTTTCTGAATATGCGAGTGCTGGCAGTTGCCGCGATTGATTTCCAGATCGTAGATCGTGAGTTCGTCGGCTCTTGAACGGATGGTCATGATGTAGTCCGGTTTGCCCGGCGTATACACATGCTCCAGCGTGATCGAGACCGGCTGGCCTTCGCCGAACCAGGGCTCGGTGCCGGACTCGGGTTCGGACTCGGTGTAGGGCTCCTCGATGCCGGCGGCCTCCCGAGCTGCGGCCTCTGCTTGCCCTCCGGTGATGGGCTCGTCGGATGCGGCGTGTGCAAACTCAGGCTCTGGTGTGCTGGCCGGTGTGGTCTGAGCGATGGTGTCCGCGTTTGCAGATGTGCTGGCAGGTAGTGTGCTGGGGGACGTTGTCTCAGGCTGGCAGCCTGCAAGGGTGAGGGCAACAGTGGCGGTGAGCAGCAAAGAGCGCAGAGCAGTCATGAGAAGCGTCGAAGACCTGGCAAGAGGGGGCAAACAAAGCGGCCAAAGCGGATCAAGGCCTGACGGGGCAGCGCAGGCCTGAAAAGCCAGGCGGGTACAGCTGGCGCTGAGCCCGTTTGGCTGTTTGCGCTGAGGCTGCTGGCGTGGTCGTTGGTTATTGCTGGGCACCCAAAGCTTTGGCGCGTTCGGCGCGGGCTTTGAGTTCGGCTTCGTCCTCGCGTTGCGTAGGCCAGCCTTGCAGGTGTTGCTGAGCGATGTCGCTGAGTGCAGTAATCCAGGGCGCGCTGTCGTTGAGGCAGTCTATGTATTCAAACTGCTGGCCACCCGCGTGCAAAAAGGCTTCGCGGGCTTCTTGATTGATTTCTTCCAGAGTCTCCAGGCAGTCGCTGGTAAAGCCGGGGCAGACGACATCGACGCGTTGGGTGCCCGCCTGGGCCATGGCAATCAGCGAAGGCTCGGTATAGGGCTCCAGCCACTTGGCCTTGCCAAAGCGCGACTGGAAGGTGACCAGGTACTGGTCGGCATTGAGCTTGAGCCGCTCGGCTAGCAGGCGTGCCGTCTTGTGCGATTCGCAGTGATAGGGGTCGCCCAGGTGCAGGGTGCGCTCGGGCACTCCGTGAAAGCTCATGACCAGCTTCTCACCTCGGCCATGGCCGCGCCAGTGCGCTTCAATGCGCTGTGCCAAGGCTTCGATATAGCCGGCGTCATCGTGATAACGGTTCACAAAGCGCAGCTCGGGAATATGGCGCTGGGTCTTGGCCCAGTCATAGACAGCATCGAACACGCTGGCCGTGGTCGTGCCCGAATATTGGGGGTAGAGCGGAAGAACAAGAATGCGCGTCACGCCTTCTTTTTTGAGCGCGTCGAGCTGGGCCGCAATGGATGGCTTGCCATAGCGCATGGCCGGCAGCACATGCACGTTATGCCCGCGCTCGCCCAGCCAGCCGCGCAGCAGTGTGGCCTGGCGTGTGGTCCAGTGCAGCAGGGGCGAGCCTTCGGTCTCATGCCACACGGTGGCGTACTTGGCGGCCGACTTGGCGGGCCGTGTGCGCAAAATGATGCCGTGCAAAATGGGCCACCAGGCCAGCTTGGGAATCTCCACCACGCGGTCATCACCGAGAAACTGTGCCAGGTAGGGGCGAACAGCTGCTGCAGTGGGGGCATCGGGAGTGCCCAGATTGCACAGCAGAATGCCGGTGCGGGCAGATTGATCGTGACGGAAAGGTGGTTCGGGCACAAAGCGTGAAGGCATGCGCTTATTGTCTCAGCTAAGAGGTAGGTCCAGTATTCCTGAGACTTTGCCGGCCAGCTATTCTTGAGGCCATGTATTTCCAAGAACGACTTGAATCATCGCTGGCCGCCTTGCAGGCGCTGCGTCACAACGGACAGATTCGTGCCATCAGCCTTGACCTTGATGACACCCTGTGGCCTATCTGGCCCACGATTGCCAAGGCCGAGGCAGCTTTGCTGCAATGGCTGAAGGAGCATGCTTCTGTTACGGCATTGCACCTGGGAGATACGGTCAAGGTACGGGCGTTGCGACAGGAGATCGTGAATCTGCGCCCCGACCTTCAAGGTGACTTGAGTGCTCTGCGGCGAGAGTCGATCCGGCTGGCCTTGCAAAGAGCGGGGGATGATCCAGCGCTGGCTGAGCCCGCTTTTGATGTGTTCTTTGCGGCACGCCAGCGCGTCGACCTGTTTGAGGATGCCTTGCCAGCGTTGGATTTTCTCTCGCAGCGCTGGCCTGTAGTGGCCTTGTCCAATGGGAATGCAGATGTACATGTAGTGGGCATTGGCCAGCACTTCAAGGCCAGCCTATCGGCCAGTGGCAGCGGAATGGCCAAACCGGAAGCCCGTTTTTTTCATGCAGCGGCTGATGCGCTGGGAGTAGCTCCTGAGCAGGTGCTGCATATCGGGGACGATGCTGCGCTGGATGTCCAGGGAGCCATGGATGCGGGTATGCACGCGGTCTGGCTCAACCGCGGGCAGTTAGCATGGCCTTACGTGGGAGCTGAACCCCACGTCACAGTCGCCAGCCTTTGGCAGTTGTGTCAGGGGCTGGCAGATCGTTGACCGGGACGAGGGCAAGCTTTGCGGGTCAGCGAAAAGGAACAGCCTATGCCTACCTGCCTGTCTGCCCGCTTTCTCAATCCACCGCCACTGGCTCCAGTGCAAACCATTGGCTGGCGTCAGCCCTTTGTATGGCTGTCCAGAGCTTTTCAGGACATCTCTAACGCTCCGTTAATCAGCCTGGCGCATGGTCTGGCCTTGATCCTGATTGGTGCAGCAATCCTGACCGTGGGGCACAATCGCTTCTGGCTGATGGCCGGAGCCTTGTCAGGCTTTCTGGTCGTGGGGCCACTGGTGGCGACCAGTCTCTATGCCGTAAGCCGGGCACTGGAGCGTGGCGAAGCGGCTGACTGGAGCCTGATTGCCCGCACCTGGACTCAATGGCAAAGCTGCCATGCCACGGGCCAGGGTGGCTACTGGTGCATGGTGAAGTTCGGCGCCTTGCTGGCGCTGGCCGCGACTGGCTGGGTGCTGGTTTCGGCATCGCTGATTACCGTGATGTCGCCCGTGCCTGTGCAGACACCTCAGGATTTCATTGCGCATGTGGTGCTGGCAAAAGATGGCCAGTTGTTCATGCAATGGATGGCTTTGGGCAGCTTTCTGGCTGCTCCGATTTTTGCGTCCAGCGTGGTGGCCATGCCGCTGATGCTGGACAGGCGAGTGACCGTGCGCCAGGCCGTGTTGACCAGTTGGTCCGTGGTGCTGGCCAACCCGGGCCCTATGGCCTTGTGGGCGGCGCTGATTGTGATGTTGACTTTGCTGGGCCTTGGCAGCTATTTGCTGGGGCTGGTGCTTGTGATGCCCCTGCTGGGCCATGCCAGCTGGCATGCCTATCGAGATCTGGTGGATGCTTCGGCATTCCCTGCCAGGGATGAAACGATAGAGCCTGCCGTCTGAGTGTTGCGCGACCAGGGCCCGGCAAGGCTGTAAGGACCTGGTTGTCGTGATATTCGGTTATACGGAAGAGCAGCTTGCCCACTTTTTCCTGACCTGGGGCGTGGGCGCCTTCATCTTGTTCATGGTGTTCATCATCCTGCAGCTGGCGCGTCAGTCCAAGGCAGGAAAGTTCGGCACCTTTGTGATCTTTCTCGGTCTGGGAGTGGGCTTCGTCGGCTACCTGGCCAAGATCATCATCCAGTGGTGGATTGAGAGCCACTGATCTGGCTGAGTCCCTGCTCACTTTGCTCGCTTGCAAGGGACACAAGCCGTCGGTGGTGTATCCGGCACGGTACGTGCTCGCCAGACTCTGACTTACTGATAAAGGGCCAGGTTTCGCAGTGATGAGCCTCCAGGCTTGCTGAACATGCGAAGGCTCAAGTCCGCAGCTTGAGGGCGAGCGTTGGTCATGGCCGCCTCATCAGGCGTGAAGGGCACCCTGATGCAGTCCGAGCGGCTACCTGCAGGATCGTCGGCAGCCATCTCTACCGCTCCAGCCAGCAGGTGGCGGCGCGAAATATTCAGAAATTCGCGTGTGGATTGATTCAATGTGGATGCCATGTTGTCTCCGTTGCTTTGGGGATGGGTGTGGCGATGAGATTGCCTCGCAAGCCATGGCTCAACTGTGGCGGCTCAAAGGTTGCCCGGCCTGATGCAGCAGGACTATGAGGCGATCAGGATTGTCCCTATAGGGCTTTCTATGAGGGGCTTAATTCTGGTCCGCACGGACTAGCCCATCCACGGCCTGCAAGCCGGATCGCACGGCACCTTCCAGGGTGGCTGGGTAGGGGCCGCAGAGATAGTCGCCACAAGCCCAGAGAGCGTGGCCAAGCTCCAGGCCGGGGCGCTCTATGCCGGGCTTGCAGGCGAAGGTGGCCCGTTTTTCCACCACGGTTTGCACAGCCTCAATGTCTTGCCAGCCCAGTTGCTGGCGGGCTTGCTCCAGCACCTGCTGTTCAAGCGCTTCGCGGCCTGTGCGGCAGTCGCTGATGACAAAAGCCATCAGGCCTTGCTGCGCCGGGTCTGCGGGATGCAGATGGCCACGGTCAAACACAAATTGGGCGGGAGCCTGTTCGCAGGGGTGCAGCGCAATCCAAGGCAGCTTGTGATCAAGGCGGCGGCGTGTGCGGGCATAAACCGTGGCAATGGCGGTGTGCTCCAGTGATTGTGCGGTCTGTGCCCAGTCTTGATAGTTCACGCCAATGCGGGCGGGCAGGCGCTCATCCTCGGCAGCCAGCAGCGCCAGGCGTGCTGCCTCTTGCGGTGAGCAGGCCAGCAGTACCGCATCAAAGCGCGATTGCTCCAACTCGGTGGCAATGGCGGTATTGGCACTGCGCAGCTGCCATTGCTGACCTTTGGGTATCAGCTCCTGAATGCGGCTGGCCGTGTGCACTGTGTGCTCGCGGGCTTGCAGCCACTGGGCGGCGGGCACAGGAAAAAGATCGCCCAAGCCGCAATGAGGCACGAGAAAGTGCGAGCCGCCAGTGCCCGCAAACAGTGCGTCGTGCAGCACGCGCAAGAAGATGCTGCCACTGGCTTGCGCGGCGGGCAGGTTGAGGGCGGAGACGCACAGAGGCTCGATGAATTCATCCATCAGCCGCTGGGGCAGGCCGTTGCAGATATCGGCCACGGTGGCGGTGTCTGCGCAGCGAAAGCCTTGCACACGCCAGCGCACGGCGCGCGCCAGTAGAGCGGCGCGTTCGCGCAGCGACCAGCCGCTGGCGCTGGCAATGCCAACTAGCGCATCGAGAGGTGCGGGGAGCTTGGGAAAGGAAAGACCGCTGCCATCGGCATAACGCATGGCCAGCGGCTTGCGCAGCATGGCTTGTTCGGGCGCTATGCCCACGGCGCGCATCAACCGAAGGCTGTCGACATAGGCGCCAATCAGAATGTGCTGCCCGTTGTCCACGGTAGTGCCATCAGCCAGCGTCAGGTTGCGGGCTCGGCCCCCCAAATGGCGGCTGGCTTCGAATACCGTAGGTGAATGACCGCTGAGCGAGAGCTGTACGGCGGCTGCCATGCCGGCCCAGCCGCCACCAATGATGGCAACTTTCATGGCCGCGCTTACATGCGGCCCAGCGCCTGCATCTTCCACACCAGCCAGAGCTTGCGCAGTGGCGTGAGGCTGATGCGCTGGTGCAGCACCTGGAAGTTTTCGGACTCGATCTCGCGCAGCAATGTGCGGTAGATGCTGGCCATCATCAGGCCAGGCTTCTGGGCACGGCGGTCGGCATCAGGCAGCAGGGCCAGTGCCTTGTCGTACAGGCCATGAGCGCGTTCGGCCTGAAAGCGCATCAAAGCCGTGAAGCGGTCCGAGTATTCGCGCTTGTTGATCTCATGGGCCTTCACATCGAACTGCTGCAACTCGCTGATGGGCAGGTAGATGCGCCCGCGCATGGCGTCTTCGCCCACGTCGCGAATGATGTTGGTCAGCTGAAGGGCCTGGCCCAGAGCGTGGGCATATTCGGTGGTGCGATCGTCTACTTGACCAAAGATGCGTGCCGCCACTTCGCCCACGACCCCCGCGACCAGATGGCAGTAGCGCTGCAGACCGGCGTAGTCCAGGTAGCGGGTCTGGTCCAGATCCATCTGGCAGCCTTCGATGACGGCTTGAAGGTGGCGCTCTTCGATGCCATAGGCTTTGCTGTGGGGCATCAGGGCCTGCATCACGGGGTGCGAGGACTGGCCGGTGAAGGCCTTGTGCACCTCGGCCTTCCACCAGGCCAGCTTGGTGGCCGCGACGCCCGGGTCCGTGACCTCGTCGACTACGTCATCCACTTCGCGGCAAAAAGCATAGAAAGCCGTGATGGCAGCGCGACGCTCCTTGGGCAAAAAGAGAAAGGCGTAATAGAAGCTGCTGCCAGAAGAGGCGGCTTTGTCTTGGACGTACTGATCCGGATTCATAGGGGAAGCATTGTCCCATGGTGCGAGCCCCTGGCTGACACAAGAGTGAAATGCGCCAGGTGCATATAGTCAGGCGGCGATGAGTTGACTCAAAATCAATAGCTGTAAGCGATTGACCAGTAAGGGATTAAGGCCTTTTTTGCCTAATTTACATGCGCCATGTTTTCCAGAGCATGGCGGGTAGGTCTGCCTTTCCTAGCTTGATGCGCTGATAGAGGTTGCGACCTTGCATGGCATCCAGTCTGTCCAGAATTCGCAGTCCCCCTTGAATGACCAGGCGCAGCTCCCAGCCTGCGCGCCCTGGTAGCTGGTGGACCAGTGGTGATCCTTGCGTCATCAGAGTACGGGCCTGGTGGTTGAGCTCTGCCAGCAAGGCCTGAAGTGCAGGGGTCAAGGCTTTGGCTTCGGGCTGGATCACAGATCGTTCAATTCCATGGCGGGCCAAATCGGAGTCCGTCAGGTAATGGCGCTGACGTGGCAAGTCCTGGCTCAGGTCCTGCCAGAAGTTGATGAGCTGCAAGGCCGTGCAAACGGCATCGCTTTGCGTCAAGGCCCTGGGGGTGTCCACGCCATAAAGGTGCAGCAGCAAGCGGCCGATGGGGTTGGCCGAGTGGCGGCAATAGTCCAGCAACTGGGCCGTGTTGGTGTAGGGGGTTTGAGAGGCTGTCATGCGCACGTCTTGCTCAAAGGCACGAAGCAGGTCGGCCAAAAGTGGCTTGGGCAACTGGTGGGCTTGCACCTGAACGGCCAGCGGGCCGAAGACCTGAGGCCAGGCGGTACCCGCCAGCATGGCGGCCTCATCAGCAGTGTTGAGCTGGTGCAGATCTTTCGCATACTGCTGCAGCAGTGACAGGCGTTGCTCGGTACTGAAGTCGCCTTCATCGGCCAGGTCATCTGCGGTGCGGGCAAAGTGATAAATGGCTGCGATGGGAGCGCGCAGGCGGGGAGGGCACAGCCAGGACGCGACGGGGAAATTCTCGTAATGCGTGATGCTGGCGGGTGCCTGCGGAGTGATGCTTGCGGAGGATTGTTGATTCACGGGCCGTATTGTGAACCGGGAGTGGGCAAGACGGCGACTGCTGGCCGGATGCTGCAAAAAGCCTGCATGAAAAATGCACGAACGTGCACAATCAGCGCTGATTGGTGTGCAGCTGCCCGTCGGGCGGCTGTGCTTTTTTATTTCTACAAGCCCAGAGCACCATGGCTGTTTTGTCTTCTCGCTGTCTTGTCGTTTCGTCTTTGCTGCGCCGCACTTCTGTGCCTTTGCTGGCCTTGTCTGTCATGGCTTCAGCCGCTTTTTTGACGGCCTGCTCCAAGAAGGAGGTGGCGCCCGATCCGGTGCGCGCGGTCAAGCTGGTGACCGTGGGTGAAGGGCGGGTTGAGTCTGCACAGGACTATGCCGGCGATGTGCGAGCCCGCGTGGAGTCACGCCTGGGCTTTAGGGTGGGTGGAAAAATTACCCGGCGCGAAGTGGAGCTGGGCCAGCATGTGAAAGCAGGTCAGGTGCTGGCGCGCCTGGATGCGCGTGACTACCAGCTCAGCGCCGAGGCGGCGCGAGCCCAGGTGACCTCGGCCACCACGCAACGCGATCTGGCGCAGGCCAATGTGCAGCGCTTTCGCACGCTGCGTGCACAAAACTTCATCAGTGCGGCTGAGATGGAGCGCCATGAGGCCAACCTGAAGGCGGCCCAGGCTTCACTGGATCAGGCGCGAGCTCAGCTGTCGGGTCAGGCCAATCAGGAAAATTACACCCAGCTGCTGGCTGATGTCGATGGCGTCGTCACCAGCGTGGATGCGGAGCCGGGTCAGGTGGTGGCCGCTGGTACCCCGGTGGTACGCATTGCGCAAGATGGTGCGCGTGATGCGGTGTTCAGCGTGCCCGAGGACAGGCGTGCCGCGCTCAAGCTGGGCCAAAGCGTTCAAGTGCGGCTGTGGTCCGACGAGTCTCAGGCCCTGACGGCCCGTGTGCGTGAAGTGGCAGCCAGTGCAGACCCGGTAACGCGTACCTTTGTGGTCAAGGCCCAGCTCGACGCTGCTCCGCTGCCGGCCTTGGGCTCCACCGTACGTGTGACGCTGGAGGGCGTGAGCGTGAATGGCGGTGCTGTGGGTGAGAAGGTCATCAAGCTGCCAACGACGGCTTTGCGCCAGGAGGGAGGCGGAGGGCAGGGCACGGCTGTGTGGGTGTATGACAAGGACAGCAGCACGGTCCAGCTGCAGCCGGTGAAGGTCGCCAGTGCAGACGGCAATGAGGCTGTGATTGCCTCGGGTCTGCAGCCGGGTATGCAGGTGGTGGCTACGGGCGTGCATGTTCTGACTCCAGGGCAGAAGGTCACGGTCTATCGCGATAAATACGCCAAGCCAGAGCAGGATTTGGCATCAAATCAGGCTCAAGCGCATACTGGTAAAGCGCTGACAGCTCCTGAAAAAGGAGTTGCTCAGCCAGCGGAGGCTGGTCAATGAGCGGCTCTGAACACCCAAAGGCCACTGGCGCGCATTTCAACCTCTCTCGTTGGGCGCTTGATCATGTGGCGCTGACGCGCTACTTCATGGTGGTGCTGATGCTGCTGGGCTTTGCCGCGTTTTTTCAGTTGGGGCAGGACGAGGACCCGCCTTTTACCTTCCGCGCCATGGTGATTCGCACTTACTGGCCTGGTGCCACTGCCGAGCAGGTGGCCCAGCAGGTGACGGACAAGATTGAGCGCACGCTGCAGGAGGTGCCTTATGCCGACAAGATCAGCAGCTACTCCAAGCCTGGTGAGTCGCAGGTCATCTTCCAGCTCAAGGACTACTCGCCACCCAAAGAGGTGCCGCAGCTTTGGTACACCGTGCGCAAAAAGGTAGGCGATATGCGCTACACCCTGCCGCAGGGAGTGCAAGGACCTTTCTTTAACGACGATTTTGGCGATGTCTATGGCGTGATCTATGCGCTGCAAGCCAAAGGCTTTAGCTATGCGGAACTCAAAACACTGGCCGATGACGTGCGCCAGCAATTGCTGCAGGTGTCTGACGTTGCCAAGGTGGAGCAGTTTGGCGTGCAGGATGAGAAGGTCTATGTGGAGTTGTCGCAGCGCGCCACGCAGATGGGGCTGAACCTTAAACAGGTGCTCAATCAGCTCAATCAGCAAAACGCCGTGGTGTCTGCTGGCACCTTGCAGACGCCTGCTGAAACGATTGCCCTGAGGGTGCAGGGCCAGTTCAACGACCTAGAGCAACTGCGCGCCATGCCCATCATTGGTCAGGGCGGGGCACAGTTGCGCCTGGGTGATATTGCCGAGGTCAGCCGGGGCTATGCCGATCCGGCCAATGTCATGGTGCGCTTTCAGGGCGAACCTACGCTGGCCTTGGGTGTCTCCATGATCAAGGGGGGAGACATCATTGCCCTGGGCAAGGCCTTGACGCAGGCGACGGACCGCATTGCCAAAAGCCTGCCCGTGGGGGTGACGCTGAGCAATATGCAAAACCAGCCCAAGGCGGTGGCAGATTCGGTCAGCGAGTTTCTGCATGTGCTGATCGAGGCCGTGGCCGTGGTGCTGGCCGTGAGCTTTCTGAGTCTGGGTCTGCACAGGCGTGAGGGCCAGCATCCGTTGTGGAAGCGCTGGTATATCGATCCACGACCCGGTCTGGTGGTGGGCATCACCATTCCTTTGGTGCTGGCCGCCACCTTTTTGGCCATGTGGTACTGGGATATCGGGCTGCACAAGGTGTCTCTGGGCTCTCTCATCATCGCGCTGGGCCTGCTGGTGGACGACGCCATCATTGCCGTGGAGATGATGGTGCGCAAGATGGAGGAGGGCTACGACAGGTACCGAGCCGCCACCTTTGCCTATGAGATCACCGCCAAGCCCATGCTGACGGGTACGCTGATTACGGCGGCGGGCTTCTTGCCCATCGGCATGGCCAAGTCCATGACGGGCGAATACACCTTTGCCATCTTCGCGGTGACGGTGATTGCACTGGTGCTGAGCTGGTTTGCCTCGGTATATTTCGTGCCCTATCTGGGGCTGTTGCTGCTGAAAAAGCCACCGCATGCAGCCACGCTGCCGCCCGAAGTGGCTTCGGGCGAAGTGTCTGCTGAAGAGGCGGGCATCGACACCAATGCTGGCGAGCATGAGCTGTTCGATACGCCTTTCTACAACCGCTTTCGCCGTACGGTGAACTGGTGTGTTCAGCATCGCTGGCTGACGATTGGTGCGACGGTGCTGGTCTTTGTGCTGGGGCTGGCAGGCATGGCCAAGGTGCAGCAGCAGTTCTTTCCGGACTCCAGCCGGCCTGAGGTGCTGATGGATATATGGTTCCCCGAAGGTACTTCCCTGCAGGCCAACAAGGAGGTGACGCTGCGAGTCGAGCAGCGCATGCTGCAGCTCGAAGGGGTGGAGTCGGTCAGCGAATGGATTGGCTCGGGTGTGCCGCGCTTTTACCTGCCGCTTGACCAAGTCTTCCCGCAGAACAACGTCTCGCAGTTCATTCTGGTGGCCAAGGACTTGAAGGCGCGCGAGGAAGTTCGAAAGAGGCTGCCGGCGTTGATGGCCGAGGAATTTCCGGAGGTACGTGCACGCTCCAAGCTGCTGCCCAATGGCCCGCCCGTGCAGTATCCGGTGCAGTTCCGTGTCTTGGGCTCTGATCCTGCCAAACTGCGCAGCTATGCCGATGAGGTGAAAAAACTCATGCAGGACAGCGTCAATATGCGTGGCGTGAATGACAACTGGAATGAGTCCGTCAAGGTCATTCGCCTGCAGGTCGACCAGGACAAAGCGCGGGCGCTGGGCGTGAGCAGCCAGTCCATTGCAGAGGCGACCAGCGCCAACTTCAGTGGAAGCACGGTCGGGCAGTTTCGGGAGGGGGACAAGCTTATTGATATCGTGATGCGTGCGCCCAGGCAGGACAGGGATGCGATCACTGATGTGGCTGGGGTTTATGTAACCACGGCAGGTGGGCAGTCGATTGCGCTGACTCAAATCGCCAAGCCAGTCATGACCTGGGAGCCTGGTGTGATGTGGCGTGAGAAACGCAGCTTTGCGATTACGGTTCAAGGCGATGTGCGCGAAGGCCTGCAGGGAGCCACTGTGACCCATGAGCTGCTGCCTGCGCTGCGCGAGCTGGAAGAGGTCTGGCACGCAGCTGGCGATACGGCTTATCGCATTGAGGTGGCCGGTGCCGTCGAGGAAAGTTCCAAAGGCTCTGGAGCCATCGTGGCAGGCATTCCGGTTTTGCTGTTCCTGACGTTCACGCTGCTCATGCTGCAGCTGCGCAGCGTCAGCCGCTCTTTGCTGGTGTTCATCACCGGGCCACTGGGTATTCCTGGTGTAGCAGCAGCCTTGCTGCTGCTCAATCGCCCTTTTGGCTTTGTCGCTCTGCTGGGAGTGGTGGCCTTGATGGGAATGATTCAGCGCAACTCTGTCATTTTGGTTGACCGGATCGAGAGTGCTCGTGCGCAAGGGGTACCGGCTTGGGATGCGATTGTGGAGGCGGCGGTACATCGCCTGCGCCCCATTGTCCTGACGGCTGCAGCGGCTGTGCTGGCCATGATCCCGCTCTCGCGCAGCGTGTTCTGGGGGCCTATGGCCGTTGCCATCATGGGGGGGTTGATCGTGGCGACGGTATTGACCTTGCTGGCATTGCCGGCGATGTACGCGGCAGTGTTTCGCATCAGAAAGGCGGAGGCCTGAGCGCGCTTTGTACAGAGCGCACTCAATTTGCGGCTAGAATCTGCGCCTTGACCTCAGTAAGCGTAGATTTGCGCATTGCTGACCGCGCGGGTGGCGAAATTGGTAGACGCACCAGGTTTAGGTCCTGACGGTGGCAACACCGTGCCGGTTCGAGTCCGGCTCCGCGCACCACGAATAAAAACCGCTTAAACCAAGCGAACCCTGCATAAGCCCGCTTTCTCCTATGAGAGCGGGCTTTTTTCTTGCCTATTTTTCGTTGGGCGTTCCTACCGAATCCAGCAGAATACTGTTTAAAACTACAGCCCCTTCCCGCGCGGTTCCCGTTCCCGATCCCGCGCGGGATTTGGCAGCAAGGATTTGATATGGCGTATCTGAGGAAGGTTAAGAACGGCTGGCGCGCGGAAGTTGAGCGGGCAGGCGTGCGCAAGACGGCCACACGGCCCACAAAGGCAGAGGCTCAGGCTTGGGCCGTGGCCGAAGAGGCGGCGATTCTGGCTGGCGCGCGGGGAGAATTCCCGCAACGCACGTTGGCAGAGGCGGTTGAGCGCTACCGCAACGAGGTCACAAACAAAAAGACCGGCAGCACCGTGCGGGCCGACAACCTGCGCTTTGATGCCTGGCTGCGGGACTACCCCGAGCTGGCAAATAAGGTTTTTCACCAGATCACCGGCAACGATCTTGCTGCGTGGCGCGATGCCCGTTTGCAGCATGTCAGCGGTGCCAGCGTGTTGCGTGAGGCTCAGCAGTACCGACCCATATGGACGCTCGCCACCAAGCAATGGAAGTGGGCAGGCTCAAGCCCATGGAAAGAAATCACGCTGCCAGCTGCATCGTATGCGCGCCGTCGTGTAAGCAGTTGGATGGAAATTCGCCTGATCCTGCGCTCTGCAGGTGTCTCTCTTCGCACTGCACCGCGCACGCTTATGCAAGAAACAGGCTGGGCCATGATGATTGCCTTGCACAACGCATTCCGCAGCGGTGAGATTCTGAGGATGGCCCGCAGCACGGTTGACCTCAAGCGCAAGGTGTACGAGCTGCCGCATCACAAAACCGAAGCCCTTGTGGGGGCACGCCGCGTGCCTTTGGCCAGGCGAACGGTGAGGCTGTTGAAAATCCTTGAAGAAAATGCGATTCGTGAAGGCCGGGACAACTACTTCACGATCAGTGATGACAGCCGGGATGCCATTTACCGCAAGCTGCGTGACCGCTGCATGGTGGAAGGGCTACGCTTTCACGATCTGCGCGCCACATCATTGACTCTGCTCAGCAAAAAGGTCGATGTAATGACGCTGGCCCGCATCAGTGGCCATGTCAACATCAATGAGCTTTTCAATACTTATTACAGGGAATCTGCAGAGCAGATTGCTTCAAGAATTTGATTCTTTGTCTATTTATATACATTACTGATAAAGCGATTAGCTTTACTGTATATCGTCCTTTTATCAGTAGTTGTTACTTCTATTTTATAAAGTGGCCCTTGAAGTTGGAGAGAGTATGGGTCACCTCTCCGTATCGTGTGTTTAAGCTCAATCGCTTGATTTGTCTCTATCTTTATCGGTGCTCCGCAATGTAGCGTGAGACTGATCATTTTAAAGCGTGAGAATTTTCTTGTTTTATAGAATTTAATTGGATTTTTAATTATTTGCGAAATAATTCTTCTCAAAGATTCCGGTGATCGTGCCCTGCACTCAGATATATATAGTGTCTGTTTCCCAATGTTGGTGATGCTGGCTGAAATTGAATGATCTTTTTCAGGGACAAAACTTACATGAATGGAAGGTGTGATTATTAAAGGATTTAGCCAGTGTTTGCATGATTTGTATGCCACCAGTATTACAGTCACGTATCCAATAACTGCTGCAATTTTATTCAGATTGGAAATAATTTCGTCCATTTTTTGATGACCTCATTCTAATTTCCGGTTTCCATCCATTTGAGCACATCTATTGTGCGCCAGTACCGCAGGCGTCGGCTCACGTTAATGAATGGCCTGGGAAAGTCTGGGCGCTTTGTGATGCGATCAGTGACGTGCTCGCGTGTCACACCCAGCATCTCGGCAATTCCTGCTGTATCCAGACGAGGCACTGAGCTGGCCATGGGGCCTTGTTGGATGGTGGTGGTATTCATATCTGTTTTCCTGTTCTTATGTTCGTCAGCGGAATGCCTTGATGACGGCTGCGATGGCTTCACCAATAACAGCTATCAGCACAATAGAGCCAAGAAAGTGCCAAACGCTTTGAAAAATAAAAGCTAGGACGGTCATTTCTTTACTCCCTCTTGCGCCTGGGCGCGTTTGTCATAGACGCCGCGCTCTGTCATGACTTTGATCAGTTCAGTGGTGCCTGGGCGATCAATTCCGATCCAGTCTTCTCTCTTCATATTAGTCATGGCTCAGCCCTCCACGCGCTCGGCTCGCAGCACTTGCTTGCCGCTGACCATGTGGGCGGCGGCTTCGGCCTGTTCGTTGTTTGCCGCCTTCACACGGATAGTGGGCAGCAGGCCAGCGTCGGCAAGGTCCTCAAGGTTGTCGGGGTTTGCGTTGGTGGGAATGAGGATGGCGCGGTAGCTGTGCAGGGTGGTGATTGCGTGGTCCATTGTGATGACTCCTGTGGGTGGTTGCTCAGACGGCTTGCTTGAAAAGAGGAAGTACTTGCGCGCCTTGCTCCAGCTCCAGCGACTGCTGGGCCTGGGCTAACTCGGCGGCTGCGGCTTCGCGCTGGGCCTTGGCTTGCTCGCGGCGGATGGCTGCAAAGCGCTTGGCCAGATCGGTGCTCTCGGCGCGCGTGTACTTGAAGCCCGCAGCCGGATTTACGGCTGCGCGGCTGGGTTCGGTGCGTTTTGCGGGCATGAGTACTCCTCCTGTGATGGATCAGTGGGCGTTTTGGAAGAAATGGGCTGCTTGCTGGAAGCGGTTGGCCATCGTTGGTGGCTGATACAGCACCGAATCGGGGCTGTTAGGACTGCTCCAGTCCTCTGGTTCGTGGTCTCCACGGCCAAAAAACTCTTTGGCCGTCTCGCCCGTGAGGCGGGCCGTACAGTTATTGAAACCAGTCCAAGGGGCCGCCAGCGGCGGCCTGGACACGGCCATGCCTCTGCCCTGCGCCTTATCGGCCCCTTGGGTCAATTCAGACTTCTCAGCATCCACATCAGCGGCCAATGTCGAGACGTAGGGTGTCCACGCAATGCGGCGGCTGACGAGCCAGCGGCCACGCATGCAGCCGCGCTGCGGGGTCAGGCCCACGATGCGGCCTTGTGCGATCTCTTCGCCGTATTGGTTGACGGCCCCCGCCTCGGGCGTGCGGTGCACCACGCGCAGATGCCACTCACTGCGCTTGCGGGCATGGCCACCCATGGCCTCCATAAAGCTGCACCAGTCGGCGCGTATCTCGCCATGGCGGTGGCAGGCCGTGTAGGCACGGCGGGTATCGCGGTCACCCTCACGGCCAAACAGCTCCAGCTGGTCTTTGCTTACGCGCCGCAGCTCGCGCCATACCGTCACACTGGGCATGCCAATGGTCTGAAACTGCCGAATGCCCCAATGGCTGGCCCATGCATCGACACGGCGGTAACCGGCAAAGCCATCCTTGTCTGACTCTTTGGCCTCGGGCTGCACCGGCTTGTCCAGGTCCAGTGCCATTTGCACCTCCTGGCCTTGCACCACATCGGTGTGCTCGGCCAGTGCGTGGTGACCTACGGACTTGGCGATGTACTTGGCCACATAGCCCGCCGCACCGCCGGCCACCATGCGCTTGATGCACACGCGGTTCTTCTGCGCACCCGGCTCCTCGCCCTCATCGGCCAACCAGTACTTGCGAATCAAGGCCTCCAGCGCCTGGGCCTGCTCCTCGTTCTCCACCCAGACCAGCGCATGCCAGTGGGGCGTGGCGTCATGGTGCGGCTCGGCCACGCGCAGGCCATACATGGCAATCTTCTTGCGCTTGGCAGCGCTGCGCAGCTTTTGCCAGTTCCCGCGCAGCCACATCTGGCCATCACGAGGGGTAATGCCGGGCTCATACTTTTCATTGGGTACAGGGCGGCCACCCCGGCCCAGCTTCACTGGGTGAAAGCGGCTGGGCAGTGTCAAGGTCAGGAACAGGCCCACATGGGCGCGGGCATCGGCATATTCCTCGGCACCACGCACCCGCGTCATCAGCTCACCACCGCGCACCACGGGGTTGGATGTGCCCAGCGCCGCCAGCTCGGCCAGGTTGTAGATCTGCCCCGCCTCATTGGTATAGAGCGAGCGGGCCAGTGCCTCTGCATTGCGCTTGATCTGGTGCGTGCGGCGCATCAGCCCGGCATGGCTGATATAGCCACCACTGGCGCGGTGCACCATGCCCAGGCGGATATAGCCGCCCTCAACAATGCGAGCCACATGCGTACGCAGACGCCTGCGCCACCAGCGTGGGTCTTGGGCGCGTTTGACGGCGGGCAGCCCCTTGATAGGCTTGTCCTCCTCCACGCCAATCATGCGCACCAGCATGCGAATGGCATCCACACGGCGGGCAATGCAGCGGGCGGCCTCGGCTTCCTTGTCTTCTTCGGTCTGGCGCGTACCCTTGGCCAAGCGCTGCAGCACCTCGGTGGCGCGCAGGCTGCTCTCTTCGGCCAGGCACACCGCCTCCAGCTCGCCCGCCTGCCCAGCCAGTGCATTGGCCCATTTGCAGATGTCGTGATCGTCCAGGTTCCAGCGCATGGCATCGCCATAGGCATCTTGAAATGCCGCCAGCTCTTTCAGGCTTCTCCATGCCTTGGCCCAGTCCGGCGGCTGCTGGGTAAACCAGCGGGCCTGCTCATTGGCATCTGCGCCCATGGGGGGCACAGGCTCTATCTTGGTAAAGCGATTGCGAATGAATGCGCGCCACGCTTGCGGCGCATCGTCAATGATGCGTTCCAGATGCTCGGCCACATGCCGCAGCTGGGGCTTGTTCTTCCTCCAGTCTGCAAGGCCCTTGGGCAGTTCGCGCAGTATCTTGGCCATGGCGTTCTACCTAGTGCCTACCAAAGGCTGACCAGCGCAACCAGGCGCGCAAACTGACGCTTGGCAAGACGCAGCTCAGACTTGATAGCACCACGCTCAGGCGGTGGCATGGACTGAATGTCACGCCCGGCCAGCGTGGGCAAGTCCCCCTCAATGCCGCACAGCAGCAGCAAAGCCATACGCCAGCGCACGGGCAGAGCCATCCACTCCTGATTTTCTGCATCGATATAGCCACGCCCCGAACTGCGGCGGTAATCCTCACGCAGCGCCTTGAGCTTTTTGCGCACGGCCAGCGGCATAGGGGCCGCGTCCTCTTCACGCAGCGGCCCCCAGGCCTCTGTCGTAATGCGCAGCAAATCCACGGCACCAGGCAGCAACTGCGCAGCATCAGGGGAGGGCTGGGGCAGCATGACCAGCGCATTGCGCAAGATGGGCTGGCTCATGCTCACACCCTCACAGCCGACAGATACCAGGGCATGCCATACAGCTGCTCGGCAAAGGCCCATGCCTGTGCACGGCTGGGCGCTCCGATGACCATGCGGCGTCGCACGCCCAGGGCATCCACATGGGTCACGTTGTAGTGGTTGCTCATGCGGCACCTCCTTCCGCGATTTGCTTGGCCGCCAACATGCGAGCCTGATAGGCCGCAGCCTTGAGGGAGTCGGCCAGTTCGTCCGCCGCATCGGGGGAGAGGAAGCCAGGCAGCATCTGGGAGCCAGCGATAAACCCCTGCTGGCTGTACATGCACAGATGCACTTCAGGCTTGGACTGGTGCTCCAGCTGCGAGGCGAACACGCGAAAGCTGACCCCGCCTAAGTTGGCATCGACAAAGCGGGGGCTGATCTGCTCGTAATGCACCCAGTCTTCAGGCTTGGTTGCCGGCACTTCCACAACTTCGCCCAGCGAGCGAATCAGGCCGACGGTGTGAATGCCTTTCTGCAGGCCCATGACCATCTCACGCGCCGAATCAATGGTGAGGTCTATGCCGCAATGGAAATTGCCCTCGTTCAGCGTCAAACACAGATGTGCATCTCCAAACGAGTCCCCCGCGCCAAGCCGGGAATAGACGCCCACCGAAGTGCCTTCCGCTCTCAAACTGATGTGGTCTTGCCAGTGCGGCGTGGAGCCGACCGGCTTCAACACCTGCTCAGGCTTGAGCGCAGGCACCAATGCAGGTGCGGCAGCCTGGGTGTTTTCTTGGGAGACTTCTTGTGTCATGGCGATTCCTTTCAATGTTTTTGGGCGTAAGAAGGGCCGCAGCGCCTGAAAACAGGCTCTGTCAGCGGGGTGGAAATGGGGAAGGGGGAGCGGCTCTAGCTGAGCGGTAGCGACTGGTCTAAGAACAGGTCGCCGGTCACCGGCTTGCTGTTCACAGAGCTATAGGGCACCGATGGGGCTGAATCCATCTGGGCACGGATCACATCGCGGCGCATCTTGTCGGGCATGGGCAGAACGACCGATGGGTCGGGCGTGCCGCTGGGGGACAGGGTGTGGCGGATCTCCATGCTGGCCACGAAGGTGTGGCCGCATTCGACGTTGTTGCACTGGTAGTGATACTCGCGGGTGAGCTTGCTCATGCGGCGGCTAGACCGGATGGTGCAGGGCGCATCGCAGTGCGGGCACTCCAGGCGGTTGCGGGCCTTGGCGAAGTTTTTTGCGCGCTCCGCCTTGATCTTGTCCACCTTCGATTGCAGCAGCACGCGGTGATCGGCCTCGATGGCTTCGGCATCCACGCCCATGGTGATCTTGCGTGCAGGAGCACCCCGGCCTTCTTGCGAAAGATCGCTATGTGCCTGCAGGGCCGCCTTGTGGTCAAACGGGTTGTTTTCAGCCATGACAGCACCTTGTTATTGAGCGCAGTGGGCGCGTTCAGCGGGCCCGCATTCGCCGCCGCCAGAGCGGGCGCAGTGGCAATACGCACCCACACGACTCAGCACGCCAATGGCGTCCATATATTCACGGCTGACCAGCACATAGCCCGCCGCGCCCACAATGGCGTCCAGCTTGGCCACCGGCACACCCTGCTGGCCGCTGAGTACCCGGCTGACATTGCTGGCATCCCAGCCCGCAGCCTCCTGCACAGCGCTGCCGGGCTGGCTCAGGTTGTGGCGCAGCACACGTTCAATCGTGCCGGCTGAAAGCGGTGAGCGCATGTTCATGGGGACTCCTTCCGAATGGGATCAGCGCGCAACGCCACGCAAAACAAGTTGCGTGTGATTGCGTGAGGTATTGCGCAAGATGCAATGCATGAACTTCTCAGCCCCGTGCATTGACAGCCGCCGAAGCAGCGCCGCCCTTGTGGGCCGCGATGATGGCTTGCTCGGACTCAAGGTCTGCCAGACCCCGCGTGATCAGCTCGCGGATCACACCGGCAATGCTGCTGCTGCCGCCGCGCGCGGCCACGATCTCGCGCACCTTGCGGTGGTTCTCGGCGCCTTGTTTGCCAAAGCGGAAATAGACCAGGTCGTCCGGCTTGGAGCTGGCCTGCCGGTCAACGGGCTGGGCTTGATGGGAGCGCATGTATCATCAATCCTTGTTAAGAAATGTCTGCACCTGTGCAGCTCTCTCACCTTGTCGACAGCCTGTGCAGTGGACCGCGTTGGCTGCTATCTCGGTGGATGTTTGTTAAGAGTTGAAGGCATTGTGTTATGAAAAAACATAACGGTCAAGCATAAGTAATGGAAAAAGATAACTTTCCATCGAGGCTACGTGAGGAGCGTGAGCGTCTTGGCCTAAACCAAGAGGCGCTTGCAGAAGCCGGCGGAGTAAAAAAGCTCGCTCAGCACAAGTACGAAAAGGGAGAGAACAGCCCTACGGTTGCTTATCTCCAGGCAGTTGCTGCTGCTGGCGTTGACGTGGTCTATGCACTGACTGGCGTACGTGAATCTGTTGCCGCTCCAGCAGTGGCTGGCAAGCACGCACTATCTGGTTCTGCACCAGCCCCAGCCAGCAATGAAGACACGATCTATGTGCCACTGCTTAGCGCCACCGGCAGCATGGGGCCGGGCAATGAGCTGCTGAGCGAAGACGTCATCCTCAACGACGTACCGTTTTCACGCCGCTGGCTGGCCACGCACCTGCCGCGCTGCAGGCCTGCGGCCATCAAGCTGATTCACGCCTATGGCGACAGCATGCACGGCACGCTGGAAAGCGGTGACTTCTGTCTGGTCGATACCGATGTGATTGAAGTGCTGGTGGACGGCGTGTATGTGCTCGAAGCGCACAGCCGTCTCTTTATCAAGCGCGTGCGCCAGCGGCTCGATGGCCGCTATGAGGTCAGCAGCGATAACGAGGCCATCAAGACCTCCGACATCCTCGACGGCTCCGAGCAAATCTGCATCAAGGGCCGCGTGGTGTATGGGTGGAATGGACGGCGGTTTTAAGCACAAAGCAAGGCATGCGACCCAGAGAGGTCGCAGCCAATACTCGAGGGGGAGATTATGAAGAAAGTAGGCATCGCCATAGCCATTGCGCTGGCAGCTCTTGTTGGTTGTTCTGAGCAAAGCAATGCGATTCCCGATAAGCCTGCGCAGTCAGTGCCCCGCGCAGCCCAATTGGATGAGGGCGGCTTAGTTGCAGCTGTGGGCAGCCCTGTTACCCATGAATATGCGCTGGACGATGGCAAAGGCGTGAGTTTTCATGGCCAGAAATGCGGCAAGCGAGTTTGCGGTCCCGAATTCAGCCTTGAGTTCAGAAAGGGGCGCGTCAATGTCTACTGGGAAAACTTCAGGGACGGCGACGGCAAGACTTTTGAGGCGATGAACAAGGAGAACTTGGTTTGGGCTAATCAGGTTCTGACCTATGCATTGGGCGAGGATGCCGCCAAGCAAATTCTGGAAAGTCAGAAGAGTGGGCAGCCTATTCGCGATGGGAAGTTTCTGGGCCAGCGAGTAGGCATGTCTCTTGGGGAGACTTCCACACTGGTTCAGATTTATCAGTGACTGGGCTTTACATGCTCGCTCATTTATTAAGAGCTGTACTCGCTTTTGCAGTAATGGCTACAGCCTCTTTTCATGTAAATGCTGCGAACTATCCATGCTCTGGCAAAAAGGGCGGGGTGTCGCATTGCGCGGGTGAGAAGTTTGTCTGCAATGACGGCTCGATCAGCGGCTCCAAGCGCAGCTGCAGCGCCGAGATGGGCGGCGGTGCCAGCCGCGCCCTGGGCCTGACGTCACAGCCGAAACCCACCAAATCTGCCGGCGGCGACTGCAGCTGCCGCAGCGGCAATATCTGCACCGGGCCGCGTGGTGGGCGGTATTGCTATTCCGATTCGGGGCGCAAGAGTTATGTGCGGCGATGAGGCTTAGATAAGCACTGAATGTATTTTTCAACTCAGACCACGTCTAGAGAGGGACATATGGTTGATATTCGTAGAACTCCACCCCCACCGCCACCGCCACCGCCACCGCCACCACCACCACCACCACCACCACCACCACCACCCCATGTGAACAACGATGGCGGGCGAATCGAACGGAAGCACGATGTTCAGCGCAACATCGCTCCGCCTCCACCACCTAGGCGTTGAAGTGATGCTTGTGGAGGGTGTGTTCACAGTAGGTACGCAAGCGCGGCCTAGGCTTGCGCACACCGCGGAGCGAGCATGACACCATGACCAATACCCAAGCCACTCCTACTTCTGCAAACAAGCCAGAGCCCACGCCGCTAGAGTTGGATCGCTGGGATATTTTGCATTGGGCCAAAGTTACCTTTCGCTATCACAAGAAGCGTGAGTGGTTCTTCAATATGTGCGATCTCGGCACGCAGTTGATTTGCACGCTTGCGGGTTTGACGCTGTTCGCCAAGTTCTTCAGCGATGTGTGGATTGCGGGGGCAGTGGTGGCGGTTCTGTCAGTGTTGGCCTTGCTGGTGCGTTATGGCGATTGCAAGCAACGCCATATTGAACTGGCCAAGCGGGCACAGCAACTGATTGGCGAGATTGAAAAACTGCCGTTGGCAGACGTCACTCCGCAGCATGTGGCGGGCTGGACGCAAACGCGCAGCCAGATCAACAGTGATGAGCCACCATGCATCAAAACGCTAGTGGCTTTGTGCGAGTGGGAGCAGTGCGTGGAAGATGGCTGGCCTGACCATGCGCCAAAATTGACACGACGGGAAAAATTGCATCGTCATTTTTGGTAAATAAGCCTCTAGCGATTGCCTGACAAGCGCCGCTAGCTATCAATTTTTACCAGCTTCACCCACGCCTTGTCTTTGATCCTCATGTGCCCAGCATGCCAGTTCAAGCATGCAGCCCCCTAGGAGGCAGGCGGCATGCTCTGCACGCTGGCAATGTAATTCGGCGTCTTGCGCTGCTGCCGCATGCCCCAGCCTGCTGACTGCCGGGCACTGGCCACACCCACAGTGCCTTTACCCCAGCGGGCATTGATGTGGTCCATGGTTTCCATGAGTGCACTGCGATCGCGCACGGGGGGCGGGGCATCGTCTAGCAAAGACGCTTGCTCCTGCGTGCGGGGCGAGAGGTCCATCAGAATCACACCGGCCTTGGCCAGACGGTAGCCTGGTTCATAAAAGTCTTTGATGCCGCGCATGGCTGCGTCCACCAGCACGGCGGTGTCTGCGCTGGGCGGGTGCAGCTGTATGGTGGCGCTGCCGCTGAAGGGTTCGTCACGTTCACGGAATGGGCTGGTGCGGGCAAACACATGCAGCATGCCGGCGCGGTGCTGCTGGCCGCGCAGCTTTTCGGCGGCGCGTTGGGCGAAGTGGCTGACGGCCTCCAGCAGCGGCTCTATCTCTTTGACGGGCTGGCCGAATGAGCGGGTGCAGGCGATCTGCTGCTTGGGCGGTGCCTGCAGCTCAAGGCTGATGCAGGGCGTGCCCTGCAGTTCACGCACGGTGCGCTCCAGCACCACGCCAAAGTGGGTGCGCACGGTGGCAATGGGCATATTGCGCAGCTGCCAGGCGGTGTGCACATCCAGCCCTGCCAGCCGTTTGGTGAGCTGGCGGCCCACACCCCAGATCTCACCTACGGGCGTGCACTCCAGCACCTGCCGAAGCTCGGGCTGCGTCAGCTCGGCAAAGTTGCACACGCGCTGCAGGTGGGCGGGGTAGCTGCCGGGTTTGCGTTCAGAGTCCTTGGCGACATGGTTGGCCAGCTTGGCCAGGGTCTTGGTGGGGGCGATGCCGATGCAGGTGGGGATGCCAATGCCGCGCAGGATGCGGTCACGAATGACCCAGGCGCGGCGGGTGACTTCGGGCACGCCTTGCAGGTCGATAAAGCACTCGTCGATGCTGTACTCCTCCAGCTGCGGGCCCAGGGCCGAGGCAAGGCTCATCATGCGCTCGCTCATGTCGCCATACAGAGGGAAGTTGGCGCTCAGGGCGACCAGCCCGGCTTCATCGTGCAGATGTTTGATCTGGAAGTAGGGCGTGCCCATCTTGATGCCCAGCGCCTTGGCTTCATCGCTGCGGGCCACGGCACAGCCGTCATTGTTGGAGAGAACGACCACGGGCACGCGCTTGAGGCTGGGCCTGAAAACGCGCTCGCAGCTTACGTAGAAGTTATTGCCGTCGAGCAGGGCATACATGGCGTCACCATTTGCGAAAGCGCCGCACGCTGGAGGTGACCACGCCCCACAGCTCGATGGTCTGGCCTTCACGCGGGCGAATGTCGGGGTAGGTGGGGTTTTCAGGGCGCAGCATGAAGACGCCGTTGCGCTGGTAGAGGCGCTTGCAAGTGAACTCGCCATCCACCTCGGCAATGACGATGTCGTCATGCACGGCGCGCAGCACCTTGTCCACCACCAGCCAGTCGCCGTCATAGAGGCCTGCGCCAATCATGCTGTCGCCGCGCAGCGGCATGACAAAGGTGGTGGCCGGGTGCTGGATCAGGCTCTTGGCCAAGTCAAAACGAGTGGTGCCAAAGTCTTCAGCTGGACTGGGAAATCCTGCACGCACGCAGCCCACAACCATGGGCAGCTCCAAGGGTGTGCTGGCCACGGGCACAGGAATGCATGTGTTGATACTGTTCATGCATACAGTATATCCGCCGGCTATTTGCCGAGTTTGTGATGCTGCCCCCGTTACCGACTCTGGTTTTTGTACTCTTCAGCATCCTCAATGTATTTGCCGCGCAGAGCATCCATCATGAATTGATAGGCGCCCCAGATACCCAGCAAGACCCCCGCGCCATAGATCACCATTGCGGCAAAGGAGATGGTGGATGTATCGACCGGCGTGGATTCAAGGTTCAGCAAGATGTTGACCGCACGCGAGATCATGACCGCGATGATGCAGATACCGACACCGTGCGCCACGATGACGGGCCCACGCCATTTTCCAAATTTCTTGGCCATTCGGCCTGTGTCAAAAATCCAGAGCATGGTTTGTTGCCCTCCTGCAGCTGCATTCTGCATAGAAGAACGGTATAGCCACAAGCTTTAAAGAGAAATGCTTTCTAGCGCTTACCAGTAAAGCGCGAGTAGCTATCAATTTTCTTCGGCTTCGTCGCCCCCATCCACGCCTTCGCTTTGCTGCGTCTCCAGGGTGAGCTGGCTGGTGTAGCCGCTGCTGCTCAGGCTGTGGCGCACGGCAGTGACCATCCACACAGTTTCATCGATCTGCTTTTTCCAGCCGCTGACGATCACGGGGCGCTGGGGCATGACATCGGCACGGCCGTAGGCTAGGGTGATGTCGAAGGAGTAGATGCCGCGCTGGATGCGCAGCCACTCGGCGCGGGCGGCGGCCAGGGCGTCGGCTTCGTTGGCAAAGGTCTGGCGCAGGGTCTTGGCCCGGCCGCTGATACCCGCCACGACGCTTGAGCGGGTGCCGCGCTTGATGTTGTTGTAGAAGGCCTTGACGCCGCTATACGAGTCACGGTCGGCACGGGACCAGCGATGCTGGTCGCCCGCGTCGCGGGTGATGGTGACGGGTGGCAGCTCTGTGCCACTGGGTGTGCGGGCCTTGCGCGCCTGGCTGAAAAGCAGGGTGCCGTTTTTGATGTTGCACAGGCAGTCCATCTGGCGGCCCAGGCGGCGCAGAAAGGAGGCGTCGGACTCTTGCGACTGATCGGCGTGGCCAATCTTGCGCTTTTCGATCTCTTTGTCGATGCTCACTTTGAGCTTGTTCTGCGCGGCGATGCTGCGCACGATGGTACCCACGGTGGTCTTGTGCCAGCTGCGGTCTTTGAGGTCGCGCAGCTCATCGAGCAGGTTGGCGGCGCGGCCGCGCAGGGTGATGGTGTCGGGGGCACCGCTGTATTCCACCGCCTGGATGGTGTAGCTGCCTTTGTCCACCAGCCCCAGGGGGAAGCCGCCCATTTCTTCCTGGGTGGGAGCGCGGTAGGGGCCGGTGCCCCGGCTGAGCTGCCAGCCTATGGCCACGGTCATGGTGTCGCCGGTATCGGGCAGATCCACGGCGCCATCGTGGTCGCTGATGACGATTTCGACCTCATCGGCTTCGCCGTCGCGGTTGTCGGTGATGGTGAGGCTGACCAGGCGCGGGGCAAAGCGGGCCGATACGTCCTGGCCTTTGACGGTGACGCGCCAGATGGGCGTGAGCTGCAGAAAGAGGCGCTGACCACGGCCACCGGAGGAGGTGGCGTAGGGCTGGCGGTGGCGGATGTCGTCAATATCGCTCATGGTGATCAACTCAGGCTGACGGCTTCAGACATTTCAAGGTCGCCCATTTCATCGCTGTAGGCGGCATCACCTTCATCGTCTTGATCGACACGGCGCAGGGTGAGGCTGAATTCGATCTTGCGGGCCGTGCCGTCCACCTCGAAGTAGGTCTTGGTTTCCTGCATTTCGGTAATGACGAATGCGCCATACACGGTGCCGCTGCCTTCGACCAGGGCGAAGGCCAGGCCGGTGTTGCCCATCATGCGCAGCTCATCAAGGCTGGCACGCTTGCCTTTGAACTCGGGCACCACGCTGCCGCTCAAGGTGATGATGTCCTCGCCATAGCCGAGGAACTGTGAGGTGTCACGCCCACCGACGATGCTTTGGGTGGGGTGCTTCCACGAGGTGCGGCGCTGCAAGTCCTGGTAAGAGAGGGTGTCCAGGCTGAAGACAAAGAGGCCAAGGCAGAGCATGGGTTAGTTCCAGTCGGTGTAGCTGGCTTGAAGGCGCGCAGCTTTGTTGCGCTCGCGGCGGTCCAGCTCAGCCGTCAGCATGCGCAGCAAGGCCTGCTCATCCATGCCAGGTGCGGCGTGAAGCTGGATCGTGATGTTGTCGCCCTGAATGATGGGCGCGGGGCGGGCCGCAGCAGGTGCTGGCTGGCTCATTGCAGGGCGGCGGTCGATCTGGACTGGGTCGGCTTGCAGCGGGATGGCCTGCGCAGCCAGTTTGGGCAACTGCTGCAGGCCAGGCACGGCAATGGCTGGTGCTGCCAGTGATAGCCCTGTTGCAGCGGCCATGGCCGCTGCAGACTTGCGCACCATGCCCACTGTGCTGTTGATACCGATGGCCGCGCCTTCGCCCACGTTGACGCCTGCGGCCATGAAGACGCGACTGGGGCTGTGGATGCCCAGCTTGCTCTTGAACCAGCCCAAAGCCGAATCTGCCGCAGCGCCCACGGCATCGCGCACCATGGACAGCTTGCTGGTGATGCCGCTGACCAGGCCCTGGATGATGTTGGCCCCGAACTCGGTGAACTTGGTGGGCAGCTCCACACCGAAGTAGCTCATGACCGCTGCAAAGGCCTGGTAGAACAGGCCCAGCGGGCTCCAGTTGATGATGGCTGTGCTGATGGTTTGAAGCACTGCAGGAAATGAGCCGCCCAGTTGCTGCCAGAGGGCAGTAGCGCCGCTGACCATGGACGTCCAAATCTGGCTGAGCGTGGATGAGATGCCCGACCACATCGCAGATGCCGTGGTCGTGATGCTCTGCCACATACCCGAGAAGAAGCCGGGCAGGGCGGCCCAGATGGTCTGCGCCGCGCTGACTGTGCTGGACCAGGCACCAGACAAGCGGGCCTTGATGGAGGCCCACGCCTCAGAGGTGTAAGCCTTGACGCTTTTCCAGAGCCCCGAGAAGAACTCAGAGATTGCGCCCCAGTTTTTGTAGATCAGGTAGGCCGCACCCGCAATGGCGGCAATGGCCAGCACAAACCAGCCCACAGGTGTGGTGAACAAGGCCACGCCGAACTTGACGACCACGCCCATCAGCCCCTTGAGGGCACCCCCCAGTAGTGAGAAGCCAGCACCCAGCGCGGGCACTTTGATGCTGAGCATGCCGAACAGAAAGCGCATCAGCATGAACTTGCCAGCGATCAGGGCCAGAGGGATCAGCAGTGTGCCCAGCACAACCATCAGCCCGGCCAGCACGGCCACGGTGCGGGCAATGCCTGCGGTCAGGGCGGGGTGCTCTTTGATCCAGCCGCCGACTTTGGCGGTGATGTCGCCAATGGCTTTGATGACGTCCTTGGCATCGCTTTTGATGGTGTCGCCAATGTCGGCCATGACGTTGGTGAAGCCGCCTTGTGCTGCTTCCATGACGTTGCTCAGCGTGCCCAGTTGCTGATCAACCCGTTGCTTCAGATCGGCCTGGGCTTGCATTTTGGCAACGACTTCTTCGTAGCCCGCCTGGCCCTTGCTGATCATGGTGTCCAGCGCCTGGATGGTCTCGCTGTCGTCGCCAAACAGGTCTTTGATAACGGTAAGGCGTTGCTCAGTGGTGAGATTGTTGAGCTTGCCCAGCTCTTTGTACATCTGCTCGATGGAGCCGAACTCACCTTTGCCGTCGGTGAAGTTGAGTTTCAGGTTGATGCCTTTTTCTTTCTTCAGCCCGTCAGTGACTTTCTTGATCTTGTCGGTATTCATGGCCGACTGGAAGATTTTGCGGAAAGCGTTGCCTGCAGCTTCGCCCTTCATGCCGGTCTGATCCATCATGACCAGCAGAGGGGCCAGCATCTTGCTGGCTTCCAGCCCGTCTTTGCGAATGACATTCATGATGGGCGACATCTTGGTGAAGCCCTGCAGCATGTTCCCCGAGTCCACACCGAGGTAGAAGGTGCGCTGGATCATGTCCATCAGGCCCAGCATGTCCTTTTCGGTGGTGCGAGTTGCGTCCTGCATCTTGGCTGCGAACTCGGCAGCCTCTGTCACAGGCATGCGCAACTGCACACCCAGCAGTGCCGCCGCCTCACCGGTGCCACCCAGAATGGTTTGCGCAGACAGGCCCTGACGACGCAGCATGGTCATCATTTCGATGAAGTCAGCGGTGGTGCCCGGCAGGCGGTCGCCCAGCCGTTTGGCCAGCGCATCGATTTCCGTGAACTCTTTGGATACGCTTCCGTCGGACTGCATCATGCTGGCGCTCAGCTGGGTGGTCGCATCCTCCTGCTGCGAAAAAGCGCCCAGTGTGGCCTGCACGGGCTTGGCGATAGCTCGCCCGCCTGCCACCATGCCAACCCCCGCAGCTGCCACCATGCCGGTGTGCATCATGGCTTTGCCGTGCTTTTCCTTGAGAGCTGCGAGCTTTTCCTGCTGGGCCTTGAGGCCTGCCAGGGTTTGCTTCTGGCGCTCCATCGCAGCGGTTGCGGCCTCGATCTGGATTTTCTGGTTGCGAGACTGCTGGCCCAGCTTTTCGGTGCTGATGCCTGCGCGCTCCAGCCGCTCACGGAAGCCTTGCAGGCGTTCTTTGCCGTTGTCTATCTTGCCGCTGAGCTGGGCGATGCCCGCCTCGGTGGTTTTGATCTGGTTGCGGTATTTGCCCAGCGTGGAGTTGGAGCGTTCGTATGCGGCCTGGCTGGTTTGCAGGCGAATGCGGGCCAGCTCCAGCTGGCGGCTGAATTCAGGGGTGGCGGTGGCGCCATCCTGCAGCGCCTTGGTGAGCTTGCTGTGGGATTCGCGAGCCGTCTTGAGCGATGCGGTGATGTTCTTGTGGCGTTCGCGGTGCTCGGTCAGGCTGGCATTGCTGCCTGCGAGCTTGGTCTGCAGCTCTTGCAGGTCGCGCTGCTGGCCACGCAGCTGCACGCGGGTTTTGCGCAGGCCGTCCATGTCCTGCTGGACTTTTTCCAGATCACGCAACTGGTCGCGGGTGGACTTGAGGGCTGCAGCAGCGTCCTTGCTGCCGGCCTGAATGCTGCGTAGTGGCGCTAGGACTTTTTCACGCAGGTCCAGAATGAGCTGCAGGCGCGCGTCAGCCATGGCAACCCCCTTGCACAGGAGCCGCCGGATTACGAAGAGAGGGGCTTAGTCCTTGCCAGCCAGCAGGCGCTCGATTTCCTGCGCCTTGGCTTTGTGACCCTTGGCGCTGGTGCCTGCCCACAGGCCGGTGGCAGCCATGATGGGGGCCAGCACAAAGCCCAGCAGAGCCAGGGCGGCCAGCGCGATCAGCGCGTAGATGAAGAAGTTGGCGAACATGGCCCATATATTAACCACCCTGGTGCTGGGCGCGCACGCGGGCACGTTCACGCCATTCCATGAGGTCGGCCAGCGGCATGTCTTCCATGTCCACCGGCCGCCAGTGAAAGACCATGGCCAGGTCGGCCATGGCGTCTTCTACGCAGTCTGATAGGCCTCGCGGGAACTCTTGCGCACGAAAAAAGCGGCCACCTTGACGCCCAGTTCAGTCAGGTCGGCAGGGTCGAGCAGGGCGATTTCGTGCGGCAGCAAAGAGGGAGTGGTGATGCGGGGCAGAACCAGCTGGACGGAGCCCACGTCCAGGTTCAGCAGCTCGGCCAGCTTGACGCCGCGCAGCTGGCCGGCCAGGGGCTTGCGCAGGGTGACTTCCTTGATTTCGGCTTCGCCGCGCTGGATAGGGCAGTCCAGGGTGACGACGACCACGCCTTCGGGTACCGGGGCGACGTTGGAGATTTGATCTTGGGTTTCGTTTTCGGACATGTCGGTGTGCTTTCAGGCAATGAGGGTGGCGGGCAGGGCGAGGCAGGTCACAGGCCGATGGCGCGGCGGATCTTGGAGAGGACGTCATTGCCGTCCACGTTGAAGACCATGCCGGGCATGTCGATCTCGATGATGTCGCGGCCATCGACGGTGAGCTTGTAGTAGCTGACGCTGATGGTGTGGGTGTGCTCGGTGTCGTCGCCGGCCTTGGCGTCGCCGGGGTCGATCTCACGCACGCGGCCGCTGACCATGACTTCGACGGCCTGGACGTTGCCGGTGCTGTCGTCCTCATAGGCGCCGGCAAAGCGCCACTGGTTGGCGTTGTGGGTGCTGCCGCCAAAGGCGCGGTAGCCGTCCAGCAGGAAGCCGCCGGCCTTGAAGGACATTTCGATCTTTTCCAGACCGAGATCAACTTCGATGGGGCCGTGCATGCCGCCACCGCGCCACTCTTCGACCTTGCGGGTGAGTTTGGGCAGGGTGACGCTGTCGATGAGGGCGCGCCAGACGTTGCCGTCGCCAAAGAGGTTGAAGTTCTTGAGTTTGGAAGGCAGTGCCATGTGGTGGTGCTCCTATGGGTATGACGCGGCTCAGGCCTGGATGGCGGAGGCGAATTCGGCCAGGAAGTCGTCGGTGATGGACTGCTCGAAGATGAGGTTTTCCAGCGGCGGCACGGGCGTGTAGCGGTAGCTGATGAGCAGGCGGCCAGCGGCGAGGTCTTCCTTGCTGTTGCGGTCGGGGTCGAAGTAGGCCTCGGCACCGATCAGGTAGCCACCGGCAACGAGGTCGCGGAAGCGGCTGTTGATGTAGCCCAGCATGTCGCGCACCAGGCTGGGGTGCATGGGCTTGTCGATAAAGGTGAAGTGGGCTTCGGCAATGGTGTCGGCCAGCACCTGGGCGGTGCGGGTGTAGTTCTCAAAAGCGAACTTGCCGCCTTGCTCTTCACAGGTGCGCGAGCCCCAGAAGCGGTAGCCGCTGCGGCGGATGATGGTAGTGACTTCCAGTGCGTTGAGGTAGCCCGCATCGCTTGCCGGGTTCTGCAGGTCGAAGAACACGGGCACGGTGATGCCCTGGGGGCCGGTGATGACGGCGTTGCTGATGTTCTTGTGCCAGCCGATGTCTTGGTCCAGCTGCGCACGCAGGCCCAGCGCGTAGGCTGTGGCGGCCATGGTGACCACAGCCCCCTTGCCTTCTGCGCCGCCGTTGTTGTCCCAGGCGAGGAAGTTGGGCCACAGGATCATGACTTCGCGCTGGCCGAATTCCTTGCGGTAGGCCGTTGCTTCTTCCTTGGTCTGGGCGTAGCCGCCAGTGGTATTGCGGGCCGCCACGTAAGTGAAGGCGCGCAGGGACTTGGCTGCGGTCGCCAGGGCGTTGGCGACTTCCTGCGTGTCCAGTTCTGGTGCGCCGATGATGCGCGGCTTGACGCCCAGCTCGGACTCAGCCGAAAGCAGTGCCTGAATGCCGGTGCGCTGGCCTGTGTCTGTGATGGTGCCGATGACGTTGGAGGTGGTGGAGGCGGCGTCGTCGCCTTCTTCCACGCGCACCACGATGGTGACGGCGCGTGACTGGCCGCTGATGGCCGTGAGTGCTCGGGCCAGGGTGCCGGTCTTGCCAGCCTTGCCGATTCCGCCTGCGGGGTTTGTGAGCAGCACGGGGGTGTTGAGCGGGAAGGCATCTTCGTCCGCATCTGTAGCAGTCGCCACAAGGCCGATGACGGCCGTGGAGACAACGCGGATTGCCGCGCCTGCGCCCGTGGTCTCGATGACGCGGACGCCGTGGTGGTATTCGGTAGCAGCCATGGGCTTCCTTCAAATGGTGGAGAGCCCTATGGTTGCTTTGGGTGATCGATGCGGCCAGCGCGGGCCGTTGTGGCGGTGACTTGCACGCAGGCGCAATGAAAAAGGCCCCGGTTTCGGGGCCTTGGGTTGCGGATTTAACTACACCTTGACGCTGGCGGCGTAGCTGAATAGTTCGTCCAGATCTGGTTCGGTTAGCTGCAGCAGCTGGGCCATGGTTTGCATGGTGGGGCTGCCCCGCTCCCAGCTTGTGGCGCGCTGGTAGCCGATCTTGGCCGCGTATTGCTGCACGGGGTCTGGGATCTGCGCGATGGCTTCCAGAATGTTATCTTCTGTGATGCGCTTGAGCGTGAAGAGGGCGACCAGGCCTTGTGCGGGAGTGCATGACTTAGGCGAGGACTGCTCCGTGGGCGGTGTTTCCTCGGGCTCAGATACAGACTGCTTCTCAAGTACCCATCTAAGACCGTCAATGCTGCGCCGCCAGCGTGATCCATCGGGAACAGGAGACTTTGGAGCATCCTCAAATGCCCATCGTGGAATCAGATAGATACCCGGCTCTTCAGGGCTTTCGTCGGCCAAGGTCGTGCCGATGAAATACCCAGCTTCATCTGCTTGGAATACTGTAATTTGATTCACTGGTGTGGCTCCTAGTTGTATTTGATGAGCGCGAGAAGCGACACGTTGCGCGGGCGGGTTTCAGAGCCGAATCGCCCCTCCCATGCCGCGCCATTTGCATAAGGCCAGGTTCTTGCTGGATCAGAGGGTGCGTCAGCAGGGTTGGCATTAGAGCCGCCTGCGGTGTATTGCCAAAATTCGTCTTTGATACCCCAATTGGTTCCGTCTGGCCCAGATGGTGAGGATGTCGGAAGTAGGTGATAGTGGGTTTGAACGGTATCGATCTGATTGCTGCCAATGACGCGCCCGGAGTCAATGGCAGAGCCATCCGACCAGAAGCGTGGAAATTCCCCGCGCAGGTCTGGTAAGTTGAAAGTCGTGGAGCCATTACCTACACCGTAAACAGTCCCTATTAGCGCAAACAGCTTTGCATAGGTTGCTCGGCTGACAGCAGCGCCATTAGCGCGTAAATAGCCAGCAGGCAATACATTGACCGGATACATGACAATAGAGCCGGTTGGCATGTGGTCGCTGATGGTGTCCACCAGACCCTTGGGAGTCACTACGCGCACGCTATCAATGCCCGCCTTGGCTTCAGCCACGGTTGCCAGCTCGCTCACGCCGCTCACAGTTTCGGTGGCCGCGGCGATTTGGTGCGTATGGCTTTCGGTTTGCACCGCGTTGGAAGTGGATCCGCTCAGCGTGCCAGGCGTGCCCAGCGTAAGCGTCCGATTCGCCGCAAGCGTGCCTCCGCCCGTCAGACCATTGCCCGCCACGATGTTGCGCGCAGCCAGGGCACCATCCGTGATGCCATAGCCTGCCAAGGTGGTGGGCTTGCCGGTGACGCTGCCCCAGGCCGGGGTGACGGTCACGGCCCCTGCCGCCGTCAGCCGCCCCTGCGCATCGACCGTGAAAGTGGGCATGGCAGTGGCGCTGCCGTAGCTGCCAGCTTTCACCGCTGTATTGGCCAGGGCAATGGTGCGGTTTTCGGACATGTCTCCGCCGCCCGTCAGGCCGGTGCCTGTGCTGATGGTTCGCTCATCGGTCAGGCTTTTGCGCCAGGCACTCCAAACCGTGTTGTCGCGGGAGCGTGTCCACTGGTCGCCGTTGTTGTAATGGGTATAGGTCTGGGTGGTGATGGAGCCGCCCGCGTCCATCACCAGCAAGGTGCCTGCGACTGCTGCGGGGTAGTTACTACCGCCGGATGCATTGGCGTTGGCGCTTTGCGAGTAGATGCCCCGAGCGGTGATGGTGTTCAGGTCAACGCCAGCACCCAGCGCGGCTGCCATGGTGACGGCAGCTCCATCGCCAAGGTCTGCGACATTGAGAGACACCGCGTGCGTGTGGCTGGTGGCAGTGACGGCGTTGCCTGTGGAGCCGGTCAGCGTGCCGGGTGTGCCCAGGGTCAGCGTGCGGTCGGCGGTGAGGTTGCCGCCACCCGTTAGGCCATTGCCTGCCACAAGATTGCGCGCGGCCAGGGCTCCGTCAGTGATGCCGTAGCCCGATAAGGTGGAGGGCTTGCCAGTCACATTGCCCCAGGCTGGGGCGATGGCAGCACTGCCTGCTGCAGTGAGGCGACCTTGGGCGTCAACTGTGAAAGTCGGCACCGTAGAGGAGCTGCCGTAACTACCCACGGTCACGGTGGTGTTGGCCAGCGCAATGGTGCGGTTGGCCGTGAGGTTGCCGCCGCCAGTCAGGCCAGTGCCTGCGCTGATAGTGCGGGCGGCCAGGGCGCCATCGGTGATGCCGTAGCCCGCCAAGGTGGTTGGCTTGCCGGTGACACTGCCCCATGCCGGCGTGACAGTGACGCTGCCTGCAGCCGTGAGGCGGCCTTGAGCGTCCACAGTGAAGGTAGGCACCGAGGTTGCGCTGCCATAGCTGCCAGCGGCTACGGCGGTGTTGGCCAGAGCAATGGTGCGGTTGGCCGCAAGACTGCCACCGCCCGTCAGGCCCGTGCCTGCGCTGATGGTTGTGGCACCCAATGCGCGGGCATTGAAAAGCGTCTTGACGCTGGCGGCAGTCAGGGCGCGCACGGCGTCTGCCAGCCCGTTGGCCTCGGTTTCGGTGGCCAGCTCCACCACGCCCTGGCGCTCGGTAGTGGCAGGCGGGTTGATGAAGTTGGTCTCGCCAAATTGCAGGGTGCTGATGTTGACAGAGCCATCGAGCACGCGCAGATCTGTGGAGAGCAGAAAGATGGACGCCGCCGACTTTTCGAGGATGACGGCCGCTTGGCTGTAAGTGCCCAGCAGCACGCCGTTGTCCAGGTACAGACCGATGCCGCGCACGGTATAGGTCTGGTTGCCATCGTCGCGCACAGTGACGTGGATGGTGTCCTTGGCCACCACATCCCCGGCGATGGTGGTGATGCGCTTGATTTCATTGGGAATGGTCGTCAACGTCTCGGTAGGCGTGAAAGCTGTGGCGGTGACACCGACGCTGACGAGTGTGCGCGCGAGGGTGCCGTCCTGGGCGGCGTTGATCAGGGCCTGCCGCCCTGCGGTGGTGAGCTTGAAGATGATGGCCATGGTGTTGTGCTGCTGTCCTGTGCCTTTGTGGTCAGCTCACATCCATATCAAGCCGGGCATAAGCCACGGGCCTGCCTACGCATGCGAGGTTGAGGGATGCCTGGGCACTGAGCCCCTGAATGAAAGTGAAGTGAGAGCGAAGCGGCTTGACGCGCGAGACTTCGGCCATGACGTCTTGCACAAAGGCGGCGCTGGCCTGCTCTCCGTCCTGGCCGGTCATGGTGAAGACCAGCTCAAAGGTGTGGGGTGTGCCCTTGGGTGCGGTTTGCCACCACTCGCGGATGCTGATGGCACCGCCAAAGCTGGCCACGGTGTCGCGCACGCTTTTGAGAGTGCCCCGCTGCCGCTGCACCTGAATGGCATTGCGCACCAGCGCCCGCTTGATGGCTTCCGGCCATTCGCTGCGCCAGGCTTCCACGCCCATGGACCACGCCAGCCAGGGCAGAAACTCCAGCGGGCAGGTGTCGGGGTTCCATAGCGCGCGGTGCGGCTGGTCGATGGCGTCAAGGTGCTTGACCATGACGGACTCTGCCGCCCGGTCCAGCGCCGAGGCATTGGGTGGGAGCAGTGAATCAGCCAACGATGCCCCCGTGCGTGACGTTGATGGCTGTGCACCAACTGGCCTGGGTTTCGCCCACGGCGACATCGGCTGCGGGGCTGGTCAGCTCCACACGATCCACGCCCTCGATGTGCAGGGCGGCATAGATTCCGGACAGGGTTGGGCGGCGGCCAATGCGGTGCATGGATTCGGCATAGGCGGCAACGCGCTGGAGGGCTGTTGCCAGGACGCTGGACGAGTCTGGCCCCGGCAGAGTGAAAACCCGGCCAGTGATCTGGTAATTGACGATGCCTGCCGCCTGGACGATGACTTCATCAGTCAACGGGCGGATGTCATCGGCATTGACTGCGGCTGCCACGGTGTTCAGCAGCGCCTGGCTTGGCGTGCCGCTGCCAGAGCGCGAAAGCACGGACACGATGACGCGGCCAGGGGTGGGGCTGGTGGCTGCGGCATCCAGCACCTGGCCGTCAGCAGTCTTGGCATGGAAGACATAGGCACCCACGGGCCCGGCCACGCTGTAGCCGCGTGGGGCCAGCTGGATGCGGGCGCGGAAAGTGTCGTCATCTTCGAGTACAGCGGCCACGGGCGGGACGGCAGCCGGGTTGGCCGGCGTGATGACCAGGCGCACGACGCCAAAGAATGCGCCGAGCTGGTCCAAATCGCCGCCACGGGCGTAGGCCAGCATGACGGCGTGGGCGCTGTCGTTGCGGTCGCTGCGCTCCACCACCAGCTGATAGGCCAGTCGCTCCAGCCACTTGGTCAGCGGCTCGGACTCTAGGGCCAGTGTGTCGCTGATGTCGGGGCGCAGATCTGCGGGCAGGGCGGCCAGCAGATCTGCCTTGAGGTCGGACAGGATGGTTTCAAACTCCGGCACCACGACCACATCGGGTGCGGGGAGCTTGCTCATGTCAATGATCTGGGCATTGCTCATGCGCTGGCCCCCGGCTGGATATTGATGCTTTGGCGGCGGGTGCTGGCCTGGCCACGGTCCTGGCGCTCGATCTGCAGTACGGCGCGGCCACTGGCATCAAAGGCCAGCACAGCGCGGCGCAGTCGGGTGCGGGGTTCGTGCTTCATGATGGCCTGCGCAGTGGCCGCCTGTAGCCGCAGGATGTTGGCCGCCGTCATGGGCTGGTCAATGAGCTGCGGGATAAAGCTGCCATAGCCCCGGCGCATGAGGCGCGAGCCGATGGGCGTGGTGAGGATGTCGGTGATGGACTGGCTGATGTGGGCCGAGTAGGCGAGGCGCTTGCCGGTTTTGACGTTCATCATGCGGAGCCCCCAGTCGGGCCGCTGGTGTTGCCGCCGCCTGTTTGGACGCCGCCATGCTTGTGGCCGGTGAGGCTGATGCCGCTGGCAATCACATCGCCCGTGGTGCGCAGCGTGCCCTGAATGTCTGCAGCGCCGCTGGCACCTGCTGCTGTGCCACTGCCAAGCATGCCGCCCTGGTAGACCAGTGAGCCTTTGACCAGGCAGTGGCCTGTCATGGTGACCTGAGGGCTGTCGATGGTGACGCTGCCGGGAGCGATCAGCGTGGCCGTGCCGACACCGGGCAAGGTGGCAGTCAGCGCATGGGTCGCATGGTCGTATTCAATGACCGCACCGTCGGCGTGGCGGGTGACGGTCTTATTGGGATCGTTGCTGGGTGCAGGCTTGCTGGTGCTGTTGAGGCCGACGATGACCACGGCCGCACCGATGTCGCCGCTGGGCGAGAGCACGGTGGCCTGTTCGCCCACGGTGGGCGGGTTCCAGGTGGTGGTGCCACCTGCGCGGGCTTCGTGGTAGGGCCGCCAGTCGGTGATCAGCTCACCCAGAGATACCCGCACCAGGGCGGGCTTGCCGGGGCCGCCATGGTCCACGCTGTGGATGGTTCCCACGCGGATCATGTTGTGCAGCAGGCGCTGGATTTCGCCAATGGCGAGGGCCGGTTCTGAGTTCATGCGCTGACTGTGCCGGGCAGCACGCGGGCGCGCGAGCGGTGGCCGTTGTGGCGGCGATGAGTACGCAAACGGTGTTGCGGCCATATCCATAGAATTGAGCCGATGGAGCAGGCCGGAAAGGGCCAGCCGCAAGGCGCAACCCCTGGCGTTACCCCAGGGCCGATGTCCTGCCCCATCCATTCACCTGCCCATGCCCCGGCTTCATCCTTTGGTCGCGTGCTCCATCAGGATTTCTTCGATTCCCTTGATTTCTTCCTGCGTGTAGCCCAGCAGCTCGCGGCTCGCATACTTCACCACAGGGCTGTTGCGGTCGCGGCGGTCCACCTTGTCGCGCAGGCCGTAGTGATGGACGCGGGCTACGTAGGACACACGGGGATTCATGGCCACGCTGGCCATGTCTGCAGTGGCCTTGCGCTGCAGGTTGCGAGCCTTGCGCAGCCCCACAAACATCTCTGAGCGAATGGCACCCTGGCGCTTGGCCAGTTGCTCGCGCGGGCGGCGTGGCTCATAGGGGGTGCCGTCCGGGTTGCGCTGGTCGGCAATGCGCTGGGCCTGACTTTTGCGCAGATAGTTGGCCACCTCCAGCATGGCGGCCTTGCGGCCAGCGGGCTCCATACGCTGCAGCAGCGGGGTGACCCACTGCGCGAGCTGCTGCAAGGCGTCGGCCATCAGTCAAGCCCCTTTGTTTGGTGCCATTCGGCGCCAATCTTGTCGCCCAGGTACAAGCTGTAGTCGCCCAATGCGTAGGGCATGGGGTGGTAGATCTCGCCCTTGTGCTCGGTAGTCAGGCGCTGGCGGCCTTGGTCGTCCTTGTCTTCCTTGACGATGACGGACTCGGTCAGATCCACCTCGATCACCAGATCAATCTTGTCATTGGCGAGCACTTCCACGTCAAAGCGCAGGGCCTTGGCGGCCTTGTCCTTGTTTTGCAGCACATCGGGCTGGTAGGTGCTCAGCCAGACCAGGAGGGGGACGGCGAACAGGTCGAGGCTGGCAGAGAAGTCCAGCATGATGAGGCGCACGGTGAAGCGGTACTCGAACGAGAGGGTGTCACCGCTGCGCGCCACGATGTTGCCGGTTTCCACAAACATCTTGAGACGCTGGGGGTCGGTCTGCAGTTCGGGGATGGCGCCCGTGAGGAAGTTGCGCAGGGACTGGGCTTTTTTCATGGTGGGGCACCATTGGCTTGCTGCATTACCTGGTTGTAGCTGTCGATGCAGGTGTTGAGGTCGATGATGGCGGCGTCGCCTGCGTGGGTGATACGGACAAGAGCTGCAGCATCTGCCGGGTCAATGTCGGCTCTCGCTTGCTCAGGCCCAGGGGCGGAACCGTGACTGCGGTCCGGTTGGCCGGTGGTGCGGATTGACAGGCGCAGAGCGCCGCTGCGCAGGTCAGTGTCAAGGCGGTCAATGATTTTCTGGGCATTGGTTTTGTCCTGTTGGTTGCGCTCAAGGATCTGGCCAAGCTGCCCAGCCAGCTGCCCGCTGCGCTTGATGGAAAACTCCAGGCGCTGGACAGCGGCGGCGCTGTGCTGGGCCTGGGCTTTTTGCATGCCCCTTTCTTCCGCGCGCTGGTCCACTGCATAGAGCAGGAACAGCACGGCGAGAGGGACGACCAGCCGGGTGAGGGTGGCGATGATGCTGGCGGGTGTCATGCTGGCCAGAAGTTTTTGCCGCCCAGGAATTCACCCAGGGCGCGATTGAGCTGCCAGCCGTATTGAAAGGCCTCATCTTTGGGGCGGCGCTCGGACAGCTCCTGCAGGTACACGGACTGACGGGCAACGACCATGCCAAAGAGCACGCCGCCGCCTTCACGCCCGCGCTTTTTGATGAAGGCACGCAGGGCAGCCAGGGTGAGGGAGCCAATGCGGCCATCAGCCACGATGTCGGGATAGTCGGCGCCGTTGCGATTGAGCACGTTCAGCGCCTGCTGCAGCTGCTTGGCGGCTGTTTGCTGCCCGGCCAAAACACCGAAGTCCAGCAGCGATTCAGCCAGCGCCGGGTAGACCTCATCGACCTGATGAAACTTTGGCTCTACCCAGTAGCGGCGCAGGTAAATGGTCTGCGCTGTGGCATGAGGCAGGTCACGCATGGGACCTGTGTAGCCATAGGCACGAGCGGTGGCCACGGTGATGCCGTATTTGGTTTCGCCGCCCGAGTCCTTTGGGTCGTTGACGTAGCCGCCCTCGCGCTCGATCAATTCATTGATGTAGGTAACGGCGCTCATTCGGCACCCCCCTTGCGGCCTGCTGCGCCGTGGCCTGCAATGTCGCCGCGCAACTTGTCTGCCATTTCGGTGATGGTCTGGCCTTCGCTGCGTTTGAGCCAGAGGAAGACGCCCGCCACGATCCACGGGCCAGGGATGGAGCAGACCACCAGCACGCAGCCGGTGATGATGAAGAAGCCCGCAATGGACGGCACGGCGGCCATGATGGCGAGTTGCATCCCCGCCTCAAAGACTCCTGGCCAGTGCTGCATGAGCAGCACCAGCACAGGCACGCCCAGCACAAAGCCACTGACGAGGCATGCCAGCACGCGGTTGAGTAGGTCACCACGCGGGTCGGTGGCGCGCAGGGGTACAAAGCGCAGGCCCAGCCAGAAGGCCAGCAGGCTTGCCAATACAGGCAGGGAGAAGAGGGCGAGCTTGTAACCCGCAAAGGTGCCTACGGCAGAGGTGGGTTCAGACATGGAGGTGGCGGCTTTCATGGTGGAGAGGGCTGTCAGTCCCACAAGGAAACGGTTTTCGGTGCGGTGGGGGCGGTGGGTGGATCTGGCAGGATGACCAGACGACCCAGAGGCAGTACGGGGCCAAGCGCGGCAAGGCCTGGGTTCAATGCATAGGCGGCTTCTGTCACCCCCGCAGTGGTGCCCAGGTGGTGCTGACAGAGCAGGTCCACGGTATCGCCTTGCTGTGCTCGGACGGTGATAGGCATGGCTAGATCAGCTCCGACTCCATGCGGGCCACACCCAGGATGTCGCGCACGGCGCTCAAGGCATCCGCGCGGTAATCGCCGTCTTGCAGCTCGCGCTGCGCATCACCGGGCTTGGTGCGGCCCGTGGCGTCGGCGCCCGCATATCGCTCGATCAGATCGGCCTTGGTGTAGGCATAGACAGCACGCTCAAAGCACAGCACTTTGACGCTAGTGCCATTGATGGCAATGGCCGGGACAGAGGAAAGCGCAGCGAACCCGGCAGCGGTCTGGGTGTCTGCCCACTCGCTCAAGTCCTTTATGACGCTGGCCAGGGCGTTGGCGGCGGCATGGGTAAGGCGGGCGGCAGTGACAGAGCCGTCCACGTCCACGCTGTCGCGCAGCTTGGCGAGGTCAATGTGAGGCCAGAAGCTGCCAGCGTCCAGCACGCCGGTAATGGGCGGCTTGCCGGGCGGGTCAGTCACGATGATGGGCGGCGCATTGGCAATCATGTTCATGGTGCTTCACTGGTTGGGGCCATGGTGGTGGGCGGTGGTCGCAGGGCGTTGCAAGAGGCCGAAGCCTTTGCGCGGCCCTGCGAGCCGCCCGGCACGGGGGCCATGCTCGGTTGGGTTAACGCTTTCCCTTGGCGGCGGTCTTGACGGGGGCAGGCCGCTTGCGTGCCGCTGCCGGTGCCGGTGCTGCAGGGGCAGGGGCATCTGCAGCGTCCGCTGCGGCGGCCTGTTCGTCCTTGGCTGGTGCCGCCAGGGCGCGCAGCTTGCGCTCGATGCGCTCCATGTCCTTTTTGACGCCGCTTTGTGCATCCAGCTGCAGCGCCTGGGCCAGCAGCGCCTGGACGTCGCCCAGGGTTTCCTGGGGGATGTCATCAAGCTGCGGGTCTTCGCTGGTCTGCACCTTGCCCAGCATGGCGTAGGCAGTGGCCTTGTGGAGCTTGGCGCGGGCCTGATCGGGCGCGTCCATGCCCTGAGTGATGCCGTCCACGGCGGTCAGGTGCTCAGCCGGGTGGGTTTCGTCCGGCACCATGCCGCTGGGGTCTGGCTTGATAGGGTTCCACTGGCCGCCCAGGTAGGCGCCTGCGAACTCGTCCATGAGCAGGGCAGCTGTGCTGCGGTGGTACTGGTCGGGCAGAGGCAGGTTGTGCTGCACGGCATAGGCGGCCATGCGCAATGCCAGGCCGTAAGCCCCGGCGTCAATGGCCCAGACCATGGTGGTGGTGAAAACAAAGTCTTTTGCACCCTTGCCATTGGCCAATGCACCCTCGATCCAGGGCAGGTAATCGGGCAGCATGGCTGCCTTGGCTTTGCGCTTGAGCTGCACGGATTCCATGTTTTTAAGGGTGCGCTTGTCGGTGGCCAGCTTGGCCAGCATCAACTGGTATTCGCTGCCCTGTACCTCGATGCCAAACGGGCTTTGCGCCTGGGCTTTTTCAGCCAGCACGCGGGCGCGGTGGCGCTGTGCGGGGGTGAGTTGCATAGTGCTTGTTCCGGTTGTTGCGGAGAGGGGCCGCCGCCTGATAGGGGCTTGCGGCGGCCCTGCTGGGCTTAGGCCTCGACGATTTCGATGTTTTCGACTACGGCAGCGAGGCCGATGTCTTCCACCACGTAGTCGTCATTGCTGGACTCGTAGTTCTCCACGCGGTTGCGCTTGGGGTTCTCCACGATGTAGCGGCGACGGCCGCCGCGCTGCCAGTACACAGACAGGTTGTCCAGCGTGGTGATGAACAGGCCGTTTTCAGGGAAGAACGGCACTTGCACGGCCTGCAGACCGCCCACGCGCTTCTGGCTGATAACGATGTCTGCCGCCAGCGTTTCGCTGGGTGCCTGATTGGTATTGACCAGCGGGAAATACTTGTCGTGGAGCAACTTGGCACCCATTACGCAGACAAGGTTGGGGTTGTTGCGATGCCAAGGGTCCAGCATCTGCTTGGCATCAAAGACTGCCGCGTCCAGATTCTTGAAGTCGCCAGAAGCGCCGATGACGACCTTGCCCGCCACCTTGCCTTCGTGCATGACGCTCTGGGGTGCCTCTTCGCGCATCTTCTGCAGCCAGCCCTTGTTCACGTCCTGCAGCAAGGGGTTGGCCGCAAGGTCTGTATCGGGCTCGATGGCCACGCCGTTGAAGCCGATGCACATGCGGTCCAGCGCTTGACGTTGGGCCAGCATCCGCGCCACACGGATCTGGAAGTCGGGGAACTTGGCCCAGGCGTCGATGAGCGCATATTTCAGGTGCGAGTCATAGTTGGTCTGCTGGCAGTGGTAGCCGCGAGCGTTGATGCCGCTCAGGTCGCGGGTCTGGCGGTCCTTGCTGTCCGTGTTGGTGCGGCTGGCAATGGGGCCGGACAGTGACAGGCCGAGCTTTTCGCCTTGCATCTCATCCACGGGGATGATGTTGATTCGCTGCAGGAATTCGCTGGACTCCTGCATGGCGCTTTCCAGCTTTTGCTGGACGCTGGGAGCGACGGCAAATGCTTTGCTGGTGTCGTCGGCATTAACGCCATTGAGCAAAGCCACACGGGCGATAAGTTCGTTATAGCTTTTACGGCTTTCGTTGCGCATGAATGGTTCCTTGAAGTGGGATGGATTGGGCGAATGGGTCAGAAATCGGTCTGTTGCTGACCGGCGCCGCCATTGGCCACGGGGCGGCGGTTGGGGGCTTCGGTGTTGTCCAGCTTGGCGAACTGCTGCTTGAGCTTGTCGATGTCCGCGCTCATGGCCTGCAGCGATTGGTCGGTCTTGGCCTGAGAGGCTTCGGAGGCCTGGACATGCTTGGAGAAGTTGTCGCCCAGCTGGCCAAAGCCCTCAGCCACAGCTGCAAAACGGGCGTCATCGGTGACTTCCTTGCCGGTGAACTTGGCCACGGCGGCGGCAATGCTGGCCTTGAAGCTGGCCACGATGCCGGCGCTTTCGTCTTCCAGCTCCAGAGCCAGCGGCTCGGCCACGGAAAACACATCGTCGGGTTGTTCCTTGCGCTGCTTGAAGGGGTTGGCGTCCGGGTTCTTTGCGGCGAACTCCAGCATTTCAGTGCCCAGGCTGGCGGGGTTGTCGGTGACGGCCAGACCGACGAGATAGGCCTCGCCGGTATCGGCAAAGCTGGGGCGGACCTCGATAGATGTGTAGAGTTTCTGGCGGCGCTTGTTGAGCTCGACCAGTTCATCGGTGGCATCAATCTGGGCGAGCAGAGCCAGCTTTTTCTGGCCGCCGATGTCCACCTCTTCGGTCTTGACGGCCAGCACATCGCCATAGGCGCGGAAGTCGCTGTTAGGGCCATAGCCCCGGATGTGCTCCATGTTGACGCGGGCGCCGTACACCTTTGGGTTGTAGTGCTTGGCGATCTGCAGCAGCCAGTCACGGTCGATGGTGCGACCGTCAGAGGTGGCGCCTTCGACGGCGACGCGGAAGAAGCGGGATTTCTTGGACATGAGTGGATGAGCCTCGCTGATGGGTTTGCCGGTGTCCGGCGGTGAGTTCGCTGTGAGTTCTCATGGTGTCTGCCCGGTTTCACGGCGTCACGCGGGTGTCGTTGTGGCGGCGTGGTGGACGTATGCGAGCGGTGGTTTAGTTCGTGGCCGCGCGGAAAACTGCCCGGCATGGCACGAAAGAAACCCACAGGGGACGATGGCTCCCCGTTTGCAGCAGGAGAAGCAGGCATTGCCGAAGGGCAGCAGGCCGCCGACTTTGGCGCCCTGGTGTTGGCGCAGGCGCATGAGCAGGGCGTAGCACTGCAGGCGGCTGTTGCCGCCAATAGTTCGCAGCCCAAGCAGGTTGCGCGGTATCTGTACTGGCAGGGCTGGCGGCCCAAGCTGATAGCGGAAAAGCTGGGCGTTCCAGCCACCACGCTTTACGGCTGGCGCGATGCGGAAGAGTGGGACAAGTTCAAGCCCCTTGACCGCGTGAATGGGGCGCTTGAGCTGCGCATGGTGCAGCTCATCATGAAGGACGCCAAGACAGGCTCCGACTTCAAAGAAATTGACCTGCTGGGCCGCCAGCTGGAGCGCACCGCCCGAGTAGAGCGCTACCAAGAAACAGGCAAGGAAGGTGACCTAAACCCCGCCATTGCCCGCCGCAATGCTGCACCCAAGCGCAAGGCCAAGCGCAACGAGTTCACGGAAGAACAGACAGAGCAACTGCTCGAGATATTCCACGCGGGGAACTTTGGGTATCAAAACCGATGGTTTGAGGCCCAGAAGGAGCGCACGCGCATTCTGCTCAAGTCGCGTCAGATTGGAGCCACTTACTACTTTGCCCGCGAGGCCTTGATTCGCGCAGTGTTGGAAGGGCGCAATCAGATTTTTCTGTCTGCATCCAAGGCCCAGGCGCACCAGTTCAAAAACTACATGGTGGCTTTTGCCAATGAGGTGGGGGTAGACCTGGGCGGTGATCCCATGGTGCTGTGGAATGGCGCCGAGCTGCATTTCTTGGGCACCAATGCCAAGACGGCCCAAGGGCGCAGCGGTGATTTTTATTTCGATGAGTTCTTTTGGACAGGCAATTTCAAGGAACTCAACAAGGTGGCCAGCGCCATGGCCACGCATAAGCATTGGCGCAAGACGTATTTCAGCACGCCATCTGCAAAAAGCCATGAGGCTTACCCGTTCTGGACCGGCGAAGACCGCAACCGGGGCCGCGCCCAAGAAAAGCATGTGCAGATTGACCTGAGCCACAAGGCGCTGGCCAACGGCCTGCGCTGTGCAGACGGTCGATTCCGCCACATTGTGACGATTGATGACGCCTTGCGCCTGGGCTGCAATCTGTTTGATCTGGCCGAGCTGCTGGACGAGTACCCCGACGACGAGTTTGCCAATCTATTCCGCTGCGAGTTCATTGACGATAGCAATTCACAGTTCACGCTGCAGATGATGCAGGCGTGCATGGTGGATTCGTGGGAGGCCTGGGCTGACGACTGGAAGCCACTTGCGCAGCGCCCGTTTGCGTGGCAGCCAGTTTGGGTCGGCTATGACCCAGCATTTACAGGCGACACGGCGGCCCTGGTGGTGATTGCGCCGCCCAAGGTTCCGGGCGGTAAGTTCCGTTTGCTGCATCGGCAGCAGTTTCGCTACGCCGACTATGAGGAGCAGGCCGATTACATCCGCAGCATTACTGAGCAATACAACGTGACTTATATGGGCATTGATACCACGGGCATGGGGCAGGGTGTCTATCAGAACGTCATCAAGTTCTATCCGCAGGCGAAGGCCTATCACTACGACTTGGCGCTCAAGGCGCGGCTGGTGCTCAAGGCCAAGCAGGTCATCAGCAAGGGCCGTCTGGAAATGGACGCCGATTGCACTGATGTGGCGGCCGCTTTCATGGCTATCAAAAAGGTGCTGACCCCCAGCCAGCGCCATGTCACCTATCAGTCCGGCCGGTCTGACGACGTTGGCCACGCGGATCTGGCGTGGGCTGTGATGCACGCGCTGGATAACGAATCACTCGCCGGGGATGTCCACGGCGGCAACTCATCAGTGGAATTTTCAGAATGAAGAAGAATCACGCTCGCGCGGACCAGGCCCGCCCCGCATCCAGCACGCAGCCCGAGGGCCAGCAGGTCGAGGTTTTCACCTTTGGCGATCCTGAGCCAGTCAGCCGCCTGCAGTTGCTGGACTATGTAGAGGCAATGTTTAACGGGCGCTGGTATGAGCCGCCGTATCCGCTGGAAGGTCTTGCCGGAGCCTTTAGGGCATCGCCACATCACAGCTCGGCCATTTACCTGAAACGCAATCTGCTGACGGCCCGCTTTATCCCGCATCCGCTGATGTCGCGCGAAACCTTCAAGGCCTGGGCGACGGACTTCCTTGTCTTTGGCAATGGATACCTTGAGGCCCGCCGCGCCTTGTCTGGCCGCACTATGCGCTATGAGCATTCGCTGAGCCGCTACATGCGCAGGGGCCAGGAGCAGCGCTATTTCTATGTACCCAACTGGCGTGAAGAACATGAGTTTGTACCTGGCTCCGTCTTCCATCTGCGTGAGCCGGACATTAATCAGGAGCTGTACGGCCTGCCCGAGTATCTGAGCGCGTTGCAGTCTGCGCTGCTCAATGAGTCGGCCACGATCTTCCGGCGCCGCTACTACGAGAACGGCAGCCACGCGGGCTTCATCATGTACCTGACCGATAACGCGGTGAGCAATGGGGATGTGGACAAGCTGCGCGAGCAGTTGCGCAAGTCCAAGGGGCCGGGCAACTTCCGCAACCTGTTTGTGCATGCGCCTAGTGGCAAGCCGGACGGCCTCAAGCTGATACCAGTCAGCGAGATTGCAGCCAAGGATGATTTCAGCGCGATCAAGAACGCCAGCAAGGAGGATGTGCTGGCAGCGCATCGCGTACCGCCTGGACTGCTGGGCATCATCCCGAACAATGCGGGCGGCTTCGGCAAGGCCAGCGAGACACTGGATGTCTTCGTCGAAAACGAGATCGTGCCGCTGCAGGGGTTGTTTGAATCATTCAATGAGTGGGCAGGGGCGGAGGTTGTGAGATTCCAGCAGCACCAGTCTGGGGCCAGCGGCGAGTAGGGCGCTCAAGGCACAAAACGATCAGGGCGCGCTATGCGCCCTTTTTTGCGTCCGCCCTCTGTCTGTCATGGACTTTCTGTTTTCTTGCTCCACAGGCCCGCGCTGGCCCTTTCCTGGCCTATCGGCGCCCGGTGGCGCCCCTTCGACCCGAGGTCAAACACCGCCCCTCAACCCCGTGGCGCGCCATGACGCCCCCACCGCGCCCGCCCGCTTCGTGGGTCGCAAATTACGAGTTGGTCGGCGCCCCGAAAATGAAGCCAGTATTAGCGCTCTGCGTAATTAGGGTGCTGTTTTTAATTACGGGAAATTACGAGAAAGTCACGCCGCCATTACCTCGCTGACGCCCGTTGCCTCCCTACATGCAGGGTTCGCACGCCTTCAGCCTGATATGATTGGATTCAGGCGGTAGGACATCAGCCCGCGCAGTTCCCGCATCCATGGGCTAAGCTGTTGATTTGTAAGTCGCGTCGAGTCCGGCTCCGCGCACCAGACACCAGCAGCCTTTGCTGCGCAGGGCCCGTAACCTTAAACAGGTACGGGCTTTTTCTTTGTCGTGTCAGCCTATAAAGGCAAACCCCTTATGTGTGACGACGGAGCCAGCGCGGCGCCTCGTTATAATGGTCGGCTTCACCTGCTCCTGATTTGAATAAATGCCCTGCGCCAGACGCCGGTGCACATGCCGGGGCGGGCTCTGGAAATTTGTGGTGCCGCATGTCGTCAGATGTGCGCGCACTGTGACTTTGCGCAATACGGTGCGGGTTGCTCGGCAATCTGCACGGTCCTCATCCCTCTTAGGAAAAATCATGGCCGTTAACGTTGAAACTCTTGAAAAGCTCGAGCGCAAGATCACGCTGAGCGTGCCCCTGTCCTCTATCCAGTCCGAAGTGGATGCACGCCTGAAGAAGGTTGCTCGCACTGTGAAGATGGACGGCTTCCGTCCCGGTAAGGTGCCCATGAGCGTTGTGGCTCAGCGCTATGGCTACTCCGTGCAGTACGAAGTGCTGAACGATAAGGTGGGTGAGGCTTTTGCTGCTGCCGTGAACGAAGCCGATCTGCGTGTTGCAGGCCAGCCCAAGATCACCGAAAAGGAAGGTGCTCCTGAAGGTGAAGCGCAATTCGAAGCCGTATTCGAAGTGATGCCCGAAGTGAAGATTGGCGATCTGGCAACTGCTGAAGTGGAAAAGCTGTCCACCAATGTGGACGATGCAGCCATCGACAAGACCGTGGATATTCTGCGCAAGCAGCGTCGCACTTTTGTGGAACGTGCCGCTGGTGAAGCCGCTGTGGACGGCGACCGCGTGACTGTGGACTTCGAAGGCAAGATCGACGGCGAGACTTTCTCCGGCGGCAAGGCTGAAGACTTCCAGTTCCTGGTGGGCGAAGGCCAGATGCTCAAGGAATTCGAAGACGCAACTCGTGGCATGAAGGCCGGTGAGTCCAAGACTTTCCCCCTGGCTTTTCCTGCTGACTACCATGGCGAAGACGTGGCCGGCAAGACTGCCGACTTCCTGGTGACGCTGAAGAAGGTTGAAGCAGCCCAACTGCCCGAAGTCAACGAAGAATTCGTGAAGACTCTGGGCGTGGAAGGCGGCTCCGTGGAAGCCTTGCGCGACGACATCAAGAAGAACCTGGAGCGCGAAGTGAAGTTCCGCGTTCAAGGCCGCAACAAGCAAGCCGTGATGGATGCTCTGGTGTCCGTGTCCGAACTGGACCTGCCCAAGGCTTCCGTGCAAGCTGAAGTGGGCCGTCTGCTGGAAGGCGCTCGTGCCGAGCTGCAGCAGCGCGGCATCAAGGATGCAGCCAAGGCTGAAATCCCTGAAGACATCTTCCTGCCCCAAGCCGAGCGTCGCGTGCGCCTGGGTCTGGTGGTGGCTGAGCTGGTCAAGGCCAACAACCTGCAGGCTACAACCGAGCAGATCAAGTCCCATGTGGACGAGCTGGCTTCGAGCTACGAGAAGCCTGAAGACGTGGTGCGCTGGTACTTTGGCGACCGCAACCGTCTGGCCGAAGTGGAAGCCGTTGTGATCGAAAACAACGTGACCGAGTTCGTGCTGGATAAGGCCAAGGTTTCGGAAAAGACAGTGTCCTTCGACGAACTGATGGGTCAGGCCTGATACCTGATCTGTCGCCAGTACATGCCCTACTAGGACATGTGCGGATAAGTTGAATGGCGGGGCTTGTGCTTTTACGCGCAAGCCCCATTTTCATTTCAGAATGCGGCTACAGTAGGCGCATAGCACTGGAGAAAACATGAGCGCATTGGATACATTGGGTCTGGGCATGGTGCCCATGGTCGTTGAACAGTCGGGCCGCGGTGAGCGCTCCTATGACATTTATTCGCGCCTGCTCAAGGAACGCGTGATTTTCCTGGTGGGTGAGGTCAACGACCAGACGGCTAACCTGGTGGTGGCGCAGTTGTTGTTCCTGGAAAGCGAAAATCCTGATAAGGACATTTCCTTTTATATCAACTCCCCAGGTGGCAGTGTGTCGGCAGGCATGGCGATTTTCGACACCATGAACTTCATCAAGCCCGACGTGTCTACTCTGTGCACTGGCATGGCTGCCAGCATGGGCGCATTCCTGCTGTCTGCAGGTGCCAAAGGCAAGCGCTATGCGCTGCCCAATGCGCAGGTCATGATTCACCAGCCTCTGGGCGGTGCACGTGGTCAGGCTACCGAAATCGAAATTCACGCCCGTGAAATTCTGAAAACACGCGAGCGCCTGAACAAAATTCTGGCAGAGCAGACCGGCCAGCCACTTGAGCGCATTCAGCGTGACACCGAGCGTGACTATTACCTTTCTGCCGAAGAGGCCAAGGACTATGGCCTGGTTGACCAGGTGATCAGTAAGCGTTCTTGAAATTCATAGCACTACCTCCAGGCTCTGATTGGGCTGAGAGGTGGTGATATTGAAATAATAGGGAGCGCTTTAGGGGCTCCCGACACTTGCTCGGCGGCGTTGGCCCCTGAAGGACCACGCCGCCTTGTCTTTGGTTATCATTAATTTTCGTTTTTTCGTAACGAGGCACCGCCCCCATGGCCGATAAAAAAGGCTCTTCCACCGAAAAGAATTTGTATTGCACCTTCTGCGGCAAAAGCCAGCACGAGGTCAAGAAGCTGATTGCCGGCCCGTCCGTGTTCATCTGCGACGAGTGCATCGACTTGTGCAATGAGATCATTCGCGACGAACAGCCTGCTGCCGATGCCAAGGAAGGTCGTGGCGACTTGCCTACGCCGGCTGAAATCAAGGCCAACCTCGATAACTACGTGATTGGACAGGAGCAGGCCAAGCGCACGCTGGCCGTGGCCGTCTACAACCACTACAAGCGTTTGAATCACAAGGACAAGGCAGGTAAGGACGATGTAGAGCTGAGCAAGAGCAATATCTTGCTGATCGGCCCTACGGGTTCTGGCAAGACGCTGCTGGCTCAGACGCTGGCTCGCCAGCTCAATGTGCCTTTTGTGATGGCTGATGCAACCACACTGACCGAAGCCGGCTATGTGGGTGAAGACGTTGAAAACATCATCCAGAAGCTGCTGCAAAGCTGTGAGTACGATGTCGAGCGCGCGCAGCGCGGCATCGTCTACATCGACGAAATCGACAAGATCTCGCGCAAGTCCGATAACCCCAGCATCACCCGTGACGTCTCGGGCGAGGGTGTGCAGCAGGCGCTGCTGAAGTTGATCGAAGGCACGATGGCCAGCATCCCTCCTCAGGGTGGCCGCAAGCATCCGAATCAGGACTTCTTGCAGATCGATACCACCAACATCCTGTTCATCTGCAGCGGTGCGTTTGCCGGTCTGGAAAAGGTGATCGAGAACCGTACTGAGGCTTCTGGCATCGGTTTTGGTGCCACAGTCAAGAGCAAGAAGCAGCGATCCATCTCTGAGATGTTCCTGGAGATCGAGCCAGAAGATCTGATCAAGTTCGGCATCATTCCCGAGCTGGTGGGCCGTATGCCCGTGGTGACCGCGCTGGCTGAACTCAGCGAAGACGCGCTGGTGCAGATTCTGACCGAGCCCAAGAATGCGCTGGTCAAGCAGTACAGCAAGCTGCTGGCCATGGAAGGTGTGGAGCTGGAAATCCGCCCTGCTGCCCTGAAGGCCATCGCTCGCAAGGCTCTGGCACGCAAGACGGGGGCTCGTGGCCTGCGCTCTATCGTCGAGCAATCGCTGATCAGCACCATGTTCGAGTTGCCCACGGCCGAGAACGTGGAAAAAGTGGTGGTGGAAGAAGCCACCATCGAAGACGGTAAAGAGCCTTTGCTGGTTTATCGCGAAGCGGCCAAAAAGGCCTGATGATGTTCAGGTGGGCAAAGTGCCGATGACGGGCGCTTTGCTGCTTGAAATGAAAAGGCAATCCCCTTGATGCTCAAAACCAATTTGTGCTCAGGGTTGAAGTACACCGGTAAGCGGTCCATCTACCGCTGAGAAACCGAGGATATCTATGTCTGGACAAACCCCTTTGCCTTCCACCGAGCTGAACTTGCCACTGTTGCCTTTGCGCGATGTCGTGGTGTTTCCGCATATGGTGATTCCGCTGTTCGTGGGACGGGCCAAGAGCATCAAGGCTCTGGAGCTGGCCATGGAAGGTGACCGCCGCATCATGCTGGTGGCACAAAAAGCTGCCTCCAAGGATGAGCCTGCTGCAGAAGATATGTTTGAGGTGGGCTGTGTGTCCACCATCTTGCAGATGCTCAAGTTGCCCGACGGTACTGTGAAGGTGCTGGTTGAAGGGCAGCAGCGCGCGCATGTCAAGCAGGTTGAGGATAAAGAGTCGCACTTCACGGCTGTCGTGGCACCTGTCGAACCTGAAGACGGTGCTCATGAGCAAAGCGAAATCGAAGCATTGCGTCGTGCAGTGACTCAGCAGTTTGATCAGTACGTCAAGCTCAACAAGAAGATTCCCCAGGAAATTCTGACTTCGATCGCCAGCATTGACGATGCTGGGCGCCTGACAGACACCATAGCGGCTCACCTGCCTCTCAAGCTTGAGAGCAAGCAGGCAGTGCTGGACTTGGTGGATATCAAGGAGCGTCTGGAAAACCTGTTCGAGCAGCTCGAGCGTGAGGTGGATATCCTCAATGTGGACAAGCGCATCCGCGGCCGTGTCAAGCGTCAGATGGAGAAGAATCAGCGTGACTTCTATCTGAACGAGCAGGTCAAGGCCATTCAGAAGGAACTGGGCGAAGGCGAAGACGGCGCAGACATCGAAGAGGTCGAGAAAAAGATCAAGCTCGCCAAGATGCCTGCGGAGGCCCGCAAAAAAGTAGAGGCAGAGCTCAAGAAGCTCAAGCTGATGTCACCCATGTCGGCAGAGGCTTCGGTGGTGCGCAACTACATCGATGTGCTGACGGGCCTGCCCTGGAGCAAGAAGACCAAGATCAAGCATGACCTGGCCAATGCCGAGGAAGTGCTGAACGAGGACCACTTTGGCCTGGAAAAGGTCAAGGACCGCATCCTTGAATATCTTGCGGTGCAGCAGCGCGTGGACAAGGTCAAGGCGCCGATTCTGTGCTTGGTTGGCCCTCCTGGCGTGGGCAAGACCTCGCTGGGTCAGTCGATTGCCAAGGCCACAGGTCGCAAGTACGTGCGTATGGCGCTGGGCGGTATGCGTGACGAGGCTGAAATTCGTGGCCACCGCCGCACCTATATCGGCGCTATGCCCGGCAAGGTGTTGCAGAGCCTGGAGAAGGTCGGCACGCGCAATCCGCTGTTCCTGTTGGACGAAATCGACAAGCTAGGTATGGACTTCCGTGGCGATCCTTCGAGCGCCTTGCTGGAAGTGCTGGACCCTGAGCAGAACAACACTTTCGGTGACCACTATGTGGAGGTCGACTTTGACCTGTCCGATGTGATGTTTGTGGCGACTTCCAACTCCATGAACATTCCTTCAGCCCTGCTGGATCGTATGGAAGTCATTCGCCTGTCGGGTTACACCGAAGACGAAAAGACCAATATCGCCATTCGCTACCTGCTGCCCAAGCAAGTCACCAACAACGGTGTGAAGGATGGCGAACTGGAAGTGACCGAAGGCGCTATCCGCGACATCGTGCGTTACTACACCCGCGAAGCTGGCGTGCGTTCGCTTGAGCGCGAGCTCTCCAAGATCTGCCGCAAGGTGGTCAAGGGCCTGCAGCTAAAAAAGCTGGAACCCAAGGTGGTGGTGACTGCTGATGATCTGCCCGACTACCTGGGCGTGCGCAAGTTCAGCTACGGCCGTGCAGAGCACAACAATCAGGTGGGTCAAGTGGTGGGTCTGGCATGGACCGAAGTGGGTGGCGATCTGCTGACCATTGAAGCGGCTACCATGCCTGGCAAGGGTGTCATTACACGTACCGGTTCGCTGGGCGATGTGATGAAGGAATCGGTCGAAGCAGCTCGCACCGTGGTGCGCAGCCGCGCTCGCATGCTGGGTATCAAGGATGAAGCCTTTGAGAAAAAGGACATTCACGTTCACGTGCCCGACGGTGCCACTCCTAAAGATGGCCCTAGCGCAGGCGCAGCTATGACAACGGCTTTTGTCTCTGCACTGACAGGTATTCCGGTGCGTGCTGATGTGGCCATGACGGGTGAAATCACTTTGCGTGGTGAAGTGACTGCTATCGGTGGCCTAAAGGAAAAGCTGCTGGCTGCTCTGCGTGGCGGCATCAAGACCGTGCTCATCCCCGAAGAGAACGTGAAAGATCTGCAGGACATTCCAGACAACGTGAAAAGCGGTCTGGAGATTGTTCCGGTCAAGTGGATTGATCAGGTGCTCAAGGTCGCGCTTGAGCGTGAACCGCAGCCTCTGGCTGAGGAAGAAGTGGCAGCGGTCGCTGCTGCGGATGCCAAGCCTGTGGAGCCTGCCATCAAGCATTGATGGCTGATTTGTGAAAATTGTGGCGTTTTTTCTGGGAGGCCTCAGAACTGCGCTACAATTCATCCATCGCAGCAAACGACGTTGTAGAATGTCAGGCTTCGGTAGATATGCGGGAATAGCTCAGTTGGTAGAGCGATACCTTGCCAAGGTATAGGTCGACGGTTCGAACCCGTTTTCCCGCTCCAGGTTTTTAGAATCTGTAGCAATACAGGTTCGCATTCAAAAAGCGAAAGCTTTTTGAATGCGGGAATAGCTCAGTTGGTAGAGCGATACCTTGCCAAGGTATAGGTCGACGGTTCGAACCCGTTTTCCCGCTCCAAGTTTTTAGAATCTGTAGCAATGCAGGTTCGCATAAAAAAGCGAAAGCTTTTTGAATGCGGGAATAGCTCAGTTGGTAGAGCGATACCTTGCCAAGGTATAGGTCGACGGTTCGAACCCGTTTTCCCGCTCCAGGTTTTTAGAATCTGTCGCAATACAGGTTCGCATCAGAAAGCGAAAGCTTTTTGAATGCGGGAATAGCTCAGTTGGTAGAGCGATACCTTGCCAAGGTATAGGTCGACGGTTCGAACCCGTTTTCCCGCTCCAGGTTTTTGTGATAGCGGCGCGATAGCAAAGCGGTTATGCCCCGGATTGCAAATCCGGTTAGACCAGTTCGACTCTGGTTCGCGCCTCCAGATTTCTTAAAGGAAATCAACAAGTTAGGCCTCCCAAGCGGGAGGCCTTTTTGTTTTCACACGCGTAAAACACCCTCAAAAACGCTGCTGACCGCGCAAAAGGTGCGGTCAAACCACGCATCACCTGCACTATTTGGCGGTGAGACGAGTACACTCCCGGCCTGTAAATTTATACAGCTGTTGGGGGTGTATATGGCAAGTGTGAGAGAGACGCGAACAGGTCGCTTTGAGCTGACGATCCGAAACAAGCTGCTGCCCAAGCCGGTGTATCTGTCTTTTGACACGCGTGAAGAAGCCGAAACCTATGGCAAGCAGTGCGACATGCTGCTGGCTGGTGGCGTGGTGCCGCCGAATTTAATCAATACCCATGTGCAACCCAAGGTGACTGAGCGCCTGCGCTTCATCATTGGCGCGTGGATAAATACAGACCAGCCCGCCAAGAGTGACATGGAGAAGCTGTGGCTGTTGCAGACCGAGCTGGGCAAGGTGCTGATTGCAGACATCACTTAAAAGTGGTCCGAAAATTGGGTGGAAAGCATGAAGCTCAATGTGAGCAAGAATTATGCGCTCAGCACTATCCGCAAACGCATTAGGTCACTCGCGCACGGCATCGGCAGCGGCAGGCGGACGGTGTGATTTTGATAACTTGCTCGAGCTGCTGCTCCGTAGTCTGGCTTCCTACAACTGCAAGGATCGTGAAGAGATCGCGCTGGACCTGCAGCGAATCAGTGGCGGCTGCACTGGGTGTGGTTGCAGAGGATGCATGGCGATTTGATCCGGTCAATCTGCACACAGCAGCATGGGCTTGGTCGGACCCTAGATGACCGAGCCTGTAATTTCGTTGTCACAGTTGAGGTGGAGACTCCATCGCAAAGGAGCTATCTATGACATATGTGGCGATTTTATTGGTGGCGCTGCTTGTTCTGGTCGTCTGTTCTGCGGTGCAGGACTTGGAGGATGGCCACATGCAAGGCTAGGGCCTGTTGAGCTTTGATTTTTACCTCATGTGGCTACGCAACAATCATCGCGGTGATGCGATATGTCATGACAGATGAACAGTGGGCTCGTATGAGCCCACTGTGTTCGGGAAAGGTTGGAGTCCGAGGACGCGATGGCTCCAACAATCGACTCTTATTGGAAGCAGTGCTTTGGGTTGCACGAACAGGTAGCCCTTGGCGAGATTTTCCACCTGAGTTTGACAAATGGAGCGCCGTCTTCAAGCGGTTTCGAGACTGGGTCAAAGCTGATGCTTCTCAAAAACTGTTTGACGCGGTCAGCGATCAACCGGACATGGAATACGTGACGGTGGATGCCATGATTGTGCGAGTGCGCCGGCATGGACAGGGTGCAAAAGAAGGGGGCTGCAGGCTAGGCCATAGGTCGCAGTCGATCTTGAATTGATAGCTGCTTACGCTTTCTGCGTAAGGGCTTAAGCTTATTTTTATTCAATATTTACCGAGATGTGCTGCCAGCTCTTCTGCTTTGCGATGGGGGAAAGCTGTGCCTGGCCTGAAGAGCCTTGCTTTATGCGGTAAGTTCCCAGCCACTGTCCAAGAGTGTGTACATGCTTTGTGGACGAAAAGTGTTGTGGAATTTGTCTTGAAAGGTGCCCATCGTGCACAAGCGTTCTTTGATTGCGGCGTTCGCCGCCGCGGCCCTGCTGCCCGCCGTTTCTCTAGTGCAGGCCCAGGATCTGAAAGTTACCATCGGAGTCACCGCTGGTCCCCACGCTCAGATTGCCGAAGTGGCCAAGCAGGTGGCCGCCAAGCAGGGCCTGAAGGTCAAGCTGGTGGAGTTTGGTGATTTCATCCAGCCCAATGCGGCGCTGTCTACTGGCGATATCGACGCCAATATTTATCAGCACCAGCCCTTCCTCGATGCCCAGAACAAGGACCGTGGTTACAAGCTGGTGCCGGTGGCCAAAGCGGTGAACCAGCAAATGGGCGTGTATTCCAAAAAGATCAAAAACCTGGCCGACCTCAAGAGCGGCGCACGCGTTGGTATTCCCAACGACCCGACCAATGGCTCGCGCGCCTTGATGGTGCTGGCCAAGCAAGGGGTGATCACGCTCAAGGCCAATGCCGGTGCACGCGCTTCGGTGCTGGACATCACGGCCAACCCCAAGAAGCTTAAGTTCATCGAACTGGAAGCGGCTCAGCTGGCCCGTGCACTTGACGATCTGGATGCGGGTGCCGTCAACAGCAGTTATGCAGTGGCGGCCGGTCTGTCGCCCCAGGCTGATTCGCTGGCGCTGGAATATGTGAACACGCCTTATGTGACCGTGCTCATCGTCACGCGCGCCGGTCATGAGCAGGACAAGGGCCTGCAAGCCTTTGTGAAAGCCTATCAGTCGCCCGAGGTCAAAGCCTTTATCGACAAGACTTTCAAGGGCGCTTATACAACCGCCTGGTGATGCCCATGACTTTGCCTTTTAATGCATTGCAAGCCGATCTCTTCGAGCGGGCCAAGGCCTTGCTGGACGAGGAGTGGCTGAGCCGCGACGCCGATCTGGCGCCGCTGCTGCCCGTGGTGCTGGCCCGTGGCGTGGGTCAGGACTGGCACAAGGCCGGCACGTTTCGCCATCATCTGGTCGGCGTGGCGCGCTCGCTGGCGCTGTGGCAGCAGCCCAAGGAAGTGCGCTTGCTGGGTCTGCTGCACAGCGTGTATGGCAATGCCTTTGTCGATTTGGTCAAGTTCGACGCCAGCAATGAGCGCGAGCACCTCAAGAGCCTGGTCGGCGAGCAGGCCGAGCATCTGGTCTATCTGTTCTGCACCATGAGCCGCACGCAGTTCGTGCAAAAGCTGCTGGCGGGCAATATTGCCGCTGACGGCAGCATGCAGATCGAACGCAATGGCCCCGAGCCGCGCGAGACCATCACGCTGACTGCCTATGAAGTGGCCGCGTTTGCCGTGGTCAGCATGGCCGACAGCATGGAGCAGTGGTTCAGTTGGCAGGAAGATATCTACTCGAAATTTCCCGCCGTGGACAGCAGCCGCCAGCAGACCGTGCATTGGGCCGCATCGCTGTGGCCCGGCCCCATGCGTCCCAGCAGCCGCATGCTCAGCCAGATCAGCGGTCTGGGCCATGCGCTGCAGCATGCTGCGCTCAAGACGCAGTTGCCGCTGCCGCCCGTGTTTGCCAAATGCAGCCAGTTGCTGAGCGCAGGCAGCGAGGCTGCCGCCGTGGCGCTGTACTGGTCGGTGATTCAACTCGATCAACCCCTGGTCGACCTGGATGCAGCTACCGCTACGCTGGAGCAGGCTGTGGCGCTCAATCCCTGGGTGGGCGAGCCGCAAATGGTGCTGGCCCAGCTCTACCTCACGGCAGGCCGCAACGCTGAAGCCGTATTGGCCGCTCAAGGCGCGCTGCAGTGCTTTAGCAGCTGGGGCAATGCCTGGGACAAGCGCGTGCAGTGGGATGCCTGGATGGCCTGGGCGCGCATTCTGCTGCAGTCGGCCGAGCAGGGCAGCTGGCCCGCACGACTGGACAAGCTTAACAATATGGCTTTGCGTTAGTCGCTTATAGGTGAGGTCTGCGTGAAGGAGAGGGCTGCGTGCTTTCCTTCGTGAAGAATCAGACCTCTCTATCCCCCAAAGGCCGAGGTCACGACAGAGCTCGGCCTTTTTTGCGCCGGAGTCGGCTGGCTGAGGCCGATGACACTGTTGCCTCCAATAGCCTTGAGGAATGAACCTGCCAAGAGGCTTTCACTGCGCTCTTTCATGCAATAGACATAAGTTGTGGTGCTGGCAGGGTCGCCAGCAATGCGCACAGCTCTGAAGCGCGGGTCTGCGATGAACTCCGCCTCAGACACGGCCCCAATGCCCAGGCCGCGAGCCACCGCCTCGCGTATGGCTTCACGGCTGCCGATTTCCAGCTGGGTGCGCGGCTTCACGCCTGCAGCCTGTAGCGCTTTCTCAATGGCTGTGCGCGTGGTGGATCCCTGCTCGCGCAGCAGCAGTGGAAGGCCGTTCAGCTCTTCAATGTTCACCTGCTCGCGGCGGGACAGAGGGTGGTCCACATGGGCAAACAAGATGATGGCGTGGCGCGCATATTCGCGCACCAACAGTTCGGGGCGTTCATGCAGGCCGGCCAGTACCGCCACATCGGTGGTGTAGTTCTCAAGGTCTTGCAGCACCTGCTGAGAGTTGCCCATGCGAATCGACAGTTTCATGCCGGGGTGACATGCGCTGTAGGCTGCGACCATTTCGATCACGTGAAATGGCCCCACGGCGCCGATCTTGAGCTCACCCTGGTTGAGCTGGCCCGAGTCACGCAGAAAGAACTCGGTTTCTGCTTCCAGAGCCAGGAGCTTTTGCGCGAGCGTCATGAGCTTGTGGCCCGCTTGTGAGAGCGTCATGCGATAGCCCTGCCGGTGAAAAAGCTCAATCTGGCTTTGTCGCTCCAGTGTGGCGATCTGGCTTGAGACCGTGGGCTGGCTCAGGCCCAGCGAGCGTGCTGCAGCGCTCAGGCTGCCTTGCTGGGCCACGGCGATAAAGGCTCGGTAGCGGGCGGTGCTCATGCAAATGTCATCTCAAGGTTTGATCTATGGAAGCTGTCAAAACTGATTCTGAAACCTTCACATGACAGTCATATGTCGTCCCTAGCATTCACATCAACACAGCACAGAACGTGTTGCGAATGACAGAGATGCAAAGGATGAACTCCATGACAATGAGCCGAAAAACCTGGCTGAAAGCCGCTGCCACCAGCCTGGCGCTGACCGTCACTTCTGGTGCACTGGCGCAGCAGCCCACGGAGCTGCGTGTGGGCCTGATCCCTTCCGAAGATGCGCAGGCCATGATGCGGGCCAGCCAGCAGGTAATGGAGCAACTGGCCGAGAAGACCGGCATGAAGGTCAAGCCTTTTGTGGCCAACGATTACAACGGTGTGATCGAAGCCATGCGCTCGGGCAAGATCGATGTGGCTTACTTCGGTCCCTTCTCGTATGTGCTGGCCAGCCAGCTGGCGAATGCCGAAGCCTTTGCGATTCCCGTGGCCAAGAAGTCGGGCCGCAGCGCTTACAACAGCATCATCATCAGCAAAAAGGACAAGGGGCTGAGCACCGTGCCTCAGCTCAAGGGCAAGACTTTTGCCTTTGTTGATTCCAGCTCGGCATCGGGCCATCTGTTTCCCAAGGCCGGCCTCAAGGGCGACGGCATTGATACCGACAAGTACTTCTCCCGCGTGATCTTCTCGGGTTCGCATGACGCCAGCATCATGGCCGTGGCCAATGGCAAGGTGGATGCAGCGGCTGTTGCCGACCCCATCTTCCAGACCGCCGTGGCCAAGGGCCATGTCAAGGCCGAAGATTTTCAGATCATTTGGCGCTCCAAGGACATCCCCGAGTCGCCCATGGCCTGGCGCAAGAATCTGGATGAAGCCACCAAGAAAAAAGTAGCTGCCGCGCTGGCTGAGATCAAGGGACTGCCCTGGGGGGACCGTGGCGAGCTCAATGGCTTTGCGCCCACCAACGATCAGGCCTATGACGTGGTGCGCCAGACCGCCAAGGCGCTGAATCTGGATCTGGGGAAGATGAAATGATCAGCATCCGCAATCTGCGTAAAAGCTATGGCAGCAATCATGTGCTGCATGGCATAGACATGGATGTGAAAGCCGGGGAGTTCGTGGTCATGCTGGGGTTGTCGGGTGCGGGCAAGTCCACGCTGCTGCGCTGCATGAACGGGCTGAACCAGCCTGACAGCGGCACGCTGCAGGTGGGCGGCATCGACCTGATGCAAAAGCACTCCCGCCGTGAACTGGCCCGCCATGTGGCCATGGTCTTCCAGCACCACAACCTGGTGCAGCGCCTGTCGGTACGCAAGAACGTGCTGACGGGCCGTCTGGGTCAGGTGGGCACGTTGGCCTCGGTGCTGCAACTGTTCAAGCAAAGCGATATTGCGCTGGCGGATGAATGCCTGCAGCGCGTGGGCCTGGCCCACAAGGCCGATGAGCGTACCGAGGCGCTGTCTGGCGGGCAGATGCAGCGCGTAGGCATTGCCCGCGCATTGGCCCAACAGCCCCAGGTGATCCTGGCCGATGAGCCGGTTGCCAGTCTCGACCCCAAGACCGCGCGCAGCGTGCTGCAGTATCTGCGCGAGGCCACGCGCGAGCTGGGCATTGCCGTGGTCTGCAATCTGCACCAGGTCGATTACGCCCGTGAATTTTCAGACCGTGTGGTGGGGCTGTCGCAGGGCCGCATGGTGTTTGACGGTACGCCGGATGCGCTGGATGAGGCTGCACTCAATGCCATCTACAACACCGACACGCAGCCGCAGATTGCCGTGGAGAAAGACGCAGTGCTGACGGCACCCGGGGCATGGCTGCCCACGGGCATGCCGGTGGTGGCCACGGCAGGAGGTCTGCAATGAGCAGCAACACCTTGAAGCAGCCAGACCGCTGGCAGTGGATGGTCTCACGTCCGCAAGGCACGGGCGGCTGGCTGGGCTATGCCGCGCTCGCCCTGGCTATCGGCTGGGTATTGCACTGGAGTGCAGGCGGTGCGCAGATGAGCTGGAGCGAGCTGGCGGGCGGCATGCCGCAGATTGGCGATTTTCTTTCGCGCTCTGTACCGCCGGATTGGGACATCCTGCCGCGCTTGTGGGCACCGGCGCTGGAGACGATTCAGATCGCCATCTGGGGCACTTTGCTCAGCGTGATTCTGGCGCTGCCACTGTCGTTCATTGCGGCCAGCAATCTGCATGGCTGGAACTGGCTGCGCCGCATTACGCGCCAGTTTTTGAATGTGGTGCGCAGCATCAACGAGCTGATTCTGGCGCTGGTCTTTGTCTCGGCCGTGGGGCTTGGCCCTTTCCCCGGCGTGCTGGCCCTGGCTTTGCACGGCATGGGCATGCTGGCCAAGTTCTTTGCCGAGGCGATCGAGGAGATCGACGATGGCCCGCTGCAGGCCTTGCGCAGCGCCGGTGCCAGCCAGTTGCAGATCATTGCCTTTGGCGTGGTGCCGCAGGTCATCACGGCCTGGATTGCCGTGGTGCTCTACCGCTTCGAGGTCAATCTGCGTTCGGCCACCGTGCTGGGCATGGTGGGGGCGGGCGGTCTGGGCTTTGAGCTGGTGTCCAGCCTCAAGCTGTTTCGCTACCAGGAAACGGCCACCTGCATCATCGTCATCACGGTGATGGTGATCGCGGCAGACATGGCATCCAACTGGCTGCGCAGCCGCATTCAGCAAGGAGCGCGCCACTGATCTTCAAGGCTGGATGTTTTCTTCAGCCTCTTGGTAACTCCTGAAATATGAGCTTAAAGCGCTTTATGGATAAGCGTTTGAGACCAATTTCGTTCAAATTTTCTTTGAAAGCTCTTCCTGTGTGGAACTATCACAACCTCGTGCACATCACGGCAGGCAATGGCAGCTTGAACCAGTTGCCTGCGCTGCTGGCTGGCCGCAACTGCCTGCTGGTCACATTTCCCGAGGCCGAAAGCCTAGGTCTTGTGCAGCATGTGCGTGGAATACTCGGCGCGCAATTGCGCGGCGTGATCGACAACATTGCGCCCAACCCTGATGTGCAATGGCTGGCCCCGCTGTATGAACAGGTGCAGCGCGACCATGCCGAGGTGCCCGTGATCGTGGCGCTGGGAGGCGGCAGCGCCATCGACTCGGCCAAGGCCTTGATCTGCCACACGCCCGGCGGCAAGTTTGCCGACCTGCTGGCAGTGCTCAAGCAAAGCGGCCAGCTGGGGCAGGAAGGGCACAAGGCCTTGATCGCCATTCCCACCACAGCAGGCACCGGCAGCGAGGTCACGCCCTGGGCCACGATCTGGGACCAGGCAGCCGGCCAGAAGTATTCGCTGCACCAGCACTGCACCTGGCCCGAGGCCGCCATCATTGATGCCGAGCTCATGGCCAGCCTGCCTGCAGGCGCTACCTTGACTTCGGGGCTGGATGCGCTGTCGCATGCGCTGGAGTCGATCTGGAATAAGAATCGCAATCCGGTTTCCATGAGCCTGGCCGTACAGGCCGCGCGCCGCACCATGGCCACGCTGCCGGTGCTGATGCAGGACCTGTCCAATTTGCAGCTGCGTGCCGACATGGCTCAGGCTGCCTTGCTGGCGGGTCTGGCGTTCTCCAACACCAAGACCGCACTGGCGCACTCCCTGTCCTATGACATCACGCTGCAACACGGCGTGCCCCATGGCATTGCCTGCTCCTTCAGTCTGCCGCTGGTGCTGGAGATGGCGCTGGGCGCAGATCCGCAAGTCGATGCGGCACTGCTTTCCATCTTTGATGCCATGACGCCCGCTGTGGCCGTGCAGCGCCTGCAAGCCTTTTTGCTGCAACTGGGCGTAGCCACCGACCCTGCGCATTACGGCGTGATGCCTGATGACTGGCAGGCCATGGTGCACAAGGCTGCCAGCGGCCCGCGTGGCCGCAACTTCATCCGCACTTTTTGAGCCCACACATCCTCGCGATGGCTCTCTCCTTTCTGACGGCCATGTTTTGCCAGCAGTCAGGGGAAGACATCTGTTATCTGCTTCAACCCTGATTCATTCTTACGCCATGAGCTTCAACGCCAACACTGAAACACAAGAGCTGTCCACCGTCTCCAGCGCTGCTGGGCTCGCCAGTTCCGCAGATCTGTCACCGCTGCAGGCCGTCATCTTCGACTGGGCCGGCACGCTGGTGGACTTTGGCTCCCTCGCACCCACGCAGATTTTTGTCGAGGCCTTTGCCAGCTTTGGCATCACCATTACGCTGGCGCAGGCGCGCGGTCCCATGGGCTTGTCCAAGTGGGATCATATCCACCAACTGTTGCAGGACGAGAGCATTGCAGCGCAGTGGCAGGCAGCGTTTGGCCGTACGCCGGACACTGAAGATGTGGATGCCATCTACGCCCGCTTCATGCCCATGCAGATTGCCAAGGTGGGGGAGTTTTCTGCCCCTATCGCAGGTGCGGTACAGACGCTGCAATGGCTGCGTGCCAATGGCCTGAAAGTCGGCTCCTGCTCTGGCTATCCACGAGAAGTTCTCAAGCAGCTGCTGCCGCAGGCCGAGGCCGCCGGTCTCAAACCCGACTATGTAGTGGCAGGTGATGAGCTGGAAGCCGGTGGTCGCCCGGGCCCTTACATGGCACTGGCCAATGTGCTGGCGCTGGGCATTGGCGATGTGCGTGCCTGCGTGAAGGTGGATGACACCGTGCCGGGCATTGAAGAAGGTCTGCGTGCCGGCATGTGGACCGTGGGCCTGAGCCTGTCGGGCAACGAGGTCGGCTATAGCGTGCAAGAGTTTGCCAAGGCCTCTAAGGAAGAGGTCGATGCTCGTGTCGTCGTGGCCGAGGCCAAGCTCAAAAAGGCAGGTGCCCACTATGTGGTGCGCAGCGTGGCCGATCTGCCTGCGATTTTGGCGCAGATTGCCGCTGAAATGCGAGCCGGAAAAAATCCGTTCTAACAGCCCCAAAGGCTTGTCCAGATTGCGCTGAAAGCTCTGCTTTCAATAGCGATTCCTCAGCCGTTTGTGCTGGGGCATTTTGCCTGGGTGATCAGCCTTCTTGCAATGGACTTGATGCGTCTGAAGGAGCGACTTGCTCATGGTGATCAATCACCTTGCGCATCATTCGGGTGAAGACTTCGCGCTCGGCATCGTCAAGCGGATCGAGCATCTGCTGCTGTGCTTGTAGCACGGAGGGGCCGGCCGCTTCCAGCAAGGCCAGCCCCTCGGCGGTGACGGACAGCAGGCGCACGCGGCGGTCCTTGACCGTGTGCTGGCGCTGCAGCAGGCCGCGAGCTTCCAGGCGGTCGATCACGCCGCCGATGGTGGATTTGTCAAAGCCCACTTCCATGCTCAGAGTGCGCTGGTCTATGCCCGGCAGGTGCACCAGCTTTTGCAGCACGGCAAATTGCAGCGGCGTTACGCCCCAGGCCTCGGTGGCCTGGCTGAATACCGCTACAGCTACTTGCTGCAGGCGGCGTATGCCGTGGCCGGGAAAGGTTTCCACCTCCAGGCGCGGGATGGAAGTGACGCTGTTGGTGCTCTTCGCGGCTGCTTCTGGCAGAAGTTTTTTAACCATGGTTTTCCCTAGGAGGCTCTTGGCATTTTGAGGCCTGAATAATACGATGCATGCATTCGGTATGTATACATACTATATGTGAGCATATTAATTGTGCAGATTTTGATCCCTGTGCTCTTGAGAAGTTTGAGGCCCCTCCATGCAGTTTCATTTGAACGGTTTTCGTCCCGGCAACCCCTTGATCGCTCCGGCCTCGCCGCTGGCCCTTGCCCATACCGAGGCCGTGCCCTCGCAGGCCGATGTGCTGATCGTGGGTTGTGGTCCCGCCGGCCTGACGCTGGCTGCACAGCTGGCTGCGTTTCCGGATATCCGTACCTGCATCGTGGAGCAAAAGGAAGGTGCGATGGAGCTGGGTCAGGCCGACGGCATTGCCTGCCGCACCATGGAAATGTTCGAGGCCTTCGAGTTTGCCGATTCGATTCTCAAAGAGGCTTGCTGGATCAATGATGTGACGTTCTGGAAGCCCGACCCTGGCCAGCCCGGTCGGATCGCCCGCCATGGCCGCGTGCAGGACACGGAAGATGGTCTGTCCGAGTTTCCTCATGTCATCCTGAACCAGGCGCGCGTGCATGACCACTATCTGGAGCGTATGCGCAATTCGCCCAGCCGCCTGCAGCCGCACTACGCCCGCCGCGTGCTCGATGTGAAGGTCGACCACGGCGCAGCGGACTATCCAGTCACCGTGACGCTGGAGCGCTGCGACGCCGCCCATGCCGGTCAGATCGAAACCGTGCAGGCCCGCTATGTGGTGGGCTGCGACGGCGCGCGCAGCAATGTGCGCCGGGCCATCGGCCGCCAGCTGGTTGGCGATTCGGCCAACCAGGCCTGGGGTGTGATGGATGTGCTGGCCGTGACGGATTTCCCCGATGTGCGCTACAAGGTGGCCATTCAGTCCGAGCAGGGCAATGTGCTCATCATCCCGCGCGAGGGCGGTCATCTGGTGCGCTTTTATGTGGAGATGGACAAGCTCGATGCCGATGAACGTGTCGCCAGCCGCAAGATCACGGTCGAGCAGTTGATTGCAACCGCGCAGCGCGTGCTCCATCCCTACAAGCTTGACGTCAAGAATGTGCCCTGGTGGTCGGTGTACGAGATCGGCCAGCGCATCTGCGCCAAATATGACGATGTGGCCGATGCCGTGGCCACGCCGGACTCTCCCCTGCCGCGCGTCTTCATCGCCGGCGATGCCTGCCACACTCATAGCCCCAAGGCCGGCCAGGGCATGAATTTCTCCATGCAAGATACCTTCAACCTGGGCTGGAAGCTGGCCGCCGTGCTGCGCAAGCAATGTGCGCCCGAGCTGCTGCACACCTATTCTTCCGAGCGTCAGGTGGTGGCGCAGCAGCTGATCGACTTTGACCGCGAATGGGCCAAGATGTTCAGCGACCCGGCCAAGGAAGGCGGTCAGGGCGGAGTGGATCCCAAGGAGTTTCAGAAGTACTTCGAACAGCATGGCCGCTTCACGGCCGGTGTCGGCACGCATTATGCCCCCTCGCTGCTGACGGGGCAGGCCACGCATCAGGCACTGGCCAGCGGCTTCACTGTGGGCATGCGTTTCCATTCCGCACCGGTGGTGCGCGTCTCCGACGCCAAGCCCGTGCAGCTGGGCCACTGCGGCAAGGCCGATGGCCGCTGGCGCCTGTATGCGTTTGCAGGGCAGAACGACCTGGCCCAGCCCGAGTCCGGCCTGCTGGCGCTGTGCCGCTTTCTGGAGAGTGATGCCGCATCGCCGCTGCGCCGTTTTACGACTGCCGGCCAGGACATCGACAGCATCTTTGATCTGCGGGCCATCTTCCCGCAGGCCTATACCGAGGTGGCGCTGGAGACATTGCCTGCCTTGCTGCTGCCCCCCAAGGGCCAGCTGGGAATGATCGACTATGAAAAGGTGTTCAGCCCCGATCTGAAGAATGCCGGCCAGGACATCTTCGAGTTGCGCGGCATCGACCGCCAGCAGGGCGCTTTGGTGGTGGTGCGGCCCGACCAGTATGTGGCCCAGGTTCTGCCTTTGAATGCGCATGCTGCGCTGAGAGCGTACTTTGAATCCTTCATGCTTGCTCAGAGCGTCTGAGGCATTGCGCAATCCATTCATGCCTGGAAGGCATTTCGGGAGGGCGATGCTCTCCCTTTTTTGTTCAGCTTTCGTCGGTATAAAGGCCTCTCGCTAGGATATTCATTGTCTCCGGGAGGTAAAAATGCTGCTGATTGTTGGAACCGTTCGTTTGCCTGCAGAGAATATTGAGCGCGCAATACCGGCGATGCAGGCCATGGTGCAAGCGTCTCGCGCAGAAGAGGGCTGCCTTGAATATGGCTATGCCGAAGATGTGCTCGTGCCGGGACTGATTCACGTCAAAGAGCGCTGGTCGAGTCAGGCAGCGCTGGATGCCCATTTCGCTTCGGCCCACATTCAGGCGTGGCGCTCAGCCTGGCCGGAGCTGGGCATTGGCGAGCGCAATTTGCAGGTGTATGAAGTCTCGCAGCCAAGAGCCACCTAAGCGATAGCGATGGCTTTGTTCGAGGGGCGAACTCAGGGATCTGTGTGGGGGAGCGGTTGGTTTTTGCCAGCAGATGCCCGGTGAATCCGGGACAATCCGGTCATGACTTCTCAAGAACAACCGCGCAACCCTTTGCATGGGCTGACGCTGGAGCGCATTCTCACCGACCTGGTGGATTACTACGGCTGGCGCGAGCTGGGGCGCAGGATTCCGGTGCGCTGCTTTAATTCAGACCCAAGCATTTCATCGAGTCTGAAGTTCTTGCGCAAGACGCCCTGGGCGCGCGAGAAGGTGGAGCAGCTCTATGTGCAGACTCAGCGCGAATATGAGCGCTTGCAACAACGCAGCACGAGCCGGGATTAAGAAAGTGGCAGGCTGGAAGTGCCTGCATTCCATCGCACCAGCAAGCCGCCTTTGGGCGGCTTGTCTGCAGGTGAGGCTCAGTGAATGAGGTGCAAGTGGCCTTAACGGGCGGAGCTGGACTTGCCGCTTAGAACAGATGCCGCACGCCCATGCCCAAGGTGCGGAAGCTGCCGCTTTGGCCATTCCAGAGAGCGGGAAAGCTTTGCATGGCGGGGCCATTGTTATCGTGGCCGTAGAAGGCATAAACCTTGGTGCGGCGGCTCAGGTTGTAGTGGTAAGCCAGAAGCCACTGGGTACTGCTGAATTTTGCATGCTCGGTGGCGGGCAGGCGGCCGTCTGTGGCTTCGATGGTGTAGGAACCTCTGCTGTGACCCACGCTGGCGTGAAACTCTGAAGCTCCCGAGACATATTTACCTGCAATACGCAGTGTGTTTCTGTGGCTGTGGGTGCGCTCAATCCCAGGCCAATTGTCGCGGCTTTCGTCCCGTAGGTAGTAGGCACCCAGCGCCCAGACGCCGTTGTCATAGCTGGCACGCAGGGAATAGGTCTTGTCTTTGATGGTGTCTCCGTACACATCCCCTTTGAGCTTGTTTTGGGTATAGCCCAGACCCAGACCCCAGGGGCCTCGGTCATAGCGCAGCCCCAGGTCCATTCCATCGCGGTACTGAATATCGTCAACCCAGACTCTTTTTTCTCCAAAGCGGTATTGCAACTCGGCGCTCAGGCCACCTAGATCGGGAGTGCGGTAGGCCAGTACATTGGAGTGCGAGTTGGCACTGGCGAAGCGATCTGCGGTAGAGCCCGCGTTGTCGTTGTGCCAGCTAATTGCTTGTGCTGTGGCTTCATACGAGGCCCGTTTGAAGGTACCCAGGCGCACTGTGCCGAAAGAGCCTGTGAGGTTGACCTCGCTGCGGCGCTTGAAGCTGAGGCTGTCATCCGAGCCGTATTGGTCTGCGCCGCTGCCGCTGTCAGCATTGATGAGGGACTCCAGTACAAAGCCGGCCTTGAGGCCGCCGCCCAGATCTTCTTGTCCGCGCAGACCTATGAATGAGCCATTGCTGGCCAGGCCAGAGGCCTTGGCACTGCCGTGTTTTTGATGCTCGACCGAAACGTCGATGAGGCCGTAGAGTGAAGCATTGCTCTGTGCTAGGGCTGCACCAGCGGTGCAGAAGGCAGCCAGTGCCAAAGAAGTACGGGAGAAGGCTTTCATGAATTCCTTTTGGGGCCTTTTAGGCAATCCGGGCGCAGGCGTGCGCTGCGGCAGGACAAGTGCAAAAAAGAATTGTAGAAATTGAGTACTTTTGTAACATTTGCTCTGCCTCGCCGCTTTAATCTCATGCGGCTCCTTGGGCAGGGCTGTCAGCCTGCCGTTGCTTGCACTCGACTTCTCTCACATGTCCGACGCCACGCTCTTTTCCGCAAGTCAGTACCAGGCCATTTGTGAAAGTCTTCCTGATCCGGCTTTCATACTGACTGCCAGCGGGCGCTATGCAGCGGTTCTGGGTGGCAAGGACAAACGCTACTACCACGACGGGACCTCGCTGGTGGGAAAGTGCATCAGGGATGTGCTGGCACCAGCCAAGGCGCAATGGTTTGTGGACCAGATTAGGCGTGCGCTGGACAGTCGGCAGATGCTGGTGGTGGAGTACCCGCTCAGCGTGCACGATGTGCTGGGCATTCCCCATGAGGGGCCGGCAGAGCCCATCTGGTTTGAGGGGCGTATCAGCGCACTGGCCGAGCGCTTTGATGGGGAGCCTGCGGTGGTCTGGGTGGCCAGCAACATCACGGCCAGCAAGCAGATGCAGCAGAAGCTACAGGAGCAGGCCCTGAGTGATGAACTGACGGGCTTGAATAACCGCCGTGGCTTCATGCTGGAGCTGGCTCGTGCCTACGATGCCTATCTGCAGCGTGGGCGCAGTGCCTGTCTCATGAGCTTTGATGTGGATCGCTTCAAGGCCATTAACGACGGGCTGGGGCACCCGGCCGGAGATCAGGCCTTGCGTGATCTGGCTCGTGCCATGCAGACCGTGGCGGGCACTGAAGATGTGCTGTGCCGCCTGGGGGGTGACGAGTTCGCCATTCTGTGCCGGGAGCGCAGCATCGCCTACCTCACGGATTTGATGCGCCGTCTGCTGGAGGCGGGCGGGCAGGCACTTAAGCAATACGCCACGCAGGGACTGGCCCCTGCGCTCAGTCTGGGGGCTGCGCACTTCAAGGCAGAAGACACCAGTCTGGAGGACATCATGCGCCGTGCTGATCAAGCCTTGTACGCAGCCAAGGCGCAGCAGGGTAGCCGACGAGTGTTCATGGACAGCCCGCGAACTGTGGGCCGCGATCGTCTCTGAGTTTGTCGTTGAGATCGCTTTGCCGTTGGCATTGTCAAAGAGGTATTAAGAGCAACGGCGTATCAAGGGGGAGCTCTCAAAAAGGGCACCCTAAGGTGCCCCGATGAGTTTGGCAGATCAGGTGCCAGACTCAGGCGCCCAACTGCTGCGCATGGTGGCGCAGATGGTCGTCGATAAAGCTCTGGATGAAGTAGTAGCCGTGGTCGTAGCCCGCCTGACGGCGCAGCGTCAGCGGCTGACCTACCTTGGCGCAGGCGGCCTCAAAGGCGTCGGGCAGTAATTGCTTTTCGATCAGGAATTTATCGGCCAGGCCCTGGTCGATCAGGATGCCTGCTGGGTAGGGTGCAGCAGATTGCGCGCTCATCAACTCGCTGGCGTCATGCTTCGCCCACTCGGCTTTTTCTTCACCCAGATAGCCGCTGAAAGCCTTGTGACCCCAGGGGCAGTTGACCGGATTGGCAATCGGCGCAAAAGCCGAGACTGACTTGAACACGCCGGGGTGGCGCAGTGCCAGCGTCAGCGCGCCGTGGCCGCCCATGCTGTGGCCGAAGATGCCCAGACGCTTTATGTCCACTGGCAGCTTTTTCTCGATCAGCGGCAGCAGGTCGTTCAGGATGTAGCTTTCCATGCGCCAGTGCAAAGCCCAGGGCTTGGTCGTGGCGTCGAGGTAAAAGCCTGCGCCTACGCCAAAATCCCAGGCGTCTGACTCACCGGCCAGACCTGCGCCACGCGGGCTGGTGTCCGGGCAGATCAGAGCGACGTTAAGCTCGGAGGCCAGGCGCTGGGCACCGGCCTTGGTCATAAAGGTTTCTTCGGTGCAGGTCAGGCCCGCCAGATACAGCAGGGCGGGCACCTTCTCTCCCATTACAGCCTTGGGCGGCAGGTAGACCGAGAACTTCATGGCCAAGCCAATCTCGGAGCTATGGTGCTCGTAATAGCGCTGGGCACCGCCAAAGCAGGCGTGGGCATTCTTGAGTTCCATGGCGACTACTCCTAAAAGAAAAGCTGCCAGCGCTTGCTTTCAAAGCGTTTGCAGCTGTTTTATATCTAAAAACCAATTACAGCCTGCGCAAGCAGCTCTGAAATTGAAAGCGCTGGGCAAGACATGAACAACTGGCGCAATCCAACAAAGAGACAGCGAGCAAGCCGCCGCCGCGCAGCGAGGCTGTAGTCCCCCTCCCATAGCGCGCAGCGCGTAGAGAAAGGGGGAAGGCGCAAAGCGCCTCAGGGGGTTACGAAGCGTCAGCGTAGCTCACTACCGAGCGGATCGACTTGCCTTCGTGCATCAGATCAAACGCTTCGTTGATCTTGGCCAGACCCATGGTGTGGGTCACAAAAGGTTCCAGCTGAATCTTGCCTGCCATGGCGTCTTCCACCATACCGGGCAGCTGGCTGCGGCCCTTGACGCCGCCGAAGGCCGTGCCCATCCACTTGCGGCCGGTGACCAGCTGGAAGGGGCGGGTGGAGATTTCCTGGCCGCTGCCTGCCACGCCGATGATGACCGACTGGCCCCAGCCGCGGTGGGCGCATTCCAAGCGCGGCGCGCATCACATTGGTGTTGCCGATGCACTCGAAGCTAGTGGTCCACGCCCAGCCTGTCATCTCCACGATGACCTGCTGGATAGGCTTGTCAAAGTCCTTGGGGTTCACGCAATCGGTGGCGCCAAAGGTCTTGGCCAGTGCAAACTTTTCGGGGTTGGTGTCGATGGCGATGATGCGGCCCGCCTTGGCCATTTGCGCGCCTTGCACCACGGCCAGACCGATACCGCCCAGGCCGAACACGGCCACGGTGTCGCCTTCCTGCACCTTGGCAGTGTTCCACACGGCACCCAGGCCGGTGGTCACGCCGCAGCCCAGCAGGCACACCTGCTCGGGGTTGGCATCGGGGTTGACCTTGGCCAGCGACACGGCGGCCACCACGGTGTATTCCGAGAAGGTGGAGCAGCCCATGTAGTGATAGATGGGCTCGCCGTTGTAGCTGAAGCGGGTGGTGCCGTCGGGCATCACGCCCTTGCCCTGGGTGGCGCGCACGGCGGTGCACAGATTGGTCTTGCCGCTCTTGCAGAACAGGCACTCGCCGCATTCGGCGGTGTACAGCGGAATCACATGGTCGCCGGGCTTGACGCTGGTCACGCCTTCGCCCACTTCCACCACAATGCCAGCGCCTTCGTGGCCCAGCACGGCGGGGAAGATGCCTTCGGGGTCGTCACCGCTCAGGGTGAAGGCGTCGGTGTGGCACACGCCGGTGTGGGTGATCTTGACCAGCACTTCGCCAGCCTTGGGGGGGGCCACGTCGATTTCGACGATTTGCAGAGGTTCTCCGGCTTTGAAGGCTACGGCGGCGCGTGATTTCATGATGGTCTTTCTATGGAAGGCGGGGAAGGCGGGGAAGGCGGGGAAGGCGGGGAAGGCGAGGCACATGGCTGTGCGTCGCTTTGCGAAAGCTCGACTTTAGAGCATGTAGCGCGGCCTACGGATGGGGATGGCCGCAGGGGCGGGTTCGTTGGCCGCAGATCAAGGTGTTCAGAGCCGCTCTCAGTCTTTGCTGCTGGGCAGCAGCGGCCCCCAGACCTGAGCCTGCGCATTGGCCGGGCCTTTTTCGGTATAGGCTGGCTTGACCTCGATGGGGCCGTGATTGTTGCACTCCACCACCGCCCACTGGCTGGGCTTGAAGCGCGCATCCGGGCCATCGGGCGCGGGCTTGCCAAACTCGGCCTGAATGTCGTATTCGATCAGCGGCACGTTAAACCGCGCCAGCTGGCCTTTTTTGCAGTCAAGGTACGGTTGGGATGGGTCACGCACCCAGGCACCATAGTCACCATTCACATTTCTGTCGAAATGAAACACCGGGCTGATGCGCTGGTCGCGGTCCAGCTCCAGTTCATGCCCTTCCATTGCACTGGCCCACACGCCCGCAACCTGCACGGGGTGGGCAAAGCGCACGGCATCCAGCCGGTTCATGCGCAGCGGACGCTGGGGCTCGCCATTGTCAAAAGCGTTGTAGCTGTTGATCAGGCTGCCCTTGGGGATCAGCAGCTCGCCATATTGAAAATCCTGCGGCAGCACAAACTGCTGGCGGCTTTGGCGGTAGTGGGTCTCCAGCGTGAATTGGCGGTCGAACTCATAGGTCTTGTACAGCAAAAACAAGCCCCAGATGCCACCGGCCGCCACCAGCAGTGCCACCGTGATGGTGCTGGCGCGCCAAAAGCGTCGGCGTTGTGCTTTGGGTAGATGGTGATTGTTGGAGCGCCAAAGCGCGCCATAGGTCAGCAGGCCCACGCCCAGCAACAGGGCCAGAAATGGCGACAGCAGCAGCAAAAGCTGGGGCCAGGAAAATAACGGACCAGGAATCATGAATCTTTACTCGCGTTGCAGATCGGGATTCCCCAACTGTAGCGATGGTTGCCTTGTCGCCAGGGGCGGTGAGAGGCACGGTCTGCGTATAGTCGGAGCCATCTGCTGCAGATCTTTGAGTGAAAATGGCCTGCAGCGCAATATTCATCTGCGTCTCTAGCTCTCTTTTTGATATGGAACATCGCCACGCTGGCGCCCATCGCGTTGATCTGGTTGTCTACCCCGGCTTTAAAGCGCTGGAGGCCATAGGCCCCATGTCGGTGTTTGACTATGCCAATGTCCACCTGCGCCAGAAGGGCCTGCCCGATGGCTATGCGGTGCGCGTGGTGGCAGCACAGGCCGGGCCGGTGCAGTCAGACACGCTGATGGGCTTGCAGGCCACACACACGCTGGCGCAGGTCGAGGCTGACGGCACGGGCTGCACCGTGCTGCTGGTGGGCTCGCGCCACATCGAGCAGGTGCTGGCCGCATCGGGCGAGCTGGTGGACTGGGTGGCCCGCGTGGCGCCACAGGTAGGCCGGATGATTGCGCTGTGCAGCGGCAGCTTTTTTCTGGCCGCTGCCGGTGTGCTGCAAGGCCGGCGTGCCGCCACGCACTGGAGCGTGGCAGGCCTGCTGGCCCAGCGCTTTCCTAGTATTGCGGTGGATGCCGATGCCATCTATGTGCGTGACGGCAGTTACTGGACTTCCGCCGGAGTGACCGCTGGCATCGACCTGGCGCTGGCCGTGGTGGAGCAGGACTTTGGCCACGCGCTGGCGCTGGATGTGGCACGCGATCTGGTCATGTATCTCAAGCGCCCCGGCGGACAGTCGCAGTTCAGCGTCTCGCTGGCCGCGCAGGCTACACAGCACGGCGGTGTGCAGGCGGCCCAGCAATGGGTGCTAGAGCATCTGGACCAGCCCATGCCGCTGGCCCAGCTGGCAGCGCAGGCGGCAATGAGCGAGCGCAACTTTCGCCGCGTCTTTTTGCAGGAGACCGGTTGCAGCCCCAGCACCTTTATCGAAAACGCCAGGCTGGAGCGCGCCAAGCAATTGCTCGAAAACCTGGGCAATCTGCCACTCAAGACCGTGGCAGCCAAGGTGGGTCTGGGCTCTGAGCAGGCGCTGCGCCATCTGTTTGTGCGGCGCCTGGGCATCACGCCCGTGGTGTATCGCGAGCGCTTTGGGGATTGACGTCGGGCCTGGTGACAGGGCCTGCGCGGACTTGGAGCACAGGCATTGAGTACCTGCTTACTCTTTGTTCAGATGCTGTGCAAGAAAGAGTCGCCAGCCTTTGCTACCTGCTGGGCTAATCGGTTGGTAACCTAGTTACAGCTACTTGCAAACCTATAATTCGCCCGACTCCAAGGTGGGCAAGGCGACTACAGTGGCCAGCCACAGATCGGTAAACAGGTGCTGAGAACCAGCGCCGCAATTTGCTCAGGCCACACAGCTGCGCACTGGCAACCAATCAGCGAACCCAAATCATGAGCAGTATTGCTATTTCATCCATTCTGGTGGTCCTCAGCATTGTGGCCATCATCTTCCTCACGTCCAAGGTGAAGTTCAGCGTCTTCGGATCGCTGTTTGCCGTCTCCCTCGCGCTGGCGCTGGGCTCGGGCATGCCGCTGGGCAAGGTGATTGATACGCTCAAGAGCAGCTTTGGCAACACGCTGGGCGGCATCTCCTTCATCATCATCTTCGGCGCTGCGATTGCGGTGTGCATGCAAAAAAGCGGTGGTGCCCTGAGCATTGCCACCCACATCCTGAAGCTGGCCGGCAAGGGCAATGCCAAGGCCGCCATGGCCTGGACGGGCTTTATCCCCGGCCTGACCATCTTCTGCGACACCGGCTACATCATTCTGAGCGGCATCGCGCGCAGCGTCAGTGCCAACTCCAAGACCTCGATGCCGCTGATCGCCGCCATCATGGGCTCTTCGCTGTTTGTGGTGCACTGCCTGGTGCCAACCCACCCTGGCGCGCTGGCCGCAGCCACTACGCTGAACGCCAATCTGGGCATGCTGGTGCTGGCATCCATCGTGTTTGCCATCCCCGGTCTGCTGGCTTCCTACTACTGGGCCGGTCTGATGGACAAGGGCCAGAACTACGCCCCTGCCGTGATGGAAGAGGGCGCTAATGAACTGGCGCAGCGCGATCTGCCCCAATTCAGCCATGCGCTGCTGCCCGTGGTGCTGCCCCTGGTGCTGATTTCGATCTCGACGCTGCTGACCACGCTGGGCATGAAGGACGGTGTTGCCACCTTCTTCCACTTCCTGGGCAACCCCGTGATGGCTCTGTTGGTAGGCATGCTGTGCGGCATCTGGCTGCTGATGCAGCATGGCGGCAAAAAGGGTGACTTCACCAACGTGCTGGAAGAAGCCATCGTCAAGGCGGGCCCCATCCTGATCATCACCGCTGCGGGCGGCATGTTTGGTGCCGTGATCAAGGAAACCGGCGTGGGCAACGCGCTGGGCCAGGTGTTGGGCGGCGCTTCCGTGGGTCTGCTGGTGCCCTTCATCATTGCGGCACTGCTCAAGACTGCTCAGGGCTCTTCCACCGTGGCCGCGCTGACCAGCTCTGCCATCATTGCCCCCAGCATGGCCACGTTTGGCCTGGATTCGGAAATGGGCCGCATGTTTGCCGTGCTGGCCATTGGCGCGGGCTCGATGGTGGCATCGCACGCCAATGACTCCTACTTCTGGGTGGTGACCAAGTTCTCCAACATCGAAATGCAGCAATCGCTGCGCGTGTTCTCCTCGTCCACCATGGTGATGGGTGTGGTGACCTTTGCCTGCATCTGGCTGGCCAGCGCCTTCATGCTGTAAGCCTGCCAGCGTTTCTTTGCGCTGCACGCACGTCGCGTGTGGTGCATGGCCTGCGGCTTCGAGCCTTGCTTCTCCTGTTGCGCAATGCAGATGGGTACAGCGAATTGCTCGAAGCCGCAGCCGTTTGCGAAAGCCGAATTCATGAAAATCGTCATTGCCCCTGACTCCTACAAGGAAAGCCTGTCCGCGCTGGAAGTGGCCACGCAGATCGAGCTGGGCTTCAAGGAAATCTTTCCCAACACCCAATACGTCAAAGTGCCCATGGCCGATGGCGGCGAAGGCACGGTGCAGGCCATGGTCGAGGCCACACAGGGCCGCCGCATCGAAGTGGAGGTGACCGACCCGCTGGGCCAGCGCATCACAGGCTTTTATGGCCTGACCGGCAATGGCCAGACCGCCATGATCGAAATGGCTGCGGCCAGCGGTCTGGCGCTGGTGCCGCCCACCCAGCGCGACCCGCGCATGACCAGCAGCTACGGCACGGGCGAGTTGATCACCGCTGCGCTGGATACCGGTGCCCGTCACCTGATTCTGGGCATTGGCGGCAGTGCCACCAATGATGGTGGCGCAGGCATGCTGCAGGCGCTGGGCGTCAAGCTGCTCGATGCGCAAGGCCTGCAGTTGGCTCCGGGCGGCGCACCGCTGGCGCAGCTCGATCGCATTGATGTATCGGGCCTGGATGCGCGCTTGGCCGAATGCCAGATTGAAGTGGCCTGTGATGTGGACAACCCGCTGACCGGCGAGCGCGGTGCATCGGCCATCTTTGGCCCGCAAAAGGGAGCCACGCCTGAAGTCGTGCAGCAGCTCGATGCCGTGCTCAAGCACTTTGCAGCCATCATTCAGCGCGATCTGGGTCTGGAGGTGGATGCCGTGGCGGGTGCAGGTGCTGCAGGCGGTATGGGGGCGGCCATGATGGCTTTTCTCAAAGGCCAACTGCGCCCTGGCTGCGAGATCATTGCCAAGGCCGTGGGCCTGGATGAGGCGGTGCGGGACGCCGATCTGGTCATTACGGGCGAAGGTCGCATCGATCACCAGACCATTTTTGGCAAGACACCGCACGGCGTGGCCACGGTGGCCAAGCGCCATGGCAAGCCGGTGATCGGCATTGCGGGCAGCCTGGGAGCGAATGCCCATGTGGTGCATGAGCACGGCCTTGACGCCATCACCAGTGTGCTGACCAGCATCTGTGATCTGTCGCAGGCACTGGCAGAGGCGGAGCACAACGTACGCTCCAGCGCGCGCAATGTGGCGGCCTTGCTGGCCATGGGGCAGGGCCTGGGACTGACGCGCTGACGCTGGAGACAGGCTCCCTGAAAAGAAAACCCCGACCAGAAATGGCCGGGGTTTTTTGTAAGCGCTGCAGGTCTGGATGCAGAGGGGCAGAGCAGAGGATCTAAAGCAGGGGACTTTTGAAAAAGTCCAGCGCGGCCTTGGCGGCTGCAAAATTGCGCTCGATTTGCTGCTGATGCTCCATGTCGAGGTCAGCCTTGGTCTGTGGCAAGGGTTTGGGTTTGAGGGTTTTTTGTGCGCTAGCTCTTTTGCTGTCAGCGGCTGCTGCTATGGATTTTGCGGATTCCTGCGCCTCAGGCGCATGGGGCAGGAGCCGGGTGAGATCCAGCTCGGGGTTGAGCTGCCACAGACAGGAAATATAGGTCGCCATGGTGACCGCCGGGTCGCCCCGCTCGACCCTGGCCATGGTGGGCTGAGAAATACCCAGCCTGGTTGCCCACTGCGCCTGTGTCTCGCCCCGCTGCTTGCGCTCGGTGACGATGCGCTGCGCCAGTTGCTCTATCTGCAAAAGAATGGCGGGAGGAAACTCTGCGGGACTGGTGTTCTGGCGAGGCATGACCTCGATGGTATTTCGGTTTCGCAGTGAGAAAGTGAAAACAGCAGGTTTATGCCGTCGGGGTGTTGCCAGACTGGCTGGCTGCGGCTGCAGCGCGCAGCTTGTCTTTCTTGCTGGGGCGGCGGCCCTTGATGCCGCCATTGCCGTCTTGTGCCACCGGCGGGGGCGGCATTTCTTCAGTGGGCTCAAAGCCTTCGACCTGTTCCAGTGCGATGTCTAACTGGTTGCGCTTGCAGATCAGATTCCAGTGCGCGGTATCAGCAGGCATTACAAAAGTAATAGCTGCACCCGCATGTCCGGCGCGGCCTGTGCGGCCAATTCTATGAATATAGTCGGCGGGCGAGCGCGGCAGGTCGTAGTTGATGACGGTGGGCAGCTGCGCAATATCGATGCCGCGCGCGGCCAGGTCGGTGGTGATCAGCAACTGCCAGCGCTTGGCCTTGAATTGGTCGAGCACATCCTTGCGCGCGCCTTGGCTCATATCGCCGTGGAAGGTAGTGGCAAAGATCCCGGCCTTGTAGAGCTTGTCGGCCAGCATTTCGGCGGTGTGGCGCTTGGCCACAAAGACCAGGGCCCGTTCCCACTCGGGCCGGTCTTCGCCATCTTTGACGAGCTGGCGCAGCAATTGGGTGCGGCGCGTGCTGTCCACGGCAATGGCGCGCTGACTGATGTTTTCGGGGCTGGCAGAGTGCTCGGCTTCCGCATCGGCGTCGACCTGCACGCGCACGGGGTCTCGCAGCAATTGGGCCGCCAGTGCTTCCACGTTCTGCGGAAAGGTGGCCGAGAACAGCAAGGTCTGGCGCTTGGCGGGCAGCAGGGCCAGCACGCGGTTGAGTTCTTCGGCAAAGCCCTGGTCGAGCAGGCGGTCGGCTTCGTCCAGCACCAGCTGCTGCACGGTATTCAGGCGCACGGCGTTGTTGTCGACCAGATCCAGCAGGCGGCCCGGCGTAGCCACCAGAAAATCGGCGCTGCCGCGCAGCTGCATCATCTGTGGGTTGATGGAGACACCGCCATACACCACTCGGCAACGGGGCTGGTCGTGCAGCTTGCGCGTGAGGTCGCTCAGGCTCTCGTGCACCTGCTGGGCCAACTCGCGTGTGGGCACCAGAATCAGGGTGGACAGAGGGCGCACAAAGCCGGAGTGAGAGCGCTTTTGCGCCATCCAGCGCTGCAGCAGCGGCAGCAGATAGGCCATGGTCTTGCCCGAGCCCGTGGGCGCACAGGCCCAGAGGTCGCGCCCGGCCAGCACGGCAGGGATGGCCTGAGACTGGATCGGCGTGGCATCACGCAGGCCCAGATCAAGAGTGGCATCCAGAAGCTCGGCGCGCAGGCCTAGGGGGGCAAAAGACATAAAAGATTCAACCGTCAATAGCGTTGTGCAGGAGGCGCATTGTGCGGGAATTGCCGCGTCGCAGCGAGGCGCAGGGACAAGGCCTGTGACTTGCCGATGAAGAAGGGCGGAGCGAGCGCTGCAGGAGGAGGCTTTGCCTGCTATTGATAAAAGAGCTGCTTGCGCTTGTTGAGTAAAGATTTAAGGTGTTAAACAGTCTGAAATCACTGCTTGGAAGGCGTCATGCGCTTTTGTTTTGATAGCTATCGCTATCTATTGAAAAAGCCCGCAGGCTTTGCAGTCTGCGGGCTTTTTGTCACCTACAGACCCGGTGAGCCGGGCCTGAATGCGTCGATTAACGCTGAGCGATAGGCTTGACGTCGCGCGACACGGAGCCGGTGAACAGCTGGCGAGGACGACCGATCTTGTACTCGGGGTCAGCCATTTGTTCGTTCAGCTGAGCGATCCAACCCACGGTACGAGCCAGGGCAAAGATGCCGGTGAACAGGTTCACTGGAATGCCGATGGCGCGCTGAACGATGCCGGAGTAGAAGTCCACGTTGGGGTAGAGCTTGCGCTGGACGAAGTAGTCGTCTTCCAGGGCAATCTTTTCCAGCTTCTTGGCCAGAGCGAACATGGGGTCGTTTTCCAGGCCCAGCTCGGACAGGATTTCGTTGCAGGTTTCCTGCATCAGCTTGGCGCGGGGGTCGTAGTTCTTGTAGACGCGGTGGCCAAAGCCCATCAGCTTGACGCCGCTGGTCTTGTCCTTGACCTGTTCCATGAACTCGCCGACCTTGGCAATGCCGCCGTTGGCCTGGATGTTTTCCAGCATGTTCAGGCAGGCTTCGTTGGCGCCGCCGTGGGCAGGGCCCCACAGGCAGGCCACGCCAGCGGAGATGGCGGCGAAGGGGTTGGTGCCCGACGAGCCGCACAGACGCACGGTGGAGGTCGAAGCGTTCTGCTCGTGGTCAGCGTGCAGGATGAAGATGCGGTCCAGAGCGCGCTCAACCACGGGGTTGACCTTGTACTCTTCGCAAGGGTTGCCGAACATCATGCGCATGAAGTTGCCTGCATACGACAGATCGTTCTTGGGGTACATGTAGGGCTGGCCCAGACCGTACTTGTATGCCATGGCGACCAGCGTAGGCATCTTGGCGATCAGGCGGATCGCGGCGATGTTGCGGTGCTCGGGGTTGGTGATGTCGGTGCTGTCGTGATAGAAGGCCGACATGCCGCCCACCAGGCCAGTCAGCACAGCCATGGGGTGTGCATCACGGCGGAAGCCACGCAGGAAGAACTGCATCTGCTCGTTGACCATGGTGTGCTGGGTCACGGTCTCTTCAAACTTGGCCTTTTCGGCTTCGTTGGGCAGCTCGCCGTACAGCAGCAGGTAGCAGGTTTCCAGGAAGTTGCAGTTCTTGGCCAGTTGTTCGATGGGGTAGCCGCGGTACAGCAGCTCGCCCTTGTCGCCATCGATGTAGGTGATGGCGGATTGGCAGGCAGCGGTAGAGAGGAAGCCTGGGTCGTACGTGAACATGCCTGTTTGGGCATAGAGCTTGCGGATGTCGATCACATCCGGGCCGATGCTGCCCTGGTAAACGGGCATCTCCACACTGGGTGCACCATTGCTGAAAGACAGCGTTGCTTTGTTGTCAGCGAGTTTCATTTCCAAACTTCCTTCTCTAGTTTGCCTAGCCTACTGGGGACAGTTACCGGGCTGGCGCTTACGCACCATCTCCAGTACTTCCCTGACTTCTTGGGTATCGAGTTGTCCTTCTGGCTCCTTGCGGCGCAAGAAGAGATCCATCAGGTCGTTGTCTGCCAGATCCATCAAGGCAGACAGGCCAGTCGCGTGTCTCCGCGTGAGCTGGCTTCCGTAGGTGGCGAAGAACTGCTCGATGAACAGATCGTTCTCAACCAGCCCACGGCGGCTGCGCCACCTCAGCAGGTCGCGCTCACGTTCTTCGAGCAGAGTATTCGTCATCAGCATCAGACGGTTCGACGAACCATCAGCTCCTTGATCTTGCCAATGGCTGCAGTGGGGTTCAGGTGCTTGGGGCACACGTCCACGCAGTTCATGATGGTGTGGCAGCGGAAGAGGCGGTACGGATCTTCCAGGTTATCAAGGCGCTCGCCCGTGGCCGTGTCGCGGCTGTCCGCGATGAAGCGGTATGCCTGCAGCAGGCCGGCCGGGCCCACGAACTTGTCGGGGTTCCACCAGAACGAGGGGCAGCTGGTGGAGCAGCTGGCGCACAGAATGCACTCGTACAGGCCGTTGAGCTCTTCGCGCTCTTCGGGCGACTGCAGGCGCTCCTTGCTGGGGGCGGCATAGATGTCGCTTTGCAGGTAGGGCTTGATCGAGTGGTACTGCTTGAAGAACTGCGTCATGTCCACGATCAGGTCGCGGATCACGGGCAGGCCGGGCAGGGGCTTGAGAACGATGTCGCCCTTGAGGGTGTTCATGTTCGTCAGGCAGGCCAGGCCGTTCTTGCCGTTGATGTTCATGGCGTCAGAGCCGCACACGCCTTCACGGCAGGAGCGACGGAAGGCGATGGAGGGGTCCATGGCCTTGAGCTTGACCAGTGCGTCCAGCAGCATGCGTTCATGGCCGTCCAGCTCCACTTGCACGGTTTGCATGTAGGGCTTGGCGTCCACATCGGGATCGTAGCGGTAGATTTTGAATGTGCGCTTCATGTTGATCTTCTCTCGTGGGCTGCTGGATTAGAACGTACGAACCTTGGGGGGGATGCTGTCCACCGTCAGAGGCTTCATGTTCACGGGCTTGTAGGTCAAGCTGTTGGTGGCGCTGTGCCACAGGGTGTGCTTGAGCCATTCCTTGTCGTTGCGACCCAGCGGGAATTCGGCGTGGTCGGCAGGGTGCTCGTAGTCGTACACGGTGTGTGCACCACGGCATTCCTTACGGGCAGCGGCCGAGGTCATGGTGGCTTGTGCCACTTCGATCAGGTTGTCCACTTCCAGCGCTTCCATGCGGGCGGTGTTCCAGACCTTGGACTTGTCCTTCAGGGTCACGGAGCCGACCTTCTCACGCAGAGCATTGATCTTGACCACGCCTTCGTCCATGCCCTTCTGGGTACGGAACACACCGGCGTGCTGCTGCATGCTGGCGCGGATTTCGCCGGCCAGATCCTGGGCGTAGATGCCTTCCTTGGAGTTGTCCAGCTGGTTCAGACGCTCCAGAGTGCGGTCTGCGCCATCGGCAGGCAGGTCCTGGAATTCACCGTAGCCGCCCACGAACTGAACAATGTGCTTACCAGCCGACTTGCCGAAGACCAGCAGGTCCAGCAGCGAGTTCGTGCCCAGGCGGTTGGCGCCGTGCACGGATACGGCAGCGCATTCGCCCACGGCGTAGAGGCCGTTGACCACGTTGTTCTTCTCGCCATCCCAGGACACGACCTGACCGTGGATGTTGGTGGGGATGCCGCCCATCTGGTAGTGGATGGTGGGAACCACGGGGATGGGTTCCTTGGTGATGTCCACGTTGGCGAAGTTGTGGCCAATTTCTTCCACCGAAGGCAGGCGCTTGCGGATGGTGTCGGCACCCAGGTGGTCCAGCTTCATCAGGATGTAGTCCTTGTTGGGACCGCAGCCGCGACCTTCCTTGATTTCCTGGTCCATGGAGCGCGACACGAAGTCACGGGGAGCCAAGTCCTTCAGCGTGGGAGCGTAACGTTCCATGAAGCGCTCGCCTTCGCTATTCAAAAGAATAGCGCCTTCGCCGCGGCAGCCTTCGGTCAGCAGCACGCCAGCACCGGCCACGCCAGTGGGGTGGAACTGCCAGAACTCCAGGTCCTGCAGAGGAATGCCGGCGCGAGCGGCCATACCCAGGCCGTCACCGGTGTTGATGAAGGCGTTGGTGGAAGCCTGGAAGATGCGGCCTGCACCGCCGGTCGCCAGCAGCACTGCCTTGGCGTGCAGCTCGTACAGATCGCCGGTTTCCAGTTCAATGGCGGTGACGCCCACGACATCGCCTTGCTGGTTGCGAATCAGGTCCAGAGCCATCCACTCCACGAAGAAGCTGGTCTTGGACTTGACGTTTTGCTGGTACAGCGTGTGCAGCATGGCGTGACCGGTACGGTCAGCGGCAGCACAGGCGCGCTGCACGGGCTTTTCACCATAGTTGGCGGTATGGCCGCCGAAAGGACGCTGGTAGATGGTGCCGTCGGCATTGCGGTCGAAAGGCATGCCGAAGTGTTCCAGCTCAACGACGACCTTGGGGGCTTCGCGGCACATGAATTCGACAGCATCCTGGTCGGACAGCCAGTCGCCGCCCTTGATGGTGTCGTAGAAGTGGTAGTGCCAGTTGTCTTCCGACATGTTGCCCAGCGAAGCGGACACGCCACCTTGGGCGGCCACGGTGTGCGAGCGGGTGGGGAAAACCTTGGACAGCGAGGCGACCGACAGACCGGCGCGGGACAGTTCCAGCGCAGCGCGCAGGCCGGAGCCGCCGGCACCGACGATCACGACGTCAAACTTGCGCTTGGTGATATTTGCTTTGGAATAGCTCATTCTTAACCTTCAATCGTGGAGACTGTGTCTCGATCAGAGACGCCACAGAACCTGGATACCCCAGCCGATGCAACCGACCAACCAGACGATGGTGACCACTTGCAGAGAGAGGCGCAGAGCCACAGACTTGACGTAGTCCATCCAGATGTCACGCACACCGATCCAGGCGTGCCAGCCCAGAGCCACGAACAGGGCCAGGGTCAGAAACTTCATCCATTGGGGGGCAAAGATGCCGGCCCACATTTCGTAGCCCACGGGGCCACCCATCAAAAAGCGCACCAGCAGGACAACGGTGAACAGTGCCATCAGGATGGCTGTAGAGCGTTGGGCCAGGAAGTCGCTAGTGCCATAGTGCGCACCGACCACAGAGCGCTTGGAGCCGTAATTCACGGACATGGTTTTTTCCTTATCGCGAGGTGTTATTGACTTGCGCTCGGTCAGAACAGACCGAACAGCTTGGCGCCAAGCACCACAGTCAGGGCAACGCTGATGACCAGCACGACCACGGCGGTGGACTTGCCTGTCTGCTTGTTCACGGCGTGATGGTTGATGTCCATCACCAGGTGACGCACGCCAGCGCAGAAGTGGTGCAGGTAGGCCCAGATCAGAGCCAGGCAGACGAGCTTGGCAAACCAGCCAAATTGACCTGCAAACACCGAAGTAAAGGAATCAAACGAAATTTCCGACGTAATCGACTTGTCGAACATCCAGATGATGAACGGCAAGAGGAGTGCCAGCAGCAGGCCGCTGATGCGGTGCAGGATGGACACAATGCCTGCCAGGGGCAGGCGGTAGGTCGGTAGATCCGTGAAGAAGTTGATATTGCGGAACTCTGGCCGCTGTTTTGCTTTTTGCTCTGTCATGGCAGGGTACTTTCGTGGATGTAACTGCGTTGTAATCGCTAGTGCGAAGCGACACAAAATTCTATTGCAATGCAGCAGAATCCGTTAGTCCAAATTGCTTAGCGTTGATTGGGAATTGGCGCAATCAACACTTTTCCGGAGGGATTCAGTTCAACGCATTGCGGTAATGGTGGGTGTCGGTGCGGTACAGACCGCGTCGTAACTCCATGGGAACATCGTTATAGGTGTAAGCCGTGCGCTCCACGCTCAGCAACGGGGTCGTGCTGGGGATGCTCAGCAACTGGGCCTGTTCGGCATCTGGCAAAACAGCGCGAATCTTTTCATCGGCACGCACCATGCGCACGCCATAGTCGAGCTCGAACATGGCGTAGGTGGGACCTTGGTAACTGGACATCTGCTCGGCAGTCAGCCCCTTGAAGGCATTTCCAGGCAGCCAGATGTCTTCCAAAATAGTCGGGATTCCTGCAAAAGACAGGGTGCGGCGCACATGCATCACGGCGTCGCCGGTGCGCAGCGCAAGAGAGCGGGCCACTTCGGCAGGCGCGCGCAGGCGGCGGCATTCAAGAATATGGCGCTCGGCACGGCCTTCGCCTTGCAGGTCACCTGCGTCGGGGCGCAGGTTCAGGAAGCGGTATTGCACTTGCTGTGCAGCGTGAGTGGCTACAAACGTGCCCTTGCCCTGGCGGCGCATGACCAGGTTTTCTGCGGCCAGCTCATCGATGGCCTTGCGCACCGTGCCCTGACTCACTTTGAAGCGGGCTGCCAGTTCCATTTCACTGGGGATCAGCTCTCCGGGGCGCCATTCACCTGCCTCCAGGCTTTGCAGAATCAGTCCCTTGATCTGCTGGTACAGAGGGCTGAAGGCCGGGGTGGAGACGCCGGCGCCACCGCTATGGTTGGCTGGATTGTCCGGGGCTGTGTTGTGAGGGGTTGGCATAGTTAATCTTGAAGGTGTCGCCTCCGCGATGCGAAACACAAAACGGTCAGTTTGACTCTGGTCGCTAGGTATGGATCATATCTTATATAAGACATAAGACAAATTGACCGGGCTTTGATTTCAGCAGTACACTTGCCGCATGTTTGCGGAGCTTGGGCTACTAGTGGTTACGCTGGTGCCGCCTGGCACTCATAACATTCCACTTTTTTCCAATATTGGAGTCTCACCATGAGCAAGAAGCCCGTCCGTGTCGCCGTTACCGGCGCAGCTGGCCAAATCGGTTACGCCCTGTTGTTTCGCATCGCCTCTGGCGAAATGCTGGGTAAGGATCAACCCGTTATTCTGCAACTGCTGGAAATCCCCGACGAAAAGGCTCAAAACGCGCTGAAGGGCGTGATCATGGAGCTGGAAGACTGTGCTTTCCCCTTGCTGGCTGGTATCGAAGCTCATGCCGACCCCATGACCGCTTTCAAGGACACCGACTACGCTCTGCTGGTGGGTGCCCGTCCTCGTGGCCCCGGCATGGAGCGTGCAGACCTGCTGGCCGCCAACGCCCAGATCTTCACCGCTCAGGGCAAGGCTCTGAACGCCGTGGCTTCGCGCAATGTCAAGGTTCTGGTTGTGGGCAACCCCGCCAACACCAACGCCTACATCGCCATGAAGTCGGCTCCCGATCTGCCTGCGAAGAACTTCACCGCCATGCTGCGTCTGGACCACAACCGTGCTGCTTCGCAGCTGGCTGCCAAGGCCAACTTCGCTGTGGGAGACATCAAGCACCTGACCGTGTGGGGCAACCACTCGCCCACCATGTATGCGGACTACCGTTTTGCGACCGTGGACGGCAAGTCGGTCAAGGAAATGATCAACGACCAAGAGTGGAACAAGGACGTGTTCCTGCCCACCGTTGGCAAGCGTGGCGCCGCCATCATTGCTGCTCGTGGCCTGTCCTCGGCTGCTTCGGCTGCCAACGCTGCCATCGACCACATGCGCGACTGGGCCCTGGGCTCCAACGGCGAATGGGTCACCATGGGCGTGCCTTCCAACGGCGAATACGGCATTCCTGCTGGCATCGTGTTCGGCTTCCCCGTCACTACAGCCAACGGCGAATACAAGATCGTCGAAGGTCTGGAAATCGACGCTTTCTCGCAAGAGTGCATCGACAAGACCCTGGCTGAGCTGCAAGGCGAGCAAGACGGCGTCAAGCACCTGCTGTAATTAGGCGCCTATGCAAGACTGGAATCCTGCGCTGTATCTGCGCTTTGCAAACGAGCGCACGCGCCCGGCTGCAGAGTTGCTGGCACGGGTGCCAGACTTGCAACCGGCTCGCCGCCCCCACATTGTGGATCTGGGCTGCGGGCCGGGTAACTCTACCGAATTGCTGGTGGAGCGCTTCCCGGATGCCGATGTCTTGGGCATCGACAACTCCGAAGCCATGCTGGAAGTTGCGCGCAAGCAGTTGCCGCAGGCCCGGTTTGAGGCTGCAGATATTGCCTCCTGGTCACCTGCCGAAGGTGGGCCAGCACCTGATTTGATTTATGCCAATGCCTCCATCCAGTGGGTGGGCAAGCATGAGGCCCTGATTCCTCGTCTGTTGTCGCTGTTGGCCCCTGGTGGCGTGCTGGCGATTCAGATGCCTGATAACCGTCAGGAACCCTCGCACCGAAACATGCGTGAAGTTGCGCAGCTGCCCCAGTTTGTGGGGTACATCGGTGACGCGAGCAAGGTAAGAACCGAGATTTTGCCCATTGGGGCGTATTACGACCTGCTGGCTGCCCCTTCCAATGATGTTGCCAGCGTGGATGTGTGGCACACCCTCTACCAGCATCCCATGGAGTCGGCGTCCGCGATTGTGCAATGGCTGCGCGGCACAGGTCTCAAGCCCTTTGTGGAAGGCCTGCCGCAGGAGCTGCAGACAGAGTTTTTGACGGAATACCAGCGCTGCATTGATGCGGCCTATCCCGAGCGAGTGGACGGCAAGCGTCTGCTGGCTTTCCCCCGACTTTTCATGGTGGCTCAGCGCAAGTCATGACGAAAGAAATGGTTCACCCCGCAACCGTGCTGCTGGACGCCCAGGGCGGCGCCACACGCCTTCCCGTGTGCGATCACTACAGCGGTGTAGAAGTGCGCATGCGCAAAAGCCTGCAATTGCAGGCCGAGATGATGGCCGAGTTCGGCACCTGCGTGTTTGATGTCACGCTCGACTGCGAAGACGGAGCCCCCGTGGGCCAGGAAGCTGAGCACGCCCGTCTGGTGGTGGAGTTGGCGAACTCCGCAGCACCCGGAGCCCGTGTCGCTGCCCGCGTGCATGCGGTGGACCACGCGCATTTCCAAGCGGATATGGACATCATCGCCGGTGGTGCGGCAGACAAGCTCTGCCACATCATGATTCCCAAGGTGGAGTCGGTCGATGATGTGATTTTTGCTGAAAAAGCCCTGCAGCGCGCTACAGAAAAGCGCGTGCCGCTACATGTTTTGATTGAGTCGCCTGCCGCAGTGCAGCAGGCTTTCGAGATTGCAGCGCACCCTGCGGTGCAAAGCATCTCGTTTGGGCTGATGGACTTTGTCTCGGCCCATGGCGGTGCCATTCCTGCATCGGCCATGACGGCGCAAGGTCAGTTTGAGCATCCCTTGGTCGTGCGTGCCAAGCTGGAAATTGCCGCCGCCTGCCATGCCCACGGCAAGGTGCCGTCGCACTGCGTGGTCACAGAATTCAAAAATCCTCAGGCTTTGGAAGCCTGCGCGCAAAAAGCCTCGCGAGAGCTCGGCTACACACGCATGTGGAGCATTCATCCTGACCAGATTCGGCCGATTTTGCGAGCTTTTTCGCCCGCGGAGGACGAAGTGAAGCAGGCAGCACAAATACTTACTGCTGCGGCGGTGCAGAATTGGGCGCCCATCAGTTTTGGTGGTGTACTACACGACCGCGCCAGCTACCGCTATTTCTGGCAGTTGCTTGAGCGCGCTCATCAGACGGGGCAGGCCTTGCCGGTTGATGTGCAACCCTGGTTTGCCTTGGCTCCAACCCATTGAACTCATAACAAGTCTGCAGGAGCTATTCCTATGAAGACCCTGATCGCTACTTTGATGATTGCCCTTCCTCTGGTCGCAGTCAGCCACACGGCTGCCGCCCAGACATCCTCCAAGGCCAAGGCTGCGGCAACCAAGAAGGCCCCTGCCAAAAAAGCGCCAGCCAAAAAAGGCAAGGCCGCCGCTGCTGCGGCCGCCGGAGTTGGCGCTGCTGCTGTAGCCGCGGCTGCCGTACCGCTGGGTGCGCAAGAGCTGGCTGTGGCCGAGCGTGTGCACAAGGGCCGTATTCCCTGCGAGCTGGGCGCTTACGTGAACGTGAACGCCGATGCTGCCAATCCCGGTTACTTCATCGTGGACGGTCGTGGCTTCAAGTACCACATGTCGCCTGTGGCAACGACCACCGGCACCGTGCGCCTGGAAGACAAGGCCGCTGGTGCGGTCTGGCTGCAGATCGCCAACAAGTCCATGCTGATGAACCAGAAGGCGGGTCAGCGTCTGGCCGACGAGTGCATGGCGCCTGAGCAACAGCAAGTGGCAGAAGCCATTCGCAAAAACCCACCTCCTAGCCTGCTGGGCAACTGATCCAGCAAGGCTGAGGGATGCCGCTGCCTCGCACTCAGCGGCATCTCCGTGATTCGCGCCTCAATGCGCAGCCTTTTTCAAAAACCATTGGAGAGAACCCATGTTGAAAGCCTATCGTGACCATGTGGCAGAACGTGCCGCACTGGGCATCCCACCGCTGCCTCTGGATGCCAAGCAGGTCGCTGAGCTGATCGAGCTGATCAAGAACCCGCCCGCCGGCGAAGAAGAGTTTCTGCTGGATCTGCTGACCCACCGCGTGCCGCCCGGAGTGGACGACGCGGCCAAGGTCAAGGCTTCCTTCCTGGCTGCCGTCGCTCACGGCGACCTGAGCGTGGCGCTGATCTCCAAGTCCAAGGCCACCGAGCTGCTGGGCACCATGGTGGGCGGCTACAACGTCCACCCCCTGATCGAGCTGCTGGACGACGCCGAAGTCGCTGGCGTAGCTGCTGATGCGCTGAAGAAGACACTGCTGATGTTCGACTTCTTCAACGACGTGGCAGACAAGGCCAAGGCCGGCAACGCCAAGGCCAAGGAAGTGATGCAAAGCTGGGCGGATGCCGAGTGGTTCACTTCGCGCCCCAAGGTCGAAGAAAAGATCACCGTCACCGTCTTCAAGGTGCCCGGCGAAACCAATACCGACGACCTGTCGCCCGCTCCTGACGCCTGGAGCCGTCCCGACATTCCTCTGCACTACCTGGCCATGCTCAAGAACACGCGTCCCGACGCGGCGTTCAAGCCCGAAGAAGACGGCAAGCGCGGCCCCATGCAGTTCATCGACGACCTAAAGAAAAAGGGCAACCTCGTGGCCTACGTGGGCGACGTGGTCGGTACCGGTTCTTCGCGCAAGTCCGCTACCAACTCCATCATCTGGGCCACAGGCATGGACATCCCCTTTGTGCCTAACAAGCGCTTTGGCGGTGTGACCCTGGGCGGCAAGATCGCTCCCATCTTCTTCAACACGCAAGAAGACTCCGGCGCTCTGCCCATCGAAGTCGATGTGTCCAAGCTGGAAATGGGCGACGTGATCGACGTCTACCCCTACGCTGGCAAGATCGAAAAGAACGGCGAAACCGTCGCTGACTTCCAACTGAAGTCCGACGTGCTGCTGGACGAAGTCCAAGCCGGTGGCCGTATCAACCTGATCATCGGCCGCTCGCTGACCGCCAAGGCTCGCGAAACCCTGGGCCTGCCCGCATCCACTGCTTTCCGCCTGCCCCAGGCTCCTGCAGAGTCCAACGCCGGCTTCACGCTGGCCCAGAAGATGGTGGGCCGTGCCTGCGGTCTGCCAGAAGGCCAGGGCGTGCGCCCCGGTACTTACTGCGAGCCTCGCATGACCACCGTGGGTTCGCAAGACACCACCGGCCCCATGACCCGTGACGAGCTCAAGGACCTGGCTTGCCTGGGCTTCTCCGCCGACATGGTGATGCAGTCCTTCTGCCACACAGCCGCTTACCCCAAGCCTGTGGACGTCAAGACCCACCGCGAACTGCCTGACTTCATGTCCAACCGCGGCGGCGTGGCCCTGCGTCCTGGTGACGGCGTGATCCACAGCTGGCTCAACCGTCTGCTGTTGCCCGACACCGTGGGTACCGGTGGTGACTCCCACACCCGCTTCCCCATCGGCATCTCCTTCCCTGCTGGCTCCGGTCTGGTGGCCTTCGGTGCCGCTACCGGCGTGATGCCTCTGGACATGCCCGAGTCGGTGCTGGTGCGCTTCAAGGGCGAAATGCAGCCTGGCGTGACCCTGCGCGACCTGGTGCACGCCATTCCTCTGTACGCCATCAAGCAAGGTCTGCTGACGGTGGCCAAGGCGGGCAAGATCAACGAGTTCTCGGGTCGCATCCTGGAAATCGAAGGTCTGCCAGACCTGAAGGTTGAGCAAGCATTCGAGCTGTCCGACGCGTCCGCCGAGCGCTCTGCCGCCGGTTGCACGATCAAGCTCAACCCCGAGCCGATCAAGGAATACCTGACTTCGAACATCGTTCTGATGAAGAACATGATCGCCGACGGTTATGCCGACGCCAAGACGCTGCAGCGCCGCATCGAGAAGGTCGAAGCCTGGCTGGCCCAGCCCGACCTGATGGAAGCCGACAAGAACGCCGAGTACGCCCACATCATCGAAATCGACCTGGCCGACATCAAGGAACCCATCGTCTGCTGCCCCAACGACCCCGATGACGCCAAGTTCCTGTCCGACGTGGCCGGCACCAAGATCGATGAAGCCTTCATCGGTTCGTGCATGACCAACATCGGTCACTTCCGCGCCGCAGCCAAGCTGCTGGGCGGCCAGCGCGACATTCCCGTCAAGCTGTGGGTGGCTCCTCCCACCAAGATGGATCAGAACGAGCTGATCAAGGAAGGTCACTACTCGGCTTTCGGCACCGCCGGTGCGCGTACCGAAATGCCCGGCTGCTCGCTGTGCATGGGTAACCAGGCCCAGGTGCGAGAAGGCGCGACCGTGATCTCGACTTCGACCCGTAACTTCCCCAACCGTCTGGGCAAGAACACGCAAGTGTTCCTGGGCTCGGCCGAGCTGGCAGCCATCGCTTCGCGTCTGGGCTACCTGCCTTCCAAGGAAGAGTACCTGAAGGAAATGGGCGTGATCGATGCCGACAAGGCCTCCGTCTATCGCTACATGAACTTCAACGAAATCGCTGAGTACGCTGAAGTGGCCGCCAAGGTCTAATCAAGCCTCATGAGTCAGCCGGATAGGTCCGGCCTCTCATGCCAAAAGCCCGTGCATTCTTTGCGCGGGCTTTTTTTATTGCCTTTATTTTGATAGCTGGGAGCGCTCAGGGATCAAGCATTTCGGACTGAAAAGTCCCTGAAGTTCTTTATTGACAGGCGCAATGCGCTATTGTTTTTATAGATTGGTATGTTCATGCGCTGCCATAAGAAAGGCGCAGAACGTCCGCCGGACACAGCGTGCATGGATGAAAGTATTCCGTCCCACATCGCGCAGTCAGCGGTTATGTGCACAATGCAAGAGAACAAGTGCTTCCCTGTGTCTTATCGATGGAGAGTCTCACGATGCCTCATGCTTTTGCTAAAACGCTGAAGTCTTTTGAAACCGAAGGTGGCAAGAAAGGAAAGTTCTATTCCTTGCCAGCGCTGGCCAAGCAATTTCCCGAAATCAAGCGGCTGCCGGTATCCATTCGGATTGTTCTCGAATCCGTGCTGCGCAACTGCGATGGCCAGAAGATCACCGAAGAGCATGTGGCGCAGCTGGCGCGCTGGCAGCCCAGGGCTGAGCGTGTGGAGGAAATTCCATTTGTCGTCTCGCGCGTGGTGCTGCAGGACTTTACCGGCGTGCCTCTGCTGGCCGATCTGGCCGCCATGCGCAGCACGGCCGCCAAGCTGGGCAAGAAGCCCAAGTCCATCGAGCCGCTAGTGCCTGTGGACCTGGTGGTCGATCACTCCATCATGGTCGATTACTTCGGCACCAAGAAGGCGCTGGACCTGAACATGAAGCTGGAATTCCAGCGCAATCAGGAGCGCTACCAGTTCATGAAATGGGGCATGCAGGCCTTTGATACCTTTGGCGTGGTGCCGCCGGGCTTTGGCATCGTGCACCAGGTCAACCTGGAGTATCTGGCGCGTGGCGTGCACAAGACCAAGAGCGGCAAGGGCGAGGCGGTGTACTACCCGGACACGCTGGTCGGCACCGACAGCCACACCACCATGATCAACGGCATTGGCGTGGTGGCCTGGGGGGTGGGCGGCATCGAGGCCGAAGCGGCCATGCTGGGCCAGCCCGTGTACTTCCTCACGCCCGATGTGGTGGGCTTTGAGCTCACAGGGCAGCTGCGCGAAGGTGTGACGGCGACCGACCTGGTGCTTACCGTCACGGAAATCCTGCGCAAGGAAAAAGTGGTGGGCAAGTTTGTCGAGTTCTTTGGGGAAGGAACGCGTAGCCTGTCGCTGCCCGACCGCGCCACCATCGGCAATATGGCGCCCGAATATGGGGCGACCATGGGCTTCTTCCCGGTCGATGAAAAGACCATCGAGTACTTCAAGGGCACGGGCCGTACCAAGAGCGAGATTCAGGCCTTCGAAGCCTATTTCAAGGCCCAGAACCTGTTTGGGGTCCCCAAGGCGGGCGAGATCGACTACTCGCAGGTGGTCAAGCTCGATTTGGGCAAGGTCGCACCCAGCCTGGCCGGGCCCAAACGCCCGCAGGACCGCATCGAAATCGGCCATGTGGCCGGGCAGTTTGATGCGCTGTTCAGCGCTCCTGTGGCACAAAATGGCTTCAACCTGCCCGCCGACCAACTGACGCGTCGTCACCTGGTGCAGCCGGATGGGCCGGAGGCTTTGCAGCCCGAAAGCAAGCCGCTGCCCGCCGATGCCGAGCGTAACAAAGTCGAAATGGAGAGCAACACTCCCAAGACCGGCAAGGCCGAAGCCAGCGCCATTGCCGCAGAGGCCAGCCTGGCGGTGAAGCCCAGAGAAAAGAGCTTTGATATCGGCAGCGGCGATGTGCTGATTGCCGCCATCACCAGCTGCACCAACACCTCCAACCCCAGTGTGATGCTGGCGGCAGGTCTGCTGGCCAAGAAGGCGGTGGAGGCCGGGCTCAAGGTCAAACCGCATGTCAAGACTTCGCTGGCCCCAGGCTCGCGCCTGGTCACGAAGTATCTGACCGAAGCGGGCCTGCTGCCCTATCTGGAAAAGCTGGGCTTTGCACTGGCCGGCTATGGCTGCACTACCTGCATCGGCAATGCGGGTGATCTCACCCCCGAGATCAATGCCACCATCACGCAGAACAACCTGGTCTGCGCTGCCGTGCTCTCGGGCAACCGCAACTTCGAGGCGCGCATTCACCCCAACATCAAGGCCAACTTCCTGGCCAGCCCGCCGCTGGTGGTGGCCTATGCGATTGCGGGCACGGTGCGCAAAGACCTGATGAGCGAGCCGGTGGGCCAGGGCAAGGGTGGCAAGGACGTGTATCTGGGCGACATCTGGCCCAGCAGCGAGGAGATACAAGCCCTGCTCAAGTTCGCCATGAACGGCAAGGCTTTCCGCAGCAACTACGAGCAGGTGGCCAGTGATCCCGGCAAGCTCTGGGAAAAGATCAAGGGGGTGACTGGGTCTACCTACACCTGGCCGGAGAGCACCTATATCGCCGAGCCGCCTTTCTTCGCCGACTTTGCTCTGGAATTGAAAGCGCCTGACGCAGATGCAAAGAGCGCTGCAGTCCCCAAAGGCTCAAACTCCTATGCGGTGCATGGCGCCCGTGTCATGGCCTTGTTCGGAGACTCGATCACCACTGACCATATTTCACCAGCAGGCTCCATCAAGGAGACATCACCGGCTGGAAAGTGGCTGCTTGAGCATGGTGTGCGAAAGGCCGATTTCAACAGCTATGGTTCGCGCCGGGGCAACCACGAGGTGATGATGCGCGGCACTTTTGCCAACGTGCGCATCAAGAACCTGATGATTCCTGCAGCGGCCGACGGCTCGCGCGAGGAGGGCGGAGTGACGCTCTACCGCGACGATCACGGCAAGAGCGAAAAAATGGCGATTTACGACGCTGCCATGAAGTACCAGGCAGCAGGTCGGGCCACCGTGGTGCTGGCGGGTGAGGAGTACGGCACGGGCTCCAGCCGTGACTGGGCAGCCAAGGGTACGCAACTGCTGGGCATCAAGGCCGTGGTGGCGCGCAGCTTTGAGCGCATTCACCGCTCCAATCTGGTGGGCATGGGTGTCTTGCCGCTGCAATTCAAAGGAAAAGACAGTTGGCAAAGCCTGGGCCTGACGGGCGAAGAGTTCATCGACGTGATTCCTGCCGCAGACCTGACGCCACAAAGCGATGCCGAGCTGGTCATAACGAGGCCTGACGGCAGCAAGCAGTCGGTGACAGTCAAGCTGCGCATCGATACGCCGATCGAGGTGGACTACTACCGCCATGGCGGCATCCTGCCTTATGTGCTGCGTCAGCTGCTGAGCTGATTGATCTGAGTAGGTCATCAAAAAACCGTGCTTTCAAGGCACGGTTTTTTGATGGAGCGCAGATTGTTTAGTCTTGAATAATCAAGCTAACACCAGCGCTTGCTTTGTCATGGCCCACGGCAAAAATCTTGTTGGCGATTTTGTAGGCCTTGTAGTAGTAGGTGTCATTGCCATCGTTGAAGCCCGATGTGCTAAAAAGTTGAGTCACTGGAATGCCATCGAACTTGCCGCCGGTGATGGTGATGGGGTCGTAGCCCTTGACTTCACCGGGGTCGCAGGAGTACTGCTTGTAGGACTTTCCATCCAGCTCTGCCAAATGAGTGACTTCGACCGCATTCAGGGAAACGACAAAGGTGGACTGCCAGTTGGCCGCCTCGCAGCCCATCAGCAACTGATCGCCCAAGAACGAATAAGCACTGAGTTGCTTGCTGGAGGAGGGCTCCTCAAATTTATTGATGTCGCTGACATAGACATATTGGCCCAAGTCATAGGCAAAGGAGCTGCCGCTTCCTTCGGTGTATTTCCAGCCCTCAACGAATTGGGTTGCGCGGTTGGTCTTGAAGTACAGGAAGTTTCGTGGGTCGGCAAAGAGCTTGCTGCCGCTTGGATCAATGGTTGCGGAGCGGTCTGCGGGCTTAACGGTTGTTGGCTTGAAGTCGCCAGCGGGGTGCAGGCCGCTGCCATTATTGTTGCTGCTCCCTCCGTTGCTGCCGCCGTTTCCACCGCTGCTGCCGTTCCCACCGCTGTTGCTTCCGCCGTTGTTGCTTCCGCCGTTGTTGTTGCCGCCGCCAGGCTGCTCGGTACTGGGCTTCTTGTCGCCATCGCTGTCACCGCCGCCGCCACCACAAGCGGCAAGCATGGAAGCGCAAGCAATAGCCATCGAGATCTGAGCCAGTTTGGCGGTAAAAGTCTGCTGCATTGGTTTTCTCCTATTGTGGGTCGTCAAAATTCCGCTGCCTGAGGTTCAAGCTCATTTCAGAGAAATGTGCGGTTCATTAGTTATTCGTTGATCGACCTTTCAAGGTTCAAACTTTTTGACGCATTTTTTGCATTTGCTGCCCCGGCCTTCTGCCGCTATAGCGTTAACCGCTATGATCACCAGAGTTAATTTTTGTTACCTCTAGATTCAGATATGGTCATGGAGCGTTCCCGGTCAGCGCAAGATTTATTGCATGCCATGCATCTAGGGGATCAGCAAGCACTGCGCATTCTTTGGCAGCAGTGGGCAGGCAAGGTTCAAGCCTTTGTTCGCATGCAATTGACGGTATGTGGAGATGAGGCCTTGGCGCTTTCGCAAGAAGTCACTGCCGATGTCTTTCACGATTTATGGGGCGATCCGCTGCGGTATGACGGGCGCGTTGCCTTTAATACGTGGCTCTATACGCTGTCGCGCAACAAGGCCGTGGATTGCCGCCGCCATTGGCAGCGCAGATCTCAGGTCGAGCAGTTTGCCGATGATGACGAATTCACTTCCAGAGCGGATGAGGGACCGGGGCCGGAGCAGCAGTTGAATGCTGTGCAGGATAGAAACGCGGTGCTTTATTGCTTGCGGCGTTTGCGCAATCCGCTGCAGCGCGAAGCCTTGATGCTGTGGGCGGTAGAGGACATGCCACTGGTGGAAATCGCACAAACGCAGCAATGTCCGGAGAACACTGTCAAGACACGTTTGTTTCATGGGCGCAAAAATCTGCGTACCTGCCTGCAGCAATGGCTGAGGCTGGAGGTGAGCTGAGATGAGTGAAGCGAATGACTTTGGTCCTTCGGCGCAGGAGTTGGAGCGCTTTGATGATGCTTTGCCGAGCTGGCTTGCCGGTCAGTTGAGCGAGAGCGATGCCGCCTGGATGGAAGAGATGCAGGCGCGTCACCAGGAGCTGGCAATGCAGGCGCTGTGGCTCAGGGATGCACGGCTGGCCATGCGCGAGGAGGCTGCAACGCAGGACACCCAAGCTGCATGGGAGCTGCTGCAAGAGCGTATTCACGTGCCAGACAAGACTGAATACAAGCCTACGACCGAGGTCAAGGCTTCCCGCTGGCTGCAATGGTTGTTTGGAAATCCTGGCTGGGCGAATGTGGTGGCAGGGCTGGCGGCTGTGCTGATCGTTGGACAGGCTATCTGGATAGCGGTGGGCATGACGCCTGAGGTCAGACCGGTGCAGCAGGACAAACCTGCTTGGCGCTCGCTGGACTTTGATGATTTGCAGGCTGGTGACCAGGGAGTTCGTGTTCAGCTGCACCTGAAAGCGCAGAGCTTGAGCGCGGATCTGAATCTTCTGGCCAGGAGTCTGGATGGCCAGTCTGCTTCTGTGTGGCAACCACAGGCGGATGGCTCTTGGATTCTGCACATGCAAGCTCAAGGGGTGGATGCTGAGCAACTGCTGAGCCAGCTCAGGCAATCCCCCTTGGTTGAAAAAGTGCAATTGCTGCCATGAAGCGGCGCACCTGCGTGCAACTGGGCGCAGCTTCGGCGTTGTCTTTGCAGAGCTTCTGGCTGCAGGCGCAGCAGGCACCGCGGCGCCATGCCCTTCTGGTTGGCGTCAGTGGTTTGCTGCACCAGCCCCAGCAGTTCTGGTTGAAAGGGCCGGTTCATGATGTGGGCTTGATGCAGAAGGCATTGCTGAGGCACGGTTTTTTGCAGGACGATATTGCCGTCTTGGCAGACGATGCCAGTCCGCAGCCCGCTGCCCTCAACGGTGCGCAGATGCCTGCACGGGCCACCATTCTCCAAGCCTTGTCCGAGCTGAGTTATCGAGCGCGGGCTGCGGATGTCGTGATGCTCTATTGGTCTGGACACGCAGTACGTGCACCGGGGCCACGCAAAGCAGCTCAGGAAGCGGATGGGCGCAGCACTTTTTTGCTGGCATCAGATGCCGTGCGCCAGCCAGTGGCTGCGCATGGCTGGCCGCTTGGGGGCGCCGTCGCGGATGCTGAGCTTGGCGCGGCAATTGATGATTTGCTGGCCAAAGGAGCACATGTATTTGCGGTGATGGATGTGTGCCATGCCTCATCGACAACACGCTCGGTGGAAGAGGGCGTACTGTGGCGAGGTCTGCGCGTCAGCGAACTCAGTGAACTGGAGGAAAGCCCCTCGCCAGCCGGTATGCCGACAAAGGGGACACTGCCTGCGGTCTTGCCTGCAGCGCGGCCGCGCCCACACGGTTATGTGGGGCTTTATGCCTGTGAGGATATGCAGCGCACGCCGGAATGGACATTGAACGGCCAGGCTCAGGGAGTCTTCACTTATGCCTTGGCGCAGGCACTGCTGGGCACTGCGGATGCTCAAAGCTACGCTTCGCTGGCACAGCGCACCCTGGATCTGCATGCACAGCTGGCGCGCACAGGGCCAGTGGCCAGGTCGCAATGGCCCTCACCCGTATTCGAGGGCAGTCTGCAAGCTCCTCTGTGGAGGCGCGAGAGGATGGCGAGCTGGCAACGCATGCCAGCCAAAACTCAAGAAGCATCGAGCTGGAGTCTGCCTCAGGGCGTGAAGCTCTTGCTGATTGCGCAGGAGCCAGGAAAGACTGCGGTCAGCCTGAACCTGGCAGCGCAGGTATCCGCTGGAGGCCTGCAGACTCTGGGGAGCATGCCTGTGGGGACACGGTTTGAGCTGCAGCTGATCAATGCTGCTACGCAAGCTTTGTACGTGCGCATTTTTCACGTTGACAGCCAGGGACGCTGGCATGCGCTGTACCCTGAGCGAGCTGCCGATGCAGCCATGCTGCCGCAGGGGCTGCCGGGGCGCCCCGCCCGCTGGAAAAAGAGCTTTTTCATCAATCAGGCAGAGAGCCAGCCAGAATCGTTGGTCTGGGTGGTTGCTGAAGCAGACCCTAGAAGCTGGATCAGCGATGCCTCTGCGGTATTGCCCTCACGCTTCTGGCGAGCAGAGCTGAGCTGGCGCTCCATCAAGGAGCGCCTTGCACACAGGCCTTGAAGTGTTGTCTGGTTGGGTTTCCTGGCACGGCTATCGGGTGCTGTGGTTATCGGGCGCTGGTCAACAGCACAAAGCCGCTCCAGTAATACGGGTGTGCCAGAGTGTCCGCAGTCTCTGTGGCGGGCAGGCTGCTGAGCCCGCGTGCGCTGGATGGCACAACAGGTGAGGCGGAAGCAAGCAAGCCAAGTTGCGCCGTGCGCAGTGCCTGTGCATGAGACTGGCCCTGTGCCATGGCGCTGTAGAAGGCCTGCATCAGTGCCTGTGTTCCTTCGTCGGCGACAGCCCACAGACTGGCCATGACGTTACGAGCACCTCGCGCCTGGGCAAGCCATGCGAGGCTGTCCACTGGCAGGCCTTGCTCGGAAGGGCCGGAGGGAATGGCTGTTTCGCAGGCGGACAGAGTCAGCAAGTCCAGACCTTCAAAGCGAAAGCCTGGATCGCTCAGCTCGCCCAGGGTCAGCAATTGACCATTCCCCAGATACAGGCCTGAGCCTTTGGCGTTGCCTGGCAGCAGCTTGAAGTGACTGGCCAGATGAACCACTTGGCGAGACTGCAGTGCAGTGCGCAGACTGTCTGCGGTGAATGCTGCATCCTGATAGGCATCGTGGCCTATCCCTTGGCTGGCAGCCAGCTGCGCCAGAGCGTCAATCTCGGCGCGGACCTTGGGCAAAGGCGGTAAATCAGGAGAGGAATGAACTGCCCCTTGCAGACTCCAGCCTTGGCGCTGGGCCGCGTGCTTCTGTGAACTGGCAGCAACTGGTTCAGAGTGAGAGCTGCGCTGTACGCCGGTGTCCTGGGGCAGTGCATAAGACTCTCCCAGCCAGTGCATGCCGTCATGCAAGGCCGCCATGGGGAGGTAGCGCATGGCCCCTTCGAGATGCACGCGAACCTCGGGTGCCTGTCCGGCGAGTGCCTTGGGCTCGGCTGAGGGAAGCCATTTTTCAAGAGGTTTCCACAGCTGCTGATAGAGCTTTTGCGCCTGTGCCTGCGGAGTGCTGCCCGGCTGCTGGAGCTGCTGGCGCAGTAGTGCGATGTCCTGGGTCAACTGCTTTTGTGCCACCGGCAGGCGCAGCCTTTGTTCAGGGTGGCCGCCACGACGTATGACTACGTAAAGGTGTTCCGGGGCGGGCAGGTAGCGCACTTCGGTTTGCCCGGCTTCAAGCTGGCCGGGTACGGCGGGCAAGGGCTGGTTCAGCGTCCGCGCAGGAAGTTCGGTCAGCAAGATTTGCGCAGCCTGTGCAATGGCCTGCTCAAGAGCCTGACCGCCATGCTCTCGCTGATGCCAGGCGCTTTGCAGCGTGCTTTGCAGCGGTTGTGTCAGTGCGTCCAGTTGATGCTCGGCAGGCGTCATCTCCAGCTTTGGCTGGGTGGATGAGTAACTGCGAACCAGGCGGTGGTAGCTTTGCTCGCGGGCCAGCGTCAGTGTTTGCTCGGCTTCGCTAAAGCGCTGCAGCTCCAGCAGCCATTGCGACAGGTCCTCATAGAGGCTGTGACTCTGACCGAGCAAGGTTTCGTACTGCTGAGGCTCAAGCTTCTTGGCGTTGCGCAGCAGTTGTTGCTGTGCATTGACGGCCTGCTTGGCGTAGTAGATGGCTTCGGGCAGCCGCTGCTGATCGGACATGATCTCGGCAACGACCTTGGCTCCTGCCCATTGCCAGTGCAGGGTCTGGCGAGCCAGGCCTATAGCCCAGGCCTTGGTGGCTGCGTGAGCGGCCTCTTCATAGCGCCTCTGAAAGCCTAAATTCTCAGCCTGCTGCAAAAAAAGATAGGCCTGCCCATCGCTGCCTGTACCGCGTTGCCGGACTTCTTGCTGGTGCAGAACCTGAAAACGTTGGTCATCGGTGTCTGGGCTGATGATGCAGTGCGCGATGGCGCGGGCAATGCCTTCTTGCGCCGAGAACTCGGGGCGCTTGCTCATGCTGTGTGCATGCTCGCACCATTGCCGGTGCTCTGCAGCAAGTTCAAGGCGCCTGCTCAGACTGATCAGGTGGTACACATTCCACGCCGCAAGAGTCGGGTACTTGTCCAGCGCAGGCATGAGCTCCTTGGAGAGTTTCAGTGCCAGAGGCAGGTCACCCATGGAGCCGGCCAGATTGGCCTGCTGGAACCGAAAGCTGCGGCAGATGTCTTCAGTGCAGAGCTCCACAGGTTGAGGTAATTGATCTTGAAGCTCTTTGGATAGCTGCAGGGCCATGGGGTAGCGGCCCGCCGAGACGGCATCGTACATGCGCAGATACAGCAGCCACTGTGTTTGCAAATGTCGGGGGCCCAAGGCTTGAAGAGCAACCTCATAGCTGTGATCGCGATTCGCATCGCGCTCTTTCATCTGGCCTTGAAGCCCATGCAGGTCGGCCTGTAGCTGCAAGGCCATGGCATAGGTGCTGCCATTTTCCTCAGAGCGGGCGGTCTCCCATAAATGCTTCAAATGCGTGAGCGTATGGCCGAGGACTGCAAAGCCTTGGAGCGGCTTTTCACTTCGGGCTAGTAAATAGGCCTTGGAGACGCCAAAGGCAGGCATGGAGGAGGTGTCGCTCTCTTGCTCAAGCTGCTGCACCAAATCTCTCAATGCCGCCATCTCTCCTTTGCGCATCAACTCGGCCAAACGTGCTTTCTGATCAGCAGTAATGGGCGGGCGAGATGAAAGAGGGGCTGCAAGGTGCTTCTGCCCGGATGCGGCGGACACCCCGCTGGCGCTCAGCAGCACTGTTGCTGCTGCTGCGCACGCTGAAAGGCGTTTGAGGCGAGCTGTCCACCGCATGATTTAGAAGTCTTTTTCAAGCATGAGGGCGGTTGACCAAAAGCGCTTTCTGCGCACCTGCATCGTATGGTCGGCGACATCGGATGCGGTGATGGTGGGGTGGAACGTTGTACGCCAGTCGTTGCCCAGACCCGAGAGTTGCGCTCGTATGCGGGTGCTGTTGTCGAGCTTCCACAGACTGTTCAGGTGCAGGGTGGCCAGTGGTTTGACCTTGCCCCACATCTCGGGATTGGCACGCGACTTGTAGCCGGCCTCCAGGCGCAGCGTGGCCCCGAAGCGGTCGGGCATCATTCCGTGTCCTTGGGTAGTGGCATCAAAGCCAAGATCCAGCACGGCGGGGCTTTGTCCCATCAGGCGTGAAGGCGAGGACTGTCCTGCAATGCGCGACTGGGTCAGTGTCAGGTCGGCACGCAGACTCAGAGGCAGGCCCGTGGACTTGGGCAGGTCATAGCGCACGCCGGTTTCCAGGCCCCAGATACGGGTCTTGCCACGGTTGACGGTGGTCAGCATCCAGCGCTCCATCAGCTCACCATTCCAGTCTTCGACGGTATATGGGGTCAGCTCCTTGCTCAGACCGTTGGAGATGCTGCGTGCGAACAGATTGGCCTTGAACTGGCCGGCATTGCGCTCGCCCTGCATCAGGGTCTGGCTAAAACCCAGCTCCAGGCCGGTGGCGGTTTCATTGCGCAGGTTGGGGTTGCCACCCAGGTCTGGCTGCGTGAAGTTGCCTTCGCGTTCGCGCATATGGGCCACAAGATCGGCAAACTTTGGGGCGCGATAGGTCTTGGCCAGCTGCACATGCCAGCGCTGCAATGCATTGGGGCTATAGCCGATATTGAGCGAGGGCAGCCACAGATTCTGGCGGCGACGGCCCAGCTCGGCTTCTGCCGGAGGTGTGAAGGCGATGCGCTCATGCCGCAGGCCGGACTCCACACGCCACAGCGTATTGGGCGACCAGTTCAGCTGGGTGTAGGCAGCGCTGGTACTGCGCTTGAGCTTTTCATCAAAGCTTTCCTGGTCTTCGATGTAGGTGGTGTGATTGCGCTCGGTACGCCACTGACCACCCAAGGTCAGGCGGGCTGTACTGCTCAGAGGCTGCTCCCACTTGAGGCTCGTGTGGTAGTCGCGCTGGCGATAGCGACTGTCTTCGCCCTCACCCCCCATATAGCTGCCTTCCAGCGCTTGATAGCGATAGCTCTCCTTGCCGCCGCGCTGTTGGCTGCCCAGCTCTGCCTGCAGCTGGCCGCCGCCGTGCAGCTGGCGATCCCAGCGTAGAGTGGGCATCAGCGCCCAGCTTGGAGACGCAGTGGATTGCGCTTTCGAGCGAGACCGATACTCGTACAGATAGTCGTAGTTGGGAACCTCGTAGAGGTAGAGAAACTCGCTGTGGGTGCGGCGCTTTTCGGGCGAGAGCTCGGCTGTCCACGACAGGCCGATGCGGTCCTGGCTGCTAGGTCGCACCGCCACCTCACCAGCGAGCATTGCGTTACTGGAACGCACCAGACCCTGCTGGCCGTTGTAGCTATTGATGAAGGCCTCTGCGCCCACCAGGCCCTGGTGGTCATGCGTCATCACCTGACTCTTTTTCTCAGAGTGCGCAATCGAAGCATTGAGCTGCCACTCCAGCTGTGGCGAACGGCCACCGGCGGCCAGTGAGGCGCGATGTTGAAAGGCCCCGCCAGGGGAGAATTCTGCGCGCACGCTGGCTTTGCGCTCCACTGTGCCGCCAGCCTGGCGGGTAATGATGCGGATGGTGCCTGCAATGCCGGCGCCACTGTCGGCGGCAGATGCGCCGCGAAGTATCTCGATGCGCTCGATCGATCATGTCCATGCTGATGCCTTCGAGCATCACATCGCCGTCCAACGCATTGACCTGCTGCCCATTGAGCAGCACCTGTGTCAGACCTGCACCCATGCCGCGCAGTGACAGATAGCCATCGGCATCCACGCTCACGCCGGGCTGGCGAGCCAGGTACTCAAGCAGCGTTGCGTCACCTTCGCTGGTCAAGGCACTGTGCTCCAGGACACTGGTCTGGGCATCGAGTACAGACTCAGACTGCGCAAACACATTGACCTGCGGAAGCTCAACGGCTTGAGAGTAGGTGCTTATTAATAAAGTAACGGCCGTACCTAGTTTGATGTTCTTTTTCGAAAGGGCAAAAAAAGTATTGGAATACACGATGCACAAGACGGATTAAAAAAGTGCATCGCAAACCGTGAATGCGATGCACTTTGAAAGGGTTAGAGCAAGGGGGAGAAGAGTGCAGGGCGGAGTCTTTTCAATCAAAAGACTCTGGGAAGGTTTCTTATTGTCTTTTTAGTTGTAACTATGAGTAATAAATCAATTTTAAGATTAATTGATTGCTCTGAAATTAATCAATGAGAAAAATATTTTTCGGGTATTGAGGTTTGATTTTGATGGTGAGTACACGCATTCTTTTTTCAATGCAATGGCATGGGAATTGATTGCGTTGTAATTTTTATTTTTCAAAAGAATGATTCTTGATTTTGCCTCCATGGAAAGTAAGTACTTTCTATTGGATTCTTATGACTGAAGTAATGGGCCAGAGATTGCAGAGATTCAAGTCTGGATCTCAAGAAGACAGGCCTATGAGCGGTGTGCCCAGTAGCAAGGCGGTAAAGAAAAATCAGAAAAATCGAGTCCGATGTGCAGCGGGCTCGAAAAACGAATGATGTTTGGTGTGCGCAGGCTCTGGACCTTGATCCGATGCAGAAATGAAAAAAGGCGAGACCGAGGGCTCGCCTTTTGATCATGCACAGCGCCAGTGCGGGGAAGGCGCTGTGTGGGAGGTGATGCCTCTCAGCCTTGCTCGGCCAGCAACTCCTGCAGGGTCTTGACCTGCATGCGCAGGCGCTCGTTTTCAGCTTCCAACTCGGTCACGCGCGCTTGCAGCTCTTCGGCGCTGGCGCTGGGCGCTGCCTCGGCAGATTCTTCAGTCACCGGCTTTTCGGCTTTGGGCTTTTTCTTGGCATCGCGCACGCGCTTGGCGGCTTGCTTGAGCGCATCTGCGCCCTCGGCGGCCACGGCCTGCTGCTCTTCTTCGGGCAGGGTGGCGACCACGGCAGCGGCGTTCAGCGACAGCTCGCCGGCCTTGACGGCAGCGACAACCTCAGGCGCGGCTTTTTCCTGAATCGTCTCGATCATCTTGACCTGACCGGCCGATAGGCGGGCGGCGCGGGCCAGGGCTTCGCGTGTGTCCAGCGCGTCGTCGGGCACCTTGGCCACATTGGCCAGGGCCTGGGCGACGACGGGGTCGGTGTCTCCTTCCCAGGGCGCTTCTTCGGTCGCGGGCTGTGCGGCCTTGGCGGCGTTCACGGCAGCTGCGGCTGCTGCACGGCGCTCGGCAATGATTTCACGCTTGCGCAGGGCCAGCACGCCGCGCTGGAAGTCGGACACCGATCGGCGGCCCAGGTGCTGGTCGATCATCCACAGGTGCACGTCGTCCATGTTCTTGAACTGCGTGGCCTGCACGGTATTGAAGGGCAGGCCATGCTTTTGGCAGATGCCGTAGCGGTTGTGGCCGTCGATGAGCAGGTCGCCCCAGACGACCAGAGAGTCGCGGCAGCCTTCGGCGAGGATGCTGCGCTCCAGCGCCTCATGCTCGTCGGGAGTCAGGGGGTCGATATAGGCCTTGAGGCCTTCGTCAATCTTCAGTTCCATGGTGTGTTCTTCAAATTGAGGAGCTGCTTGCGCTTGCTTTTGTTGGATTTCAATATGAATTCAGTGTGAATTTCATAAAGCACGAGCGAAAGCAGCTATATAAAAAAGAGCAACGCCCCAGCGTATGGGGCGTTGGAAAAGCAAAGCTGACCGAGCTTACAGCAGGCGCGAAATCAGCGCACCTTCGACCGGGCCTTCGAGCGGAATACGCACGCGCACGGGGTTGCCTTGGGCGACTTCCACGGGCTGGCCTTCGAGGTTGAACATCTTCTCCAGCTTGACCTGGCGATTGCCAGTGGGATGGATCACTTCGATGGTGTCGCCCACGGCAAAACGGTTCATGGTCTCGATCTCGGCCATGCCGTCGGCATAACCGCGCACCGCGCCCACGAAGTGGCTGCGCTGCAGCACACTGTGGCCGGTTTCGTAGTTCTGGTAGTCGTTGGCGGGGCGGCGCTCCAGCAGACCGCCGGTGTAACCACGGTTGGCCAGACCTTCCAGCTCGGTGATGAGGTGGGGGTTGAAGGGGCGACCGGCCACGGCGTCGTCGATGGCGCGGCGGTAGGTCTGGGCCGTGCGGGCCACGTAGTACAGGCTCTTGGTGCGGCCTTCGATCTTGAGCGAGTCCACGCCGATCTTGGTCAGGCGCTCCACATGCTCCACGGCGCGCAGGTCCTTGGAGTTCATGATGTAGGTGCCATGCTCATCTTCCATGATGGGCATCATCTCGCCGGGGCGGCCTTTTTCCTCGAGCAGGTAGATGGCGTCGGCGGCAGGGTGGCGCTTCTGGTCGCCGCAGGTGCTGGTGAACTGGTTGTCCAGATCGTTCTTGGCGTCTTCGAAGTTGAAGCCGTTTTCCATGGTCTGGCCCAGCGCCTCGCCGGTGTTGGGGTCCACGGCCGCGTCATGCGTCTTGTAGTCCCAGCGGCAGGCATTGGTGCAGGTGCCCTGGTTGGGGTCGCGGCGGTTGAAGTAGCCCGACAGCAGGCAGCGGCCCGAGTAGGCAATGCACAGCGCGCCGTGCACGAACACTTCCAGCTCCATGTCGGGGCATTCCTGGCGGATTTTTTCGATCTCGTCCAGGCTCAGCTCGCGCGACAGGATGATGCGCTCCACGCCCATCTTCTGCCAGAACTTCACGGTGGCGTAGTTGGTGGTGTTGGCCTGTACGGACAGGTGAATGACCTGCTCGGGCCACTTTTCCTTGACCATCATGATGAGGCCGGGGTCGGCCATGATCATGGCGTCTGGCTTCATCGCAATGATGGGCTCGATGTCGCGCAGATAGGTGCGGATCTTGTCGTTGTGCGCAATCAGGTTGCTGGTCAGAAAGAACTTCTTGCCGCGCGCATGCGCCTCGGCAATGCCCTGGCCGATCTGCTCCAGGCGGAATTCGTTGTTGCGCGCGCGCAGCGAGTAGCGTGGCTGGCCGGCGTAGACGGCGTCGGCACCAAAGTCATAGGCGGCACGCATCTTGTCGAGCGAGCCGGCAGGCAGCAGCAGTTCGGGGGCTTTGAGGGTCATGATCCCCGTATTGTCCTGCAACATGCTTTTCACTGCGAGTTGCTAAGGCTACGCAGCCTGCAGCAATTGCGCATGCAGCTGTTGTGCAGGCAAGGACAGTGACGAGGCGTCACCGCGCGTGCACAGCAGCAACTGGCGCTGCGCCCAGTCATCGGACAGCGGCACGGCCACCACGCCGGTGGCGGCGGCGTGGCGCTGTACGGCGACCAGCGGTAGCACGGCGATGCCCACGCCCTGGCCCACCAGCTGGCACAGCCCCTCGAAATGCTGCAGCTGGACCTGGGTGCGCAGCAGCCTGTCGTTGATTTGCAAGGCCTGCTTTTGCAGCAATTGCTGCAGAGCCGACTCGCGCGGCAGGCCGACCCAGTTCTCGTGCAGCAGCTCGGCCAGTTTCAGCCGCTGGCGTCCGGCCAGCGCATGGCCCAGCGGCAATGCGGCGGCCAGCGGATCTGATCGCCAGGGCCGGCTTTGCAGCCCAGCCAGCAAAGCAGCGTTGTCGGCATCCCAGGCGGCCACACCGATATCACACAGGCCCTGGCGCAGTCCGGCCAGCACTTCGCTGCTGGAGAACTCCTGCAGCTCCAGCGCAATCTGCGGGTGCCGGCGCAGAAAGCCGCTGACGGCCAGTGGCAGGTGCTCACGCATGGACGAGGTATTGCCGCGCAGGCGTATCTGCCCGGCCAGACCGGCGCCGAACTCGCCCATGGCACCGCGCAATTGCTGCATCTGCGCCAGCACTTGGCGCGCATGTTGACCCAGGGTGTGGCCCGCCGCTGTGGGCTGCACGCCGCGTGCCTGGCGAATCAGCAGCGCTGTGCCCAGCAGCGCCTCCATACCGCGCACACGCTCGCTGGCCGATGCCAGTGTGAGATGGCTGCGTTGTGCCGCCGCGGTCAGCGTGCCGCAGTCCAGGACATGGACAAACAGCTGAAGGTCGGTCAGATCAAAGCGCATGGGTTCAAGCCTCAGTTTTATACGAAGTATGACCTTGGTAAGTCCAGCTGGTAAATCATCTTTTGCTGCCGGATTATCTGCCTTGTGAAAGAAATTGCTAACTCGTTTCTTTATTTGATGGTTCGGATTTGTCGAAGGGTTGATGATGTGGAGTGAAGCCTGGATGGTGACGGCTGCCATTGCCGTGTTCGGACTGGCGGGGTGTATCAAGGGTGTGGTGGGCCTGGGCTTGCCCACGGTTTCCATGGCCTTGCTGGCGGTGTTCATGCCGCCCACTCAGGCCGCCGCCTTGCTGCTGTTGCCATCGCTGGTGACCAATCTGGTGCAGATGCGGCCAGCGAGCAGCTTGCGGCCCTTGCTGCAGCGACTGGGCTGGATGCAGCTGGGCATTGTGCTGGGCACGCTGGGAGGTGTCGCCCTCTGGGGCGGCGTCGGTAGCCTGCCTGCCGCCCGGGCAGGGCTGGGCCTGGCACTGGTGATCTATGCCCTGTGGGGGCTGTCGGGCCTGCGCTGGCAGATTCCGGCGGCGCATCAGACCTGGCTGGGGGCGGTGTGCGGCTTGCTGACCGGAGCCATCGCAGCGGTGACCGGTGTTTTTGTCGTGCCTGCCGTGGCCTTTTTGCAGTCGCTGGGCCTGGCTCGGCCAGTGCTCATGCAGGCCATGGGCCTGTGCTTTACCACTTCCACGCTGGCTCTGGGGGCTGGCTTGTTGTGGCAGGGCGCAGGCAAGGGGGCTCCGGTGCGGGCGATGGGGCTGGGATTGCTGGCTTCGGCCCTGATGCTGATTCCCGCACTTGTCGGCATGCGCTGGGGTGAGCGGCTGCGTGAAAAACTCTCGCCCGAGCGCTTCAGGAAGCTGCTGATGCTCAGCCTTTTGCTGCTGGGTGTTTACCTGTGTTTCTGACCTTTTAGGTGGGCTGAAACCTTGATGAACAAAGGCTTGGGGGAATGCGCCTAGTTCATTCAGACGATGGGGTGGCCTCTCTCGAATCCAAGAATGAATTGACTGTCATCAGGGCGCAGACAACGGCCTGCCCGGTGACAGCTGGCTGCTGCTACGCCGCAGCACATTTCATCGACAGGGTTCAAATGTCTCAGCGCAGGCTGGGCAAAGGAGACAGGCAAGATGGGGATGCAGAAAATCGTGATTCCTGTGATGGCGGGCCTGATGAGTGGTCTGATGGCGGGTGCTGCCACAGCCAAGGCAACGCCGGAGGAGCTGGAGAAACTGGGCAAGTCCTTGACCTGCGTGGGGGCCGAGAAGGCCGGCACTGCCAGCGGCGTGCCCGAGTTCACGGGGAAGTGGTTGGGCACACCGCCGGGCATCAACTACCCGCCGCATGAGGGCAAGCATCCGGTAGACCCTTATGCCAGCGAGAAGCCGCTGTTCACCATCACGGCCGAGAACATGGCTCAGTATGCAGACAAGCTGACCGAGGGACAAAAAGGCCTGTTCAAGGCCTATCCCAAGACTTTTCGCATTCCGGTCTACCCTGGACATCGAGACTTCCGCTACCCCGATCATGTTTGCGAATCGGCCCGCAAAAATGCGCAGACAGCGGTGATGAACGAGGATGGGTTGGGCGTTACGGCGGTCAAGGGAGCCATGCCGTTTCCGTTTCCCAAGACCGGCCTGGAGCTGGCGTTCAACAACCTCTTTCCCTATCGCACCTATACCGAGCACACACTGCGCGACAACGCCAATGTGCTGGCCGACGGAACGCCTATTTGGGCGCGGGCGGACAACTATGCCTTTTCCGCGATGAATCACCCCTCCGATGCGGGCAAGCCGATGGAGGGCCTGATGTCGCAGGGCATGAACCGCACCTTGCTGCCGGAGCGGGACAAGGGTGCGGTGAATGTGAATGCCGAACCCGTGAATTTCGGCAAGGACAAGCGTCTGGCCTGGAATTACGACCCCGGCACGCGCCGCGTTCGGCAGGTGCCGGAATTCGGCTTTGACCAGCCCATGATTGGCACCAGTGGCAAGATGACGATCGACTCTGACCGTCTCTTCAACGGTTCACCCATCCGCTACAACTGGAAGAACCTGGGCAAGAAGGAAATCTTCATTCCGGCCAATGCCTACAAGATTCACGGCAGCAATGTGAAATATGCCGACCTGCTCAAGCCCGGTCATGAAAATCCGGACCTCACGCGCTACGAACTGCGACGTGTCTGGGTGCTGGAGGCGACGCTCAAGGATGGCTACCGCCACCTCTACGGCAAGCGCGTGTTGTTCCTCGATGAGGACACGGGCCAGGCGGTGATGAGTGACTACTACGACACACGAGGCCAGCTGTGGCAGCAGGCGGTCATTCATCACTACTATGCTTTTGACGGACAGGTGTGGCATGCGGGCAGCAGCTTCTACCATGACCTGCTCTCGGGTACTTATGTGGCCTACAACCTGTTCCAGGAGCGCCCACAGGGACCCATTCTCAACAAGGGAGACTTGAATGCATCCATGTTCACGCCTGCGGCAGCGCGCAACGCGGGTAACTGAGTCCCTCGCATCAAAACAAAGGGCTTGAAGGTTTTTGGCCTTCAAGCCCTTTTCTGTATTGCGTAAGCAGCTATGTTTTTCATAGTTGCTTACCCGGAGGGGAGTCCCTGTCAGTCCCTTAGTCCTGGGGTCTGAAGCCGATGACCAGGTCGGATGGCACCTTGCCGTCGATATCTCGCGGCAACTTGTCGGTCTTGTGCAGAGCGCGCACCACGGCTTCATCCCAGGCCGCGTTGCCGCTGGACTTGGAGATCGTGGCGCTGGTGATGGTGCCGTCCGGCGCCGTGCGCACACGCACTTCGGCATGCGGGTTGCCGCTGAGCGCATCGGGGTAGACGATGTTGGGCTTGACGCGTGCCGCCACCTTAGCGGCATAGCCGGCCGATGGACCACCGCTGGCGCTGCTGCCGGCGCCGCCGGTTCTGCTGCCCCCGGCACCACTGCGATCGCTGCCACCTGAGCCGCCCGCGCTACCTGCCAGCCCTTGCAGGCGTGCCAGCTCAGCCTTGCGACGGTCATCGGCCGCTTTGGCGTCCTTAGCGGCTTTTTCCTTGGCAGCCTTTTCTTTGGCCTCCTTGGCGGCTTTGTCTTTCTCGGCCTTCTCTTTGGCTGCCTTTTCCTTAGCGGCTTTTTCTTTTTCCGCCTTTTCTTTTTCAAGCTTGTCGGCTTTTTCCTTGGCAGCCTTCTCGGCCTTTTCCTGCTTCTCGCGCTCCAGCTTTTCCTTGCGGTCCTTTTCTGCTTTTTCCGCCTTTTGCTTGTCCAGCTTGTCTTGGTGCGCCTTTTCAGCCTTCTCCTTTTCGGCCTTGTCCTTGCGTTCCTTTTCCTTGCGCTCTTTTTCGCGCTCCTTCTCTCGTTGCTCCCGGGCCTCTTGCTCCGCCTTTTCCTTCTTCAATTGCTCTTGTTTTTTCTTTTTGGCAAGGGCGATCTCAGCCTCGTGATCATCGTCATGGGCTTGAGTCTTGGGGGCAGGTGTAGGCACCGGTGCCACCACGGGCTCTGGCGGAGGAGGTGGTGGAGGCTCAGGAGTCGGCTCTGGTGTGGGCTCGGGATCGGGAGGTGGAGGAGGTGTCACGGCTGCGGCCGCCGGAGCAGAGCTGCTCCAGACCTCGGCTTCGACCATGGCTTCATCGGCTTCTTTAGGGGGGCGCACTGTCCACAGCAGGGCCGCAATCAGCAGCCCGTGCGCGGCCAGGGCGAGCGACCAGGAACGCGCCCGGCCTTTGGGGCGGGGCGGTGCAAACTGATCGCGATCTTGCTGGTTAGGCATGGTGTGTGGTGGTCTGTGCGGGCTGAGCCTTCAGCGCTTCAAAAAGGCAGCGTGCGGCAGAGCGTCCTGAAAATGAGGTCAATGATTGGAAGATGAGACAACGCCAAAGGCAATGCGTTTGACGCCGGCCTGGGACAAGGTGCTGTGCGCCTTCATGACGTCATCAAAGGGCAGGCCCTTGTCTGCGAGGATCTGGATGGCACTGTCTTCGCCTTGACCTTCTTGCCAGGATTGGGCCAGGCCCTTGAGATCATCGAGCTTGATGGTCTGGGTGTTGGGGCCGTTTCGGAACTGGATGCTGCCATCCTTGTCCAGCATCACGTAGGCAATGTTCTTGGTGGGTGGGCGCGAGGACTTGCCTGCGCTTGGCACATTGATGGAGCCGGGCGTGAGCATGGGCGCTGTCACCATGAAGATGATGAGCAGCACCAGCATCACGTCGATGAAGGGCACCATATTGATTTCGTTGACGGTGCGGCGATTGCGACCACCGCGTGAACTCATGGCTGGCATGGATCACTCTCCTTACAGATAGTTTGCTCAGTGCGCAGCAGATGCGGTTGGGCAAGGCTCGAGTCGGAGACACCAAGCAAGAGTCGCGCCGTAGCGAGGGCGTCATTCAGCTTCGAGGTGGATGGCGCGAAGCGACTCTGCGGGTGCTTCATTTCAGTGACCGGAGGCAGAGCCACTGGCTGTTGCGCCGACATTGCGCTGCAAGATGTTGGAGAACTCTTCGATGAAGGTCTCTTCCTGGCTGGCAATGCGGTCGATGTGGTGGGCGTAGCGGTTATAGGCCGTCACGGCGGGGATGGCGGCAAACAGGCCCATGGCGGTGGCCACCAGCGCTTCTGCAATGCCGGGGGCCACGGTAGCCAGTGTGATCTGCTCCATGTTGGCAAAACCGGTGAAGGCGTGCATCACGCCCCAGACGGTGCCGAACAGGCCCACATAGGGGGAGACCGAAGCCACGGTGCCCAGGAAGGACAGGCCGGATTCGATCTCGTCGAGTTCACGCTGGAAGCTGGCGCGCATGGCACGGCGCGTGCCGTCCATCAGCGTGGCGACATCGCCGATGCGGCGCTCGCGCAGCTTCTGGTATTCGCGCATGCCGCTGGCAAAAATGCGCTCCATGGGGCCGCCGTTCTTGGCGTTCTGTGCCGCCGAGGCATAGAGGTCGTTGAGGCTGGTGCCCGACCAGAAATCCTGCTCGAAGTTGTCGTTGAGCGCGCGCACGCGCTTGAGCGTCTGCGCCTTGCGGAAAATGGTGGCCCAGCTGGCAATCGATGCGACCACCAGGATCAGCATGACCAGTTGCACCACCCAGCTGGCCTGCATGATGAGGCTGAGGATGGACATGTCTTGGGAGTTCATGAAAGTTGCTCCAGGATATGGTTTGGAATTCTCGTGGGGCGCATGGTCTGTCCATCCACCCATCCAATGCGAATGCTGCCTTCGCACAAAAGCGTAGGTCCATTGGCTTGAGGGTCAGCATTGACCAGCAGTGCCTGCTGCGCAATTGTGAGCGAAGCTCGGCCAGAACTTTGCAGCTTTGCAGTAACAATCAGTTGATCATCCAGCCGGGCCGGGCGCTGATATTCAAGTTGCGCAGACGTTACGACAAAGATACCGCCGGTTTGTTCCCGCAGCTTTTGCTGGGCGATACCCAGCGAACGCAACCACTCGGTGCGGGCACGTTCGAAGAACTTGAGGTAGTTGGCGTAGAAGACGACGCCGCCGGCGTCGGTGTCTTCCCAGTAAATTCGCAGAGGGAAGGTGAACACCCCCTGAGCGACTGCGTCGCTTCCCCCTCTCTCGCGTTGCGGGAGGGGGACGCAGCCTTCGCTGCGAGACGGCTCTTGCTTGGCATCACTGGCTTGGGCGGCGCCAGTTTCTAGTGCCACGGGCTCATTCTTGCTGTATGTCATCGGGTATCAAGCAAGCAGCTTTTTCAAGCGTGCAATGGCTTCTTGCAACTGCTCCATGGAGTTGGCTGTCGAGAAGCGCACGTAGTTGGCTGTCTCGGCCTGACCAAAGTCACGCCCGGGGGTGATGGCCAGGTGAGCTTGATCGACCAGCGCATAGGCAAAGTCCCAACTTCCCTTGACGCCCAGCTTTTCAGCAGCAGCGCGGCAGTCGGCCCAGGCGTAGAAAGCGCCATCGGGTTTGACGGGCACGGGCAGGCCCACGGATTCCAGCGCAGGAATGAAGTAGTCGCGACGGGCCTTGAACTCGGCGCGGCGGCGCTCGTACTCGGCAATGCTCTCGGGCTCGAAGCAGGCCAGGGCCGCATATTGCGACACGGTGCTGGCGCAGATGAACAGGTGCTGGGCCAGCATCTCGATGGGGGCAACCAGCGACTCCGGCACCACCATCCAGCCCAGACGCCAGCCTGTCATATTGAAGTACTTGCTGAAGCTGTTGATAGAGATGATGTCGTCGCCCAACTCCAGTGCTGATTTGCCAAAGGTCTCGTCATGCGACAGGCCCAGATAGATTTCATCGACGATGGTCAGCCCCCCCTTGGTGCGCACGACGTCGTGGATGCGGCGCAGCTCATCGGGCGCAATCGAGGTGCCTGTGGGGTTGGAGGGCGAGGCCAGCATCACGCCGCGCGTGCGCTCTCCCCAGGCGGCTTCGACCTTGGCTGCGCTGAGCTGAAAGCGCTCGGCTGCCGACGAAGGAATCAACACCGGCTTGCCTTCGGCGGCCGAGACAAAGTGGCGGTTGCAGGGGTAGCTGGGGTTGGGCATCAGCACCTCGTCACCCTCGTCAATCAGCGCCAGGCAGGCCAGCTGCAAAGCGGCGGAGGCACCGGCGGTAATGATGATGCGCCGCGCCGGCACATTCACGCCAAAGCGGCTCGCGTACCAGGCACTGATGCGCTCGCGCAGCTCGGGCAGGCCCGGAGCCTGGGTGTATTGGGTGCGTCCGTCGCGAATGGCGCGCTCTGCGGCTTGCTGCACCAGAGGCGGTGCGCTGAAGTCGGGCTCACCAATGTTCAGATAGATCATGGGCGAGCCGCTGGCGCTGGATTGACGGGCGACTTCCTGTGCATGCTTGGCCATTTCCATGACGTAGAAAGGCTCGATACGCTGGGCGCGGCGGGAAAGCTCAATGACGGACATGGGTGGACAAAATCTTTCAATCAATCAGCGGTGCGCGTGAATGCAACAGGTGCGACACCTATAAAAAAACTGCAACCAGCCAGCGGGTGCACGATAGCACCTGCGGCCCTGTTGCAGTGTTTGCATTGAGTATGCATGTGGCAGCAACAGGGCCGCGCATGCGCGGCTGTGCTACTCAAGAGCTTTAGCTGTCAGACTTGCTGGCGCGGTCATGCGCCACTTCGGTGGCGCGCAGATCAGGAGCCAGGCCGTTGAGCACGGCGTTCACATACTTGTGGCCGTCGGTGCCGCCAAATTCCTTGGCCAGCTCGATGCACTCATTGAGCACCACGCGCCATGGCACGTCGGGGCAGTTCTGGAACTCATACACACCAATCCACATGCAAGCATGTTCGATGGGCGAGATTTCGGCCAAGCCGCGATCCAGCTTGGGCGTGATCAGCGCGTCCAGTGCGGCTTCGTTTTCCACACAGCCGCGCAGCAATGCGTCGTAATGCACCACGTCGGCCTTGTGAAAACCGGCCAGATCGCGCGTGAAGCGGTCGATTTCCAGGACTTCGTTGCGTCCCACGATGTGCTGATACAGGCCTTGCAGTGCGAACTCACGCGCGCGGCTGCGGTTGGACTTGGAGCCTGCCTTGCGTGCGCCGGTGCTGGTCAGACCGGTGCGGCTTTGGCGAGGGGGTCGGCTTGAAGCCGACGAGCTGGATTGTTCGTCACTCATGATCGTCGTAGGAGTTGAGCAGATTGGCCATTTCCACGGCGACCTGAGCGGCATCGCGCCCCTTCTCGACCTGGCGGGCAATGGCTTGCTCCATGTTTTCTGTGGTGATGATCGCATTGGCGATCGGCAGGCGGTAGTCCAGGGACAGACGTGTCACGCCTGCGCCCGATTCGTTGGCTACCAGCTCGAAGTGGTATGTCTCCCCACGGATGATGCAGCCCAGCGCCACCAGGGCGTCGTACTGATCGGTGTCGGCCAGTGTCTGCAGGGCCACGGGCACTTCCAGTGCGCCGGGGACCGTGACATGGTCGATGTTCTCGTTCTTCACACCCAGCGCCAGCAGCTCGTCGCGGCAGGAGACAAACAGGGTGTTGGTAATGCTTTCATTGAAGCGTGCCTGCACGATGCCGATCTTCAGGTCGGCGCCGTTCATGTTCTGGCCTTGGCCTTTTTCTGCGTTTTGCATGCTTGGTATTCCGTCTCTTTATTGTTTGGGGATGTAGCCCGTGATCTCCAGGCCATAACCGGCCATGCTGGGCATGCGGCGGGGCTGGCCCATGAGCTGCATTTTGCCCACACCCAGCTCGCGCAGAATCTGTGCGCCCACACCGTAGGTGCGCAGATCCATGCGGCCACGCTCGGGGGCCTGGGCCGAACGGGCCTTGCCTTCGAACTGGGCCAGCAATTGATCACCCGATTCGCTGCAGTTGAGCAGCACGGCCACGCCCTGGCCGTTGTCGGCGATGTACTTGAGGCTCTCGTCCAGGCACCAGGAGTGCTGGTTGCGGCCCACTTCCAGTACATCCAGCACCGACAGGGGCTCATGCACACGCACGGGCACATTGGTGCCGGCCTGCCATTCACCCTTGACCAGTGCCAGGTGCACGGAGCCGCTGGGCACGTCACGGAAGGCGTGGGCGATGAACTCGCCATGGGCTGTCTGCATGGGGCGGCTGCCGGCTTTTTGCAGCAGCGACTCATTGCGGCTGCGGTATTCGATCAAGTCGGCAATCGTGCCGATCTTGATGCCGTGTTCGGCGCAGAACAGCTGCAGATCGGGTAGGCGAGCCATGGTGCCGTCGTCCTTCATGATCTCGCAGATCACGGCTGAAGGCGTGCAGCCAGCCAGCGCAGCCAGATCGCAGCCAGCTTCGGTATGGCCGGCGCGCATCAGCACACCGCCGTCCACCGCCTGCAGCGGGAACACGTGGCCGGGCTGCACCAGATCGGTGGGCTGGCTGTCCTTGTTCACGGCCACTTGAATGGTGCGGGCGCGGTCAGCAGCGGAGATACCGGTGGTCACGCCCTCGGCAGCTTCGATGGAGATGGTGAACGCTGTGCTGTACACCGTGCCGTTGCGAGCAGCCATGGGCGGGAGCTTGAGGAACTCGCAGCGCTCGCGTGTCAGCGTCAGGCAGATCAGGCCGCGGCCGAACTTGGCCATGAAGTTGATGGCTTCGGGCGTGACATGGTCGGATGCCAGAACCAGATCACCTTCGTTTTCGCGGTCCTCTTCATCAACGAGAACGACCATGCGGCCGGCGCGCATTTCCGCCACGATGTCTTCGACGGGGGAGATGGGCACGGGTTGGAGGGAGCTGTTCATGGATTGCCTTCTTGGACGTGATCTTGATGCGATGCAAGCAGTCAGGGCTGGCGCACGACACGCACCAGTAAGGCATTGCCAGCGCCCAAGAAGAGGCAATGGCAGGACTTCCAAAGAACGTGTGACGCGGTGAGCCGCTGTCTGCAGGGCAAGGCCTTGCGGAAAGCGCTCATTCTATTGCAGAGCGAGCTTTCAGCGCGGCAGTTAGCCCTGAAACCATGATCCAGTGCAAGCTGCCCTTGAAATGCAAGACCCAACTCAGAGGCGGCCGACAAGAGCCAGTGCGGCTCCACTGCCTCGCGGTGGAACTGCCGTCCCCTTGTTTCCTGACTTCAGGGGAAGCGGCGCAGCCGCTCAGGGGGCATCCTTTAGCACCACGTCGCTATCCGGATAAGCGCAGCAGGGCAGCACATAGCCCTCGGCCTTTTCTTCGGCAGTCAGGCCCGGCCAATCAATCTCATAGTGCACGTTGCCCGAAACCAGCTGGCCCAGGCAGGTGCGGCAAGTGCCGTTGCGGCAGGAGCTGGGCCAGTCCACGCCGCCGCTTTCCAGCGAGTCCAGCAGTGGCTGATCGGCCCAAGCATCGACCTGGTGGCCGCTGGGCTCGCACTTGGCAATGAAAAACGGAGGGGCGAAAGCAGAGTCGTTGGACATGGATCAGACAAGGCAAGCATGCAAAACCCGTGTTTGTAGCCGGTTTGCCAAGGCCGTGGTTTCCTCAAGGATTGCCTGAAATTTCAGCAGCAATGTCAAAGTTGTTTGAAATCAATGACTTGATTGACTTATCCAGCAGGCAGTGGAAGTTGTACACAAGGATGTGCAGCTCAATGCGGGATAAGTGCAGCGCAGTGTGGGTAGATGTGCGTCAAAAATATGCGATTGAAGAAATATCTTTGATATCAATTGCTTGAGAGGTTTTGGGGAAGGCTATTTGGGCTTTTTTACAGGCTTGTTGAGAAAAATGGAAAAAGCTGCGAAGCCAACAATGATTCATTGCGGCTGAAGCACTGCACATGGGCAAGCAGTGCGTCAACCGCAATGCGCGGGCTGCCTCAGTCGCGCAAAAAGCCCAGAGCCTTCTCTGCAGCTTCGCTTCGGTCGGTAACGACGACCATTGGAAAGCCATACATCTTGCGCACTTGTTTCAAACGCCCTTCCAGCAGCTCTCGCAAGTCTGCGTCTTGCGTGACATAGAGATAGCCTTTGCAGTAGGCGCGCAGGTCCGATTTGCGCTCCTTGATCCAGACTACCGAGCGCTTTTCGTCTTCATGCGGCTCGTCATCGTGGTCGTGGCTTGGTGGAATCCAGGCCATCACAAAAGGTTGCTTGAGCGCAAGAATGGCATCCAGCGAATCGAGGATGCGTGAGACACGGTCGCTCTCGCTGAGCTCTGGAAAGCGCCCAAAAATCAACGGCCACTGGCTGGCATCGAAAAGAGCGGGGTCTAGTCCGGGGATAGTCATTTCAGCTTGAGTCATAGAGTGTTGGTTCTTTGGATTCATGCGAGTGATGCTGCTTCACGCTCGCTTTGCAGGCGCTTGAGCATCCAGAGGCTGGAGAGAATGAGTGCCGTCATGCCTGCGCCGTAGAACACGGGCCAGGACATGGCGGCGACGAGCTTGCCCGCAAGCACGGACATCACAATGCCGGACAGGCGTGTGCCGCAGAACAGCACGGCGTAGTTGGTGGCAGCCTGCGGCCCTTCGGACCAGCGCATAATCAGCGCCGAATACACCACCATCAGCCCGCCCACCACGGCTGACATGCCCACCGTACCGACGATGGCGACGGTTTGCCAGCCTTGCAGATAGCCGGCAATCAGCAACCCAGTACACAAGACGCCCGCGAGCGTCAGCAGCGCCAACGCAGCGCGGTGGCCCAAGCTGCGAATCAAGGGCGTTGCCAGCAGTGCGATCACCATCAGTCCGATCGGTTGCAAGCTTCCTACCAGCCATGCGATGTGCTCCATCGGCACTTGGATATCTACCAGCATCACGCGGTTGAGCGCACTGAGCGGAAAGATTACACCCGCACACACGACCAGCAACAGCAGGTAGCGGCGCATATGCGCCTGGCGCAGGCAGGCAAACCAGTGCTTTTCTTGCGATTGCGATCCCGCGCTATGGTGACCCTCCTGTTTCACAAGCCCGAGCACCGGCACCAGCGACAGCAGCATGAGCGCGGCCACGCACAGAAAGGTGAACTGCCAGCCCATGCGTCCCAGCACCGCCACAAAGACACCGCCGCCAATCATCGAACCCAGGGCCAGTGCCGCCAGCTTGAGTGACGCGGCCATGGGTTTGCGCTGTGCGTTCGTCAGCTCCACCGCGAGTGCATCGAGCGCCAGGTCCATGGTGGCTGCGGCCACCGCCACCAGCAGGCCCAGGCCAAACAGCAGCGCCATCGGCGCGTGCTCCAGCATGGCCACTGCGATCAGCCCGGCCACAGCTGCCAACTGAGCGAGCACGATCCAGCTGATGCGCGGTGACAGGAAGGGCAGTCGAATGCGATCAACCAAAGGGGCCCAAAGAAAGGACAGGCCAATCGGCAAATACAGCGCAAAAGTCCAGCCGATTTGCGCCACCGACAGCCCGCGCGCACGCAGCACGGGCGGCAGCCCCCCTTGCAGTAGCGCGGCCAGTACACCAAAGCCGACGTAGAGCACGCCCATCGCCAGCATCACGCAGCGACTGCTGGAATGGTTAGCTCCATCCATCGTTGCCATCTCACCAGCCATATTTCAGCGTCGCCAGGAAGGTTCGGCCAGGGCCGTAATTGCAGAAGTTCACGCCATTGCAGGTAAAGAAGGTCTTGTTGGCGAGGTTGGTGACATTGAGTGCCAGCGTGGCTCCCTTGAGGGAGGGATCCAGGTAGCGCAATTCATAGCGCAGCATGGCGTCCATCACGGTATAGGCAGGAATCTTCTGTTGATTGGCGCCATCGGCAAACGCCGAGCCCACATGGCGAACACCGCCGCCAAACGTAAGCCCTGCCAGCGGGCCTTCACCCAGACGGTAGTCGGCCCAGATGGATGCGGTTTGCTTGGCTACGGTGATGGGGCGCTTGCCCAGGTCCGCTCCATTGCTGCGCGTTACCTCCGGGTCAATCCAGCTCAGACCACCGATGATGTTGAGGTTCTTCAGCGGTTTGAAGCGGGCTTCGAATTCCACACCTCTGGAATTGACTTCACCTGTCTGCACCTTGGCATTGGGCAGGCTGGAGAGCGGATCCTGCGTCAACACGTTCTGCTGCGTCAGATCAAATGCAGAGAGTGTGAACAGTGCGTCCTGCCCCGGCGGCTGGTACTTGACGCCAACCTCGTACTGCTGCCCGGTAGTGGGTTTGAAAGGGGCGCCGTAGGGATTGGCCGTGACCGATGGGTCGTACGAGGTGGCATAGCTCACATACGGCGCAACACCGTTGTCAAAGTTGTGCATCAGGCCCGCGCGCCAGGTGAACTTGTGCAGCTTCTGATCGGAATAAGTCTTGGCCAGGCGGTTGTCGTTCTTGGCACGCGCATTGTCGAAGCGGCCACCCAAGGTCAAGCCCCAGCCTCCCCATTTCATCTGGTCCTGAACATACAGCCCCACCAGGTTCTGCCTGCGATCCGGGCTGGTATAGGCTGCCGGCATGGTGATGGCTTGCCCGTAGTTGGGGCTCAGATAGTCCAGCCCCGGGGCACCGCCAAAGCCCTGTGTCTGCTGCCAGCGGTCGTGCTGCAAGTCCAGCCCCAGCAACACCTGATGCGCCACCTCTCCCGTTTTCAGCTTGCCCTGCAAATGGGTGTCGATGTTGACGGCGTTGAGCTTTTCAGTGGACCACTGGGCGTAGCGTGCAATGGTGTGTTTATCAGCCCCCAAGCCCGAGGTGCCGACCTGGTTTTGCTCCAGATCCATGCGCCAGTAGCGCATGTTTTGCGACAGGCTCCACTGGTCATTGACGCGATGGTTGAGCGAGTAGCCAATGCTGGCCTGGGTGCGATCGAACTTGTTGTAGTCGGGCGAGCCATCAAAGAAATCGCGCGGAATTTGCCCGTTCGGATTCGGCAGGATGGAGCCCTCCGACGGCAGCACGCCATAAAAGCCGCCTTTGGGGTCGTGCTGATAGAGCGCGAGCAAGGTGAGTTGTGTGTCGGCATTGGGCTTCCAGGTCAGCGAAGGTGCCACATAGATGCGTTCTTCCTTGCTGAACTGAACGGAGGTATCCGACTTGCGCGCCAGCGCCGTCAAGCGGTACTGCAAGCTGCCGTCTTCGCTCAGTGTGCCGCCGCTGTCCCACGCCAGCTGCCGGCGATTGTGGCTGCCGATTGAAAGCGATACATCCTTGAAACTCTCTTCTGTAGGGCGCTTGGTGACCATGCTGACAATGCCGCCCAAAGGCGCCTGCCCGTACATCACCGAAGCAGGCCCTTTGATCACTTCAACGCGCTCCAGGCTGTGCGTGTCAACCTGCGGAACGAGGTAGGACGCTCCACGCGGCAGACGCAGGCCATCGAGATACAGAAAAGTGTCCGACACACCGCCGATGCCGCGAAAAGCCATCATGTCGAAGCGCGAGGTATCGCCGCGAATTTCTGCGGACAGGCCCGGGGTGTAGCGCAGGGTTTGGGTGAGCTGCTGCGCGCCCTGGTTTTCGATCTGCTCCTTGGAGACGACATGAATCGTCATCGGCGTTTCCATCAAAGCCGTGTCGGTCTTCGTTGCCGATTTGCTGCGCTTGGCGACATAGCCCAGCACGGGGCCGTTGGCCACTTCCTGCTCTGCGTGATCGGTCACTTGTACCGTGGGCAAAGTGGCTTCGCCTAGCGGCGTTACGGAGCCAGGCTCAATGGTGACGAGATTGCCGTCAAAACGCGCGCGCAGCCCGCTTCCAGCCAGCAGCTGCGCCAGTGCTTCACGCGGACTCAGCGTGCCCACAACAGCAGGTGCCTGCTTGCCCACCACCAGGTTCTGCTGCACCAGCAACTGCATGCGTGTTTGCCGTGCCCAGTGGTTCAGCGCCTCGGCCAATGGCTGCGCCCGCAGCTGAAACGACTGTGCCGTGCCCGATGCGCTAGCGTCGGCCGCTGTTGTCGCTGTTTGCGCCTGCAGTGCCGTGGCGCTCCATGCCAGACTCAAGGCCAATACGAGTGGCAGGGGCCGAAAGGGTCGGCTGCTCATAGATTCTTCTCCCAAAAACAAAGTCCTATGAGAGAAGACGCAGCGCTTTCAACAAACCCTGTAATGAATACGAAAAATTCTTATTTTTATTTGATGGGCAGCACTTCGGTGACTCCATGCCGAGTCTCCAGACGCACCGGCAACACACGCGGCAAGGCCTTGTGCAGCGCGCCCACCATCATCGGATCGAAGGTGCCGGACAACCGCAACGCCGCCACCTTCGCATCGCGCACCACCAAGCCGGTAGGTTGGTAACGCTCCAGCTCCGCGAGCGCCTGCGACAACGGCACATCCACAAAGCTCACACGCTGCTCGCGCCAAGGCGCAATGCCATCGGCAGGCACGTTGACGATGTCGCCAGCACCGCCGAGCCCATCAGTCCGTAATTGCTCGCCTGCCGTGAGCAACTGGCCGGCTTGCAGGTCATAAGTGCCAGCATCCAACTCCGTGCCATGCAGCGCCGCCACGCGCACCTTGCCTTCTTCGACCGCCACCTGCACGCCATCGTTGCCCGGAATGTCCGGCGTGTAGCGCACCGAAAACCGCGTGCCGACCACGGTCACCCGGTGGCCTGCTGCCAGCACATGGAAGGGGCGACCGTCATGCAGCACCTCGAACATGGCTTGCCCATCCAGTAAGCGCACTTCACGGCGCTGGCGGAACATGCGCACCTCAAGCCGCGTGGCGGTGTCCAGGCGCACGCGCGATCCGTCCTCCAGCACAATGCTTTGCTGCTGGCCGCGACCGGTGTGATAGGCCTGTACTGACAGCGGCTGGGCCTGTAGATGTTGCCAAGCCATATAGCCCACCCCACCCATTGCCGCCATCGTGAGTGCAGAGGTTGCAGGCCAGAACAAAAAGTGTCTGCGTGATGCCTGCGCGCGATGAGGTTGGGTGTGCACCTCGCGAGCCTGCTGCGCCTTGTCGGTCTCCAGCTTGCGGCGCAGGCCCGCCACCAGATCGGCAGGCATGGCGTCCAGTTGCGCCCAGCGGCCATCGCACTGGGCGTAGATCTGCGCATGGCGCGGATCGGCACTCAACCAGTGCTGAAAAAGCGCTTCGTCCTGGGCCGTCCAGCCCGCATCATTTCTGCGCACCATCCAGCCCAGCGCCTGTTGGCGCAGTTGCGGCGGGTCGCTGGAGGAAAAAGATGGGGCGGTCGTCATACGGGCAGTCGGTTCATAAAAGAAGACGCGCAGACCGCTCGCAACCCTGTAATGAATGTGGCACAGGAAAGTCGGGACGAAATCGTGGGATGGAAAAGCACGGCAATCATGTTCGGGAGCGCGTTGAAGAACGCTTTTTGGGCGCACGCAAGTCTGCAGTGTTTCCATCCCTGGCATCCAGATGGCTCCAGCAAGCCTCCAGTGCGATCTGAATCTGCATCTCCACGGTTTTAACAGCAATGCCCATGCGCGCCGCCGTTTCGGCATGGGTCAATCCATCAAATTTGACCAATATAAAGGCTTCGCGGCAGCGCGGCGGCAGGCTATCCACGACGGTGGCAATCATTTCAAAGCGCTGGCGGGAAGCCAAGACATGCTCTGGCTCGAGCTGCTGCGGCCCGGCGAAATTGTCCAGCTCTAGGGTGTCATCACCTGCGTCCGCCGCCACGCTCTGGGTGCCCGCTTGCCCGCGCCGAAACTGATCGGTGAGCAAATTGCGCGCCGTGGTGTAGAGCAAGGCCCGAGGATCGCGGACCACCGTGCCTGAGCGCTTGGCGGCATAGACACGCGCAAAGCTCTCTTGCGCCAGATCGGACGCGACATCGCGATCCCGCACCTTGTTGGCGAGAAATCCCAGCAGTTCTCGGTAGTAGCGCTCAAACACAGGACATCGTCAACGAGAGGAGGGCAGTGGCGCGCGCGTGGGCAAGAGCAGCACGCGGCAGTTGACTGACAATAATGAGAATCGTTCTCATTGTATATCAGGCTGAAACACCAAAGGCGTTCTTGCCCGAGTCAGAGACACAGAGCTGGGGGGACCGTGGCTCTTTCTGAACGGGATCAGCGAGGGTGCAAAAGCGTCTTCACTTTTTGAAGGAGGTGCTCAGAGCGCCATGGATGCCCCGGAGCTAGCTGCCCGGCGAGGGTAATGGCGGTTTGCTATGAATATAGAAGCTTGTTGCGATCTCTCATACTTGATTTCAGGTCGATTTGAATCTGAAATTCATAGAAGAAAAGCGCTATGCGCTTCTGAATCAAGAGCAAATTACGGACTTACCCGCAGGCAGTCACCCATGCTACGTTGCACTGCAGCATGCTCTCTTACATTGGAGCGACAGGAAATACGGTCGGTCAATTGAGATCAGAACATCACAACAGCAGGAGCAAGACAGCATGGCAATCGACTTTCAAGGCCGCGTGGCCATCGTGACAGGAGCAGGCGGCGGACTGGGGCGCTTGCATGCGCTGGCGCTGGCGCAGCGCGGAGCCAAGGTGGTGGTCAACGATCTGGGCGGCGCGGTCGATGGCTCGGGCGGCTCGGCCTCGGCGGCGCAGAAGGTGGTCGATGAAATCCGCGCAGCCGGTGGCGAGGCAATTGCCAATGCCGCTTCGGTGACGGACTTCGAGGCCGTGCAGGCCATGGTGCAGCAGACCATTGATACCTGGGGACGGGTGGACATTTTGGTCAACAACGCCGGCATTCTGCGCGACAAGAGCTTTGCCAAGATGGACATGGCGGACTTTCGCCTCGTCGTCGATGTGCACCTGATGGGCGCGGCCAACTGCTGCAAGGCCGTGTGGCCGCATATGCAGACGCAGAACTATGGTCGCATCGTGATGACGACCTCGTCCACAGGCTTGTACGGCAACTTTGGCCAAGCCAACTATGGCGCAGCCAAGCTGGCGCAGGTGGGCCTGATGCAGACGCTGGCGATTGAAGGTGCCAAGCACGATATCCGCGTCAACGCCCAGGCCCCCACGGCGGCCACGCGCATGACGGCAGGCCTGTTGCCCGAGCCTGTGCTTGAAGCCCTGAAGCCCGAGGCCGTGGTGCCCGCCATGCTGGTGCTGGCCCATGAAAGCGCACCGACCCGCACCATCCTCTGTGCCGGTGCGGGTGGTTTTGAGGCCGCGCATATCACCATGACTGAAGGCCTGTATCTGGGCATGGGCGATGCGGTGCCCGAAGAGCTGGCTGCACGACTGGCGGAAGTCACGGCCCGCGAAGGCGATCAGGTGCCGGGCAGTGGTTCGGTACAAGGTCAGGTGGAGGTAGGCAAGGCGATGAAGGCCCATGGCCATGGATGAAAGTGCATCAATTGGAGGCGGCTGCAAGCCATCAACAGGATGCAAATCACGAATAGCACAGCTGAAAAAAGCCCTCTGGAGAGGGCTTTTTCTGTGTTGGAGTGAGCGTGCGCTTGGCGTGTTTTGCGCATCAAGCTGACAGTTTTCTGGCAAAGCGCGCAGCTTGCCGTTGCTCAACAGGTCGAAAAACGTGGTTAAGCGGCCAGCTCACATCGCGTCTGGCCTTGTTTCTCTATGATTCGCCGTCTGGGCGCGATCGGGCAGACGAAGTTTGTCGTCAGCGTCTTCACCAAGAAGGTAAGAACAATGAAGACATCGCAGGCCGCCATCCACATGCCCACAGCCGACAGGCTGCTGGGTATTCGCCGCGGCATCGAGAAAGAGGGGCTGCGCGCGCTGGCAACAGGCTCGCTGGCCTTGACGCCGCATCCGGCCGAGCTGGGCTCGGCCCTCACGCATCCGCACATCACCACCGACTACAGCGAGTCTCAGCTCGAACTCATCACCGGCGCACGTCTGGGCGTGCAGGAGTGCCTGGACGAGCTGACCGAAGTTCACCAGTTTGTGCTGCGCAACCTCAGCGAAAGCGGCGAGCTGATGTGGAACTCCAGCATGCCCTGCCGTCTGCCCACGGATGAAACCATTCCGCTGGGGCGCTATGGCAGCTCGCACTCGGGCCGCTCCAAGAGCGTGTATCGCATGGGCCTGGGCCACCGCTATGGCCGCCGCATGCAGACCATCTCGGGCATCCACTACAACTGGTCGCTGCCCGGCGTGAGCAGCGACGAATACTTCGCGCTGATCCGCAACTTCCGCCGCAACGCCTTTGTGCTGCTCTATCTGTATGGGGCATCGCCCGCGCTGTGTCCCTGCTTTGTCGAGGGGCGTGAGCACCGCCTGCAGGCGCTGGGCGATGGCAAGCGTGCGCTGTACCTGCCTTATGCCACCTCGCTGCGCATGGGCCGCCTGGGTTATCAGAGCGATGCCCAGTCCAGCATCAACGTCAGCTACAACGGGCTGGATGGCTATGCCGATTCGCTGCATGAGGCGCTGACGCGTCCCTATCCTGCCTACGAGCAGCTGGGCGTGCGCAACCCCGGTGGTGATTACAACCAGCTGGGCACGGGGCTGCTGCAGATCGAGAACGAGTTCTACGGCACCATCCGCCCCAAGCGCACCGTGAAAAGCGGTGAGCGTCCGTTGCATGCATTGCGCGAGCGCGGGGTGGAGTATGTGGAGGTGCGGTTGATGGACATTGATCCGTATGAAACCGTGGGCATTGCGCCGGCCACCATGCGCATGATTGACGTTTTCCTGCTGCACTGCCTGCACACGGACAGCCCTGACGACACGCCGCAGGAAATTGCAGACCTCAAGCACAACCAGCACCTGACGGCAGAGCAAGGTCGTGAGCCGGGCCTGAAGCTGGTGCGCAATGGCCAGCAAGTGCTGCTGACAGACTGGGCGCAGGAAGTGCTGGAGCAGTGCCGCCCCTACGCCCAGGCGCTGGATGCCGCGCATAACAGCAGCGATTACACCGCTGCGCTGGAGCAGGCCCTGGCCCGCGTGCAGAACCCGCAGACCACGCCCTCGGCCCATGTGCTGCAGGAGCTGACCGGCGACTATGACAACCACTTCATCAACTTCATGACCACGCAGTCCGCCAAGGCCCGCGATACTTTGCTGTCCATGCCCTGGACGGCCGAGCAGCAGGCGCGCTTCGAGAAAATGAGCCAGGAATCCATTGCCGAGCAGCAGCGCATTGAGGCTGCGGACACGCTGAGCTTTGAAGAGTGGCGCCAGCGTTACATGGATCCTGTGGCGTTGCGGTAGGCCACAGGTCTTTTGGGAAGACTGTAAAAATTGATAGCTGAAAGCGCTTGCTGCCTCTGGGTTGCAGGCGCTTTTTGTTGAAGGGCAGGGCGCTGTCACATCGATGTCATCTGTGTTTCATATCGTAACGGTCAGCGAGGCGCTGCGCTTCGTGCTTGATCGGCGGTGTGTTCATGTTGTTGAAGAAATTCCAGAACCTTTCGGTTGCCCGCAAGATGTGGGTCTTGTTCCTGGGGCTGTTGCTGTGCAATGTGCTGGTGGCAGGAGGCTTGTTCAGCTATTTGCAGAATGTGGAGCAGCGCGTCAGCACGGCGGTGCAGGCGACGGACAAGCGCATCAATTTTGCGCTGCGCTGGCAGGCGCTGACCTTGCAGAGTGTGGAGGCGGCGCTGGCCAGCGTGCTTTCGTCCGAAGAGCACTTGATTGCCCAGCTCTCGCAAAAGGCACGTGCCCTGATGCAACAGGCTGCCAGCCTGCAGCAGCAGGTGCAGGCCGAGGCGGGTACGGAGACTGATCGCAACGGCTTGGCGCAGGTCGAGGCAGAGCGCAAAGCCGTGCTCGGTATCTACGAGCAGGCTTATCAGGCGCGTGATCTGGGTAAGGCCTGGGAGGCGCAAAAGCTGGTGGACGAGCAACTGCTCCCCGCAGCCCAGCGTTATGTGCAGGCACAGGACGCGTTGATTGATGCTCAGCAAAGGCAGCGCCTGGACGCCGAGCAGCAGGGGCGCGAGCAGACCAGCATTGCCAAGCGCATGGCATTGGCGGTTGGCCTGTTCATGGCGCTGGCGGGCGCCTTGCTGTCATTGGCCACGATTCGCTCCATCATCACCCCTTTGAATCAGGCCGTGCAACTGGCGCAGACCATTGCCGCGGGCAATCTCAGCGAGGCTCCGCCGGCAGAGCAGCAGGCTCGCAGCGATGAGCTGGGCCTGCTCATGCAGTCGCTGGCGTTGATGACCCAGCAGCTGCGCACCCTGGTGGGAGAGGTGCAGGGCGGCGTGGAGGCGGTGGCCGCCACATCCAGCCAGATGGCGCAGGACAATAACGAGCTGTCAGAGCGCACGGCCCAGGCCACGGCGCAGCTCAAGGCCACCGTGAGCAGCATTGAAAGCATGGTCACGCTGGTTACCCACTCGGCAGACAGCGCCAGCCATGCCGATCAAAGTGCGCGCAGCGCTGCCGAAGCGGCGGCCAGTGGCGGCAGCGTGGTGCAGGAGGTGGTGCGCAATATGGAGCAGATGGCGCAAAGCAGCCAGCAGGTGGCGGCCATTGTGGGAGTGATCGACGGGATTGCCTTTCAGACCAATATCCTGGCGCTCAATGCGGCGGTGGAGGCGGCCCGGGCGGGGGCGCAGGGCCGAGGCTTTGCCGTGGTGGCCGCAGAAGTACGCGAACTGGCCCAGCGCAGTGCCGAGGCGGCCAAGCAGATTCGCCAGCTCATGGAGCATTCCAGCCAGCAGATGAAGTCGGGCCAGGCGCTGGCGCTGCAAGCGGGTCAGCGCATGGATCACATCGTGCGTGATGTGCGCACGGTCAGCGGCTTGATCGCCTCGATCACCGAGGCGGCACAGGCGCAGAACCAGGGCATTGCCCAGATCAGCGAGGCGGTGCAGGCGCTTGATCACATGACCAGCCAGAACGCAGGTCTGGTGGCAGAGTCCAGTGCGGCGGCGCACGATCTGTTTCAGCAGGCGCAAAGGCTGGAGTCGGGGGTGGGGCGCTTTCGCCTCAGCGCGTCACACAGTGGACCTTTCATGTCCGTGCCCATGGCCATGGGAAATGCTATGGAAAAAGAAGTCCTCTCGCTTGCTGTACCTAGGCTACAGGCCGAAATGGCATAAATTTCAGGGTGAGGTGCCAGCCTGCACTCAGGTAGGAAGAAATGCCAGCGCGGCATCTTCCAGCCAGAAGGCCAGTGCGTCGTAATAGCCTTCCCAGACACAGCCGTTGCAGCCGCGTCCGCAGCAGCTGCTGGGCTCTGGCGGAGGTTTACGCAGATGGATGCCGGCATCAGCAGCGCGGCCCTGCCATAGCGCAATCTGGCTGCGCGCCTGCGTCAGCGGCTGCAGCAATGCGGCATCGCTCATTTCTTCAAGCGCAGCCACAGGTGCTGCCCAATAAATGCCAGGCCCAGCACCAGCGCAAACCAGCCCACGATATGGGACTGGGCAAACAGCTGGGCAATGCCGCTGTCGGGCTTGAACACGGGGGCCAGCAAGATGATCAGGCCTATGAGTGCAATCGTCAGCCCCTTGATCAGAACTTCATTGCGGGCTTTGGACTTTGGAGGGGTGGAAGGCAGGGGCATAACAGGGCGCACAGGTCAGAAAATCAGAGGACGATTATCCTCGGGTTGCTTCGCCAAGGGGGTGGGAGTCGCGCATTCAACCCGGCAGCGCTGCTGCAGGCTCAGGCCGAGCAGAAGCCGCAAAAGTCGCAAAAGCCCATGCCCCACATTCCCGGCGCTACCGATTTCACCCAATAAGAAAGAAAACTCGTTATGGCCATCCAATGGTTCCCCGGTCACATGCACCTGACACGTCAGGCCATCATGGAGCGCATCAAGGAAATCGATGTGGTCATCGAGGTCCTGGACGCGCGCCTGCCCGGCTCCAGTGCCAATCCGCTGCTGCAGGAGATGACGGGCCACAAGCCACGCCTGAAGATTCTCAACAAGCAGGATATGGCCGATCCTGCACGGACCAAGGACTGGATGGACTGGTACAACGCCCAGAGCGAGACACGCGCGATTGCGCTGGATGCCTCTGAAGCGGCTCCTACCAAACGCCTGATCGAGCAGTGCAAGCTGCTGGCGCCTAATCGCGGAGGCATGGCCAAGCCCATGCGCGTGCTGATCTGTGGCGTGCCCAACGTGGGTAAATCGACGCTGATCAACTCCATGAGCAGCAAGACCCAGGCCAAGACCGGCAATGAGGCGGGCGTGACCAAGCTGGAGCAGCGCATTGTGCTGGCGGACGACTTCTACCTTTGGGATACGCCCGGCATGCTGTGGCCGCGCATCATCGTTGAAAAAAGTGGTTACAACCTGGCGGCCAGCGGTGCCGTGGGTCGCAATGCTTACGACGAAGAGCTGGTGGCTCTGGAGCTGCTGCTGTATCTGCAAAAGAACTATGCACCCATGCTGGAGGCGCGTTACAAGCTGGGCATCGATGCGCAGGAAATTGCCGCTTTGCACGACGATGAGCTGCTGACGCTGATCGGAAAAAAACGCGGTGCCGTCATGAGCGGTGGTCGCGTGAATCTGCAAAAGGCGGCCGAGCTGGTGCTGACGGACTTTCGCGACGTCAGCATTGGCCGCATCACGCTGGAGACCCCGGCCGAGTTCGAAGTCTGGCTGGCCGAGGGGGAGCAAAAAGATGCCGAACGCCAAGTCAGGAAAGATGCCCAGGCCAAGGCCCGAAAGAGCGCACGCCGCCAGCAGCCTCAAAGCGGCGCAGGGGTGGATGCCAAGCCTGGCAAGGCGGCCAAGCCACGAGCCTGAGGCGGGTGCTTGGCCGCTGCGAGAGTAGCTGCTTTTATGCAGCGGATGGAAGCCTTGGCCTTGCATGTCTGGCTTGAAGTAAAGCCCTCAAACCCCTAGCATTCATTACTTCCATTGAATGCCAGAGGGCTTGCATGCAGCGTCATTTCGTCGAGGCCAGATACCGACTGCCCATGCGGCGCATGGTGTGGCTGGGCTGCCTTTGGATGCTGGGGCTGGCTCTCTTGATGCTGCTGGCAGCCATACTGGGCCCTGTCATTGACACCCCAGGCCTGATCCTCACAGCCACCATGGCGCTGCTTCAACTGGGATGCATGGCGCTGGCCCGCTGTGGCCTGTGGGGCTGGATGTTGCGCAGCTTTGTCTGGGGCAACTGGCTGCTGGCGGTTTTGTTTGTGGGCCATGCCGGAGGTCTCTACACACCAGCGGTGATTGCCTTGCCGGTTTGGCTGGTAGTGGCCATCTGGGCTCAGGGGACGCGGGCTGCCTTGTTGATGCTGGGGGCATCGCTCGCTGCATTGGCTCTGTCTTGGTGGCAGTTGGGCATCATGCCCATTCCTGCGGAACTGCAGGCTACGGCCTCTCTCATGGCCATGATCTATGTGCCGGGCATGATGGTGCTGGGGCTTCTGGTTAGCCTGCAGGCTCGCCTGAGTCTGGGGCGGCGCGTGCAGAAAGGGCAGGAGATGCTGGCTTCTCTGGAAGTCAGCCAGAACGAGCTGCGCAAGTTCTACCGTGCCGTGGAGCAAAACCCGGTAAGCATTGTCATTACCAACCCAGAGCTGAAGATCGAATACGTCAACGAGGCTTTTCTCGCTCGCACGGGCTATGTGCGCGAGCAGGTGCTGGGCCAGTCCACGGAGCTGGTATCGACCATGGGGCTTGATCGTGCCCATAGGCAGAGGGCGCTGACACAACTGGCTGCAGGTGGGTTGTGGCGTGGTGAGATGACCAACCGGGCGCGCAATGGCGAGCCGCTGCGCGAGGCGGTGCTGGTGGCACCGATTCGCACGCCCCAGGGGGAGGTGGTCAACTATGTGGAGCTCAAGCGCGACCTGTCCGAGCAGGTACTGGCCGAGCGGCGCATTCACGACCTGGTCTATCTCGATGCTTTGACGGGCCTGCCCAACCGCCACTCCCTGACCTTGCATTTGCGTGAGCTGGCACTGACTCAAAAGGATGCCCACCACGGGCTGCTGCTGCTGGATGTGGATCGGTTTTCTGTTTTCAATGACGTTCACGGCGTCAAGCACAGCGATGAACTGGTGCAGGCACTGAGTGCCCGCCTGGTTGAAAAGCTGCCCGATGATGTCTGGATTGCCCGGATTGCAGCAGCGGAATTTGCGATTGTTTTTGATTGCTTGAGTCACAGCCGAGAAGGTGTCGAGCAGCAGCTGCTGCTGTATGCACAGAGCTTGAAGAAGGCGGTGCAAAAGCCTTTCAGCCTTAACAGCTGGGAGCAAACCGAGCTGGTCAGCTGCTGCATGGGGGGCGTGGTGCTGGAGCCTGCCTCCTGCGGCGGTGATGGCTCTGAGGTGCTGCGCTTTGCCAGCGTGGCCTTGCATGAGGCCAAACAGCAGGGGCCCGGCAGTGTGTGTTTGTTTGAGCCCCGAATGGCCGAGGATCTGGACCGCCGGCTGCGCATTGCCAGGGACTTGCACAATGGCATTCCGCTGGGAGAGCTGCGTCTGTATCTGCAGACCCAGACCGATGTTCGTGGGCGCTGTGTGGGCGCGGAGGTATTGGTGCGCTGGCAGCATCCGCGCTGGGGGCTGGTCAGTCCTGCCGAATTCATTCCTGTCGCGGAAGAGTCCGAGCTGATTGTCCGGCTGGGTGACTGGGTGCTGCGCCAGGCTTGTCAGTTGCTGGCCATGCCAGAGATGGTCGAGCGCGGCCTCAGGCTGTCGGTGAACGTCAGCGCCCTGCAGCTAGGGCATGAGGACTTCATGGCCACGCTGGAGCAGGTGCTGCGGGAAACGGGTGCTCGCCCGAATCAGCTGACGTTGGAGATCACCGAGGGAACGGCGGTAAGAGACCTGGATCTTGCGCGCCAGCGTATAGAGCAATTGGGCCGTATGGGGATGGAGACTTCACTGGATGACTTCGGTACCGGCTACTCCAGCATGTACAGCTTGCAGCATTTGCCGATTCATGAGCTCAAGATCGATCAGAGCTTTGTGCGCTCCAGCCATCATTCCGGCAAGACGGCGGCCTTGGTGGAGGCCATGCTGCTGATGGCGCGGCGCCTTCAGCTGCGTGTCGTGGCGGAAGGAGTGGAGTTTCCCGAGCAGGTGTCGCAGCTGGCGCAATGGAACCCCGACATTGTCCTGCAGGGCATGTTGCTGGGAAAACCCGTGCCGCAGCAGCAGTGGATGGCCGAGGTGCTGGGCATGACCGCAGAAGATGGCTATTCGGGGGAAGACTAAGCATCAAAAAAGCCCATGACCATTGCTGGTCATGGGCTGGTAGCTATGAATAGCGTAATTCTTGATGCTTAAGCGGCAGGCTGCTCGAAGTAGCGACGTGCCAGCAGATCCCAGAACTTGGAGCCGCGGCCGATGTTGTCGTCGTTGAAGTCGTAGGCCGGGTTGTGCAGGCTCACACCGGGCTGGCCGTTGGCAGGGCCGTTGCCAATCCAGCCATAGGCACCGGGCACGGCCTCCAGCATGAAGCCGAAGTCCTCGGCCGTCATGGCGGGCAGCACGTCGTCATGGGCATTGGCGTCGCCCACCACTTCGCGCATCACGGCAGCCATGAACTTGGCTTCCTTGGCATGGTTGGTGGTGTTGGGGTAGGCACCGGGGCGCAGCGTGAACTCGGCCTGGCACAAGTGGGCAGCAGCGACATGGCTGCTGATGCGCTTGATGCCTTCGACAAACATCTCGCGCGTTTCCTTCTTCAGGGTGCGTACGGTGCCGGCGATGATGGCTTCATCGGGAATGATGTTCTCCACCGTGCCGCTGGTGATCTTGCCCACGGTGAGCACGGCCGAATCCAGCGGGTCGGTGCTGCGCGAGACCAGGGTCTGCAGCTGGCTGACGATGGCGCAGGCCACGGGAATCGGGTCCAGCGTGGTGTGGGGCATGGCCGCGTGGCCGCCCTTGCCGATGACCTTGATCTGAAAGCGCAGGGTGGAGGCCATGATGGGGCCCACACGCACGGCCATCTGGCCAGCGGGCAGCGAAGGCCAGTTGTGCAGGGCAAACACGGCTTCGCAGGGGAATTGCTCGAACAGGCCGTCATCCATCATGGCCTTGGCACCAGCGCCGCCTTCTTCACCGGGCTGGAAGATCAGGTGCACCGTACCGTCAAAGTCATTGTGCTGCGCCAGTGTGGTGGCCGCGCCCAGCAGCATGGTGGTGTGGCCGTCATGGCCGCAGGCGTGCATGCGGCCCTTGTTCTGGCTGATGTGCTCGAAGGTGTTGATTTCCGTGACGGGCAGAGCATCCATGTCGGCGCGGATGCCGATGCTGCGGCCGGGGTTGTCCTTGCTGCGGCCCTTGCCGTAAATGCTGGCGACAACGCCAGTCTGGCCCAGGCCGCGATGCACCTTGAGGCCCAAGGCGGTGAGATATGCGGCGACCTTGTCGCCAGTGCGGTGCTCTTCGTACTTGAGCTCAGGATTGGCGTGCAGATCGCGACGGAAGCTGAGCAGGGTGCCGAGGTGAGGAGTGATGTCGGGTGTAGATCGCATACAGGGGCCGCGGAGCACCCAGCGCTTTAACTGTCGTGGCAGGCAAGCCTTGCGGACCTGCCGGTGACCGCAGCATTTCAATAGCAAGACCCCCATCATAGGCGTATGCGAAGGCTGGGGACTTAGGTAGATACCGAAATCAGAGATTTCAACGCTTGTGCTAACTGAGCAAAAAGCAAGCAGTGACTCACAAGCGGTGGCGTATGGGGGTGCCAGGTGACAGGCGAAGCCGCCAAGACGCCTGAGCAGGTGAGCGCAGAGGGCCTTTGGACCAGACAATGCCCCGGCTGCGCCGTGATGCCGGGCAAACGGCGAAAATGAGTCCTATGACCGCACAGAACGCCAAAATTTCCCTGTTCCAGCAGTTGCTGGTGCGTCCCGATCGCAACGATCCCAATCCCCTCATCCTCTATCACGGTCGCCGCTGCCCCGATGGCTTTGGCGCAGCGCTTGCTGCCTGGTTGTTCTATGAAGGCCAGGCCGAGTTTCGCGGTCTGGATCACGGCGAGATCCAGACGGCCGACGACCTGGGTGATCTGACCGGTCGCGCGGTCTATGTGCTGGACTTCGCCTTCGAGCCCGTGCTGATGGCCGAAATTGAGTCGCGTGTCTCCAAGCTGGTGGTGCTGGATCACCACAAGAGCGCCGCCGAAAAGCTCAGTGGCTACCAGTGCCAGTGCGGCGTGGTGCACTTCGATATGAACAAATCCGGCGCGCGCCTGGCATGGGAGTTCTTCCAGGCCGACAAGCCCGTTCCCGGTCTGATTCGCTACATCGAAGATCGCGATATCTGGAAATGGGAGTTCCCCGAAAGCGCAGCTTTTCTGGCTGCGCTGGACATGGAGCCGGTGCGCACGTTCGAGCGCTGGGCCGAAATTGCCGCCTTCACGCCGGAGCAGGAGACGGTGTACATGGCCCGTGGCGGAGCCATGGACGAGAAGTTCCAGAAGCTCTGCGCCGACATCGCCGACGGCGCGCAGGTGCTGGTCTTCAACGGCAAGCAGGGCCTGATGGTCAACTGCCCCGGCATGTTCCACAGCCAGGTCGGTGACCTGCTGGCACGCCAGAGCGGCAGCTTTGCGCTGATGTGGCATGCCAATCACAAGGGAGTCAAGGTGGGCCTGCGCTCGCGCTCGGAATTCAACTGCATTCCGCTGGCCGAGAGCTTTGGCGGCGGTGGCCATGCTCAGGCCTGCGGCTTCAAGATGCCCAACGAGCGACTGGTCGAGCTGCTGCAGGGCGAGCTCAAGGCCGATCCCGAAGCTCAGTATGAATTCGTCGCAGCGCCTACACTGACGTTTGACGAAGAAGGCAAGTGGGTTCGCGAGACACCCAAGTCGGCATAAGCGCTTGCTTGAGGCTTCGAGTTAGCTCGGATGCTGGCAATAAAAGGAGCAGATAGCGCTCTGTAGTCTTGAGTTTCAGATGGTTTTGTATCTGAAATCAAGGATTGACAGGCGCTCGTAGCTCCTTTTTTTTATGCCAAAGCCTGCCAGCCGGGGAGCGCCAGCAATCTTTGCCAGTCCTGGGCTTCCTGCAGCTCGGGAAGGGCCGCCCAGTCCGCCTCAAAGCGCAGTGGTGTGCGACTCACGGGGTGGGCAATCTCCAGCGATTGGGCATGCAGCCACAGGCGCTGCAGGCCCAGGCGCTCGGCCCACCAGCGATTCAGCGGCCCTTTGCCGTGCGTCGCATCGCCAATGATGGGATGGGCGACATGCTTCAAATGGCGGCGAATCTGGTGCCGGCGGCCTGTGGTGGGCAGGGCCTGAACCAAGCTGATGCGGGTTTCGGGGTGGCGACCGTCATAGCTCTCAGGCCATGACAGGCGTGCCAGGCAGCGCAGGCGGGTGTGTGCTTCCTGCACCGGTGCGTCTTCGGGTGCATCGTCGGGTTTGAGGGCGTGATCCACCTCGACCGCGTCAGGCAGCCAGCCGCGTACCAGAGCCCGATATTCCTTGCGCGTTTCATGCGCGGCAAAGCTGGCCGCCAGTGCGTGAGCCGCTTCCTTGTGCAGGGCCATCACCAGCACGCCGCAAGTGCCTTTGTCCAGCCGGTGCACGGGCCAGACATGCTGGCCCAGTTGATCGCGCAGCGCCTGCATCACAAACCGGGTTTCATGGGCGTCCAGCCCTGTGCGATGCACCAGCCAGCCGGCAGGTTTGTAGACCGCCACCAGATGTTCGTCCTGCCAGAGAATGTGCAGCGGAGGATGGGCAGGCGCAGGGGCTTCGGTCATGGTCGAGGAGGTGACAAGGGGCTAGGCCCGGAGGGGGTACAGGCAGGGCGAGCCGCACTCTACCCCAGCACTGGCTCTTGTGTGCACCGGTTTGAACATACCTGGGCGCGGGGGCTGGCATGGGTGGGCGGGCACACGCCATGCAGAGCCTTCGCAGACAATAAGGCCTCTGGTTTACAGCGGTGCTCAATGGCTGTATTGCTTCTTTATTCATAGCTTCTTGCGCTTTCTGGTTAAGCGTTTGAGGCTGTTTTTTATTGGTTTTTCTGTTGTGATGTTCAAGGGCGTTATCGTCTCGGTTCTGGCGTCCTTTTTGTTCGCTTGCCTCTATTACCTCTCCCCCTTTCTCGCCCCTCTCGACGGTGAGCAGATCTTTGGCTGGCGCGTGCTGGTGACGCTGCCTTTCACCACGGTTTTGCTGTTTGCGCGCAAGGAAACTGCCGCCGTTTATGGATTGGTGTTGCGAGCCCTGAAGCAGCCCCGGTTTGGCGGCTTGCTTTTGCTGAGCGCGGCGCTGCTGGGTGTGCAGCTGTGGATTTTTATGTGGGCTCCCATGAATGGGGCGGCGCTGCCGGTGTCACTGGGTTACTTTTTGCTGCCCCTGGTGATGGTGGTCGCCGGGCGGCTGCTGTTTGCCGAGCGGCTGACCAAGGGGCAGGCCCTGGCCACCCTGGTGGCGGCAGCGGGCGTGGCTCACGAGTTCTGGCAGGCCGGCGGAATGTCCTGGGAGACCTGGGTGGTGGCGCTGGGCTATACGGCGTATTTTTCGCTGCGCCGTGGCTTGAGGACCGATACTCTGGCCGGCCACTGGATCGATATGGCCCTGCTGGTGCCCGCCGCTATTTACTTCACGCTGCGCGCTCCCAATAGCTGGCTTCTGGTGGCGCAGCACTCCGAGCTGTGGGTGCTGCTGGCGGTGCTGGGCATTGTCAGTGCCGTGGCGCTGGCGCTGTACATGGTTGCCAGTCGCTGGCTGCCTTTGGGGCTGTTCGGGCTGCTGTCCTATGTGGAGCCCGCACTGCTGGTGGTGGTGGCCTGGCTGCTGGGCGAGAGCATTGCACCGCAGCAGGTGATGACGTATGTGCTGATTTTTGTGGCCGTAGGCCTGCTAATCGTCGATGGCATCTGGCATTTATGGCGCATGCGTTCGCACAGAGTGCACTGAGGGCGATTAAGGATGCGTGCTCTAACAAGGCAATAATTGCTGCTTTGTCTCTTTGAAGGAATTGCTCGTCATGGCATCGACCCCATCCCCTATCCGCGTTGGCATTGTCGGTTACGGCAATCTGGGGCGCGGCGTGGAAGCCGCAGTCGCCAAGAACCCCGATATGCAACTGACGGGTATTTACACTCGCCGCGATCCCTCTCAGCTCAAGCCTTTGCATGCGGGCACGCCCGTGCATGCCATGGACAGCCTGCTCTCGCACAAGGGCCAGGTCGATGTGCTGGTCCTGTGCGGCGGCTCCAAGGACGATCTGCCCAAGCAGGCCCCCGAGCTGGCAGCCCACTTCAATCTGGTGGACAGCTTTGACACCCATGCCCGCATCCCCGAGCACTTTGCCAATGTGGACAAGGCCGCCCAGGGCGGCCAGTGCACGGCCCTGATCTCGGCCGGCTGGGACCCCGGCATGTTCTCCATCAACCGCGTGATGGGCGAAGCCCTGCTGCCCGACGGCGCGACCTACACCTTCTGGGGCAAGGGCCTGAGCCAGGGTCACTCCGACGCGATTCGCCGCGTCGAAGGCGTGGCGGGCGGCGTGCAGTACACCATTCCCGTGGAAGAAGCCGTCAACAAGGTGCGCTCCGGCGTGCGCCCCGAGCTGAGCACGCGCGAAAAGCACAAGCGTGACTGCTATGTGGTGCTCAAGGAAGGTGCTGATGCAGAAGCCGTGCGCAAGACTATCGTGGAAATGCCCCACTACTTTGACCAGTACGACACCACGGTGAACTTCATCACGGCCGAAGAACTGGCCCGCGACCACGCTGCCATGCCTCACGGCGGCTTTGTGATTCGTAGCGGCAACACCAGCGCTGAGAACAAGCAGGTCATCGAATACCGCCTGCAGCTGGACAGCAATCCTGAGTTCACCTCCAGCGTGCTGGTGGCCTATGCCCGTGCCGTGCACCGCATGGCCCAGAGCGGCCAGCACGGTTGCAAGACCGTGTTTGATGTGGCCCCCGGCCTGCTCTCGCCCAAGAGCGCTGCCGATCTGCGCGCCGAGCTGCTGTAAACCTTCAGCGCCTCATGCAAAAAGCCTCATCAGTTTGATGAGGCTTTTTTGTATCAAATATGCCTGAAGTGCTTAACTATCAAGCGCTGTTAGCTATCACATCAGGAATTGTAGGGAGTGCCTTTGCCCGTGCCCACACGCGCAGCGTCTTCTAGGCGATCCACATCGCGCAGCGGCTTGAACAACGACATCCAGCCGCCCACCACACCCAGCGTGCACAAGCTACCCACAATGGCGGCGGGCACCGCGCCCAGCCAGGCGGCGCTGCTGCCCGCGCGGAACTCGCCCAGTTCGTTGGATGAGCCAATGAACAGCATGTTTACGGCATTCACGCGGCCACGCATATGGTCTGGCGTGGAGAACTGCACCAGAGCGCTGCGAATGTAGACGCTGACCATATCGGCGGCACCTGCCATGGCCAGCATCAGCATGGACAGCACAAACCAGTGCGACAGTGCAAACACCAGATTGGCCAGGCCGAACACAGCGACGGCCGCAAACATCACCTTGCCCACGCGGCGCTTGATGGGGCGCGATGCCAGCCACAGACCCATGCAGACCTCGCCCACAGCCATGGACGAGCGCAGCAGGCCCAGGCCCTCGGGGCCGACCTTGAGGACTTCATGTGCATAGACAGGGAGCAGAGCCACCACGCCGCCCAGCAGCACGGCAAACAGGTCGAGCGAGATAGTGCCCAGAATAATGGGTTGAGTGCGCATGAAGTGCAGACCCTCGCCAAAGCGCTGCCACATGGTGGTGTGCTCGTCGGCAGTGATTTTGGGGCTGGCAAAAGACACAGGTACCTGGCTCAGCAGGGCTGAGCCCAGGATCAAGGCGATGCCGCAAACTGCATAGGTCAGCACGCCCCCGCCGAGTGCATAGAGCAGGCCGCCCAGCACGGGAGCGGCAATGGCCGAGATACGCATCAACATGCTGTTGGTGGCAAGGGCCTTGGCCAGTTGCTCACGGGCCACGATCTGCGGCAGCAGGCTTTGCAGGGCTGGCCCGCTGAAGGCGCGGCTGCAACCAAACAGCACCACCACGGCATAAATCCCGTGCACATTGTGTGCGCCGCTCTGGGCCATCAACCAGAGCAGGCCCGAGCACACTGCAGCCACCAGCCAACTCATGCCGAGCAGGCGTTTGCGGCTCATGCGATCGCTCAGATCGCCTGCGGGAATCAACAGGCCCGCCATGGGCAGAAACTGTGCCAGCCCCACATAGGCCAAAGACAGCGGATCGCGCGTGATCTCATATACCTGCCAGGCGACGACCACCGCCTGCATCTGCTGCGCAAACATGGCCAGCATGCGTGCCAGTACAAAGTGAATGAACGCCGGGTCTTTCAGAGGAGGACGAGTCGGTGGCTGAGTGTTTGGGCTTGCAGAGCAAGAGGAAGCGAGCTGAGACAAGATAAGTTCCGTGAAGCAGCAGTGGAGCTTGCATGCCGGGATGGATTGCACGCGGATCCAGCTAAGAGTCTGGCTGCCGAGTATGAGCGATGGGGCTGAATGCCGGGCGACTGCTTTGCGATAGTGCGGCTGCCGTGCGTGATATGCGAAGCCGGCAAAGAAAGAGCCGCGAAACACCGCAGTAAACGCGCTGGTTTTGTCAAAAAATGTTCACCGACGATGGCATGCGCTTCTTTCCCACAAGGAAAGGGCAGGCGTCGATTCACCATAGCTCCATGCAAATAGTTTGGCGTTGTGCATAGCGACGCTTTCACCCAAGGAGCCACATCATGTCCATGCTTTCGATGCAATACGCAGGAACCCTTTTGGGGCGGGATGCAGTCATTGAATTTCCGGACAGCAAGGCAGAAGTGCGCTACACGGCCAAAGGGCAGATGCGCTGGCGTGTCGTGGACTCACAGGGCCATGTCTCGGAGGGCTGCGAAAAACTCAGCTATCTGCAACTTAGCGATCATCTGCATTTTCTGAACTGGATCGAGAAAACCGGCTTCACGGTCAGCCAAGTGATCGATTCGGCCAAAGGTACGGTGCAGGCGTTCTGGTCATATGCAGATGATCAGTGCGAGACAGGGCATCGCTCCTCCATGTTTGTGGAAGGGCGCTTTCAACTGCGCTGAATGGTTTCGTGTGTGAGGTCTGTGTCTCTCCTCTCTTGCCGGCATCCCAAAGGTGCCGGCTTTTTTATCTGTGAAACATCAATGAGACAGGCAGTCATTGCATATTTTTTGATCGCTTTGCCTGAATCCAGTGCCTGTGCGGGTTTGCAGCGTTTCCCTGTGGGTTGTCCACAGGCAGCTCCACAGTTGATGGGCATAAAGCAGCGGCTGCAGTGGTCACAAGCATGTCTGTGAAAATGCTTTCTAACTGTTTGTTGTAGAAGACATTTTCGAGAGAAGCAAGCTGCAGTTGTCTGCTGATAAGCCGTGAAACATTCCTGATGTCCCAAGACTTGAGACAAGAAAAAAGCCGGCTTGAGGCCGGCTTTTTTCTCAGAGGGCAAATTTACTTGCGCTTGTCGACGATGGCAGAGGACACCACCATGTCCAGTACATAGGCATAGCTCGATGCGTCGGCAGGCACGTTCTTGCGCTTGAAGCGGTTGATGCGAAGAATATTGCTCACGCCGGCTTCATGCTTGTAGCCTTCAATTTCGCTGTAGAAGTGCTCCCACTCGCCTGTAGACGTTTTGAGTCCGTTATCGTCGTAACGGATTTCACGCACTTGCAGGCATTGGTAATTCTTCATGACGCCATGGTGGCAGGCTTTGCGCTCGGGGCCGACTTCCAGGAATATTCGCTCGGGTGCGCTGCCGTACTGTGTCTGGGCTGTAGGCTTGCCGTTGAGCTGCCAGCGCGTTCCATCAATGAATTGCAGAGTCAGTTGTGGCTGCTCTTCAGCCGAGCTTCCCAGTTGCACATTCCACTGCTTGGCTGTGGGCAGAATGCGTGCGACCTTTTGCTCCAGCATCATCAACTGGTTGTCATTGCATGCGCGCAGGGTGCTCATGCCGCGTTGCAGGTTCAGGCGCTGACCTTCGACGCTGTAGCCGGAGGAGATGACGTTGCACAGGTTCTTGACGACAACGCGTTGCTCCACGAAGTCCAGTTCGATAGGCGCATGATTGGAGCTGAGAAACCAAGTCTGGTCGTCATTGCCTGTCGGGTTGAATGCCTTTTGCAGCTTCCAGTGATAAGCCGTCAGGGACGCGGCATCGCCGACAGGGCCGCTAGGGCCGGGCTTGGCAGCTCCTCCACCAGTAGTGGTGCAGGCAGCCAGGGTCATGGATGCAACGAGAGGAAGGCACCAGGTCCAACGAAAAGTCATAGAGTTTCCTTGAAAATTTGAGCAAGGTTTGAAAAATGGCGACAGCGAACGATGTTCGTGCTGTCTGTACCCTGTTGACCATATCAGCTTCTGGCATCGCTTCCCGACCTTTCTCAAACGGCGCAAGCCATAGTCAGAGCCAAAGTGTCAGCAGGTGAAGCGCAGCGAAAGCAGAAAAATGGTTTCATCACGCGGACTTGCACGTCCATGCAAGATGCCACGTGAAGTCTCTGTAAAACTGGAAAAAATCCGTGTAGGCGGTATGCTGATTTGTGGGTGGTGAGTTTGTCGGGTGCTACCCTAGCGCAGGCGGCTTGTGAGTGAAGTAGCTAGGTATCAAGGAGATTATGTGCGTTCAGGGGATGATGTTTTGTTGGCAAAAAGTGCGGTGAGACTGATGTGGGGTGGGCTGCTGGTTGGTGCTCTGAGCGCCTGCTCCGTGTCCACCGCTTCACATACTCCTCTTGAGGAAACGTTTGACTCCAGCGCCACATTTTCTCGGGGGTTTGACGCCACTCCTGCGCAGACCTGTGAGGCGGCGCGCCGCGCTTTGCTGAGCCAGGGATATATCGCGACTGCCAGAACGCAGGAGCTGATCGAAGGGCGCAAGAACTTCCAGCCTAATATCGAAACCAATCTGGAAATCAATTTCCGCGTGGTCTGTGTGCCGCAAAGCTCTGATGGACAGGTCAGCCTGGGCTTTGTGACTGCGCTGCAGGACCGCTATACGATCAAGAAGAGTGCCAACTCTGCCAGTGTCGGCGTGAGTGCATTGGGATCCTTGTCCTTGCCGTTTTCCTCGAGCAGCGAGTCTTTGGTCAAAGTGGGCAGTGAAACAATCTCCAAACGCAGCTTTTATGACAGCTTCTTCGAGTTACTCGAAAATTACTTGCAGCAGGACAAGGAAGCTCCATAGTGAGACCATTGTTCCGAAAAACATGAAAAAAGCGGCTTGGGTAGCCGCTTTTTGCTATCTGCATGCCGGCCCCTAGAGGAAAAGAGCGGGATCTACCATGGTGCGGTTGAGCATTACGCCCCAATGCAGATGTGGGCCGGTCACGCGTCCGGTGGCTCCTACCTTGCAAAAGGCATCTCCTGTCTGCAGCAGGTCACCAAGCTTGCAGTTCACCTGACTGAGGTGGCAATACATGGAAAGCAGCCCCGCGCCATGATCCAGCCAAACAGTTCCGCCGTTGAAGAAATAGTCTCCCACATCAATGACCTTGCCTGGCAGGGGCGCGCGCACTGGTGTGCCAGTTGGGGCGGCAATGTCCATGCCGCTGTGAGGGTTGCGAGGTTGTCCGTTGAAGATGCGGCGCAGGCCGAAGGAGCTGGAGCGGCGCCCAGGCACGGGAACGCGCATTTGCAGGCTGCTCCCGGCGGGAGGCTCGCTGAAGGTCGCCATCACGGTTTTTTGATGGGCTGCCTCACGCTCATAGCGTGCATTGTCTTCGGGGGAGAGGTCAACGGTCTTGGGTGAGACCTTGAGGCGCTGCTCTACATACTTCTTGGAATGAACGGTAAAGCGCTTTTCTTGTCGTTGGCCGTCGATTTCGACCTGCAGGCCGTACTCACCAGGAGCCGTGGCAAGAGGGAGCCCGATCAAGGCGCTCCATTCAATCATGTCTCCAGTGACAAGAACCGGGGCTTCGTTAAAGCGCAGCTGCGGGCGGTTGGAAGCCGGACCCAGGGAAAGCCGGGCAATGCCTCCAGGCACTCGGCTGTCTTGTGGCCAGACATGGCGGTCGGCCTCTGCAGACGCGGCCCAGGCGGGTACGCTGACAAGGCCTGCAGTCGCGCCCAGAGATTGCAGCAGCCTGCGTCTGTCAAGAGTAGTGGAGGAAGTCATGTTTTTTATATAAAAAGGGCTCTAGGCTATATGTAAAAAGCGCTTCTAGCTATAAGAGAAATAGCTTTGATGCACCTCCATGAGTCCTGCCACTTCAAGTCCTGGGTCGGCTGGCTCATGCTGCTCACGCTCTGCAAGCGTATGCAGCATGGTGCAGCTAGCGCATGATCAAAAAGATGATGATCAGCACCAGAGTCAGTATGGCGAGAATGGTCAGCATCAAGGCCTCTGAGTCAATGGACTTATTCCAAGGCCTCACCCATCAGCACGGCGGACCCTTCGGGGTTGAGAGGTTTTCCGTTGACTTGGAATTCGCCCTTGGCATACACAATTTCGGTGCGCATCTTGCCGTCCTGGTCGTTGAAAATACCCTGCTCCTTGAGGATTTCCATGCTTGCCTGGGCTTGCAGCTTGGCGGTCTCTGCGAGATCTTCGGGACTGTAGTCGCTCTCGCCTTCAAAGACTGCTTCTAGGCTGGATCGCTTGCGTGAAACCAGCATGCTTTCCATGAGGGCTTGGGCATATCGGCCTTGAGACTTAGCTTCAGGTCCTGCATCAGGTTACCCATGGTTTCGCCATCTCCCAGATATTGAATGGCTGCCGCAAACTCGCTGACGCCATCGGGAGTGCGCATGGACAGGCGCTTGAGCTCCAGCTCGGGGTGACGTGCCAGAGCCTGGGTCAGTGACTTGAGCATGTTGGCGCGCAGGTCGCTGCCGGAGGTCTCATCGGACTCTTCTTCGGACATGCCAAGCAGCGGGTTCTTATGCTTGCTCATTTCCATGACTTGATTGATCCAGTTGGCATCCACATTATTGAAAGCCATGTCCAGCACCAGATCATCGGCCTGCTTGTCTTCCAGCTTTGCTGTCTTGATGCCGGTTTTCAGCGTCATCTGTACGACGTCGCCCTGGAGGGTGGTGTCCGAGTCCAGGGTGATGTTTTCAAACTGACTGGAAGAAGCTTGTCCTTCATCGTCCTGCTTCGAGGCCGCAATCTTTGCAATCGTCATCGCAAACGGGCCGGTCCAGAATTTCTGTCCCTGGGGCTGCTTGATGTCAAAGCGCATCTCGGCCTTGTCCATGTTCACACTGCCTTCTTCATCTTTGAATTGCAGGCCGCTGAAGCTGGCAGCTCCCTTGGCTGCCTTCATGTCGGCCGGCATGTCCCAGACAATCTTCATTCCGCCCCAGTTCATTGCACTGTCATTGAGCTGGGTACTGACGGCGGGCGAGGTCATCACGCTGGAGCTGGAGCGACTCCAGCCAACCTTGGTCGCCACTTCCAGAGGTGAGCGGCCATTGAGAGCCGTCTTCAGCGCAGGGTCTGTATCGTCGGGCAGCTGGAAGAGAGTATGGATTTCTGCTGCATGGCCCATGGGCAAAGGGCCGTGGCTGATCTTGTGCTCAGCAGTGAACTGAATGGGGTCGCTGCTGTTGTTCAAGGTCCAGACCGTCTTGGCTGTGGAAGAGAAGGCGCCGCGCTCATAACTGGAGACTTGGATTTTTATTCCGTGCTCTTCCATTTTGGACAGGCCTTCGGTGAAGCTGTGTTGTAGCTTCCCTCCCATGTAGTAACTGGTGCCCAATGAGCCAGCCACGATGAGGGCAATGGCTGCCGCAACTCCTGCACCTGCTTTTTTATTCATTACGTTCCTTGGATGGTTGAAATTCGCTGGTCGCTATCAATAATTTTTATTGATGGTTTGGCGAGGATTCTAAAAAGAAAGAAGCGAGGTTAACGGGCTGTGTCATGGATGAGAGGGTGCAGGCTCCCTCGGTACTGGCTCAAAGTACTGACGGTATTGAATCACTTGCTCTGAGTTGCCGAAGCAAGGTGAGGACTGCGAATAAAAAAGGCTGCCGAAAAATCGGCAGCCTTGCATGACCCAGGATCAGGGGGAATTACTTGCCCCAGCTGTCTTTGAGGCCCGTGATCTTGTTGAACACTGGCTTGTCTGTCGTGTGGTCGTGACGGTCGGCCACGAAGTAACCGAAGCGCTCGAACTGAAACTTGTCATCTGCTTGGGCTGCTTTGAGAGAAGGCTCCACATAGGCAGTCACGACTTTCAGGCTGTCGGGGTTCAGCAGGGACAGGAAGTCCTTGCCACCGGCATCAGGCTGGGGATCGGTGAACAGGCGGTCATACATGCGCACTTCCGCTTGCACACCATCGGCCACACCCACCCAGGTGATGGCGGCCTTGACCTTGACGCTGTCGGCACCAGGAGTGCCGCTCTTGGTGTCGGGCACCACAGTGGCAAGGACTTTGCTCACATTGCCGTCTGCATCCTTTTCGGCGCCCGTGCATTCAATCACATAGCCGCCTTTGAGGCGCACCTTGTTGCCGGGGAAGAGGCGCTTATAGCCCTTGGGCGGCACTTCTGCAAAGTCTTCGCGCTCGATCCAGACCTCGCGACCCAGAGTGAAGTGACGCTCGGGCACTGCTTCACCTTCCGCTGCGTGAGGCAGGGCAGGCAGAGAGCATTGTTCCAGGTGATCGGCATTGCCAAAAACTTCGGCCCAGTTGGTGAGCTCAAGTTTGACCGGGTCCAGCACCACCATGGCGCGGTGTGCCTTGCTTTCCAGGTCTTCGCGCAGGCAGCCGTCCAGTGTGCCGTAGTCGATCCAGGCATAGTCCTTGGTCACACCAATGCGTTCGCAGAAGTTACGGATGGATGCCGGTGTGTAGCCGCGTCGGCGCAGGCCGACCACGGTAGGCATGCGGGGGTCATCCCAGCCGGTGACAAAGTTGTTGTCCACCAGATGCTTGAGCTTGCGCTTGCTGGTGATGACATAGGTCAGGTTCAAGCGCGAGAACTCGTACTGACGAGGCTGAGGTGCATCGATCAGGCCGCCTTCGCGCAGGTGATTCAGCAGCCAGTCGTAGAAGGGGCGCTGATCTTCGAATTCCAGCGTACAGATGGAGTGGGTGATGTGCTCGTAGGCGTCCTCAATGGGGTGCGCAAAGGTATACATCGGGTAGATGCACCACTGGTTGCCCGTGTTGTGGTGCTCGGCATGGCGCACGCGGTAGATGGCTGGGTCGCGCAGATTGATATTGGGCGCGGCCATGTCGATCTTGGCGCGCAGCACGGCGGCGCCATCGGGCAGCTTGCCATCCTTCATGTCGGCAAAGCGCTGCAGGTTTTCGGCCACGGAGCGGTCGCGGAAGGGGCTGTTCACGCCGGGACGGGTGAAGTCGCCGCGATTGGCTTTCATGTCCTCGGCAGACTGCTCGTCCACATAGGCCAGACCTTGCTCGATCAGGTAGACCGCGCAGCGGTGCATGAATTCGAAGTAGTTGCTGGCGAAGTAGAGATTCTCGTGACCATCTGCATCCTTCCAGTCAAAGCCCAGCCACTTGACGGCATCGATGATGCTGTCCACATATTCCTGATCTTCTTTTTCAGGGTTGGTGTCGTCAAAGCGCAGGTGGCAGACGCCGCCAAAGTCGCGTGCCAGTCCGAAGTTCAGACAGATGGACTTGGCATGACCGACGTGCAGGTAGCCATTGGGCTCCGGCGGAAAGCGGGTGCGAATCTTGGCTTCATCCACCTGGCCGCTCTGGTGATGCTGGGCATCGCCGGGCGTGCCGCCCCAGTGACGGGAGGCATAAGTGCCCTTGTCCAGATCCGATTCAATAATCTGGCGCAGGAAGTTGGTGGGCTTGACCGCTTCGGGAGCGGCGTTGTGGGATTTGGAGGCGTCAGCAGAGCTCATCGCAGCATTTTAGGCTGGCTGCCATGACCTCATATTGTCCTGCGGACACTGCTGTTTTGCAGGGTGTGCATTTGGACACAATCTTTTTGAGGAACTATGCCATCCTGACAGTAGTCTGAAACGTTGTGAAGCCAAGGCGGCTTGAGCGTATGTGCTCGTTGGCTCGCTCAATGAGTTTCATCCATAGAGGAGAGATTGTGATGTACGGAAGCACTTCCCCCCGCGTAGCCCGCTGGCTGGCCATGGGTTCATTGGCTGTTGCAGGCCTGATGGCAGCAGCGGGTGCACATGCCCATGGCGGCGTCAGCTTCTCCGTTGGTATTGGTGTGCCAGGTGTGGCTGTGGGTGTTGGTGCTCCTGTCTATGCCACACCATATATGGCTCCGGCTCCGGTCTATGTGCCCCCGCGTCCTGTTTACTATGCGCCGCCTGCGCCTGTGTATTACGCTCCGCCGCCTCCGGTGTACCGGCCCGCTCCTGTAATGGTGGTGCCGGGACCAGGCTATTACCGAGGAGGGCCGCGCTGGCATGGGCATCGACACCATCACCGCCACCACCATCGTCGGTAATGCGCGTGAAGAGTCATGCTCCGCTAAACGGCTGCTCTTGCAGCCGTTTTTTTATGCCTGCATGCACGGCTCTGCAATCGCATAATCCGGAGCAGTCATAAAAACAGGAGTGCTTTCCCGTGAAAACCGTTTATGTCCTCAATGGTCCCAATCTCAATTTGCTGGGGATGCGTGAGCCGGCTATTTACGGCTCTGCGACGTTGGCAGATGTGCAGAAGCTTTGTGAAGATGCTTGCACGCGCCACGGCCTCAGGCTGGAGTTCCGACAAAGCAACCATGAAGGGCAACTGGTGGACTGGATTCACGAAGCCGGCCGCCTGCACGCACAAGGGCAATTGCAGGCATTGGTCCTCAATGCTGCTGCTTACACCCATACCAGTGTGGCTATTCTCGATGCCGTCAAGGGAACGGCTGTGCCGTTGGTGGAGCTGCATATCAGCAATGTTCATGCGCGTGAAAGCTTTCGGCACCACTCCTACCTGTCGGCCACGGCGCGGGCTGTGATGTGTGGTTTTGGCGTGGCTGGTTACGGCTTGGCCATTGATGCGGTGGCCCAGTGGTGAGAGTGGCTGCGGAACAGGCCTGTTCGCTAGAGCAGGTATCGCATGAGCTGGGGATTGCCGTGCCGCCTGCGATTGCCCGCTTGCAAGCGCAGGCGCAGCGTGTGCAGACCCGCCTCGGCTCAGCAGCCGGCAGCGGAGCCATGGTCTGGCATGGCTGGCAGCCTCCTGAAGGTGTTGCGCGCAAGGGTTTGCCACTGGTAATGCTGCATGGTGGCAGCGGAAGCTGGACGCATTGGCTGCGTGTGATTGAGCCTTTGACCGAGGCTGGATATACCCTGTGGCTGGCCGACTTGCCCGGTTTCGGCGAGTCCGATCGTGTGCCTGGCGGCATGGATGTGGATACGTTGCTGCGGCCTCTGGCTTATGGCATTGAGCAGCTGCTGGGTGATGCGAGTGCCGGGCCCGTCTGTGACTTGGTGGGCTTTTCTTTTGGCGGCATGGCGGCTGGTCTGCTGGCTGCGGAGTTTCCAGAACTGGTGCAGCGTCTGCTTGTGGTGGGCGCTCCCGGCATGGGGATGACCGAGGGTCGAACCGTGCGCTTGCTGGGATGGCGACACTTGGAGGACCAGCAGGCGCAGATACGTGCCCATCATCACAATATTGCGGCTCTCATGCTGCATGACGAGAGCTTGATTGATGAAGAGACGCTGGCGCTGCATGCACTCAATGTCGCTCGCGATCGCTTGCCGCGCAGAAGGCTGTCACGCACCGATGTGCTGAGCCAAGCTTTGGCCCAGATCAAACTACCAGTTGCAGCTATTTACGGCGAGCACGACCCGCTGTATGAGGGGCGTTTGCCTAAGTTGCAGGCGTTGATGCAGCGTCAGTATTCGGGCGCGTTGCACTGGCAGGTCATGGCTGGTGCAGGGCACTGGGCGCAGCATGAAGATCCTGAGGGTTTTTGTGCCGCACTACAGCAGGCCCTGTCATGAGTCATCCCTGTGTCTTTGAATTGACCGAGGCGGATGTGCAGTGGAGTGCTGTGCGCTCGCAGGGGCCGGGAGGGCAGAACGTCAACAAAGTCGCCAGTGCCGTGCATTTGCGCTTTGATGTTCGAGCCTCACGCTTGCCGCCTGATGTGCAAGAGCGCTTGCTGGCCTTGGGCGATTCGCGCATTACCACCGACGGTGTGCTTGTCATCAAGGCGCAGAAATACCGCACGCAGGAACACAATCTGTGGGATGGCCTGCAGCGGTTGAATGCGCTGGTGGCAACTGTGGCCAGACCACCCAAGCCACGCAAAGCTACCAAGCCAACCTGGGGCTCGCAGCAAAGACGCTTGCAAAGCAAGAGTCTGCGCTCGGGCGTCAAGGCTCTGAGGGCAAGAGTGCTCGATTGAGCGCGGGCGTGCGATCTCGAAACAGTGTCCTAAAAATCATCAAAGCTTAAATAACAGGAGCACATGGTGCTTGTTAATACTTGTTTTCAGATGGTTTTTGATCTGAAAGCAAGAGATGGCTAGCGCTAAATGCTCTTTTTTTGATGATTTTGCGAATTTTCGGTTGTTGTAACAAGCGCTGTATGAGGTGTGCCTGCGGGTCTGCGCTATATTGTTTTGATAGCTGTAAGCGCAGAATACAAAAGCGCTACAGCCTTTTTTTGTTCAATATCAAGCTGCCTCGGAGTGTGTCATGAACACCTTGCCTTTGACTTATCTGGAGCGCTCGGCACAGCCGGTGGGCGGTCAGCCAGCCTGGCTGCTGGTGCTGATGCATGGCGTGGGAAGCAATGAGCAGGACCTGTTTGGACTGGCTCCCTATATCCCGCCTCAGTTCCATGTACTCAGTCTGCGTGCACCTTTTGCCATGGGCATGGGTGCCTATGCCTGGTTCCAGTTCACGGTAGATGCTGATGGCACGCGCCATATCAATGTGCCTCAGGAGCAGCAGGCAAGAATCCTGGTGCAGCAGACGGTGGAGGCCGCCGCCTCGCAACTGGGCATTCCGCCGGAACGCATCGTGCTGGGCGGTTTCAGTCAGGGCGGCATCATGGCACTGAGCCAGTTGCTGACCCAGCCGCAGACCTTGCGTGGCGTGCTGGTCTGGCATAGCCGTTTGCTGCCCGAGATTGCATCACTGCATGCGCCTGCTGCCGCTTTTGCAGGCAAGTCGGCTTGGGTCAGTCACGGCAGTTATGACAATGTGATCCCTTTGACCAGTGCGCATGCTGTGCGTGACCGCCTTGCAGCACTGCCTCTGCAACTGAGCTATCACGAGTATCCAGGTGCTCATGAAATCCGCCCCGAGGAACTGCGAGCGAGCATGCAGTGGTTGCAGGACTTGACGGTATCTGCGAATGACTTTGGTGACGCATCCGATCAGTGACCGGCAGTGCTCGAGAACAGATTGATCACAAGGACGCCGCCCACAATCATGGCCATGCCGGCCAGAGCCGGTGCATCGAGCTTTTGGCCCTGCCAGAAATAGGCAACTGCAGCCACCAACACGATGCCGACACCGGACCAGATGGCATAGGCCACGCCAGTCGGTACGGTTCGCAGCGTCAATGACAGCAGATAAAAGGAAATGGAATAGCCGGTGAGAGCGATGGCGGTAGGGGGGAGTTTGGTGAAGCCGTCCGAGCGAGCCAGAAACGACGTGGCAATCACTTCGCAGATGATGGCCAGCCCCAGGTACAGGTAATTTGTCATGGTGGCGACTGTAGAACCAGTTGGGGCAGCCGCAGCCTGATCGATATACAAAGCCCTATGCGCATTTGGCGCAGCCTTGTCAAAGGTTGCAGGCTGTGCGCACAGGTGATGCGCGCAAAATGGCCGGCACACAGCCTGCAGTGTCGGGCGCTCAGATAGCCGGGTAGTCGCCAGTGCCTTCTGGCCAGGTGGTCAATACATCAAAGCCGGTTTCGGTGACCACGACCATATGCTCCCACTGTGCAGAAAGCGCCTTGTCATTGGTGATGACCGTCCAGCCATCGGACAGCTCGCGTGTGGCAGCCTTGCCTGCGTTGAGCATGGGCTCAATGGTAAAGATCATGCCGGGCTGCAGTACCAGCCCCTGGCCGGGGGTGCCGTAGTGCAGCACCTGTGGCTCGTCGTGGTAGACCTTGCCAATACCGTGACCGCAATAGTCGCGCACGATGGAAAAGCGCTCGCGCTGCGCTACTGACTGAATGGCGTGCCCTACATCACCCAGTGTGGCGCCTGGTTTGACAGCATGAATGCCAGCGACCAGCGCCTCATAAGTCGTATTGACCAGACGCTTGGCCAGATTGCTGGGCTGGCCGACGTAGTACATGCGGCTCGTGTCCCCTATCCAGCCTTCGGGTGTTGTCACAGCAACGTCTACGTTGACGATGTCTCCCTCCTTGAGGATTTGCCCTGCGTCCGGTATGCCGTGGCAGACCACATGATTGACCGAAGTGCACACCGTTTTGGGAAAGCCGTAGTAGCCCACGTTGGTCGGTACGCATTTCAGCTCGTTGACGATGTAGTCGTGGCAGAGCTTGTCCAGGTGCTCAGTGCTGACGCCGGGCTGGACATGAGGTGTCAGCATGGCCAGCACTTTGGCAGCCAGTCCCCCGGCCTTGCGCGAGAGGTAGATGTCGGACGCGTCGTTGATGGGGACGACTTTTTGCTTGCTGCGCTTCATTGCAGGCCTCCTGCCAAACGTACGGTGCGAGGGCGACGAGTGCTGCGATCGACTTCAAAACCGGGTTCAGTCTGGGCAACCAGACTCTGGGCCTCTTGCAAAAGCAGGGCACAAATGCCCTCGTAATTGAGCTGAGGGTGATGCTCTGCCAGTTGGCCTACACGCAGCCAATGCTCGGCTTGGGCGTTAATGGAGCGACCCAGGGCCGCACTGGAAACACGAATCTGGTCGTGCAAGTGATCTGAAATTTTGACGATTCCCATGCGGAGGGATCATAGGGGGAATATATGTTTCATATATTGACAAAAGAAAAATTCATGGTTGCTGCAGCGGTTTTGTAATGCGTTGGCAAGCGTCTCTTGCTCAAGTACTTTTCGAGCCTTTTAAAAATGCAAGGTGGTGAATAAATTGATAGCTAACCAGCAATGTGTAGCAATGGCATTGGCCTCTTCTTGTAAGACCAAGGCAATACATGGGTGCTCAGACTTGCGTTCGTATGGCACAAGTCTTATAAAAGATATATTTCAGCTGTTTAGTCCTTAACCCTATTGGTTTTCTTGCTATAAAAATTGAAGAACAATCAATGCGTGCCAGACAAGCAAAGTGATCTGGCATTTCGTCAATTCAGGCGTATGGCAGGGGCGTTCATGGAAATTACAGGCAATCAAGCACAACGGAGCGAGCAGCTCTTACCGCAGGAGCAAGAAAAGGGGCATGCGCTGCCTCGTCAGGCTCGAGACGGGGGCGCGCGGATTGTGGTGGTGGGGGGCGGCGTTGCCGGGCTGGAAGTGGCGACTGCATTTGGCAAGCTCAAAAGCACATGCGTGGATACCGTGACGCTGGTGGACAGTGACTCTGCCCATGTCTGGAAGCCTATGCTGCACACCATAGCGGCTGGTACTAGGGATCTGGCACAGCAGCAGACTACCTATCTGGCCCAAGCTGCAGACGCCAAATTTGCCTATCAGCCTGGCGAGATGTGTGGCTTGGATCGCGAAGCGCACGAGATATTGCTGGCTCCCATTCACGCTCCCGATGGTCGTGTCCTTGTGGCTGGCAGGCGCTTGCCTTATGACAAGCTGGTCATCGCGGTGGGCAGTGGAGCCAATGACTTTGGAACGCCGGGAGTGAATGAGCATTGCTTCATGATCGATTCCCGCCGCAAGGCAGATGCCTTCAATCAGGAAATCCGCTTGCGCATGCTGCGGTGCATGACTAGCGGTGAGCAACTCCAGGTTGCCATTGTGGGTGGTGGCGCAACAGGGGTGGAGCTGGCCGCTGAGCTTGTGCAGTTGGCAGAAAGTGCTCGGGCTTATGGCGTGCTGGGGGCGGCAGCGAAGTTTCGCATTGTGCTGATTGAGGCGGGATCGCGTTTGCTGCCCAGCTTTCCGGAAGAGATATCGGAAGCCACTCGCGTGCGCCTGCAGGCGCTCGGTGTCTCGGTTGTGCTGGGAGGGCGTGTCAGTCGGGCAACGACTGAAGGCTTTGAGCTGGCCAATGGTGAGCTCATCCTGGCAGGCTTGAGAGTCTGGGCAGCAGGTGTGAAGGCTCCTGAATTCCTGACGCAGCTGGGCTTGCAGACCACGCGCAGTAATCAACTCCTGGTCAATGACGAGATGCAGACCAGTGATCCTGATATTTATGCGCTGGGCGATTGCGCAAGCTACACCTTGCCAGGTCATGAGGTGCCTTTGCCTCCTACGGCTCAGGTGGCACATCAGCAGGCCCGTTATTTGATTGAGACCTTGCCCCATGTGCTGGAGCGTCCGGGGGCCAAGTCTGTGGGGTTTGCCTACAGAGACTTCGGTGCGCTGGTGTCGCTTGCGCATTACGACGCCTATGGTTCTCTGGGCAAGTTCGGCCTTTTCAATGGTGGTGTGATCCGGGGGCGGTTGGCCATGCTCAGTCACATCATGCTGTACCGATCACACCAGGCACGCATTTACGGCTTTTGGCGCGGCGGTCTGCTATGGCTGATTGATCTGATGAATGCACGATTGAGGCCGTCGATTCGATTGGACTGAAGTGTGAACTCAAGAAGGCTGCGGGCGTCACAGCCTTCTGTCCATCGAGTATGGGCTGTCAGAGCAGACCTTCGATGGGGAGCCAGCTCATGATGCGAACCATCAATCGTTTGAACCAACTTGTGCCAGGGTCTGTGTCAAAGCGCTGGATTTCATGGGGGGCTTGCGGGTTCTGACCAGTCCAGGTCAGTCTGTTGCTTTCATCAAGCTCGACCTTATAGGCCATTTGCGGCAGGTGCTTGTCCAGGTTTTGAGAGATCTGCTGGCTCAGCTCGGGGTCTTTGATGACCACGCCCATTTCGGTATTGATGACGGCCGAGCGGGGATCGAAATTGAATGAGCCGACAAAAAGGCGCTGGCCATCAATGGCAAAAGTCTTGGCGTGCAGGCTGGCACCTGAGCTGCCGGGGGTGGAGTTGGCACCGCTGCCGCTCAGCGCTGCTGGCGAAGGTGTATTGCGACGGGGCTGCTGGGGATTCGAGGTGGACGGGGCTGCCTTGGGGCGCAGTTCAATCTGGCTGCGCATTTCATAAAGCTCTACGCCAGTTTTCAGCAAGGGCTTGCGGTACTTTTCATAGCCTGCATGGACTGCGGCGACATCGGTAGCTTCAAGGCTGTTGGTCAGAATGCGTACGCGTATGCCTTGCTGACGCAGTTTGCCAAAAGCATCGACCCCTGCTTGTGTGGGTACGAAATAAGGGGAAACCACCTCCAAAAGCTGGTGCGGCTCACCGATGACCGGGGTCAGCTGGGAGAGCATCAGGTCTTTGGGGGCAGCCTCGCGCAGTACCTTGGCAGGGTCGTCGCTGACCAGTGAGGTCTCAGCCCATTGCATGGGCAGGTTTCCTGCCAGCAGGTCGGTACTGAAGCGGCTGTTGTGCACGGCTTCGGCATAAGCCTGGGATTCGGGGCGCTGAACATCCGTGCGAAGGCCCTCATAGACTTTGTCCGTGGCCTGCTGGGGCATGGAGGGCAGCAGGCTGGCAGTCGAATATGCCGACGGACTGTTCCAGTAGCGGTCGAAATCGGCAGCGATATCTTTGACGACACTTCCTGCGGCCACCACGTCCAAGTCGGCAAACAGTACGCCGTCGGTGGCGGCAAAGTACTCATCGCCAATATTGCGCCCGCCAACGATAGAGATCGTGGAATCGGCGGTATAGCTTTTGTTGTGCATGCGCCGCTGAGTTCGCGCGAAGTCGGTCAGGTAGCCAATGGCTTTGGGCGTGCGCACCACAAAGGGGTTGAATAAACGTACTTCAATCTTGGGGTGCTGATCCAGAGCAGACAAGATGGCGTCCATACCACTGGTGCCGCCATCGTCCAGAAGCAGGCGTACACGCACGTCGCGGTCGGCTGCGTGCAGCAACTCGTTGAGCAGAAGATGGCCCGTGGTGTCGTTGCGCCAGATGTAGTACTGAACGTCCAGTGTGCGTTCCGCTGTGCGGGCCAGCAGGGCGCGAGCGGCATAGGCATCATGGGCATCTGCCAGCATGTGAATACCACTTTTTCCTGGATGCTGTTGTTGCAGAGGCTCCAGGGACTGTCCCAGGCGGGTTTGCAGAGCCTCTTCGCTGCTCAAGGCTTGCGATGAAGGGCGATCCGTTTGAGGGGGAAGGCTGCAGGCGCTCAGCGCCAGGCTCAGCAGGGCAGCCCACAGCAAGCGCTTTGCTGATGGCTGCTGCTGTGAGGGTGCGGAGCGGGAGGCCAGTATCTGTTGCATGGCAGGAGTATGCCGCAGTGTTTTGGCGAACTGAGGGCGCGCTCCATTGCGTTGAGCGGCTTGCTTTGCCCTGAGTTGACGGGTGTGTAGAGGCGCTTGTCAGCCCGTCATGAGGTCTTTAAGTGTTGACCAGTACCAGCTTGCCCTGCACCTGGCGTGAGCCCATGCGCTCATAGGCTGCGAACAGCTCGCTCATGGGCAGGGTGCGGTCGATCACGGGCTTGATCTTGCCCTGTGCGTACCATTGGGTCAGTTCCTGCATCATGGCCGCGTTGTTCTGTGGCTCGCGCTTGGCAAAGTCGCCCCAGAACACGCCTACCAGTGAGGCGCCCTTGAGCAGCGGCAGATTCAGCGGCAGCGAGGGAATGGGGCCGGAGGCAAAGCCGATCACCAGATAGCGGCCGCGCCAGGCGATCGAACGAAACGCGGGCTCGGCAAAGTCGCCGCCTACGGGGTCGTAAATCACATCGGGGCCTTTGCCATCTGTGGCGGCCTTGATGGCTTCGCGCAGATCGCCCTGGCTGTAGTTGATAGTGGCGTCGGCCCCTTGATCCTTGCACAGCGCGCATTTTTCGTCGGTCGATGCGGCGGCAATCACGCGCGCACCGGCGGCCTTGGCAATCTGTATGGCAGCCGTGCCTACACCGCCTGCTGCGCCCAGCACCAGTACAGTCTCGCCTGCTTTGAGCTGGCCGCGGTCGATCAGCGCATGGTGACTGGTGGCATAGGTCATGATGAAGGCGGCGGCATCTAAAAACGGAAAATTGCCTGGAAGCGGCATGCACATTGCGGCAGGTGCTAGCGTATGAGTAGCAAAACCGCCTGTGCCCGAAAGACAGGCCACAGGCTGGCCCACCTTGAGATGCTTGACCCCTTCGCCCACGGCCTGTACTACACCCGCATATTCCGAGCCGGGCACAAAGGGCAGAGGGGGCTTGATCTGGTATTTGTTCTGCACGATCAGCAGGTCGGGAAAGTTCAGGCTGGCGGCCTTGACCTCCAGCAGTACCTGGCCGGGGCCTGGCTGGGGTGTGGGCTGCTCGGTCCATTTCAGGGTCTCGACCCCGGTTGGGGTGGTGCAAAGCCATGCATGCATATCGTGTCTCCGGATCTTCTGAGTGTGAGATGAGGGATGGAATTGGCCAGCCGATGATAGAAGTGTGGTGCGAATGCAGCGTGTCTCTGTCGTGACCTTGGAGCCGCCTACAATCCGCCTCATCCATGAAGATTCTTATTTGCAATGACGACGGCTTTCAGGCCCCCGGTATCGTGGCTTTGCACGATGCGCTGCGCACCGTGGCAGACGTAGAGGTGGTGGCGCCCGAGCACAACAACAGTGCCAAGTCGAACGCTTTGACGCTCAATGCGCCGCTGTATGTGCACAAGGCCTATAACGGCTTTCGCTATGTGAACGGCACGCCTGCCGACTGCGTACATATTGCGCTGACGGGCTTGCTGGGCTACCGGCCTGATCTGGTGGTCTCGGGTATCAATAACGGCGCCAATATGGGGGACGACACGATTTACTCGGGCACCGTGGGCGCTGCCATGGAAGGCTATCTGTTCGGCATTCCGTCAATTGCCTTTTCGCAGGTCGACAAAGGCTGGGCCGAGCTGGAGGCTGCAGCGGCCACCGCGCGCCAGATGGTGCAGGACATGCAAAACCAGCAGTTGATCGGTGCTTTGCCCTGGCTGTTGAATGTGAATATTCCCAATATGCCGCTGGATGCGCTCAAGAGCGTCAAGCTGTGCCGTCTGGGACGTCGCCACTCGGCTGAGCAGGCAGTGGTGCAGCAAAGCCCGCGTGGTGAGACCATGTACTGGATCGGCAGCGCGGGGGCGGCCAAGGATGATTCCGAAGGCACGGACTTTCATGCCACGGCCCATGGTCATGTGGCCATGACGCCGCTGAAGGTCGATCTGACCGATCATGAAAACCTCGGTTACTGGGCTCAGACTGCCAGCAAGCTGGTGGGGCAGGTTGAAAAGCAGGCGGCAGCATCGTGAGTGAGCGTCGTCCACCCCAGGTGCCTGGCTGGATTGCGCGCTCCGTTCAGACGGGAGCGAGCGCTGCTCGTTCGCCTCAGGCCCCTCGGCCCATCAATCCGCTTCGCGTGGCTGCTGCGCCAGCGGGTGTCGGGCTGGACTCTTCCACCGTGAGAGTCCGCATGGCTCAGCGCATTGGTGTTTCAGGCGTGAAAAATGCTGCGGTGCTGCAAGCCATGGCTACGGTGGAGCGCCACCGCTTCGTCGATAGTGCCCTGGTCAATCAGGCGTATGAAGACACGAGTTTGCCCATTGGCCTGGGGCAGACCATCTCCAAGCCCAGTGTGGTGGCTCGCATGATCGAGCTGCTGCTGGACAGTGATGCTGCCCGTGGCGGGCAGGGACGTGTTCTGGAGGTTGGCACGGGCTGCGGCTATCAGGCGGCTGTCTTGTCCATGGTGACCAAAGAGGTTTATTCGATAGAACGTTTGCGTGGATTGCATGAAAAGGCGCGCGCCAATCTGCGTCCCATGCGCCTGTCCAATGTGCACTTGATCCTTGGGGATGGTATGGCGGGATTCGCGACCGGAGCTCCCTACGCTGGCATTATTTCTGCAGCTGGCGGTGACGCCGTTCCGCAAGAGTGGTGTGAACAACTTGCTGTGGGAGGGCGACTGGTCGCACCGGTGGTGGTGGGAGCAGGCAAGCAGGCTCTGCTGGTGATTGACAAGAGTTCACACGGGTTTACGCAGACAGTTTTGGAAGCAGTCAACTTTGTCCCTCTAAAATCGGGGATCGCCTAGAAGGGAATAGCTTATGTTGGTATCGCGAAGTCTTGGTGCATTGGGAACGGCTGTGCTGGCGGGTGTCATCCTGGCCGGTTGCTCTACCCAGGCAAACAGGGCTCCTGTGGAGGATCGCGGACAGTCGGCCTCCTCATCGTCCACTGTGGACGTCAAATCGCTGCCTGGTGCAGAAAACGCAGGCAAGCCCGGTTACTACACCATCAAGCCCGGTGACACGCTGATCAGGGTCGGCCTGGAGCATGGTCAGAGCTGGAAAGACATTGCTCGCTGGAGCAATCTGGACAATCCGAATGTGATCGAAGTCGGGCAGGTGGTGCGCGTAGTGCCACCAGGTCGTGATGCATCTGTTGCCTCGAGCGGCTCTGGACGCGGCGTGGCTCCTGTGGTGGTGGGCAGTGGGAGTACTGCGGCGACGACAGCGCCGGCGGCTACTGTAACGCCTGTGCCATCGACACCGGCAACCACTACGCCTGTGGCCAAGGGCGCAGACGATGTGAACTTCATCTGGCCAGCCAGCGGTTCGCTGATTGCTGGTTTTGACGAAGCGCGCAACAAGGGCTACGACATCGCAGGAAAGGCCGGTGACCCCGTGGTTGCAGCGGCTGATGGTCGCGTTGTGTATGCAGGTGCAGGCCTGCGTGGCTACGGCAACCTGATCATCCTCAAGCACAACAATACCTATCTGACGGCCTATGCCCACAACCAGTCGCTGCTGGTCAAGGAAGATCAATCGGTGAAAAAGGGCCAGAAGATTGCCGAGATGGGCAGCACCGACGCCGACCGCGTCAAGCTACACTTTGAAGTGCGTCGCCAGGGCAAGCCTGTCGACCCATCGCGTTACCTGCCTTCTCGCTGAGCATGGCTGGACAACGCAAACAAGCCTCACAAGCCCCTGCCCCGCAGGGGCTTGTGTCTTCTGAGGCACAGGATATGACGGATACCGCAGATCAAAACTGGGACGAATCGTCCGAGGACGCCGTTGGCGGTCCCGAGGTCGAGCAGCGCGAACTGGTCGCCACGGCAGAACACCACGGCCAGCGCGTCGACAAGGTGCTGGCGCTGGGTGTGTCCGAGTTTTCGCGCAGCTATCTGCAGCAACTGCTGGCCGATGGTGCGGTCACGCTCAATGGCAAGGTGCTGGCCAAGCCTTCGGCCAAGGTGGCGGTGGGCGACAAGCTGTGCGTGGAAATGCGGCCCACCCAGCAATCCATGGCCTTCCAGCCCGAAGCCATGGATTTGCAGGTGGTCTACGAAGACGACGATCTGCTGGTCATCAACAAGCCTGCGGGCCTGGTGGTGCACCCCGCGCCCGGCAACTGGACGGGTACGCTGCTCAACGGCCTGCTGGCGCGCGACGAAAAAGCGCGCCAGGTGCCGCGCGCAGGCATTGTTCACAGGCTGGACAAGGACACCAGCGGCCTGATGGTGGTGGCGCGCAACCGCAGCACCATGGATGCGCTCATCAAGATGATTGCTGCGCGTGATGTGAGCCGCCAGTACCTGGCCATTGCCCACAAGGACTGGGGCGCGCGCAAGCACCGCGAAGTCAGCGCGCCGATTGGTCGCGACCCGCGCAACCGCTTGCGCATGGCGGTAGTGGACTTGAATCTGCACCCTGGCAAGCAGGCACGAACGGATTTCGATCTGCTCGATGGCGATGCCACGCACAGTCTCGTGCGCTGTACGCTGCATACCGGGCGCACGCACCAGATTCGCGTGCACATGGCATCGCTGGGGCACCCGCTGGTGGCTGACGCACTGTATGGCGGTCATCCCGAAGGTGGGCTGGAACGTCAGGCGCTGCATGCATTCAGGCTGGCCTTTGAGCATCCTGTGACAAAAAAGCCGCTGGTGCACTACGCGCCACCGCCGCAAGACATGGCGGCAGCGCTGGATTTATGGGGTCTGCGTTACAATCCCCCCGAAAGCCTCTGACCATCACTCGCATGGCACCTCTGGGGCGCTTCCCTCACTTCTTAGAATCTGGCGTCCCACCACACCTGGTGCGACAGCCACTCCCGAAACGCTGCGCCCATGAATACGGTAGATGCCAAGCGGGTTCTTGAAACAGCATTGATTTGTGCCCCGCAGCCTGCGACGCTGCGGGAATTGCGCTCACTTTTTGATGATGTGCTGGGCTCGGACACGATCAAGGATTTGCTGCTGGACTTGCAAAAGGACTGGGCCCTCAAGGGCGTGGAACTGGTGCAGGTGGCTTCGGGCTGGCGTTTTCAAAGTCGCCCCGAAATGCGGGTGTATCTGGATAAGCTGCACCCCGAAAAGCCGCCTAAATACACGCGTGCGACGCTGGAGACGCTGGCCATCATTGCCTACCGTCAACCCGTCACGCGTGGTGATATTGAAGATATTCGCGGCGTGACCGTGAACAGCCTCATCATCAAGCAGCTTGAAGATCGTGGCTGGATTGAAGTCATTGGCCACCGGGAAACTGTGGGCCGTCCGGCCTTGTTTGCCACCACGCGTCAGTTTCTCGATGATCTGGGCTTGCAGTCGCTGGATCAACTGCCCATGCTGGAAGAAACCCAGGCCCAGCAAAGCCTGTTCAAGGCGCTGGATGGAGAAGAGGGCGAAGCGGCTGCGGCTGAAGGTGCAGAGGCAGGCGAGGATGTGCAGGCAGATGCCGAGGCGCAAGCTGGCGAAGCATCTGCCGACGAGCAAGCTGCCGAGGCTGCTGAAGTTGTGCAGACTGAAGCTGAATCTGTACAGTCTGTTGTTGCAGAAGCAGCGGCAGAACAAGTGGCTGAATCAGAGCCGTCTGAACTTGAAGCGAGCGCTGCAGATTTGCTGACGCAGCCAGAGCTGATTGCAGCATCTGAAGAGCTTGAGCCTGCGCTGGATGCGGCGCGAGAACTTGCTGAAGAATTTGAGTCAAATACGGCTCAAACGCAGGATGAGCAAGCGCAAGCAGCTATCGAAAGCATAGAGCTGAAGCCACAGGAAGCGAAGGTGGAAGTGGAGCCAGAGCCAGCTGCCAAGCCGGTCAGCAAGCCCGAACCTGCCAAGCCCAGGCCCCTCAAGCCTGCCGGGGTGGCTAAAGCCAAAGAGGCAGAGCCAAAGCCCGCAGCCAAGAAAACAGGCCGCGCTGAATGGGTGGGGCTCAAGGCGTTTCTCGAAGACGACTACGGCGTTGAAGAAGACGAGGCCGTACAGGACAAGAACAATTCGCTGGCAGTCGATGACGACGTGCCAGCCCATGATCGAACTGTGGAGGATGACGATGGCGTCATCCCCGAAGGAAAACCGGAATGAACAACGAGACATCGAACCCGATGCCAGAGTCCGCCGCCGCTTCGCCAGAAGCCGAGCCGGTCAAGAAGACTCGCAAGCCCCGCGTGGCCAAGCCCAAGGATACGGCGGTCGCCAGCAAGCCTGGCGCTGTGCGCAAGCAGGGTGTGAAGAAGACCCAGGCTGCCGAAGCCAAGTTGGCCCGCAAGCGCGCTGAGCAAGCGGCTCGTGCCGAAGAGTTGCAAGCAGCGGATGCGCTCAGTGCTGAAGCGCTGCCCGAAGATGCTGCAGATTTGGTAGCTGACAGCGCAGATGCACAAAGCGCTGCGCCTCAAAAAGACCCCAAGTCTTCCAAAGGTCAGAACATTGACTTTGCCGATGTGATCTCGGGTGACTTCGACGACGAAGAGGAAAACGGCAGTGCCATGCCTGCCAAACGTGTGCTGGCCCCGCAAGTCGATTCGCCCAAGCTGCACAAGGTGCTGGCCCAGGCCGGTATGGGCTCTCGTCTGGAGATGGAGCAACTGATTCTGGAAGGCCGTATCTCGGTCAACAACGAACCTGCTCACGTCGGTCAGCGCATTCAGTTTGGCGACATCGTCAAGGTCAACGGTCAGCCCATCCGCTTCCGTATCGATCCACCGCCCGCACGCGTGATTGCCTATCACAAGCCCGTGGGCGAAGTGGTGACGCACGACGATCCGCAAAACCGCCCCACAGTCTTCCGCAAGCTGCCCAAGCTGCAGCACGGCAAGTGGCAGTCGGTTGGCCGTTTGGACTTGAACACCGAAGGTCTGTTGCTGTTTACCAGCTCGGGTGAGCTGGCTAACTCGCTGATGCACCCTCGCTTTGGTCTGGAGCGTGAATATGCCGCCCGTGTGCTGGGCGCGCTGAGCAAGGAAGAAAAGCAGCGCCTGCTGGATGGTGTGCAGCTTGAAGACGGCGAAGCCAGCTTTGGCACGGTGGAAGACGGCGGTGGTGAGGGTGCTAACTGCTGGTACCGCGTGACCATTTCTGAAGGCCGCAACCGCGAAGTGCGTCGCATGTTCGAGGCTGTGGGGCATGCCGTCAGCCGCCTGATCCGTATTCGTTACGGCGCCATGATGCTGCCGCGTGGTCTCAAGCGCGGTGCTTGGGTGGAACTCGATCAGGCCGATATCCAAGCCTTGATGTCGGCTGCCGGCGTCAAAGAGCGTGCTCCCGTCGAGCGCAGCAATGCAGGCTCTCGCGGAGCAAATAACCGCGGCAGCCGCAGCAATGCGACTCGCGGCGGTGCGCGCGGTAACGGGCTGGGGGCTGCGCCTCAAGGTCGCCGCGAAGGCGGTGGTCAGCGTCGCGGTGAGTGGGATGGTAATCGTCCAGCACCCAGCGGCATCTTGGGTCAGAACCCTCGCGACGGTCAGCGCGGCAACAAGGGCGGTAACCGCTCTGGTTCCGGCGCTGCTCAGCCCGATCCCATGCGCACCTCGGTGGGCTATATCGGCAGCGACAGCCTCTCGCGAGCCCGTCAGAACGCCAAGCGCCGCCCTGGAGGCGGCGGTGGAGGTCGTCGCGGCGGCCGCTAAAGCGTCCGCTGTCAGTATTTCAGTGCTGCCCGGACTACAAGGTCTCTGGCAGCACCGCTAAAATCAACCGTTTTGCTCTTTTGGCAAAAAACCATAGTAACCCTGATTAGGAATTAATCATCATGGCTATCGAACGTACCCTCTCCATCATCAAGCCCGACGCAGTTGCCAAGAACGTGATCGGCCAAATCTACGCCCGCTTCGAAGCTGCTGGCCTGAAGATCGTGGCTGCCAAGCTGGTGCACCTGTCGCGTCAAGAAGCCGAGCAGTTCTACGCTGTGCACGCTGCCCGTCCTTTCTTCAAGGATCTGGTGGACTTCATGATCTCCGGTCCCGTGATGATCCAGGCTCTGGAAGGCGAAAACGCCATCCTGAAGAACCGCGAACTGATGGGCGCTACCGACCCCAAGAAGGCTGAGAAGGGCACCATCCGCGCCGACTTCGCCGACAGCATCGACGCCAACGCCGTGCACGGCTCTGACGCTGCTGAAACTGCTGCTGTGGAAGTTGCTTTCTTCTTCCCCGGCATGAACGTGTACTCGCGTTAATTCCACGCTAGCTTTACAGCATGCATTCGCTGATGCCTGTGCCGCGCCATCGCGGGGCCGGTGTCAGCGAAGAGATGCTGGCCACGGCGTGGCAACACCCGTTCACAAGACGCCTCGCCACTTGCCGATATGACGACTAATTTGCTTGATTTTGACCTCGAAGGACTGACCGCTTATTGCGAGCAGCTCGGGGAGAAGCGTTTCCGTGCGACGCAGCTGTTCCGCTGGATTCACCAGCGTGGCGCATCCGACTTTGATCAGATGACCGATCTGGCCAAGTCCTTGCGCGAAAAGCTCAAAAGCCGGGCCCATATCACCGCACTGCCTGTGGTGACCGAGCATGTCTCGGCCGACGGCACCGTGAAGTGGCTGTTTGATGTGGGTGACGGCAATGCCGTTGAATCCGTTTTTATTCCTGAGGACGACCGTGGCACGCTGTGTGTTTCGTCCCAGGCCGGTTGTGCGGTGGGCTGCCGCTTTTGCTCGACGGGGCATCAGGGCTTCAGCCGCAATCTGACCACGGGCGAAATCCTCGCCCAGCTGTGGTTTGCCGAACATTCGCTGCGCAAGCGCTTTGGCGCCGATGAGCGCGTCATCTCCAACGTGGTGATGATGGGTATGGGTGAGCCGCTGCAGAACTACAGTGCGCTGGTTCCTGCACTCAAGGTCATGCTGGATGACCACGGCTATGGCATGTCGCGTCGCCGCGTGACGGTATCCACCTCGGGTGTCGTGCCCATGATGGATCGCCTGTCGCAGGACTGCGCCGTGGCGCTGGCGGTGTCGCTGCACGCACCCAATGATCCGCTGCGCGACAACCTGGTGCCGCTGAACAAGAAGTATCCGATTGCCGAACTGCTGGATGCCTGCGTGCGCTATCTGGACTTCGCGCCGCGCGACTTTCTGACTTTTGAATATTGCATGCTCGACGGCGTCAATGACCAGCCGGAGCATGCGCGCCAGCTGATAGAGTTGGTGCGCGCGCGTGGCGATGGCAAGAGCTGGTGCAAGTTCAACTTGATCCCGTTCAATCCTTTCCCGGCTTCGGGGCTGCTGCGCTCGCCTTCGGCACGAGTGACGGAGTTTGCCGCCATCCTCAGCAATGGGGGCATTGTGACCACGGTGCGTAAAACCCGTGGCGACGATATCGATGCAGCCTGCGGACAGTTGGCTGGAGATGTGAAAGACAGAACGCGCGCTGCTGAGCGTATGGCCAAGCAGCGCACTATCCCGCTCAAGCAGGTGTCTTGACGGAGCTTTGAATAAAGGACGGTACATGAGGGCAGTGGCACAGCGACTGGTTGAGCAACATTGGGGTCGGTGGGCCCGGTGGGGAGTGCCGGTTGCGGTCGCTGCACTTGTGGGCTGCACCTCGACCACGACCACCACCACGTCCTCTACGTCAGTGCCCCAGGCCGCTGTCGTTGGCACCACGGCCAATCAAGTGGCAGATGCCAGCCGACGCGCGCAGATTCGTCTGGAGCTGGCTGCCAATTACTTCCAGGCGGGTCGTCTGGAAGTGGCCATGGATGAGGTCGGCCAAGCTTTGGCTGCCAAACCAGACTACGCGGACGCCTACGGCTTGCTGGGTCTGATCCTCATGCAAAACCGTGACTGGACCCAGGCCGAGATCGCCATGCGCAAGGCTGTGGATCTCAATCCGCGCGATGGCAACCAGATTCATAACTATGGCTGGATGCAGTGCCAGCAAAAGCATTTCGATCTGGCTCAGCAGTGGTTTGACCGGGCTTTGCAGGCACCGGGCTACCGTGAGCAGCCCAAGACGCTGCTGGCCAAAGGCATGTGCTACCAGCAGCAAGGGCAGCTGGATGCGGCCTACCAGAACATGTTTCGCGCCTATGAAATGGATGTGAGCAATCCGGCTGCGGGCTACAACCTCGCGAACGTGCTTTGGCTCAAGGGTGATCTGAAAAAAGCCCAGTTCTACATTCGTCGCTTGAATAACAATAGCAACCAGGCTAGTGCTGAAAGCCTCTGGCTGGGAATCAAGATCGATAAAGCATTGCATGACGACATTGGAGTGCGTCAGCAGGCTGACCAATTGCGCGAGCGCTTCCCGCAGTCGCGCCAGTGGCTGGCCTATGAGCGTGGAGCCTTCAATGAGTGAGAGTGCAGTGGAAGAAAAAATGATGCAAAGCGAAGAGCAGGAGCCAGTCCAGACTCAGACAACGGCCGGGGCGTTGTTGCGTCAGGCGCGAGAAGCAGCGCGCATGCAGCTGCCGGTGATGGCGGCCATGCTGAAAGTGCCTCAGCACAAGCTGCAGGCGCTGGAGTCGGACGACTATGACTCCTTTCCCGATCATGTCTTCATGCGGGCTCTGGCCATGAGCATGTGCCGCACGCTGCACATTGAAGCCGAACCGGTTCTGGCTTTGCTGCCACATCGCGAAATCAAAAGCCTGTCCGGCACGGGGACTGGAATCAATGAAGCGGTGAAGGTGCGCAGCAACTTCAAGGGCGCGGGGACGCCGCTGGATTCCGGCAGCAACAGCACGCGCAAAATTATTGTGGGTGTACTGGTGTTGCTGGCGGCTGCAGCCGCCGTTTATTTTGTGCCTTTTCATCAGACTGCTGACAACGCAGGAGAGGGCGCTGTGCCGGTCGCGGTGCATGAGCAGGCTGGTGGCGCGGTGCAAGAGAGTGCCTTGGTGGCCCAGCCTGCTGCCCAGGTGACGGAAAGTGTGGAGACTCCTTTGGGCTCGGCTGCTGCAGTGAATGCTCCGGCGACGGACTCTGTTCCCACTGCGCCGGCTGAAGGTGCTGCTTCGGTGGCCTCCTCTGGCGCAGTGGCTGCAGCATCTGATTCTGGCGCTCAGGTAGCCACTGCCGCTACGGATGCGGCCGCCTCTGCAAGTGCTACGGCGGGTCTGCTGGTGCTGAAGGTCAATACCGGCCAGTCCTGGGTCAAGGTCAAGGATGGCGCGGGCAAAGTGGTCTTGGAAAAGACGCTGAACAAGGATGAAACTGCGACTGCCGAAGGTCAGCTGCCTCTGTCGGTGATTGTGGGCAATGCCAAGGGAACGCAGGTGACAGTACGTGGCGAATCCCTCGATATCTCGAACACGCGTGACAACGTGGCGCGTTTCGAAGTGAAGTAAATGAAGCACCCCCTGAGCGGCTTCGCCGCTTCCCCCTCTCTCTACGCGCTGTGCGCTAGGGGAGGGGAACGACAGCCTCGGTGCGGGGCGGCCCTTCCTCGCTGTCTCTTGCTGAAGGCTGCGCTGGTTTTGTACGCAGCGCTTGGATAATTGAAATATGACAGTGCAAGATTCTGAAAAGGCGATTGCCATCGCCAGCCCGCTGCCGCGCAAATCGCGTCAGGCCCGTGTGGTTTGGCGCAACAACGTGGTCACCGTGGGGGGCGACGCGCCCGTGCGCGTGCAGTCCATGACCAATACCGACACCGTGGATGCCGTGGAAACGGCCATTCAGGTGCGCCGGCTGGCCCAGGCCGGCTCGGAGATGGTGCGTATCACCGTCAACACACCCGAAGCCGCAGCCGCCGTGCCCTATATCCGCGAGCAGCTCGACAAGATGGGCGAGTACGTGCCGCTGGTGGGCGACTTTCACTACAACGGCCACCGCCTGCTGACCGACTACCCCGACTGTGCCCAGGCGCTGTCCAAGTACCGCATCAACCCCGGCAACGTGGGCAAGGGCGACAAGAAGGACAAGCAGTTCGGCCAGATGATCGAGATTGCCGCCAAGTACGACAAGGCGGTGCGCATCGGTGTGAACTGGGGCTCGCTCGATCAGGAAATCATGGCCGAGCTGATGGACCAGAACAGCAAGCGTGCCCAGCCCTGGGATACACGCCAGGTCATGTACGAGGCGCTGATCACCTCGGCCATTACCTCGGCCGAGCTGGCCAAGAACATCGGTCTGAATCCCGACAACATCATCCTGTCCTGCAAGGTCAGCGGTGTGCAGGACTTGATCTCGGTCTACCGCGAGCTGGCGCGTCGCTGCGATTACGCGCTGCACCTGGGGCTGACCGAAGCCGGCATGGGCACCAAGGGCACGGTGGCTTCGACCGCTGCACTGTCAGTGCTGCTGCAGGAAGGTATTGGCGACACGATTCGCGTCTCGCTCACGCCCCAGCCCGGCGAAGCGCGCACGCAGGAAGTCGTGGTTGCGTCTGAAATTCTGCAGGCCCTGGGCCTGCGGGTGTTTGTGCCCAGCGTCACGGCCTGCCCGGGCTGTGGCCGCACGACCAGCACTACCTTCCAGGAGCTGGCCAAGAAGATCGATGACTTTTTGCGCGGTGAAATGCCGGTGTGGCGCACTCAGTACCCCGGCGTGGAGGCGATGAAAGTGGCCGTGATGGGCTGCATCGTCAACGGCCCCGGCGAGAGCAAGCATGCCGACATCGGCATCAGCCTGCCGGGCAATGGCGAAGCGCCTGCGGCACCGGTGTTCATCGATGGTGAAAAAGCCCTGACGCTGCGCGGTGAGCATATCGCCGAAGAGTTTCAGGGACTGGTGCTGGACTATGTGCAGCGCCGCTACGGTCAGAAAGCCTGAGCGCTGGTTGCATCTATAGCGGCCCGAAATGTGGGTGGTCATTGCGCTTGCTGGCACAATGCCAGCGAGCCAAGACATTGGAATTGATAGCTGCTTGCGCACTATCTGTATGGATTTGAATAAGGTTTCTAGGTGAAGAGCATAGTTGCCAAGCGCAATATGCTCTTGTTTTGCTAGCGGCCTCAAGGTGAGATTTCACGTGGCAAAGAACGACAAACTGACCGCCGTCAAAGGCATGAACGATATCCTCCCGCCCGACTCGGCACGCTGGGAATGGTTCGAAGACAACGTGCGTAATCTGATGGGCCGCTTTGCCTATCGCAATATCCGCACGCCCATCGTCGAGCCCACCGCCCTGTTCGTGCGCGGCCTGGGTGAGGTGACCGATATCGTCGAGAAGGAGATGTACTCCTTCGAAGACAAGCTCAACGGCGAACATCTGACGCTGCGTCCCGAAGGCACGGCCGGCGTGGTGCGCTCAGTCGTCGAAAACAATCTGCTGTACGAAGGCGGCAAGCGCCTGTTCTACATCGGCCAGATGTTCCGTCACGAGCGTCCCCAGCGCGGCCGCTATCGCCAGTTCCATCAGGTGGGCGTGGAAGCCATGGGCTTTGCCGGTCCCGAGCTGGATGCCGAGGTGATCTTGCTGGCTGCGCAACTGTGGAAGGAGCTGGGCATTGACGACGTGCGCCTGGAACTCAACAGCTTGGGCCAGCCCGACGAGCGCAAGGCGCACCGCGAGGCGCTGATTGCCTACTTCGAGCAGCACACCGATGTGATGGACGAAGAAGCCAAGCGCCGCATGTACAGCAACCCGCTGCGTGTGCTGGACACCAAGAACCCTGCGATGCAGGAAGTGGTGAACGCCGCGCCCAAGCTGATGGACTATCTGGGCGATGCTTCCAAGGCGCACCTGAAAGCCGTGCAGGACATTCTGGACGCCAACGATGTGGCCTGGAGCCTGAACCCGCGCCTGGTGCGCGGCATGGACTACTACAACCTCACGGTGTTCGAGTTCATTACCGACAAGCTGGGATCGCAAGGCACCATCTGTGGCGGCGGTCGTTATGACTACCTGATCGAGGAAATCGGCGGCAAGCCCGCACCGGCCGTGGGCTGGGGCATGGGGGTCGAGCGCGTGCTCGAAGTGCTCAAGGAAATCGGCGCCGAGGTGCCGCTGCCCGCTGCCGATGTCTACGCCATCATCCCCGATGCTTCGGCGCTGCCTCAGGTCTTCAAGACCGTGCAGCAACTGCGCGCTGCCGGTGTGGCCGTGCAGATGCACGCTGCGGCTGGCGGCTCTGCCGAGGGCATGGGCTCGATGAAATCCCAGTTCAAGAAGGCCGATGGCTCGGGCGCACGCTTTGCCCTGATCTTTGGCGCCGACGAGCTGGCTCAAGGCAAGGTGACCGTGAAGTCGCTGCGCGATGGCGAAGGCCAGCAGGTGCTGCAGGCGCTGGCCGATGTGGCCCAGTGGGCCGACAGCCTAAAATCGTCGGTTTGATTCCGCCTCTCGTTTTCCGACCCGTGTTCCATTCAATCTAAGTAGCCATGGCAAACCATTTCGATCTTGAAGAACAAGAGCAAATCGAGCAGCTCAAGCATTTCTGGAACTCCTGGGGAACGTTGATCACCAGTGTTCTGTTGGTCGTCTTTCTGGGACTGGCTGGCTGGAATGGCTGGCAGTACTGGCAAAAACGTCAGGCCGTTCAGGCTTCGGCACTGGAGTTCGCCGTCGATGATGCGCTGACAGCCAAGGATGCGGGCCGTGCAGACCAGGCGTTTGCAGAGCTCAAGGAAAAATACGCAGGCACGCATCAGGCGGCCCAGGCTGCGTTGCTGATGGCCAAGGCCTCGGTAGAGGCTGGCAAGCTTGACGATGCCAAGGCTCAGTTGAGCTGGGTGGCGGAAAAGGGTGATGAGAGCTTCAAGGCTCTGGCCCGTCTGCGCCTGTCGTCTGTGCTGGAGCAGCAGAAGAACTATGACGAAGGCCTGAAGGTGCTGGAGGCAGCCATGCCTGAGTCGTTTGCAGCCTTGCAGGCAGACCGCCGTGGTGACTTGTACGCAGCTCTGGACAAGAAGTCCGAAGCCATTGCGCAGTACCAGGCAGCCTTCAAGGCGCTGGACAAGGATCTGGACTATCGCCACCTGGTGGAATTCAAGCTCAATGCGCTGGGTGTGGCTCCTGAAACGGTAGCCCTGGTGAAGACAACGCCGACGGAGAACTAATCTTGAAGACTTTTGCCCATCAAGTGAAATCCGCTGCTCCCGCAGCGCAATCCGCAGCCCGAGTGCTGGTGCTGACGGCCGTGGCTGCCTCGCTGGCTGCCTGCTCCATGTTCGGTGGCAAGGACAAGCCCAAGCCTCTGGATCTGGGGCCTAACCCGGGCAAGATCGCGGTGCATCAGGCCTGGTCGGCCAAGCTGGGCGCTGCAGTGCCTCTGGCCATGCCGGCTCTGGTGCAAGGCAATACCGTCACGGTGGTAACCAAGGATGGCAGCGTGACCACGCTGGATGGCAGCACAGGCAGCCAGGTGGGTAAATTCAGTGCCGGTGAGCCGCTGACTACGGGCGTTGGCAGTGATGGGCAGCGTACGGCGGTGGTTACGCGCAGCAACCAGCTCATGGTGTTTGCAGAAGGCAAGCAATTGTGGAAGAGCCGTTTGACCGCTGCTGTCTATACGCCGCCTTTGGTGGCAGGTGGCCGGGTATTCGTAATGGCTGCTGACCGTTCCTTGGCTGCCTACGATGCCAATACGGGGCGTGAGTTGTGGTCAGTTGAAGGCCCCAGCAATGAGCCGCTTATTTTGCGTCAGCCCGGCGTTTTGCAGGCCGTTGGTAATAATCTGGTCGTAGGCGTCTCGGGTCGTTTGGCAGGTGTGGATCCTGATAACGGAGCCGTTCGCTGGATGGCGCCCTTGGCAGCCCCGCGTGGTACCAATGATGTGGAGCGGCTGGTCGACCTGGTCGGCCCCGTCAGCCGAGTGGGTAGCAGCATCTGTGCGCGCGCCTTTCAGGCTTCTGTGGGATGCGTGGATGTGAGCACGGCGAATGTGCGCTGGACTCAAACCTCCAAAGGAAGCGATGGCGTGGCGGGTGACGAGCAGGCCGTGTTTGGTGCCGAAGGCAATGGAACGGTGCAGGCTTGGAGTCGTAACGATGGTCAGCGCCTGTGGTCCATCGATAAGTTGCAGTACCGCAAACTGACAGCTCCCCTGGTTCTGGGGCGCTCGGTGGTGCTGGCGGATGATTTGGGGATAGTGCACATGCTCTCGCGTGAAGATGGCTCTGCACTGACTCGTTTGGAAACTGATAAGGCAGGAGTTGCCACTTCCCCGGTTGTTGCCGCCAATACTCTGGTGGTTGTCAGCCGAAGCGGAACGGTGTACGGCTTCAAGCCTGATTGATAGATTGTTTTTGGAATGAAGCCAGTTATTGCCCTGGTAGGGCGCCCGAATGTGGGCAAGTCGACGCTGTTCAATCGACTCACGAAGTCGAGAGACGCCATCGTCGCCGACTTTGCAGGGCTGACGCGTGACCGTCACTATGGTCAAGGACGTCAGGGCAAGCACGAGTACATTGTCATTGACACGGGCGGTTTCGAGCCTGATGCATCACGCGGCATCTTCAAGGAGATGGCCAAGCAGACGCAGCAGGCAGTGGCTGAAGCCGATGTCGTGATCTTTGTGCTGGATGCCCGCGCGGGTTTGTCCGGGCAGGATCACGAAATCGGCAAATACTTGCGTCGCTTGGGCAAGCCAACCGTGCTGGTGGCCAACAAGGCCGAAGGCATGAAGGACGGTGTGCAACTGACCGAGTTCTATGAGTTGGGACTGGGTGAAGTCATGCCCGTTTCTGCGGCTCATGGACAAGGTGTACGCAGTCTGGTGGATGCCGCTCTGGGTCTGCTGAATTTGCCCGAGATCGAGGACGAGGCTTTTGGTGAAGAGGACCAAAAGCCGGTGCGATTGGCAGTGGCGGGGCGCCCCAATGCTGGTAAATCCACATTGATCAACACTTGGCTGGGTGAAGAGCGCCTGGTGGCATTCGACATGCCGGGTACCACGCGTGACGCGATCACCGTTCCTTTTGAGCGCAATGGTCAGAAGTTTGAGCTGATCGATACCGCTGGCCTGCGCCGCAAGGGCAAGGTGTTTGAGGCCATCGAAAAGTTCTCAGTGGTCAAGACGCTGCAGGCGATTGAGGGTGCCAACGTGGTGGTGCTGCTGATTGACGCCACACAAGGGGTGACGGATCAGGATGCGCACATTGCAGGCTACATTTTGGAGAGTGGCCGCTCGGTGGTGCTGGGGATTAACAAATGGGATGCGGTTGACGACTACCAGCGCCAGATGCTGGAGCGCTCCATCGAGACACGCCTGTCATTTCTGAAGTTCGCTCCTTTGCATTTCATCTCTGCGCAAAAGCGTCAGGGCTTGGAGCCTCTGTGGAAGTCCATCATTCAGGCGCATCGTGCTGCGACCTGCAAGATGCCTACACCTGTGCTGACGCGTATCTTGCTGGAAGCCTTGCAATTTCAGACGCCCAAGAAGGTGGGGGCTTATCGTCCCAAGATGCGCTACGCCCATCAGGGTGGCATGAATCCTCCCATCATCGTGATCCACGGCAATTCGCTGGAGCTGGTTACCGATGCCTACAAGCGTTTTCTGGAAGGGCGCTTTCGCAAGGAGTTCAATCTTGTGGGAACCCCGTTGCGCATCGACTTGAAAACCTCCCATAATCCTTACGCTGACAAAGACTAATAGCGGTCTTGCATGGGATAGGTGAAAACCCTTTTCAAGGTTTTTCTTGACTCTTGTGGTAACGTGTCGGTTTACAACAACACTCTTCGAACACGGAGAATATCGTGAGCAATAAAGGTCAACTCCTCCAAGATCCGTTCCTGAACGCACTGCGTCGTGAACATGTGCCAGTTTCCATTTATCTGGTTAATGGCATCAAGCTGCAGGGCCAAATCGAGTCGTTTGACCAGTATGTGGTGCTGCTGCGCAACACCGTGACGCAGATGGTTTACAAGCACGCCATCTCCACCATCGTTCCCGGCCGTGCCGTGAACTTCTCGGCCGCTCCCACGGCAGACGGTGACGCAGCCGCTGCCTAAGCTCTTGCGTCCATGCATGCCACGCCGGTTGATCTGGCGTGGCTTATTACCTTACGGGACAGGTATTTGAGTTCTGAATCCTTTGAACGCTCCGCGTCGGCGCCAGTATTGCTGGTGGGCGTGGATTTTGGCGTTCCCCATTTTGATGGTGAGCTAGAAGAGCTGGGCCTGTTGGCTCAAACTGCTGGCTTGCAACCCGTAGCGCGCTTGATCTGTAAGCGCAAAGCTCCCGATCTTGCTTTGTTTGTAGGCAGCGGCAAGGCGGATGAGATCCGCATGCTGGCTCAAATGCATGGGGCCAAAGAGGTCTGGTTCGACCAAGCTCTAAGTCCTGCTCAGCAGCGCAATCTGGAGCGCCATATTCAGATGCCGGTCAATGACCGGACCATGCTGATCCTGGAGATCTTTGCTCAGCGTGCACGCAGCCACGAAGGCAAGTTGCAGGTTGAGCTGGCCCGCTTGCAATACATCAGCACGCGCCTGGTGCGGCGCTGGAGTCACCTTGAACGCCAGGCCGGTGGGATTGGTGGTCGCGGCGGACCTGGTGAAAAGCAGATTGAGCTGGACCGCCGCATGATTGATGAGGCTATCAAGCGAACCAAGGAACGCTTGAAAAAAGTCAAGAAGCAGCGTGCGACGCAGCGTCGTCAGCGCTCGCGTCGGGATGTCTTCAATATTTCGCTGGTGGGCTATACCAACGCAGGCAAATCCACGCTGTTCAATGCCATGGTGAAGGCGCGAGCCTACGCTGCGGATCAGCTGTTTGCCACCTTGGATACGACTACTCGGCAAATGTATTTGACGGAGGCCGAGGAGTCGGTTTCTCTGTCGGATACCGTCGGCTTTATTCGCGACTTGCCGCACGGTCTGGTGGATGCTTTTCAGGCCACCTTGCAGGAGGCCATTGATGCCGATCTGCTGCTGCATGTCGTGGATGCATCGAATCCCGGCTTCCCGGAACAAATACAACAAGTTCAAAAAGTTCTGGGTGAAATCGGGGCGGATGATGTGCCTCAGATTCTGGTCTTCAACAAGCTGGATGCCATTGAGCCCGAGCGTCAACCTGCCGTGTTGCAGGATACGTACGAGCTGGATGGTGTTCCGGTGCCTCGCGTGTTTGTCAGTGCTCGTTCTGGGCAGGGGCTGGCACAGCTGCGGCAGTTGTTGGCTGACCGGGTTTTGCAGGTACGAGAAGAGGCGGCACGCGAAGAGGTTGAGGGGCAGGATCATGCATCCTGGATGTCCCCTGACAGCGACGCGCAATACTAGGGGCTTGTGTCCCTATTGGGCACAATGCTTGCCATGGTCCATGTCTTTTTGAAAACGCAGAGACGTCTCGCATGAATTTTTCACAACGCGTACATCGCCTGGCGGTGTTGCCGCAACGCATTCGCGGGATGTTCAACTTGAACGACCCGCGCTGGGGGCGCGGCGACAATAACAATGATGAGGGCAGCAAGCCTGAAAGCTCTGGCTCCGAAGGAGAGCGCCCTGTGCCTCCTCCTGCTCCGGAGCAGCGTCCTCGTCCTTCTTCTTCTTCTTCTTCCTCGCAGCAAGGTCAGCCACCTGATCTGGAAGAGGTTTGGAGAGATCTCAACCGCAAGCTCTCGGGCTTGTTTGGTGGAGGCTCGGGCAATGGCCGAGGTACGCCGCCTAGCCGTGGTGGAGGCCAGCCGACAGAACCCTTCAATCCCGGAAAAGGCGTATTCCTGATTGCAGGCGTAGCTGTGCTGATCTGGCTGGGTACCGGATTCTTTATAGTGCAGGAAGGTCAGCAGGCCGTCATCACGCAATTCGGTAAATACAAGAGCACCGTTGGCGCTGGCTTCAACTGGCGCCTGCCTTACCCGTTGCAAAAGCATGAGCTGGTCTATGTCTCGCAGATCCGCTCTGCTGATGTGGGCAGCGACAACATTGTGCGTAGCACCGGTTTGCGTGAATCAGCCATGCTGACTGAGGACGAAAACATCGTCGAAATCAAGTTCGCCGTGCAGTACCGCCTTAATGACGCGCGGGCATGGTTGTTTGAAAGCCGCAGTCCTTCAGAGGCCGTGATTCAGGTTGCTGAATCTGCTGTGCGGGAGGTGGTCGGCAAGATGCGCATGGACACTGCTCTGGCAGAAGAGCGCGATCAGATTGCTCCGCGTGTGCGTGACTTGATGCAGTCCATTCTGGATCGTTACAAGGTGGGCGTTGAAGTGGTGGGCATCAACATGCAGCAAGGTGGTGTGCGGCCACCCGAGCAGGTGCAGGCTTCGTTCGATGATGTGCTCAAGGCTGGTCAGGAGCGTGAGCGTGCCAAGAATGAGGCTCAGGCTTACGCCAATGATGTGGTGCCGCGCGCCTCGGGTACTGCCGCTCGTCTGGGTGAAGAGGCGCAGGCCTACAAGTCCAAGATTGTGGCCCAGGCACAAGGTGATGCCGGACGCTTCAGCTCGCTGTACGCCGAGTATCAGAAGGCGCCTCAGGTCACCAGAGACCGACTGTACATCGATGCCATGCAGCAGGTGTATACCAACGTGACCAAGGTCATGGTGGAGTCGCGTCAAGGCTCGAATCTGCTGTATTTGCCTTTGGACAAGATCATGCAGAACGTGGGCGGTAATGTCGCAGCGCCTGCAGCATCTGGCGATGCAGCAGCGAATGCTGCATCGACTCCGGCCAATGTGCGCGTAGCACCCAACCCCGCAGGTGACGCACGCAGCCGCGATGCGCGCAGCCGTGACCGCGACGCACGCTAGGAGACAACGCAGTGAATCGAATTGGATTTTTTGTCACCAGCATTCTCGTGGTGCTGGCCTTGCTGAGCTCCACCCTGTTTGTGGTGGATCAGCGTCAGTTTGGCGTGGTCTATGCTCTGGGGCAGATCAAGGAAGTGATTACCGAGCCAGGTCTTAACTTCAAGTGGCCGCCGCCTTTCCAGAACGTGCGCTACATCGACAAGCGACTGCTGACGCTCGATAGCACCGACACTGAGCCCATGCTCACTGCTGAAAAGCAGCGTGTGGTCATCGACTGGTATGTGCGCTGGCGCATCTCCGAGCCTTCGGAGTACATCCGTAACGTGGGCCTGGACGAGTCCGCTGGTGCCATGCAGCTCAATCGAGTGGTACGCAACGCCTTCCAGGAAGAAATCAACCGCCGCACCGTGCGCGAGTTGCTGTCTTCCAAGCGCGAAACGCTGATGGCCGATGTCAAGCGTGAAGTGCTGGAGACAGTGCGCGGTGCCAAGCCCTGGGGTGTGGATATTGTGGACGTGCGTATCACACGCGTGGACTACGCCGAGACCATTACCGAGTCCGTCTATCGCCGCATGGAGGCCGAGCGCAAGCGCGTAGCCAACGAGCTGCGCTCTACCGGTGCTGCTGAAGGCGAAAAGATTCGCGCCGAGGCCGATCGTCAGCGTGACATCACCATTGCCAACGCCTACCGTGATGCCCAGAAGATCAAGGGTGAGGGCGATGCCGAGGCGGCGCGTGTCTATGCCGATGCCTTTGGCAAGGATCCGCAGTTTGCGCAGTTCTATCGCAGCCTGGACGCCTACAAGGAGAGCTTCTCCAAGAAGAGCGATGTGCTGGTGCTGGACCCCTCGCAAACCGATTTCTTCAAGGCATATCGCAGCGGTGGATCTGCTGGCAAATAAGCACTGATTGCTATCAACACAATGGCCCCTTGAGGGCCATTGTTTATTGGGGGACGGGTATGGATTGGATGGGTTCTCTGGGGCTGGCCATGGGGTTGCTGCTGGTGATGGAGGGGATGCTGCCCTTGCTGGCTCCGCAGCTGTGGCGGCGTCTTTTCACGCGGCTGTTGGCGCTCAAGGATGGACAACTGCGCTTTTGCGGCCTGCTCTGTATCGCAGCAGGGCTCATCACGCTGGCACTGCTGTAAATACCGTCGATACTGGCTAGGCCTTAGCGGTCAAATTGGGCGGAGTCGGCAAAGCCGGTAGAATCGCATTTTTAACAGCCTCCCCATTTCTCCATGTCCGCTTGGGTCCTGCCGGATCACATTGCCGATGTTTTGCCTTCCGAGGCACGGCACATCGAAGAATTGCGTCGAGGACTGCTCGATACTGCGCGCAGCTATGGCTATGAGCTTGTCATGCCACCCATGCTGGAGTATCTAGAGTCCTTGTTGACGGGTACAGGCGAAGCTCTTGCCCTTCAAACTTCCAAACTGATTGATCAGCTCTCTGGTCGCACCATGGGTCTGCGCGCCGATATGACGCAGCAGGTCGCCCGTATTGATGCGCACCTGCTCAATCGCAAGGGTGTGACCCGTCTGTGCTATTGCGGCCCTGTCGTTCATGCCCGCCCTGACCGCCCCCGTGCGACGCGCGAACCCTTCCAGTTCGGTGCTGAGCTTTACGGTCATGAAGGCCTGGAGGCTGATCTCGAAGCTCTGCATCTGGCGCTGGATTGCCTCAAGGGCGCGGGTGTCAAGGACATCATCGTGGACCTGGCAGATGTGCGCATTGTGCGCAGCTTGCTGGCAGGCGTGATGGTGGATGAGCAAGTGCTGCGCAACGTGCATGCGGCCCTGGCCTCCAAGGATGCAACCGAGCTGGCCGGCCTGACCCGCAACTTCCCCGAAGCCTCGCGCGAAGGCCTGATGGCGCTGCTGCAGCTGTACGGTGGCATGGAAGTGCTGGACCAGGCCGAAAAGGTGTTGGAGCGCACAGCTGGTGTGCGCGATGTGCTATCTCATTTGCGTTGGCTGGTGCAGCGGCTGGACGGTGTGAAGGTCAGCTTCGACCTGGCCGATCTGCGAGGCTACTCTTACTACAGCGGTACGCGCTTTGCGATTTACGTACCCGGAGGCAGCGATGCCCTGGTGCGCGGTGGCCGCTATGACGAAGTGGGGGCCGTGTTCGGGCGCAACCGTCCTGCTGCCGGCTTCAGTCTGGATATCAAACAACTGGTGGCAGTCGTGCCCGAGCGTCCGCTCAAGGCTGCCATTCGCGCTCCCTGGGGTGATGACGAGCAGGTGGCAGCGGCCATCTCCGCATTGCGCCAGCAGGGCGAAACGGTGGTCTGCGTGCTGCCAGGGCATGGAAGTGAAGTGGACGAGTTCCACTGCGACCGAGAGCTTGTCAATGTTGACGGGCAATGGGTCGTGCGGGCCATTTAAGGCATTTGACTAATTCTTCGATTTATCGGATTGGAATATGAATACATCCAAAGGTCGCAATGTGGTTGTTGTCGGAACCCAGTGGGGTGACGAGGGCAAGGGTAAGCTGGTCGACTGGTTGACCGAAAGCGCCAATGGCGTTGTACGTTTCCAGGGTGGTCACAACGCTGGCCACACGTTGGTGATCAACGGCGTCAAGACAGCCTTGCACCTGATTCCCAGCGGCATCATGCGTCCCGGTGTGAAGTGCTACATCGGCAACGGTGTGGTGCTGGCGGTGGGCAAGCTGTTTGAAGAAATCGAAGGTCTGGAAAAGGCTGGCGTGCAAGTGCGTGACCGCCTGCGCGTCTCCGAGGCCTGTCCTCTGATCCTGCCTTTCCACGTGGCTCTGGACATGGGCCGCGAAGCCGCTCGTGAAAAGGGTGGCGTGCAGAAGATCGGCACCACCGGCAAGGGCATCGGCCCATCCTACGAAGACAAGATTGCCCGCCGCGCCCTGCGCGTGCAGGACCTGAAGCATCCCGAGCGCTTCGCTACCAAGCTGCGCGAGCTGCTGGCCTTGCACAACCACATTCTGGTGAACGTGCTGGGCTCCAAGAACTTCGACTTCGGCGCCGGCCTGGCTCCTTACATGAAGGACGGTGAGATCCAGTTTGATGCGGTGTACGACGAAGCCATGCGCCACGCCGAGCTGCTCAAGCCCATGATCGCCGACGTTTCGCGCGAGCTGAACGAAGTGCATGCCCAAGGCGGCAACCTGCTGTTCGAAGGCGCACAAGGCACGCTGCTGGACGTGGACCACGGCACCTACCCCTATGTGACTTCGTCCAACTGCGTGGCCGGCAACGCTGCTGCAGGCGCAGGCGTGGGCCCCGGCATGCTGCACTACATCCTGGGCATTACCAAGGCGTATTGCACCCGTGTGGGCGGCGGTCCTTTCCCTACCGAGCTGGATTGGGAAACCGAAGGCACTCCCGGCTACATCATGTCTACCGTGGGTGCTGAAAAGGGCGTGACTACTGGCCGCTCGCGTCGCTGTGGCTGGTTTGACGCCGCGTTGCTCAAGCGCTCGGCCCAGATCAACGGCCTGTCCGGTCTGTGCATCACCAAGCTGGACGTGCTGGACGGCATCGAAGAGCTGCAACTGTGCGTGGGCTACGAGCTGGACGGCGAAAAGATCGATCTGCTGCCTCTGGGCGCGGACGATATCGAGCGCTGCAAGCCCATCTATGAATCCATCCCCGGCTGGACCGACTCCACTGTGGGCGTGACCGAGTACGATAAGCTGCCTTTGAACGCACGTCGCTACCTGGACCGCATTCAGGAAGTGACCGGCGTGCCTATCGCCATGGTTTCGACCAGCCCTGACCGCGATCACACGATTCTGATGCACAACCCCTACAGCGCTGCATAAGCAGGGCCTAGGTTTCACTGAACTATCAAAGGAACTGTGCCCATGCTGACAGAAGACGGTAAGCACCTGTATGTGAGCTACGACGAGTACCACGGTCTCATCGAAAAGCTCGCGGTCAAGATTCACCAGTCCGGCTGGGAATTCGACACCATCCTGTGCCTGGCACGTGGTGGTCTGCGTCCCGGCGACATCCTGAGCCGCATTTTTGACAAGCCTTTGGCCATCATGTCCACCAGCTCCTACCGCGCCGAAGCCGGTACGGTGCAGGGCCACCTGGACATCGGCCGCTTCATCGCGACTCCCAAGGGCGATATCTCCGGTCGTGTGCTGCTGGTCGATGACCTGGCCGACTCGGGCGCTACGCTCAAGGTCGTGATTGCCATGCTCAAGACCAACTACGCTCCGATCACCGAGCTGCGCAGCGCCGTGATCTGGACCAAGGGTGTGTCGACTTTCGAGCCTGACTACTCGGTGGACTATCTGGCGACGAACCCCTGGATCCATCAGCCTTTTGAAGGCTACGACACACTGAACGCTGAAAAACTCGCGGAAAAGTGGAAGGTCTGAGCCGCTGGCCAGATCTGACAAAAAAGGAGCCCTCTGGGGCTCCTTTTTTGTAGGAGCATGATGTTCATGAAAAGTGAGCATCATCCGCCCTCCAATCATGCACTTCAGATACTTTTGAGGCTGAAATCCATGACTGGAGGGCGGACCAAGCTCCTCTTTTGATTGCTAGTCTTGAGGTGGCCGGTGTCGGCAAATAGCGATGACCGCCGCATCAAGACAGGTCTGAATAACGGGTCAACGGATATGGGTGGAGGCTGCTCTGGCGCGGCTACACTGCATGGATTCTGAGAAGGTGGTGGTTGTGGGACGTCTTACTATTGGGCGCACTGGCGCCGCTGTGGCATTGATTGCGGGTATGGGTGCGGTGGTCTGGCTGGGCGCTTCTGCGCTGCCGGAATTCAAGTCTGAGGCACCGACAGGGAGCGTAGCGCCTGCTGCGGCAGTCGTATCAAGCCCGGCCCAGCCTGCAGAGCCATCCGTGATCGCGAAATCCCCGCTCTCACCGGCGGCGGCTTCTACCGTCATGCCCGCCCATGCCGCGCGTGCCGTGCAAGGCCCGACGCCTGTTTTTGTGCTCAATTCGCTGGATGCTTCCATCAGCGTGATCGACCCGCAGACATGGACGGAGCAGTCGCGCATTCCCACGGGCAAGGAACCGCACCACCTGTATCTGACGCCTGACGAGAAGTCATTGGTGGTCGCGAATGCGCTGGGTGACTCGCTGACGTTGATCGATCCGCGCACAGGGGCCGTGCAGCGTGTGATTCGCGATATCGTCGATCCCTACCATCTGCGCTTTTCACCCGATATGAAATGGTTCATCACGGCGGCCAATCGCTTGAACCATATTGACTTTTATCGCTGGGATGAGGCCACGCAGACGCCCACATTGGTCAAGCGTGTCTCCACGGGCAAGACTCCGAGCCATTTGTTCATCGATGCGCAAAGCAAGACGCTGTACTCCACCATGCAAGACAGCGATGCCCTGGTGGCCATCGACATTGCGACCCAGACCATCAAGGCACGCGTGCCCACCGGCCCCATGCCGGCAGATGTCTATGGCAGCCCTGATGGCAGCAAACTGTTTGTCGGGCTGACCGGCGGTGATGGTGTGGAGGTCTTCGACATTACGGGTGCAGAGCCTCGCAGTCTGGGGCAGATTAAGACGGCTGCGGGTGCACACGCTTTCCGTGCTGCGGGCGATGATCGCCATTTGTATGTGAGCAATCGCGTGGCCAACACCATCAGCAAGATCGACATGACAGACAGCCAGGTCGTGGCCAATTACCCGGCTCCAGGCGGCCCTGACTGCATGGATGTGTCGGCCGATGGGCGCTACATCTTTGTGGCTTCGCGCTGGGCGCGCAAACTGTCGGTGATCGATACGGTGGAGAAGAAGGTGGTCAATCAGGTCAACGTGGGCAAGTCGCCTCACGGGGTCTGGACGCTCGCTCACGCCGCACGCTGACACTACAGGTGACCTAGGAGGAGCGGATGCTGAGACGTCAATTCATGCTGGCGGGAGCTGCAGTCGCTGTTCCTGGGCTGGCTGCGGCTGCTGAAGCAGCAAAAAACATAGCTGTCGGTGGATGTGCCAAGCCGCTTTACCTGACTTTTGATACCGGGCACATGGGCATTGCTCAGTTCGTGGCTCAGGTGCTGCAAAAGCACAAAGTACCCGTCACCTTCTTTGCGGCCAACGAGGCGACGAAAGAGGGCGCAAGCAGCCTGGGCGACTTTTGGGTTCCCTGGTGGAAAGCGCGAGCGGATGAAGGCCATCAGCTGGCATCGCACACCTATGACCATATGTACTGGCAGGCCGATATTCGCGACAAGGCAACGGGTCAGGTCACGCATTTCAAGGTCAAGCCCTCGGCCGGGCCGCGTGCGGGGCAGAGCTTTGTGGTGTCTGCCGACGAGTACCGGCAAGAGATTGCACGCGCGGCCCGGCGCCTGCAGCAGATCACAGGGCACAAACCGTTGCCTTTGTATCGTGCTCCGGGTGGCAAGACCTCGCCCGCACTGATCGCAGCAGCGCAGCAAGGGGGCTATCAGCATATCGACTGGGCGCCTGCAGGCTTTTTGGGTGATGAGCTGCCCAGTGAAAAATATCCCAACGAGCGCTTGCTCGCCCAGGCGCTGAAAAATATTCGCAGCGGCGATATCTTGCTGGCCCACTTGGGAATCTGGTCACGCAAGGAGCCCTGGGCTCCTGCAGTGCTGGAGCCGTTGATTACAGGCTTGCTGGACAAAGGTTTTTGTTTTCGCACGCTGGCAGAGCACCCTGAATATCAGAGCTGGATTGCGCAGCACCGCTAAGGGCTGTTGAGGAGTAATTTGTGGACTGGTTAGTGCAGATGTTCGGACAAGCGCAGCAAAGCCTGTTTGAGGGGGCGGTCCAGCCATTTCTGTTTCACTTCGGCATGGCCAACCTGCTGGAGGATGGCTATGCCGCTACCGGCTGGCTGCTGGTGGGCTTGGTGCAAATTGCCATCATGGCGGCCGTCATTGTGCCGCTGCAACGGTGGCGGCCGGTGGAGCCCGTGGTGGATCGGCAAGCCATTCGCGTGGATATTCTCTACACGCTGATTCATCGATTGGGCCTGTTTCGGCTGGGGCTGTTCTTTACGGTGGATCCGCTGTGGGATGCTCTCATGGGCAAGCTCCATGTCTGGGGCATGCCGGGCTTTCACATCGACGACCTCTGGCCCGGAGTGACGGATAACGCCTGGATCAGCTTGTTGCTTTATCTGATCGTTTTTGATCTGGTGGAGTACTGGATCCACCGAGGTCAGCACGGCCTGGCCTGGTGGTGGAAGCTGCATGCTGTGCACCACTCACAGCGGCAGATGACGGTGTGGAGTGACAACCGCAATCATTTGCTGGATGACCTTGTCCATGACTCCATCATCGTGCTGGTGGCTCAGCTGATTGGCGTGGCTCCAGGGCAGTTTGTGGCCATCGTGGCGCTGACCCAGCTCAGCGAGAGCTTTCAGCATGCCAATGTGCGCATCTGGTTTGGTAGGCTGGGGGAGCGACTGTGGGTTAGCCCTCGCTTCCATCGGCGACATCACGCCATCGGCATCGGTCACGAGCCCATGGCTCCGGTGCGCAACAAAAAAGTGTATGGCAACAATTTTGGCGTGCTCCTGCCCTGGTGGGATATGTTGTTTGGCACGGCCAACTTTGATTTGCGCTATGACCCGACAGGCATTCGCGATCAGGTGCAGCCCAATGCGAAAGGGCAGTTGCGCGATTACGGCCGTGGCTTCTGGGCGCAACAGTGGCTGGCTGTCCTACGGTTGATGGGTCGCGCATAAATCAATCCTTGAGTATGCTTGCCAGCATGAGCTTGTTACTTGATTCTTTCTGGCGTGCTCTTGCGTATTGCCTGCACAAGCGGGTCATCGTCTGGTCACTGCTGCCCTTGCTGACCATGGCCTTGATGGCTTGGCTGTTGGGGTATTTTTTCTGGGCTGATGCAGTCCTCAAGGTGCAGAGCCTGCTGGAAGGAGTGGGCTGGCTGCACTCGATCTGGGTGTGGTTGCAGCAGCATGGGGTCGGCTATGCCTCCGAGGTGGTGGCCTCCATCTTGGTCGTCTTGGGGGCAATGCCTGTACTGGTCGTCCTGGTGTTGCTGCTGGTGAGCTTGTTCATGGCTCCCGTGTTGACGCAGCTGGTGGCGGAAAAGCGCTTCCCGGGATTGGAAAGAAAACAAGGCGGCTCCACTGTGGCCAGTCTGGTCTGGTCTGGAGGCTCGACCTCAATCGCCTTGCTGGCCTTGCTGGTGACCTTGCCTCTTTGGGTCTTCCCGCCATTGATGCTGGTGGTGGCTCCGCTGATCTGGGGCTGGTTGACTTATCGCGTCATGGCTTTTGATGCCTTGTCCGAGCATGCCAGCAAGGAGGAGCGCCGAAGCCTGTTTGCCCGCCACCGTATCACGCTGATATTGATGGGCATCATCTGTGGCTATCTGGGAGCGGCTCCCGGCATTGTCTGGGTTTCAGGCCTGTTATTCTTGGCAGCTTTCTGGGTTCTGGTGCCGATTGCCATCTGGATCTATGCCCTTGTGTTTGCATTCTCGGCACTGTGGTTTGCGCATTTTTGCCTGGCTGAGCTGGAGCAGATGAGAGCACAGACTCCCCCTCTGCCAGCAGACCCCAAGGTTCCATTCGCTCCTGAGGCCGAAAGCTCTACTTCGCTGTCGCGCAAGCCTTAGCCGTATTTCTTGGCCGCATTTGGCATGGCGCACATGCACCAAAACAGACTCCATCAACAAATGCACCAACTTGGTGCATTTGTTTCACCAAAATGGTGCATTCAACAGAGGCTTGTGACAGTGAGACAATAAGCGCCTCTTTACTGCAGTTGATGGGCACGGCTTCGTGCATGACTTATGCCTCTTGCTGAATATGCTTATTCGCAGGGCGGGCCAATCGTAGATTGCTCTTTGTGCCACTTTTAACAAGTTGGCATGCAAACTGCTAAGTACTAATTATTCTTTTTTGATCAGCCAAGTTGGCAGGAGAGATCTGATGGCGAAGACCGTTGCAGACGTGATGCAGATGGTGCAAGACAACGAAGTCAAGTTCGTTGACCTGCGCTTTACCGATACCCGCGGCAAGGAGCAGCACGTGACCGTGCCTGTGTCGCACTTCGACGAAGACAAGTTCACCTCGGGCCATGCCTTTGACGGATCCTCCATGGCAGGCTGGAAGGGTATTGAAGCCTCGGACATGCAGCTCATGCCCGACCCCAGCACGGCCAAGATCGACCCGTTCTTTGAAGAAACCACGCTGTTCCTGCAGTGCGATGTGATCGAGCCCGGTGATGGTAAGGCCTATGACCGTGACCCACGTTCCATCGCCAAGCGCGCAGAAGCCTATCTGAAGGCGTCTGGCCTGGGTGATACTGCTTTCTTCGGTCCTGAGCCCGAGTTCTTTATCTTCGATGGCGTGCGCTGGAGCACGGAAGAGCACAACCCCTTCTTCGACATCCAAGAGTACGAAGCACCTTGGAGCACGGGCGCGATGTTTGACGGTGGCAACCGTGGCCACCGCAACCGCACCAAGGGTGGCTACTTCCCCGTTCCTCCTGTTGACAGCACACAAGACATGCGCGCAGAGATGTCGCTGCTGCTGGAGTCGCTGGGCATTCCTGTTGAAGTGTTCCACCACGAAGTGGGCGGTGCAGGCCAGAACGAACTGGGTACCCGCTTCTCGACGCTGGTCGAGCGTGCGGACTGGACGCAAGTGCAAAAGTACGTGATCTGGAACGTGGCCAACAGCTACGGCAAGACCGCGACTTTCATGCCCAAGCCTTACGCTGGCGACAACGGCTCCGGCATGCACGTGCACCAGTCCGTGTGGAAGGATGGCAAGAACCTGTTCGCCGGCGACGGCTATGCCGGTCTGTCCGACTTCGCGCTGTACTACATCGGCGGCATCATCAAGCACGCCCGCGCCCTGAACGCCATCACCAACCCTGGCACCAACAGCTACAAGCGTTTGGTCCCTGGCTTTGAAGCGCCCGTGAAGCTGGCTTACTCTGCCAAGAACCGCTCCGCTTCCATCCGTATTCCTTACGTGAGCAACCCCAAGGGCCGCCGCGTGGAAGCACGCTTCCCCGATCCTCTGATGAACCCCTACCTGGGTTTCGCAGCGCTGCTGATGGCGGGTCTGGACGGCGTGGAAAACAAGATCCATCCCGGCGAAGCTGCGACCAAGGACCTGTACCACCTGCCTCCCGAAGAAGACAAGCTGGTGCCTACCGTCTGCCACAGCCTGGATCAGGCGCTGGAAGCTCTGGATGCAGATCGCGCCTTCCTGACCAAGGGCGGAGTGTTCAGCGACTCCATGATCGACGCCTACATTGAGTTGAAGATGGGTGAGGTGACGCGCCTGCGCCAGGCAGTGCATCCTGTTGAATACGATATGTACTACTCGCTGTAAAGCGGGAATGTCAAAAGGCGGCGTAAGCCGCCTTTTTTGTGTCCAGAGAGTGCTTGAGGTACCTCAGCAAAGGAACCAAACGGTTCGATGGCAATCAAGTAGTCAATAAAACTTGCAAGCTTGGAGCGATACTCGTGATGTCGCGGACTTGCACTCATCGTCTGCTTGAGAGGACTGAATGAAAAATTTTTATGTGTTGTCGTTGCTGGTTTTTACATCCGGAGTGAGCTCTGCTCAGGAAGTGATTTACCGCTGCGGCAATGAATACACCAACAACGTCTCGCAGGCGAAGGCCAAAGGGTGCAAGCCGGTCGACGGCAGTGGCGTGACGGTGATTCATGGAACACGCTCTTCGGCAGCCAGCTCCGGCCAGGCTGCCACCACCCCGGTGAAACCAAGACCTGCCGGCAGCTCTACTGCTGCACCGGCGCCTGTACGCAGCGACAATGCCGCGCAGAAGGCCAGGGACTCCGATGCCCGCGCTATTTTGCAAAGTGAGCTGAACAAGGCCCAGGCAAGGCTGAATGAGCTGAAGGCTGAATACAACGATGGCAACCCGGTGCGCACTGCTTTGGAGTTGCGCAATCCTCAGGGCTACCCGGAGCGGGTGGCTGCTCTCAAGGCTGATATCACCCGTCAGGAAGCCGATGTTGCCGGCATCAAGCGCGAACTGGACCGGCTGCCTGCCGCTAACTGACGCGGCCCTGGGGCCGCGCATTCTGGACTATTGCATGAGCTTCGCCGCCGCCCCATCTCCCGCTCTTGCCCTCACTGATTTGGACTGGGCAGATGCTCAGGGCTATCGCTCACTGGACTGGCTTTGCACGCTGATTGCTGTGCTGGATGAGCATGGCGCGGTGCGCTTTGTGAATGCTGCACTGGAAAATGCCTTGGGGCAATCTCGCCGCACCTTGAGCGGAAGTGATTTCACCGCCTGCTTTGTGGAGCCAGCCTTGCTGGACAAGGCGCTCAGCGGGGCGCGCTCGAATGATTTTGCAGCCCTTCGCTTCGAGGCCAGTCTGTTGCGTCTTGGCCAGGACGCATTGCCTATCCACGCAGCGGTTTCTTTGGCCGAAAAGGCGGGTCATGTCATGGTGGAGATGTGGCCGCTGGAGCAGCAGGCCCGTCAGGATCGCGAAGAGCGCATCCGTGAGCAGGCCCAGGCGAACAAAGAGCTGATTCGAAATCTGGCGCACGAAATCAAAAATCCGCTAGGCGGTATTCGGGGCGCCGCACAGTTGCTGCAGATGGATCTGGAGACGCCGGAGCTGACGGAATACACGACAGTGATCATTCATGAGGCGGATCGCCTGCAGGCGCTGGTGGACAGGCTGCTGGCACCACACCGCCAACCTCATGAGGTCGGAGACGTCAATATTCATGAAGTCTGCGAGAGGGTGCGCTCCTTGGTGCTGATCGAGCACCCTCAAGGCCTTAAGATCACGCGTGACTATGACATCTCCATTCCCGAATTTCGCGGTGACAGTGCCCAGCTGATCCAGGCTTTGCTCAATATTGTTCAGAACGCAGCTCAGGCACTGGGGCAGCGTATTGCAGACGGTGATGCAGAAATCATTTTGAGGACACGAGTGGCCAGGCAGGTGACTTTGGGGCGAGAGCGCCACAGACTGGCACTGGAATTGCATGTCATTGATAACGGAGCAGGTGTGCCCGATGTCATCAAGGAGCGAATTTTCTATCCTCTGGTGTCTGGGCGAGATGGTGGCTCCGGTTTGGGGCTGACACTGGCGCAGACCTTTGTGCAGCGTCACCATGGGCTGATCGAGTGTGAGAGCCAGCCGGGGAGGACGGATTTCCGGATTCTGATTCCTCTGCCATAAAGCCTGCCAACATCAATATGCAGAAAAAGGAAAGGGTGTTGCACGAATGAAGCCAATCTGGATTGTGGACGACGACCCTTCCATTCGCTTTGTGCTGGAAAAGGCACTGGGGCGAGAAGGCTGGCCCATTCGCAGCTTTACGCAGGCGCGTGATGTGCTCAAGGCTCTGGCGGATGTGGATAGCAGCGATCCGGCAAGGCAGGCCCCGCAGGTGCTGGTCAGCGATATCCGCATGCCAGGAGGATCGGGCCTTGAGTTGCTGGAGCAGGTCAGAGCCCAGCAGCCTGGCCTGCCCATGATCATCATGACGGCGTATTCGGATCTGGACAGTGCTGTCTCGGCTTTCCAGCGCGGGGCATTTGAATACCTGCCCAAGCCCTTTGATGTGCCCAAGGCAGTGGAGCTCATACGGCGCGCTGTGGAGGAAAGCCAGCGTGAGGAGGTTGCCGATGTACAGGCGCCTGTGCAAGCAGAAATGCTGGGGCAGGCACCTGCCATGCAGGATGTGTTTCGCGCCATTGGCAGGCTGAGCCAGAGCCAGGTGACGGTGCTCATTACCGGAGAGTCTGGGGCTGGCAAGGAACTGGTGGCGCGGGCACTGCACAAGCATTCTCCCGTTGCAGGAGGTCCGTTTGTTGCTATCAATACCGCAGCTATCCCAAAGGATCTGCTGGAGTCTGAACTCTTCGGACACGAGCGCGGTGCTTTTACCGGAGCACAGACCCAGCGCCGCGGACGCTTTGAGCAGGCCGAAGGCGGAACGCTGTTTCTCGATGAAATCGGTGACATGCCGTTCGAGCTGCAAACGCGTCTGCTGCGCGTGCTTTCCGATGGACATTTCTACCGGGTGGGCGGGCATCAGGCCGTCAAGGCCCATGTGCGAGTGATTGCAGCGACGCACCAGGATCTAGAGTTGCGTGTCAAGGATGGAGTCTTTCGTGAAGACCTGTTTCACCGCTTGAACGTCATTCGTTTGCGTTTGCCAGCATTGCGTGAGCGCAGGGAAGATATCCCCATGCTGACCCAGCACTTTTTGCAGCAAAGTGCACGTCAGCTCGGGGTGGAGCCCAAGCGGATGAGCACCATTGCCATGGAGCGGCTTCAGACTTTCAGCTTTCCAGGAAATGTGCGCCAGCTGGAAAACATCTGTCACTGGCTCACGGTAATGGCGCCCGCTCAGCAAATTGCACTCAAGGACTTGCCGCCAGAAGTCCTCAAGGAGGAGGCTGCACTGGAGGTCGCTGTGGAGAAGGGTGCATCTGGGCGGGCCGAGGCAATTGCCAGCCCGGGCTCGGCGACATACGCTCATGCTCCTGTCTTGTCGAATGACACTCCCTCATCGTCCGAAGCCTGGCTGGAAGGCCTTGGCAAACAGGCGCAGGAGCTGCTGTCGCAAGGCCATCACGATGTCTGGGATCAGCTGACGCATCAATTCGAAGCGCAGTTGCTGCGCACGGCATTGGTCGCCACGCATGGGCGACGGGTAGAGGCAGCAAGTCGCTTGGGCATAGGCCGAAACACGATTACCCGTAAGCTGCAAGAGCTTGGGCTGGAGAATGAAAACTTCGACTGAAAGCCTAGAGTGCTTGCTCACGCTTGGCTTCTTGGTTTTTCCTACAGCATGCACTCATGACTGATGACGTGGGGGAAGGATCCAGTGATGAAGAATCACCGGTTTGTCGTTTGCTGGAACCCCTGCCTTGGCTGTGTCTTTGTTGCCCTTTTCCGTTGTAGAAGTCTCGAACCTTGCTTGCTCAGGGGAGGGTACGCTTTCTGAGTCCGCTGCTCACAGCGCCCACATGCCGGAATCAGAAGTGCTGTTCTGGCGTGGCTGCTATATGTTGCAGCCTTACTTTGTTCCGGGGCGGGGTTTCGACCAGTATGAGCCTGCATATGAGCTGGGCTGGCAAGCTGCTATTCATAGTCGTAGGCGTGTCTCAGAGCCCGGGCCGGACTTTGATGCACTGGAGCCGCAGCTGCGCTTGCTCTGGCCGCATCGCCAAGCAGCTAGCCTGCTGGACTGGGCTCAGGTCAGAGGCGCAGCTCAGGCTGCATGGCTGCGTGCTGTCGATGCTCACCAGTCAGTCGCTCTCTGGCCTGAACTTTGGGGCAAGGCTGAAAAGCGGCGCATTGCCCACGTCTTGAGAGCGAGCCGGCAGTTCACTCGCATCACCCAGATATTCCTGGGCAGTGCTCAGCCAGGCATGGCGGTGGATGCCTTGCGCCGTTTTGCGCAAGAGTCAGGCAGGCTGGAGCATGAACTGGAGGCCTTGCTGGAGAGCGGTGGCGAATCCGGTCGCCCCTCTCTTACGGATGGCAAAGCAATCCTGCAATGGCTGCGGAAAGCCTGGGAAGCAAGCAGCTTGCGCGCAGCCTCGGAACGGTCGTGGAGTGACGTCTTGCAGTGTCTTCAGGCCTGGCTTGAGCGCACCGAGCGTGTCGCACAAGAACCGAGCTTGCCCGCTCCGGTTCTCAGGCTTCTCAAGCACCATGCCATGGTGCTGCGGGGCTATGCACAGGCTTTACGCTGGCTGGGCCTGCGTAGTGATAGTGATGTCTGACCGCTGGCTTATCAGCCCAGGGTGACGGTGACAGGAGCGTGATCGCTGGGCTGCTTGTTCTTGCGAGGAGCACGGTCCACGCTGCAGGCACTGACACTGCCTTTGAGCGCTTCGCTGACCAAAATGTGGTCGATGCGCAGGCCCCGGTTTTTTTGAAAGCCCAGCATGCGGTAGTCCCACCACGAAAAGCTTTTTTCGGGCTGCTCGAACATGCGAAAAGCATCCGTCAGGCCCAGCTGCAGCAGCTTCTGGAAGTGGTCGCGCTCTTCGACGGTGTGGTGAATGCTGTCTTTGAGTCCGACGGGATCGTAGGAGTCCCGGTCTTCGGGAGCGACGTTGAAGTCGCCTACCAGCACCAGGCGTGGATGCAGAGCCATTTGCTCCTTGACCCAGTCGTGCAGCGCTTGCAGCCAGCGCATCTTGTAGGCAAATTTTTCCGAACCCGGCTCCTGCCCGTTCACAAAGTAGCCGTTGATCAGGCGTATTTCGCCGCTGGGGGAGTCTATGGTGGTGGCAATGATGCGGGCTTGCTCGTCGTCAAGGCCGGGGATGTTGCGAACCACATCGCGACCGGTATCGCGCGTAATCCAGGCCACGCCGTTATAGGTTTTCTGGCCATGGCTGATGGCCTTGTATCCCGCCTCTTCAAAAGCCATGTGCGGGAACTTGTCGTCGGTGAGCTTGAGTTCCTGCAAGCCCAGGGCGTCGACAGGATTGGCTTGCAGCCAGTCCAGCACCTGAGGCAGTCGCACGGACAGGGAGTTCACATTCCACGTTGCAATTTTCATTTCAAAATCCTTTATTCATGAGAGCAGGCGCTGATGCGAAAGCCAGGCCAAGGCCAGGCGCGCACTTCCAAGACGCCTGCCTTAGTCGCGCAAATGGGCCGGCTGCTCAAAGTTTTCCGAGGCCGCCTGAGTGCCGTCGTCAAAGACCAGCACGCGCTCAGGCCAGCGCATGGCAGCCAGCTTGCTGCGTTGTTCGGGGTCGTTGCCGCGCAGGCGATCTAGCCAGCGGGCGCCCACGGAGTAGTCCACGCAGAAGACGTTGCCGCGCAGGCCATGCCAGGACAGCGGCGGGGTGCCGCCAAACAGGTTCTCGAATTGAGAGCCATGTGCCGGAGCATCGGCAGGATGTAGACGACGCCAGTAGTGACCCACGATGACCGCGGGGGCCTCGTCATAGCCATTCCACCAGCCCACGCGCTCGACAAAGCGCCATTTCCCGCCTGCGTAAAATGGGTTGCGGCATTCGCGTTCGACACCGGCTGTCAGAACCTTGAGCGGGTTGACCATGGCCTTGCCCAGTTCGTTTTCGCTATGCGCAGGCATGAAGGGTGGCTCGTACCTGTGGTCTTCCAGGCTGTGTGGCCAACTGCGCTTTTCCTCACGCATGCGCTCCGCCACACACTGCGCAACGGATTTTTCTTTGGCGAGCTTTTCAAAGTGGTCGTAAGAGGCTCGCGCGCTGCCGCTTGGCAACTGGCGGATCATGGCGATCTGCTCAGGGCGCCAGGCTGCGTGCACGACGCGCAAGTCTTCGCGCTCCAGGGCGATGGGCAATTGGGACAGGCACTCCAGCATGGCCGGTGTTTGCTCTGCCGGCATGCGGGCGAAGGGGGCGTACTTGGGCTGGTCGGAGTCGACACGGCTGTCGAAGAACCAGCCTGAGCCGTCCTTGGGGTCTTCGCGCAGCAGGTTGATTTCATGGTTGCCTAAAACGGCATGGGCCTTACCGGAGACCAGCATGGCGCCCACCAGTGCCAGAACGGAAGGGCTGTCGGGCCCTCGGTCGCAGAAGTCCCCTACAAACACCAGGCGTCGTCCTTCGGGGTGGTTGCCCTCCAGGTCGTAGCCCAGATGGCCCAGCAGTTGTACCAGGGCGGAGTATTCGCCATGGATGTCGCCCACGATATCGAGGGAACCAGAGGGCAGGGACTGGACTAGGCTCATGGTGAGAAGGTCAGGCTTGCGGGTTGAAGTCAGTGGGCGATGGCTGGGGTGCTGTCATGCGACGGGCATCGGGCGATGCCGCCATTGTTGCAATGCAGCACCCAATGGGCAAGCGCCAGGATGGCACGGCTGGGCCGCTTGCAAGTCAGTGGCCGGTGGTGCTGCCATGGTCGCTGCAAAACGGCAAAAAAGCGGCAAAACGCAGGCGTTAAGCAAGGCGCTCAAAGCGCACAAAACTGTAGGGCAGCCCTTTGGAAGAGACATGCTCGCTACGGCGCACCACCTTCCACTCGGCTCCCAGCTCGGGGGCAAAAGCATCGCCCTCATACTCTTGGCCGATTTCAGTGACTTCCACGGCATCGGCCAGCGGTAGGGCCTGGGCGTAGATCTGGGCACCGCCCATGACCCAGACATCGGACGACAGCTTTTGGGCCAGCTCCAGAGCCGTCTCCAGGCTGCTGGCGCGTACCACCTGCTCAGAGGCAGGCTCGGGCTGCCAGTCAGGCTGGCGCGTGACGACGACATTGGTGCGGCCGGGCAGCGGGCGAAAGCGTACGGGCAATGAGTCCCAGGTCTTGCGCCCCATGACAACGGCGCAGCCTTGCGTCATTTCCTTGAAGTGGGCCAGATCCTCTGGCAGGTGCCAGGGCATGGTGTTGTCTTTGCCGATGACGCCATTGGCGGCCCGGGCGTAGATAAGTTGAATGGCCATACAGCTATCAATATAGAAGCTATTTTCGCTTGACACTCAATGATTTCAGATGAAAAACATGCTGAAATCAATGCGGGTCAAGCGCAAGCAGCTTTGATTTTTATAGTGCTAGAAAAGCGGCAAGCTTAAACCGCGACCGGTGCCTTGATGCCGGCATGGTGCTGATAGTCCAGCACTTCAAAGTCTTCGTACTCGTAATCGAAGATGGATTCGGGCTTGCGCTTGATATTCAGCGTTGGGTAGGCAAAGGGCTGGCGCGCCAGTTGGGTCTTTACCTGCTCGAAGTGGTTGTTGTAGATGTGGCAGTCGCCGCCCGTCCAGATGAAGTCGCCCACTTCCAAGTCGCACTGCTGGGCCAGCATATGGGTCAGCAAGGCATAGCTGGCGATATTGAAGGGCACGCCCAGGAAGATATCGGCGCTGCGCTGATAGAGCTGGCAGCTGAGCTTGCCGTCAGCGACGTAGAACTGGAAGAAGGCATGGCAGGGCATGAGAGCCATCTGGTCCAGATCGGCCACGTTCCAGGCGCTGACGATGATGCGGCGACTGTCGGGGTTGTTTTTCAGGGTTTTGACGACTTCGGCAATCTGGTCGATGTGCGTGCCGTCGGCCTTGGGCCAGCTGCGCCACTGCACGCCGTACACCGGTCCCAGGCTGCCGTCTTCGCGTGCCCATTCATCCCAGATGGTGCAGCCGCGCTCTTGCAGCCACTTCACATTGCTGTCGCCGCGCAGAAACCACAGCAGCTCGTTGATGATGGATTTCAGGTGCACCTTTTTGGTGGTGACCAGCGGAAAACCTTCACTCAGGTCAAAGCGCATCTGGTAGCCGAACACGCTGCGCGTGCCTGTGCCTGTGCGGTCTGTCTTGGAGACACCGTTCTCATGCACGTGGCGCATAAAGGTTTCATACTGACAGCGCACGGGGCGCAGAGCGGAGGTAGAGGAGTTCATGGCGTGCTGCAGTCCTGGCAACGTGCACCAAAGCGCCGTTGCTCTTGAGATCTTGAGAGGGGTGTGGCCAGAGGCCACAATAACCGAAGTGTGCCATGGAGCGGCCAAGCCGGTCAGAAAGCTTTCGATGACCTGCATTGCAATCCTGCCTGTGCAGCAAGCGGAAATTTGTGCTGCCATTGCCTGCACAATGGCATGCCATATCAGTGATCCAAAGCAAGGAGAGTGAACTCGTGCCACGCAAAATTTTGACTGCAGCAGCCTGGGTGATGACATCTGCCGTCCTGCTGACCGCCTGTAATGAAACGAAGACCCCTGCGCCAGAGACTGCGGCGCCGGTCGCTGTGGCAGAGCCTGCTGTCACTTCGGCTGCGGCGGACGAATCCTTGGGAAAGCCTGCAGCGAATTCGCAGGCTCCAGACAGTGCGACCGCTATCGGCTTTGTTGCATAAATCGGCCATAGGCCAAGGCATCCCCAATCCCAAATAGATTTACGCAGCAGCGACTGTCTGGGGCGTGCCCAGAGCGGTAAATTGATTGAGGATTGAAGCTCGGATGTGCAGCTCGGTCACCTGGCGCTCAAACGTCCTGGCCATGACCTTCTCGCCGAGTCGCTTGAAGCAATTCATCTTGGTCTCCACCAGTGACCTTCGGTGGTAGCCGCTCCAGCGTTTCCAGATAGCCCGCCCCAACTGCCTACACGCCTTGACCGCTTCATTGCGGTGAGCAAATGCCAGCCCTTTGCGCAGCTTCGCTCCTTTGCGCGGCGGGATGATTGGAATGGCTCCCCGCAGGTAGCACGCCTTATGTACATCCTGCGTGTCGTACGCCCCATCACCGGTAAAGCTAGCTATCTCTTCATTGCTTGGAATTTGACCTAGCAGGTCTGCTGCCATGGGCGAGTCGCCCACTTCATTGGTTGTTACTGCGATGGCCCGAATCTGCAGTGTCTGGGCATCAATACCCAGATGCACCTTGCGCCACTGGCGGCGGCTCTCGGCACCGTGCTTTTTGGTTTTCCACTCACCTTCGCCCAAGAACTTGATGCCCGTGGAGTCGGCCAGCATGTGCAAGCCTTTGTCACTTGCACGGTAGCGCACCTGCACATCCAAGCTCTTTTGCCTGCGACACACCGTGCTGTAGTCGGGCACTGGCCAATGCAGGCCTGCCATACCCAATAGCGACTCAACCAGGCCCAGTGTCTGGCGCAAGGGCTGGCCAAACAAGCACTTGATGGTCAGGCAAAACTGGATGGCCGCATCTGAGAACTTCTGGCAACGACCACGCTTGCCCGTGGGCCGAGCTAGCCACTGCATATCCCTATCGAGCCAAATGGTCAGCTCACCTCGCGCCTTCAACGCTGCGTTGTAAGCCTTCCAGTTCGTTGTGCGGTACTTAACCCGACCCCAGCTCGTCTCTCTCATCTCCCGAGCCTACCTCAGCTGCGACCGGCATTTGTGCAACAACGCCCTTCTGTTGCCTCAACTTTCTCAGATGACTGAGAGCTGGCTTTCAAAGGAACGACCATGAAAAAATCTCTGATTGGTATGGCAGTGATTGCTTTGGCTGGTGTGGCTTCTGCTGCCGCGAGCGGTGTCAGCATTGCTGCAACGTCGACCTCGACGAATGCATCCTCTGGCACGATGTCTTCGGCTTCCAGTTCGGGTAATGGCAGTGCGCTGAGCATGAACAGCGCAAGCTCTGGGGCTTCGGCAACTGCTGCGGCAGGTGGTACTTCTGGAGCTGTGCCTGGGTTTGCTGCAGGCGGAGCTGTTGCGGGCGGTACTGCAAACACCACGGGAACGGTTAAAAGTCTTGCTTTGACTTCGGGCAATGGGAACGCGGCAGGTGGCGCTGTTACCAATGCCAATGCCAACTCCGGTGCGATTGCGGGCTACGGCTCTAGTGCTCCGGGGGCTTCTGTCAGTGGCTGGGCAGGTGGAACGGCCCAGTCGAAGACCAATAACGCTGCTGCAACAGCGGCTGGCCCTAATGGTGGCGTGGCTTACGTGACCAATACCTCCGGTACACAGTCGCAATACGGAGCCACATCTCTGGCTGCATCAACTCCGTTTGGTGCCGGGACGCATACCAGCTCAGGGGCCAGCTCTACGGGCAGCAGCGTCTATCAGAACGCTATCGTCTCAGGTAATGCCGTTGGCTGGGGCAATGGCGGCGGTACTTCAGGAACGGCGGTTGCAGGCTCAGAAGCTAACGCGCATTGAAAGCAACTCCATCGCTGTAGTGTTTGTCCGGGCCTCATGAGGACGAGGCTCGGGTAATGAGGAGGTCATTATGAAAACCGTACTAGGCTTACTGGGGTTTGCCATGGCCATGAGCAGCATGGCGCAATCATCGGACAGCAGCTCCCAGAGTTCGGCAAACACTTCAGCGGTGGGTAATCAGCAGTCGATTACTTTTGTGACGCCGCCGGACAGTCGTTCCAGTCAGTCTGTGGACAGTCGTTCGGCTCAGACGATCACCAGCACGGGAACCAGTACTGAAAACATTAACTACGTTACCAGCGGTACGAGCAAAAACATTGTGGAGTACACAGGCAACTACACAATGAAGAACGTGCCTAGCGTGAATGGCCCGAACTTGACCACCAGCAACGACACCTGCATGGGCAGCAGCAGTGGTAGTGCCAACGGGCCAGGCTTTGGCTTCAGCATTGGCACCACCTGGAGTGACGAGCACTGCAAACGACTGAAAATGAGTCGAGAACTGTGGAACAAGGGTATGAAGGCTGCTTCTTTGGCCATGGACTGCATGGATGAGGCTGCCCGTATGGCTCTGGAGATCACGGGAACCAAGTGCCCTCAATCCATGACGGCAGAAGAGCGCATCAACAACTATGGGCCTGATGCCTCTGCTCAAGCTGCCTATGTGCCAGCGCAGCGCCAGACAGTGGGCTCATCCGAGGCGAGCGCAACACCGGTCTCTGATGGCAGAAATTTTTCCGCTTACTACTCCAACTGAACCTGGAGTCAGAGGAGGCAGTTATGTACAAGCTAGCTATTTTGATAAGCATTGCTGTCATCTGTCAGAGCACTCTTGCCGCGCCTGCGCCTATACAAGTCAATGAGCCGTTACAAATCAAGCGCAAGTTGCTTGGCAGTGGTGAACCAGGGCGGCCGGGGGTGGAACAGGCCCAGCCCGTGGGGGACTTTGGCGTCTGGCATGTGCCGCAGTATTTACCGGGCTACCCGAGTGCCGCAACAATCTGGCCTCGGGTCATTTCGGTGAAATGTAGAAGTGGCCAGTGCGAAGGCTATGCCATCACGCCTGAAATGGGGCCGGGCGAATATCTTTTCTTTGCACCCTCATCGGATTGATGAGGGGTGTTCTGACCCAGGCATTGGGTCGTCTACCTCAAGGCGAAATTGAGGAAGGGTAGCTGCACCATGACCAATATCTGGAGCGGGGAAGCTGGCTTGAAACTGATGGGCAATAGAGCTCAATCAGAGCCTCAGCAGCAGACTCAAAGTGAGCTGCTGAGGAAACCTTGAGCTACTCCGCGCTCTGTACGCGCATTATTGGCTCAGTCTGCCTTGCTGCCAGCGTGCTGGAACATCACTGCGGGGTTCATGATGTTCTGAGGGTCCAGTGCTCGCTTGATGCTGCGCATCATCTCTAGAGCCACAGGCGATTTGTACTCTTGCAGCTTGTCGGCCTTGAGCGCGCCCACACCATGCTCGGCAGAGAAAGAACCGCCAAACTCGGCCACTGCCTCATAGACGAGGTGGTTGACCAGAGCCTCTTTCTCGCGGAGAAACTGCTTGCCGTCCTGGCCTTCGGGCACTTGCACGTTGTAGTGCAGATTGCCGTCGCCCAGATGGCCGAAGTTGACTAGGCGCACGCCGGGAATCTCGCGCTTGAGTATCGCGTCGGCATGTTCCACAAACGCGGGGATGCGCGAGGCAGCAATCGAGATATCGTGCTTGATGTTCAGCCCTTCTTCAGCCTGGGCCAGTGGAATGCTTTCACGGATATGCCACAGCTCATGGGCCTGGCTCAAGCTCTCGGCCACCACTGCGTTGACCACGCAGCCGTCTTCAAAAGCCAGTTCCAGAAGGTGCTCGAAGCGCAGGCGGGCGTGCTGCTCGGACTCGCTGTCGCTGTTCTCCAGCAGCACGCAATAGGGCGCTTCATCGCCCATATCGGCGAACGGTACGCGTAGCTGCGGCATGTGCTTGACTACCAAGCTCAGCGCAAACTGCCCCATCACTTCAAAACCGGTCAGACCCGCACCCAGATGCTGGTGAGCCAGGCCCAGCAGGCGCACCGCCGCTTCCATGCTGGGCACGGCGGCAAAAGCGGTGAGTTGTGCCGCAGGCTGGGGGAACAGCTTCATGGTCGCGGCGGTGATGATGCCCAGCGTCCCTTCGCTGCCGATAAACAGGTTGCGCAGGTCATAGCCGGTGTTGTCCTTGCGCAGGCCTTTGAGGCCATCCCAGACTTCGCCCTGCGGTGTGACGACTTCCAGGCCTAGGCACAGCTCACGCGTATTTCCATAGCGCACAACCTGCGTCCCGCCTGCGTTAGTGCCCAAATTGCCTCCGATAGTGCAACTGCCTTCGGCGGCCAGCGACAAGGGGAACAGCAGGCCTTGCTGGTCTGCCACCTCTTGCAGGTTTTGCAAGATGCAGCCCGCTTCCACGGTGAAGGTGAGGTTGTCCTTGTCGATATGGCGCACGGCGTTCAGGCGCGTCAGGTTCAGCACGATTTGCTGGCCGCTGTTGTCAGGGGTGGAGCCAACGGACAAGCCGGTGTTACCACCCTGAGGCACGATTTGCACTCCAGCCGCAGCGCAGGCTTTGACCACGGCGGCCACTTCGGCGGTGTTGCCGGGGCGCACCACGGCCAGTGCCTTGCCATGCACGCGCTTGCGCCAGTCTTGCTCGTAGGCGGTCAAATCGCCCTCAGTCAGAACATGGGTGGCACCAATGATCTGGCGCAGGGAATCAAGCAGGGCAGTGGAAGTCATGGCTGGCAGGCCGCGTTGGCGGCGGCTGGAAGAGAAAACAGGGGCATCCTAAGCCCACAGACGCGCTGCAGGCTTGGAAAACCACGAAGCCGCAAGCGTAGAACATGGCAGACTTCGGAACAATCGAAATAAATTAATGGGTTATGCCGGTTTTTCCGAATAATGTCAGTCTGCGCCAGCTGCGCGCCTTTGACGAGGTGGCGCGTCAGGGTGCATTCGCGCCTGCGGCCCGAGAACTGTGCCTGACGCAATCTGCCTTGTCCGAATCTATTCGCCAACTGGAGGAGGCTTTGGGCCTGCGGCTGTTTGACCGCACTACGCGCACAGTGGGACTGACGGCTGCGGGCCAGGCCTTCTTGCTGGATGTGCGTCAAGCCTTTGAGACGCTGGAGCAGGGCTTTCAGAACCTGAATGACCTGGCTGCACTGCGTCGCGGCAAGGTGCGGATTGCGGCAGCGCCTTCAATCTTGGCGGTATTGCTGTTGCCGGTGCTGCCAGCGTTGCGTGTGCTGCACCCCGGCATTGAAGTGGACTTGATTGAGGACAGCGCCGAAGGCATTGCCCAGCGTGTGCAGACAGGAACGTGGATTTTGGGGTGGGCGCTGAGTACCCTGCCGGTGCAGAGGTGCTGACCCGGCCGCTGGTCAGTGATGGGCTGGGGCTGGTTGCCAGATCCGACGAGCCTTTGCTGCAGTCTGAGCGATTGGTAGCTGCCGATTTGGCGCATCTACCCTTTGTGGGCTTGACCACAGATACCGCCATCAGTCAGTTGCTGGCGGCGGCGCCGGGCATGCCGGTCAATGTATTGCAGACGCCGTTGCGGCTATCCAACCCGCAGTTGCTGTTTGAAGCAGTAGGGTTGGGCCTGGGGGTGAGCATTGTTCCGGCGCTGACAGCGCGGCATCCATCGCTGGGATGGGCGGGAAATTTGCGCTTTCGCTTGCTGGATGAGCCGCGCATTCTGCGCCGCACGCTATTGATTCAGCGCCCGCGCCGCGCACTGTCACCAGCCGCGCAGTTGCTGTTTGAGGCGTTGGCGGCGCAGGTGCAAACGCTGGCGCAGTTTGAAGGTATTACCCCTGATGAAGGATTGCTGCTTTGACGGCTTTCTGGCGCAGGCGCACATGTGCGGTGCAGGCCACGAAGAGCACGATGCACAGTGCTACTTCACCCAGGGCCAGCCAGCGGCTGGGTGCAGGGTCGCCCCATGCGCGCACCACACCTTCGGTGAAGTACAGCCAGATCAGCAGACTGAGCCAGCGATAGGTGTACATGCGGCGCTTGAGCAGGCCAATCACGGCGAAGGCCAGTGGCAAGGCTTTGATGAACAGCCAGCTGCCGCCCTCACGCAAGGGAGCTAACCATAGCTCCCAGGCCATGCACAGAACAATCAGTGCGAGCAGGCTGCCTACGGCCAGCCAGCGCGTGGCGGCCACATCGGAGCCGGGCTGCTGGATTGGTGAGCAAGTGTTTTCGGCGGCTTGGGGCGAGAAGGCGTCGGTCATAGCAGTGGCATCATATCGGGCATGACCGCTCTCTTTGAATTCGCTCGTTTGGTTTTGCGCTGGGTGCTTGATATGACGCAGGGCACAGACTCCTTTGCTTGTGAAGAAGAGGTGCAGTCATGAATAAGAATGAGCGTGCTGGATTCTGGGCGGCGCTGGAGGGTAGGCATCCGAATGCCCAGGCACAGAGGCTTTCCGAGGCCCAGAGTGTGCAGAAAGTCACGACTGAAGAGATTTCGGCACATGAGTCCCCTGAGGGCATGGATGACCCTCGGCCAATACTGCTGGACAGGCGCCAGGAGCCCAGCCTGGAGGGGCTGATCGAGCCTGTCGTGGGCTCTGGCAACTTTGGGCGTGAGTTGGATGCGACTGAACTGTTAGGGAACGAGCTGTCGTCTGTCGACATAAAGCAGCAGCGTGTAGCTTCCACTGTTTCGGCTGCTGCTTTCAGTTCGGCGGGTCAAAGCTGGAATAGCTACTCCATGCCTGATTTGTCTCAGACCGAGGTGGAGAGAGGGGCGGATGCTTCTTTTTCAGGAGTGTCTGCAGCCCGTGCAGGTGATGCCTTGCATGCGCAACGCTCGAAGCCAGGGAAGGCAAAGCTTGACAAGGTCAGGGCAGCGGCTGAGGTCTGCAAGGACTGGATTTCCCATGTTCCAAGGCCTGAGATGCCCAGTGGATCGGAGCTCAAGGAGATTCTGCACCGTAAAAGTCGGCGGCTCAATCAGAGGCTGCGCACCTTCCCCTGGCGCAACACCGCTCAGGTTTTGCTGGCACGCTTCAAGGAGGATCGGCTGGGGGTGACCGCCAGCAGTCTGACCTTCACCTCATTGCTGGCACTGGTGCCGTTCTTCACCGTGGCGCTGGCCTTGTTCACGGCCTTTCCGATTTTTGGCAAGGTGCAGCAAGTGCTGGAGCGCTGGCTGATGGACAGTCTGATCCCCGAGACCATTGCGCGCCAGGTGTTGGGCTATCTCACTCAGTTCGCTTCCAAGGCGAGTCAGCTGGGGCTGGTGGGCTTTTCCATTCTCATCATCACTGCGGTGATGCTGATCCTGACGATTGATCGGACGCTCAACAATATCTGGCGCGTGCGGCAACTGCGCCCCTTGGGGCAGCGAGTACTGATTTATTGGGCGGCCATTACATTGGGGCCGCTGCTTCTGGGTCTGAGCCTGGTGCTGTCGTCCTATGTGATGTCGGCATCCAAAGGACTGGTCAATACACTGCCCGGCAGTCTGCGTTTTGTATTTGATTCCATCGAGTTCATGGTGCTGGCCGCCGGTATGGCAGGCCTCTACCACTACGTTCCCAACACACCGGTGCGCTGGCGTCATGCGCTGGCTGGCGGAGTGTTTGTGGCGGTCTTCATGGAGGTGGCCAAGAAGGTGCTGGGGATGTATCTGTCGTCAGTGCCTACTTACTCTGTGATCTACGGTGCATTTGCCACGCTGCCTATCTTGCTGATCTGGATGTACGTGGCCTGGAGCATTGTGTTGATGGGAGCGCTGGTGACAGCTTATTTGCCAACCGTTCTTGCCGGTGTTGAGCGGATGACGGGCCACCGGGGCTGGCAGTTTGAACTGGCGATAGAGGTCCTGCAATGCCTGGCCAAGGAGCGCGAGCTGCCGCACAAGGGCCTTTATGTACACCAGCTCTCACGCCGCCTGCGTGTCGAGGCGGCTCAGATACAGCCCGTGCTTCAAACCCTGGCGCAACTAGATTGGGTCGGCGCTGTGCAGCCACCTGATGCCTATGCCTCGCTGGAGAGCACGGAGCCTCGCTATGTATTGCTGGTAGATCCGCAGATCACGCTGGCCAAACCTTTGGTGGAGAGCTTGCTGATTCAGTCTTGCGGGGCTGTACAACCCCTGTGGCAGCGCGCACAGCTGGACACCATGAACATGGCCGAGTTGATTGCTGTGCCTGTTGCTGATATTCATATAGATAGATAAATGACGGAAATCTATGAATATCCAGAGTGTTAAGCTAGATATTTGATAGCGAGTGCGCGCTTTCTGGAAAGGCGTTGCACAATCCTCTCCTCATTCAACCGCCCGCTGTGCCAGAACCTCCAACAGGTCTGGCCTTCGGGCGAATTTCATTTCTGCCTACAAGCGTTGTCGGAGCCTGACTCTAGGCTACGCTTTGTTGTATTTTTTACGGACGCTCATGAGCCAATCTGTCTCCCAACCCTGGCAGCAGCGCAGCCTGGCCCACATGCTGCAAGCACGCGTGTCTGCGACACCTGACTTGCCCGCCTATCGTGAATCCATCGGCAAAGACCAACCCTGGACCCAGCTGAGCTGGGCGCAGGCTGGTGCATCCATTCAGCAGTTCCGTGCGGCATTGCAGCAAAGCGGGCTTCGGCATGGCGAACGCGTGGGTATCTGGTTGCCCAACAGCATCAATGCCATGTGTGCCGATCAGGCTGTGCTGCAAATGGGGGCAATCGCCGTGCCGGTGCACACCACCGACAACCCCTCCAGCATTGCCTATATTTTTGACAATGCCGAAATCAGTCTGCTGGTGCTGGGCAGCCTGAGTCAGTGGCAGCGCTTGCAAGCCACGGAGTACGCCATGGCCAGCCTCCACACCGTAGTGGTGGCAGAGCCTGTGCCTGCCCAGCCAGTCGGTCAGGGCCAGCCCCGCGTGCTGTCGCTGGCCGACTGGCTGCAAGAAGGGGCGGCCATGGCGCAGCAGCCGGCGCCTGCCTTGCCTCAACCCGAGGATGTAGCAGCCATCGTCTATACCTCGGGCACCACCGGCAAACCCAAGGGAGTGATGCTCACCCACGCCAATGTGATGGCCGATGTCTCGGCCTTTGCGCAGCGTGTGCAGCCGCGCGAGGACGATCGCTTTCTCTCCTTCCTGCCGCTCTCGCATACCTTCGAGCGCACGGTGGGCTATTACCTGGCCATTGCCAGTGGTGCCTGTACCGCTTATGCACGCTCGGCTGCCTTGCTGATGCAGGATATGCAGACCGAAAAACCCACCATCCTGGTCTGTGTACCTCGTATCTATGAGCGCGTGCACGCCAAGATGCTTGAAAGAATTCTGGCGGGCCCGCCATCCGAGCGTGAGGCCTTTGAAGCTGCCGTGGAGTGGGGGTGGGCCCACTTTTGCGCCCGCCAGGACATCACGGACTTGCACAAACATGAGGCCTCGCTGATCGGCACGCCTGCTCCCGCAGCCCATGCCGTGCTTAGTGAGCAGATTGCCCAGACGTTCGGAGGCTGTGTGCGCATGGCGATTACGGGCGGAGCTGCCATGCCACAAAGTACGGCCAAGGCCTTTTTGGCACTGGGTGTACCGCTGCTACAAGGCTACGGCATGACCGAGACCACGCCCGTGATCTCGGTTGTGACGCTGGACAGCAATGACCCCGCTACCGTAGGAGCTCCATTGGCTGGAGTGGAGGTGCGCATTGGTGAGCAGCATGAGCTGCAGGTGCGTGGACCGATTGTGATGAAGGGCTATTGGGGGCGGCCCCAGGAGACGGCCGAAGCGTTCACCGAAGACGGCTGGCTGCGCACCGGCGACCAGGCCGAGTTGGTCAAAGGGCGCATCCGCTTGCTGGGGCGCCTCAAGGAGATCATCGTTACTTCGACGGGGGAAAAGGTTTCCCCGGCGGACCTGGAGCAGTCCTTGCTGGCCGATCCGCTGATCGAGCAAATCATGGTGCTGGGCGATCACCGGCCCTATATCAGCGCGATTGCGGTTCTCAATGCGGAAAACTGGCCTTTGTTTGCTGCGGAAAACGGCTGGGATGCCAGCCAGCCCGCCATCCTGCGCCATCCCGCTGTGGTGCAGGCCGTTCTCAAGCGTCTACAGGCTTTAAGCACTGACTTCCCCAGTTATGCTCAGCCGCGCGCCTTGCTGCTGACACTGGAGTCATGGAGCGTGGAGAACCAGTTGCTCACGCCCACCATGAAGGTCAAGCGCAAGCCGATTCTGGCTTATTACGACGAAGAAATTGAGAGCATCTACGGCAATCGCCGTATAGGTTAAGAGCCTTTTTCGTTGCAAAAACGGACCTTGGGGTCCGTTTTTTGTGGGCTTCTACATCTTGATGCGGCCCAGCAAGATATCGCGCCACATCATCCAGTCGCCCAGAAAGCTGTAGAGAGGGCGCTTGAAGCTGGCCGGTTTGTTCTTCTCAAAGCCAAAGTGCCCCACCCAGGCAAATGCATAACCGCACAGCAGGGCCGCCAGCAGGTACCACCAGTGGCCGGTGACAACCAGCTCCAGCAAAAACACCAGCGACAGACTGGTGCCCACAAAATGCAGACGGCGACAGATGGCATTGCTGTGCTCGCCCAGATAAAAGGGATAAAACTCGGCAAAGCTCTTGAACTGGCGCGGATCGACCGAAGTCAGTGGTGTGTCGTCGGTCGCGCAATGGGTGTTCCGGGTCATGGCAAGCTCCGGTGCATGTGATAGCGCTTTTATAGTGCGGGCATCGCCCTCGAGCCAGCGGGTTAGTCTGCAAGAGCCGCCTGTCTGGAAAGCTGCGTCACCCGAACGACAGACTTTGCCGTGCTGGAATGCACACAATCGACCAGACCAAGCCCTGTCTTCCGCCCTTGACCGGCTTGGTGCTGAAAGAGAACGCTTCACCTTGAAGCTGTCGCCTCTTGACTCTTGTGAAGGCGTGTCGTTTGCGCCCATTCTTGCATTGCTGCCATCCGAGAACTCCATGTCTGACAAACCTAGCCCCGCTTTTGCGATCCACGTCAGTGATGTTCGTGTTCCCACAGCGCAGGGGAGTCTTCATGTCAGGCGCTGGCAGCCAGACAAGGGTGGAGACAAAGCCCCGCTGGTCCTGTTACACGACTCTCTGGGGAGTGTGGATTTATGGCGTGACTTTCCTTTGCAGTTGGCGGCAGCTACCGGCCGTGAAGTCATTGCTTATGACCGCTTGGGTTTTGGCCAGTCAGATCCTCATCCGGGCCAGCTTGCGCCTTGTTTTGTGGAGGACGAGGTGCAAGCGGGCTTTGCACCCTTGCACCGGGCTCTTGCATTGAGTGACTTTGTCGTGCTGGGCCACAGCGTGGGCGGCGGTATGGCCGCCATGGTGGCCGCCGCTTACGCCAGTCAATGTAGGGCGCTGGTTACGGAGTCGGCCCAGAGCTTTGTGGAGGATCGCACGCTGCAGGGCATCAGAGTGGCACGCGACAGCTTTGCCCAGCCTGGCCAGCTGCAGCGCTTGGCTCGCTATCACGCAGACAAGGCTGCATGGGTGCTATCGGCCTGGGTCGATACCTGGCTCAGCGAGCCTTTTGCCCATTACCGGCTGGAGGCGGCTTTGAAGCAGGTGCGGTGCCCGGTACTGGTCATCCATGGGGAGATGGATGAGTTCGGCTCTCTGGTGCATCCCGAGAACATCTGCACCTGGGCGCAAGGCCCGTGCGAGGCGGAAATCATTGCGGGCGGTGGCCATGTGCCGCATCGGGAACTGCCTGAGCGCATCACGACGCGAATAGCCCGCTTTCTGTCAACAATTGCCTGATTCGTCCGCGCCGAGTTCTGTTTGCGCCATGCGCGACCGCGCATAGTCCACCAGGTCGGCCGGGTAGTGCGCATCGGCGCGTAGTGCGCTGTCATCCCAGCCATACAGCACGGCCAGCGCGCCCACTTCCAATGCCCAGTAGCCCGTGCCCAGCCATTGGCCGCCTTTTTTCTGCTGCTTGGGCGAGAGCTTGAGAAACTCCGTGTACTGGTTTTTCAGATAGGGCAGCAGCGGGTCAGGCAGCGCTTCGAGCTGTTCGAAAAAGGGCTTCATGGCGCCATAAGGGCGCTTGTGAAACAGATCCTCGCTGACCTCTTGCAACTGCAGTCCCCCCGCGCACAGATAGTCCAGCAACTGGTCGGTATCAAAGGCCAGCACATGTTCATCGATCGCCGGTACATCGTCCTGAGCATCCAGCAAGGTGGCCAGCGACAGTAGGGTCACGGCCGTCGCGTAGTCGTCAGTGCGGGTGTTGACGGGAGCACCTACGCCATAGTCTTCGCCCGTTTCCTGCGCCATGCTGGCGCGGGCATGTTCTGCCACCGCTGCGGAATCAATCCAGAAGGCAGCCACTTCCTGGTAGATGGGACGCAGCACATCGCCGCTCAGACCCAGGTCAATGCCATAGATCAGCAGCCAGCGTGCCTGCTCGCCAACTTCCTTCCACTTCCAGTAGTTCTCCAGAGCGGCATGGGCCTTGAAGCTTTGCGGTGCCTTGTAGCCGTCGCTACTGGCAAAGCGTTTGAGCGCGCCTAGCGCTTCCTTCCAGTCGGCTTTTTTGTCGCTCAGATTGAGATTTCGCCGGGGCTGCAGGCCCGTCAGTGGAATCTTGGCCCATTCGGCGCAGGCGGCCGCCAGTTGGCCGTGGTGCTGGAAGGTTTCGCTCATGGCGCAAGCTTAATAGCTCATGCAGCCAGAAAATCGCGAATCGCAAACAGCGTCTCGTCGGGTGACTCTGTCATCTGGTTGTGACCGTTGGGAATCATCTGAACCTTCACAGACTTGCCTGCGGCCTTGGCGGCGTCAATCAAGCCCTTGGCGGCCTTGGGCGGCGTCATCTGGTCTTGCTCGCCCAGGACAAACAGCACAGGGGTAGTGATCTGGGCCATGGCTGCCTCGCCACCTGCATAGCTGTCGCAGGCTGTGAAGCCGGTGTGCAGTAGGTTGGTGTCGGTATTGCTGGCCAGCACGCGGCGGCCCAAGGCCATGCCGGCGCCAAACACCCAGCTGCCCGCGCCATTGGGTGGCGACAGTGTTGCGCGAGAGAAGGTGTTGACCATGGCGATGGCTTTGTCGGGGGTATTCATCGCCATCTCCAGCAGCGCGGGTGACACCTTCATCGGAAAGGCCGTGCCCACCAGCACCAGATGGCTGATGCGCTCCTTGAAGGTGGCGGCCGCTTCCATGGCGATCAGGCTGCCCCAGCTGTGGCCGATCAAGGCGGCCTTTTGCAGACCCGCCGCATCCATCAACTGACCGATGAAGGCCGCCGCCTCTTCCACCGTTTTTGGAGCCTGGCCATCGCTCTTACAGTGGCCGGGCAGGTCGATGGCCAGTACGTTCCAGCCGTGGTTGGCCATGTAGCGGCTTTGCAGCGCCCAGACGCAGTGGTCGCACAGCACGCCGTGGATGAAGATGGCGGTGGGCTTGGCCGAGTCGAATGCCTTGCCGCCGGTGTAGGCGTAGATGTCTGCGTTGTGTACTTTAAAAAACATAGCGGACTCCGCAATATAGATAAGCGCCAGAGGCTGTTTTTATATAAATCTTATGGGTTGGACGTTTCAATGATCGGCAATCAGCCGTTTGCCCAGACTCACCGTTCTATCGTCGGCGTAGCCCAGGCTTTCGTAGAAGGCGATCACTGCCTCATTGCCAGCGCGTACCTGCAAATTCAGCTTGGGGCAGCCAAGTTGAGTCAATGCATGTTCTGCCTGCTGCATCAAGCGGCGCGCATGGCCTTGACGTTGTTGCGATGGGTGCACGGCCAGGTAGTTGATCCAGCCGCGGTGGCCGTCATAACCCACCATGATGGTTGCCATCAACTGGCCGCTGGCGTCTGTGCCGACCCAAAACAGCTCGGGTGACACGCTGCATTTGCGGTCAATGTCTTTGTACGGATCGTTCCAAGGGCGGGTCAGATCGCAGTCATTCCATAGCTGTACGACGGCTTCTGTGTCTGCTTGGGTAAAGGCGCGGGTGTCCATCAAGCGGCTTTCTCTGCCGTCTTCAGCGCGCGCTTCAAGTCGTCGATCAGGTCGTCAGCGTCTTCCAGACCAATCGACAAACGAATCGTGCCCTGGCCAATACCGGCTTGCGCCAGTGCCTCGTCCGTCATGCGGAAGTGCGTGGTGCTGGCCGGGTGGATCACCAGCGAGCGGCAGTCGCCCACATTGGCCAGGTGGCTGAAGACCTTCAGCGTTTCGATGAATTTCTTGCCTTGGTTGCGGGTGCCTGCAATGTCAAAGCTGAAGACGGAGCCCGCGCCGCGTGGCAGCAGTTTCTGGGCCAGTTCATAGGACGAATGCGTCTCCAGCATGGGGTGGCCCACGCGGCTGACCAGCGGGTGGCTGGCCAAGAATTGAACGACCTTCTCGGTGTTCTTCATGTGGCGTTCCATGCGCAGCGGCAGCGTCTCTATGCCTTGCAAAATCAGCCAGGCGCTGTGCGGGCTCATGCAGGCACCAAAGTCGCGCAGGCCTTCGCGCCGCGCGCGCAGCAGGAAGGCACCGGTGGTGCTCTCTTCAGTGAACACCATGTTGTGGAAGCCGTCGTAGGGCTGGGTCAGCTCGGGGAATTTGCCGCTCTTTTCCCAGTCAAAACTGCCGCCATCCACCACGATGCCGCCAATCACTGTGCCGTGGCCGGACAGGAACTTGGTCGCCGAGTGGTAGACGATGTCTGCGCCGTGTTCGAAAGGCTTGATGAGCCAGGGCGAGGTCAGGGTCGAGTCCACCAGCAACGGCACGCCGGCTTCGTGGGCGATCTGGCTGACGGTGGGAATGTCCAGCACATCCAGGCCGGGGTTGCCCACGGTTTCGCCGAAGAACAGCTTGGTGTTGGGGCGCACGGCGGCGCGCCATGCGTCGATGTCGCCGGGCTTCACAAACGTGGTCTCGATGCCAAAGCGGCGTAGCGTGTAGTGCAGCAGGTTTTGCGATCCGCCATACAGCGCTGTGCTGGCCACGATATGGCTGCCCGCGCCCATCAGCGTGGCGATCGAGAGGTGCAGCGCCGCCTGGCCGCTGGCCACGGCAATGGCGCCCACGCCGCCTTCCAGGGCCGAGACGCGCTGCTCCAGCACCGCATTAGTGGGATTGCTGATGCGGCTGTAGACATGGCCGGGGCGCTCCAGATTGAACAGGCTGGCCGCATGGTCGCTGGATTCAAAGACGAAGGAGGTCGTCAAATGGATGGGCACGGCGCGAGCGCCGGTGGCGGGGTCGGGCTGTGCGCCTGCGTGCAGGCTCAGGGTGTCAAAGCCGGGGTCTGAGTAACCGGGCATGTTGTGTCTCCATCAACGGTTTTGTCGGGTGGCTGTCGCCGCTGCGATGGCCGTTCGTACTTTTGAATGACGAAAAGACGATTGTTTGTGTGAAAAATCGTCTGATTCGTCATTGCTTTCGTTCTTCTGAGTGCAGTCCATTGTGGGCTATATTTGTGCACGCACTCGCATTCTGCGCACCGCGATGACGCACGTACTGACACGTGCAGGACAAAAGCGGCCAGAGTGCAAAACAGACCTCGGAGAACAGCAATGAAAGTAAGTGACATCCTGCGCGTCAAAGGCAATACCCTCTATACGGTGTCGCCCGACGAAAGTCTGGCCGCGGCGGTGCAGGTGATGTCGGACAAAGACATCGGCTCTTTGGTCGTCATGGAACACGGCGATGTGGTGGGCATGCTCACCTTCCGCGAAGTGATTCAGGGCTTTGTCAAGAGTGGCGGTGTGGAAGCCATCTCCGTGCGCGGCGCCATGGACGATGCGCCCATGACCTGCACCATGGAAACCGATATGGACGAAGTGCGCCGCATGATGCTGGACCGCCACGCACGCTATATGCCGGTGATGGACAAGCGCATGCTGATGGGCGTGATCTCGCTGTATGACGTGGCCAAGGCCGTGGTGGACAGCCAGAACTTCGAGAACCGCATGCTCAAGGCCTATATTCGCGACTGGCCCGAGGGCGAGCGCCAGGGCGCCGAATAAGTCTGCGACCCTTCCCGACACCAGCCCCGCATGATGCGGGGTTTGTTTTTGGGGAATTTGGGGTGCATGGGCGCTGGAGGACATTGCGATGGCAGCAGTGCTCTTGAAGCAGTACTGAGCAGCAATCGTCACAGGCATAATCGACAGCCTATGAGCGGCAATACCTTTGGCACAATTTTCACGGTCACCAATTTTGGTGAATCCCACGGTCCGGCCATTGGCTGTGTGATTGACGGCTGCCCTCCGGGCATGGAGCTGAGCGAGGCTGACATCCAGTTCGATCTGGACCGCCGCCGCCCCGGCACCAGCAAGTTTGTGACCCAGCGCAACGAGCCTGATCAGGTCGAAATCCTGTCTGGCGTGTACGAAGGCAAGACCACGGGCACACCGATTGCATTGCTGATTCGCAATACCGACCAGCGCAGCAAGGACTACTCCAACATCGCGCAGAGCTTCCGTCCCGGCCACGCTGACTATGCCTACTTCCAGAAATACGGCATTCGCGATCCGCGCGGCGGTGGCCGCTCTTCGGCCCGTTTGACCGCGCCCACGGTGGCTGCCGGTGCCGTGGCCAAGAAATGGCTCAAGCAAAAATTTGGCACCGAATTCCACGCCTGCATGACGCAAGTGGGCGAGCTGTCCCTGCCTTTCGAGAGCTGGGAACATGTGCCTAACAACCCGTTTTTCGCGCCCGTGGCCGATGTGAGCCGCTATGAGGAATACATGGAGCAGCTGCGCAAGAGCGGCGACTCCTGCGGCGCTGCGCTGCGCGTGAGTGCGTCGAACATGCCCGTCGGTCTGGGCCAGCCCCTGTATGACCGTCTGGACGCCGATATTGCCTACGCCATGATGGGCCTGAACGCCGTCAAGGCCGTGGAAATTGGCGCAGGCTTTGACAGCGTGGCCCAACGCGGCACCACGCATGGTGATTCGCTCAGCCCCGAGGGCTTTCGCAGTAACAACGCGGGCGGCATTGTGGGCGGCATCAGCACCGGCCAGGATCTGGAAGTGCGCATTGGCATCAAGCCCACCAGCTCCATCATCACGCCGCGTGAATCGATTGATGTGCATGGCAGCAGCACCGAAGTCATCACCAAGGGCCGTCATGACCCCTGTGTGGGCATTCGCGCGGCACCCATTGCCGAGGCGCTGCTGGCGCTGGTGGTGATGGACCACGCGCTGCGCCACCGCGCTCAGTGCGGCGATGTGGATTCGGGCCTCAAGCCCATTGCAGCATCGGCGGCCTGACCAGCAATCTGACATCAGGCTGCCCGCGTTCTGCGGTACAACCACGGCTCAGGAGAGTTCCGATGGTTGTATCAATTTCTCAAAACACTCAACGCCAGCCCCGCACCATGTTGCCGGGCTGGCGTTGTGCTTTGCAGGGCGCGGCTGCTGCTGTGCTGGCGCTGACGCTGGGCTTGGCGGGCTGTGGCGGCGGCAGCGCCGTGCGCCCGGCCAGCATGGATATCACCCTGCTGGGCTTCAATGACTTTCACGGCAATCTGGAGGTGCCCAAGCAGGCCGTGATTGCACAGGATGCGCAGGGCAAGAGCGTGGCGGTGCCTGCAGGCGGTGCGGCCTATATGGCCAAAGTGATTGCCGAGCGGCGCGCGGCCAGCCGCCACGTGGCGCTGGTCACAGCAGGCGACATGATTGGCGCCTCGCCCATTGTCTCGTCGCTGTTTCTGGATGAGCCCACCATTGAAGCGCTGAACCTGATGAAGGTGGACTTTGCGGCCACCGGCAATCATGAATACGACCAGGGCTTTGCCGAGCTGCTGCGCATGCAGGGCGGCGGCTGCGAGAAATTCACTGTTAAGCAGCCTTGTCAGCTCAGCAAGCCATTCAAGGGCGCGGATTTCCAGTATTTGGCGGCCAACACGATTCGTGATGACGGCAAGCCGCTGTTCCCAGCCACGGGCGTGAAGTTCTTTGAGCAAGATGGTCTGCGCATCGGCGTGGGCTTTATCGGCATGACGCTCAAGAATACGCCGTACATGGTGCGGCCCAGCGGGGTCAAGGGCTTGACGTTTACCAGCGAGGCGCTGACGGCCAACGCGCTGATTCCGCAGCTGCGTGCCCAGGGCGCTGACGTGATCGTGGTGCTGGTGCACGAGGGTGGGGCTGCCACCTCGGCCCTGCAGGAAGACAGTTGCAAGGGTTTGTCGGGCGATATCGTGCCGATTCTGGAGCAGCTATCGAGCGAGGTGGATGTGGTGGTCTCCGGCCACACCCATCGTTCCTATATTTGCGACTACGCCAAGGTCAATGCGAAAAAGCCGTTTCTGCTGACCAGCGCAGGCCTGTACGGCACCTTGCTGACTGAGATCAAGCTCACCGTCGATGCGAAAACGCGCCGTGTGTCCAACAGGTCGGCGCGCCAGAACATTGTGCAAGGCGAGGCCTTTACTAGCGGCACGACCACCGTGGCGCTGCAGCCCAGCTTTCCCGTTTATCAGCCCGATGCGGCCGTTGCTGAATTGGTCGAGCGTTACAAGGCCGCTGCACAGCCGCTTTCTGCTGCCACGGTAGGGCGCCTGGCTGGCCTGGCCAGTCGCATGCCACTGGCCAATGGCGAAAGCGTGATGGGCCGCATCATTGCCGATGCGCTGCTGGCTGCCACGCAAGACGCGGCGGCAGGTGGTGCCGAGCTGGCCTTTATGAACTCAGGTGGCGTGCGTGCCGACCTGGCGCCCGCAGCCGATGGCAGTGTGACCTATGGGCAGCTGTTCAGCGTGCAGCCCTTTGGCAATACGCTCATGGTGATGAGCCTGACGGGCGAGCAGATTCGCCAGGTGCTGGAGCAGCAGTTCAACAGCGGCACCAACACGGTCGATGCGCCGCGAATTCTGCAGGTCTCGCAGGGCTTCACCTACCGCTTTGATCGCAGCCAGCCTGCGGGCCAGCGCGTGAGCGAGATGCGCTTGAATGGCCAGTTGCTTGACGCTGCGCGCAGCTATCGCGTGGGGCTGCAAAGCTATCTGGGCACGGGCGGTGACAACTTCAGTGTCTTCACGCAAGGCACTGATCTGGTGGGCGGTTCGCTGGACCTGGATGCGCTGGTGGACTATGTGCGTGTGCAAAGCCAGCAGCAGCCCATGCCGCTTCCATTACAGGAGCGTATTGCGCCTGTTTACTAAGGATTTCAGGTGCAAACTGATCTGACGTAAACGAGTAGCATGCGGTACATGCTCATTAATCATGAGCATGCCATCAACTTGTATGGCCGAGAACAGTGCAAAAAACAAAGCCACCCGAGGGTGGCTTTGTGCTGTCATGAGGCTCGACTTCAGTGAGGCTCAGTCTTGGGTTTGGCCCTGGACTTGGGGCTGCGCACCTCATCCATGATGCTTTTGAAGTCGTCCACATCCTCGAAGCTGCGGTACACGCTGGCAAAGCGGATATAGCCCACCTTGTCCAGACCTTTGAGCTCATCCATCACCAGCTCGCCCAGGCGGCTGGAATCGATTTCGCGCTGGCCAGAGTTGAGCAAACGGTCTTCGATGCGGTCAATGGCCTCATCGATCAACGCAGTGCTCACCGGGCGCTTGCGCAGCGCGATCTGGAAAGAGCCTTGCAGCTTGGCGCGCTCGTATTCGATGCGCCTGCCGTCCTTTTTGACAATGGTCGGCAGGCTGACTTCGGGGCGCTCATAGGTGGTGAATCGCTTGTCGCAGCCACCGCAGCGGCGGCGGCGACGGATGAAGCCCCCATCCTCGGACTCGCGGGTTTCGACCACTTGCGTGTCCGGGTTGCTGCAAAAGGGGCACTTCATGGTCGATCCGCGTAGCCTGTCTAACTAGCCTGCTTACTTGCTGTAAACGGGGAACTTGGCCGTCAGAGCCTGCACCTTGGCGCGCACAGCGGCCAGGTTGGCTTCGTCTTCGGGCTTGTCCAGCACGTCAGCCACCAGGTTGGCGGTGATGCGGGCCTCTTCTTCGCCGAAACCACGGGTGGTCATGGCGGGGGTACCGATGCGGATGCCGCTGGTCACGAAAGGCTTTTCGGGATCGTTGGGGATGGCGTTCTTGTTCACAGTGATGTGAGCCAGACCCAGAGCGGCTTCAGCAGCCTTGCCCGTGATGCCCTTGGCGCGCAGGTCCACCAGCATGACATGGCTTTCGGTGCGGCCGGAGACGATGCGCAGACCGCGCTCGGTCAGGGTCTCGGCGAACACCTTGGCGTTCTTCACGACTTGCTCTTGGTAAGCCTTGAACTCGGGAGTCAGGGCTTCCTTGAACGCAACAGCCTTACCAGCGATCACGTGCATCAGGGGGCCGCCTTGCAGGCCGGGGAAGATGGCGCTGTTCAGAGCCTTCTCGTGCTCGGCCTTCATCAGGATCACGCCGCCACGGGGGCCGCGCAGGCTCTTGTGGGTGGTGGTGGTGACCACGTCAGCGTGAGGCACGGGGTTGGGGTACACACCAGCAGCGATCAGACCAGCGTAGTGAGCCATGTCCACCCAGAAGATGGCGCCGACTTCCTTGGCGATCTTGGCGAAGCGCTCGAAATCGATGCGCAGGGCGTAGGCAGAAGCGCCAGCCACGATGATGCGGGGCTTATGCTCACGAGCCAGCTCTTCCAGCTTGTCGTAGTCGATGGCTTCGTCAGCGTTCAGGCCGTAGGAAACGGCCTTGAACCACTTGCCGGACATGTTCAGCGCCATGCCGTGGGTCAGGTGACCGCCTTCGGCCAGGCTCATGCCCAGGATGGTGTCGCCGGGCTTGGCAAATGCCATCAGCACAGCCTGGTTGGCTTGGGAGCCGGAATTGGGTTGAACGTTGGCGGCTTCAGCGCCAAAGATTTGCTTGATGCGGTCGATGGCCAGCTGCTCGACCACGTCCACGTGCTCGCAGCCACCGTAGTAGCGCTTGCCTGGGTAGCCTTCGGCGTACTTGTTGGTCAGCTGGGAGCCCTGGGCTTCCATCACGGCGGGCGAGCAGTAGTTCTCGCTGGCGATCAGCTCGATGTGCTCTTGCTGGCGATGGTTTTCAGCCTCAATGGCAGCAAACAGTTCGGGGTCGACTTTAGCGACGGTATCGGTGCGTTGAAACATGGCAGTCCTGTGAACTAGAAATTCCCTTGAAGCAAGGGCTGCCCAGGCGAACGGCTGAAACGCTTGCAGGTCTCAAACGTCGACCTTGGGCGGTACGCTCCCCGGTGGTTCACAGACCTTGCAGTCTGCCGGATTCCACGTCAGCGGCAGAGGTTTCTGCGCCTATCGCCAGTTGCGTACACCCGTTAGTGTAGCTGAGCTGACCTAGGTCAGATGCCTGGGCCGACTTTTCCTGCAAAGTGGCATCAGGAATAAAAAAAGCTGGCCAAAGCCAGCTTGAAAAATGGGAAATGTGGAATTTACAGGCGGGAGTCTGCTACCACCACCTGATCTGCATGAGAGACCTTGGTGGACTCGGTGCTGATAGCGGACTTGCTGTCGGCAGTGACGGTGTTGGTGGCTACCACGGGGTTGGCACGCAGGCCGGCCCCTTGGCGCAAGCGCTGGTGTTCTGCCAGAACCTTTGCTGCATAGCCGCCGTCGCTGGGCAGATTGGCTGCCCCGACGTAGTAACGCAGACCACCTTCAATGGAGCCAGCGCGTGCAATGCATTCCTTGAGCACCTTGACGCCGACCTTGAGGTTGGTGACAGGATCAAAGGCAGCATGCTGACCACCAAAGCTTTCGTACTTGTCGGTATGGACCTTGGTCATGACCTGCATCAGGCCTTGTGCGCCGACCGGGCTTTGTGCAAAGGGGTTGAAGCTGGATTCGATGGCCATGATGGCCAGAATCAGCGTGGGGTCCAGCTTGTTGGCTTTGCCCTGTGCATAGGCCTCGCTGACCAGAGCGGCAATGGGCTCGGGTGCAACGCGGTATTTTTTGCTGAGCCAATAGGCCACAGCCGCCTGCTCCTTGGGCAGGTTCTGCGGGTTGACTGCAGTTGCCCGGTCGCTGGCAGCAATGAGGTGAGAGGAAACAGCGGATGTTTCTGTCTCTTTGTCAGCCACGGCAATGGCGGTCGCAGGCAGTCGGTTGTCAAGCCACTCGCGCAGCTCGGTTGCACCGGCCAGACGCAGGTCCGGACGGGAGATCAAAATCAAGGCCGAAATGGCCACGGCCAAGCCCAGGAGGGCGAAACCGTTGTGGGTAAGAGCAAGAAAACCGTGAGCCGTTTGATGGCCCAACGTTCGCGCAGAGGCGACTAATTTTCCTGACGCTGGCATAGCTTGTCCTTTCTTGGCTATCGCCCGAGGTAGTACCGGTTCAATCACACGGTGCAACCAGGGCAACACGCCGATGAGGTTTGCTGCGGGCCGATTAAAAAGCGCCCGGGAGGCGCTTGTCGGTCTGCTCAGTCGTGAGGCAGCGAAAACAAAAAACGCTCATTTCGAGCGCTGGCGGATTCTAGAAGCCCCCTAAATACAGAGTCAACACTATAGAAATCCATTTTTAGAATTTTAAATAATATAAAAACTGTATGAATATACAGTTTGCTTGCAAAATAGCAGCAAAAGATCACGCTTTCAATAGGTGTACACACTCACATCGTTTTATTTGTCATGAAGATGAAATAAAGCGCAAAAAAGCTGGAAACCCTACAAAAGCAAAGATATAGTGAATCTGCCTGCACGTCGCAGGTGCTTGCCAAAGGAAAGGAAAAGCAAATTCCGCCATGGCCTTTGATTTCACTGGCTGTTGGCACTTGCTCTTTATCTTCGCTTGAGGCCAAAAAAGGGAGCAATCATTGCTTCCCGCGGAAAGGACCACACCCTCCTTGATCCGCGAAGACGGCCCGGTCTGGTACCGGCCGTAAAGCCCGGAAGCTGGTTTTAGCCACTTCCGGGCTTTGCCGTTCATGGGCATGCATGGGGGATGAGGTGGCAGTGGATTGTTTGCATTTTTTCTGGCATTGCCCTCGAATTCATGTCTGTCATGGCGCAAACTTCCCAAGGAAACTCTTGGGTGCTCTATCTATATATAGAGCACTGGCCAGATGCTCCCAAGAGGACTCTTGCTACAGTTGCCTTCTGGTGCCCTGTGAACTCAGGTTTTGAAAGCCGAGGGAGGCTTTCAGCTTTCGCCCCCTATAAAAATTGCTCATGTCTTTGCTCACATCGAATCGCTGGCTACGTCGGCTGATCTGGTCGGTTTCTGGTCTTTTGCTGTTATGGCTGCTGTTATGGGCGTTGGTTCCCTCCATTGCCAAGAGTCAGTTGCAAAAGCACGGCTCTGAAAAGCTGGGGCGAGGCGTACATGTGGGCAAGGTGGAGTTTTCCCCTTGGGCGATGGCAGTCACCTTGCATGACTTGGTGATTGATAAAGCTATAAAAAATGTAGCTGATGGCGCAGTTGTACAAAGCGCTGGAGTCTCAAAAGACCTGAGAGATGCAGCCGAGCCCCAGCTGGAGATCAAGCGCATTCTGATCAATCTCAGCGCGCAGTCTTTGTTTCGGTTGGCGCCTGTGCTCGATGCGATAGAGCTGGATGGGCCGGTAGTGCGCCTGACTCAGCATTCCATGGGAAGGCTTGATATTGACGATGTGATCGCCAAGCTTGGCGAGACAAAGAATGAAGAGCCGTCCAAGCCTCTGAGCTTTGCGCTCTACAACATCGCTTTGCGTGATGGACGCATTGAGCTCAATGACGAGTCGGTGCAGCAAAAGCATGAGCTCAAAGATTTGCAGTTGAGCATTCCGTTTATCAGCAACCTGGCTTCCAAGCGTGAAGTCAAGGTGCAACCGCATCTGTCGTTTGATCTCAATGGCAGCAAATTCGATACCTCTGGAGAAAGTACCCCATTCACAGATGGTCGCCAGACAGCGATGACCCTCAAGTGGGATCACATTGATCTGACGCCTTATATGGGCTATGTGCCTGCCAGCGTTCCGGTGCAGCCTCGATCAGGCGTGCTGGATACGGACTTGCAGATTCGTTTTGAAGATCAAGAGCAGGCGGTGGTGAGCATCAGTGGCAAGCTGGCTTTGAGTGATGTGGCGTTGCAGGATAGCCAAGGGAATCCTTTGCTGGGTTTTGAGGCGCTGGAGTTGCAACTCAGCAATGTGAAGCCCTTGCAAAGCCAAATAACACTGGAGTCGGTGCGCTGGGTCAAGCCAGAAATTCATGCCAGTCGCAATGCTCAGGGGGTTATCAACTGGTTGGGGCTGAATGTGCCTGCAGATGCAGATGCAGAGGTTGAGTCCACTGCGAAGGCGGAGGTCGAAGCTGTGGAGGATGGGGCTGCTAAGCCTCTGGATGAGGCATCTGCCAATGCCGGAGCTGAGAAATCCTCTCCAGCCTTGGCGCTTAGCCTGCAGCAGCTTGATGTTGAAGGGGGAATCGTGCACTGGCGGGATGAGGGCGCCGGGGCAGCAGTGGCGCAGTTGACCATGGCACCTTTGGCGGTGCAGATCAAGAGTGCCACGTGGCCCATGAATGAGCCCTTGCAACTGCTGGCGACGACAGGCCTGAATGAGGGAGGTAAAGCCCAGCCCGAGAAGCTTGCACAACTGAAAGTGGAAGGTGAGGCCACAGTCAAGAGCGGCAAGCTTCAACTGACACTGGAGCAATTGCCATTGCAATGGATGCGCCCCTATATAGAAGGGCACTTCAAGCCTGAATTGAGTGCCATGCTTAACTCTGGCGCAGAGCTGTCCTGGGATGAAGCTGGCATCAAGGCCAGGGTGGCTGAGCTGACTGCGGACGGGGTGCAGGTCAAGGACAAGCAAGCGCCCATCAATGTCGAGCAAATCAAGCTCAGTGGTGTGGATGTGGACTTGGCGGCCCGGCAAGTGCTGGTAGATGGCATTACGGTGCAAAAGCCTCGGTTGGCTGCGCAGCGCGATGCACAGGGGCGTTGGATGTACGAGCGCTGGTTGCCGTCGGCAGTCTCTGGCGGAGGAAGGGGCGTAAAGCAGCCTGGAAAGACCGAGCCAAGTCAGCCATGGTCCGTCAAACTGGCGTCGATCGCTGTGGACGGCGGGGCGGTGCAGTTGCGTGATGCGGCGCCCACACAGGGGCAGAATGCGCTGCCCGTACAGCTGGATGTGAATGCTCTGAAGGTGCGGCTGGGAACGCTGGAGCCATTGGCAGCCAAGGCGGCACCGACGCCGCTGGAAGTGGCTGCGCAAATCGTGGCAGGTCGCCGCGTGCAGGCGGGCAGTTTGCACTTCAAAGGACAGTTCGGCTTGACTCCTGTTTCTGCCAGCGGTCAGTTGCTGGCCAAGGCTTTGCCATTGCATGCTTTTGAACCTTATTTCGGGCACAAGCTCAATGTTGATCTTGTGCGAGCTGATGGAGGCTTTAAGGGCAAGCTTCAGTACTTGGCACATGCCAAAGGGCCGCAACTGGCTGTGCAGGGCGATGTGGAGTTGAGTGATCTGCGCGTGCGCTCCACTCTGGCAGCTCCCGTCAAAGAGGAGGCGGACAAGCCTCATACGGCGAAAGGCGCATTGACGGCGGTGCTCAATGACTCCACGGCAGACCGTGCCAAGGCGATGGCTGCGAAAACGGGTCTGGGGCTGGGAGATGACTTGCTGGCCTGGAAGACGCTGGCCGTTCGCGGTCTTGATCTGAGCATGAAGCCAGCGCAGCCACTGCGAGTCAGCGTGCGTGAAACAGCGCTGAGCGACTTCTTTGCGCGTGTCATCGTGCAGCGCAATGGCCGGATCAACTTGCAGGACATCGTCAAGAGCGACACGTCCGAGCAGTCGGTGGCCCAGAACGAGCAGGCCAATGCTCAGGCACAGGCCGGCGAAGCGCCAGAGGTAGACAAGGTGCAAGAGCCTGCCACGCCCGAGGCAAGCGGCCCCGCCCCCATGATCAAGGTGGGGCCTGTCACTCTGACGGGGGGCAAGGTTCAATTCTCGGATTACTTCATTCAGCCCAACTACTCGGCCGATCTGAGTGAGCTGAAAGGGCGTCTGAGTGCCTTTTCTTCTGAAGCCCCGCAAGGAGAGGAAGGGCCGCAGATGGCGGACCTGGAGATCAAGGGCAAGGCGCAGGGGACCGCTACGCTGGACATCAGCGGCAAGGTGAACCCGCTGGCCAAGCCGCTGGCGCTGGACGTGCGTGCCCAGATGAATGACCTGGAGCTGTCGCCGTTGTCGCCATATTCCATCAAATATGCGGGCTACGGCATTGAGCGCGGCAAGCTCTACATGGATGTCAACTACAAGGTGCAGCCCGATGGACAGCTGACGGCGTCGAACAAGCTGGTGCTGCGTCAGCTGACCTTTGGCGACAAGGTGGAAGGTGCGCCAGCCTCGTTGCCCGTCAAGCTGGCGGTGGCACTGCTCTCTGACCGCAATGGTGTGATTGACCTGGATGTGCCACTCAGCGGCTCACTCAATGACCCGCAGTTCCGTCTGGCTCCTATTGTCTTCAAGGTCATTGGCAACATCATCATGAAGGCTGTAACAGCACCTTTTGCTTTGCTGTCCGGCGCTTTCTCGGGTGGCGACGAGACGGGAGGGGTGGCGTTCGCACCTGGTAGTGCGAAGCTGGATGAAAAGGCCAAGGAGCAACTGGCCAAAATCGTCAAGGCACTCAATGATCGGCCCGCCCTGAAGATGACGGTGGTAGGTGAGTCACGAGTGGCTGAGGACAAGGAGGCCTGGAAGCTTGCCGAGCTGGATCGGTTGATGCTGGCTCAAAAGCGCCGCAATGTCATTCGTGAAGGTAAGAGCGCAGAGGACGTGACGGAATTCAGTGAGGCAGAGAAAGCAGCGCTACTCAAGGCGGTTTACAGTCGTGCTGATATCAAAAAGCCCCGCAATATGGTCGGAATGGCCAAGGAGCTGCCGGCAGAGCAAATGACCGCTTTGCTGGTTGCTGGCATAAGCGTGCCGGATGACGCCATGCGTGAGCTGGCATTGGCTCGTGGTGTGGCGGTGCGCGACTATCTGGCGACTCAGCAATTGCCATTGGAGCGTCTTTTTCTGGGGGCTCCAAAGATGGATGTGTCCGATAAAGACTGGACGCCGCGTGCTCAGTTGAGCCTGTCTGCACAATGATCGAAACAGTGCGAAATCCGCGGCGATTTCGCATTTTTTGGCTTGCCTTTAAATAAAGGCGAAAATACCGGTTTTCCCAGGCACCTCTGTGTCTGGGCTTGCGCTTGGAAAGTCTGCCCTCATGTGGGTTGGCACAGGTCGGCTGCAACATGGATTGCGGCGGCTGCCAAGCATTTTCTGACCCCTACATGACATCTATTTCTCCTAGCAGCACCATGTCTGATGCATCTGAAGTGACCCCGGCCTCTGCCAAGAATTCTGAGCAACATCCTTTGGATGCATTGACGGGTGGTGCTTTCTCCGCCGAGACCTCGGGCGATCGCGCCGCACGCATCCGTGACTGGCTGGCTACTCAGCCCACGGTTGAGCAGCTCCAGGACGTTCACAAGGAACTGAGCAAGGGCGACAAGAGCGCGGCCCGTGCCGTTCGTGAACGTCTCGACGAAATCCGTCGCACCGAGAATCAGGAAAAAATTTCCGTGGAATGGGCTGAAAAGGCCCAGGCCTTGCTGGCCGCGACTCCTTTTGATGCAGCCGCAGCCGCAGCTTGGCAGCGAGAGGCTGCCAAGGCCGGTGCGGCTTTGTCGCGCGAACCGCTGTCGCAGTTCAAGGCGCAACTGGTAGAGCGCGTCAAGGCAGTCGAAGATCTGCAGCATCGCACCCAGGTGCAACGCGAAGTGGCCCTGCTGTTGGCGCAGCGCATCGAAGTGTTGTCCACCAAGTCTTGGAAAGACGCCAAGGGCGTGCTCGAAGCGCTGGGCGCTGATGTGGCTCGCTGGCAAGAGCAAGCCAAGGAGCTGACAAGCGACGCTAGCTGGAGCAGCGTGGACGGCCGTTTCCCTCCGCAATTGGAAGCAGCATCTGCACAGCTGGCACTGGTCTGGGACGCTTTCCAGTCGGCCTTGGCCTTGACTGAAGCGGCTGCAGCCGACGACGCAGCTCCATTGCCTACGGTGCCTGTCTGGGCTGATGAGATCCGTGTGGCCCGCGGCTTGCCGCCCGAAGCTGCTCCTGTCGAAGTGGCCGCCAAGCCGGCTGCGCGTGCTGCTGCCGGTGGCCGTGGTAAGGCGACTCCTGAGCAAGTCGAGGCGGCTAAGGCTGCACTGGGTCAGGCGCTGCAAGCGCTGAAAGCGGAGACTGAGGCCGGCAATGGCAAGGCGGGATCTGACGCGGTGCAGGCAATGCGTGCAGCGATCAAGACCCATGGCCGCTTTGTGGACGAAGCGCTGGTGCACGAAGTGCATGAGGCGCTATTGGCCGCTGGCGAGGCGGAAGGCTGGCTGCGTCAGCAGGCTGACAAGCTGCGCGAAGAGCTGGTCGCCAAGGCGGAAGCCCTGCTGAACCGCCCTGAAGGCCAGGCTCTGGGTGGCCGCAAGATTCAAGAAACCCTGCGCAGCCTGCGCGAGCAGTGGAAGAATGCCGACCAAGGCGCTGCTGCCAACCATGCGCTGTGGAAGAAGTTTGACGAAGCTTGTAACGCTGCCTACAAGGTGGTTGAGTCTTGGCACGAAAAGATTCGTCAGGACAGCACGCAGGCCAAGGCGCAGCGTCTGGCACTGATTGAGGAAATCAAGTCGTGGGCTGCGGATAACGCCGCTAGCCAGGATTGGAAGGCCATGCTGCGCGCTCTGCGCCAGTTTGGTGAGCGCTGGCGCGAAAGCGGTCACATTGGTGAAAAGCTTTTTGCAGAATTGCAGCCCTTGTTCAAACAGGCTATGGCTGCTGCTGAAGCACCTTTGCAGGCTGCGCAAAAGGCCAGCCTGGAACGTCGCCACGCCATGATCGATGAAGCCACGGCTCTGGGTGCAGCGCCAAGCCTGCGTATCGATGCAGTGAAGGCCTTGCAACAGCGTTGGCAGGCGGAAGCCCAGGTCGTGCCTCTGGATCGCAAGCACGAGCAAAAGCTGTGGGATGCTTTCCGCAAGCCGCTTGATGAAGCCTTCAATCGCAAGAGCGTGGAGCGTGGCGGTCGCAGCCAGGCGGCAGTGGAGTTGTCGGAGCATGATCGCCGTGTGCTCGAGGCATCCAAGGCTGTGGAGGTGGCCAACGCCAGCGGTGACGCGCAGAAGATTCGCACCGCTCTGAGCGAGCTGGAAGCGGTTCTGAAGGCCCAGCCTGTCGCTGAAAAATCTGATGAAAATCAGGCTCAAGCCCAAGATGGACAAGCGCAAGCAGCTACTGAAACAGAAGCGGCTGAAGCTCCGGTGGCTGCCAAGCCTGCACGTCCTGTGGTAGCTGTGCGCGGCGATGACCGTCCTGGCATGAAGAAGGAAGCTGCTGCGCCTGCAGGCCGCCCTGGTGATCGCAAGGATGGCCCACGTGGCCGCGATGCAGGTCGTGGCGATCGCCCGGGCCGTGATGGCAACCGCGACATGGGCCGTGGCCGTCGTGAGTTTGTGCGTGAAGAGCGTGGCCCGCGTCTGGCAGATCCTGCCTTCCGCGCCCAGCGTGATGCGGTGGAGCATGCCCAGGAGGCCCTGCGCAAGCTGGCGGCTCAGGCCCACGGCGAAGCCCTGACCCAGCTCCTGGGTGCCTGGCAGGCGCGTGACTCCGAGCAAATGCCTTCGGCCCAGCAACTGGGTGGCAAGGTGACTGCACCCGTGCGCTCTTCGTGGACTGCCGCCATCGCAGCAGCGCCCAAGGGTAATGCTGCCGAGGCGCTGCTGCGTCTGGAAATGGCGGCCGATGTGCACACACCTGCAGATCAGCTGGCGGCTCGCCGTGCTCTGCAGCTGCAGATGCTGACCCGTCGTAACGATCCTTCGCCTCAGCAGACCTGGGGTCAGGATGTTGCAGCAGTGCTGGCCAGCGGCAGCGACGAAGCTTCGGCCCGCCGCCTGCAAACTGCGCTCAAGCAGCTGCTACGCAAGTAAATCAAGCGCTTGCAGCTGTGAAAAAGGGAGTCTCAGGACTCCCTTTTTTTGTGGTCGCCAAAGAGAAGGGGGAGCGCTTAAATGCGTAAAGCACAAACTAAAAAGCCGCTGCATTTGCATGCAACGGCTTTTTGTATTTTGGTGCCCAGAAGAGGACTCGAACCTCCACGGAGTTACCCGCTAGTACCTGAAACTAGTGCGTCTACCAATTCCGCCACCTGGGCATTTCAGAGTGATCGAATTATATAGCAGCTGGCGCAGTGTTGTCGCGAGATGGTGGTGTTTTTTCTCAAAACAGCAAGTAAGGCGGAAAACGAAAAAGCCGCTGCATTTGCATGCAGCGGCTTTTTGTATTTTGGTGCCCAGAAGAGGACTCGAACCTCCACGGAGTTACCCGCTAGTACCTGAAACTAGTGCGTCTACCAATTCCGCCACCTGGGCATTTCAGAGTGATCGAATTGTATAGCAGCTGGCGCAGTGTTGGCGCGAGATGGCGGTGTTTTTTCTCAAAATAGCAAGTGAGGATGGGTAACGAAAAAGCCGCTGCATTTGCATGCAACGGCTTTTTGTATTTTGGTGCCCAGAAGAGGACTCGAACCTCCACGGAGTTACCCGCTAGTACCTGAAACTAGTGCGTCTACCAATTCCGCCACCTGGGCATTTCAGAGTGATCGAATTATATAGCAGCTGGCGCAGTGTTGTCGCGAGATGGTGGTGTTTTTTCTCAAAACAGCAAGTGAGGATGGGTAACGAAAAAGCCGCTGCACTTGCATGCAACGGCTTTTTGTATTTGGTGCCCAGAAGAGGACTCGAACCTCCACGGAGTTACCCGCTAGTACCTGAAACTAGTGCGTCTACCAATTCCGCCACCTGGGCATTTCAGAGTGATCGAATTATATAGCAGCTGGCGCAGTGTTGGCGTGAGATGGCGGTGTTTTTTCTCAAACAGCAAGTAAGGCGGAAAACGAAAAAGCCGCTGCATTTGCATGCAACGGCTTTTTGTATTTGGTGCCCAGAAGAGGACTCGAACCTCCACGGAGTTACCCGCTAGTACCTGAAACTAGTGCGTCTACCAATTCCGCCACCTGGGCTTTCAGGGAAGCTTCGTATTCTACTGCAGTTATTTGCAAGGAATCTGAATCTTCAATTTTTCTAAGATGCCGTAGGACTTTGCAACATTCCTTGTGGAATGTTGTCCAAGTTTGCTGCAACCAGGCTGGTTGTCGTTAAACTTGGTGCCCAGGAGAGGACTCGAACCTCCACGGAGTTACCCGCTAGTACCTGAAACTAGTGCGTCTACCAATTCCGCCACCTGGGCATCTCAGGAAAGACATAGATTGTATATCAAGAAAATGAACCCTAGCGCAAAAGTTGCCGATATGAACGAAGAAATTTTGGGCACTGTGCAGGGCCACCGCGACGGACATGGCTTTGTCATCCGCGACGATGGTGAGCGTGACATCTACCTCCCCCCCAATGAAATGCGGGCAGTGCTTCACAAGGACAAGGTCCAGGTGCGCATTGCACGCCATGACCACCGTGGTCGACCAGAAGGGCGTGTGGTGGAAATCGTGGAGCGTCCTGATCAGCCCATCATTGGCCGCTTTTTGCAAGAAAGCGGTGTGTGGCTTGTTGCCCCTGAGGACAAGCGCTATGGCCAGGACATCCTGATTCCATCGAATGCGACGGGGTCGGCACAGGTCGGTCAGATCGTAGTGGTTGAGCTGACAGAGGCTCCTGCACTGTTTGGTCAGCCTGTAGGGCGCATTACCGAGGTGCTCGGTGAGGTGGATGACCCAGGCATGGAAATTGAGATCGCGGTGCGCAAATATGGTGTTCCGCACGTTTTTTCCGAGGCATGTCTGGAGCAAGCCAAGGCATTGCCTGAGACAGTCCGCGCGGCTGATTACAAGAATCGCATTGATCTGACGGATATACCGCTGGCGACCATCGACGGCGAAGACGCTCGCGACTTTGACGATGCGGTGTATTGCGAGCCGGCCAAGATCGGGCGCAGCAAGGGTTGGCGTTTGCTGGTAGCGATTGCCGATGTGAGTCATTACGTGACCACGGGCAGCGCTATTGATGTGGATGCCTACGATCGCGCCACCAGTGTGTATTTCCCGCGCCGAGTGATTCCCATGCTGCCGGAAAAGCTCAGCAATGGCCTGTGTTCGCTGAACCCGGATGTGGATCGCCTGTGCATGGTCTGCGACATGCTGATCACGGCGCAAGGTGAGATTCACGCCTATCAGTTCTACCCGGCAGTCATGCACAGCCATGCGCGCTTCACCTATACCGAAGTGGCTGCGATTCTGGCCAATACGCGTGGCCCGGAGGCAGCGAAGCGCAAGGATCGCGTTCAGGATCTTTTGAATCTGCATGGTGTCTTTCAGTCCCTGCTCAAGGCGCGAGAGGCACGTGGGGCGGTGGACTTCGAGACGACGGAGACACAAATTGTCTGTGATGACAACGGGCGGATTGAAAAAATCGTGCCGCGCACTCGCAATGATGCGCACAAGCTGATTGAAGAGGCCATGCTGGCGGCCAACGTCTGCAGCGCAGACTTCATTGAGCAAAGCGGGCAATTGGGCTTGTTCCGTGTGCACGACAAGCCGTCGCTGGAGAAGCAGGAGATTTTGCGCAACTACCTCAAGGCCATGGGCGTGGGCATGAGCATCAGCGAGAACCCCACGACCAAGGAGTTCCAGCAGATTGCCAGCGCGACCAAGGAGCGCCCTGATGCACAGCAGATTCACACCATGCTGCTGCGCTCCATGATGCAGGCCTTCTATACCCCTGAGGGCTCGGGCCACTTCGGCTTGGCGTTTGAGGCTTACACCCATTTCACCAGTCCGATTCGGCGCTATCCCGATTTGCTGGTGCACCGCGTCATCAAGGCCGAGCTGAATGGCACGCATTACAAGCTGCCTGCTTTGCCAACGCCGGGCGAGGCAGAGGCAAAGATGGCTAAGCGCCTGGCTTCGCGTGTGGTCGAACCTGGACAAAAACCGCGCAAGCGCTCGGCGGCCAAGGAATTCCAGGCGTGGGAGGCGGCGGGACTGCACTGCAGCGCCAATGAGCGCCGCGCCGATGAGGCCAGTCGTGATGTGGAAGCCTGGCTCAAGTGCAAATACATGCGCGAGCACCTGGGTGAGGAGTTCGCAGGCACCGTTTCTGCGGTCACGACCTTTGGTGTCTTCGTGACGCTGGATGCGATGTACGTCGAAGGTTTGGTGCATATCACCGAGCTCGGTGGTGATTACTTCCGCTTTGATGAGGCGCGCCAGGAGTTGCGTGGTGAGCGCTCCGGTGTCCGCTACAGCATTGGGGCCAGGGTGCGGGTGCAGGTCAGCCGGGTGGACCTTGATGGGCGGCGTATTGACTTTCGTCTGGTTCGCGATGGTGAAGATGGCTTGATGCCGGCTGCTCGCGGCGGACGTGGCCAGGGCAAGGATGATGGCCGTGGTCGCCGAGAGGGTCGTGAATCCCGCGAGGAGCATGGCAATGCAGGCTATGCCGATAAATGGAGTCGTCGTGATGCCAAGGCGAGTCGTGCGCAGCGCAATTCGGCCTCTTCTGCTGCTTCTTCTGAGTCTCTCAAGAGCAAGCAGGCCCGCAAGGCGGCCAAGAAGGCCATGCTCAAAAGCGTGAATCTGGCGGCCTTAGAGGCGGAGTATGCGCAAGAGCGCTGCAGCGTGCCCGAGCCTGAGCCCAAGCAACTGGCTGAACCGGCGGCATTGGCCGAGTTGCCTAAGCCGCGTAAGCCGGCGGCGAAGAAAAAGGTGGCGGCCTTGCTGTCCCCTGAAACTCAGAGCCAACCTGCGGCGAAAGCTATTCCTGCCCCAGTGGTGCCAGCGGCACCAAAGGTGGTAGCCAAGCCTGCCGCGAAGACTGCTCCCAAGGCGAAGAAAGTGGTGGCAAAAAAGCCAGCGGTGAAGACAGCCACTCGCGTCAAGACCGCGCCAGCCACTAAAACAGCCAAGCGCAAGACCGAGTCTTGAGTGCTTTTTAATTGATAGCTGAACGGCCTTTCCTGGTAACGGAAAAGGCCATTTTTTATGAAAATTATTTCCGATTGTCGCCCAGGTGAAGTGCCAAGGCGTTGGCGCTGAAGGGCCGATCTGCAGGCCAGGTGTCGGCTGCATGCCCGTGGCGGAGTGCGCCCTGTATGGCAGCGCAGTCCCTGCTCAAGCCCTGGGCCCATAAGGCACCTATCAGGCCGGCCAGTACATCGCCTGTGCCGCCAGTGGCCAGGCGGGCATTGCCACTGGCATTGATCCAGACTTGCTGTTCTGGGTTGGCAATCACCGTGCCAGAGCCTTTCAGGAGTGCTGTGCACTGAAATTCTTCAGCCAGCTGTAGCCCGGCTTGTACGCGGTTGGCTTGAATAGAGGAAGTATCGGTCTTCAGCAGGCGCGCTGCTTCCAGGGGGTGAGGAGTCAGGATGGTGCCCAGTTTTTGCTGGCTGCGCTGACGTAGCTGCTGTGCCAGAGAAGGGGTGGTGGCGATGGCATTGAGGGCGTCGGCGTCCAGAACCAGCTGCGGTGCTTGCTCCAGTAGTTGGGGTAGCCATTCTTGTACGAGTTCGCCACCGCCGCAGCCGCAAACCACGGTGGGTTGGCTCCAGTCCTGTGCTGCCGGGCGGCGCAGCATGATTTCTGGCCATGGGGCAGTGCCCTGTGGCGCACTTTCATCAAGCAAGGCCAGCATGACGCGGCCGGCCCCGGCATGAAGTGCTGCCAGTGCAGCCAGCCAGGCGGCACCCGTCATGGAGATGCCGTTTCTGCTCAGACCCTGGCCACCGAGCACGGCCACATCGCCAAAACTGCCTTTGTGGCTGCTGTGAAGGCGAGGTGCACTCTGGCTGAGGTTGTTGACGCTCAAGTGCGCCCAAGGTGTTGTGGTGCTTCCTGCTGCAGAGACCGGTGAGGCTGGGGTGATGTCGGCAATGCCGCACCCTAGGTCGTCCCACCAGACTTGACCGCAGGCATCGCGTCCTTCGCCAGTGAAAAGCCCGGCTTGCAGTGTCAGCAAAGCCAGCGTGTGACGTTGGGCAGGCTGCGCGCTGCGATGAGGGGTAAATCCGTACAGGTACTGGCCTGTATCGGCATCAAGCCCGGAGGCGATGTCTACGCACAGCACGGCGCAAGCGCATTGCTGAACCTGGTTCAGCAACTGGATCAGGCGCTGGTCTGTAGTGCGTGGCTTGGCGGAGGCGTGCGCACCAATGCCGAGCAGTGCATCAATGCATAAATCCTGGGGGCTGAGATCGTGCGGGCACTCATTGAGCCATCGGACACCCGCCAGCCTGGCTTTTTCGCGTGACTTCTGTGCGTCGAGTGGCAATTGCTCTGACTCGCAGACTTCGCTGACCAGGATTTGTGCATGAGGCAATGCCGCAGTGAGCAGAGCGGCTGCTTCGAAGCCGTCGCCTCCATTGTTGCCTGGGCCGCAGGCAATCCAGATGCGCTGGGCGTGCGGGGCGATAGCCATGGCTAGTTTTGCAATCGCTTTGCCTGCGCGCTCCATCAAGGTGTGGGGCGGCAGGCGGCGGATGTTCATCTGCTCAATCTGGCGTGTGACCGTAGTGCTGAATAGTGGCCAGCCATGAGCAGCGAAGGCGGCAGGGGGCGGAGTGGCAGAGGTGATGCGCAGCATGCTCTGAGGATAGTCTCAGCTTGCATGGCTGTGATTTTTTTGAATAATTTTGTGCTTTAGACCAATGTCTGTAAGCGCCTGCAGCTATAAAAAATGAAGTCAGACGTGAAGCAGTGCAGCTTCTATGCTGGCACTGATGTTCAAAATGGTGTCGTCGTGCATTGCCGCGTGCCAGATCATCAGTCCCATGGGGAGTTCGTCAGGGGTGTGGCAGGGCAGGGACAGGGCGCAGCCATCTAGCATGTTGACTACGCTGGTGTTGCGCAGCAGCAGTCCATTGACGCGGAAAAACTCTTCATCGCGTTGTTGGTCGGCTGCGGGGTCGATGCCGTTGGCTGGAGCGACAGAAGCAATGGTGGGGGCTGTGATTGGGGTGGTGGGAGAGAGCAGGGCGTCATAGCCGGCAATGGCGCTCTCCATCTTGGCAATCCAGCTTTTGCGCGCGGCCAGTAGATCCAGGTAGTCGGCGGCGCTCATGCTGGCACCTCGCTCTATGCGCGAGCGCACACGAGGGTCGTAGAGGGCTGCCTTGTCGGGGTCTTGCAGGTATTTGCGGTGCAAGGCGTAGCTCTCGGTGGGAGAGAAGCCGCCAATGACATTGACTCTGTCCAGCTCTTCGAGCTCTGGCAGGTCAATCCATTCAATCTGGGCGCCTGCCGCCTGCAAGTGGGCAATGCTGCGCTCGAAAGAGGTTTGGATTGCGGCTTCTGCCTGATCGAAAAAGAGAGTACGCGGCACTGCGAGGCGGAATTGACCCAGGCTGCGCTCATCCTTGCTGACTTGGCGATCGGTCAGTATTTCATGCAGCAGCACTGCATCACGCACGCTGCGAGTGATGGCGCAGGCGGTATCCAGGGTGGGGGAGAGCGGGACTGTCCCTTCAGTTGAAACCAGGCGAGCCGTGCTTTTGAAGCCCACCAGGCCGTTGAGCGCAGCAGGAATGCGGATGGAGCCACCGGTGTCCGAGCCCAGGGCCGCCCAGGCTGCGCCACTGGCTACGGATACTGCTGCCCCTGAAGAGGAGCCGCCAGGAATGCGCGCAGGTTGGGTGGGTGCGAGCTGAGGGTTGGCTGGGTGGCGGGCGTCCAGTGCAGCAGGCGTTCCGAAATGAGGATTGACGCCTACGCCGGAGAAGGCGAACTCCACCATGTGGGTGCGACCAATGATGGCGGCACCCGCAGCGCGCAGGCGGGCGACTGCTGTGGCGTCAGCGCTGGCAGCGGGGGCGTCCTGCAGAAGACGGGAGCTGGCGGCGCTGGTGGTGTTCTTGGTATCGAACAGGTCTTTGACGGAAATGGCCAAGCCAGCCAGCGCAGTGGTTTTTGGGGTCTCGGCTGCAGCCCAGCGAGCTTCATCGAAAAAAGTGCGGCTAAAAACGTGAGAGCACAAAGGGCTTTGCGCAGCAGCAATGCTCATTTGCATGAGGTTGGAGGCGCTTTGGCGGCCTTCGCGAATCTCGTGCGCTGCATGGGTGAGGTCGAATTGCATGGCAGTGTGCTAAAATTTTGCGGCTTTGCTAAGGGTTAGTCCGAGAGGATTGACTTTGAAAGGCGCTGAAGGTGGTGGCTGCAACGAATTTTTCCGTCGTGGTTCCAGTTTTGGGGCTGGCAAGGTAAATACAAACCGGCCTATTCAAGGTGTTGTCTCTACTTCTCTCTTAAGAGAGTGGTTGCAATCATTGGGCCGGATTTTAGACCCAACCTTTGAGGTAATTAACATGGCAGTAACAATGCGCGAGATGCTGGAAGCCGGCGTCCACTTTGGTCACCAAACTCGTTTCTGGAATCCCAAGATGGCTCCGTTCATCTTCGGTGCCCGTAACAAGATCCACATCATCAACCTGGAAAAGACTCTGCCGATGTTCCAGGAAGCCCAGAAGTTCGCCAAGCAGCTGACTGCTAACGGCGGCACCATCCTGATGGTGGGTACAAAGCGTCAAGCCCGTGAGCTGGTGGCTGAAGAAGCCAAGCGCGCAGGCGTGCCCTTCGTCGACCAGCGCTGGCTGGGCGGCATGCTGACCAACTTCAAGACCGTCAAGACCTCCATCAAGCGTCTGAAGGATATGAAGGCTCAGCAAGAAGCGGGTCTGGAATCCATGTCCAAGAAGGAACAGCTGATGTTCTCTCGTGAACTGGAAAAGCTGGAAAAGGATATCGGCGGTATTCAGGACATGAACGCCCTGCCCGACGCTATCTTCGTGATCGACGTGGGCTTCCACAAGATTGCTATCGCTGAAGCCAAGAAGCTGGGTATTCCTCTGGTTGGCGTGGTTGACTCCAACCACAACCCCGAAGGCATCGACTACGTGATTCCTGGTAACGACGACTCCGCCAAGGCTGTGCAACTGTACGCCCAAGGCATTGCCGACGCGATCCTGGAAGGCCGTGAAGCTCGTCTGAACGACGTGGTCAAGGCTGCCGCTGGTGAAGACGGCGACGAATTCGTGGAAGTGGAAGAGTCCGCCGCCTAAGCGAAGTCCGGCTGCGCGACCGCATCGCGAGAAAAAGCGGGGCTCTGAGTAGCCCCGTTTTTTTAGCCGGAATCCTGTAACCAATCGAACTGATATTGGAGAAATACGATGGCAATTACTGCAAGCATGGTCGCTGAACTGCGCGCCAAGACCGACGCCCCCATGATGGAATGCAAGAAGGCTCTGACCGAAGCTGGTGGCGATATGGCCAAGGCCGAAGAGCTGCTGCGCGTCAAGCTGGGTACCAAGGCTGGTAAGGCTGCATCCCGCGTGACTGCTGAAGGCGTTGTGGCTGCTTTCATCGAAGGCGACAAGGGCGGCCTGGTGGAAGTCAACAGCGAAACCGACTTCGTGTCCAAGAACGACAGCTTCATGGCCATGGCAAATGCCGCTGCCAAGCTGGTGGCTCTGAATAACCCCGCTGACCTGGACGCTCTGGGTGCTCTGGCTTACGAGCAAGACGGCTACGGCCCCACTCTGGAAGACGTGCGTAAGGGCCTGATCGGTAAGATCGGCGAAAACATGTCCTTCCGCCGCTTCAAGGCTTTCAACAATGCTGGTCTGGCCGCCTACGTGCACGGCAGCCGCATTGGTGTGGTTGTTGAGTTCGACGGCGACGCTGCTGCTGCCAAGGATGTGGCAATGCACGTGGCTGCCATGAAGCCCGTTGCTGTGACTTCCGCTGACGTGCCCGCCGAGTTGATCGCCAAGGAGCGTTCCGTGGCTGAAGCTAAGGCTGCTGAGTCCGGCAAGCCCGCTGACATCGTCGCCAAGATGGTGGATGGTTCCGTGCAGAAGTTCCTGAAGGAAGTTTCCCTGGCTGACCAGGTCTTCGTGAAGGCTGCTGATGGCAAGCAAACCGTGGCTCAGATGCTCAAGGCTGCTAACACCAATGTGAAGGCATTCACCATGTTTGTGGTGGGTGAGGGCATTGAGAAGAAGGCCGACGACTTTGCAGCCGAAGTGGCTGCTCAGATGGCTGCTGCCAAGACTGGCGCTTAAATCTAAGCTCCAACAACAATCGCGGCCCAGAGCCGCGATTGATTTATTCCCCTCTCGTTTTCGTATTTATTTAACTTCCCCGGAGAAACACCATGTCCAACGCCATTCCAGCCCACAAGCGTATCTTGCTCAAGCTGTCGGGGGAGGCGTTAATGGGTGATGACCAGTTTGGCATCAACCGCGCAACGATTGAGCGCATGGTGGCTGAGATCGTGGAAGTGACCAAGGTCGGTGTTCAGGTCGCTGTAGTGATCGGTGGCGGAAACATCTTCCGTGGTGTGGCTGGTGGATCTGCAGGCATGGACCGCGCTACGGCGGATTACATGGGCATGCTGGCTACTGTGATGAACTCGCTGGCCCTGGCTGATGCCATGGACAAGCAGGGTCTGACGGCTCGCGTGATGTCTGCCATTGGTATTGAGCAGGTGGTTGAGCCCTATGTGCGCCCCAAGGCGCTGCAATACTTGGAAGAGGGCAAGGTCGTGGTGTTTGCTGCTGGTACAGGCAACCCCTTCTTCACCACGGATACGGCTGCAGCTCTGCGCGGCGCAGAAATTGGCGCTGAAGTTGTGCTCAAGGCTACCAAAGTAGACGGTGTGTACACGGCTGATCCTGTCAAGGATCCCTCGGCCACTCGTTATGACAAGCTGGCTTTTGATGAAGCCATTTCGCGCAATCTGGGCATCATGGATGCCACAGCGTTTGCCTTGTGCCGCGACCAGAAGCTGCCGATCCGTGTGTTCTCCATCGTGAAGCCAGGGGCACTGAAGCGCGTGGTCATGGGTGAAGACGAAGGCACTCTGGTGTACGCTTGAGCGTTTGCCGACATTGCCCCAGCAAAGGAACAAGAACATGACGATCGCTGAAATCAAGAACAATATCGAAACCAAGATGGGCCAGTCCCTCGAGGCGTTGAAGCACAACCTGTCTCGTGTGCGTACGGGTCGTGCCAATCCTGCACTGCTGGATGCCATTCACGTTGAATACTATGGCTCCATGGTTCCCCTGTCCCAGGTGGCCAATGTCTCCCTGCTGGACTCTCGCACTATCAGCGTGCAGCCCTGGGAAAAGAACATGGCTGCCAAGGTGGAGAAGGCCATCCGCGAAAGCGATCTGGGCCTGAACCCCGCCTCCATGGGTGACCTGATTCGTGTACCCATGCCTCCCATGAGCGAGGAGCGTCGCAAGGAAATGACCAAGCTGGCGCGTAACGAAGGTGAAAACGCCAAGATTGCGATCCGCAATCTTCGTCGTGACGCCAATGAAAGCGTGAAGCGCCTGGTCAAGGAAAAGGAAGCCTCTGAAGATGATCAGAAGCGCTCTGAAGCCGAAGTCCAGAAGCTGACTGATAAGCACATTGCTGAAGTCGATACGCTGGTGGCTTCCAAGGAACAGGACATCATGGCAGTCTGAGTCTTGCCAAAGGACTTGCACTTTTGACATTCAAGAAAAACGGCGCGGTTCCGCGCCATATCGCCGTCATCATGGACGGCAATGGACGCTGGGCCAAGCGCCGACTGCTTCCGCGTATTGCAGGCCATAAGCAGGGTGTGGAGTCTTTGCGCCGCTGTGCTCGCGCCTGTGTCGAGCGTGGCGTGCAGGTGCTCACAGTGTTTGCGTTTTCTTCTGAGAACTGGAACAGGCCTCAGGAAGAGGTTTCCGGCCTCATGAGTCTGCTGGCCAATGCCTTGACCAAGGAAGTGGCTCAGCTCAGTCGGGATGGTGTGCGCTTGTACTTTGTCGGAGACCGCCAAGGTTTGAGCGACAAGGTTCGCGATGGTTTGGCCGAGGCGGAGCGCATCACGGCTCATAACACGCGACTGGTTCTCAACGTGTGCTTCAACTATGGTGGGCGCTGGGATATTGCCCAGGCTGCGCAGAAGCTGGTTGCTCGGGGGCTGGAGCTGACTCCGGAGAACCTCGACAAGGCCATGGCCCTGCAACATGTGCCTGATCCCGATCTGATGATTCGCACAGGCGGTGAAACCCGAATCAGCAACTTCTTGCTTTGGCAGGCGGCATACACTGAATTGTTCTTCAGCGATGCTCTCTGGCCTGACTTTGACGAGGCTGCGCTGGATGAGGCCATTGCCGTGTTTGGTGGTAGAGAGCGCCGCTTTGGCCAGACTTCCGAGCAGATTCAAACATCATCCGTCGTCACTTTGACGGCATAATCCACAAGAGGTGCCATGCTCAAGCAGCGCGTCATTACCGCCTTGATTTTGTTGGCAATTTTGCTGCCAGCGTTGTTCTATACAGGAAGCACAGTGCCGTTTGCAGCGCTGATGCTGCTGTTCATGGCGGCTGGCGCCTGGGAGTGGGGGAGGCTCAACGGCTTTGCTCAGGCGGGCTCGATAGGTCTGGGGGCTCTTTGCACATTCTTGTGTGCTGCTTCTTGGTGGGCTGGCTGGCTGGATCAGTCCTTATCTACCGTTTGGCTGATCGCTGGCTCTTTGTGGGTGCTCGGTGGCGTGTTGCTCTTGCGTGCCGGAGTGGCTGGCTGGCCGCATATTCCTGGCGCTGTGCGCTTGATTGGTGGTGTGCTTGCCTTGTGGCTGGCCTGGATGGCGGTGGTGCAGGCACGCAATATCGGCATCAATTTCCTGCTGTCGGTGCTGGTGCTGGTCTGGGTGGCGGACATTTTTGCTTACTTTGCGGGCCGCGCATTTGGCCTCAAGTTCACCAAGAACAAGCTGGCTCCTTCCATCAGTCCCGGCAAAAGCTGGGAAGGTGTCTGGGGCGGCATGGCAGGTGTTGTCGTGTTGGCCTTGGTCTGGAGCTGGGCAGATCGCCACTATGGCTCCAATGTCTCAAGTTTCTATACGGTGCTGCAGTCGCGCGGAACCTGGTTCCTGCTGCTGGCTGCAGTGTTTATGGCTGCGATGAGTGTGGTGGGCGACCTGGTCGAATCCCTCATCAAGCGCAGCGTTGGTGTCAAGGACAGCAGCGGCTTGCTGCCCGGCCATGGTGGTGTTTTGGATCGCATTGATGCCCTCCTGCCCACACTGCCGTTGGCAATGATGCTCTCATCCTTTGTGCATCCATGAAGCAGAAAATCACGGTTCTGGGTTCAACCGGTTCCATCGGAACCAATACCCTGGATGTGGTGGCGCGCCACCTCGATCAATATGAAATCTTTGCACTGAGTGCATCCACGCAAGTGGATCTCATGCTCAAGCAATGCGCTCAGTTCGCACCAAAATTTGCCGTGATGGCCAGCGCACCGCATGCGCTGCAGCTGGCAGAAAAATTGAAGCAAAATGAGCTTCAAACGCAGGTGCTGCAAGCGCAAGATGCTCTTGAAACCATAGCTTCTCACCCTGATGTCGATGCCGTCATGGGCGCGATCGTAGGGGCGGCTGGCCTGGCGCCATGCCTGGCTGCCGCCAAGGCGGGCAAGCGCTTGCTGTTGGCCAACAAGGAGGCGCTGGTCGTGGGCGGTGCGCTGTTCATGGACACCGTCAAACGTCATGGCGCTACGCTGCTGCCCATCGATAGCGAGCACTCGGCCATCTTTCAGTGCCTGCCTGAAGACAGCAGTACCTGGGCGCAGCGCGTTGACTCCCTGCTGCTGACCGCATCGGGGGGGCCCTTCCGTCAGCGCGATCCGGCGACCCTATCCGAGATCACGCCAGAGCAGGCTTGCACACACCCCAATTTCTCCATGGGGCGCAAGATTTCCGTGGACTCGGCCACCATGATGAACAAGGCGCTGGAGGTCATCGAGGCGCGCTGGCTGTTCAACATGCCGCCCGAGAAGATCAAGGTGGTGATTCACCCGCAGCAGATCGTGCACTCCATGGTGCAGTTCAAGGATTCTTCCGTGCTGGCACAGCTGGGTACGCCTGATATGCGCGTGCCTATTGCCTGTGGCCTGGCCTGGCCCGAGCGCATCGCCAGTGGTGCGCCTTTGCTCGATTTCGCACAACTGGCTGCGCTGACCTTTGAGGAAGCGGATGCCAAGCGTTTCCCGGGGCTGCACCTGTCCTGGCAGGCTCTGCGTGCCCCTGAAGGAACAACTGCGGTGCTTAACGCAGCGAATGAGGTGGCTGTCGCTGCATTTCTGGAGCGTCGCCTGTCGTTTGACCGGATTCATGCGGTCAACTTGCAGACGCTTGAGACGGTGCAGCCCGATGCTGTGACCAGTGTCGAGGACTTGATGGAGCTGGATGCACGTGCTCGTGAGCAGGCAAAGCGCGTTGCGGCGCAGTGGCAGCGCTGAGCGAAGTGAGCGCAGAGCAGTTTTAGATTAATCTTCAGCGTGCTCTTTGAGCTGAGCACGCTGCTGCAGTTGCTTTCCAAGTGCGGATGAGAATAAAGGAGTTCAAGTGTTGCTGACGGTTGTGGCTTTCATCGTGGCGCTTGGTGTCCTGATCGCTGTGCATGAGTGGGGGCACTATCGTGTTGCCGTGGCCTGTGGTGTCAAGGTTCTTCGATATTCCGTAGGCTTTGGTAAGCCCCTGCTGCGCTGGGTGAGTAAGAAGTCGGGAACGGAGTATGTGATCGCTGCATTGCCGCTGGGTGGCTATGTGCGCATGCTCGATGAGCGTGAAGGACCTGTGAGCCCGGAAGAAAAGCATCTGGCCTTTAATAACCAGCCTTTGCGCTCTCGCGCTGCCATTGTGGCTGCAGGGCCGGTGGCGAATCTGGTGCTGGCCATTGCCTTGCTGGCTCTGGTGAACTGGATAGGCTCCAGCGAGCCAGCTGCGCGGCTGGCTGCACCGCCCGCTGGTAGCTTGTTGCAGAAAGCGGGTGTGCAGAGCGGTGATTGGGTGCAACGTGTCTCGGTGGCTGATCAGGAGTGGCAACCAGTACGAGCACTGGGAGATCTGCGCTGGCTGGTGACGACGGCCGCCATTGAGGGGGAATCACTGAGGCTGGAAGTGGCGGGGCAGGTCAATGGTGCCTCGCGTGTTGTGTCATTGGATCTGGCATCACTGCAGCAAAAAGAGCCGGACGCAGCATTTTTTGAAAAAGTAGGCCTGCAGGGGGCCTGGAGTCGTCCCGTCATTGAAGAAGTGGTTGCTGGCGGCCCGGCAGAAAAGGCGGGCTTGCAAAAAGGCGATGTCTTGCTGAGCATTGATGGTCAGGCTGCGCTGGACGGAGCTCAGGCCCGAGCCATGATTCGAGCGGCTGGCGCGAGCGGGGCCGTGCACGAGCAAGTCTGGGTTTTGCAAAGGGCGGGTCAGCGATTGACATTGGCCGTACTCCCTGAAATGTTGCCAGCCCAAGGCGGACAGCCTGCTGCTGCCCGAGTGAATGCGTTTATCGGCAGCCAGCCAGAGATGGTGCTGGTGCGCCGAGGGTTTCTGGATGGCTTGAGTGCAGGTGTGCAAAAGACCTGGGAGCTGTCTTCCATGACGCTTCGCATGATGGGGCGAATGCTGATTGGGCAAGCCTCACTCAAAAATATCAGCGGCCCTTTGACGATTGCGGATTACGCAGGCAAATCTGCCAGCATGGGTCTGGTGCAGTATTTGTCATTTCTGGCACTCATCAGCATCAGTCTGGGCGTACTCAACCTGCTACCATTGCCCGTTCTCGATGGTGGGCACCTGATGTATTATCTTTGGGAAGGTCTGACGGGGCGCAGCGTCCCGGATATCTGGGCTGAAAGGCTGCAGCGCGCAGGCGTGGCAGTCATCCTGCTAATGATGTCAGTCGCCTTTTTCAACGATGTCAACCGGCTCTGGGGCTAATTTTTACCGCTACGGTAGGCCGCATTCGCGGCCATTTCCACTCATGAAAAAACATTTCAATCGCTTGGGCGTACGCTCTGCTACTGCCCTGGCTGCTATGGTTTTAGCTGCGCAGGCGGCATGGGCGCTGGAGCCCTTCAAGGTTCAAGATATTCGCGTCGAGGGTTTGCAGCGAGTGGAGCCCGGTACGGTTTTCGCCTCCATGCCTTTGCGTGTGGGTGACGACTACAACGACGAGAAGGGTTCTGCAGCCATTCGTTCGCTGTTTGCACTGGGACTATTCAAGGACGTACGCCTTGAGGCCAATGGCAATGTGTTGGTGGTTGTGGTTGAAGAGCGTCCTACCATTGCCGAAGTGAACTTCGCGGGCACCAAGGAATTTGACAAAGACACCTTGCTCAAAGCCATGCGTGACGTGGGTCTGGCCGATGGTCGTCCGTTTGACAAGGCGCTGGCAGACCGCGCAGAGCAGGAACTCAAGCGTCAGTACATCAACCGCAGCCTGTATGGCGCGGAGGTGGTGACGACGGTGACGCCTATCGAGCGCAATCGCGTGAATCTGACTTTCACCGTGTCGGAAGGCGAGCCTGCCAAGATCAACGAAATCCACATTGTGGGTAACAAGGCCTTCAAGGAGTCGACGCTCAAGGATTTGTTCGACCAAGATACCGGCAACTGGATGAGTTGGTACACCAAGTCGGATCGCTATGCGCGCAACAAGCTCAATGCGGACCTTGAGGTTCTTCGCTCTTACTATCTGCAGCGCGGCTATCTGGAGTTCCGGGTGGACTCCACTCAGGTGGCGATTTCTCCAGACAAGCAAAATATTGGCCTGACTGTGAATATTCACGAAGGCGAGCAATTTGTGGTCTCTGGCGTGAAGCTGGAAGGTAATTACCTGGATCGTGATGACGAGTTCAAGTCACTGGTCAAGATCAAGCCCGGTGAGCCATACAACGCAGACCAGGTTTCTGAAACCGTAAAGGCTTTTACTGACTATTACAGTAACTTCGGCTTTGCCTTTGCCAAGGTGGAAGCGGTTCCAGAAATCGACCGTGCAAACAATCGCGTGGCGATTGTTCTGCAAGCCCAGCCATCGCGCCGTGCTTATGTGCGCCGTATCAGTGTCAGTGGCAATAACAAGACTCGCGATGAAGTGATTCGCCGTGAGTTCCGCCAGTTTGAAGCGTCCTGGTATGACGGCCAGAAGATCAAGCTCTCGCGTGACCGTGTTGACCGTCTGGGCTTCTTCACTCAGGTGGACATTGAAACTCAGGAAGTTCCAGGCTCTCCCGACCAGGTTGATCTGATGATCAACGTGGTGGAAAAGCCCACGGGCTCTATCCAGCTAGGTGCCGGCTTCTCCAGTGCGGAAAAGGTCTCTCTGTCCTTTGGTATCAAGCAGGAGAACGTTTTTGGCTCCGGTAACTACCTGGGGCTGGACGTCAATACCAGCAAGTACAACCGCACCATGGTGGTGTCGACAACGAATCCGTATTTCACGGATACAGGTATTTCTCGCACTTACGATCTGTATTACAGAACGACTCGTCCTTACTATGACGATGCTGCATACAAGATCATTACCAAGGGTGCCAGCGTGCGTTTTGGTGTGCCTTTCAGTGAGGTTGACACCATTTTCTTTGGCGCAGGCGTTGAAGGTAATGAAATCAAGCCCGGCAGCTATATGCCGGCCATTTACAACGAGTATTGCGGTGGTTTGCCGGGAGAGAACCTGGGCTGCTCCAAGACAGGTGTTCCTCTGACTCTGGGATGGTCTCGCGACAATCGAGATAGCGCACTGGCACCCAATGCGGGTCGTTATCAGCGTGTGAATCTGGAAGCCTCTTTCATGAGCGATATGCGCTATGCCAAGGCCAACTATCAGATTCAGCAATATATTCCGCTGAACAAGAAGTACACGATTGCACTGAATGGTGAGCTGGGCTGGGGCAAGGGACTGGGTGGTAATCCATACCCGATCTTCAAGAATTTCTATTCGGGTGGCCTGGGCTCCGTGCGTGGCTTTGAGCAAGGCTCTTTGGGACGCCGTGACACCGTCAATACCAATCTGGCTCTTGGCGGTACGCGCAAGCTGACGCTGAATGGCGAGTTCATGGTGCCATTCCCAGGTGCTGGTAACGACAGAACCCTGCGTTTGTTCGGTTTTGTGGACGTGGGTAATGTGTGGGCGGAAGGTGAAAGCATGGAGCTGAGTTCCTTGCGTGCCTCCACGGGTATCGGTATTAGCTGGATTTCGCCGCTGGGTCCTCTGCGTTTGGCTTATGCTCAACCAATTCGCAAGGAAACCGGCGATAGAATCCAAAAACTGCAATTCCAAATCGGAACATCTTTCTAATGAAATCTCTTTCTAGCCATCTTTCTCTGGCTGTGCTGCTGGGCGCAATGGCCGTCTCTGCGCATGCACAGGAATTCAAGGCCGGTTTTGTGAACACGGATCGTATTTTCCGTGAAGCATCCGCTGCCAAGGCTGCCCAAGCCAAGCTTGAGCAGGAGTTTTCTAAGCGTGAAAAGGATTTGGTCGATCAGGGCAACTCCTTGAAGAGCGCTTCGGATAAGTTCGAGCGTGAAGCCACCACGATGTCCGAGAGCCAGCGTGCTTCTCGTCAGCGTCAGCTGGTGGATCAGGATCGTGAATTCCAGCGCAAGCGCCGTGAATTCCAGGAAGACCTGAATGCACGCAAGAACGAAGAGCTGGCCGCAGTGCTGGACCGCGCCAACAAGGTGGTCAAGCAAGTGGCTGAGTCCGAAAAGTACGACGTCATTCTGCAAGAAGCTGTGTATATCAACCCCAAGTTTGATATCACAGACAAGGTCATCAAGAGCCTGAACGGCGCAAAGTAATCCCGAAGGATACTTTTGTGAGCGTTCTATTGGGACAGATTCTCGATGCGCTCGGTGGAGAACTGGTCGGTGGGGTGCGCGAGATGCCTATTTCGCGCATTGCTCCGCTGGACTCTGCGAGCCACGGTGATCTGAGCTTTCTAAGCAATCCCCGTTATCGCCAGCAACTGGCCGCCTCACAGGCGGCCTGTGTCATTGTGGCGCCGGCGATGCGTGATGAGGCAGCACAACGTGGTGCCTGCATTGTCACGGCTGATCCCTATGCCTACTTTGCGCGTGCCACGCAGTGGTGGAAAGCCCATCAGCAAGGTGAGCGTCCTCGTGGCGTGCACTCGAGTGCGGTGGTGGATCCATCTGCCAAGGTGCATGAGAGTGCCTATATCGGGCCGCAATGTGTGGTCGATGCCGGTGCTGTGATTGGTGCGGATACCGTGCTCAAGTCGCGTGTCACCATCAGCCAGGGCTGTGTCGTGGGCGAGCGCTGCATCATTCACCCCGGCGTGGTGATCGGTGCGGATGGCTTTGGCTTTGCTCCGTCGGCAGGTCAGTGGGAAAAGATCGAGCAACTGGGTGCGGTACGCATTGGCAACGATGTGGAGATCGGCGCCAACACCTGTGTGGATCGCGGGGCACTTGATGACACCATCATTGAAGATGGCGTCAAGATCGATAATCTCGTGCAGATTGCCCACAATGTGCACATTGGTGCGCATACGGTGATTGCCGGCAACACTGGTATCGCGGGTAGTGCGCGCATCGGCAAGCGCTGCCAGATTGGTGGTGCGGCCAATATTCTTGGGCATTTGACGATTGCGGACGGCACGGTGATCTCGCCGACCTCCATGGTCACTCGTTCCTTGCCGAAGGCAGGTTTTTATACAGGCATCTTTCCGCTGCAAGAAAACGAGCAATGGGAAAAGAACGCTGCAACCTTCAGGCAGTTGTACACGCTTCGTGAGCGCGTCAAAAAGCTTGAACAAGCGCTGGCTGAGGGCCGGCAAAGCAACAACGGAAATTGATGATGGATATTCAAGAAATTCTCAAGCAACTGCCTCACCGCTACCCCTTTCTTCTGGTGGATCGCGTGCTGGAGCTTGAGCGCAACACACGCATCAAGGCCATCAAGAACGTCACTTTCAACGAGCCGTTCTTCACCGGGCACTTCCCCGGTCGCCCCGTCATGCCCGGCGTGCTGATTCTTGAAGCTCTGGCGCAGGCTGCAGGTCTGCTGGCTTTTGATGCCATGGGCCAGGTGCCCGATGAAAACAATATCTACTACTTCGTGGGTATCGATTCCGCACGTTTCAAGCGCCCCGTGGTGCCAGGAGACCAACTGGCTCTGGAGATCACCATCGACCGCGTGCGCGGCGGCATCTGGAAGTTCAATGCTGTGGCCAGCGTCGATGGCGAAGTGGCGGCAGAAGCCCAACTGATGTGCACCATGCGCCACGTGGGATAAGCATTGATGGCGGCTGAGAGCTTGATTCATCCCACCGCCGTGGTGGACCCTGCGGCCCAGTTGGATACCTCGGTGTCCGTTGGGCCGTATGCCGTGATCGGCCCCAAGGTTCGCATTGGTGCGGGCACCAAGGTAGGCCCGCATTGCGTGATCGAGGGTGAGACCACCATTGGCTGCGATAACCACATCTTCCAGTTTGCGTCGCTGGGTGCGCAGCCCCAGGACAAGAAGTACGCGGGCGAACCCACGCGTCTGGTGATCGGTGACCGCAACACGGTGCGCGAGTTCTGCACCTTCAACACCGGCACCTCGCAGGACCGTGGTGAGACGACCATCGGCGATGACAACTGGATCATGGCCTATGTCCACATCGCGCATGACTGCGTGGTGGCCAACAACACCACGCTGGCCAACAACACCACGCTGGCAGGCCATGTGCATGTGGGCGACTGGGTGACGATTGGCGGCCTCACCGGCGTGCTGCAGCGCATGCGCATTGGCGCGCACGCCATGGTGGGTTTTCAGGCCCATGTGAACAAGGATGTACCGCCTTTCATGACGGTGGACGGCAATCCGCTGGCCGCGCGCAGCGTGAACCTGATCGGTCTGAAGCGCCGAGGCTTCTCGGATGCGCGCATTGCTGCCGTGCGGGAAATGCACAAGCTGCTGTACCGCCAAGGCTTGACGCTGGAGCAGGCCATTGTTGCCATGGATGCGGTCAAGATGGCAACGCCTGAAGCCGCTCAGGATGTGGACTTCATGCAGTCCTTTCTGTCATCGGCCACTAACGGTATTACGCGTTGATTCTGCTTTTTGATAGCAGCTTGCGCTGAATCCATCTAGGTTTGAGACGTGAATAGCCCTGAAATGCTTACAAAGCAAGCGCAGCCTGCTGCAAATTCGGTAGTGCCCCGCATCGCCATGGTGGCGGGCGAGGCCTCGGGCGATCTGCTGGCTTCGCTGCTGCTGGACGGCCTGCGCCAGCGCTGGCCCGATGCCACGTCGATGGGCATTGGCGGCGACAAGATGCAGCAGCGCGGCTTTGATGCGTGGTGGCAATCCGAACGCCTGGCCGTGCACGGCTACAGCTGGGAAGTGCTAGCCCGCGTGGCCGAGCTGCTGGGTATTCGCAAAAAGCTGCGTCAGCGCCTGATTGCGCACCCGCCATCGGTTTTTGTGGGTGTGGATGCGCCGGACTTCAATCTGGGCCTGGAAGCCTCGCTGCGCGAGGCGGGTGTCAAGACCGTGCACTTTGTCTGCCCGTCCATATGGGCCTGGCGGGCCGACCGCGTGGAAAAAATCCGCAAGGCGGCCGACCATGTGCTGTGCATCTTTCCGTTTGAGCCCGAACTGCTGGCCCAGCACGGCATCGAAGCGACCTACGTCGGCCACCCGCTGGCCCAGGTGATTCCGCTGCACCCGGACCGCGTTGCGGCACGTGCGCGGCTGGGCTTGCCCGAAGAGGGTCTGGTGCTGGCTTTGCTGCCCGGCAGCCGCCGCTCGGAAGTGCGCTATATCGCTTCAGGTTTTTTCAAGGCCGCAGCGCTGGTGCTGAAAGCGCTGCCAGCTACCAAAATCGTAGTGCCTGCCGTGCCTTCGCTATTCGACGAAGTGCAGCGCATTGCGGCAGAGGCAGGCATGCAGGACCGCTGCCTGATCGTCAAAGGCCAGTCGCACGATGTGCTGGCCGCCTGTGATTGCACGCTGATTGCCAGCGGCACGGCCACGCTGGAGGCAGCGCTGTACAAGCGCCCCATGGTCATCAGCTACAGCATGCACCCCTGGAGCTGGCGCCTGATGCAGCGCAAGCAACTGCAGCCCTGGGTGGGGCTGCCCAATATTTTGTGCGGCGACTTTGTCGTGCCCGAGCTGCTGCAGGATGCGGCAAGCCCCGAGGCACTGGCGCAAGCCGCACTGGGCTGGCTGCGTGCCAGCCAGGATTCTCCTGCCACCATTGAAGCGCTGGTTGAGCGCTTCACCGCGCTACATCACGAACTGCGCCGAGATACTGCCGAACTGGCTGCCCATGCGATCGAAAAAATCATTGCCACCCCCGCTGCTTGAGCAAGAGAGCCTGCCCTGGCATCCGCCCGGGCTGGTTGCAGGGGTGGATGAAGCAGGGCGTGGCCCGCTGGCAGGCCCCGTTGTGGCGGCGGCCGTCATCCTGGATGACATGAAGCCCATCACCGGGCTCAACGACTCCAAAAAACTCACGGCCAACCGCCGTGAAGTGCTGTACGACGAGATCCGTGCCAAGGCACTGTGCTTTTGCATAGCGCAGGCGTCGGTGCAGGAAATCGACGAGATCAACATCCTCAAAGCCACCATACTGGCCATGCGCCGCGCGGTGATGGGTTTGCGCCTCAAGCCCGTACTGGTGCTGGTCGATGGCAATCAGCTGCCGCAGGTGGATGTGCAGGCGGAAGCCATCGTCAAGGGGGACTCGCTGGTGCAGGCGATCTCTGCGGCCTCCATCTTGGCCAAGGTCACGCGTGACCGCTGGTGTGAGCGTCTGGACGCTCAGTACCCGCAGTACGGCTTTGCCGGCCACAAAGGCTATGGCACGGCGGCGCATCTGCAAGCTTTGCGCACTTATGGGGCGACGGCTGAGCATCGCCGTTCGTTCTCGCCCGTGGCCCAGGTGTTGCAAGCCGGGCAGGTGTGCGAAGGCGTTGCGGCCCAGCCCGTGTTGTGCGAGACGGGCTTGTCCGGCGTGACTTCCACCTTGATGATGTCGCAGGCTTCGCTGTACGCGTGATCGACTGGTTGAGCTCAGTCGGGCTGCATGGATGGTATTCCTGAGTGCAGCGCAAAGCTGGTTTCAGCGTTTATCTTCTTGTTTCAAGCTCGGTAGGTAGGTGCTTGCCGGGTTTTTGTTTTTCTACCCAGAGGTTGACATGGCTGCACGCCCCCAGGTCACAGACATTCATTCGCGCGACAACGCTTTCGTCAAAGAACTGCGCCGTCTGTCGCAAGACAGCACGGCCTACCGCAAGCAAGGCCAGGTCTGGCTGGAGGGCGACCACCTGTGCCGCGCCGCGCTGGCGCGTGGGCTGGCTCCTAAGGTGGCGGTGTTTGCAGAGTCTTTTTGGCCCAAGGCCCCTGAGGAATGGGTGCAGCCAGCTAGCAAAGTCATAGTGCTGGCCGATGCACTGTTCGATGAAGTCAGCTCTCTGGAGTCGCCCGCCCGCATGGGCTATGTGATGGATTGGGACTCTGGCGTGCAGGCCCAGCCTGGCGTGGCCACCGTGGTGCTGGACCGGGTGCAGGATGCCGGCAATGTGGGCAGCATCTTGCGCAGCGCCTCGGCCTTTGGCTTCAAGCAAATCGTTGCGCTCAAGGGCACGGCTGCGCTGTGGAGCCAGAAAGTGCTGCGTGCCGGCATGGGTGCGCATTTTGGACTGCATCTGGTAGAGGCCGCTTCGGTCGACGATGTGCAGGCGCTGCAAGTGCCACTGATAGTGACCAGTTCTCATCAGGGGACATTGATTCACGAAGCCGATCTGCCCTGGCCTTGCGCCTGGGCCATGGGGCATGAAGGGCAGGGCGTGGGCGATGCGCTGATGGCCATGGCGCAGCACAGAATCAGCATTGCGCAGCCGGGAGGTGAGGAGTCACTCAACGTGGGGGCAGCGGCTGCGATTTGCCTGCATGCAAGCAGCGCAAGCATGCTCAGGCGTAGAGGGTAATCCCGCAGCATTTCACAGGGCTGAGGTTGGCCGCGCTTATAATGAGCGGCTTTCAAGCATTCCTTCATACGCCTAGCGACGCTACCTCGCCATTCCCTGCAGACAAAAAGTTCCAGCACTCATGCCGGGGCTTCGTTGGGCGTAACCGCAATTAAAAAACCGGAGAACCCAGTGCTTTTGTCTCTCAAGGGAAACTTCCCATCCGCCATTCTGGCGCTCGCAGACGGCACGGTCTTTATTGGCAACTCAATTGGTGCGCAAGGCATCACTGTGGGTGAAGTTGTTTTCAACACCTCACTGACCGGCTACCAGGAAATCATCACCGACCCCAGCTACTGCCAGCAGATCGTGACGCTCACGTATCCGCACATCGGCAACTGCGGCGTCAATCCTGAAGACGTCGAAGCCGACAAGGTCCATGCAGCGGGCTTGGTCATCAAAGACCTGCCTTTGCTGGCAAGCAATTTCCGCAGCACCCAGATCTTGTCCGAGTACCTGCAGGCCAACAACACCGTCGCCATTTCCAACATCGATACCCGCAAGCTGACGCGCCTGCTGCGCGACAAGGGCGCGCAAAACGGCGCTATCTTGGGCTTGGCTGCTGGTGAAGAGCCGACCCAGGCCAAGATCGATGAAGCTTTGGCAGCCGCCAAGGCCGCACCCAGCATGAAGGGCATGGACCTGGCGCAAGTGGTGTCGACCGACAAGGCCTACCAGTGGACCGAAACCGAGTGGAAGCTCGGCGAAGGCTTTGGCAAGCTGCAGTCGCCCAAGTTCAAGGTTGTGGCGTATGACTTCGGTGTCAAGCGCAACATCTTGCGCATGCTGGCCGAGCGCGGTTGCGACGTGACCGTGGTTCCTGCCAAGACACCCGCCAAGGATGTGCTGGCCATGAATCCCGATGGCGTGTTCCTGTCCAACGGCCCTGGCGACCCTGCACCTTGCGACTACGCCATCGCTGCTGTGCAAGAAGTCATGGCCGCCAAGAAGCCCGTGTTCGGCATCTGCCTGGGTCACCAGATCATGGCCCTGGCATCGGGTGCGCAAACCTTCAAGATGCAAAACAGCCACCACGGTGCCAACCACCCCGTGAAGGATCTGGACACCGGACGCGTCAGCATCACCAGCCAGAACCATGGCTTTGCCGTGGACATGGAAACATTGCCCGCCAATGTGCGTGCCACGCATGTGAGCCTGTTTGACGGTACGCTGCAAGGCCTGGAGCGCACCGATGTGCCCGCATTCTGCTTCCAGGGTCACCCTGAGGCATCGTCCGGTCCTAACGACGTCAGTGGGCTGTTTGACCGTTTCATCGGCATGATGGAACAACACAAAAAGGCTTGAGTCCGTGCTTTCACCGCTGGCCATGGCGCAGCGGTGAAGCTCTGAACCAGACTTGAACCCATTGCAAATGCATCGCATCGTGGCCCCAAGGCCAGAAGGTGCGCAGACACAGCACTGACACCTTCAACGATAGCGATTCACAAGGCGAGCTCTATGCCAAAACGTACAGATTTAAAAAGCATTTTGATTATTGGTGCCGGTCCCATTGTGATCGGCCAAGCCTGTGAGTTTGACTACTCCGGCGTGCAGGCCTGCAAGGCGCTGCGCGAAGAAGGCTACAAGGTCATTCTGATCAACAGCAACCCCGCCACGATCATGACCGACCCCGCGACTGCGGACGTCACCTACATCGAGCCCATCACTTGGCAGACGGTCGAGAAGATCATCGCCAAGGAGCGTCCTGACGCGATTTTGCCCACCATGGGCGGCCAGACCGCGCTGAACTGCGCGCTGGACCTGTGGAAGCACGGCGTGCTGGACAAGTACAAGGTCGAGTTGATCGGTGCCAAGCCCGAAGCCATCGACAAGGCCGAAGACCGCCTGAAGTTCAAGGACGCCATGACCAAGATTGGTCTGGGTTCTGCACGCTCGGGCATCGCCCACAGCATGGATGAGGCCTGGGAAGTGCAAAAGAGCGTGGGCTTCCCCACCGTGATTCGCCCCAGCTTCACGCTGGGCGGCACGGGCGGCGGCATTGCCTACAACTCGGAAGAATTCGAGACGATTTGCAAGCGCGGCCTGGAAGCTTCTCCTACCAACGAGCTGCTGATCGAAGAGTCGCTGCTGGGCTGGAAAGAGTACGAGATGGAAGTGGTGCGCGACAAGGCGGACAACTGCATCATCATCTGCTCGATCGAGAACCTGGACCCCATGGGCGTGCACACCGGTGACTCCATCACCGTGGCTCCTGCACAGACCATGACCGACAAGGAATACCAGATCATGCGCGATGCCTCCCTGGCAGTGCTGCGTGAAATTGGTGTGGACACGGGCGGCTCCAACGTGCAGTTCTCGGTGAACCCCAAGGACGGTCGCATGATCGTCATTGAGATGAACCCCCGCGTCTCGCGCTCTTCGGCGCTGGCTTCCAAGGCCACGGGCTTCCCCATCGCCAAGATCGCAGCCAAGCTGGCTGTGGGCTTTACGCTGGATGAGCTCAAGAACGAAATCACCGGTGGCAAGACCCCCGCTTCGTTCGAGCCCTCGATCGACTATGTGGTCACCAAGATCCCACGTTTTGCGTTCGAGAAGTTCCCTGCTGCCGACAACCGCCTGACCACGCAGATGAAGTCCGTGGGCGAGGTGATGGCCATTGGCCGCACTTTCCAGGAATCTTTCCAGAAGGCCCTGCGCGGTCTGGAAGTGGGCGTGGACGGCATGAACGAAAAGACCCAGGATCGCGAAATCCTGGAAAAGGAACTGGGCGAGCCCGGTCCCGACCGCATCTGGTATGTGGGTGACGCTTTCGCTGCCGGCTGGACGCTGGACGAAGTGCACAACATCACCAAGATCGACAAGTGGTTCCTGGTGCAGATTGAAGAGATCATCAAGATCGAGCTGGATCTGGACAAGCTGTACGCCGAAAAGGGCGAGCAGGCACTGGCTGCCATTGATGCTGCAACTCTGCGCATCCTGAAGCAAAAGGGCTTCTCGGACCGCCGTCTGGCCAAGTTGCTGCACACCACCGACAAGGCGGTTCGCGAAGCACGCAAGGCCCTGAAGGTGCGTCCCGTTTTCAAGCGCGTGGACACCTGCGCGGGTGAGTTTGCCTCCAGCACCGCCTACATGTATTCGACTTACGACGAAGAGTGCGAAGCCGCACCTTCGGACAAGAAGAAGATCATGGTGCTGGGCGGTGGTCCCAACCGTATCGGCCAGGGCATCGAGTTTGACTACTGCTGCGTGCACGCCGCCATGGCCATGCGCGAAGATGGTTACGAAACCATCATGGTCAACTGCAACCCCGAGACCGTCTCGACCGACTACGACACCTCCGACCGCCTGTACTTCGAGCCGCTGACGCTGGAAGACGTGCTGGAGATCGTGGACGTGGAGCAGCCCCATGGCGTGATCGTGCAGTACGGCGGTCAAACACCTTTGAAGCTGGCCCTGGGCCTGGAAGCTGAAGGCGTGAAGATCATCGGTACCTCGCCTGACTCGATCGACGCTGCAGAAGACCGCGAGCGCTTCCAGAAGCTGCTCAACGAACTCAACCTGCTGCAGCCACCCAACGCCACGGCCCGTACCGAAGAAGAAGCGCTGCAACACGCTGCTTCCATCGGCTACCCGCTGGTGGTGCGCCCCTCCTACGTGCTGGGCGGTCGTGCGATGGAAATCGTGCACGAGCAGCGCGATCTGGAGCGCTACATGCGCGAAGCCGTCAAGGTCTCCAACGACTCGCCCGTGCTGCTGGACCACTTCCTGTCCAACGCCATCGAGTGCGATGTGGACTGCGTGCGCGACCGCGAAGGCAAGGTCTTCATTGGCGGCGTGATGGAGCACATCGAGCAAGCTGGCGTGCACTCGGGTGACTCCGCCTGCTCGCTGCCCCCTTACTACCTCAAGCCCGAAACCGTGGCCGAGATCAAGCGCCAGACCGCTGAAATGGCCCATGGCCTGAACGTGGTGGGCCTGATGAACGTGCAGTTCGCCATTCAGGAGCGTGATGGCAAGGACGTGATCTACGTGCTGGAAGTGAACCCCCGCGCCTCGCGTACTGTGCCCTTCGTCTCCAAGGCGACCGGCATCCAGCTGGCCAAGGTGGCTGCACGCTGCATGGTCGGCGATACGCTGGCCGAGCAGGGCATCACCAAGGAAGTCACTCCTCCTTACTTCAGCGTCAAGGAAGCCGTGTTCCCGTTCGTGAAGTTCCCCGGTGTGGACACCATCCTCGGCCCCGAGATGAAGTCCACCGGTGAAGTCATGGGCGTGGGCAAGACCTTTGGCGAAGCCTTTGTGAAGAGCCAGATGGGTGCCGGCGTGCATCTGCCTGAATCCGGCAAGGTGTTCCTGTCCGTGAAGAACGCCGACAAGGTGCGCGCCGTGGCTGTGGCCAAGGAGCTGGTGGCCATGGGCTACACGCTGTGCGCTACCCGCGGCACTGCTGCAGCTCTGGAAGCAGCCGGCCTGAGCGTGCAAGCAGTCAACAAGGTGGCCGAGGGCCGTCCTCACATCGTGGACATGATCAAGAATGGCGAAATCGCCATGGTCATCAACACCGTGGAAGACCGCCGCAACGCCATTGCCGACTCGCGCCAGATCCGTACCAGCGCTCTGCTGGCCCGCGTGACCACCTTCACCACCGCTTTTGGTGCGGAAGCCGCTGTCGAAGGCATGAAGGCCATGCGTGGCAACCTGGATGTGTACTCGGTGCAGGAGCTGCACGCTCAACTGCAGCCCTGATCGTCAAGGCTGACCCGCCGCTGACCGCAAGCTCAGCCGGGTTTTACCGAGTTTTTGTCGAGTCAAACGCGGCATAATCATCGGTAATGTTTTTGAACCGCCGCGCGGCAACGTGCGGCGGTTTGCTTTTGGGGCGCAGGCCCCTGTTTGACGTTGTGTCGGCCAGGGTCTGTGCGAGAAGTGTCGCGCGGTTGCGCGGCGTTTGCTGAATTTGTGGAGACTTTGATATGGCCACCATCCCAATTACCAAGCGCGGAGCAGAAAAGCTCAAGACCGAGCTGCAACGTCTGAAGACCGTGGAACGTCCCGCCGTCATTCAGGCGATTGCCGAAGCTCGTGCCCAGGGTGACCTGAGTGAAAACGCCGAATACGAGTCGGCCAAAGAACAGCAGGGCTTTATTGAAGGCCGTATTGCAGAGATCGAAGGCAAGCTGTCTGCTGCGCAGATCATTGACCCCACAGAGCTGGATGCAGGTGGTCGCGTGGTGTTTGGCACCACGGTCGATCTGGAAGATGAAGACAGTGGCGCTGCTGTGACCTACCAGATTGTGGGTGAAGACGAAGCCGACCTCAAACAAGGTCTGATCAATGTCTCCAGCCCCATCGCCCGTGCGCTGATCGGCAAAGAAGAGGGCGATACCGCCGTGGTGCAGGCACCCGGTGGTGAGCGTCGGTACGAGATCGTGGGCGTGAAGTACATCTGATCTCCCCCTGAGGCGCTTTGCGCCTTCCCCCTCTCTGCTTCGCGGAAGGGGACGACAGCATCGCTGCGCGGCGGCGCTTGCTTGCTGTCTCTTATTTAGGTTGCGCCAGTTTTGGGGCTAGTCACCATGTTTGAACGCTTACCCTTCTTTTTTGCAGCTCTGTGGTGGGGCAGCTTGAGTGCCATCGGCTTTGTGGCTGTGCCCATGTTGTTCGCCAATCTGCCTGCGCCTGCCATGGCGGGGTTCATGGCGGCCAAGCTGTTTGCAGCGCAGACATGGATTTCTATAGCATGCTGCGCGCTTCTGCTGGTGTTTTCAAAGCGAAAACATGCTGAAAAGATTGAGCAGTGGGCGCAAGCAGCTATCGGTTTTGTGATTGCTGGCATGCTGCTGGCCCTGCTGGTGCAGTACGGCGTCTCGCCCAAGATTGTGGCGCGTGAGAACTTGAAGCTCTGGCACAGCGTGGGCACGGGCATGTACGCGCTGCAGTGGATTTGCGCGGCTATTGTTTTGTGGCGCCTGGCGGGTAGTCGCAAGCAGGCTTGATCCAGCCCAAGCCCGCTCAATGGACGGGGAGTAAACTGCCATGGTCATGGAATCTCAAATCGTAAAAATCGACGCGACCGACTGGCGTAATGTCCAAGGCCGCGATGAATGGACTGCGGCGGTTGAAGCCGGCAAGGTGCTTTATTTCCCGCAGCTGACTTTTCAGCTCAGCGAGCAGGAAAAAGCGCTACTGCGCCCCGATGTGCGCGATCCCAAGACACGCAATATCAGTCTCAATGTCGATGGCTCGATCAAAGGCGTGGCGGGTGATGAAGTCACGCAGCGGCAGGTGGCTGCCATGGTCACGCGCTTTCGTGACCAGGCCACGGCACTGATTGCGGGCCTGTTCCCGGCCTATATGCCTGTGGTGCGCATGGCGCCCACCAGCTATCGCCCCTCGCAGGTGGAAACGCGTGCCCAATCCTGGCGGGCCGATGACAAGCGCATGCATGTGGATGCGTTTCCCTCGCGTCCCAATTACGGCGAGCGCATTTTGCGCGTCTTCACCAATGTGAACCCCGACGGCCAGCCGCGCGTGTGGCGTGTGGGCGAGCCGTTCACCGATGTCGCCAAGAAGTTTGTGCCGCGCGCCAAGCCCTACAGCGCGTGGCAGGCCAAGGCGCTTGAGCTGCTGCATGTGACCAAGTCCTATCGCAGCGAATATGACCATATGATGCTGCAGTTGCACGATGGCATGAAGGGCGATATGGACTATCAGCAAAACGCGCCGCAAGAGACGGTGCCGTTTGCCGCTGGATCGACCTGGGTGTGCTTTTCCGACCAGGCCGTGCATGCGGTGATGTCGGGTCAGTACATGCTGGAGCAGACGCTGTTTCTGCCGCCCGGCAGCGAATACAACCCTGCGGCCAGCCCGCTGTCCATACTTTCCCGCATGAAGGGACATCCGCTGGTAGATGCCAAATACCGATAACTGCTTGCAGCGGGCCACAAAAAAGGCGTTGACCATAAGGTTCAACGCCTTTTGCTTTTGAGGGCTGTGGTGATCAGCCCCAAGCCTTTTCGATCCACTTGGCGGGCTCGATGTGGCGGAAACGTTTGTTGCGACGGCCTTCCAGTGCGTCGGGTGGGTTCACTTCGCCGTGGAAGATCACGATGCGTGCGTCTGCAGGCGGCACCGGCTCCTTCCAGTAATTGGTCGGCCACATGGGAATGCAGTAGTACTTGAAGCTGGGGCACCACTCGGCAGGCCAATAGTCCAGTTTGCCCTGCTTGTGCAGAAAGTGCGATAGGTACTCCTGCTCGTTGCGATACTTGGCCCGCATGGCTTCGGTGTTGGCGCGAAAGTAGTCCAGCACATCCGCATGCGCTCCCAACTCGAAACGGTAGACCGATGAGTTGCCGACAATGCGCTCGCCAAAACGCCAGAAACGCGGATAGTCGTGAATTATGCGGAATTCGCCCGGCAGCGTGAAGAACTCATCGAGGCTGCCCACGATCACCACATCCAGGTCCAGGAATAATGCCTGGCCCTTTAGGCCATGTAGGTCGCGCTCAAAGGTGGTGAGCTTTTTCCAGGCTCCATCGCGCTGGCCGGGGGCCAGGTGAATATTGAGGTCTGGAATGGGCAGGCATTCCACTTCAGGGCGAACCCCTTCAGAGCTGTCGGTCAGGCAGACAAAGCGAAAATCTCCGCTGAGATGGCGGCGCACCATGGCATAGAGACGGTTGACGTACTCCGGGCCGTATTTGGTGCCCCATTTCATACAAAGAATGTGGCGTTGCTGCTGTGTGGTCTGAACCATGTCTTGGCGGTCTCAGCGAAGAAAAAAGGCAAATAGGAAGGCTGGCAAAAGGGCGGGAGATCAGTCCTTGCGACCCTTCTTGACAGATTTTTGCTTGGGCTTGGCGCGCTTGATCTGGCCGCCGGCCGTCAGGCGCTGGTTGCCCAGCACGCGCAGCTGCTTGACTTCGGGCTTGGCTCCGGCACGGCCGAACTTGAGCACCTTGACATCACGAGGGCCGGGCATGCGGTCTTCGTTGTGAGTGCGCTCTTTTTCGGGAATGGGGCGCCATAGCACCAGCAGCTTGCCGATGTGCTGGATGGGAGCGGCATTGAGCTCATCGCAAAGTTGTTGATAAATTTGCTCGCGGGCTGCGCGGTCATCGCCAAAGACGCGGACCTTGATCAGACCATGGGCATTGAGTGCAGCGTCCACTTCCTTCTGAACGGAAGCGGTCAGGCCATCGCCACCGATGAGGACAACGGGGTCCAGATGGTGGGCTTCGGCGCGGTGTTCCCGGCGCTCTGCGGGAGTTAATTCAATTTGGGGCATACCCGTATTATCAAGGCTGCGAGAATTCAGGCATGAAAACCAAAACCAAAAGCAAGAAGGTCAATAAGAATTGGCTGCACGATCACGTCAATGACCCGTATGTGAAGGCCGCTCAAAAGGACGGCTATCGTGCACGCGCGGCCTACAAGCTCAAGGAAATTGACGAGTCTCTCAAGCTGATCCAGCCTGGGCATACCGTGGTGGACCTGGGGTGCGCTCCAGGGGCCTGGAGTCAGTATGTGCGCCGTCGTCTGTCACCTCATGGTGCCGCAATGGGGGAGCTCAATGGTCGCATCATCTCGCTGGATCTGTTGCCCATGGAGCCCATAGAGGGCGTGCATTACATTCAGGGCGATTTCCGGGAAGAGTCGGTGCTGGCCCTGCTGGAAGAGGCGATGGGGGGCGGCAAGGCCGATGTGGTGGTATCTGATATGGCCCCCAATCTGTCGGGCCATGGAGCCACGGACGGGGCGCGGGTCGCGGTTCTCATCGAGATGGCCGTTGACTTCGCCCTGCACAACATGAAGCAGGACGGCACGCTGGTGGTCAAGCTGTTTCACGGCAGTGGCTATAACGAGCTTGTGGATTTGTTCAAGCAGACCTTCAAGGTGGTCAAGCCAATCAAGCCCAAGGCTTCGCGGGATCGATCCGCCGAAATTTTCCTGGTCGGCATGGGCTTGAAATCACTGGGTTGATACTGTTCTGGCACTGGCATAGGGACATTTGACCTCATGCTTTACTGTAGAAAGCCAGCCAAACTGATAGCGCAAAGCGCTGATAAAACAGTGGCTTAGAGGCTGTTGGGTCCGGCCTGTGACGTTGCCTATGGTTGCCATAGGGGGAAATAGCCGTCATAAGTGCTTGAAACACCTAAAATGAACCTCAACTAGGTCCAGAGTCCCCTTTGGGCCTTTATGTCTGAATATTCCTTTGGAGCCCCGCTTGAACAATCAGTGGTTTTCAAAAGTCGCCGTCTGGCTGGTCATCGCCATGGTGCTGTTTACGGTGTTCAAACAGTTTGACACCCGAGGCGCTGGCGGTGCCTCTCATGTCGGCTACTCGGAATTCCTGGAGCAGGTGCGCAACAATCGCATCAAGAGCGCAACCATTCAGGAAGGTGCTGGAGGCACGGAAGTGGTCGCCACCACCACCGATGATCGCAAGATCCGCACCACTGCGACCTACTTGGATCGTGGCCTGGTTGGCGATCTCATCAACAACAACGTCAAGTTTGACGTCAAGCCCCGTGAAGAAGGCTCGCTGCTCATGACACTGCTCGTGAGCTGGGGTCCCATGTTGCTGTTGATCGGCGTATGGGTGTACTTCATGCGCCAGATGCAGGGCGGTGGCAAGGGCGGTGCATTCAGCTTTGGCAAGTCCAAGGCGCGCATGCTCGACGAGAATAGCAACACCGTCACCTTTGCTGATGTGGCCGGTGCGGATGAAGCCAAGGAAGAGGTCAAGGAAGTCGTGGACTTCCTCAAGGACCCCAACAAGTTCCAGAAGCTCGGCGGGCGTATTCCTCGTGGACTGTTGCTGGTTGGCCCTCCCGGTACCGGTAAGACCCTGCTGGCCAAGTCCATCGCGGGCGAAGCCAAGGTTCCTTTCTTCTCCATCTCTGGCTCCGACTTCGTGGAAATGTTCGTCGGTGTGGGCGCAGCCCGTGTGCGCGACATGTTCGAGAACGCCAAGAAGAATGCTCCTTGCATCATCTTCATCGATGAAATCGACGCCGTTGGTCGTCAGCGCGGCGCCGGCATGGGCGGCGGCAACGACGAGCGTGAGCAGACTCTGAACCAGATGCTGGTCGAGATGGATGGTTTCGAGACCAACCTTGGCGTGATCGTCGTGGCTGCGACTAACCGTCCCGATATTCTGGATGCCGCCTTGCTGCGCCCGGGGCGCTTTGACCGTCAGGTCTATGTGACGTTGCCCGATATCCGTGGTCGCGAGCAGATCCTGAATGTGCACATGCGCAAGATTCCCGTCGGCCAAGACGTGAATCCGGCCATCATTGCACGTGGTACGCCCGGCATGTCTGGCGCTGACTTGGCCAATCTGTGCAACGAAGCTGCTTTGATGGCTGCACGCCGCAATGCGCGCACTGTCGAAATGCAAGACTTCGAGAAGGCCAAGGACAAGATCATCATGGGCCCCGAGCGCAAGACCATGGTCATGCCCGAGGAAGAGCGTCGCAACACTGCGTACCACGAGGCAGGCCACGCCTTGATCGGCAAGCTGCTGCCCAAGTGCGATCCCGTGCACAAGGTCACCATCATCCCACGCGGCCGTGCACTGGGTGTGACCATGAGCCTGCCTGAGAAGGATCGCTACTCCTATGACAAGGAGTACATGCTCAACCAGATCGCCATGCTGTTTGGTGGACGTATTGCTGAAGAAGTGTTCATGAACCAGATGACGACTGGCGCATCGAATGACTTCGAGCGCGCCACGCAGATTGCACGTGACATGGTGACGCGCTATGGCATGAGCGATGCGCTGGGCACCATGGTCTACTCCGAGCAGGAGGGCGAGCCTTTCCTGGGGCGTACTTTCAGCCGTGGCTCCAACTTGTCAGAGTCCACCATGCAAAAGGTGGACGATGAGGTGCGTCGCATCATTGACGAGCAGTACGCACTGGCTCGCAAGTTGATTGAAGACAACAGCGACAAAATGCATGCCATGGCCAAGGCCATGCTTGATTGGGAAACCATTGATGCAGAGCAATTGGATGACATCATGGCCGGAAAGGAGCCCCGTCCTCCCAAGGATTGGACGCCTCGCAATCCTCCTTCATCGGATGGTGGTAACTCGTCAGGCGGCACCCCAGCTGCCAGTGCAGATCCTGCACCGACAGCTGCTTAAAATAGCTTGCATATGACCAAAGGTCCTTAGGGACCTTTTGTTTTTTTCATGATTGGACTTTTATGTCGCCACAGTGGCAAACCTCGCGCTTTCTTTTGCAGCTGGACAAGCCCCAGGTCATGGGGATTGTGAATGTGACGCCAGATTCCTTTTCGGATGGCGGCAAGCATGCAGGTGTGTCTTTGGCCATGAAGCATGCGGAGCTGCTGCTCAGGCAAGGGGCGCATATTCTGGATATAGGGGGTGAGTCCACCAGGCCTGGCTCACCTGCAGTAGTGCTGGAAGAAGAGCTGAAACGGGTGCTGCCCGTAGTGCGTGAAGCTGTGAAACTGGGCGTGCCCATTTCCATCGATACCTACAAGGCCGAGGTGATGGCAGCTTCGTTGGATCTTGGGGCGGACATCATCAATGACATCTGGGCACTGCGTCAGCCCGGTACATTCGAGGTGGTGAGCGGGCATGGTGACTGCGGCATCTGCCTGATGCACATGCACAGGACCCCTCAGGATATGCACTTGAATCACATGCAGGGGGATGCAGTTCTGCAGGTTCGAGATTTCTTATGGCAGACCACTCAGCCTTTGATGGCGGCCGGCGTTGCTCGCTCGCGCATTGTCTGGGATTACGGGATTGGCTTTGGAAAAAGCGTGGCACAAAATTTTGCTTTGCTTGCGAATCAACAGGCATTGCTGGAACTAGACTTTCCGCTGCTGGCCGGGTGGTCACGCAAGGGATCTTTGGGACAAGTCTCAGGCTTGTCGGTTGACGAGCGCATGGTGCCCAGTGTGGCTGCGGCTTTGCTGGCAGTCGAGCGCGGGGCGAGGGTCGTGCGTGTGCACGATGTCAAAGAGACAGTGGCTGCACTGGCAGTCTGGCAGGCGATGCATGATGCGCAAGCGTCTCAGGCCTGATGACAGAGTATTGAATCTAAAAAAAGGACAGCGAGAAAATGGCACGACAGTATTTCGGCACCGATGGGATTCGCGGCACGGTGGGCAAGTCTCCCATCACGCCTGACTTTGCTCTGCGTCTAGCGCATGCGGTGGGGCGTGTGCTGCGGCGCACGCAAGAGCGTCCTCTGGTCCTGATTGGCAAAGACACTCGCATTTCCGGCTACATGCTCGAGAGTGCGCTGGAATCAGGCTTTAACTCTGCAGGCGTGGACGTCATGCTGCTCGGGCCTTTGCCTACGCCGGGCGTTGCCTATCTGACGCGGGCCCAGCGTGCCAGTCTGGGTGTGGTGATCAGCGCCAGCCACAATCCGTTTTATGACAATGGCATCAAGTTTTTCAGCGCAGAAGGCACCAAGCTGTCAGACGCCTGGGAAGAGGATGTCGAGGCTGCGCTCAAGGAGGATCCAGCTTGGGCGGATTCCGCCTCTCTGGGCAAAGCACAGCGGCTGTCCGATGCCGCCGGTCGCTATATCGAGTTCTGCAAGAGCACCTTTGATCACAGCCTGACTTTGCGTGGCCTGAAGATCGTGGTGGATGCCGCACATGGTGCGGCCTATCAGATCGCTCCCAAGGTGTTCCATGAGCTGGGGGCCAATGTCGTGGCCATTGGCTGCACACCAGACGGTCTCAATATCAACGAGGGAGTAGGTGCCACTCATCCCGAAGCGCTGGTGCGCGCCGTGCGTGCCAATAATGCGGATTACGGTGTGGCGCTGGACGGCGATGCCGACCGCTTGCAGCTCGTTGATGCGCAAGGGCGTCTCTACAACGGTGATGAGTTGCTTTATCTGATGGCCGCAGATCGTTTAGCCCATGGCGAGGCCGTACCTGGTGTCGCCGGCACCCTGATGACCAATATGGCCGTTGAGCAAGCGCTCAAGCAGCGTGGTGTGGGCTTTGTGCGCGCAAAAGTGGGTGATCGCTATGTTCTGGAAGCCCTGCATGCCAACGACTGGCAGCTGGGGGGTGAGGGCTCAGGGCATTTGCTGGCTCTGGACAAGCACACCACGGGCGATGGTCTGGTCAGTGCGTTGCAGGTGCTGCAAGCCTGCGTGCGCTCCCAGAAAACCATTGCACAGTGGCTGGAGCCAGTGACTCTGTTCCCCCAGGTCATGATCAATGTGCGCCTGCAGCCGGGGCAGGACTGGAAGAGCAATGCCAAGCTGCCGCTGGAGCAGGCAGAAGTTGAGAAGCAACTGGGCAGTGATGGCCGGGTGCTGATTCGCCCCAGTGGTACGGAGCCGCTGGTGCGCGTCATGGTGGAAGCCAAAGATGCGGCCGTGGCAAGCAATTGCGCCGAGCGTCTGGCCGAAATCGTCAGAGCCAGCTGAGCCGGGGCAAAACTCGGTGACAGTCATTGCTGTGAAGTGAAGCCTGTCACTGAGAAGTCATTGAATTGACACAAATACTGGGCAGACTCAGAACATGCCCTGATGGGCGTTTCAAGCTTTTGTAGCTGCTGATATGTCCCAAACCGTACCTGGTCCTGACTCACTATCCTCTGTAACCACCTCTGAGGTCCTTGTTCAAAAAGCTGCGGTCGCCAGCGCTGCGCAAAGCCGCGGCGCGCTCAAGGCCTTGCCTCTTGAGGTGGCTCAGACAGGTCCAGCCTCTTTGGGGCTGGCTTCCAAGGCACTGCCTGTTACCGCGGTGGCAGCTCGGGAAAGTCGGCGAATAAAAGTTGCACAAGCCAAAACAGCCGGGCACGATGAGGTGCCCGCTGCTGTTTCTGAGGAGCCTGTGTCATCGCCTTCTTCCACCCCCAAAGCGCCGCGTCGACGCCGAGTGCAGCGCAAACCCGAGGTCGTCATGCCGGTTGCGGCCGAGCCGACCCTGGAGCTGCTGGACCGTGATCAAAGCATTCTGCTCTTCAACGAGCGTGTGCTGAGCTGGGCCGAGCGTGAGGATGTGCCGCTGCTCGAGCGCCTGCGCTACCTGTGTATCGTTTCTTCCAATCTGGACGAGTGGTTTGAGGTGCGCAGTGCCCCTCATGTGTCGGCGGCCAAGGTGGGAGACGAGCAGGGGCAATACTCCCGCAGCAGCTTCGAGCGACTCATGGCCACGGCCCATGCGCTGGTCAACAAGCAGTACCAGCTCTACAACCAGTCCCTCATTCCGGCATTTGACAAGCATGCGATCAGGCTCGTCTCTCATGGCGAGCGCAGCGCGGCCCAGCGCAAGTGGGTGCGCGAATATTTCTTGCGCGAAGTGCAGCCCTTGCTAATGCCCGTGGGGCTTGATCCTTCCCATCCATTCCCTCAGGTGGCCAACAAGGCGCTGAACTTCATCGTGCGGCTCAATGGCGTGGATGCTTTCGGGCGCGCCAATGAGGTAGCCATCGTCAAGGTGCCGCGCGCCTTGCCGCGTCTGATTCGTCTGCCCCAGAAAATCTCGGGCAAGCAAAAGCTGTTTGTCAGTATTTCCAGCGTGGTCAGAGCCCATCTGGCCGAGCTGTTTCCGGGGCGTGAAGTTGCCGAGTTCTCGCAGTTTCGCGTCACCCGCCACTCCGATCTGGCGGTCGATGAAGACGATGTGGTGGACCTGCGCATGGCGCTGCGCCAGGGCCTGCACCACCGCCATTACGGCCAGGCGGTGCGCCTGGAGGTGTCATCGTCATGCTCGGCGGTGCTCTCCGATCTGCTGCTTGAGCAATACGACCTGCCGGCCGAAGCCTTGTTCCGTGTCAAGGGGCCGGTCAATCTGGTGCGTCAAATGCAACTGATCGACTTGGTGGATGACCCGGCTTTGCTGTTTCCCAAATGGAAGCCGGCCTGGCCCAAGCAGCTGGTTCCAGGGCGCTCCATCCTGGCGCAGATGCGCAAGAGCGACATCATCATTCACCAGCCCTTCGAAAGCTTTGATGGCGTGCTAGATGTGATGTCCAGGGACGTTGTTCTGGCCCCCGCCCGTAATGACACCGTGCCGATTCAAGAAGTATCTGTCCAGACCGCTTGCCATTGAAGGCATGTTAGAGTTTGGGGCATGTCGAGTCCCGAATCAGACAGGTCAGGGGTTGTCGGTCACACCGCCAGCCCCTTGAACCACTAGTTACGACGCCCACGATCTGTGTGGGCGTATGTCTGGCGTACCCGGGGCGCTGGCCGTGGTGACAAGAAGAACCATTTCTTGATCTCACACCTCGGAGTACTCGATGCCTTTTGCCCTCTACATGCTTGCCCTGGCGGTCTTCGTCATGGGCACTTCAGAATTCATGCTCGCGGGATTGCTCCCCGCGATCGCGACCGAACTTGACGTCTCGGTCGGCACTGCGGGCCTGCTGACCTCCGCATTCGCAGTCGGTATGGTCGTCGGCGCGCCAGTGATGGCGGCATTCGCTCGCCGTTGGCCACCGCGGCTCACATTGATCGTTTGCCTTCTCGTGTTCGCGGGAAGCCACGTCATCGGAGCGATGACACCAGTGTTCTCTCTCCTGCTCATCACCCGGGTGCTCAGCGCTCTCGCAAACGCAGGATTCCTCGCCGTAGCACTGAGCACGGCCACTACCCTCGTGCCAGCGAACCAGAAGGGGCGTGCACTGTCGATCCTGCTCTCCGGCACGACGATCGCAACCGTCGTGGGCGTCCCCGCCGGGGCACTGCTCGGCACAGCGCTGGGCTGGCGAACGACGTTCTGGGCGATCGCCATCCTCTGTATTCCCGCGGCCGTTGGAGTCATTCGTGGCGTCACGAACAATGTTGGTCGGAGCGAGACTAGCGCGACCTCACCAAGGCTCCGTGTCGAGCTCAGCCAGTTGGCGACGCCGCGGCTCATCCTGGCCATGGCACTCGGAGCGCTGATCAACGGAGGGACCTTTGCGGCATTCACCTTCCTGGCACCCATCGTGACCGAGACCGCGGGCTTGGCCGAAGCGTGGGTGTCCGTCGCGCTGGTGATGTTCGGCATCGGATCGTTCCTTGGCGTCACGATCGCAGGACGACTATCAGATCAACGACCTGGCCTCGTGCTCGCAGTCGGCGGACCGCTATTGCTGACAGGCTGGATCGTGTTGGCAGTGGTCGCATCTCATCCCGTTGCGCTTATCGTCCTCGTCCTCGTTCAGGGATTCCTGTCGTTCGGCGTCGGCAGTACTCTGATCACGCGTGTGCTGTATGCAGCATCGGGTGCGCCAACGATGGGCGGTTCGTACGCAACCGCAGCATTGAATATCGGAGCTGCAGCGGGGCCCGTGCTTGGTGCGCTCGGGCTCGCGACCGGGCTGGGGCTGCTCGCGCCGGTTTGGGTCGCTTCGGTGCTGACAGCGATCGCTCTCGTCATCATGCTTCTCACCAGACGCGCGCTTACGAAGACCGCGGCGGAGGCCAATTGATGACCCATCCGAACGCTCTTCTCACTCCTCGTGCCCGTCTCCGGTTAGCTCGGCTGATTGTCGAAGACGGCTATCCGGCCACGATCGCCGCAAAGATGTTCATGGTCTCCCCGATCACTGCCCGGAAATGGGCAGGCCGCTACCGGGAAGAGGGTGAGTTTGGGATGCAGGATCGCTCCAGCAAGCCGCACCGGATCCCAGGCAGGACGCCCGAGCATGTCAAGAAGAAGATCATCAACCTGCGCTGGCGGCTTCGACTGGGGCCAGCCCAGATCGCTGCGCGACTTGGTCTCTCGACGTCGACTGTTCACGCGGTCCTCGTCCGTTGCCGCGTGAACCGCCTCTCGCATATCGATCGTGTCACTGGCGAGCCATTGCGGCGATATGAGCATCCTCATCCGGGATCGTTGATTCATGTCGATGTCACGAAGTTCGGCAACATCCCCGACGGCGGTGGACATCGTTACGTAGGTCGGCAGCAAGGCGCACGGAACAAGCTCGCGACTCCGGGATTACCACGAGGAAAAGATCACAAGCCGCGCACCGGGACGGCGTTCGTTCACACAGTCATCGACGACCACTCCCGCGTCGCATACGCAGAAATCTGGTCGGATGAGCAGGCGAGCACAGCGGTGGGAGTTCTCGAACGCGCCGTGGCCTGGTTCGCCGAACGAGGCGTGACCGTCGAGCGAGTCCTATCCGACAACGGGTCGGCATACAGATCCCACGCATGGAGGGACTTCTGCGCTCGGCTCGGCATCCGACACAAGCGGACACGCCCCTACCGGCCGCAGACGAACGGGAAGATCGAGCGATTCCACCGCACGCTCGGGGACGGCTGGGCCTATGCCAGGTTTTACGGTTCAGAGGCCGAACGACGCCTGGCGCTGCCCGGCTGGCTCCACTTCTACAACCACCACCGACACCACTCTGCGATTGGCGGCGTACCCTTCGACCGACTCAACAACGTCCCTGGACATCACAGCTAGAGCTGCTGCGCGAGGCTGTGAACGATCCGCAGGTGCTGGCCATCAAGCAGACCATCTATCGCACGGGCACCGACTCCGAGATCATGAATCTGCTGGCCGAAGCGGTGAGCCGCGGCAAGGAGGTGCTGGCCGTGCTGGAGCTCAAGGCGCGCTTTGATGAAGAGGCGAACATCAACTGGGCCGAGAAGCTGGAGTCGCTGGGCGTGCAGGTGGTCTACGGCGTGGTGGGCCTGAAGACGCATGCCAAGATGCTGCTGATCACTCGGCGTGAAAAGCGCCTGAACCAGCTCAAGCGCTACGGCCATCTGTCCACGGGCAACTACAACGCCCGCAGTGCGCGCCTGTATACCGACATCAGCCAGCTGACTTGCGACGATGAAATCACGGCCGATATGGATGCCGTATTCCGTCACCTCTCCAGCCACAACACCCTGCCCAAGCTGCAAAAGCTGGTCATGGCGCCTTTCCATCTGCAAAACCGCATGCTGGAGCTGATTGGTCAGGTGGCCGCCGCCGCAGACAAGGGGGAGAAGGCGCGCATGGTGCTCAAGATGAATGCGCTGACCGATGAGCCTCTGATACGGGCACTGGTGGATGCCGGGCGCAAGGGCGCCAAGATCGATCTGATCGTGCGGGGCGCCTGCATGCTGCCGGCACAGCGACCGGGCGTGACGGACAACATTCGTGTGCGATCCATCATCGGGCGCTTTCTGGAGCACTCTCGCGTCTTCTACTTTGCCTGGGGTCAGGAGGAAGAGCTGCTGCTGTCCAGCGCCGACTGGATGAACCGCAACATGCTCAGCCGCGTGGAGCTGGCCTGGCCGGTCGTGGACAAAAAGCTGCGCCAGCGCGTGATTGATGAGTGCCTGGTCGCTTATCTGGGGGACGACCGCAATGCCTGGATGCTTGGAGCTTCTGGCGAGTACCAAAAGCCGGTGCGGCCTCTGGAGGGCAAGGGGGCACAGCAGGCCCTGATGCTGCGCTATGGCGGTAAAAACGCCTGACAGATATATTGAAAATATGAGCTGTTAGCGCAGATTCATCAACGATTTCAGCTGTATTTACATCTGAAATCATTGATTGAAAATCGCTTACAGCTATGGTTTTTGAAAATGGGCGCACCATACTGCCGATTGAGCCTTCTGGCTGCACATGAAAAAGGGACTGCAAATGCAGTCCCTTTGGCTTTTTTGAGGGCACCGAGGTGCGCGCAACTCAGCGCAGCTGCAGCTTGAGGCTCCAGTCTGTTTTGCTCCAGGCTGCTGCCTCTGCCTCTAGCAGACGTGCCGACTGCGGATAGGTCAGCATCCAGCCAGCGGGGGTGGAGAGCTTGCACTCGGCGCCCATGCGCTTGAGCTGTATGCCGCTCATGTCCGGGTCGCGGCGGGTGTGGCAAAGCTGCACGGCCAGGCGCAGAGCCATCAGCGCCAGGGCCAGTTGCGGCTCGGCAATCGCGTCTTCCAGCTTGCGCAGCTTTCCCTGGTGGCCCAGCACCAGCTGGCTGATGCGCTGGCGCAGCTCAGGCTGCCAGGTGGCGATGCCGCAATGCTCGGCAATGTAGGCGCCATGGCGGTGGTAATTGTTCAAGGCCACGCGCATGCCCATCTCATGCAACTGGGCAGCAATGTCCAGCGCCTGTGTGCTCAGGGTGGGCGAGTTCTCGGGCTGTATCTGCTGCCACAGCTGGGCGGCAACGCGCTGCACCCGCTGGGCGTGGGCCACATTGATGCCAAAGTCTTGCTGCAGGGCGCTGATTTCTGCAGCCTCCTTGTCAGCGGGAGGCTCGTGGTCGAGCAAATCGTGCAGGACGCCCTGGCGCAGTGCACCCTGTGCGACTTCCAGCTCGGTAATGCCCAGCAGATCGACCATGGCCATCATCACGCTGATGCCGCCAGCCACCACGGGGCGGCGGTCTTCCTTGAGGCCTGGCATGCGCAGGCGATCGACGTGACCGATTTCGAGCAGCAGCTGATAGAGGTGTTGCAGCTTGGAGGGGGTAATCACTTGTCCGGCCATGCCCAGGGCGGTCAAGGCGTCGGCCACTGCGTTGGCTGTGCCTGAGGAGGCATAGGCGCAGTCCCAGGCCGTTCCCGGGTAGGCGAACTGCGCTTGCGCCAGGCAGGCCTTGGCGGCGGTAATCGCGGCCTGGAAGTTGGCTTTGCTCAGCGCGCCATCGCTGAAGAACTGGGTGCTCCAGGAAACGCTGCCAAGCGGAAACGATGCCACCTGCAGCGCCTGGCTGTGCTGGCCAATGATGACTTCCGTGGAGCGCCCGCCAATGTCGATGACCAGGCGGCGCTGCTGACTGGGCGGTAGCGAGCTGGAAACGCCCCGGTAGATCAGGCGGGCTTCTTCTTCGCCGGCAATGACTTCGATGAGAAAGCCCAGTAGCTCGCTGCCACGGCGGATGAATTCCTCGGCATTGCAGGCCTCGCGTAAGGTTTGTGTTGCCACGGCGCGCACATGGGCTGAGGAAAAGCCCCTCAGGCGCTCGCCAAAGCGCGCCAGACATTCCCAGCCGCGCTCCATGGCCTCGCGCGAGAGCTCATGGCGCGCGTTCAGGCCGTTGCCCTGGCGCACGGTTTCCTTGAGGTACTCCACGCGCTCAATGCGTTGATGCGAGCCTATGCGGCCAATTTCAAGGCGAAAACTGTTGGAGCCAAGGTCTACGGCGGCAAGCAGCGATTCAGGAGCCATTTCTGAGCCAATCCATGCGTTGTTGTTTTGTAAGCGGGTATGAGCGAGCCCGTGAGAGGGTCAATATGCGTGTGCAGCGCTGCGAATATGCAACAGCTGCTGTCACTGGGCTCATTTTGAAGGCCTTGCAACCTCGATCAAGTCAGGTATTGAAAGGTGTAATTTTGACAAGCTTTGATGGGAAAACAGCAGTGTGACAGCGCTTTCGCAATAGGGGCTTGCCTTTGGGAGCCTGTCACAAATGTTGCGTCTTCTGTCTCTACTCGGGAACCGAGTATGAAGTCAGGAGGCAGAGTTTGAGAGTGGAATATGTCATCGGAATGACGGCGTGGAGCAGCCTTTTCTTTAATGTGTCTGCTGATTTTGTGTGTCACAACGCTGTCATAAAACGTTTTTAAAGTTCACTCCATCGAATCTTTCAACCCTAAGAGGTCGTTTCATGAAGTTGTCCTTGATTCACGTTCTGGTGGCTGGTGCTTTGTCGGCAGGTGGCTTTGCCCATGCAAGCCAAGAGGCTACAGGTGCTGGTGCGAGCTTCCCGGCTCCTCTGTATTCCAAGTGGGCTGCCGACTACCACAAGGCTACCGGCGTCAAGATTAACTACCAGTCCGTGGGCTCCAGCGCTGGCGTCAAGCAAATCGATGCCAAAACGGTGGACTTCGGTGCCTCGGACGAGCCTCTGAAGGACGAAGAGCTGGCCAAGAAGGGCCTGGTGCAGTTCCCCACCGTGATCGGCGGCATTGTGCCCGTGGTCAACATCAAGGGCGTGGCTCCCGGTCAGCTCAAGCTCTCGGGCCAGGTTCTGGGCGATATCTACCTGGGCAAGATCACCAAGTGGAATGACGCAGCCATCACGGCTCTGAACCCCGGCGTGGCTCTGCCTGACGCCACCATCGCTCCCGTGCGCCGCGCTGATGGCTCCGGCACGACTTTTGGCTTCACCAACTACCTCTCCAAGGTCAACGCCGAGTGGAAGGAGAAAGTGGGTGAGGGCAAGGCTGTGAACTGGCCCACCGGTGCCGGCGGCAAGGGTAACGAAGGTGTTGCTGCTTTCGTGGGCCGTCTGCCCAACTCCATTGGCTACGTTGAGTACGCCTATGTGAAGCAAAACAAGCTGACTTTCGCGCAGCTGCAGAACAAGGAAGGCGTTTACGTCTCTCCGGATGATGAGAGCTTCAAGGCTGCTGCCGCAGGCGCTGACTGGGCCAAGAGCTTCTATCAGATCCTGACCAACCAGCCCGGCAAGAATGCCTGGCCCATCACTTCGGCGACCTTTATCCTGATGCACAAGACTCAGGACAAGCCTGCCCAAGCTACCACGTCGCTGAAGTTCTTTGACTGGGCTTACAAGCAAGGCGACAAGACCGCGGCCGATCTGGACTATGTGCCCATGCCTGACGCGGTCAAGAATGTCATCTTCAAGTCCTGGGATGACATCAAGGACACTTCTGGCAAGGCAGTTGCCAAGTAATTTCCTGACTCGGTGAGCAGCGGGATGCCGTGCCGGACGGTATCTGCGCTGCTTGTTTTAACCCTTTGCGAATAAAGGCGCTCACGTGTCCACTACGTCGCCCTCCAGTTCGCTGGCTGCAGCTCCCGCAGATGCCGCCAAGCGACGCTCTCCCTCACCGCCACGTGCACCGATGCTCTCGGGCCGGATGGCGGATCGTCTGTTTGGTGGCCTCGCTCGCAGCGCAGCGATTTTGACGCTGGCGCTGCTGGTGGCCATCATGGGCTCGCTGGTCATCGGCGCCTGGCCCGCTATCTCTGAATATGGTCTGGGCTTTTTGACCAGCAGCGTCTGGGATCCTGTGCAGGATCAGTACGGCGGCTTGGTCATGATTTACGGCACGCTGGCCACATCGGCCATTGCGCTCCTTATTGCAGTGCCGGTGAGCTTCGGTATTGCGCTGTTTTTGACGGAACTCTCGCCCACCTGGCTCAAGCGCCCCCTGGGCACAGCCATCGAGTTGCTGGCAGCGGTTCCTTCCATTGTTTACGGCATGTGGGGTCTGATGGTTTTCGGCCCGGTTCTGGCCACTTATGTGCAGCAGCCGCTACAGAATTTGCTGACGGGAGTGCCCTACCTGGGGGCATTCGTGTCCGGCCCTCCGGTGGGCATCGGTATCTTGTCGGCCGGCATCATCCTGGCCATCATGGTGATTCCGTTCATCGCCTCGGTGATGCGTGATGTGTTTGAAGTCACGCCAGCGCTGCTCAAGGAGTCGGCCTACGGCCTGGGCTCCACTACCTGGGAGGTGGTCTGGAAGGTGGTGCTGCCCTATACCAAGACGGGTGTGCTGGGCGGCGTGATGCTGGGTCTGGGTCGTGCTTTGGGCGAGACCATGGCCGTGACCTTTGTGATCGGCAACATGAACCAGCTCAACTCCCTGTCCGTGTTCGAAGCTGCGAACAGCATTACCTCGGCACTGGCCAACGAGTTCGCGGAAGCGGGTGAGGGCCTGCATCAGGCGTCCCTGATCTACCTGGGTCTGGTGTTGTTCTTCATCACCTTTGTGGTGCTGGCCCTGTCCAAGCTGCTGCTCAACCGCCTGCAGAAGAATGAAGGAGCCCGCTCGTGAGCCCGACCTCTACGTCTTCCAAAATGCTCAATGTCGCAGATCTGGCCGCTATGCGCCAGGCCAATTACGATAAGCGCAAGCGCCTGAATCAGATTGCGCTGACCCTGTCGATGGCTGCCATGTTGTTTGGTGTGTTCTGGCTGGTCTGGATTCTGTGGGAAACCATTCGCCAGGGTGTGGGTGGTCTGAGCTTTGCTCTGTTCTCCGAGATGACACCTCCGCCCAACGAAGAGGGCGGCATTGCCAACGCCATCTGGGGCTCGCTGATGATGGTGGCGCTGGCCACCTTTGTGGGCACGCCCATTGGCGTCATGGCCGGCGTCTATCTGGCCGAGTACGATAAAAAAGGCTGGCTGGCATCCACCACCCGCTTCGTCAACGACATTTTGCTGTCGGCGCCCTCCATCGTGATCGGCCTGTTTGTCTACACCGTAGTGGTGGTGCGCTTCAAGAGCTTCTCCGGCATGGCCGGCGTGATTGCGTTGGCGCTGATCGTCATTCCCGTGGTGATTCGCACGACGGAAAACATGCTGGTGCTGGTGCCTTCCAGCTTGCGTGAGGCGGCCTATGCGCTGGGCACGCCCAAGTGGAAGGTCATCATCATGGTGACGCTGCGTGCCGCCCGTGCCGGTGTGATTACCGGCGTGCTGCTGGCCGTGGCCCGGATTGCCGGCGAGACCGCTCCGCTGCTGTTTACCGCGCTGAACAACCAGTTCTGGAATGCGGACATGACCAAGCCCATGGCCAGCTTGCCAGTCACCATCTTCAAATTTGCGATGAGCCCGTATGAGAACTGGCAGCAACTGGCCTGGGCCGGTGTGTTCCTCATCACAGTGGCCGTGCTGGGTCTGAATATCCTGGCGCGTTTCATCACTCGCCAAAAGTAATCTGAAAGTTCAAGACCATGACTGCAACCACTGTTTCTGCCAACACCAAGCTGGCTGTGCGCGACCTGAACTTCTATTACGGCAAGTTTCATGCGCTGAAGAACATCAATCTCGATATTCCCGAGAAAAAAGTGACGGCCTTCATCGGCCCCTCGGGCTGCGGCAAGTCCACGCTGCTGCGTACCTTCAACCGCATGTTTGAGCTGTACCCTGAGCAGCGTGCCGAAGGACAGATCCTGCTCGATGGCGAGAACCTGCTGACCAGCAAACAGGATGTGGCGCTGATTCGCGCCAAGGTGGGTATGGTGTTTCAGAAGCCCACGCCGTTTCCCATGTCTATCTACGACAACATCGCGTTTGGCGTGAAGCTGTTTGAAAACCTCAACGCCTCCGATATGGATGACCGCGTGGAGTGGGCGCTGCGCAAGGCGGCACTGTGGAATGAGGTCAAGGACAAGCTGCAGCAAAGCGGCTCTGGCCTGTCTGGTGGTCAGCAGCAGCGTCTGTGCATTGCACGCGGCATTGCCATCAAGCCTGAAGTACTGCTGCTGGACGAGCCCTGCTCGGCGCTGGACCCGATTTCGACCTCCAAGATCGAAGAGCTGATTGCAGAGCTGAAGAACGATTACACCGTGGTCATCGTGACGCACAACATGCAGCAGGCAGCGCGCTGCAGTGACTACACGGCCTATATGTACTTGGGTGATCTGATGGAGTTCGGCGAGACAGAAAAAATGTTCTTCAAGCCTGAACGCAAGGAAACGGAAGACTACATCACAGGCCGCTTCGGCTAAGGACTTCAAAATGACAGAAAAACATTTGTCCACACAGTTCGACTCTGAACTCAACCGCGTCTCGGCCCGTGTCATGGAGCTGGGTGGTCTGGTGGAGTCCCAGATTCGCAATGCGGTCTATGCCTTGACCAGCTTCAGCACCGAAGCCGTGGAGCAAGTCATCAGCACCGAGGAGCGTGTCAATGCCATGGAGGTCGAGATCGACCATGAACTGTCGTCCATCATTGCGCGACGTCAGCCCACGGCGCGTGATCTGCGTTTGCTGATTGCCTTCTCCAAGGCCACTGCCAACCTGGAGCGCATGGGCGACGAGTCCTGCAAGATGGCACGTATGGTCAAGTCCATTATCGAAAGCGGTGCAGCCCGCTCGCTGCCTAGCAGCGAGCTGCGGGTGGCGGCGCAAATGGCTTCCGAGTTGCTGCGCAAGACGCTGGATGCTTTTGCCCGCCTGGATACCAAGGCCGCAGTGGCTATCCTGCGCGAAGACGATCTGATCGATGAAGAGTTTGACGGCTTTGTGCGCAAGCTCATCACCTACATGATGGAAGATCCGCGCACCATCTCTGCCAGCCTGGACTTGCTATTCTTGGCCAAGGCAATTGAGCGCATCGGCGACCACTCCAAGAACGTGGCAGAGCTGATCATCTACTTGGTCGAGGGCAAGGACGTGCGCCACCAGACCATGGCTGAAATTGAATCTGCAGTGCTGTAAGCAGGAGGCTATCGAGGGATGAAGAAGATGCCCATGGTCCTCATCGTGGAGGACGAACCTGCGATTGCAGAGTTGATCGCGGTCAATTTGAGGCATAACGGCTTCCAGCCCGTCTGGGCGGAAGACGGTGTTTCGGCGCAGCGCGAGCTTGATGCCGTGCTGCCCGATGTGATCTTGCTCGACTGGATGCTGCCAGGTGCCAGTGGCCTGTCGCTGGCGCGTAAATGGCGTGCCGACAGCCGAACCAAGGCCGTGCCTATTCTCATGCTGACAGCGCGCGGTGATGAGCCGGACAAAGTAGCAGGCCTGGATGCCGGTGCGGATGACTACATCACCAAGCCGTTTTCCACGCAGGAGTTGCTGGCCCGTATCCGTGCGGTGCTGCGCCGCCGTGCGCCAGAGCAGATGCAGGACAAGGTCAGCATCGGGGATCTGGTGCTGGATGCTGCAGCCCACCGTGTGAGCTGGCAGGGTGATCTGATCAAGATTGGCCCTACGGAATTCAAGCTGCTCAACTATCTGATGAAGCATCCTGAACGAGTGCACAGCAGAGCGCAGTTGCTGGACAAGGTCTGGGGCGATCACGTTTTTATCGAGGAGCGGACCGTGGACGTCCATGTCAAGCGCTTGCGTGAGTCGCTGGGCGTTGCATCGGTTTTGATCGAGACGGTACGCGGTGCCGGCTATCGCTTCAGCGCGCAGGCCATAGGCTGATCGCGTTATTCCCTGAAACCTTGGCCCGGCTCTGTTTAGCCGGGCCTTCCCGAATTACAACGGAAAGCAAATATGGGGTGGCGTGGTTTTCGACTGCTGGCTTCTCAGGGGATTGCGGCTGTTTTGGTATGGCTGGTCTGGACCTATTTGCTTGCGCCGGGCTCGAGCGTGCAGCAGCAGTGTCTGGCAGCCTTGGTGGGGACTCTGATAGGCGGCTGGATCTGGTGGCTGGTGGATAGCTGGAATGGAGCGCGCTTGCTGCGTTGGCTGCGCCAATCGGAGCTGAGCGATGTGCCGAACCTGGTGGGTGTCTGGAGTGAGGCCGGTGTGCGCATGCGTCGCTGGATTCGCCAAAGCGTTCAGCAGGTGCAGCAAGGAGATCAGCGACTCAACGATATTTTGTCTGCGCTGCAAGCCAGTCCCAATGGAGTGGTGTTGCTGGATGCACAGGGGCGCATAGAGTGGTGCAATCAGATATCGGCAAAGCAATTTGGCTTTGATGCGGAGCGTGATGTACTGCAGAGCATTGGGAATCTGGTGAGAGATCCTCAGTTCAGCGCTTATTTTGCAACCCAGGATTTCACGCACGATCTGGTCATGCAAGGGCGTGAAAGTACGCCATCGCGCCCGGTCAAGCTATCGGTTCAACTCTACGGCTATGGCGAGGGGCGCAAGTTGCTTCTGGCCCGTGATGTGACGGCACTCGAGCAGGCTGAAGCCATGCGCCGTGACTTTGTTGCCAACGTCTCTCATGAAATTCGCACGCCCTTGACTGTGTTGGCCGGGTTTGTCGAGACGCTGCAGAACTTGCCACTCGAAGAGGATGAGCGCAAACGCTACCTGGAACTGATGGCTCAGCAGGCTGAGCGCATGCAGCATCTGGTGGAGGACTTGCTGACTTTGTCGCGCCTGGAGGGTAGCCCGCTGCCTAGCAATAACGATTGGGTGTCTGTGGCCCAGTTGCTGCAGCGTTGCGAGAACGAGGCCAGAGGCCTCTCCGTCGCCTTGACGCGCAAGCAGGCCAAGCCCCATGTGCTGAACTTCCCGGATGAGCAGTCACTGCGCCAGGCTGGTGACCTGGCTGGAGCCAGTGCAGAGCTTCACAGTGCGTTCTCTAATTTGCTGGCCAATGCCATGCGCTATACCCCTGCTGGAGGGCAGATCGAGGTGCGCTGGGAGCTATTGCCTGACGGGGCTGCACGTTTTGCGGTCAAGGACTCCGGGGCCGGTATTGACGAAAAGCATGTGTCACGGCTGACCGAGCGTTTTTATCGCGTTGACCGCAGCCGGTCACGCGATACAGGTGGGACGGGATTGGGACTGGCCATCGTCAAGCATGTGCTTCAGCGTCACGGTGCCAGACTCAGTATCAGCAGCGAATTGGGTCAGGGATCTGAGTTCGCTGTGACCTTCCCGCCCAGTCGAGTGAGAGCTGCGAGTGATACGTCGGCCAAGATCGTAGCCCCTTAAGGCTTGCTTGCTGAGAATGCTCCCAAGACATACTGCTTTTGCTGCGCAGTGCTGTTGTCTACGGCAGTCATGCTTGCTCTAGGCGCAGGGTCTTAAGTCGTCGAGGAGGGCTGCTGTATGGCTTTGTGCAGGATGCGGCTGAAGGCCATGGCGGTAACAAACAAGGCCATTGCACTGCAGATCCACAATGGCATGGGCGTGGCTTGCCATGCTTTCCAGTCAGCAGGAGCTTTCCATTGGTAGGTCAGCCAGTAGCCAAGGCCTAAGCCTCCGCCCCACAGCAGTACGCAATAAATCACCAAGGGCGCCACGGTAATACGGTAGCAGCGAAGTACAAAAATGCAGTAGGTCTGCACACAGTCAGCTACGTGATAGGCCGAGACGCAGAGCAGCAGCCAGGCAGTCATGGCCAGGACTTTGGGGGAGTCGGTGTAAATATCGGCAATCCAGGTGCGAGCTATTAAAAGAATAGCGGCTGTGGAAATACCTGTAAGCAGTGCAAGCCTAAAACACTGTCGAATCAAATCTCTGGCCTGAAGTTCGTCGCCTGCACCTCGCCAGAAGCTGACACGGGCGCTGGTGGCAATGGCCAGAGACAGGGGAATCATGTAGCAGATCGCAGCCAAATTGGCGGCGATCTGGTGGCTGGCAGATGCGAGTGAGCCTTGCCGCGCAATATAGAGAGCCATAAGAGTGAAGGACGTGACCTCCACCAGAATGGCCAGTCCAGCAGGAATCCCCAAGCGGCAGAAGTGCCTCAGTTGCTGCCAGTTTGGGGGCTCCAGCTTTTGCCATAGAGCAAGCGGCACATAGAGGCTTTGGGTACGCGTCAGCCATAGGGCGACGGCAAACATGGTGTAGTTGACCCCAATGGTTGCGAGTGCGCAGCCCACGGCGCCCATGGGCGCGAGGCCCAGTCCGCCAAAAGTGAACCAAATAGATAGAGGAGTTTTGAGCAGCAGCGAGATGAGCTGTAGCCATGTGACCAGTTTTGGATAGCCTAGAGCTTGATTGAGGGCGCTGTAGATCCGAAACAGTAGTGCTGGTGGCAAGCCCCATGCGAGGACAGCCAGGTAGCGCTTGACTTCCAGCTGCAGTGCCTCAGGGACCTTGGTCCAGTGAAGCAGCGCATCGGGCATAAGCAACACGCTCATCCCCAAAAGGCAGGCCAGTGCACAGAGGTACATGGACTGGCGCAGCGAACGCCCTATCTCCAAAGGGTGACCTGCGCCGCGCTGCTCAGACCAGAGGGGGAGCAAGGCCTGGAAAATCCCCATCAAAGAGGCATAGACGCTGACAAAAATGGCCGACCCTACGGAGAGAGCGGCCACAGCATCATCGGAATAGCGGCTGGCAACAATGGTGTCCGTAGTGCCAAAGGCCATGACCGCCAGCTGCCCCGCCAAAACGGTTCCTGCGTGGCGGCCTATGTATTGCAACTCCGACTTCATTGGGGAGCTGACAAGTTTGAGCGTTTGAGCAGGATCAGTACTTCCTTGCGCCCAGAAAGGCGTGTGATGCGACTGACCTCAAGCCAGCCCTGGCGTAATCTTCGGTTGTGATCGCCTGCCCAGCGGTCTGCATCCACCAAAGCCCAGTCGCATGAATCAGGCTGGCTGCGGCGCAGCAAGGCCGTGTCAACAGGCGTGTAGTAACGGACAGCGGCAATTTGTGAGCGTCCCAAGCCATAAGTCAGTACACAGCTGGTAGCGCCATTTTGTTCGAGTTGCTCGGCCAGCTGGGTCATTTGAAATTCATAACTGCGGGCATGATCCAATGGCTCCATCCAGAGGGTAGAAAGCAGAACCCAGCTGAGGGTGGCTCCACCTGCTGGCAGGACCAGGCTTTTCCAGATGGCCGCACGATTGCGTGATGTGCGCCAGACCACCAGTGCAAACCAGCCCGCTGTGGCGGCTAGGGCGACCAGGATGATTGGCCAAGAGATGCTTGCTTCGAACTGAGGGGCAAGTCGTTCAATGTTGGCGGCAATCTTGGGCGGAAATCCGGTTTGAAATGCCAGCCAGACTACCCACATCGCAACGGCCGATATGGTGAAGAACAGCAGGGTAAACCAGTCAATCAGTGCACTGATACTGCGCTTGAAGGTGGGTAAGGCAAAAGCGGCCAGGGTGGCGATGGCAGGCAGCCCCAGCAAGAGGGCACGGTCTGCAGGCGAGCTGCTGAGGCAGGCTGCCAAGGGCACCAAGAAAAAGAGAAGTGCAATCGATAGGTGGGGGTTATGGCTGGGCTGGGCAATCTGGCGGCGCCAGACCCATAGGGTCCATAGAGTCAAAGGCCATGCTGGCCAGCAAAACCACAATAGCAGCTGCAGCAGGCCGTCGAAGTCCTTGAGAGAGTCGACCAGATGCCAAACCCATTGGTGCAATGCTGTGGTCAGACTTGCGGCGAGAACTGTCGCGGCAAGCCAGGCTGCGGCCCAAAGTCTTGCCTGCCGATGGTTGCGACCCAGGCTGTCACCCCAGCTGCGTTGGGTGAAGGCAATCAGGCTGCCGCCCAGGCCAAACAATATGGCCATGGTGGGAGCGCCACTCAAACTCAGCCCCAGCATGCCGAAAATGAGGGCTGCGGCTGACTTGTTGGGGTGGTAGGCCATGGCAGCAGCCGCAAAAAACAGCAAGGCTGTGGAGCCTAGTTGAGTCGAATAGCTGGTGGTTTCATGTGAGGCCTGGGCCAAGCCCAGGCAGGCAACCAGGGCGAGCAAGGCGGCATCTGCCATGGCTCGAGCGTAGTCAATCAACTGTGCCTCGCCGCCGAAGGCAAAAGCCACGGGCTGTGCTCCTGGGGTGCGAGCCAAGTAATAAGCTCCCCACCAAGTGGAGGCCAGTGTTAGAGCCAGTAGTGCGATGAAGGGAATGCGCACCGCTATTTCCGGCCCAAAAACACCATCAAATGCTTGCAAGGAAATGGCTCCCAGCCAATAAGGCAGCAGGCCATCCATGCTAGGAGAGAGACCGGATAAGGTGGGTGACAGCCAGCTGGTGTTGCCTAGAGCCAGCTCGCGCATATAGCCAAAGGCTTCCATGTCGTTGGAGCGCCAGGGGCCGCGCAGGACAAAGCCAGGAACGACATAAGCGAGGCACAGCAAAAGCAAGGCCCAGCGTGGCAGGCGGCGTACGGCGCTTTGGGCAACGATGGCAGGTGTGGGCTGGTTCACACAATCAATCCGGTAGTGGCAGTGCGCAATTGCAGAGCCTGATCAAGTGAAAGTGCTTGGTACTCAAGCGTTTTCTGCTCCGATGATAGGAGCATTGCAAGTTTTGCGCTCTTAAAAAGAAAAGGCAGCACGGTTGCCCGGGCTGCCTTTTTGAGCGAGAGAGTAAAAAATTACTTCTTGCCGAAGCGGTTGCGGAACTTCTCCACGCGGCCACCCATGTTGTCCACCGACTTTTGTGTGCCGGTGTAGAAGGGGTGCGATTCAGAAGTGGTATCCAGCTTGAACAGAGGGTACTCTTTACCTTCGAAAGTTTCTGTTTCCTTGGTGGAAACGCAAGAACGTGTCACGAACTTGAAACCGTTGGACATGTCCACGAACAGAACTTCGCGGTAATCGGGGTGAATGCCTTCTTTCATGATCTTCCTTTGGTCAAGTGCGGTAGCCGTGCCTGACCTGCTACAACCTTTGTAGCAGTCGTAAATCAAGCGTACTTGCCGCAATAGAAAAAGCCCACCATTATAACCTGGCGGGCTTTGTTCGTCTGCGTTGGGAATCTCCGTGTGGAAATTATCCGCCGCGACGCATCATGTCGAAGAATTCCACGTTGTTCTTGGTGGCCTTCATATTCTTGATCATGAGTTCCATGGACTCAATCTCATCCATGTTGTACATGAACTGGCGCAGGATGCGGGTCTTCTGCAGGATCTCGGGGGGCAGCAGCAGCTCTTCACGGCGAGTGCCACTCTTGTTGAGCTCAATGGCTGGGAAGACGCGCTTTTCGTAGAGGCGACGGTTCAGGTGCAGTTCGCTGTTGCCTGTGCCCTTGAACTCTTCAAAGATCACTTCGTCCATGCGGCTGCCGGTATCGACCAGGGCCGTGGCGATGATGGTCAGAGAGCCGCCTTCTTCTACATTGCGCGCTGCGCCGAAGAAGCGCTTGGGGCGCTGCAAGGCATTAGAGTCCACGCCGCCGGACAGGACCTTGCCTGACGAAGGGACGACGTTGTTGTAGGCGCGGGCCAGGCGGGTGATGGAGTCCAGCAGGATGACCACATCCTTGCCCAGCTCCACAAGGCGCTTGGCACGTTCAATCACCATTTCGGCCACATGTACGTGACGGGTGGCAGGCTCGTCGAAAGTGGAGGCAATGATTTCGCCCTTGACCGAGCGCTGCATTTCCGTCACTTCTTCGGGGCGCTCATCCACCAGCAGCACCATCAGGTGCACATCGGGCTGGTTGGCGGTGATGGCGTGGGCAATGCTTTGCATCATCATGGTCTTGCCGCTCTTGGGCGGAGCCACGATCAGCGCGCGCTGGCCGCGGCCAATGGGGGCGATGATGTCGATGATGCGGCCGGTGATGTTTTCTTCGCCCTTGATGTCGCGCTCTAGGCGCATTTGTTCCTTGGGGAACAAAGGGGTCAGGTTTTCAAACAGCACCTTGTGCTTGTTCTGCTCGGGCGGGTTGCCGTTGACCTTGTCGAGCTTGGTCAGTGCGAAGTAGCGCTCTCCATCTTTGGGAATGCGCACTTCACCTTCGATCATGTCGCCGGTGTGCAGATTGAAGCGGCGCACCTGGCTGGGGGAGATATAGATGTCGTCGGTGCTGGCCGTGTAGCTTGTATCGGGGCTACGCAGAAAGCCAAAGCCATCGGGCAGAATTTCGAGCACGCCGTCGGCGAAAACTTGTTCGCCGGCCTTTGCGCGCTTCTTGATGATGGCGAACATCAGTTCCTGCTTGCGCATGCGACCGACGTTTTCGATCTCAAGCGCTTCGGCCTGCTTCAAGACTTCAGACACGTGCAGTGCCTTGAGTTCATTAAGGTGCATGAAATGACTCCAAGCGTGGAGTGAGAATAACCAGGGGGGAGAGGCGTAGAGCCTAACGAAACACTGTGACAGTGGGCAGGCTTGCCTGAAGAAAATCCAGCGCGGTCCCATGCGGTGGCCGGCGGTCTGTACATTATGACAGGAAAAGAGAAAAAGCTTGCAAGCTATTTGTGAATAGACATGTCATTGTGCTTTACCGGGCTTGTCACTTTAATAAATGAGTGAGCCCTAAAAGCAAACAAGGCTCTGAAAGAGCCTTGTGAGTGATTTTTTTAGATGTGCTGGTCGAGGAATGCCGACAGCTGTGTTTTGTTCAGTGCCCCAACTTTGGTGGCCGCCAGTTGGCCATCCTTGAAGAGCATCAGTGTGGGGATTCCGCGAATGCCGAACTTGGCGGGAATTTCGCGATTCTCATCCACGTTCATCTTGGCAATCTGCACTTTGCCTTTGTAGGCTTCTGCCACATCATCCAAGATGGGGGCAATCATCTTGCAGGGGCCGCACCACTCAGCCCAGTAATCTACCAGTACGGTTGTGCCGGGTTGCAGTACGTCGGATTCAAAGCTTGCATCAGTGATGTGCTTGATCAGTTCGCTAGCCATTTGTAGTCCTGGATTTTCTTGAATCAAAAAAGAGACGGCGACTTTATCGTCGAGTGACTTGATTGTGACAGAAACTCATCTCCTGACACTGAGTGGGTGGTTGTTTGCTGCTATTGCGGCAATAGTGCTCGCAGTCTTGAAGCAATGCGGGCGGTGGTATTCTGCGCACCCTTTTGCGGCTGTTGTGGGCCGAGTGATTGAAGTGGTGAATATATGAATGTCTCGGTGCCGTTGATGGTTGATTCTGAGTTGAGTTGCGATGTGGCAGTGGTTGGCGCTGGGCCTGCAGGGCTGATGGTTGCGGAGCAGTTGGCAAGTGCGGGATTGTCGGTAAGAGTATTTGAGGCAAAAGCTTCTGCGGCTCGGAAATTTCTTATGGCAGGTAAGGGGGGGTTGAACCTCACCCATTCGGAGGGGTTTTCTGCATTTGTTGGTCGGTATGGCTCGCGCTCGGAAGACTTGAGTCCCTGGTTGGAAAAATGGGGTGCGATTGAGCTGTGTGCCTGGGCCAAAGATCTGGGGTTTGAGACATTTGTAGGCTCATCTGGGCGGGTTTTTCCGGTGGGGATGAAGGCGGCGCCTTTGCTGCGGGCTTGGTTGGCGCGTATGAGATCGAAGGGGGTGCAGTTTCATATGCGTCACCGTTGGGTCGGGTGGGCAGAGGATGGCAGGCCATGCTTTCAGGCGGAGAACGTGCGGGTCAAGCTGAACTGCAAGGCATTCGTGCTGGCTACAGGTGGAGGTAGCTGGGCGCGATTGGGGTCGGATGGGGCCTGGTTCGAGATGCTTCGAGAAAAAGGAGTGGATGTTGCGCCACTGCAGGCTGCAAATTGTGGCTTTGATCTGGGCGGACTGCAGGGAGATGAAGAGGGCTGGAGTGAGTTGTTCGCACAGCGCTTTGCGGGTCAGCCATTCAAGTCGGTGACTTTGAGGTTTTCAGATGAGCAAGGTGTCAGCTTTGAGCGGCAGGGTGAATTTGTTGCCACTCAGACGGGTGTGGAGGGGAGTCTGATCTATGCAGTCGCATCCATGCTGCGCGACTGTATTGCTCGTCAGGGGCAAGCTCGGTTTGAGTTGGATCTGATGCCTCAGTGGGATGCGCAGCATGTCAGGCAAGAGGTGATGCGCCCGCGTGGCTCTCGTAGTCTTAGCAGTCACCTGAAGGGGCGCTTGGGGCTGGATGGAATCAAGGCTGCTTTGCTTTATGAGGTGCTGGGTAGGCAGGGGATGTCTGATATGGAGCTGCTGGCTGCCACGATCAAGGCCGTGCCTCTGGTGGCAATTGCGCCGCGACCTATAGACGAGGCGATCAGCACAGCGGGGGGGGTTCGTCTTGAGGCGTTGGATGATGGGGGGATGTGTGTGGCTTTGCCGGGTGTTTTCTGTGCAGGGGAGATGCTGGATTGGGAGGCGCCTACAGGGGGGTATTTGCTGACTGCGTGTATGTCCTCCGGCGTACGAGTGGCGCAGGGGGTGTTGGATTTTTTGAAAAAAACTATCTAATTGCAGTTGGCGAGGGATGTCTCCTACGATGCAAACTCTTGCTGAGGGACAGGTGTCCTGCAGCGGATTGAGTACGCTGACCACAACGCTGCTGACTGAATGTTGGTTGAGAGTTGCGCTGTGATTGGTGAAGGAGGTGGGATATGGTTTGGAGCAAGATTTTCGGCCTCGGCCGTTCCGAGCCTCGCTATATTCGAAGAATGCGAGCCTATCTCCAAGAGGCTCGCATGGCAGCTCTGGAGCATTCAATTGCGGCAGAGCATTACCAATCCTCTGCCCAGATGTATGTGGAAAGAGCTGCTCGGTTAGAGATGGAGCTGAGAGCTTGGGAGCAGGGGGAGTGCACTGCTTCTTCAATACAGCATCGCTACTCGGGCGTAGCAACTTCAGTCACAAGGGCATCAGGGGATATTCCTGTAGCTCCTGCCTCTGTTGGAGTTGTGCGCGCAGCCTGATCATTCAAAGAAAAAAGCCCATATGTCGATGACAAATGGGCTTTCATTTGGCTCCTCAACCTGGGCTCGAACCAGGGACCTACGGATTAACAGTCCGGCGCTCTACCGACTGAGCTATTGAGGAATGTGTCGGTTTGACAAGCCTTGAGCGATTGCAAGGCTTTTTGAATTCTGGCTCCTCAACCTGGGCTCGAACCAGGGACCTACGGATTAACAGTCCGGCGCTCTACCGACTGAGCTATTGAGGAATGTGTCGGTTTGACAAGCCTTGAGCGATTGCAAGGCTTTTAAATTCTGGCTCCTCAACCTGGGCTCGAACCAGGGACCTACGGATTAACAGTCCGGCGCTCTACCGACTGAGCTATTGAGGAATATGTCGGTTTGACAAGCCTTGAGCGATTGCAAGGCTTTTAAATTCTGGCTCCTCAACCTGGGCTCGAACCAGGGACCTACGGATTAACAGTCCGGCGCTCTACCGACTGAGCTATTGAGGAATGTGTCGGTTTGACAAGCCTTGAGCGATTGCAAGGCTTTTAAATTCTGGCTCCTCAACCTGGGCTCGAACCAGGGACCTACGGATTAACAGTCCGGCGCTCTACCAACTGAGCTATTGAGGAAGAAGACCTAGATTATAGGGTGTAAAAAAGCACTCTCAGGAAGTTCATCACAATTTCATCAAATTCTCTGTTCTCGAAGTCTCTGCAGGCCACAGAGTTCACGTGGAATTGCTGCAAAGCTATGCTCATGAATGATTGAACAGTGGGCTGCCAAGTGGTTGCTGCACGCTACATTGATGTATGACTGTACGTACTATTTTGAAGATGGGCGATCCCCGGTTGCTGAGGGTAGCCAAACCGGTGACTGAGTTTGATACAGATGTGCTGCATCTGCTGCTCAAAGATTTGTTGGACACCATGCATGTGGCCAATGGCGCTGGACTGGCTGCTCCGCAGATTGGCGAAGATTTGCAGGTGGTCGTGTTTGGCTCGGGTGAGCCCAATCCTCGATATCCGGATGCACCGATAGTGCCACGCACTGTGCTGATCAACCCTGTTATCACTCCTATCGGTGAAGAAGAGCAGCTGGATTGGGAGGGGTGTCTGTCTGTTCCCGGGCTACGAGCCATGGTGCCGCGCTGGAGCAAGGTGCGCTATACCGGCTTTGATATCTACGGTGATCCGATAGATCGAACAGTCGATGGCTTTCATGCAAGAGTGGTGCAGCATGAGTGTGACCACCTCTGGGGCAAGTTGTATCCAATGAGGGTGCGCGATTTCAGTCGTTTTGGATTTACCGATGTGCTGTTTCCCGGGATTGCGCAGACCGAGGAAGACTAAACGTCAAGGGGGCACACTCCAGGCCTCTTTCTTTAATGAATAAAAGATACGAGCGAAAGGCGTGCGTCTGTACGCCTTTCGCCTTTGTGCCGAGCACGACTGTTTTGGTGCGTGTATGCCTATCTCAGTGCGTGATACCCCGTTTGTGAATGTGTTTGAGTGCTTTGGAAAGGTTCTGGTAAGTACTTTGTATACAAAACTGTAGACAATTTTAGTATCCTGGCAACGTACAGTCTCAGTTCATGCTCTACCGGATATGGCCTTGATTGCGTAATGGAGTAGACCGTCTGGCGGATCTCATGCAATCCAAGGAGGTTGAAGGCTGGCTGTAGCACAAGACAGTGCAATAGCAGTGGTCGGGAACGATCACAACCTAAGAGCGACAGTGAGTCGACCGGACAGAGCGAAAGGCCTCTAGAGCCTTGGTGAGTAGGTAATTTAGGAGACAAAGATGAACGATCAGACCGGAGCATCAAGGGATGCGGCCGTCATGCGCCCCGAAGATGAAAATCTTGGCGTTACAGCCAACCTCATGTATGGCTTGCAGCATGTATTGACCATGTACGGCGGCATCGTCGCGGTGCCTCTGATCGTTGCTGAGGCGGCAGGCATGTCGGCCGCCGATGCGGGACTGTTGGTGACAGCCTGTCTGTTCATGGGAGGAGTCGCCACGCTGTTGCAGACTCTGGGCATTCCCTTCTTTGGCTGTCGTCTGCCTTTGGTGCAGGGGGTCTCTTTTGCAGGTGTTGCCACCATGGTCAGCATCTTGCATACCGGTGGAGGCATGCCCGGAGTCTTGGGGGCAGTGATGTACTCATCCATCCTGGGGCTGATCATTGCGCCAGTTTTCTCGCGCATCACCAAATTTTTCCCCCCGTTAGTCAATGGCTGCGTGATTACGGTGATTGGCATGTCGCTGATGCCTGTGGCTGCACATTGGGCCATGGGTGGCAACGCCAAGGCTGCGGACTATGGCAGCGTGGGAAATATCGGTCTGGCGGGCTTGTCGCTGTTTATGGTGTTGCTGTTCAGCAAGCTAGGCAATGCCATGCTGTCGCGCCTCTCGATTCTGGTGGCAATTGTGGTGGGCACCGTGACTGCGGTGTTCATTGGCAAGGCAGATTTTTCCCAAGTGTTCAGTGGGCCCATCTTCGCTGTACCTACTCCGTTGCACTTTGGCTGGCCCACTTTTGACATGGCCGCGACCATTTCCATGTTCATCGTGATCCTGGTGATTCTGGTGGAAACCTCGGCCGATGTACTGGCCGTGGGTGAAATCGTGGATAGCCCGGTGGATGGCCGCCGCCTGGGTGATGGCCTGCGTGCCGACATGCTGTCCAGCATCGTGGCACCTATCTTTGGTGGTTTCACACAGAGCGCGTTTGCGCAGAACGTGGGATTGGTCGCAGTGACCGGTATCAAGAGCCGCTATGTGGTGGCTTTCTCTGGTTTGATCCTGATCGTGTTTGGCGTGCTTCCCGTGATGGGCCGTATCGTTGCCTGCGTGCCTCCCTCGGTGCTGGGCGGTGCTGGTCTGGTGTTGTTTGGTACCGTGGCTGCCAGCGGTATTCGTACTCTGGCCAAGGTGGAGTACAACAACAATATGAATCTGATCATCGTGGCGACTTCGGTGAGCGCAGGTCTGTTGCCAGTGGTGGCTCCCAAGTTCTACGATCAGTTTCCCGAATGGTTCGCCACGATCTTCCACTCCGGCATCAGCGCTACAGCCTTGGTGGCTGTGACTTTGAACCTGCTGTACAACCATTTCAAGCAAGGCAACTCTGATCAGCCTTCCGTCTTTGAAGCGGGCTATGGCCGAGCCCTGAGCCAGCATGTGCTGGAAGCCCTGGCTGATGGTGATCGTGTTGAAGGTGGCAAGGTCTACGACAAGGAGGGCAAGGAAGTGCCCATCATTCCGGTAAAGGCTGCACACGGTCATTGAGCCGAGAACAAAGTGCGCGCGGTGGGGCTTGGCCCCGTCGTGATTGATGCCGCTATTCCTTATGAAAGGAGTAGCGGCTTTTTTTTATCCACTTGGTGGTTTGAGCAAGGCATCAAGGTTGCTCCGCTCAAGTGAAGCTACCTTCAGTGCGATACGCCCAGAATCGCATGCAGGCGTGCACTGGTGGTGGTGTATTCCAGCAGCGGTTTGCTGCCTTGCAGATACTCCGCTGCGGCAAAGGCGGCCATAGTTGCTTCGTGAAAGCCGCACAGAATCAGGCGTTTTTTGCCGGGGTAGTTCACGATGTCGCCAATCGCGTAAATGCCTGCGGCGCTGGTGGCCAGCGTGGCAGGGTCCACCACCAGTTGCTTGCGCTCCAGCGCAAGGCCCCAGTCGCTCAAAGGGCCAAGGCGCGGGGAAATGCCTTGATAGACCAGCAATAGGTCGGTGGCCAGAGGGTGCTCATTGCCCTCGCCATCCATCCTCTGCACCGCTTTGAGCAGGCCGCCCTCGTGCTGTACCTCGGTGATCTGCCCGATCACCACCTCGATAGCACCACTGTCCCGCAGTTGCTGCAGCTTTTCGAGCTGTGCTGGCTCGGCATTGAAGGCATCGCGGCGGTGCATCAGATAGGTTTTGCTGGCCTTGGCTTCATCTTGGACTGCGCACTGCAGCGCCGCATTCACGGCTTCTTCATCGCCGCCATAGACCAGTGCAGTGCGGCCTTGCACCATATCCAGCTGACTGGGGTGATAGAAAAGCTGTCCCTCAGCCAAGGCATTCACGCCTGTAGCTTTCAATGCTTTGGGCACAAAAGCCCCCACACCCGCAGCAATAAAGACGGTACGGGCATGAAACACTGTGCCAGCCGTGGTGTCCAACTGCCAGCGGCCATCGGGCATGGGTTCCAGCGATTGCACCTGCTGAGACAGGTGGCGAGGCACGGCCATGGGTGCAATCTGTTTGTCCAACAGTTGCACCAGCTCCAGGCCTGTGCAGACCGGAATGCCGGGAATGTCGTAGATGGGCTTGTGGGCGTAGAGCTGGCTGCACTGACCGCCGATATGGGGCAGGGCATCAACCAGATGGGCCTGAATGCCTTGCAGGCCTAGCTGGAAGGCCTGAAACAAACCCGCCGGACCTGCGCCAATGATGAGGGCGTCGGTATCTACGGCGGGTTGTGAGAGAGGGGAAGCGGAGGACAGTGCGTCAGGTTGGCTCATGCAGCCAAGCGTAGCTCAGTCCGCCGTTTCAGAGCATCAACGCTCGAGCAAGTCCACTTTGTTTGGCTTGCCATTCCAGTCATCGGCGTCAGGCAGAGAAGCCTTGCGCTTGGTGATGCTCTTCCAGCTCTTGAGCTGGGACAGATCGACGTTGAGCTTGATGAAGGCCAGCTGATCGGCGGGCACATCTTCTTCGGCAAAGATGGCGTTGGCAGGGCACTCGGGGATGCAGACGGCGCAGTCAATGCACTCGTCGGGATCGATCACCAGGAAGTTTGGGCCTTCGCGGAAGCAGTCCACGGGGCAAACATCCACGCAATCGGTGTATTTGCACTTGATGCAGTTTTCGGTGACGACGTGAGTCATGGTGATTCTTCTTCTGGATGGGGATTGGTAAAACCCCGTGATTTTAGGTTTTTTCCTGAACAGTGCCAGAACCCGGCACGTATAAGGCCGCAGAGCGATCTGGTTTGATGCCCAGATCGGCCTCTGCGGCCGCTTCCGATGCACTCTGTAGAGCAGTTAACACCGCCCAGCAAACCGAAGGTTTGCGATTGAGACGAGGCGCGAAGCCGCAGGCAGTAAAACGTACGACAAGGCGAAGCAACGACGTATCAAGGGCGGTGTTAGCTGCTCTTATTGCACCAGTACCGCACCTGCCGTGGCGTTGCTGGCGGTATCAACCAGGATCAACGATCCCAGCTGGCGAGCCTGGGTAAAAGGCGCTGCGGGAATCGCTTCCTGCAATTGCAGCTCTACCTGACCGATGGCGTTGGCTTCGAGCTGCTGAGCTTCTTCTTGAGCCAGTGTGTTGATGTTCAGACGGTGGCCCACGCGGCGTACCTTGGCCTTGACCCAGCGGTGACCGTGCAGCGCCCAGTACACGCGGCCGGGCACCAGTGGCTCGTCATCCATCCAGGCCACAGTGGCGGTGATTTCACGCTGTGCGGGCCAGGGGCTGACGGCTGCCGGGGCATCAAAGTCGTCTTCAGCAACCTGGGCTTGCACGGGGGCCGCCACAATCCAATCGCCACGCGAGACATCCACCTCGCGGTCCAGCGTGATGCCGGCCGAAAGGCCTGCGTTCACGCTTTGGGGCTTGCGTGCATGGTCGATCACGGCTGCTACGGTGGCCAGCTGGCCGCTGGGCAGAATCTGCACCTGCGTGCCCACTTGCGCGGCGCCTGCGGCCACGCGGCCCCAGAACACGCGGCGGCCTTGCGAGGTGTCGGCGGACGACGAGAACTTCTCCACCCATTGCACGGGGAAAGCCAGAGCCTGATCCACATCGCTGGGCGTGTTGGGCAGTTGTTCCAGCAGTTGCAGCAGGCTGGGGCCCGTGTAACCAGCCCAGCCGTCGCCCGTGGCGTTGACCACGTTAAAGCCCTTGAGAGCGGACACGGGCACGGTGGCGGCAACCTGGATGCCAGCAGTCGCCGTGAAATTCTGCAGCGCGGCGCTGATATGGGCAAAAGCCAGGGCCGGGTCGGCCACGGCATCGAGCTTGTTGACCGCAAAAATCAGCGAATTCACGCGCAGCAGATGCACCAGCAGGCTGTGGCGACGGGTCTGGGCCAGCAACTCCAGCGCGGGGTTTTGCCAGTCCAGCTTGGTGGCATCGACCAGTACCACGGCCGCATCGGCACTGGATGCAGCGGTGACCATGTTGCGGGTGTACTGCTCATGACCGGGCGCATCGCCGATGATGAACTTGCGCGACTCGGTGGCGAAGTAGCGGTAGGCCACATCAATCGTGATGCCTTGCTCGCGCTCGGCAGCCAGGCCGTCGGTCAGCTGGGCCAGGTCGACGGTGTCCCCGTTTTGGCCCGACTTGGTCACGCCCGCCAGCTGATCTTGGAGCACAGCGCGGGTATCGACCAGCAGACGGCCAATCAGTGTGGACTTGCCATCATCGACCGAGCCGCAGGTGATAAAGCGCAGCGCAGAAGCGGCATCAGAATTTGCATCAAATTGGCCTGTAACGCTTGATGGGTAAGCGCCAGCAGCTACGGAATTAATAGTTTCAGTCATCGCATTTGTCTCAGTGATTCAGGCACGCCCATGGCGCGCCAATCAAGCACAACCCAACCCAGAGACGCCGAGCAAGAGCCGCCTCGCGGCAATGGCGTCGTCCCCTTCCCGCAAGCGCAGCGAAGCGAGAGAGGGGGAAGCGGCGTAGCCGCTCAGGGGGAGCCTTTAGAAATACCCGTCTTTCTTACGTTTCTCCATCGACGCCTCGCTGGTCTTGTCATCCATGCGCGTCGCGCCGCGTTCGCTCACATCGGCGGCCAGGGTCTCGATCACGATGTCAGTAGCGGTGGCGGCGGTGCTTTCCACGGGGCAGGTGCAGGTGATGTCGCCCAGGGTGCGAAAGCGCACATCGCGAACGACAACTTGCTCGCCATCTTTGGGCGGTGTCAGCGGAGTGACGGGCACCAGCAGGCCTTTGCGCTCGACGATGTCACGCTTGTGGCTGTAGTAGAGGCTGGGCAGGGCGATCTGTTCGCGCTCGATGTACTGCCACACATCCAGCTCGGTCCAGTTGCTGATGGGGAAGACGCGGAAATGCTCGCCTGGGGCAATGCGGGTGTTGAACAGCGTCCACAGCTCGGGGCGCTGGGCCTTGGGCTGCCACTGGCCAAAACTGTCGCGGTGGCTGAAGATGCGCTCCTTGGCGCGGGCTTTTTCCTCGTCACGGCGGGCACCGCCAATCAGCGCGTCAAAGCGGAATTCTTCAATCGCTTCCAAGAGCGTGACCGACTGGTGCGCATTGCGCGGCTCTTCGGCGTGGGCCAGGCGCACCGTGCCACGTGCCATGGAGTCTTCCACGCTGCGCACGATCAGCTCGGCACCCAGTTCCTTGGCACGCAGATCGCGGAAATCGGTCACTTCGGGGAAGTTGTGGCCGGTGTCGATCATCAAGAGCGGATAGGGGATGTGGCCCACGCCAAAAGCCTTCTCGGCGCAGCGCAGCATCACCAGCGAATCCTTGCCGCCGGAGAACAGCAGGGCGGGGCGCTCAAAGGCGGCAGCCACTTCGCGCAGGATGAAGATGGTTTCTTCTTCCAGGGCATCAAGGTGGTGATTGCTGAGCTGGCTCAGCACGGAAGTATCCACACGGGCGTTCATTGCTTGTCCAATCAAATCGGGCTGTAGCGCTTATTGGTATTGCGCAAGCAGCTATCTTTTTAAATCAATGGCCTACAAAACCGGCGCTATCCAAACTCAGGGACAGCGAGCAAGAGCCGTCTCGCAGCGAGGCTGTCGTCCCCCTTCCGCGTAGCGAGAAAGGGGGAAGCCGCGCAGCGGCTCAGGGGGTTAATGTGAAATATGCAATCCACACTCGCGGTTGTCTTCGCCCTTGGTGGGGTCCACGTAGTCAAAGTTGTTGGGCAGGCCGTGCTTTTCGCAGTACTCGTACAAGTCCTTGGACGACCAGTGCAGCAGCGGCGCGACCTTGATCAGCCCGTCGGGGTTGATGCTCACGGGGTCCATGGCGGCACGCACGGCGGTGTCGGTGGCGCGCAGCGCGGTGAACCAGACCTTGGGCGCGGTCTCGCGCAGGGCGCGAGCAAAAGGCTCCAGCTTCACCTCTTCGGTGAAGGCGGCGTGGCGCGCATCATGGAGCGCGGGTGTGTCGCCTTCTACGGCTTCGCGGTGAGCGCGGCTGCGCAGTGGCAGGTAAATCTTCAGATTCAGGCCCAGTTGCTTTGTCACAGCATCGGCAAACTGGTAGGTGGCTGGCGTGTTGTAGCCGTTGTCCATCCACACCACGGCCACGTCGGGGTTGGCGCGTGTGACCATATGCAGGATCACAGCTTCGAACGGGCGGAAGTTGGTGGTGACGATGGTGGCTTGGCCCAGGCCCACGGCCCAGTTCACCAGCGCCTGTGCGTCGCGTCCCAGCTCGGCATTGATATGCGCCAGATCCAGGGCAGAAGTCGGGGCGGAGGCAAGTGCGCTCATACCTGCTCCTCAGCGAAATGGGGCTTGGTGTGCACGGCGTCGGCCTGGTAGTAGCCGCCAAAACGCTCGAACTGGCGCTGGGCAGCCGAGGCGTCCACGCCTTCGCGCAGCACGGCAGAGCTAAAGCCCGTGCGCTGCATCTGCACCAGCTGGTCGATCAGCACGTCGCCGGTGGCGCGGATATCGCCCGCAAACTTCAGGCGGCGGCGCAGCAGATAGGCCTGGCTGAAGGCGCGCCCATCGGTGAAGTTGGGGAAATGCAGGTCCACCTGGGTGATGCCGTCCAGATTCGCTTCGAGGGCATTCACATCATTGGCCAGTACCAGCACATTGCTGGTGCTCTCGCTGGGGGCCTGGTATTCGTGGCTTGCCAGAATTTTCATGACTCGGTCCTTGTTCCTGTCTTGTTCTTGTATTTCAGGCCAGCGCTTCTTCTTCGGCTTCGACAGGGTGGCGCGCGGCCTTGCCCGCCTCCTTGAAGGGGTCCAGGCCAATGCGGCGCACGGCGTCGATGAAGTGCTCGCCGGGCTGGCGCAGGTCGCGATAGGTGGTCAGCACGGCCTCGATCACATCGGGCACTTCAGCGGCGCTAAAAGATGGGCCGATGACCTTGCCTGCCACTGCATTGCCCGACAGCGTGGAGCCGTCCGAGCCGCCCAGCGTGACCTGGTACCACTCCTTACCGTCCTTATCCACGCCCAGAATGCCGATATGGCCGCTGTGGTGGTGGCCGCAAGAGTTGATGCAGCCGCTGATGTGCAGATCAATCTCGCCAATGTCGTCCAGCTCGTCCAGGTCCTGGTAGCGGGCGGTGATGGCGTCGGCAATCGGCAGGCTGCGGGCATTGGCCAGCGCGCAGAAGTCGCCGCCGGGGCAGGCAATCATGTCGGTGAGCAGCGCTACATTGGTGCTGGCCAGACCCAACTCCTTCGCCTTTTGCCACAGGGCATACAGCTCGCTGGCATGCACCCAGGGCAGCATCACGTTCTGATCATGGGTCACTCGGGCTTCGCCAGCGGAGAACACATCGACCAGATCGGCCAGTGCATCGAGCTGCTCGCCCGTGGCATCGCCAGGGGCCTGGCCCACGCGCTTGAACGACAGAGTCACGGCGCGCAGAGCGGGGTTGGCATGAGCATGCACATTGCGCTGCACCCAGCGGGCGAAGGCGGGCTTGGCTGCGACTTGCTGCAACAATTCGGCATTGGCCTGCTCTGCCGAAACTGCAGGGTGGCTGGAAAGATCAGGCGTGCTGAACATGGCGGCCACGCGGTCAAACTCGGCCTGAGGCACGGTGTGGGGCCCGCCGTCCACTTCGACGATCTGGCGGAACTCCTCTTCCACGGCATCGATATAGGCCTGGCCTTCGGCCTTGACCAGAATCTTGATGCGTGCCTTGTACTTGTTGTCGCGGCGGCCCAGCTCGTTGTAGACGCGCACGATGGCTTCGATGTAATTCATGATCTGGTTCCAGGGCAGGAACTCACGAATCACGGTGCCAATGACCGGGGTACGGCCCATGCCGCCGCCCACAAAAACCTTGAAGCCGACTTCGCCCGCCTCGTTCTTGAGCAGGTGCAGGCCCACGTCATGCCAGCCGGTAGCGGCGCGGTCTTCCTTGGCGCCGGTGATGGCAATCTTGAACTTGCGCGGCAGAAAAGCGAACTCGGGGTGCAGCGTGGTCCACTGGCGCAGGATTTCCGCGTAAGGGCGAGGATCAACGATTTCGTCAGGTGCAATACCGGCCAGCGCATCGGTGGTGGTGTTGCGAATGCAGTTGCCGCTGGTCTGAATGCCGTGCAGGTTCACCGTGGCCAGCAAGTCCATCACATCGGCGGCCTTGGCCAGCGGAATCCAGTTGAACTGCACATTGGTGCGGGTGGTGAAGTGGGCGCAGTTCTTGGGCAGATAGGTCGTGCCCATCTTGCCCTGGCCGTCCAGCGCAGCCTGGAAGACTGCGGCTTCAGGCTCGTCGTATTCACGGGCCACCTTGGCCAACACACGAATCTGGGCGGAGTTGATTTCGCCGTAGGGCACCGCCACACGTAGCATGGGCGCATAGCGCTGCACATACCAGCCGTTTTGCAGGCGCAGCGGGCGGAAGTCGTCTTCAGGTAGCTTGCCGGCTTGCCAGCGCTCTAGCTGGTCACGGAACTGGTCGGCGCGTTGCTTGACGAACGCTTTGTCGAAATCGGTGTATTGGTACATGTCTACAGGTCTTTCGTGGAGCAGATGCCCTGCGGCGCAGGCATGGCACTTGGATCGCTGAGGCGGACTGTAGAGAGGCTTTATATAAAAACAAACGATTATTTAGTGGTTCATATATATCTAAATGAATATGTGAAGCGAAAAATGAGCCGAAACAAGCGTTTTTCTCAATCTCCTTGAGAGACGCTTGCATTTGGTGAGTGGGCTTGTGCTGGGCATTCCCTAGAATTGGGGCTTGTTCAATATTGAGGCGCCTGGATTGAAAGCGGGTGCCCGACTATGGAAATAGCCATACTTTTCGCTCTCATCTGTCTGAACGGCGTGTTTGCCATGTCGGAGATCGCGCTGGTCACTGCCCGCAAGAGCCGCATGCAAAAAATGGTGGATGAGGGCGATAGCGGCGCAGTTGCTGCTATCAAACTGGGAGAAGATCCAACACGATTTCTCTCTACGATCCAGATCGGCATTACCTCCATCGGCGTGCTCAACGGCATCGTTGGTGAAGCGGCCCTGGCTGGCCCATTGGCGCAGTGGTTCACCCAGGCGGGCATGCAGGCCAAGACGGCTGGTTATGTCTCCACGGGTCTGGTGGTGGTGTTGATCACCTACTTTTCTATCGTGGTGGGTGAGCTGGTCCCCAAACGTCTGGGACAGTCCAACCCTGAGGCCTTGGCTCGACTGATCTCACGCCCCATCAACTTCCTGGCGCTGGCGACCAAGCCTTTTGTCTGGCTGCTGTCGGCATCGACACGCGGCTTGCTCAAGCTCATGGGCGTCAAGGAAAGCAATGGCAGCGTCGTGACTGAAGAGGAAATTCAGGCCATCTTGGTCGAAGGTCATACCGCTGGCGTGATCGAGGCGCAAGAGCACACCATGGTGCGCAATGTATTTCGTCTGGATGAACGCCAGATCGGCTCGCTGATGGTGCCGCGCAGCGATGTGGTGTTTCTCGATATCAATGACAGTCTGGAAGCCAATCTGGCCCGTGTGGAGCAGGCCAACCATGCGCGCTATCCCGTGGTGAAGGGGGATATGGGCGATATCGTGGGCGTGCTCAATGCCCGCCAGTGGCTGGCGCAGACCGTGCGCAACAAGGGCGAGCAAAAGCTCAAGGACCAGCCCTTGCAGGCCGCGCTCTATGTGCCCGAGACGATTACGGGCATGGAGCTGCTGGACAACTTCCGCACCTCTGACTTGCAGATGGCGTTTGTGATCGATGAATACGGCGAAGTGCAGGGCATTGTCACGCTGCAGGATTTGATCGAAGCCATTACCGGCGAATTCCTGCCCGATGACCCCGAAGAGAGCTGGGCCGTGCAGCGCGAAGACGGCAGCTGGCTGCTGGATGGCCATATTCCCGTGCCCGAACTCAAGGACTGCCTGACTCTGCATTCCGTGCCCGAGGAAGAGCGAGGCCGATATCACACGCTGAGCGGCATGATCATGCTGCTGCTGGGCCGCGTGCCCAAGGAAGCCGATGTGGTGGAGTGGGAAGACTGGCGCTTTGAAGTCGTGGACATGGACGGCAAGACGCTGGACAAGGTGCTGGCGACCAAGCTGGAGCCACTGGTGACCGTGGCGTCGGTTGATAGCGAATAAACACGCTTAAAAATTCAAGCCAAAATGGCAGGTAACGCTTACTCAATAAGCGCTATCTGCTATTTTTTTGAGAGCTTCTTATTGCGCTGAGGCTGCGCTACGGCTCCACAGCCGCTGCGTACCCAGCGCCTGCGCCAGCTTGGCATCCAGCGGCAGCGGCTCGCCGTGCAGGCGTGCGGCCAGCAATTCGCCGCACAGCATGGACAGCGTCAGTCCGCGCGAGCCCAAACCCGTCAGCACCCACAGGCCGGGCAGATCTGCTGCACTCTGGCCCGCAGGCCCGGTCAGTGGCAACCGGTCATAGGCTGCGCAGCGCACGCGAGCCCAGGTGGCAGGCTGTTGCGGCGCATCGAAAAACGATTGCAGCGCCTGTCTGCACGCGGGCAGCAGCGCGGCCAGCTTTTCGCCATTGCTGGCATGTGCGGCCTGCTGATCGGCAGGCGTGGGCGGCAGCTCGGTCACATCGCGCTCGAAGGTCGAGCCCATGATCCACTGATGCGCATCAGCTGGCGCAGCGCCCGGAAAGTCCGGCACCAGATTGCCGTGGCCGTTGACGGGGAAGGGCGGCATGGCAGCCTGCGTCCCGGCATCATGCTCGGCCAGGCTGACCTGGCCGCGTATGGCTTGCAGCTCCCACTCGCCCGCAGGCAGGCTGCTGGCTTGCAGCAGGGGCTTGCTGTCCGGCCCCTGCGCCAGCACCAGCATGGGGGCCTGGGCCAGCACCTGGCCTTGATCGTCCAGCACCTGCCATTGGCCGATATCGGTGCCGTTGCTGGAGTCACGCTGCAGCTTGGCGGCATGGGCATTGCCCTGCCACTGAATACCCGGCGACTGCAGCATGGCGCGCACCAGTTGCGCAGGCCTGACCCAGCCCGCCTGCGCGTGCCAGATGGCATGGCTATCGGGTGGCAGATGGGCGGCGGACAAATGCTCGGGGCTGGCGGGGCTGCTCCATTGCAGGCCCATGCGGTGTTCAGTGCTGCCAGCATCCATCCATTGCTGCGGCAGGTGGGCGGGCTCGTTCAAATCATGCTCCAGCACGCCCACAGGGGCCCAGTCCTGGCCTGTTTGCAGCTTGGCATGGCTACTCAGTTGCTGCAATGTTTGTAGCGTGGTGCGCACGCCGCTTCTGGATAAGCGCGATAAAACACTGTCATCGGGCGAGATATGGGGGCAAAACAGTCCTGCAGGCAGGCCTGATGCACCGGCGGCGGGCTCGGGGGCCTTGTCCAGCACCGTGACCTGCCAGCCGCGCCGGGCCAGACTGGCCGCCGCTGCGGCTCCTGCAAGGCCTGCGCCCAGCACGAGACAGTGGCTGGGTTGATCGACCGGGGCAGGCAGGCCATCGCTGCGATGGCGTGGCTCCCAGGCTGGGTTGTAGCGGGCTTGTAGAGCTGTGATTTGGGTCGCGCTTTCTTCCAGCTCAAAGCCCAGCTTGCGCAGTGTGGCTGCAACGACTGCAATGCTTGTAGTTGGTGCTGTTAGTCGCGTGCTACGGCGGCAGTGGCGCGCCAGATTCTTGAGGGCGTCCGGGCTCCAGCCGTCGTCATCCGCATTGCTCATGTAAATGCCATCTGCGGCCAGCGGCGGCTGTCTGCGCAGCATGTTTTGCGTATCACCCACATACAGCGTCAGCAGCACCTGGCCCTGTTCAAACGACAGGCGGTGAATGCCGGGCAGCAGCCCCCACCATTGCGCAGCCAACTGCTCGCCCAGCGGTTGTAGCGGACCACTGGCGGGCAGGGCTTGCTGCAACTCAGCTTGGGTGGGAACGTGGCTTAGCAAAGCCACAAAATGCAGCATGCGTGGGCGCTGAGCGCGGGCCCGCCATGTGGCCCAGGTCTGCAAAAAGCTCAGGCCGCAAGCAAAGTCGGTCTCCAGCACGCGCCACTGCTGGGCGTTCGGGTTCATACCTTCCAGCAGGCGATCAAGGGCTTCAGACATGAGAAAGAAAAACAGTAGAAAAGTAGCCGCGCGCTAAAACCGGCACGAACCCAACCCAGAGACAGCGAGGAAGGGCCGCCCCGCACCGAGGCTGTCGTCCCCCTCAGGGGGAGGGCGCGTAGCGCCACAGGGGGAGCCGTTTATTCCCAACGTTGTTGGTAAGAAAACACCGGCAGCCGCCATTTGAAACGGATGGCCGCCAGACGAAAGGCCAAGCCGCCCATGAAGCACACGACGGTGCTGATATTGGAGCTTACCTCCAGATAGCGCAGGCCCAGGAACATCAGGCAGACGCACAGCGAGACGCTGGCATACAACTCGCGGCGGAAGACCACGGGTACCTGATTGCACAGCACATCGCGCAAGATGCCGCCGCTGATGCCGGTAATCATGCCGGCCATGATGACCACGATGGTGGGGTAGCCCAGCTCCAGCGCGGTGTTGCAGCCGATCAGCGAAAAAGCAATCAGGCCCATGGCGTCCAGCAGCAAAAACACCTGCTTGAGCTTGACCATATGGCGCGCAATCACCGTGGTCAGCAGGCCAAAGCTGATGACCAGGTACACATATTCGGGGTGCTGCGTCCAGCCAATCGGGTAGTGGCCCAGCACCATATCGCGGATGGTGCCGCCGCCCAAAGCGGTGACAAAGGCGATGACGACGACGCCAAAAATGTCCATATTGCGCCGGCCCGCAGCCAGTGCGCCGGACATGGCTTCTGCCGTGATGGCCACCAGATAGATGACCAGCATGACGGTGAAATTGGAGGTCTGGAACGAGTCCAGCAAAGATACGGAAGGCAGCATGACGGCGTTGGAGGCTCTTGAAAATAGACCAGCCACTCACATCGGCGGGAGTGCGTCTGGTTTGCCTCTCCCGCTGTCCTTTTACCTGAGAGTTGCGCACGTGAGTCCAGGCCTCTGGCGTGCTTGCCCCTTCGGTGAGTCCTGCAAATTGGTGATTGCGGACTGCTCTCCAGTTGGCGATATCCGGGCCGTTGTCTGGCCCACCTGCGGTACTTATTGCCTGAGCGATTATGGGAGTTTGCGCCTTCGGCGGGAACCGTCGCTCGGCTCCGCTCTCCCGCAGGATGGGCGCGATTTTAGCCAGTTTCACAAGGGTATTCGGGTTTGTGCGGGGTTTGGCGCTGATTTCGAGCGCAAGGACCAGTGTGAGAGCTGAGCTCTAGAGTCGGGCTTGAACACTGTTGTTGGCATGGGCGCGAAGTAGAGCTTTCGGAAACCTTCCAAAAGCAAAAAGCCCCGAGGCAATGCCTCGGGGCTTTTTATATCCAGGTCAGAAGGGTTTATTCCGCGCTGGGGGGCACATAGCCCTGTGCCGCGTCGGCGCCGCCGCCGAAGAAATGGTTTTCCATCTGGCGTGCCAGGTACTGGCGGGCGCGGGCGTCGGCCAGGTTCAGGCGGTTTTCATTGATCAGCATGGTCTGGTGCTTGAGCCAGTCGGCCCAGGCCTGCTTGCTCACGCTTTCATAAATGCGCTTGCCCAGTTCGCCGGGTGCAGGAGGGAAATCCAGACCTTCAGCGTCTTGACCAAGCTTGATGCAGTGAACGGTACGTGCCATGTGTAGGGTCCTCTTGGTTGATCTCAGATGTTTGGGTAATAACAAACTGAAATCTTAGTAGTTTGAGTTTTAAGTCTGTGGTTCAAGAATGCACAGCAACGGGGGAGAAGCCCGTTGACCATTCACTCCAAGAACACAGTCCAATGAAAAATCGTCGCAACTTTATCAAGTTTCCTCTGGCTGCCGGTCTGCTCGCTGGCTTGACCCTCTCGGCTCTGCCCACATTGCCTGCCTTGGCCCAATCTGGGGTACAGCTGCTCAACGTTTCCTACGACCCCACGCGTGAGCTGTATGTGAACTACAACCAGGCTTTTGCCAAGCACTGGAAGGTCACACAGAACCAGGATGTGAATATCAAGCAGTCGCACGGCGGCTCGGGCAAGCAGGCGCGCTCCATCATTGATGGCATCGAGGCTGATGTGGCCACGCTGGCGCTGGCTGGGGATATTGATGCGCTGGTCAAGAACGGCAGCGTCAAGCCCGACTGGCAAAAGCGCCTGCCGCACAACAGCGCGCCTTACAGCTCGACCATCGTGTTTTTGGTGCGCAAGGGCAATCCCAAGGCCATCAAGGACTGGGACGATCTGGTCAAGCCCGGTGCGCAGGTGATTACGCCCAACCCCAAGACCTCGGGTGGCGCGCGCTGGAACTATCTGGCGGCCTGGGAATTTGCCAAGCGCAAATACGGCGGCGACGCCGGTGCCAAGGACTTCATCACCAAGCTCTACAAGAACGTTCCCGTGCTGGACACCGGCGCGCGCGGCTCTACAGTGACTTTTGTGCAGCGCAACCAGGGCGATGTGCTGCTGGCCTGGGAGAACGAGGCTTATCTGGCGCTCAAGGAGTTCGGCTCCGAGAAGTTCCAGATCATCGCGCCCTCGCTGTCCATTCTTGCCGAGCCTTCCGTGGCCGTGGTCGACAAGGTGGTGGACAAACGCGGGACGCGCACTGTGGCTGAGGCGTATCTGAAGTATCTGTACTCGGAAGAAGCCCAGCGCATTGCCGGCCAGAACTTCTACCGCCCGACCGATGCCAAGGTGGCGGCCGAGTTTGCCCAGCAGTTCCCCAAGCTGGAGCTCTTCACTATCGACAAGGCCTTTGGCGGCTGGGCGGCAGCAGACAAGGCTCACTTTGCCGACGGCGGCAGCTTTGATCAGATTTATGCCAAAAAGTAAGAAAACCCTTTGTGGGTGAGCGTGGGGTGCTCTCATTTTTGTGGTGAAAAGCCTGGCCATGAAGAGGTGGTCGGTGCTTGAGGCTTATGAATCAAGAACAGGAGTTGGCGATGCGCAATGTATGGATGGAGACATGGGCCTGGGTGAAGCGCTGCTTGCTCAGCTCCGCGGCACTGAATGCCCACCAGCCGCTGGTAGCCTGGGAGGCTGCATGGGACGAGGCGGAGGCTTTGCAAGCCAGTGGCCAGCTGTGGAAGGTTCCTGAGAGCGAAGCAGAAGTGCGTCAGCCATGCGGACACTCTCAGCCAGAGAGCTGAGCCGAGGGCAGGCATTGAGGGAAATGTAGGGAAAGCGGCTCCTGGCCTTTCCCAGACTGCGCAGCGTGCTCACACTTTGAATAGGCAGACGTGGTGCACCTCCCGAAGCCTCTCCTTTTATGTGAGCTCTTTGTCCTCAGTCCAGCATCATCAGGGCCGCATTGCCGCCGGCCGCAGCCGTGTTGTGCGAGAGGGATCGCTCATGCCACAGGCGTTCCAGGCGCAAGGGCTGTGCGGCGTGGCAGCGCTCGGGCACAAAGATGGGGCCGGGGCGGCGTGCCAGAGCCTGTGCCCACTGCAGAAACTCGGCATCGTCACACTCCAGCAAGGCAGCCTGGATGGCTGCGGTTTCGGCAATCTCTTCCAGGCTGAGCTCTTCCGGCAGCAGCTGCACATGGCGCTGCAGTTCGGAGGGAAGGCTCTGGTGCAGTGCCTGGCAGGAGGGCCCGCAGAGCCACAGTACCTTGGATCCACAGGTCAGCGCTGATACCAGCTGAAGCAGCAGCATGTGCTGACTTTGGGCCACACACAGTGAACGGCGCTTGCCGCTGAGATGGTAGAGGTTGCGCTCACCCGTGGGGCCGGGCAGCAGGCGCTGGGCGTACAGCTCGGGCAGGGCGGATTGCAAGCGCTCGCAGTGCTCACTGATGGCCGCTTCGTCATGCTGTCTGGCCCACAAACCCAGCTGCTGTAAGGCGGTAGTTGCCATGGCGCAGGCGAGAGCGGTGGGTGAGGAGTGAGGAGCGGGGGGCTGAGATTCTCCGGCTTGCCGCAGCACCAAGCCGAGTAAATCGAGTGGCGAGTGGGCCGCCTGTTGCAGGCGTGGCAGATACAGTGGTCCGCCAGCCTTGGGGCCAGTGCCTGACAGCCCTTCGCCGCCAAAAGGCTGTACGCCGACCACGGCCCCCACCATATTGCGATTGATATACAGGTTGCCGACCTGGGCAACTCGGGCAATGTGCTGCACGGTCTCGTCAATGCGCGTGTGCAAGCCCATGGTCAGGCCATAGCCCAGAGCATTGATGCCCTCCATCAGGCGTGGCAGATCCTGGCGCTGGTAACGCAGCACATGCAGCACCGGGCCAAAGACTTCACGCTTGAGCAGCCTGAGGTCGGGCAGCTCTATCAGCGTGGGTGCCACAAAATGGCCTTGTGCCGCGACCTCTGCGCTCAGCGGAGATTGATGGATGTGCAGGCCTTGGGACCTGAGCCTGGCGATGTGCTTTTCAATGCCGACCTTGGCGTCGGCGTCGATTACGGGGCCGATGTCAGTGGCCAGCTCGACGGGGTTGCCGCAGCGCAACTCCTGCATGGCGCCGTGCAGCATGGTCAGCAGCCGGTCGGCGCAATCGCTTTGCACGCACAGCAGGCGCAGGGCCGAGCAGCGCTGGCCCGCGCTGTCAAAGGCCGAGGAGACAACGTCCTGTACGGCCTGCTCGACCAGAGCGGAAGAATCCACAACCATGGCGTTCTGGCCGCCGGTCTCGGCCACCAGCACCACGGGCTGGCCGTCAGGGCGCAGTCTGGCGGAAGTTTGCTGGTTCAGCAGCCTGGCCACTTCGGTGGAGCCGGTGAACAGTACACCGGCCACGCGGGCGTCGGCCACCAGCGTGGCGCCCACGGTTTCGCCACGGCCTGGCAGCAGTTGCAGCACTTCGGGCGCGATGCCTGCCTGGTGCAGCAGGCGTACGGCCTGCTGGGCGATCAGCGGTGTCTGCTCGGCAGGCTTGGCAAGGACGGTATTGCCAGCGGCTAGAGCAGCGGCGACCTGGCCGGTGAAGATGGCCAGCGGGAAGTTCCAGGGGCTGATGCAGACCATGGGTCCTATGCCAGGGGCAAGCAGGCCTGCATCGGCCTGCAGGCGCAACTGTGCAGCGTAGTAGCGCAGAAAGTCGATGGCCTCACGTACCTCTGAGACCGCGTTGGCAGCCGTCTTTCCGGCCTCGCGCATCAACTGGGCCATCAATGGCAGCATGTGGGCCTGATAGTTGTCGGCCGCTGTCTCCAGCAGGCCGGCGCGCAGCTCTGCAGGGCAGGCACTCCACGCGGGCTGGGCTTGTACTGCGGCCTTCAAGGCCAGCCCGATCTGCAGGGGCGTGGCATCAAAGACATGGCCCAGCAGCTCTTGGTGCCAGGCCGGATTGGTGATGGCGCTGCCCGTGGTCTGCAAAGCCCGGATGGCGTGCGCGCCTTCGGCAATATGGGCTGGTCGGGTTTGCTCCAGCGTTTGTGACAAGCTGTTGAGCGCACGCTCATCGCTGAGATCGATTCCTGCGGAATTGACGCGTAGCGGCCCCAGCAACTGACGTGGTGATGCAATGCGTGAGTGAGGAAGACCAATGAGGGTTGTGGGCGGGGATTTTGAGTCTTTTTGACCTTCAAGCAAGACCAGTTCTGCCGGAGCAGCTATCAAATCCGATAGTGGCCAACCAGGGTCTGCAATGCGGTGCACAAAGGAGGAGTTGGCACCGTTCTCCAGCAGGCGGCGCACCAGATAAGCCAGCAGCGTCTCGTGTGTGCCCACGGGGGCGTAGATGCGGCAGGGGCGGCGTGCGGCCTTGTCATCGGCTTCAACGATGTGGCGGTACAGCGGCTCGCCCATGCCATGCAGGCATTGAAATTCATAGCTGCCTGCGCTGTATGGATGCGTGCTTGCCAGTGATTCGATGCTGGCCACGGTCTGGGCATTGTGGGTGGCGAATTGCGGGTAGATGGCAGCGGGCGCATCCAGCAGCTTGCGTGCACAGGCGATGTAGGCCACATCGGTGTGGTGTTTGCGGGTGTAGACCGGGTAGTCGGCCAGACCATCCACCTGGGCGCGCTTGATTTCGCTGTCCCAGTAAGCGCCTTTGACTAGGCGCACCATCAGACGGCGTCCGCTGCGACGGGCCAGGTCGATCAGATAGTCGATCACGTAGGGGCAGCGTTTTTGATAGGCCTGGATCACAAAGCCCAGACCGTTCCAGCCAGTCAGACTGGGGGCGTGGGCCAGCGGCTCCAGCAGGTCCAGCGACAGCTCCAGCCGGTCGGCTTCTTCGGCGTCGATATTGAGGCCTATGCCGTAGCTGCGTGCCAGCTCGCACAGTTGCAAAACACGCGGCAGCAGCTCTTGCATGACGCGCTGGCGCTGCGCGCGGTTGTAGCGTGGGTGCAGTGCACTGAGCTTGATGGAAATGCCAGGGGCTTCATAAACGCTTTTGCCGCCAGCGACCTTGCCTATGGCATGAATCGCCTCTACGTAAGACTGGAGATAGCGTTGGGCATCTGCAGCGGTGAGGGCGGCCTCGCCCAGCATGTCGTAGGAGTAGCGAAAGCCTTTGGCTTCGAGCGTGCGGGCACGCTCAAGCGCCTGGGTAATGCTCTCGCCCATCACGAATTGCTCACCCATCAGGCGCATGGCCATGTCCATGCCCTTGCGCACCAGTGGCTCGCCGCCCCGAGCTGTGATGCTTTTGAGCGAGGCCCGCAGGCCCGACTCTTCAGGCGTATGAACCAGCTTGCCGGTCATCATCAGCCCCCAGGCTGCGGCATTGACAAACAGTGAAGGGCTTTTGCCCAGGTGGGTCTGCCAGTTGCCATCGCGTAGCTTGTCTCGGATCAGTGCGTCGCGTGTGGCGGCATCTGGAATGCGCAGCAAGGCCTCGGCCAGGCACATCAGAGCCACTCCTTCGCTTGAAGACAGTGAAAACTCCTGCAGCAAGCCTTGCACCAACCCCTGCCGCCCCGCACTGGCGGGTTGTGCTCTCAATTGCTCAATCAGCGCTTGGGCATGAGCAGCTACTTGGGCTGCCTTGGCGGGCGGCAGTGTGGCTACTGGCAGCAGGCGGGCCACAGCATCGGGCTCGGCCATGCGAGTGGCTGCAGTGATGGCGCGCCGCAGCTCGTGAGCGGGGCGTGAGGAGTCTGGCAGCGGTGTGAAAGTCGGCATGGCAAGGTGTTCCCAATGGCAGAGTCAGGACGCGGGCAGGTGCGCGGCCCTCAGCAGGTTCATGGCTGCATTGCAAGCGAGCAGGCTGCAGCTGTCTACATAGGGGAAATCATTGCTGGTCTGCTGAAAAATGAATCACTATATTTTGTGGCTTCAAAAGATAAATTCACCAATGACAGATGATTTAAAAGTGGATATCGATAGGATTGACCGAAAAATACTGGCAATCTTGCAAGTCGATGGACGCATCTCCAACCTGCGTCTGGCAGAGCAGGTGGCGCTGTCTCCCACGGCCGTGCAGGCACGCGTTGCCAGGCTGACACGCGATGGCTATATCCTGGGTTATGAGGCGCGCCTGAATCCGCAAAAGCTGGGCGTGGGCATGACGGTGTTTGTCGAGGTGCTGCTGGACCGCACCACGCCCCATGTGTTTGAGGAATTCAAGGCGGCTGTGCTGGCCTATCCGGCGATCATGGAATGCCACATGGTGGCCGGCGGATTTGACTATCTGCTCAAGACCCGCATGGCGGATATGGCTGCTTACCGTGACTTTGCCGGGCGCGTGCTGTGGCAACTGCCCGGTGTGCGTGAGACGAGAACCTATGCGGTGATGGAGGAAGTCAAGGACGATGCGCGCTTGCCGCTCTAGGCCGAACGATAGGAGCGGCTTGCGCAAGAGGCTGGACGGGCTAGGCGCTCGGCCCTGTCGCGTGTATCTGTGCCATGTGCTTCAGCCCCACAGTTGCGGCTTGTTCACCATCAGGTAGTAAGTGACCGCCATGGCGGCAAAGGCGGGATAGCCCAGAGCCTCCCAGCGCAGCTGGTATTGCCTGAACAAGGCCGGCAGAGCTTGGTTGTGTTGATGGGCATGGCCTGCCATGGCCGCCATGCGAATCTGCAACCACACCACGGGCAGCCAGCAAATGCCTGCCAGTACATACAGAGCCAGCGACAGTGCCAGCCACGGGGTAGTCAGTGGCCAGCCCGCCATATAGGCCATGGCAATGCCGGTAATGGGCTGGATAAAGATGCAGGGCGTCGTGAACCACCAGTCAGCCCGAACCACAAGGCGGCTGACCACGGCCTGTGCTGCCACTGAGTCGCTTCGGTTGGCAAAGAACATATAAAACGCCGACCCCAGCCCGGTGCCCACCAGCAGCACGCTGGAGAGGATGTGGGTCATCTTGAGCAGTAAATGGCGTTGTTGCACAAATGCCGGTCGCAGCTGAGGTAGGCTCGGGAGATGAGAGAGACGAGCTGGGGTCGGGTTAAGTACCGCACAACGAACTGGAAGGCTTACAACGCAGCGTTGAAGGCGCGAGGTGAGCTGACCATTTGGCTCGATAGGGATATGCAGTGGCTAGCTCGGCCCACGGGCAAGCGTGGTCGTTGCCAGAAGTTCTCAGATGCGGCCATCCAGTTTTGCCTGACCATCAAGTGCTTGTTTGGCCAGCCCTTGCGCCAGACACTGGGCCTGGTTGAGTCGCTATTGGGTATGGCAGGCCTGCATTGGCCAGTGCCCGACTACAGCACGGTGTGTCGCAGGCAAAAGAGCTTGGATGTGCAGGTGCGCTACCGTGCAAGTGACAAAGGCTTGCACATGCTGGCCGACTCCACGGGCATCAAGTTCTTGGGCGAAGGTGAGTGGAAAACCAAAAAGCACGGTGCCGAGAGCCGCCGCCAGTGGCGCAAGGTGCATCTGGGTATTGATGCCCAGACACTGCAGATTCGGGCCATCGCAGTAACAACCAATGAAGTGGGCGACTCGCCCATGGCAGCAGACCTGCTAGGTCAAATTCCAAGCAATGAAGAGATAGCTAGCTTTACCGGTGATGGGGCGTACGACACGCAGGATGTACATAAGGCGTGCTACCTGCGGGGAGCCATTCCAATCATCCCGCCGCGCAAAGGAGCGAAGCTGCGCAAAGGGCTGGCATTTGCTCACCGCAATGAAGCGGTCAAGGCGTGTAGGCAGTTGGGGCGGGCTATCTGGAAACGCTGGAGCGGCTACCACCGAAGGTCACTGGTGGAGACCAAGATGAATTGCTTCAAGCGACTCGGCGAGAAGGTCATGGCCAGGACGTTTGAGCGCCAGGTGACCGAGCTGCACATCCGAGCTTCAATCCTCAATCAATTTACCGCTCTGGGCACGCCCCAGACAGTCGCTGCTGCGTAAATCTATTTGGGATTGGGGATGCCTTGGCCTATGGCCGATTTATGCAACAAAGCCGCAGTAAATAGATGTTCATGGCGCTTCTTTCACAGAGTCAGTGAGGCTGTGCTGCAGCAAAAACCACAGCATGGCGGCAATTGGCAGGTTTTTGAGCAGCGGCCCCAGAGGGTGCAGCCAGAGTGCGGGCTGCAAGGCAGTGCCAACCACGGTCATGGCAGACATGAGCAGCAAAGCCGTGAGATAGCTGGCGCGGCCGGGGCGCAGTATCAAGGCCAGGCCTATGAGCAGGTCGACCAGCAGGCCGGACCAGATGAGCAAAGCCTGCCAGCGTGTATCGGCAATGCCGCCGCTGGCGAGCAGGCGAGCGCCTTCCCGGTTGAGGCCCGACAGTCCCAGATAATCCAGCGCGCTGACGAGGGCGGTGCCAAGCCAGACCACGATCAAGCTGACATGCATGAGCCTGATGGCTGTTTGAGGGTTGTTGGCGTGTTGTGATTTGGCTGTTGCTGCAGCGCGTTTGAGGGCGGGTTCAGGCATGAGGGCCCCCTTCTTTGGAAAGGGTTGCCAGCATGCTTGAGATGTGAGTGGGCGATCGTCCCAGCAGATCTTTCAGAGCCCGAGAGCTGGTGATGTTGTCTTGTTCCAGCAGAGAAGCGGCTTCGCTGCACCATGGCATCCAGGGCAGGCTGTCACCCAGGCGGGCACTGGCTTTGCTGAGCCAGTCCGGCAGTAAGCGCACAGTCGCTGGCTGGCGTCCCAGCTGCGTACGCAGGTTGGCGATAAAGCGCTCTATGGAGATTTGTTCGGGGCCGCCGATCTCGATCACGCCAGTGGGCAAGCTGGAGGTGGTGATGTGAGCGATGACCTCGGCCAGATCGCGCACGGCGACGGGCTGAATCTGCGTGCGACGCATGATGGAAGGCAGGGCCAGTACAGGAAAGCCAGCAAGTCGCAGAAACAGCTGGCTGCTGGAGCCGCCGCTGCCAAAGATGATGCTGGGCCGCATCACAACGGGATTGAGCTGGCCGCCGGCACCGAGGGCCAGCAAATAGTCATCTGCAGCACGCTTGGAGGAGGCATACAGGGTCTGGCTCTTGTCTACCCCCAGGGCTGATATTTGCACCACACGCTTGATGCCTGCCTGCACACATGCGTCGAACAAGGCCACTGGCGCTGTCGTGTGCAGGGCTTGAAGGCTCTGGCCGGGCTGATCGCGCAAGGCTCCAACGGCATTGATCACGGCATCAATGTTGTGCAGATGCTCAAGCCAGGGCTCTGGCGTGATGCATTTGCCAAAGTCCAGCGACGGGCTGGAGTGGCGGCTGCGTACCACAGGATCATGGCCCAACTGAACGAGGGCATTGACGATGTGCTTGCCTAGAAAGCCGGAACCACCGCAGATAAGAACTCGCATAAAAACCTACTTTTCTGCCAAGAAAGAAATCACAGTGGATGGAGGTCAGGCCTTGCTGCCATCTTTTTCAGTGCCTCTGACAAACCGCTGGACACTGGCTCCAAGCCTCAGAATCTTGTCGAGTGTGGAAGGTGACAGGCGCAGCATTTCATCGGTCCATAGGCCCATGGACTCCATCAGGCGCAATGTCTCGTGTACGCGGTCCTGGGTGTCGGGTGTCTCCTGCTCAAACTCGGGCTGGGAAATCAACTCGCGCAGCATGGCGCTGGTGGGGTCGAACTCGCGCTGCTTGCGCTCTCGCACAATGGTGCGAAGCAACTCCCACACATCGGCCGAGGTCTCGAAGTACTCTCGCCGGTCACCGCTTTTGCGGCTGCTACGGATCAGGTTCCAATTCAGCAGCTCCTTGAGGCTGGTGCTGACGTTGGAGCGCGCTGCACCCAGGGTGTCGCAAATTTCGTCAGCATTGAGCGGGCGTCCGTGAAAGAACAGCAGGGCATGGATTTGCGCCACGGTGCGGTTCACGCCCCAGGCGTTCCCCATGTCTCCCCAGTGGTGTACAAAACGTTCGGCGATGGGACTCAGTTGCATGTTGCGGAGTGTGATTGGCTCTGAAATTTCTGTCAATAGAGAAATCTTAATTAAGAAATGCTTGAAATAACCTGGAGGAGGTCAATCTCGTCATTCACAAACGAGTGCTGTAAGGCATTTGATGGGTTTTCTGCTAGTTCTGAAAAAACTGTCTTCGATGAGTGGCAGCACACCCCATCTAAAATGCCTGACAGATATAGGAGCAAGTTGCTTCAAGGGAAGGGAGACTTCATGATCGCTTTATCTGTAATGCGTACCGCACTGGTGCTGTCGGCCTGCGTTCTGGCTCAGGCAGCTTCTGCCGCCTGCTACTTCGTCTATACGCCGAGTAACGAGCTGATTTACCGCTCCAATGTGGCTCCGGTGGATCTGTCGTTGCCGTTGCACTTGACGGTGCCCCAGCTTTCGCCTGGGGCGCGCATGTTTTTTTCCCTGGACGAATACAACTGCGCGACCGAGGTCAACTTGATTGCCGAGCGCGCTCAGGTTGCTCAAGCACGCAGCAGCCGTGAACGCCGCTTGCGTGAAGATGCTCGCTTCTAATTCAGTAGCTGAAAGCGCTTATTAGGTAAGCGATTGAGGCTGTTTTGACTCATTTTTCTAGGGCGGCTTGCAGGCAGCGTGACTGCTTTTTGCCGTGGTCGGCTCTCGGGTATGGGGCAGCCTGAGACAATCGGTGCACCATGAGTGAATCCCGCGACAACAAAATTCCCGACAATCTGCCCGAAGTCTCCCCTGATGCCCCGGCGCTGCCCGAGGGCTGGCTGGAAGTGCTGTCCATGGACATGGACGCTCAGGGCGTGGCCCGCAAACCTGATGGCAAGGTCGTCTTCATTGACGGCGCACTGACTGGCGAAATCGTCAGCGCCAATATCCATCGCAAAAAGAACAACTGGGAAGCGGGCACGCTGACCGAGATTCACCGCGAATCCTCGCAGCGCGTGATGCCTGGTTGCCCCAATTTCGGCCTGCATGTGGGCGCCTGCGGCGGCTGCAAGATGCAGCATCTGCATGTGGCAGCCCAGGTGGCCATCAAGCAGCGCGTGCTGGAAGACAACCTCTGGCATCTGGGCAAGGTCAAGCCTGAGACCCTGCTGCGCCCCATCGAAGGTCCGGCCTGGGGCTACCGCTATCGCTCGCGCCTGTCGGTGCGCTATGTGATCAAAAAGGGCAAGGCGCTGGTGGGCTTTCACGAGCGCAAGAGCCGCTACATCGCCGACATGGAAACCTGCAAGGTGTTGCCTCCCCATGTGGACGCTATGCTGATGCCCATGCGCGCGCTGATCGCCAGCATGGATGCGCGCGAGACCTGCCCGCAGATCGAAGTGGCTTGCGGCGACCATGTGACAGCGCTGGTGTTGCGCCATCTGGAGCCGCTGAGCGAGGGCGACAAGCAGCGCCTGCGTGACTTTGCCGCCGAGCATGATGTGCAGTGGTGGCTGCAGCCCAAGGGCCCGGATACGGTGCACCTGATGGAAGAGGGCGGCACGCAGCTGTCCTATGGCTTGCCGGACTTTGGCATCACCATGCCGTTCAAGCCGACTGATTTCACCCAGGTCAATCCGCATATCAACCGCGTGCTGGTCACGCGCGCGCTGCGCCTGCTGGATGCGAAAAAGGACGAGCGCGTCATCGACTGGTTCTGCGGTCTGGGCAACTTCACCCTGCCGATTGCCACCATGGCGCGTGAGGTGTTGGGCATTGAAGGCTCGGAAACGCTGGTCAAGCGTTCGCACGAGAACTACGCCAGCAATGACGCTAGCCGCCGTGATGACGACAAGCTGGCCCCCACCAGCTTTGTGGCGCGCAATCTGTTTGAGATGACGCCCGCCATGCTGATTGCCGACGGCTATGCTGATAAGTGGCTGGTGGACCCTCCCCGCGAAGGCGCGTTTGCGCTGGCCAAGGCCATGGCCGATATCCACCAGATTCGCACCGGTGGCAAGCAAACCGGCGTAGCGACGGAAGAGCAGCCCGATCTGCTGCCGCCGCTGCCCGAAGGCCAGGAAAGCTGGAACTTCCCCAAGCGCATTGTTTATGTGAGCTGCAACCCAGCAACGCTGGCACGCGATGCCGGTTTGCTGGTGCACCAAGCGGGCTACCGCTGCGTGGCAGCCGGTGTGGTCAATATGTTCCCGCACACGGCCCACGTGGAGTCGATGGCTGTTTTTGAGCGCGACTGATTGGAATTGAGAAGCGCTGAAGACTGAAGCAGCAAGCCCGGCTTTCATGCCGGGCTTTTTTGTGTCTGTCTTGTGCCTGATGTGCCGGTGGCGCAGAGCTTTCACCAGCGGGAGAGCAGTACCAGCAGCCCGCCCAGGCAGATCAGCAAACCCAGTGCGGTTTGGGCGCGCAGACTCAGGGTCTGGGCATGGCTGGGCGATTCGATATGGCTGTTCATCATGCAATTTCCTCTTTGTCCGGTACGGGTTGGGCGGGTTCACCTTCCATGCCGCTGCGCATCTGCACCACATGCAGGGCGTTGCTGGAGGCGTCCAGCAGCACGCAGGGCTTGCCTGTGCGTTTGCAGTGGTCCTGCACGCGCCAGAACGCGCCATCGCTGATGCAGCCGGTCTGGCAGATCACCAGGTCTGCCGCCTGAAGGCTGTGCTCCAGCAACTGTTGCTCATGATCATCGTCTGGAGTGCCTGCGAATTCCGCACTGCGATGCAGCAAGGAAACGGGCTCCAGCTCTGTCGATGTCTGCCAGGCGATCAGCTGCTGCATGACCAGGGTCTGGCGCAGCTCTCGTTCCCATGCCAGAGCGCTGTCACTTGCAATCAACTGGGCGCGGCTGCGAATCAGCTGCTGGCTCAGTGCTTCGACTTGCCTGGTCAGTGACTGGATCTGGGCGCTGCAGCGCTGCTGAACTTCGCAATAGTTCAGCATCAGGGCCAGGTGCTCCTGGCGCAGTTGCTCAATTTCGTCAGCGGTCACGGCATATCCCTCCAGAACTGGGCAGAGCAGAAGAGATGGTCTCCTGCATCTTGCACGTTCTGGAGAATATTTTAATTGAGAATCATTATCAATAAATAGCCTGAGGATTGAGCGTGTATTGCTGAGCGACAAGACAAAGAAAAAGGCCGCAACGGGTGGCTGCGGCCTTGGGGTCTGTAGCTTGAGGCTTGTCTAGCTGCGATTGCGGCTGGCGCTGCTGCTATCGGCTTCTGGAGCGCGCTTTTCCGGAGCACTCTGGCCCAGAACGGAGGGCACGCCCTCGATCTTGTTGGAGCGCATGTATTCGTCCATGTCTTTCCATCCAGCGAACACCAAGGCCTTGGGAGCTTTTGGGTTGAGGGTGTAGCAGTCCTCCAGGCCGCGCATCGCGTGGCGGCAGCCGCCGCCGATGGCTTTGGCTTCCGACTCGCGTGCAATCGTGCGTGGATCTGGGCCCAAGCCTGGAATATCTTCAATCTTGCAGCCGGCCAGTGCCAGAGGCAGCAGAGCAATCGCAAGTGCACGGGGAAGGTGGTTTGGCTTCATCTTGGCTGTTTATCGGCGCTTTGGGCTGAAAGTTTAGTGAGACAGGCAAATAAAAAAGGAGCGCATAGAGCGCTCCTTTTTAGTGTGGCTTTAGCACAGGGCTTAGTCGCGCTCGCCGCCCATGATGCCCAGCAGGGCCAGCAGGCTCTGGAACACGTTGAACAGGTCCAGGTACAGCGACAGCGTGGCGCTGATGTAGTTGGTCTCGCCGCCGTCGATGATCTGCTTGAGGTCGTACAGCATGTAGGCAGAGAAGATGCCGATGGCTGCCATCGAGATGGCCATCATGCCGGCGGTGGAGCCGACAAAGATGTTGATGATGGAGCCCACCAGCAAAACCAGCACACCAACGAACAGAAACTTGCCCATGCCGGACAGGTCACGCTTGATCACGGTGGCCAGCATCGCCATGACGAAGAACACGCCGGCAGTACCAGCGAAGGCCGTCATGATCAACTGAGTGCCGTTGGAGAAGCCCAGGATCATGCCGATCATGCGCGAGAGCATCAGACCCATGAAGAAGGTGAAAGCCAGCAGTACAGGAACGCCAGCGGCGCTGTGCTTGGTTTTCTGGATCGCATACATGAAGCCGAAGGCTCCAGCCATGAATACGATCAGGCCCATGCCGCCACTCAGCGAGCGGGTGATGCCAGTGGCTACGCCCAGCCAAGCGCCCAGCACGGTGGGGATCAGGCTGAGTGCCAGCAGCCAGTAGGTATTGCGCAAGACACGGTTGCGCTCTTGCTGCGAGACACCGTAGCCCGCAGAGCCCAGTGTGGTGACTTGTTCGTTCATGTAGCCATTCCTCCTTCAGGAATTGTGTGTGGAAACGTTGTCATTTTAGGTGGGGGTGTCGAGAGTCTTTTGCAATACCCCGTGGCAATGCGGCAGTTTTTGGATGGAATGTTTTGCGTATGACTGCCACTTTTGCGTATGCAGTACAGAATATGCTCGGTAGATTGAATAATCCAACGGAGCTTTTGACCTGTATGAAGACCAAGCACGAACTTGAACTGGCTGATGTGAAAGCGATTGCTGCTGCTGCTGAAGCGGAAGCCCTGAAGAACAACTGGCCTGTGACCATCGCCATTGCGGATGATGGCGGACACCTGTTGCTGCTGCAGCGCATGGATGGTGCAGCGCCTATCTCTTCCCATATTGCGCCTGCCAAGGCTCGCTCTGCAGCTGTGGGCCGTAAGGACACCAAGGCCTTTGAAGACATGATCAACAACGGCCGTGCCGCATTCCTGAGCGCACCTTTTGTGGATGGGTTGCTTGAAGGTGGCGTGGCCATCGTCAAGGACGGCCAGGTGCTGGGTGCTGTGGGTGTGTCTGGCGTCAAGGCGAATGAAGATGCGCAAGTGGCCAAGGCTGGCATTGCTGCTCTGGGCTTGTGATTGACTGGCCGTCGCCTAGTGCGGCGGCCTCAAAACAAAACCCCTGCTCGTGCAAACGGCAGGGGTTTTGTTTTGAGGAGTAGCTGGCAAGTATGAAGCAGAAAAAACGCGTGGCTACTGGCGGCTCGAACACAAGAGCGGGCTGGTGAACTGCAACGGCTGTGGCTGGCGAATCGACACTCTGAGTGTCGCCCCACGATGAAACGGTATGAAAGTGATGGTGCGCGGCGCTTATTTGGTCAGTATGAGCTTGCCCAGCTTGGTGGCTTGCAGGCGATAAGGTGTGCCGTTGTGAACAATGGTCACAGCCTTTTGTCCATTGAGCAGCTGCGCGCTGTCCAGCCCCTGATTGGGGATGATGGCTGCTGATGCAGAGGAGGCAGCAACGGAGGCATTGTTGGAGTTCTGAGGCTGCGAAGTCGCAGCAAGCGATGCGGACATGCCGTGATTCCTGAAATTAAAGACTTTCGTAATGATAACAATTCTCAATTGAATTGCAAGTGATACTTAGTCTCATTTGTTTTATTCAGTGAATTATTTCTCCTGGGTCAGTTGCAGGAGCAGGTTGTACGGGCATGGGCTGCTTCTAAATTAATAGCGTATAGCGCAATATGGATAAGGGCTTTAGCCTGATTGAGTGTATTTTTCTCATGAAAAACGGCCCTGGAAGGGCCGTTGAGGAAAGCGTCTGTATACGCTGAAGCTTATTGCGCAGGGTCGGTCACAAAGCCGATCTTTTTGACTCCTGCGCGCTGGGCGGCTGCCATGGCCTGGGCCACGCGTTCATAGCGCACTTCCTTGTCGCCGCGAATATGCAGGTCGGGCTGAGGCTCCTTGGCTGCCTCGGCTTGAAGGTTGGCTTCCAGCTCTGCATCGCTGACCTCCTTTTCACCCCAGAAGTATTTGCCGTCTGCAGCAATCCCCAGCTGCACTGTGGCCGGTTTGGTGTCCTCGGGCTGGTTGGTGGCGCGAGGCAGGTCTACGTTGACTGAGTGCTTCATCACGGGCACGGTGATGATGAAGATAATGAGCAGCACCAGCATGACGTCCACCAGAGGCGTCATATTGATCTCGTTCATCACCTCATCGCTGTCCCCATCGTCCATGGTTCCGAATGACATGGCTTAGGCCCCTTTCTTCAGGGGCAGCACATTGCCGGAAACTTGGCCGTCCACAGAGACACGGGCGCCGGTCACGAAATAGGCGTGCACGTCGTGGGCGAAGCTGTTCAAGGCATTCAGGATGCCCTTGTTGCCGCGCACCAGGGCGTTGTAGCCCAGCACGGCTGGAATGGCGACGGCCAGACCCAGGGCGGTCATGATTAGCGCTTCGCCGATGGGGCCAGCCACCTTGTCGATGGAGGATTGACCCGAAACGCCGATGGCGACCAGTGCGTGATAGATGCCCCAGACCGTGCCAAACAGTCCGATGAAGGGAGCGGTGGAGCCGACGGACGCCAGAATGGCCAGGCCGGACTGCAGACGGGCGGTGAATTCGTTGATGCCGTTGCGCAGGCAGCGGGTCACCCAGTCGCTGATGTCCAGCGTGTCATGCAGGTGGGCGCTGGTCTTGCGGTGGTGGGCCGAAGCTTCACGGCCTTCGAGCACCATGAAGCGGAAGGGGTTTTGCTTGTCATTGCCCAGTTTTTCCAGACCCGTAGCCAGGTCGGGGCTGTGCCAGAAGTCTTGCGCCGCAGTGGCGTACTTCTTGAACTTCACGATGTCCAGCGCTTTGAGAATGATGACCAGCCACGAAGCTACGGACATGACCAGCAAGATGATGGCCACGGCCTTGGTCACGAAGTCGCCCTGTGTCCAGACGTGGGCAATGCCGAATTGGGATTCCATGGGTACTCCTGAGAACTGCAGATTTATTTGAGAACAAAGTTGATGGGCACGATGTGCCACATGGGTTCGGCCACGCCGTTGCGCTTTCCGGGAACAAACTTCCACTGGCGCACGGTATTGATGGCTGCATCGTCAAGGCGGTCAAAACCGCTGGACTGCTTGATTTCGATTTTTTCGGGCTGCCCCTGCTCGTTGATGTAGACGCGCAGCAGCACCTTGCCCTGCTCGCCCATGCGCTTGCTCACAGAGGGATAGGAGGGAGCAGGGTTGTTCAGATAGGCCGCATTGCTCGAAGGCTGCTCGATCTTGGGAGGAGCCGGAGGTGCGGGTGGTGCAGGCGGAGCCGGTGGGGCTGGGGGAGCGGGCGGCGCAGGCGGATTTTTGTCCGGCTTGCTGTCGTTATCTTCCAGCACGCCTTGCGGAGCAGCTGGCGCGGGCGCTGAATCCTTGATGGCCTTGGGCAGAGGGGCTTTTTTGACTTCCGGTTTGGGCTGCTTGGGTTGCGGCTTGGGCGCCGGTGCAGGAGTCGGAGGCTTGGGAGGAGGGGGTGCCGGCGGTGCCGGGGGAGCTGGCGGGGCAACAAACTGGGCGATCACGCTGGCGGGAATCACCACTTCGGGTGGCTTTTGCTGGGCGAGGCCGTGTTGCATGGCCCACAAAGCTGCAGCGTGGACTGCAACTACAGCACCTGCAACTGCCATGTTGCGGCTTTTGCCACTGGCAGGTGCAAATCGATCAGGTGTGGACATAAAAAGAGCGGCAGGAGAGGCACCAGCGCGGGCTGGAAGGGTCAGAAAACGCAGGCGCTGGTTATCGAAACTGGGTGGCTACAAAGGCCTCACTTATGCAGAATCCACCAGGTGCAGGCAAGCACCAGAATCAGGCTGCCGAAGAGGGCTGAGAAAATTGAGAAGTGGGCCATGCTTTGCTCTCCAGGATATTGGTGGCAAGCTGAACTGTCTGTGACGGAGCGCAAGCATGGGCTTCGTTGTGTATGGCCGCAATGGGATGGCTGGCACTGCATTGGGCGACTACATCACGCGCGCAGCCTTCGCAGCGCCCGCATTGCATGGCAACTCCCAACTCGAACTGGATTTCGTCAAAGCTCATACCCGCATGCGCGTGGCGTGCGATCTCTCTATCCGAAACCCGGCGGCATACACAAACGATCATGGCTACAGGCAGTTGTTGCTGGCTATTGATGTGATAGCGGGAGTATAAATGAGAATCCATCGCATTTGCAACGCATGGTCTCAAATTACTCACATTCAGCAGGTGGTTAAACGCCCGGAGGTGATCTTTTCCAAGTGGGCGCAGCCGGTCTGAGCCATGACCAGTTCCAGCTCGGCACGCAGCAAATACAGCATATGGGCCACACCCAGCATGCCGGCCGTGGCCAGGGCATGCATCTGTGGGCGGCCGACCATGACGGCGCTGGCCCCTAGGGCGATGGCTTTGAACACATCGGTGCCCAGGCGCACGCCGCTGTCCATCAACACGGGGATCGAGACGGGTAGAGCGGCGCGAATGGCGGGCAGCACTTCCAGTGGTGATACCGCACCATCCAGCACACGCCCACCGTGATTGGAAACCACGACAGCATCCGCTCCCAGCTCAACGACTTTGGTCGCGGCTTGGGCCGAGAGCACGCCTTTGACAATCAGCGGCAGCCGGGTCTGCTCACGCAGCCAGACCAGATCGTCCCAGCTGGGCGTGGTCTGAGCCAGCGCTGTGCCAAACAGAATGTGCTCGCTCATCAGGTCACCGCTCTGGCGCTGCTGCGGCATGCCGCGAAGATTCACGGCTTCCACGCCGGGCGGCAGTGGGTAGCTGGAGCGCTTGATATGGGCGTCTACCGTCCAGACCAAGGCCTGATAACCCGCCGCTTCGGCGCGGCGAGTCAGCTGCAGCGTGTGCTCGCGCGATGGCTGCTGGTAGAGCTGAAACCATAGCGGGCCGCTGCGCCCCAGCTCCTGATGGCTTGCCTGAGCGGCCTGCGAAATCTCTTCCATCGAGTAGCTGGACAAGGTGCTGGCCACCATGCCTGTGCGCATGGCCATGGCAGCCCGGGCGGTCGCCAGCTCGCCTTCCGGGTGGGCGAGCCTTTGATAGGCCACGGGGGCCAGCAGCACAGGCCATTCAAGGCTCTGTCCAAGCAGGCTTTGTCGCGTATGCGCGCCAGACAGGTCGGCCAGCGGCTCGGGGCAGAGGCGGATGCGGTCGAATGCCTGGCGGTTGTGCGCCAGCGTCAACCCTTGATCGGCGCCGCTTTCAATATGTGCCCAGGCATGGGCTTCCATATGCTCGCGTGCCAGCCGGGCGTAGTCGGCAAGATTGCTGATGCTGGCCGGGATGCTTTGCAAAGGTGGCTGCACCGGCATGCCAAGAGTATTGAGAGGTATGGAATTCATTGCAGGTGCATTCAAAAAGCGAAATCCAAGGTGTGTCGCGCGCCAATGAAAACTGGCGTAACCCATGCAAGAGACAGCCAGCAAGGGCCGCCCCGCAGCAAAGGCTGTCGTCCCCCTCGGAGGGAAGCGGCAACGCCGCTCAGGGGGCTATGCTTCGCTCCACATCCGCAAGAGATTGTGATAGGTGCCGGACAGCGCCGCGACGCGCGGGTGTTCGGGCTGCTCTGCGGTGAGGCCCTGAATGCTCTGGTCCAGGTCAAACAGCAGGCGGCGCTGCTCGGCGGACTTGATCAGGCTTTGCGTCCAGAAAAACGAGGCATAACGCGTACCACGCGTGACGGGGTTGACGCGGTGCAGGCTGGTGCCGGGGTAGACGATGGCATCGCCTGCGGCAAGCTTGACGCTTTGCTGGCCGAACGTGTCCTCCACAACCAGCTCGCCGCCTTCGTACTCCTCGGGGTCGCTGAAAAAGACGGTGGTGGAAATATCGGTTCTGACCTTGATGGCCGTGCCGGGAATGGTGAAGAAAGCGTTGTCGATATGGTTTCCGTAGGTGTCACCGCCTTCATACCGGTTAAAGCGTGGCGGCAAGACCTTGAACGGCAGGGCTGCCGACATGAACAGCGGGTTGCGGCCAAGCCGGTCCAGCAGCAGATCGCCAATTTGCTGGCCGGTCTGGCTGTCCAGCGGCAGTTGCAGATTGCTTTTGACCTGTGCCGCCACATGGCCGGCCGTGGTGCGACCGTCCTGCCAGGCGGCCGCTTCCAGTGCCAGGCGGCAGTGGCGAACTTCTTCGGGGGTGAGCAGGGCGGGGATGCGGATCAGCATGGCGGTTGGGGTAGCTCAATCGGTTGAAATTTTGGAGCTTTAATAAACATAGCTGCTTGCGCTTGTCTTGTATGGGTTTCAGGCTGTTATTGCATTGAAATCCTTGAGGCAAAGGCGAAGTTAGCTATGGTTTTAAAGCGTCGGTACAAGCTGTAAAAAGAAATTCCGGCTTCGCAAAGAGGCAAGTGTGCATGTAAAAAGCCCCGCTGGCATCAGGAGCTTGCGGGGCTTCAGGGCATGGTTTTCAGCCAGACTGCGCTATATCAAGCGCAGGCGAGACTGTCATGACGCCTGTGAGTCCATGAATCAGTACATGAACTTGAGCGAAGCCACGGCCGAGCGGCCAGCGCCCATGTTGGCGTAGTGGGGCGAGCGCACGCCGGTGTAGTAGACCTTGTTGCCCAGGTTGTAGACGTTCAGCTGGAAGCTCAGGTTCTTGTCGATCTGATAGGCCATCATCGCGTCGTAGCGGGCATAGCCGGAGGCACCCTTGGTCACGATGCCGCCATCGCTGCCCACGGCATAGCTGGCGTTCACGCTGCTCTGTGCTGTCACTCCCAGGCCCAGGGTGAGCTTGGACATGGGCTTGTAGCTGGTCCACAGGCTGAAGCTGTGCTTGGGTGTGTTGGTGAAGGGCTGGCCATTGGCCACAGCGCCGATGCCGGCGTTCTTTTGCTCGCTGTCCATGAAGGTGTAGCCGCCGAACACGCTCAGGTTGGACAGGATCTGGCCGGTGAAGCCCAGCTCCAGACCATTGACAACCTTGTCGCCCCCCATATAGGTGCCGGTTGCGTCGGAGATGCGGACATTGCTCACTTCGTTGCGGAAGACGGCTGCAGTCAGGTTCATGCGCTTGTCGAGCAGATCCCACTTGGTGCCCAGCTCGATGGACTTGGTCTTCTCGGGCTTGAGGTCAGCCAGCGCTGCGGTGGTAGTGGTCAGGTCTTCGCTGCCATTGCCCAGAGTCGAGCCGCCGGGGCGCGAAGAAGTGCCGATGCTGGCATAGATGCTGCCATTGGCTGCTGGCTTGTAGACCACGCCCAACTGGTAGTTGAAAAGGGTGTCGCTGCGGCTCAGGTCATAGGCCGGATAGTTGTTGGGTGCGCGGCCGCCAGCGGGGCCGGAGGCGCTCAGCTTGTAGTGATCCACGCGCAGGCCTGCATTCACCAGCCACTGCTCGTTGAGCTTCAGCGTGTCAAAGCCGTACAGGGCCACGGTGTCGATCTTGTTGACAGTTGCCTGTGCAGGCAGGGTCACAGGGATATCCCATACCGCATTGGCACCGCTGGGGTTGCTCAAGGTGGTGCACCAGGGGTCAGACACCGCAGTGCAGCTGCCGCCGCTTTGAATGGCGCCGGAGCGCACATCTGCCTTTTCCTTGGACAGCTCCAGGCCAAAAGCGTAGGTGTGACCGATGGAGCCAGTCTGCTCCTTGCCGGTGAATTCGGTCACGTTCTGCAATGTGGTGGTGTCGGATACACGTGCGTTGCCACGGCGCCAGACAAAGCCATTGATGGCGTTGCCCTTGGAGTCGTCAGGCTGGGTCCAGACATAGTCCTGCTTGGTCTTGCTGTAGCGCAGGCTGTTGCGGATCTTGTTGGTGTCGGTGAACTTGTGCGTGACCGAGGCGGTGAACAGATCGCTCTTTTCCTTCTCGAAGTCACGGTTGTGCAGGCCGTACCAGTTGGCGCGGTCATTGCCATAAGTGGGGCGCACTGTGCTGCCGCCAGGCAGCTTGCCCATGGCGCCATTGCTGTACAGGTAAGGCACGCCGCCATCGGGCGTGTTGTCTGTCTGCAGATGCTGCCAGGCCAGTGTCACTTCGGTGGCGGTGCCCATGCCGAAGGTCACGGTGGGAGCAATGCCCCAGCGCTTGTTGTCGGGGCCGTTGCGACCGGGAACGTCGGCGCTGTGGCCCATGGCGTTCAGGCGAATGCCGGTGGTCTCGTTGATCTTGCGGTTGATGTCCAGCGTGCCGCGCAGATAGTTGTCGGTGCCCAGGCCCACGTCGCCCGAGATGAAGTTCTCGTTCTTGGCCTTCTTGGTGGTCAGGTTGATGGAGCCGCCGGCGCCACCACGGCCTGCATAGGCCGAGTCCGCACCCTTGATGACTTCCACCGATTCCAGATTGAACACTTCGCGTGTGCCGGCAGCGATGTCGCGCATGCCATCCACAAAAGTGCTGGACTGGGCGTCCATGCCGCGGATGAAGGGCTGGTCACCGGAGGGGTTGCCGCCTTCGCCGTTGCCGAAGGTGATACCGGGGGTGGACTTCAGGGCTTCTTGCAGGCTGGTGGCACCAGTTTGCTTGATCAGCTCTTCATTGATGATCTGAACGGTCTTGGGAGTGTCCAGGAGAGGGGCGGTGAACTTGCCCTGGCTGCTGGATTCGGCCTTGAAGGCGTTTTCGGCAGCCGCTTCCACGTTGACGGTGGAAAGAGTAGTTTCCTGCTGAGCCATCGCGCTGGCGCCAATCAGGCACAGGCCTGTGGCAATCACGATTTGCTTGAGCTCGCAGCGCAAGCCGTTGGAGTCGGTCGGAGTCAGTTGGTTGTTGGACATGCTTTTGATGATGAGTCGGTTTTTTTGAAAAAGCGTGCGAATTCTAGGTGATATTGATAATAATTCTCGATACGATTCAATAATTGAAAGATTGAACTTCATGTTTGTTGCTCCTTGGCAACAATTTGAGGCCACAGTGGCCAAGGCATATGAGGGCAAGAAGGTGCTGAAAGCCTCAACGGGCTTGAGGCAAATGAGGCTGCTTTGTTTACGCTAGGTAAAGTAAATAGAAGTGATATGCATTTAGAATTCTGCGCTACTAGAATGCCGCCTTGCTGTGCAGACATGGCTGGGCTCTGTAGCACCATGCGGCACTGGCCGGCTTGGTCCGGTGGCGATGCAATCCCCGAAAGTTTTGAATGACCGCGGCAACCCCCAACGCTCCACAGCGGGCGTATTGGCTCAAAAAATTACATGAATGGCACTGGATCAGCTCCGCCATCTGCCTGATCGGCATGCTGTTGTTTGCAGTGACGGGTTTCACTTTGAATCACGCAGGGCAGATCGAGTCCAAGCCCAAAGTGGAAACACGCGATGCGCAGCTGCCCGAAGATTTGTTGAAAAAACTGCAGGAAGCCCAGGCCCAGAGTGCGGAGGCAGCTAGCAATACCGTAGTGAGCGTGCCTGCCGAAGTGGATGGCTGGCTGAAGCAGCAGATCAAGGTCAGTGCCAAGGGCTTTGCGGTGGAGTGGAGCGAAGACGAGGCCTATGTGGCCATGCCGCGCCCAGGTGGAGATGCCTGGCTGCGTGTGGATTTAAAAGAAGGTGAAGTGGAGTACGAAACCACTGACCGTGGCTGGATTTCCTACCTCAACGACTTGCACAAGGGACGCAACACCGGCGCTGCCTGGAGCTTGTTCCTTGATGTTTTTGCGATTGGCTGTCTGGTGTTCTGTCTCACGGGCCTGCTGATCCTGAAGATGCATGCGCAGCGCAGGCCCATGACATGGCCCATGGTGGGGCTGGGTTTTGTGCTCCCTGTGCTGCTTTTATTGCTGCTGGTGCATTGATGGCATGCCCACCTGAGGCGCTGCGCGCATTCCCTCAAAGGGGACAAAGCCTTGCTGGCTGTCTCTGAGTCGGGCAGTGACCGTTTTGTGGGCGTGTAGCAGCTATTGAATTTTGTGAAGGAAGATAGATGGCGAAGCGGATTTTCAAGACCTCGGTAGCGCTGAGTGCCGTGGTAGGCCTGCCGGCAATCGCAGCTGGTCTGGATGTAACGGTGACGGTGCCTCAGTTGCAGGTGGCGGAGTACCACAAGCCTTATGTGGCGGTCTGGCTGGAAAAAGCCGATGGTTCAGTGGCAGCCAACCTGTCCGTCTGGTATGACGTGAAGTTGAAAAATGCCGAGGGCACGAAGTGGCTTAAGGACATGCGCCAGTGGTGGCGTCGCACGGGCCGCGAACTGAGCTTCCCTGTGGACGGCGTGACTCAACCGACCAAGCCAGTGGGCACGCATGCGCTGTCGTTTACCGAAGGCAAGAACCCTCTGCCCAAGTTGGCAGCTGGCCAATACAAGCTGATGGTGGAGGCGGCCCGTGAAGTCGGCGGTCGCGAGCTGGTGTCCATCCCCTTTGAGTGGCCGGCCAAGCAGGCCTCCAGCCTGAGCGCTACCGGCAAGACGGAGTTGGGTGAGATCAAGCTGAACGTCACCCCCTGAGCGGCTTTGCCGCTTCCCCCTCTCTCGCTACGCGGGAGGGGGACGATGCCCTTGCCGCGAGGCGGCTCTTGCTCGGCATCTCTGATGTTGGGTTGCGCCAGTTTTTAGCGTGTTGCAGATGGCGCAGCACCTTTCCTGTTTCGATTTGTCATCCTTTCTGTTTTCAAGGACCCGATATGAAGTTCAAAACTCGTGCTCTCGTTGCTGCAACTCTGGCTCTGGCCGCTTTGGGTGCGCAGGCCCATGACATCTGGTTCAAGCCTTCGAGCACCGTGCTGTCCAAGTCGGACTGGGTGACGGTGGATGCTGCGGTGTCCAATGATGTGTTCTTCTTCAACCACCGTCCCCTGGGCCTGGATGCCGTGAAGGTGAGCGCACCCGATGGTGCTGCTGTAGAAATGAAGAACGTCGCCAAGGGCGAGCTGCGCAGCGTCTTTGACTTCAAGCCCGAGCAGACCGGCACGCACCGCGTGACCATGCTGATGACAGGCGTGATGGGCAGCTACAAGGATGCCAAGGGTCAGCCCAAGCGCGCGCGCGGTTCGCTGGAAGAGGTGCTCAAGCAGATTCCTGCCGACGCCAAGGATGTGCGGGTAATCGAAAACCTGCGCCGCATGGAAACCTTTGTATCTCTGGGCAAGCCTTCGGCCCTGGCGCTGACCGGCAAGGGGCTGGAGCTCAAGCCTGTGACGCACCCCAATGATCTGGTGGCCAGCGAAGAGGCTACTTTTGAATTTCATATCGATGGCAAGCCTGCTGCAGACCTGGAGCTGGAGTTGGTGGCCGACGGAATTCGCTACCGCGACGGCGTAGATGCCATGAAACTCAAGACCGATGCCAAGGGACAGGTTTCGATCAAGTTCCCCCGTGCGGGCCTGTTCTGGCTGAACACCGACTTCACGGACAAGAAGACCAGCATCGCCAAGGCGACCGAGCGCCGCCTGAGCTATATCGCGACGCTGGAAGTGCTGCCCTAAGGCAAAAAACCTGTTGATGCGTCAACGGGTTTTTGCAAGTGCGCGCCCGATCTGGGCGCGTTGTTGTTTTCACTTTCGCTCATTTTTTGAATACAGCCATGACGACCACGCCGCGTGTGCGCTTTGATGCCAGTCTCTGGCAACTGCCTCCATCGACCACTGAAAGGTCAGGGGCGGCGGTGAATTTTGGCGTTCAGCGCTGGCAGCCCGCAAGCATGCAGCACCAGCAGGATGGGCGTATTCATCACCTGTCTGGCCAGACCATGGGAACCCATTGGTCGCTGCGTCTGGTCAATCCGGATTACCTGCCCATGGAGCCGGTGCAGGCCACGCTGCAGCAGGTGCTTGACGAAGTGATTGCCCAGATGAGCAATTGGGAGGCGGACTCATTGATTACCCGGTTTAACCGGTTAAAACCGGGTCAAATGCTTGATGTGCCTGCGGAGTTTGCTCATGTTCTGGAAGCGGCTTTGCTCTGGGCCACGCGTTCGGGGGGCGCCATGGACCCGAGCATGGGGGCGTTGGTTTCGCTGTGGGGTTTTGGGCCGCGTCAGAACCCTTTGGCTGCACACCGGGGACAGACTCCGGCACAGGCCGATATCGAGCGCTTGCTGCAACGCAGCGGCTACCGCCATCTGCGCTGGAATGCGCAGGCTTTGCAACTGCAGCAGAGCGGTGGTCTGGAGCTGGATTTTTGCGGTATTGCCAAGGGCTTTGCCGTCGATTGGGTCGTGCAAAGACTGCAGGCCGAGGGCTGGGCTGCAGGACTGTTCGAGATTGGCGGCGAGTTGCGCTGCTGGGGCCAGCGACCCGATGAGCGGCCCTGGCAGGTGCAATTGGGTACGGGATCTGCCGATGCCGAGCAGCCGCTGGTGGTGCGCCTCAAGGAGGGCGCTTTTGCGACCTCGGGTGACTTCTGGCACCAGTTCACGCTGAACGGGCGGCGCTACTCGCATACGCTGGACCCGCGTACGGGCTGGCCCGTGAATCATGACCTGGCGAGCGTTACCGTCTTCCATGAGCAATGCATGCATGCCGATGCGCTGGCGACGGTGCTGACGGTGCTGGGCCCGCTGGAGGGCATGGACTTTGCGCGTCAGCATGAGATTGCGGCCGTGCTGACATCGCATTGCGATTCCGAGGCCCGCAGGCAGGTGTTCAAGACACCGGCCTGGATCAACCAATTCGAGGCATGATAGTGGAATGGATTTTGACACCCGATCGCATCTCTGGTGCTATGGGTTTGGTAGCTGCTTACGCAGGCATGTGCTGGGGTATAGCCGCAAAAGTACGTAAAAAGCGTCGGGCCGAAGAGGCAGAGAGCGGCACTCCTCAAGGCAATGCTGCGGCGCCAGCGGTGCTGGTTACCTATGCCAGCCAGACGGGCCAGGCCGAATCTCTGGCCCGAGCCACAGCCAAGATGCTGATCGACGGCGGTCTGCAAGTGCGACTGCTGCCTGTGGAAAAGTTGACAGTCGAGTTGCTGCAGCAATACGCGCACAGCCTGTGGATGCTGTCGACCACGGGCGAGGGCGATGCGCCCGACCATGCTCTGGGCTTTGTGCAGCAGCTCATGCCCCAGCAGCCTGTACTGGCTTCACATCAAAGCCTGGTGCTGGCGCTCGGCGATCGCGAGTATCAGCAATTCTGCGCATTTGGCGTGCAGGTGCATGAGTGGCTCGAAAGCTCTGGTGCGCGCAGCGATCTGGTCTGCGTGGACAACATGGATGCGCCCAGCCTGCAGCGCTGGCAGGCCCAGGTGGGGCAGATTCGACACAGCCTGCTAGGTGAGTCTGCTTCTGTGAAGACAGAAGATTTGGACTGGTTGCAAGCCCCTGTCAGTCAGAATTTTGTGCTCAGACAGCGGCGACTGCTCAACCCAGGCAGTCAGGGTGGAGGGCTGTATCAACTGGACTGGGTACCGCAGTCTGGCGAGTTGCCGTCGTGGGAGTCGGGCGATTTGGTCTCGCTGTGCGTGCCTGCCGATCCGGAGCGCGCGCGCGACTATTCGATAGCCTCCATCATGCAAGATGGCAGTCTGCAACTGCTGGTACGCCAGAGCACGCGTGCTGATGGCTCGCCGGGGCTGGCTTCCGACTGGTTGTGTCATGGCATGACCGAAGGGGATGTGCTGGCGCTGACGCTGCGCGAACACCGTGGTTTCAGACTGGGCGAGAACGCCGAGAGGCCGCTGATCCTGATCGGCAATGGCTCGGGACTGGCTGGCTTGCTCAGCCATATCAAGGCCCGTGTGCAGCAGGGGCGTAGCGATCAATGGCTGCTTTTTGGAGAGCGCAGTCCGCAGCATGATGCGCTGTGTGCCGATCAACTTGCGGCATGGGTGGAGCAAGGCCAACTGGCACGGCTGGATCAGGCCTGGTCGCGCAACGGCAAGGATTCACGCTATGTGCAGGATTTGCTGCGCAGTCATGCCGAGGAGGTCAGGCAATGGGTGGGGCGCGGTGCGGCCATCTATGTCTGCGGTAGTTTGAATGGCATGGGGCAGGGCGTGCATTTGACGCTGCAGGCCATTCTCGGAGAAGCCAAGGTGGCCGAATTGCTGGATTCTGGTCGTTATCGGCGCGATGTCTATTGAGTCAGCGTCGTAGTGACCTAGGCAAGTTTCAGAAATGCAAAAAGCTGGCGATAGCCAGCTTTTTTGCGGTCAATGCAAGCGCAGTGCTTACTTGACGTGCTTGCCGATCAGGCCAGCCATTTCGAACATCGAAACTTGGGGCTTGCCGAAGACTTCCTTGAGCTTGGCGTCGGCGTTGATCATGCGCTTGTTGGCAGCATCTTGCAGATTGTTGGCCTTGATGTAGACCCACAGCTTGCTGATGATTTCAGTGCGGGGCAGAGGATCTTTGCCAACCACGGCAGCCAGAGCAGCGCTAGGAGTCAGGGGTTTCATGAAGGCAGCGTTGGGTGTGCGCTTCTTAGCGGCGGGAGCTGTTGCGGGTGCTGCAGCGGGTGCCTTCTTTGCAGTTGCCATATTGCTTATTCCTAATTGGGTAGTGGACTTATCACCAGCGAAATACAGCTGCAATCCACTGGCTGAGTCTGATGCTAATGGCAAAAAATCGCTCTTCCAAGCTCATAGACTGTTTTTTTGCCTCGATTTGTTGCTCTGAGGCTCTTTAGGGCCTGTTTTCCTGGGTTTTCCCCTGAGAGTGTTGCGAAAAAGATGCTCGCTGAGTGAGCCGGCTTTCACTTGTGCTAGCGAGGAGCATGTTGTCCGGTACAAAGTGCAGCCAATGACAACTTCTATTGGAGACATTCATGCAAGCTTCCCTTGAAATCTCAGCCTTCAGTACCTGTGACCTGTGCGATGCACATATCAGCGATAACAGTGGCGACTTTCGTGTGCTGTCGCCCGTCTTTCGCAGCTACGGGGGCAAGACCCGCTTCGCGGGTGAGGTGAGAACCGTGCAGTGCCTGGATGACAACAGCCTGGTGCGCGCTGTGCTGGCCGAGCCCGGTAAGGGGAGGGTTTTAGTGGTGGATGGTGGTGGCTCTCTGCGTCGGGCCTTGGTGGGTGGCAATGTGGCTGCCTCGGCAGCACAGAATGGTTGGGCCGGAGTGCTGGTCTATGGCTGTGTGCGAGATGTGGCCGAACTGGCCTCAATAGAAGTAGGCCTGTATGCACTGGCGCTCAATCCCATGCCCACGGTCAAAAAAGCTCAAGGGTTGCGGGATGTCTCTGTGCAGATTGCCGGGCTGTGGGTAAGCCCTGGTGACTGGCTGTATGCAGATGCAGACGGCATTGTGCTGAGTCGGCGCAATCTCTTGCTTGATTGAAGTTTGATAGCGACTAAGGATTGCTGTGCTTGGTCTTGGGCCACGTTGCGATCAAGATACTGGTCAGGGCGATGCCAAAGGCCAGCACTTGCGTGGAACCTATGTGTTCGTCCAGGATCAGCATTCCTATCAATGCTGCACTGATGGGGAGCAGCACGGTAAAAACACCGGCCTGTGCCGCAGGCACAGCGCGTAGACCTTTCATCCATAGCCAAACAGACCAGACGCAGGCAGCCAAAGCGTAGAACAGCAGCAGTCCCCATGAGGGCAGCGAGACCGACGAAAAGTCGAATTGCAAGGCCAGATACAGGCCCATGGGGGTGGAGAGCGCAAAGCCCCAGAGATTGATCAGAGCTGTGATGCGCTTAGGGCTGATGCTGGCAGTGAGCTTTTTGCCGATAACGGCATAAGACGCTTCACAGAGAACTGCGGCAATCAGCAGCAACTGCCCTAGGGTTTGTTGGGAATCTGAAACAAGGCCGCTTTCATTTTCTTTGCTCAAGGCATTGAGGCATATGCCGGCCACGGCGAGAGCAATTGCAGCCCATGTACGCCCGTTAATGGTTTCGTGCAGAAACAGCCAGCTCATGATGGCAACGACAGCGGGTATGGCAGCCATGGTCACGCCTGCGGTGACGGCACTGGTCATAGCTACACCGCTGATCATGCACAGCGTAAACAGGAAGTTGCCGAAGAATGACTCTAAGAACAGCAGCAGCTTTGACTGTTTGCTTAAAAGAGGTTCAAGCGGGGGCGGACGTAGCCAACTCAGCATGGCGAAGACGCCAATGCCAAAGCGCAGCCAAGCCAGCAGCATGACGGGGAAGATCGCTGCCAAAGGCTTGGACAAGGCTACATAGCTGCCAACCAGAGACATGCTGAGAGCCAGACAGAGATAGGCAAGAGGGCGGCTGGACATAGGGATGGCTTGCCAGGAAAAAACTCAATGAAGTGATGGCACTGGAATGCAGTATGAATGCGCAGTTGCCCAGCTTGGTTCTAGGTGGTGAGGTTCGCTATTTTTGAAGCGTGTTCTTGCTGATAAGGCGGCTATAGCGGTCAGCGATTCAGGATGGGTTTCTTCATACTTCACTTGAAGGATGCCAGATCAATCATCTTGTTTACGCTATTTTTCATCAAGCAGGAATGGATTTTTGTATTGTGAAAAATTCAAATGCTGCGATGCCGAAAAATTTCTCAATACGAGAAATCAATTTTCTCATTGTGAAAATTAAAAATAACATGTTGATTTTATTGAAAATAAAATCAAGTCTTTTATAAGACATAAGACATTTTTAAAGAAGCCACCGACGTACAGTGAAACCCAAGGACGAACACTTATTCATCTTGTTTTAACCGCTAAGGAGTGCACCATGCCCCAATCCCTGACCCAGCAACTGAGCCGTGAACAGCAAATTGCCGCCCTTGAAAAAGACTGGGCACAGAACCCCCGTTGGAAGGGTGTCAAGCGCGGCTATAGCGCCGCCGATGTGGTGCGTCTGCGCGGCAGCCTGCAGCCTGAGCACACACTGGCTCAGCGTGGCGCTGAAAAGCTGTGGGCCAAGATCAATGGCGAATCCAAAAAGGGTTATGTGAATGCCTTTGGCGCAATCTCCGCCGGTCAGGCCATGCAACAAGCCAAGGCAGGCCTGGAAGCGGTGTACTTGTCGGGCTGGCAGGTCGCTGCTGATGGCAACACCTCCGAGACCATGTACCCCGACCAGTCGCTGTACGCCTATGACTCGGTGCCCACCATGGTGCGCCGCATCAACAACACCTTCAAGCGTGCCGACGAAATCCAGTGGGGTCGTGGCATCAATCCGGGCGATGCCGAGTTTATCGACTACTTCCTGCCCATTGTGGCCGATGCAGAAGCGGGCTTCGGTGGTGTGCTCAATGCGTTCGAGCTGATGAAGAACATGATTGCAGCTGGTGCATCCGGCGTGCACTTTGAAGACCAGTTGGCTGCTGTGAAGAAGTGCGGACATATGGGGGGCAAGGTACTGGTGCCTACGCAAGAGGCCGTGGAGAAGCTGATTGCCGCGCGCTTTGCTGCAGACGTGATGGGTGTGCCGACCATCGTGCTGGCCCGTACCGATGCTGAAGCGGCCAACTTGATCACCAGCGATCACGATGCCAACGACAAGCCTTTCCTGACCGGCGAGCGCACCCAAGAAGGTTTTTACCGCGTCAAGAACGGCTTGGAGCAGTCCATCAGCCGCGGCGTTGCCTACGCTCCGTACGCTGATCTGGTGTGGTGCGAAACCGGCGTACCTGACATCGGCTTCGCTCGTGAATTTGCCCAAGCTGTTCACGCTGCCTGCCCTGGCAAGTTGCTGAGCTATAACTGCTCGCCATCGTTCAATTGGAAGAAGAACCTCAACGACAGCCAGATCGCCTCCTTCCAGGAAGAGCTGTCAGCACTGGGCTACAAATTCCAGTTCATCACGTTGGCTGGTATCCATATCAACTGGTACAACAGCTTCCAATTTGCCCATGCATATGCTCGAGGCGAAGGCATGAAGCATTACGTGAACATGGTGCAAGAGCCCGAATTCGCTGCTCGTGAAAAGGGCTACACCTTTGTCTCGCACCAGCAGGAAGTGGGTGCTGGTTACTTCGACGATGTGACGACTGTGATTCAGGGCGGTTCTTCCAGCGTAAAGGCGCTGACCGGCTCCACAGAGGAAGAGCAGTTCCATTGATTCGCGCTGCCTCGTGAATCTGTCTATGTAAAAAAGGGGTTATGCGCCCGGGGCGAAAGTCTCGGGCGCTTTTTTGTTTGCCGGGTTAAAATGACAAAGTATTAATTCACAAGGGCGAGAAAGGCATCAACGGTTATGACACCGCGAACTACATCGGAGATGTATTTCAGCTGCTGAAGGCAGCTGGCGGTTCGCGCCTGCCCGAGATTTCTCGACACCTTTATCAAAGCGCGGACTGGTTCCGCGCTTTTTGCTTTCAGGCAACTCCAAAGCTCTGGCGCTGGCTTTCCCCCACACAAATTTGGTTTGACAAGGAATTTCATGATCAACATCACGCTCCCCGATGGCTCCAAGCGCGAATATCCCGGCCCGGTGACGGTTGCTGAGGTCGCAGCCTCGATTGGCTCTGGTTTGGCTAAGGCAGCATTGGCCGGCAAGATCGAAGGCAAGGTCGTGGACACCAGTTTTGTGATCGAGCAGGACAGCCCGCTGTCCATCATTACCGCCAAGGATGCCGATGGCCTGGATGTGATCCGCCACTCGACGGCCCACTTGCTGGCTTACGCGGTCAAGGAACTGTTTCCTGATGCTCAGGTCACGATCGGCCCTGTGATCGAAAACGGCTTCTACTACGACTTCTCGTACAAGCGCCCCTTTACGCCTGAAGATTTGGCTGCCATCGAAAAGAAGATGACCGAGCTGGCCAACAAGGACGAACAAGTGGTGCGCCGCGTACTGCCGCGTGATGAGGCGGTGGAGTACTTCAAGGATCTCGGTGAGGCGTACAAGGCTGAGATCATTGCCTCTATTCCCAGCAATGAAGATGTGAGTCTGTACCGCGAAGGCGCTTTTGAAGACTTGTGCCGCGGCCCCCACGTGCCCAGCACCGGCAAGCTCAAGCACTTCAAGTTGATGAAGGTGGCCGGTGCTTACTGGCGCGGCGATCACCGCAACGAAATGCTGCAGCGTATCTACGGCACTGCATGGGCCACCAAGGATGAGCTCAAGGACTATCTGTTCCGCTTGGAAGAGGCTGAAAAGCGCGATCACCGTAAGCTGGGTCGTGAGCTGGACTTGTTCCACATTGACGAGCACTCGCCAGGAACCGTGTTCTGGCACCCCAAGGGCTGGTCAGTCTGGCAGCAGGTCGAGCAGTACATGCGCAAGGTCTATCAGGACAACGGCTATCAGGAAGTGAAGGCTCCCCAGATCTTGGACAAGACCTTGTGGGAAAAGACAGGTCACTGGGATAAGTATCGCGAAAACATGTTCACGACCGATTCGGAAAAGCGTGAATATGCCTTGAAGCCCATGAACTGCCCGGGCCATATCATCATCTTCAAGCAAGGCATCAAGAGCTATCGTGATCTGCCGTTGCGCTTTGGTGAGTTTGGCAACTGTCACCGCAATGAGCCCACAGGCTCGCTGCACGGCATCATGCGTGTGCGTGCCTTCACGCAGGATGATGGTCACATCTTCTGTACCGAAGACCAGATTCAGGCCGAAGTGACTGCCTTTACCGCGCTGCTGCAGAAGGTGTATGCCGACTTTGGCTTCACCAATATCCTGTATCGCCTGTCGACGCGACCTGAAAAGCGCATCGGTAGTGATGAAGACTGGGACAAGGCTGAGAATGCATTGGCCGAAGGTCTGCGTGCTTCAGGCTGTGAGTTTGAATATTTGCCTGGTGAAGGCGCCTTCTACGGTCCCAAGATTGAGTACACCCTGAAAGATGCCCTGGGTCGTGAATGGCAGTGCGGCACGATTCAGGTGGACCCCAATTTGCCCGAGCGCCTTGATGCGGAATTTGTGGGTGAAGATGGCGAGCGCCATCGTCCCGTGATGCTGCACCGCGCCATTCTGGGTTCACTGGAGCGTTTTATCGGTATTTTGATCGAGCATCACTCTGGCGCGCTGCCCGCTTGGCTGGCTCCCGTGCAGGCTGCCGTGCTCAATATTACGGACGCTCAGGCGGACTATGCGCAGGAAGTGGCGCAAAAGCTGCAAAAAGCATTGCCGAATCAAAGCCTTAGGGTGGTGACTGATCTGCGCAATGAAAAGATTACGTATAAAATACGGGAGCATTCCATGCAAAAGCTGCCCTACATCCTTGTCGCAGGCGATAAGGAGAAGGCAGCTGGTGCGGTTGCAGTGCGCGCCCGGGGGAATAAAGACCTCGGTGTGATGTCGGTTGATGCATTCATTGAATTGCTGGCCAAGGACGTCACGGCAAAGGCCTAAAGCAGATTAATTTTTGTGGCGGGTCGGCCAGCGCGCAGTGCACGCTAGCCGGCTACGCTGTTGTAGCCATTTCAATCCAAGGGTGAAAACCATAGCTACTGAATTTCGCGATCGGCGCCACCGTGAAGAGCGCAAGCATCGACTGAACCGAGAAATCATGGCGCCTGAAGTGCGTCTGTCTGGTCCTGATAACGAGCCTCTGGGCATCGTGCCTCTGCAAGAGGCACTGCGCATGGCCGGTGATTTGGACGTTGACCTGGTAGAGATTGCAGCTACTGCATCTCCTCCTGTCTGCCGTTTGATGGATTACGGCAAGTTCAAGTACCAGGAACAGAAGAAGGCAGCTGAAGCCAAGGCCAAGCAAACCGTTATCGAAATCAAGGAAGTGAAGTTCCGCCCTGGTACGGATGACGGCGACTACAACATCAAGTTGCGCAACATCCGCCGCTTCCTGGCTGATGGCGATAAGTGCAAGATCACGCTGCGTTTCCGTGGCCGTGAAATCACGCACCAGCAACTGGGTCTGAATCTGCTCAATCGTCTGCGTGACGATCTGGCCGATTCCATTCAGGTGGAGCAGTTTCCCAAGCTGGAAGGTCGTCAGATGATCATGATGATCTCCCCGGCTCGTGCGATGAAGAAGCCTGCTGGGGCTGCAAAACCCCAGGCAGATGGCGCTTCTGCTGCACCTGAGGCTGCAGATAAGGCATAATTGCTGTTTTGCTTTTGCAAGCCAAGGTGGGCTTGGCCCACTTTTGTTTTGTGCAGCAAAAGAAAAATTGCGATTGGCGTAAGTCGGGTGAGAGGCAAGAAGCACACCTTAAGGTGAAGGTTCTTGGCACATCGTGGTTGCGTCAATCCACAGAATTTGCAGGCTTGCTTGCAAGACGCTGGTCGAATGCAAATTCGGCTGGTGAACAAGTGCCTCGGAGGCTAGCGAAGTGTGTGCAGGTTGCACACCGCCTTGCGAGCACAAATTCAATAGGAGCATTCACATGCCCAAAATGAAGACCAAGAGCAGCGCGAAGAAGCGTTTTCGCGTTCGTCCAGGTGGTACCGTCAAGCGCGGTCAAGCCTTCAAGCGTCACATCTTGACCAAGAAGACCACGAAGAATAAGCGTCACCTGCGTGGCATTACCTCCGTGCATGAAGGCGATATGGGCTCCATCGCAAAGATGCTGCCTTCCGCTGGCCTGTAATTCACTGACGAACTAGGAGAAAACACATGCCTCGCGTCAAACGTGGTGTAACGGCTCGCGCCCGCCATAAAAAAGTTCTGAACCTGGCCAAGGGTTTCCGCGGTCGCCGTGGTAACGTCTTCCGCGTTGCCAAGCAAGCGGTGATGAAGGCTGGTCAGTATGCCTACCGTGACCGTCGCAACAAGAAGCGCGTGTTCCGCCAACTGTGGATCGCTCGTATCAATGCTGCTTCGCGTGAACTGGGCCTGACATACAGCCAATTCGCCAACGGCCTGAAGAAGGCTGCCATCGAAATCGACCGCAAGATGCTGGCCGATATCGCTGTGCACGACAAGGCTGCTTTTGCAGCTATCGTCGACCAAGTCAAGGCCAAGCTGGCTGCCTGAGGTCACGATCGGTAGTTACTCTTGATTTAGTAGCTGCTGGTGCACAAACAGCAAGGGCTAGGGCTTGAAAAGGCACTAGCCCTTGTTTCTTTTTAAGATTCGATAAAGAGTCGATATGAACGAGTTGGATTCTCTGGTCGAGAGCGCGCAACAACTGTTTGCGCAGGCCGCCACCCCCGCTGATCTGGAAAACGCCAAGGCGCAGTTTTTGGGCAAGTCGGGCAAGATGACCGAGCTCATGAAGGGTATGGCGCAGCTTTCCGTCGAAGAGAAAAAGTCGCGCGGCGCTGCCATCAACGTGGCAAAGCAGGCCATCGAAGCGGCCTTGACCGCCCGCCGCAAGGCCTTGGCCGATGCCGAATTGCAAGCCCACTTGAAGGCCGAAGTGCTGGATGTGACCTTGCCAGGCCGTCGCCGTGGCACCGGTGGTCTGCACCCCGTGTCGCTGACGCTGGAGCGTATCGAGGGCATTTTCGGCTCCATGGGTTTTGATGTGGCCCAGGGCCCTGAGATCGAATCCGACTGGTTCAACTTCACGGCGCTGAACACGCCCGAAGACCACCCCGCGCGCTCCATGCACGACACCTTCTATGTGGAAGGCGGCACGCAGCACGCGCCCAACTTGCTGCGCACGCACACCAGCCCCATGCAGGTGCGCCATGCCGTGCAGCACGTCAAAAAATACCGCAATGCGCTTGATGCCGGCCAGACCATGCCCGAGATCCGCGTCATTGCCCCCGGCCGCACCTACCGTGTGGACTCGGACGCCACCCACTCGCCCATGTTCCACCAGTGCGAAGGCCTGTGGATTGGCGAGAACGTGAGCTTCAAGGATTTGAAGGTCGTGTTCACCGACTTCTGCAAGACCTTCTTCGAGCAGGATGATCTGGTGCTGCGCTTCCGCCCCAGCTTCTTCCCGTTCACCGAGCCTTCGGCCGAAATCGACATCCAGTTCCAGAGCGGGCCGCTGGCCGGCAAGTGGCTGGAAGTGGCGGGCTCCGGCCAGGTGCACCCCAACGTGGTGCGCAATATGGGCCTGGACCCCGAAAAGTACATTGGCTTTGCCTTTGGCATGGGCCCCGACCGCCTGACCATGCTGCGTTATGGCGTGAACGACCTGCGCCTGTTCTTCGACGGCGATATCCGTTTCCTGTCGCAGTTCCAGTAATTAAAAAAGTGAGCTGCCATCGCACCTCCATAAAGCACTTCCAATCGTTTTCATGTTGAAGTCCTTATGAACCGCGCGCTGACAGCTCCTCTTTTGAAAGTACGCATGCCCAGCCAGTTGTAGACCGCCTGCGGTGCAACTGGCCCGAACGCCAAAGAGTCTGACTATGCAATTTCCTGAATCCTGGTTGCGCGAATACTGCAACCCCAACCTGACCACCCAGCAGCTGGCCGATACCCTGACCATGGCCGGTCTGGAAGTGGAAGAGCTGGATCCTGTGGCGCCTCCCTTCACCGGCATCGTGGTCGGTGAAATCAAGGAAGCCGTGCAGCACCCCGACGCCGACCGCCTGCGCATATGCCAGGTGGATGTGGGCGGCCCCGAGCTGCTGAACATCGTCTGCGGCGCACCCAACGCGCGCGTGGGCATTCGCATTCCTTGCGCCACCGTGGGCGCTGAGCTGCCCCCGGGCGAAGACGGCAAGCCCTTCAAGATCAAGATCGGCAAGCTGCGCGGTGTGCAGAGCTTTGGCATGCTGTGCTCAGCCAAGGAGCTGGGCATTGACGAAGACGCCAGCGGCCTGCTGGAATTCCCCGCCGATGCGCCCCTGGGCCAGAACGTGCGCGAGTACCTGAATCTGGACGACACGCTGTTCACGCTCAAGCTCACGCCCAATCTGGCGCACTGCCTGAGCGTTTACGGCGTGGCACGTGAGCTGTCGGCGCTGACCGGCACGCCGCTGAAGGCTTTGAGCTTCCCCGCCGCTGCCGTGGCCTTGCAAGACAAGCTGCCCGTCAAGATTGAAGCGACCGATCTGTGCGGCCGCTTCTCGGGCCGCATCGTGCGCAATGTCAACACGCAAGTGAAGACGCCCCAGTGGATGCTGGACCGTCTGGCCCGCTGCGGCCAGCGCGGCGTGTCGCCCCTGGTGGACATCTCCAATTACGTGATGTTCGAACTGGGTCGCCCCAGCCATATCTTCGATCTGGACAAGATCAGCGGCGGCCTGAATGTGCGCTGGGGCAAGGAGGGCGAAACGCTCAAGCTGCTCAATGGCAACACTATCAAGATCGACGACTTCATCAAGGTCGGCGTGATTGCCGACGACAAGGAAGTCGAATCGCTGGCCGGCATCATGGGCGGCGACGCCACGGCCGTGTCCGACGACACCAAGAATATCTATATCGAAGCCGCGTTCTGGTTCCCCAAGGCCGTGGCCGGCCGTTCGCGCCACTTCAACTTCTCGACCGATGCCGGTCACCGCTTCGAGCGTGGTGTGGACCCCGAGTTCACCACCGAGCATATCGAGCGCATCACCGCCCTGGTGTTGGAAATCTGCGGCACGTCCGAGACGCAAGTCGGCGCCATGGACGACCAGAAGCCCAATATGCCCGCCCCCAAGCCCGTGCAACTGCGCGTGGCGCGTGCGGCCAAGGTCATTGGCATGGCCGTAACCCAGCAGCAATGCCTGGACGCCCTGAACGGCCTGGGTCTGCCTGCCACCGTGGCTTCGGAAGGCGTGATTTCGGTCACGGCTCCTACGTTCCGCTTTGACATCAATCTGGAAGAAGATTTGATCGAAGAAGTGGCCCGCATGATCGGTTACGAAAACCTGCCCACCACCAAGCCGCTGGCGCCCATCTCGCCCAAACTGCGTGCCGAGAACGAGCGCAGCCCGTTTGGCGTGCGCCGCGAGCTGGCCGGTCTGGGTTACCAGGAAACCATCAACTTCAGCTTTGTGGAAGAAAAGTGGGAGCAAGAGCTGGCCGGCAACACCAACGCCATCAAGCTGCTCAACCCCATTGCCAGCCATTTGAGCGTGATGCGCTCGTCGCTGTTGGGCTCGCTGCTGCAAGTTTTGAAGTTCAACGTGGACCGCAAGGCCCAGCGCGTGCGCGTGTTTGAACTGGGCCGCGTGTTCTTTAAGGACGAATCCGTGGTCGATTCCGACACCACCGTCAAGGGCTTCTACCAGCCCATGCGCGTGGCTGGTCTGGCCTACGGCGCTGCCGATCAGCTGCAGTGGGGCAGGGCAGAAGCCAAGGTCGACTTCTACGATGTCAAGGGCGATGTGGAAGCGTTGCTGGCCCCGGCCAAGCCCGTGTTTGAGCCTGCAGAGCACCCCGCTATGCACCCCGGCCGCTGTGCCCGCGTGCTGCTGGATGGCAAGGCCATCGGCTTTATCGGCGAGCTGCACCCCAAGTGGCGTCAGGAATGGGATCTGGCCCAGGCGCCCGTGATGTTCGAGCTGGAGCTGGACGCCGTGCTGGCTCGCCAGGTGCCGGTGTTCAAGTCTGTGGCCAAGCACCAGGCCGTGGAGCGCGACATTGCCGTGGTCGTCAAGGAAGCCGTGACCCATGCCCAGGTGATGGAAGCCGTGCAGCAAGGCGTGACAGGCGGTGTTCTGCGTTCTGCCGTGCTGTTTGACGTGTTCCGCCCCAAGAAGCTTAAGGCCGGCGAAGAAGCTGCACCCGGCAGCCTGGCCCAGGACGAAAAGAGCTTGGCTGTGCGCCTGACGCTGGGCAGCGATGCTGCATCGTTGACCGATGCTGAGATCGACGCCGCCATGCAGGGCGCGATCGCTGCCTTGACCGAACGCGTCGCTGCGCGCCTGCGTTGATATGTTCAATCCACAAGGAGATCGACCCATGGAGCTTGCCGTAGAAAGCATCGACAGCCCGGCGTTGACCAAGGCGCAGCTGGCCGATCTGCTGTTTGACGAGATCGGTCTGAACAAGCGCGAAGCCAAGGACATGGTGGATGCGTTTTTCGACCTGATTTCCCAAAAGCTGGTGGATGGCGAAGATGTCAAGCTCTCGGGCTTTGGCAACTTCCAGATCCGCACCAAGGCGCCGCGCCCCGGTCGCAACCCGCGCACTGGCGAGCTGATTCCCATCGCCGCTCGCCGCGTGGTGACCTTCCATGCCAGCAGCAAACTCAAGGAGCTGATTCAGGGCGAAGGCTCGGGGTCTTAATACAGCCAGTCGGCCGACTGGCATAACGAGGGATGCGGCTGTCAAGCTGTGCATCCGTCACTGGAAGAGCTGACAGTCTTGTGCCGCAGGTGGTGCAAGGTCCTGTCAGCTCTTCGCGCTATATTGCGAGAACCTGCGCAAACAGGATGCCTTGGCGGGCTTTCCATCAAAAATGACCGCCCTGATCCGAGCTTGCGCAGCCGTGATTGCATATCTTTCATCCACTCTTCTCTGACTGCTTGCAAACAGCCATGGCTTCATCTTTGCCTGCGATTCCTGCCAAGCGCTATTTCACGATCGGTGAGGTTGCCGATCTGTGTGACGTCAAGCCTCATGTGCTGCGTTACTGGGAGCAGGAGTTTGTGCAACTCAAGCCCATGAAGCGGCGCGGCAATCGCCGCTATTACCAGCACCATGAAGTGCTGATGGTGCGCCGTATCCGCGAGCTGCTTTATGAGCAGGGCTTCACCATCAGCGGTGCGCGCAACCGCTTGCGGGAGTTGGTGGGCGCAAGAGGCAGGGCGGAAGATCCATCGCAAATAGAAGCGGCGCAAGTGCTGGCCCAGAGTGCCGAGGCCGATCTGGCGCTGGATGCCATGCTGAGACAGCCGCCTTTGGATGCGGCAAAGCCTTTCAGTCTGGAAGAGGTCAAGGAGGAGCTTTTGCAGATCAAGGCTCTGCTTTCTCTTTAGGGCTTTATTTCTGTGTATAATCTGAGTCTTCGGAATGTAGCGCAGCCTGGTAGCGCACTTGCATGGGGTGCAAGGGGTCGCGAGTTCGAATCCCGCCATTCCGACCAATTTGAAAAGGTCTGTGATGAAAATCACAGACCTTTTTCTTTGTCTGTAGCTCAGGCAGATCCGGGCTTTGAGTCCGGTCAGTCTGAGCCTGATACAGGCCGCTGGCTTTAGAGCCGCTAATACAACCCTTGGTACGTCGTTGCTTTGCCTTGTCATGCACTTGTGCTGCCTGCGGCTTCGCGCTTCGTTTCAAACGCAAATCTTCGATTGACGGGGTGGTGTTAGCTGCTCTGAGTCCTCAGCGCAAAAAACGCTCAATCAAACCAGCCACGGCTTCTGGTTGGTCGTGGTGCAACATATGTCCAGCATTCTGGACGATGGCGATTTGGCACTGTGGAATGTGCTGGAGACGCTGATGGTATTGCTCCAGCGTATAGCGGCCCTTGTACCACTGGCCCAGGCTGTCATCGGAAGCTTCGACGCAAAGAGTGGGGGCTGTAATGGCCGACAAGCAGGCGATGGCCTCATCGACGCGATACAGATAAGGGTTGGTGAGTTTGTGGGCCGCATCACCGAGCACATGCCAGCGGCCTTGCTCATCGGGTGCAGACCAGTGATGGGCCAGCCACAAGGCTTTGTCGCGAGGCAGGCGGTGGTTGGTCTTTTGCAGCCGGTCTGCCACGGCTTCGACAGAGGCATAAGGAGCCAGGCCCATACCTCCTGAGCGTTGCTCGCGCAGCTGATCCATCCATTGTGCAAGTCGGCCGGGTGCATGGCTGGCCGCTGTTTCTGGCATGCCAAAGCCTTCGAGATTGACAAAGCGGTGCACGCGCTCAGGGCGTGCTCCTGCATAAAGGCAGGAGACGTTGCCGCCCATGCTGTGGCCGACCAGGTCAATAGGCTGCGCGGGAGAGATGTGCTCCAGCAGCATGTCCAGATCGGCCAGGTAATCGCTGAAGTAGTAGCTGTCACAGGCTTGTGACGTTCGGCTGAGGCCAAAGCCGCGCCAGTCGTGGGCGACGATGTGGCGCCCTTGTATGAACGAGTCTCCAAGCGCATCCACGACAAATTGCCAGGAAGCAGCCACGTCCATCCAGCCGTGGGCCAGCACCAATACAGGCAGGTCGGGGTTGATGGGGCCATGGCTCCAGCTGCGCAGGTGGTAGTGCATCTGGCGCACAGGCAGCATGTGCGACTGACAAATGCGGCGGGGCTGGTAGTGAGGCAGGGAAGAGGGGGAGGTGAGGGAGGGAATTTGAGTGTTGTTGTGCATAAAGTCTCCTGTCTTCATTATTGTCGGGCTCGCTGCCATGCTCGTCGTGGTGGCGACAAGGGGTGAACAAAGTCCGCCCGCTGTATCTTGCATGGGGCTTCGAAGGTGAGCAGGCAAGAATGGTCAAGAAAGCAGTGAATGCACCATGGTCTTGCAATGTGAGGACATAAACTTGCTCACATGACTTCCTTTGCTTCTTCTCCTCGTCTTTCCATGCCTGCTGTTGCTCTGGGCCAGAGCGATCTGCGGGTCAGTCCCATTTGCCTGGGTACCATGACCTTTGGTGAGCAGGTGGATGAGGCCGAGGCTTGGCGCATCATGGATCGAGCTGTCGAGCGCGGTGTGAATTTTTTCGATACCGCCGAGATGTATGCCGTACCTGCGCGCCAGGCCACCTGTGGTGCGACAGAGAGCATTATTGGGCGCTGGCTTCAGGCACGACCCGGTGTGCGCGAGCAAATCACATTGGCCAGCAAAGTCGCTGGCCCTTCTCGTTCCATGCCCTGGATTCGCGAAGGGGCAGGCATGACGGCACAGGACATCGCGCATTCTTGCAATGCAAGCCTTCAGCGTCTGCAGACCGAGACCATTGATCTCTACCAGATTCACTGGCCAGAGCGCCATGTGCCTGCCTTTGGCAACATGTATTACGACCCGGCCAGCGAAAGCTCGGCCACATCCATCCATGAGCAGCTCGAAGCCCTGGCCGCGTTGGTCAAGCAGGGAAAGATTCGCGCTATCGGCCTCTCGAACGAGACGCCTTATGGCGTTCATGAGTTTGTGCGGCTGGCCGAGCAGCATGGGTTGCCGCGCGTTGCGGCCATCCAGAACCCTTATTGCCTGGTCAATCGCAGCTATGAGAACGGGCTCGATGAAACCTGTCACCGCCTCTATGTTTCGTTGCTGGCGTATTCGCCGCTGGCTTTTGGCTTGCTGACGGGCAAGTTCGATCATTTCTCGCCGCATGAGGCTGGTGCGCCCAAGGACGCGCGTATTGCCAAGTATGAGTCCGTGCAAAAGCAGCGCTGGGGGCGCGCCGATGCCTTGGCGGCTGCGCGGCGCTACAACGCGCTGGCGCGTGAGCATGGCATGACGCCGGTGCAGATGGCGCTGGCGTTTTGCTATACGAAATGGCAAGTGGCCAGCACCATTATTGGTGTGACCTCGGTTGCGCAGCTCGATGAAGATCTGGATGCCTGGGGCACGCAGTTGCCTGAGGACTTGCTGGTCGAGATCGATCAGATTCGTTGGCAGATGCGTGACCCTGCGGTCTGAGGTTTTGAATATTCGGTGAAAATGCCATTTGGCTCATATATCTAAAGGGCTGATAGCTATCAAAGTTGAATCATGGCGAAAAAAGACAAAAGCACCCATGTGAGCGAGACCCCGGCGACGCAACTGCTCAAGGCGAACAAGGTGGAGTTCACAGAGCACCCTTATGACTATGTAGAGCATGGCGGCACCGAAGAGTCGGCGCGCCAGCTCGGCCTGGATGAGCATGCAGTCATCAAGACCCTGGTCATGCAGGATCAGGATGCCAAGCCGCTGATCGTGCTCATGCATGGGGACCGCAAGGTCTCCACCAAGAACCTGGCACGGCAGATCGGTGCCAAGAGCGTGGAGCCCTGCAAGCCTGAGGTGGCCAATCGCCACAGCGGTTATCTGGTGGGCGGCACCTCTCCGTTTGGCACCAAGCGTGCCATGCCGGTCTATATCGAAGAAAGCATTTTGGCGTTGCCGCGCATCGCCATCAATGGCGGGCGGCGCGGCTATCTGGTGCAACTGGCGCCCGAAGCTTGCCGTCGGCTGCTCAATGCCCAGCCAGTGCAGTGTGCGCTGGCAGAATAGAGCCCTGCCTGCCCAGGCAGGCTCCCAGTCAAACCATCATCTGTGCTGCCAGCGATTGCTGGCGACTTTAAGCGCCAGTCTCTGGCCGAGGAATTCCCTTGAACGCCCTCTACCCCCTGATTGCCGTCATTGCGGCTTATCTGATCGGCTCTCTGTCTTTTGCTGTCATCGTCAGCCGTGTCATGGGCTTGAATGATCCGCGGACTTACGGTAGCGGCAACCCAGGCGCGACCAATGTGCTGCGTTCGGGCAGCAAGGCAGCAGCGGCTGTCACCTTGCTGCTGGATGCGCTCAAGGGACTGGTTCCCGTGGTTTTGGTCAAGGTGTGGGGTGCGCAGCTCGGGCTGGGGGACAGCACGGTGGCAATGGTCGGTCTGGCGGCCTTTCTGGGGCACTTGTACCCGGTGTTCTTTGCGTTCAAAGGCGGCAAGGGCGTGGCTACGGCTTTGGGTGTCTTGCTGGGTATCAGCGGCTGGCTGGGCCTGGCCACGGCATTGACCTGGCTCATCGTGGCAGTGTTCTTTCGCTATTCGTCGCTGGCAGCTCTGGTGGCTTCGATTTTTGCGCCTGTTTACTACGTGCTGTGCAGCGGCATCGTGTGGGATGCAGAGACCCCCATTACCGCAGCCATTGTGGTGATGGCTGCTTTGCTGCTCTGGCGTCACCGCGAGAATATTCAGCGCCTGATCGCTGGCAAGGAGTCCAAGCTGGGTCAGAAAAAAGGCGATGCCGCCAAGGCGGACGCCGCAGCAATCTCTGCAGGCAAGAAGGCGGGTAAGAGCAAGCGACGTTGAGGCTTTGGGTGTTTTTAGGCTTTTTAACGACTGAGCCCAAGCCAGTCATGCGTGTGCAGCTCTTTATTGGATAGCAAGAAATATGGCATCCAGCCCATCGCAGCGCGATTACAGCGCGCCCTGTCCTGGTTGTGGCGCGCCGGTTCATTTCGCCAGTGCGCAGTCCAGCTTTGCTGTCTGTGAGTTCTGCCGCAGCACCGTGGTGCGTGATGGAGAAACGCTCAAGCGCATCGGCTCCATGGCCGAGGTCTTTGAAGACTACAGCCCATTGCAATTGGGTGCCTCGGGCATGGTCAAGCTCAATAGCAAACCCGAGCCCTTCACCCTGGTGGGGCGTGCGCAATACAAAAGCAAGGCGGGCAGTTGGTCGGAGTGGGTGGCTGCGCTCAGCAGTGGTGAGCTGGCCTGGCTGAGTGAGGACAACGGCAGCTTTGTCTTTGCTGTCAACTGGCAGCCACCGGGCTGGAACGTGACGGAGTTTCAGGCCCGCGAATGGCGCATGGGCCGAGAGGTCAAGGCAGGGGCAGAGTCCTTCACGGTTACCAGTATTCAGGATGCCCAGCTGATGTCTGCCCAGGGCGAGCTGCCTGAGTTGCCGGAGCAGGGGAAAGCATTCAAGCTGGTAGAGCTGCGCAGCGAAAAAGACCAGATTCTCTCCATCGACTTCAGCGGCAAGGTGCCGGCTTTCAGCCTGGGTGCTGCTGTGGCACTGGAGGCTCTGCAAATGCAGGGCCTGCGCAGCAGTGCCAAGAAAAGCACGGAAGGCCGCCACTTCAACTGCCCCCAGTGCGGTGCCGTGGTGCCCGTGCGCTTCGAAACCACCAAGGCCTTGAGCTGCCCCAGTTGTGCCAGCCTGATCGACATGTCCAAGGGGCTGGGAGGGGAGCTGAGCTATGCCGAGCAGCGTCGCAAGATCAAGCCTGCCATTGCGCTGGGCAGCGAGGGAATGCTCGATGGCCTGAAGTGGCAGGTCGTGGGTTTTCAGCGCCGCAGTGGACGAGGCCTGGGCGAAGATGAGGACGACAGCTTCATCTGGGATGAATACCTGCTCTACAACAAGAAGGCCGGTTTTTCGTTCATCGTCGACTCGGAAGATGGCTGGAGTACGACGCGCGTTATCAATGGTGCCCCAAAACTCAGCAAGAGCGGGGCGACGGCTACCTATCTGCAGCGCAAGTACCAGCGTGACTATGCTTATCTGGCCGAGACCCAGTACGCCGAGGGCGAGTTTTACTGGCCGGTGTTCAAGGGGGCCAAGTCCAGCAATGTGGACTATGTGAATGCGGGTAAGAAGTCCACGCTGGCGCTGGAGACGGCCAACCAGGAAACCACCTGGAGCCATGGCCAGAGCGTGCCAGTGCAGACGATTGCCCAGGCCTTTGGCGTGAGCAAGCTCAAGGACCGCTCGCAGGTCAGCCCCCTGTCGGGCAGCGGCTTCAGCTGGGGCACGATTGTGTTCTGGCTGTTCGCGCTGCTGTTCATCCTGCCGTTTTTGCGGGCCTGTATGTCCAGTCCCAACTGCGACCCGCGCACCGATCCCAACTGCACCTATACCCGCTCCAGCAGCGGATCCTATGGCGGCTACACCTCGGGCGGTAGCCACAAGTAGGCGCTGCCGCTTTGGGCAGACAGCCCTTTATCTCATTACAGGAGAGACATCATGAATTTTGACTGGTTCAGCGCACAGAACTTCTTTGGCTCCATCCTCTACGCCCTGGTGGGGGTGGTGGTGTTCTGGCTGTGCTTCATCATCATCGACAAGATCACCCCTGTCGATATGTGGGCCGAGATTGTGGAAAAGCACAACAAGGCGCTGGCCATGGTGGTGGCGGCCATGTGTCTGGGCATCTCCATCATTGTGGCGGCGGCGATTCACTGAGGGCTCCCCCTGAGGCGCTTTGCGCCTTCACCTTCTCTGCTTTGCGGAGGGGGACGACAGCATCGCTGCGGGGCGGCCCTTGCTGGCTGTCTCTTTGCTGGTGTGTGCCAGTTTTTGCGGTTGCTATCTCTAGAAAATTAAGGCGATTTGATGACTTCGACACAGGCAGAGCAGGGCGGCGCTTCGCAGGAGCTGGGACCGCGGCCAATTGATGTGGCGCTGCTGGCCAGTGTGTTTGTGATTGCGGCTTGCGGTCTGCTCTACGAGCTGGCTGCGGGCGCACTGGCGTCCTATCTGCTGGGCGATTCGGTGCTGCAGTTCTCCACCATCATCGGCACCTATCTGTTTGCCATGGGTATTGGCTCGTGGCTGTCGCGCTACTTTGAGGATCAACTGCCTGCGCACTTTCTACGAGTGGAGTTGATGGTGGCGCTGGTGGGCGGTGCCTTGCCTGCCGTGCTGTTTCTGGCCAATGCCTATGCACCGGGCGCTTTTCGCTTTTTGCTCTACGGCATGGTGATGGTGGTGGGCACGCTGGTGGGATTGGAGATTCCGCTGGTCATGCGCATCTTGAAGCGCAATGCTTCGCTCAAGGATCTGGTGTCTAAGGTTCTGACCTTTGACTATCTGGGAGCGTTGGCTGTGTCGTTGGCCTTCCCGATTGTGCTGGTGCCTCAGCTGGGGCTGGTGCGTACTGGGCTGCTGTTCGGCTTCATGAATGCGGCGATTGCTGTGTGGGCACTGGTGCTGTTCCGGCATGAGCTGCGTCGCCTGAGAGCCCATGCCTGGGCTTGTGCGCTGGTGTTGCTGGCGCTGGGCAGTGGTCTTGTCGGAGCCGATCAGTTGACCAAGCTGGCAGACGATCACTTTTATCAGGATCGCATTGTGCTGAGCAGCAGCTCGCCCTATCAGCGCATTGTGGTGACGCAGGGGCGGCAGGGGGCTCGCCTGTATCTGAATGGCAATCTGCAGTTTGCCCAGAGTGATGAATACCGTTATCACGAAGCGCTGGTACACCCCGCCATGGCGGCGCACGGCGCTCCCAAGAAGATAGCGGTACTGGGCGGAGGGGATGGCATGGCGGTGCGCGAGGTGCTTAAGTACCCGAGCGTGCAGGCCGTCACGCTGGTGGAGCTGGATCCGGCCATGACCGGTCTGTTCAAAAGCAATGCCATGATGACGGCGCTCAATGGCAATGCGCTCAACGACCCGCGCGTGAGCATCGTCAATACCGATGCTTTTCGCTGGCTGCAGGAAACAGCCGAGATGTTTGACGTGATCGTGGTGGATTTTCCCGATCCCACCAATTTCGCCATTGGCAAGCTGTTCACCAACAGCTTTTATTCCCTGCTGGACAAGCGCCTTGCGGCCAGCGGCTATGCCGTGATCCAAACCACCTCGCCGCTGATTGCGCGCCAGAGCTTCTGGACCGTAGTGCAGACCGTGGAGTCGATCGGACTGACGACCAAGCCCTATCACGCCCATGTGCCCAGCTTTGGGGAATGGGGCTTTGTGCTGGCCAGCCACCGCCCTTGGCGCGAGCCCGATACTTTGCCTGCCGGCATGCGCTTTTTGACACTGCCCACGTTGCGGCAGATGTTTGACTTCCCTGTCGACATGGCGCGCGTGCCCTCCGAGGTGAACCGGCTGTCCAATCAGGTGCTGGTCAATACCTATGAGCGCGAATGGGGCAAGGTGGAGCATTGATGGCAGGGCCAGTCATCAATCGCCGTCAGTCCTTGCAATGGGGCGGTGCTGCGGCGCTGGGGCTGTCGGGCTGCAAGCCTGCGGAGCCCCTGCTGGAGGATCTGCCCGGTGGCTTTACGGGTGTGGCGCTGGAGCGCGGTCATAGTCTGCGCCCCTTTTGGCAGCGTCTGGCCCAGGGGCTTGAGCTGCCTGCACCTGCTGTAGTGCATCGTGCGCCTGTGGTGGTTGCGGGTGGCGGTATGGCCGGATTGGCTGCGGCACGTGCGCTGGAGTTGGCGGGCGTGCAAGGCGCCGCCTTGCTGGATACCCAGGCTGCCATGGGCGGCAACAGTCAGGGTGGGCAGCTCAAAGGCATTTCCTGCCCATTGGGCGCGCACTATCTGCCTGTGCCCGGAGACGATGCCTACGAGGTGCAGGACTGGCTGGAAGAGCTGGGTGTGCGCCAGCGTGTGGCTGGCCGTTGGCGCTATGACGAGCGCTATCTGTGCCATAGTCCGCAGGAGCGGCTGTACTGGCAAGGCAACTGGCATGAGGGCTTGCTGCCCGTACAGGGAGTAAGCCAGCGCACGCTGGATCAATATGCCTTGTTTGAAAAGCTGGTTGGAGCGGCGATGGGTGCTGCGCGCTTTGCCATGCCATCGATTCGAGTCTGGCAGCGAGCAGGGCAGCTTCCCCCCTCTCATGCCGAACTGGATGCCCAGCGCTTTGACCACTGGCTGGCGGCTCAGGGGCTGGATGACGAGTGCCTGCTCTGGTATCTGGACTACAGTTGCCGCGATGATTTCGGTGCCGGGCTGGGCAGGGTGTCCGCATGGGCGGGTATTCATTATTTCGCCAGTCGCCACGGCTTTCATGCACCGCGCCTGCAGCTTGAGCATGACAGTGCTGACGAGGGCGAGCAGGTGCTGACCTGGCCTCAAGGAAATGGCTGGCTGAGCCAGCAGTTGGTGGCAAGGTTGAAGGCCACACATCTGCAGACGGACTGCAGCGTGCTCGCCATCACGGAAGATGCGGGCGGCGTGCAGGTCGATACCTGGCACCATGGCCGCCAGCAGCTTGAGCGCTGGCTGGCTGGGCATTGCGTGGTGGCGCTGCCCACTTTTGTGGCGTCACGCGTGCTGCGCAACGCCCCTGATTTTCTGCGGATGGTGGCGACGCGGCTGGACTGGGCGCCCTGGCTGGTGGCCAATATTCATATTGATCACCCGCTGGCGGACTATCCTGGCGCAGAACCCGCTTGGGACAATGTGCTGTACCGCGATAGCAATGTCGGTGGCCTGGGCTATGTGGATGCGGGCAATCAGCGGCTGGATCGAGTCAGTCGCCAGCCTACGGTGCTCAGTTATTACCAGGCTTTGGGCGATTGGGGCGATGGCCGCAGGCAGTTGCTGGAGCAGCCCTTTGCCTTTTGGCGTGACCGGATTGTGAAGACGCTGAGTGAGCCACATCCTGATTTGCTGCGGCGGGCGATACGCATGGAGATTAGCCGCTATGGTCACGCCATGGCGATCCCGCGCCCCGGAGATCAGAAGATCTTGAGTGAAATTGGCCTCAAATTCAATCAGGTAAAGCGCAAGCAGCTATCGAATGGGGAGCGTTTCAGTGCATTGCCTACGCCGGCAACAACGCGTCTGAGCTTCGCGCATTCGGACTGGGCGGGCTATTCGGTATTGGAGGAGGCCTTCACGCGGGGGCACCATGCCGGTCTGATCGCTGCTGCTGGCCTGGGCGGGTAGTTTGGCTTGAAAAAAGCCTGTCAAGAGCATTAATGGCGGCTGCCTGGCAGCTTGACGACGCGATATAGCTCGGCGTTGCCGCGTGCGCTGTGGATGCCCAGCTGAGCCATGGAGCGCAAATCGAGGTCCAGTGTCAGTGACGAGCGCGCCAGCGCGGAAGTGATGGCGGGCCTGCGCCCGTCCAGGTGCCAGATAGGCGGGTAGAGGCTGTCTCCATCGCGGTCGATGACGCTGGCAATCTGCGGCTCATCCAGGCTTCGACCACGGCGCAACACGACAGCGACTTCACCGTTGTCCAACTGAACATAGGTACCAGGAGGGTAAAGACCCACCACATCAATCAAGGCCTGTTTGACTTCATCGGCGTATTGGCCGTCCTGTTGCAGGACCTGCAGGGATTCGGTGGCAGAGCGGCCGCTACGGGTCTTGCGTGGACTGATCAGCGCGGCATAGCGGTCCACGGTGCCCAGAATCCTAACCAGCCGCTCCAAGGGCTGAAGCTGGCTCAGCGGAGCGGGCGGCAGCACGGCATGGTGGTATTGAACGGTATCAAGCCACAGTGGATCGCGCACGAGCAAGCGCTCCAGTGTCAGACGTCCATCCATAGGGTGTTGCTTGACGGCATATGCTTGTTGGCTGCTAAGCGGAGTGCGCTGTTCGGCCAGCTGGTTTTGCAGCGTGGTCATGCCAATGTTCATGGTCAACGCCGCCTGAATCAGCGTATTGCGCTCTCCTTGGGGAAGGTGCAAGGCCTTGGCCAGAATGTGGCAGAGCCCGGCGCAGATCACCGCGTGAGAGGGGCTGTAGCCCACCGTGGTGGAGCTGGCGCGCTGAAACATCAGATACAAGGCTGCATCGCTGTCCTGGGTGATGAGGTCTTGCAGCCAGCGGTCCAGTTGCTCCAGCTTGACGGTAAAGCCGGGGATGTGCAGCGGCTGGGTCAGCAAGACGGCAAGTGCCGACTCCAGGTCGGACCACAGGCCCAGCAGGTCTTCGTAAGGATCGTCGTAGCGTGCATGCATTGGGGAAGTGACGCCAGGAGGACTCAGTTCTTCTTTAGCACCATTTCATTGCCCTTGCGGGTCATCTGAAACTGGGTCAGCAGATTGTTGCCCAGCAGCACATAAGGCATGGACTCGGGGGCGACCACGGCTTCTATGTCGTAGACCTCCATCTCCCCGATCTTGACGCTGCTGAGCTTGAGTCGCCAGCCCTGGGCCGTGCCATTGGCAGTGCGCATCAGAACCGGAGTGCCTTGCTGGTAGGCCAGGCCCATGCGATCAGCGTCTGCGCGTCCAATTGCGATGGTGCTGGCACCGGTGTCGACCATGTACTGCATGGTCTTGCCGTTGATGTAGCCGCGATTGACAAAATGGCCACGCGCATCGGCTATCAGCACGAGCTGGTCTGATCGAGCCGTGCCGTTGGCGCCGCCGCGGCTGCCGACGCTGACGGGGGCCTCGCCCAGGCGCAAAGACTGCCTTTGTCCCTTGATCTCCACCACTGCGGAGTCACCGCCGACCTGCAGCAGGCGCACCTCCTTGTGGCTTTCGTTAACCGCAAGCGCCTTGGGGGCGCTGCCATCAATGACCAGCAAGGCTTTGTTGCCGAGCACGCCACTCAACGCCACAGACTGCGCCCAGGCTCCGCCGGCTGCCAATGTAAGTGCCAGCATGAATCCGGTGCGACCCAGGCGCGCAGTCGCGCACAAGGGTGGCTGGGCCTCTTTGTATGCGTTGACCCTCTCCTGCGCTGTGCAAGAGGAGAGGTCGGAGGGGCGGCTCAGGAGGCGCTGCATTTAGTCGCGGAAGTTATTGAAGGACAGAGGATGCTCTGCCAGGTCCTTGCGGATCAGGGCCATTGCGGCTTGCAGGTCGTCACGCTTGGCTCCGGTGATGCGAACTTTGTCTTCCTGAATGGCCGCCTGCACCTTGAGCTTGCTTTCCTTCATCATCTTCTGGATCTTCTTGGCCAGCTCGGACTCGATGCCGTTCTTGACCTTGATGACTTGCTTGACCTTGTCGCCACCAATTTTCTGAGCCTTTTGGATGTCCAGGAAACGCACGTCCACATTGCGCTTGGTCAGCTTGTTACGCAGCAGGTCTTCGACTTGCTGCAGCTGGAACTCGGCATCGCCAAACATGGTGATTTCCTTGTCCTTGAGTTCCACGGCAGCCGAGGTGCCCTTGAAGTCGAAGCGGGTGCCAATTTCCTTGGTAGCGTTGTCGACGGCGTTCTTCACTTCGACGAAATCGGCTTCGCAAACAGTGTCAAAAGAAGGCATGTTTTATTCCTATCAATATCAGAGCAGTAAACGGCTGCAGTGCGTCTGGCCGTGATCTGGTATTTCCCAGCAGGGCCTCAGGCGCAGTGCGACAATTGCAAGGATGTTAGTCGAGAAAAATGTACCCCTGCAGCATTGCAACACCTTTGGCATTGCTGCGCGTGCTGAAACACTGGTGCGTATCCGTAGCCAGGACGATATTCGCCAGTTTCTGGCCGATCCGCTATGGGGTCGCCAACCGGTGTTTGTTCTCGGTGGAGGCAGCAATGTCGTGCTGACTGGCGACGTGGCTCCTGTAGTGCTCAAGATGGAGATCATGGGCATGCGGCTGCTGCGTGAAACCGACAAGCACTGGATTGTCGAGATCGGTGCCGGAGAGCGCTGGCATGACATGGTGGCCTGGACGCTGGCTCAGGGCTACACGGGGCTGGAGAACATGGCGCTGATTCCTGGCACGGTGGGTGCGGCTCCTGTGCAAAATATTGGTGCTTACGGACTGGAGCTGCAGGATCGCTTCGACTCTCTGGACGCTGTGGATCTGGTGAGCGGAGAGCAGTTCAGTCTCAATGCGGCGCAATGTGCGTTTGGCTACCGGGACTCGGTGTTCAAGCATGTTCCGGCCCAGCCCAGGTATTGGCCCGTGACGGGCTCGGCAGGGCTTCCTCGAGGCCTGGGTCTGAAGGGGCGAGCAGTCATTACGCATGTGCGTCTGGCATTGCCTAAAAACTGGAAGCCGGATCTTGGCTACCTCGACTTGCAGCGCAAGCAAGCCGAAAAAGGCATTGAGCATCCCAATGCTCAGCAGATCTTTGAGTGGGTGTGCGAGATTCGCAGTGCCAAGTTGCCGGACCCAGAAGTGATCGGTAATGCGGGCAGCTTCTTCAAGAATCCGACGGTCACGCCGGATCAGTGCGCAGACATCATTGCGCGCGAGCCCAAGATTGTTCATTACCCCATGGATGATGGGTCTATCAAGCTGGCTGCCGGCTGGCTGATCGATGCTTGTGGGTGGAAAGGCAAGACCATGGGGCGAGCCGGAGTCTACGACAGACAGGCGCTGGTGTTGGTCAATCGTGGGGATCGTCACAGTGCCGAGGGCAGCGTGACGGGGGGGGAGGTCATGACATTGGCTGGAGCGATTCAGACCAGTGTTTATGAGCGCTTTGGAATTCGCTTGGAGCCTGAGCCCATCGTGATCTGAGGAGCTATGGGCAGAAAAAATGGAGCCGAAAGGCTCCATTTTTGTGGGCAAGAAATGGCTATTTCCAGAAGGCGGGGCGCAGCAAAATACCGGAAATTCGGTAGGTTGCCTTGGGCTCGACCGCCAGCTCCATGGGTACGAAGCCCTTTGTGCAATTGAGCAGAACGCTGGTTGCGATAGGAGAAGAGCTCTCCATACGGCCTGCAGGCTGGCAACTGCCGACACCAGTACGTACCGAGTCAAGTGCTTTCTGCACGGTGTCGATGGGAGAGTTCTTTAGGAACTCCTCGTTGAAGTTGCTGGCAGCCAGCTTGGACTTGCCATCTATGGCAGTGACTACTGCCTGCAGACGCTTGCGCAGCGCTGCATCAGCAGCAGCTGCATCCACAGTGGCAGGAGCTGCCTGAGGGGCGGCTTCGGATGGTACTTCTGCGGCGGGTGCGTCCGTTTGAGCCTGTGCAGAGGTCATCATGCCTGCGGATGCCAGAAGGGCGCTCAGGCAAAGAGCTGTGCTTGTTTGGGTGAGAGTCACTTGTTGAGCCTTTCGTCTAACAATGAAAGGCACTGTAAACCTTGTGCAAGCATTTGGGTGAGAGACAAGCGCTTGTTTTGTGAATGAGTGGCAAAGATTCAAAGCGAGTGTCAGAGGAGTAAGGCCTTGGCTCCGGTGGCGGTCCAGTACTGTGTCAGGGTTACTGCCCGCCGATGAGCCTTGTGCACTGCCTAAAATCTGTTGCACTGCAATAGATCAACGGATGACGGGGCAGGCCCCCAAGATAAAGGACTTGCAATGCAAGAAAGCAAAGATAGCAAAGCTGGTGAAGGCCAGGCGAGCAATCAACGCATCATCAAGAAGTATCCCAATCGTCGTCTGTACGATACCAATACCTCTTCATACATCACTTTGGCCGAGGTCAAGCAACTGGTCATGGAGAGCGAGCCCGTGCTGATACGGGATGCCAAGACCAATGAAGACCTGACTCGCTCCATCCTGCTGCAGATCATTCTGGAGGAAGAGGCGGGCGGTGCTCCCATGTTTTCGGAAGCCATGCTGGCCAACATCATCCGTTTTTACGGACATGCCATGCAGGGCTTTATGGGTGTCTACATTGAAAAAAATGTGCAGATGTTCACGGACTTTCAGAGCAAGCTTGCCAACTCCTCGCAAGGATTGAGTCCGGATGCCTGGAAGCAGTTCATGAGCATGCAGCCTCAGGCCATGCAGGGTCTGATGGGGGGGTATATGGAGCAGTCTCAGAACATGTTCACCCAAATGCAGGAGCAGGTGCAAAAACAGACCGAGCAAATGCTGGGGGTGTTTGGTATCAAGCGCTGAGCGCAAAGCGCAAAGCGCAAAGCGCAAATCTATCAAGCGGGCCTTAGGGCCCGTTTTTTATGCCCCCTCATGCTTTTTTGGGTGACAGGGCTATCTAGTCTTATTTGACGATGTATCACTGATGAGGTGGTCGAACAATGGTTTCGTCCCTGCAAGAGCGTTGATGAAAAAGCCGCAGAGGATGTGAATGTTCGATAGAAGAGATGCATCGCAGATGTGTCAAAGGAGACTGAGGATGACGGTAGGAATGGGGCCGCGCGTACTGGTGGCCTGTGCAGCGACGGTGTTGATGGGTTCGGTGTGGGCAAAGGCGACGCCCGAAGAGGTTGCAAAGCTTGGCAAGTCGCTGACTTGCACGGGTGGAGAAAAAGCAGGCACGGCCAGCGGAGTGCCTGAGTTCACAGGTAAATGGCTGGGTACGCCCCCCGGTATTCAGTACGCCGCTCATTCTGGTCAGCATCCTGTCGATCCTTACGCCAGTGAAAAGCCGCTGTTCACGATCACGACGGAAAATCTGAGTCAATACGCCGAGCGGCTGACTGAGGGCCAGAAGGCCATGTTTGCGCGTTATCCCAAGACCTATCGCATTCCTGTGTATCAGGGGCATCGTGACTTCCGCTTTGCTGATGCAGTGTGTGCAGCTGCCAGGAAGAATGCAGAGAGCGCCGTATTGAATGCAGATGGGCTGGGTACGAGCGGAGCAGTCAAGGGAGCCTTGCCCTTCCCCATCCCCAAGAGCGGGCTTGAGCTGGCCTTCAATAACTTGCTGCCATCGCGTGCTTTCACAGAGCACACTCTGCGAGACAACGCCAATGTGCTGGCGGATGGCAGTATCGTCTGGGGTCGTGCCGACAACAAGGCATTCAGCCAGGTCAATGATCCCGCCAATGTTGGGCAGCCGCTGGCCAGCCCCATGTCTCAGGGGACGAACGTCGTCAAGTTGCCCGAGCGTGAGAAGGGGGGCGTGAGCGTGGTCTCGGAGCCCGTGGAGTTTGGCAAGGAAAAGCGCTTGGGCTGGAGTTATGACCCTGGCACTCGACGCGTGCGCCAGATTCCGGAATATGGCTTTGATCAGCCGCTGTCCGGAACCGGTGGCAAGCTGACCATTGATTCTGACCGTCTCTTCAATGGTTCGCCCATTCGCTACAACTGGAAGAACCTGGGCAAGAAGGAAATCTATGTTCCTGCCAATGCCTACAAGGTCCACTCCAACACGGTGAAGTACGCAGATCTGCTCAAGCCTGGTCATGAAAATCCTGACTACATGCGCTATGAGTTGCGCCGTGTCTGGGTGCTGGAGGCTTCGCTCAAGGACGGCTATCGCCACATGTTCGGCAAGCGTGTGCTTTTTTTGGATGAGGATACCGGACAGGCGCTGATGAGCGACTACTACGACGTGCGCGGCCAGTTGTGGCTGCATGCGTTGGTCAATCACTACTATGCGTTTGATGCCAAGATCTGGCATGCGGGCACCAGCTTCTATCACGACCTGAACTCGGGGAGTTATGTTGCCTACAACCTGTTTCAGGAGCGTCCGCAGGGCCCGGTGCTGAACAAGGGCAATATGAATGCCTCCATGTTCACGCCCGAAGCGGCGCGCAACGCAGGCAATTAAGAAAAGAATGGATGGTGAAAGCTCTTGCAGCTTAGCCGTCGAAGCAGGAGGCGCTTTGCGCCTCCTTTTTTGTAGGTGCTGAAAAGGCTGTCCAAGGCCTGAAGAAATCTAAAGGAGACATCAATGAGCGAGCGTTTGCAAGGCAAGGTGGCACTGGTGACGGGTGGAGCCAGCGGTGTTGGACTGGAGGTTGTGAAGCTGTTGCTGAGCGAGGGTGCCAAGGTTGCATTCAGCGATATCAATGAAGCGGTGGGGCAGGGGCTGGCGCAGGAGCTGGGCGAGCGCGCGATGTTTGTGCGCCATGACGTCAGCAGCGAGGCGGATTGGAAGGCTGTGATGGATGCAGTCTCTCAGCGTTTTGGTGTGCTGAATGTGCTGGTGAACAATGCTGGCATTCTCTTGCCCGGCGATATGGAGACTGGGCGGGTGGAGGACTTCAGTCGACTGCTGAAGATCAACACTGAATCGGTGTTTATCGGCTGCCAACAAGGCATTGCTGCGATGAAGGAGTCGGGTGGCTCGATCATCAACATGGCGTCGGTTTCGAGCTGGCTGCCTGTTGAGCAATACGCGGGTTATAGCGCCAGCAAGGCGGCGGTGTCGGCACTCACGCGTGCTGCTGCGCTGAACTGCCGCAAACAGGGCTATGCGATTCGCGTGAACTCCATTCACCCCGATGGCATCTACACGCCGATGATGCAAGCTTCTCTGCCCAAGGGCGTGGGCAAGGAAATGGTTCTGCACGATCCCAAGAGCAACCGTGCGGGTCGGGCTTATATGCCTGAGCGCATTGCACAGCTGGTGCTGTTCCTGGCCAGTGATGAGTCCAGCGTCATGAGCGGCAGCGAGCTGCATGCGGACAACTCTATTTTGGGTATGGGTCTGTAATTGTCCCTGAGGCCATGCTGTGCATGGGCCTCTTTCCAAAAGAAAAAAGGCCTTGAATTTCTTCAAGGCCTTTATCTTTGGCGGAGCAGGCGGGATTCGAACCCGCGGTGGGCTATTAACCCACACACGCTTTCCAGGCGTGCGACTTAAACCACTCATCCACCGCTCCACGCGATAACCCAAAATACTTCAGTTCTGAAGTAAAAAACCAAGTGTGGTCGACTTGGTTTTTAAAACTTGGCGGAGCAGGCGGGATTCGAACCCGCGGTGGGCTATTAACCCACACACGCTTTCCAGGCGTGCGACTTAAACCACTCATCCACCGCTCCGTGTGATGAAGCCGTTATTCTAACCAGAAATTTCGACCTCAAAATGAAAGTGCAGAAAGTTCTTTTCTGCACCTCTCATCTGAAGTGAAGCTGGCTCAGGCGTTCTTGCCGATTTGCACCATCTTCATGGCCGAGGCGATCAGGCCGGAAACTTCGGTCATATTGGCCGGCACCACCAAGGTGGTGTTGGAGTCAGCAGCCACCTTGCTGTAGGCCTCCACGGCGCTTTCGGCAACCTTGAGCTGCACGGCCTGCTCGCCGCCGGGTTGGCGAATGGCTGTAGCCACACGCTCCAGCGCCTGTCCTGTCGCTTCCGCCACGGTGGTGATGGCTGCAGCCTCACCCTCGGCCTTGTTGATGGCGGCCTGCTTTTCACCTTCGGAGCGGGCAATGAATGCTTCACGCTCGCCGGTGGCGATATTGATCTGCTCCTGGCGGCGACCTTCGGAAGCGGCAATCAATGCACGCTTTTCACGCTCGGCCGTGATCTGGGCCTGCATGGCGCGCAGAATTTCAGCCGGCGGTGTCAAGTCCTTGATCTCGTAGCGCAGCACCTTCACGCCCCAGTTCAGTGCCGCTTCGTCGATGGCGTTGACGACCTGCGCGTTGATCATGTCGCGCTCTTCAAAGGTCTTGTCCAGCTCCAGCTTGCCGATCACGCTGCGCAGCGAGGTCTGAGCCAGCTGGGTCACGGCCATGATGTAGTTGGACGAGCCGTAGCTGGCGCGCATGGGGTCGGTGACCTGGAAGTACAGAATGCCGTCCACGGTCAGCTGGGTGTTGTCGCGTGTGATGCAGACCTGGCTGGGCACGTCCAGCGGAATTTCCTTCAGGCTGTGCTTGTAGGCAATACGGTCCACGAACGGGATCAGAAAATTCAGGCCGGGGGTGAGGGTGCCGGCGTACTTGCCCAGACGCTCCTTGACCCATGCGTGCTGCTGCGGCACGACCTTGATCGAGCGCACGATGAAGATGACGGCAGCAATGGCAATGGCGAGAGGAAGTGCGAAATCCATATTGTCTCCAGCCCTCGTGGGGCGTAGCTATGAAAAAAGAGGATGAAAGGAATCGGCTTCGGCACAGTCATGCCAAAGCCGCGCAATGATCAGATCTTGTCGACCAGCAAGCGGTTGCCAATGACCTCGGCGACGCGGTGAGCGCCGGGAAGTGTCAGCGAGCCGGGGCGACCCATCACAGTCCAGGATGCGCCGCGATAGCGAACCTGGGCCGTACCGTCGGAAGCCCATTGCTCGATGAAGACGGTTTCGCCAATGTCGAGATTGACATCGCGGTTGCTGGCTGCAGCGGCTCTGCCCGGACTGCGCTTGCGCAGCAAGTAGCAGATGAGGACGGCTGCAGAGCTGAGTGCCGCAGCGACAACGATCTGGGTGGTGCTGTCCTGTCCCAGATGGGCGCTCAGGGCGCCGACGACGGCCCCAAGGGCCAGCATGAGGAGGTAAAACGTGCCTGTCAGCAGCTCCGCAATGACAAGCCCACCTGCCAGCAACCACCAGACGGTGGAATGATCCATACCTGAACTCCTGTCGAATAGCCTGTATTTAGTGCACCACATTCTGGGTTAAAAACAGCCTGTTTCAAAGCTGCAATAAGGATATTCCTTACACTTCGCGGCTGTTTCGTTTTTTAGGCCTGATTGGTACGGAGGCTGTCCATGAAGTTTCGCTTTCCCATCGTCATCATCGACGAGGACTATCGTTCCGAGAATACCTCGGGTCTGGGCATTCGCGCCCTCGCTCAAGCCATTGAAGAAGAGGGCTTCGAAGTGCTGGGCGTTACCAGCTATGGCGATCTGAGCCAGTTTGCGCAGCAGCAAAGCCGCGCCAGCGCCTTCATCTTGTCGATCGACGACGAAGAGTTCCAGCTGGGTGGCGACAAGGACCCCATCATTCACAGCCTGCGTGACTTCATCGGTGAAGTGCGTCGCAAGAATGAAGATGTGCCCATCTACATCTACGGCGAAACCAAGACCAGCCGCCACTTGCCCAACGACATCCTGCGTGAGCTGCACGGCTTCATCCACATGTTCGAGGACACGCCCGAGTTCGTGGCCAAGCACATCATCCGCGAAGCCAAGAGCTACCTCGAAGGCGTGCAGCCCCCGTTCTTCAAGGCGCTGCTGGACTATGCCGAAGACGGCTCCTACAGCTGGCACTGCCCCGGTCACTCGGGCGGCGTGGCGTTCCTGAAGAGCCCCGTGGGCCAGATGTACCACCAGTTCTACGGTGAGAACATGCTGCGTGCCGACGTGTGCAATGCCGTGGAAGAGCTGGGCCAGCTGCTGGATCACAACGGCGCCATCGGCGAGTCCGAGCGCAATGCCGCGCGCATCTTCAATGCCGACCACTGCTACTTTGTGACCAATGGCACGTCCACGTCCAACAAGATCGTCTGGCACCACACCGTGGCCCCGGGCGATGTGGTGGTCGTGGACCGCAACTGCCACAAGTCCATCCTGCACTCCATCATCATGACGGGTGCGATTCCGGTGTTCCTGAAGCCCACGCGCAACCACTTCGGCATCATCGGCCCGATCCCGCAAAGCGAGTTCTCGGTCGAATCTATCCAGGCCAAGATTGCGGCCAACCCCTTGCTCAAGGGCGTGGATGCCAAGGCCGTCAAGCCCCGCGTGCTGACGCTGACGCAGTCCACCTACGACGGCGTGCTCTACAACACCGAAACCATCAAGGGCATGCTGGACGGCTACGTCGCCAACTTGCACTTTGACGAAGCCTGGTTGCCCCACGCCGCCTTCCACCCCTTCTATGGCAGCTACCACGCCATGGGCAAGAAGCGCGCGCGCCCCAAGCATTCCGTGGTGTACGCCACCCAGTCCATCCACAAGCTGCTGGCCGGTATCAGCCAGGCATCGCATGTGCTGGTGCAAGACAGCCAGACCGAAAAGCTGGACCATCCGCTGTTCAACGAGGCGTACCTGATGCACACCTCGACGAGCCCGCAGTACAGCATCATCGCCAGCTGCGATGTGGCCGCCGCCATGATGGAGCCGCCCGGCGGCACCGCGCTGGTGGAAGAGTCGATTGTTGAAGCGCTGAACTTCCGCCGCGCCATGCGCAAGGTGGAAGACGAGTTCGGTGACGACGACTGGTGGTTTGAAGTCTGGGGCCCCGAGGCGCTGGCCGAAGAAGGCATTGGCCGTGCGGACGACTGGATCATTCGCGGCAAGGATGCCTCGACCAAGACCAAGGCCAAGAAGAGCGGCAAAGAGTTCGACAACTGGCACGGCTTTGGCGACTTGGCCGACGGTTTCAACATGCTGGACCCGATCAAGTCCACCATCGTCACGCCCGGCCTGGACCTGGATGGCGACTTTGCCGACACCGGCATTCCTGCCTCCATCGTCACCAAATACCTGGCCGAGCACGGCGTGGTGGTCGAGAAGACTGGCTTGTACTCGTTCTTCATCATGTTCACCATCGGCATCACCAAGGGCCGCTGGAACACCATGCTGACCGCGCTGCAGCAGTTCAAGGACGACTACGACCGCAACCAGCCGCTGGCGCGCATCCTGCCCGAGTTCATTCAGCAGCACCGCCGTTACGAGCGCATGGGCCTCAAGGACCTGTGCCAGCACGTGCACGAGCTGTATGCCAAGTACGACATCGCGCGCCTGACGACCGAGATGTACCTGTCCGACCTGACACCGGCGATGAAGCCTTCGGACGCCTACGCCCATATCGCGCAGCGCAAGACCGAGCGTGTGGAAATCGACCACCTGGTGGGCCGCACCACCGTGGGTCTGGTCACGCCTTATCCGCCCGGCATTCCGCTGCTGATTCCCGGTGAAGTCTTCAACAAGAAGATCGTGGATTACCTGCTGTTTGCGCGCGACTTTGCCAAGGAGTGCCCAGGTTTCGAGACCGATATCCACGGTCTGGTGGAGCTGGAAGACGAACACGGCGAGATCCGTTACTACGCAGACTGCGTGGCTGAAGCCAAGGTCAAGCCCGCGCCTGCGAAAAAGCTGCCTGCTGCCAAGAAGACAGCGGTCGTCAAGAAAGTGGCCGCTAAAGCTGCTCCTAAAGCTGCGGTGAAAGCAGCCGTCAAGGCGCCGGTGAAGGCCGCGGCGAAAACGTCGGCCAAACCTGTGGCCAAGACAGCCGCCAAGCCTGCTGTGAAGAAGGCTGCCAAGTCTGCTTGAAGCGGGCTCAGTGCCGTCTCACGTCGTCCACTTCACCGCGTTCGCCCCGTAGCGTGGTACTGAAGTTGACCCGAAGCCCGAGGCGCTATGTGCCTCGGGCTTTTTTATGAACCGAGCCATGAAGGTGATGGGAAAGATGAAACAGGCGGTCTGGCACTGGAAGGCGCTGGCTTTGCTCAGCCTGGCCTGGGCGCTGTTTGTGCTGTGGGGCTGTCTCAATGAAAGCGGCAGCAGCGGCGGTTTGATCCTGCGCCTGTTTCCTTTTTTGCACGACTTTGACCATACCGACAAGCTGGTGCATGCGGGCCTGCACGCCGTGCTGGCGAGCCTGCTGTGGTGGACCGGCATGGCGCGCATGGCGGCGCAGCCACGAGCGAAGGCGTTGAGCTGGTCAGCCTGTCATGCGCTTTTCGTAGTGCTGCTGTGTGCCGCCTATGGCGGTCTGGTTGAGCTACTGCAGGCAGCGCTTACCAGTACACGCGGTGCAGAGTGGCTGGATGCGCTGGCCAACACGCTAGGTGCCAGTGTGGCCGTGCTGTTCTGGCAGGGAGTGCGAAGCTGGTTTCTTCAAAAAAGAGAGCTGCTGGCGCATGGTGCGACTTGAATTCAGATTCATTAATACCTGAAATCTATTTATATCAAGCGCAAGAAGCTCTTTTTTATATAGCGAACAGACGCTGCCCGGTGAGTATTCAGGCAGCGCCTGACGCCTTTATTGCCCTTGAGCCAGCGCCTGGGCTTGCTCCCGGCTATAGCCCAGCGCCGTCAGAATCTCCAGGCTGTGCTCGCCCAGCTTTGGGGGCGAGAGGCGCACTTCAAGATGCTTGCCATCCAGTGTCAAAGGCAGCAGCACGGTCTTGCTCTTGCGCCCATCGGGCAAGGTGATGGGCGCGAGCGCACCCGTGGCGTTCAGGTGCGGGTCGTCCAGCAGATCATGTGGGCGAACGATGGGTGCAAACGGCAGGCCTCTGTCCTCAAAGATCTCGGCAATCTGTGCGGCGCTATAGGCCGTCATTTTTTCGCGCAGCAGCGGTATCAGCCAGCTGCGCGCCTGCACGCGGTCGTTGTTGCTGGCAAGACGCGGGTCGTCGTACAGCTGAGGCAACTCAAACGCCTGGCAGAACTCGCGCCAGGCGCCGTCGCTGACCACGGCCAGAAAGATCTGCTCGCCGTCCTTGGCCTCGAATACGTCGTAGATAGCCCAGGCCGAAATACGCGCCGGCATGGGCGCGGCGGGCTGGCCGGTCACGGCAAACTGCATCATGTGCTGGGCAATCAGAAACACATTGTTTTCGAACAGAGCGCTTTGCACCTCCTGGCCCTTGCCCGTCTTCTCGCGTTGGGCCAGGGCGGCCATGGCGCCCATGGCGCCGAACATGCCACCCATGATGTCGTTGACGCTGGTGCCCGCGCGCAGCGGGTCGCCGGGACGGCCCGTCATATAGGCCAGGCCCCCCATCATCTGCACAACCTCGTCCAGCGCCGTGCGGTGCTCATAGGGGCCGGGCAGAAAGCCTTTGTGGCTTACATAGATCAGGCGGGGAAACTGTTCCTTGAGGCTGTCATAGTCCAGGCCCAGTTTTTTCATGGTGCCGGGCTTGAAGTTCTCGGTCACCACATCGGCCGTGGCAATCAGCTTGAGTGCGGCCTCCTTGCCTTCGGGAGTCTGCAAATCCAGTGTCAGGCTCTTCTTGTTGCGATTGAACAGCGGGAAAAAGCCCGAGCCAGAACCCAGCAGCTTGCGTGTGGCATCGCCGTTGCGGCCATGGCCCACGGGCTCGACCTTGATGACCTCGGCGCCCAGGTCGGCCAGCATCAGGCCGCAGCTCGGGCCCATGACCATGTGCGTGAACTCCACCACGCGTATGCCTGAATAGGGCAATGCCGTGGCCTGGTCGGCGTCGTTCAAAGAGTACATGTGAATCTCGTTTGTTTTTATGAGGGAGAGGCAAGGCCTGGCCTGCGAGCAGCGTCTCAGTCCGCGTAGCGCCGAGGGGCAAATCCTCGGGGCAGGCCCGCAGGCTCAAGCATGCCGTACAGCGGCTCGCCAGACAGGGCAGCAGCCAGCGTTTCTCGCGCAGCGAGCAATCGCTCAATGTCAATGCCAGTGCGCACGCCCATGGCTTCGAACATGAAGACCAGATCCTCCGTCACCACATTGCCGGACGCACCGGGCGCATAGGGGCAGCCACCCAGGCCCGCCTGTGACGCGTCAAAGGTCCGCACGCCTGCCTCGTAAGCGGCCAGGCAGTTGGCCAGCCCCAGGCCGCGCGTGTTGTGCATGTGCGCGGCACCGGCCTTGCTGCCCAGTTCGGTTTGCAGGCGTGTGAACAGGCGCCTGACCTGTGCCGGGTTGGCCATGCCTGTGGTGTCGGACAGGCCCACCTCATCGACACCGGCCTGTGCACAGCCTGCGGCCAGCGCCATCACCTCGTCTTCCGGCACCTGCCCCTGCAAGGTGCAGCCAAAGGCGGTGGAAATACCGGCTTCCACATGCACCTGTGGTGCCATGGCATCGCGCAGCCGGGTGATGGTGTGGACTTCTTCCAGCATCTGTTCTGGCGTCTTGCGCACATTGGCCAGCGAGTGGGCGCGGCTGGCGGAGACCGGAATGGTGATCTTGTGCACGCCCGCGCGCAGGGCGGCCTCGGCACCCTTGAGATTGGGCACCAAGGCCATGACGGTGACGCCAGGGTGCGTGATGGCGTGGGCCACGATCTGGGCGGTATCTGCCATCTGCGGTAGCAGCTTGGCAGAGACAAAGGAGCCAACTTCGATTTCCTGCACGCCGGAGGCGATGAGGGCGTCGATCCAGGCGAATTTATCGATGCTTGGCATGGTGGTGGCCACGGATTGCAGTCCGTCGCGTGGGCCAACCTCGCTGATCAGCACATCGAAACGGGGCATGAAGCGAAGGTGGCGACTGTCGTGACTCATAAGGCAAAAGGCGGAGTGAAAAGCTTGCCAGCGTTGCGCCTCAAGCGATGAGTTTTGGATTATGGAGTGTCTGGCAGGGGCGCAAAGCCCGGCTCGCTGCGCACGCGCAGAAAGCGGGCAAAGCGTGGCAGTCCACTTTTTTCATGCAGGCCTTGATAGCGATAGGTGACCCAGCTGCCCAGCGGCGGCGGATTCTGGCGTTGCTCGGCGTTCAGCCCCGAGCCCAGTGCAAACCGTTTGCCGGCCGGAGTCTGCACCAGCAAAGCGCCGGTCATTCCCTGCCATTGGCCGCGCCCGGGTTTGTAGCCAATGACCTGGGCTTCGGCGTCGTCAAAGGGCTTGAGCTTGAGCAGATCATCGCTGCGGCCCGAGCGGTAGGGCGCGCTGGCTTTGTGCAGCATCAGGCCTTCTCCGCCGCTTTTCACGACGTGAGCCAGCCACTGCTGCAGCTCGGATTCGCTGGAGAGCTTGCGCTGCTCCACGGCTTGTACCCAGGGCTGTGCAATAACGCTGACGGTGCGTTGCAAGAGCGGCAGACGCTGATCGAAGCTGCCCGGCGCGGCGGGCAGGTCGAACACCATGAACTGCATTTGGCGCCAGGCGTCGTCGTTCGCCACCACTTGGGCCGTGGTGGACTGGGCATGGGCAAACCGGCCGCGCCCGGCCCATAGCTCGCCGTCCATGGGGGTTGCAGGCCAGCCGGCAATGAACCAGGCGGGTGCTGCAACCACTTGCCCACCACGGCTGATGAGCTGGCGACCATTCCAGTAGCCGCGCACGCCGTCCAGCTTCTCGCTGACCCAATAGTCCTGCAGCGGCAGGCCGCTGCGCCAGACCTGGGCCAGCATCAGCGCCGGTGGCTGGGCTGGACTGGGTAGGGTGGTCTGGGCCTGGGCTGCAACAGACAGGCCGAGCAAGATGCAGATCAGCCAGCGAACGCATGCACGCAGAAACCATGGTTGAGATCGAGGCATGGCAGTCTCCTGCTCAAGAGCTGGTCCATGCTAGAGCCTGGCTCTGAGATTGTCGATGCGCTGGCATGGGGCTTATAAAAACAGGAGCTGACAGCGCTTTATCTGTAAGGGTTCCAGGTATTTTTTGGCATAAAAAAGCCGCTGCATGAAGGCAGCGGCTTTGTCGCAGCAGGAGAGTGCTGCGCTGATGGCTCTTAGTTGCGCTCGATCACGGCGCAGGCAATGCGTGCACCGGCATTGCCCGTGGGCTGGGTGGTGTAGTCATCGGGCTGCGCGTGGACGATGACGGCTCGGCCAATGACATTGCCGGGGCCGGTCAGCAGCGTGATGTCAGGTGACTGCACGTTGACTGTGGCTACGCCGTTGGAGTCGGCCTTCAGGCTGGGCAGGTCGCCCATGTGGTGCTGGGTGGAGTCATATTTGCCGTGTGGATTTCCCAGAGGGTTGAAGTGGCCGGCGGCTGCGTTGCCGTTGTCGCCGCAGTCGCCCTTGTCATGGATGTGAAAGCCATGCTCGGAATTGGGCTTGAGGCCGTGAATCACGGCATTGACGACGACCTGCTGGCCGTTTTTCTGGGTGAATTTCACATCGCCGCTGACCTGGCTGCCGGAAGTGGCCTGCAGCTTGGCAATCGCCTGTGCGGGATGGGGTTCGGGAGTGCTGCAGGCGGTCAGTGCAGCGGCGGAGGCGGTCAGGATGAGAAAACGCAATGGCATGAGAGCTCCTCTTGAATGTTCGTTGGGACGGTCGAGAGATACCTGTGAACCATAGCGGCAGTGCTTTGCATGGCTTGTAGGGCAAGAGCGAAGATCTGCAACCAGAGTTGAAAAACAAAGCCCCGCAGGCAATGTATGCCTGCGGGGCTTTGTGCGTGGTCTGTTGCGAGAGGCTTAGACCTGATCGGCAGACAGGCCCGCGGTCTGGCTGAAGCCGCCATCCACATAGGTGATCTCGGCGGTCACGCCGGACGCCAGGTCAGACAGCAGGAAGGCGGCCACATTGCCCACATCCTCAATCGTCACGTTGCGGCGCAGAGGGGCAGCATCGGCCACGCGGCCCAGCAGCTTGCCAAAGTCCTTGATGCCGGAAGCAGCCAGGGTCTTGATGGGGCCGGCGGAGATGCCGTTGGCGCGGATGGCGCGGCCATCTTCGGTGCGGCCCACGGCTTCAGCCAGGTAGCGCACGGAAGCTTCCAGCGATGCCTTGGCCAGGCCCATGGTGTTGTAGTTGGGGATGGAGCGCAGCGCGCCCAGGTAGGACAGCGTCAGCAGCGAAGACTTGTCGTTCAGGTAAGGCAGAGCCGCCTTGGCCATGGCCGGGAAGCTGTAGGCGCTGATGTCGTGCGCGATCTTGAAGTTCTCGCGGGTCAGGCCGTCCAGGAAGTTGCCGGCAATGGCTTCGCGGGGGGCAAAACCGATGGAGTGCACAAAACCGTCGAACTTGCCCCAGACGGTGCTCAGGTCGGCAAACAGCTTTTCGATCTGGGCGTCATCACCCACGTCGCAATCGAATACCAGCTTGGAGTCAAAGTCGGCCGCGAACTCGGTGATGCGGTCCTTGAAGCGTTCGCCCACATAGCTGAAAGCCAGCTCTGCGCCTTGTTCGTGGCAGGCCTTGGCAATGCCGTAGGCGATGGAACGGTTGGACAGAACGCCTGTGATCAGCAGCTTTTTACCGGCGAGAAAACCCATTGTTGTTCTCCATAGAAAATTGAAAGAGAGATTGGCGCTGTCTGTGTCAGGCGCGCCATCATTGAAAACCTGTGCCCTGGAACCGACCGGGAGTCAGTCGGGCTAGGGCAGAATTGTCGCATGCGCCATTGGATGATTTGTTCAGCTCTGATTGTCGGTAGCCAAGTTGCTGCGCCCGCTCTGGCGGCGCATGCCTATGCCCTCTGGGGCGAGCCCAGATATGGGGCCGACTTCAGGCATTTCGATTATGTGAACCCGGCAGCGCCCAAGGGCGGTGAGCTGAGCTGCGCATGGTCAGCAATCTGCGCTATTCGACCTTCGACAAGTACAACCCCTTCACCATCAAGGGCTCGCCCCCCGCCTATCTGGCGGACATGATGTTTGAGACCTTGCTGAGCGTCAGTCTGGACGAGACGGCCACCGGTTATGGCTTGCTGGCCGAAGATGTGCAGGTTGCAGCTGACGGGCTTTCTGCCTCGTTCAAGTTGCGCAAGCAGGCGCGCTTTCACAACGGCAAGCCGGTGCAGGCGCAGGATGTGAAGCACAGCTACGAGACGCTGCTGAGCAAATATGTCTCCCCCGGCTACAAGACGGTGTTTGCAGAAGTTGAGGGCTGCGATGTGCTGGATGAGCGCACGGTGCGCTTTCGCTTCAAAAAGCCCAATCGCGATCTGCCGCTGACCGTGGGCGCGGCGCTGCCCATCTTCAGCCGCGACTGGGGGCTGGGTGCGGATGGCAAGCCCAAGCCTTTCGATCAGGTGGTGATGGACATGCCCATTGGCAGCGGGCCTTACAAGGTCGGCCCCGTCAAGTTTGGCAAGGACATCACCTATGTGCGCGACCCTGCCTACTGGGGCGCGAATCTGCCGGTGCGCGTGGGTTCTGCCAATTTTGATCGCGTCACCATCAAGATCTACAAGGACAACACGGCGCGGCTGGAGGCGCTCAAGGCCGGTGAGTTCGACCTCATGCGCATCAACAGCGCAGGCGACTGGGCCAGACGGCTGACGGGCAGACGCTTTGACTCGGGCGAGCTCGTCAAGGGCAGTTTCGAGAACAAGCTGCCCTCGGGCTTTCAGAGCTTTTTTCTGAACAGCCGTCGCCCGCAGCTGCAGGATGTGCGCGTGCGCGAGGCATTGGGGCTGGCCTATGACTTCGAGTGGATGAGCCGCCAGATGTTCTATGGTGCCTACCAGCGCGTGCATGGCTTGTTTGGCAACACGGCTTGTGAAACCCATGGCAGCCCCACGGATGCCGAACTGGCCTTGCTCAAGCCGTTTGAGGCAGAGTTGCCTCCCGGAACGCTGGGCCCCATCAGCCAGCCTCCGCGCACCGATGTGGGTGATGGCCTGCGCGGCAATCTGCGCAAGGCCCAGAAACTGCTGGCCGATGCGGGCTGGAATGTCAAAGACGGCGCGCTGCGCAACGCGGCGGGCGAGCCCATGGTGATCGAATATCTGGACAGCGGTGATGGCGCGATCAAGCTGGTCAGCAGTTGGATGCGCAACCTGGAAAAGCTGGGTATCACGCTCAAGGTGCGCAGTGTGGATTACGCGCTGTATCAGCAGCGCATGGATAAATACGACTTCGATATCGTCACGCTCAATGTGCCCGGCACGCACAACCCCGGCCAGGAGTACGCTGAGCTGTTTGGCACGGCCGCTGCCGATCAGGAAGGCGGTTCCAACTATGTGGGTCTCAAAAGCCGTGCTGTGGACTCCATCATCAGCCAGATGGCTGCCGCCCAATCCGAGCAGCAGATGCTGCCCGCCTGCCATGCACTGGAGCGCATCATCGTGCAGGGCCACTATCTGATTCCGCAGTACTACTCGGGCACGCACCGCATGGTCTATGACAGCTGGCGACTGGCGCTGCCCGGGCAGATACCAGCCTATTCGCCGGGAGAGCTGTGGGCTGTCTATACCTGGTCAGCTAAACAGCCGGCGCAGACCACGCCTTCTCCCAAACCGCAGCCCTGATCTGAAGCCGCCATGTTTGCCTATATTCTCAAACGCATTCTGCTGATGATTCCCACGCTGCTGGGCGTGCTGCTGCTGACCTTTGTCGTCATCCAGTTTGTGCCCGGCGGCCCGGTGGAGCAGTATCTGGCCGAAGCCAAGGCCGGGGCGGGCAGTGGTGCAGAAGGTGCATCCATGAGCTATCGCGGCGGGCAGGGGGTGGATCCCAAACGGCTGGAAGAAATCAAGGCGCTGTATGGCTTTGACAAGCCGCCCGTAGAACGTTTTGTGCAGATGCTGGGCCAGTTTGCGCGCTTTGACCTGGGTACCAGCTTTTTTCAGAACAAAAGCGTCTGGGCGCTGGTCAAGGAAAAGTTGCCAGTGTCCATCAGCCTGGGCCTGTGGACTTTCTTCATCAGCTATCTGGTCGCCGTGCCGCTGGGTATTGCAAAGGCCGTGCGTGCAGGTTCGCGCTTTGATCTGGCCACCACCATCTTGATTTTGTTTGGCTATGCGATTCCCGGCTTTGTGCTGGGCGTGGCGCTGTTGGTGATTTTTGGCGGCCAGCTGCAATGGTTTCCGCTGCGCGGGCTGACATCATCAAACTTTGATGAACTCAGTACCTTGGGCAAGGTGGCCGATTACCTCTGGCATATCGCCTTGCCCGTCACGGCCATGGTGGCGGGCAGCTTTGCGGTCACCGCCATGCTGACCAAGAACTCGTTTCTGGAAGAAATCCGCAAGCAATATGTGCTGACGGCACGTGCCAAAGGCTTGTCGGAAAAGCAGGTGCTCTACAAGCATGTGTTTCGCAATGCGTTGATTCCCATCGTGACGGGCTTTCCCTCGGCCTTCATTGGCGCATTCTTCGCCGGGGCGCTGCTGATCGAAACCCTGTTCTCGCTCGACGGCCTGGGTCTGCTGAGCTACGAGAGCGTGATTCGCCGCGACTTCCCGGTGGTGCTGGGAACCTTGTATCTGTTCACGCTGATCGGGCTGTTCACCAAGCTCATCAGCGATCTTTGCTATGTCTGGGTAGATCCTAGAGTCAAGTTTGACTGATTACATGCCAAAACAGACTCAAACCATTATGGGCAAAGCGCAGTCAGCTATGAATGCAGGAGTAATTGCTGTGACCGAGGAGTCGACCCAGTCGATTTCCAAGTCTATTTCCCAGTCGCCCGGGCGCCGTGCCTGGCGGCGTTTCAAGTCCAATCGGCTGGGCTTTATCAGCTTGATGGTCTTCAGTGTGCTGGTCGTGCTGAGCCTGTTTGCCGAAGTGCTCTCCAACGACAAGCCGCTGATCGTGCGCTACGAGGGGCAGACCTATCTGCCGCTGCTGCATGACTATCCAGAGACCACCTTTGGCGGCGACTTTCACACCACTACCGATTACCTGGACCCCTTCATCCAGCAAAAGCTGCAGGCGGGCGACAACTGGGCCATCTTCCCCATCAACCGCTATGGCAAGGCCACGATCAACTACTTTGCCAAGCAGCCTAATCCTTCGGCACCCTCGGCTGACAACTGGCTGGGCACGGACGATCGCGGGCGCGACCTGCTGGCGCAGCTGATCTACGGCTTTCGCGTCAGCGTTTTATTCGGGCTGGCGCTGACGGCGGTCGGTGTGCTGCTGGGGGTGCTGGCAGGGGCGGTACAGGGCTTTTTTGGCGGCCGGGCCGATCTGACCTTCCAGCGCCTGACGGAAATCTGGGGCTCCATGCCCGAGCTGTATCTGCTCATCATCTTCAGCGCGCTGTTTGCGCCCAGTGTGTCGCTGCTGCTGGTGCTGCTGAGTCTGTTTGGCTGGATGGGGCTGGCTGACTATGTGCGTGCCGAGTTTCTGCGCAATCGTCAGCTCGACTATGTGAAGTCGGCCCAGGCGCTGGGTGCTAGCAATCGCTCCATCATCTTTCGCCACATCCTGCCCAACAGCATGACGCCGGTGATCACCTTTTTGCCATTTCGCATGAGTGGTACCATTTTGGCGCTGACCTCGCTGGACTTTCTGGGCCTGGGTGTGCCACCCGGCACGCCTAGCCTGGGCGAGCTGCTCAACCAGGGCAAGAACAATATCGATGCTTGGTGGATCTCGCTGTCCACCTTTGGTGTGTTGGTCATCACACTGCTGCTGCTGACCTTTATGGGCGATGCGCTGCGTGATGCTCTGGATCCGCGCAAGCAGGCGGCCACCTCTGCAACGAAAGGCAAGGCATGAGCGAGAACAAGATTCTGCTGAGCGTGCGCAATCTGGGGGTGCGCTTTGGCGAAAAGCAGGTGGTACAGGGTGTGAGCTTTGAGGTGGCGGCCGGTGAGAAGCTGGCGCTGGTGGGCGAGTCCGGCTCGGGCAAGTCCGTGACGGCGCTGAGCTTGCTGCGTCTGGTGGGTGATGCCCAATTGAGTGGTCAGGTCATGCTGGATGGGCGTGACCTGCTACGCCTTTCGGAGCGTGAAATGCGGTGTATTCGTGGCGACGACATCGCCATGATTTTTCAGGAGCCCATGACGGCACTGAATCCGCTGATGGCGGTGGGCGATCAGGTGGCCGAAGTGCTGCAGCTCAAGCAGGGGCTGAGCCGTGCCCAGGCCATGAAGCAGTCGGTGGAGCTACTGGCCACTACCGGCATCCCCGAGCCCGAGCGGCGTGCCCAGAGCTTTCCGCACCAGCTCAGTGGTGGGCAGCGTCAGCGCGCCATGATTGCCATGGCGCTGGCCAGTCGCCCGCGCTTGCTGCTGGCCGATGAGCCGACCACGGCGCTGGATGTAACGCTGCGCGGACAGATTCTGGACCTGCTGGCCGATTTGCAGCGCCAGACCGGCATGGCCGTGCTGATGATTACCCACGATCTGAATCTGGTGCGTCGCTTTGCGGATCGCGTGGCGGTGATGGAAAAAGGCCTGCTGGTAGAGCAGGGCACGGTGGCGGAGGTCATGCAAAGCCCGCAGCACCCCTACACCCGCAAGCTGCTGGCCAGCAGGCCCGTGCGCAATGTGGATGAGGTGCAGCCAGCGCGGGATGCGGCGGATGTAGTGCATACCAAGGCGCTGAGCGTGAGCTATGCCACGCCTTTGCCTGGCATTCGGGGCTGGTTTCGCAAGGGCAAGTTTGTTGCAGTGCAGGGGGCGGATATTGCTCTCCAGCGTGGATGCACATTGGGTGTCATTGGTGAATCTGGCTCTGGTAAGTCCACGTTGGCGCAGGCTGTACTGGGCTTGCTGCCGCATGAGGGAGAGCTGCGGGTGGCAGGGCAGGCGTGGCAGCAGCCGGCAATTCGCAACAGCTCGGTCAATCTGGCGTTGCGCCGCAAGATTCAGGTGGTGTTTCAGGATCCGTTTTCCTCGCTCTCGCCACGGATGACCGTGGAGGAAATCGTGGCGGAGGGGCTGGAGATTCACGCGCCCGAGCTCAGGCAGGACGAACGCCGTGAACGTGTGATCCAGATCTTGGCAGAGGTAGGCATGACCGAAGCGCAGTTCCCCGGGCTGCTGCAGCGCTATCCGCATGAGTTCTCGGGCGGACAGCGGCAGCGTTTGGCTATCTCGCGGGCCTTGATCATGGAACCCCAAGTGCTGGTGCTGGATGAGCCGACCAGCGCACTGGATGTGACGATTCAGCAGCAGGTGCTGACCTTGCTGCAGAGGCTGCAAAAGCAGCGTGGCCTGGCTTATCTGCTTATCACCCATGACATGGATGTGATTCGCGCCATGGCGCACGAGGTGCTGGTGATGAAGGATGGCCAGGTGGTGGAGCAAGGGGGAGTGCAATCAGTGCTGTCTGCCCCTCGGCAGGCCTATACACGACGTCTGGTGGAGGCTGCCGGTGCTGGAGCGATGTAGATCATTGCGTCATTGATAGCGCTCCGTGCTTTTCTGGTGTTGGCTGAAGGCGGAAAAAGCGGCAAACCTGTGTGCGCAGGCTCTACGCTTGGGTGATAAAGACCTGAAAACACTGAATCCGCACTCGAAAGTTTGTATTTATTTGGCGCGAATTCTCTGGCTGTGGCCTAATTGACCCTTTTCAACCTCCCAATTGAGAATTCGACATGGGCAATAAGATCGTTACCGAAGCAGACCGCAAGGCCACTCCCCGTCCCCAGGCACCCAATGGCGTGACCCTGCCCACTCACGGCCGTGGCCAGCGCGTGAGCCTGGAGCGTGGTTCCCACACTCGCAGCAAGAAGAAGCCCGGCAAGCGCCACGGCTAAATTCTTGAGAGGCTGTGCTTTTGCGTGGCCCTGGCAAAAAAGCCCTCGTCACTACGGTGCGAGGGCTTTTTGCTTTTGTGAAATGGCTCAGGGCTGCAAATTCTGCAGCTTGCGGCGCAGTTGCTGGACTTCCTCGATGAGATCGGTGGTCAGGGCTGCAAGTTGAGGGTCGGCATCAAAGCTGTGTTCCAGCTGGGCAATGCGGCGGGCGCGTATCAGCGTCTGGCTGCTGAAGCGCCACTGTTCATGGCTGGCTGCATGGGTTTGCCCATCGTTATCGCAGCTGATGACGCCGGTTTGCACATGCTCGATCACCCATTGCGGACTGGTGCTGCAGTGGCGGGCCAGCTCCTGCAGGCTGAGCATAGCCTGGTCCAGAAGTTCGGCAGGTTCGTAGAAGGGGTAGTTGGAGGGGCTCATAAGAAGACCTTTCAGCTCAGGCTGCGGGCATCAAACTGCGGGAAGGCTTTGGCGAAGTCTGCGTAGGCCTGTTTTTGCTCGGGTGTGGCAGCTGGCGGGAACACCACGTCAAGCACCAGATATAGATCGCCCGGAGTGGCTGAAGGCAGGCCCTTGCCTTTGAGTCTCAGCTTGCGGCCGCTGCGGTAGCCGGCGGGCACGGTTACTTCCAGCTCGCCAGCCAGCGTTTTGAATGGGATGGGGCCGCCCAGCTCTGCCTCCCAGGGAGCCAGTGGTACGCGCTGGTAGACATCCTTGCCTTCGGACCACCAGCGCGGATCGCTGCGGAAATGCACTTCCAGCAACAAATCGCCTGCAGCACCTTTTCCCAGGCCCGGATTGCCTTGGCCAGCCAGTCGAATCATCTGCCCTTCGCGCACGCCTTTGGGGATGGTGACCTGCAGCTCCTTATCCTTGTAGCTGGGCATGCCTTGGGCATCCAGTACGGTGCTGCGCAGGTGCAAGGAGCGTACAGCGCCGCTGTAGCTGTCCTCAAGGTCTAGCTCGATGCTGGCGTGTTGGTCCTGGCCGCGCATGTCGGGACTGGTGTGCCCACCTTGCGAGCCTTGTTGGCGCCTGGCACGTGCAGCCTGGCCAAACATCTGAGAGAAAAAATCGCTGAAGTCTGCGTCGCCGCCTGCATTGCCGTGGCTGCTGAAATGAAAGTCTTGCTGGTCCCACTCTGGCGGAGGGCGGAAGCCTTCGCTGCCCTGAGATCTGTAGCTCTGGCGGAACTGCATTTCATCGCCCATGGCATCGTAGGCTGTGCGCTTTTCCGGATCGGAGAGCACGGTGTTGGCCTCGTTGACTTCCGCCATGCGAGCGGCAGCATCCTTTTCCTTGCTGATGTCCGGGTGGTATTTGCGGGCCAGCTTGCGGTAGGCCTTTTTGATGTCTTCGGCAGAGGCTTTTTTGTCCACGCCAAGTATCTTGTAATAGTCCTTGTAATCCATGGAGTCACCAATCTTCTAGGTCAAACGAATGAGGCTGTGCGCTTGCGCCGACTGAAGAAAATAATAGGGTGCTAATGCCTGCTCTTCAAGAGGCGAAGACTTTTCGGCTGGACTTCAGGGCTGCCGATCCGCAAGAGCTTGAGAAGGCGCTACCATTGCGGCGACCAAGATAAGGGGGTGTCAAGTGCCCCCAGAGTTGTGAAATGAAACAAGAAATTACAAAGGCGGATGCGTGGCTGGTCGTCTGCCTGTGTGCAGCCTGGTGTGGTACCTGCAAGCAGTATCGCCAGCCCTTTGAGGTTTTGGCTGCACAGTTTCCGCACATGCGCTTTGTCTGGCTTGATGTGGAAGATCGTGAAGATGTGGCGGGCGATCTCGATATCGAGACCTTCCCTTCCGTGCTGGTTGCTCATGGCGAACAGGCCAAGTTCCTCGGACCTGTATTGCCGCAGGGCGGGGTGCTGGCGCGTATGCTGCAGTCTTTGCCTGCCGATGCCGCAGCAAGGCCGGTGCAAGTGCAGGAGGCCCAAGAATTGCTGCGGCGCGTGTTACAGGCGGATGACTTGCAGGACGTCTTGCGCTGACCGTCGTTTTATGCGAGACACTTTTTGCGAAAACAATGGTTTGCGGCTACAATCACGGCTTCACGACCAAACGGGCGGGTACACACCGCCCGTTTTTTTTTGGGCAATTCATGGCAAAAACTGTCTTGAGCAGAGCTAAGTCCATGATTTGACGAATTTTTCGGGATTGAACTGAATACACGTGGCATTACAGCAAATCGTTGAACAAACCGTGACAGGTCTAGGTTACGACCTGGTTGAAATTGAACGCACAGCGGGCGGATTGCTGCGCATCACGATTGATTTGCCTTGGCAGGCGCCGGAGGAAGGTGCGCCTGAGCTGCCCGAGCAGTTCGTGACAGTGGAAGACTGCGAAAAAGTCACGCGCCAACTCCAGTTTGCTCTGGAGGTCGATGGCGCGGATTACACCCGTCTGGAGGTCTCTTCTCCAGGAATTGATCGTTTGCTGCGCCATGAGCAGGACTTCATCCGCTTTGAAGGCGCGGTGGTGGATCTGACGCTCAAGGAAGCCATCGGGGCTGCAGGTGGCGACAAGATCAATGCAAACCGCAAGAAATTTCGTGGCACGCTGGAACGGACTGAAGAAGGTGGCTGGCAGATCGTTTGGAGCGATGAGCCGCCTCCCAAGCCGGGCGTGCGCGTCAGCAAAAAGCGTGAGCCAGCGCCGCTGAACGCTATGGGCTTTGTGCTGGACGAGTTGCGTGAAGCACGTCTGGCACCGATTGTGAATTTCAAAGGACGTGCAGCCAAGCCTGAGTAAGGCGGCTGGAGCGTTGGATCTTTTGGGGCAAGGAGGGCGCAAGCAATGTCCTTCTTGTGTGATTGAAATAGGAGAGTCGTCGCATGAATCGCGAACTGTTGATGTTGGTTGAAGCCATTTCGCGTGAAAAGAACGTGGAGCGCGATGTGGTTTTTGGTGCAGTGGAGTCCGCACTGGCACAGGCCACCAAGAAGCTGTACCAAGGTGAAGTAGACATCCGCGTGTCCATCGATCGCGAAAGCGGCGACTATGACACCTTCCGCCGCTGGGTGGTGGTGTCTGACGATGCCGGCCTGCAGAACCCCGAAGCCGAAGAAATGCTGATGGATGCGGAAGACCGCGTTCCCGGCATTCAGATCGGTGAATTCATCGAAGAGCAGATCGAGTCGCTGCCTATCGGCCGTATCGGTGCGATGGCGGCCAAGCAGGTCATCCTGCAGAAGATTCGTGATGCCGAGCGCGAAATGCTGCTCAACGAATTCCTGGCTCGTGGCGAAAAGATTTTCACCGGCACCGTCAAGCGCATGGACAAGGGCGACATCATTGTCGAATCCGGCCGCGTGGAAGGCCGTCTGAAGCGTGGCGAGATGATCCCCAAGGAAAATCTGCGCAACGGCGACCGCGTGCGCGCCATGATCATGGAGGTCGATGCCACACTGCGCGGCGCTCCTATCATCCTGTCGCGCTCGGCCCCTGAATTCATGGTGGAGCTGTTCCGCAATGAAGTGCCCGAAATCGAGCAAGGTCTGCTGGAGATCAAGAGCTGCGCCCGTGACGCGGGATCGCGCGCCAAGATTGCCGTGCTGAGCCACGACAAGCGCGTGGACCCTATCGGCACCTGCGTCGGCGTGCGTGGCACCCGCGTGAATGCCGTGACCAATGAACTGGCTGGCGAGCGCGTGGACATCGTGCTGTGGTCCGAAGACCCCGCCCAGTTCGTGATCGGTGCACTGGCTCCTGCCAATGTGTCCTCCATCGTGGTGGACGAAGAAAAGCACGCCATGGACGTGGTGGTGGATGAGGAAAACCTCGCCATCGCCATCGGTCGTGGTGGTCAGAACGTGCGCCTGGCGTCCGAGCTGACCGGCTGGAAAATCAACATCATGGACGCTGCCGAGTCTGCTCAGAAGCAGGCCGACGAATCGGCTGTCTCGCGCAAGCTGTTCATGGAAAAGCTGGATGTGGACGAGGAAATCGCCAACATCCTGATCGAAGAAGGTTTCGAGACCCTGGAAGAAGTGGCCTATGTGCCGCTGCAGGAAATGCTCGAAATCGAATCCTTCGACGAAGAGACGGTGAACGAGCTGCGTAGCCGCGCCAAGGATGCACTGCTGAGTCAGGAAATTGCTCGCGAAGAGAATGTGAGCAAGGCATCCGAGGATCTGGTCTCGCTGGACGGCATGACTGCCGAACTGCTGGACAAGCTGGCACAAGCCGATGTGCACACCCGTGATGATCTGGCCGACCTGGCCATCGACGAGCTGACCGAAATTACCGGGCAGACCGCTGAAGAAGCCAAGGCTTTGATCATGAAGGCGCGTGAGCACTGGTTTACCGATGGGCAAGAGTAAGGTCAGGGAGGTACAGAACATTTATGTCGAGTAATACGGTTGCAGAATTTGCGAAAGAGCGCAACACGACCCCTGATACCTTGCTGCAGCAGCTCAAGGCAGCAGGGGTCGAGAAGGCCAACGCAGCAGATGTGCTGACGGACGGTGACAAGCAGCGTTTGCTCAGTCACCTGCAGGTCAGCCATGGCAGCGGAGCCAAGAAGATCACGCTGACCAAGAAGTCCACCAGCGAAATCAAGCAGGCGGACTCCTCGGGCCGTGCCCGTACGATTCAGGTGGAAGTGCGCAAGAAGCGCACTTTCGTGAAGCGGGAAGACACTCCCGCTGAGGCTCAGGCCAATGCGGAAAGCATGGCCAAGGCTGTGCAGGAGCGTGCCGCTACTCAAGAGCTGGCACGCCGTGAAGAAGATGCTCGCCGAGAGGTAGAGCAGTTGAGCCACCAGGAAGAACAATTGGCCAAGGAACGTCAAGAGCGCGAAGAGCGCGAACGCCGCGAGCGTGAAGCCGAAGAACGCGCTGCAGCTTATGCAGCTGCAGAAGCTGCCAAGGTAGCGGAAGCCAAGGCTGCAAAGGAAGAAGTCAAGCGCGAGCACCAGGCCGAAGCTGCAGCCCGTGCTGCCGCCCAGGCAGAAGCCCGTGCCAAGGCAGAAGCTGAATCCAAGGCCAAGGCTGAGGAAGAAGCCAGTCGTGCCAAGGATTTGGACGAGCGTCGTCGCAAGGCTCTGGCCGAAGCGGAAGCGATTCGCGCCATGATGGCTGCGCCCAAGAAGGTGCTGGTCGCCAAGAAGCCCGAAGAGCCCAAGAAGGCTGCTCCTGCTGCCGACGCCAAGAAGGCTGCTACCTCCAAGGATGGTGCAAAGCCAGCTGCAGGTGCTGGCGCCAACAGCGGTGCAGGTGCTCGTCCTGGCAAGGAAGTCAAGTCCGCCAAGCTGTCTTCGAGCTGGTCTAACGACGCAGGCAAGAAGAAGGAAATCAAGACCCGTGGCGACAGCTCGGGTGGCGTAGGCCGCTCCAACTGGCGCGGTGGTCCACGTGGTGGTGGCCGTCGCGGCAATGATCGCAACGAGCAGCACCACCAGCCACAGACGCCTGAGTTCCGTCAGCTGGAGATCTCGGTGCCCGAGACCATCACTGTGGCCGAGCTGGCTCACAAGATGGCCATCAAGGCATCCGAAGTCATCAAGGTTCTGATGAAGATGGGCCAGATGGTCACCATCAACCAACCGCTGGACCAAGACACCGCCATGATCGTGGTGGAAGAAATGGGTCACACCGCCAAGGTGGCAGCACTGGACGACCTGGAGGCCTTCACCGATGAAGAAGTCTCCAGCGCAGAAGCTGAGCTGATTGCTCGCGCTCCTGTGGTGACCGTGATGGGTCACGTTGACCACGGCAAGACCTCGCTGCTGGACTACATCCGTCGCTCCAAGGTGGCCTCGGGCGAAGCCGGTGGCATTACCCAGCACATCGGTGCCTATCATGTGAAGACGCCTCGCGGCATCGTCACATTCCTGGACACCCCCGGTCACGAGGCCTTCACGGCCATGCGTGCTCGCGGTGCCAAGTCCACCGACATCGTGATTCTGGTGGCCGCTGCCGACGACGGCGTGATGCCTCAGACCCGCGAAGCCATCAAGCACGCCAAGGCGGCTGGTGTTCCTATCGTGGTGGCCATCACCAAGTCGGACAAGCCCGAAGCCAACCCAGAGCGCGTCAAGCAAGAGCTGGTGGTGGAAGATGTGTTGCCCGAAGAGTACGGCGGCGACTCTCCTTTCATCTCCGTGTCTTCCAAGACCGGCATGGGCATCGACGATCTGCTGGAGCAAGTGCTGCTGCAGGCCGAAGTGCTGGAACTCAAGGCGCCCGTGGATGCGGCTGCCAAGGGTATCGTCATCGAAGCCCAGCTGGACAAGGGCCGTGGTACCGTGGCTACGGTGCTGGTGCAGTCCGGTACGCTGAAGGTGGGCGATGTGGTGCTGGCTGGCCAGACCTATGGCCGCGTGCGTGCCATGCTGGACGAAGACGGCAAGCAGGCCAAGTCGGCAGGTCCTTCCATTCCTGTGGAAATCCAGGGCTTGAACGAAGTGCCTATGGCCGGTGACGACTTCATGGTGCTGAGCGACGAACGCCGTGCCCGTGAAATCGCGACCTACCGTGCTGGCAAGTTCCGCAACACCAAGCTGGCCAAGCAACAAGCCGCCAAGCTGGAAAACATGTTTGCCGAAATGTCCGCCGGCGATGTGCAGACTCTGCCCATCATCATCAAGGCCGACATGCAAGGCTCGCAGGAAGCGCTGGCTGCCTCGCTGCTCAAGTTGTCGACGGAAGAGATCAAGGTTCAGCTGGTGTACTCCGGCGTGGGTGGTATCTCCGAGTCCGACGTCAACCTGGCGCTGGCTTCCAAGGCCATCATCATCGGCTTCAACGTGCGTGCGGATGCTCAGGCCCGCAAGACCGCTGAAGGCAACGATGTGGATATCCGCTACTACAACATCATCTACGACGCCGTGGATGAGGTGAAGGCTGCGATGTCCGGCATGCTGGCTCCCGAGAAGCGCGAAGAGATCATCGGTATGGCCGAGATCCGCAACGTGATCGTGGCAACCAAGATCGGTACGATTGCCGGTTCCTACATCACCCAGGGCTTCGTGACCCGCAGCGCACATTTCCGTCTGCTGCGCGAAAACGTGGTTATCTACACGGGCGAAATCGAGTCTCTGCGTCGCATGAAGGACGATGTCAAGGAAGTCAAGGAAGGCTTCGAGTGCGGTATCAAGCTGCGCAACTACAACGACATCAAGGAAGGCGACGTGCTGGAAGTCTTCGAGATCAAGGAAATCGCTCGTACGCTGTAAAGCTATAGCTGCTAACGCTTGATACGCAAGGGTTTGAGGTTAAAAAGACCTCAAACCCTTTATGGATCAAGCGTGGTAAGCTCCTTTTTTGATACATGGCTACCAAACGTAAAACTGCTGCACCGAATCGCAGCTTCAAAGTCTCTGACCAGATCCAGCGGGATCTGTCGGAGCTGATCGCCCGCGAGTTGAAGGACCCGCGCGTCGGCATGGTCACGCTGCAAGGCGTGGAGGTGACTCCAGACTATGCCCACGCCAAGGTGTTCTTCAGCGTGCTGGTCGGCGATCCTGAAGTGACGCTGCAAGCACTCAATCAGGCCGCAGGCTTTCTGCGCAACGGCCTGTTCAAGCGTCTGCACATTCATACCGTGCCCACGCTGCATTTCATCTACGACCGCACCACGGAGCGCGCTGCAGACATGAACGCCTTGATCGCCAAGGCCGTGGCGTCGCGTGGTCCTGAACAGGAATAAGCACATGAACGCCCCTCGCACCCGGGTGCAGCGGCGCCCTGTGCATGGGGTGTTGCTGCTCGATAAACCGCTGGGCTGGTCCAGCAACGATATCTTGCAGAAGGTCAAGTGGCTGCTGCGTGCCGAAAAGGCCGGGCATACCGGAACGCTTGACCCATTGGCCAGTGGCGTGCTGCCGCTGTGCTTTGGCGCTGCCACCAAATTCAGCCAGCTTCAGCTCGAAGCCGAAAAAACCTACGAAGCCATTGCCCGCCTGGGCCAGACCACCACCACGGCCGATGCCGAAGGCGATGTGGTGCTGGAGCGCGCGGTCGATCTGGCGGCCATCACGCCGGAGCGCCTGGCGCAGGTGCAGGCACAGTTCACCGGCGACATCAAGCAGGTGCCGCCCATGCACAGCGCCTTGAAGAAAGATGGCAAGGCACTCTACGAATATGCCCGCGCAGGCATTGAGGTGGAGCGTCCCGCACGCGATGTCACCATTCATGCATTGAATCTGACGCTGGTGAAGGACGATCAAGGGCATCCTGCTATCAAGATGCGAGTGACCTGCAGCAAGGGCACTTACATCCGCACATTGGGCGAAGACGTGGGCGAGGCCTTTGGCTGTGGCGCCCATTTGCGTTTTCTGCGTCGTGTGGAAACCGGGGGCCTGGACGTTGCGCGCTGCGTGACGCTGGAAGCGCTGGAAGCCATGAACGATGAGGAGCGTGTTGCGCAGGTGCAGCCTGTCGACACTCTGCTGCATCGTCATGCCGTCGTCACTTTGGGTGAAGAGGATGCAGGACGCTTTCTATCAGGCCTGCGCCGCCGAGGGACTTGGGCCGATGCCCCAGCCGTGGCGGTGTATGGTGAGCGCCCGCATGCCCTTTTGGGGGTTGGCCGTGTGGTGAGCGGGGAGCTGATCCCCGAGCGCCTGCTCAGTCCGCTAGAAATTCAACAAATTTTGGAAGGAACGCCGCGTCCACAAGCAAGCGGCATTTTGGAAACACTATGAGCAAACAAATCCGCAACATTGCGATCATCGCGCACGTTGACCATGGTAAGACGACCATGGTGGACCAGCTGCTGCGCTCTTCCGGCACTTTTGCCGAGCACGAAAAAGTCGTCGACACCGTGATGGACAACAACGCCATCGAACGTGAGCGCGGCATCACCATTCTGGCCAAAAACTGTGCCGTGTCCTGGAAGGGCACGCACATCAACATTCTCGACACACCCGGTCACGCGGACTTCGGTGGTGAAGTGGAGCGTGCACTGTCCATGGTGGACGGCGTGGTGCTGCTGATCGACGCGCAAGAAGGCCCCATGCCCCAGACGCGTTTCGTGACCAAGAAGGCGCTGGCCCTGGGCCTGCGTCCCATCGTGGTGGTCAACAAGGTGGACAAGCCCGGTGCCAACCCCGACAAGGTGATCAACGCCGCTTTCGATCTGTTCGACAAGCTCGGTGCTACCGACGAACAGCTGGACTTCCCCGTGGTCTATGCCTCCGGAATCAACGGCTGGGCAGCCAAGGAAGAGGGCGAGCCCGGTGCACAGTGGGGTCCCGACATGTCGGCCCTGTTCGAAACCATTCTGGAACACGTGCCTTCGGTGCAAGGTGATGCTTCGGCTCCCCTGCAACTGCAAGTTTCCGCTCTGGACTACTCCACCTTCGTGGGCCGTATCGGCGTGGGCCGTATCACTCAAGGTACGCTCAAGCCCGGTCAGCAAGTGGCTGTGATGGCTGGCCCCGATGGCAAGAGCTACACCGGCAAGATCAACCAGGTGCACACCTTCCAGGGTCTGGATCGCGTGCAGGCTACCGAAGCCGGTCCTTCCGAGATCGTGCTGGTCAGCGGTATCGAAAACCTCGGTATCGGTGAAACCATTGTGGACCCCGCCAATCCCCAGCCTCTGCCCATGCTGAAGATTGACGAGCCTACACTGACCATGAACTTCTGCGTGAACACCTCGCCTCTGGCGGGCCGTGAAGGCAAGTTCGTGACCAGCCGTCAGATCTGGGACCGTCTGCAGCGTGAATTGCGCTCCAACGTGGCGCTGCGCATCAAAGAAACCGACGAAGACGGCATCTTTGAAGTTTCCGGCCGCGGTGAACTGCACCTGACCATCCTGCTGGAAGAAATGCGTCGTGAAGGCTACGAAATGGCCGTCTCCAAGCCACGCGTGGTGTTCCAGGAAATCAACGGTGAGAAGTGCGAGCCTATCGAGTTGGTGACTGCCGACATCGAAGAAGGTCACCAAGGCGGCGTGATGCAAGCCCTGGGCGAGCGCAAGGGCGAGCTGGTGAACATGGAACCCGATGGCCGTGGTCGCGTGCGTCTGGAATACCGCATTCCTGCCCGTGGTCTGATCGGCTTCACCAACGAGTTCCTGAACCTGACTCGTGGCTCCGGCATGATCTCCAACATCTTCGACAGCTACGAACCCCACAAGGGTGAGATCGGTGGCCGCAAGAACGGCGTGCTGATCTCCATGGACGAAGGCGAAATCTTCACCTACGCCCTGGGCAAGCTGGACGACCGTGGCCGTATGTTCGTCAAGGCCGGCGACCCCGTGTACGAAGGCATGATCATCGGTATCCACAGCCGCGACAACGATCTGGTCGTGAACGCCACGCGTACCAAGCAGCTGACCAACTTCCGTGTGTCCGGCAAGGAAGACGCGATCAAGATCACGCCTCCCATCGACCTGTCGCTGGAGTACGGTGTGGAATTCATCGAAGACGACGAGCTGCTGGAAATCACCCCCACCAGCCTGCGCGTGCGCAAGCGTCACCTGAAGGAGCACGATCGCAAGCGTGCTTCGCGTGACTCCTGATTCGCAAGCCTAGGCTGTGAATCTCAAAAAGGCCCTTCGGGGCCTTTTTTATTGCCTGGGCCAGCCTGCACAGGACATAAACCAAGGGTTAACTGCCTTGCTGGAGCAGAGTCGATTTTTAGAATCACTGCTACAAATTGGCACGCATCCTGCACATTGCGCAGGTGTGCATTTAACTCTAGGAGTGCTATGACCTTGAAAATGTTGAGTTCGGTCTTGCTGGTGGCTGGAGGAGCATTGGCGCTGAGCGCACAGGCTTCAGATCTGAAAGTGGCGATAGATCCCACCTACGAGCCTTTCACCTATAAGACGGCGGATGGCAAGCCCACGGGGTTTGATGTCGATATTGCCAATGCCATCTGCGCTCAGATCAAGCGCAACTGTGTGTTTGTGGAGCAGGTCTGGGACAGCATGATCCCCGGTCTGCAGGCCCGCAAATACGATGTAGTCGTCAGCTCCTTGTCGATTACCGATGAGCGCAAGCGAGTGATCGACTTTTCGGATCGTTACTACAAGACGCCGAGCGCCATCGTGGTGAAGAAGGGGACGGCCTATGCGAATCCTGCCTCCCTCAAGGGTAAGCGCATAGGAGTGCTCAAGGGAAGTACCCAGGAAAAGTGGGCCATGGGTGAGCTCAAGCCGGCAGGTGTGACGGTGGTTCCTTATGAGGCCCAGGATCAGGTCTATCTGGACATCAATGCAGGTCGGCTGGACGGAACAGTGGCCGACAAGGTGGAAGTTCATGGGGGCTTCTTGCGCAAGCCAGAGGGCAAGGACTACGGCTATGTGGGCCCCGACCAGTACGAGACCAAGTACTACGGTGACGGCATTGGCATAGGCATGCGCAAGGGACAAAAAGATTTGAAGGATCAAATCAACCAGGCCATCAAGACCATTCGCAGCAATGGAACCTACAGCACCATTGCCAAGAAGTACTTCGACTTTGACCCCTACGGCAACTAAGCGCTGAAGAGGCCGTCTGCCCAAGCTGACTTGAGGGCCTGAGGGCCCGCTTCTGGGTCTCGCAGGCTTCCTCATCAGGCGCCAGCCTTCATGAGTGAATATTTTCTTTCCATCTTGCATGGGGCATTGCTGACGGTGGCGGTGTCGCTGGCGTCTCTGTGTCTGTCCACTTTGCTGGGCTTGCTGGGCGCGACGGCCAAGCTTTCGGGCAAACGTCCGCTGGTCTGGCTGGGTACGCTTTACAGCACGGTGGTGCGCGGCATTCCAGAGCTGGTTCTGATGCTGCTGGTGTTTTATGGTGCGGCGATTGGCATCAACAGTTTTTTTGAGTCCATCGGTTCGGATTTCGTGCTGGACTTGAACCCCTTTGTGGCGGGCGTGGCGACACTGGGATTTATCTATGGTGCCTACATGACCGAGACCTTTCGCGGAGCCATTCTGGCCATCCCGCGCGGTCAGATGGAGGCGGCCTGGGCGTTTGGCATGACGCCGTTTCAGACTTTTGTGCGCATCACCTTGCCGCAGATGGTGCGCTATGCCTTGCCGGGCTATACCAACAACTGGCTGATCTTGATCAAAGCCACGGCTTTGGTCAGTCTGATTGGACTGCATGACATGACGTATCTGGCCAAACAGGCCAGCGCCGCCACTCGTGAGCCTTTTGTCTTTTTGCTGTTTGCAGCAGGCCTGTATTTGGTCTTTACCAGCCTTTCGCTGTGGGTGCTTCAACGGCTCAATGCGCGCTACAGCCTGGGCACCGAAAAGGTGCAGCTATGAGTTGGGATGTCATCTTCCAGGCTGAGCACATGGCTATGTATGGGCAAGGCTTGCTGATCACGCTATGGCTGTTGCTGAGCAGTCTTGCCATCGGGATGGTGTTGGCGGTGAGCACCGCATTGGCGCTGACCAGTGGCAATGCCTGGCTGGCCAGGCCTGCTGCAGCTTTCACCTATTTCATTCGCGGAACGCCGCTGCTGATTCAGGTATATCTGATTTATTACGGGCTGGGACAGCTGGAGTGGATACAGGCGCGCTGGGATGAGGTCTGGCCCTGGACATATTTCAAACAGCCGTTTTTTTGCGCCTTGCTGGCCTTTGCATTGAACAACGGTGGCTATACGGCTGAAATCCTGGCGGGAGCGATTCGAGAGACTGCTCCCGGTGAGGTGGAAGCGGGCCAGGCCATGGGGATGGGGCGCTGGCAGATCATGTGGCGCCTGGTTCTACCTTCTGCCATGCGGCGCACTTTGCCGCCCTACAGCAACGAGGTGGTGCAAATGCTGCATTCCACCAGTCTGGCCAGTGTGGTGCCTGCGCTCACGGACGTGACAGCAGTGGCCAGCCGTATTTATTCAGACTTTTATCTGCCATTCGAGGCCTATCTCGCCGCGGCTGCTATTTATTTGTCAGTAACTTTTGCTTTGATTGGCGTATTTCGTATGCTGGAAAAGCATTTTTTGGCTTATCTGGCGCCGCGCACCTGAAGGTGGCCTTTTCGTTTTGCATTCATGACTTCCAACTTATACAAGCTTCAAGCCGAAGGTATTTACAAGAGCTACGGAAGCAATCAGGTGCTCAAAGGCGTGTCTTTGACGGCCAAGGCCGGTGATGTGGTGAGCTTGATCGGTAGCTCTGGCTCTGGCAAGTCCACGCTGCTGCGCTGCATCAACTTGCTGGAAAAGCCTCAGCAGGGCCGTATCGTTGTTGCTGGCGAGGAGCTGCAGCTCAAGGTCGGCAGAAAAGGAGAGCTGGAGGCGGTGCATGCCAAGCAGTTGCAGCAACTGCGAACCAAGCTCGCCATGGTGTTTCAGCATTTCAATCTGTGGGCGCACAAGACAGTGCTGCAGAACGTGATCGAGGCACCGATCCATGTGCTGGGGCTGAGCAAAGAAGAGGCGGTGGAGCGGGCGCGTCGTTACCTGAAACTGGTTGGCCTAGAGGGGCGCGAAGATGCTTGGCCCAACCATATGAGTGGTGGGCAGCAGCAGCGTGTTGCCATTGCCCGTGCTCTGGCTGTCGAGCCGGAGGTCATGCTGTTCGATGAGCCTACCAGTGCGCTGGATCCTGAGTTAGTGGGGGAGGTCCTGCGTGTCATGCGCCTGCTGGCGGAACAAGGTAGAACCATGGTGGTGGTAACTCATGAGATGGGTTTTGCCAGAGAAGTCTCCAACCATGTCATTTTTCTGCACCAGGGAGTTGTTGAAGAGCAGGGAGATCCACGTGAAGTCCTGCGCAACCCGCAAAGCGAGAGACTGAGCAAATTCTTGTCAGGCAGCCTGAAATAGGCGGTTATCGCTGAAATAGGCCATAAAAAAGCCGCATGTACATGCGGCTTTTTTTCTGAGCGGCCTTGTCTCGTGCCGCTGCACAAGTGAATTACTTCTGTGCCAGAACCCAGGCCACCAGCTTCTTGGCATCAGCTTCATTGACTTGAGGGTTGGCAGGCATGGGCACGGGACCCCACACGCCGGAGCCGCCTTTGATGACCTTGGTTGCCAGCTTGTCAGCAGCATCCTTTTGACCGGCATACTTGGCAGCCACGTCCTTGAAGGAAGGGCCCACCAGCTTCTTGTCAACAGCGTGGCAAGCCATGCAATTCTTGGACTGGGCCAGAGCCTGGTCGGCCATTGCTGGCGCTGCAGCAGCAGCGGAGAATGCGAAAGCGATCAGAATTTTCTTCATCATGAGTTTCCGGGTGCAGTTTTAAACTGAGGTTAGATTTTTACCGCATTGTAGTGCGCGCATTGAATATTGTTTGGTGTACGCAGTGTTGAGAAATTAAAGGAGGGTGTATGTATTTGTTAGGTTTGGCGATTGTGCTGACATTGTTGAAAGCAGCTGAAATCGGGCCGGTTGCAGGCTGGAGTTGGTGGTACATCCTGGGCGTATATGGCGGTGCCGCCGCCTGGTGGGCCTGGGCGGATGCTTCGGGTTACACCAAGCGCAAGGAGATGGAAAAGATGGACCGTCGCAAGCAAGAGCGTATTGAGCGACAGAAGCAGGCCATGACACCGGGGCAGAGGCGTCGCTGATAGGTGATCAAGACATCGCCATTGACGATGCTCTTGTAGTCTTGTGCCCGTGGTCGTCCAATGCGCTGAGAGCATCTCATGGCGGCCCTGGGCCATAATCCCAAGGTTCATTTCGATAACGTCTGATTAGCAAACCCCATGCCCGCATACCGTTCCAAAACCTCCACCGGCGGCCGCAACATGGCCGGTGCGCGCGCCCTGTGGCGTGCCACTGGCATGAAAGATGGCGACTTTGACAAGCCCATCATCGCCATTGCCAACTCCTTCACCCAGTTCGTGCCCGGCCACGTACACCTGAAGGACATGGGTCAGCTGGTCGCGCGCGAGATCGAGGCGGCGGGCGGTGTGGCCAAGGAATTCAACACCATCGCGGTGGACGACGGCATTGCCATGGGCCACGACGGCATGCTGTATTCGCTGCCCAGCCGCGACCTGATCGCCGACTCGGTCGAATACATGGTCAATGCCCACTGCGCCGACGCGCTGGTGTGCATCTCCAACTGCGACAAGATCACCCCCGGCATGCTGATGGCCGCCATGCGCCTGAACATTCCGGTGATCTTTGTCTCGGGCGGCCCCATGGAAGCGGGCAAGACCAAGCTGGCCAACCCCACGACCAACGTCATCGAGTTCAAGAAGCTGGACCTGGTGGACGCCATGGTCATCGCGGCCGACAAGAACTACACCGACGAACAAGTGGCCCAGGTCGAGCGTTCGGCCTGCCCCACCTGTGGCTCCTGCTCGGGCATGTTCACTGCCAACTCCATGAACTGCCTGACCGAGGCGCTGGGTCTGTCCCTGCCCGGTAACGGCACGGTGGTGGCGACGCACTCGGATCGCGAGCAACTGTTCAAGCGCGCCGGTCACCGCATCGTGGAGCTGGCCAAGCAGTACTACGAGCAGGACGACGAATCCGTGCTGCCGCGCTCGGTGGGCTTCAAGGCCTTCGAGAACTGCATCACGCTGGACATCGCCATGGGTGGCTCCACCAACACCATCCTGCACCTGCTGGCCATCGCCCAGGAAGCCGGTATCGACTTCACCATGGCCGACATCGACCGCCTCTCGCGCGTCGTTCCCCAGCTGTGCAAGGTCGCGCCCAATACGCAGAAGTACCACATCGAAGACGTGCACCGTGCAGGCGGCATCATGGCCATCCTGGGTGAGCTGGCGCGCGCCGGCAAGCTGCACACCGATGTGCCCACCGTGCACGCCAAGACCATGGCCGAAGCGCTGGAGCAGTGGGATATCACCGTCACGCAGGACGAAGCCGTCAAGAATTTCTATCTGGCCGGCCCCGCAGGCATCCCCACGCAAGAGGCGTTCAGCCAGAGCACCCGCTGGCCCAGCCTGGACCTGGACCGCGCCGAAGGCTGCATCCGCTCGTACGAGCATGCTTTCAGCAAGGAAGGCGGCCTGGCCGTGCTGACCGGCAATATCGCCTTGAATGGCTGTGTGGTGAAGTCCGCCGGCGTGGACGAGTCCATTCTGGTCTTCGAAGGCCCTGCTCACGTGGTGGAGTCGCAGGACGAAGCCGTGGAACACATCCTGAACGACAAGGTCAAGGCCGGTGATGTGGTCATCGTGCGCTACGAAGGACCCAAGGGTGGTCCCGGCATGCAGGAAATGCTCTACCCCACCAGCTACCTCAAGTCCAAGGGCCTGGGCAAGGCCTGTGCGCTGCTGACCGACGGTCGCTTCTCGGGCGGTACCTCCGGTCTGTCCATCGGTCACTGCTCTCCCGAAGCGGCGGCCGGCGGCAATATCGGCTTGGTGCAAAACGGCGACATGATTCGCATCGACATCCCCAACCGCACCATCAACATGCTGGTCAGCGATGAGGAATTGGCCACGCGCCGTGAAGCGCAGAACGCCAAGGGCTGGAAGCCTACCGAGGCACGTCCTCGCAAGATTTCTGCGGCTCTGAAGGCCTATGCCAAGCTGGTGACCAGTGCCGATACCGGCGCTGTGCGCGACCTTTCGCTGCTCGACGATTAAGTTACATCTGTTTCGTCATTGCGCCAGCACAGGTTTGTGTGCTGGCGGACAATCTCACAGCCGCCCGATGCAAGTCGCGCGGCTGTTTTTTATGGCCCGTCTGAAAGTGTTCTCCATGTCTTGCGTTGTTCGCCGCTCCTTCTTGTTGAAGACAACAGGGCTGCTGGCCTTGCTGGTGGCTGGCATCACGCAGGCAGCAGGGGCGCAGCCCGCTTCACAGGGGCGCTATCCGCAACATCCTGTGCGCCTGGTGGTTCCGTTCACGCCGGGCGGCTCTACCGATATCGTGGCCCGGCTGGTCGCCGATGCCATGCACGCTCGGCTGGGGCAGGCCGTGGTGGTGGATAACCGCTCGGGTGCCGGTGGCCTCATCGGCGCAGAAGCGGTGGCCAATGCCGCGCCGGATGGCTACACCATAGGGCTGGGCACCATCAGCACCTTGGTGGTCAACCCCATCATGCTTGCGCAGTCTGCGCGCATGGACCCTGCCAAAGCATTTGTGCCAGTGGTGGCGCTGGCCTCCATTCCTTCGGTCTTCTCTGTGCATCCCTCCATGGGCGTACAGAGCTACGGGCAACTGGTGGCCTTGGCGCGCAGCAAGCCGGACCAGTTCAATATCGGCTCGGCAGGTGTGGGCTCCATAGGGCATCTGATTGCCGAGCGCATCAACGCAGATCTCAAGATCCAGCTTCACCATATTCCTTACAAGGGGCAGGGGCCGGTGGTCAGCAGCGCTTTGTCGGGAGAGACGCAGGTGCTCAGTGATCAGTTTCCTTCGTCGGCGGCGCATGTGGCCTCTGGTCGTCTGATTCCCTTTGCGGTGGCTGCGCAGGATCGTTTGAGTGCCTTGCCTCAGGTGCCTACTTTCAAGGAGCTGGGTCACCCGGCGCTCAATGAGCTGGCCATTACCTGGTTTGGCCTGGTGGCGCCAGCGGGCACGCCCAAAGCGGTGGTGGAGCGACTCAATGGTGCCGCCAATGCGGCCTTGCAAGACCCCGTGGTGCAGCAGCGATTGAAGGCTATGGGGGTGCAGGCATTGGGTGGAGAGCCGCAGCGCCTGAGCAGCTTGATTGAGGACACACGCAAGGCCGTGCACCAGACCATGCATGAACAAAGCCTGCAGTCAGATAAGCCGCTTAAATAGCTAAAAACATAGCTGCTGACGCTTTAAGCACATGGGTTTGAGGCATTTTTTCTAATGATTGAGCGTGCAAGGGGCGCTTTGATGAGGCAAGCACAGGGTTGAGCAGGGCGATAAGCGCTTGAGGGGCTTTCGCCGGCCGCAGCGCAACCAGCGGGAGCTGCCTGGTGGCGGTCGATGCAGTTTTTCGGAAACGTCATTGGCCTGCGGCACAATGCCATTCATGCTGATGTATCCGCACATTGATCCCGTTGCCGTGCAAATTGGCCCGCTGGCCGTGCACTGGTATGGCATTACCTATCTGGTGGCCTTCGGTCTGTTCCTTTTCTTGGGCACACGCCGCATCCACCATCCTCCTTTTAAATACATGACCGGCGAACGCGCCTGGACGCGCAAGGATGTGGAGGACATTCTCTTTCTCGGCGTGCTGGGCGTGGTGGTGGGCGGCCGTATTGGCTACTGCCTGTTCTACAAGCCTGGCTACTACTTGTCGCATCCGTTGGAAATCTTGGCGGTCTGGCAAGGCGGCATGAGTTTTCACGGTGGTCTGCTGGGCGTGATTGCCTCCATGATCTGGTTTGCCCGTTCGCGCAAACGCAACTGGCTGGAGGTTGCAGACTTTGTAGCACCCTGTGTGCCCACCGGGCTGGCTGCAGGCCGCATCGGCAACTTCATCAATGGCGAACTCTGGGGGCGCTTTGCCAGCGCAGACTTGCCTTGGGCCATGGTGTTTCCGCAAAGCGGCTCCATGCTGCCGCGCCATCCTTCGCAGATCTACCAGTTTCTGATGGAGGGGTTGCTGCTGTTCATCATCCTCTGGCTGTATGCCCGCAAGGAGCACAAGCCCGGGCAGGTAGCTGCAGTGTTCTTGATGGGCTATGGCGCTTTCCGCTTCATTGCCGAGTACTTCCGTGAGCCGGACGACTTTCTGGGTATTTTGTCGCTGGGCATGAGCATGGGGCAGTGGCTATGCATACCCATGGTTGTGGCCGGAGCGCTCATGTGGGCCTGGTGCGGCAAACAACCGGCTTATGCGGTGCAGCGCAACGCTGCCTGAAGCATCAGCTCTTTAAAAAACGCAGACTTCGGTCTGCGTTTTTGCTGTTGGACTCGCAGTGGCGTGAAGCTCCAGAAATTGCTCATAATGGCCCAAAGCGTTACTGCAATTGCGGCATCTGCTTCTTCAATGAGAGCATGATGCCGCTAGAACAAGGAGTGAGCATATGGGCTGGGCTGGTGACTGGATTGAACAAACCAAGCTTTGGGTGCGAGGGGCGGAAAGCGACAAAGGCGATAGTGAGCATCGTGCGCTGGCGCAGCGGCTGGAAGCCACTTTGCGCCGAGGACAGGAAGCCCTGTCGCCGCGCGAGCTGCGTCGCTTGCTGCAGGACATGCAGCAGGTCGCCTCGGCCACACTCAGCGAAGTGGAGGGAGGCCGCCACGCCCAGGTTTTGATGGACTGGTATGCCAAGGCTGAACTGCCTGCCCGCAAGGATTTCTGGCTGCTTGCGGTTGAAAAGTTCGGCCCCGACGCCAAGGCTTTGCAGGCGGCGCGTGAGCGCTATGACAAGGCAGACAGTGATGTAGAGCGCAGTGAAGCCGAGATGGGCCTGCGCCGCGCGCTGATCTCGCCGCGCACACGGCTGCTGCAGCGCTTTGCCCAGCCCAAGGGCGGCATGGGTTTTTTGGTCGATATGCGTGCCGAATTGCTGGCCCTGCCCAAGGCAGAGCAGCGCTATGTGGCGCTGGATGCCGAACTGGAGCATTTGTTCTCGGGCTGGTTCGATGTGGCCATGCTGGAGCTTAGAAGCCTGAGCTGGGATTCGCCGGCATCGCTGCTGGAGAAACTGATTCAGTACGAGGCCGTGCACGACATTCGCAGCTGGGCCGATCTCAAGAACCGACTGGACAGTGACCGCCGCTGCTATGGCTTCTTTCATCCGCGCATGCCCAATGTGCCGCTGATCTTTGTAGAGGTGGCGCTGCTCGACAAGATGGCCGGCAGCATGGCGCCGCTGCTGGATGAGGGCGCTGCCGCGGCCGATCTGGCCAAGGCCAATACCGCCATCTTCTACTCCATCAGCAATACGCAAAAGGGACTCAAGGGCGTGAGCTTTGGTGACTCGCTGATCAAGCACGTGGTGGAGACGCTTACGCAGGAGCTTCCCAAGCTCAAGCAGTTCGCCACGCTGTCGCCGATTCCGGGTCTGCGCAGCTGGCTGAGCAAGAATGGCGATGCCGTTCTGGCCGAGCTGGATGACAAGCAAAAGGCGGCGCTGGAAAAAGTGGCCGGAGGAGCGAGCGCTGCGCAATTGCTGGCTGCGCTGGACGATCCTGGCTCGCTGCCGGAGAAATCGGTGGTGCGCCAGGCCGCCATGTTCTGCGCCGCGCGCTATCTGGGGCGGGAAACTGCCAAGGGCCGTCCGCTGGATGCCGTGGCACGCTTTCACCTGGGCAACGGTGCGCGCGTGGAGCGCCTGAACTGGGCGGCAGACCTGTCGTCCAAGGGGCTCAAGCAGTCCATGGGGCTGATGGTCAATTATCTGTATGACTTAAAGCGCCTGGACAAGCACCGCAGCCTGTTGGCGCAGGGCAAGATTCCTGTCTCCTCGGAGATCGAATCGCTGTGCAAGGGATGAGTGCAGCGCCAAGCGTGCTGCACGCAGCCTGAGTCGGCCTTGACTCCTGCGCCGTTCAAAACCATAGATCGGGCTGCCTGCATGGCAGACCTGATCGGCACAGGAGACAGCGGAGATGCAGGATTTTTCGGCACATGGAGAGAGCTGGAAGCGACGCCAGTGGTTGCAGGCGGCAGGGGGACTGGCTGCAGGCATGTCGGCATGGGCAGGCTGGGTGGGGGTGGCGCAGGCTTCGGACTGGCCAGCCCGACCGGTCAACCTGATCGTGCCTTTTCCTGCAGGAGGCGGAACGGACACGTTTGCCCGGCCGTTCTCGGCGCAGTTCGCCAAGGTGAGCGGCAAGACTTTGGTGATTGACAACCGCGGTGGGGCGGGCGGCACGCTGGGTGCCGGTATTGCGGCCAAGGCAGCGCCCGATGGCTACAACTTCTTCATGGGCGGGACGCATCACGTGATTGCGCCCTCGGTCTATCCCAAGCTTGACTACGACCTGGAGCGCGACTTCATACCCCTGGCGCTGCTGGCCAGCGTGCCGCAAGTCGTTGTGGTCAATCCCAAGAAAGTGCCGCACACGACTTTTCAGGCCCTGCTGCAGGATTTGCGCGCCAACCCCGGAAAGTACAACTACGCCTCGGCCGGGCCGGGCTCATCCCACCACCTGGCGGGCGAGCTGTTCAAGTTGCAGACCAAGACTCAGATCACCCATATTCCCTACAAGGGGGCCGGTCCTGCGCTGCAGGATTTGATAGCAGGCAATGTGGACATGCTGTTTGACGGGCTGGGCTCCTCGGCCCAGCACATCAATGGAGGGCGCATCAAGGCGCTGATGGTCGCAGGTGCCCAGCGCAATCCCGCTTTTCCTGATGTGCCCAGTGCGGCAGAGTGCGGCTTGCCGGACTTCAATGTCACGACCTGGTACGGTCTGTGGGCGCCCAAAGGCACGCCTGCTGCGGTGCAGCAGCAGATGCTGGAAGCGGTGCGCAAGATCGGTGCGGCGGAAGAGATCAAGTCTGCATGGGCCAAGAACGGTGCGGACTATGGGCAATTGAGCCAACCACAATTCGCTGCCATGGTCAAAGATGAGGTTCAGCGCTGGGCCCATGTGGTCAAGGCTGCCAATGTAAAGATCGACTCCTGATCGCTTTGTCTCTGTCTCACCCCGGTCGCAATCGCTTTGCTGCGGGGTGAGACGCATCCTGGTCGGGCCTATGATGGCCTGCACTGTTTTTTGCACCTCCACTCACGACTGTTACTGCGTTCGACTGCATCACGATGACCGATATGTCTCAAGCCAATCTTTACAGCGCATTGCGCGCAGCGTTTCCTGCCGATCTGACGAAAAATGCCGTAGAGGCCATTGAGCCCGATGGCTCCAGCCTCTACTACACCTGGGTTGATCTGGAGCAGGGCAGTGCGCGCATCGCCAACTTGCTGGCCTCGCTGAATCTGCCCGAGGGCAGCCGCATTGCAGTGCAGGTGGAAAAGTCGGTGGAAGCCATGATGCTGTACCTGGCCACACTGCGCAGTGGTCATGTGTTTCTGCCGCTCAACACCGCTTACCAGACCGCAGAAGTGGAGTACTTCATCACCAATGCCGAGCCTGCCGTGGTGGTCTGCGACCCTGGCAGCTTTGGCTGGGTGTCCAAGCTGGCTTTCAACAACGGTGTGGGCCATGTCTACACCCTGGGGGCGGACCGCTCCGGCACGCTGCTCGATCGGGCGGCCCACCACAGCGATGAGCATCAGGTGGTGCCACGTCGCTCCGACGATCTGGCAGCCATTCTCTACACCAGTGGCACCACGGGGCGCAGCAAGGGCGCCATGCTGAGTCATGGCAATCTGCTGACCAATGCTGCCGTGCTCAAGGTGTACTGGGGCTGGCAGGAAGACGATGTGCTCATTCACGCCTTGCCCATCTTTCATGTGCACGGCCTGTTTGTAGCCATTCACGGCGCGCTGCTCAACGGCAGCCCCATGATCTGGTTTGCCAAGTTCGACCCGCAGGCCGTGATGGCCCGCTTCAAGGACGCCACGGTGTTCATGGGCGTGCCCACGCTGTATGTGCGCATGCTGGCCGACGCAAGGCTGGATCGCGACATGGCGGCGCACATGCGCCTGTTCATCTCGGGCTCGGCCCCCATGCTGATCGAGACCTTCCGTGCCTGGAAGACGCGTACTGGCCACAGTGTGCTGGAGCGCTATGGCATGAGCGAGACCATCATGCTGACCTCCAACCCCTATGCTCCCGATCCTCGCTACGGCAATGAAGACGAGCGGCGTGGCGGCACCGTGGGCTTTCCGCTGCCCGGCGTTGGTGTGCGGGTGCATGGCGATGACGGCAAGCCGCTGGCGGCGGGCGAGATCGGCAATATCGAAGTGCAGGGGCCCAATGTGTTTGCCGGCTACTGGCGCATGCCCGAGAAAACGGCCGAGGAATTCACGCCGGACGGCTGGTTCAAGACCGGCGATGTGGGCATGCAGGATGAGCGTGGCTACTTCACCATTGTGGGGCGCAGCAAGGATTTGATCATCTCGGGCGGCTACAACGTCTATCCGGCAGAGGTCGAGGGCTTTATCAACGATCTGGCGGGCGTGGAGGAAAGCGCCGTGGTCGGCGTGCCGCACCCGGACTTTGGCGAGGTCGGTGTTGCCGTCGTCGTGCCGCGCAAGGGCGCTCAGGTTGATGGTCAGAAAATTCTGGACACGCTCAAGTCACAGCTTGCCCACTTCAAGGTGCCCAAGCGCTGCCATGTGGTGGACAGCCTGCCGCGCAACACCATGGGCAAGGTGCAGAAAAAGCTGCTGCGCGATCAGTACCAGAACGAGTTCGCCTGATCAGTCCACTGCGCAGGGGCTGTCGCTATTGCCTGCCTTTCAGCTGCATGTGTTGTGACTTGACTCCTGAAAAGTGAGCTGCCAGCGCTCTTGAATAGACAAACTCAGCATTGAATCAACCCAAAAACAAAGCAGCTTGTGCGCAAGCTGCTTTTAATTTGTGAGTGGCTGGCATCTGAGCTTGCCACCGGGGGCAGAGGGCGCCCAGCAAGGGCCGCTCCCGCAGCCAAGGGCGCCGTCCCCCTCGGGGGAAGGCGCATAGCGCCTCAGGGGGAGGAGTTACTTCAATACCAGAACAGGCACAGGGGCGTGCGTCAGCACATGCTGGGTTTCGCTGCCCAGCAGCAGGCGCTGCAGGCCCTTGCGGCCGTGCGATGCCATGACGATCAGGTCGCAGTCATGCTTCTTGGCGGTTTCCACAATGGACTCGGCCACCAGATCGGAGTGCACGATTTCGGTGCTGACGTTGACTTTGCGCTCCAGGCCAAAGGCCTTGACGCCGTCGAGCAGAGTTTGCGCCTGCTCCTTCCACTGGGTTTCTATGCGCTTGGCTTCCTTGATGTCCAGCAGATCGCTGCCTTCCAGGTAGCTGCGCGGGTAGTGGGCGACAACTTTGAGGGCGACGACGTTGGCGCCGCAAAGTGCTGCCAGATTCAGGCCCGCGTGGACGGCCTTGTCCGAAAGCTCAGAGCCGTCAGTCGCAATCAAAATACGGTTGTACATAGTGATCTCCTTTCGTGTTTCCTGTCTGTCAATAAAAGCATAGGTTGATTGGGCAGTTAACGGTTGATTAATGTCAAGGTGGGTATCATCTGCCCCCGTTACGCTAGAAACATGTCCCAACATACTACCCATCAGCCCGTTGCGGCCGAGCAAGTTGTTGCTGACACTGGTTTCCTGAACGCGCCGCAGGTGCACAGTCATCTGCTGGACGATCCGCAAGAATGGAGCTCGTTTGGCCGCCCCGCTGGCCAAGACTCCAAGGCCCCAATTTCCGAAAACGCGACCGAATCCCCGGTGTGGGATTCTTTTGTGGTTTTGGAGGGCATGCACTGTGCTGCATGCGCGCTGACTATCGAGGAGGCGCTTCGGGCCGTTCCCGGAGTGCAGGCAGCCGAAGTCAGTGCCGCAACGCGCCGGGCCCGCATTCAGTGGCGTCCCTCACAGGTTCTTCCCTCCCAATGGATGGAGGCTGTTGCGCGTGCGGGCTATAACGCTTTGCCTGCCCGCGACGCCTTCGCGCGTGAACTGCGCCAGGCCGAAACACGCCGTGCCTTGTGGCGCTGGCTGGTGGCCGGCCTGTGCATGATGCAGGTGATGATGTACGCGTGGCCCGCCTACACGGCCCGACCGGGCGATCTGTCACTGGAGATGGAGACGCTGCTGCGCTGGGCCTCATGGGTGATCTCTCTGCCTGTGGTGCTGTTTTGCTGCGGCCCATTTTTCAAAAGCGCCCTTAAGGACATCACCCAGCGCCGCGTGAGCATGGATTTGCCCGTGGCCATCGGCATGCTGATTACCTTCATCATCAGCACGCTGGGTACGTTTGACCCGACAGGGCCTTTTGGTCACGAAGTCTTTTTTGACTCGCTGACCATGTTTGTCTTCTTCCTGCTCACGGGCCGCTGGCTGGAGCTGCGCCTGCGCGACAGCACGGCGGGTGCTTTGGAAGCGGTGATGAACCGTCTGCCGGACTCCGTGCTGCGACAAAAGCCGAACTCCGATGAGTTTGAGCGTGTGGCGACCCGTCGCCTGCGTGTAGGCGATGTGGTACGCGTGCTGACCGGTGAGGCCTTCCCTGCGGATGGCCAGATTGTGCGCGGCACCACCCATGCCGATGAGGCATTGCTGACCGGCGAATCCACCCCCGTTTTGCGTGCAGAGGGTGATGCCGTCACCGCTGGTAGCTACAACTTGGATAGCGTGGTCGATGTGCGCGTGGACAGCGTGGGTGAGGGCACCCGCTTTGCGCAAATCGTCAATCTGATGGAAAGCGCCTCGCTGCAAAAGCCCAATCTGGCTCAGCTGGCCGATAAGGTGGCGCGTCCCTTCCTTGTCGTCGTGTTGCTGGCGGCGCTGGGTGCCGCCATCTGGTGGTGGCCCACTGACCCTGGCAAAGCCATGATGGTGGCCGTGGCCGTGTTGATCGTCACCTGCCCTTGTGCGCTGTCGCTGGCAACGCCGGTGGCCATGCTCACGGCAGCAGGTACCCTGGCGCGCAGTGGCGTGCTGGTGCGCAATCTGCAGGGGCTGGAAGCCTTGGCCAGCGTGGACACGCTGGTATTCGACAAGACCGGCACGCTGACCCGCGACGGTTTGGTGCTGCGCGCGCTGACACCTGCTGAAGGTCAAAACACGGATGACCTGCTGGCGCTGGCTGCCTTGCTGGCGCGCCAGTCCATGCACCCGGCGTCCAAGGCACTGGCCCATGCGGCGGAAGTGGCTGAACTACCCGCCAGCGCCTGGCAGCTGGACTCGGTGCAGGAAGTGGCTGGCAGCGGCCTGGATGTCTGGGTGCAGGCCCGTGGTGATGCGGCGCAGCACCATCAAGAAGGTCACCAGAACTTCCAAGAGCGGCGTCACCTGCGACTGGGCTCCGCCGCGCATTGCGGCGTGCCCGAGCTGGCACCCCATGAGCCCGGCCAGAGCGTGATGCTGGCCGAAGAATCGGCCGAAGGCTGGAAGCCTCTGGTTCAGTTCCATCTGAGTGAAGATGTCCGCCCCGAGGCGGCGCAAGTCATTGCCGATTTGAAACAGCAGGGCGTAGCCGTGCAGTTGCTGTCGGGTGACCGCTCTGCAGCGGTGCAGACCGTGGCGGGCAAGCTGGGCATAGAGCAGGCGCGTGGTGACTGCAAGCCGCAGGACAAGCTGGATGCACTGCAGGCCGCGCAGGCTCAGGGGCGCAAAGTGGCCATGGTGGGAGATGGTCTCAATGACGGCCCAGTTTTAGCTGGAGCGCATGTCTCTTTTGCTTTTGGCAAAGCAGTGCCGCTGGCACAATCGCGCGCAGATTTTGTGGTTCTGGGCGATAGTCTGGAGTTGGTGCTACAAACCCTGCTGCTGGCACGTCGGACCCTGTCCGTAGTACGCCAAAACCTGGGCTGGGCAGCTGCTTACAACGCCGTCTCCATTCCTCTGGCCCTGATGGGCTGGATGCCCGCCTGGCTGGCGGGGCTGGGTATGGCGCTCAGCTCTTTGCTGGTGGTGGCCAATGCCGCGCGACTGGCTCGCTCGCTTGTGCTGAAATCTTCTGATCCATCCACCGAACCGGCCCAGGCCGCCGAGGTGGTGGGACTGCAGCCTCAGGGAGGTCATTGATGGACATTTTGTATGTGCTGATTCCACTCTCGGTAGTGCTGGTCATGGCCATTGTGGCTGCCCTGTGGTGGGCTGTTTACCGAGGTCAGTTCGAGAGCGTGGAACAAGAGGGTGAGCGCATTCTTCGCGACGATTGATGTGGCTCAACGAGTCCGATAAGAAACCAATGAACACTTTGCAAGAAATCTAAGAGGTGCCCGATGGAAGCAACAAATAACAATGCTGTCTATTACGACGACACCGTCGTCAGACAGTTCTCTATCATGGCCGTGGTATGGGGGGTGGTAGGTATGGCTGTGGGCGTGTTTATCGCGTCCCAGCTGGCTTGGCCGGAACTCAACTTCGGTATCCCATGGCTAAGCTACGGGCGCCTGCGTCCGCTGCACACGAATGCCGTGATTTTTGCGTTTGGCGGCTCGGCACTGTTTGCCACCAGCTACTACGTGGTGCAGCGCACCTGCCAGACCAAGCTGTTCATGCCCAAGCTGGCCAGCCTGACGTTCTGGGCCTGGCAACTGGTCATCGTCGGCGCAGCGATCAGCCTGCCCATGGGTTACACCCAGGGCAAGGAATACGCTGAGCTGGAGTGGCCTCTGGACATTCTGATTGCCGTGACCTGGGTGTCCTACGCAATCGTGTTCTTCGGCACCATCGGCATCCGCAAGGTCAAGCACATCTACGTGGCCAACTGGTTCTTCGGCGCCTTCATTCTGGCCGTGGCCCTGCTGCACATCGTCAACAACGTCTCCAGCCCCGCTGGCTGGATGAAGAGCTACTCGGCCTACGCCGGTGTGCAGGACGCGATGGTTCAGTGGTGGTACGGTCACAACGCCGTGGGCTTCTTCCTGACCGCTGGCTTCCTGGGCATGATGTATTACTTCATCCCCAAGCAGGCTGGTCGCCCCGTCTACTCGTATCGTTTGTCGATCGTGCACTTCTGGGCGCTGATCTTCACCTACATGTGGGCCGGCCCTCACCACCTGCACTACACCGCACTGCCTGACTGGACACAGTCCGTGGGCATGGTGTTTTCGCTGATCCTGCTGGCTCCCAGCTGGGGCGGCATGATCAACGGCATCATGACGCTGTCGGGTGCATGGCACAAACTGCGTGACGACCCCATCCTGCGCTTCCTGATCGTGTCCCTGTCGTTCTACGGCATGTCCACTTTCGAAGGCCCGATGATGGCCATCAAGACGGTGAACGCACTGTCTCACTACACCGACTGGACCGTGGGTCACGTTCACTCCGGCGCTTTGGGCTGGGTGGGTCTGATCACCATGGGTTCTCTGTACTACCTGATTCCCCGTCTGTTCGGCCGCGAGAAGATGCACTCCGTGCCCGCGATCGAGCTGCACTTCTGGATGGCCACCATCGGTATCGTGCTGTACATCGCCGCAATGTGGATTGCCGGCGTGATGCAGGGCCTGATGTGGCGCGCTGTCAACCCCGATGGCACGCTGACTTACACCTTCGTGGAAAGCGTGAAGGCGACCTATCCCTTCTACGTGATCCGTGTCACCGGCGGCCTGCTGTATCTGGGCGGCATGATTGTGATGGCCTGGAACACCTGGAAGACAGCCATGGCTGGCCGTTCCGTGAAGGTGGCTGTGCCTGCAGCTGTGGCGCACGCCTGAGCATTGAGGAGCAAAAGCAATGTCTGATCAAAATAACGCAGCTCCCAAGAGCTTTTCCCACGAGAAGATCGAGACCAGCAATTTCTTGCTGATCGCGCTGACACTGTTCGTGCTGACCATTGGTGGTCTGGTGGAAATCGTGCCTCTGTTTTTCCAGAAGTCCACGACCGAAGCCGTGGCGGGCCTCAAGCCCTACACACCGCTGCAGCTGATGGGCCGCGATGTCTATCTGCGCGAAGGTTGCTACAACTGCCACTCGCAGATGATTCGCCCCTTCCGCGCCGAGACCATGCGCTACGGCCACTACTCGGTTGCTGGTGAGTTCGTGTACGACCACCCCTTCCAGTGGGGCTCCAAGCGTACCGGTCCTGACCTGCACCGTGTGGGCGGCAAGTACAGCGACGAATGGCATCGCATTCACCTGAACAACCCGCGTGACGTGGTGCCCGAGTCCAACATGCCTGCCTACCCCTGGCTGGAAACCAACAAGGTGGATGACACGGCTGTGGCAACGCGCATGACGGCGCTGCGCCGCGTGGGCGTGCCCTACACCGATGAGGAAATCGCCGGTGCTCAGGCCGACGTCAAGGACAAGACCGAGATGGAGGCTGTGATCGCCTATCTGCAGGTTCTGGGTCGCGCTGTCAAATAAAAGAGAGAGGGCTGGAAATGGATATCACCACCATGCGTATCGTGGCCACGCTGGCATCGCTGGCGTGTTTCGTGGGCATCTGGTGGTGGGCGTATGCCCGCCGCAACCAGGCCCGTTTTGACGAGGCAGCTCAGGTTCCATTCCTGGAAGACTGAGTCTGATCACCACAACGAGAACATCCCATGAGCGATTTCATTAACAATTTCTGGTCGGTGTACGTCGCGGCGATTACGCTGATCGGCATCTTCGGCTGCTTGCTGCTGCTGATTCTGGTGGCCCGCAAGAAGGTGGTCTCCGCTGGCGACAACACCACGGGCCACGTCTGGGACGAAGACCTGCGCGAACTCAATAACCCCATGCCCAAGTGGTGGATGGGTCTGTTTGTGATCACCGTGGTCTTTGGACTGGCCTATCTGGCAGCCTACCCAGGTTTGGGCGGTTTCGGCGGCAAGCTGGACTGGAGCCAGACGGGTGCCTACGAAAAAGAGATGGCCAAGGCCAAGGCGGACCTGGAGCCCATGTACGCCAAGTTCACCAGCATGCCCACCGAAGAAATGGCCAAGGACCCCCAGGCCATGGCCATTGGCGAGCGTCTGTTCATGAACAACTGCGCGCAGTGCCACGGCTCTGACGCACGCGGCAGCAAGAGCTTCCCCAACCTGGCAGACGGTGACTGGCTGCATGGCGGCACTCCTGACAAGATCAAGGAAACCATTACCAACGGTCGCATCGGTGTCATGCCTCCCATGGCTGCTGCCGTGGGTACAGCTGACGATGTGCGCAACGTGGCCCACTATGTGCTGAGCCTGTCTGGCAGCCCTCACGATGCCGTCAAGGCTTCGCAAGGCAAGTCCAAGTTCGTGGCCTGCGCAGCCTGCCACGGCATGGATGGCAAGGGCAACACCGCCATGGGCGCTCCCAACCTGACCGATGACATCTGGCTGCACGGCTGGGGTGAGGCGGCCATCGTCAACATCGTCAACAATGGCAAGCACAACGAGATGCCTGCCCAGAAGGAGAAGCTGACCGAGGCGCAAATCGCCGTGCTGGCTTCCTATGTCTGGAGTCTCTCGAATACGCAAGACGCCAAGTAATGTGTAGATAAAAGGCGGTGCTCAGGCACCGCCTTTTTCACATTTCAATTTTCAGTAATTACAAAAAAATTAAGGAACTGTGATGCCGTGCGACCAAGGGAAACCTCGCAAAGTCATCCCGATCACCCCTGAGCCTCATGCAAACGGCCCGGAGATGGTGCCCATGTTTGCTTCTGAGCAAAAGGTGTACTCGCGGGCGATCAGTGGCGTGTTTTCACGTTGGCGTTGGGCCATGGTGTTCCTGACCCAGATTGTCTTCTACGGCCTGCCTTGGCTGCAGTGGGGCGAGCGCCAGATGGTGCTGTTCGACCTGGGCGCGCGGCGCTTTTACCTGTTCGGTCTGGTGCTGTACCCGCAGGACTTCATCTATCTGACGGGCCTGCTCATCATCAGTGCGCTGGGGCTGTTCCTGTTCACGGCGGTGGCCGGGCGGTTGTGGTGCGGCTTTTCCTGCCCGCAGACGGTGTACACCGAGATCTTCATGTGGATCGAGAACAAGGTCGAAGGAGACCGAAGTGCTCGCATGCGCATTGACAAGAGCGGCTGGACTTTCGAGAAGATCTGGAAGAAGTCGCTCAAGCAGTTCCTCTGGATTGCCTTGTCCCTGTGGACTGGCTTTACCTTCGTGGGCTACTTTGTGCCCATTCGCGAGCTGGGCGGCGAGCTGATGGCCCTGCAGGGCAGCTGGCAGATCTTCTGGGTGCTGTTCTACGGCTTCGCCACCTATGGCAACGCCGGCTATATGCGCGAGCAGGTCTGCAAGTACATGTGCCCCTATGCACGCTTTCAGAGCGCCATGTTCGACAAGGACACCATGATCGTCAGCTACGACGCTGAGCGTGGTGAAAATCGTGGCCCTCGCAAGAAGGATGTGGATTACAAGGCGCAAGGCCTGGGTGACTGCATTGACTGCAAGCTGTGCGTGCAGGTCTGCCCTGTGGGTATCGATATCCGCAAGGGGCTGCAGTACGAATGCATTGGCTGTGGTCTTTGCATCGACGCCTGCAACTCCGTGATGGACAAGATGGAGTATCCGCGCGGCCTGATCCGCCTGACCACGCAGAACGCCGTGGCCAAGGCCTGGAAACATGCGCAGGTGATTCGCCGCATCTTCCGTCCGCGTGTGCTGATTTATTCGGCGGTGCTGCTGGGCCTGAGTGGTGCCATGATCGCCAGCCTGGTGCTGCGCGAGCCACTCAAGGTGGATGTGATTCGCGACCGCGCCGCTCTCTCGCGCATCGTGGCGGGCGGCAAGCTGGAGAACGTCTACCGCCTGCAGATCATGAATGCCACGGAAACCGAGCAGCGCTACCGTATCACTGCGGTGGGGCTGGAAAACCTGGAAGTGGCTTCCGATCAGGAAGTGACGGTAGGCCCGGCCGAGACACGCGGCATCGCAGTGCGACTGCAGATTCCTTATGGTTCGGCGCCGGCGGGTTCGCACAAGGTGCATTTCAATGTGGATGCGGTCACTGCGGGTGCAGGGCGCATTTCAGAGAAAACCGTATTCCTGGTGCCGCGTTAACGCTCAACACTGGCGGCCTTCGCGTGCATCACGAGGGCCGGACAAGGACATTGCCAATCGGCAACAATTTGCGCAGTCCTGCTCGCCTTGAGCGGAAGGACTGCCAGAATTTCCCAAAGAGGTTTCAACATGTCGGCAGCACAAGCCAAGCCCCTGCAAACGGGCAAAATCATTCACCCCGAGGACGGCAAACCCTGGTGGAAGTTTGCCCATGTCTGGCTGGTCATTGCGGGCCCCGTGATCGTGGTGATTGCGGGCTTTGTCACCGCCTATATCGCCATGAGCAAGCCTGATCCCGTGATCGATCCTGACTACTATCGTCATGGCATAGAGATCAATCAGCGCCTGAGCGAGACGGAGAAAAACATGGCTCCCGCCATTACAGGGCGCAACCATGCGGCAACGCCAGCCAAGGACCATCCGCTGGATCGCTGAGTCTTTTCACATCTTTTCCATGAGGCCGCTTTTGCGGCCTTTTTTCATGGAACTTCAAAAATGTGAGCTTGGGGCGCTTTTCCTGCTGTCATTTCAAAGAGATTTAGACTTGATTCCTAAGCAGGATGAGCGCTATTAGCTCATGAAAAAGGAGCAATACGGGTTTCCCGCCACGGTGCATGCCCGAAGTTCTATACGGAAATGTTAAATGGCCCGTGCAAAATGAAGGCTATCCCGCAAACCCAGGAGACTCACTATGGATGCTCGACGCTGGATGTGGATTGTCTGGCCGGCCTTTCTGGCGGCGGCAATCATGGAGATGGTGGTTTTTGCCTTTGTAGACCCGCTGGACGTGCACTGGCTGGGGGCTCCGCTGGACTGGTCGCGCAGTGCTGTCTATACCTTGGCATTCTTTGCCTTCTGGGGTGTGACGCTGGCTGGAGGGCTGATGACGGTCATGCTGGGCCGCTCTGTCAGTGAACTCAACGCAGGCATCGTCTCCGAGCCTTTGTCCGAATAAGGAACCCAAAAAAAGCCCGCTGATGCGGGCTTTTGCGTGAATGCAGCCGAGTCTGTGGCCTCAGTTATGGCACTGCTGGCTGTTGACGATGCGCTTGAGTGCCTCGGTATCCAGAATGCGCAGATGGCGCTGCTTGACTTCGACGATGCCTTCTTCGGCAAACTTGGAGAAGGTGCGGCTCACCGTCTCCAGCTTGAGGCCCAGGTAGCTGCCGATCTCCTCACGCGTCATGCGCAGCACTAGCTCCGACTTGGAGAAGCCGCGGGCTGACAGACGCTGCACCAGATTCAGCACAAAGGCGGCCAGGCGCTCTTCGGCGCGCATGCTGCCCAGCAGCAGCATCACACCATGCTCGCGCACGATTTCGCGGCTCATGACCTTGTGCACATGGTTTTGCAGGGCAGTGACCTCGCGCGAGAGCTGTTCGAGCTTGTCAAAAGGCATCACGCAGACCTCCGCATCTTCCAACGCCACGGCGTCACAGGTATGGTGGTCGTTGACGATGCCGTCCAGGCCGATGATTTCGCCTGCCATCTGAAAGCCGGTGACTTGGTCACGGCCATCTTCGGTGGCGACACTGGTCTTGAAGAATCCAGTGCGAATGGCATACAGCGAGGTGAACTCTTCGCCATTGCGAAACAGCAGTCCGCCACGCTTGACCTTGCGACGCGTGGCCACAATTTCGTCAATGCGCTCCATTTGTTCATCGTCCAGGCCCATGGGCATGCACAGTTCACGCAGATTGCAGTTGGAGCAGGATGCTTTGATGGTCTGAAGATTCATGGGCTTTCAGCAGCGGCACTGACAGACACTGAGTGATAGTCGCGCCGGTCATTGACCTCGTGGTTGGTAATGAGATGGATCAAATTGTCGCAGCACTTGCCTCGTGCTCTCTTGATTTTCATCAAGGACAGGGGCATTGCCTTGGGGCACATTGCCAGTATTCGTTTTTAAACATGTGCTTTTTGGCATCCGAGGCAGGAGATTCATCACAAAATATGTTGTGGCTCCTTGCTTTCATCGGGTGTGAGCACTACCTGGCACCTAGTTATGACCGCAGTCACGCCTGAGTTGCTGAGCCGTTTCGATATTCCCGGCCCACGCTACACATCGTTCCCAACAGCTGACCGTTTTGTTGAGGCTTTTGGTGCAGATGACTATATCTTGGCTCTGAAGCAGCGCAAAACGCATTCCGGTACACGCGCCTTGCCACTGTCCGTCTATGTGCATGTGCCCTTCTGTGAGTCACTGTGTTACTACTGTGCCTGCAACAAGATCGTGACCAAGCACCATGAGAAGGCGGGTGAGTACCTCAGCTATCTGGAGCGTGAGCTGGCCATGCATACCGAGCATTGCGGCAAGGGGCAACTGGTCAGTCAGGTGCATCTTGGTGGTGGTACGCCTACCTTCTTCAGTGATGCTCAATTGAAGCAGCTCATGGGCTTGATGCAAGAGCACTTCAAGCTGGACCCTGCAGGGGAGTACTCGATCGAGGTCGATCCGCGCACGGTGAGCAATGAGCGATTGCAAGCTTTGCGAGACATGGGTTTCAATCGCCTGAGCTTTGGGGTGCAGGACTTCGATCCGGCAGTGCAAAAGGCAGTGCACCGCGAGCAGCCTGCCGAGCAGGTCTTTGCTCTGGTCGCTGAGGCCAGACGCCTGGGTTTCGTCTCCATCAATGTGGACTTGATCTACGGCCTGCCCAAGCAGACCCCTGAGTCTTTTGCGCGCACGCTGCAGCAGGTCAACGAACTGCGCCCCGACCGCATTGCGCTGTATGCCTATGCCCATCTGCCCGAGCGTTTCAAACCCCAGCGTCGTATCGAGTCGGCCGATCTGCCCATGGGGCAGGACAAGCTCAATATGCTCTCCGGAGCCATCGATGCCTTCATGGCAGGTGGCTATGTTTATGTGGGAATGGATCATTTCGCCTTGCCCGATGACTCGCTGGCCATTGCCAAGCGTCAGGGGCGTCTGCATCGCAACTTTCAGGGCTACAGCACGCAGCCGGATTGTGATTTGATTGCGCTGGGTGTTTCGGCTATTGGCAAGGTCGGAGCGACCTATAGCCAGAACGTCAAGACGCTGGAAGAGTATTACGACGCCATTGATGGAGATGTCCTACCTGTGCAGCGAGGCTTGGCGTTGTCCCGCGATGACCTGGTGCGCCGCGCCGTGATCATGTCCATCATGTGCCAGGGCTCGGTGCTGTATGAGCCGATGGAGCAGGCTTGGCTGATCAATTTCCGTGAATACTTCGCTGCAGAACTGGAGGCGCTGGAAGATATGCAGCGCAACGGTTTGCTGGAGATATCGGAAGAGGGCTTCAAGGTGACGGGACTGGGCTGGTTTTTTGTGCGTGGAGTAGCCATGCTGTTTGACCGATATTTGCAGGCAGACAGGAACCGCGCACGCTTTTCGCGCATCATCTAGCGCATGTTGTTTTCGCTGGTCTGGACTGCTTTGATCATGGGGCTCGTTGGCGGGCCCCATTGTCTTGTTATGTGTGCTGCGCCTTGCAGTGTTGTGGTCGGTGGCAAAGCCGCCAGCGAAGAGAAGGTGGTGGCCGTGCGTGGCCTGCAAAGTCGTCAATGGCTTCGCACTGTCTTGTTCCATCTGGGAAGAATTTCTGGCTATGCGCTGCTTGGCGGAATTGCTGCCGTGGCCATGGAGAGCCTGTCCTGGGTGACCAGCCAGACGACGGCGCTGCAAAAGCTTTGGACTTTGATGCATGTGGCAGTCATGGCCTGGGGACTTGCCATGGTGGTTCAGGCGCGCCAACCAGCATGGCTGGAGAGGGCGGGACGCTCTGTCTGGGCTCGGGTTCAGCCCTGGGTTACGGCGCCGGGCGGCAGTCTGGCTGCAGGCTTTGCCTGGGCGCTGATGCCTTGCGGATTGCTCTATTCGGCAGTGTTGGTGGCGGCTTTGAGTGGCGGCGCCTGGCAAGGCGCTTTGTCCATGGCTGCTTTTGCCGTAGGGGGCGCTGTGTGGCTGCTGGCAGGGCCTTGGTTGTGGCAGCTGGGGCAGTCAAGAATCAATGCCGTGCGTGCCCAATGGGGAACCAGAATCGCAGGTTTGATGCTGATTGGCGTAGCAAGCTGGGCACTTTGGATGGATCTGGTCTACAAGCCCAGCCTTTGGTGCCGATAAGAAGGGTGAAGCTGGAGTCCGCAGCGTTGTTTGCATCCCAACAGGCCATAGTCTGATGCGATGCACCCTGGAACTGCGGAATAATGTCTCATCTTGTGTATAGCGCCCAAAGTGAACCGTTTTGTTGCTATTGATATAGGACAGCTGCGTATTGGCATGCATGTCCACCTGGAGACTGGCTGGCTGAGGCATCCGTTTCCCGTGAACAGCTTCAAAGTTGTGACGCAAGAGCAGTTGAATGTGATTCAAACTCTGGGGCTCTCTGCCGTACAGGTTGATCTGACCAAGAGCGATGTCACTGACTTGGAGGCTGGCGCAAAGCTAGAGTCTGCAGAGGCGCCATGTCTTGGCGTGGATGCTTGGCGAAAAAATATCTTGACCACACAGTCTCGGTATCTGGGCGCCATTTCAATATTTGATGATATTCAGGCCTTGCTGCTGGCCAGTCCTGCAAAAGCCAGGGAAGTGACAGACGCACTGATCGCTCAGCAGGTGGTCGATTTGGCACAGGACAGGGATTTGAGCCTGCACCTTCTTGCAGATGCAGGCGGTGCAACGCATGGCATCCATGGTGTGAATGTGGCAGTGCTGAGCTTGTTGCTGGGAAAGACGCTGGGCTTGCGCGGGCAGGAATTGCAAGACTTGGGTACGGCAGCTTTGCTGCATGACATGGGCAAGTCGGGCTTGAATATCGCTGCATCAGCGAATGCCTTGAATCAAAGCGATGATGTCACCCTGCTGAGAGAGGCAGGGTATGCCTGTCATGTGGGCGAGTCGGTGTCGTTGGCTCTGTCCATGGGTTATTCGCCTGCAGTGACGACTGCCATTGCCCAGCACCATGAGTGGGCCGATGGTTCTGGCTTTCCACTGGCATTGTTGGCTGCTGATATGGAGCTGGCAGGGCAAATTCTGGCGCTGAGCAATAATTTCGAACGCCTTTGTAGCTTGCCCATCCATGGCTTTGAGATGACTCCGCATGAAGCCATGACCGCGCTGTACGGGCAATATCGGCAGCGCTATGCGCCACATGTACTCAAGGCATTTGTGCAGACTCTTGGCATCTATCCTCCCGGCTCGCTGGTCGAACTCAGTGATTCTCGTGTGGGGGTGGTCGTTTCCGTCAATACAAGCCAGGCTCTGAAGCCCCAAATGCTGGTGTATGACCAGCAGGCAGAGAAGATGCTGCAGCATGTCGATTTGCTTGACTACGTGGGCTTGGGCATTCGCCGCGGCTTGACGCGCAATCAGCTTCCAAGAAAAGTGCTTGAAGCTCTTTTGCCGCAGCGAAGACTTTGTTATTTCTTCGATAGCTCTGCAGCTTCAACAGCCGAGAAGGACATTGTGTGAATTCGCAGCAAGGCTTTCATGTCGACCCTTTGCTGGCCTCAGTGCTTGAGGGCTTGCAAGAGGGAGTCTGGCTGCTGGATGGGCAGACGCTGCGGGTGATTCATGCCAATGGAGCAAGCGTACAGCTCACAGGCTATACGGCCGCCCAGGCCAAGGAGCAGTACGTCGAAGTGCTGTGTGCATCCCTTGTACAAAAAGCGTTCTGGCAGGACGAATCCAATTGGCAGGGAGGGGCGAAATTCCTTTCTGAAATTCGCTGTGCTGACGGCTCGCTGCTAGCTGTGGAGTTGGGAGTGAATGCGGTTGCCCAGAATTCGCAATGGCTGATGCTCACCATGCTTGACTGCAGTGAGCAATTGCGCCACGAGAGTGAGCTGGATATGCTGCTGTCAGAGTTGCGTGCCACTCTGGAGTCGGCTGCAGATGGCATGATGGTCTGTGATCTGCGTGGTGGCATTCGTGCTTTTAACCACCGTTTTGCCGAGCTGTGGCAGTTGCCTGAAGCGCTGCTGCTGCACAGAGACGATGGCGCGATCTTCGCGCATCTTGAGGAGCAGACGGCCAGCAGCGAAAGTCAGTTCACTTTGCTGCAGGATGCACAGGATCTGTCTGCGCCGCAAACTTCTGAAGTGCTGCAGCTTAAAAGTGGGCGAGTGCTAGAGCGCAGGTCAGTGCCTCAGCTTAGCCGTGGTGTTGCCATAGGGCGTATCTATTCCTACCGAGACATTACGGTGGAGTCCAATTCGGCTGCAGAGCTGCGCTTGGCTGCACGGGTCTTTGAGTCCAGTCTTGATGGCATTTTCATTGCTGATGCACATGGGGTCATCGTGCAGGTGAACCCTGCAGGTGCACAGCTCTTGCATGGTATGACTGTGCTGGGGCGCTCCGCTTGGACCATGTTTGAGTCCGATAACGGGCAGGTAGATGATTTGTGGCAGCAAGCTGCTGCGCGCTGGGAAGTCGGGGGCTTTTGGGAGGGCAATCTCTGGCTCAGGCAAAGCGAGGGCCAGCGCTGTGCTGTCTGGCTTTCCTGGGTCGCCTTGCGAGATGGTTATGGCCGCTTGATGCAAAGCATAGGTTTCATGCGTGATATGACGATGCAGCGCAGTGCCCAGCAGCAGATTGAGCAATTGGCGTACAGCGATGCTTTGACTGGGCTGCCTAATCGGTTGCATCTGAGTCGTCATGTGCAGGCCGTAATTGCTGCAGCACGCTTCAGCTCCCAGCCTTTCAGTATTTTGTTTTTGGATCTGGATCGCTTCAAGATCATCAATGACTCTTTGGGTCATGATTTTGGCGATAGGGTGCTGAAGCTGGTGGCTCAGCGACTGAGTGCACTGCTGCGACCTGCCGACATGCTTTGCCGGCAAGGCGGTGACGAGTTCGTTCTCTATCTGAGTGGCTGCACGGGGGAAGGAGCTTCTGCGGTAGCCGCGCGTATTCTGGAGGAGATGCGTCAGCCGTTCATGCTGGATGGCCTGGGATTTTCCGTGCAGTGCAGCATCGGCGCCGCTCAGTTCCCTGCGGATGGGCTGACACTGGATGAGTTGATTCGTCAGGCTGACATTGCCATGTATCGAGTCAAGGAGCGTGGGCGCGGCAACTTCAGCTTTTATCAGCCTCAGATGAGCGCAGGCCTGCTCTCGCGCATGAAGCTGGAGCACTCCATGCGACAAGCCTTGAGTAAGGGACATATGGCAGTGCATTTCCAGCCTCAGGTGCATATTCGCTCGGGCCGAATTGTGGCTGCAGAAGCACTGTTGCGCTGGACAGATCCTGAACTGGGTGTCATATCACCTGCTGCTTTTATCCCTTTGGCGGAAGAGTCTGGCTATGTGGTGGCGCTTGATGCCTGGGTGTTGGAGCAATCTGTACAGGAGGCAGCCCGCTGGCAGGCAGCGGGGACGCCTGTCAAAGTCTCGGTCAATGTCTCGGCACTGGAGTTCCGACAGCCTGATTTTGTAGATCGCTTGACCCGTGTTCTCAAAGACAGTGGTTTACCAGCTCAATGGCTGGAGCTGGAGTTGACGGAAAGCATTTTGTTGCAGGAGGCGCAGGAAATGGCGCAACGAGTGCACCAAATTGCCGAGCTTGGTGTTGGCTTGGTGATCGATGACTTTGGCACAGGCTATTCAAGCTTGGCTTACCTCAAGAAGCTGCCGATCTCCAAGATCAAGATTGACCAAAGCTTTGTGCGTGGCTTGCCGTATGATGCCGGGGACAAGGCGATTGTGGGAGCCATCATCAGCATGGGGCAGGCGTTAGGTGTGGAGCTTGTGGCTGAAGGGGTGGAGACACAAGAGCAATGCCACGCAATTGATCAAATGCAAGGAGGCTATTTCCAGGGATATCTGTGCTCGCCGGCCTTGCCTGCAGATCAATTCAGGAGGCGGCTTGAGCAGGGCGAGTCTCAGAGTAGGGCGGAGTGGCAGTCGTACTACTTGGGTGAGGATGAGGGAAATACCCGCATCTCCGGCTTGCAATAAGCACTCGGGGCTCTCATCTTCCAAGTCTTTATCGTCTGAGTTGACGATGTGCGACTGCTGCGAATGCAGAACAATCCGTTTATTTCCAAGCTGAAGTTTGGACGCGGGGTATTGAGCTGCTGTGAGCGTGCTCGGAGTTGAGCAGCTTGATGGGCCGGATTTTTTGAGAGAGCAAATGCCCAAAAGCGATTACGCAACTTTTGACTTCTATAGCTATCTTGGAACCCCTGTGGAGGCGGCTAACCGCTTCCATGTGCTCGGGGACTCTGAGCCTGTTTGCCCTAAGGCAGTAGAAGGTGATGCAGTCATTAGTACTGAAAGCTTGAGTCAGCTGATTGCTGCCTTGTATGAAACAGCGATAGATCCTCAGGAATGGAAGTTCTTTCTTGAACTTTTGCGCACCCATGCTGCAGGTAACTTTGCCTCTCTTGTTGTAAGAGATCCCAATGGTGAGAATCTCGGGTGGGTCATTTCCGCGACAGGCAGTCGTGCGGAGGTCATGCCCTATGACCCGTATGCGCAATGGAGCCCTTTTGTAGGGATTGCCAAGGATAGCGTTGTCACCTTGCAGGATGTGATGACGGAGGCTGAATGGCATGCATGTCGCTACTACACAGAGTGGTGTAAGGGTGTGGGGATTGAGCACATATTGGCAGTTGATATCTCCACCGATAACGGTTGCTCCTATGGTTTGCGCATCACCAGGGCAGGCGCTACTGGTGCCTTTGAGCAGAGACTGCGTGATCTCGTGCGTATGCTGGTGCCTCATCTCAAGAGAGTGTTGAACCTGCAGCTGAATCTGCACCGAGACCGCCAGGTCATATCGCTGTACGGGCGTGCCACTGCCCAGCTGATGATGGGGGTGGTGATTCTTGATCAGACAGGGAGGATGATTGAGGCCAATCCTGCGGCGACAACGATCTTGAACGTAGGTGACGGGATCAGAATCAACAACGGCGCACTTGAGGCCGTTTATGCCAATGACAATCGCAAGCTGCAGCGCCTCATTCGCGATGCACTGCTTTCTCCCAGGATGGCACGTACCTCAATGATGGAAGGTATGTCCATCACTCGCCAGTCAGGTCAGTTGAACTGGGGGGTTGTAGTGCAGAGTATTTCCCCTGACGAGTGGACGGAGGGTAAACAGCGTCCCAGTGTCGCAGTTTTTCTGCGCGACACAACGGGCAAGGCCGATCCCCCGGTCAAGCTCACGCAGCAACTCTTTCATCTGACTCCTGCAGAAACGGCTGTGGCTACGCACTTGAGCAATGGGATGTCTCTGGAGGAGGCTGCAGAGGCCTTGGGTATCAAGCCCAATACGGCAAGGGCTCACTTGCGCTCTATCTTTTCGAAGACGGGGGTGCGCAGGCAGACAGAGTTAGTGCGCCTGTTCCTCAATAGCGTGGCATGGCTGGGGAACTGATGGGACCAGCTGAGGAAGAATAAAAAAAGATCCGCAGAGCGGATCTTTCAAGGTGCGTAGGTACTTGTTTCCATCAGCAAGTGAAACAAGCACCTAAATAATAGGTGTCTGCAAATGCCACCGGTTCGTCATCCTGAACCGGGGGTTCAGGTGGGCAAGAGCAACCTATCGTTGGGTTCATCTGACGCGAGACGATCACGCTCAATAGGTGATGTATCAAGCCCGTGCTCAATGAGCATTGGTTCAAGGAAATATAAAAACCGGCAGATTTGCAGACGTCCTCATTTTAACGTCTGTTCAGGTGCCTTGTGCACTCAAATGCCATTGAGTCATTCGGGTGAAGCGCTTAAAGAAGGCGGGTGTCTGACTCTAGGACTTCGTCCAGCTTGAGCATCAATTGTGCGGCCAGAGTTTCCTGACGTTGCTGCTCGGCATGGAGGGCTTGGGCAGCTTCGGCATCGACTTCAGGCTGCTGCTGAGTCAGGTGGTGCATTTCTGCCTCGGCGCTAGCCATGTGAGCCTGTTGTGCATCGCGGTCAAGAACATCAAAAGCCATGTTCAAAGCGGCCAGCACGGCCACGCGCTCGCGCGATCGAACTTTGCCGCTGTCACGGATGCGGGTCATGGCCTCGTCCACGCGGTGGGCAGCTTCTTGCACGCGTTCTTCTTGACCATCGGGGCAGGTCAGCACATAGCTTTGCTGCATGATTTGCACATCAATCTGCTTCATGGGCGTCAGTGGCGGGTCTGGTTATGGGTGAAAGTGACGAGGGTCACTCGCCCTGGTTGGCGGGCAGGCGTTCGATCAGAGCATCAACGCGAGCGCGTGCAGCCTGCAGGCGCAGACGCAGCAAATCGCGCTCTTGTGTGAGAGCAATGACCTGATCGGTAAGCAGGGTGTTGGTGCGCTGCAGTTCCTCGTGGCGCACCAGCAGACGCTCAACACGCTCGGCAATGAGATCAATAGAGGGCTGGGTGGTCATAGACTCTGCCATTGTAGGTCTTGCAGTCTGGGCATGGATGTAAATATGCAGGCAAATTCGGCTGTTTGTGCCGAGGAATCGCCTTGCTTGAGCAGTGCAGTTGGGAACTTGCTGGTTTCTTCCAAAATCGTAGCGCTATACGCAGGCGCTGTCTGCCCCAAGATGCTGTTTAAAGTAAAAAATCGTCACCTGAACGGCAGATAATTTAGTTCGATCGAACGATGAAGCGGCCGACAGGCTTATTACAATGCGCAGCTGTTGGTGCTCGAGGCTGCTCTTCTGCGGTCTCAGTTCAACGGGAAGCAGGGAGGAGCTGGCCAGAACACTGGCCTCTCCGAGCCTGCGCTGCCCCCGCAACGGTCGGCGAATGGAATGCCGAGCATTCCACCTTTTCCCTCATAGCCACTGGCGCTCAGCGCTGGGAAGGCTGGTAAGAGGATGATTCGCCTAGCCCGGATACCGGCCAACATGGGTGTGTCTGCATCAAGTGCAGGCACTGTTTGCTCATTGTCGGCGGGTAGGCTGGCAGGAGCGTTTTTCTGAATTTCTCCAATGAGTTCGTTTTCTCGGCAGCGCGTGGGCGCTGTTCTGTCGTTGTCCGCGCGTCCCGTGTCTCTGGCAGCTTTTTTAACGCTTTATTCCGCTTCGATCGCAAGTGCCAGCAGTCTGGATGAGGTCGTGGTTTCAGCCACACGCAGCGAGCAACGCCTAGCGGACGCAGTCGCGGATATTACGGTTGTCGACAGCAAGGCGATTGAGCGCAGCGGGCAAAACAGCGTGGCCGAGCTGTTGTCTCGCCAGCCCGGCATGCAGATCAGCACCACTGGCGGACCAGTGACCACGACCAATGTGTTCATCCGTGGCGCCAGTACCCAGTACACCGCCGTCTATCTGGATGGCGTGCGAATGGAAAGCCAAACCACCAGCGGTGGTGTGACCTGGCAGAACATTCCTTTGGCCTTGATCGACCGGATTGAAATTCTGCGCGGCCCAGCCGCTGCAGTCTATGGCTCTGACGCCATGGGCGGCGTGATTTTGCTGTTCACCAAAAAGGGTGAAGGTCACTGGACTCCTTATGTGGAGGCTGGCTACGGCACACATGGCACTTACCGTGCGGGCGCCGGTATGAGTGGCGCGGTGGGTGTCTGGGATTACAGCCTGTCGGCGCAGCGAGAAGGCAGCGAAGGTTTCAACTCCAAGACTGTCGCCACCGCTGATCCCGACAAGGATGGTTACCGTCGTACCTCTTTGGCAGCGAATGTGGGGCTGCAGTTGAATGCGGCACACCGCCTGCAGGCGCAGCTGCTGAAGTCGGAGACTAAGAGTGACTATGACGAAAGCTCCAAGCGCAACGGCGCCCAGTACCAGCGCGAGATGGAGACTGTGGGTGCTTCCTGGCTTGCGAACTGGTCTGATGTCTATCGCAGCACACTCAGTGTGAACACCTCGCGCGACGACTACACGCTGGTGCCGTCGAACGAAAAGACCAAGACGCGGCTCAACACCTATTTGCTGCAGAACGAATTCAAGGTCGCCAAGGGGCAGCTGTTCACGGCATCGCTGGAGCGCCGCGAGGACGACTTCACCAATGTCAAGGTCAGCCAGGGCCACCAGTCGCGCCACCAGAATGCCTTGGCTTTGGGCTATGGTGTTTCGCTGGACGCACATACGCTGCAGCTGAATGCGCGTCATGACAAGGACAGCGAATTTGGTGGCAAGAGCACAGGCAGTGCTGCCTACGCCTGGAAGTTTGCGCCGCAGTGGCGTGTGAGTGCTTCGGTCGGTACGGCTTTCCGCGTACCCACGCTGTACCAGCGCTTCTCGTCTTATGGCGATGCCAATCTGAAGCCAGAAGAAAGCCGGAACCAGGAGCTGGGGCTGCGCTGGGCTCAGGGAGACAACAATTTCTCTGCCACGGTGTATCGCAACCGCTTCTCCAATATGGTGAGTTATGTGAGCTATGAAAACAAGAACGGGCCTTGCGGCACCTCGGGCTGCTATGAAAACGTGGACCGAGCCCAGCTCGAAGGCCTGACCTTGGCGGGTGCTTACCGTACGGGCGCATTCAAGTGGCATGGCTCGGTGGACTTCCAGAATCCTCGCAATGAAAAAACGGGCCAGATGCTGGCACGCCGCTCGCAGCGTTATCTGACGCTGGGCGTGGATACCAAGTTCAAGGGCTGGGAGCTGGGTGCTGAAATGCAATCGGCCAGCCGTCGCCATGACAAGGAAGGCGATGCCAAGATTCTGGGCGGCTACACCTTGTTCAATCTGTCGGCTTCGACCCGGGTGGCCAAAGACTTCACCCTCTTTGCTCGACTGGACAACCTGATGGACCGTGATTACACGATGGCCAAGGACTATGCCACCGCTGGCCGAACCCTTTGGGTGGGCCTGAAGTGGATGCCTCAATAAGCCGTTCCCTGAAAAGCTGAAAGATGGGGCCGTCCAGTGCTCCATCGTCTCGGCAACCAACACCTGTGGTCATGATGAATGTTGAAAACTTACGCTGTCCGGCACTGCTGATTACTTCGACCGCATCGGGGCAGGGCAAGACCACGCTGACTGCGGCCCTGGCCCGTTTGCATGCCCGCCAGGGGCGCAAGGTTAGGGTGTTCAAATGCGGACCGGATTTTCTGGACCCCTACTGGCACGAGTTGGCCAGCGGATCGCCCGTGCATTCGGTGGATTTGTGGATGACGGGTGAGGGCGATGTACGCCAGCGCCTGCACGAGGCTGCTCAGGACGCAGACTTGATCTTGGTCGAAGGTGTCATGGGGCTCTTTGATGGCAGCCCCAGTGCGGCAGACCTGGCGCAACTGCTGGGCTTGCACGTCATGGCCGTGGTCGATGCATCGGCCATGGCGGGCACATTCGGGGCACTGGCCTATGGCTTGCAGCATTACCAGCCGGGCCTGCGCTGGGCGGGCATGCTGGCCAACCGGGTGGCTAGCGCTCACCATGCTGACCTGCTTCAACAAGGCTTGCGGGACCCTGCTTTGTGGTTGGGGGCCATGCCCGGCGTGCACCTGGGGGCACCGGCTGCCAAAGCCAAGCAGGCGGCCTTGTTGCCGGAGCGCCATCTGGGGCTGATTGCTGCGCATGAGCTCGGCGATGCCATGCAGCGCCTGGATGCCGCTGCCGATGCGCTGGCTCAGACTCCGCTGGGTCAGCGGCCCTGGCTGGAGCAGGAGGGGCAGCCCAGCTGGCAGGACTGGTGTGTGGACTTTGCCGGGCCTGCCCAGGCGAATGCGCAGAGCCAGCCTGAGCCCCAGCGCTTGCTGGAGGGAAAGCGCATTGCCATTGCACGCGATGCAGCGTTCTCCTTTATCTACCCGGCCAATCTGGATTGCCTGCGCGCATTGGGGGCCGAGCTGTGCTTTTTTTCACCGCTGGCGGGTGATGCTCTGCCGCCCTGCGACGCGCTCTGGCTACCCGGTGGCTACCCTGAGTTGCATGCGTCGGCTTTGCACGCCAACCAGCGCTTGCGGGACGATATTGCAGCCCATGTGGCGCAAGCCAAGCCGGTATGGGCCGAGTGCGGCGGCATGCTGGCCTTGTGCAATGGCGTCACGGCGCTGGACGGCAGCACTGAAGCCATGTGGGGGCTGCTGCCCGCACAAGTCATCATGCAAAACCGGCTGGGCGGACTGGGCATGCAGCAACTGGTGCTTGATGAAGGCGTGCTGCGTGGCCATACCTTCCATTACACGCGGCTGGAGACGGCCATGCCTGCGCTGACCCGCAGTAGCCGCCCTGGTGCGGCGGTGCAGGCCGACAGGGGAGAGGCCCTGTATCAGCAAGGCAGCGTGCGGGCCAGTTACTTTCATGCCTGGTTCCCCTCCTGCCCACGGGCGGTAGCGGCACTTTTTGGCGCAACAATCCAAGGCTGAGCTTTTCTGTCCATCACCATGAGCCCTGAAAGTCCTTCCACCTTTGTCATGCCGCGCACCCAGTTCATTCTGGGGGGGCAGAAAAGCGGCAAGTCCCGCCGTGCAGAACTGTTGGCGCGCCAGTGGCTGGCAGCCGATGCAGCGCATCAGGCCGTTCTGGTCGCAACGGGTCAGGCCTGGGATGCAGAGATGAGCGAGCGCATTGCCCGCCACCAGCGTGACCGCTCCGAGCGGGTGCCGGGCATGCAGACGCTTGAAGAGCCGCGTGACCTGGCCGCTGTGCTGGTGCAGCACAGTCACCCCCAGCGTCTGCTGGTGATTGACTGCCTGACCTTGTGGCTGACCAACTGGCTGATGCCGGTGGAAGAAGAAAATTTCGAGTCAAAACAGGCTCAAAGCCAAGACTGGAAAGCGCAGTTAGCTCTCTTTTTGAAAGCGATTGATGAGGCTGCAGGCCCCGTCATTCTGGTGGGCAATGAAATCGGCCTGGGCGTCATTCCCATGGGCAAAGAGGTGCGAGCCTTTGTCGATGCCCTGGGGGTTCTCAATCAGCAAGTGGCCGCGCATTGCGAAAGCGCCACGCTGATGTGCGCCGGCCTGCCGCTGGCGCTGAAAGGACCGCAGGCATGAAAACCGTGCAGCCCCGTTTTGTGAGCTCGCTGCTGGCGGCCGTGCTGATGTTCGGCACGGCCACGGCATGGGCCCAGTCTGTGCAGATCACCGATGCACGCGGCACGCGGGTGCAACTGCCCAAGCCGCCGCAGCGCATTGTCAGCCTGCTGCCTTCGCTGACCGAGAGCCTGTGCGCGCTGGGTGCCTGTGAGCGCCTGGTGGGCGTGGACCGCTACTCCAACTGGCCGGCCCATGTGAAGACCGTGCCCGTGGTGGGCGGCGGGCTGGACCCGAATATTGAATCCATCGTGGCGCTCAAGCCCGATCTGGTGCTTGCATCTGTCGCTTCACGCTCGGTGGCGCGCATGGAGGCACTGGGCCTGAAGGTTGTGGCGCTGGAGCCACGCACGCATGAAGAAGCGCGCACGGTGCTGCATCAGATTGGTGTGCTGCTGGCCCTGCCGCCCGCGCAGGGGGCGGAGCGGGTCTGGGCCGGGATTGAAGCCGATCTGGCCAAGGCTGCGGCCAGCGTGCCACCCGGCATCCGTGGCCAGCGTGTGTACTTTGAAGCCAGCCGTGGCCCGTTTGCGGCAGGCGAGCAGTCCTTCATCGGTCAGACGCTGACCCGGCTGCATATGCGCAATGTGATTGACCCCAGGCTGGGGCCGTTTCCGCGCATCAATCCTGAATATGTGGTCAAGGCAGACCCCGACATCCTGATGGCGGGCGAGCGTTCGTGGAAAACCGGTGTGCCCGAGTATCCGGGCTGGGCGCAGATGCGGGCCGTGCGCCAGGGCGCGATTTGCGCTTTCAGGGCAGAGGACTCGGATGTCCTGATTCGCCCCGGCCCGCGCATGGCCGAAGGTGCCCGCATCATGGCGCAGTGCCTGCAGGCCGTGGCTGAAAAGCAGGGCAAGCCGCAATGAGCACGGGCAAGCAATCCACGCGTGGCCTGGCGGCTCCCTGGCTGCTGCTGTGGCTGGCGCTGGCCGGCAGTCTGCTGGCCTTGCTGGGCGCAGGCATTGGCAGCACGGGCTTCGAGAGCGTGCTCAAGGCACGCCATGATCCGCTGGCCTGGCAGATCGTGATGGATATTCGCCTGCCTCGCACCGCAGCGGCCTTGCTGGCCGGCGGCCTGCTGGGGCTGGCGGGAGCCGTGGCGCAGGGCGTGTTTCGCAATCCGCTGGCCGATCCGTATTTGCTGGGCAGTGCGTCTGGCGCATCGCTGGGCGTGGCGCTGGCCATGGCCGCGCTGGGCGTTTCTCCGTTTGCCCTGGCTGGGCTGGCCCGCTGGGGAGTGACGGGTGCCGCATTTGCCGGGGCTGTGACCGCCGTGGTGCTGACACTGGTGCTGGCCAAGGGCGTGCAAAACACCATGCGTCTGCTGCTGGCTGGCGTGGTGGTGGGCGTGGTGCTGGGAGCGGCTGCGTCACTGGTGCTCTTGATGAATCCGGACATCATGCAGGCCATGCAGTCCTTCATGCTGGGCAGCACGGCGTTTGCGGGCTGGAATGCCTGTGCGCTGATGCTGTGGGTGCTGTTGCCGTCACTGGCCCTGTCCTGGTGCCTGAGCCGCGTGCTGGATGGTCTGGCGCTGGGCGAGGCCACGGCGCACAGCCTGGGCTTGCCGCTGGCGCCGCTGCGCCTGCTGCTGATTGTGCTGCTGGCGCTGGCCACGGGCACTGCCGTGGCGCAGACCGGGCTGATTGCGTTTGTGGGGCTGGCGGCGCCGCACCTGGTGCGCTCCATGGTGCGTGCATTGCACCGCTGGCTGCTGGTGCTCAGCTGCCTGATGGGCGGTGTGCTGCTGCTGGCTGCAGACTTGCTGGCCCGCTGGCTGATTGCCCCGCAAGAGCTGCCCGTGGGCGTGCTGACGGCCGTGCTGGGCGGCAGCTACCTGCTGTGGCTGATGCACAAGCGCGGTGCCATGGCGGGTGGGGAGGGCGCATGAGCAAAGACATGGCTACCGATGAGCGCAAGTCGCCTGCGGTGGAGACGAAGGCCTTGACCGTGCAATTGGGCGAGCGCGAAGTATTACGCCAGGTCAGCTTGCAGATTCCCAAGGGGCGCTGGACGGCCATCGTCGGCCCCAATGGCGCGGGCAAGTCCACCTTGCTCAGAGCCATGGCGGGCATGCGCGCAGCCCATCAGCAGCAAAGCGGTGATGTGCTGCTGCAAGGCCGCAAGCTGGACGCGTGGAATGGGCGTGACCGCGCCAAGGCCCTGGCCTGGCTGGGGCAGAACCAGCCGGTGTCGGCCGATATGGCCGTGTATGACGTGGTCATGCTGGGGCGCTTGCCCCACCAGGGCTGGCTGGCTCCGGCGTCGAGCGATGACAAGCAGGCAGTAGAGCAGGCGCTGCGCCACACCCATGCCTGGGACTGGCGTCAGCGCAGCATTGGGCAGCTTTCGGGCGGAGAGCGCCAGCGCGTGCTGCTCGCACGGGCTCTGGCGGTGCAGGCCCAGACCGTGCTGATGGACGAGCCCTTGGCCAATCTGGACCCGCCGCATCAGACCGACTGGATGCTGACGGCACGCACGCTGGTGCAGCAGGGCGTGACCGTGGTCAGCGTGCTGCATGAGCTGTCGTTTGCCCTGCTGGCTGACGAGATGGTCGTGATGCAGGACGGCCGCATCATCCACCAGGGCGCGTGCAGCGACCCGGCCAGTCATGGTGCGCTGGAGGCCGTGTTCGACCACCGCATACAGGTGCGCGAGCTGGACGGCCTGTGGCTGGCCTTGCCACGGCTTGCCTGAAGATACGACTTGAGTTTTCAAGCCTTTTTGCCTTTGAGCCCTTTATGGGTAAGCGTGAGTAGCTATGAATATTGAAACCCCTCCCTCCGAGAAGCCCTATGAAAAGCCCGAAGGTGAGCGCCGCGGCCTCATCATCGTCAACACCGGCGATGGCAAGGGCAAAAGCACGGCCGCCTTTGGCCTGGCCTTTCGCGCTCTGGGCCGAGGCAAGGCCGTCAAGGTCTACCAGTTCATGAAGGTGCCCACGGCCCGCTTTGGCGAGCACCGTCTGGCCGAGAAGGTAGGCCTGCCCGTTGAAGGGCTGGGCGACGGCTTTAGCTGGAAGAGCAAGGACCTGGAGCATTCCGCCCAGCTGGCACGTGATGGCTGGGAAAAGGCCAAGGCCGATATTCTCTCCGGCGAGCTGTTTCTGGTGGTGCTCGACGAGATCACCTATCCGCTGATCTACGGCTGGCTGCCGCTGCAGGATGTGCTGGACACGCTGGCTGCCCGCCCCAAGGAAGTCCATGTCTGCCTGACGGGCCGCCGCTGCCCGCAGGAAATCATCGACATGGCCGATACGGTGACCGAGATGACCATGATCAAGCATGCCTTCAAGGCGGGTATTCCTGCGCAGCGGGGGATTGAGGATTAGGCGCCCCCTGAGGCGCTTTGCGCCTTCACCCTCTCTCGCTTTGCTTCGCAATGCGGGAGGGGGACGATGCCTTCGCCGCGAGGCGGCTCTTGCTCGGCATCTCTGAGTTGGGCCGGGCCAGTTTTTGTCGTTTCGACGGAGGCTGGAAAAATGGCATGGTGCGGGTATCTGTGAAGTCTCTGCACCGTCCCCAAAGGGCGACAATTGCGTCATGTCACAAGCACAACCATCTCCCACCATTCCTGCCACGCCTTTTTCCGAGGCGGAGCGGGCGGCTGTTTACCGCGCCATTTATGAGCGCCGCGACATGCGCCACTTTGCGGGCGGGCAGGTGGCGGAGGACGTGCTGCTGCGCCTGCTGCGCGCTGCGCATCATGCACCAAGCGTGGGCTTCATGCAGCCCTGGCGTTTTATCCGCGTCAAAAGCAGGGCGCTGCGCCAGCAGATTCATGCGCTGGTGGAGCAAGAGCGCGTGCGCACGGCCCATGCACTGGGAGAGCGCGAAGAAGACTTCATGAAGCTCAAGGTGCAGGGCGTGCTCGATGCCGCCGAGGTGCTGGTGGTGGCCATGCCGCCGGGTCGTGAAGCGCATATTTTTGGCCGCCGCACCCTGCCCGAGATGGACATTGCCAGTAGCGCCTGCGCCATTCAAAACCTCTGGCTGGCTGCGCGTGCCGAAGGGCTGGGCATGGGCTGGGTGTCGATTTTTGATCCGCTGGAGCTGGCGCAGCTGCTCAAGATGCCTGAGGGCGCGCACCCGCTGGGCGTGCTGTGCCTGGGGCCGGTGGATGCCTATTACGCCGAGCCCATGCTGCAGCAGGAGAAATGGGCCAGTCGCGCCCCGCTGCAAGACATGCTGATGGATGACGTCTGGGACGACTCGCGTGTGGCGGCAGCCGCTGCCGAACTCAATCAGGGCAAGCAGGGCGGAGCATGAGTGGTTTTGGCTGGACTGAGCTGATCGGTCTTTCTCTCAGTCCGCTGGCCTGGCTTTATCAGGCACTCACCGCCGAAGATCTGGCGGCCCTCAACTGGGCGCGCAATGTGCAGGCCGGCCTGCTGGCGGTGCTCGTGGCCTTGCTGCTGGACAGGCTCTGGGGCGAGCCACCCGTGTGGCTGCATCCCGTGGTGCTGATGGGCAAGCTGCTGGACGGGGCTGGAAAAATAATAGCGCCTAGCGCTGATATAGCAAAAGATTACAAGCGATTCATGCTTGGATTCATTGCTTGGTGCGCGCTTGCAGCTCTGTTTTTTATAGTCTATGGGCTGCTGCAGTTCATGCTGGGCTTTGCCGACTGGTGGGTCTGGGGGCTGGTCATGGGGGTGCTGCTCAAGCCGCTGCTGTCCTGGCGCATGCTCAAGGATGAAGTGCTGGCGGTAGAGGCCGCCTTGCAGCAGTCTCTGCCCGCCGGGCGCGAGCGCCTGAGCTGGCTGGTCAGTCGTGACACCACGCAGCTGGATGCGGCCACCGTGCGCGAAAGCGCCATCGAGACGCTGGCAGAAAACCTCAGTGATTCCGTGATCGCTCCCTTGTTCTGGTTTGCCGTGGCGGGCTTGCCCGGTGCGGCCGTCTACCGCCTGGCCAATACCGCCGATGCGATGTGGGGCTACCACGGTTGGCGAGGCCAGGGCGACAAGCGCCGCCACTGGCAATGGGCGGGCAAATGGGCGGCGCGGGCCGATGATGTGCTCAACTGGATTCCGGCGCGCCTGACTGCGCTGTGGCTGGCGCTGGTGGCCGGTGGCCTGCCGTGGACTGACCTGAAGCGCAATGCAGCAGTGACACCCTCACCCAATGGCGGCTGGCCCATGGGAGCCATGGCGCAGGCCTTGGGGGTGCGACTTTCCAAGCCTGGTGTCTACCAGCTCAATGCCCTGGGTAGGGCGCCTGAAGCTGCGGATTTGCAGAACTCCGTAAAATTGGCCTCCAAAGTGCTGGTAGTGCAGGTAGCGATTGCGCTGATAGCTATGTTTTTGATGGCGCTGTGGATCTGGAAGCTGCTGGGTAATGTTTGATATGAAGGCCGCTGCCATGCATGGCGGCACCGATGCGTTGGGCGTGCCAGCCCATGATTTTTCGACCAATCGCAACGCCTTCGGGCCTTGCCCCACGGCGGTGCGGTTACTGCAGGCGGCCCATGTGGCGCAGTACCCCGACCCGCATTACACCGAACTGCGCGCGCAACTGGCGGCCTTTCACGGTGTGGCGCTGCAGCGCATTGTGATGGGCGGCAGCAGCAGCGAGCTGATTCACCGCATCACCTTGCACGCCGTGCGCAGCGGTGCCAAAAGCGTGCAGTTTCCGCAGCATCACTATGGCGACTACCTGCAGGCGGCGCGGGTCTGGCGGCTGGCGCTGCAGGGACGCTCGGAGGAGTTGGCGGTGCCAGCCTTGAGCTGGGCTTGTGAGCCGTCCAGTCCGCTGGGCCGCGTGGAAGATATCTGGCCAGCCTGGCAGCAGGCGCCGAGCCCCCAAGAATGGCGCTTGCTGGACTGCGCTTACCGACCGCTGTGGCTGGAGGGCGAGGCACCAGAGCGCGCCATGGATGAGCTCTGGCAGCTGTGGACGCCCAACAAGGCATTGGGCATGACGGGGGTGCGTGCAGCCTATGCCATTGCCCCCGAGCATGCCGCCGAGGCCGAGTTGCAGGCACTGAATGCGCTGGCCCCATCCTGGGTGGTGGGATCGCATGGTGTGGCCATGCTGCAAGCCTGGGTGACAGATGAGGTACAGCAGTGGCTGCAGCAAAGCCGCGGCACGCTGAGTCGCTGGAAGGCGCAGCAGCTGGCGCTGTGTGAGCGCCTGGGCTGGCAGGTGTTGCCGGGACATCAGGCCAATTATTTTGTCGCACGCTTGCCGACGGACGATATAGCCGCGTTACTGTCAGCCTTGCGTGAAAAGGGCATCAAGCTGCGTGACTGTGAGAGCTTTGGCCTGAGCGGCCATGTGCGCCTGGGCGTTTTGCCGCCGGTGTCGCAGGCCGCGCTGGAGCAGGCCTGCAAACGCATCCAATGACCTTGGCACTCAGACCGTTCAGACTGCACGGCCGCAAGGCGCTACCATTTCTGCCATGGACACTGAAACTCTGAAGCTGCGCTCTGTGCGGGTAGAGCGCTATGTCACGCCGCTGCGTGAGGGCGGCTCCATGCCCGCCATTGTCGAGGCCGATGATCTGGGCACCTATGTGCTCAAGTTTCGTGGTGCCGGTCAGGGCGTGCGGGCCTTGATTGCCGAGATCATCTCGGGCGGCATCGCGCGGGCACTGGGTCTGCCGGTGCCGGAGATTGTGCTGCTGCATCTCAACGGTGACTTGGCGCGCACCGAGTCCGATCCTGAAATTCAGGACCTGATTCGCGCCAGTGACGGGCTGAATGTGGGGCTGGACTATCTGCCTGGCTCCATCAACTTCGACCCGGCGGTGGATAGGGTGGATGAGGACTTTGCCTCGCGCCTGGTGTGGTTTGACACGCTGATCAGCAATGTGGACCGCACGGCGCGCAACACCAATATGCTGATGTGCAAAAAGAAGCCCTGGCTGATCGATCATGGTGCGAGCCTGACGTTTCATCACGCCTGGAAGGGCTCGGTTGCCGACCCGGCCAAGCCATTTGCACCCAGCAGCGAGCATGTGCTGCTGGCTCAGGCATCGCAGCTGGCCGCAGTCGATGCCGAACTGGCGGCCAGGCTGACTCCCGAGGTGTTGCAAGCCATTGTGGACGAGGTGCCTGACTGCTTTCTGGAGCAGGCCGCTGCCGACAAGGATGACGATGCACTGAAAGACGTGCAGGCGCATCGCGCCGCGTATGTGAATTATTTTGTGGCCCGCTTGGCGCAGCGCAGTCGCTGGCTGCAAGGAGTGATTGATGCCCGCGTATGAGGTGTACGACTATGCCGTGGTACGGGTCGTGCCGCGTGTGGAGCGCGAGGAATTTGTCAACGCGGGTGTGATCCTGTCCTGCCAGCTCAGCGGCTTTTTGCAGGCGGCCATTGCGCTTGACGAGAAGCGGCTGCTGGCGCTGGATCCGAATGTGGATCTGGAGACTGTGCACAGGCACCTGGGCTCTATCGTGGCGATTTGCGAAGGCCGTGCCGATGCAGGGCCGATTGCACAGCTGCCCTTGCGTGCGCGTTACCACTGGTTGACGGCCAAGCGCAGCAGCATCATTCAGACCTCGCCCTCGCACATGGGGCAGTGCACCCAGCCGGGCGAAGCGTTGCAGCGCATCATGCAGCGTGTGGTCTTGCCTTTGGCTTAACGGATATCTAGAGAGAACTGAGACATGACAGCACGTTGCATCATGGTGCTGGGCACCAGCAGTGGCGCAGGCAAAAGCTGGGTGGCCACGGCGCTGTGCGCCTACTATCGCAGCCTGGGCCTGAAGGTTGCCCCCTTCAAGGCGCAGAACATGAGCAACAATGCCCGCGTCGTTGCCACGCCCGATGGGAAGTGGGGCGAAATCGGCACCGCCCAGTATCTGCAGGCACTGGCCGCAGGGGCTGTGCCCGATGTGCGCATGAATCCGTTGCTGCTCAAGCCCGAGGCCGATACGCGCAGTCAGGTTGTGCTGTTCGGCCAGGTGGATGATGAACTGAGCGCCATGCCCTGGCGCGGCCGCAGTCTGAAGGTCTGGCCGCAGGTTGCGCAAGCGCTGGATGCGTTGCGCGCCGAAAACGATGTGGTGGTGATCGAGGGTGCGGGCTCGCCCGCCGAGATCAATCTGCATGCCAGCGATGTGGTGAACATGCGCGTGGCCAAGCATTGCAACGCGCATTGCCTGTTGGTGTCCGATATCGACAGGGGCGGCGCCTTTGCCCATCTCTACGGCACCTGGGCGCTGTTGCCAGAGGATGAGCAACAACTCATCAAAGGCTTTGTGCTCAACAAATTCCGGGGCGATGCCGCTTTGCTGGCGCCTGCGCCGCAGATGCTGCAAGAGAAGACCGGAATTCCTACGGTGGCCTGCATTCCCATGCAGTTCCAGCATGGCTTGCCAGAGGAAGATGGCGTTTTTGATGACCGGGGCAGTACCGGGGTGGGGCAGGCTATCCACACCACGATTGCCATCGTGGCTTATCCGCGCATCAGCAATCTGGATGAATTTCAACCTCTGCTGCAAGTGCCCGGCGTGCGTGTGGTGTGGGCACGCTCGCCCGCACAAATCACCGATGCGGATTGGGTGATCTTGCCGGGCAGCAAGGCCACGGCGGCGGACTTGGCGTGGATGAGAGAGCAAGGCCTGGATGCCGCGGTAGCTCAGCACGCCAAGGAGGGCAAGCGGGTGCTGGGCATTTGCGGTGGCCTGCAGATGCTGGGCGAAGCCCTGATTGATTTGCACGGTGTGGATGGCAATGCCGCAGGCCTGGGGCTGCTGCCTCTGGTCACCTTGTTTGCGCAGGACAAGACAGTGCAGCCCACCACGCTGACCTTGCCTGAGCTACAGGCACCCTGGAAGGCCTTGAGCGGAGTGCAAGCACGCGGTTATGAAATCCACCATGGGCAGACCCAGTTGCGGGCCGATATGCAGGCCGGCAGCGATCAGCCAGCGCAAGAGTTGCTGCCCGGCATGCTGTGGCAAGGCGGCAATCCGGCTGTGATCGGCAGCTATCTGCATGGGCTGTTTGAGAATGCCGAAGTGATTCACGCCCTGTTCGGCCATGCTGCGCCCAGTCTGGATCAGGTGTTTGCACGGCTGGCGCAAGGTGTGGCTCAATGGTTTGAGGCCGAGTCGCTTTAATGGCAGGTGCGACTTGTAGGAAAGCTCTCTCAAGCCCATGTGCGTTAAACCGATAAGCCGCAGCCTGGAGTGAGCGCAAGCTGGCAACGCTATTCACTTTTTGGAATGGAGTTAGATATGGCTTTTTTCAAGGTTCGGACGCTTCAGCTGGCTTTGGGGGCTGTCGCCTTGTCGATGGCGGGCCTGGCTAGTGCGCAGGTCGATCAGGCCAAGCCTGCGGCAGAAGCAGCAGCAATGGATGCCGCCAGGCCTGCGATGAAAAAGCATCACCACCATCACAAAGGCCAGCGCGGCATGGGTGGCGGCAACTCTTCAGCGCGTGAAGCGGCTGCAGCCAAGGCGGAAGCCCAAAGAGGCAGGCTTGATGACGGTCAGGGCTTGAGCCAGTACCAGCGCAATGCCTATGCCCGCTGCAGCGTGTTCAAAACCGAGGTCGACCAGCAAGCCTGCGTGGCGCGCGTCAAGGATGGTGCGGTCAGCGGCTCGGTCAAGGATGGCGGCATCTTGCGAGAAGTCACAGTGGAAGAAATCATTCGCTGATGCTTTTGCTGCATTTTCAGCTCAGGCCCTTCGGGGCCTTTTTCATGTCTGCCGTGCGCTATTGCTGAACTTGCTGCCTTGACCATGATGAAAGCGCGATACTTGCCCAATCGCAAAAACATGCCTTCTGCACCACCGGTGGTGGAGGGTTTTGAGGTCTGATTTACCGGCAATGACTGCAAGCATGAGTTCCGCACCCCTTTCCGAAGCCGCCTTGTCCACCATCTGGACCTGTCCTGAGGTTCCCGATATTCACGACGAACTGCTGCAAGCCAGTGTGCAGCACCGGCTGGATGTCAAGACCAAGCCACAGGGATCTCTGGGTGTTCTGGAGCAATTGGCGCTGCGCCTGGCCTGTATTACCGGTAGTGAGAATCCTGAACTGCAAGAACCTCAAATGGTGGTGTTTGCTGCAGACCATGGGCTGGCCGCGCAAGGTGTGTCAGCCTATCCCGTCGATGTGACCTGGCAAATGGTCGAGAACTTTCTGGCGGGCGGAGCAGCAGTCAGTGTGCTGTCGCTCCAGAATGGGGTGGCACTGAATGTCGTGGACTGCGGTGTGGCCCGTGACTTTGAAGTGCGAGAGCAGGACCCAGAGCACAAGCTGCCGCGAGACGGTGAGCCGCGACTGTGGCGGCGCAAGATCGCCTATGGAACGGCCGATTGCAGCCAAGGCCCTGCGATGACAGAACAAGAGTGCGCAATGGCTTTGCGCAACGGTGCCGAACTGATCAAAAAGCTGCCGGGCAATGCCTTGCTGCTGGGGGAGATGGGGATTGGCAATACCTCCAGTGCTTCATTGCTGCTGGCGCGCCTGTGTGGTGAGCCTGTGGAAGAAGTGACCGGAGTTGGTACGGGTCTGAATAGCGAAGGCTTGATGCGCAAGATTGCCGTGCTCAAGCAGGTTCTGGATTTTCATGCTGGTGTCACTGAGCCCATGGGTGTTCTGGCCGCCATGGGCGGGCTGGAAATTGCGACCATGACCGGGGCTGTCTTGCAGGCCGCTGCCGAGCGGCGCGTGATTGTGGTCGATGGTTTCATCACGACGGCTGCCGTGCTGGTGGCCAGCCGACTGCAGCCCCATGTGCTGCAGCGCTGCGTGTATTCGCACCGCTCGGGTGAGCCTGGTCACTCGCGCATGCTGGCGCATTTGCAGGCTCAGGCCTTGCTGGACTGGCAACTGCGCCTGGGAGAGGGCTCAGGCGCTTCGCTGGCATGGCCTCTGCTGCAGTCGGCCTGCACTATGCTCAATGAGATGGCCAGTTTCGAGTCGGCGGGCGTCAGCACCAAAAGCTGATGAGGTTATCAAAATAGATAGCTGTCAGCGCTTGATTGCTAAGGGCTAAGCGCTGATTTAACTCTTTTTTCCAGCCGGAGGTGCTGGAGTCTTGGGCTTGAAGTCACAGTACTGCGAGGCTACGCACTCCCAGCAACGCGGCTTGCGTGCCTGGCAGACATAGCGGCCCAGCAAAATCAGCCAGTGGTGCGAATCCACAGCATATTCAGCGGGCACACGTTTGAGCAGCTGCTTTTCCACCTCCAGCGGGTTCTTGCCGGGGGCTAGTCCCGTGCGGTTGCTGACGCGAAAGATATGTGTGTCCACCGCCATGGTGGGCTGGCCAAAGGCCACATTGAGCACCACATTGGCAGTCTTGCGGCCCACGCCAGGCAGTGCTTCCAGAGCTTCGCGCGTGTCGGGGACTTTGCTTTCATGCAACTCCACCAACATGCGGCAAGTCTCCATCAAGTGCTTGGCTTTGCTGCGGTACAGGCCGATGGTCTTGATATAGCTCTCCAGCCCTTCCAGACCCAGATTCAGAATCGCCTGGGGAGTATTGGCGACAGGAAACAGCTTGCGCGTGGCCTTGTTGACGCCGACGTCGGTGGCTTGTGCCGACAGCAGAACTGCAGTGAGAAGCTCGAAGACAGTGGTGTATTCAAGCTCGGTCTGAGGAGTGGGGTTGGCGGCCTTGAGCACGGCAAAAAACGGCGCTATATCGCTTTTCTTCATGGCGCTATTGTGGCCCGTGGTCGCGGTGCTTGAAAAAGAAAAGCCGCTACATTGCGCAGCGGCTCAGGGCTTGAGGCAGCAGGATCAAGGATCCAGGTTGTAGCTGAGCACCAGGCTGTAGCGCATCTTGCGATCAGGGTTGTAGATGGAGTGATCACCCAGTGGCTTGCTCATGGCGACATCCAGCGCGTAGTGGCGGTTGTCGGAGACCCGCAGACCCAAGCTGGCTGAGCGCAGCGTGTTGCCCTTAATGCCGCTGGTCTGATGCTTGGTGCGAGCACATTCATACAGCAGAAAAATCCGTTGACTACGCGGTCCGTGGATAGGTAGGCGTATGTTCTTGGCAGAGGCTTGGCACTGTCCAATTCATAGTTTGAGACACGAAGCTGTACATAATTAACAATATCTATCAACTTTAAGAAGTTGGTAGGAGTTTGATTACTGCGAAGCTGGAATAGCTCCTACAAAAAGACATTTCTCCCCTCTGGTGGGCTGCGCGCGCCACAATGGGCGTTTGCCGCTCAAGCGGCGACGAGATTTCTTTAGCGCCTTAATCCAAAAAACGTATGCAATTTGCCAATCGACTCAATAACGTAGAAACCTCTGCGATTCGTGAACTGTTCAAACTGCTTGGCAAGCCCGGCATCATCAGCTTTGCGGGTGGCTTTCCGGACAGCGCCATGTTTGACGTGGCTGGCATCAGCGCCGCTTCTGCCAAGGCACTGGAGCAAGAGGCTGGCGCTGCATTGCAGTACGGAGCAACCGAGGGCTATCAGCCATTGCGCGAGCAGCTCTCGACCTTCATGGCCAGCAAGGGCGTTCCCGATGTGGCCCCCGAGCAGCTCATCGTCACCACCGGTAGCCAGCAGGCACTGGACTTGCTGGGCAAGACCATGTTGGGTGAGGGTGACAAGGTCATCGTTGAAGGCCCGACCTTTCTGGCCACCATCCAGTGCTTTCGCTTATACGGAGCGGAAGTCATCTCGGCACCTGTCGACGAGCATGGCGTCAAGACCGACGAGCTGGAAAAGCTGATCGCCGAGCATCAGCCCAAGCTGGTCTATCTGATTCCCACATTCGGCAACCCCAGCGGTGCCATGCTGAGCCTGGAGCGCCGCAAGAAGGTGCTGGAGCTGGCCGTCAAGTACCAGACGCTGGTGGTGGAAGACGACCCCTACGGCGACCTGTACTTTGACGCTGCGCCGCCCGCCAGTCTGCTGGCGCTGAGCCGTGAAGTGCCCGGCAGCCGTGAATGGCTGGCACATTGCGGTTCGCTCTCCAAGGTGCTCAGCCCCGGCCTGCGCATTGGCTGGCTGATTGCCCAGCCCGAACTGCTGGCCCGCGCCGTGATGTGCAAGCAGTTCAGCGATGCCCACACCAGCACTTTTGCGCAGGCCACAGCCGCCCAGTATCTGAAGTCCGGCGTCATGCCCAAGACCCTGGCCCATGTGCGCGAGGTCTATGCCCAGCGTGCCAAGGCCATGGGCGATGCGCTGCGCGAGCAACTCGGAGACGCCATCGAGTTTGTGCAGCCCGCCGGTGGCCTGTTCATGTGGGTGCGTCTGACGGGGGCGCGCGGTCAGCTGGCAGATGCCGGTGAGCTGGCGAAGCGAGCCATCGAGCAAGGTGTGGCCTTTGTGCCCGGCGCACCTTTCTATGCGCAGAACCCCGACAACGCCACCTTCCGCCTGTCGTTTGCCACGGCCGACGAGGACAAGATCCGCGAAGGGATTGCACGTCTGGCAAAAGCACTCAAGGGCTGAATATGAGGGATGAGCAAGAAGCGCTGCAAGAGCGAATCATGGAGCTGGAGATCAAAGCCAGCTATACCGAGGATTTGCTTGAGCAGCTCAATATGACGATTTACCGTCAACAGCAGCAAATTGACTTGCTGATCAACGAGGTGCGAGAGCTCAAGCGTCAGGCACCAGAAGGTGGGGGCGCTGCAGTTCGCAATCTGCGCGACGAATTGCCGCCGCATTACTGACAGTCACTTGGATCCTTCCAATAAAAAGGCCGAAGCGAAAGCTCCGGCTTTTTTGCACCGAATCCGCGTCAGACTGCCAGCAACTCAAGGCAGGCCATGGGCGAAATACCATGAACTTTTGCGTCACTCCAGCGGTGTGCTGGCAATGTTTTTCATCTTGCCCATGAAGAGCCGGGTAAAGAAGGCGGCCATGACGATGATCAGCACAATCACGGCCAGACTCATCAGTCCATAGTCGGTGGAAAAGAGATCAATCATCAGCTTCATAAGGCCTCCCGGTTGAATTGCTCTCACTATGGCCGCCGGGAGGGATTGAAGGATTGCGTTGCATCAAACCGTGGCGTTGGCGGGTTTGCGCTGGAGCAATCAGCCTGCACTTATCGGCAATCAGAGGGGGTGGGCAGCGCAAAAGCGCTGAAACAGTTTCGATAGCGATGTGAGAGATGCCTGGAATGCCTTCAAGTCACAACAGAGCTGACTTTTGTGCATGAAAATAGCCGCTGAGAACGCCCGCGGATTTTGAGGACACCATGAGCATCTGGTCCATTGACGCCCAGACCGTTACCCACAGCATTCAACTGGCTGTGGCCCCGGTATTTTTTCTGACTGCCGTCGCCGGCATGATTGGCTCTGTTGCCGGGCGACTGGCCCGAATTATTGACAGAGCCCGCAAGCTGGAAGAAAGCCTGCGCACTCTGGAGGATCACGATCTGATTGCGCGTCACCTCAAGGAGCTGCACTTTCTGCGTGAGCGGGGGCGGCTGGCGAATGTCTCCATTGGCTTGCTCACCATGTGCGGCATGTGCATTGGCCTGACCATCGTCTTGTTGTTTGTGGGCGAGGCCTATGGCGTCAGCGGTCAGCGTTATGCCGTATTCAGCTTTTTGCTGGGGGTGCTGGCCTTTATGCTGGCCTTGTGCTGTTTTCTCTGGGAAACCATCATGGCCACGCGAATTCTGGACTTTCACATGCTCAGTCAGGCCAAGGCTGCAGTGCGTCATGTGACGGATGACTCCAATCCCGTCTAGAGAAAAACATATAAAAAGTGCCTCGAGCCCTTATTCGGTAAGCGCTGATAGCTATCTTTATTTACATTGGCTCTAACCAGGCGGCCGCGGCCTGAATGACGCAGTCGGTCAGCCGTTGCAGGCTTTGCTGGGCGCTGCGGGTATGGCACCAGTACATGGGAATGTAGATGTCTCGCTCGGGTGCCAGCTCCAGCAGCGTGCCTTGCTGCAGCTGTGACTCGATCAGCTGCACGGCATGCACGCCCCAGCCCATGCCCAGCTCCAGAGCGCGCGTATAGCCTTGCAGCGAGGGCAGAAAATGGCGTACGGCGTTGCGTCTGCCGTCCACGCCCAGTTGCTGCAGCCAGACATCCTGAAGGCTGTCCTTGCGCCCGTAGCACATCATGGGGGCACGAGCCATGGTCTGCGCACTGATGCCCTGCGGCAGGTGGCGTGCAATGAACCCGGGGCTGGCGACGGCCACATAGCGCATGCGCCCCAGCGGCCAGGTATTGCAGCCTGTGATGGCGGTTCCGGTGGCGGTAACAGCAGCCATGACCTCACCCTCCTTGAGGCGCTTGGCCGTGTGGTCCTGATCGTCAATGCTGATGTCCAGCAGCTCGTTGCTGTCCTGGGTGAAGGCCGCCATGGCATCCATGAACCAGATGGACAGGGAGTCGGCATTCACCGCCAACTTGAGAGAAGGGGGCGTGGCCTGTCCTTCGGGAACCAGTTCCGGATTCTTGCGGCGCAGGTCGTTTTCAAGCAGGGCCACTTGTTCGACATGCAGACAAAGGCGTCGGCCAGCCTCCGTACCCGTGCAGGGATTGCCGCGCAGCACCAGTACTTGGCCGACGCGCTCCTCCAACAGTTTGATGCGCTGTGAAACGGCAGACGGTGTGACATGCAGCTTGCGCGCTGCACGTTCGAAGCTGCCCTCACGCATCACGGCGGCCAGGGCTTCCAGACCTGCGTAGTCAAACATTAGAAACTCTTCATCAAGTTGAGTAAATGTAATTTTACTTAAGTGATGTGCCGCCGCAGAATCCGTGCCGCTGAAGAGAGTTCAAAGAGGTAGGCCATGGACACAACAACAAATTTCTATTCCGCCTGGATTGCAGGCTTTACGGTGTGCGCTTCGCTCATTGCATCCATTGGAGCCCAGAATCTTTATGTGCTGCGCCAGGCTGTGCAAGGCGAGCATGTGAAGTCCTGCGTGGCGCTGTGCGTGCTCAGTGATGCTTTGCTGGTGGCCCTGGGGGTGGCGGGCATGGCGCAAATGCTGGCCCGCTACCCGTCACTGGCGCAGTATCTGACGCTGGGCGGCGCGGCTTTCTTGTTGGCTTATGGACTGTTTGCATTCCGGCGCATGTGGCTTGCACCCGATGCAGCCATGGACCCACAAGAGCCGCAGAGCGCTCCACGCGGAATGATGAGTGTGCTGGCTGCCCTGGCCGCAATCACCTTGCTCAACCCCCATGTCTATCTGGATACGGTACTGCTGATGGGCTCTATCGGTGCGCAGCAAGAAGGGGCGGGCCGCTGGTCCTATGTGATTGGGGCGGCATCGGCCAGTTGCCTGTGGTTTGTGCTGCTGGCTTTGGCTGGGCGACGGTTGCGGCATTGGTTTGCCAATCCCAGAGCCTGGCAAGTCATGGACGGCATTACCGGAGTGATGATGCTGGGGCTGGCCTGGTGGGTGGCCAGCAGCGCCTGGGCCATGGAAATCTGAGCAGGAGCTCGACAAGCGCTGGCGCAGGGGTCAGCTTGCCGCGGTCTGTTCCCACAGGCCCACAGCCTCGATCAGGTTCCAGCTATTGCACTCAATGCGATACAGCCGCGTTACCCCGGTTTTCTGGCTCTGTCCCTCAATCACCACCATGTGCTTGCCGTGGCGCTGGGCCTCGGAGAGGGGGCGAATCTTGTCGTAGTTGTGCTGCTCTGCAATATCGCCGCGAAAAGAGATCGTCACTTGCTCGCGCCGTGGGTAGTAGTCCTGGGCATATTTTTCCTCGGTTCGCTCGGCGATCAGGGCAGCCATGTCAGGTGAGGTGCTGGAAGGGATGCTCATCAAGTCTCCTGCAAATTGGACGGGGTGCGCATTTCGAAACAGGAATGCGTCTGATGTGATTGTTGCATTTTGTTTCTTGCGCTGCCAGTGCCTGAGCAGGGGTCGGCAAGCCGGTATGTGCGGCGTTAAGGCTGGATCAAGCTTGCGGCTGCTGTGCAGAAACTTCAAATGGGCATCTGCAGTCCTGTCTTGACGCGCTCCAGCGCAATCGAGGTGCTGTAGCGGCGAATATTGTCATCTCCTTCAAAGAGACGCCGACAGATCGCCTGGTAGTCCTCCATGTCGGTGGCGGTAACGATGAGGATGTAATCGGTCTCGCCCGTGACATAAAAGCATTGCTGCACGGCAGCTTCGGCGCTGATGCGCGCTTTGAAGTCACGCGACAGGTCGGGCCTGTCATTGACCAGTTGCACAGTGATGATGGCTGTCAGCGTGCGGCCAATATGTCCTGGTTCCAGCACGGCCACATTGGCGGAAATCACCCCGGTTTCCTGCAGGCGCTTGATGCGCCGTTGCACGGCAGGCGCCGACAGATTGATGTGCTCGGCAATCAGGCGCTGAGGCATGAGGTTGTCGCGCTGCAGCAGGGCAAGAATGGCGCGGTCGAAGGAGTCCAGGTCGGCAACAGGCATGGTGATGGGGCATTGAGAGCGAATCTTGCAGATTCCATACGGAAAATGAGCAAATTCAACGGGTGATGTGCAATATCGTATCCACCTATGTCAAAAAATAGTTGGAATCATTGGTGGCCGGTGCTGGCTGTGTTGGGCTCGGTGACAGCGCTGGGTGTCGGTACCTCGTTGGCCAAGCAGCTGTTCCCTGTGGTCGGGGCGCAGGGGACATCGGCCTTGCGCGTGGGTTTTGCAGCCTTGATTCTGGTGTGTATCTGGCGTCCCTGGCGCTGGCCGCTCAACCGCCAAAACGCACTGGCCTTGCTCGCCTTTGGCACGGCCCTTGGCGGCATGAATCTGATGTTCTACATGGCGCTGCGTGACATTCCCTTTGGCCTGGCCGTTGCCATTGAGTTTTCCGGGCCACTGGCCGTGGCCATTTATTACTCGCGCCGGGCTGTGGATTTTGTCTGGCTGGTGCTGGCGGTCATCGGTCTTGCCATGATCTTGCCGCTGGGCGTGCATTCTCAGGGCGTACACCTGTCTGCTGTAGGTATTGCCTGCGCGCTGGGTGCGGCGATCTGCTGGGCTTTGTACATCGTGCTCGGACGCAGACTGGGCCATATTCCCAGCGGCCAGGCCGTTTCACTGGGATTGTTGTGCGCGGCCTTGGTGGTGGTGCCGTTTGGTGTGGCTGAAGCGGGGGCCAGGCTGCTGACTCCATCCATCTTGCTGTTCGGGCTGATGGTGGCTGCCATCTCCAGTGCCTTGCCCTACACGCTGGAGATGATGGCTTTGCGCCGTCTTCCTCCGGCTACTTTTGGCATTGCGCTCGCTACCGAGCCAGCCATCGCTGCACTGATGGGCATGCTGCTGCTGAGTGAGAACCTCAGTCCCATGCAGTGGGCTGCCATCGCCTGCATCATGGCGGCTGCCATGGGCAGCGCCATGACACGAGGTACCGTCAAACGCGTTGCCCAGGATGCATCGACAGCGAGTGCTGGATAAATGGATGCTATTAAAAACAGTGCAGCTAGCGCTTGCTAACCAATGATTTGGGTAAATATTGCTAGTGAATAACCCTTGAGACAAGCGTTGTCAGCTCTTGTTTTTGTAGCTTCTGTCCTGCAAAGCGCTACTCCGGTAGCGCTTTTTTTTACGTCCTGATCAGGCATGAGGTGCAGCGGTTTTTTCCTAGTTTCCGCTCCCCGGAAAACTTCAGTGCTGGCAGACACATACGGCATTCTGAGCGCTGCGTTGGCAGCGATAAAACGGTTTGGAAACGGGGCTTTTTCAATGCAGAAAACGCCATGCTTTGAGTACAGCCTGCGCAGCAAATTTGTAGGAATGTCGGCCTGTTCAAATCCAGGGTGAGGTGCTACAACGAATGCACACGGTCACGAATGCCATGCAACTTTGCGGCACTGTTCGAGCCAGGGTGTCGCCACGGGAGGTCTTATGGATGTCATCAGCAATTCCGCAGCCCGCTATGTCCGTTTGCGTGAAGAGGAAATGTCCCTGGACGAGTACCTCTCCCTCTGCCAGAAAGACCCCATGGCTTATGCCAGCGCAGCGCAGCGCATGCTCGCCATCATTGGCGAGCCGGAGATGGTCGATACGCGCAATGATCCTGTCCTGTCGAGGCTGTTTGCCAACAAGGTCATCCGCCGCTACCCCGCGTTTTCCGAGTTCTATGGCATGGAAGATGCCATCGAGCAGGTGGTGAGTTTTTTCCGCCATGCGGCACAGGGGCTGGAAGAGCGCAAGCAGATTCTCTACCTGCTCGGCCCTGTGGGCGGCGGCAAGTCCTCGATTGCCGAGCGCCTCAAATACCTGATGCAGAAAGCGCCGTTCTACGCTCTCAAGGGCTCGCCCGTGAACGAGTCGCCTCTGGGCCTGTTTGATCCTGTCGAAGACGGGCCGATTCTGGAGGAGGAGTTCGGCATCCCGCGCCGCAGCCTGCAGCATGTGCTCTCGCCATGGGCCGTGAAGCGGCTGGAAGAGTTTGGGGGGGACATTCGCCAGTTCCGCGTTGTCAAGCGCTACCCCAGCATTCTCAAGCAGATCGGCATTGCCAAGACTGAGCCGGGAGATGAGAACAACCAGGACATCTCCAGCCTGGTGGGCAAGGTCGACATTCGCAAGCTGGAGAACTTCTCGCAAGACGACACGGATGCGTACAGCTACTCGGGCGGTCTGTGTCTGGCCAATCAGGGTCTGCTGGAGTTTGTCGAAATGTTCAAGGCGCCCATCAAGGTGCTGCACCCTTTGCTGACTGCGACACAGGAAGGCAATTACAAGGGCACGGAAGGCTTTGGCGCCATACCGTTTGATGGCGTGGTGCTGGCGCACAGCAACGAGAGCGAGTGGAAGGCCTTCCGCAACAACAAGAACAACGAGGCGTTTCTTGACCGTATCTACATCGTCAAGGTGCCGTACTGTCTGCGTGTGAGCGAGGAGGTCAGGATTTATGAAAAGCTGATTCGCGAGTCGTCGCTGGCCAACGCCATCTGTGCGCCTGGCACGCTCAAGATGATGGCGCAGTTTTCGGTGCTCACGCGCCTGAAGGAGCCCGAGAACTCCAGCCTTTTCAGCAAGATGCAGGTCTATGACGGTGAAAGCCTCAAGGACACGGATCCACGCGCCAAGAGCTATCAGGAGTACCGTGACTATGCGGGTGTGGATGAAGGCATGGAGGGGATATCGACCCGCTTTGCCTTCAAGATTCTGGCCAAGGTCTTCAACTACGACAGCACCGAGGTGGCGGCTAACCCTGTGCATCTGATGTATGTGCTGGAGCGGCAGATAGAGCGCGAGCAGTTCCCGGCTGAGATGGAGACCAAGTACATCGGCTTCATCAAGGAGTACCTGTCGCAGCGCTATGCGGAGTTCATCGGCAAGGAAATCCAGACGGCCTATCTGGAGAGCTACAGCGAATATGGGCAGAACATCTTTGACCGCTATGTGACCTACGCCGACTACTGGATTCAGGACAGCGAGTACCGCGACACGGATACCGGAGAAGTGTTTGATCGCAGCGCGCTGAATGCCGAACTGGAGAAAGTGGAAAAGCCCGCAGGCATTGCCAACCCCAAGGATTTTCGCAACGAGATTGTCAACTTCGTGCTGCGCGCACGGGCCAACAACCAGGGCAAGAATCCGAGCTGGACCAGCTATGAAAAGCTGCGCGCGGTGATCGAGAAGAAGATGTTCTCCAACACCGAGGAGCTGCTGCCGGTCATCAGCTTCAATGCCAAGGCCAGCGCCGAGGATGCGCGCAAGCACCAGGACTTTGTCACGCGCATGGAAGCCAAGGGCTATACGTCCAAGCAGGTGCGACTGCTGTGCGAGTGGTACTTGCGTGTACGCAAGAGCAGCTGAGGCTATGACGAGCGGATGGGGCACCGGGTGCTCCATTCGTGTGATGGTTGAGACAGCCCCTGGAGATGGGAGCACAGATGGCACTGCATATCATCGATCGCAGGCTTGCAGGCAAGAATAAATCCGTGGGCAATCGCGAGCGCTTCGTTCGGCGCTTCAAGCAGCAGATCACGGAGGCCGTGCGCCGCGCCGTATCCAGCCGCGATATTCGCCATATCGAGCAAGGCGAAAGCATCACCATTCCGAAAAAGGATATTCAGGAGCCTGTCTTCAGGCATGGTCAGGGCGGAATCCGGGACATGGTGCTGCCTGGCAACCGAGAGCATGTACGAGGGGACCGCATTGCGCGTCCATCGGGCGGTGCTGGTGGTGGCGGCTCACAGGCCAGCGACAGCGGAGAGGGTCAGGATGATTTCACCTTCACGCTCACCAAAGAAGAGTTCATGGATCTCTTTTTTGAGGATCTGGCTTTGCCGCGACTGCTACGCAATCACCTTGGTAGCACTATGCACTTCAAGACGCGGCGTGCTGGCTACAGCCATGACGGCACGCCCAGCAATCTGGCGCTGGTACGTACCATGCGAGGAGCGCTTGGCAGGCGCATTGCACTGACCAAGGCGCCTCATCGCGAAATCAAGGCGCTTGAAGAGGAGTTGCAGGACTTGCTGGCGCAGGACGACGGCACCAGCGAAATGGCTGCTGAATTGCAGCAGCGCCTCGAGGCTTTGCGCGAACGCGTGGGTCGTGTGCCGTTTCTGGAACAACTGGATCTGCGCTTTCGCAATCGCACCAAGGTACCGGTACCCAACAGCCAGGCCGTCATGTTTTGTGTCATGGATGTCTCTGGCTCCATGGATCAGGAGCGCAAAGAGCTGGCCAAGCGCTTTTTCATCCTGCTGTATCTGTTTCTGACGCGGCATTACGACAAGATCGAAATTGTGTTTATCCGCCATCACACTCAGGCCGCTGAGGTCAGCGAGGATGAGTTCTTTCATTCCACGGAAAGCGGAGGGACGGTGGTCAGCAGCGCGCTGGTGTTACTGGAGCAGGTCATTCGCACACGCTATCCGGTCAATGACTGGAATATCTATGTGGCTCAGGCCAGTGATGGCGACAACTTCAGCGATGACGGCGGCAAGTGTCACAGCCTGCTGGCCGAAAAGATACTGCCACTGGTGCGTTACTACGCTTATTTGCAGGTGGTGCTGGAGGAGCAAAGTCTGTGGGAGGAGTACAGCAGGCTGCAGGCAGCGCACTCGCACTTCGCCATGCGCAAGGTGTCTCAGGCCAGTGAGATTTACCCGGTGTTTCGTGATCTCTTCAAGAAAGACGGGGTGACGATATGAACCTCAACCACTATCCCGCACTGGACCTGAGCGAAAGCCGCAAGGTGTGGTCGCATCCGGCTGCTGCGGAACGCCCGCGCGATGTGCCGCAAACGCCTTTGCAGGCAGGCGAGAGGCCGGCCAGCCCGTTGCCTGCACCCAGCGACTGGACCTTCGAGCTGATCGAGCAATACCACGCAGCCATCGCTGCCACGGCCGAGCGCTTTGGACTGGACACCTATCCCAATCAGCTGGAAATCATCACCGCCGAGCAGATGATGGATGCCTATTCCAGCGTAGGCATGCCCGTCAACTATCGACACTGGAGCTATGGCAAGGAGTTTCTGGCGACGGAGCGTCGCTACCGCCGCGGCCATATGGGGCTGGCCTATGAGATCGTCATCAACGCCAACCCCTGCATCAGCTATCTGATGGAGGAAAACAGCACGGCCATGCAGGCCTTGGTGATTGCCCATGCAGCCTACGGGCACAACAGTTTCTTCAAGAACAACTATCTGTTTCGCATGTGGTCCGATGCGGGAAGCATCATCGACTACCTCGTCTATGCACGTGACTATGTGGCACAGTGCGAGGAGCGTTATGGGCTGGATACCGTGGAGCAACTGCTGGACTCATGTCATGCACTGTCCAATTTTGGCGTGGATCGGTATTGCAGGCCTTCGAACAAGAGCCTGGCCAGAGAGCGAGCCGAGCGCGAAGAGCGTGAAGCCTATGTGCAGCAGCAAGTCAATGTGCTGTGGCGCACCTTGCCTGCGCGCAAAGACAAGGATGCGGTGGCGAACAACCATGAGCGCTTTCCCAAAGAGCCCGAGGAGAACATTCTGTATTTCATTGAAAAGAATGCTCCCTTGCTCGAGCCATGGCAGCGCGAGATCGTGCGCATCGTGCGCAAGGTTGCGCAGTACTTTTATCCGCAGCGACAGACCCAGGTGATGAATGAAGGCTGGGCCACTTTCTGGCACTACACCTTGCTCAACACCATGTATGACGAAGGCTGGCTGACGGATGGCGTGATGATGGAGTGGCTGTCGTCACACACCAATGTCATCTATCAGCCCCCGGCAGGACATAGGGCCTTCAGTGGCATCAATCCCTATGCGCTGGGCTTTGCCATGTACAAGGACATCCGGCGTATCTGTGAGGCTCCGACGGAGGAGGACAGGTATTGGTTCCCGGACCTGGCGGGAACGCCTTGGTTGCCGGCCCTGCACCATGCCATGCGCAACTTCAAGGACGAGAGCTTTGTGGGGCAGTATCTCAGCCCGCATCTGATGCGCGAGATGCGCTTGTTTGCGTTGCACGATGATCCCGATGAGCGAGAAGTTATCGTCAGTGCCATTCATGACGAGGACGGCTACCGCATGTTGCGCCAGCTGTTGTCACAGCAATACGACCTTGGAACGCGTGAGCCCAATATCCAAGTCTGGGATGTCAATCTGCGCGGAGATCGCAGTCTGACTTTGCGGCACACGCCGTATCAGGGGCGGCCACTGGCTGAAGATGCCCAGGAGGTTCTCAAGCATGTGGCGCGTCTGTGGGGCTTTGGCGTTCAACTGGAGAGCGCCAATGGCGATGGTGAGGCAGCAGTGCTGCTGCATTCGGTCCCGGCATCATCTGGCTGAAATTGAAGCTGAAATGGCATGAAACGCTTATCTGTAAAGCGGTTTAAGCTATCAAATAAAAAGAAAAAAGCGCTGCAATGGCAGCGCTTTTTATCTGGAGCCTGCCCTTTGAGAGAGGCTCCAAAGAAACGATCAGAATGCCGGAACCACGGCACCCTTGTACTTTTCCTCGATGAACTTCTTGGTGTCTGCAGAGTGCAGAGCGCCCATCAGCTTGGCAATGTCGGCACCATTGGCGCGATCCTTGCGGGCGGCCACGATGTTGGTGTAAGGGGAGTCTGCACCTTCGATGAACAGCGCATCCTTGGTGGGATTGAGCTTGGCCTCGATGGCGTAGTTGGTGTTGATCAGGGCTACATCGACATCAGCCAGAGCACGTGGCAGCAGAGGGGCTTCCAGTTCCTTGAACTTCAGCTTCTTGGGGTTCTTGACGATATCCAGTGCAGTGGGCGTCAGGCTCTTTGGGTCCTTGAGTTCGATCAGGCCATGCTTGGCCAGCAAAATCAGCGCACGGCCACCGTTGGAGGGGTCATTGGGAATGGCAACAGTTGCGCCATTTTTCAGATCCTTGATGTTCTTGATCTTGCTGGAGTAGGCGCCAAAAGGCTCCACATGCACCTTGCCGTTGGGCACGACCACCAGCGATGTCTTGCGGTCTTTGTTGTAGCTGTCCAGATAAGGCTGGTGCTGGAAGAAGTTGGCGTCCAGCTGCTTGTCTTCGACAGCTGCATTGGGCTGCACATAGTCGCTGAATTCCTTGATCTCCAGATCAATGCCCTGGGCCTTCAGAGCGGGCTTGATGTGGTTGAGGATCTCGGCATGAGGCACGGCAGTCGCTCCTACCTTGAGGACTTCGGCATTGGCCGCGAGGGCCAGAGTGGCAATAGCGATCGCAGAAAGAGCTTTCTTCAACATCGGTTCTGACTTTCTTCAGCAAGTTGCAATAAATACCCGGGCCTTGTCTGGACCACAGTGAACTAAGGTGCATAGTCTAGTGCTGCCGATCAAAGCGTGCAGGACATTTTTCTTATTTGGTTATAAGAGCGTCTTTTTTTATTCAAGAAATTGGTTTCATGAATCCCCAAATGCTTGAGCGCCTGGTGCGTGTGTCCATGCCTTATGGCAAATACAAGGGCCGATTGATTGCTGATTTGCCGGGAAACTATCTCAACTGGTTTGCGCGAGAGGGATTTCCCAAAGGGGAAATTGGCCAGTTGCTGGCGCTGATGCAAGAGCTGGATCACAACGGGCTGAGCGGATTGCTTGAGCCATTGCGCAAGGCCGCCGGGCTGCCTCCGCGTGCTCAGGAGTGACCAGCGTCAATCAATAAAAAAGGGCCGCTGCAGCGGCCCTTTTTGCATCTGCGCGGTGTCGATTACTTGACAGCAGCGCGTGCGGCCTCGGCCTTGGCCTTGGCTTCATCCAGCTTCTTTTGCAGCTCAGCGGCTTCGGCTTCTGCCTTGCGGGCTTCTTCTTCCTTGGCCTTTTGGGCTTCGGCTTCCTTGTCGCCACCCATGGCACCAGCAATGGCGTTGCCAGCCATGGTGCCGGCTACGGCGCCGACGGCGGCACCAGCCATGGTGCCCATCATGCCGGAGCCGCGAGCGGCGGGTGCTGCTGCGGCAGCAGGGGCCGCTGCAGGAGCGGTGGCGGCAGGTGTCGTGGCGGGCGCGGCCGCCTTGGGAGCAGCAGCTGCAGGAGCCACAGGTGCGGGCTTGGCTGGGGCCTTGCTGCCAATGCTGGCAGGACGAACAGACTTGCTGGAGCCCATGCGCTTGGCCTGAGCCAGCGAGGGCACGGTCAGCGATGCGATGGCGATAGCGATCACGGAGGCGGCAGCACGGTACGAAGTCTTCACAGGTGTTTTTCCAATCTTGGTTGTCTATAGCCACTTCCCCAAAAAGCGGGGAAGGGTGCTGGCATGCCATGGGATGTGGATCTCATGGGCCTGCTTGCTATGGTATTTAGAGTTAATGGGGGAGATTTCAAGAGGCCGAGCTGAAACTGTCCGTAAAAGGACAGGGCTGATCTCTGGCAGCTGGTGTTGTGATGGATGTAGCGCTGCGGCTCCATTGTAGGAACACTGGCTACGAGAAAAGTTCCAGAGGACTGGAGATCAAAGAAATATTCATAAAAAAGCCCCGCAGCACTTGATGTGCTTGCGGGGTCTGCTATGAAATCAGATGACTAGCTGCTTATGCCTTGGGGTGTTTGCGGACCCAGGCCAGAAAGCTTGTCATGTACTTGTTCAGGAAGTCATGGCTGCCGGCACCGATATTGCCTTGAGCATCAATCAGGTCGTCATTCCAGCGCACAAAGCCTTCGGGCTGTTGCATGGTCGGCATGTCCAGGAAGACAAAGACATTTCGCAGATGCTGCTGAGCCATGGAGGTGGCAGGGCCGCCGGGGGATGTGCCGATGACTGCGGCCGGGATGCCATTCCATGCTGCTTGGCCATAGGGGCGGCTCAGTCCGTCCAGGGCATTTTTCAGCGGTGCGGGGATGGAGCGGTTGTGCTCTGGAGTCACAAAGAGCAGGCCGTCGCAATTGCGGACCTGGGCCTTGAGGTCTTCAAAGGGCTGGAATTCGGGTGTGCCGTCAAAGTCGCGGTTGTACAGCGGCAGGCGGCCAATATCAATAAAGCTCACATCGGCTTGATCCTGGATCAGCTTGGCAAGGCCTTCTCCGAGCTTGCGGTTGATGGATTGCTTGCTGTTGCTGCCAACGACCACGCCGATTTTCAGTTTGCTCATATCAGACCTTTCAGTGCAGGAGGTAAAGCAGCCACTTTAACGGAGGATGGTGGGTATCTGGAGTCGGAGATTGCCGCCAGACTGCGAGCGCAAAAAAGGCTGCTGACCATGATCGGTCAGCAGCCTGTGCTCTGTTGTCTGGTTTACTGAAGGATTTCCAACAGGCGATCCAGTCCGCCTTCGTTGATGGAGATCTTGGCTTCATTGCGCACGCGGGGCTTGGCGTGATAAGCCACGGACAGGCCAGCGGCCTGCATCATGGGAATGTCATTGCTGCCATCGCCGACAGCAATGCATTGCTTGGCATCAATGCCCAGCAAAGACGCAACTTCCAGCAGCGTGCGGCGCTTCTCGGCGCCATCGCAGATATCGCCCCAGGCCTGCTCGACCAAGCCACCGGTCAAGACACCGTTCTGGATCTCCAGCACATTGGCTCGCACGAAGTCGATGTTCAGCAGGCCGCGCACATGTTCGGCAAAGTAGGTGAAGCCGCCGGAGACCAGCAGCACTTTCAGGCCTGCAGCCTTGGCGGCCTTGACCAGCGTCTCTGCACCTGGAGAGAGCTTGAGGCGTTCGGCCAGCACGCGGGCCATGTCGGCTTCGGTCACGCCGACCAGCTTGCCCACGCGCTGACGCAGGCTGTCCTTGAAGTCGGTGATCTCGCCGCGCATGGTGGCTTCGGTGATGGCAGCGACCTCGGCCTTCTTGCCCGTAGCATCCGCAATCTCGTCGATGCACTCAATGGTGATCAGCGTCGAGTCCATGTCGAAAGCAATAAGCTTGTAGTCGGCCAGCTTCTGCGGGGCAGTGATGTTTTGAATGGCGAGGCCGGGGGCGAATTCGATAGCAGACATGGGCGCAAAAAAAGCAAGTGGTTGCAAACTGGCTTAGGTGCAGAAAAGGCAGCCTAGGTCGATGGCGATTATCGGCGGTTTAGCCTGTTGCGATCGTAGTCGCATGAGTGGCAGAGTGCGTTGTGTGTTTTGCTGGGACGCAGTGGTCGGGAAGGCAGGTGTTCAGTGCTTGCCATACAGGTACAGATCATCTGACCAGGTGGCCAGCCATTGCGGTCTATAGGCTACGAATATGGCGCATACCATGCCAGTGATCACCGCATCCCCCCAGGCCATCAGCCAGCGGGCAATGGCTGACAGATCTTCGTGAACACCTGGCAGTTCATGCCCTAGCGATGCAGACAGCAGGCCGGCAGCGAACAGGCTCAGCAAAGCCCCTGCAAATCCGCGGCCAAAGATATAGACAAACACACGGGTGCCCAGCCATCGTCGCAACAAAGCGCCCCAGAGCATGGTCAAGGTGGCGGGCACAATGCCATGCCACACCGTCAGGCGCAGTGCCTCTTGCGTGCCCAGACCCGGGGAGAGCAGCCAGGCAATGGCCCCCACGGCACAGAGCACAGGGATAGCCAGTGGCCAGCCCAGACACATCAGCACCAGGCAAGCGCCCGACCACTGCAGTTGCAGCGGCATTTGCTGCAATGTGGGCAAGGCCCAAAGCCAGGGCAATATGACCAGGGTTGCAAACAGTGGAGACCAAAGCGCAGAGCTGTCGCCATGCTTTTGTGTCAGAAGGGCTTTGCGGTTCCGCAGAAAAATCCAGGGCCGCAGAGCCAGGGCAATCGTTAGCGCGAGAAAGAGAAGGACAACATCCAGCATGGCGCAATTGTGCGGCAGCGGTGGCTTGTTGGTGGCCCTGCCTTGTCAGGCCGCGACCGCTTCTGCCTTGAGCGGCTGGCCCAGGCTGCGCAGCACATCGCGCACCATCTGGGCGCGATCCTTGGGATTCTCCAACTCTTTTTCGATGCGCAGCTTTTCGTTGCCCGCCAGCTTGATGTGCTTGTTCTTCTGGATCAGATGAATGATGTTCATCGGGTCGATGGGCGGCTGGGGCTTGAAGGTGATGTTGATCACGCCGGGTGCCGCATCGACCTTGACCACACCATAAGGCTGGCTCAGCACACGCAGGCGGTGCACGTCGATCAGGGTCTGTGCCTGGGGCGGCAGCTTGCCGAAGCGGTCCACGATTTCCTCGAGCAGCGTGTCGATCTGGTCGGCCGTCTTGGCTGTGGCCAGCTTCTTGTAGAACGACAGGCGCAGATGCACATCGCCGCAGTAGTCGTTGGGCAGCAGGGCCGGGGCGTGCAGATTAATATCGGTGGAGGCCGACAGCGGCGAGAGCAGGTCTGGTTCCTTGCCGGCCTTGAGGCTGCGCACGGCTTCGGACAGCATCTCGTTATAGAGCTGAAAGCCCACTTCCAGCATATTGCCGCTTTGGTTTTCGCCCAGCACCTCGCCGGCGCCGCGGATTTCCAGGTCATGCATGGCCAGATAAAAGCCCGAGCCCAGCTCCTCCATCTGCTGGATGGCCTCCAGCCGCTGCTGGGCCTGCTTGGTCAGGCTGTCCAGGTCCGGCACCATCAGATAGGCATAGGCCTGATGGTGGCTGCGGCCCACGCGGCCGCGCAGCTGGTGCAGCTGGGCCAGGCCGAACTTGTCGGCGCGGCTGATCAGAATGGTGTTGGCCGATGGCACGTCGATGCCGGTCTCGATGATGGTCGAGCACAGCAGAATGTTGTAGCGCTGGGCCACAAAGTCGCGCATCACGCGCTCCAGCTCGCGCTCGGGCATCTGGCCGTGGGCCACGGCGATGCGGGCTTCGGGCAGGATTTCCTCCAGCTTCTGCTTGCGGTTCTCGATGGTCTCGACCTCGTTGTGCAGGAAGTAGATCTGTCCGCCGCGCTTCAATTCACGCAGCACGGCTTCGCGGATCACGCCCGTGCCCTCGTTGCGCACAAAGGTCTTGATGGCCAGACGCCGCTGCGGAGCGGTGGCAATCACCGACAGATCACGCAGACCTTCGAGCGCCATGCCCATGGTGCGGGGGATGGGGGTTGCTGTCAGCGTCAGCACATCGACCTCGGCGCGCATGGCTTTCATAGCCTCCTTGTGGCGCACGCCAAAGCGGTGCTCCTCGTCGATGATGAGCAGGCCCAGGTTCTTGAATTGCGTGGACTCGGACAGCAGCTTGTGCGTGCCGACCACGATATCCACCGTGCCGTCCGAGATGCCTTTGATGGCGGCGGTGATCTCCTTGCCCGAGCGGAAACGCGACACCTCGGCCACCTTGATTGGCCACTTGGAGAAGCGGTCCACCAGGGTCTGGTAATGCTGCTCGGCCAGCAGCGTGGTGGGGGCCAGAAAGGCAACCTGCTTGCCACCCATGGCCGCCACAAAGGCCGCGCGCAGCGCGACCTCGGTCTTGCCAAAGCCCACATCGCCGCAGACAAGGCGGTCCATGGGCTGGGGCGAGATCATATCCTGCACCACGGCGTGGATGGCGGCGCGCTGGTCGGCTGTTTCCTCGAAGCCGAAGTCGGCCACAAACTGCTCGTAGTCGGCCGTGGGGAAGCGGAAGGCATGGCCCTGGCGCGCGGCGCGGCGGGCATAGATATTGAGCAGTTCGGCGGCCGAGTCGCGCACCTGTTCGGCGGCCTTGCGCTTGGCTTTTTCCCATTGCGTGCCGCCCAGCTTGTGCAGCGGCGCATCGTCGGGCGAGACCCCGGTGTAGCGGCTGATCAGATGCAATTGGCTGACGGGAACATAGAGCACGGCATCGGCCGCATATTCCAGATGCAGAAACTCCTGCAGCGCGGGCGTGCCGTCCGGGTTCTTCTGGCCCATGTCCATATTGATCAGCCCGCGATAGCGGCCAATGCCGTGATCGGAGTGAACAATCGGGTCACCGACTTTCAGCTCGGACAGGTCCTTGATCAGTGCTTCCACATCGCTGACCTGCTCCTGGCGGCGGCGACGGCGGCCCGTGGGGCTGGTGGCGAACAGCTCGGTTTCGGTGACAAAGTCCAGGCCTTCCTCAACCCAGGCAAAGCCCGTCATCAGGCTGGAGGTGGCGATGCCGACCTTTTCCGTGGTGTCGGCCTGGAACTCGGCCAGCGAGTCAAACACGGGTGGGTTGACGCCCGAGGCGCGGAAAAAGTCCAGCAGGCTTTCGCGTCTGCCATCTGATTCGGCCAGAAGCAAGGTGCGGCTTGCGCTGGCTGCTATATGTTTTTGCAGCTTGGCCAGCGGATCTTCGGCTCCGCGCACTACGGACAGGTCTTCGAGCTTCTGGAAGATGGCGCTGTCGGCCACATCTTCGGTACCCGGGCGCAGGGCCAGCTGGGCATGCTCTTTAGAGCGCGTGTAGAACTGATCGGGTGTGAGAAACAGGGTCTCGGGCGGCAGGGCCGGATGGTCGGGGTCGCCTTGCACCAGGCGGTAGCGGTCCTTGGTGTCTTGCCAAAAGCGCTGGAAGGCGGGCTCAAGGTCGCCATGCAGCACCACGGTGGCGTCGTTGCCCAGGTAGTCGAAGACGGTGGCCGTCTCGTCAAAGAACAGCGGCAGGTAGTACTCGATACCGGCCGTGGCAATGCCCAGACCCATGTCCTTGTAGATGCGGCTGCGCGTGGGGTCGCCTTCCAGCAGCTCGCGCCAGCGGCTGCGGAACTTGGCGCGGGCGTCCTCGTCCATGGGGAACTCGCGGCCGGGCAGCAATCGCACTTCGGGCACAGGGTAGAGGCTGCGCTGGCTGTCGGGGTCGAAAGTGCGGATGGAGTCGATCTCGTCATCGAACAGATCCACGCGGTAGGGCTGGGGCGAGCCCATGGGGAAGAGGTCGATCAGCCCGCCACGCACCGCGTATTCGCCATGGCTGACCACTTGCGAGACATGCTGGTAGCCCGCCAGCGTGAGCTGGGCCTTGAGTTTGGCCTCGTCCAGCTTCTGACCGGTCTTGAATTCAAAGGTGTAGCCCGCCAGGAACGAGGGCGGGGCCAGGCGATACAGCGCCGTGGTGGCGGGCACGATGACCACATCGGCGCCATGCTCTTTGTCGCGCTGGTTGATGCGCCACAGCGCCGCCAGGCGCTCGCTGATCAGGTCCTGATGCGGTGAGAAGCTGTCGTAGGGCAGGGTTTCCCAGTCGGGAAACAGGGCGCAGCGCAGCTCGGGCGCAAAAAAAGCCATTTCCTCGATCAGGCGGCGCGCATCCGAGGCATCGGCCGTCACGATGGCGGTAACGCGGCCGTCGCCTTTCTCGCGCTCGCCCAGTCTGGCCAGCAGCAGAGCATCGGCGCTGCCCACGGGGCGGGGCAGGTGAAAGCGTTTACCAGGAGTGAGCTTGGGCAGTTGCATGGCGGATAGAAGCGGTGCGAAGCCGCCAGGGCAGGGCGCTGGCAGCAGGAATAAAACAGGGACAGGTTGAATGCAGGCGAGCCGCGCCAATAGGGGCGGGGTTCACGGGCCAATCCGCGGGTAGCGGGTCGGGAGCGGCGCATTCACTCAAAATGGGAGCACCTCATGGTGATGCAAGCCGAAGGCCAGGAATTGAACGGCTTTCGGTCGAAACAGCGATTTTAAAATAGAGCGCATGACAGAACCGTTTTCCTCGCCGGAGTCCATGCCGGGACTCCAGGCAAACGCCGCAGCCACCCCCAGTGCAGCGGCCGCCGGTGCAGATGCACCGCGCTGTTGGGTGCTGATTCCCTGTGCCGGCGTGGGCTCGCGGGCGATTGCCGCCGACGCTCCTGCGCCCGAGTTGCCCAAGCAATACCAGAACGTTGCAGGCCAGCCCATGGTCATGCACACCCTGGCGGCGTTGCTGGGCGTGGCGCGCGTCCACCGGACTTTGCTGGTGATCTCCGGCGCCGACACCTTCTGGCAGGGCAAGGACTTGCACCAGAACCTGTCCATCGCGCCCTGCGGCGGTGCCACCCGGGCCGAGACCGTGACCAACGGTTTGCAGGCCTTGCTGACCCTGGGCGCCAGCGCCGAAGATTGGGTGCTGGTGCATGATGCCGCGCGCTGCCTGCTGACCCCGGCGCAGGTCGATGCGCTGATCGACGTCTGTCTGCCCGACGCTGTGGGCGGCTTGCTGGCGCTGAAGCTGCCCGATACCTTGAAGCAGGCCAGCCGCTTCAGTGGCGCCGATCGCGTGCAGCAAACGGTGGACCGCAGCGACAAATGGCTGGCGCAAACGCCGCAGATGTTCCGCATCGGGGCCTTGCTGGCCGCGCTGCAGTCCGCAGGCGATGCCGTGACCGACGAGGCCAGCGCCATGGAGCTGGCGGGCCATGCCCCCCGGCTGGTGCCAGGCGGGGCGCAGAACTTTAAGGTGACTTATCCCGACGACTTTGTGCTGGCCGAGGCGGTGCTGCTGCAGCGCAAAGCGCGGAAAAGATCTGAGTTACTTCGTAATTAATAGCTGCTTGCGCTTGATAGGCAAGGGCTGGACAAGGATTTGATATGAATTTTCGTATTGGTGAAGGCTGGGATGTGCACGCGCTGGTGCCGGGTCGCAAGCTGATTCTGGGCGGTGTGGAAGTGCCGCACACGCTAGGGCTGCTGGGCCACTCGGATGCAGATGTGCTGCTGCATGCGATCACCGACGCGCTGTTTGGCGCGGCGGCGCTGGGCGATATCGGCCGCCATTTCTCGGACACTGACCCGCAGTTCAAGGGCGCGGATTCCGCTGTGCTGCTGGCCGAGGCCGCGCGCCGCGTGAGGGCCAAGGGCTTCGAGATCGGCAATATCGATAGCACCATCGTGGCCCAGGCGCCCAAGCTGGCACCCCATATCGAGAAGATGCGCGAGCGTATTGCCGCCGTGCTGGCGCTGGAGGTGGAGCAGGTCAACGTCAAGGCCAAGACGGCCGAGAAGATGGGGCCGGTGGGGCAGCAGCAGGCCATGGAGGCCAGAGCGGTGGCCTTGCTCTACAAGGCCTGAGATAGCGTAGCCAACCTGGGAAAGAGGCTGCTGCGACCAAAAGAAAAGGGGCCTTGATGGCCCCTTTTTCAATATGCGTCATGGCTGTGGCGCATGACATGTCATTGCTTCTGCGCTCAATCTTCGCCAGCTTCTTCCTCTTTTTTGTCGCGTGGCAAATTGCGCTTGACCTGAGGGCGCTGCAGTCGCTGCTCCGGGGCGGCGCTGGGGGTGACGCCCATGGCACGCTGTAGTTGCAGATGGGCGACCAGGCCGCCGGTGGAGGAGTTGGTCAGAGCGAACATGCCGCCCATGCGCTGCACCGTCTTGTCCACAATCGATAGGCCAAGGCCCGCGCCAGCGGCGGCGGTGCGGGCGGTGTCGCCGCGAAAGAAAGGCTGAATCAGGCTGGCCAGATGCTCGGGGGGAACGCCGGCACCGTGGTCACGAATGCGGATGATCACCCACTTCTCGCTCTCCTTGGCAATGACATCGACTTGTGTGGTGTCGGTCGATGGCGTCTTGCCATAGCGTCGGGCATTTTCAAAGAGGTTCGATATCACACGCGCCAGCTCCACCTCGTCGGCCATGACGTACAGGTCTTCGGGCACATTCATGCTGATCTGCAGCTCGCGGTGGTCTTGCACGGCATAGACACAGGAGGCAATCACGGCATGCAGGTCCACTGGGCTGAGCATGACGCGATGATCGGGGCGGGCGTAGTCGAGGAATTTGTCGATGGTGGCGTCCAGCTGCACGATGTCGGCCACCATGTGCTCGCGTGCCACGTCGTCATAGACGCTCATCTCCGTCTCCAGCCGCAGGCGGGCCAAGGGCGTGCGCAGGTCGTGCGAGATACCGGCCAGCATCACGGCGCGGTCCTGCTCCAGCTTGGCCAACTTTTGTGCCATGCGGTTGAAGCCGATATTGACCTCACGGATCTCGCTGGTCACGGCTTCTTCGTCGAGCTGGCTGGCATCAAAGTCACCTTCGCGCACGCGATTGGCTGCATAGGACAGTTGCTTGAGGGGGCGGTTGATCAGTCTTGCTATGGCTGCAGCTCCCACCAGCGACAGCAGGGCCGCCGTAATCAGCCAGATCAGCCAGGTCTGCCCGCTGGCTGGGGTGAAGCGGGACTTGTCCATCAGCATCCAGTTGCGGTCCCCGTTGATGGTGAAGCCTACCCACAGTCCCGGATCGCCATTGACGCTGCGCGCCACCACGGTGCCGTAGCCCAGGCGTCTGGTCAGCTCTTCGGTGAGCTTCTGGCCCAGGGCATTTTGCTCCAGCAGTTCAAAGGAGTCGCCTGGCTCACGAGGCAGAATGCGCACGCCTTCCTGGTCGGCCATGGTCTTGATCAGGGACACGCGGTTGATGGCGTCCGAGTGCTCCAGTGCCGCGCGGCTGAGGTTGACCAGGGAGGCGACCTGCTTGGCGGTCTGTAGCGCTCTTGGCTCGAAATCCAGAGACCTGAGGGTTTGCAGCCAGGCCAGAATGCTGCCGACCAGCAGCAGGGCCAGCAGGCAGAAGGTTCGCCAGAACAGGTTCAGGCCGACGGGAGATCGCGCCGTGCTGCGCCGTTCGTACTCAAGAGGTACGGGGCTGGTCGCATCGGAGGGCGATGGGTGAAAAGCGCTCATGAGCAGCAATAGAGAAAAAACTGAACCCAAGCCTACGCCGAATTCGGGTGGCGCGAGTTACGGGTTGTCCAAAAGTGCATGCTTTGTTGCAGGCATTGAAAACGCAGCAAGCCGCACAAAGGGCGGCTTGTCATCGTGGCGGACGTGAATCAGTTCATGCCATCTGGCACAAAGACATAACCGACGCCCCAGACGGTCTGAATGTAGCGGGGTGCGGCGGCATCTTCTTCGATCAGCTTGCGCAGGCGCGAGACTTGCACGTCCAGGCTGCGGTCAAAGGGCTCGAATTCACGGCCACGGGCCAGCAGGGCCAGCTTTTCGCGCGACAGCGGCTGGCGTGGGTGGCGCACCAGGGCCTTGAGCATGGCGAACTCGCCGGTGGTCAGCGGCAGCTCTTCGCCATTTTTTTGCAGTACACGTGTGCCCAGGTCAAAGGTGAAGGGGCCAAAGCTGACCACTTCGTTGTCACCCGAGGGGGCTCCGGGAGCTTCCTGCGGAGGGCGGCGGCGCAGCACGGCATGGATACGTGCCAGCAGCTCGCGGGGATTGAAGGGCTTGCCCAGATAGTCGTCGGCGCCCACTTCCAGGCCCACGATGCGGTCCACATCTTCGCCCTTGGCGGTCAGCATGATGATGGGGGTACGGTCGTTGGCTGAGCGCAGACGGCGGCAAATCGACAGGCCGTCTTCACCGGGCATCATCAGGTCGAGCACGATCAGATCTACCGTCTCGCGCAGCAGAATGCGGTTCAGCGCCTTGCCGTCTTCGGCAATCATGATCTCGAAGCCTTCTTGCGTCAGATAGCGGCGCAGCAGATCACGGATGCGGGCATCGTCGTCCACCACGAGGATCTTGTCAGTACGGTTGTTCGTCGTTGCCATGATCGTCCTTGTCGATTTATTTGTAACAGGGCTATTGTTGTCGTTGCCGGAAAAAAATCCAGCGAAATTTGCTGATATTTTGCCAGTTGTTACGAATGTTGCGTTTGTTGATGGGACGATAAATGTTTCTTTGAAAGTTTTTCACCATTGAATTGGCTATTTGTTGCTAGCATTGTTCTGTTTTTGTTGTGAGTAATTGATGTTCGCGCATGAGACCGGCCCGCTGACTGGCGACCTTCCCGGAAGGCTTGGGTGTAGCAGCGCGTCTCGTGTGTATCTGTGTAGGTGATTTCTTTTCCAGAGGTGAAGCATATGAAGCAGCTCTTCAAACCCGTGACCACTCAGGCATCACGACTTCCTGCGATGACCGCTCTGGTGGCGGCCGCCTTGATGGTCGGGCACGCTCAGGCGCAAAACGCGGGTGCCAAAGAGGTGCAGCGCCTGGCCAATGTGGTGCAGCTTTCTGCCGATGGCTCTGTGGAGGTGCGCCAGGACTGGATGACGGCCACGCTTTCCGTGTCCAAAGATGGACGCGATGCGGCCACCGTGCAGGCACAGTTGCAGAAGATCGTCGACGCAGCCATGAGCGTGCTGCGTGCCGAGGCACAGGGCGGCAAGCTGGAGTTCAACAGCGGCAACTTCTCCATCTCGCCGCGCTATGGCAGCAATTCAAAGATCGAGGGCTGGCAAGGGCAGGCCGAGGTTGTGCTGCAAGGGCGTGACTTTGTGCGCATTACGCAGGCCGCTGCCAAGGTGCCTGACATGACGCTGGCGAGCATGGGCTTCAGCCTGTCGCGCGAGGCCAGAGAGAAAGTGGAGGGCGAGGCACAGGCCAAGGCTATCGAGAACTTCCGTCAGCGTGCCTCGGCGATTTCCAAGAGCTTCGGCTTTGCGGGCTACAGCCTGCGCGAGGTTGCGGTCAACAGCAGTGGCAGCTCGGTCAGGCCCATGCCTCGACCTCGCATGGCTGCCATGAGCAAGAGCAGCTATGCCGACGCTGCTCCTGTGGCAGTCGAGGCCGGGCGTGCTGAAGTCGTTGTCAGCGTGGGAGGCTCGATTCAGATGCAGTAAGCCTGCATCTATTGCCATGGCTTCAAAAAAAGGAGCTGCTTGCGCAGCTCCTTTTTGACTTTCAGCAAACTTCTTGCTTGAAATCTAGGTAGAGAAGGCGCTAGCTGCTATGAAATTGATAAAGTTCTACAGCTGAGTGGCGCTGAGTGGATTACTGAGCGGTCCAGCCGCCATCCATGTTCCAGGCCACGCCGCGCACATTGTTGGCGGCGCTGGAGCAGAAGAAGGCGGCCAGCTCGCCCAGTTCCTCGGGCGTGGTGAACTGTTGAGAGGGCTCTTTTTCGCCCAGTAAAAGCTTGGTTGCCTCTTCGTTGCTGATGCCCTGAGCGGCCGCCTTGGCGTCCACCTGCTTTTGCACCAGCGGCGTCAGCACCCAGCCGGGGCAGATCGCGTTGCAGGTGATGCCCGTGGTGGCATTCTCCAGTGCCGTAACCTTGGTCAGCCCGACGATGCCGTGCTTGGCGGCGACGTAGGCCGACTTTTCGGCAGAGCCGACCAGTCCATGCACGGAGGCCACATTGATGATGCGGCCCCAGTTGGCCTGCTGCATGGCGGGCAGTGCCAGGCGGGTGGTGTGGAAGGCGCTGCTCAGGTTGATTGCGAGGATGGCATCCCACTTCTCCACGGGGAAGTCCTGAACCTTTGCCACATGCTGAATGCCTGCGTTGTTGACCAGGATGTCGACGCGGCCAAACTCTGAGGCGGCGTACTGCATCATGGCCTCGATGTCGGCAGCCTTGCTCATGTCGGCGCCGTGGTAGCCAACTTTGATCCCGGCCTCCTTGCCTGCTTGCTGAACCTGAGCGCGTGGTCCGTCCACGTCTCCAAAACCGTTCAAAACGATATGGGCGCCCTGACGTGCCAGAGCCATTGCAATACCGAGGCCGATTCCGCTGGTCGATCCTGTCACGAGCGCGGTTTTGCCTTTCAACATGGACATACGAGGTCTCCGAATGAATTACGATGCGACGACAGCCATTATCAGCCTCGGCCTTGAAAGCGCGCTCTCCATGAATCAACCTACGCTGAATTACGTATCGTGTCCCGGAGCTGCAGCCATGGCTCCCAGCTGGGCCAGCGCTCAGCGTCGTCAGCAGACTGAGGCCCAGCCCGAAGGCACGCACCGCATGGCCTACTGGGAGTGGAACAACACCGGCAACCCACAGCATCCCCATGTCATCGTCTGCGTGCACGGGCTGTCGCGCCAGGGGCGTGATTTTGATGTGCTGGCTGCACAGCTCAGCCGCTTTGCCCGTGTGATCTGCCCCGATGTGGTGGGGCGCGGCGAGAGCGACTGGCTGGCAGACCCCATGGGCTATCAAGTGCCTTTGTACGCGGCCGATATGCTGGCGCTGCTGGCTCAGCTGCACGCACAGGCCCCTGTTGCAACACTGGACTGGATCGGCACCAGCATGGGAGGGCTGATTGGCATGGCCTTGCTGGGACAGCCGGGTCTGCCGCTGCCTGTGTCGCCTGGCAAGCTGGTTCTCAATGACGTGGGGCCAGCCATTGAATGGGGAGCACTGGAGCGCATTGGTTCTTATGTTGGAAAAGGCTTGCACTTTCCCAACTTTGATAGTGCTGCTGCCGCGATGCGCTTGATATCTGAGGGGTTTGGCCCACATACCGACGAGCAGTGGAGCCAGCTTTCTTTGGCAATGGTCAAGCCAGATACCGAGGCAGGAGTGGTGCTGCACTACGACCCCCGCATTGCGGCACCCATGGCACAAATGACGCGTGAAATGGCACAGGCAGGCGAAGCCTTGCTCTGGCAGCTCTACGATCAGATCAAGGCACAAGTCTTGCTTATCCGAGGCGCTGAAAGCGACCTGCTGTCACGGCGCACCGCGCAGGCAATGGGGGAGCGTGGGCCGAGGGCGTTTTGCACGGAGTTGCAGGGCGTGGGACATGCGCCCACTCTGGTGGTTCCTGGGCAGGTGGCTTTGGTTCGACAATTTTTGCAAGGGGATAGTGGGCTGCCGGCAAGCATGAGCCTTGCGCAGCAAGCTCAAGAGGAAGCTGAATGAAGACCAGCGATATCGCAAACACAGTCTCAGACGCCGCACCCAAGATCACGGCTCCGACGCCACATCTGATTACCGCCACGGCTGAAGTGCTGCCAGGCCAGGCCAATGCACTGGTGCGGGCTCGCGCTTTTGCCGAGCCTTTGATTGCTGGCGAAGTCATGGAAACCGGGGAGAACACCCTGGCCCATGCGGATGCCGTGGCGGCCATTCTCAAGAAGATCGGTGGCTCCGAGATCATGCAGGCAGCCATCTATCTGGTGCATGCCAGCGTGCATCTGAACAAGCCTCAGGAAGTGATTGCCAAGGCCTTTGGCGATAACTTTGCCACCCTGGCGGTAGAGACGATCAAGCTCATACGCGTGCAGCAGCAGGCGCGGGATGCCGAGCTGAGCACCCAGCATGTGGATGGAGTGGCAACCCAGACCGAAAACGTGCGCAAGATGCTGTTGGGCTTCTCACGTGACCTGAGAGTGGTGCTGCTGCGACTGGCTTCACGCCTGCAGACGCTGCGCTACTACGCAGCGGAAAAAAGCCCAGTCTCCCCCAGCATTGCGCGTGAAGCGCTGTATGTATTTGCGCCGCTGGCCAACCGGCTGGGCATCTGGCAGATCAAGTGGGAGCTGGAAGATCTGGCTTTTCGATTTCTGGAGCCGGACACTTATCGCCAGATCGCACGCCTGCTCGATGAAAAACGGGTCGAGCGCGAAGCCTATATGGAGCAAATGCGTGCGCGTCTAGAGGCCGATCTGCGGGCCCATAGCATCAGTGCTTCTGTCCAGGGCCGGCCCAAGCACATCTACAGCATCGTCAAGAAGATGCGTGGCAAGTCACTGAGCTTTGATCAGCTGTTTGATATCCGGGCCATGCGCGTCATCGTGCCTACGGTCAAAGATTGCTATGCGGCCTTGTCCTGGGTGCATGAGCAGTTCACGCCACTGGAAAAGGAGTTTGACGACTACATTGCCAAGCCCAAGCCGAATGGCTATCAGTCGCTGCACACCGTGGTGCGTGACGAAACCGGTCGCACCATAGAAATCCAGATTCGTACGCAAGCCATGCATGACCACGCCGAGCATGGTGTGGCAGCGCACTGGGCCTATAAGGAAGCGGGCACCAAGGGGTATGCGGGGGTGACGGCCTCCAGTGAATACGACGCCAAGATTGCCGTGCTGCGCCAATTGCTGGCCTGGGGCAATGATCTGACGGGGTCTGCCCAGCGTGGCTTGTTTGAAGATCGCATCTATGTGCTCACACCCGATGCAGCCGTGATCGAGCTGCCGCAAGGTGCCACACCGGTGGACTTTGCTTACTCGGTGCACACCAGCCTGGGTCATCGCTGCCGTGGTGCACGGGTAGACGGCGCCATGGTGCCGCTCAACACTCCGCTGGAGAGCGGTCAGACCGTAGAGATCAATACAGCCAAGGAAGACAGGCCCTCGCGCGACTGGCTCAATGCCGATCTGGGCTACTTGGTCAGCAACCGTGCCAAGGCCAAAGTACGGGCCTGGTTTAATGCCCAGGCTACGCATGAAACCGTCTCACGCGGGCGGGAAGCCGTAGAGAAGCTGCTGCAAAGAGAGGGCAAGACGGCGGTCAAGCTGGAAGAGCTGGCTGCTCAGCTTGGTTTTAAGTCTGCAGAGGCGCTGTTTGAAGTGGTCGGCAAGGACGAATACTCGCTGCGCAATATCGAGGTCGTGCTGCGTCCCAGTGAAGAGGAGCCCGAGGAAGACGCTTTCACACCGGTGCGCAAGGCGAGAAGCCATGACTCTTCACGCAGTGGCGTACTGGTCGTTGGCGTGGACTCGCTCATGACCCAGTTGGCCAAGTGCTGCAAACCTGCACCGCCGGATGACATCGCTGGCTTTGTGACCCGTGGCAAGGGAGTGAGCGTGCATCGTTGCGATTGCTCCAACTTTCGCGAGATGAAGGCCAAGAACCCCGAGCGCGTCATCGAGGTGGATTGGGGAAAAACAAAGCATGTGGACAAGGGGGGGCCGGTCTACCCCGTAGATGTGGCTGTCGAAGCTGCTGACCGCCAAGGGCTGCTTCGAGATATTTCGGATGTGTTCGCACGCGAGAAAACCAATGTCATTGGAGTTCAGACTCAGTCCGTCAAGGGCACAGCATGGATGACCTTTACCGTGGAAGTGTCCGACTCTGGTCGTTTGAACAAGGTGCTGGGCATTGTGGCCAATGTCTCTGGGGTGCGCTCTGCGAGAAGACGCTGATGCAAGTCTTGACGGTGGAGAGTGGCTGTAGATGGCAAGAAAGTTTTAGCTCTCAAAAAATGAGTGAAAAACCCATGCTACAATTGCTTCATCGAACAGAACAACAGGCGCGTAGCTCAGCTGGTTAGAGCACCACCTTGACATGGTGGGGGTCGTTGGTTCGAGTCCAATCGCGCCTACCAAATATCGCAAGTAAAACCAGAGCTTGCAGCAAAAATGCCCGCTAACAAGCGGGCATTTTTGTTTGTTCAGTACGGAGCAAGTACGAAAAATATTCCCGGATTTGGGTACTCTCAAATGCGTATTTTTCAGCACAAATAGTATTGCGTATACATACCACGCAGCCGCTTTCATACTGCTTGCACTTGAAACCAGCAATAAGAGCGGTGCCTAGCCGGCTTAGTGAGCAATTTCCGCATTAGATTGATTTCGGTTGGTCACTTCAGAATGATGAACGACTGTTGTTGACAAGCAGTCATGCGTGGAAGCTGAGTTGATGCGCACTTCTTTCTTGATTTCTGGAATGCACTTTTGTGCACTCGCGGACTTCCTCATAAGCTCAAAAGATCAACCAAGTAAATCTTGCTGTCCATGGGTATTTCACTTTGAGCGCTGCATAGCAACTCTTGCCCTTCAAATTCTGTCGAGAGGCTTCAGAGAAAATAGTGCACTCATCTCGTAAGACTGTCTCTGGGCGCACTTAGGTGCGATTAAATTCGATCAAATGGCGCTGGTTGCTCCTCTTCGTGGACAGATCTTGGCCGATATCAATTCTTATTTTGAGCAGGGTGCTGTCCCTCATGAATGTGATACGTGAGGGGTATGCAGAGCACCCTACAGCAGCCTATGGTCACTGACCGTATTTGCGCTTCGCATCTGTGACGCATGTGTCCTTGGCATCGCCTGACAATGCATCGCAGCGCTCTTTTGCAGCTTTGTAATCAGCTTCGCGAGTCTTTTCGCTGGCATCTTTTCGTGCTTCAGCAACATCGCTGGACTTTGCCGTTGGATCATGTCGTACCTCAGCAACCTTGGCACTTTCCAATGCCTTTATATGTGCTGCCTTGGCATCTTTTTTACAGACATCTTTTTCGTTGCCTGACAGGTCGTCGCACTTTTCTTTCGCTACGTTGTAATCTGCATCAGCCTTGCTCTTGGCAACGGCATAGCGATTTTTCTCGCTAGGATCAGACTTGTACTTCAGTTCCGCAGAGGCAATTTTTTCAGCGCCTTTCGCTTGCTCTTCGCAGACGTCTTTGCCGTTGCTCTTCAAAGATTTGCACTGCTCTTTGGCGGCCTTGTATTCAGCGCTGATGCGATCCTTTTCAGCCGAGTGCTCGGCAGGAGTTAGAGCGAAGGACGAGGCAGCCAATGCAGTAGTGGCACAGGCGATGGCGAGTTGGATGTTGAGCTTCATGACATTCTCCTTTTCAGGTCCGTCATTACGATGCTGGTAGACATACGCAATGGATCGTTAACCAACGCCATAGCATGCGATGACGTAATTTGGCGATGGGCGAACATTCACTTTATGCAGCCTGACGCACGCTGGACGTCAGCTATCCCTAGACATCAGGGTCGGGCAGAGACTACGTCGTTACACATTTATTTGGCCAATTTCTGATCTTCGCTTTTGGCATCCTGCATCGCCTCAGGCTCAATCTCCTCGGCAGACCGATTGAGGTGTACAAAGCACCCCCAGCCAGCTATCAAAAAGCCAACCGCAACAACTAATGCTGCCGAGTAAAGCAGCCTTGTTGGATCCTCTTGAGCTTTGAATGTTGCGATGAGCGCTTCTACGGCCAGAGCTACAACCAGGACAACGAGAAAGCGGGAGAGAAAGCGACGAACTCTTGTCGGTCCGCTAATGTGGGGGCGGATTCAAATGTGAAGTGCAACACCCTTGAATTCAATGGATGAGGGTGGAGTGCTGGGGAGAGTTGATCAGTAGCTCTCGATAAACCGACAGCGGTGATCGTACCCCAAGGCCCTTGCGAGGGCGGTTGTTGATTTCATCAGCAATCGCATCGAGTTGCTCTTGGCTGTAGATGCTCAGATCCATGCCTTTGGGCAGGTACTGGCGCACCAAGCCATTCATGTTCTCGTTGGAGCCACGCTGCCACGGGCTGTGTGGGTCACAGAAGTACACCGCCACGCCCGTGTTGGCGGTCAATTGCTTGTGTAGCGCCATCTCCTTGCCCTGGTCGTACGTCATGCTTTGGCGCATGGGCTGCGCAATGCCCAGCAGCTTATCTGTAAAGGCTTGCATGACATTGGCTGCACTGGCTGGTTTGAACGCAGGCAACTTGACCAGCATGAGCAGTCGGCTGGTGCGCTCGACCAAGGTGCCTACGGCACTTGCATTGCCAGCACCCTTGATGAGGTCACCTTCCCAATGCCCTGGGAACTGCCGATCCTCAACTTCAGGCGGACGTACGTGGATGCTGAGCATGTCTGGGATCTGTCCACGACGATCCTGTCCTTTGCTACGGGGCAGCCGTTTGTTGTGAGCATGGCGCAAAGTGGCAATCAATTCCTTGCGCAACTCACCCACGGGCTGGGCATAGATGCAGTTGTAGATGGTTTCGTGCGACACGCGTAGCTCATGGCCTTTGGGGTACAGGCGTGCAAGTGTCAGCGCAATTTGCTCTGGTGACCAACGCAAACGCAAGAAATGCAATACCAAGAACCACAAGATCCCTTGTGAATGAAGCTTGGGATCAGATCTTGTGCTGCGTCTTCTGTAAAGCCACTGCTGTTGCGCTTGCCTGCTGGCATATCCATCGCTGGATACTGAGTTGCGAGCAATCTCACGGCTGACGGTGCTGGCACTGCGCCCTAGCAAACGCGCAATGCTGCGTACGCTATGACGCTGCAGCAGCAAACTGGCTATGGTGACTCTGTCTTCTGGTTGAAGTTGGCGATAGGACGAACGACTTGCTGACATCTGCTGACCTTAACGGTTGCAGGTGTTGCACTTCACATTTGAATCCGCCGGGTATTTCTCAGGACCTCCTCTTCGAGAATGGTTTGCGAAATTTGCAGAGCTACTACTGCCGCTGCCAAAACTCCCATGGCTTCAATCAGCATCAGGGTCTCGTCACTACCCAGGCCGTTCGCCAGAGCATTCCACGCTTTGACTCCCGCGATCCAAAGTAGCGCAATTGCCGCAAGGCCAAACACCAGCGACATGATTGAATGAGCCACAGCAAATACAGCATGGAGTAATTTCATCACGCAGGTCTCCAATAAGCAGCACAGTGCAATGGATGATGAATTACGCACGAAGATTGATGTGTAGGAATGCAGGGCTTTGAATTGAGTGCCAAGCTAAACGGCAGACTCCGCTCGATAGACTCAGATCGCCCCTGTTCAGAACTTCACTGTCGCATAGCTGTCGCGGGCGGTTAGGTAGCAAGGCAGACCGTTAGCGGGCTCCTGCAAATTCCGGAAATACCCGCGATTCCAGCTCAATGTCACTTCACTGATTCGGGCCGTAAGGAGCCTGTGTTGGATCACCTGGCTGAGTTGGTGCTGGTGCTGCAGAAGGGGGCTCCACAGGAGGAGGTGTAGGTGCAGCCATGCCGCCAGTAGCAGGCGGCCTGGTTTCGAGCTCGGGCTTGGGCGCTTTATCATCACAGGCGCTCAAAGCACCGGCAGCCACGAAGAGAGTAATTGCAGATATTGTCTTCATCGAATTGTCTTTCATAGTTGGAGACGCATGCCGCCTCCAAGTCTTTGGGCTTATTGCTCAACAGTCATGACTCGCTCATGTCAACTCCAACCCTTTAGCAGTTCGCTGCAATTGAGTAGATCGATATCCGCTTTACGAAGCGCGTTCAACTTGTGCGATCAGTACAGGCAGCGATTTGCAATTTCTGCAGCTTATTCGTTGAGCTTGTTTTGTTTTGATGTGTCTTTAGGAAACAAATCTTCCCGTGCTCCCTCAATCGGGTTCGGACTGTTGGGATCAGAGGGATCCATTGGGTCGGCCGGATATTGAGGTTGCTGAGATGGGTTGGGATTGCTGGGCTTCTCGGGCGGAACCGGTGAAGCTGCGACCTCGGATTTCGACGAGTGACCTCCGGTGTTTGCCAGAGGCTTCCTGTGCTGCTCAGCAATGATGGTTGGCTCGGATGCCTGGTTCTCTTCAGGCTTTGCTGTGTTGCAACGTGTGGATTCAGCCGCTTGAGTTCGTTCTTGCATGACAAGCTCCTTAAAGCGCTGCATTGTTTAAATGCAGCAATGAGAAGCGCTAACCAGGAGAGGCTTCTCCGCTTTCAATTAGATCCACGGCACGCCGTAGTAGTCATAAACGCGTCGACCATAGTCTTCCGTGTACTCAGGGACAGTGTCCGAGGCATATTTAGGACCTTGACGCAGTTGTTCCTTGTCAAGCGAAACGACGTAGCCTTGTTGAGGGCGTTGTTGCACAAATGCCGGTCGCAGCTGAGGTAGGCTCGGGAGATGAGAGAGACGAGCTGGGGTCGGGTTAAGTACCGCACAACGAACTGGAAGGCTTACAACGCAGCGTTGAAGGCGCGAGGTGAGCTGACCATTTGGCTCGATAGGGATATGCAGTGGCTAGCTCGGCCCACGGGCAAGCGTGGTCGTTGCCAGAAGTTCTCAGATGCGGCCATCCAGTTTTGCCTGACCATCAAGTGCTTGTTTGGCCAGCCCTTGCGCCAGACACTGGGCCTGGTTGAGTCGCTATTGGGTATGGCAGGCCTGCATTGGCCAGTGCCCGACTACAGCACGGTGTGTCGCAGGCAAAAGAGCTTGGATGTGCAGGTGCGCTACCGTGCAAGTGACAAAGGCTTGCACATGCTGGCCGACTCCACGGGCATCAAGTTCTTGGGCGAAGGTGAGTGGAAAACCAAAAAGCACGGTGCCGAGAGCCGCCGCCAGTGGCGCAAGGTGCATCTGGGTATTGATGCCCAGACACTGCAGATTCGGGCCATCGCAGTAACAACCAATGAAGTGGGCGACTCGCCCATGGCAGCAGACCTGCTAGGTCAAATTCCAAGCAATGAAGAGATAGCTAGCTTTACCGGTGATGGGGCGTACGACACGCAGGATGTACATAAGGCGTGCTACCTGCGGGGAGCCATTCCAATCATCCCGCCGCGCAAAGGAGCGAAGCTGCGCAAAGGGCTGGCATTTGCTCACCGCAATGAAGCGGTCAAGGCGTGTAGGCAGTTGGGGCGGGCTATCTGGAAACGCTGGAGCGGCTACCACCGAAGGTCACTGGTGGAGACCAAGATGAATTGCTTCAAGCGACTCGGCGAGAAGGTCATGGCCAGGACGTTTGAGCGCCAGGTGACCGAGCTGCACATCCGAGCTTCAATCCTCAATCAATTTACCGCTCTGGGCACGCCCCAGACAGTCGCTGCTGCGTAAATCTATTTGGGATTGGGGATGCCTTGGCCTATGGCCGATTTATGCAACAAAGCCCTTGTTGAGTCACGTCATATTTAAGCGTGGTCCATGGCAGTGGGTAGCGATCTGTTCCCATACCCAGAAAGCCGCCGAATTCCATGATGGCGTAGCGAACCTGACCGGATATTTTGTCAATCATCAGTGACTCAATAGAGCCCAATTTTTCTCCGGCGGGGTTGTACACATTCGTACCATCAACCTTAGAGGACGAGATGATGCTGGATGCGGTATTCATAAGATCTCCTTTGGGTGTTGAGGAAGGGTTTCAAGACGGCTTAACGCCTGCTGAGGGCAAATCCAATCAACGCGCCGACTGCTAGCGCACCGCCTACTGCTCGCCATGGTGAGTCATGCGCATAGGCGTCAGCAGATTGAACTGCAGCTCGGGATTCATCTAATGCAACAGCCGATGTGGATCTCACTTTTTCTAAGGCCAAGGATGCTTTGTTGAAGAGCATGGATGCCGCAGGGTCTGCATCACGGCCTTTGTTAGCCAGGACCTCTTTCAGATCATCTAGTAGCTGGCTCAGATCCTTGGAAAGATCTGCTGCATTTGCTTTTCGAAATCTCATGTGAGCTCCTTTCTTGAACAGATGAGTGTTCAGGCTAAGCGCCTGAGCTGGCAGATCTTGTAGGTCATGTGCGGACCAGCCGCATTGAAATGTGACTTAAGGAAACGTCTTCTCGGTCTTAAAAATGAAGATAAAACTGTCTGATGGATAGTCGAATTTCTTTCTCAAGCGCTCGTCTACTGATACGACCGCGATAGATGCTGCAGCGGTAACTCATAAAGATTTGGATGAGAGTCAAACAAACATCTCTGCACCGTACTGACAGTTGAAAACATGTCTGCTCGCATGGACTACACGGTAAATTTTCTGTGCACATCAGACTGATCTTTCGAAAGGAGGTGCTTATGAAAGCTAAAGATCAGTTGAAAGTAGCCAGCCCTGACGAAGCCAAGGTGAACCTCGCGAAAAAAGTGGAGCCCGATGCCCCTGGCAATGAGTCCATGCTTCCCCATGAACGCGATCAGTCATTGCATTCAACAAGTGGAAGTGTTCATCCAGAGATGGAAATAGCCCATAGCGATGTCAAAAAAGGCTTGGTCGACACTGATGCCAGAGCGAAGGATGGGCGTCCTATCGGTAGCCGTAGAACGACTTAGTGGTTCTGTCATGCCTGCGCATTACCCAACCAGCTAAGGAGAGCCAATGCCATACATTGATATTTCCCAGTCCCAATCCAAACCAGTGAAACTGCATTACCAAGCTTTTGGAGAGGGACCTCCCGTGGTGCTTATTCATGGCTGGCCGCTCAGTGGGCGCACATGGGAGCCCCAGGTCGCTGACTTGGTTAATGCTGGATTCAGAGTCATCACATACGACAGGCGAGGCTTTGGTGCATCGTCTCAACCATGGAGCGGTTATGACTATGACTCTCTGGCCCGAGACCTCAACGAGTTGATCACTGAACTCGAACTGCAGGATGTTTCTTTGGTTGGCTTTTCAATGGGGGGAGGAGAGGTTGCCCGGTATATCGGCACTTACGGAGCGGCTTTTATTCGATGTGCAGTGTTTGCTGCCGCTGTTCCTCCGTTCTTGCTCAAAGGGACATCGAATCCAGAAGGGGCAGTGACTGAAGAAGACGTATTGAAGAAAGAACAAGCAGTCCTGGAGGATCGCATGCACTTCCTCGATGAATTCACGCATAAATTCTTCTCAAATGCAGAAGGAACCCTCCTGGTCAGTGAGGCCCAGCGCGAGTACGCCAAAACAATAGCTGCTTTTGCATCTCCAAAGGCGACACATGCATGCATCGGCTCGTTTTCCAGAACCGACTTCCGGGAGGACTTGCAGAAAATCAATGTGCCTACGCTCGTCATCCATGGCGATAGCGACCGAATTGTCCCAATGGAGGTCAGTGGCTTACGCACACATCAAATGGTGCAAGGCAGTGAAATGCATGTCATCAGGAATGGGCCACATGGATGCAACCTCTCGCATGCTCAAGAGTTCAATCGGGTACTCATTGACTTCATCAACGCGCACTGAGCGGGCTACGCTCACGCAATGAAAGGTAAGCGCCAATTTCTCCCCCTTCTTGTGATTTAGACCTCTGCGCCAAAGAATGACTACTACGTCAATCTGGGGAACTTTCGATGGTCAATTCCGCAAAAGATTCAAGCTTCAAAGCCTGGGAGGCTCTCAGCTTGGAATGGTCGCAAAGTGGCTTGCCGCAAAAAGAGTTTTGTGAGCAGCGCGGTATCAACTACAAGACATTTGCAAATTGGCGTAGTCGTAACAACGCTGCTGTTCGGGGTACCGCTAAGCGCTCCGTAAAAGTTGCACGCCAAGAGCCGCACCACCCACTGATCCCCCTTCAGGTGATCGAAGCGGAAGCTGGCCATCCACTACCTAAACTACGGTCTGAAGTGAACAGTTCAGCATCTTCTCCGATCACCATCATTACGTCTTTGGGGCATCGGCTTCTGATCGAGGATGGCTTTGACGAAAAAACGTTGCTACGTGTCTTGCGAGTGCTGAAAGATGCCGCGTGATTGAATTCACCTCCGACAACGTTTGGTTGGCTCCTGGTGCTACTGATATGCGTAAATCCATAGATGGCCTGGCTGCAATCGCACAGTATGTCATCAAGCAGGATCCCACGAACCAACAGATCTTCGTGTTCTGCAACCGCAGTTGCAGCAAGATAAAAATCCTTTATTGGGGTGGCAATGGTTTTTGGCTTTTGTATAAGCGCTTGGAGCGTGGGGCGTTCAGATGGCCCAAGGAAGTTGCAACCCCGATGTGTATCAGTCGTCGCCAACTCGCTTGGCTGCTAGATGGATTAGCACTTGAGCAGCGATTTGCCCATCGACCTATGGATGCAAAATATTTGAGCTGAGCAGATAGTGATTAGATACTTGAATTTTGTATATCAATGAAATACACTTTCCGAGCTCCGGCTTGAGACTGGAGAACATGTGACATCAAACCGAACATCTTCCTCCGCCTCGCCCAATAGCCATGTCAAGATCACCAAACGCCGTATGGCTGAACATCTTGGTCTTGATGACCATCGGCTGCAGCCGTTGGATGGTGCTGCGATCAAAGCGCTGCGAGCAAAGCACAACGTTAGCCAAGCCGTTTTGGCACAAATCCTCAATGTGGGCTTGGGGGCAGTAAGGCAATGGGAGCAGGGCCTCAGAAATCCGACGGGATCAGCCTTGAAGCTGCTGCATCTGATCGAGAAGCGCGGGATCGACTTACTCCTATAGATCTGGAAGTAAGTCAGTGGGTCTTTTTTGGTGATGAACGGCGACTCCAAGAGCAACCAATCATCACAAGAGCTCCGTGGCCAGAGCTTCCAAGCTCCCAACTGAAAGCGGAGATTGAAGAACTAACGTGCCAATTTGACTTCAAGGAAGATGAGACGTTAGGGCTCGTGATTGATGCGTTTTTTCCATCAATCGACATGACCCAGAGAATCATCTTTGGGCACGAAGGCCATGTGCAGCGGCGCTTGTGCTCTCTTCTCAAACTGCAGAAAAACAAAATACAGCAGAAGGTGCACGAAGCTGCCCAGCAGGGGTTTCAACTTTCCGTGGCTCAGCAAGAAATCCTGAAGCTGCAGGAATCAAACCGTCTGCTGGCTGAGCAGGTTGCTCGGTTCCGCCAAGAGCAGTTTGGCGCGAGTTCAGAGCAGGTTGAACCGTTGAATTCCGACAAAGCGGTGGCCAACGACGAGGTTGAAACACCACCTATCAAAAAAACCCGGTTGGCTAGCAACGCTGGCCGTAAGCCACTGCCAGCGCACTTACCCCGTCAAGACGTTAACTGCGACCTCGCCGAAGCTGAGCAAAAGTGCTCTGGCTGTAACCAGCCGATGAAGTTTGTAGGCGACGAATCCACTGAACGGCTGGAGCTCATCCCCGCCAAGTTGGTTGTTAAGCGCTTCATCGCTAAAAAGTATGTATGCCGATGCTGCAATAAATTTGCTGTAGCGCCCATCCCTAAATCAGTGATCCCGGGTAGCAGCTTCGGAAGTTCGTCAGTGCTGGCAGACATCGTTGTCAATAAATACCAGTTTGCACTGCCTCTTCATCGCTTGACCCACATGTATGACCGGGCAGGCATGCCCATCAACCGGACAACCATGGCTAATCTCATGATTAGCTTGGCTGATCGCTTGACGCCGCTCTATGAGCGCTTCCGCGAGATATTGCTTCGCCAAGATGTGATCTATGCTGATGAGACTATTTTGCAGGTTCTCAAAGAGCTAGGCCGTACTCCTCAGTCGCAGTCCTTCATGTGGCAATACTGCAGTGGCTCGCATGCGGCACAGCCACTGGCCATGTTCGAATATCAGCCCACACGTGCTGGTGCTCATGCGTTGAAATTTCTAACGGCACCTGACGGCAAGGTTTTCAATGGCTAGGTCTGCGATTTTGAACAAGCTCGATCCGTACCAATACCTAGTGCAGGTACTCAACAAGCTACCGCACGCGGAGAGCGAAAAAGATTTCGAAGAAATGATGCCTTGGAATGTGAAGGCAGGGCTAGATGTTGCCGATTTGCAAGCACGCCTCGCTGCTTGACTACTCATAGCTTTCAGAACTGCCCAGTACGTGTAGTTGTACAGCTGCTCTGCAGCGGTTGCTGTACTTCGCTGGCGCAGTTCGTACTTACGCTGAGTGCCATCAAGCGGTCGTTCGCTCCGACGAGTTAGGAGTGCATAGCTGAGGTGCAGTTGTCGTAGGTTACGCATATACCAGCTCAGACGAGCAAAGCAAATTGCCCATCGGAGTTCTACCCCCCGGTGAAGTCCCTGTGATTGTGCAAAGCATCTTTGCCAGCGTTCACTCCAAGCAAGCGTTGTGCATGCACTGCTGCGCTAATATTGTCTCCGCTACGCCGTAAGAGCCAGAACTCGCCAGCAGGTGAGTCTTCAAGAACATCGGGGAGGTATTGTGGGCAGAAAGTCAAGAGAGAAGCGTGAGCGCCGACTTGCTCAGAGCACGGGAGATCCTGATGTCCTACTCCGCCAGATGATGAACTGGCACGACCAGCTTGGCGAACGCAAACAGCTGAAAGACGCCTTCCTTGTCCAAGTGAGGCAGACCCGAACTCTCCTTAACCAGTACGACGCCTCAGACGTAGCGCTTGCGATTGGCGTTTCCGAACTCTGGCCGGCAAATGCCGGCAGCCACGTCAAACATGCGTTCGCATGGTGCGTGTTCCTAGACGCCCCGCCCGAAGGACGTGGCGGCAAACGAATCGAGAGCTATGCGGACTTCCAAGAGTTCACCGAAGCACTTTATGCAGTCTGGCCCCACTTTCCTACCCTTGAAGACTTCTTTCCTGAGGCGGATTGGGGACAGACCAAGGTGAGCCTCGGCGGCCGATTCGTACCGGTCTTCTACGGCAGCAGCATCGAGCGAGTCCCGGACTTCATAGAGGCCTTTCGAATCACCTACGCCGATGTGCCCAACGCCCTAGCCCAGATGGACTTAGCCGTCGCGCTACAGGCACTGATCATAGAAGCCATTCCACATCTCGCGCAGCCCCCTGTTATCGATGCGGCCCCTGGCCACGTAGAGCTTCCCTCAGAAAATTTCTGGGTCTCGTGCAGGGATGTGCTACAGAACATCGGTCAACAAAGCGCCTCCTGGCACCAGCGCGCGGGAACTTCTCTCGATGGGGTAGTCGGTGGCTACCAGGCGCCGCTAACGTGGGAATCGTTCGGCAATGCTGCATTCACTGGCGATGCCGTTCCCTTCTTGGGCGTCAATGTCGCTAGGACCTGGTACCCGATGGCGGTTCGAAGCGCCCCGGGGACAGTCATCGATCACTGGGCAAAGAAAAACATGCCAAGTATTAGCCCTCAGGTGCACCGGAGGCTAGGCCAGTTTTTCTTCGAGCGCTTTGACAATACGCTGCCTGGACCGGTGATGTTGATTCTTGGTGGCGAAACATGTAGAGAGCTCCAGATCAGCAGCGTGACCTCTGCGCCGACAGGCGTGTATCTCATTTGCGCTTGCGCTCATGAGTTGCTCGACGAACAATCGGCAGTGGCCGCCAGCATTCTAGCCAAGGCCCGGCAGACAAAGAATATTCGCTTCAAGATCGTTGGAGGCCCGGAAGTCCTGCTCTCAAAGGACGGAGTCAACGGCCCATCAGCCGACGAGCTCCACATCATCCTTGTGCCTACGCTGGCGGCCACCTCTGCAAGGCCCCTCAACCTTCCTGACGAACCGTTGCGTCTCCTGCCACTTGCGGATCTCATCACCATCATCGATAGCCTAGCGGATCTGGAGGATCTGCAGCGTTATTGGACTTTTTGCGATGTGCAGCGCTCGGCCTTGTCTCCCTTCTCTCGGGGTCCTGCCGATCTGTTCGCTTCATTCAAGGACACCGAGGAGGTTCTTGTTGATGGCGCCGTCGAGCCCACGATGATCAGCCTTGATCCGAGTTGGGGCACCTCATGGAGGTTCAAAATGCTCGCTGAGTTCTGGTCAAGGGCTCCTCGCGTCTTTCCCGATCGAACATCTAGCTGGCTATTGCGTCCAGGGACAGATGGCGTCATCGAGATGAGTTCGCGCGGTCGCAAGGTCATCGCCTACTCCACTCTCGTCGGTGATTGCACAGTTCAAGCATTGCTGGAAATCAAGGACGACTTAGACCAAGAAGACGGACGAATGGTCGACCTGTTCATTCAAATCCTCGCCGACAGCGCATTCCGGTGCCAAGGGCTTCTTGCCACAGCGCCACTGTTTCAACTGGACCATGTTCTGTTCGTCTGCAAGCGCAACGCGTCCAGCACCATCGTTGGCTATGACGAAGCGGGCACTGACGCAGCTAAGAATGCAGGCTCTGTTGTAGCTGCTGCCGAAGGAAGCTTCGGCAGAACTGCAGTCATTCACCTTGATATCGATGTTCGCGCGGTGCTCTCGGGCTTGACCGACGCTACCAACGGGAGTTTCGAGGTGTGGTGCCTTGCGGAGGCGATTCGCAAGAGCCACGACGCCCTTGGCATGTCGTTGCCTGAGGGGCTGGAGGGAGCGGTTCTATCAGCGGCGGGTGAGCTCGCCCGATACACACTGCGAGTCTCCATCCGGCACGTCGACGTTCCAGACCACCCACTAGTGATCATTTCCAGGATGTCGGACTACAAACTGGCTCGCAAGCAACTCGCTGAGATAATCCGAGACTTGGGCTTGGCACCTGGCCGATACGCGCTCTCGGAGGCCAAAGAGAAAATTGATCTGGCCTGCGTCCAGTTCAGGCTTCACATCGAAGGGCGGCTCACTCAGCTTGACCGGCTTCAGCTGATTCGAGCTTGCATCGAACAGCACGATGCGCTTCTGGCTACCGAGCGAGGACGGATTGAAAGAGCCCGCCAGAGCCTGTCTCACGAGGTGGACTACGACCGAGTTGACGCTGTCGAAGAGGCGCGCAAGCAATACGGGACTGTAGCTCGTCACTATCGATACCTGCTGGAAAAGGCAGTCAGCAGTCAGGCCACTGGACCCGGCGAAGTCACTCCCGATGTACTGCGCGAACTGGTAGGCAAAGTTGACTGGCTCATGACGCTTGCAGGAGCCAGTGACGTCCTCCACAACGGGGTCGATGTGGCAGGCATCACCATCGACGATTCGTTCATCCCAGATGTCTTCTACTCCGACGGTTCTAATGACCGGGAGATTCGGTTCGCGCGTGAGTACGCCAAGACACGACTTGGTCTGGGTGAAAATCGTCAGGACGTGGTCGAGGGGGAGTCGGAGGCTCTATTGGAGTCAGCTGATTTCAACCACGCTTTTGAGACCGACCTTGGATTCAACCTGTCAGACTTGCTCACGTCCCTATCCGTGTTGGCCCAAGCTCAGCACCGAGGTTTTGCCAAGGAGCCGTCACTTTCCTACAGCGCCAGTCCAGACGAACTGGCAGGGACGCTTGCCTCCGAGATCAAGGACATTGGACAGGAGAAGGCAGAGCGCATTGTGGCTTTCCTGACCCTTTCAGAGACGGGGCTTCTTCGGCTCGCTGGCCGGGACGTCCAAGAAGAGGAAGTGCCCTACTGGGAGCACAGCAAGCGTATTCAACGATACGCCATCCGGCCACTGGTGCAGGTCGGTAATGAGCTGTGCTGGGGGGCGGAGGCGGCGAGTCGTTGCATGTTCAATTGGATGTCCTCGGTGCGCGATGGATATCTCCCTGCCGATTTCGGTTGGCCTAACATCGAACCCGTTGTTCGGCAGGTGAAGGCCAGCATCGAGAGACGGCTAGAATTCCGCAGTGAAGAGATATTCCGCCGGCATACCCCGTATGTCGCGCGGGGCATAGACTTCTACCGGAAGTTTCGAACTGAAGGATTCGAAGATGTTGGCGACTTCGACGTCCTTGCGTATTGGCCCGACCACAATCTCATGGTCGCGGTCGAGTGCAAGTACAACCAACCGTTCTACACAATGAAGGACGGTCGCCGGATCCGCGACAAGATCTTTGGGCGCAAGGAGGGCGACAAGGGCCAGATCGGAAAGATGCTCCGCAGAGGTGCCTTTTTGGAGCAGCACCGAACCCGGATGCTGGAGCTACTCGGATGGCCAAAGTCCGTTAACGTGCCAGAACGCTATATCGAGCTTTACGTCAGCAGGGACATCTATTACTGGATGATTCACCCTCCCTACCCATTGTCGACCCACTTTGTGAGGATTTCGACGTTGGATTTTTGGCTGAAGACTGAGCTATTTACGGTCGCAGGCCTGCTTTGAGCCTGTCAAATCAAGCAATCCCACCGTACTCCTGACTGCAAAGGCTGCTTCCATATGACTCGTCGATTCAACATGGCGACGCTAAAGGCCCTCGCGCAGGCTCCAGCTGGCACAGCCGCCAACTGGCTCGTCGGTGCAGAAGATTCGGTCGCGTTCCTCAAGGCGAATGCGCAGAGTGAGGAAATCGTCATCTACGCGAGTGGCCCGGCCGTCCTGATACACGGTGTGCTCGCGCCCGCTAAGCAGGTGACACCTGCAAACCAGGAAGACTTGATACGCGGCTTTGTCCAGACTGACGAGAGCTGGGTAATCCAAAAGAGCTACGGAGGCGGTGAAGGGCACAAGGTCTACCTTGAGCCGCCGCTGAGGCACGCGGGCAAGTCGCTCTCTGGTGGCGAAAAGCTGATCTTCCGCCGATCGTTCGACGGCGTGCAAAAGGGAGAGAGTCCTATCGAGTTGAACCAGAAACTGGTGCATTCGCTCGACCTACACTTCGTACCCGAGCGCAATGCCTACTGCCGGCTCGATGACCACGGCGACATCGAAGACGTGATCCGCGTCCTGCGAGCCGAGCTCGGAAATGGCCGCGAAAGCCTCACGGCCGTCACAATTCTCGCCAGAGATCTCTCCACGTACATGACGCTGGCGGACATGGCGCTGGTGTTCCTGTTCGACTTCACGCGCGTTGTCCCGGGCAGCTTCAACGGCTGGGGGCGATCACGACCGAGTTGACCGAAGGAGTCCAGATCTCTTCTATCACGTTGGTGGCATCGCCAATGCCAGCTACGTGAACGGCCGGATGATCGTCCGCTCCGCCATACCACTGCAGCAGCTGATTGATGAGTGGAAGGAAGAGTCGAACCCGGCCAAGCGCGAGTACGCGACCTTTAAGATCTTTGATCGCAAGAACTGCGTAGAGGTTGAGACGTCCTGCGCTCCGGAGTTCCTCTCAAACTACTTTCAGGAATCGGGCCTTCCGTGGGAGATCTCGCCCGCTTTCTTCCGACCGGATGTCCTGCATCGTTTCAAGTCTGACCCCGAGAAGTACACCCTCAATGACCGCACGATCAGCTGTCGCAACGCGTGGCATCTGAAGGGCTACGACATCAATGAGGCAGGACAGGTGCACGCCTATATAGGCGATCTTGCACGCTTGCCGGTTGAAGAGCAGCGCTACTGGCAATCGTTCAACGAATGGCCAAAGGGCTCAATCTCGAGGCGCGCGCATGAAAACGACATCATGGGCAAGTTCAGCTCAGAGTATGACCCGCTCCACCTCTTGAAATACAAGATCGGGAAGCTCAACGACGCACCGCCCGCATGGTGGCTACCACGGAGCCCCGAGCATCTCGATGCGACCCGTTACCCGGCAACTGATTCGACGTTCGAGTGGGCCAACGAGATCATGGCTCTTGACCAACTCGTGGTCGAGGGGTTCCTACTCAAGCCATTGCGCAAGGCCCTGGAAGACAAGGGAGCAAAAGCTGATTCCAGCTGGGCGTCGCTCCGGGTTCTGGGGGCAATTCTGGTTGCAACAGGAGTGTCCGAGGAGCAGGCCAAGACAACGCTCGCGTCGCTTTCAAGGCTGCACGGACTGCGGAGCACGCTCCGGGCTCACAGTTCGGTCACAGAGAAGGACAAAGAGGAAAGGCTAGCACGATCCACCCACGGGACGCTGCGCGCTCACTTCAAGTGGTTGGCGGGTGAGTGCGACAAGGCTTTCGACGCCGTACTACTGGCTCTGGGTGTGGGAGATCTCAACCCCTGAAAGTCCGCACGTCGGCGCTTGCTGGGCGAATTACGACTCTACGAGCAAGTGTGTGCGTTTGGTACCTCCCGGCTTCTGCCCCTCTCGGTGGACTTAAAGATTCAGAAACATCAGGCATAAGTAGTTATGGACGATAAAAAACGGAAAGAGGCCGCTGCTTCCCTATTGAAAGACATGGAAGCCACATCCGCCCGCATGCGCGAGCTGATCGTCGCTATGCCTCCGCATGATTTGCTTGGCTATATCTACGCACAGCACATGATGAAAGCGATGGCAGACCAAAGCGCCGCAGAGGAGCAGTGCCAAACGGGCGCCCCGGATGACCTGATTAACGAAAACCAGTTCTTGCTGGAGTACGTGCACGCAGTTCTCACGTCAGATGCTGCTCCTGCGAACATGACATTCGACGAAGCCCAGTGCGCAGAGCTGTTTGAACTTGGCCGCAAACTGCGAGAGCAAGCCATGTTTTTCGCCATGGCCACGTCTGCTGATACCAAAGATGGAATCTTCGGTCCCAACACTGCCGACATTGAATTTCGCGCGAAATCCAATTGGGTCATGATGCGCGGGAACCGCTACCAAGTTTTGGAAGGCGAGTTCTACCGCTACGTTCTGGCGCCTCACAATGAAGTTTTGGAAGAAGTGTATGGCGTTGGCGCCGCCTATATCGCGGAAGGCTTCCAGGCCATGGCCGATGCCACGCGTTCTGGGCATGCCGAAGCCACTATGGAGATGATGACGCAGTTGGAGGCAGCTCAGGCCTTCGCTGCGGCACAGGACAAGCCTCTGGAAGAGATTATGGAGGCATGGGTTGCGGCGAATGCGGAACAGGCGAAAGCCGCTGGATGGGCAGTGGAGGACATGTTTCGGGGCGGCATCGCCAACGTGAGCCGTCACACAAAGCTACCACCGACGCTGCTAGCAGACTTGGCGTACCAGCGAGGCGAAGAAACCGAGTTCTTCGCCGCGGGCGATTTTGCGGGGACACCCTACCGGACACTACCGGCCCGAAAGAAACCTCTAATCCAGCTTGGGCCAGATTACTACGCCGTCGATCCGTGTTTCGCCCGCGATGCAGGGTATCGTGCTCTTCTCTACAACCTGCTTCAGCGAAAACCGGACTACAAGAAGACCTTTGAGGATCGTCAGAAGACGATGAGCGAAGCTGCCTTCGCCGACATTATGGCCGCTCAGCTTCCAGGCGCCACAGTTCTCCAGGAGATCTACTACAAGGATCCTGCCAGTAAGCAGTGGTCCGAAAATGACACACTCATCCTGATTGATGACGTGCTGTTTTTAGTCGAGGCCAAAGCCGGTGCGGCCGCCACCATAGCTTCGCCAGCGCTTGATTTCGGCCGCCACGCCCAATCCGTTCAGGACTTGGTGCTTAAAGCGTATAGGCAGTGTGAGCGCTTCTTCAATTACCTGAATTCAGCGGATGAAGTGTCCCTCTACCGCCTGGTGGACGGTAAATACGAAGAGTGCGGCCGTGTACGCCGCTCCGACTATCGAGTGATGGTGCCGATTGGGCTGACGGTTGAGTCATTCTCGCCCTTTTCAGCGTACTGCAAGGAACTGCCGCAGGTTGAGCCGCTACTTGGAAGGCATGCCTTCGTTTCGCTGTCCATTGACGACCTTTTTGTACTCAAGCGACTCCTGCCCACACCCGGCGAGTTCGCCCATTACATGGAGGTGCGGCAAGCCGTGGCGAGAATGCGCCAGGCTCATCTTTTCGACGAGTTAGACCACCTTGGCGCGTACCTAAAGAAGAACCGCTTCGATCAGGATATTGCCGAGCAGTTGAAGGGGGGCAATGTGAACATGCTTATCTGGGAGGGCATGAGCGGCGTCGTTGATAGGAGCTTTGAGGGTGAAGACTGGGAGAGCAAGCCGTTTCCGACGCAGGACTTCCCTGAAGAGGTGCTGAAGCTGCTTGATGCTCTTGACGTAACCCGAGCACTCGGTTGGCTTTCGGCGGAGAGCCATATCCGTGACCTAGGAGAGGAAGGCCGGAAAAATCTGGCCAAGATGCTCACCGACCTTCGCCAAACCCTGAATCAATATCCCGCCCGTTACTTTGTTCTGGCTGGGGACGGAAAGCCGCTCTTTGTCTGGCTACAACAACACGGCCAGCAAATTGACTGGGTAAAGGTAAATGAGAAGGCCAGTGCAGCTTCGTTAGCCGTTAAGGCTTCTAGTGTGGTCGGCGTCGTTGCAGAGGTTAGTTCCGATGGCACCTATCACCAGGCGCAATCGTTCGCGGTTCGCATACCAACAGAGCGAACGGAAGAAAACGCCTCCATCTACGAAGACGCTGCCCGAATGGCTCACCCAACGCGGGCGGTGAATCTCAAGCAGCCGGAAAACGTACCACCCCTTGGGAAGAGCAAAAAACCGGGGCGAAATGATCCGTGTCTGTGCGGTAGTGGCGCAAAATTCAAAAGGTGTCATGGCCGCTAGGAGCGAGCCGGAACTGTCCGGTAACCACTCGCGATGAATGTCTCTTGTGTGTCGATTGCGCAAGTCCAACCACTGCTGATCAACGATCGCAACCAGCCTAAAGCTGTCCTTGAAGAAGGGCCGCGGCCTTTTCCCATTCGGGAGATCGCATAAAACCTAAGCTTAATGTGTGCGCATACAGGCTGTTGACCATATCCAAAGATGCGTTGACCTCGTGCGCGCAACGCAAGATCAAACTAGGCTCAATTTCGTTAAAAAAAGGAGTTAAAACTCCGTTCGTCAGTTCATTTTTTGCACTTAAGCGACCATTGCAAAACGATGCAATCACATCCGACGAACTCACGATGGGTCCGTATGGAACATTCATATGGCTTGCAATGAGAGAAGCACCTGACATGCACCTGATTGTCTGGTATTGCTAGCTGACTTGGTAATTTCGTTGATCGATTGGCGGTGCTCTACGAGAACTCGACGTCTCGTTTTATCAATACCGTCTTGGTCCTGTCTGAGCAAGGATTGATTGAGTGAACAAGTTTGAAGGCTGCCGCTTGTAAACGCGAAATATTCGGAACCAAGGCCTCACTGGGGGTAGAAATTGGCGCTTACAATGAAAGGAGATAGCTTTGACTGCAACCAACACCTATTCTTCCTGCATCGAAGAGTGCAACACATGTGCTGCTGCCTGCGACGCCTGCTTTGCAGCTTGCCTGAAAAAAGTGATGTGCGGATGATGGAGCGCTGCATCATGCTTGATGCGGACTGCGCAGCCATCTGTCGTCTGGCTGCATCTGCGATGGCTCGTGATAGCGAGATAGCCAAACAAATATGTCGTCTGTGCAGCGAGATCTGCTTGGCCTGTGCCAATGAATGTGGCCGACACTCACATGATCATTGCCAGGCGTGCGCGAGTGCATGCAGAAACTGTGCCGCAGCTTGCCAAGCGATCATCCACTAAACGGTGAGTTAAGAATCCAAGGCGCAAATCGTTTAATGAAATGCGAGTTTGCCAAAGGAATGCCTGAGGTTCTAGGCGATGAATGACATCACCTTGCTACTGCTTTGACTTGGTGCCAGCTTTGCCTGAGCCAGATTTTTTGCCACCACCGGATTCCTTGTTGACTGTAGCCCAAGCTATTTCTTGGGCCTTCTTTTCGCTCACGCCACGCTTTTCGTAGCTCTCCTCAATATGAGCTGCTTGCCGCTTTTGCTTGTCCGTGTATTTGGACTTATCACCTCGTGGCATTTGAAGACTCCTCTCATGGTTGAGGCGCTGGCTCAGGTGGTAGTTTGATTGGAGGTTCCTCGCGAGGAGGATCAATGGGCTGAGGCTTTGCTCGAGTACCCGGTGCTTGGCTTGGATCTTCAAGCGGTGGCAAATTAGGGGCGTCAGGTCCGGTTGCAGTCATGAGCTATCTCCTTGCGTCCTTCTGGCCACCTTAACGCCGCCTCTGGAGCAAGTAAATGGCAGACCTGCATCAGAGATGGCAAGCGTTACAAAAGACAGGGTTGGTCTATGACTTCCTACAAAGTGGTTTTTTGTGAGAGCTCATCCTTAAAGCACAGCAAGCAACCGCTTGCTGTTCACCTCAACTGAAGGAGTAGAGCTATGCAACAGCAAAACAACCAACAGAACAATGTGAACCAACAGGGCCAGGGATCCACAGATCAACAAAAAAAGCAGCAACAGCAGCAAGCCCCAAACCAGCAGCAACCAGGGCAGCAGCAAGATCCGAAGCAGCAACAGTCAAAATAGACTTTGACCGAGCAGCCATAGATCACCAAGATGCTTGCGGTTCTTGGATGAGCAAGCAATATCGAAGTCTCTACTGGCCGCTGCAGATGGGGCAACCTATCAAGAGTCCTAACTTTGACCAGCAACAGAGCAAATGCAATAAACGGCAACTAGGTGAGGAATCAAAGCCATCGCCAAGTATTCAAATGCATTGACTGTAGATGCTGCAGGACTGCCTGAGAGGACCCTGAAATTTGCCCGCTCCAGCGGGCATTTTTATTGGACTGCATTGCCGTGTCGTACTAGCTGATCTTGAAGTGCAGCGGGTAGGACGCCAAGAATTTGTGGAGCATCTTCTTCAACAGATTGAATGACAACACTTCCATCAATGTGCAGATACACCCGAACAGTGATGCTTGCTGTGATTTCTGCAAAGGCGACGTCTGCGCCCAGGCCCTGCCAACCATGCTCTGCGCAAAGTCTTCTCCTTCGCAACGCGTACACAAACTCCTCAGGTGCTCCTCCTTCAAAATTTGTTTCTGCCCATAAATTCATGATGAGATCGTGAGCATCCTGCTGGCTATGGCAGGGCTGCGCAGCCTCAACCTTGCTCAGCCAGTCATGAAGACGCAGATCGAATGGCGCAAGCTTGCCTGCGTTTGGCATTTCTCCCTCTCCTTGTACAAATCGCTCTTGAACTTAAGCCAAACACCGATTGGGGCTAAATGCTTTTACTCAAAGTAACGGATGACACAAGTAAGTGGCGTGGGGAATTCGCTTCGAAAATTCGCTGCATTGGTCAAAAAATTTTTGATGTGTGGCTAGGCGATAAACAAGCACTTTTACAGAATCCTGTCGTCCACATAGTCGAAAATTTCGGTTGAACTAAGCGTTGCCTTCTGCGCAAATGATCCAAATCAGGCATGCATTGATCTGCAGCGGAGGTTACTTCTATCAAGGGAAGAGGGCAGTTTTTCGAGCTGGATGCGCCTCTCAGGCAGGGTACTCGTTATCTGAGGTCATGGATGTTAGGGACGCTCCTACAGCATCGATTCCATGCGCGCCGGACCATGGCTATTCCGTCGCCTTGGCGTCTTTGACACGGAAAGGAGTTGATATGAGCGATCCAAAAGACAAGTTGAATCCTGATCCCATTACAACAGGAGAGCCAGGAGCTCACCCTGTTGGCACTGGCTTAGGGGCAACAGGAGGGGCAATTGCTGGCGCTGCTGCAGGTCTTGTCGGTGGACCAATAGGTGTAGCTGTTGGTACGGTTGTGGGTGCCGTCATTGGTGGCTTTGCGGGTAAAGAGGCTGCAGAGGTTGCGAACCCTACAGAGCATGACGCTTACTGGCGTGAGGCTCATATAGGTGAGCCGTACTACCTCTCTGAATACACATACGACGAATACGGGCCTGCCTATCGGGCCGGATATGAAGCACGATTTGCAGGAACGGACTGGGATACAACCCGAGCGGAGTGGGCTCGTCGTTGGGATGCAGAGCACGCTGACGGCAAACTCAAATGGGAAAAAGCGGAGCCTGCTGTGAAAGCGGCATGGGAGCGTGCCAATCGCGCCTATGTGCAGGAAACAGGATCTTAATTTTTAGGTTCAGGTAAGTGGCACCTCAAGACTCCTGCCTGATTTTTCTTCTTAACTTCCGTATGTATTCCATGCGGCTTTGCAATGTAAGTTTTAACGCACCCGCCATTGCGTGGATTTCATCTTCAGAGCGTTAAAGCACGCATTTCTTTTACAAAGGAAATCTCATGCCTAAAAGCCAGCCGAAGACAACAACGCATCAGCAACGAGGTAGCGGAGGGGAATTGCAGCAGCAAGCAGGTGATGGCCATCCTGTGAGGTCCTTCGTCATTTCGTGTGGAACACAACACTCACAATGCTCCCCTGGTTGTTGAGCCCGGTGGGCATGTGTGCAGGCCGCTGGCCGGCCTGTGCACATGTCCACGAGGCGTGTTTGATCAGGAGGATGAGTCCATGGGCATTGCCGTAGAAGCTCTGTTCACCAGCGCGCTGGGCTTGCAGCCGCCGTGGGTCGTCGATGACGTCAGGCTCGACACCGCCAAGCGGCGTATCGACTTCGAGATCGGCTGCCACACCAGCAGGCTCGCCTGCCCGGCATGCGGTGCGGCCACGCAACCGGTGCACGACCGGCTGCGCCGATCCTGGCGGCACCTGGACTTCTTCCAGTTCGAGGCCTGGCTGCACTGCGACGTGCCGCGCGTGGCCTGCGGTGCCTGCGGCAAGACCACGCAGGTGGCCGTGCCCTGGGCGCGTCCGGGCTCGGGCTTCACCGCGGCGTTCGAAGCGCTGGCGCTGACCTTGTGCCTGGACCTGCCGGTGCGCCAGGCCGCCGAGTTGCTGCGCTGCAAGGACAAGCGGCTGTGGCGGCGCATCGAGTTCTACGTCGCGCAGGCGCGTGCGCTGGAAGACTTCGCCGGCGTGCGCACGGTGGGCATCGACGAGACCAGCCTGCGGCGCGGGCAGCACTACATCACCGTCGTGCACGACCTGGATCGCAAGCGGCTGCTGTTCGCCACCGAGGGGCGCGAGCACCGCACGGTGGTGGAGTTCGCCGAGGATCTGAAGGCCCATGGCGGCGATCCCGCCCAGGTGCGGCACGTGTGCATGGACATGAGCGCAGCCTACGCCAAGGGCGTGGCGCTGGCGCTGCCCGAGGCGCAGATCAGCTACGACCGCTTTCACGTCGTCTCGATGGCCATCGATGCGATGGACCAGGTGCGCCGCGCGGAGATGGCCACCGACGCGCAGGCGGTGCGAGCCGCGCTGGGCGCTGGCGGCCGCAAGACGCTCAGGCAGCTGCTGTGGGGCATGCGGCGCAACCCCAGCACCTGGAGCGCCCGCCAGCTCGATGCCATGCACTGGCTGCAGCGCTCGACGCTCAAGAGCGCGCGGGCGTGGCGGCTGAAGATGGCGCTGCGCGCGGTGTACGCACGGGCCACAGCGCACAACAGCATCGAACAGGCCGCATCCGACCTCAGGGCCTGGCTGAGCTGGGCGCGGCGCTGTCGGCTCGAGCCGTTCAAGAAGCTGGCCGCCACGCTCAAGGAGCGGTTCGACGCGGTGGTGCGCGGCATGGTCGATCACCGCAGCAACGCCTTCGTCGAGGCGATGAACGGGCTGCTGCAGCAGGCCAAGCGCGCCGCGCGCGGCTTCAGGACGAGCCAGAACTTCATCGCCATCGCCTACCTGCGCATGTCCAAGCTCAAGCACCTGCCGGCCAGTCCGTTCGCGCCAGCCATGCCGACATGACGCGAAGCGTTTCCACACAAAACGGCATAGAGCCTCCTGTGATGACGACCCAGCAGGGCATTGCGATTTCGGACAACCAAAACTCTCTCAAGGCATACGAGAGAGGTCCAGGGCTGCTTGAAGACTTCGTTCTTCGCGAGAAGATCACACACTTTGATCACGAGCGTATTCCTGAGCGAATCGTGCATGCCCGCGGAACCGGGGCACACGGCTATTTCGAGTTGAGCGATTCGCTTGCCAAATTCACTAAGGCCAAGGTGCTGACGGAAAAAGGGAAGAAGGTTCCGATCTTTGTGCGCTTTTCTACCGTGGCAGGGGGCGCAGGATCCGTTGATACCCCCCGAGACGTTCGGGGGTTTGCCATCAAGTTTTACACCGAGGAGGGTAACTGGGACCTTGTTGGAAACAACGTGCCGGTATTCTTCATCCAGGATGCAATGAAGTTCCCCGACCTGGTACATGCCGTCAAAATGGAGCCTGATCGAGGGTTCCCTCAGGCAGCAACCGCGCATGACACATTCTGGGACTTCATTTCATTGATGCCAGAGTCGATGCATATGGTCATGTGGATCATGAGCGATCGAACGATTCCTCGAAGTCTGCGAACCATTGAAGGCTTTGGAGTCCACAGCTATCGTCTCATCAATGCAAAGGGCGAGAGCACCTTTGTCAAATTTCACTGGCGGCCCGAGTTGGGCATTCAGTCCAACATCTGGGATGAAGCAGCGCAGTTGCAGGCCGCTGACAATGACTACCATCGTCGCGACTTGTTCGAAGCTCTGGAGGCGGGGCAAAAGCCCGCTTGGGAGCTTTCCGTGCAGCTATTCACGCAAGAGCAGGCCAACGCTCTGCCTTATGACCATCTTGACCCCACAAAAATCATCCCAGAAGAGGTGATTCCGCTGCGCAAGATCGGGCGCTTTGTGCTGGACAGGTGGCCAGATAACTTCTTTGCAGAAACAGAGCAGGTCGCATTTTGTCCCGCCAATGTGCCGCCGGGCATCGATTTTTCGAACGACCCATTGCTGCAAGGGCGTCTCTTCTCCTATCTGGATACCCAGCTCTCGCGTTTGGGAGGGCCAAATTTCGCGCAAATTCCGATCAATGCTCCCAAATGTCCTTTCGCACATCATCAGCGCGACGGACATATGCAGATGCAGGTGCCTAAAGGGAGAGTGGCGTACGAGCCGTCAAGCTTGCAGTCCGATAGTCCGAGAGCATCTGTCGCTCAAGGAACCCATGCATTTGCGGAAATGGCGAATGGTAGCAAAGGGCGAGTTCGGCCTGAGTCATTTGCTGATCACTACAGCCAGGCGCGAATGTTCTATCGTAGCCAAAGCGAGGTGGAGCAGTCACACATTGCGATCGCACTGGTGTTTGAGCTATCCAAAGTGCAAACACCGCATGTACGCAGTGCAATGGTCAGCCATTTGCGCGTGATTGATGAGAAGCTGGGCCAGAGGGTTGCCGCAGGCTTGGGCCTGTCGCCTGCGCCTGATGCCGCAACCCCTGCGGTTCCCGTGACCGACCTGGATCTGAGTCCCGCGACACGAATCATTGACCGCATGAAGCTGACACTGGAAGGGCGGTGTATTGCCATCTTGGTCGATGAAGGCTCGAATGCCGAGTCTGTAGCAGCCCTGCGTAAAGCTCTCGAAGCGGAGAAAGCCACCGTCAAGATCATTGCTCCGCGAATTGACGGCATCAAGCTAAGCAATGGCAAGACGATCCACGTAGATGGGCAACTGGCGGGCTCGCCTTCTGCTCAGTTCGATGCCGTAGCTTCCATCATTCCGCTTGAATCAGGAAAGAGGCTCTCCAAAGATGCGGTTGCTCAGAACTGGTTTCGCGATGCCTTCGGGCACTTGAAGGCCATTGCGGCATGCAAGGGGACACAAGCCATCTTGACGGCAGGAGGGGTTAATCCAGACGCTGGCGTAATAGATCCATCAGAGATAGAGGCCTTTATCAAGGCTGCCCAAACCCGCTTTTGGAATCGCGAGCCGGGAATACGAACGCTTGCATGAAGGGGGATGCAAGATAAGGACTCTGTAATGATCTAGGCTTCATCTCAAGGGTCTTGAGATTTGAAGTTTTCCACGCATGATGGCGGGAGTATCTCGCGGTGGTGCGATAGGTATTGGTAGATCAACAATGGGCTCGCATGAGCCCATTGTTTTTAGGTCTTAAAGGCCTGATCAGATTCGTTTTATTGCCAGGCCAACGGCACTGTCTCTAAGCCTTTGGCGCTATCAGAACATATCCATGGGCAGTTCCATCACGCTGTCTGCGCCGTGGAGAACAGCATCAGCCTGCCCGGGGACACGAGCCAGAATGTGCTCGGCGTAGAACTTGGCTGTGGTGAGCTTGGCCTGCATGAAAGCAGCATCCTGACCCAGATTCAGTTGTGCTTGGGCTGCCAGGGCAGAGCGGCCCATTTGCCAGCCGGCAACCAGATTGCCGGTGAGCATCAGATAAGGGACGCTGCCTGCATATGCAGCGTTAGGGGTGGCTTTGGCATTGGCCACCATAAAGTCCACGACCTTCACAAAGGCTTGGCGAGCCAAGCTCAGGCTGGCAGCGATTGCCTTGGCTGTGTCGGTGCCGCTGGTGTTCAGCTCGGCTTCGGTCTTTTCGATCTGGGCGGCAATGGCCTTGGCAGTCTGGCCGCCATCTCGCGCAGTCTTGCGGCCCACCAGGTCGTTGGCCTGAATGGCGGTCGTGCCTTCGTAGATGGTCAGAATCTTGGCATCGCGGTAGTACTGGGCGGCACCGGTTTCCTCGATAAAGCCCATGCCGCCGTGCACCTGCACGCCGAGGCTGGTGACCTCCAGGCTCATTTCTGTGCTGTAGCCCTTGACCAGTGGAACCATGAACTCATAGAAAGTCTGGTTGGCCTGACGCACGGCTGGATCAGGGTGGTGGTGGGCTGCATCGTAGGCGGCAGCAGCTGTGGTGGCCATGGCACGGCAGCCCTCGTTGCTGGCGCGCATGGTCATGAGCATGCGGCGCACATCGGGGTGGTGAATGATGGTGGCGCTGGTTTTGACGGAACCATCGACAGGGCGGCTTTGTACACGCTCCTTGGCATAGGCTACAGCGTGCTGGTAGGAACGCTCGGCCACAGCCAGACCTTGAACGCCGACGGCATAGCGGGCGGCGTTCATCATGATGAACATGTATTCAAGACCGCGGTTTTCCTCGCCCACAAGGTAGCCAATGGCACCGCCGTTGTCGCCAAACTGCAGCACTGCGGTGGGCGAGGCCTTGATGCCCATCTTGTGCTCGATGCTGACGCAATGCACATCGTTGCGCTCACCCAGAGAGCCGTCTTGGTTCACCAGGAACTTGGGCACGACGAACAGGCTGATGCCCTTGACACCTTCGGGCGCACCGGCCACGCGGGCCAGCACCAGATGGACGATGTTGTCCGCCATGTCGTGCTCGCCATAGGTGATGAAGATTTTGGTGCCGAACACCTTGTACGTGCCATCGCCCTGTGGCTCAGCCTTGGTGCGAACCAGAGCCAGGTCGGAGCCGGCCTGTGGTTCGGTCAGGTTCATGGTGCCGGTCCACTCGCCAGTGACCAGTTTTTCCAGATAAGTGGATTTGAGCTCATCGCTGCCAGCCGTGAGCAGTGCCTCGATGGCGCCGTCGGTCAGCAGAGGGCACAGGGCAAAGCTCAGATTGGCGCTGTTGAGCATTTCAATGCAAGCGGCACCAATGGTTTTGGGCAGACCCTGGCCGCCAAAGTCGGTGGGGTGCTGTAAGCCTTGCCAGCCGCCTTCGGCGTATTGCTTGAAGGCATCGGCAAAACCGGGGGTGGTGGTGACGACGCCGTCCTTGAAGGAGGAGGGGTTGACGTCACCGGGCACGTTCAGAGGCGCGACCACGCCTTCGCAGAGCTTGGCACATTCTTCCAGCACAGCCTGTGCTGTTTCCAGGCCAGCATCTTCAAAGCCGGGAATCTGGGCAACTTGATCGATCTGGGCCAGATGCTCCATGTCGAACAACATGTCTTTGATGGGGGCTGTGTAGGTCATCGTCTCTGTTTCCTTGAATGCAGACTCTGCGGGGTGCGGAGTCTGGGTTGTGCCTTTGATTGTTGGGGATGTGGTCTGCCGCTGATGGCAGGGGCTTCCCTCGACTTCATGCGCGCTGTCCAGAGCTCAAAATCAGGACCGCATATTGCATTGACGTTTACGTAAACGGAATAATTCTAGGGGCAGTCTGTACCGGATTGGCACTGTCAAGCCTCAATATGATTGCCAAGGCTTGCGGCAAGCTTGCAGTCAAAGTGAAACTCTGAAGTTAATCTCGAAAACATGGTGTTTACCCTTGGTTTTGTGAAGAAGCTTGTTCCCATCCAGGTTCAAGAACGAAGGTAAATGGCTTCTCCTGAACTCTCGTATTCCTGCCGGATATGGCCAGCGGTCAGCAGCTCTTGCAGGTGCTGCGAGATGCTGCGTGCCTCGGCACCCTGAACCCAGGGCGCGTCGAAGCCTTGTGGATAGAGCAGGCGCTGCGCCACCATCTGTGCAAGCGTCATGGGTTGCTCTGCCAGCCAGTCCAGAATCCGAGCCTCTCGCTCATCGATGACAGCCGCAAAGCGCCGAAGGCCGCGCAGAAAAGTCTCTCGTTCGGTATAGATACCTTTGTGGTGCGATGTGACCCAGACCCTGGCATCGATCTCGGGCAGTCGCTCCAGGCTGCGGCGAAAGTCTGCAAGGCTGGAGCAGGCGTCGCCGTAACACGGGCCAAAGCCCGTCAGATCGATATCGCCGATAAAGGCCACGCCCTCGGGCTCGACCAGCAGCACGCTGTGGCCGGCCGTATGGCCGGGCATGTGAATGGCGCGGATGCGTGACTGACCCAGCTCCCAGACAGCACCGTCTTCGTAGCCTTGCGCATCGGGCCTGGGCCGGTAGAAAAATTCTGCCTCCAGCTTGGTCCGTATCTGCTGGGCCACCGCTCCATGGGCCCAGCCCAGCGTGGCCAGCAAGCCCTCCCAGCTTTGCAGTGCTGGCAAGTCGGCCTGATGTGCAAAGACCTGAGCCTGCGGCAGGCGGTGCAGACCGGCCATATGGTCTTCATGCACATGGCCCAGCACCACCAGCTCAGCGGCGTCGAACTCGGCACCGATGTGGTTGGCCACGATGGGGGTATCCAGCGCCGCCAGCGTATCGCTGCCGGCAATCATGATCTGGTTGCCGTCCGGGTATTTGCCGCCCTTGGCGCCGCGAAACACGCTCACGCGGCCAAACTGGTGGCGCTGTATCTCAGGCGGCGGGGTGTGGGTGAGAGAGGTCATGTGATGCATAAAACAGAAGCCAGCTTCTGCGAAGATTAAGCCCATGCAGCGAATGGCGCTGTCACTACGGCGCGAGTGAAAGACGAGTGAGCTGACACAGCAAGACAAAGAAGCCCATTTGATTGAGCACCCCATCAAGAGCGAGCTGGTACACCAAGGCAGCTTTTTGACCGTGAAGCTCGATACCGTGCGCCTGCCCCATGGCGGGCAAGCCACGCGTGAGTATGTGCTCCACCCTGGCGCCGTGGTGGTGATCGGCCTGCTTGACGATGGACGTGTGCTGCTGGAGCGCCAGTTTCGCTACCCCGTGGGGCAGGTGATGACGGAGTTTCCCGCAGGCAAGCTGGATGCGGGCGAGTCGCCGCTGCTCTGCGCCCAGCGTGAGCTGCTGGAGGAAACCGGCTACAGCGCGCGTGAATGGGCCTATGCCGGCCCCATGCATCTGGCCATTGGTTATTCCGACGAGGTGATTCACGTGTTCTTTGCGCGTGGCCTGACTGCGGGCGAGCGCCATCTCGATGCCGATGAGTTTCTCGATGTCTGCAGCATGACGCCTGCCGAGTTGCTCGAGGGCGTGCGTACCGGCCAGGTGACGGATGCCAAGACCCTGAGCTGCTGCCTGTGGCTGCAGAACGTGCAAAGCGGGGCCTGGGCACTGGACTGGCAAACGACCAATGGTTTTGAGAGCTGAAAGCGCTTGGTGCTCAATGATTTCAGCATGAAAAGTATCTGAATTCATTGATGGACGAGCGCTACGTGCTCTTGTTTTTGATGTGGGTACAGGTCGATGCCATGGCTCGCCCGAGTCGCTCTGCTGGAGACGGAGCATCCGATAAACTCGGCCCATGCACCCTGGCGCGCAACCCATGTTTGAAGGTTGATGGCCGAGGCCGGTGCTCAGGAGTGTTTCATGGAATCGTCGGATCTTGAGGATGACAGCGTTTTTGAAAGCGCAGCCGAGCTGTTCAAGGCCATGGCCGCGCCCATGCGCCTGAAGATCATCAGTGCGCTGTGCAATGGAGAAAAGAATGTCTCCGAGCTGCTGGCGTCGATAGACACCACCCAGCCCAATATGTCCCAGCACCTGAACACGCTCTACCAGTCCGGCATTCTGGGGCGCAGGCGTGAGGGCGTCAGCATCTACTACTTCATTGCCAACGAAAAGGTGGTGCACATGTGCCGCACGATCTGCGTGCAGATTGCCATTGAGCAGAACTGATGAGCTGACACCGACAAAAAAGGCGCCTGAGGCGCCTTTTTCATGTCTGCTGCACGAGGTTTTTTTGTTCAAGGCTTGAGGTAGACAAAGCCCTCCTTGGCCTGCAATCGCGCCACTTCGGCCACGCCCGAGGGGATGACCGATGTCTCCATCAGCAGGCTGGATGCATCGAGCTTGCGTGTTTGCAGCGTGTTGTTGCAGACCTTGAACTCCACACCGCGCCCGGCCAGGGCGCTGACCTGGCCGCTGAACTCGCGGCCCTTGCTGTCCTTGGCATTGCTCAGCAAGAAGTCGATGCCCGGCCCGTGCGTGACCACCACGATCTTGTCGGTGGGCGAGGCATTGAGCTCGTTGGTGATGTTGCTGAGGATGGCGGCTGCGGTCTCCACGCCGGTGTTGACGTGATAGACCACTTTGACGTCCTGTGCGGCGGCGATGGCGGTGAACAAGGCAAAGCTGAGGGCAAGAAGAGGGCGCTTCATGAGGGTCTCCGGTGGTGTATGTCTGTGGGCATCAGGGAAGATGCCGCTGGTTAAATATTGCCACTTGCTTATATTAGTAAGGGTGCAAACATTCAGAAATAGGGCAAGCGCTTAGTGGTGTGGTTCGTGCTGCGGCCAGTGCACCCAGATGCTGCCCATCAACGGAGACAACAATGATGACAGGACGCTCAAGACCAGGGCAGACAGGCAGACGCTGGGGCGCGGTGGCCATGCTGATGGCGGGGCTGGCAGGAACCGTTTGGGCGCATGAGGCCGCGCCCTTGGGTCAAGCGGCCAAAACGGGCCAGGCAGCGCGGGAGCCAGTGATGGAGCTGCAGAAAGTGGCTGAAAACGTCTATTTTGTGCAAGGTGCATCGGCACTGGGCAGTCCTGCCAATCGCAACTTCATCTCCAATGCGGGATTTGTGGTCACCGGCGACAGCGTGGTGGTGATCGATGCACTGGGCTCGCCCGCTCTGGCCGAGGAGCTGGTGCAGAAGATTCGCACCATCACGCCCAAGCCCATCAGCCATGTGCTGCTGACGCACTACCATGCAGACCACATCTATGGCCTGCAGGTATTTGAGGCACTGGGCGCCAAAATCGTGGCCCATGCGCAGGCGCGTGAGTACATCAACTCCGAAACGGCACATCTGCGGCTGGAGGCCTCGCGCAAGGATCTGACCCCCTGGGTGAATGAGAGCACGCGCATGGTGCCCGCGCAGCAATGGGTGTCGAATGACAACACGCAGCTGACAGTTGGTGGCGTGGACTTTGTGCTGCAGCACATGGGCCCATCGCATACGCCGGAAGACACGGCCATTTTTCTGCCGCAAAGCGGCGTGCTCTTTATTGGCGATGTGGTGTTTCGAAACCGCATTCCCTTCGTCGGGCAGGCGGACAGCCGCCACTGGATCAGTGCGCTGGATGAGTTGCTCAAGCTGCCCGTCAAGGTCATGGTGCCGGGGCATGGGCCGGCATCCGAGCAGCCCCGCCAGGACATGCAGCTGACGCGCGACTACCTGCACTTTTTGCGCGAGGCCATGGGCCAGGCCGCCGCCAATCTGGATCCGTTTGAAGAGGCCTATCAGGCGACCGACTGGTCGAGGTTTTCTGGCTATCCGCTGTTCAAGGAAGCCAATCGCATGAATGCCTACAACACGTTCTTGCTGATGGAGCAGGAAAAGCCGTGAGCAAGCTGCGCCCGTCATCACATTCGTTCTTGCTTTCCTCATTTCAAAGCCGCAGGCGATGGATGCTGCAGGCCTTGCTGGCTGGCGCTGCGCCGGCATGGGCGGCGCTCGATGCATCGGAGCGTTTGCTGCCGACCAGCCAGAGTCTGCCGCGTGATCTGACGGCAGCGCTGGCAGGCAAGCAGCCGCTGGTGGTGATGGCGACCCTGCGTGGCTGCCCGTTTTGCAAGATTGTGCGAGAGCATCATCTGCTGCCATTGCGCGAGGCTGGGGCGTTTGTGACCCAGATTCATTTCCTCTCGAGTCAGCCTCTGCAAGGCTGGGGTGGAGCGGCGACCACGCATGGCGAGATGGTCAAGCTACTGGGTATAGACGTTGCTCCTACCGTGCTGTTCTATGGCGCTGGCGGGAAAGAGGTGGCAGAGCGTTTGAGTGGCAGCTCCATTCCTGACTTCTATGGCGCTTATCTGGAGGAGCGCGTGAAGACGGCCCAGGCGGCAGTGCTGCGGCGCTGAAGCGGAGCATGGACGGATTGAACCCGCTGTTCTAATTTGGAATAACGAGGGTTAGCGTGGAAGCCTGATTTCAACGTCCTGTTGCATACTTTAAATAACAACATGCTTATATATAAATATAAGGAGGCAATCGCATGAAAACTGCATCTTGGCTGGGTGGGGCGGTAGTGCTGCTGGGGCTGATGGCTCCTGCGCTGGCGCAGGCAGATCAGGCGCTGGCACAGAAAAATGCCTGCCTGGCCTGCCATGCGACGGACAAGAAACTGGTGGGGCCGGCGTTTCAGGACGTGGCCAAGAAATATGCCTCTCAGTCGGATGCCCAGGCCTATCTGGCCAAAAGCATCAAGGCGGGCGGCTCCGGCAAATGGGGGCCTGTACCCATGCCGGCTCAGGCGGCACTCAGCGACGCTGACGCCAGTGCGCTGGCTGCCTGGATTCTCAAAGGTTCCAAGTGAAATTGGCCTGTAGCGCTTATTGGATAAGCGCTGCTAGCTATCAAAGAGAGAGCTTATGCAAAGCCAGTTGATGGGCAGGGTGCGCAAGGCACCGGAAAATTTTGTCAAGCCGGATGAGGTGGGCACGGTGTTTGCCGAGGCCAAGGCCGGCCGCCGTGACTTTATTCGCGGCGCTTTTGCGGCTGCAGCAGGCACGGCTGCCGCTGCTTCAGCCGTGAGTGCGCAGGCCCAGCAGGCAGTTTCAGGCGATGGGGATCCGAACATCCTGGAGCTGCCCGCGCACAGCAAGGGCCTGGGTCAGCCCGTGGTGACCGATGGCTATGGCAAGCCCTCCAAATACGAGGCCAATGTGCAGCGCCGCCAGAGCCCGGGCCTGACGCAGACCAAGCAGGCCTCGGTGTCTTTTGCTCCGCTGCAGTCGCTGTTTGGCATCGTCACGCCCAGCGGCCTACACTTCGAGCGCCACCATCAGGGCTGGTGGGATATCGATCCTTCCAAGCACCGCCTGATGATCAATGGACTGGTGAAGAACCCCAAGGTCTTCACCATGGATGAAATCATGCGGCTGCCTTCGGTGTCGCGCTTTCACTTCATCGAGTGCGGTGCCAATACCGGCATGGAATGGGGCAATGTGGCCGTGCCCACGGTGCAGTACACGCACGGCATGATTTCCTGCAGCGAGTTCACGGGCGTGCCGCTGATCACCTTGCTGGAGATGGCCGGGGCCGATCTCAAGAAAGGCAAATTCATTCTGGCCGAAGGGGCGGACGGCTCGTCCATGACCCGCACCATTCCCATGGAGCTGATTACCTCCGGCGAAGTGCTGGTGGCCTACGGCCAGAACGGCGAGATGCTGCGGCCCGAGCAGGGCTACCCGCTGCGTCTGGTGGTGCCCGGTGTGCAGGGCGTGAGCTGGGTGAAATACCTGCGCCGTATCGAGGTGGGCGACATGCCTTATGCCGCCAAGGACGAGGCCATCCACTATGTCGACCTGATGCCTGACGGGCAGCACCGCCAGTACACCAGCATTCAGGAATGCAAAAGCGTGGTGACCACGCCGTCCGGCGGTCAGATGCTGCTGGACAAGGGTTTCTACAACATCACGGGGCTGGCCTGGTCGGGGCGCGGCAAGGTCAAGCGCGTGGACGTGAGTGTGGACGGCGGGCGCAACTGGCGCACGGCTCGACTCGAAGGTCCGGTGTTGAGCAAATGTTTGACGCGCTTCAATCTGGACTGGGTCTGGAATGGCGAGGAATGCATCATCCAGAGCCGTGCGACAGACGAGACCGGCTATGTACAGCCGACCTACCAGCAACTGCGCGCCGTCCGCGGTGCGCGCTCCATCTATCACAACAATGCCATCCAGTCGTGGGCGGTGCGGGCCAATGGGGAGGTCGCCAATGTTCAGCTTGCGTAAACCACTGGCCTGGCTGGCGCTGGCCGCCATGGGGGCGGTCGCAGTGTCTGCTGCGGCCCAGAACAAATCTGCCGAAGAGCGCTACCCCGGAGTGGGCCGCAATGCCACTGGCAAAGAGGTGTTGGCCTGGGATATCGACGTGCGCCCGGACTTCAAGGGCCTGCCTGCAGGCTCTGGCTCGGTGCAAAAGGGCATGGATGTGTGGGAGGCCAAATGTGCATCCTGCCACGGTGTGTTTGCAGAGTCCAATGAGTTCTTCAGCCCGTTGGTGGGCGGCACCACGGCTGATGACATCAAGACCGGTCACGCGGCGCGGCTCAAGGATCCGGCCTTTCCCGGGCGCACCACGATGATGAAGGTGGCGACGGTGTCCACGCTGTGGGACTACATCAACCGTGCCATGCCCTGGAATGCGCCCAAGTCGCTGTCCACCGAAGAGGTGTATGCCGTCACCGCCTATCTGCTCAACCTGGGCGGTGTCATTCCCGAGGACTTCACGCTCAGCGACAAGAACATTGCCGAGGTGCAGCAAAAGCTGCCCAACCGCAACGGCATGACGACGCAGCATGCGCTGTGGCCCGGTAATGAGTTCAGCAAGAGTGCCAAGCCCGATGTACAGGCTGCTGCCTGCATGAGCAACTGCGGCCCGGCGCCCAAGGTGCGGTCGGCGCTGCCCGAGCATGCGAGCAACAACCACGGCAATCTGGCCCAGCAAAACCGGCTGGTAGGCGCGCAGCGTGGCATTGAAACCGATGGCGGGGCCAGCAAGGCAGCCAAGCCCGCTGCAGAGAAAAAGGCCGGTGCAGCTGCGCTAGCCGCGCCGACCGCATTGCTGGAGAAAAACGCCTGCATGGCCTGCCACGGCATGGAGCAAAAACTCATCGGCCCGGCGTTCAGTGAAATTGGCAAAAAGCATGCCGGTCAGGTTGATTACCTGGCGGGCAAGGTCAAGGCCGGAGGCTCGGGTGTCTGGGGATCGACACCCATGCCGCCCCAGCCCAACCTCAGTGATGCGGATGCCAAGCTGATTGCCCAGTGGCTGGCGGCTGGAGCCAAGCCCTGAGAGGCACCCAGACCAGTGCCATAGAACGAGATACAACGCAATACGACTGTGAACCCATGAAAAGGAGACAAAGATGAAACGCAGAGACGCCCTCAAGAACAGTGCAGCCGTACTCGGCATGCTGATGGCCGCAGGCATGCTGCCCCAAATGGCCCATGCTTCCTATAACAAGGCAGCTTTCGATGCCAAGACCATGGCCGATGTGCTCAAGGCGCTGGGAGCCTCGGCTCCTGCAGAGAGCAAGGATGTGACCTTGACCGCGCCCGATATCGCCGAAAACGGTGCCGTCGTGCCCCTGGGGGCCGCGACCACTTTGCCCAATGTGAAGCAGATGCTGGTGCTGGTGGAGAAGAACCCCAACACGCTGGTGGCATCGTTTGCCGTCAGCGATGCGCTGGAAGCCAACTTCCTGACCCGCGCCAAGCTGGGTCAGTCCTCCGACGTCTATGCGGTGGCCATTACCAATGATGGCAAGGCCTTCTACGCCAAGAAGGAAGTCAAGGTCACCCTGGGTGGCTGCGGCGGTTGATTGAAACAAGTCATCTGAAAGAAGGAGAAGAACATGGCTGATCCAATGCGTATTCGTGCCCAGGCTGCGGGCGACAAGACCACCGTGCGCGTGCTGATGTCTCATGAGATGGAGACCGGCCAGCGCAAGGATGCGGAGGGCAAGACCGTTCCTGCCTGGTTTATTCAGGAAGTGACGGCGGCGCACAACGGCAAGCAGGTGCTGCAGGCCGAGTGGGGCCCGGCGGTGTCCAAGAATCCGTTTTTGCAGTTCGTGGTCAAGGGCGCCAAGGCCGGCGACAAGATCTCGGTGAGCTGGAAAGACAACAAGGGCGAGACCCGCACGGACGAAGCCATCGTGAGCTGAGCCAGGCAGGTGCAGCGGCTGGCGAGTCGTCAGCTGCTGCCCTGACTTCCCAATCAATGAGAAAAAGTGAGAGGTGCCCCATGAGACATTCCTCCATGAGCGGGGTGGCTGCTGCGGCTTTGGCCTTGTGCGCAGCCATGCCAGCGCAGGCGCAAAAGAGCACGGCTGACGGTATCGCCGAGTACCGTGAAATGCTGCAGGACGGCAATCCCGCAGAGCTGTTCGAGATGAAAGGCGAGGAGCTGTGGAAGCAAAAGAGAGGCCCGAAGAGCGCCTCCATGGAGCAATGTGATCTGGGCAAGGGGCCGGGCGTGGTCAAGGGTGCTTTTGTAGAGCTGCCGCGCTACTTTGCCGACACCGGCAAGGTGCAGGATCTGGAGTCGCGCCTGCTGACCTGCATGGACAAGCTGCAGGGGCTGGACGCCGCCAAGATTGCCGCCACGCCGTTTGGCAAGGATGAGCAAAAGAATATGGAAGGACTGGTGGCCTGGATTTCCTCGCAGTCCAAGGGCATGAAGTTCAACCTGCCGCAAACCCATGCGCAGGAAAAGCAGATGTACGAGGCGGGCAAGCGCTTGTTTTATATGCGCGGCGGCCCGCATGACTTTGCATGCGCCTCCTGCCATGGTGCAGACGGCAAGCGCATTCGCATGCAGGACTTGCCTAATCTGACCAAAAATCCCGGCGCAGCCGATGGCTATGGCGCCTGGCCGGCCTATCGCGTCTCCTCGGGCGAGCTGTGGAGCATGCAGCGCCGCCTCAACGACTGCTTCCGTCAGCAGCGCTTTCCTTATCCCGGCTATGCCAGCGACGTGACGGTGGCGCTGAGCATGTTCATGGGTGTCAACGGCAAGGGCGGTGAATCTACTGCACCGGCCATCAAGCGATAAGGAGGCCCTATGAGCAAGCAAAAATACCTGCCCTATGCGGCTGTGGCGGCATCGCTGCTGGTGCTGGGCTGTGCCTCGGTGGATGGCGCGGCAGATATCGACGCCCTGACGGCCAAGATGCTGCAGACCTCGTTCCGCGACCAAGGCATTGCCAAGGTCGACCGGCTGCAGCAGGACGAGTCGAGTGCGGCCTGCAGCGCAGCCGATGCTTCGGGCAAGCCACTTGCGCCTGAGCGTGCGCAGGCCATCGAAGCGGCCAATCTCAAGACCGTGCAGTGGCCCAAGGACGGCAAGCTGGTGGGCAGCTGGAAAGAGGGCGAGAAAATTGCCCAGAACGGCCGCGGCATGACCTGGAGCGACAAGGCGGGCAGTGCCAATGGCGGCAACTGCTACAACTGCCACCAGATTAGCAAGGAGGAAATCTCCTTTGGCACGCTGGGGCCCAGTCTCTACAACTACGGCAAGATTCGCGGCATCAAGGACCCGGCCAGCCCTGAGTCCAAGGCCATCGTCGAATACACCTGGGGCAAGATCTGGAACGCCAAGGCCTATAACGCCTGCTCGGGCATGCCCCGCTTCGGCCACGCCGGCATTCTGACCGAGGCCCAGACGCGCGATCTGGTGGCGCTGCTGGTCGATCCGAACTCCCCCGTCAATCGCTGACGCATACTCTTGAAAGCATAGCTGGCAGCGCTTTACTGGTAAGGGGTTGCCGGCTTTTTGACACTATGAGCCTTTCCAAACGCGAATTTTTGCAGGTGCTGGCTGCGGCCAGCGTGACGGGCATGGGCTTGCAGCGCTATGCCTATGCGGACCAGAAGCAGGCCGACAAGGCCTTGTACGAGGTGGCTCCGTTCGGCAATGTGTCCCTGCTGCACATGACCGACTGCCACGCCCAGCTCAACCCCATTCACTTTCGCGAGCCCAGCGTCAACCTGGGCATAGGCGCGATGAAGAACCAGCGCCCGCATCTGGTGGGCGAGCATTTGCTGAAGTCCGTGGGCCTCAAGCCCGGCACGGCTTCGGCCCATGCCTTCAGCTATCTGGACTTCGAGGCGGCCGCCAGGCGTTATGGCAAGGTCGGCGGTTTTGCGCATCTGTCTACGCTGGTGCAGCGCATGCGGGCCTCACGCCCCGGCGCCTTGCTGCTTGACGGTGGCGATACCTGGCAGGGCTCGGCCACTTCGCTGTGGACCAATGCACAGGACATGGTGGACGCCTGCAAGCTGCTGGGCGTCGATGTGATGACCGGCCACTGGGAGTTCACCTATGGCATGGAGCGCGTGCAGGAGATCATCGAGAAAGACTTTGGCAGCAAGCTGGACTTTGTGGCGCAGAACGTCAAGACGGCCGACTTTGGCGATCCGGTCTTCAAGCCCTATGTGATCCGCGAGATCAACGGCGTGCCCGTGGCCATCATCGGTCAGGCCTTTCCGTACACGCCCATTGCCAACCCGCGCTACATGGTGGCGGACTGGAGCTTCGGCATCCAGGACGAGAACATGCAGCTGATGGTGGACGAGGCGCGCGGCAAGGGTGCCAAGGTGGTGGTGGTGCTCTCGCACAACGGCATGGATGTGGATCTGAAGATGGCCAGCCGCGTGCGCGGCATTGATGCGATCTTGGGCGGCCACACCCATGACGGCATGCCTGTGCCGACCATTGTGCAGAACGCGGGCGGCAAGACCATCGTCACCAACGCAGGCTCCAACGGCAAGTTCCTGGGCGTGCTGGACTTTGATGTCAAGGACGGCAAGGTGCGTGACTTCAAGTACCGCCTGCTGCCCGTATTTGCCAATATCCTGCCCGCCGATGTCCAGATGCAGGCGCTGATCACCAAGATTCGTGCGCCCTACGAAGGCAGGCTCAATGAGGTGCTGGCACGCACCGACGGCACGCTGTACCGCCGGGGCAACTTCAACGGCACGGGTGACCAGTTGCTGCTGGACGCCATGATGGCGGTGCAGGATGCGCCCATTGCCTTCTCGCCGGGTTTTCGCTGGGGCACGTCGCTGCTGGCTGGGCAGGACATCACGCGCGAATGGCTGATGGACATGACGGCCACCACCTATTCCTACGCCACCGTGACCGAGATGACGGGTGCGACCATCAAGACCGTGCTCGAAGACGTGGCCGACAACCTGTTCAACCCCGACCCCTACTACCAGCAGGGCGGCGACATGGTGCGTGTGGGTGGCTTGCAATACCAGTGCGATCCGGCTGCCGGCGCGGGACAGCGCATCAGCGATATGCGCCTAGGCGGGCAGTTGCTGGAGGCGGACAAGAAGTACAAGGTGGCCGGCTGGGCGCCGGTGGCTGAAGACGCCAAGAGCGCGGGCCACGAGCAGATCTGGGAAGTGGTCGAGCCCTGGCTCAAGGCGCAAAAGACGCTGGGGCCGCGCCAGCTCAATGAGCCCAGGCTCATCAGCATCGGCAGCAATCAGGGCATCGCCAAAACCTGAAAAAGCCTCCACAGAGGCTTGATTAAGAAATCATTACTGCCCGTGCTGGGGTATGTGCCATTGCCTTGAGCACATGCCCCAGCGTCCAATTCCCGCATGAGTCTTGCCGAGTTTGAATCGCTGACGGCCACCGTTTTGGTGGCCATTTTGTTGCTGGCTGCTGTATTGGGCTTTGTGATGCGCGAGACACGTTTTTGCACCGTGGGTGCGATCAGCGACGTGGTGTATCTGCAGGACTGGGGGCGGGCACGCCAGTGGGGCATGGCGATTGCGGTGGCCATGCTGGGCTTTACGGCGCTGGCGCTGTGGGGGCAGGTGGATGTGGGGGATTCGCTGTATGCCAGCCGTCGTTTGCTATGGCTGTCTGCGCTGGTCGGCGGCGTGCTGTTTGGCGCAGGCATGGTGCTGGCATCGGGCTGCGGTGCCCGCAATCTGACGCGGCTGGGTAGCGGCAGCCTCAAGGCGCTGGTGGTGCTGCTGGTCATGGGCGTGGCGGCTTTTGCCACGCTCAAGGGCATTACGGCCGTGGCACGGGTGCGCTGGCTGGACAGCGTGCACCTTGAATTGAACACGCTGGCCTTGCTGCCGGAATGGCTGGCGGGTCATGTCTCCTGGTCTGTGGGCATGCTGCGCGGCGTACTGGGCTTCGGGCTGGGGGCGCTTTTGCTGATGTGGGCTGCGGATCTGCGCCCGGGTGCCATGCGTAGTCCCGCTTCGTTGATAGGGGGGCTGCTGGTGGGGCTGTGTATTACGGCAGCCTGGTGGCTCAGCGGTCATTTCGCGCTAGTGCCGGAGCATCCCGAGACGCTGGAGCAGGTCTATGCCTCCACCTACAGCGGCCGTATCGAGGCTTTCAGCTTTGTCACGCCGGTGGCGCACACGCTGGACTGGCTGATGTTCTTCAGCGACCGCAACAAGCTGCTGACCTGGGGCATTGCCTCGGTGACGGGCGTGGTGCTGGGCAGCTGGGTACACGCGCTGTGGCGTAAAGATTTTCAGTGGCAGGGCTTTGCCGACCGGCAGGATCTGGCGCGCCATCTGCTGGGCGCGCTGCTGATGGGCGTGGGGGGCGTGACGGCCATGGGCTGCACCGTGGGGCAGGGCATCAGCGCGATTTCCATGCTCAGCCTGAGCAGCTTTATCTCCCTGCTCGGCATTGTGCTGGGAGCGGTGCTGATGCTGCGCTATCTGGCAAGGAATGCTTGAGGTGCCTGAGCGACCTGGGCTTTGGTTAATTTGATAGCTGCTTGCGCAAGCCAATCAAGGAACCTGGCATCAAAACTGTCTGAAAACAAGAAAAGAAGCGCGGTAGGCGCTCCTTTTTTATAGATGGAAGCGTTTTTAGAGCTTGCGCAAACGAGAGGCCGCCTCGATCAGGGTTTCATCCTTTTTGGCAAAGCAAAAACGCACCACGCGTTGGTCGAAACCGTCGCCATAAAAGGCCGAAAGCGGAATGGCGGCAACGCCGACTTCCTTGACCAGCCACTGGCAGAAATCGGCTTCGTTGAGATCCGAGACCGAGGAGATGTCGGCACAGAGGAAATAGGTACCGGCGGTGGGCAGCAGCTTCAGGCGCGATCCCTGTAGGCCATTCACAAACAGATCGCGCTTGGCCTGATAGAAGGCCGAGAGGTTCATGTAAGGCGCTGGGTCTTGCATGTATTGCGCAAGACCGGCCTGCATGGGCGTGTTCACCGTGAAGACGTTGAACTGGTGCACCTTGCGAAACTCCGCCATCAGCGCGGCGGGGGCGGCCACGGTGCCCACCTTCCAGCCGGTGACGTGAAAGGTCTTGCCAAAGCTGGAGACGATGAAGGCGCGCTCGGCCAGGCCCGGGTAGCGGGCGCTGCTCAGGTGCTGGGCGCCGTCATAGACCATGTGCTCATACACCTCGTCGCTGATCAGCAGCACATTGGTGGGCGCGAGCAGGGCTTCGAGTTGGCGCATTTCCGCATCGGTCCAGATGGTGGCGCTGGGGTTGTGCGGGCTGTTGATGATCAAGAGGCGCGTGCGCGGCGTGATGGCGGCAGCGATCTTTGCAAAGTCGGGGCGGAAAGTGCCGGGTGTCAAAGGCACGCGCACGGGCGTGCCGCCTGCCATCTCGATATTGGGCACATAGCTGTCGTAGCAGGGGTCGAGCACGATGACTTCATCGCCTGCATGCACGGTGGCCAGGATGATGGTGAGAATGGCCTGCGTGGCACCCGCTGTGATGGTGATTTCGCTGGCTGCGTCATAGTGGTGGGCGTGAAGCGCTTCTATTTTGGAAGCAACTGCTTCGCGCAAGGCGGGCCAGCCCGTCATGGGCGGGTACTGGTTGTGGCCGGCGCGCATGGCGTCGTTGACGGCATCAAGCAGCTTGGGGTCGCAGCCAAAGTCAGGAAAGCCCTGGCCCAGGTTGACAGCCTTGTGCTCGGCCGCCAGTGCCGACATGACGGTGAAGATGGTGGTGCCCACATTGGGCAGCTTGCTGGGGAAGGTAGGAGTCACGATAGTCTTGCAATGCACGCCTTGCGCATGGCATCGCAAGGCAAAAACTCTGAGGGAGTTACAGTCCGAAGTCGTCCACGCTGCCGTTCATGGCGCGCATGATCAGGTCGCGCGAGAGGCGGTCGCTGAGCAGTTCGGCAAACTTGTAGACGAAGTTGCGCAAGTATGCGCCGCGTTTGATGGCCACGCGGGCCACGCTGGAGCCAAACAAATGGCCGACGGGGCGCACCACGAGATCATTGACGGAGTCGTCGCGCATAGCCATCTCGGCCACGATACCAATGCCCAGGCCCAGGCGCACATAGGTCTTGATCACGTCGGCATCAATGGCTTCCAGCACGATATGCGGGTGCAGACGGCGCATGGCAAAAGCCTGGTCAATCTTGCCGCGTCCGGTAAAGGACGGGTGATAGGTGATCAGCGCTTCCTGTGCGATGTCTTCCAGCGTGATGCGCTCTTTTTGCGCCAGATGGTGTCCCGTAGGGATGACCAGCACGTGCTGCCATTCATAGCAGGGCAGGGTCACCAGGTCGGGGTAATCTGCCAGCGATTCCGTCGCCATGCCGATCTCGGCCACCTCGTCGATGACCATGCGGGCCACTTCGGCGGGCGTGGCCTGGTGCAGGCTGATGGTGACCTTGGGGTACATCTCGCGCAGGCGGGCCACGGCAGGCGGCAGCACATAGCGGGCTTGGGTGTGGGTGGTGGCAATGCTGAGTGTGCCGCTGTCCTGCGCGCTGTATTGCTCGCCAATGCGCTTGAGGTTGCCCACCTCGCGCATGATCAGCTCAATGCTTTTGAGCACTTCCTGGCCGGGCTCGGTAATGCGCTTGAGGCGCTTGCCGTGGCGGGCGAAGATGTCAATGCCCAGCTCTTCCTCCAGCTCAATAATGGCCTTGGAGACACCTGGCTGCGAGGTGTGCAAGGCCTTGGCTGCTTCAGTGAGGTTGAGATTGCGGCGTGCGGCTTCCTGAACGAAGCGAAATTGATGCAGGTTCATGACGACATGGACTAAGAACTTGCGTCATTATGCTTCAAATATCTAAAGAAGCTATTTTTTATCCGAAATCTGTATGTTTGCGGTCGGCAAGGCCGTGCGTGCTATTTCTCGGCAGCCTCAATGGCCAGTTGAGCCAGAAGAGCGGTGACACGTGGGTTCTCGCCGGCAGCAGCCTGAAGCTCAAACTGACAGGACGGGTATTGCTCGCGCAAGAGAGCAATCAGGCGCGGGATGTCCTCCCGCGCGTGCTTCCCTGTACCCAGAAACAGCGGCAGGACAGTCAGATGGGTGATGCCCTGCGCTATCAGGGCTTGGGCCGCGGTGGGCAGGTCCGGGGTGCAGGCATCCAGATAGGCACAGAGGCAGGGCAGGCCGGGTTGCTGCGCCAAAATGGTCTGCTGTACTGCTTCTATGGGCTGGCGCCAGAGCGGGTCTCTGGAGCCGTGGGCCAGCAAGATCATGCCAGCCCGACGGGACACCAAGCCTTGTCCTGTACTCATGGTGGTTTAGCGTCTGAGCACCAGCCAGCCAAATGCCGACAGCGATAGTGCTGTGTAGAGCAGGCCCGGCGCTGCGGCGGCCAGCCAGGGCCACCAGGACTGCAGCGTGCCGATATAGCCGAATACGTTGTTGAGCAGGAAGAAACTGATGCCGGCCATCACCCCGCCAAAGACATAGGCCGTGATGCCACCCGAGCGGAAATGCAAATAGGCAAAGGGCAGGGCTAGAACCACCATCACCAGGCAGCTGAGTGGGTAGAAGACTTTGCGCCAGAACTCGATCTCGTACTTTTGCGCTGCCTGACCGTTGTCCTGCAAATGCTGGATGAACTGGAACAGGGCGATGGTGGTCATGCGGTCGGGCTTGAGCAAAGCGCCGGAGACCATGGCAGCGGTGACCTTGGTGGGCCAGTTCATAGACTCTTCGTTCAGGCGGCTGAGCTTGGTGATGTCGCCTTCCTGGGAGACTTTGGTGGCCTGCACGTTTTGAAGTGCCCACTGTTCGTTATCTTCGTCGACCTGGGCTGTCTGGGCGTGAATCTGGGAGTCAATGCGGCCATTGGTATCAAACTCGAAGATGCGCACATTGACAAAATCACCGGGAGACTTGATGGCGCCGACATTGATGGCAATGGAGTGGTCGCCTTGCTTTTCCTTGAGCCAGGCACCGGTGGCGCCGCGCGAAATCTGACCTTTGGTGACCGCACGCAGATTCTGGCTGAGGTTGTCTGCAGCCGGGGCGATGTAGTCGCCCACCACGACGGTGAGAACCACAAAGCTCATGCCCAGAACGAGCAGCGTGCGCAGTGCCAGCCAAGGCCCCATGCCACTGGTGCGCATGATGGTGAATTCGGAGCTCTGGGCAAACTTGGCCATTACGAAGATGGCACCGATCAGCACGGCAATCGGCATCAGCTCATACAGGTGGCCGGGAATGGACAGTGCGACAAAGAGCAGGGCGCGCGTGGCGGTATAGCCCGCATTGCCGCTGCCCACCCAGCGCATTTCATCAACCAGGTCGAAGAAAAAGAACAGGGCCAAGAAGGCCAGCGAGACATAGAGAACTGCCTGTATGACCTCTCGGTAGATCAGATTGCGAAGGACTTTCATTGAGCGGCCTCCGTGTGGCTGGATGGCTTGCCCAGCAGGTCACGTGGCGACCAGCGGAAATGGCGCGCCAGCAGCACCAGAACACTGGCGAGCAGGATGCTGCCGTGCAGCAGTCCCAGAATGCCCCACATGCCAATCTTGTCAGCCTTGACCCAGCTCTCGCCCAGAGTCATGAGGTTGTAGTAAACGATGAATGAGAACAAGGCAATCATCAGGCTGGTGCTGTTGCCCGCACGTGGGTTCACGCTGGAGATGGCCAAGCCCAGAATGACGAAGTTGAGGGCCGCGAAAGGCAGGCCTAGACGCCACGCGAGAACAGAGCGTGCAATCGGCTCATCTTTGCCAATCAAGTCTTTGGTGAGCATGCTGCGGGCCGCCATCTCTTCGATTGCAGCAGGGCTATCGTTGTCAACCTGTACACCGTACTCTTCGAATTCAGTGATGCGAACGGAGCCGTCATCGGCGCGCGTTTCCATGCGTTGACCATCTTCAAGAATCACCATGCGCTGTCCCTTGACGACAGCCAAGCGGGCCCCTTTGGCCGAGGTGACGGATTCTTTGCCAGGATCTCTTGAGACCACAAAGACATTGCTGGCAGCCAGATCCGAGGGGGAGTCCTTGTCCACGAAGAACACGCGTGTGCCGCCGGCAGACTCTTGGAACTCGCCGGGTGCGATGCGGTCCAAGTCGCTGCGTTGCTGGAACTGGGTCTTGATCTGCTCGATTTGCTGATAAGACCAGGGCAGCACGCCCAAGGCCAGGACTGCCGTGATGAGAATTACCGGCCAGGCAAAGCGCAGCAAGGGCTTGAGCAGGCTGGCCAGTCCTTGACCAGCAGCGAACCAGATGACCATCTCGCTGTCGCGATACATGCGTGACAGTGAGCCGACAATGGCGACAAACAGGCTCAGGCCCAGTATGGTTGGCAACTGTCCGAGCACGGTGAAGCCCATGACCAGCATCACGTCGGAAGGGCTGACACTGCCCTTGTAGGCTTGGCCCAGGGTACGAATCAGCATCATGGTCATCACCACAGTGATCAAGACCACAGCCGTTGCACCAAAGCTGCGGGCCAGCTCTTTGCGTATGGATGAATCGAATAACATTGGCTAAAAGGAAAACACCGATTATGAACTTTGAACTGAAGGCTCTGAGTGCTGCCGCAGCAGCACGCGAAAAATGTGATTTGTTGCTGGTACTGGTTTCCGAGCAGGCAGCATCGGGCACATTTGGCAGCGACGCCATCGGTGCCATGGTGGCCCACGCGGTGAAACAGGGTGATTTTGCCTTGTCTTGCGGCAAACAATTGCCTTTGTATCAGGTGCCGGCCATTGCCGCGCGCCGTGTAGTGCTGCTGGGTGTGGGTGCTGGCTCCCCCAAGGATGTACGCAATGCACTGATGGGTTGCAGCGCGGTGCTCAAGGCGGAGGGTGTCGCCAAAGCGGTGGTGAGCTTTGGCTTCAGTGCGGGTACACAGGTTGTGGCTGCCGCCGTGCAAGCGGTGGCTGATGCCGCTTATGTCTATACCCATACCAAGACCCAGACCAAGCCGCTTGCTCTGAATAAAGTTGTTTTGGGTGTGAGTTCCAAGACAGCCGCTGTCGCTGACGCATTCAATACTGCCGTCGCTCAGCAGGAGGGTGTGCTCATGGCGCGTGAGTGGGCCAATCGCCCCGCCAACCATGCAACGCCTACCTTGCTGGCGAATGCCGCCAAGAGCATCGCAAAGGCTGCGCGCATGAGCTGCAAGATTCATGGCCCTGCTGAGGTGGCCAAGCTGGGCATGGGAGCCTTCATGGCTGTGGCCCAAGGCTCGCGAGAGCCTCTGCGCTTTATCGAACTGCACTACAACGGCGTCGCTAAAAATGTGGCTCCCATCGTGCTGGTGGGTAAAGGCATCACTTTTGACACAGGTGGTATCTCTCTCAAGCCTGCAGCCGAGATGGATGAGATGAAGTACGACATGGGAGGGGCAGCCAGTGTGCTGGGCGTGTTTCAGGCTCTGGCCAAGCTCCAGCCTGCTATCAACGTGGTGGGCCTGATCCCCGCTTGCGAAAACATGCCTGATGGCGCAGCCGTCAAGCCTGGCGACGTGGTGACCAGCATGAGTGGTCAGACGATTGAAATTCTGAATACGGATGCCGAAGGTCGTCTGGTTTTGTGTGATGCCCTGCATTACGCAGCGCGCTTCAAGCCTTCTGCATTGGTGGATATGGCAACGCTGACAGGTGCTTGCGTGGTCGCCTTGGGTGGTTTGCGCAGCGGTTTATTCTCGACCAGCGACGAATTGGCGGCAGCGCTGCAAAGCGCAGGTGATGCCGCGCTTGATCCTTGCTGGCGCATGCCTTTGGATGATGAATACGCCGATGGCCTCAAGAGCAACTTCGCCGATATGGGCAATGTGGCCGGTCGCGCTGCAGGAGCGGTGACGGCCGCCAAGTTCTTGCAAAAATTTGTGGGTGATATGCCTTGGGCGCATCTCGACATAGCTGGAACGGCCTGGAAGAGTGGCGCGGCCAAGGGGGCTACTGGCCGTCCAGTGGGCCTGTTGCTGCAATATTTGCTGGCCCAAGAGAGCAAGAAGCTTGAGACGGCTGATGTGAGCAAGGTTGCAACCCAACGTAAGCGTACGGTAAAACCTGCCGCATCGCGACGTACGGGTGGAGCGACTAAGGCTTAAAAGGAAGTCGGCAAGCGCTGCCTGGATTCAGGTCGCGCTTGCTGCCCATGCTTGTGACAGAAATTGCCTTTCATTTCAACGCGCCAGACAAACTGGGTTACGTGTGCCGCTTTGCCCGCAAGGCCTTGCGCCATGGTGCGCGCCTCGTCATTTTGGGTGAGGCTACAACGCTGGAGCGTCTTTCGCCTCGACTTTGGGGTGTGTCAGCCATAGATTTTCTTGCGCATGCGTCTGAATCGGATGGGTCTCAGATGCTGGCAGCCTCCCCCATTGTTCTTACCGGTCAACTGCAGAACCTGCCACATTACGATGTGCTGGTGAATCTTATGGCTCAGGTGCCGACTGAATTCGAGCGCTTTGCGCGAGTTGTGGAAATCGTTTCCTCTGTCGATGAGATGGACCGTCAGGACGCCCGCCTGCGTTGGCGGGACTATTCAGGGCGTGGGCTTTCCATTGTTCGGCACGATTTGAACCTAAAGGGCTAAGCCATGAACTCGTCCTCCAAAGTTCCACCACGCTTTGTACCTACTCTGACTGAAGTGGTACAGACAGAGGCTCTGCCAAGCCAGGACCCGACAGCGAGTGCGGAGTCGGCGCATGTGACGAATAGGAGCGAGGAAGAGCAGCCAGGTGTGAGTGAAACCTCGATGCGGCCTTCTTTTCACTCGCCTTGGCTGTCGGATGGCCTCTATGTACGAGGAGCGCCTCCGACGATTCCGCATGAGCTTCCGCCTTTGCCCGAGTCTTTGCCGCCTCAGCAGCCCTTTTCTGAGTTGCCAGCAGTTGAAGAGCGGCTGAAAGAGTTGGAGTCACAGAGCCCTGAGACAGAGTCTCTTGTCGATCCCTTGAGAGAGGATGTCTCCTTGCCCTCGGATAGATCAGATCATTCTGATAACTCCGCTTGCCGGCTGGACTCTTCAATGCCAGGGGCGATTGAGAACAAGGGAGCTAGCAGTCTGGCAGAGGTGCTAGATGGGCAGTCTGGTGCACAAGCAGAGGAGTACTTGATTCATCGACTTATGCAGCGAGTGGATCTGGTGCTCGAGGAGCGCCTCAAGGATGTCATTGCACAAGTCGTTGAAACACAGACGCGCTCCATGGTACGGAATTTGCGGCAAGAGGTGGAGTCTGTGGTGCGCCAGTCAGTGTACGAAGCTGTGGACGCAGAGCTTTCCGCCCAGGCTCGTAAGTAAAGTCCAAGCCTATTTGCTGATTGGTCTCCAGCCTCTGCTCAGTGCCTCCGGGTTCACCAGATTGCTGGGCTGAGCATTGACGAAGTTCACGATGTTTTCGAACGCTGCACGAAAGTAAAGCTCATAGCTGTCCTGCTCCACATATCCGATATGAGGTGTGCAGATGCAGTTTTCTAGGCGCAGCAATGCATGGCCTTGCAAGATTGGCTCACTCTCGAAGACATCGATAGCTGCAAGCCCAGGACGACCACGGTTCAGCCCGCACAGCAAGGCCTCGGGCTCTACCAACTCTGCTCTTGAGGTGTTGACGAATAACGCAGTTGGCTTCATTCGAGAGAGGTCATGCGCGGTCACTATGCTGCGCGTGGTTTCGTGCAGGCGCAGGTGGAGCGACAGCACATCCGATTGCTCGAAAAAAGCTTCTTTGCTGGGGGCCGCGAGAAAGCCATCTGCCTGGGCTTGGCGGCGTGAAGCATCGCTACCCCAGACGCAGACTTGCATACCGAATGCTTTGCCGTAGCCTGCAACCAGTTGTCCGATGCGTCCATAGCCCCAAATACCCAGCATGCGTCCGCGCAGTACGCACCCTAGCCCGAAGTTGGGCGGCATAGATGCGGCTTTGAGGCCGGACTGCTGCCATGCGCCATGCTTGAGATTTGAGACATATTGCGGGAGCCTGCGCATGGCAGACATGATCAACGCCCAGGTCAACTCAGCGGGAGCAGTGGGAGAGCCAGCACCTTCTGCAATGGCTATGCCTCGCTCGGTACAAGCCTCTACATCGATATGAGCACCGACCCTGCCCGTTTGTGCGATCAGCTTCAGCCGGGGCAGTTTTTCAAGCAGCTGACGCGATATCTGTGTGCGCTCCCGGATCAGAACAATGACATCTGCATCGCGCAGTCGAACGGAAAGCTGACCCACACCCTTGATGGTGTTGGTGTAGACCTTGGCGTTGAAGGTGTCTAGCAGCTTGGCGCAATCAAGCTTGCGAACACCATCTTGGTAATCGTCCAAAATAACGATATTCACCACTGGAATCCCTTAAATAAGCGGCTGATTTTATTGAGGAAAATTCAATGAGGTCAAAAGACGGAGACCTCTTTTGGAACGACTTAAGGTGGCGAAAGCTGCTTAACTCAGATCACATGCTTCGACACATATCTCAACAAAATACCTGTTGATGGGGGCTATTGTCGTCCAAGCAGACTGTGGATGCCGCTGAGGGCTTGCTTTATTGACAGGGAAAGCTGAATGAAGGCGCAAGTCTTGCAACCGGGAGTAAATACAAGGCGAAGTGATTGAAACGAGAGCGCTGTGACTTGGGTGCCGGTCTTCAATAAGAAAAGCCCTCCTGACTTGCATGAAATGCAGAAAAGGAGGGCCTGAGACCTTGGGGCTGGGTGCTTCTAAGCTTGCGACTTCGACCAAATGTGCTGTACTCCCATGCCAGCAAGCATGGCCGCAACAAATAGCCAAACTTCAGGGTTGAGTGTGCTTAGGTTCATGAGGGCCGGGCCTGGGCAAAAGCCTGCCAAACCCCAGCCTATGCCAAACAAGGCGGAACCTGTCAGCAGCTTTCTATCGATGGCAGTGCTTGTCGGGAGTTGCATGGGGGCGCCCAGCAAGGCTGTTTGGCGTTGTTTGGCCCAAGTGAAAGCGACTAAGCCGACAGCAATGGCTCCTCCCATCACAAATCCTAGGGAGGGATCCCATTGACCGAAAAAATCCAGAAAATTTTGCACCTTGGTGGGACTGCCCATACCTGACAGGATGAGGCCTAAACCAAAAATGAGACCGCATGCAAGTGCAGCAATATTGATGATCATGATGTTTCCTGTTGAGGCTTAAGCAATCACGTGGCGTATCACGAAAACAGTGATAGCGCCGGTTGCCATGAAAGTGATGGTGGCAGCGAGAGAGCGCACGGAAAGACGAGAGAGCCCGCAGACACCGTGGCCGCTGGTGCAGCCGGACCCCATGCGAGTGCCAAATCCGACCAGCAGGCCGGCGGCGATGATGACCAAGGGGTTGGAAGGCATCTGCATGTCAGGCAAGGGGGCAAATAGTTGCCATACCAGCGGCGCTGAAACCATTCCCAAGATAAAAGCCAGGCGCCAGCCCCATTGCTTGACGGAAGACCAAGTTGGCACTTGCAGTAGAGCGCCGGTAATGCCGCTGATGCCGGCCACGCGTCCAAGCAAGGCAATCAGCAGGGCGGCGGAAAGGCCGATGAGAAGGCCACCGGCAAGCGCCGACCAAGGGGTGAATTCGTTCCACAAAATATTCATGCATGTTCTCCTGCTTGGCAAAACAATTGATGTACGGTTTGCATCAGCTGCAAGGCACGAAGATCTGCCAGCTGATACCAGATGAACTTTCCTTCTCGGCGGGTTGTTACCAGACCTTCGCGGCGCAAGACGCCGAGCTGCTGTGATAGCGTGGGCTGAGTAATGCCGGTCAGTTGCTCCAGCTCGCCCACAGTGCGTTCTTGGAGGGAGAGCTGACACAGCAAAAGCAGGCGGTCTTCATTCCCCAGCAGTTTGAGCATGATCACTGCTTCACTGGCGTGCGAGCGCATGGCCTGGAGATCCAGCGGAGGCAGACTCTCTTCGGCGTTAATGGAAGTCATGGCTTTGCCTTTTGAAATATTTCCATATATTATATAAAAAAGTATATTAATTGGTTGTGAAGGGTTTTCAGAACCATCTTGTCAGGAGTCACGATGACGGCAGTTAACAGCATGCATATCGAAGCATTTTTTGATGCAGTCACAGGAACTGTCAGCTATGTCCTTGCGGACACGCTCAGTGCAAAGGCCGCTGTGATTGACCCGGTACTGGACTTTGAACCGAAGTCCGGCACATTGAGCAGCCGGTCTGCCGACCGCCTCATTGCGTATGTGCGCAGCCAGGGATGGCAGGTGCAGTGGATTTTGGAAACTCACGCGCACGCGGATCACCTGTCTGCAGCGCAGCACATTCGTCATCATTTAGGTGGCAAGGTCGCGATTGGGGCGCATATTCGTGAGGTGCAAGCTGCATTTCGCAAGATCTACCATTTCGAGCGAAGTTTTTTGCCAGATGGAAGCCAGTTTGATCACCTTGTCGAAGATGGCGAGGGCTTGCCGCTGGGCGATTTGATGGTGACGGCCATGCATGTACCCGGACATACGCCGGCCGATATGGCGTATCGGGTGGGGGATGCCGTATTTGTGGGAGATACCTTGTTCATGCCCGATGTAGGTACGGCGCGTGCAGACTTTCCCGGTGGTGATGCGGTGGTGCTGTACCGCTCCATTCAGCGGCTACTGGATCTGCCGTCTCAGACGCGTATTTTTGTCTGTCATGACTATCCGCCAGCATCACGCGTGCCGGCCTGGCAGACGACGGTGCAAGACCAGCGAGAGCGCAATATTCATGTGCGACAAGGCATCAGCGAAGCCGAATTCGTCAAGATGCGCCTCGCTCGTGATGCCACACTGGAGATGCCGACTTTGATCCTGCCCTCGGTGCAGGTCAACGTGCGCGGCGGAAAGCTGCCGCCGGCCGAGGATGATGGTCGAACTTATATACAGCTGCCGGTCAATGCCTTCGCTGCAAGCGAATCTGTGCCACAAGGTGTTTGGCAGAAGGCTCTGACTTCTGGCGTCAAGTGACAAGGCTTGCTGGACAAGAAGAGCTCAAGGTGCGGCAGGCGCAGCCTTGTGTGATTCGAGGCTGTTAAGAGCATTGAGCCTGAGCTGCAGACGCATCATGTGCTCGGCATAGACCAGAACTTCCTGGGTGGGCAAAGGGCGAGTGACTCGCTGAGAGTAGACCTTCAGTGCGCCTTGTACGACCTCAGGGTCATTGCTGTCGGCATACCAGGCCCAGTCAGCCAGATGAGCAGCAAGCTCCGGGTTGCTTTCTGCAAGAGCAGTGGCGCGAAGGATCATCTGCTTGGCACCACCCGCCAGCCTTGCCAGTTCTTGGGCTTGCGCTGCAAGAGGTGCAGGCCGCCAGTGGGATGGAATATCGTCCCACCAACCGCTGTATTCGCTGGCAACCATGCGGCCAATGTTTTGCACTGACACGTACAGCTCGCGTGCATCAGGGCGTGACGCCAACTCCGGCGGCAGTGCGACTTGCTCAATCACCTGATCTTTGCGTTTGCCGCTGTTCAGACCTGCGACAACCTGGGCAGCAATCGTCTCCAGCATCAATGCCTGAGCAGGCAGGCGGTCCTGGATTTCCTCAGAGTTATTGATGGCGGGTCCATGAGCCGGCAGCAGCAACTGAGGCTGTAGTGCAGTCATTTCACGCAAGGCCTTGGCCCATTCCTCAGGGTAGCGCTGGCGCCGCTTGCCATTACCTGCATTGGGTAAAAAGCCTTGAAAGTAGTCGGCACTGGCGACCATCTTGCGGCCCGGAACGGCCACCCAGATCTGGTCCTCGGTTTCACCACGTGCATGGGTCAGAACAAAGTCCTCGCCTCCGATCCTGAGCGTGGTCTTGCCGTGGAACGTCAATGTGGGGCGTATGGCATTTATCCAGTCTCCGTGGGGAACGTCAGCTACGCTTTGCTGGTTATTGCGCGCGTTCAATCCATTGCTGCGCATATCCAGTTCCATCTGGGCGATGAAGCGCTGTTCTGCAATGATCTGGGGCTTTTGGTCCAGCAGCGTCCAGGCGCCAAAAGCATGGTCGGCGTGGAAGTGCGTAAAGATCACGGTATGCACGGGCTTGCTGCTGATTTTTTTCAGCGCTTCGGCCAGGCCTGGGCCAGCAGGTGCATAGCCACTGTCGACCAACACCAGTCCTTCATCCGTTTCGAAGACCACCACATTGACAATGGGAAAGCGCAGCAGCCAAGTACGTGGCGCAACCGCTTCGATCTTGAGCTTGGCACGGGCATCGTCAATAGCAGCCTGGTTCGTGCGACTGTACAAACTATTGGCTACCGCATAAGACAGCTCGGACCCGAAACCTCCACCTTGCTTGATGGATTGGACCATCTGTGGGTTGGCCTTGAGGACTTGCGCATACGCTGCTGCTTCGGCGGGGTTCTGAGAGCCGGAGCCACTTCGCTCATTTCGCTCGTGGGCGAGGATTGCGCTGGGGCATAGCAGGCTCAGGAGCAGGGCGGAGCCGAGGCCGCGTAGCTTGGATCGAGAATAGGTTTTCATCATGCAAGGAGCTAGATAAGGGATGCCATGGGCATGTGCCCAAAGGATTTACTCAGACTTGATGAGCTCTACGGGCTCCAGTACCCAGGAGGGGTCCAGGACTTCCGGCCAGGGCTGGTAAGCGCGAGCCATCAGGTAGAACAGGTTTTTCTCGGGTGTGGGCAGCCAATTAGCGCGTTTTTCCGGGCCGGGGTCTGTGGGCTGAAGCCAGATGTCCAGACTGCCGTCGGCGTTGCGTTTCATGCCCTGGGTGCGGTCGCCAATGGAGTAGCGGTTGATGGGGTTGTCCACCATGTACTGGCCACCAGTCACGAACTCATACAGGGAGATGGACCAGAAGGCATCGGCAGGCAATCGACCGTCGGGTAGGTGCAGGCGATAGCTTTGCCCCTTTCCCAGTGGCTGGTTGTTGCCATCTACGCTGGCGGCGAAGTAGCTCGCCTCGGCTGCCTCCAGTCCCAGAATGCCGCCCGACATGGCGGCTGACTGTGCGCGCATGGTGTAGTTGCTGCCAAACCCGTCGGGCAAGCGATAAGGTGTCCAGCCGTTGCGTCGGTTCGGATCTGCCGTTTTGCGGTCTGCGTTCAGGCGGTTCTTCAGTTCGTTTTTCTCGATATCTGGGGCAAGGGCGAGCCAGCGCTGCTGCACGGTGGCTGGCAGCTTGTCCCATTTGCAATCAGCGCCGCAAATGCCCACGCTGGCAAAGCGCTGCAGCAGCTTCTGTTCGCTGCCCGGTGGCGGGTTGCGCACCAAGGCTTCATTGACCACATCGACAAAACGCCCCCAGTCCTGAGCCTGCGGCTTGATGCGCGGGCTGTCTTCGGCGGTCTTGAGGGCGGGTTCTATGCGAAAGCCATCCTGCACGGCATGTGCTGCCTTGAGGTCATCTTCGCCCGTGACCAGTACGCGCAGATTCAGGTAGACATCGCGTGTGGGGGCCCGGGCGATTTGATCGACCTGGGGAATTGCGCCCTTCCAGTTTGGCCCGACCAGTGCCACCTTGCGTGCAGCAGTGCCGCCAATGCGCCGGCCCACATAGGAAAAGGTATTGAGATCCGCGCCGATCATGGCAATCACGTAGTAGCGGCCATGGGTTTCGGGCAGAGTCAGCACCAGCGGAGAATGCTCCAAGTCCAGCCAGGTGGTGGAGTAGAACGTGTCTCGGATGGGGCCGTTGGCCCAGCGATCCTTGGGGGTGGCCAAGTGGCGAGTGTGACGGAAGTGATGGAGCTTTGTGGCTGTGGCGGAGTCTTTGATCTCCAGGGCTTCATGACGCATTTTCATGAACTCCTGATAAGGGTAGGCATAGAGCATGGCTTCCCGGATCAGGCTGTCCAGCTCAGGTGCTTCCGAGGGCGCGGCAGCTTGCGAGTGTGCCGTGCCTAGGCAAAGAGACAATGCAGCGGCGGCCAGGGCGTGCAGCCCGGGCAAATAGTTCTTTGGCATGGTTTGGGATTGTTGGTGGCAGATGCCACCGGACGGGGATGCGCCCGGTGGACTGGCTAGAGAGCGCAGTTACTGCGCTCTGGCGGAGCCCCTGGGTTGGGCTCTGTGCTCAGGTGCCTGCGTTGCGCGTGGCTTCGGGCGTGAACATGGCGGGGGTCATGTCACCCTTGTTGAGCACGGGGCCCTTGGGGCGTTCCTGGAACATGTTGTATGCCACATAGCCGCCGCCCACGAGGTCGTGGTAGAAGCTGGTGCCCGCATGCCAAGTGTTGGCGTCAAAGGCGTAGTAGTGGTTGATGAAGGCGTGCTGCCACAGATTGCCGCGAGCATCGTAGAAGTCGCTCATCAGCGCCTGGCCGGTGTCCTCGTCCAGGAACAGCACACGCTTGCCGTACAGGTGGCGATAGCCTTGCTTGAGCGTGGCTTCCAGCATCCAGACGCGGCGCAGTTCATAGCGCATGTACTCGGGGTTGGCATGGCCGGGCTTGAGCAGGTCCGCGTATTTGATGGTGTTGGAGTGAATCTTGTAGGCATTGGCTGGAACGTAGATTTCCTTCTTGCCCAGGCTCTTCCATGTGTAGCGCTCTGGCGAGCCGTTGAACAGACGGTCGGAGTCGATCGTCATCTTGGCACCCACGCCACCGCCCATGGGCTGATCAAAACCGTATTCGGGGATCTGGCGCACGCGGCGTGTGCCGGGGTCATAGCTCCAGCCCAGGCGCTTGTCCTTGCCGAAGTTGACCGGCTCCATGCTCACACTGACGCCGCCTTTTTCACGCTCGGGCAGCTTCACGGCATTCATGCCCTGGGCCATCGTGCCCTCGAGTGGCTTGCCGGCTTGATCGGGGGAGTTCAGCAAGCTCATGCTGCGGTTCTCTGCCCGGCCAAACACGGCAGAGCCATCCTGCATCACATAAGCGTTGTCGCGCAGCGTGTGCTCGGTGAAGGAGCGGAAGGGAAAGAGGTTGTTGAACGCCAGCTCGATGCCGCTCTTGGGAAAGGGGAAAGGCATGGCGCCCTTGACGGCATTGTCAGCCCCCATGCCATCGGCACTGATCACTGCGTTCTGGGCATTGTGTTTGGCGGATGCACAGACGAAGTCGGGGTAGCGGAAGTCGCGATGACCCTGGTAGACCGGAATGCTGAAAGTCTTTGGGTAGCGGGCGAACATGCCTTTCTGACCATCGGTCAGATTGGCGGCGTATTTGGCCATGTTCTCTGCGGTGATGGAGAACAGTGGCTTTTCATTGGCATAAGGGTCCACGGGGTGCTGACCCACATGGGGGGTGTACTGAATTCCGGGCGGCGTACCCAGCCATTTGCCGGTGTACTCCGGCACGCCGCTGGCGGTGCCTGCTTTTTCTGCACCCACGCAGGTCAGCGACTTGCCCAGTTTTTCAACCTCTTCAGGCGAGCCCTTGGCCGAGGCAGCCCCTGCCATCACGGTGGCAGCGGCCAATGCAATCAACGCACGGTAATTCACTCTGGACTCCATCACGATTCCTTAAAGATGTATTGGTGAAGTGCTTTCGATATCGACCTGCCACAGGTCGCCCTAGAACGAAATCTCTGTCGGCGCGTATCGATGGATCAATTGTTCAGGGGGGCTTATGGCACCCCCATCGTCCTTTGGGACTAGCCTGTAAGAGGTATCAGAGTCGCCTCAGAGACAAACGTAGCAAGAGCACCTGTGATAAAGCCTTAAATCAAGGGAAAACCTGTGTCAGCGTGTTCAGGGATAACCAGTACCCCTTCAAGGCGCTTTCAGTGTGCTTTTGGGGCGTTTGAATGCTCATAGAGCCTTATGTGCTGCTCTGCCCAGGTGTGGAGCCGTAAATCATTTGAATGAAGTAGTTCAAATGCGGTAAATCATGCGCAGCCAAGGTCGACTTATTCGGATGAAGTGCTTGCTTTCGGGCCGTGGCTTGCCTGTCAAGGCAGTGGGTTGAGTGGCGCTGTTTGTGCAACAGGCTAGGTCAGTGATCCGGCATGCCAAAAAGATCATGGGCATCCAGCAACTCCCAGGCAATGGAGGGGTTGCGCTCCAGTCCTTTGCGTATGGCCGCAGGGATGCTTTGGCGGGTCTTGCGGCACAGGCCGGGCATGTCCGAGAGCACAATCTGGATGCCGCGCATGGTGCGCACTTCATTGCTGCCCGGCGCAATATGAACCTGCAGGCCTAGCAAGGCGTGGATGCGCTGCTGCATATGCTCCAGGTCACTCAGGCTGGTGATGTGCTCCAGCCTCAGCAAAAGCTTTTTCTCTTCTTCTCGAGTGAGCTGAAGAATGCGCAGGTCTGCACCCGGTGTGTGCAGCAACTGCTCTCGCTGACAGTCGCAGGCACCGGGCGGGCATTCAACACGGATAGGCAAGAGAGGCGGCATAAGGGCTGGGAAAGTAGGCACTCATGCTAAGCGCTGACGCATGCCTTGACCAGTCATGAAATGGGCTCAGGCTCGGGGGCATCGCCTGTCAATTGCCCGACTTCTACGTGAATCCACTTGCCCCGGTTGGCGTCAGGTTTGCATAGACTCAGGCATCATTGAGGGTTACTACTAAAAGTAGGCTGGCTTGATCTGCCTGCTTCTACAAGAACGAAGGCTCGCGTTGCCGCTGCTCAGCGGCGCTGCTGGCGGGATGGGATCAATCACTTTTTTATAGCTGTATCCGCATTGCTGATGCGCGATAAGCGGTATTTTTCATGATAGAAATTCGGGACTTATCCCTGACATACCAAGGCCCCAAGGGCCCGGTGCACGCTCTGCGCGGCATCAATCTAGAGATCGCCTCGGGCGAGGTGTTCGGCATCATCGGTCGCTCCGGTGCGGGCAAAAGCTCGCTGGTGCGCTGCCTGAATCTGCTCAACCGGCCCACCGAAGGCAAGGTCATCGTCAATGGCCGTGATCTGATGGCGCTGTCCGATGCCGAGCTGCGCGCCGCGCGTCGCGACATTGGCATGGTGTTCCAGCACTTCAACCTGCTGTCTTCACGCACGGTGTTCGACAACGTGGCTTTGCCGCTGGAGCTGGCAGGTCTTTCCAAGGACGAGATCGCCAAGCGCGTGACGCCGCTGCTGGAGCTGGTCGGTCTGGATCATCTGTTCGACCGCTATCCGGCTCAGATCTCTGGCGGCCAAAAGCAGCGCGTGGGCATTGCCCGTGCGCTGGCCAGCAACCCCAAGGTGCTGCTCAGCGATGAGGCCACATCCGCGCTTGACCCTGAAACCACGCGCTCCATTTTGGACTTGCTGCGCAAGGTCAACCGCGAGCTGGGCGTGACCGTGGTGCTGATTACCCACCAGATGCAGGTCATCAAGCAGATTGCCGACCGCGTGGCCGTGATCGACGGCGGCAATATTGCCGAGCTGGGTTCGGTCATCGATGTGTTCACCAAGCCGGAGCAGGCCATCACCAAGAGCCTGATCGACGAGATCGTGCCCCAGCAACTGCCCGAATCGGTGATGACGCGCGTCAGCCAGCTGGCGGCCCAGTTGCAGCCCGGCCAGCAAGGCCAGTTGCTGCGCCTGTCCTATGCGGGCGAGAGTGCGTATCAACCCATCCTCTCGCACCTGATTCGTGAGCTGGGTCTGGACCTGTCGATTCTGCATGGCCAGATTGACGAGATTCAGGAGCAGACCTTTGGCTCGCTGGCCGTGTATGCCAGTGGCGAGGCCGCCAAGATTGAGGCCGCCGTGACCCATTTGCGCGCCAGCGGCGTGCAAGTGCAGATTGTGCCCAGCAAGGACTGATAGCGATGTTTGAGAATTTTTCGGAAATGATGCTCCAGCTGCTGCTGGATTCCTTCTGGGAGACGTTGATCATGGTCGGCGTCTCGGGACTGGTCGGCGGTCTGATCGGTATTCCGCTGGGCGTTTTTCTGCGCTTGACGGATCACGGCGGCATTTTGCAGAACGGCCCGGCCAACAAGATCGTGGGCTGGATTGTCAACGCGCTGCGCTCCACGCCTTTCATCATCTTGCTGGTGGCCATCATTCCGGTGACGCGCTTCATCACCGGCTCCTCCATCGGCACCTGGGCCGCTGTCGTTCCCTTGACGATTGCGGCCGCGCCCTTCGTGGCCCGTCTGGTCGAGACGGCCCTGCGTGAGGTGGACGGTGGTTTGGTCGAGGCGGCCCAGTCCATGGGGGCCAGCACCAGCCAGATCGTCTGGAAGGTGCTGCTGCCCGAGGCGCTGCCCGGTATCGTTGCCGGCCTGACCATCAGCTTTGTCAGCCTGACCGGCTATTCGGCCATGGCCGGTGCCATTGGCGGCGGCGGACTGGGTGACCTGGGTATCCGTTATGGTTACCAGCGCTTCCTGCCCGATGTGATGTTGGTGGTGGTGATTATTCTGATCTTCTTTGTGCAGGCCATTCAAAGCCTGGGTGACTGGGCCGTGCGCCGTCTCAGCCATCGCTGATCACGCTGGAACATTACAAAACTTTAAGCTAGGGGGCGTGTGCGCAAGCCAGCGCTGCCCCTAGAATGCAGGTTCAAAATTTTTTTGAAAGGCCACTGCCGCGAAGGGGGGCCATGTTTTTTTTTTGGATAGATAACAGCAAATGATGGATGGTTTGATTACCGGTCGCCTGACCGGCATTCCCGAGAGCCGCGTGGACCGTAACCGCCGCCCTTATATGGTGGCCCGTATGCGCGCTAACGCGGGAGATGGTTCCTCGATTCCTGTGAACATCGTCGCCTTTGACAACGCACCCTGCGCCGTGCTGCGCAGCCTCTCCGAAGGGGATGCGATTGCATTGCGCGGCAGCTTCACGCCCAAGGTCTGGATTGACCGCCAGGAGGAGTCGCATGCCGTGCTCGATGTGGTGGCGCAGCAAGTGCTGGCAGCGCCCTCGCTGTCGGATCTCTGAGCGACCGGACGGTACTCTCTTGTAAAAAGCCCGCTTTGCAGAAAAGCGGGCTTTTTTGTGGCTGTCTTATTGCTGGATTCTCTTCATGGTCAATCCGTTGTTTGCATCTGAGCAATCTGTCTAAGCCGCAGTGCGGCAGGCGTGACAACTGAAGCTACATTCAGGGCAATCCTCTTTTTTCGCACAAGGAATTTCCATGTTGAACAAGCGCTCGCTTTTGCGAACCACATTGGCCGTGGCTGCGGCCGGCACGCTGGGCTTTGCGGCCCAGGCTCAGGACAAGACCATCAAGATCGGCGTGACCGCCGGTCCCCACGCCCAGATCATGGAAGTGGTCAAGAAAGTGGCAGCCAAGAACGGTCTGGACCTCAAGATCGTCGAGTTTGGCGACTATGTGCAGCCCAATGCCGCGCTGGCGTCTGGCGATCTGGATGCCAACAGCTACCAGCACCGTCCTTATCTGGATGCCCAGCTCAAGGATCGCGGCTACAAGATCAGCTGGGTGGCCGATACCGTGAACTTCCCCATCGGCATCTATTCCAAGAAGATCAAGAAGCTGGCCGACCTGCCGACAGGAGCCAAGTTCGGTCTGCCCAATGACCCCACCAATGGCGGTCGTGCCTTGCTGCTGCTGCAGGGCCAGGGCCTGGTCAAGCTCAAGGACGGCGCGGGCCTGAAGGCAACGCCGCTGGATATCGTTGCCAACCCCAAGAAGCTCAAGTTCGTCGAGCTGGATGCCGCCCAGCTGCCGCGCTCGCTGGATGATCTGGATGCCTCTACCGTCAACACCAATTTTGCGATTGCTGCGGGCCTGAATCCCAAGAAGGATGCGATCGCGCTGGAGTCGGCCAAGAACCCCTATGTGAACATCATGGTGGTGCGCGATGCCGACAAGAACCAGCCCTGGGTGGCGCAGCTGATCAAGTCCTACCACTCCGAGGAAGTGCGCCAGTTCATTGACAAGGAGTTCAAGGGCTCCGTGTTTCCGGCGTTCTGATGGTTACCCCCTGAGGCGCTTCGCGCCTTCCCCCAAGGGGGACGACAGCTTCGCTGCGCGGCGGCGCTTGCTTGCTGTCTCTTTGTTGGGGCATGCCTGGTTTGAGGGCATTTGGCTAAGCGCTGCACTTGCAGCGCTTTTTCTTTGACTCTTGATTTTGTAGCTGCTAGCGCTGGTCTTTGCTTGGTTTTAGGTGATTAATGCTTTGAAACCTATTGTTTTCATGCGCTGGCAGCTATCTTTATTCAAGCACTATTCAAGCGTCTGAAACCACTCGCCCAACGGCGCACGCGTGGTCTGGGTCTGGTTGACGGGCGCTGATTCGTCGGCCCAGCCCAGGGCCAGTCCGCAGACGATGTGCTTGTTCTCGGACAGGCCCAGCACACGGCGCACGGTGGCGGGGTAGGAGGCCAGGGCCCCTATGGCGCAGCTGCCCAGGCCCATGGCGGCGGCGGCCAGTTGCAGGCCGTAGAGCGTCATGCCCAGGTCCATATAGCCGCCGGGGCCATAGTGGGAGTCAATCGTCACGACCAGCGCCACGGGCGCGTCGAAAAAGCGGTAGTTGCGCGCAAACTGGGCATCGCGTCCGGCGCGGTCGTCGCGCGCTACGCCAAGAGCGCCATACAAAGCCTGGGCCGAAGCCACCTGGCGCTTGCGCAGCTGCATGGGCATGGGGCGGGGAAAGTAGGCGTAGTCTTCCTGCTCGGGCGCCTGACTTTCAAAGTCCTGTAGCAGGGCTGCTGTCAGCTGCTCGCGCACCGTGCCGCGCACGGCAATCAACTGGCCGGGCTGCAGATTGCCGCCGCTGGGGGCCTGGCGCGCCGTCAGCAGCAATTGCTGCAGCAGTTCGTCGGGCACGGCATCGGGCAGAAACGCGCGCGTGGAGCGGCGCTGCTGCATCAAAGCCATGCCGGCTGGTACATCAGATTTTTCAGGTGTTTTTGCGTTCAAGCCAATGCTGAGCATGGGGTGGTAGCTATCCAAAATACATTCAAGATGAGGGCGGCTGGCATTGCACCAGGGTGGCTGCGCCTATGCCTCCGGCTCCGGCGATGGCAGCGAGCCCCAGCGAAGCAGTCGTTTGCGGCCCGGCCGATGCGCGGGCCTGAAATTCCAGCTCTGCCAGACAGCGCACCAGCGCAATAGCACCCGATGCACCAATGGGATGGCCGCGCGCCAGTCCGCCGCCAGCGGTGTTGATCTGCTCGGGCTCGAGCCCCAGTGCGGCGCAGAAGGCCAGGCCTTGTACGGCAAAGGCGTCATGCAGCTCTATTGCAGCCAGATCCTGAATGGACAGGGATGGCTGTGACAGCGCAGTTTTCCCTCTTTGCAGAGCCAGGCGTGCAGCGGCAATGGCAGCCAGCAGCGGGGTTTCGGGGGCAGTACCCACGCTGGCGCTGGCCAGCCAGTGGGCGCGTGGTTGCAAGCCCCATTGCGCACAGGCCTGGGGTGTGGCCAGCAGCAGCAAGGCCACACCATCGGCTTTGGCCGAAATGGTCAGAGCGCTCAGCGCATGGGCCTTGATGGGATCTGCGCCGTTGCCGTTGTCATTGCTGCTTTTGGCTTTGCTGGCTTGGTAGTTGCCCTGGGCGACCACCGGCATGCGCGCCGCACGCTCGGGCGTGAGGGCGCGGGGATAGCTGTCATGCGCCAGGTCCGCTACCGGCACGATCTCCGCAGTCAGCCGGTTTTGTGCGGCCAGCGCCCGCCGGTGGCTGAGCAGGGCGTATTGCTCCTGCTGCGACCGTGTGAAGCCGTGCTTCAAGGCATAGTCGGCGGCCGACTGCAGCATGTCCGGGTCTCGCGCTGGGTCAGGGGCAAAAGGTGGGCGTTCATAGCTTTGCGGCAGTTCGTCACGGCTGAGCGGGCGGGTCTGGCGTATGGGCGAGCGGCTCCAGGCTTCGATGCCGCCCGCAATCACCACCTCGGCCTGGCCGGTTTGTAGCAGGCCGATGGCCATGGCAACCGCATCCAGCCCCGAGCAGCACTGGGTATCAATGGTGTGCGCCGCGCAGCTATCGGGAAGACCAGCCGCCAAAGACAGCATGCGGGCCGGGTTGCCGCCTGCGCCCAGGGCATTGCCAATGATCACGGCATCCACGGCCCGAGCGGGCAGGCCGCATTGCTGCAAAAGGGCGTGAAGCAGCGGTGCACCCAGCTCGTGCGGGGCCAGTTGTGCCAAAGCCGTGCCAGCGGGGGCTATCGGGGCTACTGGGCTGCGTGCCCAGGCAAGGATGGGGATAGGAGAGGGCTGGGCCATGGCTTTAACGCTGCAAGGCTTGCAGGGCAGGCAGATCGCTGTCCGTGTTGTGGGAGGGCGAAGCTGCTGCGCCACTCGCCAGCAAGGCCTTGGCGATTTTGCCGTGGTCGGTCTTGCTGCTGGCGGTTTGCGGCCATTGCGCGCAAACCCACCACTGGCGCGGGACCTTGAAGGCTTCCGTGCGCTCTCGCAGCCATTGATTGAGCTGCAGTGCGCTTGGGGGCTGAGCAGCGTGCTCTTCTTTCCATTGCACCACGGCATGCACCTGCATGCCGCGCAGGGTGTCTGCCTGCCCGTGCAGCGATACCTGGGCAATGGCGGGGTGGCTGGCCAGCAGGTTTTCCACCTCTTCGGGAAACAGGTTTTTGCCCTGGGTGACGATCATGCGGCTCTGGCGCCCGGCCAGGCACAGCATTCCGCGCTCGTCGATATGGCCCATGTCACGCACGGACAACCAGTCGCCATCGCGCAGCACGGCCGTGGGGTCGTGGGCGTCGCCCACATAGTCCATGAAAAGCATGGGGCTGCGGATGTAGATCAGCCCGTCATCGCCATGGCTGCTGGCGGGGTCGGCCAGGCTGTGATCGGTGCTGGGGCGAATGTCGATGTCCACATTGCTGAAGGGCCTGCTCACGGCCTGCGGGCTGCTGTGCTCATCGGCCTCCATCCAGGCAACGAAACTGGCCTCGGAGGCACCATAGAACTCGATGATGCGCGCCTTGGGGAACAGGGCGCGCAGTGCGGGCGTGTGAGCGCGCATCCAGCGTGCGCCGCTGATGGTGATCAGCTCCACGGCCTCCATCGGCGGCAGCTTGCGGTGCTGGGCCCATTGCAGCATCAGCAGCAACTGGCTGGGCACGGCCACAAGGCACGGCGTGTGACACTGCGCCAAGGTGCTCAGGCAGCGCGAGGCCGAGAACTTCTCTTGCATGACCGCGCCGCAGCCATACCAGATGCCTTGCATGGCTCCGAACAGAAACAGCGAGTGCGAGATGCGCCCCGGTGCCAGCGTGCGCTGGGCGACCACGGGGCCGAAGTCCTGCAGGCCTACGCGAAAGCTCTCCGTCCACGACCGGTGGTGGCGTTTGAAGCCCTTGGGCATGCCGGTGCTGCCCGAGGTAAAGCCGGTGTAGAAGGCCGCAGTTGGCTGGGCTTCTTTGAGGAGGCTGGGTTCGGTGGGTAGCCAGCTTTCGATGCGCTGGCGCACATCGGGCTGCCAGTCTGGGTCCGCCACGGCGGCGCAGCGGCCGCTGTGGATGACGGCCAGAAAGTCCACCAGCCGCTCCAGTGTGGATTGGCTGGCATCCAGCAGCACCATCTCCGGGGTGCATTGCGCGACCAGGCGAGCAGAGCGCTGCAGCACTTCACGGTGCAATTGGGCAAACGTCCAGCTCTGCGATTCGTTCTCAAGCGCGATGACCTGGGGGCGGTGTTCGGCCCAGTGGGCCAGAGGCCCGTGCACCAGCTGCCACAGGCCTTGCAGGGGGACATGAGAGGGGGGCGTGGCAGCGGACTCTAGACTCATGCCCGGCCACCAAAGCGCCAGTCCGGCATGCCGCGGGCCACGGTGTGAACAATGATGGCGCACAGCACGCACTTGATGAAGTCACCGGGCACAAAGGCCAGGGTCACGGTAAAGGCCTGGCTCAGGCTCATCTTGGCCAGCAGCATCAGGCCCATGACGCCGAAGGCGTGCAGGCACAGCAGACCGCCGATGAGCGAGGCCGTAAAAGCACTGAGGGCCGTGCGGCGCGGCGTGCTCTGGGGCAGGGCCGCCATGATGGCGCCGATGATGCAGGCGGCCAGGGCATAGCCCACCAGATAGCCGGCAGACGGCGCCAGAAAGACGCCAATGCCGCCGCGCCCGCCCGACAGCAAAGGCAGGCCTACTGCGACCGCAGCCAGGAACAGCAGCATGGACTGCAGACCGCGCCAGGGCCCGAGCATGACGCCGGCCAGCATCACGCCCAGCGACTGGATGGTGATGGGCACGCCCAGGGGCAGGTCGATCTTGGGGATCAGGCCCATCACGGCCATGAGCGCTGCAAACAGCGAAACCTGGGCCATGGAGCGTGCGCCGCCGCGCGATACGGTGTGAGAGGGAGTGGTCATCATCAAATCTCCTAAAAACCCAGTCTGGCCCAGAGGGCGTCGGCCACACGGCGCGTGGCCTGCAGCATGTGAATCGTCAGTGGTGCAATCAGGCGCAGGCCGCCACCTTTGCCGGTGCGCAGGCGGTGCGCTTCATCGAGCTTCTTCCATTGCACAAAAAAATGCTCGGTAAAGCGCAGCATCAGTGCAATCTGCATGGCCACGCGCTCGGTGGGCATGCCCAGTCGCGCCAGCGGGGCCAGCAGCCATTCGAGCACCTCGACCAGATCGCTGGGGCGGGTGGTCACGGTCAGGGCAATCCCCAGCGTGGAGGCACAGATCAGGCGCAGGCTGCTCACCGCTGCCAGAGCATGGTTGCCCATGAAGACATGAAAACCCGCCACCAGCAGTGCGGCAATGATCACCGAGCGCATCAGGCGACGGGCAATGCGTGTGGCCTGGCCCAGCGAGAACCAGAGAATGGCGCAAAGCAGCCCGCAGCCCGCCAGCAGCACGGGGCTGCTAGTCAAAAAAAGCAGCGTTCCTAGCGCTGCCAGCAGGGCCAGCTTGAGGCCGGCCGGCCAGCGGTGCAGCCAGGTGGGCAGCTCGCTGTAGAGGCTACCCATGGCACACCCCTGCTGTGCTCTGTTGTGTCAGCTGCTGCTTCACCGTCTCTTCATAGGCATGGCAAACCTCACGGCCAGCACCGTCGCCGAGCAAGCGGCCTTGCTCCAGCCAGATCACACGCTCAAAGTCGCGCACATGGTCCAGCACATGGGTGGAGACCAGTATTTGCTGAGGAGCGGCGGCGATGTCTTGCGCCAGTCGCGCCTGGCCAGGCAGGTCCAGGCTGGCAAAGGGCTCATCGAGCAGCAGCAGTTGAGGTGCGGCAATCAGCAGCGACAACCAGCACACCTGCTGGCGCTGACCCTGGCTGAGGCTGCCTACGGCGCGCTCTGCCCAGTGCTCCAGCCCGCGCGCGGCCAGCAGCTCGCGAGCCTTGGCTCTGGCTTGCTGCTTGTTCAGGCCCTGAGGATGCAGCCCCAGTGCCAGCTCTTCTTCGACGGTGGGAAAAATGATCTGGTCGTCGGGGTTCTGAAACATCAGCCCGACCAGGCCCGGCTTGTTTTGGCGAGCCTCCAGCAAGGGCGAGCCATCGATCAGAACTTGGCCGGACTGCGGCTGCTCCAGCCCGCACAGCAGTCGAAACAGGCTGGACTTGCCTGCGCCGTTGTTGCCAATAACGCCAATGCGCTTTTCGGTCAGCTGGAGGCTGAGACCGTCAAAAACCTGTGTCTGACCGCGCTGCAGCTTGATATCGACCAACTGCACGCCGCTCATGCCAAAGCTCCTTCAATGTGGAGACGGGCGAGCGAAGAGGCTGCAAAAGCAACAGGAGCGGAAGAGGCGGCTGGAGCGGCAAGAGGGGACATACGGGAAAACCTGAAACCTTGATCCGGACTGCCAAACGAGCCGGACTGCATTGGTGGCGGATTCTAGCGCCGCCAAATTGCTTTCAAAAGCCTGCAATCTGATCTCTTTTTATATGAAATCTGCATAAGAGATGACTTCTTCACCGGCAGTGCTTGGAAGCCGGCGCGGAGCCGGTATTTGGCGGCAGTTAAGGGGCAGTTGCCTGTGCGTTGTGGAGGAAAGTTTTTTCATGCTCGCTTTTTGCCCTCTTCAGCGGCTAACTTCGCTGAAGCTACGGCGGAAGTGCTTTGCAGATGAATGGGGTTGTGCGTGGATGGCGGTGTTTTGGCGTCACTTGGATGCGAAAACTGGGGAAGTATGCGGATGCATTGCGAGCGAGAGGCTGAAAATACGCTCTGAGGCCATGTTTTTGGGCGATTTGAGGGTTTTTTCGAGCCGGAAAAATTTTTGAAAAAGATGCGGATAGATGTGGATGAGAGGCGCATGTGCAGTTAAGCCCATGAATACATGGCATTGCAGAGCCAGAGGCCGTCTCTTGCGGATATCCAAAAGTACAAAAACAGGAGCTGTTTGCGCTTATGGAAATTCAGTTTCAAAGGCTTTTGGTGCTGAAATCAAGGTATGACTTGCGCTAAAAGCTCCTTTTTTGAGAGTACTGGCTTTCTTTTGCCCTCTCTTGTATTGATGCACTCATATATATAGAGAGGACATGGAGCGCCTCTTGAGAGGCTTCCCCGTTGGGTTAAGATCATGCGGCGCTCCGGGGTGCACAAGCGTGCTGAGATCGATACCCGCGAACTTGACCCGGTTCATACCGGCGGAAGAAGAGCTTGCAAACTGACCGCAGGGCAGAGACTTGTCGCATGGTCAGTGAGCCTTCGGAGCATGATGACCCCGCTCTCGAAGGAATTTCATGGATAAGGCCGCTTCTCTGGTCGCCGATCTGCTTGCTTTCATCGCTCTGGATGAGGGCTCTGACGACCAGTTCAACTCACTCGCTCTGCGCCTTTTCGCCTACCAGTACGAAAACAACGCACCGTTTCGCAGCTTTTGCCAGCGACGCGGCGCTACGCTGCGCAATGTGAAAAGCTGGCGCGATATCCCGGCAGTCCCTATCGATGCCTTCAAGGCCATGGAGCTGCGCAGCGAGCCAGCCCATGCGGACGAGCGCGTATTCATGACCAGCGGCACGACGGGCCAGGCCAAGGGAATGGCAGCGCGGGGGCGTCATTTTCATCCTCAGCTTGAGGTCTATGACCTGTCCATGAAGCGTTATTTCTCCAAGCGCTTCATGCAGGGCGTGGAGCGCATGCCCATGGGCATTCTGTTCCCGGATGAGCAGGCCATGCCCAACTCCTCGCTGGCTCACTATCTGGCGCTGGCCAGGTCCGAGTTCGGTAGCGAAGGCAGCCGCTACTACCTGAACTCCGAAGGGCTGGACATGCCCGCTTTGTGCGCTGCGCTGGAAGAGTCAGAGCGCAGCGGCCAACCCTTTGCGCTGCTGGGCGCAAGCTTCAGCCTGGTTCATGTCATGGATGCTTTGCGTGCCCAGGGCCGCAGCTTTCGCCTGCCTGAAGGCAGCCGCATCCTCGACACCGGCGGCTACAAGGGGCAGTCGCGCGAGCTGCCGCTCGAAGAGTTCTATGCAGAGCTGTCGCAGTTGCTGGGTGTGCCGCGCCGCCTGTGCATCAATATGTATGGCATGACGGAGCTGAGTACCCAGTTCTATGACGATGGCAATGTCACGCTGCCGGCAGTCAAGTCCGGGCCGCACTGGATTCGCTCGCGTCTGGTCGAGCCCATCACCGGCCGGGACGTGGCAGCTGGCGAGCGCGGTATTCTGGTGCATTGTGATCTGGCCAACTACAACGCAGTCACCACGATCCTGACCGAGGACGTGGGCCTGTGGGCGGGCGCTCAGGAGTCTGACGGCTTTTTGCTGCTGGGCCGTGCCGAAGGCGCTGCGGCCAAGGGCTGCTCGCTGGCGGTGGAAGAATTTGTGAAGGCTGCCAGCGCATGAGCCAGAAGCTTGCGGTCGATGCCGGCACGGTTCAGCGTATCAAGGCGGGCTATCTGCCGGGCTTGAGCGACGATGAGGTGCAGTGGCAGGTGCTGCCCTTTGAGGCGCGCGATGGCCTGAGGCTGGAGGTGTGCGTGCCCATGCTGACGGCACCGCAGATGCTGGCGCTGGCCGAGCGCGTGCGCAAGGCGGCTGATACCCATCTGCGCTCCATGCCGGTGGCCGAAATCATTGAGGCCATTGACCGCGCCATGGCTCGGCTGCTTGATCGCAACGACGTCTATCGGCAATGGGCCGAGCGCTGGCTGCCCGTGGTCAGCGGCTATGACGCCGACATGGTGCGGCTGGGGCTGACGGGTTTTTTCAAGACTTTCAGGGCAGCACAGCTCAAGCGCTTTGTGGCTGAAGATTTTTCCAACCCGGCCGTGCTCGACAGCTTTCAGCCTGCCGCCAAGGGCGGTGCCGTGCGTGCCTTTGGCCCTGATCTGCTGGTACACAGCTGGGCTGGCAATGTGCCAGCGCTTTCGCTGTGGAGTCTGGTCTGCGGCCTGCTGGTCAAGGCCCCCGCGATGGGCAAGCTGGCCAGTGCCGAGCCTTTGTTTGCGGGCTGGTTTGCACGATTGCTGGCCGAGGTGCATCCACCGCTGGCCGATTGCCTGGCCGTGGTGTGGTGGCGCGGTGCTGGCGGTGAGGAAGCCGATGCGCTCTATGGCCAGGCCGATACGGTGCTGGCCTATGGCGGCAACCCGACGCTGGACGCGCTGCGCCGCCGCCTTCCTGTGACCACACGCTTTTTGCCCCATGGTCACAAGCTGGGCTTTGGTCTGATTGCGGCGCAGGCGCTGGACACACTCAAGGCTCCGGCCATGGCAAGACTGGCCGCCTGGGATGTGATGCGCTATGACCAGCAAGGCTGCTACTCGCCCCATGTGTTTTATGTGCAGCGCGGCGGGGCCGTGTCACCGCGTGCGTTTGCCGACTATCTGGCGGCCGAGCTGGCCAATCTGCAACGTCGCTTTGCACGCCGCGAGCTGGACCTGGAAGAGGGGGCTGCCGTCGCCCGCTGGCAGCAGAGCATGGAATGGAGCGCCGAGCCGCAGCAACTGCTGGGCCCTGTGGATGCGGCCTGGAGCGTGGCTTACAGCGATGGTCTGCAGCCCCTGATGCCAACGGCGCTGCAGCGCACGATTGCCGTAGTGGCCGTAGACAGCCTGGACGACGTGCTGCCGGTGGCGGCTGCCCAACGTGAATATCTGCAGACTGCGGGCATTGCGGCCAGCCCCGAGGAGCTGTACCGCCTGGCCGGGCTACTGGGCGCCGCTGGCGTCACGCGTATCAGTGCCATTGGCTCCATGAGCATGCCCGAGGCGGGCTGGCACCATGACGGGCGCTTCAATCTGCTTGATCTGGTGCGCATGACGGAGATCGAGCAGTCGGCAGAACTCGCTGCTCAGCCGCTGGCCGCTTATGCAGACTGAGGGAGTGGACACAGCCGTGGCATTCATGGAGTTCAGGCAGGCCCGATTCAGCTATCCGGGACGAGCAGCTGTGGTGGACGGTGTGGACTGGCAGGTCGGAGCCGGAGAGTTTCACTGCCTGCTGGGGCGCAGTGGCTGCGGCAAGACCACGCTGCTCAAGCTGGCGGCAGGTCTACTCAGGCCTCAGTCGGGCCATGTCTTGCTGGGCGGAAGTGAGCTGGCAAAACCCGGGCCACAACTGGGCTTTATGTTCCAGGCACCGACTCTGCTGGACTGGCATTCGGTGCTTGATAACGTGCTGCTGCCGGTGTCGCTGCAGCGCAAGCCCACGCCGCAGGATCAGCGCATTGCCATGCAGTGGCTGGAGCAACTGGGGCTTGCCGACCATGCGCAGCATTACCCCAGACAGCTTTCCGGCGGCCAGCAAAGCCGCGTGGCACTGGCTCGGGCCTTGATTCTCGAGCCCGCGCTGCTGCTGCTTGATGAGCCGTTTGCCGCGCTGGATGCCATCACGCGTGCCGAGCTGCAGGACGATCTGCGGCGCACCTGCCAGCGCCATGGCACGACGGTGCTGTTTGTGACCCATGACATCAATGAGGCCGTCTATTTGGGCGACCGCATTGCGCTCATGCATGGTGGTCGCATTGTGGATGACTGGACGATCAAGCTGCCGCAGCCGCGTACCCAGGACATGCGCCACGGCACCGTGTTCAACGATTACTGTGCCCGCGTGCGTGCCTCCATGGACAGAGGTGTGGCATGAATCTCCTGCTGACCAAGTCGCGCCTGCTGTCTGCTTTGCTTTTGATAGCTGTACTCGCAATATGGGAGCTGGCTACAAGGCAATTTGGCTTGTCGTCTTTGGTGCTACCTGCACTGTCGGCGGTGGCGGAGTCTCTGTGGTCGGGCCTGCGCTCTGGCTACTTCTGGCCGCACCTGTGGGCCAGCCTGAAGGCTTTGCTGCTGGGCCTGCTGATCGGCAGTGCCGTGGGGCTTGTCAGCGGCATGGCCTTGGCGGAGTTTCCCTTGCTGGAGCGCGTGCTCAAGCCCTATGTGGTGGTCAGCCAGGTGGTGCCCAAGCTGGCCTTGGCTCCCTTGTTTGTGCTGTGGTTTGGGTTTGGCCTGCTGCCCACGGTGCTGATCACGGCACTGATCTGCTTTTTTCCGCTGATGGAAAACACGCTGACCGGTCTGCGCCAGGTCGATGCCCAGCGCTTGCAGCTGTTTCAGATGCTGGGCGCCACTAGGCTGCAGACCTTGCTACGACTGAAGCTGCCGACAGGCCTGCCTGCCATTTTTGCGGGATTGCGCGTGGCCGTGGTGCTGGCGCTGGTTGGTGTGGTGGTGGCCGAGTTCATGGGCGCAAGCCAGGGCCTGGGTGCCGTGGTCATCGCGGCGCAGGGAATGATGGACACCACGCTGATGTTTGCAGCGCTGGTGCTGATCGCCATGCTGGGACTGATGCTTTATCAGGCCTGTCTATTGCTGGAGCGCCGCTTGCTGCGTGCGCATTACCTTTCAACTCCGCAGTCCAGGCGCAGCAGCTGAGTGCGCCACGACTGCATCTTTCCGGGTCATTTGTCATGCAAGCAAGTTTTCAGACTTTGTCTATCTCCCGTCGCAGCCTGCTCGGTGCCTGTGCAGGCCTGAGCGGTCTCGCCATGGCTGGCACCAGCATGGCAACGCCCGTGCAGGGCAGGATTCGCCTGGCGGGCTGGAGCAAGCCCATCAGCGAGATCACCAACTTGCTGGTCGAGCCGGAAAAAGGCTTTTTCAAGTCACAAGGGGTGGAGCTGACCTACCTGCCGGGTGCGGGCGGTGGCGATGCGATTCGCAACCTTCTCAGCGGTCAGGCCGATGTAGCCTTTACCGATCCCGGCTCCTTTTTCATGGCATTGGACAAGGGTGAAAAGCTGGTAGCCATCTACGACATCTATCCGCAGAACGTATTCAATGTGGTCTCGCTCAAGTCTTCGGGCATTCACAAGCCTGCAGACCTCAAGGGCAAGAAAATTGGTGTCTACAGCCTTGCCAGCGGAACGCGCCAGAACCTGTTGGTGATGCTGCATCAGGCCGGACTCAAGGAGTCCGATGTGACGATTGTGGTGACCGGGCTGCTGAACTTCGCTCCCCTGATGCAGGGTCAGGTCGATGCCACGGCGGCCACCGACACCGGGCTGGCTGTGGGCTTGCGCAAGGGGATTGGCGAGGTCGATGTGATGCAGGTCAGCGACCACCTCAATATGTCCAGCGACATGTTTGTGGTGCGTGAAGAAGTATTCCAGCAAAAGAAGGAACTGCTCAAGGCCTTCCTCAAGGGCTACCGCGATAGCGCGGCCTGGATGATGGCGAACCCCGAGGATGCTTCGGTGCTGGCCAGCAAATACGCGATTGATGGCACGCGTCGCGACATCAATCTGGATGTGATTCGACTGCGCAATGCGGCTTCCATGCCTGCGCTCAAGGGCCAGCCGCTGGGCAGCTTCGATATGGCTGCGCTGCAAAAGGGGGCAGATGCCTATCGGGCACTGGGCATGGTGCAGCGGCAGATCAAGGTGGCGGATGTGGTGAGGCCGCTGTAACCCCCTGAGGCGCTTTGCGCCTTCCCCCTCTCTCGCTTTGCTTCGCAATGCGGGAGGGTGACGATGCCTTCGCCGCGAGGCGGCTCTTGCTCGGCATCTCTGAGAGGGGAGTGCTAATTTTTGAGTGGAAATGGTGAATATGAGTCAGTCTTCTTCCATGGGCTTGCGCGGCAAGGTGGTGCTGGTAACGGGGGGCAGCCGCGGCATTGGTGCGGCCATTGCCCTGGCGTTTGCGCGTGAGGGGGCGACGGTGGTCATCAACTACCTGTCCAATGACGAGGCCGCGGTCAAGGCCGTGGAGGCCTGTCTGGCCGCAGGCAAGGAGTCAGGCGGTGATGCCTGGGCCGTCAGGGCCGACGTAGGCTCCTCCGATGCAGTGCAGCGCATGGTGGAGAGCATCGTGCTTGAGGTAGGCGGCATTGATATCGTGGTCAATAACGCCTTCAAGCCTTATGCCTTCGATCCAGAGCAGCGCAAGCGTTTTGACGATTTGCAGTGGCAGGACTATCAAAGCCAGTTTGATGGTGCGGTGGGCGCTGCCTTCAATGTCTGCCGTGCGGTGCTGCCAATCATGAGCCAGCGTGCGCGGGGCAGCATCGTCAACATCGTCAGCAACCTGGTGGAGCACCCGGTCGTGCCTTATCACGACTACACCACCTCCAAAGGGGCGCTGGTGGCCTTTAGCCGCAACCTGGCCAGCGAGTTGGGGCCGGTGGGCATTCGCGTCAACTGCGTGGCCCCAGGGCTGGTCTATCCCACGCAGGGAACACAGGGCAGCAAGGAGTCATTCAGAGAGTCGCTGATGGCGGCCACGCCTTTGAGGCGTCTGGCAAGGCCCGAGGATGTGGCGGGGCCTGTGCTGTTTCTGGCTTCCGAGCTCGGCAGCTTTGTGACCGGGCAGGTGCTGATGGTCGACGGTGGCTTGGTGATGCGATAAGAGCAGCCAACACCGCCCTTGATACGTCGTTGCTTCGCCTTGTCGTACGCTTGTACCGCCTGCGGCTTCGCGCCTCACCTCAACCGCAAACCTGCGGTTTGCTAAGTGGTGTTAGTCGCTCTAAGTGGTACGGCAGGCGCCGTCTGCCTTGTCGAGCTCAAGGCTTGGCCGAAGACTGGGCGTGATCTATGGCATCAATGATGGCTATGCCGGTCTCTTGTACACCAGGGGCGTTGAAGCCTGGGCCGGGTGTGACGGCAGGGTGGCTGAGCAGCTTTTCGGCCATGCTCGGCTGCGTTGCAGCAGCAGGCTGCATGTGTACAGGTTCGGCTGGCGTGGCGGCAGGTTCAGGCGCAGAGGTGTCTGTGGACTGCAAATAATCGTTGTAGCGCTTGTAGGCCTGACGGTCGGTGCGTTCTTGCTCCTGCTGCTGGGAGTGCTTCATGTATTGATAGGCTCCCACGCCCAGAACCAGCGATGCCACGAGGAAGACGGCAATGGCCGTGAAAACGAAGTTTTCGTCGGAGCGCTGGGGTGTGTGTGGGGCGGCGGCAGGGATGGGGCGAGAGGCGGGCATCGGCAAATCGGCTCGTGAGCACGAAAAACGGGCTGAACGAAAAACTATCAAACTGTTTTCAGCGTATCAAAAAACAGTGGCTGGGATCTTTCAGATCGGCGACTTCTCGCAGAACTTCAGTCAGAAATAGCGTGAATCGCAAAAAAGCCGGTACTCCTTGAGGAGTACCGGCTTCGTTCATGGCTTTTGTTGGCTGCGTCTTTGGACGCAGCCCGGTGATCAGGCTGCCACCGCCACCGCTTGCAGCTGTTCAATCTCTGCCTTGGCTCCCTGCATGGCTGCAGCCTTGGCTTCAGGGCCCATGGATACGCCTTCGGCGCGCACGATGGTGACGTCGGTCACACCCATGAAGCCGAAGATGACCTTCAGATAGCTTTCCTGATGCTCCATGGCTTGCCCTGCAGCGCTGCTGCTGTAGGCGCCGCCGCGGGCCGAGGCAATGATGACCTTCTTGTCGCCTGCCAGGCCGACAGGGCCTGTGGCTGTGTACTTGAAGGTGCGGCCCGCCTGGGCAATGCGATCGAGCCAGGCCTTCAGCTGAGTGGGAATGGTGAAGTTGTAGAAAGGCGCGCCGACGATGATGACGTCTGCAGCCAGGAACTGCGTCACCAGCGCTTCGGAGATAGCGTTCTCTTGGCGTTCGATTTCTGTGGCAGCTTCCTGACCGGTGCGAAAGCCCAGGGACTGAGCGCTCAGGTGGCTGGGGGCATTCACGGCCAGATCCAGGTAGTCAACCTTGGCTTCAGGGTGAGCCTGTTGCAGGTTGGCCAGAATGTCGGCAGTCAGTTCACGGGTGATGGAGTTGTTGCCAGTGATGGCAGAGTCAATGTGCAGAATTTGCATGTTGGTATCCAGATGCCTCAGGGTGGTTGTTGGAACACATTTCTTGAGCCTTGCCGGTGGCGAGCCGTGGCCTGCCGGGGATTGGTTCTGAAACGCGATGGAATAGATTGTAAATTCGACTCAAGCTCCCGATAAGTCTGCAAAAATGCGATAGATCGTTCCAAATATCAATTCAATCGAGTCCAAGGAAGTGTGCATGGTTGATCTCAATGACATGCTGTATTTCGTCGAGGTGGTCGAGCGTGGTGGCTTTGCCGCTGCCGGCCGGGCCTTGGGTATTCCCAAGTCGCGCCTGTCACGCCGTGTCGCCGAGCTGGAAGGGCATTTAGGCGTGCGCCTGCTGCAGCGCACCACCCGCAAGCTGTCATTGACCCAGGTTGGCGAAACTTTTTTGCGCCATGGACAGGCCATGCGCGATGCGGCCCTGGCGGCGTCCGATGCGGTGGCGGAGGTGCAGACCGAGCCGCGCGGCACCATTCGCGTGACCTGCCCGGTGACTCTGGCTCAGACTGTGCTGGGCGAGTTGATGCCCGAATTTCTGCAGCGCTGCCCTTTGGTGCAGGTGGAGATGCAGGTCACTAATCGTGCCGTCAATCTGGTGGAAGAGGGCATTGATGTGGCGCTGCGTGTGCGTGCCAATCTGGACGACAGCGGCTCCATGGTGGTCAAGCGGCTCGATACCTCACGCCAGATCCTGGTGGCCAGCCCCGATTTGCTGCAGCGCCAGGGAACGCCGCGCACTCTGGAAGATCTGCAACTGCTCGACAGCATGGCCATGACGGCAGTGGATGGGCATTACAGCCTGCTGCTGGTAGGCCCGGAGGGCAAGGAGCACAGGCTGCAGCTGCAGCCACGTTATGTGGTGGATGACCTGCTGACGCTGAAGTTTGCGGCGCTGGCGGGTACCGGGATGTGCTGGCTGCCGGATTACATGTGCCAGGAGGAATTGACGCGTGGAGCGCTGGTGCACTTGCTGCCCCAATGGGCGCCCCCGCTGGGCATTCTTCATGCGGTGTTCCCGTCCCGGCGTGGGCTGGCTCCTGCGGTGCGGCATTTTCTGGATTTTCTGGGCGAGCGCATGCCCGGAAGTCCCATCTCTGCGCCTGTGCAGGGCTGAGGTGGCTGCACAAGGCTGGCCTGTAGGTTCTCTCTCTGTATTAGCTTCTGCCCATAAGGTAAGAACAAATCATTGGTTGGGATTTGCGCAGGCTCTGCCCACAATGGCCGCCTTGTTATCTGATCGCCAGCGGCAAAGCCTTGTTCGGGTTTTGAGCCGCTCTCGGTCGCAGGAGACGGCGCATGACATCCCCATTTCGTATCGTGATCGTGCCAGGCTGGCGCAACTCAGGGCCAGGCCATTGGCAATCTCTTTGGGCTGAGCAACTCCCGGGGGCGGTGCGTGTGCAGCAGCAAGACTGGCTGGTACCGCATCGCGATGCCTGGGTGGGGGAGCTGGAGGCGCTGCTGCTTTCGGATAAGCGCCCGGCCATTGTTGTGGCCCACAGTCTGGGCTGCATTGCTACCGTGCATCTGGGTCCGGAGGCAGCCTCTCGCGTTCGTGGCGCTTTGCTGGTGGCTCCGGCCGACCCGGAGCGGCGAGCGCAATTGACGGACTTTGCCCCCGTGCCCTATGCACAGCTTCCTTATAGAAGTGTTCTGGTGGCCAGCAGCAACGACCCGTTTTGTCCCATTCGCCGTGCAGGAGCCTATGCCAGGGCCTGGGGCAGTGAGCTGGTACGGCTGCAAAATGCCGGCCATATCAATGTGGAATCAGGCTTTGGGGCCTGGCCATTGGGTCTGGCACTGCTGCAATCCTTGATGAATGAACCGGCATGGCAGGCAGGATATGCGAGCTTTGGCGCTCAAGCTGAAGGTGAGCCAGCCTTGGTTGCTTGAGCATCAAGCCTTTTGAATGAATTTAATTTGATAGCTGCAAGCGCTTTCCCAGAAAGCGTTTGTGGCTATTTTTGCTATATTTTTCTTGTTTTCTTTGCATGGGCGCTGCTTTGTGCTTTGTCAGCCATCTCAAGACCTCTCTATTGCAAGGCTACAGCTGCTGGTGACGCAAGGCACTGAGCCATTGCCCGGCTGAGCTTCTATATGCTTTTTTCGAGAAAACAAAGAAGAATATATTCTTTTGAGTTTTAAAGACAAGTTCGCACAATGCCTGCACCGTTACACATTGCTCAAGAAAAGGCAGCGAACCATGCATTCCGTGAAGCTCAAGACATTGTTGGCATCCATCGCACTGGCAGCAGCAGGCGCTGCCTCTGCTCAGACCCAGTTGCTCAATGTTTCCTATGACGTGGCCCGAGAGTTCTACAAGGACTACAACGCGGCTTTCATTGCCCATTACAAGAAGACCAAGGGCGTTGACATCAAGGTGGACCAGTCGCACGGCGGCTCCAGCGCCCAGGCGCGTGCGGTCAATGACGGTCTGGCCGCCGATGTGGTGACCTTCAACACAACCACCGACGTGGACTTCCTGGCCCAGAACGGCGTGGTTGCCAAGGACTGGAACAAGAAATTTGCGCACGATGCATCGCCCACCACATCGACCATGCTGTTCCTGGTGCGCAATGGCAATCCCAAGAACATCAAGGACTGGTCCGACCTGACCCGTCCCGATGTGAAGGTGGTTGTGGTCAACCCCAAGACTGGCGGCAATGGCCGCTATGCCTATCTGGCCGCCTGGGGCTCGGTGCGTGAAAAGGGCGGAACCGATGCGCAAGCCGCCGAGTTCGTGCAAAAGCTCTACAAGAACGTTCCCGTGCTGGGCAAGGGTGGCCGCGATGCGACCAGCATCTTCCTGCAGCGCAATATCGGTGATGTGCTGATTACCTTTGAATCCGAAGTCGTGTCCGTGGACCGCGAATTTGGCAAAGGCAAGGTCGATGCGGTGTACCCATCGGTGAGCATCGTGGCCGAGAACCCTGTGGCGGTGGTCGAGCGCACCGTGGCCAAGAAGGGCACCACTCAGCTGGCCACCGACTATCTGCAGTACCTGTATTCCGATGAAGCCCAGGAAATTGCGGCCAAGCACGCGATCCGCCCCCGCTCTGAAGCCGTGCTGAAGAAGCATGCCGACCAGTTCAAGCCCATCAAGCAGTTCACCGTGGCCAAGTACTTCGGCTCGCTCACCGAAGCGCAGAAGGTGCACTTCAATGACGGTGGTCAGTTCGACAAGCTGTACAAGTAACACCCCCTGAGCCGCTGCGCGGCTTCCCCCTCTCTCTACGCGCTTTGCGCTACGGGAGGGGGACGACGCCTTCGCTGCGGGGCGGCCCTTGCTTGGCGTCCCTGGTGTGGGGCGCGTCTGTTTATATGCAGCGGGCGAGAAGGGCACCCAATAACTCCCTGTGAATCGCTTTGAATATGTCTTCTGCTGCTCTAGCCCCCCGCAAGGCGCGTAGTGCCAAGCGCGTGTTGCCCGGTTTCGGGCTGACGCTGGGCTACACCATTTTTTATCTGAGCATCATCGTGCTCATTCCGCTGGTGGCGCTGATGTCCGCCAGCTTCACCATGACCTGGGCCCAGTTCTGGGAGGCCGTGGCAGCTCCGCCAGTGGTGGCTTCTTACAAGCTTTCGTTCTTCATGTCGTTTGTGGCGGCCTGTGTGAATGCGGTGTTCGGGCTGCTGATTGCCTGGATTCTGGTGCGCTACTCTTTCCCCGGCAAAAAGATCGTGGATGCGCTGGTGGACTTGCCTTTCGCGCTGCCCACAGCCGTAGCGGGTATCTCGCTGTCGGCGCTGTATGCGGGCAATGGCTGGATTGGTCAGTACTTCGAGTCGCTGGGTATTTCGATGGCCTATAACGCCAACGGCATTGCGATTGCGCTGATCTTTATCGGTCTGCCGTTTGTCGTGCGCACCGTGCAGCCCGTGCTGGAGGACTTCGAGCGAGAGCTGGAGGAGGCCGCCACCAGCCTGGGTGCATCGCGCTGGCAGATTTTCTACAAGGTCATCCTGCCGCACATCGGTCCGGCACTGCTCACAGGCTTTGCCATGGCGTTTGCCCGTGCGGTGGGGGAGTACGGCTCTGTCATCTTCATTGCGGGCAATATTCCCATGGAGTCCCAGATCACGCCGCTGATCATCATGGGCAAACTCGACCAGCATGATCTGGCAGGTGCCACTGCCGTGGCCATCGTCATGCTGCTGATTTCTTTTGTGCTGCTGCTGTTCATCAATGCACTGCAGGCCTGGCAACGCAAGGCTCAGGGAGGCCGCTGATGCAAGAACTTCATCACATCGCAGATGCGCTGTTCCCCAATAGGCTGTCGATCTGGAGCTATCTGCTCATCGGAGTGGTGCTGGCGCTGATTGCGCTGGTGCTGCTCTACAAGATCACAGCCCCGCCCAAGAGCACCAAGCTGGGGAAGATGACCACTACCGAGCCACGCTGGGTGCGCTGGGTGCTGACCACGGTGGGTCTGCTGTTCATGCTGATCTTCCTGATCCTGCCGCTGCTGTCCGTGTTTGGCGAAGCCTTGCGCAAGGGCTGGGATGCGTATCTGGCCGCGCTGGCCGAACCTGATGCCATCTCGTCGATCAAGCTGACCTTTATCACCGCACTGATCTGCGTGCCGCTGAACCTGGTGTTTGGCGTGGCTGCGGCCTGGTGTATTGCCAAGTACGAGTTCAAGGGCAAGGCCTTTCTGACCACGCTGATCGACCTGCCGTTCTCCATTTCGCCCGTGGTGGCCGGTTTGATGTATGTGCTGGTCTTTGGTGCCAACGGCTGGTTGGGTCCTTGGTTGGCTGCCAACAAGATCCAGATCATCTTTGCCGTGCCCGGCATTGTGTTGGCCACCATCTTTGTGACCTTCCCCTTCATCGCCCGTGAACTGATCCCGCTGATGCAGGCCCAGGGCAGCGACGAGGAGCAGGCTGCCGTGGTGCTGGGCGCCAGCGGCTGGCAGACTTTCTGGAACGTGACCCTGCCCAATATCAAGTGGGGCTTGGTCTACGGCGTGATTCTTTGCAATGCGCGTGCCATGGGTGAGTTTGGCGCGGTGTCCGTGGTCTCGGGTCATATCCGTGGCCAGACCAACACCATGCCGCTGCACGTCGAAGTGCTCTATGGCGACTACCAGGGCGCGGCTGCGTTTGCCGTGGCCTCGCTGCTGGCCTTGCTGGCGTTGGTGACCCTGGTCATCAAGTCGATTGCCGAATGGCGCGCCGAGCAACTGGCCAAGGCCGCTGCCGAAGCCCCGCCAGAGCGCCCCGGCCAGATCAGCCTCAACCCGAATAAAACCGTCAAGGCTGCCTGAGCGGCCTCGAACAGAACAAGAGATTCATCATGAGTATCGAAATCCGTAACGTCAGCAAGCAGTTCGGCGACTTTCAGGCCCTGCGTGATGTCAGCCTCGATATCAAGTCGGGCGAGCTGATTGCCTTGCTTGGCCCATCGGGCTGCGGCAAGACCACCTTGCTGCGCATCATCGCGGGGCTGGAAACGGCCGATGTGGGAAGCATCCACTTCAGTGGTGAAGACACGACAGACGTGCATGTGCGCGACCGCAACGTGGGCTTTGTGTTCCAGCACTACGCGTTGTTCCGCCACATGACGGTGTTTGAGAACGTTGCGTTTGGCCTGCGCGTCAAGCCGCGCAAGGAGCGCCCTAGCGAGGCAGTGATCAAGGAAAAGGTCATGAAGCTGCTTAAGCTGGTGCAGCTGGACTGGATCGCTGATCGCTTCCCCTCGCAACTGTCGGGCGGTCAGCGTCAGCGTATTGCACTGGCCCGCGCTCTGGCCGTGGAGCCCAAGGTGCTGCTGCTGGACGAGCCCTTTGGCGCGCTGGACGCCAAGGTGAGAAAAGAGCTGCGCCGCTGGCTGCGTCAACTGCACGACGAGTTGCACGTGACTTCCATCTTCGTGACCCACGACCAGGAAGAAGCGCTGGAAGTGGCCGACCGCGTGGTCGTCATCAACCAGGGAAAGATCGAGCAGGAAGGCACACCGCAGGAGGTCTGGGACAACCCTGCTACGCCTTTTGTCTATGGCTTCCTGGGCGATGTGAACCTGTTCAAGGGCCGTGCCAGCGATGGCCGCGTCTATCTGGACGAAGGCATGCAGCTGGACAGCACGGATGCACGCGGTGCCAACAATAGCCAGGCTTTTGCCTATGTGCGCCCGCATGATCTGGAGGTGGAGCGCTATTCACCCGGCCAGAATCTGGATGCCCAGGGCCGCCCCACCGGCATCGTGGCCCAGTTGTCGCGCGCGATTGTGGTCGGCCCCATCGCTAGGCTGGAACTTATTCCGTCCGAGACAACACCAAGCGCTGGTGAGGCAGGAGATGAGGGGCTGATCGAAGCCCAGATTCCTGCCCAGCAGTTCAAGGACATGGGCTTGCGCGAAGGCGAAACTCTGGTGGTGACACCGCGGCGCGCCAAAGTGTTTCTGGATGAGGCGGCGGGGATCTGATTGCTCCCCCTGAGGCGCTTTGCGCCTTCCCCCTGAGGGGGACGACGACTTCGCCGCAGGGCGGCCTTTGCTCGTCGTCTCTTGCGAAAGGGGCGGGTACGTGCGGAGGTGTACCCGAGGGGGACGACAGCCTCGCTGCGAGGCGGCTCTTGCTTGCTGTCTCTTGCGAAAGGGGCGGTGCATGCGGTAGGAGAAGTTCCCCTGTGGCGTCTTTCCTCTCGGTGCGCTTCGCGCTAGGAGTGGGGGCGATAGCCTTGCACAGAAACAGCTCTTGCAGCTGTCTCGTGTGCGAGGAGCGGTATCAACCTAAGTTCAGGCGCTATCCTTGCTGCTGGCATATTTGGCTAATTTCGCAGAAAGAATATTGATGCTTCAATGGTTTGAAACCGCGCCACGGCGCATCCTGGCGCTGATCTGCGCTGCTTGCGTGGCCATGCTGGCTTTTGGTCTGTATCTGCAGCATGGGGTGGGGCTGGAGCCATGTCCCATGTGTATCGTGCAACGCTATGCACTGATTTTGGTAGCTATCTTCACAGGGCTGGCAAGCGTTAGAGGCCAAAAAGGCTGGTGGATGAGCTTTGGTGTGCTGGCTCTGCTCGCGAGCGGCTTTGGAGCCTTTGTCGCCGCCCGCCAGACATGGTTGCAGTGGTACCCCCCGGAGTTCGCCACCTGTGGCCGCGATTTTTACGGAATGATTGAGCACTACTCTTTCAGCCGTTCCATCCCCATGATCTTCCAGGGCTCGGGCGACTGTGCCGCCGTGGACTGGAGCTTCCTGGGAGGCTCGATTGCCAATTGGTCATTGGTCTGTTTTGCTGGATTCTTTCTTATCTTGCTGTTGCTTTTGTCGAGAGGACGCAAACGTTAACAGTCCCAGGTTGGAGTTGAGCAAAAACGCCTTTGGGCGCTTTTTTATTGCCCGCTACTCAAGAAAGCTGTTTTTGTCAGAGTGACTTCTGGCCTTGCAGCGTTGTGTTCTCAAGAATTGACAATTTCTTTGTTGTTTATTTGCAAAAAACTTTTTTCCTGGGAGATTTTTAGCATTTTTCATCCGAGATCAGCTTCGAGGTGGATAGATAAGTCGACTCTAGGTTTCTTGTTTCTCTAGATAAAAGCGTATTTTTAGGAGCTTTTTGAGGTGAGTACTCATTGTCAAATGGAGCCTTATGCAAGAAATAAGTATCAATAAGTAACCCATTGGTTTGTTTTTGTAAGATTGACAATCGCTTCAGTTTGACTTTGGGTTACTGGAGCTATGAGGCGATTGAAGCGGTTGAGTTGGCTGGCGTACGCACTGTTGACACTGCAAATGTTGTGGCTGCCGCAGATGGCGATGGCGGCAGCCTATGCCACGGGCGGAGATGGCAAATACAAGAATGAAATTCTGTGGTTGACCTGGGGGAGTAATAGCAATCCTCTGGGGCAGAAGGGACAGGCTGTTGGCGTAGGGGCCACCACCACGGCCAGTATTGCCGTGGCACAAGGCCAGCAGTTGGATGTCTCCTGCAAGATGCTCTCCATCAAAGATGGCTCACTGACAAGTTACGCGCCCGGTGGCTGGGCAGGGAATGGAACGACGCAAGGTGACCGGCTGGACCGGCTCTACAACGTCGGTGGCACTGCGGGTAAGAATCAGCTTGTGTCTGGGGTCTTGTCCGGAGAAGGGCAAAACGTCAAGTTTCAGATTCAGTGCAGCTCGGCTCTGGCCGGCAAGCCTTTGAATCTGCGCGGCTTTGTGATTGCGGATGCTGAGTCCATGACTCAGCATGAAAACATCACCTCCACAGCCGAAGGCCAGTGGTATGTGATCGATCAGTTTCAGAACTCCGACGCAGGCTCGTATCTGATTGAGCGCCAGAACAATGCCTCTGGTCCGAATCAAATCAAGTTCTCCACGCCAGATAGTAAGTCGGGCAACGGTGGACGTACGGCAGTGACGTTCCTCAAGTTCTCGCAGCCCAAGGCCTCGCAGACCATGGACTTTTCGGTCAAGGGACAAGGAAAAACAGCGATCTCCATTGGCCTGATCGTGCCGTTTGCGGATTTTGGTGATGCGCCCAAGTCTTACGGCGATGCCATGCACCTGATTGATGACATCAACTTTGATGCCGATGGCGTTGGTAATGCCACGAATGCCGTGGATATCAACCATGCAGGCTTCAAGCTTGCGGGTTTTATTCCTGCGAAATCCAAATATCTGGGGTCTACGGGGCCGGATTCGGAACCAACATCAAGCTACAGCGATGACGCTATGGGGGATGACAAGGCCGGGGCCTTGGCTGGCCGAGCGGAAGAAGATGCTTGGCCTGAAGCCTACAAGACCATCAGTGTGCTCAAAGCTGGGCAAACGCTGGATGTACCATTTCTGTGTCGTGGCACAGGCGAAGTGTCGGGCTGGATCGACTTCAACGGCAATGGCCAATTTGACTCGGATGAAAAGACCTCTGGCTTGTGCAGCAGCGCGCAAGTGAAACTGCGCTGGAATGCGCCCAGGGATTTGAAGGCGGGAAGTACTTTCGCACGCCTGCGCTACTCCGATGTGACGCGCAATATGGGGCCTACCGGTGTGGCTGAGGACGGTGAAGTAGAGGATCACAAAATCTTCATCTCTTCGCCAAAGCTGCAGATCAACAAACAAGCCAGTAGCAATGCATGGGTAGTGGGCCAAAGCGATGCGAGCTACAAACTTACGGTGAGCAATGTGGGGCCGGTAGCGACAGGACCGTCTGTGCTGGAGAAGCCCGTCAAAGTACTGGACTTGATGCCTGCAGGCATCACTCCTAAATGGAGTGGTGCACATCGGTCTGGGCAGTGGAGTTGCAGCTATTCAGGCCAGCTGGTGAGCTGTCTCATGGACTCCGGTAGTTATCTGGCTGCTGATGGTGGTGCATCCGAAATTGTTCTGCCTGTCAATGTGCATGCCGCCGCCGCCGTGGACGATGGCGTGACCAACTACGCCAGCGTGGGCGGGGGAAATGACCCGGAAAACAATGGACAGCCGCCCAATCCTGGTGCCTGCACCCAAGCCGGGTATTGCGATAGTGCCAAGGTCGTCGTGACCCTACCCTCTGTCGCCGTCTCCAAGGCGGCAATGCCTGCAGATCAAACCAAGGTCAAGGTAGGTGACATCATCACTTACACCTTGCAGGTCAAGGTGAGCGACTCCGCAACACTGTCTCCCGTGGTGCTGAACGATACGTTGGGCGCGGGTCTGGAGTATCTGGGGCTGGCAGCGAACAGTGCAGGCTTTGTGGAGGCTGGCAGTGGCAGTAGTCGCAGCTTCACATTGCCCGCTGGTGCCAAGCCCGGCAGCTATTCGGTGAGTTATCGTGCCAAGGTGACAGCGGATGCCGTGACCAAGGTGCAAAACAAGGTCGTCCCCAGCGGTGGCGGAGACCCCAGTACTCCCACGCCTTCGGTGCCGTCCTGCATGACATGCGAGACATCGCACTCGCTGGAGGCCCCCTTGGTCACCGTCAGTAAGTCATCTGATCCCGCCACAGGCGCTACGGTCAAGGCCGGTCAGTCGATTACCTACACACTGACAGTTGACGTCGCACGCTCGCAAACCAACACAGCCGTTGAGTTGCGGGACGTTTTGGGTGAAGGGCTGGAATACGGCGTGGTGGTTGCCAACACAGGCTTTGTAGTCAGTGGCAGCGGCAATGAGCGACTGTTTGTGTTGCCAGCGGGCTCGGTGCCAGGCACTTACAAGGTGAGCTATACGGCCAAAGTGCGTGATACGGCAGGCGCCAATGCGAAGCTGAACAATCTGGTCGCCGTGAGCACTCCTCCAGGGAGTGGTTCAACGGATCCTGTGCCTGTTTGCCAGAATTGCGAGACAGAGCATCTGTTGTCTGCTCCTAAAATTGAATATTCCAAGAGTACGGTGGCTGTGAAAGCCCAGGAAGGCGATGAGATTGAGTATCAGATTTCCGTCAAGGTCTCCGATGCTCAAACGACGGCCGACCTGACACTGGTCGATACCTTGGGTCAAGGGCTGGCGTATGTCGCTAACAGTTTTGAAGGAGGGGGTGAGCTTACGCTGAGCACCTCGGCTGCCGGCTCTCTGACGATGAAACTGCCCGCGAATACCAAGCCGGGTAGCTATCGTGCCAGCTACCGTGTCAAGGTCGTAAAGGGCGCTACCACTCCCCTGGTCAATGCAGTCGTCGCCTCTGGCGGAGGCAGTACGCCGGTGTGTGCTCCAGGCTTGAGCTGCCAGACTTCGACTCCCTTGGTGGTCTCGGAGGTGAGCTATAGCAAATCCGTCAGCGCTCAGACCTCTCCCGTTGCGGTGGGTGATGTGTTGGACTTTGTGCTGACCGTCAATGTCAAGCAAGCTAAGACCCTGGATGAGCTGGTGCTGCAAGACACCCTGGGTGCAGGCCTGTCTTTTGAGACGCAGAAGCTTGTGCTTCCTTCGGGTTGGACAGGGAAGGCTGCTGGCCAGGTGTTGACGGTGACCATTCCTGCCGAGCTGAAGCTCGGCACTTACACCGTGAGCTACTCTGCCCGGGTCAACAAGGAAGCTGCCGAGTTCGTCAAGAACTCGGTGGTCGGCAGCGGCTACGACAATCCGAGCTGTGCCATCAGCTGCGCCACGGAAACCCCTGTGGCTAAGCCTGTTGTGAGTTTCTCCAAGACTTCTACAGCGACCAAAGTCGCGGTAGGGGCAGAGATTTCCTATACCGTGACTGCGGTCGTCAGCAAAGCATCGCTGCTGGAAGATGTCTCCAGCATAGTGGATAACTTGAGCCAAGGACTGGAATTCGTTGCGGTGACCTCGGCTCCTGGCTATAGCTACTCGATCAATGGACAGTCGCTGGTGCTGACTCTGCCCAAGGGCACTGAGCCCGGAAGCTACCCTGTGACGTACACGACCAAAGTGACGGCTGCAGCACTGACTGCGGTGAACAACAAGGTGGAAGGCGTGCCCAGTGATGATGGCTATACGCCTGTTTGCAGCGGCAATTGTTCAGTGACGACGGAGGTTGAGCGAAAAATCGATGCCGTCGATGATCCACTGCCTCCCGTCAAGAGCAATACAGGTTCCAGCAATGCCGGTAATGCCTATACCAATGACAGTTTGAACGGCGAGCCTGTTGATCCTTCCAAGATCACTGGCAAGGTGGTCACACCAGCGACGCCTATCAACGGTGGCAGCGTGCCTGTGCTGGATGTGACTACAGGCATTGTTTCCGTGCCGCCAGGAACACCTGCGGGTGACTATTCCATCGTCTACGAGATTTGCGACAAGCTCGATCCTACGGTGTGCGATAAGGCAACCATCACCATCAAAGTGACGGCTTCGCCGATTGACGCCAAGGATGACAGCTATACGGCCAACCGCGGTGGTGGAGATCAGGAAGTGGGCAATGCCTATACCGAGAATGACACGCTGGATGGCACACCGTTCACGCCCGATCGCATTACCGGCACGGTGACTACACCGGCCCAGCCCATTGGTGGTGATCCCCACGTGCCCGTGCTCGACGTGGTGACTGGCAAGGTGACCGTGCCCTCGGGTACGCCGGCTGGCGACTATGTCATTAACTACCGCATCTGCGAGAAGTTGAATCCGACGAACTGCGATGACGCCGTGATCAAGGTCACCGTCAAGCCTGACGAATCGCTGCTGCGCATCGTCAAGACCGCTGCTGTGCGCACCGTCAAGATCGGTGACCTGGTGCGCTACAGCTTGCAGGTAGAGAACGTGGGTGCTGTGCCCGTGGTCAACGCCAATGTGGTGGATACCGCAGCCAATGGCTTTACCTTTGTTAACGGCTCCATGAGCGCAGTGGGCTTGGGCTCGTCGGTTTCCGCTTCGGGTGTGCGTCCCGTGCAGTTCAGTGGCGTGACGCTGGCTGTAGGCGCAAAGGGCACCATCACTTACATGATGCGTGTGGGCGCAGGCGTGCGTGCTGGCAAGCATGTGAACACGGCTTTTGCCCGTAACTATGTGGGCGACAGCATCTCCAACCAGGCAACCGCTTCGGTGGAACTGGTCAACGACCCGCTGATGGATGATTCGCTGATTTTCGGTACGGTGTTTGATGACCGCGACCGTGACGGCTGGCAGGACAGCGCCAAGCTCACAGGCCTCAAGGCCCGGGGCGGCTTTGCGGCTGATGCCTATGTGCCCAACTCCACCACGGTGGACAAGGGCCAGGGCGCTGAGCCCGCTGCAGACGCCAGCTCGCCGCTGCTGCATGGCCTGGACTTGGGTGAGGTCGCTGCACGCCAGTCCGAGGCCGATCCTGTTGCCAAGCACACGGTGGTGATTCACCAGAAGCTCAAGTCGCTGGATTTCACCGACGACTTTGTGCTGACCAATGATCAGGGCGTGACCGTGCGTATGAATGCGGCCGGCCAGACCCAGGTTGAGAAGACGGGCGAAGCCGCTGCAGGCCGCAATGCCGCAGAGATTGCGGTGGAGCGCAAGGTCAGTCAGATGGCTGATGGCTATGGCGTGGACTACATCATCCGCAGCACCGGCATTGACGAGCGCGGTATCCCCGGCGTGCGCATTGCCTCGGTGGAAGGCTTGCTGATGGAGACCGATCCCTTTGGTCGCTATCACGTGGCAGGCATCAACGGTGGCCGCTGGGAGCGTGGTCGCAACTTCATTCTGAAGGTAGACCCCTCCACATTGCCTGCAGGTGCCGAGTTCACCACCAGCAACCCATTGCTGCGCCGTGTAACCCCCGGTCTGCCCGTGCGCTTTGACTTTGGCGTGCAGCTCAACCCCGAGTTCATGGCTGGCGAGCAAAAAACGGCCGAGATTGAACTGGGCAGCGTGCTGTTTACAGCAGGCTCCAGCGAAATCCGCAGCCAGTATCTGACGGAAGACGGCGTGTTGGCACAGGTCGCTGCCAAGGTGCAGCAGTACCAGGGCGGTGAGCTGCTGGTCAGCGCCAATGGCGAGAGCGAGGCTTTGGCCTTTGCCCGCGCCGACGCGGTGCGCAAGGCCATTGCCGCCAAGCTACCCACCGAAGTGCAGGCGGCCACCAAGGTCAGCGTGCGCGCTGATGTCAACGACGCGGCCAGCCTGGTCAGCGGTGTGACGGCTGATGGTGCCGTGCTGGGCAATGTGCTGTTTGAAACCGACAAGGCCACAGTGCGTGCCGAGTTCAAACCTTTGCTGCAAAAGGTCGCTGTTTATTTGAACGAGCAGGGCAGTGGCGTGGTCAGCATCGTCGGTCATACCGATGTGCGCGCCAGCCATGCCTACAACCAGAAGCTGGGCCTGGCCCGAGCCAAGGCGGTGTTCGAGGCGCTGCAGCCACATCTGTCTGAGGAGCTGAAACAAGCTCTGCAGGTACAGGTGCTGGAGTCTGCTGCCCCCGCCAATCGCTCTAACAAGAAAGCCAAGTCCCACTGAGGTTCAGATCATGAAAATGAAATTGCTTGACTACACCATCATGAGTTTGATGGCGGGTTCGGCGGCTGGAGTCTGGGCCGCTGAAACCAAGGCAGAGGTGCAAGCCGCTTCTGCTGCTTCCAAAATAGAAGCTACAACCGCAGACGTAGATTGCGCTGCAGGTCAATGTGATGCAGATGGCAAGATGCTGTTCCAGCTGCGCTCGCAAAGCTATGATCAGCCCGTGACCGAAGGCACCAGCCGCCAGTCCAGCTCTGAGCAGCTGGCACCGGATCGCCGTGTCTCCCTGGGTCTCAAGACTCCGGGCAAGGCCGATGTGAAGGGCAGCTTCTCGTTTTCGCTGCCCTCGGGCGGCGTGATCTGGGCGACTGAGGACCCCACGCTGGGTCAGGCCGAGCTGACAGCTTCTGGCCCCACGCTGGTGCCGTTCGACACAGGCCGCATCACCAAGCCGGTGAACTTCTACGTGCGCAGCAACTACCCAGCGTTCATCGAACGCATGGAGCTGCTGGTGTTTCGCAGCAGCGATACCGACTTCGTGAAGCCTCTGGCCACGGTGCCGCTCAAGGTTGGCGCTGTGATGCAGACCGAGTGGGATGGCCAGCTCTCGCCCGAATACCGCTACCGCGTGGGCGATGAGCTGATCTACATCGTGCGTGCCTACGGCAAGGATGGCCAGTTCGACGAGACCTATCCCAGCAAATTCCAGTTGGTGACACCAGAAGATGAGCAGCGTGCCAATACGCTGCTGCGCGACAACCTGGAAAAGTCCATGAACAGCTCGCTGTCGCTACAGCAAGCGCTGCAGCAAAGCCTGATCAATAGCGCTTTTGCGGGCAATGGGCTGCGTCTGCAGAACATTCCGTTCTATGGCTCCAGGGTTCGTGTGCAGGGTCGCAATATTCCCGAGGGCACGACGCTGAACATCAACGGTCAGAGCTACCCCGTGGATCTGGAAGGCAAGTTTGTTGCCGAGTACATGATGCCCGTGGGTCAGCACGAGTTCGATGTGGCCGTGGACAGCCGCGCTGGCAAGGTCGAGCGCAAGCTGGGCGTGGATGTGACGGGCGAGTATTTCTTTGGTGTGGCGCTGGCCGATGTGACTTTGCAGGGCAACCGTATCAGCGGCTCGCACGAGGGGTTTGTGCAAGAGGGCAGAGACAAAGACCTGCTCACCGATGCGCGTCTGGCCTTCTACCTGAAGTCCAAGCTTCAATCGAAATATCTGATCACCGCCCAGGCGGACACCACCGAGCGTCCCATCGGCAGCCTCTTCAATGGCTTTACCGATACCTATGCGCAGGATGTGTTCCGTCGTCTGGATCCGGATCAGTATTACCTGACTTATGGTGACGACTCAACCACCACCCGTGATGTGGATACGCAGGGTCGCATGTATGTGCGTGCCGACTGGGACAAGAACCAGGCGCTGTGGGGCAACTACGCCACGGGCCTGACGGGGACCGAGTTTGCGCAGTACCAGCGTTCGTTGTACGGTGCTGCCGCGAATCTGCGCAGCAACGAGACCACCAAACTGGGCGAAGCCAAATCGCAGTTGCGCGTGTTTGCCTCCGACAGCAATACCGCTCATGGTCATACCGAGCTGCTGGGCACGGGCGGTAGCCTCTACTACCTGCGCCATACCGACATCCTGCCCGGCTCGGACATCGTCATGCTGGAAGTGCGTGACCGTGCCACGGGGCGCACCATCAGCACCCAGCAACTGGTGCGCGGTGCGGACTATGAGGTGGACTCCTATCAGGGGCGCATCATCACGCGCCGTCCGCTGGCCCAGATTGCCAGTGAAAGTGCAAACACCATCACCCGTGATGCGCCGCTGTCCGGCTACGAGCAGCGCCTGCTGGTGGACTACGAATACGCACCCAGTGATCTGCGCAAGAACATGACCGTGGGTGGCCGCGGCAAGCAGTGGATTGGTGAGCATGTGGCCGTGGGCGGTACCTACGTCGATGAGCAAAACGAAGGCGACGACTACAAGCTCAAGAGTGTGGACCTGACGCTGCAGGCAGGGCGCGGCACTTATCTGAAGGTGGAGCGCAGCCAGAGCGAATCGACCAGCGTGCCGGTGTTCTTCTCGGACAACGGCGGCTTGAGCTTTACGCGTCTCAATCCTCCTGCGGCGCGCAAGGGCGATGCCACTGCGGTCGAGGCACGTGTCAATCTGCAGGAGCAGGGCATTACGGAAAGTGCCTGGAGCGCCGGCGCCTGGTGGCGCAAGGTCGATGCCGGTTTCTCCACCGCGCGCACCGACTATCTGGGCCAAGACGTTACCGAATACGGCACCGAGCTGCTGGGCGAGTTGCGCCCCGATATGACCCTCTACGCCAAGCACAGCCGTGCCGAGCGCGGTGGCGAGTCATTGACGCAAACCCAGTTGACCACCGAATGGCGCATGGATGACAAGCGCGCCTTGACCGCTGAAGTGCGCCGCATCGATGAAGACCGCTACAGCGGCCAGGGCATTGGCACACTGGCGGCACTCAAGTACAGCCAGCGCATCAGCCCCTCTCTGGAGCTGTACGGGATTGGTCAGGCCACGCTGGACAACGACGGCGGCAAGTACCGCAACAACGATGCGGTGACGGCCGGCGCGCGTTATCTGTTTGGCAATCAGTCCTCGGTCAGTGGCGAAGCGACACATGGCAGCCGTGGCAATGCGCTGACCATGTCGGGCGAGTACAAGCTGACGCCCGAGCACAGCTTCTACGGTGCCTATACGGTCTCTACAGACACGACGCAGTACGACAGCCTGTTCAACAACGGCAAGCGCCCCGGACTCACGCTGGGCCAGCGCTGGCGTCTGAGCCAGCGCACCAATATCTTCAACGAAAGCCAGTACCTGAAGGACCCGCGCACTGGCTCTGGCCTGGCCCATACCTTTGGCATGGATTTCTATCCGGGTCAGAACTGGCGTCTGGGCTACACGCTGCAGCATGGCGACCTGACGGCTACCACCGGCAATGTCAGCCGCGATGCCATCAGCCTTTATGGCGGTCGCACCAATGTGCGCACCAACTGGAGCAGCAAGGTCGAGTGGCGCCGCGACTCGGGCTCGGAAAACCGCACGCAATGGGTGCTGACCAACTACCTGACCCACAAGGTCGACAACAGCTGGCGCATCGCAGGCAAGCTCAACTACTCCGAAACCAAGGACAAGAACCATGCTGAAGCCGGTGCCAAGCTGGTGGAAAGCAGCCTGGGCTTCGCCTACCGCCCCTGGGACAGCTCGCGCTGGGGCGTGTTTGGCCGCTCACCTATCTGTACGACATGAGCTCGCTGGGCCAGGTCGGCTGGGATGGCACGGCCAGTACCTCGGCTGCCTACTATGACCAGCAGTCGCATGTGGTGTCGCTGGAAGGCGTGTACCGCTGGAATCACAAGTGGGAGTCGGCCCTGAAACTGGCCCACCGTGAAGGCAAGGCCCGCTTTGGTCGCGGCACAGGCCAGTGGTTTGACTCTGCCACCACGTTTGCCGCCGTTCAGGCGCGTTACGAGGTCATGAACCAGTGGCATGCGCTGGCGGAGTACCGCTGGCTGGGCGTCAAGGACGGCGGTGACAAGAACGGCTGGCTGGTTGGCGTAGACCGTGACATCACCAAGAACCTGCGCCTGGGCGTGGGCTACAACTTCACCGACTTCAAGGGCGACCTGACCAAGGTGGACGATTACCGTGCCAAGGGCTGGTTTATCAATATGGTGGGCTACTACTGATCGCAGTCAGTGCCTTCAAAAAGAAAGCCCCGGTAGTACAGGCTGCCGGGGCTTTTTCATGCTCAAAACAGGCTGCAACGCTTATCTGTAAAGCGCTGACAGCTATGAAATTATTGGCTTTCGACGCTTTCGCTCACAAACGTCGGGCCGGTAGTTCCAGGCACCCAGCCGGGGTAGGTTTCCATGACTTCGGCAAACAGGGCAGAGTCAATCCAGCGCTGCAGCCAGTCCTGCAGATGGGGCCAGGGCTGCTCGTTCCACTGGGCTTCATCAATGCGGGCGTACTGGCGCACAAAGGGGCGCAGTGCCATATCGGCCAGGCTGGGGTTTAGGCCAAACAGATAGCCGGTTTCTTCGAGCTGGTCGTTGAGTTCGGACAGCCAGGTCAGCGCGTCGGCCTGGGCCTGGTTCACAGCTTCGGCATCGTGGCGCTCGGGGTATTTGCAGCGGTCTAGCGCCTGCTTGAAGAAGCCGTCATTGCGCTCGATCAGCGTCAGCATGTCTTCCAGACTGCCTTGCGTGGGCTGCAGCCAGCCATCGGGGTCGTTGCTGCGCAGCGCATGCAGCATGACTTCCAGGCTCTGGTCGATCACTTTGCCGTCCTGCAGCACCAGCACTGGCACCGTGCCCTTGGGCGATGCATCCAGCAGTGCCTGGGGCTTGTTGCGCAGATTGATCTCGCGCAGCTCGCAGGCCAGACCCGCATGCGCTAGCGCCAGACGGGCGCGAATCGCGTAAGGGCAGCGACGGAAGGAATACAGAACGGGCAAGGTGGTTGCAGCGGTCAAGGCAGGGCAGTGAAAAAAGAAAAACAAAAGCGCCTGCAAGGGCGGCGCCGACGGAATTGCTACTGTAACTGCAGCAGCGAAGCCATGCGGTGCGATGAGGCTTAGTGCGGATACTCTATTTGTAAATTTGATAGCTGCCTGAGTAATACTAGAAAGGGTTTGGTGCCGATTTGGTTGTTACTCCGCATCTTCTTGGATCGTACTCAGCAGCCATTGGCGAAAGATCTGCAAGGCTTCGCTGTCGTTGCGTGATTTGAGGTGGGTCAGCCAATAGGCGCCTGTATCTACCTCATGCGCAAACGGGCGTAGCAGCCTTCCCTGCTGCAGCATGTGGCCGAACATGCGCGTGGGCAGCAGGGCCACGCCCGCGCCCTGGGCGGCGGCTTCGGCCAGCGTCAACGATGAATCAAACATGGCGCCGCTGGCCAGGGGCACGGGCTGGTTCAGGCCTTCAAACCAGCCTTCCCACTCTTGCGTGCGATAAGAGCGCAGCAGCGTGTGGCGGGCCAGGTCAGCAGGCTCGCGCAGTTGCGCCGCCAATGCGGGCGCGCACATGGGCGAGAGCGGGGCGCGCAGCAGCATTTGCGCCTCTGTGCCATGCCAGGCACCGTCGCCAAAGCGTATGGCGGCATCCAGCCCTTCGCCCGCCAGATCCACGCGGTTGTTGTGCGTCAGCAGCCGCAGGTCAATATGGCTGTGCAGTTGCTGAAATTGGCTCAGGCGTGGAATCAGCCAGCCAATGGCGAAGGTGCCCACTACGCCCACGGTCAGAATCTCGCGCGGGCGCGGCGCGGTGACTTGCTGCAGCGACTGGGCAATGCGCTCAAAGCTTTGCGACACCGCAGGCCACAGGGCCTGGCCCTCGTCGGTCAGGGCCAGCCCGCGCGGCAGGCGGCGAAACAGCGGCTTGCCCAGCCGGTCTTCCAGGTTGCGAATGTGCTGGCTGACGGCGGCCTGGGTGACATGCAGCTCCTCGGCCGCACGCGTCAGGCTCAGATGGCGTGCCGCCGCGTCGAACATGCGCAGGGCATTGAGGGGGAGCTGCATGGCTATGTATAAGTTTATCTAATGAGTAATGGCAATTATTGTCGCTGGTGCCTTGCTGTATTCATTCGTAGACTGCTTTTTATTGCGAATCAACATAAAGAGGAACTTATGCAAAGACGCCACCTGCTGACAACTGCCGCCGCACTGGGGCTGGGCACCTGGGGCATGTCGGGCTGCGCCATGGACGGCACAAAGCACATGCACGCCAATATCCTGCCCACGCGTGAGCTGGCCAAGCTGGAAGCCATGTCTGGCGGGCGCCTGGGCCTGTTTGTGCGCGACACGGCCACGGGACAGCAGGCGGGTTGGCGCAGCCAGGAACGCTTTCCCCTGTGCAGCACCTTCAAGACTTTGCTGGCGGCCCATGCACTCAATGAAGTGCAGCAAGGGCGTTTGCCGCTGGATCGCACATTTCAGTACCGCAAAGCCGATCTGGTGCCCTGGTCGCCGATTACCGAAAAGCATGCGGATACCGATGCAGGCATGACGCTGCAGCAATTGTGCGAAGCCGCTGTGGTGGTTAGCGACAACACGGCTGCCAATCTGCTGCTCAAGGCTACGGGTGGCCCCGAAGGGCTGACGGCCTGGCTGCGCCTGATGGGAGATCACCAGACCCGGCTGGACCGCTTTGAGCCTGAACTCAATACGGCAGTGAAAGGCGACGAGCGAGACACGACAACGCCTGCGGCCATGCTGGGCAGTCTGCAAAAGCTGCTGGTAGGCACTGTGCTGCCAGAGGCTGAGCGCAATCTGCTGCTGCAATGGCTGGTGGCCAGCCGAACAGGCGACAAGCGCCTGAGAGCCGGAATGCCTGCAGACTGGAAAGCGGGCGGAAAGACCGGCAGCGGCGAGAACGGCACGGCCAACGACACGCTGATCGTCTGGCCCACGACCAAGGCCAAGCCGCTGCTGGTGACGGCCTATTTCACCGGCAGCCAGTTGGATGCGGCGGGGCGCGACGCCGTGCTGGCGCAGGTGGGTGATGCGGTCAAGCGCTGGTATCTGGCGCTTTGAGTTGCGCTTGGCACTTCTTCAACGCAGGTGCCTGCGTGCTGGGTTTGGCCGGATGTGGTAATTGCATATGTGAATGTTTTGAATGCGGCGCAGAATAGGCTGGTTGACCGCCAGCCCTTTCTACCCTTCTCATGCAGCAAGAGCCCGATTTTTTCCATAACCTCAACGAAGAAATGCGCGACGGCCAGCGATGGCTGGAGCGGACGGTGGTGCTGGCCTATGCGGCAGCAGCAGGTCTTAGTGTGGTGGCCTTTACGCTGCTGGCCGATGCAGCGTTTGAGTTTTTCGAGAGCATCTACCAAGGCGTTCACGGCTGGCTGGTGCTGATCTGGATGCCTGCGATCACCGCCGCTGCGGTCTGGGCCACGCGTAAATGGGCTCCCGGCGCGGCAGGCTCTGGCATTCCCCAGGTGATAGCCACGCTGGAGCCATCGGTCGATGCCAGCTTGCGCAGCCGCTTTGTGTCTCTGTGGCTGTCGTTTGCCAAGATCATCTTGTCCAGCGCCGGTTTTCTAGCGGGCCTGTCGATAGGGCGCGAAGGCCCTTCCGTACAGGTCGCTGCGGGTGTCATGCATTCGGCGCGGCGCTGGCTGGGGCCGAAATCCGTCATCAACAGCCACGCCTTGCTGGTGGCCGGTGGTGCTGCCGGCATTGCCGCGGCTTTCAACGCGCCATTGGCGGGCGTGGTGTTTGCGATTGAGGAGCTGTCGCGCAAACTGGAGTCACGCTCCAGCGGCCTCATCATTGCGGCCATTGTGCTGGCGGGTCTGATGGGTGTTTCCGTCTTCGGCAATCTCAGCTACTTTGGTCGTATTCGTGTGGCTGAACTCAGCTGGCGAGACTTGCTGCCCTGTCTGACGGTGGCGCTGACCTGTGGCGTGCTGGGCGGCCTGTTTGCCAAGCTGATGACCATGTCGCTTACCTCTTCGACCGAGAGGCTCAACAAGCTCAAGTCACGCTTTCCCATTCGCTTTGCCGCAGGGCTGGCCTTGCTGATTGCCGTCATCGGCGTGGTCACCGGTGGGGCCACCTTCGGCGCGGGCTCTGAGGCGGTCAAGCACATGCTGCAGGGCGAGGCCGATGTGCCCGAGTTCTATGTCACGCTCAAGTTCATTGCCACCTGGCTGTCTGCCTGGGTGGGCGTGCCCGGCGGCATTTTTGCGCCATCGCTGTCGATTGGCGCCGGCGTGGGCAACAACGTGGCCAGCATTGCCGGCACAACAGATATCGCACCAGCCCTGATTGCCATGGGCATGGCGGCTTTTCTGGCGGCAGTGACCCAGGCACCGCTGACGGCTTTCATCATCGTCATGGAAATGGTCGATGGACATTCGCTGGTATTGAGTCTGATGGCCTCGGCCATGATTGCCAGCATGGTCTCGCGCATGATTGCGCGACCACTGTATGAGTCGCTGGCTTTGCATATGCTCAATGTCGCCCGGGGAGCGCTGCCCAAGGAGCCTGAGGCCAGCCCGGCCCATGAGGGGGCCGCCGAGGGCACGCCTGCCGAAGGAAAGGCGGCGCCTGATACGGTATCAGGCAAGCGGGGCCAGGCGCAGTCATAAGAGAGGGGCGAGGGGCGCTCTGGTGATGGAGAGCCTCTTGCCTTGAGCTGTGGCGCAGTCGCTGCATGATGAGGGCATTTTTTCAAGGAAAAGCTATGAATGAGGTGCTGCAACTGCGCCCGCTAGAGCGCGATGATCTGAGGTTCGTCCACTCTCTGAACAACAACGCCAGCGTCATGCGCTACTGGTTTGAAGAACCGTTCGAAACCTTCGATGAGCTCAGTAGCCTGTACGAGCAGCATGTCCACGACCAGAGCGAGCGGCGCTTTGTAGTGGCAGACGGGCTGGTAAGAGTAGGACTGGTGGAGCTGGTGGAAATCAATCTGATTCACCGGCGCGCCGAAATTCAAATCATCATTGACCCCGGTTTTCAGGGGCGGGGCCTGGCTTCCACTGCCATGCTGATGGCTCTGGACTATGGCTTCAAGGTGCTGAACCTGTACAAGGTGTATTTGTACGTGGACAAGAGCAATGACAAGGCCGTCCACATTTACGACAAGCTGGGCTTTACCCCTGAAGGTGAACTGGTGGATGAATTCTTTGCCAACGGGGCATATCGCACCGCATTGCGCATGTACATGCTTCAGTCGCAGTATCTGAAGATGAATACGCTGCCTCCCGTCGCTTGAGACTCTGGCCGTGTCGAGCGGCCAGGTCTGAGGGCTGACGGGAAGTGATGACGTGATGACTTAGGCCTTGGCCTATCCACACGCACCCACATGGCCGCAGGCCGTGCAGAAGTTGCAGCCGTCCTTGCGAATCATGGCGTGCGCGCCGCACTCCGGGCACTTCTTTCCGCCGACATGGCCGTTGATCGGCATGTGAACCTCGGCAGGAGAAGCAGGCGACGCGCTGGTGCTGGGCGCAGGCTGCGGCAGGCCCCGGTTGGCGATGATGCTTTGAATCGCATAGGCCAGCAGGGCGACTTCGCTGTCATGCCACAGCGGGATGCGGCTGCCGTCTTCGCGCGCCATGCTGCCGTAGCGGATGGGGCCACGGTCCCAGGCGACTTTGCGCAGGTCGGCCAGGGCCTTGTCCAGAAAGCCGCCGCGCGCGGCCAGGCTCAGGCTGCGCATGGTGGCGGTGATCCACTGCTGGCTCTCTCCCGTCTGGCCCACGGGCATGAAGAACTCGATGGGGCGCTCCACGCCATCCACGATCATGAAGCTCACCACCAGATACAGCCGCCTTGCGCCGTCGTGGGTGAAGTATTCGATCTTGTCCACCACGGCGTTGAGCGGGCCTTCGGGGCGGCGCTCAATCACGGTTTCCAGTCCTGAATGCATAGTTGCTGGCGCTTTGTCAGCCTGCGTTTGAGCCTGATTTTGCGTAGATTCCACCGACAGCACAGCGCCCAGTGTGTCGTTGGGCCGATAGGTGGCGCAGCCCTTCAGACCCGCTTCCCAGCATTCCATATAGAGGTTCTTGAAATCCTCAAACGGATAGTCGGCCGGGATGTTGACGGTCTTGGAGATCGAGGTGTCGATATACGGCTGCACGCAGCGCATCATGGCCACATGCTCGCTGGCGCTCATCTCCAACGCGCTGACGAAATAGTCGGGCAGAGCTGCATCGTCGCCATGCAGAGCCTTGTAGAGGCGATACGCATGGTCTTGCACCGTGTAGAACTGCTCGCCGCCGTCTGCCGTGCGCTTTTTGCGCGTGTAAGTCCAGGAGAAAGCAGGCTCAATGCCGTTCGATGCATTGTCGGCAAAGGCCAGCGACACCGTGCCCGTGGGCGCAATCGACAGCAAGTGGCTATTGCGCAGGCCATGCTTTTTGATGGCGGCGCGCAAGTCTTTGGGCAGGCGCTTGGCAAAGCCGCTTTGCAGATACTGCTTGGATTTGAACAGCGGGAACGCGCCTTTTTCCTGCGCCAACTCGACCGAGGCGGCATAGGCTGCATCACGCATGGTGCGGGCGATGGCTTCGGCCTGCTTCAGGCCTTCTTCGCTGGCATAGCGCAGGCCCAGCAGGATCAAAGTGTCGCCCAGCCCGGTAAAGCCTACGCCGATGCGGCGCTTCTGGCGTGCCTCATTTTGCTGCTCTGGCAGCGGCCAGACGGTGGCGTCCAGCACGTTGTCCAGCATGCGCACCTGGATGGCGACGGCAGCGCTAAAGGCTTCGAGGTCGAAACTCGCTTGCGGCGTGAACGGATCACGCACAAAGCGCGTGAGGATGATGGGCCCCAGATCGCAGCAGCCATAGGGCGGCAGCGGCTGCTCGCCGCAGGGGTTGGTGGCAGCAATCTGCTCGGCGTACCAGAGGTTGTTGTCGGCGTTGATATTGTCCAGAAACAGAATGCCGGGCTCGGCAAAGTCATAGGCCGACTGCATGATGCTGTCCCACAGCGCACGGGCGGCCAGCGTCTGATAGACCCACAGGCCGTCTTCGCGACGATGGGCACCCGCCTGAAGCTGCGCCTCACCGGGGCTGGCGATGTGCACCAGTTCCCAGTCGGCATCGTCCTTGACGGCCTGCATGAAAGCACTGCTCACGCCCACCGAGACATTGAAATTGTTCCAGCGGCCCTTTTGCCGCTTGGCGGTGATGAACTCCAGCACATCGGGGTGATCGATGCGCAGCACGCCCATCTGCGCACCGCGCCGTGCGCCAGCTGATTCCACCGTGGTGCAAGAGGCATCAAATACATCAATGAATGAGCAGGGCCCCGAGGCGTGCGAATTCGTGCCGCGAACCAGCGCGCCACGCGGGCGCAGGTTGGAGAAGTCATAGCCCACGCCACCGCCTCGCCGCATGGTCTCTGCGGCTTGCGACAGCGCGGTGTAAATGCCGGGGTTGCCCAGGGTGTCAAAGCCGTTGGTAGCGTCGGCTACGGGCTGGACAAAACAGTTGATCAGCGTGGCCTTGGTATCCAGCCCGGCGGCGGCCATGATGCGCCCCGCACCAATGGCGCCGCGCTGCAGATTGCTCAGAAACTGTTGCTGCCAGTGCGCTTGCAGCTCGGGCTTTTCTACGGCGGCCAGCGCCTTGGCGACGCGCTCAAACAGGTCTTGCTCGGACTGCTCGCCAGCGGCCAGATATTTCTCGGCCAAGACGTCCTGGCTGATGGCTTGGGGAGGGAGATGGGTCATGGCATGCCTCATACAACGTTCATATGGGCTTTGTAGCGCAGATGAGCGCAGGGTGCTGTGATACAGCGCAACCTGGGGCAGTCTCCATGGAGATCAGAGGCAGCCCCAGCGTTGGAGCTATCTCACTGTGTGAATGATTTCACAGGCATTGGCAGGCGTGGCTTTTCCCATTGATAGGCTTGGCTCAAGACATTGCGCTCCAGGGACTGGCTGCTCCAGCGGATATCAAGCAGGTCAGCCACAGTCCAGGCCGCCCAGTCTGAGCGGAATGGCCTTTCCGAGATGTCTTCGGGCAGCGTGTCCGTAGGCGTCGCTTGCCAAATGATTGTGGGGATTCGGTAACCGGCTTCGGTGTTCTTGCTGTGCCCAGCATGATTGCGGTCATGCCCGACCTCTTGACCATGATCGGAAAGATACATCCAGGCCACCTTGCCTTTGCCTGAGGCGACCGATTGGGTGAGGTGCAGCATTTCCGCCACCACATGGTCGTGATAGAGCAGCGCAGCATCATATTCCTGGCGTTGCTGGCGTACCCACAAGGACGAGCCCTTGCTCTTTAGCGATGCATCGATCGCATCGACTTCATCATCGAAGGGGTTCTGGCCCTTGGGGTAACGCAGGCTGTAATGAGGATGGGCACCCAACATGTGAACCACAATGAATTTGCGCTCGGAGGGCGCGTCAAGAGCCGTCTTCAGCTCATCCAGCATTTCCCCATCCAGCGACACCGTGGAGCGCCCGGGAGTGCGGTTCACGATCTGCACCGTGTCCGCAAGCCTGGCATGCTGCTGTTCGATCCCTACATCGTCGTGGTTGCTGATCCACCAGGTCTTGTAGCCCGATGCTCGCGCAAGCGCGAGCAGGTGATGGGACTCAGGCGAGTCCGGGGCTCCGAAGCCAAATAAGTTGCGCACTGCAGGCAGGGTGCTGGCATCTACAGACCACGCATTGCGCAGCACGGTCATCTGGGGCCCTGAAACTCTCTGATGCTCTTGAAGCCGGGGTGTTGTCTGCCTTTCATAGCCATAGAGCGATAGGTTGTCCCGGTTAATGCTCTCGCTGAGGACCAGCACGACGGTGGATGGATCGGCATCCTCGAGCAGAGGATTGGCCTGAATGGCATGCTTCAGCAGTCTTGCACGCTCCTCTTGCTGATCACCCAGACTGGCCTTCAGCTCTTGAGTCGAGTGCGCCCATTGCGTCCAGAAAATGACAGGGTGCAGCCTGCGCCAAGGCTTGCTGGAATAGGCCAGCGCACAAACAAGGGCCACGATCAGTGACAGCACCGCAAATCTGCGGCTCTTGTGCATGGCGCTCAAGGCGGCTCGCCCCGTGAGGTGCCACACCAGCAAAGCAAGCAGGGCAAGGCCGCCGCAGATCAGCATGGCGCTGCGCCAGTGCATCGATAGATATTCGGAGCTCTCCCGCCAGTTGGTGTTGGCCATTGCGCCGACCACCATGGATCCTTCCGGAGCCGACTGGTACAGGTCCATCAAGTAAGCGCGGATGGAGCCGTCCAAGGCAAAGAGCATGACCCAGAAAAAAGCCAGCACACGCCTGGCCTTTTGCCAGACGGGACTGCGCACCGGCCAGGCAAGCCAGATGAACGCAGGTAGCATGAGGGTCAGCAGCTGTGCAACGCGTCTGCCGTCATGCCCCAGAACGATAAAAAACAGGGCAATGAAGGCTAGGGCAGACAGCGCAGGCAAGGCGATGCTCTTGCCAGGCGATGCAGAAAAGTCACTGGAGGTAGGTGTGGGGGTCAAGACACAGAACTCAGGAAGAACCATCACTGCAGCAACGTGCTTCTCAAATGCTGGAGACATGAATGCTCCAGGTTTTGAAATGGTTTGCTGCGTCGAATGCCTTCGCTTTTCGAGCTGCTCATCTGGATGGAGCAGGCGAATACTTCCGCTGAGTTATGTGTCTTTGGGCTGAAGTTGAAGCTGGCGGCGTGAGCCTAGCACTCTTTGCTTCACCTGAAGACAAGGCCGCAAGCAATTTGAGAGGGTAAAGCCGGTGACTGATAGGTGATTGATAGGTCACTGAGAGAGCTTGAACAGTGCAGCTCACTCACCCCAAGTATTTCTGGAGTTCAGATATCTCAAAAAAATAGCTGCAACCGCTTGACTGGCAAGCGCTGCAGCTATTTTTGATGAATCAGGCGGAATTACAGCTTCTTGACCAGCACCTGGCTCTTGCGGCTGGTGTTGTATTTGGCTTTCTTGGCTTCGGGCAGCCAGTCAGGCGATACGGGCTGGAAGCCGCGCTTGATGAACCAGTGCATGGTGCGGGTGGTGAGCACAAACATGGTTTCACAGCCCAGGGCGCGGGCACGTTGCTCGATGCGCTTGAGCAGCTTTTCGCCGTCTCCCGTGCCCTGGCTCTTGGGCGAGACGGTGACGGCCGCCATCTCGGCGGTCTTGGCTTCGAGATAGGGGTGCAGGGCCGCGCAGCCGAAGATCACGCCATCGTGCTCGATGACGGTGTAGCTGGAGATATCGCGCTCGATCTCGGTGCGGTCGCGCTTGACCAGGGTGCCGTCGCGCTCGAAAGGCTCGATCAGCTGGATGATGCCGCCCACATCGTCAATCGTGGCCTCGCGCAGCTCTTCGAGCTTTTCGTCGATTACCATGGTGCCGATGCCGTCGTGCACATAGATCTCCAGCAGCAGCGCACCGTCGGTGGAAAACGGCAGGATGTGGCTGCGCTCCACGCCATGCTCGCAGGCGCGCACGCAGTGCTGCAGGTAAAAGCCCACGTCGGTGGGCACCTGGGCGGGCGGCAACTGGGCCAGCATGCGGCGCGCGGCGTCCAGTGGCAGCTCGGTGTCTATGGGGTTGCTTTCGTCGGCGGGAGCGTCTGGATCCATGCGGATGCCGGGCACTTCGGTGAGGAACAGCAGCTTGTCGGCCTTGAGCTCGATGGCCACGCGCGTGGCCACTTCTTCCATGCTCAGGTTGAAGGCTTCGCCGGTGGGCGAGAAGCCAAACGGCGAGACCAGCACCATGGCTTCGGAATCCAGCGCGCTGCGAATACCTTCGACGTCCACCTTGCGCACCTGGCCCGAGTGCATGAAGTCCACGCCATCCACAATGCCCACGGGGCGGGCGGTGAGGAAGTTGCCGGAGATGACGCGCACGCGCGCACCGGCCATGGGCGTGTTGGGCAGGCCCTGGCTGAAGGCGGCTTCGATTTCGTAGCGCAACTGGCCTGCAGCTTCCTGCGCACAGTCCAGCGCAATGGAGTCCGTCACGCGCATGCCGTTGTAGTAGCGCGGCTCCTGGCCCTTGAGGCGAAGCTGCTCGTTGACCTGGGGGCGAAAGCCGTGCACCAGCACGATTTGCACACCCATGGCCTGAATCATTGCGAGGTCCTGCACGATGGAGCCGAGCTTGCCGGCTTCAATGGCTTCACCGGTCAGGCCCACCACAAAGGTCTGGTGTCGGAACTTGTGGATGTAGGGGGCCACAGACCGGAACCAGGGGACAAAGGTGAAATTGAAAACGGTGGACATGGCGTTGCGCGAAAACCTCGAAGTACTGGGAAAAAAGGCCCGCGTTCCAAAGCTCAGGAAGACGCAGGCCAGTGGCGCAAAGTGTAGCGGCTACTTGCGCTGCTCAGCCGCTTGCAGCAAGGATTAATGCACGCAGATCGCGCAGTCTGTGGTGCAGATGTTGCGATGCTTTCAAAAAAATAGCTGCAAGCGCTTGATAAACAGGTCTTTCAAATCAAAATATATTTGAAATCATTATTCGGCAGCCGCAACATGCTTCTTAATTGATAGCAATATGGGTGATCGCCGCTCTGGCTTTCAGCGCCACCGCAGGGCGTGGATATAATTCTGGCAGTACGGGGGCAAGAACAGAGCCGGGCGAGTTGCTGCTGACAGATGGTGCCATCTCGCCTTACCCATGGTTTTTCACTTTTTTCGATGATTCACGAGGCTGTTGCCATTTCTTTATGTATATCCGCTGCTTTCCCCTGACCTTGAGTTTGCTGATGACTGGCACGGTGCTGTCTGCGCAGGCACAGGCACAGGCAGAGCCGCAGATGCAGACAGCTGCAGCGGCCCAGCTCATGAGCTTTGAGCAAGCACGTGCCGCGCTGATGGAGCGCTCCGAGCAACTGGCTGCATCGGGCAAGGCGGTAGAAAGTGCCCGTTTGCGCCGCGAAGGCATGGAGGGACTGGGCGGGCCGTCGGTGGCGGTCACCGGCATGGGTTACCGCTATTCGGCCAATGTCGATCTGGACCTGGACCCCGCCAAGCGGGCGCTGGGCAGTGGAGTTTCCTATTTGCCGCCGCAGCTTGGCGGTGCGGTGGCACAGCTACCCAGCTTGCCTGCTAACTACGATTTGCAGCGCAAGAGCAATGTGGCGTCCGCCAGCCTGTCTGCCGTTTGGCCGGTTTACATGGGCGGCTTGGGCGATGCGGTGCGCGGCGAGCTCGATGCCATGACGGATGAGGCCGTGGCCGATGCGGCCAGCAGCGCCGATCAGCTCAACACGCTGCTGGTGCAGCGCTACTTCACGGCGCAACTGGCCGAGCGGGCCGCAGCCCTGCGCCGCCGTGCTATGGAAGGTGTGCGGGCCCATGACGATGCGGCCCAGCGCATGCTCAAGGCCGGCGTCATTGCCCAGGTGGAGCGGCTGCAGGCCAGCGCTGCGCTGGCCGATGCCCAGCAGCAGTCTCTCAAAGCCGATGACGATGCAAGACTGGCCCGCAGTGCACTGCTGCGTACCGTGCATGCGGCGGGGGGCGTGCGCCCCAGCTCGCCTCTGTTTGTCAGTAGTGAGGCCTTGCCGCCGCTGCTGCAGTTTCAGGATGCGGCCCAGGCCCATCATCCGGGCTTAAGCAAGGTGGCGGCCAAGCGCCGCCAGGCCGAGTCGCTGCACGATGCCAGCCAAGCGCTGCGCAAGCCCCAGGTGCTGGCCTTTGGCATGCGCGAGGTCAATACCTCGGGCAAGCCCAACTGGGTGGCTGGAGTGGCCGTGCGCTGGACGTTGTGGGACAGCATTGACCGCGACAAGCTCTCGGCCGCAGGTCAGCGCAAGGTGGAGCAGGCCGAGCTGACCGATGCCCAGGTGCGCTCCGACATCGCGCTGCTGGTCGAAAAGAACTGGCTGGCCGTGGAGCAGTCCCGCACCCAGTACCTGGCAGGGCAGGCGCAGGAGAATCTGGCGCGTGAATTGCTCAGGCTGCGCCAGGCAGGGTTGAAGGAAGGTGCCAGCACGGCGCTGGACCTGATCGATGCCCAGCTCAATCTGGCCAAGGTGCAGACCGAACGCGCAGCGACCGCCAATCAGTATGTACAAGCCCTGGCCGCCTTGCTGGAGAGCACCGGGCAAAGCGATGAGTTCAGCCGTTATATGGCCCGCTCCGATATACAGATCACTACAGACGCTCCATGAATACACCCGTAACGAATTCGCCTGCACCTGGCCCTGATTCAAAACCCGATCCTCGTGCTTCGGGTCAAAAATCCAAGGCTCTTCCCATGGTTGGCCTGCTGATGGCAGCGGCTGTGCTGCTCTTTATCATCTGAGGTTTCTGGCGTGCGGCCCAGCCTGCTGCACCGTATTTTCAGGGGCAGATGGAGGCGCGTGAGTCCGATATCGCTCCCAAGGTCACGGCGCGCATCTCCAAGGTGCATGTGACCGAAGGCCAGATCATCCAACCCGGTGATTTGCTGGTGGAAATGGACAGCCCCGAGGTGCAGGCCAAGCTGGCCCAGGCTCAAGCTGCGCGTGATGCGGCCCAGGCGGTTGCCGACAAGGCCAGCAACGGTGCCCGACCCGAGGAAGTGCAGATGGCGCGCCTGAGCTGGCAGCGTGCCCAGGCCGCGGCCGATCTGGCCAAGACCTCGTATGACCGAGTGCAAAGCCTCTACAACCAAGGCCTGGTTTCTGCCCAGAAGCGTGACGAGGCCTATACCAACTGGCGTGCATCGGACGCCCAGGCGCGTGCCGCCAAGGCGCAGGCCGATATGGCCGCCAGCGGTGCACGCAGCGAAGACAAGAGCGCTGCCGCAGCGCAAGCCCGTCAGGTTGATGGCGTCGTGGCCGAAGTCAAGGCCGCCGAGGCCGAGACCCAGTTGCGCAGCCCCGTGGGCGGCGAGGTGGCCAATGTACTGGCCAAGCAGGGCGAGCTGTCACCGCAGGGCGTTGCAGTGGTCACCGTGGTGGATCTGAAGGACCAGTGGGTGGTGCTCAATGTGCGTGAAGATCAGTTGCAGCGCTTTGCGATGAAGAGCCGCTTCATGGGACGCTTGCCCGCGCTGGACAACCGCGAGGCAGAGTTTGAGGTGTACTTCCTCGGCGTGCTGCCGGACTTTGCGACATGGCGCACCACGCGTGGCAGCCAGGGTTTTGATGCCCGCACGTTTGAAGTGAAAGCCAGACCGGTGCAGCCCATTGATGGCGCACGCCCGGGCATGAGCGTGATTGTCGAGCGCTTTGGCGGAGCGGGCGCGTGAGCGTTTTTGCCACCAGCCTGCGCCGTGAATGGGCAAGGCTCAGGGCCAGCCCCTGGGATATGGCCATGGTCAGCTGGGTGCCCTTGCTGGCGCTGGCCTTGATGTGCTGGATTTTTTCGGCAGGCCAGCCCTACCGTTTGCCGATTGCCGTCTGGAACGAAGACCATTCCGCAATTTCGCGCCAGCTGGTGCGCATGCTGGAGGCCACGCCAGGACTGGAGGTGCGTCAGACGGTGCTCAACCGCGGCGAAGCCGCCGACGCTCTGCAGCGCATGGATGTTTATGGCGTGGTGCATATCCCGCCCGATCTGGAAACCCACGTCAAGCAAGGCCGTGGCGGCGCAGTGACCTTGCTGCACAACGCACAACTGGCCACAGCTTCAAGCTTGCTGCAACGGGACTTGAAGCAGGTGGTGGGCACCTTGTCTGCCGGTGTGGAGATGCAGGCTGCCGCCAAGCGTGGATCGCCCCATCAGGTGCTGCAGGTGCAGATGGAGCCGATCAAGACGCAGTTGCTGGCGCTATTCAATGTCTCCACCAATTACGAGCAATTTCTGGCAGCAACCTTGGTGCCAGCCTTGATTCATATTCTGGCGATGACGGCAGGCGCTTGGGCCGTGGGGCGCGAGCTGCGAGACCGCACGCTGGGTCAGTGGTTGAGTCCGGCGGGAGAGTACACAGGCTTTTCTGATGTAGCAGCGGCCCTGATGGGCAAGCTGCTGATGCCAGCCATTTTGCTGTGGGGCAGTGGCATGGCAGCGCTTTTGTATCTGGCGCAACTGCGGGGCTGGGTCGTGGCGGGCAGCATGGCCTGGATTGCGGTGGGGCTGGCCGCACTGGTGGTGTTGAGTCTGGTTGCGGGCGCGGCACTGGCGGCCATCACGCTGTCGCTGCGCACGGCGCTGTCTGGCGCGGGGCTGTTGTCTGCCCCCGCCTTTGCCTTCAGCGGCGTGGGTTTTCCGCTGCTGGCCATGACGGACAGTGCACGCGGCTGGGCCTTGTCCATGCCTTACACGCATTACGCCAGACTGCAGCTGGAGCAGTGGCAGATGGGCGCGCCCGTGGCACAAAGCCTGCCCGTGGTCTGTGGCCTGCTGCTGGCCACCCTGGTGCTGCTGGCCGTGTCCAGCATGGGCTTGCTGCGCGGCCTCAAGCGGCCTGAGAAGTGGGGAGGGCGCTGAGTCATGAGCTCCTCATCCGAAGCTAGCTTTTGGCGTTTGTGGCTGACCAGTCTGGCCGGCATATTGCGTGACAAGGGGGCGGTGCTGCTGTTGTTTGGCGCGCCCGTGCTTTATGGTTTTTTTTACCCCTGGTTCTATAGCCAGGAAGTGGTGCAGCGCGTGCCTGTGGCTGTGGTGGTGCAGGACAACTCCAGCCTTGCGCGGCAGATGCTGCGCTTTGCCCAGGCCAGCCCGCGCATCGATCCGCAACTGGTCACAGCCGATGAAGGCGAGGCGCGTGCAGCGGTGCTGCGCGGGGAGGTCATGGGCTATGCGCTGCTGCCCAGAGACCTCAAGCGAGATGTGATCCGGCGTGCGAATGTGGTTGTTCCCGTTTATGCCAATGGCGCTTATCCGCTGGTCAGTAAACAGGTGCAATACGGCTTTGCCGAAGCCTTTGGCACGGTGTCGGCTGGGGTGGAGATCAAGCGGCTGCAAGCGGGTGGGCAAAGCGCCCCACAGGCCGCCGTCAGCCGCTCTCCGGTCAATGTACAAGCGGTGGCTCTGTTCAACCCGACCGAAGGCTATGGCAGCTTTGTGGTGGCGGCAGTGGCCGTGCTAATTCTGCAGCAGACGCTGCTCATGGGCAGCGCCATGTTGGTGGGAACCTGGCGCGAGCAAGGTCAGGACCGTGTGGGCACGAGCCAATGGCTGGCCCGCATGCTGGCCTTGTGCGTGCCTGGCTGGCTGGCGGGGCTGTTCTATTTTGGCTGGATCTTCATCTGGCAGGATTTTCCGCATGGCGGCAATTCCCTGGGGGCCTTGGCCCTGCTGGCCTGCTTTGTGCCAGCGGTGGTAGGCTGCGCCTGCCTGCTGGGCTGGTGGTTGGCAGAGCGGGAAAGGGCCTTGCAGGTCGTGCTTTTTACCTCGATTCCGCTGGCATTTCTGGGCGGCTTTACCTGGCCGGTGGAAGCCTTGCCCGAGCCGCTGCAGTGGCTGCGCTGGATCTCGCCCAGCACGGCGGGCATACAGGCTTCGCTGCGCTTTAACCAGCTGGGTGCGCCTTTGGCGGCAGGCCTGCCACATCTGGCGTGGCTGGCCTGCATGGGGCTAAGCACCTGGTTGGCCGTGCTGTGGCTGGGCCGGCGCAGGGCTGAATAGGAAATCAAGGCCTAATTGGCCTTGAGCCCTTACCCATCGTGAGCTCGCAGCTATGGTTTTATCTAGCGTGAGATGGGCTGTTGCGCGCTTGCAGGCCCAGCAATATCAGCACGATGGCCACCAGCGGCAGCATGCCGATGTTGATGCCGTTCCATCCCGCGCTGTGCAGCAACTGGCCCGAGCCAAAAGAGGCCACGGCCACGGTACCAAACACCAGAAAGTCATTGAGCGCCTGTACCTTGGCGCGCTCCGAGGGACGATAGCACTCGGTCAGCAGCGCTGTTGCGCCGATAAAGCCGAAGTTCCAGCCTACGCCCAGCAGGATCAGCGAGCCCCAGAAGTGGAAGATGTCCAGGCCCATCAAGGCCAGGGCACCGGCAGCGCCAATCATGATCAGTCCCAGGGCTGTGATGGGGCGCTTGCCAAAGCGGGCAATCAGCTTGCCGGTAAAAAAGCTGGGCACAAACATGGCCAGCACATGCCACTGAATGCCCATGGCGGCCTCGCCCACGCTGTGTCCGCAGCCCACCATGGCCATGGGCGCGGCTGTCATCAAAAAGGCCATCAGTCCATAGCTGACCACACCGGCTGCGCAGGCCACGATGAATTGCGGCGTGCGTGCGATTTCGCCCAGTGGTCGTGCATCATCGGCCGCTGCGCTCTTGGCCTGGGGCGGCGGCAGGCGCAGCCCCATCAGCAGCGGCAGCGCCAGCAGTGCCAGCACGGCCTGGCTGTAGAAACTGCCCGCAAACGGTGTGGCGGGAAGGGCATCGCGTGTCCATATCACCACCTGCGGGCCGATGATGGCGGCAATCAGCCCGCCAATCATGACGCGTGAAATCGCTTTGGCCTGCTCGTCGCTGGGCACCATGTCGGTGGCGGCAAAGCGGTAGCTCTGCACGCAGGCCGCATAAAAACCTGCCAGCGCCGTGCCGATACAGAAGGTGATGAAGTTGCCATGCGCAATGCCTTGTGCGGCGACCACGCCGGAGATCACGCCCAGTATCGCGCCCAGCACATAGGCGGCGCGGCGGCCCATGCGGTTCATGATCCATGCCGCTGGCAGCGTGGAAAGCGCCAGCCCCAGCTGGTAGATGCTCACAGGCAGGGTGGATGCGGTGGGGTTGGTGGACAGCTGCTGCCCGACCAGGCCGCCCAGCGAGATGATGATGGGCGGCGAAGCTCCGCCCAGCGACTGGGCCGCCACCAGCAGACCCATATTGCGACGTTGTTGTGTGTGGTTGTCGGGTGTCATAAATCTCAAGATCGGTATGTCTGCCCACAGGCAGTCTTGTCACATCTTGCTGCACTCACATTGAGACTGCATTAAAAGCTGCTTGGCTTCAAGCTGACGCAGAACTAGGAAAGCGGCAGCAGAAGCATCGAATCGACAGGGCAAGACAAGCCTAACAATGTACCCAACGTGGGTGAACGCGGGTTCAGTCGGCTGTGTTGCGCGCGGCAGCGGCAAAAGGCTGCACAGGTACCGCGAAGTACATGCGAAGTGCAGGCAAAGATCAGGCGAGTGAGATCTGAGCGGTGATGAAAAAAGGGGCAGATGCCCCTTTTTGTAATGATTTTGGCCTTAGCCCATATGGGTAAAGCGGTGTCTGCTCTCTTTTTTACTTGAGCTTGTGGCCACATTCGCCGCAGAACATGTCGGAGGCGGAAACCTCTGCCTTGCAGGAAGGGCAGTGAGGGGTAACGGCTTCTGCTTCTGCTTTGCGCTGCGCTTGGGCTGCATCGGCTTCGGCCTTGAGACGCGCAGCTTCGGCTGCTTGCGCTGCTGCACGTTCCTCGGCCGCCTTTTGGGCAGCGGCTTGCTCTGCTGCCTTTTGAGCTGTCTGTTGAGCTGCCTGCGCCGCTTCTGCTTGCGCCTTCTGGCGAGCAGCCTCGGCCTCGGCACGTACGCGAGCCACTTCGGCTTCGGTGCGCTGTCGTGCTGCCTCCTCCTCTGCCGCCTGGCGCGCCAGTGCCTGGGCCTGCTGTGCGGCATCCGCATCTGCATCCGAGTTGACGGAGGGCTGCTGAGTGCTCTCGGAGGTCGCAGCCATGCCCGCTGCCGTAGCGGCTACAGCGGCAGAGCCTGCGCTGTGGGTGGGGGCAGCGCTTGTGTCCTCAGATGCAGGTGACGCGTCTTTGGCCGTGGCTTCTTGCAGACGCTGGGAGGCCGCCTGCTTGGCACGCTCTGCAGCGGCCATGGTGCGCTCTGCGGCTGCCATGGTCTGGGCCTTGGCTTCCTCGGCCTTCTTGCGCACATCGCCAATCAGGCTGTCAAGCGCATCTTCGGCATCGTCCGGGTTCACGCTCTCGCGGGCCTGCAGGTAGATCAGATTCATGCCCATGATGGCCACCTGGGCCAGCAGGGCGCCAATCACGCAGTACAGCACGCCAAGGCCTGCAAAAATGCCAGTGCTGGAGCCGTTGCTCATCATGCCCATAGGGCTGAAGCCGCCACCGTAGCCACGGCCGTAGTAGCCGCCGCCCATGAACATGCCGGCCATGGCGTTGATGTCGCCGGTGATGCTCAGGGCAAGGCTGGTCAGGTAGGCCGTGGCTGGCACCAAGCCGGCAAACAGCATGATGCTGATCAGGCCCAGAATGACGTAGAGCACCACTTCCATCAGCACGACTTCCAGCAGGCGCTGGCGGGCAATGCTCAGCACATTGGCCAAAGCGGCCTTGACGGACAGGCCGCTCCACAGCGCAGGCCCCATCAGCGGGCCGATGACCCAGATCAGGGCAATCAGCAGGGCAGCAGCCACCAGTACCAGAATGGGGTGGGCCACAAAGGCCAGAATGCCGCCGATGAAGGGAATCTTGCAGACAAAGTAGATGACGGCAGCGAGCAGGCTATAGGCCAGGGTGGCGACAAAAATCACCAGGCCGACGAGCAAGAATTTGGGCAGGCACAAGAGGCCTGCCGACGCTGCAGCAGAGAACGAGCGTACGGGCTCGTTTCTGGCCTTGTCCATGAGCATGATGCCGACTCCGGAGGAGCCAGCCAGCAAAGCGACCATGGCCGCCAGCATGCCGATGAGGTACATGAAGATGCCGGCCTTGACTGCCAGCCAGGTGCTGAAGACCACAAGGGCGCCCGTCACCAGCAACGTCAGAAAGCCCAATAGCAAAGGCCTCCATTGCGTCAGCCCTTCGGCGGCTCTGGCAAGGGTGGCAAAACGAATCTCTCCCAGGGATTGCTTGTTCATTGTTTGTCCTGTCAGGTGGATGGCGTGGCGGCTGGCAAGCCAGCTTGCTGGCCTTGGCGTGGATTAAAGCTTGCCGCGAATTTCGCCTGCTTCTATGGTGTAGCGCTCGATGCCGACGGGCAGCATGGAATCGACTTTCTTGATGACCGTCACAGGCTTGCCGCTCTTGGACTGCGTGGTGCCAGTGGCGGTGTTCACGCGCCCGGCCTTGACGTCTTCATCCGACTGCGTGACCACAATGCTGGAAGCCCCGCGGTTGTCAGCCAGTTCGTTGGCCAGCTCCTTGAGCAGGTTCATGGCCTGGGTGTATTCCTTGCGCCCCTTGGCTGCCAGAGGCATCTCCACCGTCAGGGCGGAGAAAGCCCGCATCTGATGGGACTGACCTGATTGCCCGTCGGCAATGGAGACGGTCTTGGTTTGCACGGGCCCGGCCACTGCGCGCTGCTTGACGGGGAGCTTTTGCATGGCCTGTATGGCCTGCGCTTGCAGGTTTTGTGCCTGCTGAGTTTCCTGGTCCAGAGCGGCTTGCAGGCGGCTGAAGCGCTCAGCCTGACCGCCGGAGACGGCAGTGACGGGCGCATTGCTGCTGGCTCCGCAGCTGGGGTCTGCCGAGTTGGTGACCCGCGAGAGCATGCAGCTCAGTGAGTTGGAGGCGTCTTGCAAAGTAGCGCAGCCGCTGAGCAGGATGGCGGCACAGGCCACGAGGGTGAGTTTGAGATTTTTCATTCTTTTCAATCCAGCAGGTCATCCAGGGAAGGGCCAGCATTCCTGGCAGGGGGCTCAACTCTGGGTGGTGCAGGTCTTGCGGCTTTCACGGGTGCTGGCGAAGCTGTCTGTGCCGTGCTGGAAGAGGGGGCTGGCACTGCTGCAGTATTGGAAGCACTAGCGGCGTCTTCAATGGCCAAGGCAGTCGATGCCGCGCTGGTATTGGCCTGGGTCAGGCTCTCAGTCGGTGCCTGTGATGCAGGTGCGCTGCTGTCAGGCTGTACAGGGCTTGTAGAGGTAGCAGAGGCCGTACCGCTTTGAGGGCCGACCAGTGCATCGGCCCTGGCCTTGTCTTCGGCTGAAACGGAGTCCTTGTCGGCAGCTGGCGAGGCGGAGGAGTTCTTGCCGGAGACGGCCATGCTCTTCATGCTGCCTGCCATCTGTACGCCAGCAATGATGGCCACAATGACCATTGCCAGCAGTGCCCACTTGATCCAGCCATTGCGGCTGGCTGTGGGCTCTGCTGGCAAAGCCGGTGCGCTGGCATTGACGGGCTGGAACGCGGGAGCCTCCCGGTGCTCGGGCTGCCGCACTTGCGGTGCTACAACGGGTTTAAAGGGTTCAACGGGCTCGATGCTTGGCGGCACCATGGACTCTGCGGCAGCAGGCTGTGCTGCGGACAGCTGATCGACTGATGCGTGTGCAGAGCTGGCGGCAGCAGAGGTGGCAGAAATGTGGGTGAAGGTCAGGCCACACTGGGTGCAAAAGCGGGCATCTGGCTTGCAGGCCGCACCGCATTGGCTGCAGGATTTTTCCAAGGCGAAAGCAGTAGGTTCTGTCTCCTGCCTGGAGCCGCAGTGTTTGCAGAACTTGGTATTGGGTGGCAGCGGATGGCTGCATTGGGAGCAATTCATGGTCTGCAGTGGCTAAAGAATTTGCGGGCTATGGCGCCAGCGTGATGAGTATGTCGACGATGCCCTGAATTTGCAGGTCTGCGTCACGGCTGGCATCGCGTGTTGAAACCCTGAGCGGCTTCGGAAATTTTTTTGTATCTTAGCGGCGCATTGCCGACGGACTGCTGAAAGCGTCGTCTTGGTTCGCCGGATGAGAGGAAGTTGCGACAGGGTTCTGTCAGATTGAAGTGAGTCTGTAAAAAAATGCTCAGCTGCCTATTTGCCTGCAAAGCAAAAAAATTCAGTGGGGTCAATGATTTGAAGAAAAAAATGAAATGAATGACGGCTTGCAGTCCATCATTTTGAAAAGAATTTGAACCGATCAGACTGTCTGATTTCTGCCAATCCCAAGACCTGCAGGGCGGCTGGCATGGTCTGAGGGCAGGGCATGGCAGGGCAGGGCATGGATGGTGAAGGGGCAGCGGCCTGCAGGCGAACTCTCTGCCTCTTCCCCTGTTTCTGGTTACTTCTCCGTCGTCAGATTCAGCACTTCAACGCGAGGCGGAACGCCCAGACGCACGGCAAAGCCTGCCCACAGGCCTGCACCACTGCTGACCAGCAGCTTCATGTTGCCAATCGAGTATTCGCCGCGTACAAAGCCGTTGTTGACAGGGGCGACCAGCCAGCGATCCATGCCCGCAATCAGGCCGCCATGGGTGTGGCCTGAAATCTGCAGGTTCACGCCCTTGGCGGCGTTGTCACGCGCGAACTTGGGCTGGTGGGCCAGAAGAATATGAAACTGTGCCTTGGCCTTGCGGGCCTGGGCGGCCACCGTGTCCACATCTGGAGGAACGCCCTCGGGAGCCATGGGATCGCTGTTGTGGGGCGAGGTGCGGCCATAGGCCGGGTCACCAATGCCGGACAGCGCCAGCTTGCTGCCCTTGACCTGCAGCAGCTGCATGCGGTTTTCCAGCAGATTCAGGCGCAGGCGGCGGAACTCTTCCATCCAGGCGTTGTAGCCGCTGTAGTACTCATGATTGCCCGGTGCGGCCCAGACACCATAGCGGGCTGTAAGCTTTGCCAGAGGCGCCACGCTGGTGCGGCTGGTGGCGACATCACCGTCAACCAGGTCGCCGGGCAGCACGATGAGATCCGGCGCAGCAGCCAGGGTGCGCTCGACAATGGTGTTGATGTACTGAGCGTTGTTCACGGGGCTGGCATGCAGATCGGCCAGTACGGCAATGCGCAGGCCCTCCAGCGCCGGCGGCAAGTCTTTGACGGCCAGCGTCTGCTCGTGCACCCGGGGCGGTTGCAGGGCATTGAAAACGCCGATGGCGCTCAGGCCAGCCGTGGGCGATGACCGCTCCCATGGTGATGGCCGGAATATGCAGTATCTGCGCAATGCTGCGGTGCCCGGTGAGCTGGGCGAGCAGCCACAGCAGATCGCGCAGCACCACGAACACCGCCAGCATCAGCAGCGTAGAGAGAATCCAGCCCCCAGGCACTTGCAGGCGGGCAATAAGGGTATAGGGCAGGGCGTTGGTCTGCACCGCTTTGAGCAGCAATGCCGGAGCAATGCCCAGCAAGGCGGTAATGAAGACAGCGATCAGGCGAGTGAGACGAGAGGTGCCGTTGAGTCCGGCAACAGGCCACCAGAGCCAGAGCGCCAGCAGCGGAATGATGAGAGCAGCAGTCGAAACCATGGGAGATAGAAAGCAAAAATTGCCGCGAGCATAGCAAGAGCAGGTGGCTGGCCTGTGAATCGCCAGCGCGCAGGCTGCGGTCGCTTTTGCCATGCGCACGCAAGAGTGGCCAAGGGCTGGGATAATCCCAGCCCTTATGTCTTTGAAGATCACCTTCCCCGAGTCGCTTCCCGTATCTGGCCGCCGTCAGGAAATCATGGAGGCCATGGATCGCCATCAGGTCATCATCGTCTGTGGCGAGACGGGCTCGGGCAAGACCACACAGTTGCCAAAAATAGCGCTGGCACTGGGGCGCGGCAAGTTGAACGCCACGCCCGACGCCAATGGCAATGTGCGCGGCCACCTGATCGGCCACACCCAGCCGCGTCGTATCGCCGCGAGCAGCGTGGCCAAGCGCATTGCCGAAGAGCTGAATACGCCGCTGGGCGAGGTGGTGGGCTACAAGGTGCGCTTTCAGGACAATCTGCAAAAAGGCGCTTCGGTCAAGCTGATGACGGACGGCATCTTGCTGGCCGAGACCCAGACCGATCCGCTGCTGAAGAACTACGACACGCTGATCATCGACGAGGCGCACGAGCGCAGCCTCAACATCGACTTTCTGCTGGGCTATATCAAGCAGATCCTGCCCAAGCGCCCCGATCTGAAGGTGGTGGTGACATCGGCCACCATCGATGCCGACCGCTTTGCCAAGCATTTCGAGAGCAAGGATGGCCCGGCGCCCGTCATCATGGTTTCGGGCCGTACCTATCCGGTGGAGATGCGCTACCGCCCGTTTGAGGGCGAAAAAGACAAGGATTTGAACGACGCCATAGCGGACGGCGTGGATGAGCTGTGGGCCGGTGGCAAGGGCGGTGACATTCTGATCTTTCTGCCCGGCGAGCGCGAGATTCGTGAGGCGGCCGACCATGTGCGCAAGCATTTGCAGAACTCGCCCACCTTGCGATCTGCCGAAGTGCTGCCGCTGTTCTCGCGCCTGTCGCAGGCCGAGCAGGACCGAATTTTTGACGGCCACACCGGCCGCCGCATTGTGCTGGCTACCAACGTGGCCGAAACCTCACTGACGGTTCCAGGCATCCGATACGTCATTGACGCAGGCACGGCGCGCGTGAAGCGCTATTCCTTCCGTAGCAAAGTGGAGCAGCTGCTGGTCGAGCCGATTTCGCAGGCCGCCGCCAACCAGCGTGCCGGTCGTTGCGGCCGCGTGGCCAACGGTATCTGCATCCGCCTGTATGACGAGGTGGATTTCAACGGCCGTGACCGTTTTACGGATCCGGAAATTCTGCGCTCCTCGCTGGCTGGCGTGATCTTGCGCATGAAGGCGCTGGGACTCGGCGATGTGGTGCATTTCCCGTTTCTGGAAGCGCCTTCGGGTCGCGCGATTGCCGATGGCTACCAGCTGCTGGCCGAGCTGGGCGCGGTGGACGATCACGGCCATCTGCTGCCCATGGGCAAGGAGCTGTCGCGCCTGCCGCTGGACCCTCGCGTGGGGCGCATGATTCTCGAAGCGCGCGAGCGCGGCGCGGTGGCCGAGGTGCTGATCATTGCCTCGGCCCTTTCTGTGCAGGACGTGCGCGACCGGCCCATGGAAGCGCAGCAGCAGGCCGATCAGGCCCACGCAAAGTTCGACGATGAGAAAAGCGAATTCACCGGCTATCTGCGCCTGTGGAAATGGCTGATGGATGCGCGCGGCGGCAAGGTGGTGGCCAAGACCCGTGCCGAAATGGCGGCGCAGCACAAGCCGGCAGCCGAGCCCAGCGCACGCAATCAGGCTTTCTTGCCCGTCAGCCAGCGCAGCAGCGGAGCCCAAGTGGAAGGCACGGTCGAAGAGCGGCTGGCGCTGTTCAACCCGGCTGAGCCGCAGCTGGAAGCCACGCACAAGATCAGCAACCGCCAGTGGGAGCAGCTGCTGCGCCAGAACTTCATCAACATTCGTCGCGTGCGCGAATGGCGTGACACGCACAGCCAGTTGCTGACGGTGATCAAGGAGCAGAAGTGGCTGCTCAACAACGAAGCTGCCGGCTATGACGCTGTGCATCTGTCCATGCTGTCCGGCCTGCTGGGCAATATTGGCTACAAGGGCGAGGAAAGCGAAGCCTATCTGGGCGCTCACGGCATCAAGTTCCACCCCCACCCAGGCGCGCACCTGAGCAAGAAGCCGGGCCGCTGGATTGTGGCGGCCGAGCAGGTCGAAACTTCGCGCCTGTACGGCCGCGGCATTGCAGCCATCGAGCCGCAGTGGCTGGAAGAGGTGGGCAGCCATCTGCTGAAAAAACAGCTGCTGGACCCGCACTGGAGCAAGAAGCAGGCCGATGTGGTGGCGCTGGAGCGCGCCACGCTCTACGGACTGGTGGTCTACAACGGCCGCCGCGTGAGCTATGGCCGCGTCGATCCGCACGAGGCGCGCAATCTCTTTATCCGCCAGGCGCTGGTCGAGGGCGAGTGGGAGACGAAGTGGCATTTTCTGCCTGCCAACCTCAAGCTCATGCGCAAGGTCGAGGAGCTGGAGCACAAGAGCCGCCGCCAGGACGTGCTGGTGGACGACGAGCTGATTTTTGCCTTCTACGATCAGCATCTGCCCAAGGCTGTGTACAGCGGCGCGACCTTTGACCATTGGTTCCGTGCCGAGAGCAAAAACCAGCCCGAGCTGCTGCGCCTGTCCAAAGACGAGCTGATGCGGCACGAGGCCGCAGGCATCACCACGGACAAGTTCCCCAAGACCGTGAAGCTGGGCGGCGCCGATTGCACGGCCAGCTATCTGCACAGCCCCGGCGATGCGCGCGACGGCATCACCGTCACCGTGCCGCTGTTTGTGCTCAACCAGGTGTCGGAAGAGCGCGCCGAGTGGCTGGTGCCGGGCATGCTCAAGGACAAGATTCAGGCCCTGCTCAAGAGTCTGCCCCAGCGCCCGCGCAGCCGTTTTGTGCCGCTGCCCGAAAGCGCGGCGCGGCTGGCCGAGCTGTTCACGCAAAGTGAGCGCTGGGCCCAGGGTGGGCTGATCGATGCCTTGCTCAAGCAGGTGCGCGATGAAACCTCGCTGGATGTGAAGCGCGCCGACTTCAAGCTGGACATGCTCAGCCCCCATTTGTTCATGAACTTCCGCATCACGGACGAGCATGGCCGCCAGCTGGGCCAGGGCCGCAATCTGGGTGCGCTCAAGGCCGAATGGGGTGCCAAGGCACGCGGGGCGTTTCAGGCGCTTGCTTCATTAAAGGTAGCTGCTGGCGCTAGTCAATCAAAGGATTCAGATGCAAAAGTATCTGAAACTGAGAAGAGGCAAGCGCAAGCAGCTCCTAAAAAAGATAGGCCTGCAGACGCCAAGCCCGCGCAGCCGCATGACGCCCGCTACAAGGACTGGAGCTTTGGTGAGCTGCCCGAGCTGATGGAAATTAAAAAAGGCGGCACCACGCTGATTGGCTTCCCGGCCCTGATCGACCATGGCGACAGCGTTGGCATCGAGGTGTTTGACGAGCCCGAAGTGGCAGCCGCCAAGCACCGCGTGGGCCTGCGCCGACTGTTTGCGCTGCAGATCCGCGATGCGCTGAAGTACCTGGAAAAAAACATTCCCGATCTGCAGAAAATGGCCGTGGCCTATATGCCGCTGGGCACACAGGAAGAGCTGCGCTCCCAGATCATCGACGTGGCGATTGACCGCGCCTTTCTGCAAGACCCGCTGCCTGCCAATGAGGCGGACTTCAAGCAACGCGTGCAGGATGGCCGGGGCCGCCTGACGCTGATCGCCAATGAAGTGGCGCGCATGTCTCTCACCATCCTGACTGAGTACGCGGCCGCCGCGCGCAAGATCAAGGACACGAAGAACGCGCCTGACGCGACGAAGGACGCCGGTGAGCAGCTGCAAAAGCTGATGCCCAAGAACTTTATCGCCGTGGCCCCCTGGGCGCAGCTGGGCCATTACGCGCGCTACCTCAAGGCCATCACCACGCGCCTGGATAAATACCGCGCCGATCCGGCGCGCGATGCGGCCAAGATGAAGGAGTTGCAGCCGCTGGAGCAGCGCTACTGGCGTCTGGTCGCAGAGCGCAAGGGCCAGGTCGATGCGCGTATGCAGGAATACCGCTGGATGCTCGAAGAGCTGCGCGTGAGCTTTTTTGCCCAGGAGCTGCGCACGCCATACCCGGTCAGCGCCAAGCGCCTGGACAAGGTCTGGGCGCAGTTGCAGAACTGATGCAGATCAAGCCTGCCTGTAATGGGCAGGCGTTCGGCTCAGGCTGGTGCTAGATTCATTGAAGGTCCATGTGGATCCGTCAAAGAGTCTTTCATGATCATCACATTTCACGGTGCAGCGCAGTCGGTGACGGGGTCTTGCTTTCTGGTGGAGGCCCACGGCTGCCGGTTTCTGATTGATTGCGGCATGGCACAGGGCGGCCGCGAGGGCGATGAGCACAACCGAGAGGCTTTTGCCTTTGATGCGTCGCGCATTGATTTTGTGGTGCTGACTCATGCGCATATCGACCACAGCGGGCTGCTGCCCAAGCTGGCGGCCAACGGGTTCAAGGGTGCGGTGTATTGCACGCTGGCGACCAAGGATTTGCTGGAAGTGCTGCTCAGCGACAGCGCCCATATTCAGCAGATGGAGGCCGAGCGTTACGCCAAGCGCGCAGCCAAGCATGCTTCCAAGGACCATGGCGATGCCAAAAGACGCGGTCACGGTGATGGCAGCACTTGGGACGGCCAGCCGCTGTACACGCTGGCGCATGTGGCAAGAGTCATGGAGCTGGTGCAGGCCAAGCCTTATGGCAAGCAGTTTGAGCCGCATCCATCGGTCAAGCTGCGCTTTCAGGATGCGGGTCATATTCTGGGTTCGGCCATTGCCGAGCTGTGGCTGGCCGATGGCAAGGGCCACCGCAAAAAGCTGGTCGCCAGTGGTGATCTGGGCCAGCCTGGGCGCGTGATCTTGCGCGATCCGGTCACAGTCGCCGAAGCCGATGTGCTGCTGATTGAATCCACCTACGGTGACCGACTGCACAAGAACACCGACGATACGCTGAACGAGCTGGTGGAAGTGGTCACGCGCACGGCGCCGCAAGGCAATGTGATCATTCCGGCGTTTGCCGTGGGCCGCACGCAGGAGCTGCTCTATCACTTCATGCAGCTCATCGAGCAGGGGCGTTTGCCGCCGGTGGAGATTTTTGTGGATTCGCCCATGGCGGTGGCGGCCACAGAGATCACGCTCAAGCATTTCTCGCTGTTTGATGAGGAAGCCAAGCAACTGCTGGGCACGGCAAAGCAGTTCAAGGAATCGGCCCACATCCATTTCATCAGCGATGTGCAGGACTCCATCAAGCTCAACCGGATCAAGAATGGCGCGGTCATCATCTCGGCCAGCGGCATGTGTGATGCGGGGCGGGTGCTTCACCATCTGCACAACAACCTCTCGCGGCCCGAGTGTGCGGTGGTGATCTGCGGCTTTCAGGCCGAAGGTTCGCTGGGCCGCAGGCTGGTGGATGGCGTCAAGCAGGTGCGCATGTTTGGCGATGATGTCAATGTGCGTGCCAGCGTGCATACGCTGGGCGGGTTCTCTGCCCATGCCGACCAGAAAGCCCTGCTGGATTGGGCGGCGGCGTTTTCTCCGGCGCCTGCGCAGACCTTTGTGGTGCATGGCGAGATAGAAGCGGCCCACGCGCTGGCCAGGCAGCTCAAAGAGCAGTTTGCTTTCAATGTGCAAGTGCCGGAGCTGGGGCAGCGCTTTGAGATTTGAGCGCTGGAACTGCTCAGAGCAGCCGACAGGCAGGCAAGGCCGTTGAAAACGCGGCAGACTTGGTGCCATGTTCTGGAGCCGTCCGCTGCTTGTTGCCGAGCAGGCCTTTGTCCATCGCTTCTTTGGCGCGTCCCTGGATGTGCTGCTGCCGCGTATGCGGCTGTATTTGCGGCGGCTGGGCGATACGCGGCGTGCGCTGTCCATGAATGGCGGCAGGCTGTATCTGCCGCGCCAGTTTTTTGAAGAATCCAATCCCGCAAGGCCACTGCGCCTTGCGCATCCACTGGTGGCAGGCATTTTTGCGCATGAGTTGCTGCACCAGTGGCAGCGCCTGCAGGGGCGCAAAGTCACGCGTGAAGCGCTGCGCTTGCAGCTGCACGCGATATGCCTCAAGAGCGACCCCTATGCCTATACCTGCGGTGGCGATGAGCAGGCCATGCTGGAGGTCTTTTTGCAGGCCTCGGTAGAGCAGCAGGGGCAGATCTGGCAAGACCACGTAAGTGCCGTCATTGCGGGTAGAGCACTGGCTTGCATGCAGGCGGTGCAGCGTCATGTCTGCGCCGAATCAGTCAGCTGAATATTGGCCGTTTCGGTTAGATATTGCCGACAGGGTTGAAGGCCGAGATCAAATCCTGATCCGAGACTTCACGGGCAGCACCAAAGCCCGCCACATGCCTGCCTGCGCTGATCGTGATGCACATGAAGCGAAAGTCGCCCAGCTGGGTCATGGGTTCGGCTTCCGGAAAGCGAGCCAGATAACAGGCCTTGGCGGCTTGACACAGCAGGCTTTGCGGCGGCGGGGTGGAGGCTACGCCTGTCATGCTGACCCGCTCCAGTGCATGCACACCCTGGCCCGACACTTCCGCTGCAACCATCATCAGGCTGATGGCCGGATGTGCCTGCATGGCTGCGGTATGGGCTGCCAGCGCACTGACGTGGATGACCAGGCAGGAGAAATCGCTGCACCAGGCCCAAGGCACAAATGACAGGCCGGGTGAAGGGACAGCCGAAGCAGAAAAATCAGCCAGCGGCTGCACGGCAAGGGCTGCCGTACGCCGTGAATGAAGCAGTTCGCGCAGCGACTGTTGCAGGCGGGATTCATGGAGCATGGATGCCATGCTAAGCGACTCTGCGGCGAACCGTGGGTCTGCGCCTGGGTCACCTGGGTGACGAAGTCTTGGGGCCATCCCGGATGCCGGATAAGAGGTCGAGACCTAGTCTTGCGGCTTGCTAGTCCTTCTGGACTATGTGCGTCTCGCTGTATCTCATTCACGGATGTCCGACCCATGCCCGCTCACCACCCGTTCTGGCCCAACCGCCTGCCTCACTCCATCACCGTTCCAGCGACCAGTGTCTGGGACAATCTGGCCATCAATGCCAGACGCTATCCGGACAAGCCCGCGTTGGTGTTTCTGGGCCGCACGACGACCTATGGCCAGCTGTGCGAGGGCACGGAGCGCATGGCGGCTTATCTGCACCGCTTGGGCGTGAGCAAGGGCGACCGGGTCATCTTGCTGATGCAAAACAGCGCTCAGCTGGTGCTGGCGCATTACGCCATCATGCGTGCCAACGCGGTGGTGGTCCCGGTCAACCCCATGAATATGGCCGAGGAGCTCAAGCACTACATCACGGACTCCGGTGCCAAAGTCGCCATCACCACGGCGGACCTGGCGCTGGAGCTGGCCAAGGCCAGCAATGCACTGGAGCCTCAGCAAGCGCTGGAGCACATGGTGGTGACACAGTTCACCGATGGCTTTGATGCCGATGTACAAGGTGTGAATGCTCTGCCCGAGGCATGGCACAGCTGGCTGTTGAGCGAGAGGGAGCCGGCCCAGCTGCAAGGCGGGCAGGTTCATGCCTGGACTCAGGCGCTGGCTTGCGAGGATGAGCCAGAGCCTCACCAAGTGGGGCGCGATGATCTGGCGGTGCTGCCTTACACCAGCGGCACGACAGGCAATCCCAAAGGCTGCATGCACCTGCACAGAAGCATCAACCACAACGCCATCGCCGGCGCTCTCTGGGGGACAGGTACGAGCGAGAGCGTGGTGCTTGCCGTGGTTCCCATGTTTCACATCACGGGCATGGTCTCTGTGCTGCACAGTGCCATCTACATGGGCGCAACGCTGGTCATCATGCCGCGCTGGGAGCGCGAGCTGGCAGGGCGGCTGATCTCTCACTACCAGGTCACCAGCTGGACCAATATTCCCACCATGGTGATTGACCTGCTGGGCAGTCCCAACTTTGCATCGTTTGATCTGTCCAGCCTCAAATACATCGGCGGCGGCGGCGCGGCCATGCCGCAAGCGGTGGCTCAGCGGCTATTGGAGCAGTACGGCCTGCGCTTTTGCGAAGGCTATGGCCTGACGGAGACTGCTGCGCCATCGCACAGCAACCCGCCCGACCATCCCAAGCAGCAATGTCTGGGGATTCCCTTCATGAGCACGGATGCACGTGTCATCAGCCCGGATACGCTGCAGGAAGTGCCGCAAGGGGAGCAAGGCGAGATCGTGGTTCATGGCCCCGAAGTCTTCGAAGGCTACTGGCAGCGCCCCGAGGCGACCGAGCAAAGCTTCATGGAGCTGGACGGCAAGCGCTTTTTCCGTACCGGCGATCTGGGGCATGTGGATGAGGAGGGCTACTTCTTCATCACCGACCGGCTCAAGCGCATGATCAATGCCAGCGGCTTCAAGGTTTGGCCCGCCGAGGTGGAGTCCTTGATGTTCCGTCATCCGGCCATTCAAGAGGCTTGCGTGATTTCGGCCAAAGATGCCTATCGCGGTGAAACCGTCAAGGCCGTGGTCGTGCTGCGCGCCGGGCATGAGGCCACGACACAAGAGCAAATCATCGACTGGTGCCACAGCAATATGGCGGTCTACAAGGCACCGCGTCTGGTGCAGTTTGTGACGGCCTTGCCCAAGAGCGGCAGTGGCAAGGTGATGTGGCGCATGCTGCAGGAGCAGGAAGCAACTGCTTGAAGGCAAGAAGGGAGATGGCGGAAAGCAGCTGGAGTCGAACCAACCCGGGAGCGGCTGACGCCCCCCACCGGGTTTGAAGCCCGGCCGCGCCACCGGGCACGATTGCCTTCCTTATTGGCAAGAGCTGCTGGAAATCTCGGCAACTCTTGTAAAAGACAGGAAACTGATTGTAGCCAGCAATCATGGTGTTGCCGCGATCCACTGCGACAAAGCCCCAGTGCGCAGTGCTTTATCAATTTGATAGTGCGTTGGGCAGGCTGGATATGGGCTAGACCTGATTTTGTGAGTCATTCAGTGGGCGGAGCTCTTCCACTTCACGTCGGGGCGCAACAGGTGTGCGTCGCGCACGCGCCGGGTATAGCCGATACGGTCAAAGAATTCGAGGATTTGAATGGCGCGCTTGCGCCCCAGCCCCGTGGCATCGCGGAAGGCGGCAGCCTCTACCTCGGCTTTGCTGTGCTTGCCCGCCAGCTCGGCAATCAGACTGGCCAGCTCGTCCATGCGGGCCGGTGCGTAGAACAAATCCTTGATGACCTGAAACACCAGGCCCTGGCGCGAGAGCTTTTTGAGCAACTGGCGCACCACTTCTTCGCCGGCACCATGCTCGCGCGCCAGGTCACGAACCCAGGGTGGGTCGTAGCGGCCAGCAGCAATGGCGGGCAGCAGTTTCTCGGCCAGCGTCTGCTCTGCGCTGCTCAGCTGAACGCTGTGCTGAGGCAGGTGCAGCCAGGCCCCGGTGCTGCTGAGCAGCTTTTGCTCCAGCAGTGCATCGATCAGGCCCTGGTAGAGCGAGTCATAGCTGCTTTGCTGCAGGCCGGGCAGGGCCATGCGGCGCAGGCGAGGTGCGTTGACGCCGGGCTCGTCCGGAGACTTTTCATGAAACCGCGTGAGACTGTCGATCACCTGTGTCTGCAACTGTTGCCAGCGCTGCTGGCCCAGGATCAGCGCATCGCCTGCAGCGGCAGGCAGCTCGATGGTGTGCGCCAGGCTGGCATCCTGAAGGGCATGGCCGCTCAGCCGCATGAGCTGAGAGCGTGCAATGCCATGCGGGGCTTGCGCAATCAGTGCCGTGAAGTCATGGCGGGTGATGAGCTGCTCCATGGCATCCAGATAGGCCATGCGCTCTGCGCTGCGGCGTTTTCGCGCCGGTGCGTAGGGATCAAGCACCATGCCGCCGGCAATGGTGCGACTGGCCTGGGCATTGCGCAAAATGATGCGATCGCCAGGCAGTGCAAGGACGGGGCTGTCGAGCACCAGCTGTACGCGTGCTTCTGTGCCGGGCTCGATGGCTTCGTCTTGCAGCAGGGCCACGTGAGCGGTGGTGTGCTTGGTACCCAAATGCACGTGCACGGGTGTCCATTGCGTGAGCTGAGGCGCTTCGCTGAGCAGGTGCAGGTGCAGGTCTATGCGGTCGGTTGCCTGCATCAGGCGCGCATCCAGGATCCAGTCGCCGCGCTCGATTTCTTCTTTGGTGATGCCTGCAAGATTCAGGGCACAACGCTGGCCTGCCGAGCCGGTTTCGCTGCTCTGGTTTTGTGCATGAATGCTGCGCACGCGCACGGACTGCCCGGTACCGGAATGCACCAGGGTATCGCCTGCCTTGACCACGCCGTTGAAGACGGTGCCAGTGACCACCGTGCCCTGACCGGGCAGTGTGAAGGCGCGATCCACGGCGAGGCGGAACAGGCCATCCCGGGGGCGGGCATTCATCATTTGTGCCTGCACATGCAGATGGTCGCGCAGCGCCTGCACGCCCGCATCGCCGGCCTGCGCGGCATTGGTCTCGAAGATGGGGCTGTCAGCAAGGGCCGTGACGCTGAGAATGGCCTCGATTTCGTGGCGTACATCGGCAATGCGCCCGGGCAGCACACGGTCGACCTTGGTCAGCGCCACGCTGCCGCGACGCACGCCCAGCAGTTGGAGGATTTCAAGGTGTTCTATGGTCTGGGGCATGACGCCGTCATCGGCAGCGACGACCAGCAGCGCATGGTCGATGCCCACGGCGCCAGCGGCCATGGTGTGAACAAATTTCTCGTGACCCGGCACGTCGATGATGCCCAGTACATCCCCATTGGGCAAAGGGCTGTAGGCATAGCCCAATTCGATGGAGATGCCGCGGGCCTTTTCTTCCTTGAGGCGGTCGGTCTCCACGCCTGTGAGGGCGCGTACCAGCGTGGTTTTGCCGTGGTCGATATGGCCTGCGGTTCCGATGATCATGGTTTGCTAAATTTTTGATAGCTGTTTGCGCTTATGTATCAAGCGCTAGAGGCTGTTTTTATATTAATAATTGCGGGTGGGTTCAGGCCAGTTGCTGCAGTTGCTCGATAAACTGGGCTTGTGACGAGACCTCGAGACAGCGCAGATCCAGCCAGAAGGCATCGTCATGCAGTCGTCCGATCACGGGGCGAGGCAGGGCGCGAAAGCGTGCTTCAAGCTGGGTCAGCTGGCGGCCGGCCTGCTTGCCGCTGGCCGGATAGATCTTGAGGCCAAAGCTGGGCAGGTTTTCTACGGGCAGGGCGCCGCTGCCGATCTGGCTGTGCATGACGGCGCTTTCCACCACAAACCCTTGTCCCAAGGCTTGCTGAAGCAAGGGCTTCAACAACTCGGCCTGGGTTTGCATGTCGCTCGCCTGGCGTGTGAACAGGCGCAGCGTGGTCAGCTCTTGCGCCAGCGTCTCCGGGTTCAGGTACAGGCGCAGCGTGGGCTCCAGCGCCGCCAGCGTGATCTTGCCCACGCGCAATGCGCGCTTGAGCGGGTTTTTCTTGATCTGGGCAATTAGCTCCTTCTTGCCCACGATGATGCCGGCCTGGGGGCCGCCCAGGAGCTTGTCGCCACTAAAGGTGACGATGTCGGCCCCGGACTCCACGGTTTCGCGCACGGTGACTTCGTAGGGCAGTCCCCAGTCACGCATATCGATCAGTGTGCCGCTGCCCAGGTCCACAATCATGGGCAGCTTGTGTTCATGTGCAATGTTTGCGACATCGGCATCGCTGACGGCCTTGGTGAACCCGGTGATGGCGTAGTTGCTGCAGTGCACTTTCATCAGTGCGGCGGTGTTTTCGCTGATGGCTTCTGCATAGTCTTTTTCATGCGTGCGGTTGGTGGTTCCAACCTCCACCAGCTTGGCGCCTGCGCGGGTCATGACGTCGGGGATGCGGAAGGCGCCGCCAATTTCCACCAGCTCGCCACGCGAGACGATGACTTCCTTGCTTAGCGCCAGGGTAGACAGCACCAGCAGCACGGCCGCGGCATTGTTGTTGACAACGGTGGAGGCCTCGGCGCCGGTCAGTTCGCAGATCAGTGACTCCACCAGGTCATCGCGGTCGCCGCGTCCGCCGTCGGCCAGGTCGTATTCCAGGTTGGCGGGCGCGCTCATGGCTTGCACCACGGCATCGATGGCCGCTTGTGGCAGCAAGGCTCGGCCCAGGTTGGTGTGCAGCACCGTACCGGTGAGGTTGAACACGGGCTGCAGGCGCGGCGCAAAGCGTGTCTGCAGCTGCTTATGGGCACTTTGCACAATGCTGGCGATGTCGGCTTGCACCACTTGTACGGCTTGGTCAGCCGGGCTCAGAAGCTGCCGGCGCAGTCCTGTCAGCACCTCGCGGACAGCCTTGGTACATGCATCCAGGCCATAGGACTCGCGCAGCGCCATCATCTCGGCTGTGAGCAAGACCTTGTCTACGGCGGGGAGCTGAGAGGGGTGCGAGATTTCAGGGGCAGTCGCTGCGTTATTGCTCATGGCCTAGTTTTTCGGAATCGTTCGGAAAAAGGAAAAGGCGGCAGGGTGTCCTGCCGCCTTCATTATGGTGGCGGTTGGCGCCAGCGATGGCTGAGAACGTGTTGACGAACTCCTCGCGCCGCGACAGCGGCTTTGCGGGATGGGATGCAAGGCGCAACACCGCAGCAATAGCCGTGCTATTGCGAGGATTTGCAACGCCGCAGATCGCCCGCAAAGCCACTGTCCCGCAGGGTTGGAGTGAAATCGGGCGATTTCTGCGCGCTGGCCCTTGCTTGCACCCCGGTGCAAGCGGTGGAGCATCGCTTCGAACTCATCCCGATTGCACTCCAACGCGGCTGCGTAGAGATCGTCAACACGTTCTTATGCCGCCGGGTCCACCAGCTCGTTGCTGGCTTCGCCTTGCTGCTCTTCGGCCACTGCGACAAACAGCAAAGGGTTGGCACTGGCGCGCTGAAACTGGGTTTCGCTCATCAGCAGATCCAGCATCAGGGTGGCCAGGTCGTCGGCCAGTGGCTCGACCATGGGATTCTTTTCCTGGTTGACGATCTTGCGATAGCTTCCGCATTCGTCGCAGGTTTCGGCCAGAACTTCTTCACCCGCACCTTCGATGCCTTGGTAGTGAATGCCCTTGGTCGATTCGCAGTGTGTGCATTTGACGCGCACGGTATGCCATTCGCAGGCGCAGGTGCCGCAATGGGCGTAGCGATGGCCTGCGACCTTGCCGCCGATGCGAATGATGCTGGCCACGGGTTCGCTGGAGCAGACGGGGCAGATGCTGGCAGGGTCTGTGAAAGGTATGTCACGAACACTCAGGCCGGCGGAGCGCTTGGTAAACACCACCTGCAGGGCCGCCATGATGAAGGGGGCCATGCCGACATGGCGGGCTGCCACTTCTTTTTGCAGCAGCTTCTTGGCGATGTCGTCGCGCGTTTCGGGTGAGAGGTTGCGCAGCTCCTTGATCAGGGGCTGCAGGGGCTGGGGCAGACCTTCGCTGCCTTGCAGCGTGTCCAGCATATTGTTCAGTACGGTCTGCCAGGCAGGGTCGATGTTGTCCACTGCGGGCAGCAGTGGCATGGAGTGCTCCTGGGCGCGGGCGATGAGTTCTGCATCGGCTGCCTTGACTTCCACAGCACTGACGGCTTTGTGCTGTGCATCCATGATTTGCGCCACGAACTGAAGATAGTCGGCGATGGGGTTGCCATCGGCGAGCTGACGCACGCGGGCTGCACGCTCGGCAAACAGGCTGCCGGCTTGCGGTAGAAGGACTCGGGGGAAGCTGGTGTGATCCAGTGCTTCAATTTCACCGGGTTGGAGGATGCGTTGCATAGTCAATCCCAAAAATAAATGGCCGCCGACCACCATGATGGAGGACGGCGGCTCCATTCAGGCCAGAAGCCTGAAGCCGGTCAGGACAATTACTTGTCTTCGCCGGTCACCTTGCGGAACCACAAGGGGTGGTGGAAGCGTGCCCAGGCACGGGTCACGGTACCGCGGGTCATGGCACGGATGGTGCCCTTGGTCCAGATGGCGGCATAGATGTGGGCAATGATCAGACCGATCAGGCCGAAGGCACAGATGGCATGCACCAGGGAGCCGAGGCGAACCACGGTCACAGGCAGATTCCACCAGGAGCGCCACATCAGCACACCAGTCACGGTCAGGCCCAGCATGCACAGCACCAGCAACCAGAACAGCACCTTCTGGCCGCCGTTGTACTTTTCAACGGGGGGCATTTTTTCATGCTCGCCATTGACCAGTGCACCGACGTTCTTGAGCCACTCCACATCGCGGTCCTTGATGATGTTCAGCTGCCAGAAGCGGAAGAACATCATCAGGAAACCGATGGCCATGACGACACCGATGTAGGGGTGCAGGATACGGGTCCAGGGGCCGCCACCGAACAGGTTCGTCATGAAGAAGAACGAGGGGTGGAAGAACGCCAGGCCGGACAGGGCCAGCAGCACGAAGCTGATGGCGACTACCCAGTGGTTGACGCGCTCGGCTGCCGTGTAGCGCACGATGTCACGAGATTTGCTGCGGGTCATGTGCGGTCCTCCTCACGCTTGGCTGCACGGTTTTCTTCCTCTTCCAGCTCCTCGGGCACTTCCAGAGGGCCTTTGGTGATGTAGTGGAAGAAGCTGCCAACAGCTGCTGCGCCCAGAGCGGCCAGAGCCAGAGGCTTGGCCACACCCTTCCACAGCGACACCATGGGGCTGATGGATGGGTCGTCAGGCAGACCCTTGTACAGCGAAGGCTTGTCAGCGTGATGCAGCACGTACATCACGTGTGTGCCGCCCACACCTTGAGGGTCGTACAGGCCAGCCTTGTCGTAGCCGCGTTCCTTGAGGTCCACGACGCGATGGGCTGCCTGTTCCTTCATGGCGTCTTTGGTGCCAAACATGATGGCACCGGTAGGGCAGGTCTTGACGCAGGCAGGCTCCTGTCCAACCGCCACGCGATCCGAACACAAGGTGCACTTGTATGCCTTGTTGTCCTTCTTGGAAATGCGCGGCACGTTGAACGGGCAGCCGGTCACGCAATAACCGCAGCCCACGCACTGGTCTTGCTGGAAGTCCACGATGCCGTTGGCATATTGGACGATAGCGCCTGGCGAAGGGCAGGCCTTCAGGCAGCCTGGATCTTCACAGTGCATGCAGCCGTCCTTGCGGATCAGCCATTCCAGATTGCCCGTGGCTTCGTTTTCGTACTCGGTAAAGCGCATCACGGTCCACGAGTCCGGCGTCAGGTCCGTCGGATTGTCGTAGACGCCAGCTGCGGCCGTGCCGACTTCGTCACGAAGATCGTTCCATTCCATGCAGGCGGTCTGGCAAGCCTTGCAGCCAATGCACTTGGAAACGTCGATCAGCTTGGCCACTTCGCCCGAGTGGGCGCCACGCGCGCTCGGAGAGGGCGTGGTTGTGGCCGAGCGGCGTTTGATATCGAGAGACATGGTTGATGACATCAGCGTGGCTCCTTAGATCTTTTCCACCTTCACGAGGAAGGTCTTGGATTCAGGGGTCAAGCTGTTACCGTCACCCACGGAGGCTGTCAGGTTGTTCGCCAGATAGCCCTTGCGTCCCGTTGTCGAGAAGCCCCAGTGAATCGGCACACCCACGTGATGGATGGTCTTGCCATCAATCTGCATGGGCTTGATACGCTTGGTCACCACGGCGACAGCCTTGACAAAGCCGCGCTTGGACGAGACCTTGACGTTCTGCCCCGTCTCGATGCCCAGCTCCTTGCCCAGCGCCTCACCGATTTCCACGAACTGCTCGGGCTGAACGATGTTGTTCAGCTGAACATGCTTGGTCCAGTAGTGGAAGTGCTCGGTCAGGCGGTAGGTCGTGCCCACATGCGGGTAGTCCTTGGGATCGCCTTGGGTGCCCTTGGCGGTCTCGAGGATACGCATCACGGGACTGATGACGGCCTCCTTGTTCTTGGGATACATGGGGTTGTAGCCCAGCGGGTTGTCAAACGCTTCGTAGTGCGTCGGGAATGGACCTTCGGCCATGCCCTTGCGAGCGAACAGACGTGCCACACCTTCGGGGTTCATGATGAAGGGGTTGGTCGTTTCTGGGGGCATGGTGGGGCCCATGTCGGGCACGTCAGCACCCGCCCAGTTCTTGCCATTCCACTTGATCAGTACCCGCTCAGGGTTGAAGGGGTTGCCTTCGCGGTCGCACGATGCACGGTTGTACAGCACACGGCGGTTGGCAGGCCATGCCCAGGCCCAGTTCAGTGTGTTGCCGATGCCTGTTGGGTCGCTATTGTCACGGCGGGCCATCTGGTTGCCCGATGACGTCCAGCTACCCGACCAGATCCAGCAGCCACCCAAGGTGGAACCATCGTCACGCATTTCACCAAAGCCACCCAACTGTTCACCCGCCTTGCGAATGAGCTTGCTGGGGTCTTTGGGGTCGAACAGATCGACCAGTGCACGACCGTTGTATTCCTTGGCCACCTCTTCGGAAGAAGGGTGAGCGGCTTGGGCGTAAGGCCAGTACAGATTGGTGATGGGCTCAGGGAACTTGCCTCCATCCTTCTGATACAGGGCCTTCAGGCGCAGGTGCAGACCGGACATGATTGCGATGTCGGTCTTGGCCTCTCCTGGTGGTTCGGCAGCCTTCCAGTGCCATTGAAGAACTCGTGACGAGCTGACTACGGCACCTTCTTCTTCGGCGAAGCAGGTGGTGGGCAGGCGGAAGACCTCTGTCTGGATGGAAGCGGTATCCACATCGTTGAACTCGCCATGGTTCTTCCAGAATTCGGAAGTCTCTGTCACCAGAGGATCCATGACGACGAGGAACTTCAGCTTCTTGAGGCCTTCGCGCACGCTGTTGCTGTTGGCCAGGGCCGCCAGAGGGTTGAAGCCCTGGGCGATGTAGCCGTTGACCTTGCCCTGCGTCATCATCTCGAAGATCTGCAGCATGTCGTACTGCTTGTCCAACTTGGGCAGATAGTCAAATGCCCAGTTGTTTTCAGCAGTCGCAGCAGGTCCCCACCACGCCTTCATCAGGCTGACGTGGAACTTGGGCGTGTTCGACCAGTAGTTCATCTGTCCTGGGCGCAGCAGCTTGGGTGTGCGCGAGGCGATGTACTGACCGTAGTCTTGCTCTGCTTCGTTCGGTAGCGTCAGGTACCCGGGAAGCGAAGCAGACAGAATGCCCAGGTCGGTCAGACCCTGGATGTTGGAGTGGCCACGCAGTGCGTTCATGCCGCCGCCAGCGATACCGATATTGCCCAGCAGTAGCTGGATCATGGCGCCGGTACGCAGAATCTGCGCACCCGTGGTGTGCTGGGTCCAGCCCAGGGCGTACATGATGGTGGCAACACGACCTGCTTCCGCAGTCGATGCCAGCTTCTCGCACACGTGCAGGAACTTTTCCTTGGGCGTGCCGCAGATGGACTCCACCTTTTCAGGGGTGTAGCCGGCATAGTGCTTCTTGAGCCACTGGTACACGCAGCGAGGGTGCTGCAGCGTAGGGTCGACCTTCACAAAGCCATCGTCACCCAGCTCGTAGTCCCACGACGCCTTGTCGTAAGTACGCTTTTCAGGGTTGTAGCCGGAGAAGATGCCTTCGTCGAACGCAAAGTCTTCGCGCACGATGAATGAGAAGTCCGTGTAGCTCTTCACATACTCGTGGTGAATCTTGTCATTCGTCAGCAGGTAATTGATCACGCCACCAAGGAAGACGATGTCCGAGCCGGAGCGGATCGGTGCATAGAAGTCAGCCACGGATGCCGAGCGGTTGAAGCGAGGATCGACCACCATGAAGTGAGCCTTGTTGTGCTCCTTCGCTTCGGTCACCCACTTGAATCCGCAAGGGTGTGCTTCAGCGGCATTGCCGCCCATGATCAAAATAACGTCCGCGTTCTTGATGTCGACCCAATGGTTCGTCATCGCTCCACGGCCAAACGTCGGGGCAAGACCTGCCACCGTCGGGCCGTGTCAAACACGTGCTTGGTTATCGAGTGCAAGAAGGCCCCATGAGCGGGCCACTTTGTGCGTGATGTAACCGGCTTCGTTGCTGGAAGCGGACGCTGCCAGCATGCCGGTGGTCAGCCAGCGGTTGACCTTTTGGCCTTTTTCGTTGGTTTCAACGAAGTTGGCATCACGGTCTTCCTTGAGTAGCTTGGCCACGCGATCCAGGGCTTCATCCCAGGACATGCGCTTCCACTCGTTGGAGCCGGGAGCCCTGTACTCAGGGTACTTCAGGCGGTTGGGGCTGTGGACATAGTCCAGCAGCGAAGCTCCCTTGGGGCACAGTGTGCCGCGATTGACCGGGTGATCCGGATCGCCTTCCACGTGCATGACAGAGAGGCGAGAGTTTCTCACGCCGTCTCCCAGGGAGTACATCAAGATTCCGCAGCCTACCGAGCAGTAGGTGCAGGTTTGGCGAGTTACGGTGGTGGAAGCCAGTTTGTACTGGCGCACCTCAGCCAGCGCTGCTGTGGGTGAGAAACCCATCAGCGCCAAGCTTGAACCCGCCAGAGTCGAACCAGTCACTTTCATGAACTGGCGTCTGGAGAATTGGACCATTGTGGGGTACCTTTTCGAGTGAACGCTTATGTGAAAGCAAATTTTACGGTGACGACTAATTTTGATAGCAGCAACAAACCCTTAATAGTTGAGTAATTGTTGAGAGCATTGCAGTGTTTGGGTTCGTTTTTGATTTTATTAATGATGACTATTGATTGTTTTGTTAGTCTGTTTGAGTGAGAGCGGTCAGCCACTGGCGGGTGCCCTCAGTCGCCCAAGTTGGTGCTTATCTGGGGTTCTTCGGTTGACGGTTGTGGCTTGAGTTGTGGGGATGCTTCAGAGGGCGCTGTTGTGTCTTGGTGCAGTCGCTCCGACTCTTGCTGCTGCATCAAGGTAAACAATTCCCAGGCGGCCATGAACAGGGCGGCTAGGGCGGGGCCTAGTACAAAACCGGAAATGCCGAACACTGACATGCCGCCCAGTGTGGAAATCAAGACAACGTAATCAGGCATCTTGGTGTCTTTGCCAACCAGAATAGGTCGCAGCACATTGTCGACAAGTCCGATGACAAGGATGCCGTAGGCTGCTAGTACCACCCCTTGGGTGATGGAGCCAGTAGCTAAAAAGTAGATGGCCACGGGGCCCCAGACTAAACCTGCGCCAACAGCAGGAAGCAGAGACAGGAAAGCCATGACAACGCCCCAGAGTACGGGGCCTTGAATGTCAAGAATCCAGAAAATCAGGCCGCCGAGTACGCCTTGTGCGGCTGCGACAGCCAGATTGCCCTTGACGGTTGCACGAATCACCGTGATGAACTTGGTGGCTAGTTCCCGTTTGTGCTCAGGAGCCAAAGGCGTAGCAGACCAGATGCGGATTACCAGTGCTTTGCCATCCCGCAGCAGGAAAAAAATGAGGTAGAGCATGACGCCGAAGCCGACGATGAAGCCCAAGGTGTTTTGGCCCAGGCCAAGGGCTTTGGTGGCCGCCAGTTTGCTGGCCTGCAAGGCGAGGTTGGACAACTTGTTCTGAATTTCTTCGAGCGTGCCCAGGTGCAGTCTTTCCAGCCAGGGTGTCATCCAGGAGGGCAGTGCGTTGAAAATTTGCTCTATGTAGCTGCCCGCAGAGAGGTTCCCGGTGCTGATGCGCTCATAGATGGCGGCTGTCTCTTTCAGAAGCGTGAGGCCTATCAAGGACAGAGGCAAGATGACCATTACAAGACTAATCAGCAAGGTTGCAAGAGCAGTCAGATTGGGCATCTTGGGCATGCGCTCCTGCAGCTTGCGGTGTAGCGGGGCGAAGACAATGGAGAACACCACTCCCCAGAAAATTGCCATGGCATATTCCTGAAGAATCAAGATGAATCCTAGGGATGCTGCTATCAAAAGAAGAATAAAAGCGCGTTTGTGAAGCGGCAGAAGCGGCATGCGATTCCTTGGTTATCGAGTTCTCGCAATGTAAGCGAGCCTATGAGGTGTAAACATCTTGTCTTTTATAAGACTAAGACTTTGAACAGTGGCACAATGACTGCCGCAACTCAAGGCCCTTCCCCAGCCACAGTCGCATCCGCCAATCGGTACAGCCGTGTCGCGGGAGGTTCCACAAACCAGCTAATGCTTTCCGAAGGAAAGCGGAGGTCAGCGAAACATGAGCGATCAGTCAACGATCTATCAAGCCTACCAAGGCAACACTTATCTCTTTGGCGGCAATGCGCCCTATGTCGAAGAGATGTACGAGAGCTACCTGGCCAACCCTGGTAGCGTGCCCGATTCTTGGCGCGAGTATTTTGATGCGCTGCAGCATGTGCCTGCAGTGGATGGCACTGACAACAAGGACGTTCCCCACCTGCCCGTGATCAATGCTTTTGCCGAGCGTGCAAAGCAAGGCGGCACCAAGGTGGTGGTAGCTTCCGGCGCGGACTCTGAACTGGGTCGCAAGCGCACTGCTGTGCAGCAGCTGATTGCTGCTTACCGCAATGTGGGCCAGCGCTGGGCCGACCTGGATCCTCTGAAGCGGACAGAACGCCCCGAAATTCCAGAGCTGGAGCCATCGTTCTATGGCTTCACCGACGCCGACCAGGAAGTGGTGTTCAACACCAGCAATACCTTCTTCGGCAAGGAAACCATGACTTTGCGCGAGCTGATGAACGCTCTGCGCGAAACCTACTGTGGCACTTTGGGTGCCGAGTACATGTATGCCACCAACCAGAATCAAAAGCGCTGGTGGCAGCAACGTCTGGAGTCCATTCGCTCCAAGCCCACATTCAACGCCGACGAGAAGAAGCGCATTCTGGAGCGCCTGACCGCTGCAGAAGGTCTGGAGCGTTATCTGCACACCAAGTACGTGGGTCAGAAGCGCTTCTCGCTGGAAGGTGGCGAGTCCTTCATCGCGGCCATGGATGAACTGATCAACTCTGCCAGCGCCAAGGGCGTCCAGGAAGTGGTGATCGGCATGGCTCACCGTGGCCGTCTGAACGTGCTGGTGAATACCCTGGGCAAGATGCCCAAGGACCTGTTTGCCGAGTTCGATCACACAGCGCCTGAAGATCTGCCTGCTGGTGACGTGAAGTACCACCAGGGCTTCAGCTCCGACGTGTCTGCCAAGGGCGGCCCCGTTCACCTGTCGCTGGCTTTCAACCCCTCGCACCTGGAAATCGTCAACCCCGTGGTGGAAGGTTCGGTGCGCTCGCGCATGGATCGTCGTGACGACCCCATGGGCAAGCAGGTTCTGCCCGTGCTGGTGCACGGTGATGCAGCCTTTGCCGGCCAGGGCGTGAACCAGGAAACCCTGGCGCTGTCCGAAACCCGTGGTTACACCACAGGCGGTACGGTTCACATCATCATCAACAACCAGATCGGTTTCACCACCTCTGACCCCCGCGACCTGCGCTCCACGCTGTATTGCACCGACATCGTCAAGATGATCGAGTCGCCCGTGCTGCACGTGAATGGTGATGATCCTGAAGCCGTGTGCCTGGCCATGCAACTGGCTCTGGATTTCCGCATGGAATTCTCCAAGGATGTGGTTGTTGACATCATTTGCTTCCGCAAGCTGGGTCACAACGAACAGGACACGCCTGCTCTGACACAGCCTCTGATGTACAAGAAGATCGGTGCCCACCCCGGCACCCGCAAGCTGTACGCGGACAAGCTGGCGACCCAAGGTCTGGGCGAGTCGCTGGGCGACGAGATGGTCAAGGCCTACCGCGCAGCCATGGACGAAGGCCGTCACACCCAGGACGTGGTGCTGACCAACTTCAAGAGCAAGTACGCAGTGGACTGGAGCCCCTTCGTGGGCAAGACCTGGACTGACGCTGGCGATACCGCTATTCCTCTAGCTGAGTGGAAGCGACTGGCCGAGAAGATCACGACCCTGCCAGCCAGCGTGAACCCTCACGCTCTGGTCAAGAAGGTGTATGACGACCGCGCAGCCATGGGCCGCGGCGATGTGAATATTGACTGGGGCATGGGCGAGACCATGGCTTTCGGCTCGCTGGTCGCTTCGGGTTACCCCGTGCGTCTGTCGGGTGAAGACTCCGGTCGCGGCACCTTTACGCACCGCCACGCTGTGGTTCACGATCAGAAGCGTGAAAAGTGGGACGAAGGTACCTATATTCCTTTGCAGAATGCTGCCGAGAACCAGGCAGAGTTCACCGTCATCGACTCCATCCTGTCCGAAGAGGCAGTGCTGGGCTTTGAATACGGCTATGCATCGAACGATCCCAACACCCTGGTGGTCTGGGAAGCTCAGTTTGGCGACTTTGCCAACGGTGCTCAGGTGGTGATCGACCAGTTCATCGCATCTGGTGAAGTGAAGTGGGGTCGCATCAACGGCCTGACACTGATGCTGCCTCACGGCTATGAAGGCCAGGGTCCTGAGCACAGCTCGGCACGTCTGGAGCGCTTCATGCAGCTGGCGGCTGATACCAATATGCAGATCGTGCAGCCCACAACGGCTAGCCAGATCTTCCACGTCCTGCGCCGTCAGATGGTGCGTGACCTGCGCAAGCCTCTGGTCATCATGACTCCCAAGTCGCTGCTGCGTAACAAGGACGCAACCTCGCCTCTGGCCGAGTTCACCTCTGGCAGCTTCCAGACCGTGATCCCCGAGAAGGATGAGGCCATCGTCAACAACGCCGCCAAGGTCAAGCGCATCATTGCTTGCTCGGGCAAGGTGTACTACGACCTGGTCAAGAAGCGTGCAGAGAAGGAAGTCAAGGACGTGGCCATCATCCGCGTCGAGCAGCTGTATCCTTTCCCTCACAAGGCGTTCGCTGCCGAAGTGAAGAAGTACGCCAACGCGACTGACATCGTGTGGTGCCAGGATGAGCCTCAGAACCAGGGGGCCTGGTTCTTCATCCAGCACAATATTCACGAAAACATGCGTGAAGGCCAAAAGCTGGGCTATTCCGGTCGCGCTGCGTCCGCTTCGCCTGCCGTTGGTTACGCACATCTGCACCAAGAGCAACAAAAGGCACTGGTGGAAGGCGCTTTCGCCAAACTCAAGGGTTTTGTCCTGACCAAGTAATACAGGCGACATCCCCTGTCCTCGGACAGGGGTGCACAAGAAACATCTTTGGAAAGAATTCAAAATGGCAATCGTTGAAGTTAAAGTCCCCCAGCTGTCCGAGTCCATCGCTGAAGCCACCATGCTGACCTGGAAGAAGAAGGTTGGCGAGGCAGTGGCTGTCGATGAAATCCTCATCGAGATCGAAACCGACAAGGTGGTGCTGGAAGTGCCCGCTCCTTCGGCGGGTGTGATCACAGAAATCCTGCAAGGCGACGGTGCAACCGTGGTGGCCGAGCAGCTGATCGCCAAGATCGACTCCGAAGCCGTCGCCGGTGCAGCAGCTCCTGCCGCTGCCCCCGCTGCTTCAGCTCCCGCCGCTGCCCCCGTGGCCGCAGCTGGTGCTGACAAGAGCGGTGTGGCCATGCCCGCTGCTGCCAAGATCCTGGCCGACAACAATCTGTCAGCAGCCAACGTGGCTGGTACAGGCAAGGACGGTCGCGTGACCAAGGGCGACGCTCTGGGCGCAATCAAGGCTGGTGCAGCCATCCCCACTGGTGCTCCCAAGGCGGCTCTGCCCCAAGTGGCCGCTCCTGTGGCTGCTGCAAACCTGGGTGATCGTCCCGAGCAGCGCGTTCCCATGACACGTCTGCGTGCCCGTATCGCCGAGCGTCTGCTGCAGTCGCAAGCGACCAACGCCATCCTGACCACGTTCAATGAAGTGAACATGGCTCCCGTGATGGAACTGCGCAAGAAGTTCCAGGACCAGTTCACCAAGGAACACGGCGTGAAGCTGGGCTTCATGTCCTTCTTCGTCAAGGCTGCTGTGCACGCCCTGAAGAAGTTCCCTGCTGTGAACGCTTCGATCGACGGAAACGACATCGTCTACCACGGCTACTTCGACATCGGTATCGCTGTGAGCTCGCCTCGCGGTCTGGTGGTGCCTATCCTGCGCAATGCAGACCAGATGAGCTTTGCCGAAATCGAAAAGAAGATCGCCGAATTCGGCCAGAAGGCCAAGGAAGGCAAGCTGGGCATTGAAGAAATGACCGGTGGTACTTTCTCCATCTCTAATGGCGGTACCTTCGGCTCGATGATGTCTACCCCCATCATCAACCCCCCTCAGTCCGCCATCTTGGGCGTGCACGCCACCAAGGACCGCGCTGTGGTCGAAAACGGTCAGATCGTGATTCGCCCCATGAACTATCTGGCCATGTCCTATGACCACCGTATCATCGACGGCCGTGAAGCCGTGCTGAGCCTGGTGGCCATGAAGGACGCGCTGGAAGACCCATCCCGTCTGCTGTTCGATCTGTAATTCAACGGATCAAGCTTCTACAAAGCCCACCACCAAAAGCGGTGGGCTTTTTTCGAGTTCAACAGAGAAAAGATTCAAATCATGAGCAAGCAATTTGACGTCGTCGTGATCGGCGCAGGCCCCGGCGGCTACATCGCTGCCATCCGCGCTGCACAACTGGGTTTCAACGTCGCCTGTATCGACGAGTGGAAGAACGCCGCAGGCGGCGCGGCTCCTGGCGGCACTTGCACCAATGTGGGCTGCATCCCCTCCAAGGCGCTGCTGCAGTCTTCCGAGCACTACGAGCATGCCAAGCTGCACTTTGCCGACCACGGCATCTCCACCGGCAAGGTCGAGATGGATGTGGCGAAGATGATCGGTCGCAAGGAAGCGATCGTAAAGCAGAACAACGACGGCATCCTGTACCTGTTCAAGAAGAACAAGGTCACGTTCTTCCACGGCCGTGGCTCGTTCGTGAAGGCCGCTGAAGGCGGCTACGAAATCAAGGTTGCCGGCAAGGAAGAAGAAGTCATCACCGGCAAGCAGATCGTGGTGGCCACCGGCTCCAACGCCCGTGCACTGCCCGGCACGCCTTTTGATGAAGAGCACATCCTGTCCAACGACGGCGCTCTGAGCCTGGGCAAGCTGCCCAAGAAGCTGGGCCTGATCGGCTCCGGCGTGATCGGCCTGGAAATGGGTTCGGTCTGGCGCCGTCTAGGCACCGAAGTCACGGTGCTCGAAGGCATGGACAAGTTCCTGCCCGCCGTGGACGAACAAATCGCCAAGGAAGCCAAGAAGGCTTTCGACAAGCAAGGTCTGAAGATCGAGCTGGGCGTTAAGGTTGGTGAAGTCAAGGTTGGCAAGAAGGGCGTGTCGGTTGCCTACACCAATGCCAAGGGCGAAGCCCAGTCGCTGGAAGTGGACAAGCTGATCGTGTCCATCGGCCGTACTGCCAACACCAACGGCCTGAACGCTGAAGCCGTGGGCCTGGCCCTGGACGAGCGCGGTGCCATCGTGGTGGACGACCTGTGCAAGACCAATCTGCCTGGCGTATGGGCTGTGGGTGACGTGGTGCGTGGTCCCATGCTGGCACACAAGGCCGAAGAAGAAGCCGTGGCAGTGGCCGAGCGCATCGCTGGCCAGCACGGTCACGTGAACTTCGCGACCTTGCCTTCCGTGATCTACACCAGCCCCGAAGTGGCATGGGTGGGCCGTACCGAGCAGCAGCTCAAGGCTGATGGCGTGAAGTACAAGGCTGGCACTTTCCCCTTCCTGGCCAATGGCCGCGCACGTGCGCTGGGCGACACCACCGGTATGGTGAAGTTCCTGGCCGATGCCGAGACTGACGAAATCCTGGGCGTGCACATGGTGGGCCCCATGGTGTCCGAGCTGATTTCCGAAGCCGTGGTGGCCATGGAGTTCAAGGCATCGAGCGAAGACATCGCCCGCATCTGCCATGCTCACCCCTCGCTGTCCGAATCGACCAAGGAAGCCGCTCTGGCCGTGGACAAGCGCACGCTGAATTTCTAAGGTTTCATCAGTCTTGCGTACAGGCGATTGACATGGCTGTGAAGTGCTCGTGCGCAGGCTGAGTTTCTTTTAGAATTTAGATAAAAATGGCTGCTAACGCTTAGTACATAAGCGGTAGCAGCTATTGTTTTTTGAGCATCTGGAGACAAGACGGTGAATGTAAAACAGGCCTACGAGGCAGAACTGGCCGCCAAGGGTTTCAAAAGCGATCCCGCGCAACTGCGTGCTGTCGAAGCGCTGCAACGCTGCGCCGACGAGTGGACTACGTACAAGGGCAAACGCTCCAATGCCCTCAAGAAACTGATCAATCACCCCGATCTGCCCAAGGGTGTCTATATGTATGGCGGGGTAGGACGCGGCAAGAGCTTCTTGATGGAGTGCTTCTTCAATGCCGTGCCTATCAAGCGCAAGGTGCGCTTGCACTTTCATGAATTCATGCGTGAGGTGCACCGCGAGATGCATCTGATGCAAGGCACGCAGAACCCGCTCGATGCGCTGGGTGCCAAGATTGCCAAGAAATACAAACTGATCTGCTTTGACGAATTTCATGTCGCCGACATCACGGACGCCATGATTCTCTACAAGCTGCTTGAGTCGCTGTTCTCCAATGGCGTGGGCTTTGTGACGACTTCCAACTTCGAGCCCGATGGCTTGTATCCCGGAGGTTTGCACCGCGACCGTATCCTGCCTGCGATTGCCTTGCTCAAGGACCGCATGGAGGTGGTGAACGTGGACAACGGCACCGACTACCGTCGCCGTACGCTGGAAGATGCCAAGCTCTACCACTGTCCGCTGGGGCCTGATGCTGACGCCGCCATGCAGGAGACCTTTGACCGTCTGGCAGAGGCCAAGGACGAAGAGCCTGTCATGCAGATCGAGACGCGCAAGATCGCGGCCAAGCGCCGTGCCGGTGGCGTGGTCTGGTTTGACTTTCGTGAACTCTGCGGTGGCCCCCGTTCACAGAATGACTATCTGGAAATAGCCACGCAGTTCCACACCATCCTGCTGTCGGATGTACCCGAGCTGCATGTGAACATGGCTTCGGCTGCGCGGCGCTTTACGCTGCTGGTGGACGTGCTCTATGACCGCCATGTCAAGCTCATCATGTCGGCAGCGGTGCCGCCCGAAAAAATCTACACCGAAGGGCCGCTGTCGCATGAGTTCCCGCGCACGGTTTCCCGCCTCAATGAGATGCGCTCCAAGGAGTATCTGGCACTGGAGCGCCGTGTCGTGGACACCAGCTTGACCTGATTGCTTGCGGCGCTGGCTGCCGGCTTTAAGATATCGCCCTGTCCTTTGAGTCTTGAGCTGATGAAGATGTCTATTCCTTTTGCACAGCAGATCTGCCGACATATCGCCGGTTTCGCCTTGGTGCCGCTGGCGGCTGCTTTGCTGACATGCATGCCAGCGGTGGCCCAGGAGGCTGACTCTGTGCAGGAGCAGGGCAAGCCGGCTCAGAAAGAGGCTGTTCAGAAAGCGCGTGAGCTGAAGCAAGAAGCGCGCAATGCTGAGCGTGACGAAATTCTGAGCAAGCGTGCTGTGATTGAGCAGCAGCGCATAGAGGCTGAAAAGCTCTGCTATCAGAAATTCGCGGTGGAGGATTGCCTTGCCGAGGCGCGCAAGTCAGCGCGTGAAAAGGATGCTCCACTGAGGGCACTTGAGCTGGAAATCAATGATGCAGAGCGCAAGGAAAAGGCTGCAGCCAAGCTGCAATCGATAGAAGAGAAGAAGGCTGAAAACGCTGCTGTCCCCATGAAATCTCAGCAGCGCGAGAAGGGTGAGAAGGGCTCACCACAGCCCTCGGGCAGCGGTGCAAAGCCCGCAGTTGATGAGCAGGCGGCAAGGGCGCAGCGTCGGACTGAAGCGCAGCAGCGTGCAGATAAGCAGGCGGAGTACATGCGCCGTCATGAGCAAAATCGTGCCCAGGCTGATCAAGGCCGTGCCGAGCGCGAAGCCAAGGCTAGAGCAGACTACGATGCCAAGCTCAAAGCGGCAGCCGAGCATAAGGCCCGTGCGCTTGAGAAAGCCAAGGAGCGTGGACAGACGTCAGCTCCTCTGCCTGCACCTGCTCCCTGAGCTTGGGCTAATGCAGCTATCGTGAAACGCTGCTATCAAAGATATTGCAAAGAGCGCTTTTCTGCAAAGCGTTTGAGGGATTTTTGTTCTGATGAAAAATCAGGCCTGCGCTGAGGCGGATAGCTCCAGCTTGAGGATGGCCAAGGATAGGTTGTCGCCGCCACCGGCGGCCCGCTGGCGGGCTTTCTCGATGAGAAACTGTGAGCCTTCGCGGGGCGAGAGTCCGTCCAGTACCGTGCCCAGCTCCTGCGTGGTGAAGTAATGCCAGACGCCGTCAGAGCAGGCCATCAGCGTGTCGCCCGGTTGGAGCTTCGCAATGAAGTGGTGTGCCATGGGGGGCGCCGCTTCTGCGCCCAGGCAGCCAAGAAGAATGTTCGACTGCGGGTGATGTTGGGCTTCTGTTTCAGTAAGCTCTCCGCGGTCGACCAAGGCCTGCACATAAGAGTGATCCAGTGAGCGATGTATCAGCGATGTGCCACGAAAATGATAGAGGCGCGAGTCGCCAGAGTGCATGAAATGACAGCTGCTGTCTGGTAGCACCACAAAGGCCGCAATGGTGCTGTGAGGCTCCTGCTCTGCAGCAATCGCTGTAAGACGAATGACGGTGTGCGCATCCTGCACAATGGTGCGCAGCATATGCAGACAGTCTTCCTTGGCTGGCTCGAACCGCTCAAAAAGCTGGCGTGCCGTCAACATGACCTGGTCGGATGCCTTGCGTCCGCCGCTGCGTCCGCCCATGCCGTCAGCTACCACGCCAAGAATGCAGCCTTTCGCATAGGGGTGCGTCATGAGCAAGACTTGGTCTTGCTGGTATTCCCGGTCGCCGCGATGAATGCCGGTGGCCGCCTGGATGCGAAAGCTGGAGGACATGAATAGGTGTACTAGGCTGAATTTAACGTTGCGTTACATTTTATCGGCTGGAAATAAAGCTGCAGCAGACCAGCGTGATCTTATGTGAGGTCGCGCTGACTTTGATGATGAGAAGGTGAAAAGGTTTTGACTCAATTGCAGCAGGCGGTGGCCCAGGTTTTTGCGCCCGATGGTGCGCTTTCATTGGCCGAGCCTGCATTTCGGCCACGAGCGGGACAGACGCGCATGGCACTCGCTGTGGCGCAGGCCATAGAGGATGCAGATGTCTTGGTCGTAGAGGCAGGAACAGGTGTCGGCAAGACCTATGCCTATCTGGTGCCGGCCCTGCTCAGTGGGCAGCGTGTACTGGTGTCCACTGCAACCAAGGCCCTGCAGGATCAATTGTTTGCACGAGATCTACCGCGACTGGTGCATGGTCTGGGGCTACCACTGCGCATGGCTCGCCTAAAGGGGCGCTCTTCTTATCTTTGCATTGAGCGGCTGGAGCGTGTACGACAAGGCAGAGCCGCGCCACAGGATCCGCAGGTGTTGCGCGTGGTTGCAGATGTGGAGCGTTGGGCTCGGGTGACAGCGACGGGCGATATGGGGGAGTTGACGGCCCTTGATGAGCGCTCTGCTGCCGTGCCGCTGGTTACGTCGACCAAGGACAACTGTCTGGGATCAGACTGTCCGCACTGGCAGGGCTGCCATGTCAATCGTGCGCGTCAACAGGCGCTGGAGGCGGACGTGGTGGTCATCAATCATCACTTATTGTTTGCCGATCTGGATGTGCGTGATAGCGGTATGGCCCATCTTTTGCCCAGTACCGGAGTGGTGGTGGTGGATGAGGCACACCAGCTCAACGACATCGGCGTGCAGTTTGCGGGTGAGGCGCTGTCCAGTCAGCAGTTGGTGGCCTATGCACGAGATACCCTGAGACTGACGCAGGAGCACGCACGCGGTATGGCCGACTGGCTGGTGCTCTGCGCCACGCTGGAGCAAGCCATACGTGAGTTGCGACTTCAGGCAGGGTCTCGCCCTCAGGAAGGGCGCTTGTCCTGGCAAGCAGTGACTCCACAGGGGCTGGATGCCGTGAAATGGCGTGCGGCGCTGGTGCGATTGGGGCAAAGTCTGCGAGCTTTGCTGATCGCTTTGTCTGGTCTTGACGGTGCAGCGGCCGAACTGCAGCGCTTGTATGAGCGTGGTGCCGAGTTGCTGGCGAGATTGGCGCGCTTTGCTGCTGCGGCAGATGATGAGTGCGTGCGCTGGTTGGAGGTGGGGGCGCAGCACCTGCGCATGCTGGAGTCGCCCTTGTCCATCGCACGAATTATGCAGCAGAGGCTTTTGCAGCGCAGGCTGGATGAAGAGCTCGAGACTGAAAGAGAAAATCTTGTATCAGCCAGTAAAAAGGCATGGATTTTTACGTCTGCAACGCTTGGCAATGATGAGCAGCTGACCTGGTTTACCGAAGCCTGTGGTTTGCGTGGGGCCCAGGTTTTGCAGGTGGAAAGTCCCTTCGACTATCAGCGTCAGGCGGGCGTTTATGTGCCTCAGCCTTTTGTAGCTGCAGGCAGTGCCCAGCATAGTCAGCAGGTGGCTCAACTGGTGCTGGATGCTGCTCAGGGTATAGGTGGCCGTACTTTGGTGTTGACCACCACGCTCAGGGCGCTGCATGCCATTGCACATTCATTACGCGAGCGCCTTGGGCTGTTTGCCGACCTGGATGTACTGGTCCAGGGAGAGGCTCCCAAGCTGGCACTGGTCCAGCGCTTCATGGCGGCAGGGGCGAGCCGTGGCAGTCATCAGCGAGGAGCCATCCTCATCGCTTCGGCTACTTTTTGGGAAGGGGTGGATCTGCCTGGTGATGTGCTTCAACTGGTCGTGATCGACAAGCTGCCTTTTCCCCCTCCGGATGACCCATTGGTAGAGGCAAGGTCACGTTTGCTGGAGAGCGTAGGGCGAGCAGCGTTTCACGACTACATGCTGCCGGAGGCAGCTCTGGCCCTCAAGCAAGGAGCGGGGCGCCTGATCCGCAGCGAGGAGGACCGAGGCGTATTGGTGATCTGCGACAGTCGCCTGGTCACCAAGGCTTATGGGGCACAGTTGATGGCTGCCTTGCCCCCCATGAGGTGGCTGGAAGGTGCGGCAGAGTTTGAGGCTGCCCTGGATCAACTTGCGCATCCCGCAGGTGATGACAAGGCCGTAGCGGATGCCTGAGCAATTGCATTGAGGTGGAAATAAAAAAGACACGTCATGCGTGTCTTTTTTAGGAAATGGCTGATGCTCTTACCAGAGCTTCCACCAGGATTCCTTTTTCTTCTCGACGCTCTGCTCAGCATTGGAGCCGTAGCTGTTTTCCAAGACGCGCTGGGCATCGTCGCGCAGCTGGGTCATGCCTAGCGCATCGTAAGACTTGACCAGAATCACCATGGCTTCACGCACGGCAGGCACGTTCTGGTAGTCCTTGATGGCCGTCTGAGAGCGGGCGATGGCCGCTACATAAGCACCGCGGCTGTAGTAGTACTTGGCCACATGAACCTCGTACTGGGCCAGCGAGTTCACGATGTACTGCATGCGGTCACGCGCATCCGGCGTGTACTTGGAATCAGGAAAGCGTGTGACCAGCTCGCGAAAGGATTCGAAGGAGTCCTTGGCGGCCTTCTGATCACGCTCGGACAGGTCCTGGCGGGTCAGCCAGCCGAACATGCCCAGGTTGTCATTGAAGTTGACCAGCCCCTTGAGATAGAGAGCGTAGTCCATGGCAGGGCTGGCTGGATGCAGCTTGGTGAAGCGATCCAGCGTGGCCAGGGCCTGTACTTTTTCGCTGGCCTTGTACTGAGCGTAGGCTTTTTCCAGCTGAGCCTGTTGCGCCAAAGGCGTGCCGGCAGCACGGCCTTCAAGCTTTTCGAACAAAGGCACAGCCTTGTCGTAGGCGCCAGAGGAAGACTCATCTCGCGCTTCGGTGTAGATGCGCTCGGGTGTCCATTTGGCCGTCGGGTCGTCCTTGGTGCTGGAGCATCCCGCCAAAGTGGCGGCGACTAACACGGCAGGGACAAGAGTCAAGGAGATACGCGGCATGGTGGACAGTTTTCTGGCAATCATTAGCGGTAGGGGGCAGCAAGGCCCGGCGCAAGTGCTGGCAATGGGCAAACCCACACGATACACCACAAGGCAACACCTTCCTGGAAAAGATCGACGCATTGTAATGGGCTGCTGCACTGCGCCGCTGGGTCGCAGGGGTCTTTGCACGCCAGTACGGTGAAGAGAGAGGCATTGAGAGCGCAGGGATGACGTGCTCTTTCTACAATAGCGCCCATGTTTGTCCATCTGCGCCTGCACACCGAATTTTCCGTTGTTGACGGAACCACCCGCGTCAATGCCATGATCAAGGCTGCCGCCGAAGACGGGCAGGTGGCGATGGCCATCACTGACTTCAACAACCTGTTTGGCGGTATCAAGTTTTATCGGGAAGGTCGTTCCAAGGGCGTCAAGCCCGTGCTGGGTGCAGAGATTGTGTTGGAAGGGGTGGGCGATGCACCTCCCTCGCGCATCATCGTGCTGGTGCAGAGCAAGCAGGGCTACCACAATATTGCCGAGCTGCTGGCCCGAGGCTGGACGCGCAATGTGGTGCGCGATCAGGCACAGCACAAATGGGAGTGGCTGCAGGAGCTGGGCGAGGGACTGATCGTGCTGTCGGGCGCGCAGGCGGGGCCTGTGGGTATTGCACTGACCCGAGGGGACGAAAAAGGCGCGGCTGAGATTGCCCAGCGCCTGGCCACCATGTTCCCGCATCGCTTCTATATCGAGTTGCAGCGCTGCGGTCGCGCCGATGATGAAGCGCATGTGACGGCTGCCGTCAAGCTGGCCAGCCGCCTGAATCTGCCCGTGGTGGCCACCCACCCCATCCAGTTCTTCAAGCCCGACGACTATGAGTCGCACGAAGCGCGGGTCTGCATTGCCGAAGGTGAAATCCTGGGTAATGCCAAGCGGGTGCGCAAATTCACGCGCGATCAGCACTTCAAGACTGCTGCCGAGATGGAACAGCTGTTTGCCGACATTCCCAGCGCCATCGAAAACACGGTGGAAATCGCCCGCCGCTGCAGCCTGACGCTGGTGCTGGGCAATCCGCAACTGCCCAACTTTCCTGTGCCCGATGGCATGACCATGGACGAGTTCTTCCGCCATGAGTCCTACCACGGCCTGGACGAGCGTCTGGCTCACCTGTATCCCGACCAAGCCAAACGCGAGGCTGAGCGTCCACGCTATGTGGAGCGTCTGGAGTTCGAGCTGAACACCATCATGCAGATGGGTTTCCCAGGCTACTTCCTGATCGTGTCGGACTTTATTAAATGGGCCAAGGGCAATGGCTGCCCGGTGGGCCCGGGTCGGGGCTCGGGCGCTGGCTCGCTGGTGGCCTATGTGCTGAAGGTGACCGACCTTGATCCTCTGGAATACAACCTGCTGTTCGAGCGTTTTCTGAATCCAGAGCGCGTGTCCATGCCTGACTTTGACGTGGACTTCTGCCAGCAAAACCGCGACCGCGTGATCGAGTACGTCAAGCAGCGCTATGGCCGCGATGCAGTGAGCCAGATTGCGACCTTCGGCACCATGGCGGCGCGCGCTGCCATTCGTGACGTGGGCCGTGTGCTGGACATGAGCTATACCTTCTGCGACGGTATCTCCAAGCTGATTCCGAACAAGCCGGGTTTGCACGTCACGCTCAAGTACCCGCCCAACCCGCCCAAGGAAGGTGACAAATACACCTATGCCATCAAGGAGGAGCCGATTCTGGCCGAGCGCATCGAGCGTGAGGAAGACGTCAAGACCTTGATCGAAATGGCACAAAGCCTGGAAGGCATGACCCGCAACATCGGCATGCACGCCGGTGGCGTGGTGATTGCGCCGGGCAAGCTGGCCGATTTCTGTCCGCTCTATCAGCAGCCCGGCAGCACCTCGGCCGTGGCCATGTATGACAAGGATGACGTGGAACTGGTCGGCCTGGTGAAGTTCGACTTCTTGGGTCTGGCCACGCTGACGATTCTGGAAATTGCGCGTGAATTCATCATGAAGCGCCACAAGGGCCAGGAGAACTTCGCTTTCGAGAACATTCCGCTGGACGACTACCCGACCTATAAGCTGTTCCAGGAAGGCAAGACCGAAGCTGTCTTCCAGTTTGAATCACGCGGCATGCAGCAGATGCTCAAGGAAGCCAGGCCTTCGCGTCTGGAAGACCTGATTGCCCTGAACGCCTTGTACCGTCCCGGCCCCATGGACCTGATTCCCACCTTTATTGCCCGTAAGCACGGAGATGAGGTCGTGGAGTACCCGCACCCGCTGGTCGAGCCTGTGCTGGCCGAGACCTACGGCATCATGGTCTATCAGGAGCAGGTGATGCAGACCGCCCAGGTGCTGGGCGGTTACTCACTGGGCGGCGCCGACTTGCTGCGCCGCGCCATGGGCAAGAAAAAAGTCGAGGAAATGGCCAAGCACCGGATGATCTTCCGGGAGGGCGCGGCCAAGAATGGGCTGTCCGAGGAAAAGGCTGATGAAGTCTTTGACTTGATGGAGAAGTTCGCGGGCTACGGCTTCAACAAGTCGCACGCCGCTGCTTATTCGCTGCTGGCCTATCACACAGGCTGGCTCAAGGTCCACTACACGGCCGAGTTCTACTGCGGCAATATGACCGTGGAAATGGACAACACCGACAAGCTCAAGGTGTTGTACGAGGATGCGCTCAAGATGGGCATCACCTTCGAGATGCCCGATGTGAACCGCGGCGTGTACCGCTTTGAGCCGGTGACCGACAAAGTCATTCGCTATGGGCTTGGAGCCATCAAGGGCACCGGGCAGGCTGCTATCGAAGCCATCGTAGATGCGCGCAATGGTGTGGGCACCGGTCCTAATGGTCATGAGTCCGGCCCGTTCAAGAGCCTGTTTGATTTCTGCCTGCGCGTGGATCGCAGCAAACTCAACAAGCGCACCGTCGAAGCCTTGATCAAGGGGGGGGCGTTCGACAACATCGACATGAATCGTGCTTCGTTGATGGCGACGCTGGACACGGCCTTTGGCTTTGCTGCCACGTCGATTGCGAATGCCGATCAAGGCGGCCTGTTCGACATGATGGGCGACGATGCGCTGGGCTCCAGCACCGCTGAGCCGCCCATGGCCGATGTGCTGCCCTGGGGCGTGAAGGAAAAGCTGATGCTGGAGAAGACGGCCATCGGCTTCTATCTGACCGGGCATCTGTTTGACGAGGTGGAAACCGAGGTGCGCCGCTTTGTGCGCACACCGATTGGCGAGATGCGCGACAGTCGTGAGCCGCAGACCATGGCAGGCATCATCAGTGGCCTGCGTACCATCAATGGCCAGCGCGGCAAGCTCAGCATTTTTTCGTTGGACGATAAATCGGCCTCGATTGAGGCTTCCATTGACGAAAAAACCATGGCGGCTTGTGCCGATGTGCTCAAGGAGGACGAGTTTGTCGTCGTCTCGGGTCGTCTGCAGCCCGATCGCTTCAGTGGCGGCCTGCGCATGAAGGTGCAGCAGATGTGGAGCCTGGCCGATGCGCGCTGCCGCTTTGCCCGCTATCTGCAAGTCAGTGTGGGCGATCAAATGCCCGATGTGCCCGCGCTGCTGCGCCAGTTCCCGGCCAAGGTGGAAGAAACCGAGAGCGGCAATACCCATCACGGCGTCAAGGTGCGCCTGGATCTGATTTGCAAGGACGAGCGTGGTTCGGCCAGCTGTGAGCTGGCGCTGGGCGAGGGCAGCCGCTTCTACCCCTCCGATGCTGCACTGGCAGCCTGGTATGGCTCTGCCGGAACAGGCCAGGTCAAAGTGGTCTATGAGTAAGAAACAGGCAGGTGCACGTGCGCCTGCCTATGGCGCCTGCTTGTTCTCAAAATGTCAGAAACTGGCATGAGTTTTTGATAGCGCTTTGCGCTTGCTGGCTATGGGTTTTCCATGGATTTCCCTTGGTTTCTTGGATTTTGCTTCCGGCTGCCTTGAAATCCCTAACAATGCTATGCATATGCCAGCGAAAAAACATGGCAACGGCTCGATAGAATGGATTTCATGGCTACCCAATCCCCATCAATTCCCCCGGTCTCACCCGTGATCAGTACGCCTGACGGTGGTGATTCTCTGGTGCTGGAGCGCCGCCGTCAGCGCCTTGCGCCGCCGCGCATGTACCAGGTCGTGATGCTCAATGATGACTTCACGCCCATGGAGTTCGTGATTGCCGTGCTGCAGGAGCTGTTCGGCAAGGACCGCGAATCGGCCACCCAAATCATGCTCAAGATTCATCTGGATGGCCGCGGTGTCTGCGGCGTCTACAGTCAGGATGTGGCAGCGACCAAGGTCGAGCAGGTACTGCAGGCGGCTCAAAAAGCCGGTCATCCGCTGCAGGCTACATTCGAGCCTGTTGAATAAACACAGCTCGCCCTCAGATTAGTTAGCAGAGAAGTTAACCCAAGCAAGCCGAAAGGAGTCGCACATGATCGCTCAAGAACTGGAAGTCAGCTTGCACATGGCGTTTGTCGAGGCCCGGCAGCAGCGCCACGAGTTCATCACCGTGGAGCATTTGCTGCTGGCGCTGCTGGACAACCCCAGTGCAGCCGAGGTGCTGCGCGCGTGCGCGGCCAATATCGACGACCTGCGTTCATCGCTGTCCAACTTCATCAAGGACAACACCCCGCAGGTCGATGGCACGGAAGAGGTGGACACGCAACCCACGCTGGGTTTCCAGCGTGTGATTCAGCGCGCCATCATGCATGTGCAGTCCACCGGCAACGGCAAGAAAGAGGTGACGGGCGCGAATGTGCTTGTGGCCATCTTCGGGGAAAAGGATTCTCATGCCGTGTACTACCTGCACCAGCAGGGCGTGACACGTCTGGACGTGGTCAACTACATCGCCCATGGCATCAAGAAGGGCGAGCCGCCCGAGCCTGCAAAAGCCGAATCTTCTGCGGAAGGGGAAGAGGGTGGTGGTGGCGAGCGCAACGAAAAGGCGTCGCCGCTGGAGCAGTTCACGCTCAATCTGAACGTGGCTGCCAAGGAAGGCAAGATCGATCCGCTGATCGGGCGCGAATACGAAGTCGAGCGCACCATCCAGATCCTCTGCCGCCGCCGCAAGAACAACCCGCTGCTGGTGGGTGAGGCCGGTGTGGGCAAGACGGCGATTGCCGAAGGCCTGGCCTGGCGCATCACCGAAGGCACGGTGCCCGATGTGCTCAAGGACGGCATTGTCTATTCGCTGGACATGGGTGCGCTGCTGGCCGGCACCAAGTACCGTGGTGATTTCGAGCAGCGCCTGAAAGGCGTGCTCAAGTCGCTCAAGGACAAGCCGCACGCCATCCTGTTCATCGACGAAATCCACACGCTGATCGGTGCCGGTGCGGCATCCGGCGGCACGCTGGATGCGTCCAACCTCTTGAAGCCCGCGCTGTCGAGCGGCCAGCTGCGCTGCATTGGTGCGACCACGTTCACGGAATACCGTGGCATCTTCGAAAAAGACGCGGCCCTGTCGCGCCGTTTCCAGAAGGTGGATGTGGTCGAGCCTACCGTGCAGGAGACCGTGGATATCCTGAAGGGCCTGAAGTCGCGCTTCGAAGAGCACCACGCCATCAAGTACGAGCAGGAAGCTCTGCAGGCTGCTGCCGAGCTGTCGGCCAAGTACATCAACGACCGCCACCTGCCCGACAAGGCGATTGACGTGATCGACGAAGCCGGTGCGGCCCAGCGCATTGCCCCCGAGGACAAGCGCAAGGACACCATCGGCAAGGCTGAAATCGAAGCCATCGTGGCCAAGATTGCACGCATTCCGCCTGCCAACGTTTCCAACGACGACCGCAGCAAGCTGCAGACGCTGGAGCGTGACTTAAAGAGCGTGGTCTTTGGTCAAGACAAGGCGCTGGAAGTGCTGGCTTCGGCCGTCAAGATGGCGCGCTCGGGTCTGGGCAAGCCGGACAAGCCGATTGGCTCCTTCCTGTTCTCCGGCCCTACGGGCGTGGGCAAGACGGAAGCAGCCAAGCAGCTGGCTTACATCCTGGGTGTGGACCTGATCCGCTTCGACATGTCCGAGTACATGGAGCGCCATGCGGTGTCGCGCCTGATTGGTGCGCCTCCCGGCTACGTGGGCTTTGACCAGGGCGGTCTGCTGACCGAGGCTGTGACCAAGAAGCCGCATTCGGTGCTGCTGCTCGACGAGATCGAGAAGGCGCATCCGGACATCTTCAACGTGCTGCTGCAGGTCATGGACCACGGCACGCTGACCGACAACAACGGGCGCAAGGCCGACTTCCGCAACGTGATCATCATCATGACCACCAACGCGGGTGCCGAGACCATGAACAAGGCCACCATCGGTTTCACCAACCCCCGCGAGGCCGGTGACGAAATGGGCGACATCAAGCGTCTGTTCACGCCCGAGTTCCGCAACCGTCTGGACTCCATCGTCAGCTTCAAGGCACTCGACGAGCAGGTCATCCTGCGCGTGGTCGACAAGTTCCTGCTGCAACTGGAGCAGCAACTGGCCGAGAAGAAGGTGGAAGTCACCTTCACCGATGGTCTGCGCAAGCATCTGGCCAAGAAGGGCTTTGATCCGCTGATGGGTGCTCGCCCCATGCAGCGCCTGATTCAGGACACCATCCGCCGCTCGCTGGCCGATGAGCTGCTGTTCGGTCGCCTGACCGATGGCGGACGCCTGGAGGTCGACTGGGACGAGGCGGGTAACGATGGCAAAGGTGATGTCAAGCTCACCATTACCGAGCTGCCCAAGGATGCGGCCAAGGCCGAGCCCGCTGTTGCTGAATAAGCAGCGCTGAACAGAAAAAGCCGACAGTTTTGCGACTGTCGGCTTTTTCTTTAGGTGCTTGCTAATTGATAGCTGTCTGTGCTTGGTTTGCTTGAGTTTCAGATGCTTTTGATGCTGAATCTCAAGCAGATCAGGCGCAAGCTGCTATCAATGTATTCATGCAGCCTGATGGTTTACTTCACCTGGCGCTTTTCCAGCTTGCGTGCCAGTGTGCGGCGATGCATGCCCAGGCGGCGTGCGGCCTCGGAGATGTTGAAACCGGACTCGGCCAGAGTCTCGTGGATATGCTCCCATTCCAGCGTCTTGATTGACGTGGTCTGGCTGCTGACTTCCACATCGGTGCGGCCTTCGACGCGGCCAAAGGCGGCTTCGATGTCATCCGTGTTGGAGGGTTTGGCGAGGTAGTGGCAGGCCCCCAGCTTGACGGCCTCTACGGCGGTGGCAATGCTGGCGTAGCCGGTGAGCACCACAATCAGCGCTTCGGGGTTTTGCTGGTGCAGCATCTGCACGCAGTTCAGGCCGGAGGCATTGCCAGCGAGCTTGAGGTCCATGACTGCGTACTGGGGCTGCTGCAAGGTCAGCAGTTGCTGCACCTCTTCGCCGCTGGTGGCGTGCAATACGCGGTAGCCGCGGCGCTCGAACGAGCGCTTGAGCGTGCGCGCAAAGGCCGCGTCATCTTCAACCAGTAGCAGTAAACGATCTTCTTCCATGCAAACAACAATGCGTTAAATCGCGAGTGCGGATTGGGGCAGGCGTACCTCCACCAGCGCGCCGCCGCCTTCGTGGGCAGGCAAGTTGCCCGCCTGTACGCGGCCGCCCAGGGCACGTGCCACGTTGGTGACGAGAAACAGGCCCAGGCCGCGGCCGGGGCGCTCTTGCTTGGTGGAGACATGGCACTGGCCCAGTTGCTGCAGCACGGCAGCGTCAAAACCCGGGCCATGGTCGCGCACCTGAATGCGCACCTGATCGTGCTCACTTGTCAGGCTCAGCTCCACCCAGTCGGGCGAAGCTTCCAGGGCATTGTCCAGCAAATTACAAATCATTTGCTGCAGTGCAGTATCAGAGAGCATGGCAAAGTCGGCCACGCCCTCCTGGCGCAAGGCGAAGTGCTGCAGGCTGTTATGGGCCTGCCAGTGGCTGACCACGCCTTGCACAAAGCTCACAAAGGTAGTGCTTTCCGTGCCTTCGGCGCGGGTTTCGCCGGCCGATAGCAGCACGCCGGAGACGATGGATTTGCAGCGCAGTAGCTGGCGCTGCATCTCTTGCAGATCTTCTCTCAGGTCTTCGTCTTTCATCAGCGCAGGCATATGCTGCCAGTCGCCCAGGATCACGGACATGGTGGCCATGGGTGTGCCCAGCTCGTGGGCGGCACCCGTGGCCAGCAGGCCCAGGCGGACGATGTGCTCTTCCTCGCTGGCGCGCTGGCGCATATTGGAGATGCGCTTGTCGCGGCGGCGGGTGTTTTCGACGATGCGGGTCAGAAAGACGATGGTCAGGATGCTCGTCAGTGCAAAGCTGATGAGTACGCCCACCACGTAGAGGCTGGGCAGGCCTTCTTGACTGACGAACTGCACATGCAGTGGTTGGTGAAACAACGTCAGCCCTGTGACGCCGACAAAAGAGGCCGCCACCACGCACCAGGTGTAATAGGACGGCAGCAGCACCGCGCTCAGAATGCCTTGCAGTAGATACAGGTAGATGAAGGGGTTACTGGCACCGCCACTCAGATACAGCTGAATGGTCAGCGCCAGAACGTCGGCCAGCAGCGCATAGAAGACGCTGCGCGAAGTGACCGGGCGGTGCAGGCCCTGACTCCAGTAGATATAAGCCAGATTGGTGGCCACCAGGGCCAGCAGCACCAGGGCCATAGGCAGCAGCGGCAGCGCTATCTGAAAGCCATAGTGCACCAGCGAGATGGTGACGACCTGGCCAATCACGGCAATCCAGCGCAGCTGGATCAGCAGCTGCATGTTCTGACGGTCGGTCAGGCGCTGGACGCGGAACAGAGAATCTGAAATAGGGCTCACGGCATGATTGTCCGCGAGAGTGCCAGTCACAAAGCCTTTGGGGCTATGGTATTTTGCGATAGCCGCGCGCAGCACGCACAAGAAAAAAGCGCTCATCAGAGCGCTTTGGAGGCTCAGGCATCAGCCTTCGATGTGGACTTGTCATGGCGCCGCACCAGCCAGGCAGCCCCTAAAACCATAGCTGCAAGCCCATACCAGGTAAGGGCGTAAACCAGATGGCTGTTGGAGAAGCTGATGACGGTCATGCCGGGGCGCAGAACATCGGGCGAGATGCCGGCATTTGAAAGGGACTGTGCATGGACAGGGTTGCTGGCAGGCACCCCTTGATCGACGAAGTAGGGCGCTGCCTGGCTTAGGCCCTTGGCCTGAGCGATCGCCGCCACATCGCGTGAGAACCACAGCTCGTTTGCAGCATCGTTCTTGCGCAAGAAGCCGCCACCGGGCTCGCTCATGCGCATCAGTCCGATGACGGTGACGGGCACTGTCGTTGGTTGCGCCTCGGCAATCTGCTTGAGCCATTGGCTGCGCAGTTTCTCGGGCGTGAAGCCGCGATTGACCAGCACCTGCGTGCCATCGCTCAGCTGCAGCGGTGTCATGAGCCAGAAGCCGGCACCGGCCTCGGTCAAGGCCTTGGCCAGCACGCTTTGCCTGTCCAGCCACACGCCTTGCAGCTTGACGGGTAGGTACTCATAGCTGGCAGCGTTGACCTGAGGCCACTGGCCGGCTGCAGGCGCAGCCACGGGGGTGCTGTGCACGCGCTGCTCAACGCGCTCGATCAAGTCGAGCTTCCAGGCGCGGCGCTGCACCTGCCAGGTGCCCAGTGTGATGAACCCTAAAAACAAGGCGATGCCCACAAATGCGAGCATCGCCTTGGCGAAGGGAGAGCGCTGCCGTGCAGCGCTCTGGGTCTTCAGGCCGTCAGTCAAGGTGTGACAACAGCAGGGGCGGTGTGACCAGCATGGTCGGCCGCCTGGTGCATCTCATGGCCGGGCATCATGTTGGTGTTCATGTGGAACATGACCCACAAGGTGCCGGCAATCGCAATGGCCAGGAAGATCACCGTGAAGATGGTGGACAGCAGGGTCCAGCCTCCCTGGATCTTGCCGTTCATGTGCAGGAAGTACACCATGTGCACGACCACCTGAACGATGGCAAACAGGCCCAGCACAGCCGCAGCGGTGGTGCGGTCTGTAATGACATCGTTCATGACCAGATAGAAGGGTATGGCAGTCAGGATGACAGCCAGGATGAAGCCCTTCACATAGTCGCCCATGCTGACGTGCAGGTCGTCGTGATCGTGGTGGTCGTCATGACCAGCGTGGATATCGTGTGCGCTCATTTACAGCACCCCCATCAGATACACAAAGGTGAACACGCCGATCCAGACCACGTCCAAGAAGTGCCAGAACATGGACAAGCAGTTGACACGGCGCACGTTCTCATTGATCAGGCCATGCTTCTTGATCTGGATCATCAGGGTGATCAGCCAAATCAGACCGAAGCTCACGTGGATACCGTGAGTGCCGACCAGTGTGAAGAAGGACGACAGGAAGGCGCTGCTCTGAGGCGTGGCACCCACATGGATCAGGTGATAGAACTCGTAGAGCTCCACGGCCAGGAAGGCTGCGCCCAGCAGGCCGGTGACGGCCAGCCACAGCAAGGTGCCGTTGACGTTCTTCTTCTGCTTTTGCAGCATGGCAAAGCCGAAGGTGATGGACGACATCAGCAGGAAGGCCGTGTTGATGGCGACCAGGGTCAGGTCAAACAGGTCTTTGCCGGATGGGCCTGCCGCATAGCTGCGGCCCAGAACGCCGTAGGTGGCGAACAGAGCGGCAAAGATCAGGCAGTCGCTCATCAGGTAGAGCCAGAAGCCCAGCGAGGTGCCGTTCTCTGGATGGGGCTCATGAGCGAGGTGGTACTCGCGCTGGCCCAGGGCGGCGGTAGTGGTATTGGACATCGTTTAAATCTCCGCCTTAAGCATGGCTTGCGTGAGCAAGCTGTTGCGTGCGAAGTTCTTCCGTTGCTGCCACTTCGGCTGCAGGGATGTAGTAGTCACGCTTGTAGTTGAAGGTGTGAATGATCGAAGCCAGGATGGTCGCGATGAACGAGGCGATCGTCAGCGGCCACATATGCCAGATCAGAGCAAAGCCCAGAAGGGTGGACAGGCCGGCAATCACAACGCCTGCGCCGGTGTTGGCGGGCATGTGGATGGGCTGGAAGCCGGTCAGCGGACGCTGGTAGCCGTGCTTCTTCATGTCGGTCCAGGCATCAATGTCGTGCACCACGGGGGTGAAGGCAAAGTTGTACTGGGGTGGAGGCGAAGAGGTAGCCCATTCCAGAGTGCGGCCATTCCATGGATCGCCGGTTTCGTCACGCAGTTCGTTGCGCTTCCAGATGGACACAGCCAGCTGAATGAAGAAGCAGCCGATACCTGCAGCGATCAGGGCAGCACCGCAGGCGGCGATGATGAACCAGATCTGCAGCGAAGGATCGTCAAAGTGGTTGGCACGGCGAGTCACGCCCATCAAACCCAGGATGTACAGCGGAGTGAAGGCAACCCAGAAGCCGACCAGCCAGAACCAGAACGAAGCCTTGCCCCAGAACTCGTTGAGCTTGAAGCCGAAAGCCTTGGGGAACCAGTAGTTGATGCCGGCAAACACGGCAAACACCACGCCGCCAATGATCACGTTGTGGAAGTGGGCGATCAGGAACAGCGAGTTGTGCAGCACGAAGTCTGCGGGAGGCACGGCCAGAAGCACGCCGGTCATGCCGCCGATGGCGAAGGTGACCATGAAGCCAATCGTCCAAAGCATGGGAACGCTGAAGCTGATGCGGCCACGGTACATGGTGAACAGCCAGTTGAAGATCTTCGCGCCCGTAGGAATCGAGATGATCATCGTGGTGATACCGAAGAAGGTATTCACGCTGGCACCCGAGCCCATGGTGAAGAAGTGGTGCAGCCACACCAGGTAGGACAGGATGGTGATACAGACGGTGGCGTAAACCATCGAGGTGTAGCCGAACAGGCGCTTGCGCGAGAACGTGGACACGATTTCCGAGAACACGCCAAAGCAAGGCAGGATCAGGATGTAAACCTCAGGGTGGCCCCAGATCCAGATCAGGTTCACGTACAGCATGGGGTTGCCGCCCAGCTCGTTCGTGAAGAAGTTGGTGCCGATGTAGCGGTCCAGCGACATCAGCACCAGAGCTGCTGTCAGCACAGGGAACGAAGCCACGATCAGGGCGTTGGTGCACAGAGCAGTCCATGTGAAGACGGGCATCTTCATCAGGTTCATGCCGGGAGCGCGCATCTTGATGATGGTCACGATCAGGTTGATACCCGATAGCGTGGTGCCTACCCCCGCGACCTGCAGACCCCAGATGTAGTAATCAAGACCCGTGCTTCCACTCTGGTGCCCCAGGTTGGACAGAGCCAGCCAGCCGGAGGTGGAGAACTCGCCCAGGAACAGGGAGATCATCACCAGCACGGCGCCGCCGGTAGTCATCCAGAAGCTGAAGTTGTTCAGGAACGGGAAGGACACGTCACGTGCACCGATCTGCAGAGGAACCAGGTAGTTCATCAGGCCGGTCACGAAAGGCATCGCCACGAAGAAGATCATGATCACGCCGTGGGCGGTGAAGATCTGGTCGTAGTGGTGAGGGGGCAGGTAGCCCATGTTGTCGCCAAAGGCCATGGACTGCTGCAGACGCATCATCACGGCATCAGCAAAGCCGCGCAGGAACATGACCAGGCCGAGGATCATGTACATGATGCCGATCTTCTTGTGGTCGATCGATGTCAGCCAGTCGGTCCACAGCGGACCCCAGAGCTTGAATTTGGTGATGCCGCCGACCATGACGAGGCCGCCGAGCACCACAGCAATAAAGGTTATGAGCACGATGGGCTCATGCGTCATGGGAATCTGATCCCATGTGATTCGGCCCAACAGCCAGTGGGCGGCCGGGGTTGTTGTTTCAGACATGTTGAGTCTCTTCTGTCGTATTGGCGCGGTTGGGTCAAACGCTTGCCCGCACCGTGAACTACTTATTGCTGTGCAACAGCTCCGGAGGTGGCGACTTCGTCGAGCAGGGCGACAACGCGGTCAGCGTCTTGGGATGTGCACACATCCAGCGGCAGAACGACGCTGGAGGTCTTTTGGAGGTGTGCAGGCGTCTTGCCGCCAGCAGCGTCAATGGCCATCATCTCGTTCATGCACATCTGGCCGTCTTCCACGCAGCGGTTGAGCACCTTGTTGTACAGGCCGTCATCCACGCTGGCAAAGCGCTCGACAGGATTGCGCTCGCTGGGCTTGGCCAGATCCAGATAGGCCTCGCGTGTCAGAGCCTTGCCTTCGGTCTTGGCCTTGGCAACCCATTGGTCAAACTGATCGTTTTCCAGGCCGTGGAACTTGAAGACCATGCCGGCAAAACCTGCACCGCTGTAGTGCGAGGACTTGCCGCCATACACGCCAGGCTTGTTGATCACGGCGTTCAGCTCGGTCTGCATGCCGGGCATGGTGTAGATCATGCCGGCCAGGTCAGGAACGTAGAACGCGTTCATGGTGTGGGTGGAGGTCAGCTTGAAGTGAATGGGGCGGTCCACCGGGGCGGCCACTTCGTTCACAGTGGCAATGCCTTGCTCGGGGTAGAAGAACAGCCACTTCCAGTCCAGAGACACGACTTGAATCTCCAGAGGCTTGACGTTGGGGTCCAGAGCCTTGGTGGAGGAGATGCGGTCCAGGGGGCGATAAGGGTCGAGCTTGTGGGTGCTGATCCAGGTAATGGCGCCCAAAGCAATGATGATGAGCAGAGGAACCGTCCAGATCACCAGCTCCAGCGCAGTGGAGTGGTGCCATTCGGGGTCGTACTTGGCCTCGGTGTTGGACTGGCGGTATTTCCAGGCAAACAGCAGCGTCAAGAAGATGACGGGAACGATGATGAGCAGCATCAGCAAAGTGGCCGTAATGACCAGATCGCCTTGCTGCTTGGCGACATCGCCAGCGGGGTTGAGGACGACGGCCTTGCTGCAACCTGCGAGGGCTGCGGTCAAAGCGGCCGCTGAGAGCCACGCGGGCCCACGGATTTCTTTGATTTTTAACATGCTTTGGGCGTGACAAAGTCGCGCTTAGGTGTAAACGCGGATTACTGGATCTGGGCAAATGTAATACCAAACGCGTCCTTGTCCATTGGACATTTTGTCCAAGGTCAAGACTGGGTGCTTCGAAATCCGCTATGTGACAAGGGCTTAGCCTTGATTGGTCATGAGGCGCTGTTGGGCACTAAAGGTCTTGTAAATGACCAAAGACTCCCCAAGAGGTGCGTGGACGGGAGGGTTGCCGACAGGCTTGAGGGCAAAAGCTCTATTGCAGCACTACATGCTTGGGCGTAGAACAGAAAGCGTCCCTGGGACTGAAAAGTAAGACAAGGAGTAGAGCCTTTATGACAAGCATGAACCCGTCCATTGGTCTTACTCAGCAAGACTACGAAAACTCGGAAACCCTGGCCTATGCGAATACCGACGAGGATGTGACCCCTGGAGAAATTGCTGTGGGTGTGATCATCGGGCGCTCTTCCGAGTACTTTGATTTCTTCGTCTTCGGCATCGCCTGTGTGCTGGTCTTTCCTTCGCTGCTGTTTCCCTATATGAGCAAGCTCGACGGGACGCTGGCGGCTTTTGCCATCTTTTCTCTGGCCTTCATTGCCCGCCCCGTGGGCACGGCCTTGTCCATGGCTGTACAGCGACGCTGGGGGCGTGCCACCAAGCTGACCCTGGCGCTGTTGCTGCTGGGCGTGTGTACGGTAGGCATGACCTTTTTGCCCAGCTATGAAGCTGCAGGCATGAAGGCTGTCTGGGCTCTGGTGGTTTTGCGTTTGGGACAGGGCTTGGCCTTGGGTGGCTCCTGGGATGGCCTGCCTTCCTTGCTGGCCATGTCGGCTCCCCCCAACAAGCGGGGCTGGTACTCCATGATTGGTCAGCTGGGCGCGCCTTTGGGCTTTGTGCTTGCTGCGGCGTTGTTTGCCTATTTGTACTTCAGTCTCCCGGCTGACGAGTTCTTGAGCTGGGGCTGGCGCTATCCCTTCTGTGTGGCATTTGCTATTAACGTAGTAGCTCTTTTCGCCCGCCTGCGCTTGGTTGTGGGGCAGTCCTATACACAGCTTTTGCAAGAGCGGGAGCTGGAGCCGATCAGCGTCACAGACCTCATGACCCATGAAGGGCGCAACGTGATGATTGGTGCCTTTGCTGCGCTGGCCAGTTTTGCGCTGTTCCATCTGGTCACGGTGTTTCCCTTGTCCTGGATTTCCATGTATTCCGACCAGTCCATGACAGAGGTGCTGGTGGTTCAGATGATTGGCGCGTTGCTGGCAGGAGTGGCCATCATGCTGTCGGGCTGGCTGGCTGATCGCGTGGGCCGTCGTAACACCTTGGGCACCATGGCCTGCCTGATCGGCATCTTCAGCTTCTTGGCGCCCTGGTTGCTGAGCAGCGGAAGCACTGGCAACAATGTCTTTATTTTGGTGGGCTTTGTGCTGCTAGGTCTTTCCTACGGACAAGCCTCTGGAACGGTGACAGCCAATTTTTCTTCGCGCTATCGTTACACCGGTGCGGCCTTGTCTACAGACATGGCCTGGCTGATTGGCGCGGCTTTTGCGCCGCTGGTGGCACTGGGTGTGTCTGCCAAGTTTGGCCTGGTGGCTTTGGGCGTCTATCTGCTGTCTGGGGCCTTGTGCACGCTGGCGGCTCTGGGCATCAATCGAGCGATAGAGGCGCGTGACCAGTAAGCGCTCTGGTCGCTTTTTGATGAAGCAGCCCGGTCCATGAGCCGGGCTTTTTCTTGTCTGACTCGCTAAAGTCGACGTCGGAAAAATAAAAGCATGATGCAAAAAGCCGCCTGAAAAGGCGGCTTTGGGGGTGGGGCGTAGGAGCTTAGTCCAGAGCCAGACCAGCCTTCTTGATCACTTCACCGAAACGCTTGCTTTCGGCTTCCATGAAGGCCTTGAACTCAGCGGGCGTGGGATTGAAGGGCTCATAGCCGAAGGCAGTGAACTTGTCCTTCACGTCCTGGCCCGTCAGAGCCTGGCGAACGTCGGCACGGATCTTCTCAACCACTGCTTCTGGAGTGCCGGGGCGCACGGCCAGGGCGTTCCAGCCGATGGCCGCAAAGTCCTTGGGGCCGCCCGATTCAGAGACCGTGGGCACATTCTCGAAACCGGCAATGCGGCTGGGCGCAGCCACGGCCAGGAAGCGCAGCTTGCCGCCACGCACCAGCGGGCCTGCGGTACCCAGAGAGCCCAGGGCAAAGGTCAGCTCGCCATTGGCAACGCCCTGGTACAGCTGGCTGGTTTCCTTGTAGATGACGTGCTCCATCTTGGTGCCCGTCTGGTTTTCCAGCAGAGCCGAGCCCAGGTGCACGGGGTTGCCCACGGACCAGGAGCCATAGTTCAGCTTGCCGGGGTTGGCCTTGGCATCGGCGATCAGATCGCCAATGGTTTTGTAAGGGCTGTTGACGGGAACGCAAACAAAGAAGAAGTTGCGGAACAAGGGCATCAGGATGTTGAAGTCCTTGTTCAGGTCGTAGGGCAGCTTCTTGAACAGGTGGGGATAGGCGGCGATATGGACGTTGTCCAGCTGGATCATGTCGGTGCCGTCTGTGGCGCCGCGCTTGAATTCATTGATGGCGATGAAGCCATTGCCGCCGGGACGGTTTTCCACGACCACGGACTGGCCCCAGGCGCGACCCAGCTTATCAGCCACCAGGCGCGAGATGCCATCGGGGCCGCCGCCTACGGGGAAGGGGTTGATGATGCGTGCTGTTTTGGTGGGCCACTTGCCCGATTGAGCAAAGGAGGGGGCTGCCACGGCAGCAGCGATGGCGCCCAGTGCGAATGCAGCTTGGCGGCGGCTCATGTTGAGCTTGTGAGTCATTTTTGTCTCCCTGGAAGGACTGTCGAGGATCGCGTGCGTGTAAATATCACGCTTTTTTCATATCGTCGGCTGTTGTTTTAGGTATTTGCGCCCAGTTCAATACATTGTGTCACCGGGCTATTAAATGCCTAGGCCTAGCTTAGGCTAGCAGCTATAGCAAAATGGCATAGCTTAACTGGGGGATGCGGAATTGAACTTGCAGCAGATTGAAACCTTTGTTCGGGTGGCCGAAGTAGGAAGCTTTAGCAAAGCTGCTGTACTGCTGGATACGGCACAGCCAGCGCTCAGCCGTCAGGTGCGGGCGCTGGAGACGGAGTTGAGGGAGACACTGCTCATTCGCACCGGGCGCGGGGTGACGCTGACGGATGCCGGCAGGCGGCTGCTCGAGCATGGTCACGCCATCATGCAGCGCGTGGCCATGGCCAAGGAAGATCTGGGCAGCCAGCGTGACGAGCCGGTGGGGCGCATCACCGTGGGCCTGCCGCCCAGCTTGGCGCGGCGGCTGACCTTGCCGCTGATCGACGGTTTCAGTCGCGACATGCCCAAGGCCCGACTGGCGGTGGTCGAAGGCTTTTCCATGAATATCTCGGAGTGGCTCACTTCGGGGCGCATGGATCTGGGTCTGGTCTATACGCCCGAGCCTCACCCGCAGATCGAAGTCTCGCCGGTGCTGGAGGAGCGCCTGTGCCTGATTGGCCCGGCCAGCGCCCTGGCGGGGCGCACCAGCATCCCGTTCGCGCATCTGGATGAATTTCCACTCATCATGCCCCAGCATGGGCAGATCTTCCGCAAGCTGATGGAGGCGCAGGCCACGCTGTCCCAGGTCAAGCTCAATGTGGTGTGGGAGGTCTCCAGCGTGCCAGCCATTCTGGATCTGGTGCGCGGTGGCTATGGCTATGCGGCCTTGACCGATAGCGCCATGCACAGCCATGCCACGGATGCATCGCTGGTGGAAGTGCCCATCAAATCACCGCATATCGTCAGCACCTTGTGCCTGGTTCAGCCAGCGAAAAAGAAGTCCACTCCACTGATGCGGCGCACGGCAGAGCTGCTGCGACGCCTGAGTCTGCAGGTGTGCTCGGTAGAAAGCGGTCACATCTGAAGGGCTTTGTTGCATAAATCGGCCATAGGCCAAGGCATCCCCAATCCCAAATAGATTTACGCAGCAGCGACTGTCTGGGGCGTGCCCAGAGCGGTAAATTGATTGAGGATTGAAGCTCGGATGTGCAGCTCGGTCACCTGGCGCTCAAACGTCCTGGCCATGACCTTCTCGCCGAGTCGCTTGAAGCAATTCATCTTGGTCTCCACCAGTGACCTTCGGTGGTAGCCGCTCCAGCGTTTCCAGATAGCCCGCCCCAACTGCCTACACGCCTTGACCGCTTCATTGCGGTGAGCAAATGCCAGCCCTTTGCGCAGCTTCGCTCCTTTGCGCGGCGGGATGATTGGAATGGCTCCCCGCAGGTAGCACGCCTTATGTACATCCTGCGTGTCGTACGCCCCATCACCGGTAAAGCTAGCTATCTCTTCATTGCTTGGAATTTGACCTAGCAGGTCTGCTGCCATGGGCGAGTCGCCCACTTCATTGGTTGTTACTGCGATGGCCCGAATCTGCAGTGTCTGGGCATCAATACCCAGATGCACCTTGCGCCACTGGCGGCGGCTCTCGGCACCGTGCTTTTTGGTTTTCCACTCACCTTCGCCCAAGAACTTGATGCCCGTGGAGTCGGCCAGCATGTGCAAGCCTTTGTCACTTGCACGGTAGCGCACCTGCACATCCAAGCTCTTTTGCCTGCGACACACCGTGCTGTAGTCGGGCACTGGCCAATGCAGGCCTGCCATACCCAATAGCGACTCAACCAGGCCCAGTGTCTGGCGCAAGGGCTGGCCAAACAAGCACTTGATGGTCAGGCAAAACTGGATGGCCGCATCTGAGAACTTCTGGCAACGACCACGCTTGCCCGTGGGCCGAGCTAGCCACTGCATATCCCTATCGAGCCAAATGGTCAGCTCACCTCGCGCCTTCAACGCTGCGTTGTAAGCCTTCCAGTTCGTTGTGCGGTACTTAACCCGACCCCAGCTCGTCTCTCTCATCTCCCGAGCCTACCTCAGCTGCGACCGGCATTTGTGCAACAACGCCCATCTGAAGAGATGTTCTGCGAGCCTCAAGAAACTGAATATCGATAGAGTTTGCTTTGAATTAGTGAGCTGCAAGCGCTTTGTGAATATTGATTTCATGGTTAAAACTATCTGAAATCAATACAGGAAAAGCGCAAGCAGCTTTTGATTTGATAGCTACAGCCCAACCTGTCTGCCCAGATAGAACGCGGTCAAGGCTTCAGTCAGCCTCGTCAGACCAGCGGGCGCAGTGTTCTGGCTGCTTCCTGCAGCAGCGGCAATATTTCCTGGCGAATGACTTGGGGCACCATACGCTTGGCTGAAGTCACCATGTTCAATGCTGCAACGGTGCGGCCCTGCATATTGCGCAGCGGTACCGCTACGGCCTGAATGGCCAGCTCATGCTCTTCCTGTGCCAGGCAATAGTCGAGACGGCGCACTTCAGCAAGAACGGCCTTGAGTTCGTTGCTGCTGGATACGGTGTGCGCAGTGAGTTTGGGTAGGTCATAAGTGTTCAGCCAGTCCTCCAGCTCGGCCTCGGAAAGCGCGGCCAGCAACACGCGCCCGGTAGAGGTGGCGTGTGCGGGCAGGCGTGTGCCCAGATGCAGGCCGTGGGCCATCAGTCGCTCGCCTTTTTCATGCACGGCACTGCGCGCGACGATGACGACTTCCTGGCCTTCGCGCACCACACAGGAATAAGACAGCCCCGTCTGGGCTGCCAGGCGGTGCAGCACAGGCTGCACGATGCGCGGCAGCCGCGCCGAGGCCAGGTAGCTGCCCGACAAACGCAGCACCTTTGGGGCTAGCCAGAAATAGCTGCCATCGGATTCCAGATAGCCGAGATAGGCCAGCGTAAGCAGATGGCGCCTGGCTGCGGCACGGGTGATGCCAGCGCGTTCGGCGGCCATGGTGGCGTTCAGGCGCTGGCGCTCGGTGTCAAAGCTCTCAAGAACAGACAGGCCCTTGGCCAGGCCTGCGATGAAGTCTGCCGGGGCTATCGAGGGCGGGGCAGAGGCTGTGTAAGAGGGATGGGGCTCAGTCATCGGGAGGAAGGGGAGGATTCTGTTTTGCGCGATTATCGGTTTCTTTGCGCGATTATCGCGCAAACATCGATGCATGCCTTTGTTTTGATGCAGCACAAAACTTAGTCTTACGGCAGTGCTCAACCAGCGCTGCAAGGCGATCTGGTTACCCCATTTTTGAGCCATAACAAGGAGTCATACATCATGCGCACTCAAGTCGCCATCATCGGTGCAGGTCCCTCGGGTCTGCTGCTGGGCCAGCTGCTGTACAAGGCAGGCATCGACAACATCATCATCGAGCAACGCAGCGCCGACTATGTACTGGGCCGCATCCGCGCCGGCGTGCTGGAACAGGTGACGGTTGACCTGCTCAAGAAAGCCGGTGCCGACAAGCGCATGAATGAAGAAGGTCTGCCCCACGACGGCATCGAGCTGCTGTTCAAGGGCAAGCGTCACCGCATCAATCTGCATGACCTGACCGGTGGCAAGCGCGTGATGGTCTATGGCCAGACCGAAGTGACGCGCGACCTGATGGAAGTGCGCGCCGAAGAAGGCCTGACCACGGTGTATGAAGCCAGCAATGTGCAGCCCATCGATTTCGAGAGCGACAAGCCCAAGGTGCGCTACGAAAAAGACGGTCAGGTGCATGAGATCGAGTGCGACTTCATCGCCGGCTGCGACGGCTTCCACGGCATCTGCCGTGCCAGCGCTCCTCAGGACAAAATCAAGACTTTCGAGAAGGTCTACCCCTTTGGCTGGCTGGGCCTGCTGTCCGACACGCCTCCCGTGTCCGATGAACTGATCTACGCCAACACCGAGCGCGGCTTTGCTCTGTGCAGCCAGCGCAGCGCCACCCGCAGCCGCTACTACCTGCAAGTGCCGCTGACCGACAAGGTCGAGGACTGGAGCGACGAGGCTTTCTGGGAAGAACTCAAGAAGCGTCTGGACCCCGAAGCCCGTGCCAACCTGGTGACCGGCCCCTCCCTGGAAAAGAGCATTGCGCCCCTGCGCAGCTTTGTGACCGAGCCCATGCGCTTTGGCCGCATGTTCCTGGCTGGCGACGCAGCGCACATCGTGCCCCCCACAGGTGCCAAGGGCCTGAACTTGGCGGCTTCCGACGTGGGCTATCTGTCGCAAGCCTTTGTCGAGTACTACCAGGACAAGTCCGAAGCCGGTATCGACCGTTACTCCGAGCAGTGCCTGCGTCGCGTCTGGAAGGCCGAGCGCTTCTCGTGGTGGATGACTTCCATGCTGCACAACTTCCCCAATGAGGGCGAGTTCAACACCAAGGTGCAGGAAGCGGAGCTGGACTACATCGTCAACTCCGAAGCGGGTTCTACCTCGCTGGCCGAGAACTATGTGGGCCTGCCCCTGGTGTAAGCCACAAGCTGTATTGCTCTCGTCACTGTCGTGATGAACGTTCTGGCATCCGGACAGGATGTCAGACTTGATCTGCCTGCTTTGCCTTGTGTGAAGCAGGCAGTTTTTTATCCATGCAATTTGGTTGTTGCTGCCTTGCGCAAATTTTGATGCTGAGCCATGGGCCAGCAGGTGCTGCGAGGAGTAAGCTTGCCGACCTTATGGCGCACATCATGTTTTCTCCTCCCTATATTGCCGCTGCCCAGGCTGCTCAGTCCTTGCGTACTCACGGATATGCCGTGATCCAGCCCGAGGACTTTGCCCAGTGGATGGGCCTGAATATGAGTGATTTGCATGCCATGGATGCGGACTGGCAGAGCCTGCCACCCGATGCTTTTCTCAAGGATGGCGGGCGCTATCGTCGTCGCCGTCATTCCTGCTTTGTCAGCGAGGTCGAGGGTGTGCAGCAGGTGCCGCACCGACCCCACTGGCAGCCGGTGGAATACAACGCCTTGCATGGCGGCATGCAGCGTCTGTTCGAGCCCATGCTGGATACGACCACGCAAAGCACTGCATGGCTGGCCATGATCAATGCACTGGGGCAGCTCGCCGATCAGGTGTTTTGCACGGATGACGCGCACGAGCGCTGGTTTGTGGAGGCGCACCAGTTCCGTATCGATACCGCGGACGGTATCGGTCGCCCAACCCCAGAGGGGGCCCATCGCGATGGCGTGGATCTGGTTGCCGTGGTGCTGGTGGGACGAGACGGTATCAAGGGCGGCGAGACGCGTGTGTTTGAAGCCGCAGGGCCCAACGGTCAGCGCTTTACGCTGACCGAGCCCTGGTCTGTGATGCTGCTCGACGATGCGCGCATGATCCATGAAACCACGCCGATTCAGCCGGTTCAGCCCGGCGGCGTGCGTGACACGCTGGTGCTGACCTATCGTCGTGAAAACTTTCAGGGCGCGCAGCTAGCGCTCTAGCGCTTGTTTGAGGTCGCCCTGACGGAGTGCGCTTAGGGCTTGGCGGCTGCCTTGCCCATCAGTTCATCTAGCAGGCCGGGCGGCATGCCCGTGCGAATCTCTACCAGACCCTGGCCGTTTTTCCAGATGGTGGCCGGCGTGGCACGCAGCCCGGCATTGCTCATCAAGGCAGCGTTGTTGGCCAGTGCGTCACGGGCCGACAGGGGAATGCGCTGCAGCGGCGCAATGCCCAGTGCGTCAAGACTTTTGCCCTGGGTGTTCGCGTAGGCCATGGCATGGCTGGCTAGCGCTTGCTCTGGAGACTTGGAGGCCAGAATGGCGGCAGCCTTGCCCTCGCTGCTGGGGCGCAATATGCCCACCAGGATATGGCGCAGCTGCAGCTGTCCCGATTGCACAAGGGGACGCGCATCGCGCCAGAGCTGGTTGCAATAAGGGCAGTTGGGGTCGGTGAAGACGTAGGCAATGCGCGGTGCGTCTGGCTTGCCATCACCAATCCAGTGCGTGCTCTCCAGGTCTGTCCAAAGCTCTTGCCCCATGGGCTTTTGCACGGCAGTTTGCAAGGCCTTGGCGTTGACATCCTTGCCCTGTGCGTCGATGACTGTGCCTATGACCCAGTGCTTGCCGTCTGGCATGCGATAGATGGGGATGGGCTGCTGATCTCGGTAGGCAGCCCAAGCCTTGAGGCCGCCGTTGGCTGTCATGGGGCCCACAATTTGCAACCCTTGCTCTGCCAGAAACTGGGCGGAAGGCAGCTCAGTGGTCGAGCTGGTGTTGGCACTGGCACTGGCACTGGCACTGGCACTGGCACTGGTGCCGCTGCTGGCGGCTATGACATCGCGTCCATAGGCAACAGCGACCAGCGTGGCGGCGGCTGCGGCCAGCAATGGCAGCAGCAAGGCGGTTGTGGAGCGCAGGCGAGGGAGGCGATGTTGCCAGTTTTGTGGCAATAAATGGGGCACGAGAAACCTCTTGGTGGCTTTTATGGTTGGGGCGGATCGTGGGGGAGGACGCTTTGCAGCAACTCGGTCAGGCTGGCGCGAGAAAGCTCTCCTGTACGCATGGCCTTGAGTTGTCCGTCAGCGTCATAGAAATACGTCGAGGGCAGGCTGCGCTGCTTCCAGTGCCGGCTGGCATGCTGCTCTGTGTCCAGAAGTACTTGCTCAGGAGGTAAAGGCATGGTTTGAAGATAGCGCAGCACGGCGGCTGCTTCTTCGCCTTGATTGAGCCAGATAAAGCGCACGTTGGGGTGGTCTTTTTGCGCCTGCAACAGTACGGGCATTTCGCGCTTGCAAGGTGGACACCAGCTGGCCCACAGATTGATAACCAGGGGCTGACCGTCGTGGCGGTTCAGATCTACGGACTGCGCCGCTACATTGACGAAGGCTTGGCTCGGTAGAGGAGTGTTTTGGCCTCCAGTGCTTGTCTGCATTCCGCTACCTGCTATCAATATCGAAGCTCCGGCAGCCAGTGCCTGAACGCTGTGCTTGCGCAGGACACCTGTGCTACGACTGCGCCACAGTGTCCACAGCAGTGCGGCCAGAAGGCCGGCCCAGAGGTTCCAGCCGCCGTCGCGAATGTCGATCATGCGTAGCAAAGCGGAAGCCAAGGGAGCTGTCTCTTCTGGGGTGCTTTGCCAATACTGACTGGCCCACTGAGCCACGTAGGCAATCCGCGCCATGAGCAAGCCAGCCACAGTGGCTTGAAACAGTACGGACTCCACGGGCTGACCACTGCGTAGCTGCTGGCGCCTGGCCCACCATTGGCTGGAAAACAAAGCCAGAAAAACGACCACTGCCATGGTGGGCAGGGTAATGGGGCCCAGCAGGAGGCTGGGGGGGAGATGCAGCCAGCTCAGGCTAGAAGAGGGTGCAGGATTATCGTCAGTTGCGATAGGGTCGCTCGGTATAGAGGAGCCCTGTTGCAGAGGCAAGCTCAGTTGCTGTGCCGTGATCTGTATTTGCTGGGGCGGATAGCACACACCGATGTCGGCACAGCCCTGCCATTGCAGCTGCAGCGGCCATTGCAGGCCTTGTGAGGGTAGAGCGGCAGTGGCACTCAGCGTGTTGCGAAAGACTTGCACGGTGCCGAAGAAGGCGTCGCTCAGCACCTGGCCTTCGGGCAGCGTGACAGCCAGGGGCTGCCCTTGTGCATCTGTCAGGCGAACCTGCTCTCGGTAAAGGTAGTAACCGGAGGCAATGCGCCAGCTGAACTCAAGCGTGTGCGCTTCATCAGCTTTGATGGCTGACAGCACTGGTGGCGCAAGAGTGAATGCCTGCTCGGCGCTGAGAACATCACTGCCGGAGCCGCTTTCTTCAGCATGGAGGCTGGGAATGCTGAGCGGCTGCGCCCCAGACGTCAATCCCGTCAGCAAGGCCGCTGAGAGCACAAAAAAAGCAATAAGGGGGCGCAAATGCATGAGGTTGCTGAGAGTGCTTGCAAGTGCCTGATGAGGCCGGGATTGAGAGGAGGTCTGGCTCATCTTGTGTGCATGGGATTAAGTAGGGGTTAACGCTGAGGAAAGATAAATCTGCGATGCTTGTCGCATTTCGATCAAGAAGGGCGCGCAACGGGTACTTACTTCGGCAAGAGTCGAGGCTACTGGCGGGTGTGCGATGACGACGATGCATGTACTGTTAGTAGAAGATAACGCTTTGGTTGCCAGCGGGGTCAAAACGGGCCTGCAGTTACAGGGCTTTGGTGTGGATGTTGTGGGCAGTGCCGCTCAGGCAGATGCGGCCATCAAGTCCTCCCACTTTGATGTGTGTGTGCTGGATCTGGGCTTGCCTGATGAGGATGGCTTGCAACTGCTCTCACGCTGGCGTCGGCAGGCGGTGGAGCTGCCCGTGCTGGTGCTTACGGCTCGTGATGCCGTGGGGCAGCGCATTGAGGGCTTACAGACGGGGGCTGACGACTATCTGGTCAAGCCTTTTGATTTACACGAGCTTGCCGCGCGCCTGCATGCTTTGCTGCGCCGCGCCGCGCGGCCGGGCGCAGCGTGGACTGGATTGTGCTCGGTGATGTCAAGGTGGATCTGGCTGCCAGCCAGGCGCTGCGCGATGGTGCGGCAGTAGACCTGTCTCGACGCGAGTGGGCGCTGCTGAGCGCTTTGCTGCAGTCTCCCGGACGGGTGCTCAGCCTGGAGCAACTGAGAGACAGCCTTTATGGCTACAGCCTGGATGTGGAGAGCAACGCGGTGAACGTACATGTGCACCATCTGCGCCGCAAGCTGGGTACGGACATCGTTGAAACCGTGCGTGGCGTAGGCTTTAGGCTGGGGCGCGTGCAAGGAGCGCGCTGATGCGCAGCCTTCGTGTTCGCCTGCTGGTTTCCCTATGTCTTGTGCTTTGCACGCTATGGGGCGGTGTGGCGGCATGGATGTTTGCCGGCATGCGACATGAGTTGCGCTCGGTGTTGGATGATCGCCTGATCGCATCTGCCCGCATGGTCGCAGGCATTGTTCACCAGTTCAAGCCGCATAACGCCAGCCCGGAAGACTGGGGGCCCATGCTGAATGTAGTGTCGCGTGATGGCGTGGCTTGCGAGGTCAGCCTGTTGCGCAGCGAAGTCCACACAGCACCTGCGTCCCCTCAGCAAGAGCAGCATGCGAGACAGGACTCGCGGCAGGGGCTGATTCCAGCCTCTCCGCTAGACTCTCCTCGTACTGCACCGCGCAGAGGTACAGAGCAAGAGCCCGCTGCAGACAGCGCAGTGCAGTCGCAGGATGTGAGCGATGACTCCCAGGTGCTGGCGCGTACAGCAGGGGCTCCAAGCTTTCAAACCCCTTTGCCTCTGGGCTTCTCGACCATCAGCAAAGGAGGGAAGCCTTGGCGCACTTATGTGCTTGAAGAGCACGGTGTGCGAATTGCTACGGCAGACCGCATTGATGTGCGCGAAGGGCTGGTGCACGGCTTTGCCTACACCATCATCTTGCCTTTCGTGTTGGCGCTGATGGTCAGCCTGGTATTGATGTGGTGGGTGGTGACGCGCGGGCTGCGTCCGCTGGAGTCACTGCGGCAGGAGCTCAGTCAGCGACCGCCTGGAGATGACTCTCCCGTGACTCAGGGTCGGCAGGTCAAAGAGCTGGCTCCATTGGTGCACACCATCAACCATTTGCTGCAACGCGTGCACAGTGCGATTGAGCGCGAGCGCCGTTGGAGCGACGACGCGGCCCATGAGCTGCGTACACCGCTGACGGCGGTGAAGACCCATGTGCAGGTTGCACAGATGGCCGTAGCCAGTGCCGGAGTGCAGATGGTGACTGCGAAGACGCAGCTGAATCCGGCTGCAAGCGAAGCAGTGCCGATTGCCAACACCGATCAATGGAAGATGACTACGCAGGCACTGGAGCAAGCTGGTGAAGGGGTAGAGCATCTGCAGCATACGCTGGAGCAGCTGCTGTTGCTGGCCAGGCTGGACTGTCAGCCGGTGAGTGCCGATGAAACAGGCTCTCGGGCCATGCCTTGCGGAAGCGAGCCAGCCTGTGCATGGGATGCGCTGGAGAAGGCTTGGGAGTTGACGGCAACGGCCATACCTTCCGGGCAGCATCGGTTGCAATGGCTGCCGGGACAACGACAGGACGATACTTTTTTGCAGGATGTGCGAGTGGTGGTGCCGCAGCCTTTGCTTGTCTCCGCGTTGCGAAACTTGATGGAAAACGCGCTGCACTACGGGCAAAATGCACATGATCTGGCGGGAAAGTCGCAGGTGCTGCTGGGGGTGAAGCACATTGAGAAGCTGGATGTGCAGTCAGGAGATAGTTTGAGTGCAAGGCCTGTGAGTGAGGCGGGCTATGTGGAGTTCACCGTGCTCGATCATGGGCCAGGCCTCAGTGAAGAGGACTGCGCTGTCGCGACGCAGCGCTTTTGGCGCAAGCAGCATCAGGCTCATGGCAGTGGGCTGGGGCTGGCCATCGTGCAGCGTATTGCTCAGTGCAGCGGTGGTGCTCTTGAGCTACTCTCGCTTGCGCAGTGGCTCCAACGCGAACAGCGCTGTATCGAGGTCGAGGGGGACTCGATGACCGGACTGGTGGTTCGCCTGCTCTTGCCGGTCAAGTCCTGCGCGCAGCTCTCTGCTGACTGACGCGGATGAGGCTTTTCGTCTGATCCCATGGCAGTTAATTACTGCTTAATCTTGTGCAGGTATTGTTGGCTCATGTGCTTGCTGTCACGGGGGATATATGCCGGGCAGCAGAAGTCAAACTTCGGCGTCTAGCACACGCCTGATGCGCGGCAAATGAGCGCCGCATCAACCCCCTTCCCAAGATGAATCGCTTGAACACAAAGACTCTGCCCCGGTCGTGGGTGGCTGTCGGCATTTCCATGCTGATGGCGACCAGCGCCTGGGCACAAGAACCCGCTGCAGCCACGGCTGCACTGAACGGCAATGTGAGTGCCGGCGCCAAGATCGCTCAGTCCGGCTCTGCTGGTGGCGCGGCAGCCTGTGTAAGCTGCCACGGTGCCAAAGGAGAGGGCCAAGCTGGCTTCCCAGCATTGGCAGGGCAGCATGCAGGCTACCTGGAGCGTCAGTTGAACCAGATGGCATCCGGCTCCCGTCAATCGGCAGTCATGGCGCCTATGGCCAAGGCCTTGAGCGAGCAAGAGCGCGCTGATGTGGCCGCTTATTACGCCAGCCTGCAGCTGCCTATCAAGGGTGTGCGCGGTGCCTTGCCTGGCAAGGATGATGACAGCGGCGCTTGGCTGGTAGAGCGCGGACGCTGGGCGGATGGCATTCCTGCCTGTGCTCAGTGCCATGGCCCAGGTGGCGTGGGCGTGGGCAAGGATTTTCCTGCCATCGGGCATTTGCCTGCTGACTATATGCAAAGCCAGATTGACGCTTGGAACAAGGGCCAGCGTGAAGCAGGACCTCTGGGATTGATGGGTGCAGTTGCCAAGAAGCTGACTGCCGATGACATCAAGGCCGTGGCAGCGTATTACCAGCGCTTGCATAACCCCGCCGCTGCTGCACCTGCAGCGCCAGCAAAACCTTAAGCGTTGGGGAGTTGACTATGTCGGACCAACAAAAAACTGCTTCCAAAAGTTCCAATATTGCTGAATACGCCGTAGTGGCCTGCATGTTTGCAGGCCTGGGCGGTGCGCTCTGGTATGGCATGAGCGTGAGCACCCCCGAAAAGGCCAAGGAGTCTGTTCAGGCCGCTGCGCCAGCTGCAGATGTTAAGGCGGTTGCAGTGTCGGCCAAGCCGGGCGAATTTACTCCTCCAGGTGAGAAAGACTACCCGGAAGGCCCTGCGGGCGAATGGGTGCGTCGTGGTGAGGCGATCTTCAGTCGTACGCCTGCCAATGCAGTGGGCTACTCTGGCAACCCTTTGAGCTGCACGAACTGCCACCTGGATGCTGGCCGCTTAAAGGGTGCTGCTCCCATGTGGGGGGCCTATCCCATGTATCCGGCGTACCGCAAGAAGACGGACCACATGGACACGTTTGCAGAGCGTGTGCGTGGCTGCTTCATGTACTCCATGAACGGCAAGGCGCCTGAAGACGGTCATGAGATCCTGGTAGCGCTGGAAAGCTATGCCTACTGGATGGCTCAGAAGGCGCCTACCGGTGAGAAACTGCCTGGAGCAGGCTTCAAGAAGGCAGCCCAGCCTGAGCAGACGCCTACCTATGAAGCAGGTGCCAAGGTCTATGAAGCCAAGTGCGCGCTGTGCCACGGTAGCGATGGCAAGGGACAATTTGTGGGTGATATTGCTGTATTCCCGCCACTGTGGGGCAAGGACTCCTACAACTGGGGCGCAGGCATGCACGAAATCGACAAAGCGGCCAACTTCATCAAGAACAACATGCCCTACGGCAATGCGACCTTGACGGATCAGGAAGCCTGGGATGTCTCCACCTTCATTAATAGCCAGGAGCGTGGTCAGGATCCTCGTTTCAACGGCGATCTGAAGGCAACTACAGAGAAGTACCACGCCGGCAAGTACACCTTGTATGGCAAGGAAGTGAACGGCAAGGTACTTAAGGGTCTGTAAGCAGCTCTCGTATCGAGTCCAATAAAGAAAAGGCCAGCTCTGAACAAAGGGCTGGCCTTTTTTATGTGCAAACAGTTTGCTAATTGCGAGGCATGGAATACAAGGGAATATCTTTGTCCAGAGAGATTTGATTGAGCTCTGTGCATTTGCGCTCGGCAAAGAAGGTCGCAATAGTGTGATGCACTTCCGGTTTGTGCATATCGTTGTAATGGTCAAATGTGAGTCCAGCGACCGAGCATAGGCGCTGAGCAAAGTGGGGCTCCAGCGCTGCAACGGCCACTATGCCATCCGCACAAGGGTAAATCGCATAGCCAGCATGTGCGCCCCCTATATCACCCCCAGGTCGCGTCAGCCCCCAATGCCAGGGTAAAGCTTGCCATTGTGCTGCCTGGGCCAGACCAATGTCCCGCACAATGCCCTGTCCTGTGCGGGAGCTGACGAGCATGGCTTGCAGCACAGCTTCGCTGGCCATTAGCGCTCCTGTCATATCGGCAAACAAGCTTGGAGGAAGTGCGGTGCTGTGGATCAGCCCCGCTTCTGCCTGATAGGTCAGGTCATGACCAGGAGCGTCGGAAAATGGATCCGTACTGCCGAAGATGCGCACCATGGAAAGTCGGGGATATAGGGGCTGTAATGCCTCCCACTGCAGGCCCAGCTTGTTCAGAGCAGCAGGCCTAAATGATGTCAGCAGTACATCAGTTTGAGCCAGCAGCTCATGAAGGCTGCACTGCCCCAAAGAGCTTTTCAAGTCCAGTTGGGTCACTTTCACGTCAGTGTGCATCTGAGCGTAGGCCTCCGGACAGTACATTGCCATGGGGTCGGTGCTGCGACCATTACTGCCCGATGGTTCAATTTTGTGACAGCTGGCACCCATGCTGGTGCAGCGCCACAGAGCAGCCGGGCCTGGCAGGTTGAGGCAGAGGCTGAGAATGCGTACGCCTTGCAAGGGTTGGATGTTTGCGGCTGACATGGTGTAAGGCTCCTTATAAAGGGTTTTTAGTGCATTCGGGCAAGCGGTAATAGCACTTTCAGGACAGACTGTCCTGGCGCTGTTGCTTTCGAGGCCGTTGCGCTGTGGCAAGCTAGCCCCATCTGTAAAGAGCACCAGGCAATGGTGTGTATTTGATTGACTGAGATGCGTAGACGCACGCTTGTGTCCCTGAGTGGTGCTGCACTGGCAGTAGCTGGCGGGGGCTGGAAGGCCTATTCCATGAATTCCATTTCGTCCTCTGTATTGCCGGAGCAGTTGCTGCAGCAATTGAAACCTTCGCCACGCATGCCTGTCATGTTCCTTGGACATGGCAGTCCCATGAATGTGATTGAAGACACGCACTGGCGTCAGAGCTGGAAAGCGCTGGGGCAGGAGCTGCAGGAAAAAGGGGTGATGCCTCAGCTGATTTTGTGTGTTTCGGCACATTGGTTGACCGAGTCAGAGTGGGCGTTGACTGGCATGGCGCAACCACGCACCATTCATGACTTTGGGGGGTTCCCGCAAGAATTGTTCGATCAGCAATATCCTGCGCCCGGAGCTCCTGAGGTCGCCAGGCAGCTGGCCGCCGAACTTCATTCGCCATTGGATGGCTCAGGTCTCTTACTGGACCAGCAGTGGGGCTTTGATCACGGTACATGGTCTGTTTTGCTGCCCATGTTTCCGGATGCCAAGATTCCCGTTATGCAGTTGAGCATGCCTTATGGACTGCCTCCCGAAAAGCACTTTGAAATGGGTCAACAGTTGCGAGCCCTGCGTGACCGAGGTGTACTGATCGTGGGCAGTGGCAACATCGTGCACAACCTGCGTGCGATGCGCAGAGACGTTACTGACAACCAAGCCTTTGACTGGACCATTCAGTTTGACTCAGAGGTCCAGCAGCGTTTTGACAGTGGCAATCTCGCTGAGCTCAGCACCTTTCTGGAGTGGGGGCCTCAGGCGCGCCTGGCGCATCCTACGCATGACCACTATCTGCCTTTGCTGTACGCAGCTGGTGCTGTGCATGAAGCAGAAGCTCCGCGCATTTTTAATGCTGCATATCAGTACGGCGCATTGGCTATGCGCTCTGCCATCTGGGGTTTTGAAGCCTGAAAGATCGAGTCTGAACCAGCCATGAAAAAGCCACCTTTTCAGGTGGCTTGGGAACTTAAGGACGCGAAAACTTAGAAGGCATCGACACTGTACTCACCTTCTGGCGGCGGGTTCTGTGAGAGCATGCGCAGAACTTCCTCTGGAGAGCGTGGATCTGGTAGGGATGTCACAACCTCCTGCGTCGCTTTGAATTCTGGGTAGGCGGCGTATAGGTAAGTCATGGCAACTCCTTGAAGATGTGAATGGAAACTGGTGTAGATGATCTTTTAACGTATGAGTGTGTCAGTTGGTTGACAGGAAAGTCAAAATCTTCAAAATTCTGCTGCGTACTGAATGCCGTAAAGGCGTGCTTACATATTGAATATCCTCTGAGAGGACTTGCTAATAGACTTCATCCATGAAGAAGTTGTTTGGAGTCTCTGCGCTCGTATTGTTTTTGTCAGGCTGCTATGCCGTTGGGCCTGGCTACAACTACGGCTATAGCGAAACTTATGTCTATCAGCCGTATGGCGGTGTTTATTATTCGCCTGGATACCGTCCGCCAGGGCATGTGCATCATCATCACATCCACCGGCCTCCTGCTCATAGACCTTCACATGGGCATGGCGCGCACGGAGGCCATAGGCCGCACCCCGGTCACGGAGCACACGGAGTTCATCGCCCTGGCCATCATGGCGGGCAGCGACCTCAAGGTGGGCATCGTTCGAGGCAAGGCGGCAGCCCTGGACACTCTCACCGCTAACTGCCCAGTCAATTCATGCTTTGCGGATATTCAAGGTGGCTAATTACGAGAGTTGATGCATGTCAACACACTGATGCATGATGAGGGCAGACTGACACCATTGAAGAAGAACGCGGCACCTGTAACTTGTTTGTGTCGCTAGCACCCGAAAGGAGAAACATATGTCCATGTTCAATCACATTCTGGTTCCCGTTGATGGTTCCAAGCCGTCCATGCTGGCAGCGCGCAAGGCTGCAGAGCTCTCCAAGGTCTTTGGCTGTGCTGTGACGGCGGTGTATGTGGTGGATCCTTATCCGTTTACAGGCGTGGGTGCGGACTTTGCCTACGGTCAGTCTCAGTATCTGAGTGCCGCTACCGCTGAGGCGAATACCGCATTGGATGCTGTGAAGACCATCATGGAAGAGGCTGGTGTGCCATTGAAGACAGTCGTCGGCGAGGGGCATGCGGTGCATGAAGGCATCGTGAACACGATGGAGAGCGTAGGTGCTGACCTGATTGTCATGGGCTCGCAAGGCCGCAGGGGTCTGGAAAAGCTCATGCTGGGAAGCGTCACTCAGCGTGTGCTGGGCGCAGTCAAAATTCCTGTGCTCGTTGTGCGTGAATAAGCTGCGCAGACCTGAAACAAAAAAAGACCTCCGCTGGAGGTCTTTTTTTCGTTCTATAGAAGCAGTGCTTGCTCTGTTAAAGGAGGCAGATAAACCGCTCGTCACATAGTGGCAGAGTCTGCATCCTTGACGGGAGGCATTGAAGACGATCCGAGGACTTACTGAATCGTTGCCCCCGAGGCTTCGACGACCGCCTTGCTTGCTTTGAAATCGGCCTGGAAGAACTTTTCAAACGCTGGCACGCTCATGGACTGAGGCTCGGCACCCTGGGCCTGAATGGCTTCCTTGGTCTCGGGCATGGACAGCAGCTTGTTTACCTCGGCATTGACTTTGTCAACGACGGGAGTCGGCGTGTTGCGAGGCATGAAAATGCCATACCACGTGCTGACATTAAAGCCCTTGAGGCCTGCTTCGGCCAGTGTAGGAGTGTCCGGCAAGGAGGTGGAGCGGCTCGCCGATGTCACAGCAATCGCGCGAAGTTTGCCGGACTTGATCTGGCCAATGGCCGATGGCACGGACGACACCAGCAGGTCCACATTGCCAGCCAGAGCATCCATCATGGCGGGATTGGAGCCTTTGTAAGGCACGTGCGTCAGTTGAATGCCCGAGGCTTTTTCCAGCATCACGCCAGCCAGATGAATGCTGGTGCCATTGCCGGGGGAGCCATAGGTGATTTTTGCGGGATTTGTCTTGGCGGCAGCGACCACGTCGGCCAGCGTCTTGTAAGGCGAGTTAGCGGCCGTGGCGATCACGATGGGGGTGTAGGCCACATGGGCTACGGGCGTCAGATCCTTGCTGGGATTCCAGGGCAGGCTTTTATAGAGATAGGGGCCGAGAACGACATTGTCCTTCTGGCCCATGACCATGTCATAGCCTGTGGGAGCAGCCTTGACGGCTTCGGTAATGCCGATGGTGCCACCCGCGCCCGCGCGGTTATCAGGGATCACGGTCCATTTGCTGACTTCAGTGAGCTTGTTGGCAATCAGGCGCGAGAGGATGTCGGTGCCGCCGCCGGGCGGGAAGGGCACGATCATGCGCACAGGCTTGTTGGGGTATTCGGCGATGGGGTTTTGAGCAACGGCGGAAAAGCTCAGACCGGCGCAGGCAATCGTTGCCGTGCTGATAAGGATGTGGCGAAACATGAAAAAGAAGCTCCAGAGACGAACGTGGGGCACCGCTCCGAAAGAGGGGCGGCGCAGTCGCGGCTGGTGTCCTGAGTCAAAGATCAGGAGCCAGAGTCACGGAAGGTGGGCTTTTCGATGATCGGGGACGGTGGTTCCGCCATCAATGGGTATTTGTCTTTACCGGAGAGCGCAGGACGTGCCGTACAGACATGACCTGCATCCGCGCACGCTGCATGGCAGGGTTGCTGCTTGTGCTAGCACGCAAGCAGCGTACCGATCGGGTGTCGCTGCTGATGTGGCCCACGGGCGCGGATGGCTGCTTTTCAAACAGCATCAAGCTGTTTGAAAAGCAGTGGAAACATTTTGCCATGTATGGTGGGATACAGAGGTCTGGCGCAGGCAATAGACCAACTGGGCTCACAGCCTTTTGTTGGACCAAGAAATTTGAAGTGAAAAGCGCTCTTTTCTCTTATGGGGAAAGAGCGTATAGCTGCTCTTTTTATAGCGTTGGCATCACGCTTGACGGACGTCTGCGATCACCTGGTCACCGAAATCAGGGCGCGCCAGCCAAGCCAGAACGCGAGCTGCTGCATCTGGGGCCGAAGTCAACTGACCATTGCTGTGCAGACCTGCAAAGCGGTCGACATCGGGGAAGTCATTGGAAGATGCGCTACGCAGCTGAACTTGCATGTCGGTGTCGATCACGCCAGGGGCCAGTGAGACGATACGTGCTCCATGGGGCTTGTTGGCCTCCTCCAGTGCGACGCAACTGCTGAATTGATCCATGCCGGCCTTGGCTGTGCAATAGCTGGCTTGAGAAGCCATGGCACGGCGTCCCAGGCCGGAAGAAATGTTCAGCACCTTGCGTGGAATGGTCCAGCTTTCGGTGGCAGAGAGAAAAGCGCCGGTCAGCGCCATGGGGGCTTCCAGACCCACACGCATGGCTTGAATCATGTCGGTCGCTGGGACTTGGGAGAGCGGTGCAATCTGAGGAATGACACCTGCATTGTTGATGAGGGTGATGCTGGCCCAGTCCTGGCTCGCCAGAGTGCTCAGCCAGATGCTCAGGCGCTGTGCTGCTGCAGCGCTCAGGGCCAGGTCCTGCTCCCATTGCAGTAGCTGCTCGGGCTTGCTGGCACTGGAGGAAAGGGCGGTGCTGGTAGAGCGGGCAATGCTCAGTAGGTGATGCCCCTGTGTCAGCAGTTGTTGGCCCATGGCCAGTCCCATGCCGCGAGAGCCGCCTGTCAGAATCGTTAAATGCTTGGTCATGCTGCTCATCTTACGGTTGATTTTTGCCACCAAAAAACAAGCCCCGCAAGACAGGTGCTGCGGGGCTTGCTGATGGGCTATGGAAGCGGCGAACGCTCAGGCCAGTGAGACATCAATGCCCCAGATAGGCTTTGCGTACCTCGTCATTGGTCAGCAGGTTGGCGCCGGTGTCTTCCAGCACAACAGAGCCGGTTTCCAGCACATAGCCACGGTCGGCAATCTGCAGGGCGCGGTTGGCGTTCTGCTCGACCAGGAAGACTGTTACTCCTTCGGCGCGAATGGTCTGAATGATCTCGAAGATCTGCGCAATGATGAGCGGGGCCAGACCTAGCGTGGGCTCATCGAGCAGCAGCAGGCGTGGCTTGCTCATCAGCGCGCGGCCGATGGCCAGCATTTGCTGCTCGCCGCCCGACATGGTGCCCGAGCGCTGAGTGGCTCGTTCCTTGAGGCGTGGAAACAGCTTGAATACATGTTCTATGCCATCGGCAATCTCGGCCTTGTTCAGAAAGAACGCGCCCATCTGCAGGTTTTCGGTCACTGTCAGGTCCTTGAAGACCCGGCGGCCTTCGGGCGAAATGGCAATGCCACGGCGCATGATGTGGTGGGTGGACATCTGGGTGATGTCCTCGCCTTCGAACGCAATGCGCCCGCCGCTGGCCCGCGGGTTGCCGCAGACCGTCATCAGAAGCGATGTCTTGCCAGCACCGTTGCTGCCGATCAGCGTGACGATCTCGCCCTGATTGACGTGTAGACTGACTTGATTGACCGCGCAGATGGCGCCGTAGTGGGTGGAGACCTGCTCCAGTTTCAACATGGGCTGGCTCATCAGGCTTCTCCCAGATAGGCCTTGATGACCCGTTCATCATTGCGAATGGCCTCGGGCAGACCCATGGCGATGGGCTTGCCGTATTCCATGACCAGAATGCGCTCGGACACGCCCATGACCAAGCTCATGTCATGCTCGATCAGCAGCACGGCCACGCCGTATTGCTTGCGCAGCTCGTCAATTAGGTGCTGCAGGTCTTTTTTCTCCTGCGGGTTCAGTCCTGCAGCGGGCTCGTCCAGCATCAGCACGCGGGGCTTGGTGATCATGCAGCGCGCAATCTCCAGGCGGCGCTGGTGACCGTAGGCCAGATTGCCCGCCTCGCGGTTGGCGAACTGGCGCAGACCCATCACATCCAGCCACTTCAGCGCGTTCTCGACCTTTTCAGCCTCTGCGCGGCGATAGCCGGGAGTATTGAAGAGGCCGCCGAGCAAGGTGGCCTTGGACTGGCGATGCTGGGCGACCAGCAGGTTCTCCAGGGCCGTCATGCTCTTGAACAGGCGCACGTTCTGGAACGTACGCACTACGCCGTGGTTGGCCACTTCGTGGCTGCTTCTGCCTTCCAGATTCTTGCCATTGAGAACGACAGAGCCGCTGGACGGCTGGTAAAAGCCGCTGATGCAATTGAACACCGTGGTCTTGCCTGCACCGTTAGGACCGATCACGGCAAAGACTTCCTGTGGGCGCACGTTCAGGCTGATGCTGTCCACGGCCAGCAGGCCGCCGAAGCGCATGCACAGGTCTTTGACTTCTAGCAAATACTTGCTCATGCGCTTGTCCTGCCTGTGGTTGTAGTTATGAAATTGATAGCATTGATGCGAATCATGCCTGCACCTCCACCTGGTGGCGCTTCATGGGCAGTAGCCCCTGAGGGCGCCAGACCATCATCAGGATCATCACCAGGCCAAAGATCAGCATGCGGTACTCGGAGAACTCGCGCGCCAGCTCGGGCAGCACCGTCAGGATGATGGCAGCCACAATGACGCCCAGCTGTGAGCCCATGCCGCCCAGCACCACGATGGCCAGAATCAGGGCGGACTCGATGAAGGTGAAGGACTCGGGGTTGACGATGCCCTGGCGCGCGGCAAAGAAGGCGCCGCCGAAGCCCGCAAACATGGCGCCCAGCGTGAAGGCCGAGAGCTTGATCTTCATGGGATTCAGTCCCAGGGAGCGGCAGGCGATTTCGTCCTCGCGCAGCGCTTCCCAGGAGCGGCCAATCGGCATGCGAATCAGGCGGTTGCTGATGAACAGCGTGACCATGGCCAGCAGCAGCGCCATCAGGTACAGAAAGATCACCATGTGCATGGAGTTGAACTCCAGCCCTAAGAACTGATGGAAGGTGGTGCCGCCCTCTGTCATGGGGCTGCGCGTCATGGGCAGGCCGAACACCGTGGGTTTTGGGATGCTGGAGATGCCGTCAGGGCCGCCCGTGAAGCTGGTCAGGTTGACCAGCAGCAGGCGGATGATTTCACCAAAGCCCAGCGTCACGATGGCCAGATAGTCGCCGCGCAGGCGTAGCACGGGAAAGCCCAGCACAAAACCGAACAGTGCCGCGGCAGCACCGGCCAGCGGCAGGGCTTCCCAGAACGACCAGCCAGCCCAGTGGAACAGCAGCGCATAGGTATAGGCGCCCACGGCATAGAAGCCCACAAAGCCCAGATCCAGCAGACCGGCAAAGCCCACCACCACGTTCAGGCCCAGACCCAGCATCACGTAGATCATGGCCAGCGTGGCAATGTCTACAGCGTTGCGGCCCGCAAAGAAGGGCCAGGAAGCGGCCATCATCAGCACCACAAAGATGACGACATTGCGTGTGCCCGACTTCATCTCGGGCATGGCGGGCAAGCTGACCTTGGGCAATTTACCAGTCAGCAAAGGCTTGAGCATCTGCACGACAAACACGGCAAGACAGGCCCAGAGCGTCCAGCGCCAGTCAGGCACGATATTGGTGCGCATGCCGGCGCGCTCCAGGTGCAGGCTGAAGATGGGAGTGACGACGATGGCTGTCATCACCGTGGCGATCAATGCATCGCGCAAAGCAGAGGAAAAGCTGTACTTCATCAGACTTTCTCCACTTCAGGTTTGCCCAGCAGGCCCGAGGGGCGGAACATCAGAATCGTGACCAGCAGGCCAAAGGCCACGATGTCCTTGTATTCCGACGAGATGTAGGCGGCGGCAAAAGTCTCTGCCACGCCCAGAATCACGCCGCCCAGCATGGCGCCGGGAATGGAGCCAATGCCGCCCAGCACGGCGGCTGTAAAAGCCTTGATGCCAGCCAGAAAGCCGATGAAGGGGTTGAGCTTGCCCACGGCCAGTGCAATCAGCACACCGCCCACGGCAGCCAGCACGGCACCCAGCACAAAGGTGAAGGAGATGACCTTGCCTGTATCGATGCCCAGCAAATTGGCCATGTGCATGTCTTGCGCGCAGGCGCGCGAGGCGCGGCCCATGCGTGAATGCTTGATGTACATGGTCAACGCAATCATCAGCACCACCGTCACTACGACGATGAGAATGCGGGTGTAGGGGATGAAGACCTCAAAGTCCCCCATGTGGAAGTTGACGGCACCGGGCAGCAGAGAAGGGACAGCCATGTCGCGCGCACCCTGACCTAGAGCCACCCAGTTCTGCAAAAAGATGGACATACCGATGGCCGAAATCAATGCCACCAGACGCGGGCTTTGTCGCACAGGCTTGTATGCCACCTGCTCTACCACCAGCCCATACACACCAGTGACAAAGACGGCAACGACCAGCATCAGGCCGATGATGGCCCAGACGGGCAGACCGCTTTGCGTGCCTATGGCAGAAAGAGTGACGAGGCCTATGTAGGCCCCGATCATGTAGATGTCACCGTGCGCGAAATTGATCATGCCGATGATGCCGTAGACCATGGTGTAGCCAATGGCGATCAGGGCGTAAATGGCTCCGAGTGAGAGCCCGTTAAAGAGCTGTTGTATCAGCTGGGGGAGAATGTCTGACATGTAACGCCACCCTTGAAACAGGAAAAGGCCCGAGGGCCATATACAGATATCCGGAGGCCTGGCCCCTGCCTTAAGCCCCCGGAAGAGAGTGGTGGAATTACTTGGCCAGCGACTTGCTGCCGTCCTTGTGCCACTGGAAGACCTGGAAGTCAAAGGAGTTCAGGTCGCCCTGCTTGTTCCAGGACACTGGGCCCAGCACGGTGTCTACGGTGGACTTGTGCATCCAGTCTGCTACCTTGGTCGGGTTGTCGCCTGCAGCCTTGATGGCAGCCAGCAGAGACTGAGTCGCAGCGAACGAGGTCAGCTGGAAAGCGCCCGAAGCATTGCGCTTCTTGTCGGCAAAAGCCTTCACGACGGCGGCGTTCTTGGGGTTGGCGGCAAAGTCGGCGGGCAGCGTCACCAGCATGCCTTCGACGGCAGGGCCGGCAATGGCGTTGACTTCAGGGTTGCCCACACCCTCGGGTCCCATCATCTTGACCTTCAGGCCTTGCTCGGCAGCCTGGCGCAGCAGCAGGCCCATTTCGGGGTGGTAGCCGCCGTAGTAGACAAAGTCCACGCCTGCGCCCTTGAGCTTGGTGATGACGGCGGAGTAGTCGCTGTCGCCAGCATTGATGCCCTCAAACAGTGCCACAGGCACGTTGGCCTTTTTCAGGTCGTCACGCACGGAAGAAGCAATGCCCTGACCGTAGGACTGCTTGTCGTGCAGCACGGCAACCTTCTTGGGCTTGATGGTGTTGACGATGAACTTGGCAGCCGCAGGGCCTTGCTGGTCGTCACGGCCGATGGTGCGGAAGATGAAGTGGTAGTTCTTGCCGTCGGTCAGTGCGGGGGATGTGGCCGAGGGGGTCACAACGACCACGCCTTCATTGTTGTAGATGGGGGCTGCTGCAATCGATGCGCCTGAGCAGACGGGGCCGACGACATAGCCGATCTTGCTGTTGACCACGCGGTTGGCAGCTACGGGGCCTTGCTTGGGCTCGCAGGCGTCGTCCACGGGAACCAGTTCAACCTTCTTGCCGCCAATACCGCCGGCCGCATTGGCCATTTCTACGGCGGTGGTTGCACCTTCCTTGACCATGTCGCCGTACTGAGTCAGCGCGCCGGTGGTGGGGATGACCAAGGCGATCTTGATTTGGGCATGCGCGGTGGAGACCAGGGCGGCACCAGCCAGACCCAAGGCGGCAACAACGGCTTGCATGCGGAACGGAATGCTCATGAGGACTTCCTTCAATCTCGAGAGATGTTCGAAAAACGCGAGCACTGCCATGGCAGTTCGCGCAAAGAAGCTCAGATTAAACGAGCGGTTACTGAAGGCAACAGGGTATGCAGGGGGTGGTGCAGAAGGGCGGTTTTTGCTATGTCGTGCATAGCAACTGGCGCATGCTTGGTCTCGGTTTGGGCTCATTTATGCGGAAAATGAGCTATCAGGCCCGCAGTTGCCCCGAAGTAGCCTGAGCGACGCCAGCTTTGCTGGACTGCTGACGTCTTTGAGCTTCGCCTTTGATGGATTTTGTTGCGGCGCGGCAACTTTCTGGAGGTGGCTTGCTCCTCGGGTTTGATGGCGCCTAAAAAGAAGGCTCGCTTTTGAGCTTCAACACGGCTTGTGTGACAGGGTGCTGCAACTCCAGTTCGCTGGCGTGCAGCAGTAAACGCGGTCTTGCACGGGCCAGCTCTTCGCTGGCGTACAGGGCATCGCCCAGTATGGCGTGGCCAATGGCAGCCATATGCACGCGTAACTGGTGGGTGCGACCGGTCAATGGACTGAGCAGAACCCGGGTGCAGGGCAACAGGGAGTGCCCTAGCGGTTGCTCTATGTGCTCAAGCACCTGCCACAGGGTCTGACTGCTTTTGCCCGCTTCATGATTGATGACTCGCAGCGGGCGACGCTCCCAGTCGGCGGCAATGGGCAAATCAATGCTTTGCCAGCCATTGGCATCGGCGCGAGAGGAGGGGGCTTGCAAGAGACCCGCCACCACGGCGACATAGTGCTTGCGGACTTGGCGTTCGGCAAAAGCCTGGCTGAGCTGGCGCTGCACTTCTATGTTGCGGGCCATGAGAACCAGGCCGGAGGTGGGCTGATCAAGTCGGTGCACGATCAGTGCTTCGGGCCAGCGTTGCTGGGCGCGGGCACTCAGACAGTCTTGCTTATCGGGGCCGCGTCCCGGAACACACAGCAGACCAGAGGGCTTGTCCAGCACCAGCAGGTGCTCGTCTTCATATACGCAGTTCAGCGCACTCATTGCGAGGCTATTCATGAGGCAGGATAAATCAGGGGTTGAGCAGCTCATGCACCGTGGTGCAGAACTCCTGCACGTCATTGGGCTTGTGGATCAAGGCTTTGGCTCCCGCTGCAATGGCTGCCTGCTCGATCTCTGCAGTGACATAGCCTGAAGCCAGAGCAACTGGCAGGCGAGGATTGGTCAGCAGCGCCTGCTTTAGCAAATCAAGGCCGCTGAAGCCCGGCATGTTGTAGTCGGTGACGACAAGGTCAAAGAGTCGGGGCTGTTCTTGCAAGGCTGCCAGGGCTGCATGCGGGTCGGTGAAGGTCGTGACTTCATAGCCGCGGCGGCGCAGCAGGCGCTCAAAGAGAAAGACCAGGGCCTGATCGTCGTCCACATACATGACATGGCTGGCGCGTGCTGCCTGCTGCAGTTCTGGCTTAGGGGCCTCGGGTTTGTCCATGCGCAATGGAGGCTGGGCGGCAGGGTCTGAGGGGGAGCCGAGTGGGAAATAAAGAGTAAAGCAGCTGCCCTGTCCAAGCTCGCTGTGTACATCGACAACTCCGCCGTGGGTGCGCATGACGCCATGCACGACAGACAGGCCCAGGCCTGTGCCCTGGCCTACGGGCTTGGTGGTGAAGAAAGGCTCAAAAATTCGCCTTTGGGTGGCAGCGTCCATACCAGGGCCGGAGTCCTGAACCATAAAGGCAAGGTACTCAGCCGCGGGAAGCCCCAGACGCTCGCACAGGAGGAGGTCCGGCGTAATGCGCATGGCCTGCATTTTGATGACACCACGTCGATTACCAATGGCCTGTATGGCGTTGTTGCAGAGATTGAACAAAGCCTGTTCGACCTGGGTGGGGTCGGCCATCAACGGTGGCAGGCCTTCACTCTCCAGAACCTGAAGACCAATCGAAGGAGGAAGGGTTACACGCAGCAGGCGCACGGTGTCTGACATGACCTCCTGCACATGTACGGGGCGACGCTCGGGCAAGTCGTTGCGACTGAAAGTCAGAATCTGGCGCACCAGATCACGCGCCCGTCGGCCGGCTTTTTCAATCTCGCGCAGGCTTTCCATGACAGCAGCGTTGTCCATGCTGTCCGTCTTGGCCAGCTCGACGTTTCCAAGGATTGCTCCCACGATGTTGTTGAAGTCATGGGCGATGCCGCCAGCCATGGTGCCCACAGCCTGCATCTTGTGAGACTCGCGCAGCTGTGTCTCAAGTGCATTGCGCTGAGCTTCTGCACGTTTGCGACTGGTGAGGTCGCGCGCAAAGATGGTCGTGGTGTTGCCACTGCTTTGACGCTCGAACGAAACACTGATTTCCACCGGAATTTCACGACCGGAGACGGTGAGACCCGTCATCTCGCCTAGCACGGCCTGGGTGGTGAGGGACGCAAAGCTCAGAGCCTTGGCAGCATCGGGCAGAAAACGCTCCAGCGGGCTGCCCAGAGCATCTTGCGGAGAGCACAGAAACAAGGCAGCGGCGGTTGGATTGAAAACGGTGATGTGCTGCTGCTGATCGAGGCAGATGATGGCATCCAGCGACGAGTTGATGACCGACTCCAGCCTGCGTTCGCTGATGTAGAGCTGCTGATTGCGTTCCTGCAAGGCTTTGCGTTCAGCAAGCAGAGGGCCTTGATTGACTACGGCGCATAGATACTGCCAATGCGCCGGGCCATTTTGCTGAGGCACGACCACACCCGCAACATGCAGGTCGCCACATAGTTCAAAGCTTTCGGTGATCTGAAAACGCACTTCATGGGCTTCTGCGCGGCCCAGGAGCTTGGCCTGATCGAATGCAGCGGTGACGCGATCAATGTCTTCAGCATGCACAAAGGGCTTGAAGTTGATCAGCAGCCGGTCTTTTTCCGAGGACTGAAATGACCGGTGAGCCATGGCGTTTGCCTGAACGACCATATCGTACTCATCGACCACCAGCAGAGGCAGAGGAATGCTGGCAAACAAGGTCTCGAAGCGCTCGGAAGCACTCTCAGCCACGGCCTGGCTATAATTGAGAACCTCGTTTTGCAGCTCCAGCTCATGTTGGTAGTTGCGCAGCTCGGCTACCAGCGCCTGCAGGGGGTCTTCGTCGTCAGGAACCAGGGGGAGAGTCTGCGCACTTAATCCCAACGGAATGGCACCAGGGACCAGCAGAGCATGCAGAGGCAAGTCATCTTCAAGCTCGGGTGGCAATGGCGTAGAGGGTGGTTCTGAGGGAGTCATGAAGCAGGCGCAAGGCTGAGCCGGTCAGCAGCAATAATCTGCGCAGTGTAAGCCGCGCAAGCTTGCAGTCTGGTAATACGCCATGGGCCTGTGGTGAGCGGCTAGGGGCGGGTCAATGGCTTTGGAGCAGATGCCCGCTTTGAAGGCCGGAGCCTTTAGAGACTCTCTTGCTCACTAAAAGATAGCTTTTTGCTCCCTCTCTATAAGGCTTCTGGCTTTTTTTGTTCATCCTAAAAAGGAGACTGTGACGCACCAGCAGTCACAGTCCTACCCAGATGTCATAGGCTTGTCTCAGCCTGTATAGGCTTCCATGGGCACGCAGCTGCAGAACAGGTTGCGGTCGCCGTAGACGTTGTCCACGCGGCCCACGGGGCTCCAGTACTTGGCGCGGCGCAGGGCGGCAACGGGGTAAGCAGCGGTTTCGCGGCTATAGCTGTGGGTCCAGTCGGCGGCCAGCAGCACTTCGGCGGTGTGCGGGGCGTTTTTCAGCGGGTTGTCGTCTTGCGGCGATGTACCTGTTTCGATCTGGGCGATTTCGGCGCGGATGGCGATCATGGCGTCGATAAAGCGGTCCAGCTCGAACAGGCTTTCGCTTTCGGTCGGCTCCACCATCAGCGTGTTGGGCACGGGGAAGGACAGCGTTGGCGCGTGGAAGCCGTAGTCGATCAAACGCTTGGCCACGTCTTCGGCCATGACGCCCGTGGTTTCCTTGAACTGACGCAGATCCAGAATGCACTCGTGCGCCACATGGCCGTGCTCGCCCGCGTACAGCGTGGGGAAGTGGTCTTTGAGGCGGGCGCTGATGTAGTTGGCGTTCAGGATGGCGGTCTCGGTCGCCAGCTTCAAGCCCGGCTCGCCCATCATGCGGATATACATCCAGCTGATAGGCAAAACGGCTGCATTGCCCAAGGGGGCTGCGCTAACAGCTCCTACTTTGCGAGCATCGCCTGCCGTGGCATGGCCGGGCAAGAAGGGCACGAGGTCTTCGACCACGCACACGGGGCCGACGCCGGGGCCTCCACCGCCGTGGGGGATGCAGAAGGTTTTGTGCAGGTTCAGGTGGCTCACGTCACCGCCAAATTCGCCGGGCGCTGCCAGGCCGACCAGGGCGTTCATATTGGCGCCGTCCACATACACGCGGCCACCGTGGCTGTGCACCAAAGCGCACAGTTCCTTCACCTGCGTTTCAAACACGCCGTGGGTGGACGGGTAGGTGATCATGATGCAGGCCAGATTGGCGCTGTGCTTTTCGCACTGGGCCTTCAGGTCGTCCATGTCCACGTTGCCGTTGTCGTCGCATTGGGTGACCACGACTTGCAGGTCCACCATCTGCGCGGACGCCGGGTTGGTGCCGTGCGCGCTCGATGGAATCAGGCAGATATTGCGGTGTGCTTGGCCTTTGGACTCATGGAAGGCCCTGATGGCCAGCAGGCCCGCGTATTCGCCCTGGCTACCGGCGTTGGGTTGCAGGCTGATGCCCGCGTAGCCCGTGGCCTGGCACAGCCAGTCGCGCAGTTGCTGATCCAGCTCGGCATAGCCTTGCAATTGGCTCGCGGGCGCAAACGGGTGCATGTTGGCAAACTCTGGCCAGGTGATGGGAATCATCTCGCTGGTGGCGTTGAGCTTCATGGTGCAAGAGCCCAGCGGGATCATGCTGCGGTCCAGCGCCAAATCCTTGTCGCTCAGGCTGCGGATGTAGCGCAGCATGGCAGTTTCGGAATGGTGGGTGTTGAAGACCGGGTGCGTCAAAAACGCAGACTGGCGTTGCAGCGCTGCGGGGATCAGCGAGGTGGCGCCTTCGTCCATGGCTTCGATGGTCGGCAGGGTTTGGCCGTCTTTGGCGAAGATGCTCCAGACCAGTTCCACATCAGCGCGGGTGGTGGTTTCATCCAGGCTGATGCAGACGTATTCACCCCAGGCTTTTCGCAGGTTAGCGCCCTTGGCGACTGCGCGGGCCACTATCGAATCGGTAGCATCCTTGGTGTGCAGACTGAGCGTATCAAAGGCCGTGTCATGGTGCTTGGCGGTGTAGCCCAGTTGGGCCAGGCCGCGGCTCAAGATGGCGGTAAAGCGCGCCACGCGCTGCGCGATGCGGGTAATGCCTTGCGGGCCGTGGTAGACGGCGTACATGCTGGCGATCACGGCAGGCAACACCTGCGCCGTGCAGATGTTGGAGGTGGCCTTTTCGCGGCGGATATGCTGCTCGCGCGTTTGCAGGGCCAGGCGGTAAGCGGGCTTGCCATGCACATCAACGCTGACGCCAACCAGGCGCCCAGGCAGCGAACGCTTGTACTCGTCACGGCAGGCCATAAAGGCGGCGTGGGGGCCACCGGCGCCCATGGGCATGCCAAAGCGCTGGCTGTTGCCCACCACAATGTCGGCGCCCCATTCGCCTGGCGGCGTCAGCAGGGCCAGGGCCAGCAGGTCGGTCGCCACAATGGCGGCAGCTTGCTTGGCGTGGATGGCATCCACGTCGGTCTTCCAGTCCACAATCCAGCCGCTGCTGGCGGGGTACTGGATGACGGCGGCGAAGAAGTCGCCTGCCAGAGCCGCTTCCCATTCCTCTTTGCTGTTGGCCACGGTCACTTCAATGCCGATGGGCGCAGCGCGGGTCTGGATGACTTCGATGGTTTGTGGGTGCACATCGCCCGCCAGCACAATGCGGTTGCTTTTGGACTTGACCGAGCGCTTGGCCAGGGTCATGGCCTCGGCGGCGGCCGTGGCTTCGTCCAGCATGGATGCGTTGGCAATCGGCATGCCGGTCAGGTCGCACACCATGGTCTGGAAGTTGACCAGCGCCTCCATACGGCCTTGCGAGATTTCGGCCTGGTAAGGCGTGTAAGCGGTGTACCAGGCGGGGTTTTCCAAGATATTGCGCAGGATGACGCCTGGCGTGTGCGTGCCGTAGTAGCCCTGGCCGATAAAGCTCTTCAAAACCTGGTTCTTGCTGGCAATGGCTTTGAGTTCGGTCAGCGCAGCGGCTTCTGTCACCGGTGCGGGCAGGTCCATGGGTTTGGCGCGTGCGATGGAGGCGGGCATCACATCGCGGATCAAGGCCTCCAGCGAGGGCTTGCCGATGGCGGCCAGCATGGTTTGCTGTTCAGCGTTATCGGGGCCGATATGGCGGGGGATGAACTCGTCGCGGTTTTCCAGAGACTCAAGCGTGGCAACGGGGAGGGACATCAGCATGGGAGGGACCTATTCTCTAAAGCTGTGACTGGCGATTTCTGCCAGCAGGAACGGGCATAAAAAAGCCTTCGCGTTGGCGAAGGCCTTGTGCCATTAATTGCCCTTGGCGAAGGTTTCGTAAGCGGTCTCTTCCATCAGGCCATCAAGCTCGCTTACATCGCTCATCTTGACCTTGAAGAACCAGCCTGTGGCCAGCGGGTCGCTGTTGGCCAGAGAGGGGTCGTTGCGCAGATCTTCGTTGACCTCAACGATTTCGCCTGTCACGGGCATGTAAACGTCAGCTGCAGCCTTGACAGACTCGACCACGCCGGTCACATCGCCGGCCTTGAAGGCTGTACCGACGGCAGGCAGGTCCACGAACACCACATCGCCCAGCGCGTCTTGCGCATGGACGGTGATGCCGACGATGGCGGCATTGGTGTCAGCGGCGTTGATCCATTCATGTTCTTTGGAATATTTGATGCTCATGCAAAGCTCCAGATGGGGATTCGAGGGGAATCGGGTGTTGAGAGAGAAAAGGTCCAGCTACGCACTGTAGCGGCGTTCTGCACCATGTTGGACAAGACGGCAGGCAAACGAGCCTGCTTGTTATGCGTGGGCAGACTTAACCGCGGTAATAGTTGGTGGCAACGAAAGGCAGAGCGACCACTTTCATGGGAACGGGTTTGCCTCGCACCATGGCAAAGATCTGCGTGCCCAGGGGGGCATAGTCGGGCTCGACATAGGCCAGTGCCACAGGTTGGTTCAATGATGGGCTGAGCAGACCGCTGGTGATGTGGCCGATAGTCTGTCCATCCATGTTCTCCAGCACGGAAGGCTCTCGCACGGGAATGCGCTCCAGAGCCATCAGCCCCACCCGCTTGCGGCGCAGCTGCTGCGGGTTTTCAAGCTGCTCGAGCACGATGGCTGCGCCAGGAAATCCGCCCTCGCGTGCACCACCGCTGCGGCGCACTTTCTGTATGGCCCAGTTCAGTGCTGCTTCCGTGGGTGTAGTGCTGCTGTCAATGTCATTGCCATACAAGCAAAGGCCCGCTTCCAGTCGCAGTGAATTGCGTGCACCCAGCCCGGCAGGTGCAACTTCGGGCTGGTTCAGCAGGGTCTGGGCAAAGCCTTGCGCGGCAGCATTGGGCAGGGAGATTTCAAAACCATCTTCACCGGTATAGCCGCTGCGTGTGACGTAAAGCGAATGTCCCTGCCAGTCGAAATAATGGCCGCTCATGAACACCAGAGCACTCACACCAGGCAGCAGGCGTTCCAGCGCAGCGGCAGCCAGTGGACCTTGCAAGGCCAGCAAAGCTTGCTCTGGCAACGGCATCACCTCGCAGCGCTGGCCAATATGGCTTTGAATGCGGGCGATATCGGCTTGTTTGCAGGCACCGTTGACGATGAGGAACAGATCGTCGCCGCGGTTGACGAGCATCAGATCATCCAGAATGCCGCCTTGCTCATTGAGTAGCAGACCATAGCGCTGCCTGTGCAGCTCCAGCCCAATGACATCGACAGGCATCAGCGTCTCCAGCGCGGTAGCTGCGTCGGGGCCGCGAAGCAGAAGCTGGCCCATGTGGGAGACGTCAAACAGGCTGGCCGCCTTGCGAGTGTGCAGGTGTTCGGCCATCAGCCCCTGCGGATATTGAACAGGCATTGAGTAGCCTGCAAAAGGCACCATGCGGGCGCCTAGCTGCTGGTGCAGCCCAAACAAGGGTGTGGTGAGCAAGGCCGAGGTGAGGGCAGAGGGATTGGCGTCAGCAGTCACAGGCAAGCGCTCCGGTTATTCAAACCAAAATGAGTGGCCATGCATTGCAGTGCTATGCATGGCGGGCTTGCCCTGCTGTCCGCTTTACCTGAGAGATTCACCGCTTCTGTTTTGCAGGACGGTTTGCTCCTTCGGTGGATGCCAGCACGCTGTGTGACACCTCTCTCCAGCAAGGAACGCCGGGCTTGAGCAGCCCCAGCGCTTGTCAGTCCTTTTGCCTGAGCGTTTTGATGGATTGATCAGCCATCTGCGCCTTCGGCGGCGTCTGACGGCCTAAAGCCGCAGGCACTCTCTCCTGACCCTGGCGATTTTAGCGGTGCGCTCAGGCCTTGAGCCACTGCAAATTGCAACTTCTGGGGTTTTCGATAGGGCCTGTATCTCAGACTTTGGAGCGATGGCAGGCGGCTGCTGGACGCTTATTGCTTGTCGAAGATCAGCTCATAGGGCTGCTCGAAGCAACTGGTGACGGGCTGGCCGTTGCGCAAAGCGGGCTTGAAGCGCCAGCGGGTGAAAGAGCGCTCAATGGCCGAGATGATGCGCGGATCGGCATCGGCAGGCTTGTAGATCTTTCGACCCATCTTGCCCTCGGGGGTGACCTCGAACTGGTAGACCACTTTGATATGCGCCCCTTCGGGGTACCAGTCGGGATTGATGCGGGGGTGGGGGTAGGTGCGGACTACGGCGGGGCGCTCAATCTGACTGGCCGGCGTGCATTCGGGCCATGGTTTTTGAGAGGGCGGGGTTGTACTGCAGGCGCTCAAAAGCAAAGCGCTTGTTGCGGCAATCAGGGCGGCAGGTAAGGCCCAGGGGCTGCGTGTGCGATGAATCCTCATGCGCTCATTGTGGCGGCAAAGCGGGCAGGGTCTTGTGAAGCGGCATGGGCGGGCGGTGCGACACTGTCCGCTGACCCCGGACATAAGTACAAGGAGTGAAAGTGCAATGAACCCCATGGTAGGAAACCTGGAGAAGCTGCTGGCGCAGGGCAAGGATGGAGCGCTGCTGCGCTACACGCTGGGCAAGACTTATGCCGATGCAGGGCAGATGGAGACCGCACGCGAGCATCTGCTGCAGGCAACGGCGCTGGATGCCAACTATTCAGTGGCCTGGCGGCAACTGGGCAAGGTGGAGCTGGCGCTGGCAGATCTGAAGGCGGCCCGCCATGCCTGGCAGCAGGGGCTGGCATGCGCTCAGGCCAAAGGCGATGCCCAGGTGGTCAAGGAACTGCAGGTGTTTTTGCGCCGCCTGGACAAGCAGGCTGCAGAAGAATAGATACTCCTGAAACAATAGCTTCCAGCCCTTTTTGTATAGGGGCTGGAGGCTATTTTTATTGGCTTTCAATGCGCGCCAGCTGCGGCATCAGCCCCCGAGCCATGGGCTGCAGGCCGCTTGGTGAACCAGATCAGCACAATCAGACTGAGGAACATGAAGGACGAGGCCAGAAAGATATCGTCCGCCGCGCGGGTGAAGGCCTGCTGGTCGATCAGGCGATTGATCTGGGCATAGGCCTGCTCGGCGCTCATGCCCGCAGCCTGCAGCTGTTTGACGGTGATGGCAAGCGTGCCCTGGCCTTGCACCAGCAACTCGGTCAGGTGGGCGTGGTGCATGGAGGCCCGGTTCTCCCACAGCGTGGTAGCAATCGAGGTACCCATGGCGCCCGCCGTGATCCGTACAAAGTTGGACAGACCGGCTGCGGCGGGGATGCGATCGGGCGTCAGCCCGCTCAGCGTGATGGTTGTGAGCGGGATGAAGAAGAAGGCCATGGCACCACCCTGAATCAGCGTGGGAATCAGGATATGGCCAAAGTCTGTCTCCACCGTGAAGCGCGAACGCATCCACAGCACCAGCGCAAACACGATGAAGGCGCCGGTCGCCATCTTGCGCGGGTCCCAGCTGCCCACCTTGCGGCCTACGATGGGCGTGAGCACGATGGCGAGAATGCCCACCGGTGCCAGCGCCAGCCCGGCAGTGGTGGAGGTGTAGCCCATCCACTGCTGCAGCCACAGGGGCAGCAGCACCACATTGCCGAAAAACAGGCCGTAGGCAATCGACAGCGCGATCGAGCCCGCCGCGAAGTTGCGGCGCTTGAATAGGCGCAGGTCGACCACGGGGTGGGCATCGGTCAGCTCCCAGACCACGAACACGGCAAAGGCCACCACGGCAATCACGGCAAAGGCAATGATTTCATTGGAGGCGAACCAGTCCAGCTCCTTGCCTTTGTCCAGCATCAACTGCAGCGCGGCCACCCAGAGCACGAGCAGACTCAGGCCGATAGTGTCTATGGGCAGTTTGCGCGTGGGCGTTTCTCGGCTGCGGTACAGGCTCCAGGTCATGACGGCTGAGAGCAGGCCCACGGGAACGTTGATGTAGAAGATCCAGGGCCAGGAGATGTTGTCGGTGATCCAGCCGCCCAGCAGCGGCCCCACCACGGGCGCGACCAGCGTGGTCACGCCCCACAGCGATAGCGCCACCCCGGCCATGGCTGGCGGGTAGCTGGCCAGCAGCAGGGTTTGCGACAGCGGAATCATGGGTCCGGCGACCAGGCCTTGCAGCACGCGAAAGAAAACCAGTGCCTCCAGCGACGAGGCAAAGCCGCAGAGCCAGGAGGTCAGCACGAACAGCAGCACGCTCATGGTGAACAGGCGCACGGCGCCGAAGCGCTGGGTGAGCCAGCCCGTCAGCGGCACAGAGATGGCATTGGCCACCCCAAAGCTGGTAATGACCCAGGTACCCTGGCTGGGGCTGACGCCCACATCACCCGAGATGGCCGGAATGGCCACGTTGGCGATGGAGGAGTCCAGCACGTTCATGAAAGTGGCCAGTGACAGGGCCAGCGTGCCCAGCACCAGGGGCGCACCTTTGAGCGGTGCGGGCACAGAAGAGGGGGAGTGCATAAGTGCTGGCGCCGTCTTACTGTGCAGGCGTAGGTGCCGGTGCAGTGGCCGAAGGAGCGGCAGCCGCGGTGGGGGCCGCAGCAGCCACCTCTGGCAGTTGGGTCAGCGCAGGCAGCTTGTCGCCAGCAATGATGTGGCGGATGCGCTCTTCGGCCTGGGCCAGTGTGCCGTCATACACGGCGGTCTGCGCCACGGGTTCGGTGCGCGGGGCATTGGCCAGGGCCAGGCCGTCCTGGTCGCGGATATCGATCTTCACGTCCATGGACAGGCCCACGCGCAGCGGGTGCTGCTTGAGGGCTTCGGGCTCCAGGCTGATGCGCACGGGCACGCGCTGCACCACCTTGATCCAGTTGCCGGTGGCATTTTGCGCGGGCAGCAGCGCAAAGGCCGCACCGGTGCCTGCGCCCAGGCCCACCACATGGCCTTCATAGACAGTCTTGTCGCCGTAGACATCGGCGGTCAGCTCCACCTTCTGGCCCATGCGCAGATCGGCCAGCTGGCTTTCCTTGAAGTTGGCGTCCACCCAGAGCTTGTGCAGATCCACCACGGTGAGCAGCGGCGATCCTGCCGCCACGCGCTGGCCCAGTTGCACGCCGCGCTTGGCCACAAAACCGTCCACGGGGGCGATCAGGCGGGTGCGCTGCAGGGCCAGATAGGCCTCGCGCACCTTGGCGGCGGCGGCCATGACGGCGGGGAAGTCTTCGGCTGTCGTGCCCTTGGTCTGCGCTTCGGCGGCCGTCAGCTGGGCCTTGGCGGCGCGCACTGCGGCTTCGGCGGCGACTACGGCGTTACTGGCGGCGGTGGCCAGGGCCTTGGCGTGGTCAAACTCTTCCTTGCCCACGGCGCCAGTCACCGTCAGCGGGCGGCGGCGGGCCACGTCGTCATTGGCCTTGGCAGCATCGGCCTTCAGGCGCAGCAGATCGGCTTCGCGCTGTGCCACCTGGGCGGCCAGCGGGGCGTTGTTGGCATACAGCGTGCGGGTCTGGCGCGCGGTTTGCGCCAGCTGCGACTCGGCCTGGGCCAGTTGCACCAGATAGTCGGCGGGGTCTAGCTGCACCAGCACCTGACCGGCCTTGACGTAATCGGTATCGTCCGCGCCGATGCTGATGACGGTGCCGCCGACCTGGGGCGTGATCTGCACCACATTGCCGGCCACATAGGCGTTGTCTGTGGTCTGGTAGTTGCGGGCCACCATCCAGTGCCAGGCGCCCCAGACGATGGCGCCTACCACTACAGCGGCGGCGACAACGGTCAGGCCCTTGCGGCGACCGGCGGGGTTGGCGGAGGAGGAGGCAGGAGAGGGAGCTTGAGCAGCCTTGGGTGTGTTGTTGTCGGTCATGTTGTTGGCGCTTTGTTATGTATGAAGCGGTTTTGCGCTATTGAAAAAGAGGAGCTGCAGGCGCTTGTCAATCAATGAATTGGCAATGTTTTTTTTTTGAAAGCATTGATGATCAAGCGCTGATAGCTATTGATTTTGTAGATTTCGGTGTTTATCGCAGGGCCAACGCTTTTGTGTCGTCCTTCCAGCCGCCGCCCAGGGCCGAGGCCAGTGCCACGCGGGTATCCAGCTCGCGGGCCTGCAGGTCCACGGCCAGGCGGCGCTGGGTGATGAGCTGGGTTTCGGTATTCAGCACGGTGATCTGCGTACCCAGACCGGCCTGATAGCGCTGCACGGCAAAGTCATAGGCGCGCTCGGCCTTGGACAGTGACTCGGTCTGCAATTGCTGCTGGCGCTGCAGCGACTGCACGGAGGCAATGGCGTCGCCCGCCTGCTTGACGGCATCGAGCACGGCGCCGTTGTACTGGGCGATGGCAGTGTCCAGGTCGGCCTGCTTGCCGCGCAACTGGGCGCGCAGGCGCTTGCCGTCGAAGATGGGCAGGCGCAGCGCGGGCGTGATGCCCATCTGGCGCGAGCTGCCTTGCAGCAGATTGTCCAGACCCAGCGCGTTCAGGCCGATAAAGGCCGTCAGATTCACATCGGGGTAGAAGTCTGCCTTGGCGGACTCAATGCCTTGCGTTGCCGCTTCCACGCGCCAGCGCGCGGCCACCACATCGGGGCGGCGGCCCAGCAGGTCAGCTCCCAGCGTCTGGGGCACGGGCTGGATGCGCAGTGCGGCCAACTGGGGCGAGAGTGCATTCTGCGCATCGGGTGCCTGTGCACAGAGCACGGCAATGGTGCGACGCGCCAGCGTGATCTGCTCGTTCAGCATTTCGATCTGGGTCTGGGCATCGGGCATGGCAGCCTGGGCCTGGGTCAATTCGACCTGACTGTCGAGGCCGGCACGGGTGCGCTGCTCGCTCAGATTGAGCAGCGCCTGACGCTGGGCCAGCGTGCGCTCGGCCACTACCTTCTGGGCCAGCAGTCTTGCTAGAGTGACATAGCTGCGTGCCACCTGGGCGGCCAGCTGGTTGGCGGCAGCGGCACTGTCGGCCTTGGCGGCACGGGCCTGGCCCAGTGCGGATTGCAACTCAGCGCCATGCTTGCCAAAGAAGTCGGGCGACCAGGACAGGCCGGCCTGCAGGTTGCCGCTGTTGTAGATATTGCCGGCAATGGGGGCGGGAATCATGCCGTTGGCCGTGTAGCGCTGGCGTGTGGCGTCGGCACTCAACGTGCCGTGAATATCGGTGGCCGTGCTGCTGGCGGTGGCCAGGGCCGCGGCTTTTTCAAAGCGGGCGTTGCTGGCGGCCAGGCTGGGGCTGCCGGCAAGGGCTTGGTCGATGAGCTGGTTGAGCTGGGCATCGCCCAGGCCCGTCCACCATTGCGAGGAATTCAGTGCCGTGGCATCCGCGCGGGTGTCAGTCTGAGAGTCTTGCAGGCCGACATCGGCGGCACCCAGAGTGGTCAGTGGCTGGTGGGCCGGGCCTTGTGAGGCGCAGCCCGCCAAGGAAAGAGCGGTTGCCAGTGCTGCGGCGGTCAGCAGCGGCAGGCGCGCAGAGCGTGGCGCTGCGAGAGTGCGTAGAGGTCTGGAGGTCATGAAAAAGTGCCAGTGATTTTTATTGAAATAGGGCGTTGAAGAAATCGGATGACAGGCGCGCTAGCCGTCGCCAGCATTGCAGCCTTGGGCATTGGCCGGAGTGGTGTGGGGTGTCTTGCCCAGCTCATGGCTCAGGGCTTCACGCAGCGCATCGCCATTGGCCAGCATGCGCTGCAGCATGGACAGCATCAGCGTGCATTCGCTGTGGCTGAAACCGCTGAGGTGGCCGTTGAGCACACGGGTCAACACCTGCGGCACCTGGGTGGCGACCTTTCGGCCTTCGTCGGTGAGCACCAGATGCACCACGCGCCGGTCGGTGGTGGAACGCTCGCGGCGCAGCAGGCCCTTGGCCTCGATGCGATCCAGCGCGCGGGTGACGGAGGCGGGGTCCATGCCCAGATCCTTGGCCAGCGTGCTGCTATTGGTGTCCGCGCAAACCAGCAGCTTGTACAGCGGCAGCCATTGCACATAGGTCAGGCCGTGTTCGGCCAGCTGGGCATCGGCCAGCTGCAGCACGGAGCTCAGCACCCGGCGCATGAGAAAGCCTATGCTTTTGTCCGGTGCATAGACCCCCACCTTGTAGAAGTAGCTGGCTTCGTCCTGTGGGGCGATGACGGGGTCTGAGGGAGAAATGGAGGCGGACATCCGCAATACTTGCCTGGTCAATGATTGAGTGGGCAATTATTATGCAAGCGCCAAAAAATGTCAGCCCACTGGCGATGCCAATGACTTTCTGCTGGGCTAGCGGCGGCTTCCTGCTATGAAAGATGGAGCTTTCAGCGCAAAGCTGACATGGGATTAAGGTTAATTGGTCATAAAAAACCCGGTCACGAGGACCGGGTAGGCATAGGCTTGAGCGAAGAGGCGCGCGGTCTGCCGTTGGCACCTTCGCGCAAAGCAGCACCGTGCGACAAGACACAAGCGGCGCTGCTGGTGGCGCTTAGGACGTGTTTACAACGGCAGGCGCAGCATGACGACAATCACCAGGCCCAGAGCCAGATTGAGAGACACCCACTTGCGAATGCTCTCCAGCGCCTTGCCACCGACGGGCCAGTCCTTGGCCTTGACGGCGGTATCCAGGCGCTTGAACAGGGCAAAGCGGATATGGCCGAACACGGTCATCATCACCACGCCCAAAATGCTCATCACAATCCAGTTGATGGGCATGTTGAACGTTCCACCGGCCTGCGCCGCCATGGCATGAATGCTGCCAATCATGCCGATGCCGGAGACCAGCACAACCACGGCCAGCACCAGCACCCAGGCAAAAAAGCGCTGCAGCACGCCGTGCATCAGCATCACGCGATCAGAGGGCTGCAGACCCTGAACGGCAGGGCGCAAGAAGAAATGTGCAAAAAACATGCCGCCTACCCAGACGATGACGGCCAGAAGGTGCACGAGTTTGAAGGCAATGAAAAGCATGGTGTGTGGGTCAGAAGGAAATGCTCAAGCCTAACGGAGATTGGCAGGCCCGAGCTTTTGCTGGCCCTGATGCGGATTCAGGATGCAGATCCTGATGCAGAGGGCTTTGGGCCTTGCCGCAGGGCATTGCTCAGTGCATGGCTCGCCGCAGGGCGGCGCTGCTCCAGTCCACCGCAATGCTCAGCAGCAGCATGGCAATGATCACCGTGCTGGCCTGGGCATAGTGGAACAAAGACAGCTCAAAATACAGCAACTGCCCCAGGCCGCCCGCGCCCACAAAGCCCAGGATGGCGGCCATGCGGATATTCATCTCCCAGCGGTACAGCGTATAGGCCAACAGCTGCGGCGCAGCACCGGGGAAAGTGCCGTAGCAAAACGCCAGCAAACGGCTGCTGCCCGCCAGGCGCAAGGCCTGGGCGGGCGCTGCCGGGGCGTTTTGTAGCGCCTCGGCATACAAACGGCCCAGCACGCCAGCGGTGTGCAGCGCCAGGGCCAGCGCTCCGGCAAACGGGCCCAGGCCCACGGCCAGTGCGGTGATGGTGGCCCAGACCAGCTCGGGGACCGATCGCAATACATTGAGCAGCACGTTCCACGGCGCACGCCAGCGCGGCAGGGCCAGCAGCAGGCCGGCGATGGCGGCGAGCAGCGTGCCGACGATGGAAATCGCCAGCGTCTCCCAAACGGCTTGCAGCACTTTCAACAGCCACGGCTGGCTCACATCGGGCGGGAAGAATCCGCGCACAAACTCGCCCATGCTGCTTGCTGCATCGGCGGTGAACAGGGCAGCGAAATCTATGTCCAAAAGCCGCAAACTGGACCACAGGCTTGCGCTGGCAGCTATCAAAAATACAGCGGTGCGCCAGCCAAAGGGCAGGGCGCGTGCGGCGGGCGTGGCGTCCAGCGCGCGGCGCAGCGCCCACGACAGCGCATCGGCCGCGGCCACCAGTAGCATGAAGGCCAGCAAGATGCTGGCAGCCTCGCCGCCGTTGAGCATCTTCATGGCCTGGTCCATCAACTGGCCAAGGCCCCCAGCGCCCACAAAGCCCATGACCACGGATGCGCGGATGGCGCATTCCCAGCGGTACACGGTGTAAGACGTCAGCTCTTTGGCCGCCTGTGGCAGCAGACCGTAGAGCAGTGCTTGCAAGCGCCCGGCGCCGCTGGCGCGCAATGCGCGGGCGGGTGCGGGGTCGGTGGATTCCAGAATTTCGGCATAGACCTTGGCCAGCATGCCGCCATAGGTCAGGCCCAGGGCCAGCACGCCTGCGGCCGGGCCGAGGCCAAACACGCGCACAAAGACCAGCGCCCACACCAGCTCGGGCACGCCGCGCAAGATGGTGAGCACGCTGCGGGCGATGGGGTTGAGCGTGACTTTCTCGCGCGCCGCGCCGGTCGACAAGTACGACATGGGCACGGCGATGACAAAGGCCAGCGCCATGCCCGCTGTGGCAATGGCCAGGGTCTCCAGCGCGGCCTGGCCCAGGTAGCCCAGGAACTCGCTGCTGGTGTCTGGTGGCAAAAACTGCGCCAGAAAGCCGCTGATGACCTTGAGGTTGTCCGCATCAAAAAACGGCTTCAACGAAAAGCCCGATGTCTGCAGCATGGGCCACAGCACGATCAGCGCTACCACCAGCCAGCTCAACCGCCCACGCGCCGCTGGGTCGCGGTGGCTGGGCTTAGGCGTAGCTACGTTGGCTTGACTTATCGGCATGCCACCACCTGAATGGTGGGGGCGTCAGCACCTTGGCTGGTGGGCTCCGCATGGCTGTTGTGCAGCGTGGGCAATGGCACGATTGCGCCGTCGGAGCTGGCATACAAGGCTTGCAACTGCGCATCGCTGACCTGCGCGGCAGGCAAGTCAAACGCTACGCGGCCATCGCGTATGCCGACGATGCGGCTGAAGTTGGCCAGCGCCAAATCCACGGCGTGCAAGCTGGCCACCAGCGTGGCATTGCGCGCGGCGGCTTCTTGCACCAGCAGTTGTACGGTGGCATGCGACAGAGCAGGGTCCAGTGCCGACACGGGCTCATCTGCCAGCACCAGCTGGGCCTGCTGGTAGAGCACGCGGGCAATGCCCACGCGCTGCAACTGGCCGCCAGAGAGCTGGTCGCAGCGGGCAAACAATTTATCGTCCAGCTGTACCCGCGCCAGCGCATCGCGTGCGCCGGGAATGTCTTGCGGGTAGGCCAGCGATGCCAGCGCCTTCCACAGCGGCCACTGGCCCAGCTGGCCCGCCAGCACGGCAGTCACCACGCGCTGGCGCAGCGGAATGGGCGCGGCCTGGTGCACGGTGCCAATGCGGCTGCGCAGCGCTTTCAAATCACGCGCCGCAGTCTGTGCAGATGCGCTGTGGCCCAGCACCTGCATGCGGCCTGCGGTGGGCAGGTAGGCGGTGGCGATGGTGCTCAGCAGCGAAGTCTTGCCCGCGCCGGAAGGGCCGATGAGCGCAATGCACTCGCCCTGTGCGGCGGACAAGGAGATATGGGACAGGGCAGTAAAGCCGTTGCTGTGGGTCAGGCCCACATCGTCCAGCATGAAGCTCATGAGACGAATACTCTGAAATGAATAGCTGCTAGCGCGCACTGGGAGCGCGCTAGAGGGCAAAAAGGCTTGAAGTTTTGAGAGCGGTTCACACCACCCAGCCAAGCAAAGGTTTGCGCCTGGGTGGTGTTGGCAGGTCTTACTTCAGCAGGCCGGCAGACTTGGCAGCCGCTTCAATGCCGTCGTAGTTCTTGGACTCGGTCGCAATGAACTTGCTGGCGCGCTGCAGGTCCATGATGGCCTTGTGCTCGGGCTTGGCTGGATCCAACGCCAGGAAGGCGGCGGTCAGCTTTTTGATGATGGCCGGGTCCAGGTCGCCGCGCACCGTCCAGTTGTAGTCAAAGTAGGTAGGCGTGGTGGCAAACACGCGCACCTTGCTGGTGTCCACCTTCTTGGATTCGACCAGCTTGTCCCACACGGAGGTGTTGAGCACGCCTGCTTCGGCTTTGCCAGCGGCCACAAAGGCGACGGTCGCATCGTGTGCGCCCGAGTACGCCACGGTCTTGAAATCCTTCTCAGGGTTCAGGCCCGCTTGCTGCAAAAAGAAGCGCGGCATCAGGCTGCCGGAGGTGGACGAGGGCGCGCCAAAGGCAAAAGTCTTGCCCTTCAAATCGGCCAGCGATTGGATGGCGGGATCGGCCGTGATGAACTGGCTGGTGAAGACCGCGTCTTCCGCACGTTGCACGATAGGGATGGCCGTGCCGTGGGTGCGGATCTTGGCCTGCACATAGGTAAAGCCGCCCAGCCAGGCCATGTCCAGCTTGCGGGTGGCCAGAGACTCGACCACGGCGGCGTAGTCAGACACAGGGGTGAAGACCACCTTCATGCCTGTGGCCTGCGACAGATATTCGCCCAGAGGCTTGAACTTGCGCTGCAGCTCGGTAGGCGCTTCGTCGGGGATGGCAGACACGCGCAGCACTTTGGGCGTATCGGCATGGGCTGCGGACAGCAGCGAGGAAGAAGCCAGTGCAGCAACGGCCAAGCCGCGCAGCGCCGTACGGCGAGCGATAGAAGTGTTCATAGTGTTCCGTCCGTGAAGCCACCGCCGTCCGGATACACGGCGGTTTAGTAGGCTGCCAACCGTGGTCGGCAGCGAATAAAAAACCATAGGCGGTACACCGACCGCTGGCGCGTATTGTTGCGGAATTGAGAAACCCTGGGCGCTGCCCTTGCTTGCATGGAATGCAAAAAGCCCCGTCGCTACGGGGCTTGGCATGGAGGTGACTGCTTTGTGCAGGCTTCAATACTGCAGATTGAGCTGATAGATGGCCGTGGTTCCGCTGACCTCGTTGCCCACCATCAGCAGGGGCTTGCCGTTGGGCGAATGCTTGGCAGAAATGAAGTGCAGGCCTTCGGGGCCGAGGTCGCCCGCATCGCTGAGCGCGGTACCGACCAAGGGGGACTTGCTGCTGAAGACAGCTGTCCAGTTTTCGCGGGTGTTCAGATAGTCGATCTGCTTGGGGGCTTTGGGATCGGTGATGTCAAACACCAGAATGCCGCCCATGCGCTCAAGACCCACAAAGACAAACGTCTTGTCGCCGATCTGGCCCACCGTCAGGCCTTCGGGTTCGGGGCCTTTGGCGCTGCTGCGCGCATCGAGCTGGGCGGTTTCATCATGGCCGGTATTGAAGTAAGTGGCGCAGGCAATGTCACGCTTGGTGCCCAGCTTGCATTCGGGGCTGGCGAGGAATTTTTCAATGGCTGCGCCAGAGTCCCAGACCTGTTGGCCCTTGGCGTCCCAGATGGAGATGGAGCGCCCGCCATAGGCGTAGAGCTTGTCGTAGGTCAGGTTGCCGTTGGTGTCCTTGACGGGGTTGCCGCTGCTGTCGGTCTGGTAGCCCATGGTCCAGGTGATTTTGAGACGCCCCAGTTTGCTGTCGGCATCGCACTCCTTTGTGTCGGTGGCGGTTGCGGCGCACCAGCCAAACTGGTTTGCGTTCAGAGAGGCTCCGATACCTAGCTGCGCCAAATGGGCGGGCGCATCCTTGAAGCCCTTGACCTGGCGAACGAGATCCTTGACGCGCATCTCTTCAAGATAGCCCTTGCCCAGTGTTGTGCTGTCGCCCCAGTCGCGAGCATCGCCTTCATTGGCCGTGACCAGATAGGTGGCACCATCGCGGGCCTCATAAGCGGCGATGGAGTCGGGCAGATACATGCCAAACACGCCGGGGGCGGCGGAGATGTTGATTTTTGCGTCCTTGTCCGAAAAATCCAGCTCGTTGCCTGCGGCGCCGTGATCTTTGTAGCCCAGTGCCACCACATCGGTCACGCTGGCGCTGGCAATGTCCACAATCGCCAGCGCATTGTTTTCCTGCAGCGTCACCCAGGCCGTCTTGCCGTCGGGGGCCACGGCGATGTATTCGGGCTCCAGGTCATTGGCGACGTCAGCCGTGCCCTGGCCATCGGCCGTGGGGCCAAAGATGCGCACACCTTTGGCCAGCAGCTGTGCCTTCTGGCTGTTGAAGGCCTTGAAGTCGGCAGTGCGCGCCACCGGCTTTGCGGGCGTGCTCACGTCAATCACGCTGATGGAGCCTTCGGGGTCGATCTGGTAGTCGTCGCTGGGTTCGCCCTCGTTGGCGACGAGAAGGGTTTTGCCGTCGGGCGTGAAGGTCAGCATATCGGGCAGGGCGCCCACTGGCACCTCGGCAATCACGCTGAGCTTGTCTGCGTCATAGATGACGACCATGCCCTTGTCTGTCTTGAGCGATGCCTGCACGGCTGCGGCAACCAGACCGCCATGCACGGCCACGCTGTTGATGGAGGCGCCCGCACCCAGCGAGAGCTTGGTGGCGTCCAGACTGGCCACCATGCGCGGCGCGCTGGGGTTACTCATGTCCAGCACATCCAAAGCGCCTTTTTGCGCATTGACGACAAAGCCGCGTTTGGTGACGGGATCGAACGCCGTGATTTCCGCAGCACTTTGCAAGAAGATGCCCGATTGATAGCTGCCGATTTTCTCCAGCGTCAGGCTGACGGGTGTTTTTTCGGGCTCGGGAGCCGGTTCAGGAGCCGGTGTTGGCCCAGGTGCGGGTGTTGGTGCCGGGACTTCTGGTGAGGGAGCTGGGGGGATATTTGTTGTGTTGTTGTCATCACCACCGCAGGCGGCCAGGGCGGCGGCAGCGATCAGGGAAACCAGAAGAGGTTGGCGCAAGGATTTTGCAGATGTCATGGAGAGTTGGGCAGGTGCAGAAAGAAAACCCTGAATTTGTAACCAGGCCGTGTTTCATCTCTGTGAAAGCGATCCGTGTGCTTTGTGCAACAGCTTGCGACCAGTTGCTTGGCAACCGGGCCTGCAAGCCCATACACTCGCCAGCCTTTACTCCTCCTGCGTTACTCGCTCTCATTTTCGAGGTGCACCATGTCCCGCCGTATTCGTTTTTGCTAAGGATGTCCTGAACAACTCGGTTTCGCGCGTGCTACGAGACTGAGTTTTTCATCTGGCGCAATGGAGACCGTCTTTCCAGCGGTTCCGCCTTGTTTGGTGCCCCTTGTGGGGGCCACTTGCGCAGCCGCAGCGGCTGCACGGCTGTTTGCGGGCGCACTCATCCCTGCACCCCCAGCAATTGGTGGCGCACCATCCACAGATTGGACAGCGCAAACAGCGTCTTGAGCTGCAGCGTGTTCTTCTTCAAACCTCGGTAGCGCACCTTCGTGTATCCAAACTGCCGCTTGATCACCCGAAAGGGATGCTCCACCTTGGCCCGGATGCTGGCCTTGATCTTCTCCACCTGGTCTATGAGTGCGTCTATGGGGTTGTTTTCCTTGTCCAGCTCTTTGCGCTTGCCTGGGCGCATCGCCACATGCCAGGTGACATCCTTCCTGGCATCGGGGCGCTTGTGCACGCCTTGGTAGCCCGCATCACCAAAGGCGTCTGTCTCCTGACCATGCAGCAAACTGTTGCCCTCGACGACGTCAGAGACGTTGCCCGAGGTACCGCGCACCGTATGCACCAGGCCCGAGTCTGCGTCCACACCAATGTGGGCCTTCATGCCAAAGTGCCACTCATTGCCCTTTTGGCTCGAATGCATCTCTGGATCGCGCTTTCTGTCCTTGTTCTTGGTGGAGCTGGGCGCTGCAATCAAGGTGGCATCCACCGCAGTGCCTGCCTTGAGCAGCAAGCCCTGCGCTGCCAACAGTTCGTTGACGGTGGCCAGAATCTGATCGGCCAGCCTGTGTTTCTCCAGCCGGTGGCGAAACCTCAGGATGGTGCTCTCATCCGGTATTCGTCCATGGGCATCGAGCTGGGCAAACTCCCGGTAGATCGGGGTGTCAAAGAAGGCCTCTTCCATCGCCAGATCCGACAAGGTGAACCACTGTTGCATGCAGTGGATGCGCAGCATGGTCTCCAGTGCAAAGGGTGGGCGACCGTTCTTGCCTTCGGGGTAATACGGGGTGATGAGCTCGACCAACGCAGCCCAGGGAACCACCAGATCCATCTGGGCCAGAAGTTCCTGTTTGCGGGTCTTCTTGGTACTCAGATTCAGGTCAAGGCTGCTTTGTTTCATGGCCTGTGAGGATGCCATTGCATGCTGACATGTACCAAACATTGCGGAGGGTTTTGCAGGATTTCCTTAACGGTAAAGCAGGTCTTGCAAGAGAAAGGTATTTTGGCACTTGAGTGGACTTCACATACTAGCCCTAAGCCAAAGGTACTAGACGAATTGAAACTGAGTTTCGCCAGTGTTGTCGGAAGTGATTGCCACAGTTTTCAAGGCACGGCTGTGCCTGGTTCACGCTACACGTGGATCAAAATGGCTCAGCCAAGCCTGGAAGGTTTGCGCCTTTCGTTACTTGATGGGCAGGATGTCTCTGTTAAGCGAAGCGATGAAAGAAGAGGTTTTACTCCCTTCAACAAACCAGAGCATTTCATTGAGTCGATAGAAATACGTGAAGCACGCTATATGGGTCGCGGTAAGAGTCCTGCCAGTTTGCTGCTTAACCCGTACTTCAATGCCATAGTTGGTGGACGTGGCACTGGAAAATCGACCATCGTCCATGCTCTGCGCTTAGCATTTCGGCGTGAAAAGGACTTGACGCCAAGTTCCGAGGCTGGTTTGACCTTTAGCCGTTTCAACCGGGTTGCCAAGTCTCGCAATGACGAAGGCGGATTGCTACCGGAAACGGCCATCAGCGTAAACGTACAGCGCGATGGAACACCCTATCGTTTGAGCTGGAGACAGGATGGCAAATGCCATATGGTGGAAGAATGGGATGACGTAACAGCCAGTCTCAAGCCATCGGCTAGCCAGGCTGTAACAGATCAACGCTTTCCGGTGCGTCTTTTCAGCCAAGGTCAGATCGCAGCGTTGGCTGGAAACAGCCAGCAGGCTCTTTTAAAGGTAATTGACGATGCGGCTGGTACGCAGACTCAGCAAGCTGCTTTTGATGAGTCTAAGCGCGCCTTCTTGGCTGCACGGGCGCAGATGCGTGAACTGGATGGTAGGTTACAAGTGCGCGAGCAGTTGGCTGTTGAACTGCAAGACGTTCAACGAAAACTTGACCGCTTTGAAGGTGCTGACCATGCGGCAGTGCTTAGGAGATACCAACGAACGACTTTACAGCACCGTGAGCTGTTACGACAGTTTGATGCTTTGGCAGAGGTGACTACCCGCATGAAGGCACTGTTGCAAATAGTCGGTGGTGATAAACTTATCATCCCCTTTTGCTGATGGAGCTGCACATGAACCCATTCAAAGGCCGGCATTTTCAGCGTGACATCATTCTGTGGGCCGTACGCTGGTACTGCAAATACGGCATCAGTTACCGTGAGCTGCAGGAGATGCTGGCTGAACGCGGAGTGAATGTCGATCACTCCACGATTTACCGCTGGGTTCAGCGTTATGCGCCTGAAATGGAAAAACGGCTGCGCTGGTACTGGCGTAACCCTTCCGATCTTTGCCCGTGGCACATGGATGAAACCTACGTGAAGGTCAATGGCCGCTGGGCGTATCTGTACCGGGCCGTCGACAGCCGGGGCCGCACTGTCGATTTTTATCTCTCCTCCCGTCGTAACAGCAAAGCTGCATACCGGTTTCTGGGTAAAATCCTCAACAACGTGAAGAAGTGGCAGATCCCGCGATTCATCAACACGGATAAAGCGCCCGCCTATGGTCGCGCGCTTGCTCTGCTCAAACGCGAAGGCCGGTGCCCGTCTGACGTTGAACACCGACAGATTAAGTACCGGAACAACGTGATTGAATGCGATCATGGCAAACTGAAACGGATAATCGGCGCCACGCTGGGATTTAAATCCATGAAGACGGCTTACGCCACCATCAAAGGTATTGAGGTGATGCGTGCACTACGCAAAGGCCAGGCCTCAGCATTTTATTATGGTGATCCCCTGGGCGAAATGCGCCTGGTAAGCAGAGTTTTTGAAATGTAAGGCCTTTGAATAAGACAAAAGGCTGCCTCATCGCTAACTTTGCAACAGTGCCTAAAATAAGCCTTATATCCAAGCATAAAACAAGGTTGTCTAGACTTCTTTTAACAGTAAAGTTATCATAAAACTGAATTTTATTTTTTAGGTAAGTTTATGCATTCTATCCGCATTCGTTAAGACACAACTATTTGCATAGTGACACTATTTTATAATGGTGGGCTTTTGTTGTGTCTTTAAGAATATATGCGGATATATAAAGTAAAAGTATGCTTAATTTATAAGTATGCTTTTAGTGCATAGTTTCCAGTTATAACTTAATTGACTAGCTATTTGTCCACCCTGTGGATGAATAGCTTTTTTTTTGGGAGGACACTGTGATGCTAGCTTTTGTTTTCACCTAAATCCTGTTTGCTGCATAAAAAATTTCAAGAGCTAAACAGGAGTAAATAAAAATGAGTTTAATTATTAAAGCGAGAAACATACGCTTGGATTATGCTGGGCGTGATGTTTTGGATATTGATGAATTGGAAATTCACTCTTATGACCGTATTGGTCTTGTGGGTGATAACGGAGCAGGAAAGAGTAGTTTACTCAAAGTACTTAATGGCGAAATTGTTTTAGCCGAAGCGACATTACAGCGTTTTGGTGATTTTGCACATATCAGCCAACTGGGCGGAATCGAAATAGAAACGGTCGAAGACCGGGCAATGTTATCTCGCCTTGGTGTTTCCAATGTACAAAACGACACAATGAGTGGCGGAGAGGAAACTCGTGCAAAAATTGCTGCCGCATTTTCCCAACAAGTACATGGCATTCTAGCGGATGAACCAACCAGCCACCTTGATCTCAATGGAATAGATCTACTTATTGGTCAACTTAAAGCATTTGATGGAGCATTACTTGTTATCAGTCATGACCGATATTTTCTTGATATGGTTGTAGACAAGATATGGGAGTTAAAAGACGGTAAAATTACGGAATATTGGGGTGGTTACTCGGATTACTTGCGTCAAAAAGAAGAAGAGCGACAACACCAAGCCGTAGAATATGAGCTGATGATGAAGGAACGGGAGCGATTAGAATCTGCTGTGCAAGAAAAACGCCAGCAAGCTAATCGATTAGACAATAAGAAAAAAGGAGAAAAATCCAAAAACTCTACCGAAAGTGCTGGACGACTTGGGCATGCAAAAATGACTGGCACCAAGCAAAGAAAACTGTATCAGGCAGCTAAGAGTATGGAAAAGCGTTTGGCTGCATTAGAAGATATTCAAGCACCAGAGCATTTGCGTTCTATTCGTTTTCGTCAAAGTTCAGCCCTAGAACTGCACAATAAGTTCCCGATTACGGCAGATGGTCTGAGCTTAAAATTTGGTAGCCGTACTATCTTTGATGACGCTAACTTTATAATACCGCTTGGCGCTAAAGTCGCTATAACTGGATCGAATGGAACAGGGAAAACGTCCTTGTTAAAAATGATATCAGAACGTGCTGATGGATTAACCATATCTCCAAAAGCTGAAATTGGCTACTTTACACAAACAGGATATAAATTTAACACGCATAAATCTGTGCTCTCCTTTATGCAGGAAGAGTGCGAGTACACAGTTGCGGAAATTCGTGCAGTATTGGCTTCAATGGGGATCGGAGCGAATGATATTCAAAAAAACTTATCCGACTTATCGGGAGGTGAAATCATCAAACTGCTTTTATCCAAAATGCTTTTAGGAAAATATAATATTTTGCTTATGGATGAACCAGGAAACTATCTTGACCTAAAAAGTATTGCCGCATTAGAAACAATGATGAAGTCCTATGCAGGAACTATTATCTTCGTATCTCATGACAAGCAATTGGTCGATAATATTGCTGACATTATCTACGAGATCAAAGACCACAAAATCATCAAGACTTTTGAGAGAGATTGTTAATGATAGCCAATCTAATCCGAACATTAATTATTGAACTCTTTAAAGGAAATTAAAAATGACAATTCAAGATATTCAATCACTTGCTGAAGCACACGGCTTGTTGCTTACGGACAAAATGAATTTCAATGAAATGGGCATTGATTTTAAGGTCGTTTTTGCTCTTGATACAAAGGGGCAACAATGGTTGCTGCGTATTCCTCGTCGTGATGGCATGAGGGAACAAATCAAGAAAGAAAAACGCATTTTAGAATTGGTAAAAAAACATCTTTCTGTAGAGGTTCCTGATTGGAGAATTTCATCTACAGAATTAGTGGCTTATCCCATACTTAAAGATAATCCTGTTTTAAATTTGGATGCTGAAACCTATGAAATAATTTGGAATATGGACAAAGATAGCCCGAAATACATAACATCTTTGGCAAAAACCTTATTTGAAATCCATAGTATTCCTGAAAAAGAAGTTCGGGAAAATGATTTGAAAATTATGAAACCTTCAGATTTAAGACCTGAAATAGCAAACAATTTGCAGTTAGTAAAATCTGAAATTGGTATAAGTGAGCAATTGGAAACCCGCTACAGAAAATGGTTGGATAATGATGTTCTATGGGCAGATTTCACCCAATTTATACATGGCGATTTATATGCTGGGCATGTACTAGCTTCAAAGGATGGAGCTGTTTCAGGCGTTATTGATTGGTCAACAGCCCATATAGATGACCCAGCGATTGATTTTGCTGGGCATGTAACTTTGTTTGGAGAAGAAAGCCTCAAAACTCTAATCATCGAGTATGAAAAACTAGGGGGTAAAGTTTGGAATAAACTATATGAACAGACTTTAGAAAGAGCAGCGGCCTCTCCTTTGATGTATGGTTTATTTGCCTTAGAAACTCAAAATGAAAGCCTTATCGTTGGAGCAAAAGCTCAGTTGGGAGTTATATAATTTAAAAATATGATTGCTGAGGCACTGTTGCAAATAGTCGGTGGTGATAAACTTATCATCCCCTTTTGCTGATGGAGCTGCACATGAACCCATTCAAAGGCCGGCATTTTCAGCGTGACATCATTCTGTGGGCCGTACGCTGGTACTGCAAATACGGCATCAGTTACCGTGAGCTGCAGGAGATGCTGGCTGAACGCGGAGTGAATGTCGATCACTCCACGATTTACCGCTGGGTTCAGCGTTATGCGCCTGAAATGGAAAAACGGCTGCGCTGGTACTGGCGTAACCCTTCCGATCTTTGCCCGTGGCACATGGATGAAACCTACGTGAAGGTCAATGGCCGCTGGGCGTATCTGTACCGGGCCGTCGACAGCCGGGGCCGCACTGTCGATTTTTATCTCTCCTCCCGTCGTAACAGCAAAGCTGCATACCGGTTTCTGGGTAAAATCCTCAACAACGTGAAGAAGTGGCAGATCCCGCGATTCATCAACACGGATAAAGCGCCCGCCTATGGTCGCGCGCTTGCTCTGCTCAAACGCGAAGGCCGGTGCCCGTCTGACGTTGAACACCGACAGATTAAGTACCGGAACAACGTGATTGAATGCGATCATGGCAAACTGAAACGGATAATCGGCGCCACGCTGGGATTTAAATCCATGAAGACGGCTTACGCCACCATCAAAGGTATTGAGGTGATGCGTGCACTACGCAAAGGCCAGGCCTCAGCATTTTATTATGGTGATCCCCTGGGCGAAATGCGCCTGGTAAGCAGAGTTTTTGAAATGTAAGGCCTTTGAATAAGACAAAAGGCTGCCTCATCGCTAACTTTGCAACAGTGCCTTCTACGGCACGTTTGAAGGCGCGCTGAAAGGTCTGGTCATACATGTGATGGCGACGCACGACACCGCTCCGTGGATCGGTCGAATGCGTGTGCTGCGCAAAAACCCAGAACCACGGCCAGGAATGCCCGGCGCGCGGATACTTCCGCTCAAGGGCGTCGGGAAGCGCAACGCCGCTGCGGCCCTCGGCCTGGTCCTTCAGCCACCATGCCCGTGCACGCGACAGCTGCTCGCGCAGGCTGGGTGCCAAGCTCTCGGGTAACATCAAGGCCCGATCCTTGGAGCCCTTGCCCTCCCGCACGATGATCGTGCCGTGATCGAAATCCAGATCCTTGACCCGCAGTTGCAAACCCTCACTGATCCGCATGCCCGTTCCATACAGAAGCTGGGCGAACAAACGATGCTCGCCTTCCAGAAAACCGAGGATGCGAACCACTTCATCCGGGGTCAGCACCACCGGCAAGCGCCGCGACGGCCGAGGTCTTCCGATCTCCTGAAGCCAGGGCAGATCCGTGCACAGCACCTTGCCGTAGAAGAACAGCAAGGCCGCCAATGCCTGACGATGCGTGGAGACCGAAACCTTGCGCTCGTTCGCCAGCCAGGACAGAAATGCCTCGACTTCGCTGCTGCCCAAGGTTGCCGGGTGACGCACACCGTGGAAACGGATGAAGGCACGAACCCAGTTGACATAAGCCTGTTCGGTTCGTAAACTGTAATGCAAGTAGCGTATGCGCTCACGCAACTGGTCCAGAACCTTGACCGAACGCAGCGGTGGTAACGGCGCAGTGGCGGTTTTCATGGCTTGTTATGACTGTTTTTTTGTACAGTCTATGCCTCGGGCATCCAAGCAGCAAGCGCGTTACGCCGTGGGTCGATGTTTGATGTTATGGAGCAGCAACGATGTTACGCAGCAGGGCAGTCGCCCTAAAACAAAGTTAGGCATCACAAAGTACAGCATCGTGACCAACAGCAACGATTCCGTCACACTGCGCCTCATGACTGAGCATGACCTTGCGATGCTCTATGAGTGGCTAAATCGATCTCATATCGTCGAGTGGTGGGGCGGAGAAGAAGCACGCCCGACACTTGCTGACGTACAGGAACAGTACTTGCCAAGCGTTTTAGCGCAAGAGTCCGTCACTCCATACATTGCAATGCTGAATGGAGAGCCGATTGGGTATGCCCAGTCGTACGTTGCTCTTGGAAGCGGGGACGGATGGTGGGAAGAAGAAACCGATCCAGGAGTACGCGGAATAGACCAGTCACTGGCGAATGCATCACAACTGGGCAAAGGCTTGGGAACCAAGCTGGTTCGAGCTCTGGTTGAGTTGCTGTTCAATGATCCCGAGGTCACCAAGATCCAAACGGACCCGTCGCCGAGCAACTTGCGAGCGATCCGATGCTACGAGAAAGCGGGGTTTGAGAGGCAAGGTACCGTAACCACCCCAGATGGTCCAGCCGTGTACATGGTTCAAACACGCCAGGCATTCGAGCGAACACGCAGTGTTGCCTAACCCTTCCATCGAGGGGGACGTCCAAGGGCTGGCGCCCTTGGCCGCCCCTCATGTCAAACGTTAGACATCATGAGGGTAGCGGTGACCATCGAAATTTCGAACCAACTATCAGAGGTGCTAAGCGTCATTGAGCGCCATCTGGAATCAACGTTGCTGGCCGTGCATTTGTACGGCTCCGCAGTGGATGGCGGCCTGAAGCCATACAGCGATATTGATTTGTTGGTTACTGTGGCCGTAAAGCTTGATGAAACGACGCGGCGAGCATTGCTCAATGACCTTATGGAGGCTTCGGCTTTCCCTGGCGAGAGCGAGACGCTCCGCGCTATAGAAGTCACCCTTGTCGTGCATGACGACATCATCCCGTGGCGTTATCCGGCTAAGCGCGAGCTGCAATTTGGAGAATGGCAGCGCAATGACATTCTTGCGGGTATCTTCGAGCCAGCCATGATCGACATTGATCTAGCTATCCTGCTTACAAAAGCAAGAGAACATAGCGTTGCCTTGGTAGGTCCGGCAGCGGAGGAATTCTTTGACCCGGTTCCTGAACAGGATCTATTCGAGGCGCTGAGGGAAACCTTGAAGCTATGGAACTCGCAGCCCGACTGGGCCGGCGATGAGCGAAATGTAGTGCTTACGTTGTCCCGCATTTGGTACAGCGCAATAACCGGCAAAATCGCGCCGAAGGATGTCGCTGCCGACTGGGCAATAAAACGCCTACCTGCCCAGTATCAGCCCGTCTTACTTGAAGCTAAGCAAGCTTATCTGGGACAAAAAGAAGATCACTTGGCCTCACGCGCAGATCACTTGGAAGAATTTATTCGCTTTGTGAAAGGCGAGATCATCAAGTCAGTTGGTAAATGATGTCTAACAATTCGTTCAAGCCGACCGCGCTACGCGCGGCGGCTTAACTCCGGCGTTGGGCGCACAATAAGGCTCCTTGCAGAGTTGCTTGAAAGTTGTTACGATTCAAATTTAATCATGAGATAGTCAGCAGATGAGCACTTCCAAGAACGCAGACAAGTAAGCCGCAACATCAGAATTGTTGTTGCGGCGCTCTGTAAGACCAATCCCATCTGATTGCTGACGAGCAGACGCTGCCCGGTATCCTTAATCGAGCGGTTGATTCGTCATGACCACCACACGCCCCGCGTGGGCCTATACGCTGCCGGCAGCCTTGCTGCTTATGGCTCCCTTCGACATCCTCGCCTCGCTGGCGATGGATATTTATCTTCCAGTCGTTCCGGCGATGCCGGGCGTCCTGAACACGACTCCATCCATAATCCAACTCACGTTGAGCCTCTACATGGTGATGCTCGGTGTGGGCCAAGTGATCTTTGGGCCACTCTCCGATCGCGTCGGGCGACGGCCGATCCTGCTTGTAGGCGCAACGGCTTTCGTTGCTGCGTCTCTGGGAGCGGCTTGTTCTTCAACTGCATTAGCCTTTGTTGCGTTTCGTCTGGTTCAGGCTGTTGGAGCATCGGCCATACTGGTGGCCACCTTCGCGACCGTGCGCGACGTATATGCCAATCGTCCCGAAGGTGCCGTCATCTACGGCCTTTTCAGTTCGATGCTGGCGTTCGTGCCTGCGCTCGGCCCTATAGCCGGTGCGCTGATCGGCGAGTTTTGGGGATGGCAGGCGATCTTCATCACACTGGCTGCACTGGCTTCGCTCGCACTCTTAAACGCCAGTTTCAGGTGGCATGAAACCCGACCGTTGGATCAGGCCAGAACGCAACGATCTGTTTTGCCGATCTTCGCGAGTCCGGCCTTTTGGGTTTACACGGTCGGATTTAGTGCCGGCATGGGCACATTCTTCGTTTTCTTCTCGACAGCCCCCCGTGTTCTCATAGGCCAAGCCGGCTATTCCGAGATCGGATTTAGCTTGGCCTTCGCGACTGTCGCGCTGGTCATGGTCACGACAACCCGCTTCGCAAAGTCCTTCGTTGCCAAATGGGGTATCGCGGGATGCGTAGCGCGCGGGATGGCGTTGCTCGTTTCCGGCGCGATCCTGTTGGGGATCGGCCAACTTTTCGGATCGCCGTCATTTTTCAGCTTCATCCTGCCGATGTGGGTTGTCGCGGTCGGCATTGTCTTCACGGTGTCCGTTACCGCCAACGGCGCACTTGCGCAGTTCGACGACATCGCTGGATCAGCGGTTGCGTTCTACTTCTGCATCCAAAGCCTGATAGTCAGTATCGTCGGGACATTGGCGGTGACGCTGTTAAACGGCGATACAGCGTGGCCCGTGATTTGTTACGCCACGGCAATGGCAGTGCTGGTGTCGTTGGGGCTGGCGCTCCTTCGATCCCGTGATGCTGCCACCGAGAAGTCGCCAGTCGTCTAGCCGACGACTGGAAGCAAGCCCGCTCCGATGCGGCGCAATAATCTTCGAAACCTCGTGAATGGCGGTATCCTGTCTGGCAAGATACCGCTCATTTCCCTTGTCCCGTGGCGGCCGGTCATCGACCGCCAGCTCGGCCGTGAGGTCATGGGCATCGTGCAAAGCGGATCGGTGTCGTGGCAGTTGGGGCGGCAAAGGGGCATAAGCCTCTAATCTGTTGTAGATGAACGCAGCCGCTCGAAACCAGCGATGAGGCTGTCGAGTCCGAAGTTGAACGCAGCATCCATGCCGTCTGTTTCCAACTCGTGAAACAGATCGTGCAGGAAGGACGACGGTGCTTGCTCGGACACATCTGGCCTGTCCGGAACTCTCTCATCGGCATCAGATGCCTGCTGCTCGAGAACGGAACCGACCACATAGTGACTGACCGCCCGGAGCGCCCAAACGGCGCGCTTCGGACAAAAGCCCTCCGCGCAGAGAAAGCGTATTTGCGTCTCGGCGGTGCCAAAATTCGGTTCTGTCGGTCGAGGGCTTTGTTGCATAAATCGGCCATAGGCCAAGGCATCCCCAATCCCAAATAGATTTACGCAGCAGCGACTGTCTGGGGCGTGCCCAGAGCGGTAAATTGATTGAGGATTGAAGCTCGGATGTGCAGCTCGGTCACCTGGCGCTCAAACGTCCTGGCCATGACCTTCTCGCCGAGTCGCTTGAAGCAATTCATCTTGGTCTCCACCAGTGACCTTCGGTGGTAGCCGCTCCAGCGTTTCCAGATAGCCCGCCCCAACTGCCTACACGCCTTGACCGCTTCATTGCGGTGAGCAAATGCCAGCCCTTTGCGCAGCTTCGCTCCTTTGCGCGGCGGGATGATTGGAATGGCTCCCCGCAGGTAGCACGCCTTATGTACATCCTGCGTGTCGTACGCCCCATCACCGGTAAAGCTAGCTATCTCTTCATTGCTTGGAATTTGACCTAGCAGGTCTGCTGCCATGGGCGAGTCGCCCACTTCATTGGTTGTTACTGCGATGGCCCGAATCTGCAGTGTCTGGGCATCAATACCCAGATGCACCTTGCGCCACTGGCGGCGGCTCTCGGCACCGTGCTTTTTGGTTTTCCACTCACCTTCGCCCAAGAACTTGATGCCCGTGGAGTCGGCCAGCATGTGCAAGCCTTTGTCACTTGCACGGTAGCGCACCTGCACATCCAAGCTCTTTTGCCTGCGACACACCGTGCTGTAGTCGGGCACTGGCCAATGCAGGCCTGCCATACCCAATAGCGACTCAACCAGGCCCAGTGTCTGGCGCAAGGGCTGGCCAAACAAGCACTTGATGGTCAGGCAAAACTGGATGGCCGCATCTGAGAACTTCTGGCAACGACCACGCTTGCCCGTGGGCCGAGCTAGCCACTGCATATCCCTATCGAGCCAAATGGTCAGCTCACCTCGCGCCTTCAACGCTGCGTTGTAAGCCTTCCAGTTCGTTGTGCGGTACTTAACCCGACCCCAGCTCGTCTCTCTCATCTCCCGAGCCTACCTCAGCTGCGACCGGCATTTGTGCAACAACGCCTCGGTCGAGTGCCGGCATGGATACGCGCGCCGTCCCGATAAGAGAGCAACGCCGTTCTGAAGCTCAGGGCATTCTCTTTCAGGAACACCCGCCAGTCCTCATTCTCTTCGGGTAGCGAGCGGGTATGGCGTTCCGCCAGCATCGCCTCGGCGAGCGCATCAAGCAGCGCTCGCTTGTTCTGGAAATGCCAGTAAAGCGCAGGCTGCTGAACCTTGAGGCGTTCAGCGAGCTTCCGCGTCGTCAGGCTGTCCATGCCAACCTCGTTCAACAGCTCTAGCGCCGCCGCGATCACGGTGCCCTTGTCCAGTTTGGTCATTCACGTTCCTTCGCCAGTGCTTGACAATTTATCACCGATAAGTTATATGTCCATCTCCTTATCGTTGATAAAGTCGCTCCATTGAGCGGCGCTGGAGTTTCAGGTGCGCAGCTCTGCCATCATTGCCCTGCTGATCGTGGGTCTTGACGCCATGGGTCTCGGCCTCATCATGCCCGTCCTTCCGACGCTTCTGCGTGAGCTTGTGCCAGCAGAGCAGGTCGCTGGACACTATGGTGCCTTGCTGTCGCTCTATGCATTGATGCAGGTCGTCTTCGCGCCCATGCTTGGACAGCTTTCGGATTCTTACGGTCGGCGTCCGGTACTTCTGGCTTCTCTTGCAGGAGCCGCAGTCGATTACACGATTATGGCATCAGCGCCGGTCTTATGGGTGCTCTATATCGGCCGACTCGTGTCCGGCGTCACGGGCGCAACCGGAGCTGTAGCAGCCTCAACCATTGCCGATTCGACGGGGGAAGGTTCTCGCGCACGCTGGTTCGGCTACATGGGGGCCTGTTATGGGGCGGGCATGATTGCCGGGCCAGCACTTGGTGGCATGCTCGGTGGTATCTCTGCTCATGCACCGTTTATCGCCGCCGCCCTTCTCAACGGGTTCGCGTTCCTGCTTGCCTGCATTTTCCTCAAGGAGACTCATCACAGCCATGGCGGGACCGGAAAGCCGGTTCGCATCAAACCATTCGTTCTGTTACGGCTGGATGATGCATTGCGCGGGCTAGGTGCGCTTTTCGCAGTTTTCTTCATTATTCAACTGATCGGCCAAGTGCCTGCAGCCCTATGGGTCATATATGGCGAGGACCGTTTTCAGTGGAACACCGCGACCGTTGGTTTGTCGCTCGCGGCGTTTGGGGCAACACATGCGATCTTCCAAGCGTTTGTTACCGGCCCGCTTTCAAGCCGGCTTGGAGAGCGGCGCACGCTGCTGTTTGGCATGGCTGCGGATGCGACTGGCTTCGTTCTTCTGGCTTTTGCCACGCAGGGATGGATGGTGTTCCCGATTCTGTTGCTGCTTGCCGCCGGGGGTGTTGGCATGCCGGCCTTGCAGGCAATGCTCTCAAACAATGTCAGCAGTAACAAGCAAGGGGCTTTGCAAGGAACGCTAACGAGCCTCACCAATCTAAGCTCTATCGCAGGACCGCTTGGCTTCACAGCACTCTATTCTGCCACCGCCGGGGCATGGAACGGTTGGGTTTGGATTGTCGGCGCGATCCTCTATTTAATATGTCTGCCAATACTACGCAGACCATTCGCAACTTCATTGTGATTTAGTCATGGCGATTTGGCATGCGTAGACTTAGGAGAAATGACGGATTAAATCTGTTGAGCAATCATCTCCTTTCGGGGCGAGTGCCAATGATGACCTTAGTTCACACTCTCGCTGTCGCCGAATATCTCAACTTCCGTCACGCCGCCAACGCGCTCGGCGTTGCACAGTCCAGCGTCAGCGCCCGCGTGAAGGCACTGGAAGAAGACCTCGGCATCCTCTTGTTCGAGCGTCATGCGCGCGGCGTTCGGCTGACCGAGGCCGGACGCCATTTCGTCGAGCGGATAGCCGTAGGTATTGACCAACTCGACCATGCGGTGAAAACCGCCGGCATGGCGGCAGCCGGAGAAAGCGGCCGGCTTCGTATCGGTATCCATGCCCTGATTCCGCATAGCTTCCTCGCAAAGCTGATCGGCCAATACCGCAAGGATTACCCCGATGTTGAAGTCGAGATCGCCGAAGGCCCGGCCCGTGAAGCGGTGGTGCAGCTTCGCGCCGGCAGGTTGGACGTGGCGTTCGTCGCGGGCACGCCCCAACCACCCGACTGCCATTCCCGTCGCACATGGACCGAACCGCTCTTGGCGGTGCTACCGGAACGGCATCCGCTCGCCAAGCGGTCAGCCGTCACATGGCCCGATTTGGCAGGCGAGACGTTCCTTGCGTATAGGAAGTTCAAACGCCCTTTTCGGGCAGTCTGCTGGGTAGGCGGCGGTCGCGCAAGCCCCGTTTTGGGCACGGATCGGACGTCTGTGAGTGGGATTTCGGCATCGCGGGGCCACGCAGCGGCGTTGTCAGCAGCCATGCTTCGCTGATTCCCGACAGCGGGCCGAGCGCCGCCCTGCGGATCGTGGCCGCATCGGCTCGGATTCCGGTTTCGCCGTCGGCTGTGCAGCCGGCAGATCGTCACGCGGCTTGCACTGGCGGCGCGCGCGCTGCGGGCCTGTAGTGCGCTTCTTCCCGCGCGCCGTGCTTCTCGAAGTGGGCGAGGATGGCGCGGATGGCGGTGGGTTCCTCGATGCTGGCGACGATCCGCACGGTGCCACCGCAGTGGACGCAGGCGGTGACGTCGATGGAAAAGACCCGCTTGAGCCGTTGCGCCCAGCTCATCGCACGGCGCTTCTCCTCGGGGCTGCGCGGCGCGTCGTGGGCGCTGACGTCCACTGGCGCCGCATCGCCCGCAGGCCGCTTGCCGCGCCCCGAGGGCGTCAGCTGCGCACGCAGGTTTGCATTCGGGGCGAATACGCCGTGGAAGCGGGTGAGATGCGCGCGAGGTGGCGGGACCAGCGCCGCCAGCTTGGCGATGAAATCCACCGGATCCCATTCCACATGCGTGGTGCCATTGCGCCACGGGGTCTTGAGCTGGTAACGCACCCTGCCCTGGAGCGCTATCGACAGCCGCTTCTCGCTGATCGCCGGGCGCGTGATGTAGCGGCACAGCTTTTCCAGCTTGTGGCTTTCGTGTGCTTCGGCCGCCACGCCGGCATGCAGTGAGAAGCCGCCGACCTTGCCGGCTTCGCCCTCCAGCGAACCGGCGTCACCGGGCAGCGTTTGCAGCGTGACGACCTTGCAGCCAGCGTCGCGGCCGGTGGCGATGCGGTAGGTGATCGAACTCATCCGCAGCCCATCCATGCTGTCGTCGCCTGCAGCGCTGTCTGCCAGGAAGGCCGATTCGCCCTCCCCTTCGAGCCAGCCTTTGCGCGTCAGGTGCCGACACACCCGGTGCGCGATGGTAGCTGCCAGCTGGGTCAACTGCGCGGTGGTGGGCGCACGGGCGCGGTGCAGGCGCAGTTCGCGCCGCGGCAGCTCGGTGGCTTCCACGTACACGCCGTCGAGCCACAGCATGTGGAAGTGGATGTTCAGGTTCAGCGCGCTGCCGAAACGCTGGATCAGCGTCACCGCGCCGCACTGGGCGCTGGCGCGGTCGATGCCGGCTTGATCGGCCAACCAGCCGGCGATCACGCGCTGCACGATGCCCAGCACCGGGCCAATGGCTTCTGGCTTGCTGGCGAACAGGAAACGCAAGGGGTACGGAAAGCTCAGCACCCATTGCCGCACAGGCCGCGGGCCGAACACCTCCTCGACCAGGTGCCGCGCACTCTCGGCCATGCGTCGCGCGCCGCAACTCGGGCAGAACCCGCGCTTCTTGCAGGAGAAGGCCACCAGCCTCTCTGCACGGCAGTGCTCGCACACCACCCGCAGGAAGCCGTGCTCGAGTACGCCGCAACGCAGGTAGGCATCGAACGCCTCGCGGACATACCCGGGCAGCGAGCGGCCCTCCGCTTCGATCCGTGCAATGAAGTCCGGGTAGTGCGCCTCTACCAACGCGTACAGCAGCGTGCGCTCGGGCGCGTGGCGCGCGTACCGCGAACCGGTGTGGGCGGACGGCAGTGGCGCGCATCCCGCGGCTTGCCGCCGGGATGTGGCGAGGCGCGGCACGCAGCGCTCCGGTGCGGGGACGGCTGCTCAGTGTTGCGCCTGTGTTCGCACGTTCGTATCGGTGCGTTCTGATCTTCGCGTCAGACATTGCCGCGGCGCGGGCACAACAAAAAGCCCGGCATCGCTGCCGGGCTCCGGCCCCGTCCTTGGGGCCTTGATGTCGGGTCGTTGCCGGGATCGGACCGCGCTGGCGCGGTCCGGTTCCCTGACGACCGGGCCAACCGGATCAGAAATCCATGCCGCCCATGCCGCCCATACCGCCAGCACCCGGCATGGCCGGCTCTTCCTTCTTCGGCACTTCGGCCACGACCACTTCGGTCGTGATCGCAAGGCCGGCGACGGAAGCGGCGTGCTGCAGGGCCGAGCGGGTCACCTTGGTCGGGTCCAGGATGCCCATGGCGATCATGTCGCCGAACTCGCCGGTGGCGGCGTTGTAGCCGTAGCTGCCTTCGCCGGCCTTGACGTTGGCCACGATCACGCTCGGTTCTTCACCGGCGTTGGCCACGATGGCGCGCAGCGGGGCTTCCAGCGCACGGCGGGTGATGGCGATGCCCAGGTTCTGGTCTTCGTTGATGCCCTGCCAGGGCAGATCCGTGCACAGCACCTTGCCGTAGAAGAACAGCAAGGCCGCCAATGCCTGACGATGCGTGGAGACCGAAACCTTGCGCTCGTTCGCCAGCCAGGACAGAAATGCCTCGACTTCGCTGCTGCCCAAGGTTGCCGGGTGACGCACACCGTGGAAACGGATGAAGGCACGAACCCAGTGGACATAAGCCTGTTCGGTTCGTAAACTGTAATGCAAGTAGCGTATGCGCTCACGCAACTGGTCCAGAACCTTGACCGAACGCAGCGGTGGTAACGGCGCAGTGGCGGTTTTCATGGCTTGTTATGACTGTTTTTTTGTACAGTCTATGCCTCGGGCATCCAAGCAGCAAGCGCGTTACGCCGTGGGTCGATGTTTGATGTTATGGAGCAGCAACGATGTTACGCAGCAGGGCAGTCGCCCTAAAACAAAGTTAACCCGGAACCAAAATTGTGAAAGTATCATTAATGGCTGCAAAAGCGAAAAACGGAGTGATTGGTTGCGGTCCACACATACCCTGGTCCGCGAAAGGAGAGCAGCTACTCTTTAAAGCCTTGACGTACAACCAGTGGCTTTTGGTGGGCCGCAAGACGTTCGAATCTATGGGAGCACTCCCTAATAGGAAATACGCGGTCGTTACTCGCTCAGCCTGGACGGCCGATAATGACAACGTAATAGTATTCCCGTCGATCGAAGAGGCCATGTACGGGCTGGCTGAACTCACCGATCACGTTATAGTGTCTGGTGGCGGGGAGATTTACAGAGAAACATTGCCCATGGCCTCTACGCTCCATATATCGACGATTGATATTGAGCCGGAAGGAGATGTTTTCTTTCCGAATATTCCCAATACCTTCGAAGTTGTTTTTGAGCAACACTTTAGCTCAAACATTAACTATTGCTATCAAATTTGGCAAAAGGGTTAACAAAGCTATGCAATTGACGGTAAAAAGCTTCGTTCGCTTCGCTTGCTACGCTTCTTACCGCAATTGATAACGGCGTTAGATGCACTAAGCACATAATTGCTCACAGCCAAACTATCAGGTCAAGTCTGCTTTTATTATTTTTAAGCGTGCATAATAAGCCCTACACAAATTGGGAGATATATCATGAAAGGCTGGCTTTTTCTTGTTATCGCAATAGTTGGCGAAGTAATCGCAACATCCGCATTAAAATCTAGCGAGGGCTTTACTAAGCTTGCCCCTTCCGCCGTTGTCATAATCGGTTATGGCATCGCATTTTATTTTCTTTCTCTGGTTCTGAAATCCATCCCTGTCGGTGTTGCTTATGCAGTCTGGTCGGGACTCGGCGTCGTCATAATTACAGCCATTGCCTGGTTGCTTCATGGGCAAAAGCTTGATGCGTGGGGCTTTGTAGGTATGGGGCTCATAATTGCTGCCTTTTTGCTCGCCCGATCCCCATCGTGGAAGTCGCTGCGGAGGCCGACGCCATGGTGACGGTGTTCGGCATTCTGAATCTCACCGAGGACTCCTTCTTCGATGAGAGCCGGCGGCTAGACCCCGCCGGCGCTGTCACCGCGGCGATCGAAATGCTGCGAGTCGGATCAGACGTCGTGGATGTCGGACCGGCCGCCAGCCATCCGGACGCGAGGCCTGTATCGCCGGCCGATGAGATCAGACGTATTGCGCCGCTCTTAGACGCCCTGTCCGATCAGATGCACCGTGTTTCAATCGACAGCTTCCAACCGGAAACCCAGCGCTATGCGCTCAAGCGCGGCGTGGGCTACCTGAACGATATCCAAGGATTTCCTGACCCTGCGCTCTATCCCGATATTGCTGAGGCGGACTGCAGGCTGGTGGTTATGCACTCAGCGCAGCGGGATGGCATCGCCACCCGCACCGGTCACCTTCGACCCGAAGACGCGCTCGACGAGATTGTGCGGTTCTTCGAGGCGCGGGTTTCCGCCTTGCGACGGAGCGGGGTCGCTGCCGACCGGCTCATCCTCGATCCGGGGATGGGATTTTTCTTGAGCCCCGCACCGGAAACATCGCTGCACGTGCTGTCGAACCTTCAAAAGCTGAAGTCGGCGTTGGGGCTTCCGCTATTGGTCTCGGTGTCGCGGAAATCCTTCTTGGGCGCCACCGTTGGCCTTCCTGTAAAGGATCTGGGTCCAGCGAGCCTTGCGGCGGAACTTCACGCGATCGGCAATGGCGCTGACTACGTCCGCACCCACGCGCCTGGAGATCTGCGAAGCGCAATCACCATCTCGGAAACCCTCGCGAAATTTCGCAGTCGCGACGCCAGAGACCGAGGGTTAGATCATGCCTAGCATTCACCTTCCGGCCGCCCGCTAGCGGACCCTGGTCAGGTTCCGCGAAGGTGGGCGCAGACATGCTGGGCTCGTCAGGATCAAACTGCACTATGAGGCGGCGGTTCATACCGGGCTCTGTTGCAAAAATCGTGAAGCTTGAGCATGCTTGGCGGAGATTGGACGGACGGAACGATGACGGATTTCAAGTGGCGCCATTTCCAGGGTGATGTGATCCTGTGGGCGGTGCGCTGGTATTGTCGCTATCCGATCAGCTATCGCGACCTTGAGGAAATGCTGGCGGAACGCGGCATTTCGGTCGACCATACGACGATCTATCGCTGGGTCCAGTGCTACGCCCCGGAGATGGAGAAGCGGCTGCGCTGGTTCTGGCGGCGTGGCTTTGATCCGAGCTGGCGCCTGGATGAAACCTACGTCAAGGTGCGGGGCAAGTGGACCTACCTGTACCGGGCAGTCGACAAGCGGGGCGACACGATCGATTTCTACCTGTCGCCGACCCGCAGCGCCAAGGCAGCGAAGCGGTTCCTGGGCAAGGCCCTGCGAGGCCTGAAGCACTGGGAAAAGCCTGCCACGCTCAATACCGACAAAGCGCCGAGCTATGGTGCAGCGATCACCGAATTGAAGCGCGAAGGAAAGCTGGACCGGGAGACGGCCCACCGGCAGGTGAAGTATCTCAATAACGTGATCGAGGCCGATCACGGAAAGCTCAAGATACTGATCAAGCCGGTGCGCGGTTTCAAATCGATCCCCACGGCCTATGCCACGATCAAGGGATTCGAAGTCATGCGAGCCCTGCGCAAAGGACAGGCTCGCCCCTGGTGCCTGCAGCCCGGCATCAGGGGCGAGGTGCGCCTTGTGGAGAGAGCTTTTGGCATTGGGCCCTCGGCGCTGACGGAGGCCATGGGCATGCTCAACCACCATTTCGCAGCAGCCGCCTGATCGGCGCAGAGCGACAGCCTACCTCTGACTGCCGCCAATCTTTGCAACAGAGCCCTCAATAACGTGATCGAGGCCGATCACGGAAAGCTCAAGATACTGATCAAGCCGGTGCGCGGTTTCAAATCGATCCCCACGGCCTATGCCACGATCAAGGGATTCGAAGTCATGCGAGCCCTGCGCAAAGGACAGGCTCGCCCCTGGTGCCTGCAGCCCGGCATCAGGGGCGAGGTGCGCCTTGTGGAGAGAGCTTTTGGCATTGGGCCCTCGGCGCTGACGGAGGCCATGGGCATGCTCAACCACCATTTCGCAGCAGCCGCCTGATCGGCGCAGAGCGACAGCCTACCTCTGACTGCCGCCAATCTTTGCAACAGAGCCTCCGTCGCCATGCTCACCTCGCTTTGGTGCACACGAGTATTGAGCATAGTCGAGATTGGTGCAGATCACTTCTGATATTGAACTGTCAGGAGCTGGCTGCACAACAGCCATTACGCCCAATCAACTGGTGCAGTCGTCTTCTGAAAATGACAAAAGCGCGCTACTTTGACTTGTCCAGCAAACCACCGTTTGCTGAACAGTCGGCAGGGTTACGATGAAACACAAACAAATGCTCGCAGCCGGGCCACTGCCGCAGGATCGCCCAGCCCGCGCTCGGGATCGGTCTGGATGAGCCGGGCGCGGTCGGCATCGCCCCAGCCTTCGGCGTCGTCGTCGATGGCAACCCAGCGCCGAAGGCGGTGGACGTTGGCCCGGCGCTTCACTTGCTGATAGCGGCTTGCGTCCTGCCAGTAGGAAAACTGCAAACCTCGGGAGAAGTCTGGGTCGGTCTGGATGCGGTGCCACGTCGAACCGACGACACGGCGGCGCACCAGCACGGGCAGGAAGTCGCGCACCTGCTCAAAGGGCAGGTGACGAACCCAGCTCGTCGAAAGCACGATCTGGACGTGTGGATGCGCTGCCAGCACTGGGGTCAAGTTGTCCGCCCACATGAACAGCGAGCCGTCCCCGGCCAACTCCGGCCTATACTGACCCATGACAGCCCGCGCCAGGTGCAGCACGCCGTCGAAGTCGAGGAACAGGATCACGCCTTGTCCTCCCGTCCGAACTCTCCAGCTATAAGGCGCTCTAGGGAACCTCTGCATAAATCCCCAACGCATGTGCTTGCACATGCGTGCCGGGTGCGGCAGCATCCCGGCCTATGCAGCAATTTGATCTTGGCTTGAACCTTTCCACCAAAAAAATACGTAAACGCGAATTCCTGGAGCAGATGCAGCAAGTCGTTCCATGGCAAGAGTTGGTGGACTTGATTGCTCCTTACGCCCCGGAAGGTCGCAAAGGACGGCCTCCGTTTCCTGTGGAGATGCTGCTGCGTATTCACTTCATGCAGCAGTGGTTCAACCTCAGTGATCCAGCCATGGAAGAAGCGCTGCATGACATGCCCTTGTTTCGGGAATTCGTTGGCCTGTCATGGGGTAGTGCCACGCCTGATGAGAGCACTATCCTGCGGTTTCGTCATCTATTGGAAACACACAAGCTGGCCGAGCAAATTCTGAAGACGGTCACGGACTTGCTGGAGAGTAAAAAGCTGCTGCTTCGCACGGGAACCATCGTGGATGCCACACTGATTGCAGCGCCCAGCTCAACCAAAAACAGCACCAAATCTCGTGATCCTGAGATGCACCAAACCAAGAAGGGCAACCAGTGGTACTTCGGCATGAAGGCCCACATTGGCGTGGATGCGGACTCTGGCTTGGTGCATACCGTGCGGGGCACATCAGCCAACGTCAATGATGTCGTTGAAGCCAACAGCCTGCTGCATGGAAAAGAGGTTGCTGGCTATGGAGATGCAGGTACCAAGGAGCGGACAAACGCCCCGATATGCCAAAGCCAGAACCTGAGCGCAAATTCCAATGGCATATCGCCATGAAGCGCAGCCAGCGCAAGGCGCTAGATCATCAGCACCCGATATCGGCCCTGCAAGAGCAGCTTGAGCAGGTGAAGTCCAAGATCAGGGCCAAGGTCGAACACCCATTCAGAGTCATCAAGCGTCAGTTTGGCCACGTCAAAGTTCGCTACCGAGGCTTGAGAAAGAACACACAGCAACTGCATACCTTGTTTGCCTTGGCGAACTTATGGATGGCTCGTGGCCGTTTGCTAGAAAGCAGCCAATACAAGCCTGTTGTGGGGGCTTAAAAAGCAAGATGCCCGCGAAACGCGGGCATCTTGAGTGCTAGGGGCAAGAGAACATCACACTCGTTCAAGCACTGTGACGCTTGGAATCGGGTTATGCAGAGGTTCCTTAGCCATGAATAGGCGACAAGTCTATTTGCTAAACAAGATACAGTCATTCGGGTTTACTCAAACTTGGCTTCGACGGCCTTCACATTGGCATCAATGTCGGTAATTTCTAGCCATGTAGGGTATTTCAGTGACAAAGAAGCGCAATTACCATTAAGGATGTCCTGAACAACTCGGTTTCGCGCGTGCTACGAGACTGAGTTTTTCATCTGGCGCAATGGAGACCGTCTTTCCAGCGGTTCCGCCTTGTTTGGTGCCCCTTGTGGGGGCCACTTGCGCAGCCGCAGCGGCTGCACGGCTGTTTGCGGGCGCACTCATCCCTGCACCCCCAGCAATTGGTGGCGCACCATCCACAGATTGGACAGCGCAAACAGCGTCTTGAGCTGCAGCGTGTTCTTCTTCAAACCTCGGTAGCGCACCTTCGTGTATCCAAACTGCCGCTTGATCACCCGAAAGGGATGCTCCACCTTGGCCCGGATGCTGGCCTTGATCTTCTCCACCTGGTCTATGAGTGCGTCTATGGGGTTGTTTTCCTTGTCCAGCTCTTTGCGCTTGCCTGGGCGCATCGCCACATGCCAGGTGACATCCTTCCTGGCATCGGGGCGCTTGTGCACGCCTTGGTAGCCCGCATCACCAAAGGCGTCTGTCTCCTGACCATGCAGCAAACTGTTGCCCTCGACGACGTCAGAGACGTTGCCCGAGGTACCGCGCACCGTATGCACCAGGCCCGAGTCTGCGTCCACACCAATGTGGGCCTTCATGCCAAAGTGCCACTCATTGCCCTTTTGGCTCGAATGCATCTCTGGATCGCGCTTTCTGTCCTTGTTCTTGGTGGAGCTGGGCGCTGCAATCAAGGTGGCATCCACCGCAGTGCCTGCCTTGAGCAGCAAGCCCTGCGCTGCCAACAGTTCGTTGACGGTGGCCAGAATCTGATCGGCCAGCCTGTGTTTCTCCAGCCGGTGGCGAAACCTCAGGATGGTGCTCTCATCCGGTATTCGTCCATGGGCATCGAGCTGGGCAAACTCCCGGTAGATCGGGGTGTCAAAGAAGGCCTCTTCCATCGCCAGATCCGACAAGGTGAACCACTGTTGCATGCAGTGGATGCGCAGCATGGTCTCCAGTGCAAAGGGTGGGCGACCGTTCTTGCCTTCGGGGTAATACGGGGTGATGAGCTCGACCAACGCAGCCCAGGGAACCACCAGATCCATCTGGGCCAGAAGTTCCTGTTTGCGGGTCTTCTTGGTACTCAGATTCAGGTCAAGGCTGCTTTGTTTCATGGCCTGTGAGGATGCCATTGCATGCTGACATGTACCAAACATTGCGGAGGGTTTTGCAGGATTTCCCTAAACGATTGCCCTACACGCTGATCGCAGGATCTTTCAAGCGCGTGTGCACCTGCGCGGACATATCGTTTCCTGAGGCGGCTTGCGCCTCTCTCGCTTCCCCCTCTCAACAAGGCGTGCACTTTCGGTGTAGCTGCCTTTACCTCGCGTCTCTGAGCCGGAATCCCTTCTGGCTCGGCTCTTTCCCACTTTGACAAACTCTGCCGCGTGCTTTGCGCTGTGGAGTGATGTTTTTTCAATGGTCTCAGGCTTATGGCATGACTGCTTTAAGTCCTGGCTTGTCTGCCGCGCTTTTGTGCGTGGCTTATTCCCGTTTAGGAAAGCACAACATGACTTCACCCCATTTATTCAATAGGGAGATTCTCAAATACCCGCGCACGCCCCATCTGCGCGGCTCGCGCCTGCAAGTGGGCGATCAGGGCAATTCCGTGCCTTATGAGGCGCTGGCCGGCCGCCATATCGTGGTTGAGGAAAAGCTCGATGGTGCCAATGCCGCACTCAGCTTTGGCGCTGACGGCAGCCTACTGCTGCAGTCGCGCGGCTACTATCTGCAGATCGACCAGATGGGCGGGCGCGAGCGCCAGTTCAATGCCTGCAAGCAATGGGCAAGAGCCCACGAAGGCGCGCTGATGGCGCTGCTGGATGACCGCTTCATCATGTATGGCGAATGGCTGTATGCCAAACACTCGCTGTATTACGACGCGCTGCCGCACTGGTTTTGCGAGTTCGATGTCTGGGACCGCTCGGCGCAGCAGTTTCTGGACACACCGCGCCGCCATGCGCTGCTGGCCGATGTGCCCGTGGTCTCTGTGCCCGTGCTCTATAGCGGCGTGGCGCCCAGGCGTGTGCAGGATTTGCTGGCGCTGCTGGCCCCGTCGCTGGCGCGCAGCACGCAGTGGCGTGCGGTGTTTGAGGATCAGGTGCAGCGCCAGCAACTGGATCTGCCGCTGGCCTGGAAGCAGACCGATGCTTCGGACCTGGCCGAGGGTCTCTATATCAAGGTCGAAGAAAACGGCCAGACCGTGGCGCGCTACAAGTTTGTGCGCTCCGACTTTGTGCAGACGATTCTGGATTCAGGCTCGCACCACAGCGAGCGGCCCATCGTTGCCAACGGTCTGCGCGCTGGCGTCGATATTTTTGCCAATGTGATTCAAAAGAGCTGGTAACGCTTGTCTATCAAGCACTTGCAGCTATGAAAACCATAGTTCGTAAGACTGTGGTGAGGAGATTTTTATGTGGAGCTGGAAACAAATAGCTGGCCAGGTGCCGCATTCCACCCGCGAACAGGTGGACTGGGCGGCTTGCCTGGACGCCTTCCCGCAACTGGAGTTGGCCAAGACCACGCCGCAAGATCCGGTCTATCACGCCGAAGGCGATGTCTGGACCCATACGCAAATGGTGGTGGACGCGCTGCTGCAGGACAGCGACTACGCGCTGCTCACGAATGAGGAGCGCGAGACGCTGTTCCTGTCTGCGCTGCTGCATGACGTGGCCAAGTGCGCAACCACGCAGATTGCGGAAGACGGGCGCATTTCGCAGCCTGGCCACTCGCGCCGTGGCGCGATGGATGCGCGGCTGATGCTGTGGGAGGCGGGCGCGCCCGTGGCCCAGCGCGAGGCGATCTGCCGCCTGATTGCCGTGCACCAGGTACCGTTTTTTGCCTTTGCCGATTCGCGCCGTGGTGTGTCGGCCGAGTTCATCGTTCGAGAGCTGTCATGGCAGGTCGATCTGCAACTGCTGGTGCAACTGGCGCGCGCCGATATTCGTGGCCGTATCTGCCCTGATGTGGGTAATGTGTTGCTGAATATCGAGCTGTTTCAGGAGCTGGCACGGGAAGAGGGCTGCCTGCGCACACCGCGCCGCTTTGCCTCGGCAGAGACGGCAGTGCGCTATTTCCGTGGGGCTGAACTGCACCCCGACTACGCGCTGCATGAAGAGCCGGGCTCGCGCGTCATCGTCATGTGTGGCTTACCTGCATCGGGCAAAAACACCTGGGTGGGACAGCATCATGGCGATCTGCCAGTGGTGTCGTTTGACGACGCGCGCACCGAGCTGGGTTTGAAGCACGGCGAAAACGAAGGCGCTGCGGCTCACCGTGCGGTGGACAAGGCCAAGGCCTTGCTGCGCACCAAGGCCCCGTTTGTGTGGAATGCCACGCATTTGTCCAGACAGATGCGCGGCAAGTCCGTAGACCTGTGCCTGGCCTATGGCGCGCAAGTGGATCTGGTGCATATCGAAGCCAGCAAACCCACGCTGCTGGCCCGCAACAGCAAACGCGACACCACGCTGAGCAATGCAGCGCTGCTGGGCATGTTGCACAAATGGGAGGTGCCGCTGCCAACAGAGGCGCATGGGCTGCAGTTGCTGGGATCTTCTTAAAAGTCTGGCAAGCGATGGTCGGTTTGCATCGCTAGGAAAGCTGGAGCTCTGAGCCTTGTGTATCTGAGATGCCAGCCCCTGGCGTGAGCAATGTATCTGGACTTAAAAACGGAAAGTGGCACCAATGATCGGACCGCTTTGGCTAAAGTCCAGCTGCTTTCCGCCATCGCGGTAGTCCACGCTCAGGTGGCGATAGCCCAGAGAGACGTAGATATTCTCTTTGACTTGATAGTTCACCGAGCCATGCACTTGCCAGGTGAACTTTGAGCCCATATTCAGGCCGCCCATATCGGCATAGAACAAGGTGGACCAGCGCGGTGCAATGTCATAGCGCCAGCGTGCAGCGATCACCGGGTCTACAAACGAGGTGTTGGACTGTGCGGACGCCAGCCCGGGCACATTCACCTCGGCCTTGATCTGCCACAGGCGCAGACCTGCCATCAGGTCAAGGCTCGACTGGGGATTCAGCATCCAGTTGCGACCACCGGTCAGCGTCAGCGAGGTTTGCTTGACCTTGGCCTGGGCGCTCAGCCCCATGGGCAGCGCGACCTTGTCCGATGTGGCCGCGTAGCTCAAGTCGCCATGCAGCACATAGCGCCCCTTGCGGGCTGTGCCGTTCAAAAAGGCGGCGGCATCGAGGTTGTCCAGAACATCCGAGAAAGATTTGTTCATATGCGCAGTCGGTGCGCTTTTGAACGGACGCACGCTGCCGTCCAGCCCCGTCATCCACACATAGGGTGTGAGCTGAAAGCGCCATGCATCGACTGGAGTCTTGTCTTGTGCCCAGGCCTGAGTGCCGAGCAGGCCCAGAGCCAGCGCAGCGGCAGTTTGGCCAAGAGAGGTCTTGAGGTGCTGTGTCATTTTTCGTTCTTACAACGTGTTCTTGTGGACCTTGCCGTCCTTCATGATCAGGCGCAGGTTCTGTTCCGGATTGATCAAGAAGTCCAGGTTTACGGAGGGATCGCCATCGGCCACCAGCAGGTCGGCGAATGCGCCGGGAACGATGCGCCCCAAAGGCTGAGGGTAGGGGTTGCGCTCGCCGGACAGGGCCAGCAACTCTGCATTGGTGCCGGTGGCTTGCTTGAGCAGCGTCAGCGGATCGTAAAAGCGCGTCAGCTTGGCCAGCTGCTTGCCCTGCGAGGCCGTTCCCTTGGGGTTGAACAGCACGTCTGTGCCCCATCCTGTCTTGATGCCGTATTTCTGTGCCAGCTCATAGGCCTTCACTGTGCCCTGGGCCACGCGCGACTGGCTTTCGCGACGGGCAGGGTCGGGGTAGACATTGCTGTCCTCGTCCTGCAAGAACGGCTGCAGACTCCACCACACCCCTTCATCGCGCATCATCTTGACGCTCTCTTCATCGGCCAGTTGCCCGTGCTCGATGCTCTTCACTCCTGCCTTGATGGCGCGCTTGATACCTTTGGGTGTGTACACGTGGGCCATCACATAGGTGTTCCAGTCGCCCGCCGCTTCCACGCCCGCACGCAGCTCTTTTTCAGTGAACTGGGTGCTGTCCAGAGGGTCGTACAGCGATGCCACACCACCGCCAGCCAGCATCTTGATCTGCGATGCACCCAGCATAAGCTGCTCACGCACGCGGCGCAGCACTTCGGCCTCGCCGTCGGCAATCATGGCCACGCCCGTCAGCTCCACCTGGCTCAGCGGCTCATTGGCGGCACGCGGAATATCGCTGCGCATGCGGAAGTCACCATGGCCCGAGGTCTGAGAAATCATCGCCCCGCTGGGGTAGATGCGCGGGCCCGCCACCATGCCCTCGTCGATAGCTCGTTTCAAGGCAAAGGCCGGGCCGCCCGCGTCGCGTACCGAGGTGAAGCCACGCATCAGCGTGCGCTGTGCCTCCTGCGCTGCAGCCAGATACAGATAACCGAGGTCAGCGGTCATGGCCGTCATCTGCGGAATGGCGGCCAGCATGGTGTGCCAGTGCGTGTCGATCAAACCCGGCATGACCAGCTTGCCCTGGCAGTCGATGATCTGGGCGCCTTCGACTTGCTCTCCTGCAGAAGGCAGTGCCGCAATCACTTTGCCTTGAATCAGCACCTGCACGTCTTGGCGAACCGGCTTGCCAGTACCGTCAAACAGGCGCAGGTTGGTCAGCAAAATAGGGCGCTCGGCTGGCTTGGGCGTACCTGCAGCGCCGGCTTCGACTGCATGCAGGCCCATGAATGGAGCCAGCATGGCGGCCAAGCCACCTGTAAACATACGGCGTGACATGTCTGCCATCACGCGTTCATGCAGCAGCTGACACACCACACTGCCGCAAGTACAAGCTCTGGGGCGAATGGGGCCAGTCCTCCAGGCTCGGCTTTCGTCGGTTGCGATTGCGTGACTCATTTGCTCTCACTCCTTCCCAAATGAACAAGAGGCGATGGTGCCGATATTGTCGTTAAAGCTGAAAGTTCAGCATTTGAGACATCAATGCTACATGACGATTTGCGCATGAAAAACGCCCCAGCGCACAGAGGCGGAAGGGGCGTTGCTTGTGTTTTGATAGCAAGATCAATTCAGATAGATTTTCTCTATCTCTTGCTGCTATGTATCTTGAGGAGAGTCTGTTGGAGGATAAATTTCCGAGTCAAGAAAGACTAAAGGGCTTAGCTTTTTGTGAAGCTAAGCCCTTGTCTTTTATGGTCGGAGCGGCGGGATTCGAACTCGCGACCCTCTGCTCCCAAAGCAGATGCGCTACCAGGCTGCGCTACGCTCCGAAGTTCGTTACTTTAACTGAATTTTGGGGCGATTTTTTCTTCATTCGATAAATGCGGCAGATTTTCTGCTTTTCCTTGGGGCTCTGGATGTGGGCGTGCGCTCAGGTGATTCGCTTTCCTGGAGAGAGAGCCGTCATGGTGGATGCGGGGTGAATTGCTTGGGCCGGGGAGATTCGACAGAATGCCGACTTCAACAACTGGGGGAGTTATGAATAAAAAAGCGATGGTGTTTGTCGCGTTGGCTATTGCGGCCATGGGTGCTCAAGCGGATCAGAAGTCGAATATTTCGGCCGAATATGCGAGGTGTAATGACAATGTAGACCTTGGCGCTTTCAAGAACTCCCAATGGGCCGCTTGCGATGAAGCGGAGCTGGGCAGGCTGGATGTCAAGCTCAATGGGGTTTACAAGCAGGTTCGGGCAAAGATGTCGGAAGAAGAGAAAAAAGCGTTGGTGCAGGCCCAAAGAGATTGGCTGAAATTTCGTGAAAGCTCTTGCAAGCTCTGGGAGGTGCAGAGTTTTCAGGCACCGTCTGGGCATCATGGCTACACGTCTTGCATGGTGGATATGACCGATAAGCGTGTGTCAGAGCTGCGCACCTGGGTGCAATAAGCCGATTTTCTTGATGAGGCAGCTTTAGGGCGAGGCTGCAGTTACTGCGTCTCGCTCAATTGCGCGTCTGGCCGGTGTGCTGAGGGTGGATGCATACCCTGAATGTGTGAGGCCGAGGCTTGCCTGGGAGGGACAAGCGGTGTCTGCATCCGCGCCATTTCTGTCATTGGTGCTGCCCTAGCCGAGCTGGATTTCCATAACGATAAAAATGACGATACACAAGACTTTCCTCGCGATCGATCTCTATTCCTGGATGCTGCTGATCGGCATCTTTGCCTTGCTCAGCCTCGCTGCCTTTTTAGGCAAGTTCACCTGGGGCAAAAAATTCAAGCACGATGCTATTGCTGACGATGAACTCAAAATCGTGCTGGGTGCGACCTTGTCGCTATTCGGTTTGCTGATCGGCTTTATCTTGTCGTTTGCCATTGGTGGCTACAACACGCGGGTAGCTGCAGAGGAAAACGAAGCTATCGCGATTGGCAATGCCTTTCAGCGCAGCACCTTGTTAAAGGACAGTCATCAGCAGCAGGCAAAAGACATACTGCAAGAGTATTTGAGTCTGCGCACACAGTTCTTCGAGACCATGAATGATGAGCAGCGTGCACAGATCCGCATGGAGTCCATTCGCATGCAGACTCATATGTGGGAGCTGATCAGCAAAATTGCGAAAGCCAGCCCAGACCCAGTCATCGCAACCGCTTTGAATGCCTGCAATGATCTCTACACTTCGCAGCAAAAAACGATGGCCAGTTGGCGACATCAAATCCCAGCTGCCGCCTGGCTCCTGCTCATCATCTTTGGAGTCTGTTCCAACTTTCTCATTGGCTACAACATTCGTGGCCGCAAGGGACGGAGCGCGCTGATCTTTGTCATTCCGGTGGTGACGGCCCTGGCGCTTTTCATGATTGCCGAGATTGACGTGCCGGGCAAAGGTCTCATCCATGTCTCACCTAGCAACCTCACCGCGTTGCGCATCACGTTATCCGGCGGAGGCCTGATGCCATGATGGCTTCACCTTGGTGTGGGCATAGCTTGGGCAGAGGGCGGTGTATGGATCATCTGCAGCCAGTTTTACCGCATCTTGGAATGAAGAGCTGTTGATTTTTGTTGAGGGCAACGGGTGCAATGCCTCGTTGCAGACATTAATTCAGAGGAAAACGGCTTTTAGGCTTGTGCAGCAAGCGCACGCAGCTATCAAAAAAGGTAGCGCTTGAGATTCCGTCACCCAATGAGTGAAGCGCACATCGCGTTGGACAAGCATTAAAAAAGCCCGCGAAATCGCGGGCTTGCATGAGAAAAAAGTCTAAAGGTCGCGAGTTGCTTCGCGACGTGCTTTTATTCCCACTCGATGGTTGCTGGCGGCTTGGTGCTCACGTCGTAAGTCACGCGGTTGATTCCGCGGACTTCATTAATGATTCTTCCAGATACCTTCTTCAGCAGGCCGTAGGGCAGCTCGGCCCAGTCGGCGGTCATGAAGTCGCTGGTCACCACGGCGCGCAAGGCAACCACATAGTCGTAGGTGCGGCCGTCGCCCATCACGCCCACGCTCTTGACGGGCAGGAAGACGGTGAAAGCCTGGCTGGTCAGGTCGTACCAGCTCTTGCCGGTGGCCTCGTCGATCCAGTTGTTCAGCTCTTCGATGAAGATGGCATCGGCACGGCGCAGCAGGTCGGCGTATTCCTTCTTCACTTCACCCAGAATGCGCACGCCCAGGCCTGGGCCGGGGAAGGGATGGCGATAGACCATGCCGCGGGGCAGGCCCAGGGCCACGCCCAGTTCGCGCACTTCGTCCTTGAACAGGTCGCGCAGGGGCTCCAGCAGTTTCAGACCCAGCTGCTCTGGCAGGCCGCCCACGTTGTGGTGGCTCTTGATGGTGACGGCCTTCTTGCTCTTGGCGCCGCCGGACTCAATCACGTCGGGGTAGATGGTGCCCTGGGCCAGGAAGGTTGCGCCCTTGCTGCCGGCGTTGGCGGCCTTGAGCTTGGAGGCTTCGGCCTTGAACACATCGACGAACAGGCCGCCGATGATCTTGCGCTTGGCTTCGGGCTCGGACACGCCAGCCAGCTTGCCCAGGAACAGCTCGGATGCATCGACGCGGATGACCTTGGCGTGCAGCTTGCCTTCGAACATCTCCATGACCATATCGCCTTCGTTCAGGCGCAGCAGGCCGTGGTCCACGAAGACGCAGGTCAGTTGGTCGCCGATGGCGCGGTGGATCAGGGCCGCCGCCACGGACGAATCCACGCCGCCGGACAGGCCCAGAATCACTTCTTCGTCGCCGACCTGCTCGCGGATCTTGGCCACGGCTTCTGCTATGTAGTCGCCCATGATCCAGTCGGCTTGCGTGCCGCAGATGTCGAGCACGAAGCGGTTGAGCAGGGCCTGGCCTTGCACGGTGTGCGTGACTTCGGGGTGGAACTGCACGGCGTAGTAGCGGCGGGCTTCGTCGGCCATGCCGGCGATGGGGCAAGAAGGCGTGGAGGCCATGACCTTGAAGCCTGGGGGCAGCTCGGTGACCTTGTCGCCGTGGCTCATCCAGACCTTGAGCATGCCGTGGCCTTCAGGGGTCACAAAGTCTTCAATGCCCTTGAGCAGTTCGGTGTGACCATGGGCACGCACTTCGGCGTAGCCGAATTCGCGGGTGTTGGAGCCTTCGACCTTGCCGCCCAGCTGGGTGGCCATGGTTTGCATGCCGTAGCAGATGCCCAGCACGGGCACGTTCAGCTCGAACACGGCGTCGGGCGCGCGGTCGTCCACTTCGTACACGGACGCGTGGCTACCGGACAGGATCACGCCCTTGAGCTTGCCGTCAGCGGCAAACTCGCGCACCCAGTCGCTGCTTACATCGCAGGGGTGGACTTCGCAGTAAACATGGGCTTCGCGCACGCGGCGGGCAATCAGCTGCGTGACCTGGGAGCCAAAGTCCAGAATGAGGATCTTGTCGTGTTGCATGGTCTTCAAGGGCTAGAAGGTGGAGAAAAACAGAGGTTAGAAATCTTCTGGTGCCAAGAGCTTGACGCCGCTTTTGCGGGCGGCGGCGATCTGGGCAGCATCGAATGTGGCCAGTGGCAGGCGCAGCGACTGCGCCAGCCACAGATAAGCGGCGTCGTAGGTGGGCAGGCCCGTGTCCAGCGCCACGTCGAGCACGGCTTTGTGCTGGGCGGGGGCCAGCTCGTGCAGCTCCACGCGGTGGCGAATGGCTTCGAGCACGCCCCACAAACCTTCAACGCTGGTGTGCGGGATACGCCCATGATTCACGCCCGAGGCGATGAGGTTGCCACATTCCCACTGCCAGAGGTTGGGGGCATGCGGATCGACCTCGTCGCGGCGGATGCGGGTATAGAGGCGCTGGGTATGAACGCTGGCGTCGTCGGGCAGGAGCCAGGCGGCAGTAACGGAGGCGTCAAGGACAAAAGCGGTGGCTGTCATGCCTGGCTACGTCCATGCTGGCGCAGATTTGCTACGGAATCGGTAGCTGCTTGCGCACGTACTGTCTGCTGCAGCGCCTGAATTTGTTCTAATTCTCGGGCGATCTGCTCGTCGGTAATCACGGGCTTGCGGCGCACAGGCAGCATGCGCACGACTTCCTTGCCGTGGCGCGTGATGCGCACTTCCTCGCCTTGCTCGACCAATTCGACCAGGGCAGAAAAGCGGCTTTTGGCTTCGTAGATACCGACGCTGTGCATGGGGTGTGGGGTAATCCGTCTGAATGTTGAGTTCGGACGGAATTTTAGCATTCTGACTAGAAATTTAAAATCTGGTCAGAAATCAATGGGTATCGAAGCAAAGAAGAAAAAAGAGGGGAGCGCTGCGTCAGTGCAAGGTAGTGAGCGGTGAGTTCTCAAAGGTCCGTTGTACAGAGTGATGGGCTACGTTGTGAGTGTGCCTAAGCACAATGCGCTGCCCGCCGCGCTGCATGGAGAGCCCCAGTATGTTTTCAACCCCCTGTTGCTCATTGGGGTCTTTGCACTCGCCCGCAGCGCTCGAAAAAATCAGATCTCTATTTGCCAGTTGGCGGCTTGCACCGTCACATTGACTTCGCGAATCTTGCGCGACAGATCATCCGCTTGTTTTTGCAGGCTGGAGACTTGAATCTGCGGCACCCATTTGATCTCGCGCTGGCTGTAGCGATCCACATCCTTGTGGGTGGCTGCAATGGTGCTGGTCAGTAGTGAGTGATGCGCAATCAGCGTTTCACGCAGGGCAAGCACATCGGCCAGCAGTCGACCATCACTCAATTTCGCTGTCTCGTTGGCTGCATTGATGCGGCGAACCAAGGCTTGTTGCTCTTGCAGCGCAGAAGTGGCTTCGCTCAGCAGGTCCTGGACCTTCTCCTTGGGCTCTTCACCTTCTTGAACGATGGCGTTGTGAGCAATGCGCTCGCGCAGCGAGGCCAGCTTTTTCTTCAGATCGGCTCTGAGAAGCAGGGCTTCGGCAAGTTTCATGAGGATTCCTGAAAAAGAAAAAAGCAGGATGGGCATTGTGGCTCATCCTGCTTGCGACCCGTGTCAGTCGATCAATCAGTCGGCGCGGTAGTTGGGCGCTTCCTTGGTGATTTGCACGTCGTGAACGTGAGACTCACGGATGCCAGCTGCGGTGATTTCCACAAACTCGGCCTTTTCGTTCATCTCGGTGATGGTTGCGCAACCGCAGTAGCCCATGGAGGCGCGAACGCCGCCGGCCATCTGGTAGACGATGGAAACCATGGAACCCTTGTAGGGCACGCGGCCTTCGATGCCTTCGGGAACCAGCTTGTCGGCATTGGGGTTGCCGGTGGTCGACTCCTGGAAGTAGCGGTCGGCAGAGCCTTGCTGCATGGCACCAATGGAGCCCATGCCGCGGTAGCTCTTGTACGAACGGCCCTGGTACAGGATCACTTCGCCGGGCGCTTCTTCGGTGCCGGCAAACATGCCGCCCATCATGATGGTCGATGCACCCGCAGCCAGAGCCTTGGAAATGTCGCCAGAGAAGCGGATGCCGCCGTCGCCGATCAGGGGCACGCCAGTACCCTTCAAAGCATCAGCCACGTTGGAGATGGCCATGATCTGGGGCACGCCCACACCGGCAACGATGCGAGTGGTGCAGATGGAGCCAGGGCCGATGCCGACCTTGACGGCGTCCGCGCCAGCTTCGACCAGGGCGAGAGCTGCAGCGCCAGTGGCAATATTGCCGCCGATGACATCAATCTGAGGGTAGTTTTGCTTGACCCAGCGCACGCGGTCGATCACGCCCTTGGAGTGACCGTGAGCCGTGTCCACCACGATGGCGTCCACGCCAGCCTTGGCCAGCAGGTCCACGCGCTCTTCGGTGCCTGCGCCCACGCCCACGGCGGCGGCCACACGCAAGCGGCCAGAAGCGTCACGCGCAGCGTTGGGGAAGGTGGTTTGTTTGTTGATGTCCTTGACGGTGATCAGGCCCTTGAGTTCAAAGGCGTCGTTCACGACCAGGATACGTTCGAGCTTGTGCTTGTTCAGCAGCGCCTTGGCTTCGGCGGGGCTGGTGCCGTCTTTTTCATTGACGGTGATCAGCTTCTCGCGGGGCGTCATGATCTGGCGGACCTTGACGTCGTAGCGCGTTTCAAAGCGCACATCACGGCTGGTCACAATGCCGACCACTTTGCCGCCGTCGCAGACGGGGAAGCCGGAGATGCCCAGCTCTTCCGACAGTTGCAGTACCTGCAGTACGGTGTGCTCGGGGGTGATGACCACGGGGTCGTGCACCACGCCGGATTCGTGGCGCTTGACCTTGGACACTTCAGCGGCTTGTTGCTCGGCTGTCATGTTCTTGTGGATCACGCCGATACCGCCTTCTTGCGCAATGGCGATGGCCAAGCGCGCTTCCGTCACTGTGTCCATGGCAGCGGACACCAGAGGCAGATTCAGGCGAATATTGCGAGTGAATTGGGTGGCGAGGGAAACGTCCTTGGGCAGGACTTCGGAGTAGGCGGGAACGAGCAGGACGTCGTCAAAGGTCAGTGCTTTTCCGAGAAGGCGCATGTGATGGCTCCAAAAGACGCATTGTACCTGTGACTTGCCGCACAATGTGGGCTCGCCGGCTAGAACCCCTAGCGGTTGTTCAAGACTTATTGACTCCCCATGAATACCATCAAGTTAGCTTTGTTGGCAGCCATTGCTTGCTGCTCGGTTCCCGCAATGGCCCAGTGGCAATGGATCGATGGCCAGGGGCGCAAGGTGTTCAGTGATAGAGCGCCGCCTGCAGAGATTCCCGCCAAGAATATTTTGCGCAGTCCAGGCATGCAAAGGCCAGCGGGTGGGACTGAGGCTGTAGAAGCGCCTGCAGCGGTGCCGGCGACAGCTGCAGCCAGCTCGGCACCTGGCCAGGGCGTAGACAAGGGCCTGGAAGAGCAAAAGCGCAAACAGCAAGAGCAGGAGGCCGCAAAGCTGCAGGCTGACAAGCTGAAGCAGGAAAAAGTGCGCCAGGAAAACTGTGCTCGCGCCAAGCAGGCTAAAGAGACACTGAGCTCCGGGCGAATGCTTTCTCATGTCAATGCCAAGGGGGAGCGAGGCTTTATGGATGAGGCCGCGCGCGATGCGGAGATCAAGCGAGCGGACGCGGTAATCGCCTCTGAATGTGGACCCATGCAGGAGTCGGCGCAGTAGTCGGTCTGTGATCGCTTCAGGCGATTTGGCCCAGAAAAAAAGAAGCACCTTAGGTGCTTCTTTTTTGTAGCTGCGGTCAGTACCCTGCTTTGGCTTCAGGCCGCTGGCGCTTGAAGAGTCCGGTGCTGCGTGCACCTTGGCGTGCAAAGCGTTCACGTCTGGCAATCTTGGGGTCTACAGTCAGGGGTCTATAGATTTCGAGCCGATCACCATCGTGCAGAACCTGCGCCATGTGGGTCGTTTTGCCCCAGATGCCCAGCATGTCCGGGGCTGCACTGTGAATGTCTGGAGCAAGCTGGGGATGGGCGAGGGCTGCTGCTGTGAGAGCTTGCTGGACTGTGCTGCCCACAGGCATGTTTAGAACAGCTTCGTGAACGACGCCGGCTTGGGGCGAGATGCACAAGCACAGTGTCAAATCATCCATAGATCTGCTCTGCACGCTTGATGAAGGCGTCGACCATGGAGCCGGCAATGCGGTCAAAAACCGGGCCAATGATGGCTGCAACAGCGCCGCTCTCGAATCCGTAGTCCAGTTGCAGTTCGACCTTGCAGGCGCGCTGCGTGCCATCGCCCACGGGATGAAAGCGCCAATGGCCTTCCAAGCGGGAGAATGGGCCCTTGACCAGGCGCATGCTGACCTGCTTGCCGCCGTTGTCCATGGTAGTGTTGGTGTTGCGCGTCACAAAAGACTTGCGCAGCCCGCTGAAAGCAATGCCAACCTCGGCAGTCATGCCTGTGCTGTCTTGCTCCAAAATCTTGGCATGATCGCACCATGGCAAAAACTCAGCATAGTGGGCCACGTCCGTCACAAGGGCAAACATTTCTTCGGGGCTGTACCAGATCAGGACGGACTTGTTGACGTTTTTCATGAACAAAGAGTAACCGGCATGGCGCAAGGCAGGCGTATTGAGCAGTGCTCATTGGCCCACAGCGCGATGCGAAACTAAAATCAACGCCTCAGAGGCGAGACGGCAATCCAGTATTGTAGGGAGAGCTTTCATCTCCAGTCAGCCTGCAACTAATATTCCATGGCCAAGAAACCAGAAACATCGTCGCGCATTGCCGACAATAAAAAAGCAGCTTTTAACTATTTCTTCGAGGAGCGCCACGAAGCCGGCATGGTGCTGCACGGCTGGGAGGTCAAGGCCTTGCGCAGCGGCAAGGTGCAACTGACCGATGGCTACGTCATCATCAAGGATGGCGAGCTGTTCCTGCTTGGCTGCCAGATCAACCCGCTCAAGACCGCATCCACGCACGTCACCCCCGATGCAGCCCGCATCAAGAAGCTGCTGCTGAAAAAGGACGAGATCAAGCGTCTGGTCGGCAAAGTGGAGCAAAAGGGCTACACCCTGGTGCCCGTCAACCTGCACTGGAAGAATGGTTTCGTGAAGTGCGAGATTGCGCTGGCCAAGGGCAAGGCCGAGCACGACAAGCGTGATGTGATCAAGGATCGCGAAGGCAAGCGCGAGGTGGAGCGCGCCATGAAGAGCCGCAATCGCTGATTGCCCAAGTCAGGCGCAAGTCTCAATAAACAAGAGCTGTTAGCGCCCGTAGTTGCTTGGTTTCAGGTGCTTTTGCATCTGAAGTCAAGAAATGACGGGCGGCTTCAGCTCTTTTTTTGATAGTTATCGATGCCGGCTGTCTTCTTGCGGAGATTGACTTGCAAGCTTGTCGCGAGCTTGCCAAGCGCAGGTAGAGAGCAGGCAGAGAGCAGATAAATCAGGGGTTCTCGCCGTAGCGGGTCTTGAAATCGAACTCCAGACGTTCGCATTCTTCGGCGGACTTGAACTCATGGGTCTTGCGCTCGGCTTCTGGCTTGGCGGTCTGCTTCCAGCAGATCTTGATGGTTTCAGCCTCTGTCCAGCGTTGCTTGCTCAGCGGGTCATCCATGAACTGGCCGACCAGCATCAGCGCGCCAAAGATGACTACGGGCAGAGCAATCAGCCAGACGACCAGACGGTTTTTGGCAGGAGCGGCAGGCTTTGGGGCCTCGGTTTTTGGGGTGTCGTTCATAGTGGTTGCCGATTATCCGCAAGCCGATGATGACTGCATTAATGCAGCTCATGAAAAATCATGATCGCCCAAACGTCACAGCGCCGCGCGGGTCTGTAGTCGCAAACCTATAATGTTTGGCTGATTTGCCTTTGCGCGCGGTTTGGGAACCAAGCTGCGCCGGCCGTACCGATCGCAGGCGTCTTGCAGGCGTCTTCATACCAAACACCATGAGCACACCCACTTTTTCCGTAGCGGACATCCGCAAGACGTTCCTGGACTTCTACGCTTCCAAGGGCCATACCGTTGTCGCGTCCAGCTCGCTGGTTCCCGGCAATGACCCGACGCTGATGTTCACCAACTCCGGCATGGTGCAGTTCAAGGATGTGTTCCTGGGCACGGACAAGCGCCCCTACAACCGCGCAACTTCGGTGCAGGCCTGCCTGCGCGCCGGCGGCAAGCACAACGACCTGGAAAACGTGGGTTACACCGCGCGCCACCACACCTTCTTTGAAATGCTGGGCAACTGGTCCTTCGGCGACTACTTCAAGAAGGAGTCCATCGAGTGGGGCTGGGAGCTGCTGACCAAGGTCTTCGGTCTGCCCGCCGAGAAGCTGCTGGCCACCGTCTATCACGAAGACGATGAAGCCTATGACATCTGGAAGAACGTCATCGGCCTGCCTGCCGAGCGCATCATCCGCATTGGTGACAACAAGGGCGGCAAGTACAAGAGCGACAACTTCTGGATGATGGCCGACACCGGCCCTTGCGGCCCCTGCTCGGAAATTTTCTACGACCACGGCGAGCACATTGCCGGTGGCCCTCCCGGCTCGCCTGACGAAGACGGCGACCGCTTTATCGAGATCTGGAACCACGTGTTCATGCAGTTCGACATGAAGGAAGACGGCTCCGTGGTGAAGCTGCCCGCACCTTGCGTGGATACCGGCATGGGCCTGGAACGTCTGGCCGCCATCCTGCAGCATGTGCACAGCAACTACGAGATCGACCTGTTCCAGGCGCTGATCAAGGCTGCCGGCCGTGAAACCCATATCGAAGACCTGAGCACGCCTTCGCTGAAGGTCATTGCCGACCATATCCGCGCGACTTCCTTCCTGGTGGCCGATGGCGTGATTCCTTCCAACGAAGGTCGTGGCTATGTGCAGCGCCGCATCATCCGCCGCGCCATCCGTCACGGCTACAAGTTGGGCCAGAAGACTCCCTTCTTCCACAAGCTGGTGGCCGATCTGGTGGTGCAGATGGGCGACGCCTACCCCAAGCTCAAGGAGCAGGAAGCGCACATCACCAGCGTGCTCAAGGCTGAAGAAGAGCGCTTCTTCGAGACCCTGGCCCACGGCATGGAAATTCTGGACAGCGCCCTGGCCGGCGACGTCAAGGTGCTGCCCGGTGATGTGGCCTTCAAGCTGCACGACACCTACGGCTTCCCGCTGGACCTGTCCAACGACGTGGCGCGCGAGCGTGGCGTGACGGTGGACGAGGCCGGCTTCAATGCCGCCATGCAGCACCAGAAGGAAACGGCCCGCGCTGCCGGCAAGTTCAAGATGGACCGCGCGCTGGAGTACACGGGCGCTGCCAACACCTTCGTGGGCTACGACAAGCTGGCGGAAGCAGCAAAAGTCGTAGCGCTTTACGCTGACGGTGTCTCGGTTTCCGAGCTGAAGGCCGGTCAAAACGGTGTGGTTGTGCTGGACAGCACTCCTTTTTATGCAGAATCCGGCGGTCAGGTCGGCGACCAGGGTGTGATCGCCGCAGGTGGCAATCGCTTTGTGGTCGAAGACACGCTCAAGATCAAGGCCGATGTGTTCGGCCACCACGGTCAGCTGGAATCCGGCGGCCTGAAGGTGGGCGATGCGGTGGAGGCCCAGGTGGATACCGCCGTGCGCGCCGCCACCATGCGCAACCACTCGGTCACCCACATCATGCACAAGGCCTTGCGCGAAGTGCTGGGCGGCCATGTGCAGCAAAAGGGCTCGCTGGTCAACGCTGACCGCACCCGTTTTGACTTTGCGCACAACGCCCCCGTCACTGCCGAGCAGATCCGCGAGATCGAAGCCCGCGTGAATGCCGAGGTGCTGGCCAACACCGCCACGGATGCGCGCGTGATGGACATCGAATCGGCCCAGAAGACCGGCGCCATGATGCTGTTCGGCGAGAAGTACGGTGAAACCGTGCGCGTGCTGGACATCGGCTCCAGCCGCGAGCTCTGCGGCGGCACTCACGTCAGCCGTACCGGCGACATCGGCCTGTTCAAGGTCGTGGGCGAATCCGGCGTGGCCGCTGGCGTGCGCCGTATCGAAGCCATCACCGGCGAGAACGCGCTGGCCTATCTGCAGTCGCTGGAATCCACCGTGGACCAGGCCGCAGCCGCCTTCAAAGCCCCGACGGCCGAGCTGACCAACCGCATCGGTGGTGCACTCGATCAGATCAAGGCGCTGGAAAAGGAAATCGCGGCGCTCAAGGGCAAGCTGGCTTCCAGCCAGGGCGATGAACTGGCCACCACGGCTGTCGAAGTCAATGGCGTAAAGGTGCTGGCTGCCAAGCTGGAAGGCGCCGATGCCAAGACCCTGCGCGACACCATGGACAAGCTCAAGGACAAGCTGGGCGCGGCCGTGATCGTGCTGGCTGCCGTGGACGGCGACAAGGTGCAGCTGGCTGCCGGCGTGACCAAGGCTGAGACCGCCAAGGTCAAGGCCGGCGAGCTGGTGAACTTTGTGGCCCAGCAAGTGGGCGGCAAGGGCGGCGGCAAGCCCGATATGGCCATGGCCGGCGGCACCGACGCCGCAGCCGTGCCTGCGGCACTGGCTTCCGTGCAGGCCTGGGCGGCAGAGCGCTTGTAAGGCGTACGACTTGCTGCATTGCAGCATTGACTGATAAAACACCCCAGTTCACTGGGGTGTTTTGCTATTATTTGCCGACGAACCAAGGTGATGGGCAGAGCTCGGCACTCAGGATACAGACTCTCAACTGGCTTTGTGTATCGAACATGCGCTGGAAATCACTTCGCTCCATTTCCATCGCTAAAGCTTGCGGGAGTGTCTTGCTGGCGGGCGTAATGAGCTGGCCTGCAGCAGGCGGTGCCCAGAGCGTGCTCTTTATCAACCCCGGCCATGCCAAAGAAACTTATTGGCGTACTGCTTCGGAGGCCATGCAGGCCGCTGCTGAGAGTCTGGGCATGCAGCTTGAGGTCCATTACGCACAGCGCAATCCCTTGAAGGCCATAGCGATTGCCAGACAGGTGGCGCTCAGGCCGATTGCGGCTCGTCCACGTTTTGTCATTTTCGGCAATGAAGGCGGGGTGGCTCCAGAGATGCTACGCACGCTGGAGGCTGCAAAAATTGACCATTTCATGGCTTTTAGTGGCCTGTCGGATGAGGGGCGTTCACAGCTGGGTCAACCCAGGGAAAAATTCAAGCACTGGCTGGGAAGCCTTGAGCCGAAGGCGGAAGATGCCGGCTACCTCACAGCCAAGACCCTGATTGAGGTCGGGCGTGCAAACAAGGCCTTTTCCACCCAGGATTCCAGATTGCACTTGCTCGCCATTGCGGGGGATCGCTCAACACCGAGCTCCATCGCACGCAACACAGGGATGCGCAAGGCGGTAGCTGAGGTTGCTGATGTGAAGCTGGAGCAAGAAGTCTTTGGCGAGTGGAGTCGGCACAGAGCGGCAGAACAGATGCGAGGCCTGATGCTGCGTTATCCCGATGTGCGCCTGGTCTGGGCTGGCAATGATGAGATGGCTTTTGGTGCCATGGATGTCTGGCGTGCGCATGCAGGGACCCCAGGACAAGATGCTTTTTTCAGCGCCATCAATACCTCTGAGGCTGCGTTCTCTGCCGTTCGTGCGGGAGAGCTTTCTGTCTTGGCCGGAGGTCACTTCATGGCGGGCGCCTGGGCCATGGTCATGCTCTATGACTATGCCCATGGCAAGGATTTCCAGGCGGAAGGGCTAGAGCTGGTGCGACCCATGTTTGTACTTTTCAATGCGTCACAGATTGAGCGCTTTGAGCAACGTTTTGGTGCGATGCAAAAAAAGCCCTTGGACTTTCGCCACTACAGCAAAGTCCTCAATCCCAAAGAGTCAACCTACCGCTTCGAGATAGAAAAGCTGCTGCGCTAGAGCCATGCCGGAGATTCGCTTTCGCTCCATTGCTTCTCACTTGATACGGCGCATTGTGCTGCTGGCGGTGCTGTGCATGATGGTCTTTGTGACCTTGCTTGCGGGCTGGGAGTATCGGGCTGGTAAGCGCAGCTTCAAGCAGGATATGGAGCAGCATGTCAGTGCCAGTCTTTTGCTGGTGTCCACTGCCTTGTGGGATATAGACCCCGCCATTGTGCGCAAGCGGGTGCAATGGCTTAGTCAATTGCCTCAGGTAGGTTATGTGCGTGTGCATTCCAGCACGACGGGCGAGAGTTTTGAGTCTGGCAGACAAGAGGCTGCACCCCAGCGTCCACCGGCTTTGCAGCTCAGTATTCCGGTGCCGCGCGACTTGGAGGGCGCTGCAGGGCGAGAAACCTCCCTGGGCACTCTGGAGGTTTGGGAAAGCCGCCGCTACTACTTTGGGCTGATACGCAATTCGATACTGGGTTTGATCGTCGGCTATCTGGTGTTTACCGTCATGGTGTGTCTTGTGGTGATGACGGTCATGCGCAGGCAGCTGCGCAACCCTCTGCGTCAGATTGCCGCTTTTGCGCGTGGCCTCAAGCCCAATGGCCAGCCTCAGGCCTTGGTTCTGAACAGTGAGCCTCGTGATCATGTCGATGAAATTGATCTGGTCGCCAGAGGCTTTGTGCAGCTTCAGCATGATTTGCAAAACCATATTGCCCATCTTGACCAACTGGTGGCCCAGCGCACGGCTCAGCTTGAGCAGGTGGTGGAGGAGGTCAGGCGTCTGTCAATGACGGACGCATTGACGGGGAGTTTGAACCGAAGGGCTTTGGACGAGCGTCTGCTGGCAGAAGTCGAGCGCAGTTGCCGCTACCTGCGCCCTTTGTGTGTGGTCTTCATGGATATAGACCATTTCAAGCACATCAATGATCAGCACGGACATGGAGCGGGTGACCTGATCTTGCAGCAGGTCGTGCAGCGCTGCCTGAAGGGCTTGCGCGCTCAGGTCGACTGGCTTGCACGCTATGGAGGGGAAGAGTTTCTTGCAGTGCTGCCTGAGTCTGATGTGACTGAAGGAGTGCAGCTGGCCAGGCGCCTGGGAGAAGCTATCCGTGGCGAGGCCTTTGAAGTGGATGGCCACAGCTTGCGGGTCACCGCCAGCTTTGGCGTGGCGCAATTAGGGTCCGGCGAAAGCATGGAGTCTTTGCTTTTCCGCGCTGATGCGGCACTGTATGAAGCAAAGGCGGCAGGGCGAGATGTGGTCTATTGCGGTGAACCGCTGATGCTTGAGCGCGAAAAAATGCCGGCCACTTAGAAAAGTGGCCGGCATGGGCTGATACAGGCTTGCGGCCCTTTTCTATAAGGAGTTAAGCCTTGCGACGGAACACCAGATCCCATACGCCATGGCCCAGGCGGATGCCGCGGTTTTCGAACTTGGTCAGTGGGCGATAGTCAGGCTTTTCGGCATAGTTCTCGGCGGTGTTCTGTAGTGCGGGCTCTGCATTCAGCACTTCCAGAATTTGCACGGCATAAGGCTCCCAGTCGGTTGCGCAGTGGATATAGCCGCCGGGCTTGATGCGGGCGGCCAGCTTGGCGATCAGGGGGCTCTGAATCAGGCGGCGCTTGTTGTGCTTTTTCTTGTGCCAGGGATCTGGGAAGAAAATGTGCACGCCGTCGATGAAAGCCTCGGGCAGCATGTTGTCGATGACTTCCACGGCATCGTGCTGCAGGATGCGAATGTTCTCGATTTCCTGCTCGCCAATGCGCTTGAGCAGCGCGCCTACGCCGGGCTCGTGCACTTCGCAGCACAGAAAGTTGTCATCGGGGCGCACACGGGCGATGTGGGCAGTGGCCTCACCCATGCCGAAACCGATTTCCAGAATCAGCTTGCCGTCACGTCCATAGGCCGCTGCAGCATCCAGAGGAGCCTTTTGGTACTGCAGCAAAAAGCGCGGTCCCAATTCTTCAAAAGCCTTGGCCTGGCCTGTCGTAGTGCGGCCTGCACGGCGGACGTAGCTCTTGATGGTCTTGGGGTAGGCCACGCCTTCGGGCGCTTGGCCCTCGGTGGAGGCAATGGGCTCGGCAGTGGCTGCAGTCTCGGCCATATCGGTATGAGGTGTTGGAATAGAAGAAGTCACGGGGCAATATTGTAGGTTTGACGCCAGCAATGAACCCAGAAGTCCAGTGCCAAAGGCAAGGCTGTTGCGGGGCTTTCGTTGCAGTTGCAGGTGGCAGCAGGCGCTTGTGGCAGACCCAGTTGCTGCGCGGCAGCGCATAGCGCTCGCATCGGGTTGCTGAGGTCCAAGGCGGGGGCGCCATGCTGCTTGGAGAGCTTCTCGCCATTTTCCATGCGAACCAGTGGCGTATGCATATAGCGGGGCAGAGGCAGGTGCAAGGCCTGCTGCAGCATGATCTGCCGAGGCGTGTTGTCGGTCAGGTCCTCGCCCCGCACCACATCGGTGATGCCTTGCTCGGCATCGTCCACGACCACAGCCAGCTGATAGGCCCACAGGCCATCGGCACGGCGAAGTACAAAGTCGCCTACGCTGGAGAGCAGGTTTTGCTGTAGCGAACCGAGGCGCCGATCTTGCCAGTGCAGAACAGGGCTGCCTCTGTCCAGATAAATAGAAGTGGAAGTGATTGCTATTTTTTCTGTAGCTTCAAGCGCTTTGTAGGAAAGAGTTTGATGGTGATTTTTGTATAAGTCCTGTACTTGCTGCGCTAAGGCAAAGCGCCAGGCCCTAGCTGGCTTGCCGTGCAAGCCGTTGCGGCAGGTTCCGGGATAGGGGCGCTCTACATGGCGCTCGTGTACCAGTCCCTGAGCCTGCCAGGCTGCTTCGATATCCTTGCGTGTGCAGCCACAGGGGTAGGTCAGTTGCTGCTGCTGAAGCTGCTGCAGGGCTTTTTCATAAAGGGCGTGTCGCTTTGATTGCCAGACGACGGGAACATCGGAGTGCAGGCAGCAGGCACTCAACTGGCGCAGGATTTCCTCATCAGCCCCGGACTGGCAGCGTGGCGGGTCTATATCCTCGATGCGCACCAGCCACTGACCACCATGGGCCCGGGCATCGAGCCAGCTCGCGAGGGCCGCAACGAGCGAGCCTGCGTGAAGAGGGCCTGTTGGAGAAGGGGCAAAGCGACCGACATAACGCTGCTTTCCATGGCAGTCAGCATGGAAAGCGAGGGGAGATGGGGCAAGGGCCAAAGTCATGAGGGGCGCTATCTTACGCCCTTGCTTATTGCCAGGCGGATTCAGGCCAGGGCCAGACCCATTTCGAGACCGGAGATGAAAGCGTCTTCTACGCGAAGTCCTATGCACCAGTCTCCGCAAAGTCCCAGGCCTACGGATGGATCATGAACAAAATTTTTCCCCAGCGAGGCCAGAGTATGTGCATGAGGCCAGAGGTAGACACTGGCGTGGCGCGGCGCAACGCGTATGCCTGTGATTTCGCCAAAGCCTTTTTGCAGCTTGCTGAGAACGCGGGTCGCATCATCATGTCGGTGCTCGTTCGACCATAAAGGGTTGGCGTGAATGGTCCAGCGTTCCGTCTGTGCACGGCCCGGTTTGGAGGACTCACGTGCCACCCAGGCAATGCGCTCGTGGGTGCTGCGTGCGGCATTCCACTGCGGCCCCAAAGTGCTCAGCCCCGCTTGCGCGGCCATGGGGTAGGAGAGTGTCATGGCCCAGCAAGGCGCCATCTCCACGGTGGCCAGTGCCTTAGCCAAGGCCGCACCTTGGGGTGCTGTTTGCAGCAGCTGCACGGCCACAGGGGCGGGAACGGCCAGCACCACGGCATCAAAGTCTGCCGCGATCTGCGGGCCGTGGTCTTCGGTATCCAGCATGAGCGACCATTGATGGCGGCTGTGCTCTTTGTGGTTGGCAATGTGGTGGCTCAAGGCGCGCAGGGATTGCCCCAGATGAAGGCGGCCGGCATCCCACAGGGGTGCAGCCCAGGCCAGTGGCAGTGACTGCATGTCAGGCATGCCAACCCAGTGCTTTTCTCGCACAGGCGCAATCTTGTCGATTCGGCGGCCTTGGGCATTGCGTGTCTGGATGCTATGGACGCTCCAGGCGCGCAGATTGCCGGGGGTGGTGTCCAGTGCCTGCTGAAAGCGCGGGTCGCGCACGGTGAAAAACTGGGTGCCGATGTCAAAGCTGCCGTAAGGGCCGTTGACCGAGCGCATTCGCCCGCCGGCCTGGGTCAGGCGCTCATAGACATGAACATCGTGACCTGCTTGCAAGAGCGTGCGTGCGCAGGCCAGGCCGGCAATGCCTGCGCCGATGACGGCAATGCGCTTGGCGCCAGTGTGAGGAGAAGTTGAGGCAGTTGCGGACACTCTTGTACGGGAAGCGTTCATGAAAAAGCCTTTTCGACACTGTTTGAGTGTGAGCGTAGCAGCTATCCAAAAGAGAGCAAGTGCTGCTTGTGCTCAATTGTTGCATCGAACCCGGCTTTCCATCGTGGCGCAAGGAGGGCTTCGCCTTCGCGCTTAGAGCGGCTAACACCACTCAGCAAACCGTAGGTTTGCGGTTGAGACTAGGCGCGAAGCCGCAGGCGGTACAAGCGTACGACAAGGCGAAGCAACGACGTATCAAGGGTGGTGTTAGAGGCTCTTACTGACGGTGGTGGTTTTCCAGAAGGGCCTTGCGCGTGGCGGGGCTTTCCAGTTGCGCAAGCCACCATTGAAGGGCACGCCCCGGAGTGCGCTGGGCTGGGCCGGGCCAGGCGTAGTACAGGCGCAGGTCGCGGTTGGCACGCTGCACCTGTCGGGTGACGAGCAAGCCGGCATCCAGGTAGGTCTGAACCATGCCGCGCGGCAGAAAGCCTGCGCCAATGCCGCGTACCTGTGCCTCCAGCTTGGCCTGCATGCTGTCCACGGTGAGCACGTCTTGTCCATTGACCAGACCGAAGCTGGTGTTGCTGCGCAGGCCGGAGTCCGCCACAGCAATCATGCGGTGCTGCAGCAGTACTTCGTCAGACAGGGGCTCATCCAGTTTTGCCAGCGGGTGGTGAGGAGCCAGGGCGAAGACAAAGTCCATTTCTCCAATTTCACGGGTCTGCAGTTCGGAGACGTTGCTGGTGTTGACGGCCACGCCAATGGCCAGATCTGCCTGGCCGCTGGTCATCAGCTCCAGCGTGCCATTGAGAATGCCGTCGCGCAGCTTGAGCGTGGTGGGCGGGTTGAGTGCATAAAAGGCTTCCACCAGCTCGAAGATGGGGGTGCGGGCAATGACGCCATCGAGCACGATGGTCAGCTGTGGCTCCCAGCCCGTGGCCACGCGCTTGACGCGGTGGGCCACGGCATCGATCTCCTGTAGCAGACGGGCGCCTTCGCGCAGCAAGGCCTGACCTGCTTCGGTGGCCTGGGCATGGCGTGAGCTGCGATCGAACAGCAGCACATCGAGTGCATCTTCAATCTGCCTGACGCGATAGGTCAGTGCGCTGGGCACCAGCCCCAGGGAGCGCGCTGCAGCCGCAAAGCTGCCGGTTTCGGCAATGGTCTGGAGCATGGCCAGACTGTCGGGGGTGAGCACGTCGCGGGAGCTGGGCATGGTGGCATCCAGTATTCAAACACTTTGAATGATGCCATCAAGCGCATTCAGTCACAGCTTGGTGGCTCACTTCTACAGTAGAGGGTATAGACAGACACCAGCAGCCAAGAGCTGCTAACACCACTTTTGATGCGTCGTTGCTTAGCCTGCTCGTACTTCTGTACTGCGGCTTCACGCTTCGCTTCGACCGCAAGCCTTTGGTTGGCTGAATGGGTGTTAGCCGCTCTAAAGCAGGTGAGCAACCGCTTGAAATGAAAGGAAGAGGAAGCACCATGATGATTCTGCGCAAATCCCAGGAACGTGGCTATGCCGACCATGGCTGGCTCAAGTCCTATCACAGCTTTTCGTTTGCCGGCTACTACGACCCTCGGCATATGGGGTTCGGCAATCTGCGAGTGATCAACGAAGACCGGATTGCTCCGGGGACAGGTTTTGGCTCGCACGGCCATAGAGATATGGAAATCATCAGCTATGTGCTTGAAGGCGCGCTCTCGCACAAGGACAGCATGGGCAATGAGACGCCCATCCTGCCTGGAGAAGTCCAGCGCATGAGCGCTGGCGCGGGCGTCGTGCATAGCGAGCAGAACTTTGCCAAGGAGCACAGCACACACTTTCTGCAGATCTGGTTGCTGCCAGCACGCACCGGCATCGAGCCCGGTTATGCCCAAAAGGCTTTCAGCGAAGCCCAAAAGCGGGGCCGGCTTTGCTTGGTGGCATCGCCCGACGGTGCCGAAGGCTCTGTGCCCATGAATGCGGATGCCCGCATGTATGCAGGCTTGTTTGATGGCCAGGAGCAAGCCGATGTCGCTTTGCCGGCGGGGCGCAAGACTTACGTGCACCTGGTACGCGGTGATCTGGAAGTGAATGGGCAAAAGCTGACAAGCGGAGACGCCGCACTTATTGAAAATGAGGAGCGCCTGCGCCTTGTCAATGGCCGGGCAGCGGAAGTTCTGGTGTTTGATCTGGAGCCTTGAGGCTGACTGGCTCAAGGCATGTGCTGATATGAACCAACGCGGCCCTGGGTCGCAATGATGGGAGTTGAAATGTTGAATCAATTGCGAAATCCTCTGGACTTGCTGGGCCGCGTACTGATTGCCCTGCTGTTTGTGCCTGCGGGCATTCAGAAGATCACGGGTTTTGCGGGCAGCGTGGGCTACGCGGCTTCGGCGGGCATGCCCATGCCGCAGGTGGCCGTCGCTATAGGGCTGGTGATTGAAATCGGGGCGGGGCTGGCGATCTTGCTGGGCTGGCATACCCGCTGGGCGGCCTTGATCCTGGGTTTCTTCACCTTGGTGGCCAGCTTCTTCTTCCATAACTTCTGGGCTGTGCCTGCAGAGGCTGCCATGATGCAGCAGCTGCTGTTCTGGAAAAACGTCGCTCTGGTCGGCGGCTTGCTGGGCTATGCCGCCCATGGTGCCGCGGGCTGGAGCATGGATGGCCGCAAAGCCTGAATCAAGCCAGATCCCAAGCTGAGGGCCAGCAGGCAGCTATCTATTTGATAAGCTTGGGCGCTGCAGCACACAAGGCCTGCCGGGTGCAAATCCGGCGGGCCTTTGTTTGGCTCATACACCAGAGGGCGCGGCCAGCAGCGGCGCCGATTCAACCAAGAAAGAAACAATCATGAGCAATATCGTTGTGGTCTATCACTCGGGCTACGGACACACCCAGCGCATGGCCCAGTCGGTGGCCCAGGGTGCAGGCGCCCAGTTGCTGGCCATCGATGCTGACGGCAATCTGCCTGAAGGAGGCTGGGAGCAACTGGCCGCAGCCGATGCCATCGTCTTTGGCGCCCCCACTTATATGGGTGCTCCCAGCTGGCAATTCAAAAAGTTTGCGGATGCATCGTCCAAGGCCTGGTTTGCCCAAGCCTGGAAGGACAAGCTGTTTGCAGGTTTTACCAACAGTGCCAGCGTGCAGGGCGACAAGCAGGTGACGCTGGATTACTTCTATCACCTGGCTATGCAGCATGGTGGCGTCTGGGTGGGGCTGGGCCTGCTGCCCTCGAACACCAAGGCAGCGCAGCGCAATGATGTGAACTGGATGGGCAGCTTCAGCGGTGCCATGGCGCAGTCGCCTTCGGATGCCTCTGCCGGAGAGATGGCGGCTGGTGATCTGGAAACGGCCCGCCAGTTTGGCGAGCGCGTGGCCAAGGCCGCACAGCGCTGGGCCAAGTGAAGCCTGAAAACGTCCGGCAGCTCTTTGCTGCTATCTAAATAAAAGCAGCTAGCGCTTTTAGCTCATGGGTTTCAGTATGTTTAATTACTGAAACCCATGTCTAACAAGCGCTAGCTGCTTTGTTTTTGATAGTGTGAAAGAAAAGCCTTAACTTGGATCCTCTTCCATCAAATGCTTTTTGATGGGGCGTGGGTGAACCAGCTCGGTGCGCGAGAGGTCGGTGGCCAGCGAGTCGCGCCCGTCGAAGACAAAGCAGCCGCCGTCGTAGAACTTGCCATCGGTTTCCTCAAAGTACTTGAGGATGCCGCCTTCGAGCTGGTAGACGTTTTCAATGCCTTCATCGCGCATCAGGATGGCGGCTTTTTCGCAGCGAATGCCGCCCGTGCAGTAGCTGACTACGGTCTTGCCTTCGAACTGTGCCTTGTGCTCACGCAAGGCGGGAGGGAACTCGGTGAACTTGGTCAGGCGCCAGTCCACCGCTGCAGCGAATGCGCCTTCATCGACTTCATAGTCGTTGCGCGTGTCCAGCGTCACCACCTCGCGGCCTTCGTCGTCATGGCCTTGCTCCAGCCAGCGGCGCAGCGTGACGGGGCTGACCGAGGGTGCGCGGCCATTGGCCGGGCGGATGGCTGGATGGTCCATGCGGATGATCTCTTTTTTGACCTTGACCAGCATCTTGCGAAAGGGAACGGTCTCGGACCAGCTTTCTTTGGGCATGAGGTCCGCAAAGCGAGCGTCTTGCCGGAGCTGATTGACAAAGCTGTGCACGGCTTGCGCTGGGCCGGCCAGAAAGAAGTTGATCCCTTCTTCGGCCAGCAGCACGGTGCCCTTGAGGTCCAGGTCGCTTGCGCGCTGCAGCAGCGTCTCGCGCAGCTGCTCAGCGTCGTTCAGGGGCGTGAATTTGTAGCAGGAGATGTTGAGTATGTCGGCCACGTAGCTATCCGGGTGCGGCCGCGTACCTGCTGCATCGACGGTGATGCAGCTCAGACCGGGGCCGTCAATGCTGCCTTGATTTTATTGGACAGCTGAGCCACTGCCAGAGATGCGGGTGCTCCGGGCATGGATTGCAGCAGCAATTGGCGACGCATGACGGCTTCGCGCACGGCGGAATCCACGGGAATATCGCCCCAGTGTGTGAGGAGCAGAGGCTCGCCGGAGTCTGTAGTGACAAAGCGGTTGAGCACCTGCTGGAGCTGGCTGGTGATGGCGCGACCGTCTCCGGGGCGCTGCGCCTGGTTGATGACCAGACGCACCTGCTGGCGCTTTTGCTGCATGGCCAGCACCTTGATGGCGGCATAGGCGTCGGTCAGCGAGGTGGGCTCGGGCGTGGCCACTACCAGGACTTCGCTGGCCATGGACACGGAAAAGAGCACAACGTCTGAGATGCCGGCGCCTGTGTCCAGCAAGATGATGTCGTAGCGCGGGCGCAGCATCTCGACGGTGCGCATGAACTGGGCGCGAATCTCGGGTGTGAGACGCGAATACTCGATCATTCCCGAGCCGGCCAGCAGCACGGAGTAGCCGCCTGGTGTGGTCAGGATGGCTTCGTCCAGTGTCGATCGCCCCGTGAACACATCGTGCAAAGTGACCTTGGGATAAAGGTTGAGCACCACATCCAGATTGGCCAACCCCAGGTCGGCGTCCAGTACCAGGACATTAAAGCCATGGCGGGTCAGTGCTGCGGCCAGATTGGCGGAGACGAAAGTCTTGCCGACACCGCCTTTGCCGCTGGTGACCGCAATGATGTGCGCCTGCTTGCTGCGGTCAGGTGCCCGCAGGGCATCTTCCATGGAAATGTGAGCAGGCAAAGTGGGGTGAGGGGCCAAGGTGTCCATCGTCTCAGGGCGTTACGACCTTGCTTGCGGCGTCGGTGTTTACGTCTGGTGCTGTGTTGTTGTCAGTGTCATTTTCATCGACAGAGGTGCCAGGCAAAGCCGTGAAAAGCAGGCTTTTTTCCTCGGCACTCACCGTACTGTCGGGTGGATCTTCAACGCAGACGCAGTTGCGGCCGGCAGATTTGGCCAGATAGAGCTGGCGGTCGGCGCGCTCGGTCCAGAGCTGGGTGGTACTGCGAATCCAGGGCTGGGCATATACGCCACCGATGCTGACGGTGACATTCAGGCTGTGGCCTGAAGCCATGCGAATTTGCATGGCTTCGATCGACTGGCGCAGCCGCTCGGCAACCGAGTGACCCTGATGGGAGGGGCAAGCCGGCAGAACGATGGCGAATTCTTCGCCGCCATAGCGGGCCAGGGTGTCCATGGGGCGTATGCCTTCGGACAGGGTCTGTGCCACAGACTGCAGCACCATGTCGCCAGTGATGTGGCCGTGCTCGTCGTTGATCTGCTTGAAGTGATCGATATCAATCATCAGCAGCAAAGCGGCTTCGCCGGAGCGTGCCACACGATCAATTTCTCGCTCTATGACGGTGCGGAAGTGACGGCGATTGGCAAGCCCAGTCAGAGGGTCGCGCAAAGACAGCGCGCACAGTCCATCAATAAGTGCCTGCAGGTACTGGGTGGGGGTGTCTTTGGGAAGGCTGGCTTCGCCCATGCCTGCGCGTGTCACCAGGCTGTGAGCGGTGGCAAGGCGCAGATCTCGCAAAAACACGGATTGATGGGGAGGGGAGGAGGTCACGACGAGAGATGAAAGCTGCGTGCGAGTTTAGCAGTGGACTTATGGATCTGTCGCGGTGGGCTTATCTGTGCGATGGAAGTGGGTGGATTCTGTCTCTAATTGCTTGAAGGACTGCAAAAACTCTGCATCGGTGCGGTAGAGCCTCACCGGGCTGCCGCTCTTGTGCAGTAGATTGGCGCGTTCAAGTCGCTGCTGGGCAGGCAGCTTCAGACCTATGACGTGCAGCTTTCCACCACGTCGTGCAACCATGCGCTCCAGACGGGCAAAGGTCTCCACGCCGGTAATGTCAATGCTGTTGATGGACTGCATCAACAAGGCCAGGTCCTTGGCTTGCGGTGCTTGACCCAGGGCATCAGAGGCGTGGCTTTCCAGCGCACTGGCTGTCGCAAAGTCCAGATCCGCATCCATGCGCAGGGTGACGATGTCTGGAGACAGTGGCGGCAGTTGCCAGAGCTTGAGGCTGCGCAGACTGCCGTCAGGATGCTGGCCGACCTCGACGATGCGCGGGTGCAAATGCTGGTAGAGGTAGTAGGCCTGGTTCAGCAAGATGCCGGCCAACACGCCCCAGTACATGCGCGGCGCCGTCAAGACGGTCAGCACCAGTGTGGTCATGCTGATGCTGGCCTCCACCTTGGAGATCTTGAACAGCTTGAAAATGGCGCTGGGCCTGACCAGGTTGAGTACCGCCGTCATGACGATGGCGGCCAGGGCGGCCTGAGGCACATGGTAGAGCCAGGGTATGAACCAGAGCACAACCACGACCACCAGCAAGATGGAGAAGACATTGGCGTAACCGGTCTTGGCACCTGCCAGCAAGTTGACGGCAGAGCGCGAGAAGGAGGCGCTGGTGGCAAAGCTGCCAAACAAGCCGGCGCTAATCTTGGACAGGCCCTGGGCGATCAGATCCTGGTTCTCGTTCCAGCGTGTGCCGGCCTGCTGGTGCTCGACCTGTGCGCTGGAGGCTGTTTCGAGAAAGCTCACCAGCGAAATGACCAGCACGGGCATGATGAGGGCCCCGAACTGATCCCAGTCCAGCATGCCTGGCCACTGAAAGCTAGGAAGACCTGCCGGGAGGTGCCCGATCACGGCCCCGCCAGCGTCTGCAAATCCGGTTATCCAGCTGATCAAGCCACTCAGGCCGATGATGAAAATCGCGGACGGAAAGGCAGGGCGCCACTTCTTGGCCAGCATCAGCAGGGCCATGCTGCTCAGGCCATAGGCGATGGATTGCAGGCTGAAAAGATGAAGGGATGGCGAGTGCCAGACGGTAGACCAGTCAGAGCGCATTCCCAGCAAGGTGGGTAGCTGCGAGGCCAGAATCAGCATGGCTGCTGCCTGGGTGAAGCCTGCGAGCACAGGTGAAGTCACCAGATTGAGCAGCCAGCCTGCGCGCACCGCGCCCAGGCTCCATTGCACAAGGCCGGACAGAATGGCCATCCAGGCAGCCAGTGCCACCCACTGTGCAGAGCCGGGCTCTGCCATGCCAGTCAGCGAAGCTCCGATCAGCAAGGCGCTCAGTGCGGTTGGCCCCACGCCCAGTCGTGGCGACGGACTAAACAGAATAGCAATGGCGGCAGGGATGATGGAGGCGTAAATGCCGGTGATCAGAGGCATGCCTGCCAGCGCTGCATAGGCCACGCCCTGAGGAAGCAGCATCAGGCCCACGGTCAGGCCCGCCCAGAATTCGCCACGGAGCAAAGGCAAAGTGGGCTTGGGCCAGTTCAGAAAAGGAAGCCAGCGGGCCAGAGTGTGCGTGGAGATCATGGGTCCAGCGAAGAGAGTCAACTGCGAGCTTAGCGGGTCTCGATGGTGCAAGTGTTAAGAGCCGCTCGCGCTATTTTGGCGGCATTGCTGTTGCTTTACCTGTCCGTGCGAGGTCAGGGATTGCAGCGCGAAGCGTGTCGCGCCGCAAGGATGCAAAGACTGTAAGCCCCGACAGTGAAAAGAGCCTAGTCTTCCGATGAGTAAAGCTCAAGTGAGGTTGGCTTCAGGAAATCCGTTGCGGCCAGGAAACTCGGGGGCAAGCTGACGTGCGTTGGGCATCTTCAGCCACAGGCGCAGCATCTTGCGGCGCTGCTCTTGCGCTTCATGGTCTTCAAAGCCATTTCTAGAGTGCAATACGGCGTAGTTGTTGGCGAATTGCAGATCTCCGGGCTCCAGCATCATGTCGAGCTTGAGCGCGGGGTCATTGATCATCTGGTCGAACAGGTCCAGCGCCTCGATTTCCACGGCTGACAGCGGCAGCTTTCGGATCTCATGACCGAGCTCTATGTACTGGCGCAGATAGCGGCAACTGAGTTTGCCTTCATGAAAGCTGAAGATGGGTGAGAGGCTGGGTTGTGGCTCACACAAATGCTCAAAATACCACTGGCGATAGTACAGTCCCAGGTACTCTGGGTGGGTGCGCAGGATTTCGTTATAGATGGCAGCCACGCTGATCAGGCTGGAGAGACCGCCGCTCTTGGCCTTGCGCACGCACAGCAGGCCAACCACATCGGATGGATCGGAGTGATAGGGTAGATAGAGATTGGTCTCGTAGACGCGAGTGGTTTTTTGGCTTGCATCGCCCACATGCATGACCAGACCGAGCAGGTCTCCGCGAGGGTTCTGGCGCACCGGCTGACCCATGTGCAGGCCCAGGCCGTAATAGACGATGTTAATGTCTTCGTCCGTGTAGCGCTCTACAGGTAAACCGCGCAGCACCAGAAAGCCTTTGCCGTTTTCCAGTTCATCGGCATGCGCCAGAAGCTGCTGTTGCACGCTGGCAGGAAGCGGAAAGTCTTCGCGATTGAACTGAGGAAAGCTCAGGCCGCGTTGCTTGACCTGAGCCAGGGCTGCGTCAAGAGCTGCAATGGTTTCAGGGGAAAGCTGGTGAATCCAGGAAGTGTCTCCCGCCAGATCTGAGCCACGCCATGCTGCGGGGCCAGTCAGAGGCTGTTTGAGAATAATGCTCACGTTGAAATCGGGTCAAAAGGAGATGGAGTAAGCGGCGAATGCTACGCTTTTAGACGTATTCGCTTGCAAACATCCTAGCACGCCCATCCATCTGTGCCGAACTCTTTGACCGCTGCCTGAAGAGCGGGGACATAAAAAAGAGAGGCCTAGACCTCTCTTCCCACCGAAGCTGTGAAAGCCGGTGTCGTGCGCGCAGTGGTGATCCACCGCTTTTTATTACTGCATCAGTTGCCCAGGTTGCGAATTGCTTCGGGCGTGTACTGGCTTGGCTTGAGATTGTCCTTGCCCAGAATGGGAGCCTTGGGACGTTCCTGAACCAGGTTCATGCCCACGTAGGAGCCGGAGCTCAGGTCGTAGTAGAACGAGGTGCCAGCGTGCCACTTCTTGATGTCAAAGGCGTAGTAGTAGTTGATTTCACCGTGTTGCCACAGCTGGCCACGTGCATCGTAGAAATCGCCATTGACGGCATGGCCGGTGTCTTCGTCGATGAACATCACACGCTTGGAGTAGACGTGGCGGTAGCCGGGCTTGAGCTTGCCTTCCAGCACCCAGACGCGGCGCAGCTCATAGCGGGTGTAGGCGGGGTTGGGATGGCCGGGCTTGAGCAGGTCGGCGTACTTGATCTGCTGGTTAATGCGGAAGGTGTTCGCAGGAATGAACATCTCGCGCTTGCCTTGCAGGCTCCACTCATAGCGTTCAGAGCCGCCGTTGAACAGTCGCTCGGAGTCGATGGTTACCTTGCCGCTGGTGCCAGGGGAGGGCTGGTCATAGCCGAACTCGGGCAACTGACGCACGCGGCGTGTGCCGGGGTCGTAGTTCCAGGCCAGGCGCTTGTCGGTGCCGAAATTCATCGGCTCGATGGACAGAATCACACCGCCTTTTTCACGCTCGGGCAGGATGGAGAAGTTGGTCACGTAGGCGTACTTGCCTTCGTTGGGTTTGCCCAGGTTTTCCTTGGAGTCGTAGCGGCTCAGCTGGATATAGCTGGTGCGGCCCCAGGCAATATCACCGCTAGCCCCGACCAAAGCCATGTCGCGCTCCACCTCTTCGGTGCTGGCGCGGCTGGGCATCAGGTTGTTCCACAGCAGCTCAAGCCCGGTCTTGGGAATGGGGAAGGGAATGGCACCCATGAAACCCTTGACACCGTTGCCGTCGTTGATGATCTCGGCCTCCAGCGCATTGCGCTTGATGACGGCGCAGATGTCGTCGTCATAGCGGAAATCGCGATGCCCGGGGTAGACCGGAATACGCATGGTGTTGGGGAATTTCTTGAGCAGCGCTTTCTGACCCTCGCTGAGCTTGTCACCGTACTGCGCCATATTGGCGGCCGTGATTTCGAACAGCGGCTTTTCATTGGCGTAGATATCGGGCTGGAACTGGCCCACCGATTTGGTGAACTTCACACCAGGCGGTACACCCAGAATCTTGCCGGTAAAGGGGGGAATAGTGCCATCAGCATTGCCAGCCTTGATGGCGCCGGTGCAGGTCAGTTCCTTGCCCAGTTTGTCTGCTTCGGCGGCGGGAACTTTGGCCAGGGCAGAACTGGCTGCAAACAGGCTCAGGCTCAAACCAATGGCCAGGCTCAGTGTTTTCTCTCGTTTCATGACTCTTTGTTTTAGGTACTGGAACCTCCTCATTCTTTAGTTATTTGCTTAAGCAAGAATCGTCTGATTTGACTAGAGGGCTTGTATGTATAGGCCCAGACATGGCTTGATGCTTTTGAGGAAATGAAAAAGGCAGCACTGCTGCCAGTGCTGCCTTGAGGGAGGAGATAGGTGGAATGATTAGCGGCTGCCGTTCAAATCCATCTCTTCGTATTTCACGATTTTGCTGCCCTTGGTCCACTTGTAGCCAAACCAGATTGCCAGGAACAGGGGCAGGCCGATATAGGTGGCAATGGCACCTACCCAGTCAATCTGCTCCTTGATCAGGTTTTCATAGTTCTGCCCCAGTGTGATGATCAGGCACAGTACAAACGCAAAAATGGGGCCAAAAGGGAAGGCGGCAGCCTTGTAGGGCAGCAGGTCCATGTTGTAGTTTTGCGCTTCGCAGCCTTTGCGAAAGCGATAGTGACTGATGGCAATGCCCAACCACGCCACAAAGCCGCACATGCCGGACAGATTCAGCAGCCAGATATAGACCACTTCAGGGCTGAAGATATTGGTCAGAAAGCACAGCGCAGCAATAAGCGTGGTGGCGATCAGGGCCAGCAAGGGGACGCCGCGTGAATTGACTCTGGCAAAAATCTTGGGTGCCATGCCTTGCTGAGCCAGTGCATAAAGCATACGGGTCGAGGCGTACATGCCCGAATTGCCTGCAGACAGAACCGAGGTCAGAACCACGGCATTCATCACTGCAGCGGCACCCAGCAGGCCCGCACGCTCGAACACCAGGGTGAAGGGGCTTACGGCAATATCACCCAAGTCGTTGCGAAGCAGCTTCGGGTCTGTATAGGGAATCAGCAGACCGATGATCAGAATGGCAAAGACATAGAACAGCAGAATGCGCCAGAACACCTTGCGCACAGCCTTGGGAACATTCTTGGCAGGATCCTCGGACTCTCCGGCTGCGATACCAATGAGCTCCGTACCCTGGAAGGAAAAGCCCACCACCATGGCCACACCTATCAGCGCTGCAAAGCCGCCGGCGAAAGGCGCGTCACCGGCGGTGAAGTTGGCGATATTGCCCCAGATCCCTTCGGGAGCTCCGCCTTGCAAGATGCCGAAGATCATCATCACGCCGATGGCGATGAAGATCAGCACAGTGGCTACTTTGATGGCAGCAAACCAGAATTCCGATTCGCCAAAACCCCGGGCAGACAAGGCATTGAGGCCAAACATCAAGGCCAGAAACAGGGCGCTCCACAGCACGCCATTGGTGTCGGGGAACCAGTAGGCCATGACCAATTGGGCGGCTACCAGGTCCACGGCAATGGTGACAGCCCAGTTGTACCAGTAGTTCCAGCCCAATGCGAAGCCAAAGCCTTCGTCGACATACTTGGCGCCATAGGTCGCGAAAGAGCCGGAGACCGGCATGTGCGCGGCCATCTCGCCCAGGCTGGTCATCAGAAAATAGACCATCAGGCCTACGATCATGTAGGCCAGCAATGCACCGCCGGGCCCCGCCTGGGAGATGGTGGCGCCAGAGGCAACAAAAAGACCAGTACCGATGGAGCCGCCAATGGCGATCATCGACATGTGACGGGCTTTGAGAGAACGGTGCAAGCCACCGTGTTCAGCAGATTTTGTTTGGCTATCGCTCATGAGAGGTATAGGTTTTGGGAAGCCGTGAAGTGCCCGCATGAAAAGTACGAACAGTCTCGCTGCATGCCCCTGTGTGGCATTTGAATGCCAAAAGTCTCTGTGTATCAATGTTGCCGGCGCTAGGGGCGATGACGGGCATCTCCCCTAGCGCTTGCTAACAGGGTGCCGATTGTGAGCGATTTGCGAGTGAGCTGCCGGGGACGTTGCGGAAGAAGGATCCCGAGTCGCTTTATTTTTGAAGTAAGCAGTTGATCTGATTGGGATAAATGCTTTCTTGGGCAAGCGTTTAAATATCCTTAAAGCGATCGTCAAATCGACGTCGTGAACAAACTGAGGCCTAACTTCTTCAAGCTAAAGTGTTTGATGTTTAGTCGATGCTGGATGTCATTTCATCTTTTTTTTTTCGATGAAATGACTTTATTGCTAGGCAATAAGTTGTGAATGTTGAAAGAAAATACAGCCAAGCCTTTTCTATAAAGGCTTGGCTGCTATCTTTTTTGTGGCGTCTGGGTTCAGCTCAGCAGTAATGCATCGTCTGCCAGCTTTTCTCCGCGCACCTTCTCGAACATATGCAGCAGGTCCGGTACGTCCATCTTGGCGCGCTCTTCGCCGCTGACGTCCAGCACCACATTGCCCTGGTGCAGCATGACGGTGCGCGTGCCCACGTCCAGCGCCTGGCGCATGCTGTGCGTCACCATCATGGTGGTGAGCTTGGCTTCTTTGACGATGCGGTCGGTCAGTTGCAGCACAAAGTCTGCGGTGCGAGGGTCCAGCGCGGCGGTGTGCTCGTCCAGCAGCAGAATGCGCGAGGGCTGCAAGGCGGCCATCAGCAGACTGACGGCCTGGCGCTGGCCGCCCGAGAGCAGGCCGATGCGGTCGGTCAAACGGTTTTCCAGACCCAGGCCCAGAGTGGCCAGACGCTCGCGGTACAGCTCGCGATTAGAGGTCTTGACGGCCTTGGACAGACCACGGAAATTGCCGCGCTCATGCGCCAGGGCCATGTTTTCTTCGATGGACAGGTCTTCGCAGGTGCCCGCCATGGGGTCTTGAAATACGCGGGCGACTTGCTTGGAGCGGTTCCAGACGGGCATGCGTGTCATGTCGATACCGGCAATTTCAATCTTGCCCTTGTCCACGCTCTGGTCGCCAGAGACGCAGTTCAGAAAAGTCGATTTGCCCGCGCCGTTGGAGCCGATGACGGTGACGAACTGCCCGTCGGGAATGGCCAGCGACAGGCCGCGCAGCGCACGCGTTTCGATAGGCGTGCCGGGGTTGAAGGTCAGTTCCAGGTTTTGTGCGTTCAGCATGGTGTTCTCCGCATTCCTTCTTTACTTGTGCTTGCCTATTTTTTTCTTGATTTGCGGAATGATCAGCGCAATGGTCACCAGCACGGCAGTCACCAGATTCAAGTCCTGCGCCTTCAGGCCAATGGCGTCGATATTGAGCGCTGCAGCGATGAAGAAGCGGTAGACCACAGCGCCCAGCACCACGGCCAGCGTTGCCCAGATGATCTTGCGCGAAGGCAGAATGGTTTCGCCCACAATCACGGCCGCCAGACCGATGACGATGGTGCCAATGCCCATGGAGATGTCGGAGCCGCCCTGGGTCTGCACAAACAGCGCGCCGGCCAGGCCGACCAGACCGTTGGAAATCGCCATACCCAGCAAGATCATGCCGCCGGTGTTCACGCCCTGGGCGCGGGCCATGCGGGCGTTGGAGCCCGTGGAGCGAATGGCCAGGCCGCGCTCGGTGGCAAAGAACCAGTCCAGCGCCAGCTTGGCCACGATGACAAAGCCCAGCATGATGATGGGGCGCATCACATAGTCGGGAACGCTCTCGGGCTGCAGCATGGTGAACAGCGTGGGATCGTTGATCAGCGGCACGTTGGGGCCGCCCATGATGCGCAGATTGACGGAGTACAGGCCGATCATCATCAGGATGGAGGCCAGCAGGTCCATGATTTTGAGCTTGACGTTGAGCCAGCCGGTGATCAGGCCTGCAACGGCACCAGCGGCTGTGCCGGCCAGCGTGGCCAGCCAGGGGTTGGTGCCCGTGGAAATCAGAATGGCGCAGACGGCGCCGCCCAGCGGAAAGCTACCGTCGACCGTGAGGTCGGGAAAGCGCAGCAAACGAAAAGAGATGAAGACGCCCAGCGCCACCAGGCTGAAGATCAGGCCAATTTCAATGGCACCGAGTACGGAAAATAAAGACATAGAGAGAGCGACAGGCGCGGCAAACGTCTAAAAAAATCGGCAGGGCCATGTCGCCATGGCACCTGCCGCTGTGCTGGCGCTGCGAACCATGAAGGGCGCAGCGCTAGCCACAGACAGGGCTTACTTGACCACGGTGGCCGCAGCCTTGACCAGGGCGTCGGACAGCTTCACGCCTTGCTTTTCAGCCGCGCCGGGGTTCACGAACAGTTCCATCTTGGTCGAGACCTCGGGCTTGATGTCGCCGGGCTTTTCGCCCTTCAGAATGCGCACCACCATGCGGCCGGTCTGCTCGCCTAGATCGCGGTAGTTGATGCCGTAGGCAGCCACAGCGCCGCGCTTGACGGAGTCGGTGTCAGAAGCCACCAGAGGGATCTTGGCGTCCTGGCCGACCTTGACCAGCGACTCATAGGCCGACACCACGTTGTTGTCGGTGTTGGTGTAGATCACATCGACCTTGCCCACCAGCGAACGGGCAGCGCTGGAGACGTCCACCGAGCGGGGGGCAGCAGCGGTCACCAGAGTCCAGCCCATCTTGGGCAGCAGGGCTTGCAGTTCCTTCACGACCACGGCGGAGTTGGCTTCACCGGGGTTGTAGACCATGCCAATGCGCTTGGCATTGGGCACGACCTGCTTGACCAGATCCATTTGCTTGTCCAGCGCCAGCAGGTCGGACACGCCGGTCACGTTGTTCTTGGAAGGCTCCCAGCTGGCAACCAGCTTGGCGGCCACGGGGTCGGTCACGGCGGAGAACACCACGGGCACGGTCTTGGTCGAGGCGATCACGGCTTGGGCGGAAGGCGTGGCGATGGCGACGATAGCATCAGGCTTGTCCCCCACGAACTTGCGGGCGATCTGGGCGGCGGTGCCGGTGTTGCCCTGGGCGCTCTGGTACTGCCACTTCAGGCTCTTGCCGTCTTCGTAGCCTGCAGCCTTCAGCGCGTCTTTCACGCCGTCACGCACGGCGTCGAGTGCAGGGTGTTCGACGATGGCAGTAACCGCCACAGATTTGGTATCGGCGGCGTTAGCGCCTGTGATGGCCGCAATTGCCAAGGCCATTGCACCCAGACGGGCCCAAGACTGATGCTTCATGTGTATCTCCAGCGTTTGTTGTGTATTGCAGGTGAAGGTCAAGACGGCAGAGCTCGACGCGCGCCGCCTTGCAGGAAAGTCTACTGCACGGCTCTGGCCGTCTTCGCCATTGAGATAACCTTGTTTATCCCTATACGATGATCGCGAAAAAATGGCATGAAAGCTGCACAAAGCATGTTTTGGATGGAAAAACGCTGCTTGAATTCATGGCTTTATTGCGCAATATTGCGTTGTGTATTTCATGTTTTACGTTGCTGCATGCAGTTTTCCTGCGAGTCTGTGGGATTCATCTCCTTTGAGAGGCGATTTGCCTGCTTTTTAATCACTGCGCGGTCGGCAGTCTGCTGGCATGTTGGGTGCTGCGATTGCGACTCTTGGGCCCTCATTCCCAAGTCATGTCAATTTTCATGGTGAGGCACGTGGAGCCGGCAATGACAGTGGCACTGTTGTCAAAAACCTGCAGCCATGAAAAAACCTGCAAGGGCTTGCGCCGGTGCAGGTTTTTTCAGATCGCTATTCAAAGTACACAGAGCGCTTTGAATAGGCAGGTGGTGAATTACATACCCGAGTAGTTAGGGCCGCCACCACCTTCGGGCGTCACCCAGACGATGTTCTGAGTGGGATCCTTGATGTCGCAGGTCTTGCAGTGCACGCAGTTCTGGGCATTGATCTGCAGGCGTTGTTTGCCAGCGTCTGCTTCGTCTTCCACGAACTCATACACGCCAGCAGGGCAGTAGCGCTGCTCTGGACCGGCAAACTTGGTCAGGTTGACGGCGACAGGAACGCTTGTGTCCTTGAGCGTCAGGTGCGCAGGCTGGTTTTCCGCGTGATTGGTGCTGCTGATGAAAACGCTGGAGAGGCGGTCGAAGGTCAGCTTTCCATCGGGCTTGGGATACTCGATAGGTGTGCATTCCGAGGCGGGCTTCAAGTAGGCGTGGTCTGGCTTGTTGCGATGCAGTGTCCAAGGGATGTTGCCGCGCAGAACAAACTGCTCCAGACCGTTCATGATCGACGCAGTGGTCAGGCCCTTCTTGAACCAGGCCTTGAAGTTACGCGCCTTCCACAGCTCTTCGTACAGCCAGCTGTTCTCGAAGGCATGGGTGTAGGCATTGAGCTCATCCCCTTGGCGACCGGCGACGATGGCGTCATAGGCGGCTTCGGCTGCCAGCATGCCGGTCTTGATAGCGGCGTGGCTGCCCTTGATGCGGCTGACGTTGAGGAAGCCTGCTTCACAGCCGACCAGGGCACCACCGGGGAACACAAAGCGGGGCAGGCTGGAGATGCCGCCGGCCGTGATGGCTCGCGCGCCGTAGCTGATGCGCTTGCCGGGCTTGATGCCAGCAGCTTCGTCACCTTCCAGGTAGTAGCGGATGTTGGGGTGGGTCTTCCAGCGCTGCATTTCCTCGAAAGGAGACAGGTAGGGGTTGGAGTAGTCCAGACCGGTGATGAAGCCCAGCGTGACCAAGTTGTCTTCCAGGTGGTAGAGGAAAGCGCCGCCGTAGGTGTCGCTCTTCATGGGCCAGCCAGCGGTGTGCACCACCATGCCGGGCTTGTGGCGGGCAGGGTCGATTTCCCACAGTTCCTTGATGCCCAGGCCATAAGTCTGCGGGTCGCGGTTGGCGTCCAGCGAGTACTTGGCAATGATTTGCTTGCCCAGGTGGCCGCGTGCGCCTTCGGCAAAGATGGTGTATTTGCCGTGCAACTCCATTCCCAGCTGGAAGTCGCCTGTGGGCTCACCTTCCTTGCTGATGCCCATATTGCCGGTGGCCACGCCCTTGACGGAGCCATCTTCGTTGTAGAGCACTTCAGCAGCGGTGAAGCCAGGGAAGGTTTCCACGCCCAGCTCTTCAGCCTGCTCGGCCAGCCACTTGGTCACAAAGCCAAGACGGACGATGTAGTTGCCTTCGTTGTGAAAGCATTTGGGCAGCAGCCAGTTGGGGGTGCGTAGCGAAGCTTTTTCGCCCAGGAACACCATGGCGTCTTCGGTCACGGGCTGGTTCAGCGGTGCGCCCTTGGCCTTCCAGTCGGGGATCAGCTCGGTCAGTGCGCGAGGGTCCATGATGGCGCCCGACAATGTGTGGGCACCGGGCTCTGAGCCTTTTTCCAGCACGACTACGGAGACATCCTGACCTTTTTCGGCGGCCAGCTGCTTGAGGCGGATGGCCGTGGCCAGGCCACCGGGGCCACCGCCCACCACCACCACGTCATATTCCATGGCTTCGCGCGGGCCGTACTGGGCCAGGATTTCTTCGTTTGTCATCGGGAAAGTCTCGCTTGATATTGGATTGGGAAAACTGGCGTGCGCGGCCTTGAGATGTGCGTTCGCAAAAACCGCGATGCGGGCGATTCTATGCTGACCGCCCGCAGTGGCCATGCAGATTGGGCGACAGCGGGGCAATCTGTGTTGCGGTAAAGACCATAGGCTAGTGCTCGCCCTGGGCGGCGCCATCCCTCAAAGAAACTAGAGCAGTGTGACGATGAGGGAGGGCTGATCCTTGTTCAATACGGCGAAGGTGCGCTTGAATGCAAGCTGGCTCGGAGGGCAAGGGTCTGACATCGAGCCCTTGAGATTGAGTGCCTGAGCCAGGCGCACACCTGCGGCCGGATTGAGCGGCGGCGCTTGCTGGCAACGGTTCAGCTGGTCAGCCTGCAAGATACTGCAACTCCATTGAAGTTAAGGTGAAAAATGCCTGAAACCTATGCTGATAAATGGGTCGCAGCTATTCTTTTTATATGTTTTAGCTAGTGTGGCGCTTTCAGGTCTTCTTTTCGCGGGGTAGGCGTCCCATCAGATAGAACTCGGAATTGGGTTGCATGCCGGCAAAGCTGGCCATGCGGTTGGACAGGCCAAAGAAGGCGGTAATGGCCGCAATGTCCCAGATGTCCTCGTCGTCAAATCCGTGTGGGTAAAGGGCTTCGTAGTCTGCGTCGTCAATCTCGTGGCTGTGCAGACAGACCTTCATCGCAAAGTCCAGCATGGCGCGCTCGCGCGGGCTGATGTCGGCCTTGCGGTAGTTGACGGCCACTTGGTCGGCAATCAGCGGCTTCTTTTCGTAGATGCGCAGGATTGCGCCATGGGCGACCACACAATAAAGGCACTGGTTGGCCGCGCTGGTCGTGGTGACTATCATCTCGCGCTCACCCTTGGTCAGGCTGCCTTCTTCCTTGAGCATCAGCGCATCGTGATAGGCAAAAAAGGCTCGCCACTCCGCGGGGCGGCGCGCAAAGGCCAGAAACACATTGGGAATGAAGCCGGACTTTTCCTGAACTTCAGCGATGCGCTGCTTGATGTCTTCGGGCAGATGGTTCAGGTCGGGGAAGGGATAGCGGTTTTTCACAGTATCTGTCTCCTTACATTGGTGTCTGACTCATGTGCAGCCAGCATGGCATGGAAGAGCGCGCTAAAGCTGACGCAGGCGTTGCAGATGCTGCATATGCTTGAAATTTCTCAGGCTCGCCCGTGCTTGATCCGCATGATTGGCCGAGCTGGACTCTCTGGCGGGCTGGTCTGCGAGGGGAGGGGCAGCTTATTGCCCGACAATGCATGCCATTGAAAGCAATGGATATGTGATGAGTAACGAAGCACAAACTGACGACTGGGCGGCCTGGAGCCGTGAGGCCGTCGAAATGATGCAGGTGCGCAATGCCGAATGGCCCCTGCAGTTTGGCCTGCAATCGAACCCCAAATACCGCTGGGATCTGGAGCGTGCACTGCTGGTGCTGGAGGCACCTTTGCATGAGGTGGTGGCAACGGTTTGTCTGGTCGGCACCAGCAGCGAACAAGATGGCAGCTTTGTCTGGAGTTGGGCCAATGAGGCCATTCCCAGGCAGCATGGTGAAGCACTGGAAGTGGTGCACGATTTTGGCCGTGAGAACAAGCTGGCATTGCTGACCACGGCCCGTATACCCGGGGGGCGTCCTGAGGCCATGGAGTGCATGTGCATTGCAGCCCGCCTGCAGCGCGCCGTAGGCACGTTTATCGACCAGCAGGGCGATGTGACCCTTTATTTCACGCTGCTGCACCTGCAGATCGCAGTCGATCAAGGACAAGAGCCCAATTGATCTGCCTTCTCATGGGCCTTCGGCCTAGTGAGTTTCCAGCTCGTCGGGCTTGAGCCATCCAATGCGACCCTGGCCACTCTCATTAAGAGCGCTCATGAATTCGGCTGCAGCGGACTCTGGCATCTGCAGTTTGAAAGTGACCAGGCTGCCGTGATCGACATGCAGCAACTCGGCACCTGCAGCCTCGGTCATGCGCCGCACCAGCCCTTCGAGTGGATAGGGCACAGTACATTGCAAGATTTGCATGCGCTGAATGGCGACCTTCTCGGCCTGCAACAAGGCCTGCGCAACGGCATCGGTATAAGCGCGCACCAGACCGCCTGCTCCAAGCTTTACGCCGCCAAAGTAACGCACCACGGTGGCCAGTACACCTTCCAGGTCTTGATGGCGCAGCACGTCCAGCATGGGGCGGCCAGCCGTGCCGCTGGGCTCGCCATCATCGACGGCGGCGGATTGGCCACCCGCCAGCAAAGCCCAGCAGACATGGGCTGCGCCGGGGTTCTGGCGGCGCAGCTCGTCAACGACTGCCTGGGCGCTGGCTCGATCCGTCATCGGTTGCACGCAACCGATGAAACGGCTTTTCTTGATGATCAGTTCACTGTGAGACGGGGCGCGAAGAGTCTGTGGCATAGAGGGCGGCAGCATAACCGCAAAGCTCATGGTGAAAGGCAATGGAGAGAGTGTGTGTGGATGGTGGCCTCTGTGACAGAGCCATGACATGACGACGCGGCCTGTGGGGTTTGCTCGACAGTGGCGTTAATCCGGTTCCTACAAATAGGCAAAAAGCAGAACATTAAGCTCCTAGCAAAGGAGGCCGTCATGAACCATCCGCAACCACAGTCCCTGAGCGAGCACACTTTTGGTCGAGAACATTTCATGCCGCCTCCGCTGGCGCAGGAGCTTGCCGAGCCACCAGCCAAGCAGGCCCCATCACCGGAGGATGAGTGGGATCTGCTGCAGCGCATACGCAATGTGGGCGAGTGGTAGCTCAGCAGCCTGCATTCTCTGAATTACCAGACCGACCGGCTGATTCTGTAAAGGACAGCCGGTTTTTCATGCCCGCATCCTCTGATGCTGCTGCGAAAATTGTCGGCATGAATTCCCACTCTGCGGCACCTCTCTCAACGTTTTTCGGCCTTGCTCACTGGATGCTGCTGCCTGCGACAGCGCAGACCGCCGTGCTGCCCGTGGCACTGAGCGATGTCACGGCCTTGATGGACAAAGTAGGACGCAGCAGCAGCGATGCGGTGGCCGAGCAGATTCTGCATCTGGTGGGGCGGCAGGTTCCGCTGGCGCAGTGCACCATTTTTTCGTTCCAGGGCATGGCCAGGCCCAGAGTTGTGGGTATGGGCGACAGGGCACGCACCGGCGCTTTGCCCATGATTTCTCAGGATTACAGCGAGCGCTTCTATCCGCTGGACGGCTCGCAGCGCGTCATGCAGGCCGAGTTGGCGCGGCTGGCCAAAGACCCGCACGCCAAGCCGCGTGTGTGGCTGCACCGCCAGGCACCGGGCGATGTGCAGCACGCCGAATACCGCCATGTCTGCTACGAGCTGCCGCGCATTGCAGAGCGGCTTTCGCTGCTGATGCTGCAGGAAAACGCGCGCTGGCTTTCCGTCAACCTCTATCGCGGGCAAGAGCATGGAATGTTCGATGCGGCCGCCATTGCTCAGGTTGAGGCTTTTGCGCCGCTGGTCATGCAGGCCATGCGGCTGCATTACGCAGGGCAGACGCTGCAGGACGATCTGGTCGGCCTGGTGTTGGCGCGACTGGCGCGGCGCTTTGAGCAGCTGACGCCGCGTGACCTTGATGTGGTGCGCGCTCTGGCGCAGGGGCTGGATGCTGAGGCGCTGGCGCAGCGGCTGGGCATTACCCTCAGCAGCGCCAGAACCTACGTCAAACGTGTTTGCGCCAAACTGGGCGTGCAAGGCCGGCGCGAGCTGTTTGCGCTGCTGATGGAGCCTGCAGAAACCGTCGATGGTGCGCTTTAGATTCTCTAATTTAATAGCTACTCGCGCTTGATGTGTAATCGCTAGAAGGCTATTTCAATGTGAATTTGATATGGCACATGGCTTGTCTCCATTTGGTGACATTGGCGGCGGGGCAGTTTTCTACACTGCGCCCCAGGAGACAAAAATATGCACCAGCCATTTGCCGAGCCACGTCGCTCTATCTATTACCAATATCAGGTGCACCAGCCCTGGCTTGCGTCCCAGCATGAGGGTGAACAAAAACATCCCATCGTCATCGTTGGCACCGGCCCAGTCGGCTTGACCACGGCGCTGGAGATCGCCCGCCACGGCCAGCGCTGCGTGGTGCTGGAGTCGGAATTGCAGGTCTCCGAAGGCAGCCGTGCCATTGTGTTTACGCGCCGCTCCATGGAAATCTTGCAGCAAGTGGGCGTGGCCCAGCGCGTGACGGAGACAGGCTTGCCCTGGTGCTATGGCAACAGCATTTACCGTGGCCAGCGCGTGTTCCGCATGGAAAATGCGCGTGCTGACGACGACCGCTTTTTCCCCATGATCAATCTGCAGCAGCAGTATCTGGAGGAATATCTGGTCGATGCCGTCAAGGCCAACCCGCTGATTGATCTGCGCTGGGGCAACCGCGTCAACAAGGTAGAACAAAAAAGTTCTCAAAAAGGTGAGCAGGCTTTTGTGGAAGTGGATACACCCGAAGGCACTTACCAGCTGCAGACGGACTGGCTGGTGGCTTGCGACGGAGCACGCTCGGGCATCCGCACGGCCATGAATCTGCTGATGGAAGGCGCTTCCTACGAAGGGCGCTTTGTGATTGCCGATATCCGCATCGACCTGCCGCTGCCGACCGAGCGACTGGCTTTTTTCGACCCGACCTGGAACCCTGGCAACACCATCCTCATGCACCGCGAGCCGCATGGCATCTGGCGTGTGGACTACCAGTTGCCTGCGGGCGAAGACCCCGAGGATGCACTCAAGCCCGAGTCGCTGAAGGCGCGCATTGATGCGCAGCTGGAAATGATCGGCTTTGGCGGCACGCCCTGGGAGATGGACTGGAGCTCGGTGTACTCCGCTCGCGCACTGACCTTGCCTAATTACGTGCGTGGCCGCGTGATTTTTGCGGGCGATGCCGCCCATATGCTGCCGATTTTTGGCGTGCGCGGTGCCAACACCGGTTTTCAGGATGCGCAAGGCCTGGGCTGGCGTCTGGCACTCGTGGCCAAGGGCGCGGCCAGCGCTAGTCTGCTGGACAGCTACAGTAGCGAACGCGTGGGCGCGGCCCGCGAGATTGTCGAAGAGGCCGGCAAGAGCACGCGCTTTATGGCGCCGCCCACGCGGGGCTTCAGGCTGCTGCGCGATGCTGTGCTGTCCCTGTCGCTCACTCAGCCCTTTGTCGGCCCGCTGTACCACTGGCGCACCTCGCGCACGCATGAGTACGGCAGCTCGCCCCTGAACAGCATGGGTGACGACAATCTGCTGTTCAAGGCAGGCCCGGCGCATGGCGCGCCGCCCGTCAATGTGCGCTTTGCGCCAGACAGTTATTTGCTGGACCACCTGGGCGGCGCATTCGATCTGCTGTATTTCACCGACGACAAAACCATTCCCGCCGAGCTGCGCGAGGTGGTGGCTTCCGTCAAGGCCCGAGGAGTTGGCGTGCGTTTGATTGCGGTGAGCAGCCATAGCGCGGCTGCGGTGGATGGCGCTGATTTGACGCTGCACGACACCGAAGGCCGCTGCCGCGCCCGCTACGGCGTGATGGCCAATGGCGCGGCCTACTTGTTGCGCCCCGATCAGCATGTCTGTGCCCGCTGGATGGCGCTAGACGCCAATCGCCTGCAAGCCGCGTTCAAGGCTGCTTTGCCTGCCTGAGGAGAGAAACACCATGAGCCAAAACACTTTGGATATCGCCGGTCTGGAGACTGTGTATGACCAGCTGGCCACCGCCATTGATGACGTGGGCGCGGAGAAGTCCGAGCTGCTGCTGGTCAAGCTGGCGCTGCTGGCAGCCAATCAGCTGGGCGATGCGCGCCAGTTTGGCGAGATGATTGTCGCAGCGCAGCGCGATCTGTAGACAAGCACGTTGGTGGTGGAGAAGCCCTGGCTGCCATCCGCTGCTTGGCTTGATCTCCGACAAGAAGAGACTGCAGCTTGTTCGATAGTATTGGCTTGCCTCAAACAACAAAGGGTTTTGTATGAAACTTCGTGTGAATTCTTCTTCTGCTGTTTTGGCCGCCGTGTTGAGCTTGTCTGCGGTGACCGTCTATGCCAAGTCGGGTGCGCAATGGCAGGCCCTGACAGCCTCTTCGCAAGTCAGCCTGACTCAGGCCGTCGAAAAAGCATTGGCTTTTGCGCCTGGGCGAGTGCTGGAGGTAGAGCTGGAACATGGCAAGAGAGGTGAGCCCGCCAGCTATGAAGTGAGTCTGGTGAGCGATGCGAATGAAGAAATCAAGCTGCATGTCAACGCCGTGACGGGCGAGGTTCGCCAAGAGCGAAACAAGGGTCAGGCCAAGCTCAAGGACGTCAGGCGACTGATGGGCACTGAACTGACGCTGGCGCAGGCTGTTGAGGCTGCTGTGGCGCATACACCGGGCAAACCGCTGGAGGCGGAGCTGGACAGCAAGGACGAGCACTCCTATTACGAAGTCAAGGTGCTTCAGGCCGATCAGGCGGTCATGAAGGTCAAGCTGGATGCTGTGACAGGGAAGGTTTTGCAAGCCAAGCGCGATTGAGCGCCAGCAGGCAAGGCCTGATTCAACCCGAATCTCGCAAGTAAGAAGTACGCAGTCAGGCAGAGCGCGGGGCATTGACCCCGCCTCTGCCTGATTGCTTTTGGGAGCTGCATTGGGCACAAATGCTGGCTTTGCTCCTGGTTTGGTAGCTGTCAGCGTGCATTAACAATGAAAACCAAATAGAAATCGTTTTAAAAACAAGACATGAATGGCGCTCCATGCTATGGATTTGAGAACTCGCTAGAGAGTTCTTTTCTTTAGTGGCAAGACCTTAGGGATGCAGGGATCAGGCGCAAAACGTACACTGGCCGGCTGTTTTTCCGTTAAAGCTCATCCCCATGAACGCCCCGGTTGATGTTTCCTTTTTTCACCGCGATGCCAAGCCGCTGACCAGCTACAAACCGTACTGGGCCAAGCGTTTTGGCCCGGCTCCGTTTCTGCCCATGAGTCGCGCGGAGATGGATCAGCTCGGCTGGGACAGCTGCGACATCATTCTGGTCACGGGCGACGCCTATGTGGACCACCCCAGTTTTGGCATGGCCGTGATCGGCCGCGTACTGGAGGCTCAGGGCTTTCGTGTGGGCATCATTGCCCAGCCCGACTGGACCAGCGCCGAGGCCTTCAAGGCCCTGGGCAAGCCCAATCTGTTCTGGGGCGTGACGGCGGGCAATATGGATTCCATGATCAACCGCTACACGGCTGATCGCAAGATTCGCTCCGACGACGCCTACACCCCCGGCGACGTGGGCGGTAAGCGCCCTGACCGCGCGGCCATCGTCTACAGCCAGCGCTGCCGCGAGGCCTACAAGGATGTGCCCATTGTGCTGGGCGGCATTGAAGGCTCGCTGCGCCGTATTGCCCACTACGACTACTGGAGCGACAAGGTGCGCCGCTCCATCGTGGTGGACAGCAAGTGCGACATTCTGCTGTATGGCAATGCCGAGCGTGCCTTGGTTGAAGTGGCCCACCGCATTGCGGCGCGTGAGCCGGTGGAGCAGATCACCGATGTGCGCGGCACGGCGTTTTTCCGCCGCGCATCGGAAGAGGGTTGGTTCGAAGTCGACTCCACCACGGTGGATGAGCCCGGCGAAGTTGAAGTCCACATCAATCCCTATATGACCACCAGCGAGCAGGCCGAGGCCCAAGGCCAGACCTGCTCAAAAGAGTCAGGTTCTGAAGATGGCGAAAAGGCGCAAGCAGCCGAGCCCATGGGGCCGACTTGCGGCAGCGGCAAGAATACGGGTGGAGCGGGCAATTCGGGAGCTTCGGTGGCCAATGTCCAGCCGATCCAGTTCGTGCCCAATCTGTCGCTGCGCAGCAAATCCAAGCTGCCTCCGCGCGACCGCACGGTGCTGCGTCTGCCTAGCTACGAAGAGGTCAAGAGCGACCCGATTCTGTACGCCCACGCCAACCGCGTGCTGCACCTGGAAACCAACCCCGGCAACGCCCGCGCGCTGGTGCAGGCGCACGGTGAGGGTGCTACGGCCCGCGATGTATGGATGAACCCACCACCCATTCCGCTGACCACCGCAGAGATGGACTGGGTGTTTGGCCTGCCGTACGCCCGCAATCCGCACCCCACCTACGCCGATGAAAACGGCAGCCACGACGGCGAAACCAAGATCCCCGCGTGGGAGATGATTCGCACGTCCGTGAACATCATGCGCGGCTGCTTTGGCGGCTGCACCTTCTGCTCGATTACCGAGCACGAAGGTCGCATCATCCAGAGCCGTTCGGAAGACTCCATCATTCAGGAGCTGGAAGAGATCCGCGACAAGGTCAAAGGCTTTACTGGCACCATCTCCGACCTGGGCGGCCCCACGGCCAATATGTACCGCCTGGGCTGCAAGAGCCCGCAGATCGAAGCGGCCTGCCGCAAGCCCAGCTGCGTGTTTCCCGGCATCTGCCAGAACCTGCACACCGACCATGGCCCGCTCATCAAGATCTATCGTCGCGCGCGCAAGCTGCCCGGTATCAAGAAGATTTTGATTGGCTCCGGCCTGCGCTATGACCTGGCCGTGAAGTCGCCCGAGTACGTGAAGGAGCTGGTGCAGCACCACGTGGGCGGCTATCTGAAGATCGCGCCCGAGCACACCGAGCAAGGCCCGCTGGGCAAGATGATGAAGCCGGGCATCGGCAGCTATGACAAGTTCAAGCAGCTGTTTGAAAAATTCAGTGAAGAGGCTGGAAAAAAGCAGTTTCTGATTCCCTACTTCATCGCCGCCCACCCCGGCACCAGCGATGAAGACATGATGAATCTGGCCATCTGGCTCAAGAAGAACGGTTTCCGCGCCGACCAGGTTCAGACCTTCTACCCCAGCCCCATGGCCACGGCCACGGCCATGTATCACAGCGGCCGCAATACCTTGACCAAGGTCCGCCGCCAGATGCGCGACGAAGAAGAGGAGCGCGTGGACATCGTGCGCGGTGAAAAGCGCCGCCGTCTGCACAAGGCCTTCTTGCGCTACCACGATCCGAACAACTGGCCATTGCTGCGCGACGCGCTCAAGACCATGGGGCGTGCTGACCTGATCGGCAATGGAAAGCAGCACCTGATTCCGACTTTCCAACCCATGGTTGATGGCAGTTATCAGACCGCGCGCAAGAAAAACAGCACTTCGTCCAAGAGCAGTGGCGGTGGCATGGGCTACACCACCAACAAGGATGGCAAGGCTGTGGCGGTTCGCCGCCGCTCCGAAGAAGCGAGCATGGAGCCTAGGGGCGATGTGCGCTTCCGCACGAATCAGCCCCAACCCGGCAAGATGCTGACACAGCACACAGGTCTGCCTCCCCGTGCAGGCATCAAGTCCAAGCCCGGCTCCAAAGCTGCAGCTGGAAAGACCCAGGCTGCGCGAAAGCCCCGCTGAGGCTGCAATCTGATTGCTGTCTTGCTTGCAGCTTCATCTGAAAATAAAAACGACGCATTCAAGGCGTCGTTTTTGTTTTTGCTGCGAATCGGGAGCTGTGTGCGGACTTGAAAAGGCGTCAGCAACCCAAGGCCAGTGAGCCATACCACTGCGGCAGCTGATTGGCCTTGGGGGCGAAATAGTCGGCAGTCATGGGCTTGGGCCTTGCAATCGCATAGCCCTGGACATAGTCCACTCCCATGCTCATGAGTTCTTCGGCGATTTCGCGGCTTTCTACAAACTCGGCAACGGTTTTTTTACCCAATGTCTGGCCGATGCGGTTGATCATCTCCACCATGGCGTGATCACCTTTGTCTTGAAGCATGTCGCGCACAAAGCCTCCATCAATTTTGAGGTAATCCACGGGAAGCTGTTTGAGATAGGTCAGCGAAGACATGCCGACACCGAAGTCATCAAGCGCAAAGCGGCACCCCATGGCTCGCAGAGCCTGGATCAACCGTCAGGCATTGCTGAGATTGCCAATGGCACTCGTTTCGGTAATTTCGAAACACAGCATCTGGGGGGCAATGCCGTAGTACTGCATTTGAGCCGTAATGAATTCAAGCAGAGCTTCATCGTCAAGGCTGGAGCCAGAGAGGTTGATGGAGCAGGTATCCACCAGCTTGGCATAGCCGGGCTGCTGAGACAGCGTCTGCAAGGTCTTGGAGATGACCCATCTGTCCAGAGATGGCATGAGGCCGTAGCGTTCTGCCGCAGGAATGAAGTGGCCAGGGGCCAGGATCTGCCCGCTTTCATCGCGCAGGCGCAGCAGAACCTCAAAATGCATGCCTTTGTGCTTGTCGCCTTGCAGCGGTGCAATGTTTTGGGCATAGAGGCAGAACCGATCCTCATCCAGAGCCGAGCGTATGCGTGTAGCCCATTCCATTTCGCTGACGTAGCGGCTGTACGTGCCGTCTTCTGGAGTATAGAAAAAGACCCGGTTGCGGCCACGCTCCTTGGCCTGATAGCAGGCCATATCGGCCATGCGAAGCAGGTCAGCAGCGTTGGAAGCATCGCTATGGATGTGGACGACACCAATGGAAAAGCCGGTGCGCAATGTCTTGTCTCCCCAGCTGATGGACAGATCCAGAGCAGCCTGACGGAGTTTTTCGGCAATGGCGGCCACGCTGGCGGGCTGGCAGTTTTCCAGCAATACGGCAAACTCATCGCCGCCCATTCGTGCCAGACAGTCGCTTTCACGCAGGTTGCTTGAGAGCATGCGTGATACTTCGCACAGCACTTCTTCCCCTGCTGCGTGACCGCTGGTCTCATTGATGAGCTTGAACTGGTCAAGATCAATGTAGAGCAGTGCGCAAGGCTTGACCTGATGCAAGCCCTGGGTGAGAAGTGTTTGTAGACGGCGCTCGAACTCCCCGCGGTTTTCCAGGCCTGTCAATGTGTCGTGACGAGCATTCCAGGAAAGCTGGTCCATGTATTGCTGCTCGCGCGACACATCTCGCAAAACGAAGAGGGCACCTGACACCTGGCCTTCACGCAGCATGGTGGAGCCCAACACTTTGACCGGCACGATGCTGTGGTCGGTGCGGCGTACCCAATGCGTCTGGTTATCTCGAACAATCATGGCTTCGTTCAGCAGTTGAGAGAGAAGCTCTTCGCTGCTGAAAGCAGAGTCCATGCAGTAAAACTGCAAAATCAGCTTGATAGGCTTGCCAAGAAAACTCTTGTTTTGCAGACCCAGCAAACCGATGCCTGCAGGATTGATGTAGTTGACGGCTCCTTTGGCATCGGTGGTGATGACGGCATCGCCCAAGGCTGCCAGAGTGGTTTCTGCGCGCTCTTTCTCGGAATTGAGTCCCGCCTGAATCAATTCACGCTGTTGTATCAGGCGCCAGGTACTCCAGGTCCATAGCGCAACCAGAGTCACTGCCAGAGCGCCATTGAGGCACAGTAGCAGCCAGACGATGCTGCGAGAGCTGTGTCCCAGAGAGTCGCTGAATGCTCTGGTCAGTGCGGTTACGCCTTGATTGATGAGATCAATCTCGCGTTTCCACGTAGCGACAGTGTCGAGAGTGACCGCGCCATCTTTGTAGCTTTGCTGTATTTCCTGGGCCAGAGAGTCAAGCTGGTCAAGATATTCATCGCCCAGCTTCCAGTAGGCAACGGGCTCCTGCACCCAGCTGAAGTACCGAAAAGTTCGCAGCAGCCATATCAGCGCATTGACGTCGTCGGGGTGGTTCAGCCCCTGCTCAATGCCTTTGCGCGCAAGATCCAGGCGCAATGGCTCGTTGTAGAGGGCGTTACGCGCTTCGGCATCTCCGCGCGGCACCAGCAAAGCGTTCTGGTAACGCGCCAGATCGGATGGATTGCCTTCATCGGCATAGCGTGAAAGGGCGTAAATGGCGTCTTTCTGGGCTTTGGACCAGAGGCTCTCTCCGTTGACGAAGCCGCGCACTGCCGAGAGTAGATACAGGCTTCCGCTGGTACTGAACATCAGAACCAGAACCAGGAGAGCAAGAGCCCAGACACGCCGAAGCAAGCGTTGAGACTTCAGTGCGGGGCTTGAGAATGCCTTCATGATGCCTCATTCATCGAGTTGACAATGACCCATGAAGAGGCTGTAGAGCTGGCCCAGTCCTTTTACGACTCTGACTTTGTCTTTGCTGATGTGCAGAGCGCCTCTAAAGCTTTCTCTTCATGCGTACCCTTCATCCATTGACGGAGTCTGGAAAAGGGGTGCAATTTGTTTTCAGAAGTAATTTTTGATATGTAAAAGTGAACTTTGCGTCGGACAACTTCGTCTATTCATTCAAGAAAGGGCATCAATCTTGAATCTTTTGATGACTTTCAAGGCGTTTGGACTATGGGGCTGTGTTTGCTTACAGTAGGTCAATGCAGTGCACCTGTGGTTCATTCAGTGCATCAGCTTGTCGATCGGCGAAGAAACGCTCCAACGTGACCTTGACGGTACGAAAGGCAATCTCTTCCCAGGGAATATCCGCTTCAGCGAATAACTGGGCCTCCATCGTTTCCGGGCCTGGGTAGAACTGGCTGCTTTTCAGACGAGCCAGGTAGAAGAAGTGGATTTGTCCAACCTGAGGCACATTGATCAGGGAAAACAATCTGCCCATTTCTATATCTGCACCCGCCTCTTCATCGGTTTCGCGCTGCGCACCTGCCAGAGTGGTCTCTGCAAGCTCCATGAATCCTGCGGGCAAGGTCCATTTGCCACGCCTGGGCTCGATATTGCGCTTGCACAGCAAGATGCGACCATCATCCATGACAGGCAAGGTGCCGACCACATTGAGTGGATTTTCGTAGTGAATAGTCTTGCAGGAGGGGCAGACCGCACGCTCGCGCGTGTCCCCATCGTCAGGAACGCGGTAGGTGACTGCGGTGCCGCAATTGCGGCAGAACTTGATGGGGTTGCGAAAAATCATGTCGCAACTATAAGCAAAATAGCTCGCAAGTGCAGGTGGAACTTGCGCAAACAGCTATGAAAAAGGGAGCCTTACTGTGGGCTCCCTTTAACAAGTCAGATAGCACTCTAGAGTGCTTCAGAGTGGCCTCAGGCGATTTGAATCTTGATGGACTCAAGACCGCTCACGTGGCCTTCCAGAGTGTCGCCTTTGACCACGGCAGCAACACCTTCCGGAGTGCCGGTCATGATGAGGTCGCCGGGTTGCAGCTCCCAGGCTGCCGATAAATGTTCAATGGTTTCGGCAATATTCCAGATCAGCTTGTGGATATGGCTGCGCTGACGGTCTGAACCATTGACCTGCAGAGAAATTTCGGCATTGGCGATATCTCCGGCTTGCTCTACCGGTGTGATGGCGCCAATGGGAGCAGACTGCTCGAAGGCCTTGCCAATGCACCAGGGCCGGCCCTGCTTTTTCATGTCGTTTTGAAGGTCGCGGCGCGTCATGTCCAGACCCACGGCATAGCCGTAGATGTATTGCAGCGCATCCGCAGCCTTGATGTTCTTGCCTGCCTTGCCAATGGCAACGACCAGCTCGATCTCATGGTGCAGGTTCTGCGTCATCGAGGGGTAGGCCACCTCGGTGAGACTGTCTGGGTTGACGGGTACGACCGCATCTGCGGGCTTCATGAAGAAGAATGGAGGCTCACGGCCTGTGAAGCCCATCTCCTTGGCGTGATCCTCATAGTTGCGGCCCACGCAATAGATGCGGTGAAGGGGGAAACGCTCGCCGCAGCCTACAACAGGCAGGCTGGCGACGGCGGGGGGAGTGAACACGTAGCTCATGAAATCCTCGGCAAGAACACGCGCTGAAATCAGCGTTGGATGGATGTGGTGAGCAGTGTGCCACGCAGCCGACGGTAGTTCCCCGTACTTTGGATAGCTAGTTTTACGTACCGGAGCCTTGATCCGTGATGCGGCACTCCATGCTCGCGCTATGCTGCAGACATCATGAAGCTGCATACCTACTTCCGCTCCTCGGCCTCTTATCGCGTGCGCATTGCACTGCAACTCAAGGGCCTGTCTTATGAGTCCGTTCCGGTGCACCTCGTGCGTGGTGAACAAAAGGCCGAGGCCTATGCCAGCCAGGTAGGGGATGCCTTGGTCCCAGCCCTGGTAACCGATGAGGGCCAGTGGCTTACGCAATCCATGGCCATCATTGAATACCTTGATGAAACCCATGCCCAGCTGCCGTTGTTACCCCAAGATGCCTTGGGACGAGCCCATGTGCGAGCATTGGCCCAGATGGTGGCTTGCGAGATTCACCCCTTGAACAACCTGCGTGTGCTGAAGTACTTGGTGCACGAGTTGAATGTCAGTGATGAGGTCAAGACTGCTTGGTATGCCCACTGGGTGCGCTCGGGGTTGGAGGCTTTCGAGCGTCAACTGCAACTGCTGGATGCCGAGCGCAAGGCAGCAGGCCAACAGCCTTCCGTTTTTTGCTGGGGTGATGTGCCTACGCTGGCGGAGTGCTGCTTGATTCCTCAGGTTTTCAATGCGCAGCGCTTCAATGTGAATTTGAACGGGCTGCCGCGTCTGATGGAGGTGGTGGAGCGCTGCAATGCCTTGCCGGCTTTTCAGCAGGCCCATCCTTCGGCCTGTCCAGATGCAGAGTGACGATAACGCCATGAACCAAAGCCCTTGCGATAGCCTTCAGGCTGCCTCCAAGCCTGAGAAGTGGCCTTCATCTTGGCTGGTACCAGACTGGCCTGCCGTGCCGGGTGTCCATGCCCTTTGTACGTCGCGTGAAGGAGGGGTGAGCCAGGCCCCCTGGGGCAGCCTGAACCTGGGAGATCATGTTAGTGATGACCCGGCGCATGTGAGCCGTAACCGAGAGCTCTTCAACGCGGCGCTGCAAGCCTTAACCCCCGGAGCCTGCACGGCATTTTTGCAGCAGGTGCACGGCGTGGATGTGCTGGCGCTGAATGCAGGCAATGTCGAAAGCTCCAATGGCGCGGCTTTTGATGCCTGTGTCAGCAGCGATCCCGGTGTGGTTTGCACCATCATGGTGGCCGACTGTCTGCCGGTGCTGCTGGCACATGACTCCGGTCTGGTTGTCGGTGCTGCGCATGCTGGCTGGCGTGGGCTGGCTGGAATGCCGGCGGGAAGAAAGACCGCTGACGGTCCTTTAGCTGTCGGTGTCTTGGAGCGACTTTTCGAGTCTTTTTGCCAGGAAGTGCAGGCGCAGCAAGCGCTTCCAGCTATTAAAAAAGAAGTGCCTCGGATTGCCGCTCATACGCAGGCTTGGCTGGGGCCGTGTATTGGTCCTGAATCCTTTGAGGTGGGGGCGGAAGTACGCGATATTTTCGTCGCCCATGACGCCGCTGCAGCTCAGCATTTTTTGCAGACAGACGGTGTCAAAGGCAAATATCTGGCCAACCTTCCCATGCTGGCCCGGCAAAGGCTTGCTGCATTGGGCATTGCAGCAATCTTCGGCAACGATGGCAGCCAACCCTGGTGCACGGTCAGCAATGCGTCACGATTTTTTTCGCACCGGCGTGATGCTGCCAGCTTGGGAAGTAGTGGGCGATTGGCTGCCAGCATCTGGCGTGCTGCTTGAGACTGAGCTCTCGTTCGACTGTGCTGCAGCGAGTGCTTCCTGTTCGGCGCGCTGTTTGAGACGGCGCTTGCGAGCAGGTGTCCCAAAAATGTAGAGCACGATGGAAAGCGGCAGCATGCCGTAGAGCACAAAGGTGAAAAATGCACCCAGCAGGGTGCCGCTGGGGCTGGCGGCTTCGGCAATCGTCATCATGACGACGACATACATCCAGGCGATGGCGATGAGGTACATGGTGTCTTGGCAAAGGTCTGGAAAGAGCGCTGATAAAGGGAAAGGCTGTGTCAAATCAGCAGTCTCAAGGCTACATGACGAATGTTCTTGTCGGAAATGCATGGCACATCGGTGACAATTCCTGCGTGTGAGCCGTATTGCAGATTCCGCAAGCGTTCCCAGACCCGGAGATCGTCGGTCGCTTGCCTTGACTAGGATGTAAGCATGAATTTTGACCCGAGCTGGGGCCAGGCTGGCCAATCCATTCAACAATTCTGGCAGGAGCAGTGGAGCAAGAGCCTCCAAGCGCTTCAGCAGATGCAGAATCTCGCGCCTATGGCGCCCGCCAGTCTGCCGGGGCAGCTAGGCAGCAACCCCTGGGCTGCCATCATGGACTCCATGTCGTCTGCCTTGCCGCAGATGACCGCAGGCTTGACTCAGCCGGTTCAATTTGATGCTTCAAAGCTGCAGGAGTTGCAGCAGGAATATCTCCAGTCGGTTCAGGCACTCACCGACGCTCACAACGTACAGGCCATGCTGTCCAAGGACAAGCGCTTCTCCAAGCCTGAATGGAATGCCAACCCCGTAGCTGCGATGGCGGCGGCCAACTATTTGCTGGGCAGTCGCATGCTTGCGGGCATGGCCGAAGCAGTGCAGGGCGATGACAAGACCCGCAATCGTGTGCGCTTCGCGGTTGAGCAATGGGTGGCCGCCATGGCTCCCAGCAACTTTCTGGCCTTGAATGCGGATGCGCTTAACAAGGTCGTGGAAACCAAGGGAGAGAGTCTGGCGCAAGGCATTGCCAATCTGCTTGCAGACATGCGCCAGGGCCATGTCTCCATGACCGATGAAAGTCTTTTCACGGTGGGGGAGAACGTAGCAACGACCGAGGGCGCGGTGGTGTTTGAGAACGATTTGTTCCAGCTCATCGAATACAAGCCGCTGACGAGCAAGGTTTACGAGAAGCCATTTCTCATGGTGCCGCCTTGCATCAACAAGTTCTATATTCTGGATCTGCAGCCGGATAACTCCGTCATTCGCTATGCCGTCGCGCAAGGCCACCGCACCTTTGTCGTTAGTTGGCGAAATCCCGATGAAAGCCTGAGCCACAAGACCTGGGACGACTATATTGAGGATGGCGTGCTCAAAGCGGTGAGTACCGTTCAGGATATCTGCCAAGTGCCGCAAATCAATGTACTGGGCTTCTGTGTGGGAGGCACCATGCTTTCTACGGCCTTGGCGGTGCTGGCTGCGCGTCATGCTCGTGAACAAGGGCAGCTCCAGGAACTTCAGCCCCAACGCAGTCGCGCTGCAGTGAAGACGACAAGCAAGGCTGGAGCAGGAAAAGTGCAGGAGCAGCCGTTCCCTGTAGCCAGCATGACGCTCTTGACCACGCTGCTTGATTTTCGTGACACCGGCATCTTGGACATTTTCATTGATGAAAACATGGTACGTCTGCGCGAGATGCAAATGGGCAAGGGGGGGCTGATGAAGGGGCAGGACATGGCGTCCACCTTCAGCTTTTTGCGCCCTAATGACCTGGTCTGGAACTATGTGGTGGGCAACTACCTCAAGGGCGAAACTCCTCCGCCCTTTGACCTGCTCTACTGGAACAGCGACTCTACCAACCTGCCAGGCCCCTTCTATGCTTGGTACTTGCGCAATCTCTACCTTGAGAACAGTCTGATCAAGCCCGCAGCGCTGACCGTGTGTGGAGAGAAGGTCGATATCGGTCAGCTCAAGATGCCTGTTTATATCTATGGTTCGCGTGAGGATCATATTGTTCCTGTTGCTTCGGCTTATGCCTCATCGCAAGTGCTCGGAGGAGAACGGCGCTTTGTAATGGGGGCTTCTGGTCACATTGCCGGAGTCATCAACCCACCGGCGAAGAACAAGCGTAGTCACTGGTTGCGTGAAGATGGCGAATTCCCCAGCAATTTCAATGAGTGGCAAGCGGGAGCGACGGAATATCCGGGAAGCTGGTGGACAGACTGGAGCAAATGGCTGGCAAGACATGCAGGCAAGCAACAAGCGGCCCCCAAGACTTACGGGCGCAAGGCTGCCTATGCCGAAATTGAGGCTGCTCCTGGACGTTACGTTCTGGCCAAAGTGTGAAAAAGCTTGAGGCACAATGAGCTTCATATTGCGGTGCAGCATCGAGCATGCTTGCTGCAGTAGTAAGCCGCGGACTGCACGGTGAACACAAGGCAGTCCCACACCAGCATCATTTGTAAGAAACCTAGAAAGGTTCGTCAGCAATGGAAGACATCGTTATCGTTTCCGCCGTTCGCACGGCAGTGGGCAAATTCGGCGGAACGCTGGCAAAAGTACCCGCGACCCAGTTGGGCGCCACAGTGATCAGCGAGGCCCTGAGCCGCGCCAAGCTTGGCAAAGATCAGGTGGGTGAAGTGATCATGGGGCAGGTGTTGACGGCTGGCGTTGGTCAAAATCCTGCGCGCCAGGCCATGATGGCAGCCGGTATTGCCAAGGAAACGCCAGCGCTGACGATCAATGCTGTGTGTGGCTCAGGCTTGAAGGCTGTGATGCTGGCGGCGCAGGCGGTGGCAACCGGTGACAGCGAAATCGTGGTGGCAGGCGGTCAGGAAAACATGAGCCTGTCGGCCCATGTCTTGCCGGGATCGCGCGATGGTCAGCGCATGGGTGACTGGAAGATGGTGGACACCATGATCGTCGACGGCCTGTGGGACGTCTACAACCAGTACCACATGGGCATTACGGCGGAGAACGTGGCCAAGGAAAAGAACGTCAGCCGCGAGCAGCAGGATGCGCTGGCGCTGGCAAGCCAGCAAAAGGCGATTGCTGCGCAAGATGCCGACAAGTTCAAGGAAGAAATCGTTCCGGTGAGCATTCCCCAGCGCAAGGGCGACCCCGTTATTTTCGATACGGACGAATACATCAATCGCAAGACCAATGCGGATGTGCTGGCCACACTCAAGCCCGCCTTTGACAAGGCTGGCTCCGTGACTGCAGGTAACGCTTCAGGCTTGAACGACGGTGCCGCCGCTGTGGTGGTGATGACAGCCGCCAAGGCCAAGGCTTTGGGCCTGAAGCCTCTGGCCAAGATCGTCTCCTACGCTACCAGCGGCCTGGCGCCTGAAGTCATGGGCCTGGGTCCCGTGTATGCCACGCGCAAGGCGCTGGAGCGTGCAGGCTGGCAAGCTGCTGATGTCGACTTGTTTGAACTCAACGAGGCCTTTGCAGCACAAGCCTGTGCGGTGAACCAGGATCTGGGCATCGATACCTCCAAGGTCAACGTCAATGGCGGAGCTATTGCCATTGGTCACCCGATTGGTGCATCAGGCTGCCGTATCTTGGTGACTCTGCTGCACGAGATGCAGCGCAGTGGAGCCAAGAAAGGCCTGGCAGGTCTTTGCATTGGCGGCGGCATGGGCGTTGCCATGGCGCTTGAGGCCTGCTGAGCCGGTATTTGAGTCGGTATTTTGCAGACGGTGCTGGTGCTCCTGAAGGCCAGCCTGTTTGAAGGAGGCGCGGTGATTGTGGTGTACCAAAGTCTTCATTGAAGACGGGTGTTGTGCCAGATCGCTGCGGACTCCTGTGAGCGAACTTTCTTTCAGAGATGGGCAATCCCTATTGCATGGAAGACGGCGTTCAGGAAGATAGACGAAAACTAAAAAAGGTCTATCTCGGATAGTGTGATCGTGAAATAACCATTGATTGACAGGAGAGATGAATGGGGCAGAAAGTAGCGTACGTCACGGGGGGCATGGGTGGTATCGGTACCGCCATTTGCCAGCGTTTGCACAAGGATGGCTTCAAAGTGATCGCGGGCTGTGGCCCATCACGTGATTACCAGAAGTGGCTCAATGAGCAAACGCAATTGGGTTACACGTTTTATGCGTCAGTTGGGAATGTAGGTGCCTGGGAGTCCACGGTCGAGGCCTTTAACCAGACCAAAGCCGAGCACGGAACAATCGACGTGCTGGTCAACAATGCGGGCATCACCCGCGACCGCATGTTTCTCAAGATGACGCCGGACGACTGGAAATCCGTCATTGAAACCAACCTGAACTCCATGTTCAACGTCACCAAGCAGGTGGTGGGTGACATGGTGGAAAAGGGCTGGGGTCGCATTATCAATATCAGCTCGGTCAACGGTGCCAAGGGCCAGGCAGGCCAGACCAACTACTCGGCGGCCAAGGCTGGCATGCATGGCTTTACCATGGCTCTGGCTCAGGAGCTGGCAGCCAAGGGAGTAACGGTGAATACGGTCAGCCCTGGCTACATTGGGACGGACATGGTCAAGGCCATTCGTGCAGATGTGCTGGAGAAGATTGTGGCTGGTGTGCCTGTCAAGCGATTGGGCGAGCCTGCTGAAATTGCCTCCATTATTTCGTGGCTGGCCTCGGACGAGGGCAGTTACTCCACGGGCGCAGACTTTGCTGTCAACGGTGGCTTGCACATGCACTGAGCATGGACTGAAATTTTCAGGAATACAAAAAGGAGCTGAGGCTCCTTTTTTCTTGGGTGGGCTGGATGCTTGGAATAGGGCTCAGTATCAGCAGGTAATGACTTTTACCTCATAGCCTTGTCCCGTAGTGAGGACATCTTGAAGACGGTCAATGTTGGGGTGAGAGCCAGGCTGGGCTTGAGCATGCGCGGTGTGTTCGGCAAACAGTTTCAAACCCTCATGAGCGGCTGCTACGTTGATGCAACCGTGTCTGGAGTGGAGGGCATGATAGACCACGACAGAGCCTGATTTGCCCGGTATGTTGGGAATCGTGGCTGTGATCTGTCCATTCGCGTCAAGCAGCTGTAGCTCTTTGATATAGGCAACGGCAGGGAGACGCAGGAGGTTGTCTGCAAAAGTCATGAGGTGATCGGTGAAATGGGGTTCAAGCGTTGCGGAAGCTAACGACGGACTTTTGAAAACAGGCAATCAGCAGTCCTAGCTGCTCTGATGCTATCAGCGCAGAAGCGAGCCGTCTTCGCTACTGCGACCTCCTGGCATAAGGCCTGGGCCTGTGCTCATTCCTGCGCCTCCGCCATGAGAGCTGCCATTTCGTGCTCCTGCACCTGTTTGTCCATCACCCGCCTTTCGATTGCCGCCACTGCTCTGGCTTGGTCGCGCCGGGCCTTGAGGTGGAATCTGCAGCTGCGGTGAAATGGGCTCCAGATCTAAAGCCTGGCGTATAAAGCTGCGCAGCGAAGCAACCAGCGCCGAGGTTTCGATAGGACGGCCTTCAACCATATCTTGCGCGGCGCGGGCGGCCATTGCCACTTGTTCTTCGGTGCCCAGCAAGATGATGTCGGACAAGGCGGCCTCCACGGCATCACGAATACGGCGGCGACGCTCGCTCAGACTTTCGCTGACAGGCTGTCGCTCGCCCAAGTTTGTATTCTTGAGATCGCGCAGATGCTCTGGGTTGACACTCAATGTTCCGGTAAAGGAACTGCCCAGCGTCTTGTAGGCTGCTATCAAGGTTTTCAACCGTTCATTGATCTGTCGATTTTCGCGCTCGCGTCGCTTCTGTACGGTATGCATGAACAGCAGGCGCACGCCCATCATCAGGCAGGTCATGAGCAGCAAGCCCAGCAAAGTCGAGAGCAGAGAAGACCAGGAACTGAAGTCGAAGGAAGAGCGCATGAAAATCTTTCGATAAGACTGGGGGTTGGGGGTACGTCGCCGTAGCATGCTCAGCGTATCCAGCTCTTTCCTTTATGGATGCAGGCCAAGGCTGGTGTGGACTGAAGTGCAAGTCTTTAGGAGATGCAGTTTTGCCCTATGCTAGATAGTTGACATATCACCTACCTGAGAAAAAGAGACAACGTGGTGGAGCCAGTGAATAGCCGGGGCCTGAACCCCTCTTGGATTATTGTGGCAGCGGGCATCAGTGCCTCCTTGCATGTGGGCAAACTGCCTCCAGCTGTGCCTTTGTTGCAGCAGCAGTTGGGTGTATCGCTGGTGCAGGCCGGATTTTTGCTCTCCACCGTACAGGTGGCGGGCATGGTGCTGGGACTGGTCGTTGGACTGGGGGCAGACAAATGGGGTTTGCGCCGCAGCGTGCTCGCTGGCTTGCTGCTGATGGCCTTGTCCAGCATGGTTGGCGCTGCCGCGACAGGTTTTGTCTGGCTGCTGACCTTGCGGGTGCTGGAAGGGCTGGGTTTTTTACTGGTTGCCATGCCCGCTCCAGGTTTGATTCGGCGCAACGTCAAGCCTTCCGAGCTGGGCGCGCGCATGGGTTGGTGGGGCTCCTATATGCCCATAGGCAGCGCCATGGGCTTGCTGCTGGGGCCCTGGGTCCTGCAGGCAACCAGCTGGCAAGTCTGGTGGATGATTCTGGGAGTTGTTTCGGCACTGGCTGCCTATGCCGTGTGGCGCATGGTGCCAGCGGATGCTGGGGTCAATCCGGCTCCTGCTGCAATGACCGCCGAGGGGTGGCGTCCGCGCCTGGCACTGACGTTGCGCAGCCCCGGTCCCTGGCTGGTGTCCCTGGGCTTCATGGTGTATTCGGGGCAGTGGATGGGTATTGTCGGCTTTTTACCGACCTTGTATGCAGAGGCTGGACTGAGTGCCAAGCTCGCTGGTTTGCTGACTGCCGTGGTGGCCGCCAGCAATATGCTGGGCAATGTCGCAGCAGGAAAGCTGCTGAACCGTGGCTGGAGTCCAGCGCGCTGTCTGCAGACCGGCTATGTGCTGATGGGGCTGACAGCGCTGCTGGCCTATGTGCAGGTCGGAGGGGAGGCACTGGCACCTTTGTGGCTTCGCTTTGTAGCGGTAGCTCTGTTTTCTGCCACAGGTGGCCTGATACCTGCGACTTTGTTCACGACCGCCATGCACTTGGCACCTAGCCCAACGACGGTTTCTACGACCATGGGTCTTATGCAGCAGTGGTCCTGTGTTGGGCAGTTTGCAGGCCCGCCTTTGGTCGCAGCCGTGGCGGTCTGGATGGGCGGCTGGCAGTTCACCTGGATGGTGACAGGCAGCATGTGCGTTGCTGGATGGTTGCTGGCGCTGGGTGTGGGGCGCTGCTGGAGCCGGCTTGGGCGCTGAGTCACCCAAAGAGCAGGTCACCCTCTTTTTTGTGAGCTTAAGGCGCTTTATAGTAAAGGCTTGAAGCCTGTTTTTATGCTGAATTTTGGAGGGGCTTGGAGCCCCAACTTCAGAGCCACAGACTGCTTCACATGAGCGTCGTGGTGACACAGTACTTTCGTAGAGGAGCATCATGCAAAAGCGCCAGTTTCTCGCCACCGCAGCTTCGCTGACGGCATTGTCATCAACGCTTTGGCTGTCGGGTTGTGCTTCGAGCAAGCCCCAAGGCAGCGTCCAAGCTGCTGAGCAGATCTACTACGGTGGTCCGATTCTCACCATGAATGATGAACAGCCTCAGGTAGAGGCTGTTGCCGTTGCACAGGGGCAGATCGCCGCTGTCGGCTCGCTTGAGAGCATGCAGGCGCTGCGTGGCCCCACAACACGCATGGTGGATCTGCAAGGGCGTACGCTGATCCCGGGCTTTGTCGATCCCCACAGCCATATTGGAGGCGTCGGGCTGCAGGCCATTTCAGCAAATCTGCTGCCGCCTCCCGACGGCGCAAATGCCACGATCGCAGACTTGCAGCAAACGCTGCGTGACTACATCCAGACCTCTGCCGAAGTCAAAAAACTGGGGATTGTGCTGGGCTTTGGCTATGACGACTCTCAGCTTCAAGAGCGGCGCCACCCCACGCGAGACGATCTGGATGCGGTCTCGGGTGACTTGCCTATCGCCGTGATTCACCAGTCAGGACATTTCGGCGCGCTCAACTCTGCGGCTTTGGCACGCGCAGGCATTGGCGCACAAACGCCGGCTCCGGAAGGGGGCGTCATTCGCCGCCGCAACGGCAGTCAGGAGCCCAATGGGGTGCTGGAAGAGAATGCCTTTTTCTTCACGCTGGGCAAGCTCATGCCCAAGATGACGCTGGAGCACTCCATGGAGTGGCTGGAAAAAGCCCAGCAACTCTATCTGCAGTTCGGCTACACCACGGTGCAAGACGGACGCTCCGATATGGGAGCCATTGCATCGGCCATGGCCTTGGCGGAGTCAGGACGTCTGGTGGTTGACGTAGTTTCTTACCCCGACATCCTCAAGCTGGGCGAGGGGGCCTTGCCAAATCACCTCCAGTTCAGCCGCAGCTATAAGAATCACTTCCGCATTGGTGGCGTCAAGCTCACGCTGGATGGTTCTCCTCAAGGCAAGACCGCTTGGCTGAGCGAACCCTATCTGCAGCCGCCAGAAGGGCAGAAACCCGGCTATCGGGGCTATGGTGTGCTCAGCGATGCCAGGGCCAATGAAGAAGTGGCAAAGGCCATACGCAATGGCTGGCAGATTCTGGTACACGGCAATGGGGATGCGGCCATTGACCAGTTCATTGCGGCGGTGCGCGCGAGCGGGCCGGTGGAGCAGGCCCGTGCGGTGCGCCCTGTGCTGATCCATGGTCAGACTTTGCGTCGCGACCAGGTACGTCAGCTCAAGGAGCTGGGAATTTTCCCCTCGCTCTTTCCCATGCATACCTTTTACTGGGGGGACTGGCACCTCGAGTCGGTATTGGGAAATCCGCGGGCGCAGAATATTTCGCCGACGGGATGGGTGCTGGAAGAGGGCATGAAGTTCACCTCTCATCACGACGCGCCTGTGGCGCTGCCATCCTCAATACGCGTGCTCGACGCGACCGTCAACCGCACGACACGTTCGGGTCGTGTGCTGGGGCCTGAGCACCGTGTGTCGCCCTGGGTGGCTCTCAAGGCGCAGACCATCTGGTCGGCCTACCAGCACTTTGAAGATGATCGCAAAGGCTCGATCGAGGTCGGGAAACTGGCGGATCTGGTGGTGCTGTCGGATAACCCGCTGAGCGTGCCGTCGCATCAATTGGCCAGCCTGCAGGTGCTGGAGACGATCAAGCAAGGGCGAACTGTTTATCAACGCGGCTCATGAAACTCCTGAATTGAGAGCTTCTAGCGCTTGTGTAGCAAGCGTTTGAAGCCAATTTGATGCTAAATCATGCATCGCGTGAGCCTATCAGTGCGCGCAGCGCCTTCTCCAGCTGAAGCGCGTTTTCATATACCAGCAGCCATTCTGGCCGTAGTGGCTCGGAGGACTCTGGATGAGCCGGGTATTCGCTCATGGTCGCCAGCGGGTCGTCGGCTTTCAAAGCGACGACCGTGGGCTGATTGGCCAGGTCCAGACAGGCAGCGGTGAGCCAGCGGCAATAATCGGCCAGTCCTGCAGGCGGCGGCATGTGAGTGTGAGAGGTGGCGCGGTTCAGGCTCTCGGCCAGCAACAAGGCAGTGGCATAGACGCGAACCGCATGGCGGTCATAACGCCGTGTGACAAAGGCAAGCCGCTCGGCATTGAGGCGCCCTCTCAAGGACCAGCGACGCGAGGAATGCGCCTGACCCACGGCAGCGCGCAAAGCGGCCAGCGACTCATGGGCCAGGGAAAGCTGGCCCAGAGCTGTTTCGGCAGCATCGGCCTTCTGCTGTTGGCAGGCCTTGACTGTCAGATCAAGGCCGTTGGCGAGCTGCTTGAGAAAGGTGGAAGCGGCTCGCCCAATGTCCTTGATCGGATTGGAGGTCAGCAGCACCTGGCTGAAGATCAGGCCGACGGCTGCACCCACGACGACATCGAGCAGGCGCGAGGTGCCGGCCATGCTGGGGCCTAGAACCAAGACCAGAATGACCGACACCCCGGCCTGAATCGGCACTACAGGGGCAGGGCCGATCATGGCCCCGAGCAAGATGGAGAGAAAGGCCCCCAGACTCATGCGCAAGAGCAGGTGCTGCTCGGGCCACTGCCACAGCAAATCGCCAATCACGATGCCCAGCGTGCAGCCTATGAGCAGACTACGAGCCTGCTTGAGGTGGCTGGGCAGACCAGGAGCCAGGCAGATCACGGCTGTGACCACGGCAAAGGCGGGCTTGGCGTGCCCCCAGAGCTGCTGGGCGATGACCCAGGCCAGCATGCTGGCCAGCGCAGCGGCAAGGGCGTCACGCAATGCCAGCCTGGCTCTGGATGGCAATGTGGCCTTGGCACGGCGCCAGGCCAGCATGAATGGGGTGCTGAAACGCAATCTCAACTCCTGGGTTCCGGGCACATGGCTCCGATGCCAGGATCTTAGAGCGCTCTGCGCATCAAGCCCATCTGGGATGATGGGCTTGGCGTGAATTGCAGCCCATCTTTTTTTAGGGTTACCTTAATCCGTCGTGTCCTCATACTGAGGTGCAGGCACACGAAAACCACTGGTAATGACAGCCAGATAGGCAATGCCAATGCTGGCCCAGATCAGGCCGGAGTTCAGCGACGTGGGTTCAACCTCCAGCCACATGGCACCAACGCTGATGAAACCCAGCACGGGGGTGACGATGTAGCGAAGCACATCGCCCAGACTTTGCCAGCGGCGCTGATGCCACACGTATTCCGCCAAGACTGAAAGATTGACAAAGCTGAAGGCCGTCAGTGCGCCGAAGCTGATCAGGGCCACTACATATTCCAGGCTCAAAAAGCCAGCAGTCAAGGCTACGGCACCCACCAGCAAGATGTTGTAGGAGGGGGTAAAGGACTTGGGGCTGATGTGGCCAAAGAAACGCTTGTGGATGACGCCGTCACGGCCCATGACGTACATCAGGCGCGACACACCGGCATGAGCGGCAATGCCCGAGGCCATCACGGTCACGATGGCAAATGACAAGACCACCGATTTGAACAAGGCACCGCCGACCAGATAGAGGATTTCAGGCTGTGTTTCGTCCACGGCTTCAAAGTATTGCTTGGGATCGCCGGGGAAATACAGCTGCAGGAAATACGTGGCCGCGATAAAGATCAGACCCGAGATCAAGGCAGTCAGAAAGATGGCCTTGGGCAGGGTGTTCTGGGTGTCATGGGTTTCTTCTGCAAGTGAGCTCAGCGAGTCAAAGCCGGTGAAGGAGAAGCACAAGATCGTGGCGCCCGTAATCAGAGCGCCAATTTCGGCCTGAGCGCTCCAAAAGGGTGAAAGGCTCCACAGGCCCTGTCCACTTTGCTCGGCAATCGAGCCCAGAGCATTCTGGCCGGCGTGAAGCTCGCGCCAGATCATGAAGGTGAAGATGGCAATGATGAGCAGCTGGAAGAAAACGATGAGGCCATTGAAGTTGGCAACAAACCGGATGCCGCGCAGATTGACGACGACCATCAGCGCTGTCAGACCGATGATCCAGACCCAGTGGTTGATTTCCGGGAACATGGACGTCAGGTAGATCTTGGCCAGCAAGATATTGACCATGGGCGAGAGCAGATAGTCCAGCAAGGACGACCAGCCGACCATGAAGCCTACATTGGGATGAATGGCCTTTTGTGCATAGGTGTAGGCCGAGCCGGAAGACGGGTAGCGCCGGATCATGTGGCCGTAGCTTAGCGAGGTGAGCAGCACAGCCAGCAAGGCGACAAAGTAAGAGGTGGGAACATGCTGCAGTGAATCGCGCGAGACCATGCCAAAGGTGTCCAGCAACGTCATGGGCTGGATGTAGGCAAGGCCTATGATGACCACATGCCAGAGCAGCAGGGTCTTTTGCAGGCGGGCGGGAGCGGAGGCCGAGGCCGCCGAGGGAGGGCGATCAGTCAGTGCAGTCATCTTCTACAAGAACAAGAGAGCCGGTACAAACCTGCACCGGCCTGCGCGCGGCATGGGGCTGAGAGCAATCTCCCAAGGCCATTGCCGCCGTGTTATCGATGGTTTGGGCGCACCCCGAGGTGGGGCGCCGTTCTTGGTTTTTGCCAAGCCTTGGAGCAGGCACAAGCAAAAGGTCGGCCATTATCGGCGTTTGTAAACTCGCCGGTGATTCAACAAGAAAATTGCCTAGAAATTCAGGCGGTATCGATGCTGCTAGCTATGAATACAAGAGCTGCAGACATGAGGCGATGCCAACCCTTTATCGGCCTTGCAGCAGAGATTGGATGCATTCCCACTCGGCTTCGCTCACGGGTGTAATGGAGAGCCGGTTGCCTTTTTGCAGCACCCGCATCTGGCTCAGTGCTGATTGCTCGCGCAGCTCTGCAATCAAGAGTGGACGGGTCTTGCGAATCGCCTGTACATCAAGCATCAGCCAGCGCGGCTTCTCGGGCGGGGATTTGGGGTCGTAGTACGGGTCGGCAGGATCGAACTGCGATGGATCTATTCGAAGATTGCCGGCAATCCTAGCGATCCCGTAAATGCCTGGTTCGGCACAACTGGAGTGCCAGTACAGCACACCATCGCCCACTTGCATGGCATCACGCATGAAGTTACGGGCTTGATAGTTGCGCACACCATTCCAGGCAATCGTCTGCGCAGGTGCTGCCAGTGCATGGTCTATGGAGTATTCGTCTGGCTCATTTTTCATGAGCCAGTAGGAGGGAGTATTCATACTCGCATTGTCAGTGACGAAAGCGTGAGTTGCAGGCTACTGGCGACGCTTCCATGGGCCGCTGTCTTGAGGTCCCCAGCTGCGGATGAGGTCGTTGTTGCGACTGAGCAGGTTCTGGGTGTCCAGCCATCTCCCGGGAATGTCCAGCTCTGCTTCCTGGACGACTCGTATGCAGTCCTGAATATGGCGCTCGCCCAGATAGCGTAGGGTGGCGTAGCCAATCGAGGCAGCGGCAATCTGCCCCAGCAGGGGAACGTATTTGGCGGCCTGCTTGGTGCTCATGCGCAGTCCGACCACTCGCCCAAGGCGCAGCACCATGTCGCGTGTGATGAGCTTGCCAATAAGGACAGAGCCAACCATGGCAATGGCCTTTTGTGCCTGCTCGCGTTTTCCGGGGGAGAGCTGGTCTAGCTGCTCGGGCGTCAGGCCGAATTCCTGATTAATGCGTGGATACAGCTGTGCAAGCAGTGCAGCATCGGTAGCCCAATCCAGACCTGGAATGGGAATTGTGCTGGCAGCTGCGCTGATCAAGGCTCGTTTTTTCAGAAGGCTGCGAGCTCTCTGAGTTGCCTGTCGAAGGTCTTGGCGCTCTGCGCGAGTGGCAGAGAGGTTTCTGAGGCTTGGGTCTTTTTTCCACATATTCGTAGGCGATGTTGGAAATAGAAAAAGGGGCTAGACGCCCCTTTTGTCTGAAGTTCAGCTGGACTCGGACTTGCCTCGTACCATGCCATAGATAAACAGCAAAATCACGGCACCAATGACAGAAGCAATCCAGCCTGCGGTCTCTCCAGGTTGGTACCAGCCCAGTGCAGAGCCCAGGTAAGTGGCGACAAAAGAGCCCACGATGCCAAGAAGAATGGTCATGATCCAGCCCATGCTGTCATTGCCAGGTTTGATGGCGCGCGCAATCAGGCCCACGATAAGGCCGACGATGATGGTTCCAATGATGTACATGCAAGACTCCCTTGTAGAGCAGGTTTGACGAAGCACACTCTACGCGTGTGACAGAAGCGCTTTTGTCGGACGATGTTGAATCGTTGGAAGAAACCATCGTCAACTCTGCAAACAAACGTATTCGATATGGGTGGCAGTGCAAAGAAAAAACGCCTGCATTTGCAGGCGTTTGATACATGAGCCGATGAGGTCGGTCAGGGCTGCAGTGGACCCAGGGCGCTGTAAGCAGCGGCAGCGGTCATGGAAGAGTCTGCGCCTTCAACACGGCGTGCGCCATCAAAGCGACGGGCCCAGTAAGAGGTCTGCATGCTTTCCACGCGGACACTGGCACCGGTGCGAGGCGCGTGAATGAACTTTCCGTCGCCTACATAGATGCCGACATGGCTGAAAGTGCGACGCATGGTGTTGAAGAAAACCAGATCGCCTGGCTTGAGGTCACTGCGGTCGATTTGCTGAGTGGCTTTGGCCTGCTCTGCAGAGACGCGAGGCAGAACCTTGCCCATGGTCTGGGAATAGATGGCACGGACAAAGCCGCTGCAATCAAAGCCGGTTTCTGCGCTGGTCCCGCCCAGACGATAAGGCACGCCAAGAAAGCCCATGGCCGTCACCACCAGGTCGGAGGTTTTTTCGGCCACGTTCTGGCGTGCTTCACGAACGAAGTCAGTCGTTTTCTCGGCTACGGAGTGGCGAGCTTCACGTAACTGGGTGATGAGACCGCGGTTGACCAGCAACTGGGTCATGTCGTCGTCACGCTGCTCGGTGGGAGCTGCATGTGCAGAGGTAACGCCGACCAATAAAAGTGCAATGAGCCATCGGGACATGGGGCATGAGGGTAACACGTCCATTTGTAGGATGGGGTCTCTATTTACAAAATTTTGTGTACGCTTTTGATGTGTGGCAAAAAATGAGCTGAGCGCATAAGTCTGCTGCTTCCTACGCTCTCAAATTCAGAGTGAATAGCTGCTGCTTCATTCCTTTTTGCTTATAGGGATATTCACTAAACAAGGCGGCAGACAGGTCCGATTTATTCGGGCTTTATATCGTGGATCATGCTTGCAGCGACAATAGCGCCATTGCTGGCTGTCAATGCTGGGCATGAAACAAATGTCCCATTGTCTGTTTTGATTGCGGTGCAGGATTGCCTAAGTAGCCTGCCTGCCCAATACTGTTTTAAGAAAGATTTCCCATGTTGCTAGAAGCCTCCGAGTCGCAACTGGTTCTGGTGGATTACCAAGACAAGTTGATGCCTGTTATTCATGAAGGCGCCGAGGCCTTGGCCAATGCAGTCAAGCTCGCCAAGGTGGCGCAGTTGCTTGATGTGCCTGTCTGGGGAACGGAGCAAAATCCCTCGCGCCTGGGCGCGAACAACGTAGAGCTGAAGGCCATGTGCCAGAAGACACTTGAAAAAATGTACTTCAGTGCTGTGCCGGAAGGTCTGGGCGAATGGTTGCGTCCTCCTGCAAAGCCTCAGGGCGGTAATGCGCGTAGCCTGCCCAAGCATTTGCAAAAGCCACAGCAACAGGCGCCAGAGCGCAACATGGTGGTGATTGCTGGTTGTGAAACCCATGTCTGCCTGCTGCAGACGGCGCTGGAGTTGCTGGAGGACGAATTTGATGTGTGGGTGGTGACGGATGCTTGCGGCTCGCGTACCGAACGCAATCGTGATGCTGCCTTTGACCGCCTGGCAGGTGCTGGTGCTGAGCTGGTGACAACCGAGATGGTGCTGTTTGAATGGCTGCGTACTTGCGAAGATCCTGCCTTCAAGGAGATGTTGGCACTGGTGAAATAAACGCTATCAGCTATGGAATCGAGAGCGCCTTCGGGCGCTCTTTTTCGTGCTCTTTTCTATTTGCGCAAGATGATGATGCAAAGACCCACCACCAGAGCGAAGAGGGCGGCAGTGATCCAGATGCTGTGAGGAATATCCATGGCGTGATTGAGCAAGTGTTGAACAGAGCCTCACTGTGGCTGCCTCGTTTGAAGAGTGTGTGAAGTTTGTGAAGCCTGCGTGAAATCGCAGCAGCAAGAGGTCGAAAAAGGAGTTCCTTGTCTGGAAAGCCCTGATGAGGTGGCGGCGCCAGCTGACGTGGAATGGCGGGAGATGAAGGCGCTTTGTCAGTTTTTGGCAAGTGCGTTATGAATAATTCTGAATTCAGAAGGCTTTCTGCAAAGGATGGAAAGCCAAGGAGACCTATTCATGAAGACGCATTTCGAGGATTTCTATCGCCGCTCTATTGAAGACCGCGATGCATTCTGGGCTGAGCAGGCCGAACTGATCGACTGGCAGCAAAAGCCCACGCAGATATGCGATTACAGCAATCCACCGTTTGCCAAGTGGTTTGCGGGAGGCACCACCAATCTGTGCCACAACGCCATTGACCGGCATCTGAGCGCACGCGCTGACCAGAACGCGCTGATTGCGATTTCGACAGAGACTCAGACCGAAAAGGTCTACAGCTACCGTGAGCTGCATGCAGAGGTCAATCGCATGGCGGCAGTTTTGAAGTCGCTGGGTGTGAAGCAGGGAGACCGTGTACAGATCTACATGCCCATGATTGCCGAGGCCTGTTTTGCCATGCTGGCCTGCGTCCGCCTGGGGGCCATTCACTCCGTGGTGTTTGGCGGCTTTGCTTCTGGGGCGCTGGCTTCCCGCATTGATGATGCTGAGCCCAAGGTCATCGTCAGTGCCGATGCCGGTTCGCGCGGTGGTCGTGTGGTGGCCTACAAACCCTTGCTGGACGAGGCGCTCAAGCAGTCTAAGCATCAGCCGGCAGCCGTGTTGATGGTGAACCGTGGGCTGGCTGAAATGCCCATGCAGCCCGGGCGTGACCATGACTGGGCAGTCTTGCGCGAGCAAAGCCTGAATGCCCAGGTCGATTGCGTCTGGGTCGAATCCACCCATCCCAGCTATACGCTCTACACCAGCGGCACCACCGGCAAGCCCAAGGGCGTGCAGCGCGACACAGGCGGCTATACCGTGGCCTTGGCTTCCAGCATGCCGCATATCTTTGACGGTCAGCCGGGGCAGACCTTTTTCTGCACCAGCGACATTGGCTGGGTGGTGGGGCACAGCTACATCATCTATGCGCCGCTGATTGCAGGGATGGCGACGGTGATGTACGAAGGCCTGCCAGTCAATCCTGATGCGGGTATCTGGTGGAGCATCGTCGAGAAGTACAAAGTCACGCACATGTTCTCGGCGCCCACAGCGATTCGGGTACTCAAGAAGCACGATGCCCAATACCTGAAGCGCTATGACATCTCCAGCCTCAAGGCGCTGTGGCTGGCGGGTGAGCCGCTGGATGAACCCACGGCAGCGTGGATCAGTGAGGCGATCAACAAGCCCATCATCGACAACTATTGGCAGACGGAAACAGGCTGGCCCATCATGACGCTGTGCAACGGCGTGGAGCCGCAGGCGACTCGCTTCGGCAGTCCCGGCAAGGCCGTCTATGGCTACAACGTCAAGCTGATTGACGATGCGAGCGGGCAAGAGTTGACAGGCTCCAACCAGAAAGGTGTGCTGGCCATCGAAGGACCGCTGCCTCCGGGCTGCATGCAGACTGTGTGGCGTGATGACAATCGATTCGTCAATACCTACTGGAAGAGCATTCCGGGCCGGCTGATCTACAGCACCTTTGACTGGGGCATTCGCGACGAGGATGGCTACTACTTCATCCTGGGACGCACCGATGATGTGATCAACGTGGCGGGCCACCGGCTGGGCACGCGCGAGATTGAGGAGAGCATCTCGGCCCATGCGCAGATTGCCGAAGTGGCCGTCGTGGGCGTTGCCGACACGCTCAAGGGGCAGGCGGCCTTGGCTTTTGCCGTAGTGCGTGACGCTGCAGCAGTGGCGGATGCCACAGCCAGCAAGGCGCTCGAAGCCGAAGTAATGAAGCTGGTGGACTCTCGCCTGGGGGCTGTGGCACGGCCGTCTCGCGTGGTTTTCGTGACTGCCTTGCCCAAGACCCGCAGCGGAAAATTACTGCGCCGCGCCCTGCAGGCGGTGGCAGAGGGGCGTGATCCTGGGGATCTGAGCACCATGGAAGATCCGGCGGTGCTGGCTCAGGTTCAACAGCGTCTATAACGCTCAGCAAACCCTTTCTGGGAATGCAGGCCCGAGGCTATCGCGCTCGGGCCTTGCTGTTTGCAGCCTAAAATCGCCCGATAACGCTGTGCAGCAATGCGCTGGGCGCTATGAAATTCAAAACTTCAAGAAAGAGCTGTCGTGCAAGTTGCATCCTCCATCTTCAAGGCCTATGACATTCGCGGCATCGTGCCGAGCACGCTGACCGAAGAAGTCGCCCGTGGCATCGGCCGCGCATTCGGCATGGCGGCTCTGGTTGCCGGTGAAAAGACCGTGGCCGTTGGTCGCGACGGCCGTCTGTCCGGTCCTTCGCTGTCGGCTGCCTTGATGCAGGGCCTGACCGATGTGGGCGTGAACGTGATCGATATCGGCATGGCCACCACGCCCATGCTGTACTTTGCGGCGGCTACGCTGTGCACCAGCGGCATCCAGGTCACGGGCAGCCACAACCCCAAGGATTACAACGGCTTCAAGATGGTGCTGGCTGGCCGCGCCATCTACGGCGATGAAATCCAGGCACTGCGCGTGCGCATGGAAACCGAAGACTGGACCATCACCGGCGCAGGCCAGATCAGCCAGGCCGATGTGCTGGCCGATTACACGGCTCGTATCGTCGGTGACGTCAAGCTGGCCCGCCCCATGAAGATCGTGGTGGACTGCGGCAACGGCGTGGCCGGTGCTTCGGCACCAGGCATCTTTCGCGAGCTGGGCTGCGAAGTGGTGGAGCTGTTCTCTGAAGTTGACGGCAACTTCCCCAACCACCACCCAGACCCCAGCAAGCCCGAGAACCTGCGCGATGTGATCCACGCGCTGCAGACCACGGATGCCGAGCTGGGCCTGGCCTTTGACGGCGACGGCGACCGCCTGGGCATCGTCACCAAGGACGGCCAGAACATCTTCCCCGACCGCCAGATGATGCTGTTCGCCAAGGACGTGCTCTCGCGCGTGCCCGGCGGCTCCATCGTGTATGACGTCAAGTGCACCCAGCGTCTGGCCCCCGAGATCGAGGCTGCTGGCGGCAAGGCCGTGATGTACAAGACGGGTCACTCCCTGGTCAAGGCCCGCATGAAAGAGCTGGGCGCGCCGTTGGGCGGAGAGATGAGCGGCCATATCTTCTTCAAGGAGCGCTGGTACGGTTTTGACGACGGCACCTACGCGGGTTGCCGACTGCTGGAAATCGTCAGCCGCGAGGCTAACCCCAGCGCTGTGCTCAACGCACTGCCCACCAGCTTTTCCACGCCAGAGCTGAACGTGGCATGTGCCGAAGGCGAGCCCCACCGTCTGGCAGCCGAGCTGCAAGCGCTGGCCGCCACGGAATTTGCCGCGCCTGCCCAGGTCAGCACTATTGATGGCCTGCGTGTGGATTGGGCCGATGGCTTTGGCCTGATTCGCGCCAGCAACACCACGCCCGTGCTGGTGCTGCGCTTTGAAGGTCACAGCGAAGAAGCATTGCATCGCATCGAGGCCCAGATGCTGGCCCTGCTCAAGAGTGTCAAGCCTGACGCCCAAGTGGGTGCATCGACGCACTGATAAAGACGGATTGACCCTGAATCAAGGCATGGCCAAACCCGCTCCCATGACCCTAGCCCGTGCGCTTTTCAGCGTGCTGGCCTGGGCTGCACAGCCCCTGCTGAGACGCAAACTGCGGCGCAGAGCCGTGGCCGAGCCCGGTTATGCCGTGGCAGTACCCGAGCGCTTTGGCTACTACCAGCCTCAAAACCTGGGCCAGGATGGCCATGGCCAGTGGATCTGGATTCACTCCGTCTCTCTGGGGGAGACCCGGGCCGCCGCCATTTTGGTCAAAGCGCTGCGCGAGCGCATTCCGAACCTGCGGCTGCTGCTGACCCATAGCACGGCGACCGGCAGAGAAGAAGGCGCGAAGCTGCTGCGGCCTGGAGATGTGCAGGTCTGGCTGCCGTGGGATACCTTGGGAGCAACCCGGCGCTTTCTCCAGCAGTTTCGTCCAGCAGTGGGCGTGCTGATGGAAACCGAAATCTGGCCCAACCTGATTGCCGCCTGCGCCAACGCAGGCGTTGCGCTGACCCTGGCCAATGCCAGGCTCAATGAAAAGTCCCAAGCGGGTGCTTTGAAGATCAAGCCCATCTCCCGGCCTGCCTACGCGGCCTTGGCCGCCGTCTGGGCCCAGACCGAAGAGGATGCCAAGCGGCTGCGCAATGTGGGCGCCAAGGTTGATGCGGTGCTGGGCAATCTGAAGTTTGATGTGCACATTGATGATGCGCAGCTTGAAAAGGCTGGGCAGTGGCGCTCTGTGCTGAGCAAGCCTGTCTTGCTTTTGGCCAGCAGCCGCGAAGGTGAAGAAGCGCAGTTCATCGAAGCGCTCAAGGCTTTGGGCGATGAGGCTGCCGCCGTGCAATGGCTGATTGTTCCGCGGCACCCTCAGCGCTTTGACGAAGTGGCGCAGCTCTTGGGCGATGCCGGCTTTGCCGTTTCACGGCGCAGTCAGTGGGACTCGGTGCCGCCGGTCTCATCTGCCAGCACGAAGAGTATCGAAGCGCAGAACATCTGGCTGGGAGACTCGCTCGGTGAGATGCCTTGCTACTACGGGTTGGCCGCAGCGGCCCTGATGGGCGGCAGTTTTGCCCCCTTGGGTGGACAAAATCTGATTGAGGCGCTGGCCTGTTCTTGTCCGGTAGTGCTGGGGCCGCACACCTTCAACTTCAGCCAAGCGTCGGATGAGGCGGTGCAGGTAGGCGCGGCTTTGCGCGTGCCCGATATGAGTGCGGGGCTGCAAGCCGCACTGGCGTTGCTTGAGCAGCCACAGCGCCTGGATGCTGCCGTTCAAAGCGGATTGCAGATGATGCAAGTCAATCGCGGCGCGGCGGCGGCAACGGCTGAGCGCCTGCTGGAGATTCTCAAGGCGAGACAGCCATAAGCCAGGCAGACAGAATCAGGCGGAAACTCCCAAAAAAGTAGCTGCAGGCGCTTGCCACAGCTTGATTTCAGATCCAAAACGATCTGAAGTTCAATGCTGGAGGGCGCTATGCGCTCTTTTATCGATAGTTTTGTCCTCTGAGGCTTGTGAAATCGTGAACCTGCCCAGGAAGAGGTTCATGCGGCTCATCAATGCCTCACGCCTTAATGCTTTAAGGCCTCAGCTCCTGCCTCAACGCTTGGGTGCGCGCTGCGGCGCTTTCACCGGCTCGGGACTGTCCAGGGCGGCAGCTGTGTCCTTGGCCGTGATGCTGGGTGTGCGGGTTAGAGCGTCAATGGCACGCAGATCGTCGTCTTGCAAAACACCTGCGGCCTGTCGCAACTTGAGCTGTCCCAGCAGCACCTGATAGCGAGCATTGGCCAGGTCGCGCTCGGTTTGATAGAGCTGGCTTTGCGCATTGAGCACATCGATATTGATGCGAACTCCCACCTCGTAGCCCATCTGGTTGGCTTCGAGCGCGCTCTTGCTGGACAAGAGTGCAGCTTCCAGGGCCTTGACCTGGGCATGGCCGGACTGAACGCCCAAAAAGGCCGTGCGTGTCGATTGCTCCACCGTGCGGCGCGCATCATCGAGCTGGGCACGTGCTTTGTCTTCGAGCGCCACGGTCTCCTTGACGCGGTTCTGTACGGCAAAACCTGCGAACAGCGGCATATTCATCACCACGCCGATCTGCGCCGCATTGGTGTGCGAGCCTGCCGTGAGGCTGGGCATCATGGAGCCATTGGGGTAGCGATTGACCACATAGCCCGCTTGCAGATCCACGGTGGGTTTGTGCCCGGCTTCGGCCTTTTGGGTCTCCAGCTTCGCAACGTCGAGTGCCAACTGAGCTTGGCGCAGTTGCGGCTGTGTGCTCAGGGCCTGATCCACCCAGCTTTGCATATTGTCTGGCTCGATCAGGGGCAGGGTCACCGGCGCTGCCAGGGGCATGGGCTCAATGCCGACGCGGCCTACCAATTGATCCAGAGCCACGCGCTTGACCTGAAGTTCGTTTTGCGCCGCGACCTCCTGGGCGGTTACCAGGTCAAAGCGGGACTGGGCTTCACGCGCATCGGTGATGGTGGCCGTACCCACCTCAAAATTACGCTGGGCCATTTCAAGCTGGGTGCGGATGGCTTGCTTTTGCGACTGCGCCACGCGCACGCTGTCCTGTGCGGCCAGTACGTCGAAATAGGCCTGGGCCACGCGCACAATCAGGCTCTGTGCTGCGGCATCCAGCTGGGCCTGGGCCACATCAACGCCGCGCTGGCCTTGTTCGTAGGCAATCTTGTTGGCCGGCCGGTACAGCGGCTGCTGGGCACTGAGCTGCAGGTTCTGCGTGGTGTTGTTGACGCTGTAGTCCAACGCAGGCTGGGTAGCAGACTTGGCCATGCTGATATCGGTGTGGGTGCGGTTCACACCGCCAGACAGGCCCACACTGGGCAGCAAGCCGGAGCGGGCCTGATCGGCACGACTGGCCGCTGCACGGGTATCGGCCTGCTGGGCTTGCCAGGAAGCGTCATAGCTGCGGGCCTGCGCCACCAGCTCGGACAAGGACTGCGCTTGTGCCTGAGCGCCGGCCCATGCCAGCAAAACTCCCAAGGAAATAACACGCAAGGCGTGGACGGATGGGATTTGCAGGGGCCTGGGCAGCTTGGTCATAGACGTCAGGGTAGGGCGGTCTCGATCACAACAGAGAAGGCATAAAACGCGGAGTGAGCCGGACGGGTCATGGTCCACTCAAGGCTCAATATTCAATAACGGGGTACCGCCGGATCGGCGCTCAGCGACCAGGCGTCAATGCCGCCGGTGATGTTGCTCACATCTTCAAAGCCGCTGTTGACCAAAAAGGCCGCCACACTCATGCTGCGTGCGCCATGGTGGCACAGGCAGGCGATGGGGTGGTCTGGATCGAGCTCCTGCAGGCGTGCAGGGATGTCATGCATGGGGATGCAGCGCAGCTCGAAGCCCTCACCGGGCTGAATGCTGGCCTGGGCGATCTCCCAGGGCTCGCGCACATCCAGTACCACGGGCTTGATGCCGCTTTCGGCATAAGAAGCCAGCCATTGCTGAAACTGTGCGGGCAAGACCTGGGTCAACATAAAAACTCCTGGTGGCTGGCGGCGAATGGAGCAGGCCAGCCCTGATGCTGTAAGAAGGCCCCGAACCGGGTTTCCAGTCACAGACTGGGGCGGTTGCAGGGCGAATTGCGCAAGCGCTTAGAACGAGAAGCGCGAGGGCTCTTCAAAGCCGTTGAGGCGGCTGGCTGCGGTATCCCAGGGCTGCTTGACTTCGAAGTTGTTGCCGTTCTTGGTGACCAGCGTGAAGCGCATCACAGGCATATGGCCGACGATGGCTGCAATGCGGCCACCTTCGTTGAGCTGGGCATAGAGGGCTTCAGGAATGCTGGCCACCGAGCCGCTGAGCACGATGACGTCAAAGCTGCCTTCAGCCAAGGAGGCGGTTGCGCCGTTGGCCAGCTTGACTTCGACGTTCTTGACACCAGCGCTCACCAGGTTTTCACGGGCCATCTCGGCCAGTTCGGGGTCGATCTCCAGGGTCACGACTTCCTTGGCCTGGGCGGCCAGCAAGGCGGCCATGTAGCCGGAGCCCGCACCGATCTCGAGCACGCGGTCGGTGGGCTTGAGCTGGACGTCTTGCAGCATGCGCGCCTCGATCTTGGGCGCCAGCATGTGCCAGCCCTTGGCTGCGGCTTCTTCGGGGTTGCCCTTCAAGGGGACTTCGATGTCCATATAGGCCAGGTTGGCGTACTCGGGCAGCACAAAGTCTTCGCGGTGGACCTTGCCCATCAACTCCAGCACCGCATCGTCCAGCACGTTCCAGGGGCGGATCTGCTGTTCGATCATGTTGAAACGAGCCTGCGCGTGCACGTCGCGCGGGTCTACTTGGGCGTTCATTGGCAGGGCCATGGTATCTCCGGGGAAAGACTTATCAGGACAAACCGCTGATTCTACGAGCCTAAGAGGCTTTGTGCGGCGGCTCGCTGCTTTTTGGGTCAGCACCCAACCATTTGCGACGCAGCCATTGCGCAAAATCATCGAGATAGCAGTACACCACGGGCACGACCACCAGCGTCAGAAGCGAGGAGGTGATCACGCCGCCAATCACGGCCTGTCCCATGGGCGCGCGTTGCTCCGAGCCTTCGGTGACGGCGAAGGCCAGCGGCACCATGCCGAAGATCATGGCCAGTGTGGTCATCAAAATCGGGCGCAGGCGTACGCGGGCGGCCAGCAGCAGCGCTTCGCTGCGCGGCAGGCCGGGCAGGAGCTGGCCTGTGGCTGCATCGAGCTGTGGCTCACGTGCGCGGATGGCGAAGTCCACCAGCAAGATGGCATTCTTGGTCACCAGCCCCATGAGCATGACGATGCCGATGATGGAGAACATGGACAGGGCCGAGCCAAACATCATCAGAGCCAGCACCACACCGATCAGCGTCAGCGGCAGCGAAGTCATGAGCGCCAGCGGCTGCAGGAAGCTCTTGAACTGGCTGGCCAGAATCATGTAGATGAAGATGATGGCCAGCATCAGCGCCGAAATGGCATAACCAAAGGACTCGGCCATGTTCTTGGCAGCGCCGCTGAACTGGTAGCTGTAGCCCGGCGGCATGGGAATGCCAGCCAGGGCCTGACCGATATCGCCGCTGACCTCGCCCGTGCTGCGCAGATACACGTTAGCGTTGATGGCGACCTCGCGATTGAGATTGCGGCGGTTGATCTGGCTGGGGCCGGTGCCTTCGAGCACGCTGGCGACCTGGTTGAGGCGCACGATGCGCAGGCTGCCATCGTTGGCCGACAGCGCAAAGGGCAGGCGCTCCAGATCCTGTGGTGTGGTGCGCGCCTCGGGCGTGAGGCGCACATTGACGTCATAGGTCTGGTCATCGCTGGCGCGCCAGTTGCCCACCGTTTGACCTGCCACCCAGATACGCAGTGAGTTGGCCATGCTGCCCACGGAAAGCCCCAGATCTGCTGCGGCATCACGGTGAACCTCAATGTTCACCAGCGGCTTGTTGGGCTTGAGGCTGGAGTCCAGATCAACCAGGCCCGGAATGTCATCAATGCGCTCCTGCACGATCTCGCTCAGGCGCGCCAGCTCGTCAAGGTCAGGCCCCATGAGTGAGAACTCCACCTGCTTTTGTCCCCCCACGGATTCGCGCAAGCCCACATGAGTGACCTTGATGCCGGCAATCGCCTGCAGCTTGGGACGCAGATAGGCCGAAATTTCATCCACATTGCGCTGGCGTTGGTGGCGGTCCACCAGGCGCACATAGATATTGGCGTAGTTCTTGCCGCTGGCGTTGCCGGTATTGATGGTGGTCAGCGTGTAGCGCACCTCGGGTAGCTCGCGCAGGATTTGCGTGACCTGCTGGGCCTTGGCCTCTGTGGCTTCGATAGAGGAGCCTTCGGGCGTGTTGAACGTCACCGAGGTCTCCGAGAAGTCTGCCTTGGGCACAAATTCGGTTCCAAGCAAAGGTACAAGGGCGATGCTTGCTATAAAAATAAATAGAGCAAGCGCCAGCGTGAGCAGCTTGTGAGCCAGTGACCAGCGCAGAATGCCTTGATAGAAGTCCGAGAGCCTGTCGCTCATGCGCTCCACCCAGGCCGTCACTCGGCCCAGTGTGCGGTCGTACAGGCTTTTGCCGCCATGCTCGCCATGGCCATGAATGGCCGGGTCGTGCCAGACGCTGGAGAGCATGGGGTCCAGCGTGAAGCTGACAAACATGGAGATCAGCACGGCGGCCACGATGGTGATGCCGAACTCGTGAAAGAACTGGCCGATGATGCCGCCCATGAAGCCAATGGGCAGGAATACGGCGACGATGGACAGCGTGGTGGCCAGTACGGCCAGGCCGATTTCCTGCGTGCCTTCCAGTGCTGCCTGATAGGGGTTCTTGCCCATTTGCACATGGCGCACGATGTTTTCGCGCACCACGATGGCGTCATCAATCAACAGACCCACGCACAGCGAGAGCGCCATCAGCGTGACCATGTTGATGGAAAAGCCGAACCAGTACATGAAGAGGAAGGTGCCAATCAGCGCGATGGGCAGCGTCAGCCCCGTGATCACGGTGGAGCGCCAGGAATTCAGGAACAGAAACACGATGAGCACCGTGAGTACGGCCCCTTCAATCAGTGTCTGGCGCACGTTCTCCACCCCCACGCGGATGGCGCGAGAGTTATCGGCAATGGCCTGCAGTCGCACGCCAGGCGGCAACTCAGGAGCAATGGCTGCAATGGCTGCGTTCAAGCCATCGACCACTTCGATGGTGTTTTCGTCCTGGGCCTTTTGCACGGACATCAGCAAGGTGCGGCTGCCGTTGTACAGGGCCAGCGTCTGCAGCTCTGCGGCATCGTCCTGCACGCGGGCGAGCTGGCCTACCCGAATGGGCGCACCATTGCGGTGGGCAACGATGATGCGGGCAAACTCGTCGGGGCGTTGAATGCGCGCATCAATCTGCACTACGCGCTCCTGCGCCCTGGAGCGGATCGCTCCCACGGGCAGGTCCTGGTTTTCGGCGCGCACTGCCTGGGCCACCTGCTCGGGGGTGATGGAGTAGGCCTCCAGTGCCTGCGGGTCCAGGTAGATGTTGATCTCGCGCTTGGTCGCACCTACCAGGTTCACGGCTCCCACGCCGCGTACATTTTCCAGCCGCTTTTTCAGCACCTGATCGGCCCAGCTGGTCAGCGCAATGGCATCGGGCGGTGTGACGCTCTGGCCGTTTGGCGCTGTTTCTCCGTGCAAGGCATGCGGATCTGGCAGCACGGCCAGCGACCACACTGCCGTGCTGGCCGGGTCAAAGCGAATGACACGCGGCTCCTTGACCTCGTCACGCAGAGTGGGGCGAACGGACGCGACTTTCTCGCGCACGTCATCGGCTGCCCGCCGACCGTCGATGTGTAGCTGAAACTCGATGATGACGACACTCGTGCCTTCGTAGCTGCGCGAGGTCAGGGCGTTGATACCCGCCACCGAGTTGACGGCCTCTTCGATCTTCTTGGTGACCTCGCTCTCCACGATCTCGGGCGAGGCGCCGGGGTACTCCACGCTCACCACGACCACGGGGAATTCGATATTCGGGAATTGATCGACCTTGAGCCGCTGGTACGAAAACATCCCCAGCACCACAAAGGCCAGCATGAGCATGGTGGCCAGGACGGGGTTTTTCAGACTGATGCGCGTGAACCACATTTACTGGCTCCTGCTGTTGTCCGCCGGGGCGGCTGTCGGTGCAGGCGCAAGCTCCACCAGCGTGCCTTCGCGCAAGGCACCCGAAGAGCCGGCCAGAGCACGCTCACCCGCATTCAGCCCTTTGAGAATCTGAACCCAGGTCACTCCGTCCACTGATGCCTGGCGGCCCAGCTCCACGCTCTTGTGCGCGATGCGCAGTTCTTGGAGTCCCGGCTGCTCATGCGAGCGCTCGGGCGCTCCAGAACCCGCAGGCGACTCCAGGCTTGTCAGCACTTGAACATAAGGCAAAGGCTTGTCGGTGCGAACTGCTGCCAGGGGAATGGCCAGCTGGCTGGAGTTGCCGGTAATGATGCTGCCTTGCAAGAAAAGGCCGGGACGCAGGTGGAAGCTGGGTTGGCTGATATCGCTTTGAAGCTTGGCTGCGTCCTGAATCGCCAAATACGTTGCCACGGTGCGTGAGCCGGTCTGGGCAATGGGGTTGATGCGCACCACCTTGGCGTGAACGGTGCTCGTGCCCTGAGCTGCTCCAGGCACTTGAAGCTCGGCCAGTTGTCCGACCTCGACTTGCACCGAATCTGCCGGAGCCAGTTGGGCCATGATTTCCAGCTGGTTGGGGTCAACGACTTCGACGATGCGCGCCTCCACACCCACGCGTTCGCCGTCTTGTACAAAGCGCTGGGCAATCTGACCGTTCATGGGACTGAGAATGACGGCGTCGGTGACTGCCTTGCGAGTGGCGTCAGCCGCGGCCTGAGCGGCCGCCAGATTGGCCTTGGCAGTGTCAAGATTGGCCTGTGAGGTTGCCAGGGCCGTGGTGGAAATAAAGCCTTTTTGCACCAGTGCGGCATTGTTGTCATGATTGCGCTGGGCAATCAGCAGCTGGGCCTTGGAGGCGTCCGCCTGCTGCTGTGCCTGGCGCCAGCGGGCTTCGGACTCGGCAGCATCGATGCGAGCCAGTTGCTGGCCTTTTTTGACGCTGTCGCCCTCGCGCACCGTCAGGCCACGCAGCTCGCCGGAAGCGTAGGCTTTGACCACCGCGGAGTTCACCGCCTGCACCACGCCGTTCAAAGGAACTGTCAGGGCCAGTGGACGCTGCTCCACGCTGATGACTTCGCTGGCAGTCAGCTGTATGGGCAGCTCCTGCTGCACAGAGCTGTTGGCCACGGCTTGTTTTTTGTGCTGCAGATTGGAGGCGGCCCGCCAGCCGATGACGATCAGCAAGCCGATGAGGGTCAGACTCAGGGCCCAGCGGCCAGAAAGCTTCATGATGTGATTCCCTCGATGCAGGTTTTTGTATTTGTACGCTGCATCCTAGACATGTTGATGATGGTCTTTATTGCAAAGCAGCACGCAGTTTAGTGGGCGCGCTGCGGCACAGTGAGCTTTGAAAGCGGTCGATTGGTGTCAATGGGGCGAGGATTTGAGCTATGCTCGATAGGCACATAGGCGGCTGGTATATGAGCGGCAGGTGTGTTTGGATACAAGGAAACTGAGATGGCTGTTGAAACCATTTATCTGGGCGGTGGTTGCTTTTGGTGCACAGAGGCGGTGTTTGACCGCGTGCGCGGCATTGTGGATGTACAAAGCGGTTATGCCAATGGGCACCTGGATCACCCCAGCTACGATGACATCTGCACGGGCCAGACGGGCCACGCGGAAGTGGTGAAGCTGGACTTCGACCCCGCTGTGATCAGCCTGCGTGATTTGCTGCTGATTTTCTTCGGTACGCATGACCCGACTACGCCAAACCGTCAAGGCAATGATGTGGGCACGCAATACCGCAGTGCCATCTTCACGACCCAGGCGCAGCAGGCCGATGTCGCAAAAAACCTGGTGGATGAAATGCAGGCCGAAAAAGCCTTTGATGCGCCCATCGTGACCCAGATCGAGCCCCTGACGAATTACTGGCCCGCCGAAGACTACCATCAGGATTATTTTTTGCAGCACCCCAACCAGGGCTATTGCGCCTTTGTGGTGGGGCCCAAGGTGCAGAAATTTCAGCACGCGTTCTCGCGCTGGCTCAAGGATTAAACCCAGTCTCGAGTTGAGGCGGTCGAGTGCAGATACACTCTGCAACCCTCGGCCTCTTGATTTATCTTGATCCATCTGGCTGCTTGCTGTTCACGAACGCTTTCACTGCTTCCACGTGTCAATCCATTCCTGTTTGCGTAGCCCCCACCGGTCAGCACCGTCTGACGGGAGCGCCAGCCTGCGTGCAATGTGGGTAGAGCGCTGGAATATGCGATGGCTCATGGGGCTGCTGGCTCTGAGCCTGTTGCTGGGGCCGACGCTGGGTCAGATGCACCGAGCGGTGCATGCAGGAAGTGCTTCTTCCAGCACGGCCTTTGTGGCTCATGCTCACGCGATTCAGGCGGCTGCAGTCACAGCCGATGCAGCTGACTGCGCGACCGGTGCAAACGCCTGTGGCGCTGATCTGGCCTGGGTTCATGCCTTGTTTGCCGGCCATGGCCCAGCCGAGTGCCAACTGCTGGACCAGGCAAATCATGGCTATGCCGGCCCGCCAGCCGTACTGGCGTTTACTGCTGCAGCACCTCCATCGCTGCTCCCCCAGCCCCAGGCGCCCGCGCCAAGGACCATCTTTGTCGCTGCGCCACTGACGGCGCGTGCACCTCCCTCGCATCTCACGCTGGCGTAGGCGTGTTGTCATGCAGTGGCATGACAAGCCCGCTTGCGTCAATAAATTCCAAATTGATAGCTAATAGCGCTTGATACATAAGTGCTTGAGGCTGTTTTGATTGAATTTTCTGTGCATGCTTTTTTGAGCCTGAAAGGCTTGCGTGTGCACGGTCAGTTTGCGGAACTGAGATGTCTCAACGTTTTCTACACTCTTCAACACAGAGTTCTTCCACCCCATTTTTTCACCTGCCTTCCAAGTCGGCTCTTGCTCGCGCCATCGAGGCACTGGAGCCCGCCGGACGCGGACTGGTTCTGACAACCGGGCTGAGCCTGTTGGTCTGTGCTCCCATGGCATTCGCTCAGACAGAGGCGGGGCAGTCAGAGGCCGCTTTGGCGGAAGTCACGGTGTCGGCAACCGGCCTGGCTGCGGGTGATATGGCCACGCCCGTACAAGTGCTGGGCGAAGAAGAGCTGCGTCTGCGCCGCGCCGCGACGCTGGGTGAAACCCTGGCGGCCGAGCCAGGCATCCATGCCAGCCATTTCGGCGCTGGGGCCAGCCGGCCCGTGATTCGCGGCATGGATGGCGCGCGCGTGTCCGTGCTCAGCGATGGCTCGGAATTGCTCGATGCCTCGACCGTCAGCCCTGACCATGCGGTAACCACCGAGCCCTTGCTGGCCAACCAGATCGAAGTACTGCGTGGTCCTTCGGCCTTGCTCTACAGCCCTGGTGCCATGGGTGGCGTCGTGAATGTGCTGGATAACAAGATTCCAACCCAGGCACCCGATAAGGGTCTGGAAGGTTCAGCCGAGGTGCAGGCCGGCACGGCTGCAGGCATGTCGGCAGGCGCGTTCTCCCTGACCACGGCCACACCGCTTAAGAACGATAACGGTCAGCTGGTGCTGCATGCGGAAGGTGTGGCGCGCAACGCCGGAGACTATCGAGTGGGTAGCGGCTGGGGCCAGAACAAGGTTGCGGGCAGCTTCAGCCGTGGCAACACGGGCAGCGTAGGCCTGTCCTGGGTGGGCAATCAGGGCTATCTGGGTCTGGCCTATACGCGCCAGCAGGCCAAATACGGCCTGCCCGGCCATCAGCACAGTTTTGAAGGCTGCCATACCCATGGTGACCATCTGCATTGCGGCGATCACGGCCATGGACATGGACACGAGGGACATGACCACGATCATGAGCACGGAGAAAGCGGCAGCGTTCCCGTGGTCGATCTGACCAATGAGCGCTGGGATTTGCGGGGTGAATGGCGCAAGCCCACAGCCGCTATTGCCGCCTTGCGCTTGCGTGGCGGTCTGACCAACTACCGCCACGATGAGATCGAGGGTGGCAGCGTGGCCACCCAGTTCAAGAACAAGGGCCATGACTTGCGTCTGGAAATGGAGCATGAGCCCATTGCCGGATGGCGTGGCACGCTGGGCCTGCAGACCCTCAAGCGCCGCTTCAGTGCCACGGGCGAAGAGGCCTATGTGCAGCCCACGGACACCCAGCGCCATAGCCTGTATCTGCTGGAGGAATACCGCTGGCAGGACTGGAGCTTTCAAGGGGCGTTGCGCCACGACCGCCAGCGCGTTGAAGCCGAGCTGAGCAATGAGCGGCGCAGTCACAATGCCACCTCGGCATCGCTGGGCACGGTCTGGAAGTTCCAACCCGGCTACAGTGCGTCGGCATCGTTCACCAGTGGCAGCCGTATGCCTACTGCCGAAGAGCTGTTTGCCAATGGCCTGCACATGGCCACGGCAACTTATGAGGTCGGCAACCCCAATCTGTCGCGCGAGCGTTCTCAGGCGCTGGACCTGGGCCTGGCCAAGACGGCCGGTGATACGAGCTGGAAGCTCAATGCCTATCACTACCGCATCAAGGGCTATATCTACGGCGCAACGCTGGATGCCCATGAAGGACTGCAACTGCTGCAATACACCCAGGGCAATGCGCGCTTTACGGGCTGGGAAGCCCAACTGAGCCAGCGCCTGAGCCGTGAATGGAGCGTGAGTGTCTTTGGGGATGGCGTGCGTGCGCGCCTGGAAGATGGCTCTGCTTTGCCGCGTATTCCGGCTTTGCGTGCGGGCTTGCGGGTCAATGCGCGCCTGGCTGGGTGGGATGGCATGGCGGAGTGGACACAAGTGCTGCGCCAGAACCGCACGGCGCAGTATGAGACCCAGACTCCGGGCTACGGCATGTTGAATCTGGGCGCCAGCTACCAATGGAAGAGTGGCGGCAATCAGTGGCAGTTCTACGTCAAGGGGCAGAACCTCACCAATCGTCTGGCCTATTCGGCAACGTCGTTCATCAAGAGCGCTGCACCGCTGACAGGCCGAAATCTGGTGGTGGGCTTGAGAATGGACTTCTGAGTCACGCCATAGATTAAGGCCCTAAATAGCAACTAGCCCAGTGTCAGCAAGGGCTAGTTGCTATAAATAATGCTGCAAATGCCTGAGAGAGCGTGAATTGTTGACGCCAATTCTTTCAATCACTTCTGAAGCCGGAACGCCGGCGCGCAGCCATTGCACGATGGCGGTGTTGCGCAGCACCTGAGGCCCCACGCGCTGCAGCGGAAACTTCTGGCTGTCCTCGGGCTGAGCCTGATGGGCGCGCTGGATGATCTGAGAGGCCACATGAAACAGCATGCGTACCGAGAGCTCGCCGCCACGGCGCGAATAGAAGACGATATGCGTGCCTTCGATCACGGATGGCCCGCGCTGCGCTGCACTGAATCTTCTCCAGGTCTGCAATGCCTCGGCTACGATGTCTGGCAATTCCAGCAACCGTTGCTGGGCATTGCGAGTGCCTTCGATCTGCAAGTAGCGGGGCAGGGGAGACTCGCCATTGGCGATGGACTCTGAAGTGCCAGTCCAAATCTTCTCAGCACTGGAGCGTAAGTCCTTCCAAAGCAGGCAACGGACCTCTTCGGGAGCCAGCGCCATCTCATAAAGCAGCAGCAAGATCGCTCGGTCGCGGGCATTCTGGTAGCCATCGGCAGCTGGAAAGAAGCGTGGCAAGGCTTGCCAAAGCAGGGGAGGCAGGCAATGCCCCTTGCCATCTTCGGCTGGTGGACGCTCTGCTGGCACAAGCCCTGTAGCGGGGTTGGATTCAATCCAGCCATGTTCCAGCGCATGATCGTAGATACGCTCCAGCAAGCGCCAGTAGCGGCGCAGAGTCACGGGGCTGATCTTTCGATCAGGGTGGTGGTGGGCGCGTTGACCATCACGGATTTGCAAAAAACTCTGTACGTCTTGTGCAGAGGCCTGATGCCAGAGCTTGGCTGATGGGGCTTGATGAGAGGAGCGCTTTTGGGTTGAAAGAGGACTCCGGCCAGACAAGTGCATAAGCCAGGACTGCCAAACCTTTTCGTAGTTGCCATCAGGAGATGAGTCCAGAGCATCCCAGCTCTTGCTGCCTTCATGCGCCAGCCATTCGCGAAACAAATCAGCCCCCGAAGGAACTGCTGATGCCTTGCCGGATTGCTGATGGAGGACTGGTGTCTTGTATTCGCTATCCATGCATTGATTTTAATGTAACTTACATAGAATTTAATAAAGCAATTGATACTTGCCTGGTTACTTTAAAGATAGAAGAAGTGAAGGGGTTCTAAAGAACCCCTTGTCATTCAATAAAAAACTTTTCAGCTCTCAAGGAGCCAGCCGTTCTCTTCTCCAGTCCAGGCCTTCTTGGCGATAGACCAGTCGGTCATGCAGCCGGCTTTTACGGCCTTGCCAAAACTCCCAACGTTCGGGAACCAGACGAAAGCCTCCCCAGTGCGGCGGGCGAGGAGGGTTAAGCAAAAATTGCGCACTGTATTTCGCTGCATTGGCGACCAGTACGCTGCGACCGCTGATCACCTGGCTCTGGGGACTCGCCCAGGCACCAATTCGGGAATCGAGGGGACGGCTGGCAAAGTAGGCATCACTTTCTTCGGCACTGACTCTTTCCACCTTTCCCTCGATACGAACTACACGCTCCAGCTCCACCCAGTGAAATTGCAAAGCAGCAAACGGGTTGCCCGCCAGTTGCTGGCCTTTGCGGCTTTCGTAATTGGTGTACCAGACAATCCCTCTTTCGTCGTAGCCCTTGATCAGCACTATTCGGGTGCTGGGTCGCATGTCACCGCTGACCGTTGCAACAGTCATCGCGTTGGGTTCGAGAACATGGGCATTAACGGCCTCTTGCAGCCATTGATCAAACTGCTTCAGAGGATCAGCGTTGGAGGCGGATTCACTCAACTCTGCACGCTCATAGCTTTTGCGCAGGTCGGCGATGGAAGTAGATAGGCTGCTCATGCTGCGTATTTTGCCGCGCACTCAATGCCAGCGTTATGCTCGACCGCAATATGCATGAAGAAGTTTTGCACTCGCCATCCATCCGCTCAGATCAGCCCTGCGTGCTGGTGCTTGCGGCAGGAAAAGGGGAGCGCTTTATCGCATCGGGTGGCAGAACCCACAAGCTACGGGCTATTTTGGGTGCTGAGACCGTCTTGCAGAACACACTGCGGGCCGTTCAGGCCTCAGGACTTGCCTGGCATGTCGAGTACGGGCCGCATCCGGGCATGGGCGACAGCATTGCTGCAGCCGTCAAAGCAACGCAGCACTTTGGCGGTTGGCTGATTTTGCCGGCCGACCTGCCGTTGGTTCTGCCAGAGACACTGAGAGCTCTGGCCCTGCATCTCTCCCGTCTGCCAAAGCAAGAGCTGCACGTGATTCAAGCTTTTTATCAGGGCCGTAAAGGTCACCCGGTGGCGTTCAGCCAGGCTGCAGGCCAAGCCCTTTGCCAACTCACTGGTGATCAAGGGGCAGCCTCTGTCACCAGACAGGCGGCACAAGCTCAGAAGCTGCAGCATTGGCAATGCGATGACATTGGTTGCGTGCTCGATGTGGATACCGTCCACGCCTTGGAACAGGCCCGCCAAGTCTTGGCAAAGAGGCTCCAGATACCGGTAACGGGCGGCGGACATAAGCCATGAAAAAGCCCCTGAAAAGGGGCTGGATCAAGTCAAGGGGACGTGTGAACGAAGAACTCTTAAGCGCCGCGCTCTATGACTGCGCAGGCCAGTCGAGCCCCTGAATTGCCGGTAGGCTGAGTCGTGTAGTCGTCAGGATCCTTGTGTACGATTAAGGCGCGACCAAGAACTCCGTGGCTACCTCTGTCCAGCTTCAGCTCTTTGCTCACAAAATCAATAATTGCGACGCCTTGGTTGTCAGCCTCCAGACTGGGCAGATCGCCAAGATGGTGGGCTTTGCTGTCGCCGAACTTGCCATGGGCTTGCTGACTTGGATTGAAATGACCACCAGCGCTCAGGCCATCGCCGCTGGAGCAGTCGCCTTTTTCATGAACATGAAATCCGTGCTCGCTGTTCGGCGCCAGCCCTTGTACACGACCTTGTATACGAATGCTGCCGTCAGTCTGAGGGAAAAACTGCACGGTACCGCTGACCTGGCTGCCTTTGGTGGCCTCAAGGCGGGCAATGGACTGAATGCCTTTGCCATGAGATGCAGTCACAGGACTTTCAGTTGAAGAGGGCACAGTGGTGTTTTCAGTCGTCGAGCAAGCTGTCATGGCCATGGTCGAGGCGAGCATCAGGCCGCTCCAGGCTGGACGTGAAAAGAGGGCGGCAACACGGTTGGCGAACATGTCAGTCTTTCCAGAATCAAAAAAGCCATTGTGCCGCAGCAGACTTATATTTCAAGTGTTTTTGGGACTAAAGCCAATACTGATAAGCGCTGTTAGCTATGTTTCAAATAGCACTGGATAGCGTTTGAGTGATGTGGCTATGGTCTACATAGCTCAGCAGTCGTTTCAGCGCCTTGTCATCAATGCCCATGCGTTGCAATTGCTCATGTGTGGCCTGCGCATAGTCCAGTGTCGTGCCATAGATGCCCTGCGCCTGAGAAAAAATGCGACGGTATTCGTCCGGCGCCAGCTCACCGGTGTGATGCGGGCTTTGCCGTGACAGTGTGAAGGCCAGGGCTTTCACGCTGCCATCAGGGGTTCGGCAATGCAGCCAGCGGGGGTCATACACCGCATTGGGCATTTCACGCAGCCAAAGTTTTCGCATTGCCGCATCACCTTGTGCACGTGGTATGCGAAACACCATGCCTTGGCAGCTGCCCCCAGGCAGCATGCCAAATACCAGACCTGGAGTCTGGGGAGTGCCGCGGTTGATCGTGCTCCACATCTTGAGAGCTCGATGCCAGCCATGGACATGGGCCGAGCGACGCTCGCTGAAATCAAACTCAGGACGCCAGATCAAGGAGCCATAGCCAAAGACCCATAGATCCTCGGCTCCTCCCCATTGCGCCAAAGTGCGCTCCAGCATCTGATCTGCATCGCGTAGGGATTGGCTCAACAAGGGCAGGGCTGACATGAGAACTCCTCAAACCGGCTTCAGGACTGAATGGCTTTATATATAACGCACCGCCTGGCAACTGGTGCACAGCCTTGACAGGCTTGGCTGAAAAGCAACGTGCTCCAGCCACCCAGAGCATGGCCGGCACAGCGCCGCCGCAAAGCGTTCACAGCAAAGCATCTAGAATGCGTGGTTTTGTCACCTTGCTCATCTGGAGTTTCAGATCATGCAGCAGGCGTGTCATGAAGACAGGTTTCGTACTTTCTATCCCTCGCATTTACGGAGATTTCATTCATGTCCTTCAACAGCTCTAACGACGATAGCCAAGAACGCTTTGCGCTGGGCTTTCTGTTTGCCATCATTGCGCTGCTTGTCTCTACCGTCGTTGGCACCGTGGTCTACAAGCGCGGCATTGCTCATGCTCCCAAGGTTGAAGCGACAGCACAAGCGCCTGGCGCGACCAACGTGCCTGTGGTCGTTGTTGAAGAGAGCGCCCGTGTCATCGTCGAGAACGGCGTGGTGAAGTTCTACTTTGTCTCCGGCAAGGCAGAAGTGGCCGCTGGTGCCAATGAAGCTCTGGCTGATGTCGTCAAGGGTGTGACCGAAGGCAAGCGAGCCGTGGTTTCTGGCTTTCATGACGCGACTGGCAGCGCTGAAATCAATGCCCAACTGGCCAAGCAGCGAGCACAGGCAGTTCAGGCTGCTTTGATCGCTTTGGGCGTTGCAGAAGACAAGGTTGAGCTGAAGAAGCCTGAACAAATGCAGGCTGATGGCTCCAATGATGAAGCACGCCGCGTGGAAGTGATTCTTGCTGACTGATTGAGTTGGGCTGAACCGGCCTGACGCTTTTCTCAGAAAGCCCGATACGGCACTTGGCTGTATCGGGCTTTTTTGCGTACTTTGAAAGATCAGCTGTTTTCGATGAATCCTGTGGCTGGAGGCTGTCCCAGAGCGATGACTTTTTCCACTCCCTGCTCATCGACTTGGCGCATGACAAAAGAGCCTCTTGCAAACCGCATGCTGCGGATCTGCCAGCGTCCGGCAATGCGCTCATACTCATCGGTGTACTGGCCTGAGAGATGAACGATAGTGCGCTCCTTGACGTTGATCTGGCAGAAATCCAGATCCCATAATCCAGTCGCACAATTGTCTGAAGTAAAGCGGATTTGAGGGTTGTGTCCGTGATGCATGTCCTGGATGCTGGGATTTGCAACGGCCAGCTTGGTAAAGGTCTCAACCCAGCCATCGCGGTCCGTGAAGGACGGGAAACCATCGGCCTCAATGACAGCGCCATGCTCCACAAAGCACTCACGCATGACGTCTGGCTGCTTGTGATCACACGCACGCAAGTAGCGGGCTTTCAACTCCTGGATGGCCTGCATGTCTTCCAGGCACTTCAAGCGCATTTCAATCTGTTCCAAGACTCTATCGTTCATGGGAATGTCTCCTTGCTGGGTATCTGATCCAGCAGTCTTCAGCAAGGGCAACCATGAGCGAAACCCATGTTTGGACGATAGAGAGGATGAAAGCGGGCAATAAAAAAGCGGCACTCATGTGCCGCCCAGTCCCAACTCAGGCAAAGCCTGAAAAATTAACGCAAGCCAGTGCCTGTTTCGAGGTCGTCCTTGCGCTCAATCAGCTCTATCTTGTAACCATCAGGGTCTGTCACAAAGGCAATCACGGTGCTTCCGCCCTTGACTGGACCTGCTTCACGAGTCACGTTACCGCCAGCCGCCTTGATTTTTTCGCAAGCGGCGTAGGCATCAGGCACGCCCAAAGCGATATGTCCATAAGCTGTTCCCATATCGTAGCTGTCGGTACCCCAGTTATAGGTCAGCTCAATCTCTGCCTGCGCTGGATTGCCTCCCTCGAAGCCCAGAAATGCAAGTGAATACTGGTACTCCGCATTCTCAGAAGTTCGTAGCAATTGCATGCCAAGCACTTGGGTATAGAAGTCAATAGAGCGCTGGAGATTGCCAACGCGCAGCATCGTGTGAAGGAATCGCATGTCTGCCATTTTGCCAGCCTCGCATGACTGCTGCAGAGGCAAAGTCCGATGATCCTAAGTCCCAGGGGCTATGAAAGAGTGAGATGTAGTAGGTCAAGCGGTATGAACGAGTTCATTTACTTCTATGCATGGCACTTCATGGATTTGTCTGAAATGAGTTGATATGCACAGACATGAAATCGACTCGATGTACTGAATGCCCCAGGTGGATTCCCAGAAGAGCGCCAGATGGATCGCTACGATTGCAGGCTGAACAGCTTTCCTCTCAAGCGGGAGGCAATGAGATTAAACATAAGATACATCGTATCTATAAAAACCCAAGCATCAAAAAATAATACAACCCTCTTTGGGCTCTTGTTTAAACCTCATCTCAGAGTTCTCCGATTGATGGAGCGTCTTGTTGCGGCGAGATTGCTGCGGCGTGTAATTGATGGCGCCGGGGCAGACTCAACAGCCTGAGCATTGACTGTTGTGGCCAGCTTTTGCTGGGCCTCCAGCAAGCTCTTGAGGTCCGCAGCTCTCTCTTGCGCCAACGCAGCGCTGTTTTGAGCCGCTTGCAACTGCGTATGCAGGTTCAAGATTTCTTGCTCCGCCTGATCGAAGCGGCTCTGCAGCTCCTGATAGCGACCTTCTGCCTTGCGTTCCTGATCTTGCAGGCTTTTACGGGTGGCTGTCAGCTCTTGTCTTGCGCGGTCTACTTCATTGAGCATGTGTCGCTCGTTGCCAGCGTATTGCTCAGCCATACGCTGGCGTTCTGCGGCTGCAGACTGGATTTCTTCTCCATGTTTTTGCTGCTGCAATTCGCGCTGATGTACGGCTTTGCTCAATTCATCGCGCAGCTCTTGCATGCGCTGGTCGCGTTGCTGCAGCGACTGCTGCATTTCATCAAGGCGTCTGGCCAGATCCTGGGCCTGATTCTGAGCAGCCTGCAGCGCTTGGTTCATGGCTTCTTTTTGAGCCTCTATCGTCACTTCTCGCTGGGCAAGCAACTCCTTTTGCTCCTCGAAGGCCAGCTCTGCAGCCTTCATCACCTGCTCGCGCTCATTCAGCGCCTTGCTGGCTGCTGCCTTAGCTTCTTCTTGCGCGGTATTCCATAACTCCTGAGCAAGCCTTTGTACCGGGTCAGGAGTCGCCTGTAGAACCGAAGGATCTTTCTCTCCTGCTACGCCCAAGCGCCGCCCCAAGGTCGCAAACCATGTCTCCAGCATGGGGCTGACGGTATTGGGCGAGCCCCGGCCAATTTGCTGGCGCACGCGCTCAATGGTCGGGCGCAGGCCTTGGGCAATCAAAGTGTCTGCGGCTGCCCAGACATCGGACTCTTGCACGCCTCTGGACACAGGTTTGCTTGTATTCATATCTATTCTTTATTTAACTAACGATAAGTGATTGTTATCGTGATCTATTAATTAAATACGTAATACACATTACATAAAATGTAATAAATAATACGTAAGAAATTTTCATACAGAAGACAACATACATTACCGCGTTTTTCGGCGATTTTCTGCCTAACACCAAGAGATCTCTCTGAAAAATTCGATGGAGAGTGCTAACAAGGTCAGTGCTTTCAACACAGTCAGTGTTAGACGTTAGCGAGGTCGGATTGCTCTCCACTCCTCTGAGCAGAAGCAGTTCTGAAGTCAAGGCAATAAAGTCATCGCAATCGCAGCGGGAATGCTGGTCTTCCCGTTTTCTGGACTCTGCTACCTCAACACCGAACAGATGCCGTGTGAATGCAGGTGCCTTCCTTCATTCGCAGGAAGGGATTGAGGGCAAGCCAGGATAAAGCCAGTTTTGACTCATAAGCCTTTTGGTTATGTGAAACGGCTCCTTTATTTCAAATCGAAACTCAATTGGTCGCCTGTAGTGTTTCCAGCGGTTCAATCAGCTTCAGCCAGCCTTGCAGCGTAGCGATTGTTTGACGAATCTCTGACGTTGCTTCAAAAGCCAGTTCAGGCAAGCTCTCCTCGTCCGCAGAGCCTGACAAACCGGCCCCGTTGACCACAGCGTGCGCCATTCCGTGAACCCGCAGCAGTACGTCCCGAAGACCGTCCTGGCCTCGTGCGTTCCCCACAAATCTGTCTAGCTGTTCGACTGCACGCAGCAGTTTTGAGGTGTCGTAGGTGCTCTGTAGCCGTGTCAGCGCTACCCTGTCCAAACGACCATAGGCCGTGAGAACAGTGGTTTCTGGATCGCTCATGCTCCTGCTCCCTTTTGGCCGGCTCGCTGCCCCTCCGCTGCCACTGCAGCAGCCGCAGCTCGTGCACGCTTGGCCGCCTCACGAAACTGTGATTCCTTGACCCAAGGCTCCGGGGGCCGCTTCAGATCGAGGTGATAGTTGCCAAAGCGCTTAATACCCGAGGTCATGTACGGACTCAGGTACTCGACATCTGCCGCAGAAACCGGCTCCCCATCTGCGTACATTTCCTGCAACACCCGCATCATGTCCACCGTGTTTTGCAGGATCACCGATGAGGCAACGAGGTCGATGAAGCGCACCCGCTTTTGCTGCTCGTTAGGATCGTTCTCATTGATCACGTCGCCGCCGAAGTCCAGCCATTTCGTGAAGGCATGGTACGACTCGATCTTGTTGGTCGTCGCGCTCACCTCCTGTCGCATTTCCTTGCTGGAAATCCAGCGCAGCAGGTAGACCGTGCGCAGCACGCGGCCAAGTTCGCGTGCCGCAGCAAACAGTCGGTTGTGACGCCCTTCCTGGCTGAGCTTGCGCAACAGCATCGGTGAGGCGATTTTTCCAGCCTGAATCGATATCGATACCTGCATCAGATCTCGCCAATGGTCGCGGATGAGCTTCCAGTCCACGACGTCGCTGAACAAGCGGTCAATATGCCGGAACCGCATCCCCTTCTCGGGGCGATAGAAGCGCAGATCCTTCCAGTTCCGAATGCGCGGCATCAATTGAATACCCGCCAGATGCGTGAAGGCGAACACCGTTTCCGATTGGCCATGGGTGTCCGAGTACACCGTATCGGCCTGAACGCTCAAGCCTGCCTTCATCAGGCCCTCGATGACGTAGACCGCCTCCAGTACCCCTGGTGGTATGAAGTGCCGAAACACCGCGATGTAGTTGTCGGCGACGTGCCGGTAGGCCACAGCCCCCATGCGCCGATACCGGAAATGCATGCCCACCAGCAGGTTCTGATCGTAGAAGTCGTGCTGGGTGCCATCTGCCGCGACCTTTTTGCCTTCGCCCCACAGCTTGGGCAGCTCAAGCCGCAGATACAGCTCGGTTAGATCCCGGCAGGCGTTGTCCAGCTGGTCCAGACTCATGTGCCGCTGGTTGGCATAGGACAGTTGATGCGGTGTCACACCGTTGGACAGATGGCGCGCCGCCTGGTTGGGCCCCAGGTTGCAGCCCATGGCGAACACCGTTAGCAAGTAGCGCTCGCGTGCGTTGCGAAGTTTGGGATCGTCTCCCGACTGCGGCCCAAAGTTCCGAGTGAATCCTGTCCAGTGTTCGATGTTGGCGAGGACATCCAGCAGATTGCGGGGGGCTACACGGTTTTCGATAGCGGCATGCAGGGCGATGGCCGAAGCCGGCACTTCGCGTGCAACAACACGCCGCAGCGTCGGCTCACCGTTGGCACCGATCACCACGTCTCCAGCATGCTGCGGAAACTCGTCGTCGATTTTTTTGGCCGTCTCGGTGAGCAATTGCTTGAGCCCATCTACGAAATCACCCGCATTGGCGGGTATCCCAATCCGGTCGCAATAGGTTGGCAGTAGCGCTTCGCACTCCTTCCAGGGCAGCAGTTGCAAGCGGTAGTCGGCAAATGACTCCGAGCCTTCAATGCACACATCGCCAGAGCGAAGATCACCACACAAATAGCTGAACACACAGACTTCGAGGTAGCGACGGTTCGTCGGATGCCCCAGACCATGGGAACGGCGCACCAGCTTGCGCCAGCGCTCGGAGGCGAACGATAGCGCCAGGTCATCCTCGATCCACTCAACCTTGCGATGCTCGTTGGCCAGCACGACCTGAAGGGCGTCCAGCAGACTGCGGTCCTGGGTAGCAGCCTCGAAGCGCAACGCCTTCGCCATTCGGAACATCGCCGCACGCCAACTGCTGAAGGCCTTCCAGAGCAGCGGCAGATGGTTGCCGCCGCTCCACACACGGATGGCCTCACAGTCCATCGTCAGTTGATCCAGGCTGCCGTGCGGGGCAAGCAGATCTCGAACGCGCTGCCCGGTACTCGCGTCATCCAGGTTTTCTGCGAGGATCTCCAGCACCTGCTCCAGCGTGGCGACGAGTTCTTCGCTCAGTTCACGTTGGCGAGACTGGATGACCTGCAGTTCTTCTCTGGCGGTCTTGTGGATGGCTCCGATGCGGCGGATGAACATTTCGGCCACATCGTCGCGGGCCCTCACGCGCATCTGTCGGATCAATGCCAGGATCAATGTGTAGCGCTTGGCGGGCAGCAAGTCCTTCATGTCGCCCGCATCGAGCGCCGATGCCATGCCTGCCATGTAGTTCAGCTTGGTGACCGGCACGCCATCGAGCAACGCATCGCTGTCAGGCAGGGACTCAAGCCAGGTCAGTTGGTCGAGTAACAAATCGAGATGCTTGCGCGAGGCTTTTTTTGGCCGATTTCTTGATCTGGTTGTACAGAGTTCGCCGTACCGGCAATTCGGACTCTAACAACCGGTCAAGCCACGCTCGCTGGGCCGAATTCAAGCGCTGGTTGATTCGCTCGTGCAACGAGGCTTCCGCGGCCGAGTGGGCTTGTTCGGAGATTTCGTCGAGCGTGCGAAACACCGGAAGCTCGTAACCCAGCCGCACCAACTCTTCGATGGTGATGTTGATGATGTCAACGCGGGTCTCCACGACACTGGCAACCTGCTGGGCTATCTGGATAGCCAGCGTTCTGGTTTTCCCGTCGGTGTAGGGCTTCACGCCGAGCAGTTCTCGAATCGCTTTGTGGTGGCGATACAGCGTGGCGAGCGAAGCGAATTCGATCTTGTCAGTCGGTGTCAGACCGAGCGTTGCAGAAACATGCTCGATAACCTCGGCAGGAATCGCATCGAACGCGGGGAAGTGGCGCAGAAACTCGAAGCATTTGAGCAGCACGAGAATGGCCAAGCGGCGTTCCGAGGTGCGCGAGTGCTGCTGGGCCCATTCGATTTCTTCGGGCCGCGGTGTGAAAGACCCCTGCAAGTCCTTGAGCGTCAACGTTCGAGGAAATCGAGGGTACGCAGTACGTTCAATGCTCGCCATGGCGCAAGACTCCCACAATGCAGGGTGTTGGTCTGAGCACACAGCGTAGCCGATGTCGCCAAGTCTCTGCTGGTACAGCGACGCTGTTGGCGTCTCAGGCTGCGTAGAGTCTTCATACCTTTGGCTGTCGATTGCGCAGTCCGTGATGTGTGAACATCCACGCAGGCGAAAAGCGCTCCCTCTCGAGGATCTGCAATCCAAACGGACTCGGGCCAGCCGGGAGTTTTGATGAGAAGAAAGGGACTCGAAGACCACATGCCAATGCAAACGGCAACCAGTTGATAGACTCACCGCAAAGCACCAATGAGGTGCGTGCCCCCTGACTGCTGGTAGTGCTGCGCGCCGACCCTGCGGATTCCACCTCCGATCTCCACACTCTTTACATGAACACATTCATGCCCTTCAGCTACGACTTGTTCGTGGTCGCAGCGTCGTTTGTCATTGCCATGTTGGCCTCCTACGTCACACTGGATCTGGCCCGACGGGTGCGCACCGCCCAGCGCCGCGTGGGCTTGGCTTGGTGGACCGCGGGCTCCATCGTCATGGGCACGGGCATCTGGTCCATGCACTTCCTGGGCATGCAGTCCTTCAAGCTGCCGATTGCCATCGGCTTTGCCGGCGGGCTCACCCTGCTGTCATTGCTGGCGGCCGTGGCTGCATCGGGCGTGGCGCTGGAGTTGGCCAGCCGCGAGACCTTTGGCCGCACGCAACTGGCGCTGGGCTCCCTGGCCATTGGCGCGGGCATCAGCGGTATGCACTACATCGGCATGGCCGCGATGGACATGGCGCCCGGCATCGTCTGGGACTACGCGGTGGTGGCGTTGTCGGTGCTGATCGCCATACTGGCATCGGCTGCGGCGCTGCTGATCTTCAAGCTGTTGCGCCGAGTCCGGGCCAGCCAGCGCATGCGGTACCAACTGGCCGCGTCGTTTGTAATGGCGGTGGCCATCTGCGGCATGCACTACACCGGCATGGCAGCGGCGCAGTTTGCGGTGGGCGCGGTGTGCCTGAGCGCGGGAGAGCTGGGCGGCCCAGGCTTGACGGCGATGGTGTTCATGGCCACTGGTATGTTGCTGGTGAGCACGCTGTTCACCTCCATTTTGATGCCCGGCTGCAAAGCACAGCACTGCGGCTGACCCAATCGCTCCAGGAGAGCAACGCTCGCCTGCAGGCCGCAAATGACGAGTTGCAAAAACGCGCTTTTGCTGATCCACTGACCGACCTGCCCAACCGTCTGCTTTTTGAAGACCGGTTGACCCATGCGCTGCTGCGTCTGGACAGCACCAACCACCTGCGCGTGGAGGACCGCCTGGCCGTGTTGTTCGTGGACCTGGACGGTTTCAAACCCATTAACGACTCGTTCGGCCACGCCGCAGGCGATGCGATCCTGCGAGGTGTTGCTGAGCGACTGCAGCATGAAGCACGCGAGTCCGACACTGTAGCCCGTGTTGGGGGCGATGAGTTCCTGATCTTACTGGAGGACGTGACTGATGTGGCTGCTTGCGTCACCGTAGCCAACCGCGTGCTGTCATCGCTTTCCAAGCCGTTCGAAGTGGCTGGCAAGAATGTGCAGATTGCCAGCTCCATCGGCATCGTCGTGTACCCGGGCCACAGCGACCGCAGCAAACTGGTGGCTAACGCCGACGCGGCCATGTACGCTGCCAAGCGCGCCGGCGGCAACTGCTACGCGCTGTTCGAGCCGCACATGGGCTCGGATGCTTCAGAGCAACTGGATTTACATAATGACCTGCGCCATGCGCTGGACCGGGGCGAGCTGGCTCTGCACTACCAGCCCAAGATCGATGGCATACGAGGGCAGATCAGCGGAGTGGAGGCGCTGCTGCGCTGGAGCCACCCGAAGCACGGCATGGTGAGCCCGGTGGTTTTCATTGCGCTCGCCGAGCGCTTCGGCCTGATCGGGCGCCTCGGAAACTGGGTGATCAACGAGGCATGCCGCCAAATGGCAGAGTGGGCTCACAGCGGCCTGCGTATGCGTGTGGCGATCAACCTCTCTGTGCACCAGCTTCGCGAAAGCGACTTGGTTGAGCGCATAGAGCGCGCGCTGCAAAGCAACGCACTCGATGCCTCGCAACTGCTGTGTGAAATCACCGAATCAGTGGCCATGTAGGACATCAAGGCCACCCAGCGCACCTTCGAACGGCTTGCACGCATTGGCGTGTTCTTGTCCATTGACGACTTCGGCACTGGCTACTCCAGCCTGAACTACCTTCGCCAACTGCCTGCCCAGCAGCTCAAGATTGACCGCAGCTTCGTCAATGACCTTGAAACTAGCGAAGACGCCCGCGCTGTGGTCAGCGCCGTGGTCAGTCTGGCGCACGCACTGGGACTTAGGGTGGTAGCTGAGGGTGTGGAGACCGCCGAGCAGCGCGACATTCTGCTGGGAATGCGCTGCGACGAGCTTCAGGGCTTTTTCTACGCCCGCCCGATGTCAGCGGACTCACTTTGGGCTTGGACCCAGGGAAACAAGCCAGCGGGTAGCGCGGACTTCACGCCATCCATCATCGGTACTTTATGAATGGCAGGGCTTAGTTGCGCCACGCAAGCCGCAGCAGGCATAGCCCTCAAATCGCAACTGCTACAGGGACCAAGCGCAAAGGCCACTCAAAAGTCAACAATTGTGCACAGCGTCATCGGTACGAGTTTGTACCAACACTAAACGGATTAAGTATTTAAGATACACTGCTGAAGCACAGAGGGGTTTTGCGTGAAGAAGAATTTGAGAGGGGAACTTGCGTTCAGCCTGTTGGCCCCTGCGCTACAGGCCCGGTTTTCAGAATTGTTTGGCGTCGCGTCCCGCAAATCCGTATTCGCGTGGAAAGAGTCTTCATTGCCTCAGGCGCAGGTGGTTGTGCTCGACACCTCCTCAGACCTGTTTAGCTTGGCATCCAAGCCGCCGTGCGTCATCTGGGTGGGATTAGAGCGAGCAGCCCCAAGCAACTTCAGTGCCTGGATGGGTCAGCTCGGGCGAGATTTCACCGTAGCCGACCTGATCGATATGCTGGACCGCGCTGCCGTCTTTCTGCTGGATTGGAAGGCGCGTCAGCCAGTTCAGGCGGATTCCCGGATTGCGTTTACTGCCGAATACCGTGCCGCAGGTGCAGGTGCAGGTGCAGTTGCAGCACCTGACAGCGTACCCCCGTCACGAGCATTTGCGGACAGTTCCGTCCAGCGTGAAAAAACCATCGCATCGGCCATTGCAAGAGTTCCAGGTAGTCGATATCGACTGGCATCCTGGATATTCCTGGGCTCGCCTTTTGATAGCGCCGGCTGCATCAGCGCCCTGGCCCTGCTGGCGCGCCAGCCCGTGACGGCGCAGCAGTTGCATACCCACAGCGGCCTCGCGCCTGCAGAGCTTGCCGAGTTGCTCAAGGAACTCGCCCGGCGCAAGGTACTGCAGGTGATCGCTCCGGCGCAGCCCGTGCCAGTCTCCGCTGCTGCTGCACCCCGAGGTCCGGCGCCTGTGCGCAAGGGCTTTGTGCTCCGCCTGTCCCATTGGCTCTCAGGAGCGGGTCGTCCATGAATGCCCCCGTCGCTACCACCACCAGCGCGCCCCCCATGCCCCGCATTGCCTTCATGGGGCCCATGGGTGTGGGCAAGACCACGGCCATCCGTGCGCTGTGCGGCGACGACATGGTCGCCTCCGATGTACCCAACCTGGACCGCCAGTCCCACGCCAAGGAGTTCACCACCGTGGGCGCCGAGTTTGGCCAGATCGACCTGGGCGAGGGCGAGTTCGTGCAGGTCTGCGGCTGCCCGGGGCAAGACCGCTTCGATTTCCTGCGCCAGTGGGTAGTTTCCGCCTCCGTGGGCGTGTTCGTGATGGTCGATGCCAACGCGGCCGAAGCCGTGCAGGCCGCAGGCAGCCTGCTGGCCGAAGCCGCCGCGGCCGAGCACCCGCCGCTGGCCCTGGTGCTGAGCACCCGCCCAGCATCTGCAGCCACCGTGCAGGCCTTTGCCGACGGGCTGCAGGCCGCTGGCCATGGCGTGGTGCCTGTGTTGCAGGTGGATGTGAGAAAGCGTGCCGATGTGCTGCAGGCCCTCGGTGTGCTGGTGTCGATGTTGTCCCTGCGCAGCGAGTCCGAATGAAAAGCAATCTTCCCCTGGTATCCCAAGCGCTGGCAGAGACCGCCCAGCGTGCACTCGAGACCCATGCCGCACCCATCACAGGGCTGCAGCTGGCCCTGTTGGCCACGCCCGACGGTTTCGAGATCGCCTGCCTGCGCAATCGCAGTGAACTGCAGACCAGCCGCCTGTCGGCCATGGCCAGCTCGCTCATGGCCATGGCGCGTGCCGTGGGGCGCGAGATCCAGAGCCCCCACTGCAAGCGCCTGACGTTCGAGGCGGAGGGCAGCACGGTGATCTTCCAATCCATCGATGCGCCCGTGCCCTGCATCTTGTGCCTGGTGGTAGGGGCCGACGCCTTGCTCGGCCGCGCCCTGTGGGCAGCCGGCGAGGTGATGCAGGACATGGCGCGCGGCTAATTCCGCTTTCTTCGATTCATCTCGGGCGCAGGCATTCATTGGCTGTCAGCGTCCCTCTCCCCCAGCCAGTGTCAACGAATCAACAACAAGGAATTAAGAAATGGCAAGCCTCAATGAATCCCTGAGCCAACTTCTGTCAGTAGACGGCGCGCTGTGCGCCGCCATCGTCGACAGCAGTAGCGGCATGCTGCTTGGAAGTGCGGGCACGGGCGTGGACATGGAACTGGCTGCGGCTGGAAACACCGAAGTCGTGCGTGCCAAGAACAAGACCCTGCAGGCGCTGGGTCTGCAGGACACCATCGACGACATCCTGATCACGTTGGGCAAGCAGTACCACATCATCCGTCCCCTGGCCACCAAGGACGGCATCTTCATCTACCTGGTGCTCGACAAGGCCCGTGCCAACCTGGCCCTGGCCCGCCGCAAGGTGCAGGACATCGAGAAGCTGATCGAGTTCTGATACTGGAACGTCGAGCTCCATTCTGGAATTTGTCAGGTGTCTGAACTCCGTGAATTGGGCACCGAGCATTCGTAAAAACGCCTGCCGCTGGCAACCAAGAGCTTCCTACAGCTGCGCTGTAGGCAGTTTCGGGGGCATATCCCAAGCCTTGTGCGATTTCTATTTGTCTTTGATCGACAACCTATGGCGACCAATTGTGAAACTTGGTCAACAGCCCTCCTGAGGGGAGAGCACGAGGGCAAATAGTTTCCACATATAACTACACTGGGTGTCGAGGTGCAAGTGCCCCCAAAATGTCTGAAACCCACTTTTTTGTAGAGCCTTCCAGGTACTCCAAGCTTCTGGATCAGGATCTCCAGCAAGAGCTCCTTTTCCAAACGCTGGAACAGGCCATCGATGCCGTCGTAATCATCGACGAACAGAATCTCGTTGCCTTCTTCAACGCTGCAGCGGAGACATTGTGGGGATGGCCGCGCGACCAGGTGATCGGCCACAACGTTAGCATGCTGGTGCCACTGGTGATCCGCGACTCGCACGATGGCTACGTAGATGCGAACCGTGCGACCGGCATCAACCGGGTGGCGGGAACTTCACGCGAGGTTCCGGTTGACCGCAAGGACGGGCACCGCTTGTGGGCCTCGATGTCCATCTCGAAGATCGTGCTGAAAAAACGCGTGCTTTACACCGCCTTTCTCAAGGACATCACGGCGAAGTGGCTTTTGCAGGAGCGCACGCGCCAACTGTCCCTGGTGGCCGATCACAGTGGCAGCGCCATTGTTGTGACCGGAGCCGATCGGCGTATCACCTACGTGAACGAGGGGTTCACCCGGTTGTTTGGCTACGAGATGTCGCAGGCGCAGGGGCGGTTTCCTAACCACCTTCTGTCTGGCGCCCATACGGACCCATCCTCCCTGGACACGGTGCGCGACTTTGCCGTTGGTGGGCGGGATCTTCAGACCCAGGTGCTGATCTACGCCAGGAACGGCAGGCCGATCTGGGCCTCACTGATCATGAACCCGGTGTGCGACTCCCACGGCCAGGTGGAGCACATCGTTGCCGTGCTGACGGACATCACCCATACGAAAATGCATGAGGTGCTTCAGCAAAAGGTGCTCGACGCCATGGCACACGACGTGCCGCTTCGAGATGTGGCCATGCTGCTTTGCCGGCAGGTCGAGCGCATCGCACCGGAAGTGACGGCCTCGCTGCTGCAAGTCGATTCCAGTGGCCGCCTGCACACGCTTGCAGCACCGAGCATGCCGCCGGAACTCGGCGCCCTGGCCGATACCTTGTCCATCGGTCCTGAGGTAGGCAGTTGCGGCGCGGCGGGCTGGAGCGGACAGGCCGTGCGCTCGGAGGATATCGCCACCGATCCGCATTGGGCCGCCTACAAGGCGCCGTTCATCGCGCATGGGCTAAGGGCTTGCTGGTCCAGCCCCGTCAAGGCCAGCGATGGCACCGTACTGGGCACCTTCGCTTTCTACTACCGCGAGCCAAGGGGCCCCAGCCCGCTGCACGAGCAACTGGTGGACGTGAGCCTGCACCTGTGCGCGCTTTTGCTGGAGCGCCAGCGCGAACGCCAGCATATCCACCAACTGGCGTACTACGACACGCTCACGGGGCTGCCCAATCGCAGCATGTTGATAGCGCAAACTCAGCGTCTATTACACGACGCGCAAAGCACCCAGACTTCGGTGGCGCTGCTGTTCATCGATCTCGATCGCTTCAAGCACGTCAATGACACCCATGGGCATCTGGCGGGCGACGGGTTGCTGCGTGCACTCGCCGCCAGGCTTCAATCCGAAGTGCGCGATATCGACGTGCCTGGTCGCTTGGGTGGGGACGAGTTTGTGGTTGTTCTGCCGCATTGCACTACGCAGCAAGCCGCCGCAGTGGCGCAGCGGCTGTGTGCCGACCTGTCGCTGCCGGTGGACGTCCACGGCGTCACTCTCCGTCCCAGCGCGAGCATTGGCATTGCGATGTTTCCAGAGGACGGCTCCGACTCCCAAAGCCTGCTGGGCCACGCAGACATGGCGATGTACCAGGCCAAGACGCAGCGGGGGGGCAAGTTCCAGTTCTACAGCGCCCGCCTGAATCGGATCGCCCAGGAGCAGTCCCTGCTGGAGACAGACCTGCGCTCAGCACTTCAGAGCGCAGGGCTCACACTGCACTACCAACCTCTCATGGCTGCCAATGGCAGTTTGTATGGCGTTGAGGCGCTCTTGCGATGGAAGCATGCCACACTCGGTGACATCGAGCCCATGCGGTTCGTGGCGCTGGCGGAAGAGCGCGGGTTGATCGACTTGCTCAGTCAATGGGTTGTCGGCGAGGCCTGCCGTCAGATGTCGGACTGGCGTCAGCGCGGCGTGGCCGTCCCCCACGTGGGCGTCAACCTGAGTCCCAGCAATTTGCGCAGCGGCAAGCTACCGCTCATGATCGCCAACACATTGCTCGAGCACGGCCTTCTGCCCAGCGATCTGAGGGTCGAGGTAACAGAAACCGCGCTGCTTGACCCACATCCCAATACGCTGATCACCGCCAGAGCCTTGCACACCCATGGTGTGCTGTTTTCCCTGGATGACTTCGGTACCGGGCAATCGAGCCTGGCTGCACTGCATCGATTGCCCATCAGTGCACTCAAGCTCGACAAGAGCTTCGTCCAAGATCTCGGCCATAGCGCCTCGGCGCGCGCATTGACGTCTGCGGTACTGCGTATCGGAGAGAGCTTGAACATGCCTGTGGTCGCCGAAGGGGTCGAGACCCAAGAGCAGTCTCAATTTCTCACAGATTTCGGTTGTCAGGTACAGCAGGGCTATCTTTTCTCACGCCCACTTACCGCGCCGCAATTGGAGGCTTGGCTACAGGTTTCCAGTCCCCCCGGCCTTCCACCACCCTATTCACTTTGAGATTGCTATGAGCCAGTTCCTAAGAGACATCACCGTGCGTCGCATGGTCCTATGCGTGCTGCTTGTCGTGACCGCGCTGGTCGCCGCATTGGCGGCATACAGCATCCGCGGCCTGTTGTACGCGGAAGAAGCGCTTGAGGGCAGCAATGCGCTGCTGCAAGAAGTGTCATCGCTCAACCGGTCCAATGACCAGTTGCTGCGAGCACGCCTGCGCATTGCGCGCCAAAAAGAGTACGCAGCTGCTGGCGACCAGGCCAGCGTCTCCGAAGAGATTCGAAGCACCGATGCTACGTTGTCCGCCGCTAGAAAGCACTTCGACACGTTCATTCGGGACGCGCAGTCACATGCGCCGCAAGCGCTTCTCAAGGAACTGCAAACAGGCTTTCTGACCTTCCTCGATCAAGGTATTGCAGGGCAGAGAGCTCTTCTTGCGGCAGGCGATATGGCTGGGGCGGCCGAGCACGAACGCAAAGTCGTCGTGCCAGCCAGCCGCGCTCTCGCGGACACCGTGGCCCGCTACGGCACTTACGCCGACGAATATGGAGATCGGCTATCGAAGACCGCCAATACCAACCGTCGCTCAACCTTTGTCGGTTCGGGGATTCTGGTGGCGATGTGCGCCCTGCTGGTTCTCCTGGGTGACCTCTATATCGTTGCCTGCGTCAAGCGCCCACTCGACGACATCAAGGGGCACTTCAAGCGCATCGCGGACGGCGACCTGACCCAGCCGATCGCGCTCTTTGGGGGCAACTGCGTCGGACAGATTCTTCCCTACCTTCAGGACATGCAGTCGAGCCTGTCTCGTACCGTCGGCGCAGTCCGCGAGGGCGTCGTTCAGATCAACGGGGGTGCCACAGAGATCGCGGCCGGCAACTCGGACCTTTCATCCCGCACGGAAGAGCAAGCGTCTTCGCTGGAAGAAACGGCTGCAAGCATGGAGGAGCTGTCGGCAACCGTGCGCCACAACGCCCAGAACGCGACTGAGGCCCGCGACATGGCGAACCAGGCCTCGGACAATGCACAACGCGGAGGTTCGGCGGTGGAGCAAGCGGTAGTGACGATGCGAGAAATCGCCAACAGCTCAAAACGCATCGACGACATCACTTCTGTGATTGACGGTATCGCCTTTCAAACCAATATCCTGGCCCTCAATGCCGCCGTGGAAGCTGCACGCGCGGGAGAACAAGGACGAGGCTTTGCGGTGGTAGCAAGCGAGGTGCGAACACTCGCACAGCGCAGTGCTGCTGCAGCGAAGGAAATCAAAGAGCTGATTGCATCATCGAGCGCAAAGGTCGCCGAAGGTTCGCAGCAAGTGGAAACGGCAGGTGCGACCATGGGCGACATCTTGGAGTCCGTGCGGCAACTTGCCGCGCTGGTTGGTGAAATTGCAACTTCGTCGAACGAGCAGGCTGCCGGAATCGAGCAGGTCAACACAGCCATCACCCAGATGGACCAGGTGACTCAGCAAAATGCTGCACTCGTGGAGGAGTCAGCGGCTGCTGCCGCCTCCCTTGAAGCGCAGGCGCAGAGCTTGCAGCAGGTCGTGGAAATCTTCCGCTTGGCAGGCGGCACGCCTTCGCGCATGCTCCGTTGAACTGCCGTTCCGAACACACGCTTTAGAAGCTCCTTGCGCAATCGCTTGAGCAGAATTCGCAACCAGCTATCAAAACGGTGGCAATTGTTACAACCACTGCGTTGCGACGTTCAGCGGTTGCGGGGGGCCGAACAGGTAGCCTTGCACGATGTCGCAGTGCAGGTCTGCCAGGAAACGCCTTTGGGCCTCGGTTTCCACGCCTTCAGCCACGACCTTCAGGCCCAGGCCGTGGGCCAGCGCGATGGTGGCGCGCACGATGGCTGCGTTGTCCTTGTCAGTGGCGATGTCGTTGACGAAGGACCGATCGATTTTGAGCTCGTCGATGGGAAATCGTTTGAGGTATGCCAATGACGAGTAGCCGGTCCCGAAGTCATCCACCGCAAGCCGGACGCCCAGAGTCCGGATGCCGTGCAACAGGCCGATGACCTGGTCGACATCGGACATGGCAGTGGTTTCGTATGCGGTCAGTTAACCACGCCCATTCCGGAAGCCAGTTGACCTGAGAGCCTACGTGTCCACGTACATGTAGATGGGAACGTAATGTCAGAGTGGGTTTCAGATTTGGCCGGGCGGTTGATCGTCAGCCGCAAGCGTGATGGGCGGTGTGTGTATGACGAGCAAGCCAAACAGGAGCTGATCGCGGCTTGCGGCCGGCCAGGCATATCGATGGCCAGGTTGGCGCGCGACTGTGGCATCAATGCAAACTTGTTGAACACCTGGGTGCGCAAGCACGAACGTAGTGCGGCGGCCTTGACCTCGCCGGTGGCCGCCGAGGCGAATGTTGCCGAATCAGCTTTCGTGCCCGTGCGCATCGAAGCACCAGCGCAGGCCGGCGTGCAGCTGCAGGCCCGGCTGCCCAACGGCGTTGTCGTGGACCTGACCAGCTGCGACCTGCCGCAAGCATGCGCGCTCATCGAGGCGCTGGGGAGGTTGCGGTGTTCCGCTTCGCGCCGGACCTGAAGGTTTACCTGCACCGCGAAGCCATCGACTTCCGCTAACAGGCCGTCCTCACAAGCATGAGGATCTAGTGTGGCGTCTCAGAAATAAGTATCAAATAATCGAACCAGCAGCGCGAGCGACAGAGGCCAGGATGGTGTCGGCGCTTTTTCGCCACACGAACGGCTTGGGGTCCTCGTTGTGACGGTCGATGTATGCCTGGATGGCTTGCTCCAGCTGAGCGACACTGGTGTGGGCGCTGCGCTTGATCCACTGCTCGCTGAGCTGGCTGAAGAAGCGCTCGACCAGATTGAGCCAGGACGCGGAAGTTGGCGTGAAGTGAACGTGATAGCGGGGATGGGCTGCTAGCCACGCCCGCACGGCCTGCGTCTTGTGCGTGCCGTAGTTGTCCATGATCAGGTGGATGTCTTGGTCGCCCGGCACCTGTGCATCAATGGCTTTGAGAAACTGCAGGAATTCCAGGCTGCGGTGACGGCGCTTGAGCTGTCCGATGACTTTGCCAGTGGCCACATCCAGCGCTGCGAACAGCGACGTTGTGCCGTGACGCTTGTAGTCGTGCGTGCGCGTGCTGGGTTTGCCAAACGTCAGTGGCAACCCTGGCTGGGTGCGATCCAGGGCCTGGATCTGGCTCTTCTCGTCCACGCACAGCACCAAGGCGCGATCAGGTGGTGCCATATACAGCCCAACCACATCGCGCACCTTGTCCACGAAATGAGGATCAGTGGACAGCTTGAAGGTCTCCTGCAAATGCGGCTTCAGACCAAACGCATGCCAGATGCGTTGCACCGTCGCCGGTGATACGCCCGCCTCTCGGCTCATCTGGCGCACGCTCCAGTGCGTGGCGTTGATAGGCCTGCTGTGACGAACCTTGTCCACGATGTGCTGAACCCGCTCATCTCCCACACTGCGGGGGCGGCCCGTGCGCGGTGCATCGGTCAAACCCGCCAGGCGGTACGCCTGGTAGCGCCGCCGCCACTTGGAGACGGTTTGCACCGTCGTTCCCAAGCGCTGGGCAATCACAGTGCCCGACTCTCCATCCGCGCAGCCCAGCACAATTCGCATGCGCAGCTTCTCGTCTGCTGGCGCCTTGCGTACGCGCAAGCGCGCCTGGAGCTCTTGGCGCTCGGCATCGGTGATCTGCAGCTTCGTGGCGGGGCGTCCAGTGTGGGCCATCGGCGTAGTCTCCTCCAAGGAAACTCCTGGGATCAACACTCGCCGAAATAATTCAAATTACTTATGAGACACCACACTAGTCTACGCTATAGATCTATCGCACCATCACCCGTCTCACAGCAACCAGGGTCTTGGTTCAGGCAAAGCCTTGCTCTTTTGTGGAATAGCTTCGGGGTCCGCTGGACTTCTGCATGGAGTGGTCCATAGGTTCCATGTGGAGCGTGAACCCCGCTTCAGGCCCCTCCTTTAGCGCGACGACCATCCCACCCGATGGAAACTGGACGTCTGGTCATGGCGTTTGTCGTCTTCCGTGTGCAGATAGATGCTGGTCGTTGCAATGTTGGTATGCCCCAGGTTGTCGCGAACAGTCTTGAGGTCCATTTTGTCGCTTTGGTGTGTGCCTGCCGTATGCCTGAGCCAATGTGCGGACGCTTGTTCCACATGCAAAGCCGCGCCCTCGTGCTCCGGCCCAAGCACTCGAAGGCGGATCGCGGTTTCGCGAAACACATCTTTGACCAATTCGTGCACAGAGCTTCGCGACATCGAGCGGGACGCTCCGATAATGGGGATCAGCAGCGGAAGATTCTCCCCTTCGCGCGGCAGCGGTGCGAGTTCGTTGGCCTTTCGGTAGCGCATCAGTTCTGACACCAACTCGTCGGTTGCCGGGACGAGACGTGTCTTTTCTCCCTTTCCACAGACATCCAGCCACCAACGTTCGCGCCCATCCGCACCTCGACGCCAGTAGAAATCTCCCATGGAGTTGGCACAGACCTCCGAGATACGTAGCCCGCCGATATAAAGCAGCGAGAAAAGCCAGCGATATCGGGCCGCCTGCTTGGCAAGGCGAGGTGTATTTGCGGGCAATGCCTCTGTGGTGGCGCGCACCTGTGCCCAGTGTTCATGGGGTAGAAATCGGCTTGTCTTGGCTGGCCGCGCAACGGACCTGCGGCGCCTGAGCGCAAGAGGATTGCCCGCCAGATACCCTGCCTGGACGAGCCAGTTGAAAAGGCCGTTGAGGATAGATAGCGCTTGGCGCTGGCTCTGCCGATCCAAGGGCTTTGCAAACGGGCGCCAGTGGGGTGACGCCCGGGGAGCCTTCTGCGCGACCTGCATGATCCAACGACTGGCTGGTTGCGGGTCTGCTAGAAAGCGCTCGAACGCCAGGAAGTCCTCGTGGGTCAGATCGGACATCGCCTTGCCGTGCTGGTGCACACACCACAGCAGCAGCCTCTCCGCCTCTTTGCGATAGCTGGAGAACGTCGCTGGTGAATCTTGGTACCGCTCAAGCCAGGCCAGAACTGCCGAGCGGTCGTCATCGGCCGCTACCTGGGGGAGCCCTGAGGCACGGTTTCGGCCGCGCTCCCCGGACAGGTGCCTCGGTAGCGCCAAGCCATCCAGGGGCACCAGACCTCCAGAATCCAACGGTAGGACAGCCAAATCAGTCATGCGACGAATTCTATGGACATTAGAGTAATTATGTCCAGAGATTGGAAATATTTTCTTCAATTATTACATTATACGTTGTATTATTTAAGTATGAGCGAAGAATCCGAGATCCAGACCGAAGTAGAGGCCCTGCGGGCACGATTCAGCGACACCAAAACGCTGTACCGCGAGGTATGCGCCTTGCTGTTTTTCCGATATGGCATCACGCCCACCGCGAGCAAGCTCTACCAGCATGTGCGCAAAGGCTCCATGAGCGCTCCCGCCGAGGCCCTGGCGAGTTTCTGGGAGGACCTTCGAAGCAAAGCCCGGGTGGAAATCGATCATCCCGACCTCCCAGACACCCTCAAGCAGGCTGCAGGCCAGGTGGTCAGCGAGTTGTGGGGCCAAGCCACCGAACTTGCACGCACAGAGCTGGCCGCCGTACGCGTAGAGGCGCGAGCCGAAGCGCAGGGCGCCTTGGCCAGCCTGGAGCAGGCGCTGCAGCTGAACGCGCAGCTTGAAGTCCAAATTCAGGCCGCTGCGGGCCGGATGGGCGAGTTGGAGGCCCGCGCCCAAAGTCTAGACTCGGAGCTGGAGCGGGAGAGGCGCATACACGCAGCAACGACTGCCCGGGCCGACGCACTTCAGCGCCAGATCGATGAACTGAAGCTGGAGCAGGCCAAGAGCCGTCAGCACTTCAGCGCCGAGTTGGAAAAGGGGCGGCAGGCCATCGCCGATGCTGCCCAGCGGGCTACTGAGGCGGAGCGCAGGGCCCTGCGCGAAATCGACCTGGAGCGCACGGCACGAAGCCATTCAGAAAAACAGCTGGAACAAATGCGCGCCAAGTTGGCCGAGGCCGAACGAAACCACCAGGCAAAGCTGATCGACATGAGTGCCGCAGCGTCTCGGATGGCGTCGGAACTGGAAAATGCCAAGGCCGCATCAGCCGAGAGCGCCAGACTTGGCCAGGAGCAAAGTACAGCACTGCAACAGGCTCTCCAGGACGTGTCACAGTACAAGGCGGAAGCGGATACCCTTCGCGCGCTGGTGGCGCAGTTCCAGCCACCATCCAAACCCGTGCGCAGGAAGCGTAGCCCGGAAGGCCAATGAGGAGAGCGGCTGGTCAGAGCGACTCCCGGAGGCTCTTGTAGCGCCGCTCGCCACGCGCGGCAAAATCCGGCATAAAAGATTAATTCTTAATAGCCAAACCGCTTATGAGCTAAAACTGGCCGTATCCTGGCTGGGCGTGGGATTCAGAGAGTGCTTCTGCCACCTTATTCCTCTGGACTTCCCAGTCCCTGAATCAGAGACTGCCATGTGAAATCGACTCGTGAGCCCTGTATCAAGAAGGCTGGGGAGCTCGTTTTCAGCTAATTTGTTCACTCGTCTAACGGGCAATGAAATGCCGTATTTGCAGCGTTCAGGCGCAGCACCTCATTGGTCCAGTTCTCTTTCAGATCTCGCGCACAAGGGGACAATACAAAGCATGGATTTCAGCAAGCGCCCTCTTCTTTCTGCCCCTCAGTCTTTTGCGATGGATACCCACTCGCTGGCCGATCCTCAGCACGGACTTGCACCTCAGGCGCAAACGGCCATCAAGGAGCTGCTGCATGAGGGTGAATCTGCCAATACCCGTAACAGCTACCAAAGTGCTATGCGTTATTGGGCGGCATGGCATGTACTGCGATTGGGCCAGCCCATGCAATTGCCGTTGAATGTGGCCACCGTGCTGCAGTTCATCATTGACCATGCGCAGCGCCAGACAGCTGCTGGCCTGCACAGTGAAATGCCAGAAACCGTGGACGACGCCCTTGTGGCCGCGGGTTACAAAGGCAAAAAAGGTCCACCCTCGCACAACACGCTGGTGCATCGCATGGCAGTGATGTCCAAGGCCCACCAGGTGCATGCGCTGGATAATCCTTGCCAGGATGGCGCGGTCAAAGAGCTGATGAGTCGCACCCGCAAGGCCTATGCGCGGCGCGGCGAATTACCGCAGAAAAAAGAAGCCCTGACCCGCGATGTGCTTGAAGAATTGCTGGCCACCTGTGATGACAGCCTGCGCGGCATTCGTGACCGTGCCCTGTTGCTTTTTGCCTGGGCCAGCGGTGGCCGCCGCCGCTCAGAAGTGGCCGCTGCTGACATGCGCTACCTGCGTGCCATCAGCCACAACGAATACATCTACACGCTGGTTCACAGTAAAACCAACCAGAGCGGCACCGACAACCCCGACAACAACAAGCCGGTAACAGGGCGTGCCGCAGTGGCCCTGCATGCTTGGCTGCAAGCCGCCCAGATTGCGCATGGGCCGATTTTTCGCCGCATTCGCAAAGGCGGCCATGTGGCCGAACCCCTCACGCCTGCCGCTGTGCGCAATATCGTCAAACAGCGCTGCGCACTGGCAGGGGTGGAAGGTGATTTTTCCGCACACTCGCTGCGCTCGGGCTTTGTCACTGAAGCCGGCCGGCGCAACCTGCCACTGGCCGACACTATGGCACTGACCGGGCACCACAGCGTCAATACCGTGATGGGCTATTTCCGCGCAGATACCGCGCTGAACAACCCGGCGGCACGCATGATGGATGAAGAATAAGTGGCCACTCTAAGCCTCACTGACTAAGTGGCACTGACACTTAGAGCGACTAACACAACCAAGCAAACCGAAGCAACGGTATATCAAGGGTTGTTTTAGCGACTCTTATCTTATTGAGCTGCCTTGGCTGTTTTACGCACAGCGCCTTTGCGGGGCTGAGTTGCATTACCTGGAATTCAGCCATTGGCAATTCATGTAGCCCTACAGGAAATGCAGCGCTGTATTGGCCACATATACGCACCAATCTCACCTTGTAGCACGCGGCGCACCTGAAGTGCCCGGCTTTCGCTGAAAAAGCATAGACATCGGACGGTCCCATGCAGCCAAGGCTTCGGAGCATCGCTGCTGGCGGGCCCTGTTTCAGATGCACAGCAGCGATGCTCCCTCGGTGCGCTTGCGCAAGTTTTACTCGGCGATGCGCAAAATCGGCTTGATGGTGCTGCCGTTCTTGGAGTCTTCAAACGCCTGGTTGATGTCTTCAAACTTGTAGAACTTCACCAGCTTGTCAAAGGGAAAGCGCCCTGCCTTGAAATAGCTCACCAGCTGGGGGATGAACACGCGGGGCACCGAGTCGCCTTCGATCACGCCCACCATGGTTTTGCCCTCGGCCATGATGTCGTTGTGAATATCAATGGGCATCTCCGGCGTCACGCCCACAATGGCGCAGGTGCCCAGCGGGCGCAGCGCTTGCAAAGACTGTTTGACCACCTTGGGCACGCCCGTGGATTCAATGGCGTAGTGGCTGCCGCCGCTGGTCACCTTTTTGATCTCGGCCACCACATCCACCTTGCTGCCGTTGAAGACATGGGTAGCGCCCAGCTCCAGCGCCAGGGCCAGGCGGGACTCATGCACATCCACCGCAATAATGGTTTCGCAACCCGCTATTTTTGCCGCCATGATGGCCGACATGCCCACCGCGCCGCAGCCATACACCACCATGGACGAACCAAACTCCGGGCGCAAGCGGTTGAGCACCGTGCCCGCACCGGTCTGGATGCCGCAGCCCAGCGGGCCGAGCAAGGCCACATCGACGCCCTTATCCACCTTCACCACATTGCGCTGGTGTGCCACGGCGTAGGTGCCAAACGAGGACTGGCCAAAAAACGTCGCCAGTGGCTGGCCGTTGTGCGACAGGCGTGTGGTGTAGTCATCGGCCACACCGCCAAAGTTCAGCGGGTTGAAGGTGCTGCACACCGTGGGGTGGCCCGTCAGGCAGTTGCCGCAGCCGCCGCAGTGGGCAAACGACATGACCACATGGTCGCCCACGGCCAGGTCTTTCACCCCGGCGCCCACTGCCTCCACAATGCCTGCGCCTTCATGGCCAAGCACAGCGGGCAACGGGGCAATGGCCAGGTCACGCGCCACCGCATCGGTGTGGCACACGCCGGTCGCTACCAGCTTGACCAGAACTTCGTTGTCTTTGGGTGCTGCCAAATCCACTTCTTGCAAAGCAAAGTCCGCACCTTGGGCGGCAGTTACGGCGGCGGTAATCTTCATCATTTCAGTCCCCTGTCAATCCACATCACAGCTTGGTGCGGCCCCGGATCACAGGGCCGCCCTCTTCAAATGGTAGCGGCAATGGAGTGAGATCCAGTCAGTGCAGCGCAGTTCACGCCCCAGGCACGCGCCCATGCAATCAAGTTCTGATCCAGCGCAGACATGTCGCAATAGCAGACTTTGCGCCCCCCCCCCGCACCTGCTCAGTGCCTGCCAGCCTTGGAGCCGCAGACGCGGCCACCGTTCATTTCCTCCACATGGTCTGGGCTGCGTCAGTCGTGTTGCTGCGCTTGATAAAAACAATAGCTGCTAGCGCTTATAAATCATTGGATTCAGATAAAAAAGCATCTGAAAACAAGCATATACAAGCGCTAGCAGCTATTGATTGTCAAGCATCAGCGGATGAGCTACGGACAGCGTCTATGCCCATGCCAGAGCCTGCCGCGAAGGTGCTAGCGACTTTTGGAAATTTCATTTTTTATTAGTTGCTTGGAATCCCCCTTACATGCAACTTTTCGGTCCTTCGTCATTTCGTGTGGAACACAACACTCACAATGCTCCCCTGGTTGTTGAGCCCGGTGGGCATGTGTGCAGGCCGCTGGCCGGCCTGTGCACATGTCCACGAGGCGTGTTTGATCAGGAGGATGAGTCCATGGGCATTGCCGTAGAAGCTCTGTTCACCAGCGCGCTGGGCTTGCAGCCGCCGTGGGTCGTCGATGACGTCAGGCTCGACACCGCCAAGCGGCGTATCGACTTCGAGATCGGCTGCCACACCAGCAGGCTCGCCTGCCCGGCATGCGGTGCGGCCACGCAACCGGTGCACGACCGGCTGCGCCGATCCTGGCGGCACCTGGACTTCTTCCAGTTCGAGGCCTGGCTGCACTGCGACGTGCCGCGCGTGGCCTGCGGTGCCTGCGGCAAGACCACGCAGGTGGCCGTGCCCTGGGCGCGTCCGGGCTCGGGCTTCACCGCGGCGTTCGAAGCGCTGGCGCTGACCTTGTGCCTGGACCTGCCGGTGCGCCAGGCCGCCGAGTTGCTGCGCTGCAAGGACAAGCGGCTGTGGCGGCGCATCGAGTTCTACGTCGCGCAGGCGCGTGCGCTGGAAGACTTCGCCGGCGTGCGCACGGTGGGCATCGACGAGACCAGCCTGCGGCGCGGGCAGCACTACATCACCGTCGTGCACGACCTGGATCGCAAGCGGCTGCTGTTCGCCACCGAGGGGCGCGAGCACCGCACGGTGGTGGAGTTCGCCGAGGATCTGAAGGCCCATGGCGGCGATCCCGCCCAGGTGCGGCACGTGTGCATGGACATGAGCGCAGCCTACGCCAAGGGCGTGGCGCTGGCGCTGCCCGAGGCGCAGATCAGCTACGACCGCTTTCACGTCGTCTCGATGGCCATCGATGCGATGGACCAGGTGCGCCGCGCGGAGATGGCCACCGACGCGCAGGCGGTGCGAGCCGCGCTGGGCGCTGGCGGCCGCAAGACGCTCAGGCAGCTGCTGTGGGGCATGCGGCGCAACCCCAGCACCTGGAGCGCCCGCCAGCTCGATGCCATGCACTGGCTGCAGCGCTCGACGCTCAAGAGCGCGCGGGCGTGGCGGCTGAAGATGGCGCTGCGCGCGGTGTACGCACGGGCCACAGCGCACAACAGCATCGAACAGGCCGCATCCGACCTCAGGGCCTGGCTGAGCTGGGCGCGGCGCTGTCGGCTCGAGCCGTTCAAGAAGCTGGCCGCCACGCTCAAGGAGCGGTTCGACGCGGTGGTGCGCGGCATGGTCGATCACCGCAGCAACGCCTTCGTCGAGGCGATGAACGGGCTGCTGCAGCAGGCCAAGCGCGCCGCGCGCGGCTTCAGGACGAGCCAGAACTTCATCGCCATCGCCTACCTGCGCATGTCCAAGCTCAAGCACCTGCCGGCCAGTCCGTTCGCGCCAGCCATGCCGACATGACGCGAAGCGTTTCCACACAAAACGGCATAGAGCCAACTTTTCCCTTTTCATAAAAATAATTGAAATCAGAAATTTTTGATATTTGATCTAAATATTTATCTACAACAAGTACTGCCTGAGACTCTTTTTTCAGATACGCCAAACACTTCCAAATCTCTTCCCTCACCACCGGTGCCAACCCCTCCGTCGCCTCATCCAATATCAGCAATTTCGGATTGGTCGATAAAGCCCGCCCAATGGCCAGCATCTGCTGTTCACCACCGGAAAGCTGGTTGCCCATATGGTGCTCACGCTCTTTGAGGCGCGGGAAAAGCTCATAAATTCTGGCCAAATCCCAAGGTGCAGCCAGCGCAAAGCGCTCTCCTTTTTGCAATGCATCAGATGATTTCAAAGGTGAACGTGCAAATGCCACCAAATGCTCGCGCACGGTCAAATTCGGAAAACACATGCGCCCTTCGGGCACCAGTGCAATGCCACGGCGGGCAATTTCATCGGCTGGCAGATTCGTAATCTCTTGGCCCTCAAAGAAAATCTGCCCCTTGCGCACGGGCAACGCGCCCGTGATGCATTTGATGGTGGTGGATTTACCCATGCCGTTGCGGCCCATGAGGCTGACGACCTGGTGCGGCGCAATGCTCAGGCTCACGCCAAACAGCACCTGGCTGGCGCCATAGCCTGCTTCGATATTGCGCACTTCCAGAAGCGGTGTTTCTGGCATTGGGTTGGGGGTGTTGCTCATGCCGCGCCCTCTTCTTGTTGGTCTTGCGGGTTTTCTGCGTTGTCTGCTTCTTCTTCCTGCCCCAGATACACGGCTTGCACGCGGGCATCGTTCTGGATTTGCTCCGAGCTGCCTTGTGCCAGCACCTTGCCGTACACCAGTACGGTGATGCGGTCGGCCAGCTGGAAGACGGCGTCCATATCGTGCTCAATCAGCAAGATGGCCATGCCGGGGTGGCGCGTGCGCAGCTCGGCAATCAAGGCGGTCATCTCGGCAGATTCTTCCGGCCCCATGCCGGCCAGGGGTTCGTCCAGCAGCAGCAACTTAGGGTCAGCCGCCAGGGCCAGGGCTACGTCCAGCTTGCGCTGTGCCCCGTGCGGCAGGCTGCCAGCGGTGTCTGCCCAGTTGGCTTGCAGTTGCACGCGCTGGGCCAGCTCCCAGGCTTTGGCTTTCAGATCCGCATCTTTGTCGCGCAGCTTGAACCAGCGAAAGCTGTTGCTGTGGTGGGCTTGTACGGCCAAAAGCAGGTTCTCCGCCACGCTGAGCTTGGGGAAGATGCTCGTGATCTGGAAGCAGCGCGACAGGCCTGCTGCCACGCGCTGGTGGGGGGCGAGGTGGATGAGTTCTTGGCCGTCCAGCTTGAGCGAACCACCGTCCGCCGCCAGCAAGCCCGAGATCAAATGCACCAGCGTGGATTTGCCCGCGCCATTGGGGCCGATCAGGGCGTGGATTTCGCCTTTTTCCACCTGCAGCGTGACATGGTCAGTGGCGGTGAGTGCGCCAAAGCGTTTGACCAGGTTTTGAATGGAAAGCAGGCTCATTGCACCCCTCCCGCGTTTTGCTGCTTGCGCTGGGCGCTATTCTTTTTAGCTTCGCTATCCTCGCTATTCTTTTTCGCAAAGAACGCTGCCAGGCCTTTGGGGGCCAGGAACACCACGGCCACCAGCAGCAGGCCCATGGGGGCGTGCCAGTATTCGGTGTGGAGCTTGAGCACTTCTTCCAGCGTGAGCCACACGGCCACCCCCAGCGGCGCGCCCCAGCGCAGGCCGATGCCGCCAATGACCACCATCACAATCAGCAGGGCCGACTGGTTCCACTGCATCAGGCTGGGGCTGACAAACAGGTTTTGTGTGGCAAGCAGCGCGCCCGACAGGGCGGCAATGCCACCTGCCAGCGCAAAGGCCAAGAGCTTCAGGCGCAAGGTGGAGTAGCCCATGGCTTTCATGCGCGCTTCGTTGTCGCGAATGCCTTCTAAGGCCCGGCCAAAGTAAGAGCGTTCGATGCGAGAAAGCCATAAAAAGATAGCTGCCAGCGCAAGCAGGACAAGCATAAACAGCCCATTTCCTGCTGCATCCATGCCTTGCCACAGTTGCAGCGGGCTGTATAGGGTGTAGCCATCGTCCCCGCCCCAGAAGCGCAGCGACACGGCCAGGTAATACAGCATTTGCGCAAAGGCCAGCGTAATCATGATGAAGTACACGCCCTGCGTGCGCACGGCCACCAGCCCGATCAGGGCGGAGATCACCAGCCCCGCCACAAAAGCCACGGCCCAGATGAGCCATGCGTTGCTGTAGCCGCCCTCCACCATGGCCACCACGGCATAGGCCCCCACGCCCACAAAACCGGCATGGCCCAGCGCGACCAGACCTGCGCGGCCAATGAGAAAGTTCAGACTCAGCGCCGCGATGCTGACGATGAGAATGCGGCGCACAAAGTCCACGTAATACTCCAGCCCCAGCGCGGGGGCCAGCCACGGGAAGGCCCCCAAGGCCAGAGCCAGCACGGCCAGCACACTGTGGCCAACCCAGTGTGCATGGGCGCTGGACGGCAAATCGGGTGGAGCGTTGGGAGGATTTCTCGAAGAGCTGTATGAATGCACAGTTTTGGGGTCAGGCTTGGTATCAGACACGAGAAAACAGCCCTTTCAACCCCGCGCAGGGAACAAGCCAGCGGGTTTGAACAGCAGCACCGCTGCCATCAAGACATACATGGAAATGCTGGCCACGGCGGGGCCAATGTCAGCAGCCAGACTGGGGGAGAGCACCTCCCGCAACAGCGGCGGCAGCAAGGCCCGGCCAGCGGTGTCCACCAGCCCCACCAGCAAGCTGGCAATCAGCGCGCCGCGCACCGAACCAATGCCGCCAATGACGATGACGACCAGCGCCGGGATCAGAATGCTCTCGCCCATGCCCACCTGCACGGCGCTGATGGGTGCCATGAGCGCCCCGGCCAGTGCCGCCAGCGCCGCGCCCATGGCAAAGACGATGGCAAAGACACGCTTGACGCGAATGCCCATCCACTCGGCCATCTGCCGGTTGGAGGCCCCTGCCCTGACCCACATGCCCAGCCGCGTGCGGTTGACCAGCAGGTACAAGGCCAGTGCAGCCGCCAGACCGGCAGCCAGAATGAGCAAGCGGTACGACGGATAGGGCAAAAAACCAAACAGCTGCACCGGGCCGGAGAGTGCCTGTGGCGTGGGAGCCATGATGGGAGATGGCCCCCAGAGGGCTTTGACCACATCGTCGGCAATCAGGATGACGCCAAACGTGGCCAGCACCTGCGAGAGGTGATCGCGCACATAGAGCCTGCGAATCAAGACCCGCTCAAGCACAGCGGCCAGCACCACGGTGGCAGCAATGCCCACTGCAATGGCCAGCAAGAAGGAGCCACTATGGGTGTGCACCGAGGCCGAGACATAGCCCCCCGCCATGAACAATGCGCCATGGGCCAGGTTGAGCGTATCCATGATGCCGAACACCAGCGTGAGGCCGGCGGCCAGCAAAAACAGCATCAAGCCATAGCCCAGGCCGTTCAAGGCCTGTTCCAGAAGAAAAACGGCATCCATGAAGAACCTGCGCTCAGGCTTACTTCATGGCGCATTCGGCGGCGTAGCTGTCCTTGTGGGCGGTGAAGATCTTGCCCGGCTGCAGCGCATTGCTGATCTTGCCGTCGCCCGCCTTGACCACCTTGCGCAGGTAGTAGTCCTGAATCAGAAACTGGTTGTTGCCATAGCTGACGTTGCCGCGCACGGAGTCGAACTTGGCACTCTTGATGGCCTTGGCCAGCGCGTCTTTGTCGTCAAGCTTGCCGCCCACGGCCTTGACGGCAGCGTCCAGGTTCATGACCACGTCATAGGCAAAGGCGGCATACAGCGTGGGCAGGCGGCCATAGACCTTTTGAAATTCGGCCACAAATTTCTTGTTGGCGGCATTGTCCAGATCATGGGCGTAGCTGGATGGGTTGTAGATGCCCACCATGGGCTCGCCCACCGCGGCGATCACATCCTGATCGGCGGTGAAGGGCGACGAGATCAGCACCATGTCCTTGTTCAGGCCCGCGCCCATGAACTGCTTGATGAAGTTGATGCCCATACCGCCGGGCTGGAAGATATAGACCGCATCGGGCTTGGCGGCGCGCAGCTGGGCCAGCTCGGCGGCAAAGTCCAGTTGGCCGACCTTGGTGTAGACCTCATCGGCTACCGGCAGCTTGTAGGCGCGCTTGAAACCATTGACCGCATCCTTGCCGGCCGGGTAATTGGGGGCCAGCACCACAACCTTCTTGTAGCCCTTGTCGGCAGCGTGCTTGCCTGCGGCTTCATGCATGGCATCGTTTTGGTAGCTGGTGCCAAAGAAGAAGGGGTTGCATTGCTTGCCTGCCAGCTGGCTGGGGCCGGGGTTGGCGGACAGAAATGGCACTTTGGCGGCAAACAGGCTGGGGCCGACGGCCAGCACCACGTTGGAGCCTACGGGGCCGGTGAAAAAGTCCACCTTGTCGCGCTTGATGAAGCGATCGGCCAGCTGGCGAGCCGTTTCGGGGTTGCCGGCAGTGTCGGCCTGGATCAATTCTGCGGGCACACCGCCCAGCTTGTTGTCCAGCAGCTTGGCAGCGAGATTCAGGCCATCCTTGATTTCTGCACCAGGGCCGGCAAAGGGGCCGGAGATATCGAGCGCCACGCCCACCTTGATGGGGTTGGCAGCCATGGCTGCCGTGCTGGCCAGACACAGCACCGCAGTGGCCAGTGCAGATGCAGACAGAGGGAACAGGTCGCGGGCGTAGGTCATGGTGCTTGTCTCTCTTTGTTGGAAGTTTGATGACGCCTTGAGGCTTTTCTTTATCTTGATGGCTTTTTGGGCTTTTGTGCGTGATGTACGACGCACCAAGCCTACACAGCATGCTCTGCTTTGTGTAGCTAGCATCTCTACTGTGTTGCAGCTGCGCTCACATCTGCTTACTTCTGGGCAGCAGCGCTTGACAAGCCCATCAGATCCAGCGCGGTCTGATGCACCACGGACTGCGCGTCGCCCAAAGCCAGCGGCAAGTCGAAATGGTTGGTTGCAGCAGCCTCTACCCAGGCCCCAGGCAGACAGCGAGCCTGCCAGGCAGCCAGATAATCGCGCGATTGGCGGTGAAATTCACGGCTTTCAAACTCGCCGCAGGCCACGCGCAACTGGCATTGCCCGTGCGTGCTGGTCTCAGGCAGCGCAAAGCGCGGGCTGTTGCGAATGGCCACGGCATCATCAAGCTGCATCCATTCGTTGATATGGGTGGTCAGCAGCGGCTGCAGATCAAACAGACCGCTGAGCGCAAAGGCCGATGCCGGCACCGCCCCAGGAGGCAGGTCATAGTCTTGCTGCCAGCCCTTGGCCAGCAGCATGCCCACCAGATGGCCACCGGCAGAGCTGCCGCAAACGCAGATATTTTGTGCATCGCCACCATAGATGGCGATATTGCGCACCACCCATGCAAAGGCCTGGCGCATCTGATCGACGATGTGATCCAGCGTGAAGGCAGGTGCCAGGTCGTAATCGGGCACTACGACAATAGCGCCTGCTGCCGTGAGAGCCGGCGCCATGAACGCCGAGTCATTCTTGCTCAGTGCGCGCCAGTAACCGCCGTGAATGAAGATAAAAACAGGAGCGCCCTGCTCTTTTCCTGCCTTTGATTCAGGCCTATTTGGCAGATAAATATCCAGCACGTCAGTGGCTCTTGGGCTGTAACGCTGATTGCGCACTGCCCCGGGCAAGCTCAGTGCACTCAAACTCTCTTGCGTATAGCGCGACATATAAGCCAGCGGGTCCTGCACGCTGGCGCGGGCGTTGTACTGGCGGTCGAAATAGGCTTGTGCATATTCAGAGGATGTCATGAGCGAATGTTTGCGAGAGGATGTGAGGTTTACGAGGGCGAGCAGCGGCAAGAAAGCCGATCAAGCGTCAAGATTTCAGCAATGTGCCAAAACGGCTCGAAACCGTACTGGAGCAGTCCATGCCCAGCATGGTTGACACAAAGGCACTTTAAATTACATCTCACGGCCTACGGAGTGCCGTGACGGGGAGAGGAAGTTGGCTAGCAGAAAAATGGCAGTGGGCTGTACGGCTCTGGTGATGGGAAGTGCCGTACAGGCGGGAGGTCTGGATAGAACGGGGCAAAGTCTGGATCCCCTGTTTGCCAAAGGCAATGTGCTGATGGTGGATGCCTATCGCACTCGCCCTCACATCAAAGGCACAGACATACTGGGGCGCTCCACCGGCCAGGTCGCAGGCGAGTATTCGCAATGGGGCTTTGCCTACAAGCACGACTTGAGCACCCAGACCTCCATGCTCGTCATGCTGTCCCAGCCCTTCGGGCTGGACATTCACTACGGCGCTCAGCATTCACCGCTGCTGGGTGGGACCACTTCCCGTGTCAGCACCCATGAACTCATGGGGGCACTGCGCCACCGCTGGAATGACAACTGGGCAGTGCATGGTGGCTTGCGTTTGCAGCGCTCCGAAGGTCATGTGGGCTTTACCGGTTTGGCTTTTGGTGCTGCGAGTGGCTACCGCGTGGACTTTCGCCCCAGCACCGAGCCGGGCTATCTGCTGGGCCTGAGCTATGAGCGGCCCGATATCGCCCTGCGCATTGCCGCAACCTACTACTCGGCGGTTCATCACAAGATGAGCACCCATGAAAATCTGCTGCCTGAGCTGACCACCAGCACTTCTTCTACATCGCCCCAAAGCGTCAACCTCGACTTTCAGGTCGGCATTAGCCCCAGCACTCTGGCTTTTGGCCAGGTTCGCTGGACGCAATGGAGCCGCTTCAAGCTCAGCCCTCATCTCTTTGCAATGGCCACCAATGGTGCCAGTCTGGCGGACATGGAGGACACCACAACCCTGTCTCTGGGGCTGGGGCAGAAGCTGTCTTCACAATGGGGGGGCTTTATTGCCGTCTCATACGATCGCAAGACCGAGACCAGTGCCTTGTCTGCTTTGCGACCCAGCAATGGGCGCGTGGGCTACACGCTGGGAGTGAACTACAAGGACAAGGCCTTTGATATCACGCCCTGGATCAGTTATCAGCGCCTGGGGGCGGCCGATATTTTTCTGGCCAGCCAGCGCATTGGCAGCTTTGGCCAAAGCTCTGCCCTGGCTGCAGGCATCAAACTGGGCTATTCCTTTTAGAGCCGGCCCTCGCTGTAGAAAAGCTGTTCTACGGCATTGCAGCCCGCAAAAAAAGGGTTCAGACACGCACATGCGATGTCCGAACCCTTTTTGCCGGCGATGCCGCTAGGTAATTGAGCCGATTTGAGGCGATTTTTAGCTCAGCGCTGCAATCACATCGGCAGGTGCCTGCACCAGCTCGATCAGCACGCCCTCGCCCGCGATGGGGAACTCGTCATTGCTCTTGGGGTGCAAAAACGTGATGTCATAGCCCGCCGCGCCCTTGCGGATGCCGCCGGGGGCAAAGCGCACGCCGTTGGCGGTCAGCCATTCCACGGCCTTGGGCAGGTCGTCGATCCACAGGCCGATGTGGTTGAGCGGAGTGGCGTGCACGGCAGGCTTTTTCTCAATGTCCATGGGCTGCATGATGTCCACTTCGACTTTGAAAGCGCCCTTGCCCATGGCCAGGATGTCTTCGTCGACGTTCTCACGTTCGCTCTGGAAGGTGCCGGTTTGCTCCAGACCCAGCATATCCACCCACAGCTTTTTCATGCGCTGCTTGTCGGTACCGCCGATGGCGACTTGCTGAATGCCCAGAACCTTGAAAGGACGATTGCTCATAATAGACTCCTTGATTGATAGCTGTAAGCGCAATACAGATAAGCGCTAGAGCTGGTTTTTATTGATATTTCAGACCTCACCCAGCAGCCAGCTGCTGGCCATCGCAAAGTATTCGCGCAGCCAGGCGTTAAAGCGTGTGGCCAGCGGTGTGGACGCGGCGACGGGATAGACATCGGTCAAATCCTGGCGCTTGGCAATATCCATGGCGCGCATCAGATGGAAATCGCTGCTGACCATGGCCATGGGGGCATCAGCCGCCACGCCGCGCTCGGCCAGCAAGGGGCGGCTGAGCTTGAGGTTCAGTTCCGTGCTGGTGCTGAGCTTTTCCAGCACCAGTCGATCAGATGCAATGCCGTGGCGCTGCTGCAAATAGCGAGCCATGACCTCGGCTTCGGACTCTGCCTCACCCCAGTCCACACCGCCGCAAACGGCGATCAGCGCACTGGGCTGAAGTTTGGCCAGCTCGGCAGCCGTATCCAGTCGTGCGGCCAGCACCGGGCGCGGATGGCCGTTGAGCGTGCCACTGCCCAGAACCACGATGGATTGCACCGCAGGCACTTGCGCAGGCTGCAGGCCCAGACTGAAAAGCTGGGCCCAGAACCACAGCAGGCTCACCAGCCAGAGCGTCAGCCCAGCCCAGGCCAGCGCCCACAGCTGCGCATGCAGCGGTCTGGCTTTACGCCAGCGCTGCACGGCCTGCCATTTCCAGCTCAGCAGCAAAGCGGCCAAGCCCAGCGCCGCCGGCACCACCACGCCCACATTGAAGTGGCGCATGCTCATCAGCACCAGCGCATCCGCCAGCAAAGCTGCTCCGCATAGCAGCAGCGAGCTGCGTGCAATGCGGGTAGCCTGGCTGGATTGGGGCGGGATGGATGCTTCTGAATACATAGCTGGTGGCGCTTTATGGGTAAGCGCTGGAGCAGGATTTGATCTGAATAAAAGCCGATAAAGAGAATGGAAAAGCCCGCACAGCCAGAGCCATGCGGGCTTTTCACTTCAGAGCTTGATGGCCTGCGCGTTCAGCCATGTCAGCGCAGGTGGCAAGCCCCAAAGGTTTTGCATCATTCAAATTCCAGAATGATGTCGTCCACGGCCAGCGAGTCACCCTTGCTGGCGCTGATCTTGCTCACCACGCCGTCTTGCGAGGCGAACAGGATGTTTTCCATCTTCATGGCCTCGATGACGGCCAGCTTCTCGCCGGCTTGCACCTTCTGGCCGGGCTGCACCGCCACGTCGACCAGCAGGCCTGGCATGGGCGAGAGCAGGAACTTGGACAGGTCTGGTGGAGCCTTGTAAGGCATGAGCTTGTGCAGCTCGGCACCCTTGGGCGAGAGCACCAGCACATCGGCTTGCGTGCCGTTGTGGATGACGCGCAGGGCCAGCGGGTTCTTGGCCGTGCCACGCTCGATCTGGCAGACAAAGTCCTGACCGTTGCAGTTGCCGCGCACGACCAGATCACGAATGTCGGCATTGCTGCGGAATTCGTAGGTTTTGCCGTTGATGACGACCTTGCACACGCGCGCTTCGGCATCGAAGTCGGTGACTTCGCCGCTCACATACTGGTTGTTGCCTTCGGCACCCAGCACCACGGCCGTATAGCTGTGGCCCACTTGCACGTGGTGGCCTTGCATCTGGCCGGTAATGGCCGATGCACGCGCACGGTAGCGGCGGTTGCGGAACATGGCCAGCGCGACCAGGAAGTCGGGATCCGCGTGAGGCACGTCCTCGGCGTGGAAGCCGTGGGCATAGTGCTCGGCGATGAAGCCGGTGTTGAACTCACCGCTCACAAACTTGGGGTGAGCCAGCAGCGCAGCCTGGAAAGGAATATTGGAGCTGATGCCACGGATGGCAAAACCGTTGAGGGCTTCACGGGTCTTGGCGATGGCGTCGTTGCGATCCTTGCCGTGCACGATGAGCTTGGCGATCATCGAGTCGTAGTACATGGGGATTTCGCCGCCGTCGTACACGCCGGTATCCACACGCACGCCGTTCAGGTGCTCGGTGTCGGACTGCCACATGGTCTGCTCGGGGGTCTGGAAGCGAACCAGACGGCCCGTGGAAGGAAGGAAGTTGCGGAAGGGGTCTTCGGCGTTGATACGGCACTCGATGGCCCAGCCGTTGCGCTTCACGTCTTCTTGCTTGATCGCCAGTGCTTCACCAGCAGCCACGCGAATCATCTGCTCCACTAGGTCAATGCCGGTAATGCACTCGGTCACAGGGTGTTCCACCTGCAGACGCGTGTTCATTTCCAGGAAGTAGAAGTCCTGGTCCTTGCCGACCACAAACTCCACAGTACCGGCGGACTGGTATTGCACAGCCTTGGCCAGAGCAACAGCCTGCTCGCCCATGGCCTTGCGGGTCTCATCGCTGATGAAAGGGCTAGGCGCTTCTTCGATCACCTTCTGGTGACGGCGCTGAATCGAGCATTCGCGCTCGTTCAGGTAAATCACGTTGCCATGGCTGTCGCCCAGAATCTGGATTTCGATATGGCGGGGCTCCTGAACGAACTTCTCGATGAAGATGCGGTCATCGCCAAAGCTGTTGCGTGCTTCGTTCTGGCAAGAGGCAAAGCCTTCAAAGGCTTCCTTGTCGTTGAACGCCACGCGCAGACCCTTGCCGCCGCCGCCGGCCGAAGCCTTGATCATCACGGGGTAGCCAATGCCCTTGGCGATTTCCACCGCCTGCTCGGGGCCAGCGATGGCATCGTTGTAGCCTGGAATGGTGTTGACCTTGGCTTCACCGGCCAGCTTCTTGGAAGCGATCTTGTCGCCCATGGCCGCGATGGAGTGCGACTTGGGGCCGATGAAGGCAATGCCCTCTTCTTCGCAGCGCTTGGCAAAGCCTTCGTTTTCCGACAGGAAGCCGTAGCCGGGGTGCACGGCCTGTGCGCCGGTGGCCTTGCAGGCCTCGATGATCTTGTCACCCAGCAGATAGGACTCGCGGCTGGGCGCAGGGCCCAGACGCACAGCCTCGTCGGCCAGCTTGACGTGGCGCGCATCCTTGTCGGCGTCGGAATAGACCGCCACGGTCTTGATGCCCATCTTGCGGGCGGTGGCGATCACGCGGCAGGCAATTTCACCGCGGTTGGCAATCAGAATCTTGGTAAACATGTGCGTATCTCCTGGTTCTTCTTGTTCTTACAGGGGGATGTTCCCGTGCTTGCGCCAGGGGTTCTCGAGCTGCTTGTTCTTGAGCATCTCCAGCGAGCGGCAGATGCGCTTGCGCGTTTCGTGCGGCTGGATGACGTCGTCGATAAAACCACGGGCACCGGCCACAAAGGGGTTGGCAAAGCGTTCTTTGTATTCGGCTTCGCGAGCGGCCAGCTTGACGGGGTCGTTCTTGTCTTCGCGGAAGATGATTTCCACCGCGCCCTTGGCACCCATCACGGCGATTTCGGCGTGGGGCCAAGCCAGGTTCACGTCACCGCGCAGGTGCTTGGAGGCCATCACGTCGTACGCGCCGCCGTAGGCCTTGCGGGTAATGACGGTGATCTTGGGCACCGTGCACTCTGCGTAGGCGTACAGCAGCTTGGCACCATGCTTGATGATGCCGCCGTATTCCTGCGAAGTACCGGGCATGAAGCCGGGCACGTCCACAAAGGTCACCACGGGGATGTTGAACGCATCGCAGAAGCGCACAAAACGCGCGGCCTTGATGGAGGACTTGATGTCCAGGCAGCCGGCCAGCACCAGAGGCTGGTTGGCCACGATGCCCACGGTCTGACCCGCCATGCGGGCAAAGCCGATGATGATGTTTTTGGCGTACTCGGGCTGCAGCTCGAAGAAGTCGCCATCGTCCACGGTCTTGAGGATCAGCTCCTTCATGTCGTAGGGCTTGTTCGCGTTCTCGGGCACCAGGGTGTCCAGCGACATTTCTGCGCGGTTCACAGGGTCGGTGCTGGGGCGAACAGGCGCTTTTTCACGGTTGTTCAGCGGCAGGTAGTTGTAGAGACGGCGCAGCATCATCAGTGCTTCAACGTCGTTCTCAAACGCCATGTCGGCCACACCACTCTTGGTGGTGTGGGTCACGGCGCCGCCCAGCTCTTCGGCGGTTACTTCTTCGTGGGTCACAGTCTTCACGACTTCGGGACCGGTCACGAACATGTACGAGCTGTCCTTGACCATGAAGATGAAGTCGGTCATGGCGGGCGAATACACGGCGCCACCGGCCGAGGGGCCCATGATCATGGAGATCTGAGGCACCACGCCCGAGGCCAGCACGTTCTTCTGGAACACGTCGGCATAGCCACCCAGCGAGGCCACGCCTTCCTGGATACGCGCACCGCCCGAGTCGTTCAGGCCAATGACGGGAGCACCGACCTTCATGGCCTGGTCCATCACCTTGCAGATCTTCTCGGCATGGGTTTCGCTCAAAGCACCGCCGAACACGGTGAAGTCCTGGCTGAACACAAAGACCAGACGGCCGTTGATCATGCCGTAGCCCGTGACCACGCCGTCGCCGGGGATCTTGGTCTCTTCCATGCCGAAGTCCGTGCAGCGGTGCTCCACGAACATGTCCCACTCTTCAAACGTGCCGTCATCCAGCAGCAGCTCGATGCGTTCACGCGCCGTCAGCTTCCCCTTCTTGTGCTGTGCGTCGATACGCTTTTGTCCCCCACCCAGCCGCGCGAGTTCTCGCTTGGCTTCCAGCTGCTTCAGGATATCGTCTTGCATGCTTTTCCTCTAACGTGATTTGGATTGCTTGTCTCGCAAGTTGTAATGCGATGCTATGGTAATAAGAGCTGCTAGCGCCTACTGCATTTGGGCTAGAAGCAGATTTCGTGCTGCAGTACTGGCCGCAATGCGACCGGCGGCCACATCGTCCTGAAGGACGGGGAGCATGGCCTTGACCTGCGGATGCTTGCGAAAAGCGTCCTTCAAACCAAAGTCAATGCGCTCCCACATCCAGGCCAGCGCCTGCTTTTCGCGACGCAATGCCAGGCGGCCGTTCGTCGTCTGCATCTCCTTGAAGCTGCTGACCGCAGCCCAGAAACCATCGACGCCCTGACCCAGCAAGGCACTGATCTGCAATACACGCGGCTGCCACAGCGCGCCAGCATTGGCGTGGTCGGGGTTCCCGTGCATGCCCAGCAGGCGCAGGCTGGATGTGATCTGGGCCTGGGCGCGGGTTGCGGCATTGGCGTCTATGTCAGCCTTGTTGATGACCACCAGGTCAGCCAGCTCCATCACACCCTTTTTGATGGCCTGCAGGTCATCGCCCGCATTGGGCAACTGCAACACGCAGAACATATCGGTCATGCCGTGTACGGCAATCTCGCTCTGGCCCACGCCCACGGTCTCGACAATGACCACGTCGTAGCCGGCAGCTTCGCAGACCAGCATGGCTTCACGCGTTTTCTCGGCCACACCGCCTAGCGTGCCACTGCTGGGACTGGGGCGGATATAGGCTTCCATGCGCATGGAGAGATGCTCCATGCGGGTCTTGTCGCCAAGGATGGAACCGCCAGAGACGGTGGACGATGGGTCAATTGCCAGCACCGCTACGCGCAGGCCGTGCTCTATCAGATAGATACCCAGGGCCTCGATGAAAGTGGACTTGCCGACGCCCGGCACGCCGCTGATGCCAAGGCGAAATGCCTTGCCGGTATGCGGCAGCAGAGCCGTGAGCAGACCATCGGCCTGTTCACGGTGGTCGGTACGGGAGGATTCCAGCAAGGTAATGGCCTTTGCCATGGCCCGGCGCTGCACAGCGGGGTTGCCGTGCAGGATGCCGTCTTGCATTTGCTCAGGTGTCACGTCGCGATCGCCTTTGCTATCAATGCTCTACCGACCGATTAAAGGCCGTTGGCCTTCTTGATCTGCTCGAGCACATCCTTGGCGCTGGCAGGAATGGGTGTGCCGGGGCCATAAACGCCCTTGACGCCTGCGTTGTAGAGGAAGTCATAGTCCTGGGCCGGAACCACACCGCCGACGAAGACGATGATGTCGTCTGCACCTTGCTTCTTGAGCTCGGCAATGATGGCGGGCACCAGGGTCTTATGGCCTGCAGCCAGCGTGGAAACACCCACGGCATGCACGTCGTTCTCAATCGCCTGACGGGCGCACTCTTCGGGAGTCTGGAACAGCGGGCCCATGTCCACGTCAAAGCCCAGGTCGGCAAAGGCGGTAGCCACGACCTTGGCGCCACGGTCGTGACCATCCTGACCCAGCTTGGCGATCATCACGCGGGGGCGACGGCCCATGGATTCGGAAGCGGCGTTGATTTCTTCCTTGAGCTTGTCCCAGCCTTCGGCGGAGTCATAAGCAGCAGCGTACACACCAGTCACCTTCTGTGTATCGGCGCGGTGGCGGCCAAAGGCTTTTTCCATCGCGTCGGAGACTTCACCCACCGTGGCGCGCAGGCGCACGGCCTTGATGGACAGATCCAGCAGGTTGCCCTCGCCGGACTCTGCTGCGGCAGTGATAGCAGCCAGCGCTGCTTCCACCTTGGCTGTATCGCGTTTTGCCTTGATATCGTTCAAACGGGCAATCTGGCTGTCGCGAACCTTGACGTTGTCCACTTCCAGAATTTCGACAGGGTCTTCCTTGGCCAGCTTGTACTTGTTGACGCCAACGATGACTTCCTTGCCGGAGTCGATACGCGCCTGCTTTTCAGCAGCAGCGGCTTCGATCTTGAGCTTGGCCCAGCCGCTGTCCACAGCTGCTGTCATGCCGCCCATGGCATCCACTTCCTCAATGATGGCCCAGGCCTTGTCGGCCATTTCCTGGGTCAGCTTTTCCATCATGTAGGAACCGGCCCAGGGGTCGATCACATTGGTGATGTGGGTTTCTTCCTGAATGATCAGCTGGGTATTGCGGGCAATGCGGGCCGAGAACTCGGTAGGCAGTGCAATGGCTTCGTCCAGCGCATTGGTGTGCAGGGACTGGGTGCCGCCGAACACGGCCGCCATGGCTTCGATGGTGGTGCGCACCACGTTGTTGTAGGGGTCCTGCTCGGTCAGCGACCAGCCCGAAGTCTGGCTGTGCGTGCGCAGCATCAGGCTCTTGGGGTTCTTGGCGTCAAAGCCCTTCATGATGCGGCACCACAGCAGGCGCGCGGCACGCATCTTGGCTACTTCCAGGTAGAAGTTCATGCCCACGGCCCAGAAGAAGGACAGGCGGCCCGCGAAAGCGTCCACGTCCATGCCCTTGGCAATGGCGGTCTTCACATATTCCTTGCCGTCGGCCAGGGTGAAAGCCATCTCCAGCGCCTGGTTGGCACCGGCTTCCTGCATGTGATAGCCCGAGATCGAGATCGAGTTGAACTTGGGCATGTTCTGGCTCGTGTACTCGATGATGTCGCCAATGATCTTCATCGACGGCTTGGGCGGGTAGATATAGGTGTTGCGCACCATGAACTCTTTCAGAATGTCGTTCTGAATGGTTCCGGCGAGCTGGTCCTGCGAGACGCCCTGCTCTTCAGCCGCCACCACATAACCAGCCAGCACGGGCAGCACGGCGCCGTTCATGGTCATGGAGACGGACACCTTGTCCAGTGGGATCTGGTCGAACAAGACCTTCATGTCTTCGACCGAGTCAATGGCTACACCGGCCTTGCCCACGTCACCCGTCACGCGGGGATGGTCGGAGTCATAACCACGGTGCGTGGCCAGGTCGAACGCCACGGAAACGCCCTGACCGCCGGCAGCCAGCGCCTTGCGGTAGAAGGCATTGGATTCTTCGGCGGTGGAGAAACCAGCGTATTGGCGAATCGTCCAGGGGCGGCCTGCATACATGGTGGCCTGAGGCCCGCGGATGTAGGGAGCAAAGCCCGGCAGCGTGTTGGTGAACTGCAGATCGGCCGTGTCTTCTGCCGTGTACAGCGGCTTGACGGTGATGCCGTCTGGGGTGACCCAGTTCAAATTATTAATGTCTCCTCCTGGCGAGACCTTGTTCGCAGCCTTGTTCCAGGCTTGCAGGTCAGCGGGAGCAAATTCTTGTTGGCCCTGTGTCGGGTTCTCTTGGCTCATGTTGTCTCTCGTCTCGTGTGCGGTGCGCGCAGTGAAATATGAAATTGCGGTGAACTACCTAGAGGTGTCCCTAGTGTACATGATTCATAATTATGAATTCAAAATTTCAAGTCATATAATTACGAGTAATGACAACTAAGAAACTTACGCCCAGCGCACTGTATGAGCAGGTTGCCGAGCAACTGCGCCAACGCATCTTCCAGCGAGAGCTGGAGCCTGGGGCGTGGATAGATGAGCTCAAAATTGCAGAGGAATATGGCATTAGCCGTACCCCCTTGCGCGAAGCTCTGAAAGTGCTTGCCGCAGAGGGTCTTGTCACCATGAAGCTGCGTCGCGGCGCTTATGTGACCGAGGTGTCACGCAAAGATATTGCTGACGTCTATCACCTGTTGAGCCTGCTAGAGGCCGATGCCGCCTCGGTCGTTGCAGACAAAGCCAGCGATGAGCAATTACAACGCCTGGCCCAGACGCATGAAGAGCTTAAGCAGAACATGGGCGACGCCGAGCGCTTTTTCGCGCTTAACGAAAGCTTTCATATGCAGATCCTGGAAATTGCCGACAATCGCTGGCGTAATCAGCTAGTTGCAGATCTGCGCAAAGTCATGAAGCTCAACCGTCATAAGTCTCTGTTCAGACAAGGTCGCATTGAAGACTCCTTGGCCGAGCACGAAGCGATCATGCAAGCCTTGCTACAGCGAAAATCTCAAATGGCAATGGACTGCGTACAAAAGCATTTCCGCAACGGCCTGAATGCCGCAATTTGACATTTATTTGCACTGATTTCGCTTTTAGTAGCAATCAGCTTACAGAATCAAGGTTTCATCCTACAAAAGAGTAAGTCAGCTTCTGCTGATTTATGAGATGCTTTACAGTAACTGAATGTTCCTTCGGTTTAACAGGATCAAAATTCATGCTGGAGCAATTTTTCTGGAGCGCTACTACCGATACGCAATTAGTACAGGGTGAATACGATCTTTCCCTGGTCTTTCTGTCGCTAACAGTGTGCTGGATTGCTTCTGCACAAGCACTGCGTCATGCAGCTTTTGCCAGGCTTTCTACATCGAAATCAATTCGAAACTGGTCAATTGCTAGTGGATCTATGGCCCTGGGTATAGGTATTTGGGCCATGCATTTCATTGGCATGCTCGCCTATTCCCTGGCGGATTCAAATGTGAAGTGCAACACCTGCAACCGTTAAGGTCAGCAGATGTCAGCAAGTCGTTCGTCCTATCGCCAACTTCAACCAGAAGACAGAGTCACCATAGCCAGTTTGCTGCTGCAGCGTCATAGCGTACGCAGCATTGCGCGTTTGCTAGGGCGCAGTGCCAGCACCGTCAGCCGTGAGATTGCTCGCAACTCAGTATCCAGCGATGGATATGCCAGCAGGCAAGCGCAACAGCAGTGGCTTTACAGAAGACGCAGCACAAGATCTGATCCCAAGCTTCATTCACAAGGGATCTTGTGGTTCTTGGTATTGCATTTCTTGCGTTTGCGTTGGTCACCAGAGCAAATTGCGCTGACACTTGCACGCCTGTACCCCAAAGGCCATGAGCTACGCGTGTCGCACGAAACCATCTACAACTGCATCTATGCCCAGCCCGTGGGTGAGTTGCGCAAGGAATTGATTGCCACTTTGCGCCATGCTCACAACAAACGGCTGCCCCGTAGCAAAGGACAGGATCGTCGTGGACAGATCCCAGACATGCTCAGCATCCACGTACGTCCGCCTGAAGTTGAGGATCGGCAGTTCCCAGGGCATTGGGAAGGTGACCTCATCAAGGGTGCTGGCAATGCAAGTGCCGTAGGCACCTTGGTCGAGCGCACCAGCCGACTGCTCATGCTGGTCAAGTTGCCTGCGTTCAAACCAGCCAGTGCAGCCAATGTCATGCAAGCCTTTACAGATAAGCTGCTGGGCATTGCGCAGCCCATGCGCCAAAGCATGACGTACGACCAGGGCAAGGAGATGGCGCTACACAAGCAATTGACCGCCAACACGGGCGTGGCGGTGTACTTCTGTGACCCACACAGCCCGTGGCAGCGTGGCTCCAACGAGAACATGAATGGCTTGGTGCGCCAGTACCTGCCCAAAGGCATGGATCTGAGCATCTACAGCCAAGAGCAACTCGATGCGATTGCTGATGAAATCAACAACCGCCCTCGCAAGGGCCTTGGGGTACGATCACCGCTGTCGGTTTATCGAGAGCTACTGATCAACTCTCCCCAGCACTCCACCCTCATCCATTGAATTCAAGGGTGTTGCACTTCACATTTGAATCCGCCAGGTTTATTGACAGACCTCTCTGAGAGCAAGCGTTCAGAGCGTCAGTCGCATATTGCGGCGACCGTATTTGATCATTCCTATGAAGGACTAATGGTTCTGGACGCGAACCGAAAGATCGTAGATATTAATCCTGCTTTTTCTCGTATCAGCGGAATGAGCCGCCAAGCCGCAAAAAATAAGGAATTCGTTTCACTCTTTCTCAGTCCTGACGAAGATACTGATGCTCAGTGGGTAAATATATGGACACTTGTTTCCAAGTATGGACACTGGCAAGGACAGAGGATTATGAAATATGATCAAGGCCTCTACCCAATCTCCCTGACAGCAGTGCGCGATGATCAGCAGCGGCTGCACCATTACATTGCAGTTTGCTATATGCAAGTAGACATTCACATTGGTGCGAATGCCTGATCCCTTGCATTTTAAATGCTCTCCTCGTTATTAAAAATACTATTAATAAGGCAGACAAAACACACCATGTAAGTTACATTAAAATCTCAGGTACTGGAACAGTCTCTCTTCCTTCTCTTATTGCATCGAAAAGATGCTTCGGAGCAGTTGTAATCCTGATTTTGCCCTCTCGTTCTGCAGGCAGTTCTAGCTTCACAGCCCCTTGAACCCTCCTAAGCTTGACCTTCTCCGTATAGACAGTCTTGAACTGCCCAAAAGCCACGAGCCTTTTGCATCACTGACATAATCTTGCAGTATCTGCTTTAGGGTAACTCAGCCAGTGGCCTAATCCTTCTCTATCTCGGCTTCGCGACGCTGGAATCATTCCTCCACGAGGACTCGCGTCGAGTGAATTTCTTGGACTCGGAGTGAGTCAGCTCTCCGCCCTCCTTGAGGCGTATCTGAGCCCTGAAAGACACGGCACCTTTAGCACTTTTTCTCTGGGTGATCGTCCCCATCGGGGCTCCATGAAATTCGCGGTGCCTCAATGTATCACCGAGAGTGGGGCTTATAGGAAAAACAAGGCGGATTCTCAAGGCACCACCGCACTTTTTTCATGCTATGAACGACCAAAACATCAAACAAAATCAACAACTTACAAACATGTGGCGCATGAGCGTGGCGCCAATGATGGACTGGACCGACAAGCATTGCCGCTACTTTCACCGCCTGCTCAGCCAGCACACCCTTCTTTACACAGAAATGGTGACCACAGGCGCTTTGATTCATGGCGATGTCAAGCGACATTTGCGCTTTGAAGCGCAGGAGCACCCCGTGGCGCTGCAGCTAGGCGGCAGCGAACCTTCGGATCTGGCGCAAAGCGCGCGTCTGGGCGCGCAATGGGGCTATGACGAGATCAATCTGAACTGCGGCTGCCCCAGCGAGCGTGTGCAGCGCGGTGCTTTTGGCGCCTGCCTGATGAATGAAGCTTCCTTGGTCGCGGACTGCGTGAAGGCCATGGTCGACGTGGTGGATATCCCCGTGACCGTGAAGCACCGCATTGGCATTGACAAGATCGAAAGCTACGACTTTGTGCGCGACTTTGTCGGCACCGTGGCCGATGCGGGTTGCGAGGTTTTCATCGTTCATGCGCGCAATGCTTGGCTGAAGGGCCTGTCACCCAAGGAGAACCGCGAGGTTCCCCCGCTTCGCTATGAGGTTGTGGCCCAGCTCAAGCGCGACTTTCCGCAGTTGACGATTGCCGTCAACGGCGGCATCAAGACCGATGAGGTTGTTCAACAGCAGTTGCAGCAGGTCGATGGCGTGATGGTCGGCCGCGAGGCTTATCACAACCCCTGGTGGCTGGCTTCCTGGGACGCTCTTTACTATCAGGATGAAAGCAGAGAGCGCACACGTGAGGATATTGAAGAGCAAATGGTGCTGTATATGGAGCGTGAAGCCCGCGAGCACGGTACGCATTGGTATTCCATCGCTCGCCACATGCTGGGCCTGCGCAATGGCTTGGCAGGTGCTCGGCGCTGGCGCCAAGTCTGGAGCGATCATCGCCTCAAGACACTGCCTCCTCACGAAGTGATGAAACTGGCTCGCACTAAACCTGCTGAAGCCCTTGCCCTATAAAGGCACGAAGCCAGTGCCTTTGGAGCCGCGAGCAAGCTGAATTAGGTCAGCTTCTTCATCACTCAAAACCGCCATTTGCATGCTCACTCCTCTTCACGCAGCTTTGAAATTTGAAGGGAATTTACTACTTCGCATGTCAATTTCTGCTGTTATATTGCACTGCAACATAACCCGCAAAAGTGCCCATGCTCTATCAGATCTACGAAATGCAACGCGCAATGGTCGAGCCCTTTGCTGACTTTGCCCAGGCTGCCTCCAAGTTCTACAACAACCCCCATTCGGTGTTCAGCCAGCTGCCGCTAGCGCAGCGCATGGCGGCTGGCTTCAATCTGGTCTATCGCCTGGGCAAGGACTACGAGAAGCCCGAGTTCGATCTGCATGGCGTGGAAGTGGGCGGTGTTGACGTCACCATCCGTGAACGGGTGGAAGTGGATAAGCCCTTTTGCGAGTTGCGCCGTTTCAAGCGTTTTTCCGATGACCCCGAGACGCTGGAGGCCATGCTCAGCCAACCCGTGGTTCTCATTGTGGCGCCGCTTTCAGGCCACTACGCAACGCTGCTGCGTGACACTGTGCAAAGCATGCTCGGCGGCCACAAGGTCTACATCACCGACTGGAAGAATGCGCGCACCGTTCCCTTGTCCGAAGGCGAGTTTCACCTAGACGACTATGTGAACTATGTGCAGGAGTTCATCCGCTATCTTCAGGGCCGCTATGGTCAGTGTCACGTCGTCAGCGTCTGCCAACCCACAGTGCCTGTGCTTGCCGCTGTATCACTGATGGCCAGCCGCGGCGAGAAAACGCCTTTGTCCATGACCATGATGGGCGGCCCTATTGATGCTCGCCGCTCCCCCACGGCTGTGAACAATCTCGCAGAGACGCGTAGCTTCGAATGGTTCGAAACCAATGTGATCTACGAAGTCCCCAACAATTACCCCGGCGCGGGACGCCGTGTCTATCCCGGTTTCTTGCAATATTCAGGCTTTGTGGCCATGAATCCTGATCGTCATGCCAAGAGTCACTATGACTACTTCAAGGACTTGATCAAGGGCGATGATGCCAGTGCCGAGCACCATAGAAAGTTCTATGACGAGTACAACGCCGTACTGGACATGGATGCGGACTATTACCTTGAGACCATTGCCACCGTGTTCCAAGAGTACAAGCTCGTACATGGCACCTGGTACGTCAAGAACGAGCAAGGCGAAGCCGAACTGGTTCGCCCGCAAGACATTACAAAATGCGCACTACTGACCGTGGAAGGCGAACTGGACGATATATCCGGCGCCGGCCAGACCCGTGCCGCCCATGATCTGTGCTCAGGGATTGAGACAAGCGCACGGCAGCACATTGAAGTCCAGGGCGCGGGCCACTATGGCATCTTCAGCGGCAGTCGCTGGCGAAATACGGTTTACCCGCAAGTTCGTGACTTTATCCTGGCTCACCAGCCTGCCTGTGCCACCGCCGCCAGTGCTGCCGGACATGTGAGCAGCCTCAGCGATGATGAGCTGCCCAAGAGCTTGCAGCCCGACCACCCTGATGAGAAGCCTTATGCCGAAGAACAGGCAGAAGGCAAAAACAGTCACAATGGCAACCCGCCCAGAAACACGCGCAACATGCGCCGACGGGCATAGAGGCTCAACGAGAATCAAGCATGTCCGCATCGATGTCCGCCGCCTCTCCGCTTCAAGCATTGGCTGCGAACATTGATGCAGCCCTGCCTCAAACACAGTGCACGCGCTGCAACTACCCTGACTGCGCGTCCTATGCAAGAGCCATTGCCGGCGGAGAAGCTCCCATTAACCAATGTCCTCCTGGTGGCCAGGAGGGTGTTCGCCGTCTGGCCTCCATTACAGGGCAGCCAGAATTGCCACTCAATCCGGAAAATGGCAAGGAGGGGCCACGCACTTTGGCATTGATTGACGAAGCGTGGTGCATTGGCTGCACTCTGTGCATCAAAGCCTGCCCTACCGATGCCATTCTGGGTGGAAACAAGCGCATGCATACCGTCATTGCCGAGCATTGCACGGGCTGCGAACTCTGCATACCTGTCTGCCCGGTAGACTGCATAGAGCTGATCAGCGCCAGCGCAGATGCCAATGGAATTGCCAGCGGCTGGGATGCCTGGAGCCCCGCTCAGGCCTCCCACGCACGACAGCGCTACGATGCCCATCTACAGCGCACAGGACGCAAAGCCAATGCGCCTGTGCGCACCACGGCACAAGCCCAACTGCCTGTTGATCAGGACAGCAGCGCCAGCAACATAGCTCCAGCAGTGGACAAAAAAGCCATGCTTGCCTCCATCATGGCCAAAGCCAAGGCTCAGCGCGCCAAGCCATAAAAATCAAGCAAAAATAGCCTAAAGCCTATATCAAACAAAGGCTTAAAGCTATAAAAATCTAAGCAAAATCCTATGCTCGGGCACCTATTACGCTTGGTGTTCTGAGTCTGGATCTTTGGCCGACAAGTGCTTCATCCTGAGCGCTCATACCTTTATCCAGAGATCTTGAGCGATGCTCCGCATCCTGCGCCTTGTTTCCAGCGCACTGCCACCTATGCATTGGCTCTGCTCCCTGAAGCACGGGCCGCAGCTCTGTCCGAGCCCACTCCGGCCATTAGTAGCATTAGTAGTCGTCCCCCTGCATACCTATCAATATCGAAGCAGCTGTGACGGGCTTTCATCAAAAGAACTAAAACCACAAGCACAGCAGCGCCTCTTGTTATGCCAAAATAACATCACTTCATAATATAAGAATATGAACCCCCTGCTCTCCCGCTTACAGCCCTACCCGTTTGAACGTCTTCGCCAACTGTTCGCAGGTGTGCAGCCCCCTGCAGGCGTTCGCCCTATCAGCCTTGGCATCGGGGAGCCTCGTCACCCTACTCCGCCATTTATCGAGCAAGCACTGAGTGCCGAGCTGCAAGGATTGTCCGTCTATCCCGCCACTGGTGGCCTGCCTGCGCTGCGCGAGGCCTGCGCCCAGTGGGCCAATCAACGCTACGGCCTCTCATTGGATCCAGCCACCCAGGTCCTGCCCGTCAATGGCTCACGTGAAGCCCTGTTTTCCTTCACCCAGGTCGTGGTGGACAACACCAAGGCCGGTGCCCTCGTCATCTGCCCCAATCCCTTCTATCAAATCTATGAAGGCGCGACGCTGTTGGCCGGAGCCACGCCTTATTACGCCGCCAGCGATGCCACGCGCAACTTTGCGGTGAACTGGGACGCCGTGCCCGAAGAGGTCTGGCAGAACACGCAGATGATTTTTGTCTGCTCGCCCGGCAACCCCACAGGCGCGGTGATGCCGCTGTCCGAATGGGAAAAGCTGTTTGCACTGTCTGACCAGCATGGCTTTGTGATTGCCAGCGACGAGTGCTATAGCGAGATTTACTTTCAGGACGAAGCCCCGCTGGGCGGCCTGGAAGCCGCAAAGAAGCTGGGTCGCCATGACTTCAGGAATCTGGTCATGTTCACCAGCCTGTCCAAACGCAGCAATGTTCCCGGTCTGCGCAGCGGCTTTGTGGCGGGCGACGCCGGCTTGCTCAAGTCCTTCTTGCTCTACCGCACCTACCACGGCGGAGCCATGAGCCCTGTAGTGCAGACCGCATCGATTGCAGCCTGGGGTGATGAAGCCCATGTGGAGGAAAACCGCCGCCTGTATCGAGAAAAATTCGCTCAGGTCACGCCTGTACTCTCTCAGGTCATGGATGTGAAGCTGCCTGATGCGAGCTTCTACCTTTGGGCCGGCATCCCCCCCCAATTGGGCCTCGATGATGCGCAATTTGCCAAAGAACTGTATATTCATACAGGCGTAACGGTTTTACCTGGAAGCTATCTGGCTCGCGAAGCTAAGGGCTCGAACCCTGGCACCAACCGCGTTCGCATGGCCTTGGTCGCAGAAACCGCAGAATGTCTGGAGGCAGCCCAGCGCATTGCACAGTTCATCCAGGACCGTCTCCACTGAAGCCTTGACAAAAGCCTGCCATCGCAGGTCTTTGATGACTCAACGATTCACCTCAACTTTCGATCTTTGACCGAAAACACCATGACGCAACAACTGCAATCCATCATCGATAACGCCTGGGACAACCGTGCCAATATCTCGTCTTCCGCCGCCCCCAAGGAAGTGGTGGATGCCGTGGAGCACGTGATTGCCGAACTCAACGACGGCAAGCTGCGCGTCGCCACCCGCGAAGGCGTGGGCCAGTGGACCGTGCACCAGTGGCTCAAGAAGGCCGTGCTGCTGTCCTTCCGTCTCAAGGACAACGCGCTCATCAACGGCGGCGCGCTGAACTTCTACGACAAGGTGCCCACCAAGTTCGAAGGCATGAGCGAAGCCGAAATCGCCGCCACCGGCGTGCGCGTGGTGCCGCCCGCCGTGGCCCGCCGCGGCTCCTTCATTGCCAAGGGTGCAATTCTGATGCCCTCTTATGTGAATATCGGCGCCTATGTGGACGAAGGAACCATGGTTGACACCTGGGCTACTGTGGGCTCCTGTGCACAGGTGGGCAAGCATGTCCATCTTTCGGGCGGCGTGGGCCTAGGCGGCGTGCTCGAGCCCCTTCAGGCCAACCCCACCATCATTGAAGACAACTGCTTCATCGGTGCGCGCTCCGAAGTGGTGGAAGGCGTGATCGTCGAAGAAAACTCCGTGCTGGGCATGGGCGTGTACATCGGCCAGTCCACCCCGCTGTTCAACCGCGAAACCGGCGAAATCACCTATGGCCGCGTGCCCAGCGGCTCCGTAGTGGTCAGCGGCAACATCCCCAAGAAGACCAAGGAAGGCAAGGACTACAGCATGTATGCCGCCATCATCGTCAAGCGTGTGGATGCACAGACTCGCTCCAAGACCAGCATCAACGACCTGCTGCGCGACTAGCCCCTGCCGCCGAGCTTCTTGCTGCCCTACAGACAAAGCCTGCCACCCACAAGGTGCGCAGGCTTTTTTCATGCATCAGATCAGAAGAGTGGGTCCTCATACGGCCAGCGCCATCGACAAGGGCGCTAACATGCGGACATCGAGAGGCTCGCGAAAAAGAGGATGAGCAAGCAATGAGCACCATGGAAAAAATTCTGCGTCTGATGGCCGACAAAAAAGCCTCTGACGTGTATCTGTCGGCCCGTGCGCCGGCCATGATCAAGATCAATGGCATCAGCGTCCCCATCAACAACCAAGAGCTTCCAGTAGAAGCACCTTTGGCACTGCTGGCCGAAATCGTCCCGCCCGAAGCCATTGAGGAGCTCAAGGCCACGGGTGAGCTGAATATGGCGGTTCCCATGATGGGTCTGGGGCGCTTTCGTATCAGTGCCATGCGTCAACGCGGCAGCTATGCAGTAGTCGTTCGCTTTATTGCCAACCAGATCCCCTCCCGTGACACCCTGAATCTGCCGCCCGTCATCAGCGATCTGGTGATGGAAAAGCGCGGACTGGTGCTGGTCGTAGGTGCTACAGGTTCCGGCAAGAGCACCACGCTGGCAACCATGATCGATGAGCGCAACGAAAGGCTCAGCGGCCACATCCTGACGGTGGAAGACCCCATCGAATTTCAGTTTCGCAACAAGAAATCCATCGTCAACCAGCGCGAAGTCGGTACCGATACCGCCACCTTGCAGACAGCGCTCAAGAACGCGCTGCGTCAGGCCCCCGACGTGATTCTGATTGGCGAAATTCGCGACCGCGAAACCATGTCTGCCGCTCTGGCCTACGCCCAGTCCGGCCACCTGGTGCTGGCCACGCTGCACGCCAACAACAGCTACCACGCACTCAACCGAATTCTTTCCTTCTTCCCCGAAGAAGTGCGCCCCACCATGCTGGGTGAGCTGGCCGCCTCGCTCAAGGCCGTGATCTCTCAGCGCCTGATCCGCACGGTGACCGGCTCTCGCGTGCCTGCGGTAGAGGTCATGCTCAACACCAAGCTCATCAGCGACATGATCTTGAAGGGCGATTTCGGTGGCGTGAAGGAGTCCATGGAAAAATCCATGGCCGAAGGCTCGCAAACCTTTGAAGAAGCGCTGGCGGCGCTGGTTCGCAGTGGCACAATCGATCGCAACGAAGCGCTGACTTATGCGGACTCGCCCACCAACCTAATGTGGCGCATGGACAATGATGTCAGCCGTGCGGCAGCTCCGAGTGTCCCGGACATCACCGATGTGGTGCTGTCCAGTGACGACGATATGCCGTCTTTCACGGAAATCACCCTCGATGTCAAAACTGCCTGAGGTTGTGTCTTCAGCCACAGCAGCGCTTGCATTGATCTAGCCAGAACCTCTCTCTTTCATGTCCCGGACCCTGCAACTGACCGAGCAGCTCATCAGCCTGCCCTCGGTCACCCCCGAAGATGCCGGCTGCCTTGAGCTGCTGACCGATGCCCTCTCTCCCATGGGCTTTGCCTGCGAGCGACTGGACAGCGGCCCTGAAGAATTCCGAGTCCAGAATTTATGGGCAAAACGCAGTGCAGCGCTTGCTGCACCTGCGCAAGCAGCTATCAAAACTGATAAGCCTGTGCTCGTCTTTGCCGGTCATACCGATGTAGTCCCGCCCGGCCCGCTCAAGGAGTGGAGCAGCCCGCCCTTTGTGCCCATGCACCGGGACGGCAAGCTCTACGGCCGTGGCGCCAGCGACATGAAAACCTCCATTGCCGCCTTTGTGGTCGCAGTGGACGAGTTTCTGCAAACCACGCCCGAGCCCGCTTTTGATATTGCCTTCTTGCTGACCAGCGATGAGGAAGGCCCGTCCATCGACGGCACCAAGGTCGTGGTCGAGGAATTCAAAAAACGCGGAGAGCGCCTGGACTGGTGCATCGTGGGCGAGCCCACCTCGGTCAAACGCACCGGCGACATGATCAAGAACGGCCGCCGCGGCACCATGAGCGGCAAACTCACGGTCAATGGCGTGCAAGGCCATATTGCCTACCCTCAACTGGCACGCAATCCCATTCACGAAGCCCTGCCCGCGCTGACCGAGCTGGCCTCCACCGTCTGGGACCGTGGCAATGACTTCTTCCCACCCACCAGCTGGCAGATCAGCAACATCCACGGCGGCACGGGCGCGAGCAACGTCATCCCCGGCCATGTGGTGATCGACTTCAACTTCCGCTTCTGCACCGAATCCAGCTCCGACTCGCTGCAAAAGCGCGTGCATGAAATCCTGGACCGACACGGCGTCGAGTACTCCCTGGTCTGGACCGTAGGCGGCCAGCCTTTCCTGACCACACCCGGTACGCTGGTCGATGCCGTTCAGGCTGCCATCAAGGACGAAACCGGGCTCGATACCGAGCTGTCCACCACGGGCGGCACCAGTGATGGCCGCTTCATCGCCCAGATCTGCCCCGAAGTCATCGAATTGGGCCCGCCCAATGCCAGCATTCACAAGATCGACGAGCATATCGCCGTGGCCGATATCGAGCCGCTGAAAAACATCTACCGCAAAACGCTGGAGCAACTCCAGCGCCAGCAAATCACCGCCCAGGCCGCCGCATGAACGCAAGTACCTCTCAAGCCGTCACCGGCAACACCATTGCCGAGCTGATCGCCAGCGGCGCTCAGGCACTCACCGCCGCAGGCGTCGCCTTTGGTCACGGCACGGCCACCGCCGAGGACGAAGCCGCCTGGCTGGTACTGTGGAAGCTGGGCCTGCCACTGGACTCTGAACTCACGCCCGGCGCGCCTGAATCCATATCAAATCAGCCTGTAACGCAAGCTAACAAAGCGCAGGTAGCTACGCTTTTTGAAGAGCGTATTCGCACACGCAAGCCCGCCGCCTATCTGACCAACGAAGCCTGGCTGGTGGGCGTGCCTTTCTACATCGACGAGCGCTCCATCGTTCCGCGCAGCTTTATTGCTGAACTGCTGGCCGATGGCAGCATTGACGGATGGCTGTCCAACAAGACCGTGCAGGTGCTGGACCTGTGCACCGGCAACGGTTCTCTGGCTTGCCTGGCCGCCATGGCCTACCCCGATGTGCAAGTCACGGGCGCCGACATTTCTACCGATGCGCTGGCCGTGGCCCGCATCAACGTGGACAAGCACGCACTGCAGGGCCGCGTAACACTGGTCGAAACCAATGGCATGAGCCAGGTACCCGGCCCCTGGGATCTGGTGCTGTGCAACCCCCCTTATGTGAACGCCGACAGCATGGGCAAGCTGCCTGCCGAATACCTAGCCGAGCCCGAGCTGGCCCTAGCTGGCGGAAGCGACGGCATGGACTTCATCCGTCAGTTGCTGGCCGACCTGCCCGCACGCCTGAACAAAGACGCGGTGGTGATTCTGGAAATCGGCAATGAAAAGCCGTACTTTGAAGCCGCCTTCCCCGATCTTCCCGTGTTCTGGCTGGAAACCGCCTCTGGCGACGAGCAAGTGCTGCTGATCACAGAAGAAGCACTGCGCCACTGGTCGCAAGGCGATACCGCTGCTCTCAAGTTGTAAAAAGCCACCGTGATGAAACAAAAGGCCCGGTCATTCCGGGCCTTTTTCTTTTTGCGTTTTGTAGGACTGCCTAGCCATAGACCACTTATATAGAGCACTCAATAAGACATGACCCGTGTCGCAAGCTTGGAGATAGGCGTGCGAATCAGCCCCTCCACCCTGGGCGACAGCAGCATGGGCTTGAGCAGCATGCGCACAGCCAAGTCGGCAGGCAGACGGCGGCTGACCAACTCGTAAATGCGCTGAGCCATGTCTTCAAAGCGAATGCTGCTATCCGCAAAGTAAGACCCTTTGTGTGCCCAGACATGGCGCAGGGCAACATCCGAATCACTCTCACGCAGCTCTTTGAGGCGGCCATACAAAGCCTTGGCAATGCGGGCGCGGCCCACAGGAGACTGCTGCTGCAGTTCCTTGAAGTATTTGAGAAAGTGCTTGAAGTGGTTCACCTCGTCATTGCGGATATGTCCCAGCAACTGCGTCAGCACGGGCTCATCACTCAATTCGCGCAGCGTGTGATAGTAGGCCGTGGTGCCGGTCTCCACCACGCAACGCGCCACCATCTCCAGGCGCTGGTCCGAGTAGAGCTCCTCCATGGTGCACAGCTGCGAATACTCGGCAAAAAAGCTGTCATAGGCCTGCTGCCAGGGGAAATCGGGCCAGACAGCTTCGACATAGGCGCGCAGAGCCCGGCCATGTTGCAGTTCCTCGGCTTCCCATTGCTCCTGCAGCCACACGGCGATCTCGGGCCATGCCGCGTAATGCTCGGCCAGATTGGCAGCGTAGGTGTCCGATCCAGTTTCGATGAATGAAGCACTCATCAATAGAAAGAACAAATCCTCGTTGTGCTCCACCGCCGCTTTATGGATCTGGGAGAGATCAAGGTCTTCAATGCGCCAGTGGCTGGCAGCGCTGCGTGAATGAGGTTGGGTACTGACTAGATCTGACACGTTTTTCTGCATCCGTGCAGGACGCATTCCTCCGTCGGCAATCATGAGTTCAGCCAACGATAAGCGATCTGCCCAGCTTCACGCACTCAGGCAGTGTCAGATTTAGCCGACATTACAGACTGATAACATTTTTTAGAAAGCAGCGCTCAGGCCGTCTGCAATCCAGTCCTGGGCAATGCCATGCCCCGCCAGGTGCAGTGCCAATCACTGGGATAATTACGCCCAGTCATGATCACCCTCAAGAACATCACGCTGCGCCGCGGCACCAAAGTCCTGCTTGACCAAGTCAGCACCACCATCAATCCCGGAGAGTCCGTTGGCCTTGTGGGCCGTAACGGCGCAGGCAAGTCCAGCCTGTTTGCCCTGCTCAATGGCAGCATCAGCGAGGACGGTGGCGACTTTTTCATTCCCCCGCAATGGCGCATGGCCCAGGTGGCCCAGCACATGCCCGAGACCGACGAGTCCGCCACCCAGTTTGTGCTGGACGGTGACACGCGCCTGGCCGAGCTGAACGCCCAGCTGGCAGCCGCCGAAGCCTCGGGCGACGGCATGGAAATCGCTCAGGCCTATGTGGATCTGGCCGATGCCGGAGCCCACGATGCAGAAGCACGCGCACAGTCGCTGATTCTGGGTCTGGGTTTCAAGGTGTCCGAGCTGCACCATCCCGTCAACAGCTTCTCGGGGGGCTGGCGCATGCGCCTGCAACTGGCCCGCGCGCTGATGGCACCCAGCGATCTGCTGCTGCTGGACGAGCCTACCAACCACTTGGACCTGGACGCCCTGGTCTGGCTGGAAGCCTGGCTCAAGCGCTATAGCGGCACGATGATTGTCATCAGCCACGACCGCGAGTTTCTGGACGCCATCACCAATGTGACCCTGCAGATCCAGGGCGGGCAGATCAACCGCTACGGCGGCAACTACTCGCGCTTTGAAGAGCTTCGCGCCCAGCAACTGGAACTGCAGGCGGCCAGCTTTGCCAAGCAGCAGGAAAAGATGGCTCACCTGCAGAAGTTCATTGACCGCTTCAAGGCCAAGGCCAGCAAGGCCAAGCAGGCACAAAGCCGGGTCAAGCAGCTCGAGCGCATGGAAAAAATCGGCCCGGTGCTGGCCGAAGCCGAATTCACCTTCGAATTCAAGGAACCCGCCAACCTGCCCAACCCCATGCTGGCCATCTCGGACGCCGCGTTCGGCTACAAGGACGAGGACGGCAACGAGACCACCATCCTGCGCGGTGTGAACCGCTCGGTGCTGGCTGGTCAGCGCATCGGCATTCTGGGTGCCAACGGCCAGGGAAAGTCCACGCTGGTCAAGACCATTGCCCGAGAAATGGGCGCACTGGCCGGCACGGTCACCGAAGGCAAGGGTCTGAACATTGGCTACTTCGCCCAGCAGGAGCTGGACGTGCTGCGCCCCAGCGAAAACCCGCTGGAGCACATGATCCGCCTTGCGCGCGAACTCGGCGCGGCAGCCCCTGCCGCCAGCCGCGAGCAGGATCTGCGTACTTGGCTGGGCACCTTCAATTTCAGCGGCGATATGGTCAAGCAGGCCGTGGGCAGCATGAGCGGCGGTGAAAAAGCCCGTCTGGTGCTGGCCATGATCGTCTGGCAGCGCCCCAACCTGCTGCTGCTGGACGAACCAACCAACCACCTGGATCTGGCCACCCGCGAAGCGCTGGCCATGGCGCTCAACGACTTCGACGGCACCGTCATGCTGGTCTCTCACGATCGTCACCTGCTGCGTGCCGTCTGCGAAGACTTCTGGATGGTGGGCCGCGGTGTCGTCGGTCCCTTCGATGGTGACCTGGACGACTACCAGCGTTATCTGCTGGATGAGTCCAAACGCCTGCGCGAAGAGGCCCGCCAGGCCGATCACCACGCCAATGCAGCGGCGACAGAGGCTTCGGCTACAGAAGTGGCCCAAGTGGTGGAAGATTCTGAGGAAAATCTACCCCAAGAGACCGTGCAGCAAGCGGTTTCAGCTCCTAAAACAGAAGCTCCAGCGGCAGTTTCCGCAGCCTCTTCCACAGGCGCAGCCGCCGATCCCAAGGAAGCCCGCCGACTGGCCGCTGCCGCGCGCCAGCAACTGGCTGAAAAGACCAAGCCCTTCAAGAAAGAGCTGGAGCAGATCGACAAAAAGCTGCCCAAGCTCAATGAACAGCGCTCGGAACTGGAAGAAAAGCTGGCCACACCAGGACTGGCCGGGACTGACATCGTGGAAGCAGGCAAGCAACTGAGCACCGTGAACACGGAAATTGACGCCCTGGAAGAGCGCTGGCTTGAGCTTTCCGAGCAAATTGAGGCCCTCTCCGCCGAGGCAGCCTGATTTTCAAGCGGTTTTTCACATCGCATTCAATCTGCACAAAAATAGCGCCTAACCAATACCAGCCATTGGTTAGGCGCTATTTATTTTGATAGCAGTGAACTACTAAACACAACATCAACGCACTCAAGTTGCATTTTCTTGCTGAATTGATTCAGCTTACTGTCAACCTGCAGCAGCACACCGGCGTTGAACACGCAAAGGAGTGAACTGCAATGTCCAACACTGTTACCGACACCGCCAAAGCCCAGCCTGCAAAGGCAGCCGCCGCCATGTCTCTGATGGCTTGGCCCTGGGACGATCGCGACCGCAAGCGTGCCCCCGGCTTTGCAGCCTGATCCACTGGATAAACGAACAGGTAAAAAATTTTAAAAGCTGTCAACGAGCTGAATCTGTCAGACGTTAAACAGGCATACAGGAGAGATTTCCCCATGCAAACTTTGAACATCATGTCCATCTGGCCCGAAGACGAACGCGATCGCAAGCGCTAAGCGCAAGTCCCGCAATACCGGGGACGCGCTCAAGCAGACGCCTTAGTCGTCACGCCAGCTGAGTCATCCCAGTATTGCCAGCCAGGTGCCCGGGCAGTCGGCACTCCAAGGCCAAGACCTATCTGACCTACTGCCCCGAGCCAAATGCCTCGCCTTACAAGGCACCCACGAGGCGCTTCACAAAACCCGCAAGAGTCATCTCTGCGGGTTTTGTCATTTCATACGATGTCATTTTTATGGCTTGCGCTGGGTGCGTCAGGCTATCGCCCCCCAAAGCACAGCGAAGCCTGTCGCACGACCTCCGGCAATTGACGCACTTGTGCATAGCGCTCGCGCAGCCAGCTGGCGTCATTGCCAACCCGGATGACCCGGCCCAACTCGTGTAAGGCACTCTGACCGGATTCGGGGGCATAACTGCTAATACGCTTCAGCGTCTGGGCAATATGCTCGCGCAGCGGCAGCTGCTCGGCAGTTGCCGGATCCACATAGCTGCCGTCCAGCCCGAAGCGACAAGCCTGAAAACGGTTATAGGTATAGACGAGGTAATCGTCCTCCTTAGGCTCAAAGGGCTGCTCGCTCAGAAACCAGGCGCCCAATGCCTGCACATAGGCCGCCAGCTGCGCGGCGCGCTCTATGGAAAGCGGCGTGTCAAACACGCGCACCTCCACGGTGCCGAATTCTGGCTTGGGGCGAATGTCCCAGTAAAAATCCTTCATGCTGTGGATCACCCCTGTGGCCGCCATCTTGTCGAAATAGCGTTCAAAGTCTTCCCAGTGCAGCGCAAAAGGAGCACGGCCCGAAAGCGGAAAGGCGAACACGGAGTTCAATCGCGCCGAATCAAATGCCGTGTCCTGCCCCTGCACAAAAGGGCTGGAGGCCGACAGCGCAATGAAATGCGGGATGTAACGCGACAGACGGTGCAGCATTAGCAGCGCAGCATCGGCGTCGGGGCAGCCGATATGCACATGCTGGCCAAAGATGGTGAACTGCTTGGTCAGATAGCCGTACAGCGCCGTCAGCTCCTTGAAGCGCGGCTTGTCGTAAATGCGCTGCTGATGCCACTGCTGAAACGGGTGGGTGCCGCCACCGGCAATCGCGATATTGAGCCGGTCTGCGGCCTTGACCAGTGCATCCCGCGTCACCGCCAGTTGCTGCCAGGCATCTTGCGCATCCTGACAGATGCCCGTTGAAATCTCGATCATGCTGGCAGTCACCTCAGGCACGATGGAGCCCGGCACTGCAGCGTTCTTCAGCAACGCCAGCATGTCGGGCGCATAAGGTGTCATGTCATAGTCAGTGGTGCTGAGCAGCTGCAACTCCAGCTCCACTCCCAATGTCAGCGCCGCCGATGGCTGAAAGGCTTCAAGTGTCATGGCGCTTCTCCCCTGCTTTCAATGCCGCTCGACCTATCCCTCTGTGGGCATCACCACAGCGCCACAGTGCGGTGGATGCCAGCAGCACGCCCAGCAACTCGCACACCACAATCATGGGCAGCGCGATGGCGGACAGTTTCTCGGCCACTTGCTGGCCGCTAGCCAAATCAAGGCCTTGCCACTGCACCGCCAAGCCCGACACCATCAACAACGCCAGACCCGACAGCGGCAGCTGCGTGCAAGCCACCGGCCATTGCCTGCGCCAGCCAATGCCTGTGCCATGACCGAGCATCAAAATCATCGTAAATTTGGCTACAGCCCTTGCCAGTACTGCGCTGGCAACTATCGAAATCAGAGCAACAGAGAACGTCAGCTGCGACACCATGCTGGCGACCAGCACAAACATCAGCAGGTTGAGCATGGCGTTGGCCGACTGAAAAGCCGGTGGCCACAGCAGAGGCCGCGGACTGAGTTGACGCAGCAGCAGACCGGCGGCGATATAGGCCAGAGCAGCTGACCCTCCCCATCTCGCAGCCAGAATCGACACGGCCGTCAAAGCTGCCAGCAGATAGAGCGCCGCAGAGTCGCTACGCGAAGACTGCCAGCGCAGCACCGGCCATAGCGCAGCCGTCAACAAACCACCCCAAACCAGGCTCAGCAGCAAGGAATATGCCCAGTCCAGCAGGTGGGCTGCTGAAAATACCAGACCGCCCTCGGCGTCGGGCTTCATCATCAAGCTCAGGCTGAGCACTACCAGAAGTGACAACATGGCACTCAGTGTGGCCAGCAGCAGGCTGCGGTCAGTCACCGCGCCGCGTGCCTTCAAATCATGTGCAATGCGCAGCAGCACGGCGGGCGATGCCGCCATGGTCACGGCCCCCACCGCCAGAGACACGGCCCAGCTACAGTCCAGCGCCAGCAGCACTCCTGTGGTCAACGTCAGTGCCAGCAGAGACTCCCCCAAGCTTTGCAGCAGCAACCAGGGCTGGCGCCGCAGCCAGGACATCGACACCTGAGAGGCCGCCAGCAGCAAGCTGATACCTACAGCCAGCTCCAGCATCAGCGCCGTGCCACCCTGCAAAGGCCAGGGCAAATCGTCCCAACCCATGCTGCTGGTGAGCCAACCAGCGGCCAGCCCGACCACGGTATAGCCCAGCACACGCGGAAATCCCGAACTACGGTGAACCCAATGCCCAAGCAGTGCAGCCGCTGTCACCAGCAGACACCAGTTCAGAATGGTTTGCGATCCATGCAGCATCCATGCCCTTTCCTGTCTCAATGCCAAGGCGCACTCACGCACGCCTCGAACTCGATTCAGTCAGCGTTGCAAGGGAGCGATCAGGCCATTCAGGATGGTCCTCTCAGGAAACAGACGGTAGCAAAAGCCCGGTCCCTGTCCCTGTCCACGCAACACCAGCGAGAGCCGGCCTGAAGCCTGCTTAGCGCAGGCGGCCAACTACGATGTGCTGTGCAATGCCTCTGAGCCACAACCTCAGGCTGAGACTGAGTCGCATCCACACCAACCACTGAAGCCATGATAGTGGCATGCTGCAAAGCAGCAAATCTTGCTGTCAGCTTTGCTTTTATCCTGCACGAGGCAGCCAGGGCGCTACTCAGGGGCCAACATGCGCTGGGTGCGCCCGCGTGCACCAGCAATCAGTTCACTGATCAGCGCAGCTTCCGGCAGGTTTTTCCAGTATTTGCGTGGCATCTCGCGCTGCATGGCATGCTCTTTCAGGCGCGCCGGATTAAAGGTGGCACGGTAATAGCTGAGCCACAGTTGCTCCCCCTCGTCCGGCCCTGGTGCCTGGTCGGCCGTGCAGCCCGCAGCCATCTGCAGCTGCTCCAGATCCCAGAACACGCTGCAGTGTGGCGTCAAAATGGCCCAGCGCATATTGGGAAAGCGCCGCCGGAAAAAGCCAGAGGCTGCACGCAGCACATGGTGCTCGGGTTCGAACCAGGCAATTTGCATATCGACTTGCAGATCGACTTGCAGATCGACTTGTGTATCGGTTTGCATATCAATTGGAATATCACGCGCTTGCCCGACCTGCCCTGCATCGCCCAGCTGAAGCGGCCTGAAACGCACAAAGGCATGCATTTTGTGAATCTCGCGCCCCACAGCCTTGGCCAAGCGTTCAATTTCACGCCAGTCGCTATCCAGCGCATCATGGCGAAGCATGGCCTGAGCCTGCAATCTGTACAGCCAGCGGTAACACAGCGCAAACCGCCCTTCGCGCTCATGACAGCAGGCCAGCCGCAAGGTGGACAGCTGCGTGCGCCCCAAGCGCAGCGCTGCCGTAGGTGGCAGGGGTATCTGATCGAGTTCATCAGGCGTCAACGCCCTGCCCGCCACGCTGCCAGCGCCATCAGAGGCAAACAAATCCTGCGCCTGCATTTGCCGCGACCAGGGCGCACACCAGCGCCAACGCACGGCATGGGGCTGAACGCCCAAAGCCAGCAACACGCGCGCCGCTTGCCTAAAACCGTCGAAATCGTCGGGCTGGGCCAGCTCAATCACCAGAAAGTCGGTTCCGTCAGACTGCGCGCGTGAGTGCGAGTGCGAGTGCGAAGCCAAACCAGTCATGACTCACACCCCATCGAACAATGAGAGTTGAGTCGGTTTCGTGCCCAAGCCCATATCCGGCAAGCACATACCGCTATGCTTTTTTTGAACCACCCCATCGCTCATGCGTTGCAGCAGTTGCTGACGCAGCAACGGACTTTCCAGCTCCGCGCTGCGCGGATGGTAGTCAGCCAGCTCCACAAAGGCCAGCACCTTGGCCGTGGCAATACGCAGTTGCTGCAAATCCGCCAGCCGCAGACTGCGCACGCGGCGCGACATCAATAGCCGCTGCACGCTGCGCACTCCTAGGCCGGGCACGCGCAAGAGCCACTCCTTGGGCGCGCGATTGAGGTTGACCGGGAAGTGCTGACGATGCGCCAAAGCCCAGGCCAGCTTGGGGTCCACCTCCAAATCAAGCATGCCGCCGCTGTCCGGCAAGACGATTTCCTGGTGTGCAAAGCCATAAAAGCGCATGAGCCAGTCGGCCTGGTACAGCCGGTGCTCGCGCAGCAGCGGCGGGGCCTGCAGGGGCAAGTCGGACGATGCATCGGGGATGGGGCTGAACGCCGAGTAGTACACGCGCCGCAAGCGCGGGCCTTGGTAGAGGTCGCTGCTGGTGCACAAAATAGCCGCATCGCTCGCGCCATCGGCCCCCACAATCATCTGCGTGCTCTGTCCGCCCGGTGCATAGCGCGGCGGTTTGGCGCGGCGCACGCGCTGCTTGGGCAGGGAAACCACGGCATGCGCGGCCTGTTCCTGTCTCTCTTGCCGGGCTGTCGCTATATGCCGGGCCACATCACCCATGGCGGACTGAATTTGCGCCGCATTTTTCTCGGGTGCCAATTGACTCAGGCCTTGCTGGGTGGGCAGCTCGATATTGATGCTGAGCCGGTCGGCATAGCGGCCCGCCAGCTCCAGCAACTCCGGCGCGGCGTCAGGAATCGTCTTGAGATGGATATAGCCACGAAAGTCATGGTCTTCGCGCAGGCTGCGGGCCACCTCCACCAGTTGTTCCATCGTGTAGTCGCTGGACTGGATGATGCCGCTGGACAGAAACAGGCCTTCTATGCAGTTGCGGCGATAAAAGTCCAGCGTCAGCTTCACCACCTCAGTTGCCGTGAAGCGCGCGCGCTGCACGTTCGAGCTTTTGCGGTTGATGCAATAGCGGCAGTCGTAGATGCAGAAGTTGGTCAGCAGTATCTTGAGCAGCGAGATGCAGCGTCCGTCCGGCGCATAGCTGTGACAAATGCCCATGCCCTCGGATGAGCCCATGCCTTTGCCACCGATGGAGTTGCGCCCCTTGACGCCACTGGAAGCACAGCTGGCGTCGTACTTGGCGGCATCGGCAAGGATGCTGAGTTTGGCAATAAGTTGCATAGAAGCGGCGGATGCTTTGCCTGAGCAAAATCATTGATGACTGTTTATTTATACAGTATTTTAGACTTTCCACGAAAAACCACATCGCGCCTATTCCTCAATCGTCTTGGCGGCACAGATAAGGCAGAACAGAAAAGCCTGCATTGCCAGCGCACCCACCTCTGACAATCATGGCGATTTATCATTGCAGCCCTTTCCCACTGCGCGAAGCCTGCTATGTTTTTTGGAATCAGCCATCTGATCGTGCCCGTGACCGCACTGGACGCAAGTGCCGCCTTGTGGGGAGATGTCATGGGCTTTACCGCAGTGCAGCGCGGCGACGGCTTTGTGGACATGGATACCGGCAGCGCCACATTGCGCCTGCTGCAAGTGCAAAAGGTGGAGTCGTCCGTCTCGCTGCGCCTGCAGGTCAGCGACGTGACGGCGGCTTATGGCGCGCTACTGGCAGCCGGAGCCGCTTCGCGCTACGCCCCCATGAAAACGCCACAACTGGAAGAAATGGCCTGTGTAAGCGATGCCGACGGCCATGCCATCGTGCTGTGGCGCGCCCTCAGTGAAGATGAGTGGGGCTTTGTCCCCGAGCTGCCCAAGCAGGGCGAATGGCTGCCGGATGCCGAAGACCTGCTCAAGCGCCTGCTGGCCCATGTGCCCGCGCTGTTTCGCATGCTGGCGCGGCGCAAGACCACACGCGTCATCGAGCAACTGGCCGCCGAGGCCCACAGCCCCGTCACACAGGAATGGGTCATCAAAGGCTATATCACTGCCTCGGCCAAGATCACGCGTTTTCGCCTGGTAGAGCCGCTGCGTGCGGAAGGCATCAACCCGGACGACTACCGCGCCGAGTTCGAGTACGAATAAGAGAGAGGGCCAGAGGCAGGCTCTGCCCAGGCTGTTCAGAAATGCGTCTGAGCACTCTCAACCCCATGACAAGCGCATGCCACCCTCGCCTTCCTCAAAATAAGTACAAAAGCAGCCCTCAGCCCTTATGGGACATGCGCTGAAAGCTATCAAAATATTGAAAAAGGTGCATGTTGATGCCGCTGCAACGCCAGGCTCAAACCGCACCCCGGCCTGCCACTAATGCGTACAGGCTACCCTTGTCGTTTTTTTGAATGAAAGCGACGCCTTGAGCCCTACCACTTTGCCCTCCTGCCCCCAGTGCGGCCTGGACAACACCTACCCCGATGGCGAACTGCTGATCTGCCCCGATTGCGCCCATGAATGGTCTGCCCACGCCAATACCGCTGATGACGAAGAGAGCAACCAGCGCACCATCAAAGATGCCAACGGCACACCACTGACCGACGGCGACAGCGTGCTGCTGGTCAAGGACCTGAAGGTCAAGGGCTCTTCGACCGTGATCAAGAAAGGCACCAAGATCAAGGGCATACGCCTGCTGTATGACAACGGCGACCACGACGTGGACTGCAAGACCGATCAAGGCCCCTTCATCCTCAAATCCGAGTTCTTGAAGAAGGCTTGAGCGCAGCCTCTTCTGCCAAGCCCTGCTTCGTCCTGCTTCAGTCGGTGCAAGACCGTGCAGTGGGAAGCAAGGCTTTCAATATTTCCCGATCAGGAAATATTCTGCTGTTTCACTGCAAACACAGAGAGATATTTACCGATCGGGAAATTAATCAACAAACTGACTCTGCCATCCACGCCAAAAGATCAAGGCGAAATAGGTGCCAGCGCTTATCCATCAATCACTGGCAGCTATCAAAAGTATTCTTTGCGCTTGCTTCCTAACTCACCCAACTGCCGCTACTGGCTTGCCCCGGCAGCACCGTGTTTTCCGGTCGCGAGGCGCAAGCGCCTTCGCTTATCGGGGCCTCCGCCCAGTCAAACGAACTCAAGCCGCATTCAGAGGTTGGGAGAAGTCGGAGCTATGGTTTGACATAGCTGCCTCTATCCACCGCTTTTTTTGAGAAAAAGCTGAAATCAGTCAAATCAAAATATCAATCAAATCAAGCTCAATCGCATGAGAGGCAAGCACGGCGGATTCAAATGTGAAGTGCAACACCTGCAACCGTTAAGGTCAGCAGATGTCAGCAAGTCGTTCGTCCTATCGCCAACTTCAACCAGAAGACAGAGTCACCATAGCCAGTTTGCTGCTGCAGCGTCATAGCGTACGCAGCATTGCGCGTTTGCTAGGGCGCAGTGCCAGCACCGTCAGCCGTGAGATTGCTCGCAACTCAGTATCCAGCGATGGATATGCCAGCAGGCAAGCGCAACAGCAGTGGCTTTACAGAAGACGCAGCACAAGATCTGATCCCAAGCTTCATTCACAAGGGATCTTGTGGTTCTTGGTATTGCATTTCTTGCGTTTGCGTTGGTCACCAGAGCAAATTGCGCTGACACTTGCACGCCTGTACCCCAAAGGCCATGAGCTACGCGTGTCGCACGAAACCATCTACAACTGCATCTATGCCCAGCCCGTGGGTGAGTTGCGCAAGGAATTGATTGCCACTTTGCGCCATGCTCACAACAAACGGCTGCCCCGTAGCAAAGGACAGGATCGTCGTGGACAGATCCCAGACATGCTCAGCATCCACGTACGTCCGCCTGAAGTTGAGGATCGGCAGTTCCCAGGGCATTGGGAAGGTGACCTCATCAAGGGTGCTGGCAATGCAAGTGCCGTAGGCACCTTGGTCGAGCGCACCAGCCGACTGCTCATGCTGGTCAAGTTGCCTGCGTTCAAACCAGCCAGTGCAGCCAATGTCATGCAAGCCTTTACAGATAAGCTGCTGGGCATTGCGCAGCCCATGCGCCAAAGCATGACGTACGACCAGGGCAAGGAGATGGCGCTACACAAGCAATTGACCGCCAACACGGGCGTGGCGGTGTACTTCTGTGACCCACACAGCCCGTGGCAGCGTGGCTCCAACGAGAACATGAATGGCTTGGTGCGCCAGTACCTGCCCAAAGGCATGGATCTGAGCATCTACAGCCAAGAGCAACTCGATGCGATTGCTGATGAAATCAACAACCGCCCTCGCAAGGGCCTTGGGGTACGATCACCGCTGTCGGTTTATCGAGAGCTACTGATCAACTCTCCCCAGCACTCCACCCTCATCCATTGAATTCAAGGGTGTTGCACTTCACATTTGAATCCGCCAGTCAACAAGAGATGTTCCTGAAAAATACCTTCTCTGGAATGAAGAATCCTTAATTGCAAGATCAAAGGAAATATCTGAATGGGCTATCAATCGTTGGCCTATTGAAATTTAATTATTTCGCTTAAAAACAAAGGCAGCCCGAAGGCTGCCTTTGTTTTGAACAGGCCCGAAGACCTGATCTTCACGCTTACTTTCGTGCGGGAGGCACATCCGTGCAGGAACCGTGAGCCACTTCCGCCGCCATGCCAATGCTTTCGCCCAGCGTGGGGTGGGGGTGGATGGTCTTGCCGATGTCCACGGTGTCGGCGCCCATTTCGATGGCCAGGGCGATTTCTCCGATCATGTCGCCAGCGTGCGTGCCGACCATGCCGCCGCCCAGAATGCGGCCATGGCCGTGGGCTTCGGGGGAGTCATCAAACAGCAGCTTGGTGAAGCCTTCGTCGCGGCCGTTGGCGATGGCGCGGCCGGAGGCGGCCCAGGGGAACAGGCCCTTCTTGACCTTGATGCCTTGTGCCTTGGCCTGGTCTTCAGTGAGGCCCACCCATGCCACTTCGGGGTCGGTGTAGGCGACCGATGGGATCACGCGAGCATTGAAAGCGGCAGCAGCCAGTTCCTTGTTGCCCTGCAGCTCGCCAGCGATGACTTCAGCGGCCACGTGCGCTTCGTGCACGGCCTTGTGTGCCAGCATGGGCTGGCCCACGATGTCACCGATGGCGAAGATGTTGGGCACGTTGGTGCGCATCTGGATATCGACTTCGATGAAACCGCGATCGGTCACGGCCACGCCAGCCTTGTCGGCGCTGATCTTCTTGCCGTTGGGCGTGCGGCCCACGGCTTGCAGAACCAGGTCGTAGGTCTGGGGTTCGGGCACGGTGACGCCGTCCTTGGCAGGAGCGAACGAGACCCTGATGCCTTCGGGCGTGGCTTCGGCACCCACGGTCTTGGTGTTGACCATGATGTTGTCAAAGCGCGGCGCGTTCATCTTCTGCCAGACCTTGACCAGATCGCGGTCAGCGCCTTGCATCAGGCCATCCATCATTTCCACCACGTCCAGGCGTGCGCCAAGGGTGCTGTAGACGGTGCCCATTTCCAGGCCGATGATGCCGCCGCCCAGAATCAGCATGCGCTTGGGCACTTCCTTCAGATCCAGCGCGCCGGTGGAATCGACCACGCGCGGGTCCTTAGGCATGAAGGGCAGGTGCACGGCTTGCGAGCCTGCAGCGATGATGGCGTTCTTGAACTGAACGACCTTTTTGCTGCCGGTCTTGTCCTGGCCTTCACCCGTGGTTTCTTCCACTTCGAGGTGGTTGGCAGACACGAAGTTGCCGTAGCCGCGCACGACGGTGACCTTGCGCATCTTGGCCATCTGGCCCAGACCGCCGGTCAGCTTGCCGATGACCTTTTCCTTGTGGCCACGCAGTTGGTCGATATTCACTTCAGGAGCAGCGAACTTCACGCCCGCCACTTCCAGGTGCTTGACCTCGTCCATCACAGCGGCCACGTGCAGCAGCGCCTTGGAGGGGATGCAACCCACGTTCAGGCACACGCCGCCCAGCGTTGCGTAACGCTCGACCAGCACGACCTTCAGGCCCAGGTCGGCAGCGCGGAAAGCTGCGGAGTAACCGCCAGGGCCACCACCGATGACGACCACGTCGCAGTCCATGTCCACGGTGCCGGCAAAGTTGCTGGCCACGGGAGCAGGTGTGGGCGCCGCTACAGGAGTAGAAGCTGCCTGCGCTGGTGCAGCAACGTTTCCAGCATTGTTTGATGCTGAATTGCTTGTAGCTGGTACGGAGGCAGCTTCTTTTTCAGGAGCTGCAGCCGCATCGGCAGCCGCTTCCAGCGACAGCACGATGGAGCCTTCGGCAACCTTGTCGCCGACCTTGACCTTGATTTCCTTCACCACGCCAGCGTGGCTGCTAGGAATTTCCATGGAAGCCTTGTCGGACTCCACGGTGATGAGGGACTGGTCCACGGACACGGTATCGCCGGGGTTGACCAGCAGTTCAATCACGCCCACTTCGGCGAAGTCGCCGATGTTAGGTACCTTGATATCGATGAGGCTCATATGCGCTCCTATCTTGGTTTTTGTCTCTGTGCTGCCTGAAGCATCAGACAGCAAAAACGGTTTTTCTCGGTTTGAAGCCGGACGATGACGCCTTAGCTCCAATCAAAGGTCTGCAGCACGGTGCGGCTTTGAGGCTCGTAGAACAGCAGAATTTCGCAGTCGCTGCCGGTGAATTCATTGGCATAGGTGCTGGTGATGAACTCAAAGGGCGCGCCCGTTTCCGGGTGGATGGGGTGAATGCCATCGTCGGTGCCAATGCCGCTGAGCAGCGGATTGGTCAGATTGCTCCAGTTACCACCCCACGCCGGCCCGCCCAACACGCCGAGCAGGTAGCGGCCATTGGTCGAGTCGTAGCAATCGGTGCCCGGCTCATACAAAGGCAGCTTGGCCACTTCAGCAGCGTCATCCCAGGGCTTGGCAGCGTTCCAGCCATTAGCCAGAAAGTCCTGCTTGGCCTGCTCATAGATCGCATGCTGAAGCGCGTAATGCAGCTCCATGATGTCGTTCCACGAGTATTTGGCTTCGTGGTGCAGTTCAAACGGCGGCTCGCCGCCCAGTTTGACCAGCTCACGGTGCATGTCGCGCACCTCGCGCCAACTGGAATTTTTCTCTGCCCACTCCGCGTGTTGCTGCTCCAGCATGAAGTAGCGCCAGTCGCCCAGCAGCTCGTATTTGCCTGCGTCGTTCAGCTTGAAAGCCAGCCAGTCGGGCTTGAGCAGCGCATTACCGAACTCTTCACCGCCCCACTCGCCCACTTGCCCTTCATAGGGCTCGCAAGGAGCGACGAGATGAATCGGCCCGCTCCAGGCGTCATCGAGCAGCGCCAGATCGATGGTGACGAGCGGCAGCAGGTGCCGCGCGTACTTCTCGACCGGCTCGGCGAAGACGTCGGCCGCATCCGGAAAAGGCCGGATGCCGGGGATGACGCCACGCAGATGCTCGATGGGGTGCTGTCTCAGGTTCTTCATCTCACTCATGTCGCTAACTGACTGAACAGGCTGGCAAGGTGAAGCGCAATGTATCTAAAAAGATAGCTGCTTGCGCAGTTCAGATAAGCGCTACAGGCCGATTTCACTAAAAATCGGCCTGCCTTTCAGCGGCTTAGAGCAGGATGCGGCGGTAGTCGGCCAGCACAGCGCCCAGGTAGGCGTTGAAGCGTGCAGCGGCTGCACCGTCGATGACGCGGTGGTCGTACGACAGGGACAGAGGCAGCATCAGGCGAGGCTGGAAGGCCTTGCCGTCCCACACGGGCTGCATGCTGGACTTGGACAGGCCCAGAATGGCCACTTCAGGCGCATTCACGATAGGCGTGAAGTCGGTGCCACCAATGCCGCCCAGCGACGAGATGGAGAAGCAGCCGCCTTGCATGTCTGCAGCGCCCAGCTTGCCATCGCGGGCCTTCTTGGCCAGCTCGCCCATTTCATGGCTGATCTGCAGAATGCCCTTCTTGTCGGCGTCCTTGAGCACGGGAACGACCAGGCCGTTCGGTGTGTCAGCGGCAAAGCCGATGTTGAAGTACTGCTTGTAGACCAGGGTGTCGCCGTCCAGAGAGGCGTTGAACTCGGGGAACTTCTTCAGCGCAGCCACCACAGCCTTGATGACGAAGGCCAGCATGGTCACCTTGACGTCGCTCTTGGCCTTAGCCTGCTCACCATTGGTGGACACGCGGAAGGCTTCCAGCTCGGTGATGTCGGCCAGGTCATTATTGGTGACGTGGGGGATCATCACCCAGTTGCGATGCAGGTTGGCGCCCGAGATCTTCTTGATGCGCGACAGGTCCTTGCGCTCGACAGGGCCAAACTTGGCGAAGTCGACCTTGGGCCATGCCAGCACTTCCAGGCCGCCGACGTTGCCGCCAGCAGACTTGGGAGCGGAGGCTTGCTGCGCCAGCGTCTGCACGGCACCGGCCATCACCGACTTGGTGAATGCCTGAATGTCGTCAGCCGTGATGCGGCCCTTGTTGCCCGAACCCTTGACTTCCGCCAGAGGCACGCCCAGCTCACGCGCAAACTTGCGCACGGAAGGCGATGCGTGGGGCAGCTGGCCCGAAGGAGCCACGGTGGGGTTGTGCGCAGCAGGTGCAGCAACCGGAGCCGAAGCAGCCACGGGGGCTGCGGCAACGGGAGCAGCGGCCTGAGCGGGTGCAGCCACGGGAGCGGCAGCTTGCACAGGAGCGGCTGCGGGCGCAGCGCCCTGCACCGTGATCTGACCGACCACGTCACCGATGTTGACGGTGTCGCCCAGCTTGATGGTTAGCGCAGTGATGGTGCCAGCCGTTGGCGATGGGATTTCCATCGACGCCTTGTCGGACTCCACGGTGAACAGCGATTGCTCGACGGTCACGGTGTCGCCCACCTTGACCAGCATCTCGATCACAGCCACGTCCTTGAAGTCACCGATATCGGGGATCTTCAGGTCCACGGTGGACGAAGCTGCAGGTGCTGCGGCTACGGGTGCTGCAACTGGAGCAGCCACCGGTGCAGGTGCAGATACCGGTGCTTCGGCCACGAGGGCAGGAGCAGCGGCCTGAGCCGGTGCGGCAGCCGCGTCAGCGGTTTCCAGCACCACGATCACGGAGCCTTCCTTGACCTTGTCGCCCAGCGCGACCTTGACCTCTTTGACCACGCCAGCGTGGCTGGAGGGGATCTCCATGGAGGCCTTGTCGGACTCCACGGTCAGCAGGGACTGCTCGACCTTGATGGTGTCACCCACCTGGACCAGCACTTCGATCACGCCAACTTCGGAGAAGTCGCCAATGTCGGGGACTTTGATGTCTGTCAATGCCATGTTCGATATCTCCCGTTCTTAGGCGTACAGCGGGTTGATCTTGTCGGTGTTGATACCGTACTTCTTGATCGCTTCGGCCACGGTGGTCGCGTTGATCTTGCCTTCATCGGCCAGACCGCGCAGAGCAGCCACGACAATGTAGTGACGGTTCACCTCAAAGTGCTCGCGCAGCTTGGAGCGGAAGTCCGAACGACCGAAGCCGTCGGTACCCAGCACCTTGTAGGTACGGCCCTTGGGCATGAAGGGGCGAATCTGCTCGGCGTAGGCCTTCATGTAGTCGGTCGAAGCAACCACAGGACCGGGGTGGGCCGCCAGCTGCTGGGCCACGAATGGAACCTTGGCGGTTTCCATGGGGTGCAGCAGGTTGAAGCGATCCACGTCCTGACCTTCGCGGGTCAGTTCGTTGAACGATGGGCAGCTCCAGACGTCGGCAGCAACGCCCCAGTCCTTTTCCAGCAGCTCTTGTGCGAAGAAGGATTCGCGCAGGATGGTGCCGGAGCCCAGCAACTGAACGCGCAGGCCGCTCTCGGGAACCTTCTGGCCAGGCTTGACCATGTACATGCCCTTGAGGATCTGCTCTTCCGTGCCGGCTTGCAGGCCAGGCATGGGGTAGTTCTCGTTCAGCAGGGTGATGTAGTAGAAGATGTTTTCCTGGTTCTGCACCATGCGGCGCAGACCGTCTTGCATGATGACTGCCACTTCGTGAGCGAAGGTGGGGTCGTAGGAGACGCAGTTAGGAATGGTGTTGGCCAGGATGTGGCTGTGACCGTCTTCGTGCTGCAGACCTTCGCCGTTCAGCGTGGTGCGACCGGAAGTGCCGCCCAGCAGGAAGCCGCGCGCTTGCAGATCGCCCGCTGCCCAGGCCAGATCGCCAATGCGCTGGAAGCCAAACATCGAGTAGTACACATAGAACGGGATCATGACCCGGTTGCTATGGCTGTAGCTGGTGGCCGCAGCGATCCAGCTGGACATGCCGCCGGCTTCGTTGATGCCTTCCTGCAGGATCTGACCAGCCTTGTCTTCGCGGTAGTACATCACCTGGTCCTTGTCGACCGGGGTGTATTGCTGACCAGCGGGGTTGTAGATACCGATCTGACGGAACAGGCCTTCCATACCAAAGGTACGGGCCTCGTCCACCAGGATGGGCACCACACGGGGGCCGATGTTCTTGTCGCGCAGCAGCTGCGTCAGGAAACGCACATAGGCCTGGGTCGTGGAGATTTCACGACCTTCAGGTGTGGGCTCCAGAATGGCCTTGAAGGTGTCCAGCGAAGGAGCGGTGAACTTCTCGTCGGCTTCCTGACGGCGGTGTGGAAGGTAGCCACCCAGCGCCTTGCGGCGCTCATGCAGATAACGCATTTCAGGCGTGTCATCGGCAGGCTTGTAGAAAGGGATATCCGCAATCTGGCTGTCGGGGATTGGGATGTTGAAACGGTCGCGGAAGGCCTTGATGTCCTCGTCGCTCAGCTTCTTGGTCTGGTGAACGTTGTTCTTGCCTTCACCGATCTTGCCCATGCCAAAGCCCTTGACAGTCTTGACCAGCAGCACGGTGGGCTGACCCTTAGAGGTGTTGGCCTCATGGAAGGCCGCGTAGACCTTCTGAGAATCGTGGCCGCCACGGCGCAGGTTCCAGATCTCGTCGTCGCTCATGTGCTCGACCATCTTCAGAGCGCGAGGATCGCGACCGAAGAAGTTCTTGCGCACGAAGGCACCATCGTTGGCCTTGAAAGCCTGATAGTCGCCGTCGTTGCACTCCATCATGATCTTCTTGAGCACGCCGTCCTTGTCCTTGGCCAGCAGCTCGTCCCAGCCCTTGCCCCAGATCAGCTTGATGACGTTCCAGCCAGAGCCGCGGAATTCGCCTTCCAGCTCCTGGATGATCTTGCCGTTGCCGCGCACAGGGCCATCCAGACGCTGCAGGTTGCAGTTGATGACAAAGACCAGGTTGTCCAGCTTCTCACGCGAAGCCAGGCCGATCGCGCCCAGGGACTCCACTTCGTCCATTTCACCGTCGCCACAGAACACCCAGACCTTGCGGTTTTCAGTGTTGGCAATGCCGCGTGCGTGCAAGTACTTCAGGAAGCGAGCCTGATAGATGGCCATCAGCGGGCCAAGGCCCATGGACACCGTGGGGAACTGCCAGAAGTCAGGCATCAGCTTGGGGTGGGGGTAGCTCGACAGACCCTTGCCGTCCACTTCCTGGCGGAAGTTCAGCAACTGCTCTTCGGAGATACGACCTTCCAGGTAGGCGCGGGCATAGATACCGGGCGAGACGTGACCCTGGATGTACAGGCAGTCACCGCCGTGGTTTTCGTTCTCGGCGTGCCAGAAATGGTTGAAGCCGGCCGCAAACATATTGGCCAGCGAAGCGAAAGAGCCGATGTGACCACCCAGATCACCACCGTCAGCGGGGTGCAGGCGGTTGGCCTTGACCACCATGGCCATGGCGTTCCAGCGCATGTAGGCGCGCAGGCGGCCTTCCAGCTCCAGGTTGCCGGGGCACTTGGCCTCTTGGTCAACCTCAATGGTATTCACATAGCCGGTGTTGGCAGAGAACGGCATGTCCACGCTGTTCTGGCGTGCATGTTCCAGCAGTTCTTCGATCAGCTTGTGAGCGTAGTCTGCGCCTTCACGGTCGATCACCGCCGAGAGGGCATCCATCCACTCGCGCGATTCTTGTTGGTCCAGGCCGGCAGGCAGGCCAGCGCCTTGGGGATCAGTCTGAGCTGTCATTTTTAAGTGTCTCCTTCGAGAGAGGGGTAGCTTTTCACCGAAGCAGTGAGTGCTGCATCAGGCGCTGGCAGTGAATGCCACCTCACCTGAATGCAGGGCACAGCACCTTCGGGTGCTCCCCGGATTAAACCGATTCACTGTGTCGATCGCTGGCAAGTTTCGCACATTTTTTTTGAATTTCAAATTATGCTTTGTGATTTCACTATATAAAAAAATGTTGCAAATGCACATACAGAGAAGGCTCTGAAAATTGTCTTCTACGCGACAGAAATAGTCGCAGATTCCACTGGGTCTCTCCCCTACACTCTCGGTATGCAAACAAGCAATCAAGAACGGGAACAAGAGGTCGTAAAAAGCGTGCAATCTGTTGCATCTCCTGTGCGCTGGTGGCGCAGCTGGTGGCGCAGCCTCTCTCCAACCAGGCAAGACCGCTATGCGGCCCTGGCACCCCTGGCGGCAGTGCTGATGTTCATGGCTGCAATCATTGCCTCGTTCTGGTATTTGCGCACGGAAGAAGTGGATCGTGAGCAAGAAGCACTGCGCCGCGACGTGGAATATGCCCAGCAACGCGTACGTCTGCGCCTGCTGGAGCGTCAAGAGCAACTCATGCGCATGGCACGCGACCTGGGCAACCGCGAAGTACGCAAGGCAGATTTTGAGGCCCGAACGGAAACCTTGATCAACCAGTACCCAGAGTTGCAATCTGTTTCCTGGGTCAACGACAAGCGCCAAGTGGTCTACAGCCAGTCTGCGCCTACCGTGGCCACCGATCAGTTACGCGTCGTGGGAGAAGGCCTGCACCGGGGCCAGACCTTGCAGGCCTACGAGCAAGCCCGAGAGATGCTGCAGCCCATCTACGTGCAGGAAACGATTCAGCCCGATGAGTTGCCTCCCTTGCTGCAATTGCACGTCCCCATCAGCAACAACAACCGTTACTTGGGCGAGTTACTGGCTGAATTTTCAGTCGATAGCCTGCTGCGCTATGGAACGCCCACAGAAGTCATGGCCCGCTACGCCATCACCATGCGTGACACCGACGGTCAAGTGCTGGCAGGCTCCCCACTGACACCGCGTAAAACACCGAGCGATCTGCTGCACTGGCGTGCCATTGCCAATGAGTACGAAGTGCCTGTATCCCCTGTCGGGACGGCACTTGTCATGCGCGCTCAGGCCTATCGCACTTCACTGGGTGTGGTGGGTAGCGGCCTGTTCTGGCTGGTGGGCACTCTGTCAGCCATGACGTCCTGGTTGCTGCTGGCCACTTGGCGTCATACACGGCGCCGCCAGCGCGCCCAAGAAGCTCTGGTGGCCGAGACCAACTTCCGCCGCGCCATGGAGAACTCCGTGCTGACCGGCATGCGTGCCTTGGACCTGAATGGCCGCATTACCTATGTGAATGCCGCCTTCTGCCAGATGACAGGCTGGAGTGAAAAAGAGCTGGTAGGTCAGGTACCGCCCTACTCTTACTGGCCCGATAACGATTACGACAATCTGCACTCGCAACTGCGCGAGGAGCTTTCAGGCAAAACCATCGTCGGCGGCTTCCAGGTGCGAGTAAAGCGCAAGAACGGCTCCTTGTTTGATGCCCGCCTGTATGTCTCGCCCTTGATTGATGCCCATGGTCAGCACACCGGTTGGATGTCGTCGATGACCGACATCACGGAGCCCAACCGTATCCGCGAGCAGCTTTCTGCATCCTATGAGCGATTTACCATTGTGCTGGAAGCGCTGGATGCTTCTGTTTCCGTAGCACCTTTGGGCAGTGCAGAGCTGCTGTTTGCCAACAAGCTCTATCGTCAGTGGTTTGGCTCGCATACCGAAGGACATCTGCAGCTGGTGGCTCAGGCTGGAAAACTGCCGCTGCGTCGCCAGCCAGAGGCTGAGGATGAAGATGGCCTGATGGGGCTGCCGACTGGCTCCATCACCGAGTCACGTAGTGAGAATGCCGAAATCTTTGTCCCCAGCCTGGGGAAATGGCTGGAAGTACGCTCCCGCTATCTGAGCTGGGTGGACGGACGCCTGGCTCAGATGGTGATTGCCACCGACATCACTCAGCGCCGCCTGGCCGAAGAGCAGGCTGCGGCCCAGGCCGAAAAAGCCCAGACCGCCAGCCGCCTCATCACCATGGGGGAGATGGCCTCCAGCGTGGCCCACGAACTCAACCAGCCTCTGACCGCCATCAGCAACTACAGCTCCGGCATGCTGACTCGCCTGGAAAACGGCACGCTCACACCGGAGCAGATGAAGTTTGCACTGGAAAAAACGGCTCACCAAGCCCAGCGCGCAGGACAGATCATTCAGCGCATTCGCTCCTTTGTGAAAAAGAGCGAGCCCAATCGCATGCTGGCGCAAGTCGATGAGATGGTCAGCGAAGCGCTTGAGCTGGCCGGCATCGAGCTGCGCAGGCGCAATGTCCAGCTGAGCTCGCATATTGCCGAGCGCATGCCGCCAGTAATGGCCGATGCCATTCTCATCGAGCAGGTCCTCATCAACTTGATGAAAAATAGTGCGGAGTCCATTGACATATCGGGTCGTCCGCTGGGCCAGCGAAATGTGGAATTGCGCGTACGCCCTCAAATGTTTGAAGGCCTGCAGGGCGTGGAATTCACGGTGGAAGACACGGGCAAGGGCCTGCCGCCAGAAGTGCTGGAGCACCTGTTTGAAGCCTTTTTTTCCACCAAAAGTGAAGGCATGGGCATTGGCCTGAACCTTTGCAGATCCATTGTTGAGTCCCACCAAGGTCGAATGCACGCCGAGAACCTCTACAATGGAACCGAGGTCACTGGTTGCCGGTTCTCGTTCTGGCTGCCGTTGGCAACGGGTGTGGAGACAACAACACTCACCACGACAAGCGAACCCATAAAGAGGACGATTGCATGAGTTTGATTCCCAAAAAAGGTACTGTTTACGTAGTTGACGACGACGAGGCAGTCCGTGATTCCCTGCAATGGCTGCTGGAAGGCAAGGACTATCGCGTCCGCTGCTTTGACTCCGCCGAGACCTTTCTGTCACGTTACGACCCCCGCGAAGTGGCCTGCCTGATCGTAGACATCCGCATGGGCGGCATGACTGGTCTGGAACTGCAAGACCGCCTGATCGAGCGAAAGTCACCTCTGCCTATCGTGTTCATCACCGGCCACGGCGACGTGCCCATGGCAGTGAACACCATGAAAAAAGGTGCGCTGGACTTTATCCAGAAGCCTTTCAATGAGGAAGAGCTGCTGGGTCTGGTCGAGCGCATGCTGGATCACGCTCGCGAGGCTTTCACCGGCCACCAGCAAGCTGCCAGCCGTGACGCACTGCTGGCCAAGCTCACAGGCCGTGAAGCCCAGGTGCTCGAGCGCATCGTCGCGGGTCGCCTGAACAAGCAGATCGCCGACGATCTGGGCATCTCCATCAAGACTGTGGAAGCCCACCGCGCCAACATCATGGAAAAGCTCAACGCCAACACCGTGGCCGACCTCCTCAAGATCGCACTGGGTCAAGGTCAGACCAGCGCTGCAGCCAAAGCTGCGGCTGCCGTCAACTAACTGCTTGCGCGAAACTGGAGCTTGCCCCAATCGCGAGATAATTGAAGGAGCACTATTGAGGCCAGCGCCTTAGTAAACTCCTATTTTGATAGCTGCTAGTGCTTGTGTATCAAGGGCTAGCAGCATTTTTTATTGGTAAACCAGCAATGACAGCCCAAATCATCGACGGCAAAGCCCTCTCCGAACAACTGCGCAAGGAAGTCGCCACGCGTGCAGCAGCCCTCAAGGCCAAGGGCGTCACGCCCGGCTTGGCCGTCGTTTTGGTGGGCGACAACCAGGCCTCTCAGGTCTATGTGCGCAACAAGGTCAAGGCCTGCGAAGACGTGGGCTTTCATTCGGTGCTGGAAAAGTACGACGCCTCCATGACTGAAGCCGAGCTGCTGGCCCGCGTCGAAGCGCTGAACAACGACCCCAGCATCCACGGCATTCTGGTGCAGTTGCCCCTGCCCAAGCATATTGACGACCACAAGGTCATCGAAACCATCTCCCCCGCCAAGGACGTGGACGGTTTTCACGTAGCCAGCGCCGGTGCGCTGATGGTGGGCGAAGTCGGCTTCAAAGCCTGCACGCCCTACGGCTGCATGAAGATGCTGGAATCCATCGGCATGAAGGATCTGCGCGGCAAGCACGCCGTGGTGATCGGCCGCTCCAACATCGTGGGCAAGCCCATGGCCATGATGCTGCTGGCTGCCAACGCCACGGTCACCGTCACGCACAGCGGCACGGCCGATCTGGCCGCCATGACCCGCCAGGCCGACGTCATCGTCGCGGCGGTAGGCAAGGTCAATGTGCTGACCGCCGACATGGTCAAGCCCGGTGCCGTGGTCATCGACGTGGGCATGAACCGCAACGCCGAGGGCAAGCTCTGCGGCGATGTGGACTACGCAGGCGTCAAGGAAGTCGCCGGCTACATCACCCCTGTGCCCGGTGGTGTCGGCCCCATGACGATTACCATGCTGCTGGTCAACACCATGGAGTCCGCTGAACGCGCTGCGGGCTAACACCCCCTGAGCCGCTACGCGGCTTCCCCCTCTCTCGCTTCGCGGGAGGGGGACGACAACTCGGTGCGGGGCGGCCCTTCCTCGTTGTCTCTGGCACAAGCACCGCGAGCGCGCTACTGACCAATGGCTGACGCTATCACTGCCATAGCAAAACATTGCCGTGGCAGCGCTTGATTTTCTAGACCTTGCCGGCACCTAATACAGCATGAGCAATCCACTTCTCGAATCCTCCTCCCTGCCCTTGTTTGACCGCATTCAGCCTGCGGATGTGGCGCCCGCCATTGACACTTTGCTGGCCCGCGCCAGCGAGGCGCTGGAGACCGTGGTGGCATCTGACTTCCCGGCGCAATGGGAAGCCATCTCAGCCGTGCTGGATGTGGCCACTGAAAAGCTGGGCACTGCCTGGTCGGCCATCAACCACCTCAACAGCGTGGCCGACACGCCCGAGCTGCGCGCCGCCTACAACGAAGCACTGCCCAAGGTCACCGAGTTCTGGACCAACCTCGGCGCCGACGAGCGTCTGTACGCCAAGTACAAGGCCATTGACCCCACCAGTCTGAACAAGGAGCAGCGCGCCGCCTGGGTCCACGCCATGCGCGGCTTTGTGCTTTCGGGTGCCGAGCTGCAAGGCGCGGCCAAGGAGCGTTTTGCGCAGATTCAAGCTCGCTCTGCCGAACTGGCGCAGAAGTTCAGCGAAAACGCGCTGGACGCCACTGATGCCTTTGCCTACTACGCCAAGATTGACGAGTTGGATGGCGTGCCTGCCGACGTGATTGCCGCCGCCAAGGCTGCTGCAGAAGCCGATGGCAAAGAAGGCTACAAGCTCACGCTGAAGATGCCTAGCTACCTGCCCGTGATGCAGTTTGCCAAAAGCAGCGCGCTGCGCGAGAAGATTTATCACGCCTACGTTACCCGCGCCTCCGACCAGGCCGAAGGCGATGCTGCCAAGTTTGACAACACGGCAGTGATGAAGGAAATCCTGGCCCTGCGCCAAGAAGAATCTAAGCTGCTGGGCTATAAGAATTTCGGCGAAGTCTCGGTGGTAACCAAGATGGCTGACTCTCCTCAGCAAGTCATCGCCTTCCTGCGCGACCTGGGTCAGCGCGCCAAGCCCTATGCCGAAAAGGACGTGGCCGATCTGCGCGCCTTTGCCAAGGCCGAGTTGGGCATTGCTGAGCCTCAGCCCTGGGACTGGGCTTTCATCGGTGAAAAGCTCAAGGAAGCGCGTTATTCCTTCAGCGAACAGGAGCTCAAGCAATACTTCCCTGCACCCAAGGTGCTAGCCGGTCTGTTCAAGATTGTCGAAACCCTGTTTGAAGTCTCCATTCGCCGCGACGAAGCACCGGTGTGGAATTCCTGCGTGGAGTTCTATCGAATCGAGCGCGCCACCGCCCAAGGGCCGCAACTGGTCGGCCAGTTCTATCTGGACCCACAGGCCCGCAAGGGCAAGCGCGGTGGCGCCTGGATGGACGATGTACGTACGCGCTGGATGCGCCCCGATACGCACCAGCTGCAAACGCCCGTGGCCCATCTGGTCTGCAACTTTGCCTCAGGCGTCGATGGCAAGCCCGCCTTGCTCACCCATGACGATGTGATCACCCTGTTCCACGAAACCGGCCACGGCCTGCATCACATGCTCACCCAGGTCAACGAGCGCGATGTCTCTGGCATCTCCGGCGTGGAGTGGGATGCCGTTGAGTTGCCCAGCCAGTTCATGGAAAACTTCTGCTGGGAATGGGATGTGCTCAAGCACATGACCGCTCATGTCGACACCAGCGAGGCCCTGCCCCGTGCGCTGTTCGACAAGATGATTGCCGCCAAGAACTTCCAGTCCGGCATGCAAACCCTGCGCCAGATCGAGTTCGCGCTGTTCGACATGCTGCTGCATACCGAGCACAACCCGGCAGACGACTTCATGGCTCTGCTCAAAAAGGTGCGCAGCGAAGTGGCTGTGCTGCCCTCGCCCGCCTACAACCGCATGGCCCACACCTTCAGCCATATCTTTGCAGGCGGCTATGCAGCAGGCTACTACAGCTACAAGTGGGCCGAGGTACTGAGTGCCGATGCCTATGCGGCCTTTGAAGAGACTGCACTGGCCGACGGCTCGCCCAACCTCGAGACCGGCCGCAAATACCGCGAGTCCATCCTGGAAGCTGGTGGCAGCCGTCCGGCCATGGAATCCTTCAAGGCCTTCCGCGGTCGTGAACCTCAGATCGATGCACTGCTGCGTCACCAAGGTATGAGTCAAGCCGTCTAAGCGAAGGCTCTGCCCACAAGCGCCCGGAAGGGCGCTTTTTTCATGCCTCAGCCACATTGCAACTGACAGTGCCTGACTCAATGGAAGAAGCAGTCAAGGACACACCAGGGCTTGTCATCAATCCTTGTCCATGCAAGCTATGCTCTGATTCTTGGCGCTTGCGCTCTCCACCCACCCTTCATTGATCAAGATTGAGATGCCACGATCTTTCATAGCCCCACATTCAGCTACCCAAAACTCCGCTGGCAGCACTTTGCTGCTGGCAGCATTGATCTCTGCCGCTGCAGCATTGGCCAGTGCTCCCAGCCAAGCACAGAACCTATATCGCAGCGTTGGGCCCGATGGACGGGTTACTTATTCAGATCGTGCAATCAGCCCCAGCGTAAAGTCCAGCGCCGAAATCTCCAGCAGCGCAAATGCCGGAGCCTCATCCGGCAACCTTCAGCTGCCTTACGAACTGCGTCAGATCGCCAATCGCTACCCTGTCACGATCTACACCGGCAAAGACTGTGCCCCCTGCGACGAGGCTCGCACACACCTGCAAAACCGGGGTATTCCTTTCAGCGAGCGCACCATAGACAGCAATAGCGACGTCTCTGCACTGAGAAAACTCAGCGGCCAGGACAGCCTGCCCTTTGCCACCATCGGCAATCAACACCTCAAAGGTTTCAGTGCCGACAGCTGGGATCAAGATCTGACTGCTGCAGGCTATCCCAAGCAACCTCAACTGCCGGCAAACTACCGGGCGCCAGCACCCAAGCCTCTGACAACGCCTGCGCCAGCCGAACCGAGCAAGGCTGGTACAAGTCGCGCGGCAGTGCACACCGAAAATCCTGCACAGCCTGCTGCACCGGCTCCTGGTATGCCTACCCCCAGCAACCCCGCAGGTCTGCGCTTTTAATTTTTCAGCATAAACAAGCTTCAGCCCTTATGTGGAAAGCGCATTAAGCTATTATTTTTGATAAGCCGTCAATAAAAAAACCACTGACTGATGCCAGTGGTTTTTGGATACTCAGCTTAAAGCGCTGGCTTAGTACACCAAGGTCTCAACTCCTTGCGATGTACCCAGCAGACAGACCGCAGCCTTCTGGTGCGCAAACACACCCACAGTGACCACGCCAGGCCATTGGTTGACTTCTGATTCAAAAGCCAGAGGCTCGGCAATCTTCAGGCCGCGCACGTCCAGAATGTGCTGGCCGTTGTCGGTCACCAAAGGTGCGCCATCCTTCAGGCGGATCTGAGCGGTCACGCCTTCGCCCATGGCTTCAAAGCGGCGTGCAATCTGCGCAGCCGCCATGGGAATCACTTCCACGGGCAGCGGAAAATTGCCCAGCACCTCCACGCGCTTGGATTCATCGGCAATGCAGACAAAGCGGTCGGCCAAAGCCGCCACAATCTTCTCGCGCGTCAGCGCCGCGCCGCCACCCTTGACCATATAGCCTTGGCCGTCGACCTCATCCGCACCGTCGATATACACGGCCAAGCGCTGCACTTCGTTCGCATCGAGCACCTTGATGCCCAGAGCCTTCAAACGCTCGGTACTGGCCACGGAGCTGGAGACAGCGCCAGGGATTTGATCCTTGATTGTGGCGAGAGCATCGATGAATTTATTGACCGTGGAGCCAGTTCCCACGCCCACGATCGAGCCAGCTACCACATATTTCAGGGCAGCTTGTCCGACCAAAGTTTTCAGTTCATCTTGAGTAAGAGGTGCAGCAGTTGTCGTCATGAGGGAAAATCCAGAGAATCCTGCGATTATCTCCATGTCTCTTATTCCTTACTCCCTGACGCGTCCACTTCTTTTCGGTATGGACCCCGAAGCCGCCCACGACTTCACCATGAATCTCATGGCAAAGGGCCAGAACACCTTGCTGCAAAAAGCCTGGGCTCAACCATTGGTCAACGACCCCATTGAGCTCGCCGGCCTGAAGTTTCCGAACCGCGTAGGCATGGCCGCAGGCCTGGACAAGAACGCGCGCTGCATCGACGCGCTGGCAGGCATGGGTTTTGGCTTTGTGGAAGTGGGCACCGTGACGCCCCGCCCCCAGCCCGGCAACCCCAAGCCCCGCATGTTTCGCATCCCCGAAAAGAATGCGCTGATCAATCGCCTGGGCTTCAACAACGAAGGCCTGGACGCTTTCCTCGCCAATGTGCGTCGCTCGCAAGTGCGCGCCAAGGGGCAGCCCATGCTGCTGGGTCTGAACATCGGCAAGAACGCCACCACCCCCATTGAAGAGGCGACAAGCGATTACATCAAGGCGCTCGATGGTGTCTATCCCCACGCCGACTATGTGACGGTGAACATCAGCTCGCCCAATACCAAGAACCTGCGCGCGCTGCAAAGCGATGAAGCGCTGGATGCATTGCTGGGCGCTATCGCCAATCGTCGCGAACAACTGGCGACTGAACACGGCAAGCGTACGCCCGTGTTTGTGAAGATCGCCCCCGATCTGGATGAAGAGCAAGTGGGCGTCATTGCGGCCACGCTGCAGCGCCATGGCATGGATGGCGTGATCGCCACCAACACCACCATCAGCCGCGAAGCCGTCAAGGGCCTGCAGCACGCCGAAGAAACTGGCGGGCTGTCCGGCGCGCCCGTGCTGGAAGCCAGCAACCAAATCATTCGCCAGTTGCGCTCGGCATTGGGCAGTCGCTACCCCATTATTGGTGTGGGCGGCATCATGAGCGGTGCAGATGCGGTCAGCAAGATTCGTGCAGGTGCGGACGTGGTGCAGATCTACAGCGGCCTGATCTATCGCGGCCCGCAGCTGGTTACCGAAGCAGCCCAGGCCATCGCTCACATGCATTAAGAGCAGCCCCATAAGGAGTCTTGTTTAAGATCCGGGGCCGGCACAAAAGAAAGCCCGTCAGCAATAGCTTGACGGGCTTTCTTTTTGTATGTTGCGGATCAGCTTCGCGTGCGCTGCTGCAGCTTCAAGATCCAGGGCAGTGCAGCACTGCCCCAGCGCATGAGCTTGCGCGGCCCCAAGACCATCAGCAAGCCACCTGCTGCTGCAGTTGCCACAGGGTGAAGGCGCACAAAGGCCATCAGCCGCTCAGGCAAGGGAGCATCTGCATCCACCTGCGATGTAGCCGTCTTGCGCAGAGCCAGCGCCTGGGCCTTGGCTGCGGTCCGTGCCTTGATACGCGCGCGCTGCTTGGCAATACGGGCCAGCACCAGCTTTTGCTCAGCGGTGGCGGAGCTCCACAGCAGCTCATCCATACCCAAAGGCATGAGAGGCTCGGCCTCGGCAGAACTCAGGTCAGGAGATGTGCTGTTCATGCTAGATCTTCTTCCTCAAAGCTTGCCAGTCAAACTTGAGCTCGCGACGTGTCAGGCGAAACGGGTTGGAGAGCTGCTTGACAGCACAGAGCAGGCGCCAAAGTCCCAGTCCCCAGACCAGTGCCCAAGCTGCGGCCAGCAGCCAAGCCACCAGTTTGCGGTGCTCACTGTCCCAGAACTGCACCAGGACAGCCATCGAGACAATGATCAGCACCACCACCGTCAGTGCCCCCAGCACGACTGCCAGCACCAACAGCGCCTGCATGCTTCGTTTGTGCTGCTGCCATTCCAGCTGTGCCAGATCTACCCGATCTTCGGCAGCAATCGCCGCCTCGTTCAGGTTGGCACGCCAGCTCTCAAGCAGGGAGTCAAGACCTAAAAGTGAAATCCAGTTCACAGGCACTTGTCCTTTTGTCGCTCAGCAAATTCTCAACGACGGCCCAGCATGAAGCCCAGCAACGCGCCCACAGCCAAGGCTGCGCCAGCAACACGCCATGGCTCGTCATGGGCATAACGATCGGCAACGTCTGCCGCATCACGCGCCTGACGGGCAGCATCTTGCGCTGCACGCACGGCGGATTCGCGCACATTGGCCATGCCATCGTCAAGACGCTGGCGCAAGGCGCTGATTTCAGGAACCTTGTCCAATTCACGGGCAGACAGCAGGCCGCGCAGATCGCTGACCAGTTTTTCCAGATCGTCTTGGGCGTGGGAAACAGCGTCGGAAACAGAGCGTGACATATCGATCCTTTCGGTGTGACTGATCTTGGGTATCGCCTACACAAGGTAGTGCAAAAAACAGCTGCGAAGCAACCTGCATCAGGGCTGGTCGCTCATAAAAACTGCAGCATGTAAACATCTTACCGAAAAGCACTGGCTGCCAGCGCTGCTGCTGCACCGCTCGGATGTCAGACAGCGACTCAAACCCGCCGTTTTCGCACAAAGCATGGCCTGGGTTGAGCCATATCAAGCATTCCGAGTCACTACTCATGATGGCAACTGCACGCAAAGCCTCACCAGAAAGTCACTTGAGCCTCGCAAGTGGCCTCTGTACGCATTGCACCTTGCGATGTATCCAATAGTTAATAAACCATTAATCTTTTGATTGCATGCTCAGAGACTGAGGCAGCAGACATACAGGTTCTATAGATGCAACCTGTCAGAAATCTCCTTACTTGACCCAAATCAAGTTGCGCTAGACCCTTTATTCATATAGTCATATTTACATAAAAGATATTTATTAAATACTCTTTTATGCATAAAGCATCGATGATTCGATGCCCATGCGACGATGAAAGGAAGGGCTATGCCACTTCAATCCCAAGAATTCCCAGCTTGCTCAAGCAGCGGCAATGGCTGCGCCTGCAAAGGCCAACCCGCTCCCGAAACCGCCACCCCAGTCCGTCAAGCCGCTGTCGCGTCAAGCAAGCGCGGCTTTTTGCAGGACTTGATTGCTGTCGCTGCCAGCTTTGGCTTGGCCAGCACGGCCCGAGCGGCTCTGCCCGGTGACCCCAGCTTCCAGCCCGAGCGCCGCCCCGGCATGGAAGGCAAGCGCTTTGGCATGCTGGTCGATATGCGCAAGTGCATTGGCTGCCAGGCTTGCACCGTGAGCTGCTCGGTCGAAAACCAGCCCCCTATTGGCCAGTTCCGCACCACCGTGCTGCAGTACGAGGTCGACAAGCCCGATAACTCCATGCCTGCCATGGTCAGCCTGCCGCGCCTGTGCAATCACTGTGACGAGCCGCCCTGCGTGCCCGTGTGCCCGGTGCAGGCCACCTTCCAGCGCACCGACGGCATTGTGCTGGTCGATAACGAGCGCTGCGTGGGCTGTGGCTACTGCGTGCAGGCCTGCCCTTACGACGCACGCTTCATCAACCACGAGACACAGACGGCAGACAAGTGCACCTTCTGCGAACACCGCCTGGAAGCTGGCCTGCTGCCCGCCTGCGTGGAAAGCTGCGTGGGTGGAGCCCGCGTGATTGGCGACCTGAACGATGCACACAGCGAAATCAACCAGCGCATCAACGCCCACAAGGACGAAATCAAGGTTCTCAAGCCCGGCATGAAGACCAAGCCGCACGTCTTCTACATCGGTCTGCCCGATGAGTTCGTCGATGGCGTCGACGGCCAGGCCACGGTGCGCCTGGTGGCAGAGCATCTGTAAAGGAGTCACCTCATGCAAATCATTGAACTCCTGACTCCCGCCTATGAAGCTGCCTGGCTGCCCTGGGCCGTGCAGTATTTCTTCCTCGTCGGTGTCGCCACCGGCGCGGCGCTGCTCACTTCAGCCTGTGTCTTTGGCCCGGCCAACGGCTTGCGCCAGCGCCTGCTGCCCACCGCCGTGCTGGTACTGGCCATGAGCGCAATCGCCGCACCCGTGGCCCTGCTGGCCGACCTGCACCAACCCGCCCGCTTCTGGCACTTTTACGCCCACCTCACCCCCTGGTCGTGGATGAGCATGGGCGCAGTACTCATGCCTTTGTTTGTGGGCCTGTGCGTGCTGATGTGCGCGCTGTGGTGGCTGGGCAAGCACAAGCTGATGCGTGCGCTGGTGCCACTGCTGGTTCTGTCCACGCTTTCCATCGTGGTCTATACCGGCGCTGAAGTCATGGTGGTGCGCTCGCGTCCGCTGTGGAACACGCTGTGGGTGCCCATCAATCTGGCGCTCAGCGGCTGGCTGGCTACCGTGGGCATGGGCTTTGTGCTGTACCGCTTCCTGCCCAAGGCCATGCAGCCCGATGCAGAAGCACTGCACGGTCTGCGCAACCTGGGGCTGTGGCTGGCCACGGGTCTGGTGACCAGTGCGCTGACCTGGGGCGTGGCCGGCATTGCGGGCCAGAGCCCGTCCTTCGATATGGCCGTGCGCCTGTTCAAGGACTTCCCCGTGTGGCGTGCATCCATGATCGGCTCGGCCATCTTTGGTGCCGCCGTGGTGATTGCCTTGTTGCGTGGCGAGCGTCGCCTGGGCGCCAAGGGCTACACCCTGGTGCTGGGCGCAGGTCTGGCCGCATCGGCCTGGGCCTTCCGCTGGGCACTGTTTATGGGCGTGCAAGGCGTGCCCAAGTTTGGCGCAGGTCTGTATCTGTACAGCATGCCGCTGGGCGGCGATGGCCTGATGGGCATGGTCGGCGTAGCCGGTCTGTGCGTGGCTCTGGTGGCCATGGCGACCTGGGCGCTGGAGCTGTTCCCTGCCCACAAGCCGGCTCTGGCCGCTTAAGCAGATTTCATACGAAATACGCCTTAAACCCAATACCAGCAAGCGCTGATAGCTATCAAAAATAGCAAGAAAGCGTTTGCTATTCGCTCACACAAAGGGCAAGCACATGACTGACAAGAACAAGCCTTCCACATCTGCAACGACCGAAGGCGCAGACGTCTCCAAGCGCCGCATGCTGCTGCGCGGCGGTGCCGTGGCCGGTGGCCTGGCCGCCTTTGCCGCAGGCTATGGCGAAACCGTGGCCAAGGGTGCCAAGGGCCTGATCAGCGGCACATCCGGCAAGACCACCAAGAGCGCCACACGTGGCAACTCGCTCACGCCAGAATTTCGCATCGACCCTGTGACCGGCAAGCTGACCACGCAAGTCGGTCAGGTCGTCAGCCCCTCCAGCTGCCTGGGTTGCTGGACGCAGTGCGGCGTGCGTGTGCGCGTCGATACCGACCACAACCAGATCATCCGCATCGCTGGCAACCCCTATCACCCGCTGGCCACCACCAACCCCGCGCCCATGGAAACACCGGTACGCGAGGTCTACGCCATGCTCGGCGGCGACAACGGCCTGGAAGGCCGCGCCACCAGCTGCGCGCGCGGCTCTGCCATGCTGGAGCACCAAAAAGCCCCACACCGCGTGCTCAAGCCCCTGAAGCGCGTGGGCCCCCGTGGCTCGGGCCAGTGGAAGACCATCACGCTGGAAGAGCTGGTCAAAGAGATTTGCGAAGGCGGCGACCTGTTTGGCGAAGGCCATGTGGACGGCCTGCGCGCCATCCGCGACGTGAAGACGCTGATCGACGAAGCCAATCCCGAATACGGCCCCAAGTCCAACCAGCTGCTGCTGACCGAGGCCGCCAACGAAGGTCGCACGCCTCTGGTCAACCGTTTTGCCAAGCAGTCATTTGGCACCATCAACGTGTCCAACCACGGCTCTTACTGCGGTCAGACCTACCGCGTGGGCACGGGCGCAGCGCTGGGTGACATCGCAGGCATGCCCCACGGCAAGCCTGACTGGAAGAACTCGCGCTTTGGCCTGTTCATCGGCACCTCGCCCGCTCAATCGGGCAACCCCTTCCAGCGCGTGGGCCGCGAGCTGGCCGAGGCCCGCTCACGGGGCGAGAACACCTACAAATACGTGGTGGTGTCGCCCATGCTACCCACCTCGTCCAGCCATGCTGCGGGCGACAACAACCGCTGGCTGCCCGTCAAACCCGGCTCCGATCTGGCCCTGGCCATGGGCCTGATCCGCTGGATCATCGACAACGAGCGCTACGACAAGCAGTTCCTCACTCAGCCCGGCCCCGCCGCCATGGCCGCCGTGGGTGAGGCATCGTGGAGCAACGCCACTCACTTGCTCGTGAGCGACCCCAAGCACCCCCGCTTTGGCCAGTTCCTGCGCGGTGCGGATATTGGTCTGCCCATGCCCGAGCCGGTCGACGAAAAAACGCCTGCCGAAGACGTGTACGTGGTGCAACTGGCCGACGGATCGCTGGCCGCCCACACCGTGGCGCAAGCAGCCGAGCTGATCGTGGAGCGCGAGTTCACGCCCCTCAAAGCTGCGGATGCGACCGAAGCACCTACGCCCATCTCCGTCTGCACCGCCTTTGTCAAACTGCGCGCCGAGGCCCACAAAAAAACGCTGGAGGAATACGCGGCCCTGTGCGCCGTGCCCGTCAAGGAAATCGAAGACCTGGCGCGCGAATTCACCAGCCATGGCAAGCAGGCCGTGGCCAACTCGCACGGTGGGACGATGAACGGCTCGGGCTTCTACACCGCCTACGCCATTGCCATGCTCAACAACCTGATCGGCAATCTGAACGTGCGCGGCGGCTGGGTGATGGACGCAGGCCCCTTTGGCCCCTTTGGCCCCGGCCCGCGCTACAACTTTGCGCAGTTTGAAGGTGCCGTCAAACCCAAGGGCGTGGCCCTGTCGCGTACCAAGTTCCCCTACGAAAAGACCAGCGAGTTCAAGCGCAAGAAGGAAGCGGGCCAAAACCCCTACCCCGCCAAAGCGCCCTGGTATCCTGCGCCCGGCGGCCTCAGCAGCGAAATGCTGGCCGCTGGCATGCTGGGCTACCCCTACCCGGTCAAGGCCTGGATCAACCACATGAGCAATCCCATCTACGCCATGTGCGGCTTCGAGAACGCGCTGGCCGATGCGGTGAGGGATGTGAAAAAGCTGCCGCTGTTTGTCTCGGTGGACCCGTTCATCAACGAGACCTCGGCCCTGGCCGACTACATCGTGCCCGACACCGTCACCTATGAAAGCTGGGGCATTGGCGCGCCCTGGGCCGACGTGGTGGCCAAGAGCAGCACCGTGCGCTGGCCCACTGTCGATGCCGCTACCGACAAGACCGCCGACGGCCAGCCCATCAGCTTCGAGACCTTCATCTTTGCTGTAGCCAAGCAGATCGGCCTGCCCGGCTTTGGCAAGAACGCGATGAGCACCAAGGAAGGCGAGCCGCTGGATCTGGAAAACGCCCAAGACTTCTACCTGCGCGGCATGTGCAATATCGCCTACCAGGCCGGCAAGCCCGTGCCCGAAGCCAGCGACGACGATATCGAAATCACCGGCCTCCAAAAGTGGATGCCCTCGGTCGAAAAATGCGTCAAGCCCGAAGAGGTGCGCCGCGTCGCCATGGTCATGAGCCGTGGCGGCCGCTTTGACCGCCAGGAAGATGCTTGGAAAGGCGACCAGCTCAAGCTGCAGGCCAAGTTCCCCGTCACCTTCTGGAATGAAGGCCTCTCGAAAATGCGCCACTCCATGACCGGCGAGCGCTACAGCGGCTGCCCCACCTGGTACCCCACCCGCCTGGCCGACGGCTCGGACATGCGCACAGTGTTTACCGAGCAGGAATGGCCTTTGAGCATGACCAGCTACAAATCCAATCTGATGAGCAGCATGTCGATTGCCGCCTCACGCCTGCGCCAGGTGCACCCGCACAACCCTGTGAGCATCAACAAGGGCGATGCCGAAAAGCTGGGCATTGCCAACGGCGACCATATCGAACTCAGCACCCCCGGCGGCAAGCTGCAAGGCGTGGCCCTGGTGCGTGCCGGCATTGCCCCAGGTGCCGTCGCCATCGAGCATGGCTACGGGCACAAGCAACTGGGTGCCGTGGCACACAAGGTGGATGGCAAGGCCACCCATGCCAATCCGCAGCATGGCAATGGTGTGAACTTGAATGCTTTGGGCTTTGCTGACCCTACGCGGCCTGAGAAAGACAATGTCTGGATTGATTGGGTTTCGGGGGCGGTGGTGAGGCAAGGGTTGCCTGTTCGCGTCAAGAAGGTTTGATGGCTGGTTGAGAGCATCGCCTGCTTGATCTGGGTGATGAAAATGAAAAAGCCCATCGCGGAAGCGGTGGGCTTTTGTTTTGGGTGAAAGGTCGTGAATGACCCAAAGCAGACACCTAAATCTCACACAAACTAGATAAGCCGATCGTCATAGGCGGATCAGCTTGAGCGCCGAGTTAGACCCAACGCTGGTGAATAGAGTGCGGAAACAGAAAACGCTACCAAAGTAAGAGCTGCTATCACGCGACTGATAAACGCCAAAGGCTTAAAAGGCAAAGCTAGGAACGCAGCCAAGCACCCAGCGAAAAACCGCTGGCGAAGGTGATGCCTGGTGAATGAGGTCTGGAGTTGAACGTACTAGAAATTAAAGCGGCTTAACGTCCGCTCGATGGAAAGGTTGGGCGTCATCGAGGTGTTAGTGCAGAGGGCCGGATTGTGAAACCGAGCGGTGCTTGATTCGGCTCAGCTTGGTGACAGTGATACATATCTAGATAGACCACATGCTTGGTTGTTCCGCACACTAGTTCGTAGCCGTCAATGACGTGATAGTCCTGTTCGCCGGGCTGTAAAGGTGAGCCGCGCATGATCCGCTCTACGAGTACCGTTTGCTGCCCAGCGCTCAGATTCTCGGGAAACTTATTGCGGCTACCGAAGCTACCGATTCGCTTGAATTGAAGCGCGGAGCCATCCGAGCAAAGTAGGCGAGAAAGGTATGCCCTTTCTCCGGCAGGCCCACAAACCTCAATGGCAGTAGCTTTACTAGTGCCGAGGCCTGTTGAGTTGCCTAAGCGCTCCGTGGTCGGTGTTTTTGTTGAACAAGCGGCACAGGCAAGTGATAGGGCCACCGCAACCACGACGTGAATATGACATAACAACATCTGTCTCCTGTGATACTCAATGAACAAGCCAAGCTGACCGCCGAAGGCGGGTCGGCTTGAGCACCGGATTAGGCTGCAACCACAAGAATGCGCTGACCCCAAGAGCTTTTTTACCTGATGGATAAGGTCTAGGGCCTGCAAATTTTTGAGCTGAAACTGATAAACCTGTTATTTATGCTAAATCGAAGCGACGCCACTCAGGGAGAGAGCCCCCGGAGCTGCTAGAGCCACTAACTTGGTAGTCCAAGTTTTGACTAACTCCAAGATTAAGCCGAACCGCGAAGCGGCTTCGGCTTAAATGAATTATTAGGCCCATGCGCGCTCGAATGCGGGGCGTCGGATGCCCGAACAGCGTGCCGCAGGCGCGGCCACACGGGGGATGTGGGAACGGGCGGACTGCCTGATTGATGATGAAATTGGCTTCTAGCGCTTATCTGGATTGCGGTAGCTGCTATCAAAAACACAAAGAAGTTATCCCGCATCCGGTATTGCCCCTTGTGTCCACGCCTGCGACGACAAATGCTTGGGGCTGGCAGTTGCACCGTAGAGTGCAACTGCATCGTCATCACTTTTACGGCAACGTGTTTGAACGCAGAGCGCAGCTCGAAGTGAGTTTTGCCGCACAGCCCCAAGCGCTTGACGGCGCAGGTCGCCCCGCTGCGCAGCGAAGGGGACGTGGGCAGTAGGGGCCGGCTCTTTGCCTACTTTCTGGCAACAGAAAGTAGGTCGGCAAGGCGGGCCGAGACCCGCCCTCTGTCTATCAAACCAGCATGTCGCTGAAACAGAAAACAAGCCAAATCAGCCTCTAGCCCAATCACAGCAAGCGCAAGCAGCTATCAATATTGAAATTGACTCATAGCAACCGACAGAGGCCGGATCTCAGCCCATGAATCAAGCACCCCGCTGGCATCGCGCGCACAGCCCAAACTCGGCCCTTGCTCAACCCACAGATTTCAACCCCAACCGACCTCTAACCAAGACCACTCCTGCGCTTTCAGCTATGAAATTCACCAAGCTCTCACAATCCGCAGTTAGTATCTGGTGCTGAAAAAGCAACCCGGGTTCCAAGCCTGCAATGGAGAGTGCGCAGGTCATGGTCAAAGCACCCGTCTGCTTCCCCAATGATTGCTATGGAGACCCGTTTGATGAAAACAAGCCTGCCGCGTATTCGCCCCCAACTGGCCGCCCTGCTGCTGGCCGCCTCCGGCATTGCCGCCACCACCAGCGCCTGGGCCTGCACCCGTCTGGTGTTTCACGGGGCCGATAGTCAGGTCATGACGGCCCGCTCCATGGACTGGAAGAGCGATATCGTGAGCAACCTCTGGGTGATGCCCCGCGGCATGGAGCGCAGCGGGCAGACGGGGCCGAACACGCTGCGCTGGAAGTCCAAGTACGGCAGCGTCATCACTTCGGGCTATGACATCTCGACCACGGACGGCGTCAACGAGGCCGGGCTGAACGCCAACCTGCTGTGGCTGGTGGAGTCGCAATATCCGCACTTTGACGACAAGAGCAAGCCGGGGCTGACGATTGCGGCCTGGGCGCAGTATGTGCTGGACAACTTTGCGACTGTGAAAGAGGCCGTGGCCGCGCTGGAGAAGGAGCCTTTCATCATCGTTTCGGACAATGTGCCCGGCGAGAATCGCCTGACCACGCTGCACCTGTCCATGTCCGATGCCAGCGGTGACAGCGCCATCGTGGAGTACATCGCCGGCAAGCAGGTGATTCACCATGGCCGTGAATATCAGGTAATGACCAACTCGCCCACATTCGAGCAGCAGCTGGCACTGAACAGCTACTGGCAGCAGATCGGCGGCACGACCATGCTGCCCGGCACCAATCGCGCGGCAGACCGTTTTGCGCGGGCTTCGTTCTATGTGAATGCCATTCCCAAGGAACCCAACCCCAACAAGGCGCTGGCCAGCGTGTTCAGCGTGATCCGCAATGTGTCCGTGCCCTACGGCATCAGCACGCCGGGTCAGCCCAATATCTCGTCCACCCGCTGGCGCACGGTGTTCGACCACCAGCGCCAGCTGTACTTCTTCGAGTCGGCGCTGACGCCCAACACTTTCTGGGTGGATCTCAAGTCACTGGACTTCAGCGCTCAGACCGGCAAGGTGATGAAGCTGGATCTGGGCACAGATCAGAACCACACCTTCTCTGGCAATGCCACCCAGGAGTTCAAGCCTGCCAAGCCTTTCCAGTTTCTGGGTATTTGAAGCGCTTTGAACTAAGCGCAGAAAAAAGCGGCCAGCACCTGATGCATCAGCGCTGGCCGCTTTGCTTTTGCAGTGGCGTTCAGGCCGCCTTGGCGCCCACACGCTTGCGCAGCGAGGCCAGCAAGTCGGCAGGCAAGAACTTGAAGGCCAGTTGCAGCAGCAAGAAGCCGATCATGCCGTCGTCCAGCCAGCCCAGAACGGGAATGGTGTCGGGCACAAAGTCGATGGGGCTGACCACATAAAGCGCTGCCAGCACGGTGAACAGCTTGGCCGCCTTGGGAGAGCGCGGGTCGCGCAGCACGGCCCAGGCCAGCATCAGCTCTTTGCGAAAAACAGTCAGCAAACGTCCCAGCTTCCACATGGCGGCAGCTCCCTTCAAGGTGGCAAGAAATCAGACAAGGTGTCTGCCCTGCATATGCAGTCTGCCGCCTCGATGACAAGGCCTGGCGCACAGCGGTGGCGATTTGTTGCGTATTGATACGTCAACCGTCCTGTTCATGCCCGCTTGCTTTTAAAGGTTCAAACTGCCTTCAAGCCCAATCAAACAAAGCGTAAACAGCTATCATTGCGAGAGCAAACTATTTGGAATGACCATGAGCCAAGCCGACTGGAACACTCTTTTACCTGCCCTGCCCCCCGCATCCAACGTGGTGCTGCACGCCCCCAGCGCGCAAGCGCTGGCACGTGCACGCGGCAATTTCAAGAACCTGATGGCCACTCGGCCCGATCTGCAGGTGTGGATTGTGGTCAATGCGCAGGCCGTGCAGGCGGTGCTGGATCAGCCCGAGGACATGGGCCCCGCACTGGAGCGCGTGCTGCTGTGCCCCAATACGCTCAAGAACAACGGCATCACTGCCCCGGCGCACATTCAGGTGCTGCCCATGGGGGCGGTGGAAGCCATTGCACGCATGCAGCATCAAGGCTGGACCTACATCCGCAGCTAAGCGCCGGCTGAGAGCCGCTCTAAGTGATGAAGCGGCACCAGCGCAGGCAGTGAGACCTCAAAGCCCCCAGTCCTTGAACGACTGCAGCGCCAGCTGGGTCGCAGCATAGCCCTCGTCGATGGACTCTCGACCTCGCTGAAAGTCCATCAGCCCGATATGTGACAGGCGCGGCGCAATCAGTATCTCGGCGGGGTCTCCCGCCATGCGGCTGCGGGTGATGCGCATCTGCATGATGTTGACGCTGGCCATGACCACATTGACCAGAGAAGGCACCGGGGCAGAAGGTTCGCTCTCAGCCTCTTCTTCATCCTTGCGGCCCATGCGCATGACGGAGGACGACAAGGTTTTCACGCTGGTCATGCTGCGCTTCCAGGCATCCGTCCAGCCGGCGGCCGATGCATCCGAAGTCAATGCCTCTGAGATCTGGCCCAGTGGCATGGGCGGCTTATCCTCATCGTGCTCGTGCTGCCGAGACAAGCTGGACTCACGCGCATCCGCCCTGAGTTCGTTCTCATTCAAGTCCACCGGCCTCATGTGCTTGCGCATGATGTCGGCGTTCAGGTCTACGGCAATCACAATGTCGGCACCCATGGCTCTTGCCAGAGATACGGGAACGGGGTTGACCAGCCCGCCGTCGACCAGCAGCCGCCCCTCATGCATGACGGGGGTGAACAGCCCCGGCAAAGCGATGGAAGCACGCACAGCTTCGGCAATCGATCCCTTGCGCAGCCAGACTTCCGCACCGGTTTGCAAATCGGTGGCCACGCAGCCAAACGGCGCTCCAAGCTCTTCCATGCTTTCGTGCACAAAGTTTTCGCGCCAGAAGTCGATGATCTTTTCGCCCTTGAGCAGACCGCCGCTGAAGTTCAGATCCATGAAGCCGAAGACCTTGCGTTTGCCCAGGCCCAGCACCCATTCCTCAAAGCGATCCATCTCACCGGCCGCATAGGTTGCCCCCACCAGTGAACCAATGGAAGTGCCGCAGATGATGTCCGGGCTGACGCCCGCTTCACGCAGCGCATGCAGCACGCCGAAATGCGCCCAGCCGCGTGCCGAGCCGCTACCCAGAGCCAGGCCCACTACCGGTTTGCGCCGCAATTTATTCATGCCGTGTTCTCCTGCTTCGCTCGAATGAATTCGCTTCTCGGCTCTTCGCTCCTGGCTGCATGCGCCTAGGCGGCAGGGCTCTCGCCACGCAGCAGCGCCAGCATGCCGGCCTCGTCCAGCACCGGCACGCCCAGCTCTTCAGCCTTGGCGAGCTTGCTGCCCGCCTCGGCACCGGCCACCACATAGCTGGTCTTTTTACTGACCGAGCCAGAGACTTTGGCTCCAGCAGCTTCGAGCATGTCCTTGGCCGTATCCCGCCCCAGGGTAGGCAGAGTACCGGTCAGCACCACGGTGAGGCCTGCCAGAAGCTGCGGTGCCTTTTCAGCAGGCTCGCCCTCTTCCCAGTGCACGCCACAGGCACGCAATTGCTCCACCACCTCACGGTTATGGGGCTGGGCAAAGAAGGTATGGATGCTGTCGGCCACCACCGGACCTACATCCTTGACCTGCAGCAGCTCTTCGACCGTGGCATCCATGATGGCGTCCAGCTTGCCGAAGTGCTTGGCCAGATCCTTGGCCGTAGATTCCCCCACATTGCGAATCCCCAGGCCAAACAAAAAGCGTTGCAGCGTGGTGCTCTTGGATTTTTCCAGCGCCGCCAGCACGTTCTTGGCCGATTTTTCGGCCATGCGGTCCAGCGCAGACAGCGCCGTCAGGCCCAGTCTGTAGAGATCAGGCAGCACGCGCACCACCTGCCCATCGACCAATTGGTCAACCAGCTTGCCGCCCAGGCCTTCGATGTCCATGGCCCGGCGATGCGCAAAGTGCAAGATCGCCTCCTTGCGCTGAGCCGCACAGAACAGCCCGCCCGTGCAGCGGTGATTGGCTTCGCCCTTCTCACGCACCACCTCGCTGCCACAGATGGGGCAAGTCTTGGGCATGCGGAAATTGGGTACATAGGAGGCCCTCTCTCCGGGGACCTTGCCGACGACTTCGGGAATCACATCACCGGCACGGCGCACGATGACCTGATCACCCACGCGCACGCCTTTTTTACGGATGTCGAACAGATTGGACAGCGTGGCGTTCGTCACCACCACACCGCCCACCTGCACCGGGGCCAGACGCGCCACGGGTGTGAGCTTGCCGGTACGGCCGACCTGCACATCAATGGCCTCCATCAGCGTAGGCATCTCCTGCGCGGGGTATTTGTGCGCCACGGCCCAGCGCGGCTCACGCGACTTGAAGCCCAGCTGGCGCTGCAGGGCCAGGCTGTTGACCTTGTAGACCACGCCGTCGATTTCATAGGGCAGCTCGGCACGGGCCGCACCAATGCGCTCGTGAAACGCTACCAATTCGGAAGCACCTGTCGCAATGCAGACCTGCGGTGCGACCGGGAACCCCCAGGACTTCAGCGTCTGCAGCATGGCGTAGTGGGTGCCGAAGTCCGGCCCGCCTTGCTCGGGCGGTGTGACCTCGCCCAGGCCATAGGCGAAGAAAGACAGCGGTCGCTGCGCTGCAATGCCAGAGTCCAGCTGGCGCACCGAGCCCGCTGCTGCATTGCGAGGGTTGGCAAAAGCCTTGCCACCGGCAGCCAGCTGACGCGCATTGAGCTTGTCCAGATCGGCCTTGGCCATATGCACTTCGCCACGCACCTCCACCACCGGCGGCACATTGCGGTCGGCCGGCAGAGACAGCGGAATCTGGCGAATGGTACGGATGTTGTGCGTGACATCCTCACCCACCTCGCCATCGCCACGTGTGGTGGCCTGCACCAGTACGCCATTTTCATAGCGCAGATTCATGGCCAGACCGTCAAACTTGGGCTCGGCCACATATTCGATGTCGGCAGCGGACTCATCCAGCCCCAGCTCCTTGCGCACGCGGGCATCAAATGCCATGGCGCCCGTGGCCTCGTTATCGGTTTCGGTCTGAATGCTGAGCATGGGCACGGCATGGCGCACCGGCGTCAAACCATCCAGCACGGCACCAATGACGCGCTGCGTGGGTGAGTCCGGCGTGACCAATGCAGGATAGACACCTTCGAGTGCTTCGAGCTGCTGGTAGACCCGGTCGTACTCTCCGTCGGGGACCGTGGGGGTGTCCAGCACATAGTATTCATGCGCCCACTGGTTGAGCTGGGCACGCAGTGCAGCCGCCTTGGCCATCACTGTTTCAGGCACCCCACTTTTGATAGCTTTTGACGCTTTCTGGTCCTGGGGTTCAGCGGAAAAAAGGTCTAAATTCTCGGTCATGCTTTAGCCAGGGAAATGGCGATGAAAAAGGCCAACATCGTTGGCCTTAATGATGGTTGTTCACGCATGGTATCCGCATCACCCACGGCCCATGAAACCCGCGCAGCCCAAACGAGAGACGGCCAGCAAGAGCCGCCCCGCAGCAAAGGCTGTCGTCCCCTTGTTCCCCTATTTCTGGGGAAGCCGCGCAGCGGCTCAGGGGGGGGGAGCATTTTTTAGCTGAAAAGCCTTCTGGCGAGAAGCGATCCGGCCGACAGCTCTGCGCTGTCGAGCTTGTCATAGAGCAGCTCCAGGTCGTGTTGGATGGGGTCCAGCGCCGACACCGGCAGCAGATAGCCGTTCTGGTCGCACAGCACGCCATCCATGGTCTGGCACAGCTGCTCGGCCACCTGGCGCAGGCGCACAAAGGGCTGCTGGCCACGTGGCACCTGGGCCACATCAAGGCTCAGCAGGAATTCACGCACCACGGACTGATCCAGGTCGTCGCCCATGGCGGCCTGGGGGTCATAGTTCAGCACCAGCACGGGCGGCAGGCCCTGAATGGGAGAAGACATGACCATGCGGCCCGGCATGGGCGTGGTCACAAAGCCCAGCCGCTGGGCATTTTGCTGCACATAGCCTGCGCTCCAGGAGGCCTGGCGCGCGCGCAGCATAAAGCTCAGTTGGGCATCGTGCTCGCTGGCGAACTGATCGAGCTCGCGGGCGCGGGCGACCTCGCCCAGCATATTGGGCACATCGGCCATGGCGCCCAGCGCATCGGCAAAACGCTGGGTCTTGGTGACAAACTCCGAAAACTCGATCTCGTTGAGCGAGCCTGTACGGTTGGCCAGTTGCACGCCTGCCTGGAAGCCCAGATAGCGCTGACCGGTGTGCAGTGGCTCCCACTGCTTGCTGTCCTGGTTCAGGCCTTCAATGGCAAAGGGCTTGTTGCCCGCACGCCGGGTGCTAGGCTGGGCCTGCAGCGCCACTTCACCCGGCACGGGCTGGGCCACGGTGATAGGCGCAATCGCATCGATGAGCGTGTCCAGATGACCACGACGCTCCACAGACGGTGCGGGAGGGATGGCGGCTGCCAGAGGTGCATCGGTAAGCACGGGCTCCACAGGTTCAGCAGCAGGCTGAGCGATCGCCGCCTGCTCGGTCACCGCGGCAATGGCGGCATCCGTACGCTGGGCCGTGTTGCCCTCCTGAGCCGACTCCACAGCGGCGTCAGGCATCTGCTGCTCGGCCAGAGCCTGCTGACGCAGGGCTTCCTCATGGGCTTCACGGGCCACCAGGCGAGCCAGTTCTGCATCCGCCTCGGCAAAGCGACCTGTGGCTTCGGGCAGTTGTACGGGCTCGGTGCCGGGAATGGCCTTGCCGAAATCACCCAGCACAGGCTCGTGCTGGTATTTGGTCAGATCGGCACCATGACCCACGGTGTTCATGCCGGGCTCGTGACGTTGAGGATCCGTGCTCTCTTCTTCAGGCTCGGAGCGCTTGGGTGCATTGCGACGCGCAGTCCAGGAGTTATAGGCAACGATCAGCGCCAACAGCACCACTCCCAGGACGGCCAGACTGATTTGCAAGTTACTCATGTGAGAAAACGGTTCTTCAATAATAGGGATGGCAAGGTTCAGGAGAACTCTGCCATGGACAAGGCGGACTCCATGTCCACCGCAACAATTCGTGACACACCTTGCTCCTGCATGGTCACACCAATCAGCTGCTCGGCCATTTCCATGGCGATCTTGTTGTGACTGATGAACAGGAACTGGGTTCCCTTGCTCATGCTATGCACCAACTTGGCATAGCGCTCGGTATTGGCGTCATCAAGCGGCGCATCCACCTCGTCGAGCAAGCAAAACGGCGCAGGATTGAGCTGGAAGATGGCAAACACCAGCGCAATCGCTGTCAATGCCTTCTCGCCCCCCGAGAGCAGGTGAATGGTCTGGTTCTTCTTGCCCGGCGGCTGGGCAATCACCTGCACGCCAGCATCCAGAATTTCGTCGCCCGTGATCACCAGCTTGGCCTGACCGCCGCCAAACAACTCGGGGAACATGCGGCCAAAGTGACGATTGACGATATCGAAGGTGCCGGTCAGCAAGTCGCGCGTTTCGGCGTCGATCTTGCGAATGGCCTCTTCCAGCGTATTCATGGCCTTGGTGAGGTCGTCCATCTGCGCATCGAGGAAGGTCTTGCGCTCGCGTGCCAGGGTCAGCTCATCGAGCGCGGCCAGGTTCACGGCCCCCAGTGCCTGAATTTCCCGGTGCAGGCGATCGATCTCGCCTTGCAGGCCATGCAGTCGCACATTGCCCTCGGCAATGGACTGCGCAACCGCAGCCAGATCGGCATCCGCTTCGGTCAGCAAGTTGCTGTACTGCTCCAGACCCAGGCGCGCAGCCTGCTCCTTGAGCTGAAATTCGGTGATGCGCTGGCGCAGCGGGTCCAGCGCCTTTTCCAGGCTCTGGCGGCGTTCATCGCTGGCGCGAAGCTTGTTGGTCAGGTCCTCATACTCGCTGCGGCGCTCGGCAACCTCTTTTTCACGCTGCATCTTCAAGTCCAGCGCGTCCTGCAGACCGCCCTGCGCCGCCGCGTCGGACAAGCGGGCCAGCTCATCCTGAGCGCGCTGCTGCTCTTCGGCCAGGGACTTGGCCTGCTGGCTGGCGGTCTCGATCGTGCGGGACAACTCGGCGCGGCGGGCGTGCAGCGTGCGCTGCGAGAAAGTGGCTTCCTGGGCCTGACGCTCCAGAGCGCGCAATTGCTCACGCGATTCGTTCAGACGGCGCTCGGATTCAAGTACGCGGTCACCCAGCTGGGCATGGCGCTCCTGGCTGTCGGCCAGTTGCATGTCCAGCTCTTCAAAGCGGGCCTCGGCAGAAACCTTGCGCTCTTCGATATCGCCGAGCTGTGCTTCGACTTCGGACAGGTCGGCCGAAATCTGGGCATTGCGGGCACGGGCCTGCTCGGCCAGTTGCGACAGTCTCAGGGTTTCGACCTGCAGTTCATGGGCGCGGCCTTGTGACTCGGTGGCCTCACGGCGCGCAGACACCAGACGCTGCGAAGCATCGGCATAGGCGCTTTCGGCCCGCACCAGTGCAGAGCGTGACTCCTCGGCAATCAGTGCCTGGGCACGCACCTCTTTTTCAAGGTGCTCGATTTCCTGGGCACGGGCCAGCAGACCCGACTGCTCGGAATCCTGCGCATAAAAGGTCACGCTATGGGCGGTGACGGCGTGGCCCGTAGGCACATAAATGGTTTCACCGGCCTGCAAATCGGCACGCTTGGCCAGTGCTTCATCGAGCGTGGGTGCGGTGTAGCAGCCCGAGAGCCAATCCACCAGCACGGCACGAAGACCCGCATCGCTGACCTTGAGCAAATCCGACAACGCCGCAAAGCGACCTGCAGGCGCAGCACCGGCAACTTGTGGCGGGCTGAAAAATGCCAGACGCGCGGGCGGTGCATCCTGCCCGCCCGAGCCCAGAAAACCGCGCACCATATCGAGGCGACCGACTTCCAGCGCGCCCAGACGTTCGCGCAACGCGGCTTCGAGGGCATTTTCCCAGCCGCCTTCAATGGCAATACGGCTCCACAGCCCTTGCAAACCCTCCAAGCCATGCTTGGCCAGCCAGGGCTGGAGCTTGCCGTCGGTCTTGACCTTTTCCTGCAGCGCCTTGAGGGCATCGAGACGCGCAGACAGATCGGCGTGGCGGCTGTTTTCGGCATTCACCGTCTGCTGGCGCGTACGGCGGTCTTCGTCCAGTTGTGGCACGGACTCCTGCAGCTCCTCGAGCACCGCATCGGCCATCTCGGCCAGCTCCTGAGCCTCGGCCAACTGGGTCTGCAGATTGTTCAGACGCGCTTCGTCCGGCGTTTCCAGCGCATTGCGATCGGCGCGCAGGCGCTCAAACCGGGTCTCGTACTGGCGACGCTGCTCATCCAGGCTGCGCTGCTCGGCGGCCAGCACCTGAATCTGCTGCTGCACCTGCACGACGGAGTTGCGCTGGTCGGCATCCGCCTTCTGCGCCTTGTGCAGCGCCTCTTCCAGATCGGGCAGACGAGCACTTTGCTCTTCGAGCTGAGCGGCCAGCATTTCGGCCTGCTCCTCGGCATCCATGCCCGCGCCTTCGATATTCTCGATCTCGCCCTGGGCTTCCTCACTGCGGCTGCTCCACAGCAGCAGCTGCTCGGCCAGTTGCTGCAGACGCTGCTGCACGCGCTGGCGGCCTTCGACCACGTAGCGGATTTCAGCTTCGAGCTTGCCGACCTCGGCCGTGGCCTCGTACAGCTTGCTTTGCGCCTGGTTCACATGATCGCTGGCGTCGTAGTGCGCCTGGCGCAGGGTCTCGAGCCCGCTTTCGTTGTTGCGGATATCGGCCATGCGCTCTTCAAGCTCGTTGACGACCTTGAGGCCTTCCACGCGCACACGGTCCTGCTCGGCCTCGGCTTCGGCCCGCTTCATGAACCACAGCTGGTGCTGCTTGAGCGTGACCTGGGCGTTCAGGCCGTTGTACTTGGCCGCAACTTCGGCCTGCTTTTCCAGCTTGTCCAGATTGGCATTGAGCTCGCGCAGAATGTCTTCCACACGGGTGAGGTTCTCGGTCGTGGCCGAGAGGCGGTTTTCCGTCTCACGACGACGCTCCTTGTACTTGGAAACCCCGGCCGCTTCTTCGAGGAACAGGCGCAACTCTTCCGGTCGCGACTCGATGATGCGGCTGATCGTGCCCTGGCCGATGATGGCGTAGGCACGCGGGCCCAGGCCCGTGCCCAGGAACACGTCCTGCACGTCGCGGCGACGCACGGCCTGGTTGTTGATGAAGTAGCTGCTATTGCCCTCGCGCGTGAGCACGCGCTTGACGGCGATTTCGCCAAACTGGCCCCACTGGCCGCCGGCGCGGTGATCGCTGTTGTCAAAGGTCAGCTCCACGCTGGCGCGGCTTGATGGCTTGCGATGCGTGGTGCCGTTGAAGATCACGTCCTGCATGGACTCGCCACGCAGCTCGCTGGCCTTGCTCTCGCCCAGCACCCAGCGCACCGCGTCCATGATGTTGGACTTGCCGCAACCATTGGGCCCGACCACGCCGACCATCTGCCCCGGCAGAATGAAGTTGGTGGGCTCGGCAAAGGATTTGAAGCCGGAGAGCTTGATGGAATTCAGGCGCACGGTGTCAGTGTCGGTCTAGTAGCGGGCCTGCAAAGGCTTTGAATGCGGAGATAAAACGGCAAAAGCGGTTGCGCAGGCGCAAAGCTTGAGAAAACTCAATCCTTGCTCGCAACCGTTAACAGACAGGAATCATAACGCGGCCTTCAGCCTTCGCAGCCAAGATTGACCACATACACAAACCATAGCTGCTCGCGCTTGCCTGGTAAGGGCGGAAGGCCAATTTTGCTCAAAATTCAGGCAACAGGCTGCACCTCAGGCACGTGGCTGGAAGGCGATCAGGGCCACGCCCATAAGACAGACTGCCACACCCCCCATATCCCAGGCACTGGGCTTGACGCCATCGACCAGCCACAGCCAGATCAGGGCCACGCTGACGTAGACCCCGCCATAGGCCGCATAAATGCGCCCCGAGGCCGAGGGATGCAAGGTCAGCAGCCAGACAAACAAGACCAGACTGGCCGCAGCGGGCAGCAGCAGCCAGACACTGCCACCCTGCTTGAGCCATAACCACGGCAGATAGCAGCCCACGATCTCCGCCACGGCAGTCAGGGCAAATAGCAGCATGGTCTTGATTTCAGGCACTGGCATCTCTGGCTCGGTCAAAAGCCGGCATTGTAGAGAGCAACTTCAGCGCATGGACACCGGGCTGAGTGAAGGAGCGGTCGTACCCGGCACATTGCCGTTGATGACCAGCGCCTCGAACTCATGCACGGGCACGGGCGGGCTCATCAGATAGCCCTGCCATGCATGGCAGCGAATACCTTCCAGAAAACGGCTTTGCGCCTGTGTTTCCACGCCTTCGGCGATGACGTGCAGACCCAGGCTCTTGGCCAAGGCCACGATGGTGCGCGCAATGGCTGCATCGTTGGGGTCGGTCAGCACATCGCGCACAAAGCTGCGATCGATCTTGAGTTGATCCAGAGGCAGGCGCTTGAGATACGACAACGAGGAATAGCCCGTACCAAAGTCATCGAGTGAAAAGCCGATGCCATAAGCCTTCAAGCGCGCCATCTTGGCAATGGTGTCGTCCACATCGGAGACCAGCATGCTCTCGGTCAGCTCCAGCTTCAGACGGCTAGCATCGGCTCCATGTTCGGCCAGGGCTTTCAGCACCTGCTCCACAAAGCCCGCCTGGTGAAACTGCCTGGGGCTGACATTGACCGACAGCACCAGCTGCGCATAGCGCGGATGATGCGCCCACTTGGCAAGCTGGCTGCAAGCCGCTTGCAGCACCCAGTCACCGAGCGGCAGGATGACGCCGGTTTCTTCGGCCAGAGGAATGAACTGCCCCGGCGGCACAAAGCCTTTCTGAGGGTGCTTCCAGCGCAGCAGCCCCTCGGCCCCGATCACGCTGCCGGACTCCACCTGTGGCTGGTAAAAAAGCTCGAATTACCCCGCATCCAGACCAGCGCGCATGTCCTGCTCCAGTGAGCGGCGCTCCTGCAGCGCGGACTGCAGCTGGGGGTCAAAAAAGCAGCACACATTGCGCCCCAGGCTCTTGGCCTGATACATGGCCATTTCGGCTCGGCGCAAAACCTCCTTGGCTCCAAGCTCTGGCTCCCCCAGCAGGCCCAGCCCCATGCTCACCGTGATGGTGTGCGAAGTCTCGCCAATGGCAATCGGCTCGCTCAGGCGAGCAAGCCAGTGTGCGGCGTCCTGCTCCAGCCGGGTTGCCGCTGTCACGGCATCTCCTCCCAGATCACTGAGCAGCAGCACAAAGTCATCCCCCCCTGACGACCTATGGTGGCACCGGCGGGCAGCAGATCGGTGATGCGCTGACTCACAGCCTGCAGCAGCAAATCGCCCTGCTCCAGGCCATAGGCCTCGTTGAAGGCCTTGAAGTTATCGATATCCAGCAGCACCACGCCGCCCAGGCGTGCTCTACGCTGCGCCACAATGAGCGCCTGCTGAAGCCGGTCAGCCAGCAAGCGACGATTGGGCAGGCCTGTGAGGGCATCATGAAAGGCCAGTCTGCGCACCTCCTGCTCGGCGGCCATGCGCTGGCTTTGATCCTCCAGCACGATAAGACACGCTTTGGCCTGCAGCACGGCACTGACTGCGACGGGTCTGCGCACTCCGTCCTTGCCCTTGAACTCAAAGCTCTGGCTTGCAACGCTGCAGCCGGAGATATCCGGCAAAGAGCCCTCGCACGGACCGCCTTCAGCCAACGGATGCTCGAGGCGCAAGGCTTGTGCACTCTGCCGCGCTTGGGCCTTGGCCATTTCCCAGCGCTGCATGCAGCGCTCCCGCTCTGCCTGGTCGGGATACATCAGTCCCCACCATTGCTCGATGCTCAAAGGCTGCTGACACCCGTGTCCGGCAAGGCGCAGAAACTCTTCGTTCCAGTACACCAGGTGGCCACCTTCTTCCATCACCAGCCCCACCGGCAGCCTTTGCATGAGGTCCCGCATCTGCAGATACCCCACACGCTCTGCCTGCTCCAGCTGCTTGCGAGCACTGATGTCCTGCACCAGGACTTGCAGCCGCTTCGCCTCGGGTGCCCCGCTCAGAAAGGCATTGAGTTCCACCCAGACCGGCTGGCCGCCCCTGGCGCGCAGGCAAAGTTCCGCCGTGCCATGTTGAAACTGCTGCAAGTCAAGCCCGGAGAGTAGCTGCGCACAATGAAGCTGGTCGTCAGGCATGACGAGCTCTAGCGCATTGCGCTTGCGAACCTCGTACACCTCATAGCCCAGCATCTGGCAAAAATGGGTGTTGACCTTGAGCACGCAGCGTGTCCTGACGTCCAGCTCCAGAATACCCATGGCAGCCTGCTCGCACATGGCGTGAAAGCGGGCATCACTGTCCCGGCGTCTTTGCCTGCGTGATGCGCTGCGCTCCTGCCACCAGCCTCCCACCCATGCGGCACCCGCCACGCCAAGCAGCAACCCCAAGACTCGAATCAGCCAGGGCAGGCTTCGCTCCAGTGCCGTCAGGCTTTCAAGCCCAGGCTTGAACTGCAGTGCCCAGATACGGTCATGCACTTGCAGTTGCCGCTCCACAAGGGGCTGGGTTTCAGAACCAAGACTGCGTTCCGCTTCTCGCCACCCTGCATTGGAGAACAGAGTCTGCACAGACTGCGCCGGACTGACTGCACCGGCTCCGGCGTCACTGAACAGCGGTTTTTTCTGCGGCTGAACGGCCCCAAGGTCCAGCATGCGCATCGCCACCTGAGGATAGCCCTCACGAGGCTGCAGCCTGAATGCCAGCTCACTGACGCGAATCCGGGCATTGACCGTACCCAGCAAACGACCGCCCGAGCCTCTGCGACTGTCCGCACGGAACAAAGGCATGCGCAGAATGACCCCTTCAGGGCTGCCTGGAAGCTGCAAAAAGCGGAACGGAGCCGACATTGACATCTGCCTGGAGTTCCAGGTGGCCATCAGAGAGTGAAAGGCTGGCGACGGCTGGCGGGCGTTGGTGCCCACAATGGCTTCATTGCCGACTAGCGGCCAGACATAGGCGACCTCGAAAGCCTGGGCATGAGCCTCCAGGTCAGCCTGCTGATCCTCCGCTACGGCGCGGGTCAGGCTCAGCAGTTGCAGGCCTTCAAGACGCACCTGGCTGAGCAGGCTATGAGCGTGCTCGGAGAACACCTGCTGACTGAGCGGCTCCACATCCTCCAGCTGCTCGGCCAGAGTGGCCAACAGCTGCCCGTAGGTCTCCATGCGCTGGTCCAGCAATCGAGTGGCCGAGTCCGCATTCGCTTGCAAGCGACTTTGAATGCGAGTCTCCTGCTGGCTTTGAATGGCATCCGCCGCCAACAGGCCTGCGCCGACTCCCAAGGCAAGAGCCAGCAATGCGAGAGAGCCTCTTCGCTTGCTTAACGTCGGTGGAAGTGCAGATTGCGACATGCCAAAAACACAAGAGTCCGCATCAATGAGATAGCTCGCGTCAATCGTTAAAAGTTGGAAAGTGCCGTCTCGTTACTGACAACAGATGGCGCCACAGTTTGTAAGAGCATTCCTACAAATCCAAGAAAATTCGCGCTCAGTGCTTACCCTGAGGGTTTTGTCACCTGGCGGCTCGATTACCTAGCAAATCATATGCACATGCTTACGTAATATTGCATTAACGCTTCTAAATTGAGAGCAACAGCAACCTCATAAAATTGACAAATGTCAATCTTTGTCAGCACTTAGCTCTATCGACGCATCAGCATCTTTTTTGCCACTGTGTATGTTTTTGACAACATTCATGCGATGGGGTACCGTCCATGGGCACTCTCTTTTCATCCGCTTTGCGGGATTGACACCCTCTGGATTCGCCATGTCCGAACATCCTGTTTTGTTGATCGTCTATCACTCCATGACTGGTGGCAGCTTGCAGATGGCACAGGCTGCCGCCTTGGCCGCCCAGCAGGAGAAAAACGTCAAGGTGAACCTTCTTCATGCCAGCAACGCCAGCGCTGATGACTTGCTCAAAGCCCAGGCCTATGTGTTTGTCACACCCGAAAACCTGGCCTCCATCAGCGGCCTGATGAAAGACTTCTTTGACCGCAGTTATTACGGCGCACTTGACCGGATACAGGGCCGCCCCTATGCAAGCCTGATCTGCGCAGGCAGTGATGGGCACAATGCGGCCCGCCAGATAGAGCGCATTGCCGCTGGCTGGCGGCTGAAGGCCGTGGCCGAGCCGCTCATCATCTGCACCCACGCCCAAACGCCCGAAGCCATCCAGGCCCCAAAACAAATTTCAGCCTCCGAGCTGCAACGCTGCGCGGAACTGGGCCAGGCACTGGCAGCAGGGCTCAGCATGGGGATTTTTTAACCCCAAGGGTTTACCCCATGTTGTTTTCATCAAGTCAGGCCAGTCCAGCAGCCAGAATGCAACGAACGAATACTGTTTTAAGAAAGTGCTGCGTCGCACCGCTTGAATCGTCACTCTTCAACATTGCACTACTGCAGCTCAGCGCGCCTGCGACGATCGTGAATTTGCACCCGAAGCAATTCAAGATTCCATGTCCTTTCAGCGAGCCTGAGTCTGTGCCCTCTTGAGCTTTCGCGCCCATGACCGAACCAGACACCCCACGCCCCAAGCGCACGCCACGCGGGCCCAGTCCACAAAAGACCCAGGCCACGCGTCGCACCATCGTCGAGGCAGCCTTCCAGGAGTTTCTCGAGCATGGTTACGCGCGAGGCACCACCGCCTCGGTGGCGCAGCGTGCCGGCCTGTCCAAAGTCACGCTGTTTCGCTATTTCGACAGCAAGGAAGCCTTGTTCGAAGCCGTGATACAGACTCACATCGCATCGGCAGCTGTGGCCTTGCAATCGAGCCCCATGCAAGAGCACGAGTCCGTCGGCGAATATCTTCTGCGCACCGTGGGCGCGGCAGCCGATGTGATCGACAGCAGCGGGCGCTCTGCCACAGCGCGCCTGGTTGCCGCCGAAGGTCTGGAGTTTCCGCTTCTCGCTCAGGTGTACCGCCGCTACGTCAACGATGCCTTGATCGAGCACTTTGGACGGCTCGCAAGACTCGCGCACGAGCGCGGCGAGTTGAAATCCCCCGAGCTTTTGCAGCATCCTGAGTTGCTGCTCGCCCCTTTTTGGCTGGTCATGATGAATAACGCCGTCATCCACCCCGAGCTGCCTATGGATGCCGGCGCCTTATTCCGGCTGCAAGTGAGTCTGTTGTTCAAGATGCCCTGACTGGGACATCGTCAGAAATTCACATAAAAATCAGCCTCAATCGCTTTCCAGGCAAGGGGACTCAGCTATCAAAAAAGAAAAGCCGCAGTCTTTCGAGCTGCGGCTTGAGTACAGAGCATGAGCATCAGCCCTGCGGATCACTCTCTTCTTCCCCGCCCAGCACCTTCCACAGGGTCACTCGATTGAGCTGCTCCGACAGGCGCAAGGCAATCAAGGTCTGCTGGGCCGCATAAAGGCTGCGCTGCGCATCCAGCACCGCCAGATAGTTGTCAACGCCAGCCTTGAAGCGGGCATTCGACAAATCAAACGCCTTTTGTGTATTGGCCACCATGCTGGTCTGGGCCGACAGACGCTCACCCCACTGAGCACGATCGGCCAGCACATCTGCCACCTCCCTGAAAGCCGTCTGCACGGACTTCTCATACTGGCTCACTGCAATGCGCTGATTGCTCTCAGCCACCTGCACTGCCGCGCGGTTGCGGCCTCCGTCAAAGATCGGCAGCTTGACCAGGGGAATGAAGCTCCAGGTCTGGTTGTTGTTGCCAAAAAGGCGATCGAGCTCATTGCTGCCCGTTCCCACACTGGCTGTCAGGCTGATGCTGGGGAACATCGCGGCACGGGCCGCACCGATATTGGCATTCATGGCACGCAGATTGCGCTCGGCCGCCTGCACATCGGGGCGCTTGAGCAGCACGGTCGACGGCAAGGGAACAGACACCGCCTTCAAGGCCGCGACCTCTTGCGGACCCAGCAGGGTCTGGGCATCTGGCAGCAGCTGGGTTGGCACAGGCCCGCCCACCAGCAATTGCAAGGCGTTACGAGCCTTGTCGACCTGAGAGGTATAGCTGGCTACATCGCCGCGAGCGGTATCCACTGTCGTCTGGTTCTGCGCCAGCACCAGCCCCGAGGTAGCCCCCAGTTCATGCATCTTGCGCGTGAGCTCGAAAGCCTTGATGCGACTGTCCAGCGTGTCTTTGGCCAGTTGCAGGCGCGCCTGATCGGCGGCCAGCGTCAGCCAGGCCGTGCTCACATCGGCGACCAGACCGATCTGCACATTGCGCTGGTTGTCTTGGCTTTGCAGAAACTGCTGCAGCGATGCTTCGCTGAGGTTGCGAATGCGGCCCCACAGGTCCAGCTCATAGCTGGCAAAGCCCAGCTGGGCCGAATACTGCTCAGTGATGCTGGAGCGGCCTGCCGTCGTCAAATCACCGGCCGTGCGCGTACGGCTGCCCTGCGCCTGAGCGGTGATGCCCGGCAGCCGATCGGCTCTGGTGATTCCGTACTGGGCTCGCGCTTTTTCGATGTTCTCCAGCGCAATGCGCAGGTCACGGTTATTGCTCAGCGCCAGCGCCACCACCTCACGCAACTGTGGCGACTGCAGCCATTGCAAAGCCTGAGCCTGCTGCAGGGCGGCATCGCTGGCCTGCACAGCAGGGCCATTGGCAGAAACCGTTTCGGGCACAGGCAGCACTGGCGTCTTGTGGGCAGGAGCCAGATTGCATCCGCCCAGCAAAGCGGCCATTGAAATGGCCGTGGCCACGGATAGATTCTTGTTCAGGCGCCTCATACTGCGCTCTCCTTGTTGACTGCGGGCACTTCGTCATTGCGCGAGCGGCTCTTGAACCAGCTGCGAATCAGCAAAAAGAACACAGGCACCAGGAAAATGCCCAGCACCGTGGAGGCCATCATTCCGCCCAGCACAGCCGTTCCAATGGCATTGCGCCCGCCCGCACCCGCGCCGGTACCGATGGCCAGCGGAATCACGCCAAAACCAAAGGCCAGCGAAGTCATCAAAATCGGGCGCAGACGCAGGCGCACGGCCTCGACCGTGGCGTCAAACACCTTCTTGCCCTGCTCCTGCAACTGCACGGCGAACTCCACGATCAGAATCGCGTTCTTCGATGCCAGCCCCACCGTGGTCAGCAGTCCCACCTGGAAGTACACGTCATTGCTCAGGCCTCGCGTATAGGTGGCCAGCAATGCGCCCACCACCCCCAGCGGAACGGCCAGCATCACGGACAAAGGCACAGTCCAGCTCTCGTACAGTGCTGCCAGACACAGGAACACAAACAGGATCGAGATGGCGTACAGCATGGGAGCCTGGTCGCCGGACTGGCGCTCCTGCAACGATGCACCGGTCCACTCATAGCCAATACCCTGTGGCAATTGCTTCAGGATTTCCTCGACCTTCTTCATCGCGACACCCGAGCTCACACCCGGTGCGGCGCTGCCGATGAACTCATAGGCGGGCGCGCCGTTGTAGCGCATCAGCTGCGGCGATCCATAGGCCCAGTAGCTGCGCGAGAACGCACCGAAGGGCACCATCTCGCCGCTCTTGTTGCGCACCGTCCATTTGGCAATGTCCTGGGGCAGCATGCGGTGTGGTGCATCGCCCTGAATATAGACACGCTTGACGCGGCCATTGTTCAGGAAGTCGTTCACATAGGTACCGCCCATGGCGCTGGAGAGCACGCTGTTGATGTCGGTGTACGACAGCCCCAGTGCAGCGGCCTTGCGGTCGTCAATATCGAGGCGCAGTTCGCTGGCATCTTCCAGGTTGGTCACACGCACCGAAGTCAGCTCGGGGCTCTTGCGCGCCGCGTCTTCCACCTGCTTGCTGGCCGCCAGCAAGGCATCGTGGCCCATGCCATTGATATCCTTGAGCATGAAGTTGAAGCCGGCATTGGCCCCCAGCCCCCGCACGGCAGGCGGGTTCATGACAAACACACGTGCATCGGCAATCGCGGCCCCCAGCTCCTTGGTTGCCCGGTGCGCCACCGCAATCGAGGCTTGCGAGGGCAAGGGCCGCTCAGACCAGGGCTTGAGGCGCACAAAGCCGCGGGCCGAGCTCTGATCGCCATTGAGGCCCGAGACCTGGTTGAAGCTGATCACCTCGGGCTGCTTGAGCAGGTAGCTGCGCACGTCGTCCAGTACCTGCTGCAGGCGGGCATCCGAAGCACCCGAGGGCAGATTCACACTGACATAGACAAAGCCCTGGTCCTCATCGGGCAGAAACGATGTGGGCAGGCGGGCCATCAGCAGCCATACCGCGGCGCAGATCGCCAAGAACACCAGCATCATGCGCTTGGAGCGGCGCAGCATATAAGCCACGCTTCCCTGATAACGCGAGGCCGTCAGCTCAAAATTGCGATTGAACCAGTTGAAGAAACGGTCATTGAGCCCCAGCAGCCCGGAGCGAACCTTGCGCACCTGCGCTTCATGACCTTCCGAGCCATGACCGCCATGCTCAGGAGCCTTGAGCAAGGTGGCGCACAGAGCAGGAGTCAGCGTCAGTGCGACAAATACCGAAAACGCCATGGCCGCCACAATCGTGATGGAGAACTGGCGATAAATCACGCCCGTCGAGCCGCCAAAAAAGGCCATGGGAATGAACACGGCCGACAGCGTCACGCCAATGCCCACCAGCGCAGGGGTAATCTCCCGCATGGACTGGCGCGTGGCTTCCTTGGGGGATTTGCCGGTTTCGTGCATCACACGCTCGACGTTTTCCACCACCACAATGGCATCGTCCACCAGCAAGCCAATGGCCAGCACCATGCCGAACATGGTCAGCGTGTTGATCGAATAACCGGCCACCGAGAGCACGCCAAACGTGCCCAGCAGCACCACAGGCACGGCAATGGCCGGAATCAGGGTGGCGCGGAAGTTCTGCAGAAAGATGAACATCACGATCACCACCAGCACCATAGCCTCGCCCAGAGCACTGACCACTTCCTGAATCGACGCCCGCACAAAAGGCGTTGAGTCCGAGCTCACAAAGTAGTCAATCTGATTGGGAAAGTAGGGCTTGAGCTCGGCCAGCTTGGCGGCCACTTCATCGGCAACCTGCATGGCATTCGCACCGTCCGCCAAAATCACACCCATACCGGCGCCGGGCATGCCATTGAGCTTGGCCTGGACATTCAGGTTGTCAGCGGCCAGTTCCACGCGAGCCACATCCCCCATGGTCACCACCGAGCCGTCAGTCACAGCCTTGAGCACGATGGCGCGAAACTGCTCGGGCGTCTGCAGCTTGGTGCGCGCCGTGATGGTGGCATTGAGCTGCTGGTTCTGCACGGCGGGCAAGGCGCCCAGCTGGCCGGCGGAGACCTGCGCGTTCTGGGAGTTCAGTGCAGACACCAGATCGGAGGGCATCAGGCCGTATTTCTCCATCTTGGCCGGATCCATCCAGATGCGCATGGCGTACGGTGAGCCAAAGACGTTGATGTCACCCACGCCTTCAAGACGGCCAATCACATCAACCAGATTGCTATTCAGATAGTCGCCAATATCCACCGCAGTAATAGCAGGGTCCAGCGAATAAAAGCTGTAGGTAACCAGAAAATCCTGACCGCCCTTGTTGACGAACACACCACGGCTTTTGACGGCATCGGGCAAGCGGTTCAGCGCCGATTGCAGCTTGTTTTGCACCTGCACCTGGGCCACATCGATATTGGTGCCGGGAGCAAAGGTCAGTGTCGTGCGCGAGCGGCCCGAGGCATCACTGGTCGAGCTCATGTAGAGCATGTTGTCGATGCCCTTGATCTGCTGCTCGATGATCTGTGTCACCGAGTTCTCCACGGTCTCGGCAGAAGCGCCGGTGTACTGCGAGGAAATCGTCACACGTGGCGGTGCGATGTCAGGGTATTGCTCCAGAGGCAGTGTCGATACCGACAACGCCCCGGCCAGCATGATGATGATAGAGATGACCCAGGCAAAAATGGGCCGATTGATAAAAAACTGAGCCATGTGCGCGCCCTGTCTTATTGCTTGGCAGCTGCCGCAGCAGGCTCACCCGCTGTGGCCTGAGCCGGTGGCTCGCCACGCACGCTCTTGCGTTCGGCCCTGGCCTTCAGGTCCACCTCTGCAGGCTTGACCTTGTCGCCACTCTTGGCACGCTGAAAGCCATCCACCATGACGCGGTCTCCCGCCTGCAGACCGGACTTGAGCAGCCAGAAGGCACCAACAGCCCGATCCACCTCAATCTGGCGCTTCTCCACAACATCCTCGGCGTTGACCACCATCACATTGGGCTTGCCCGCCAGATCACGGGTCACACTTTGCTGGGGTACCAGCAAGGCATCCGCAGCCAGTGCCGTGGGCAGCAGCGCCTTCACATACATGCCAGGCATCAGCAGGCCCTCCGGGTTGGGCACTTCGGCGCGCAGCGTCAATGTGCCCGTGGTGTCGTTGACGATCACGCCCGCAAAAGCCAGCTTGCCCGGGTGCGGATAGTCACTGCCATCGTCTAGCTGAATGCGCACGGGAATTTTGTCGCCCTCGACCTTCTGATAGCGGCCAGACTCCAGATCGCGCTTGAGCTGCATCAGCTCGGTGCTGGACTGGGTGAAGTCCACATACATGGGATCCAGCTGCACGATGGTGGTGAGCGCTGCGGCCTGATTGGCCGTGACCAGCGCACCCGGCGTCACCGCAGACAGTGCAATGCGCCCGGCAATCGGCGCTTCAATACGGCTGTACTTGAGGTTGATACGCGCAGTCTCCAGATTGGCCAGTGCCACGGCCACGTCCGATGCCGACTGTGCAGCTGCGGCCTGGCTTTCATCGAAGGCCTGTTTGCTGATGGCATCGATCTTGACCAGCTCGGCATTGCGCCGCGCGGTGGCCGCCAGCGTACGCTGACTGGCTTGCGCCTTGGCGACAGCAGCCTTGGCGCTGGCCTCGGCCGCGCGCAGCGATGCCGCATCAATCTGGTAGAGCTGCTGGCCTCGCTTGACCATCGCCCCTTCGGTAAACAAGCGCTGCTCGATGATGCCCGAGACCTGAGGCCGCACCTCCGCCGTCATAAAAGCACGCGTGCGTCCCGGCAAGCTGGCATCCAGCTGCTGGTTCTGAGGCTGCAACGTGACCACTCCGACCTGGGGCTCCGACTTGGGCGCACCCTTGGGTTCTGCCTCAGGCTTGGAACAACCTGCCAACGCCGCTGCAATCAGCATGGCCCCCATGGCCAGCGTCCAGCGCTGTTGGCGATGACTTGGCCGGCTTGCACTGGATGGGCAAGAAAAATGCGCCTCTCGGCGCGGGCTCAGCGAAGCGGGCTGGTCAATCTTCATACGTGGGGCAGTCTGAACTAAAGAACTTGTCAATATTGTGCGCTGACAATATTAATCAAATGTAAAGCAGTGACGAGCGCGTCGTAATGCCAGTCTCTTGATGGCTTCGCGGGTCTTTGACAGGGAGGATTTTCGCCTGCAATGAACTTGCACCAGCACATGAGATGAGCCATGCAGCCCAAACGGCCTCAGATGCCTGCTGACACTCTGGCACCAAGGCGTCTTGCCTTGGAAGATACACTTCCGCCCCATCAAAATAGATAGCTTCAAGCCATTGCTGTGCAATGGATTGAGGCCAGTTTCATATCTATTCAGTCCGCTGAGGCGGTGCGTACTCTGAGCACGCTGAAAATGCCGGCCATTGCAGCGAATCCACCAGCGACAGCCAGTGCCAGCACTTCGGCATCGCCACCATGCCCGCCCGAGATGGCAAAGATCGTCGCCAGCACTACGGCCCCCAACGTCTGTCCCGTCATGCGCGCAGAGCTGAGCATGCCGCCCGCCGCGCCGCTGCGCGACATGGGAGCCGACGTAACGATGGTGTGATTGTTGGGCGACTGGTACAGCGCAAAGCCGCTACCGGCCAGCAACATGCGCCAGACCATATCCCAGTGCGCCACATCGACGGGCATGGCCGCCAGAAGCCACAGGCCGCTAGCAAACATGGCCATGCCAATGCCACCCAGCAGTCCATCGGGATATTTGCCAATCAGGCGGCCCGCCACGGGGGCCGTCAGCATGGTGGCCAGAGGCCAGGCCGTAATCAGCATGCCGGCCTCCATCGGCGACAGCCCTCTGACTTCCAGCAGCAAAAACGGCAAGGCCAGAAAGGAAAGCATTTGCGCGCAAAAGGCCGAGACCGAGCCGCACATCGACAGACGGAAGACGGGAATGCGCAGCAGATCTACAGGGAACAGGGGCGTCGCCTGATGCCACTGACGGCGCAGATAGACGATGCCCACCAGCACTCCGGCGCCCAGCAGCCACCAGCCCGACGGCATCAGGCTCCCGCCCGCGCCCTCCGCTGGCGGGCCCAGGCGCACGCCCAGTTGCTCCCCGCCCAGAAACAGCAGGCTGAACATCAGAATATTGAGCAGCACATCCAGTGCAGCGATCGGCTCGCCTGCCTTTCTCATCACAGGGTTGACGGGCAAGGCCTTGCGCCCTATCCACAAAGTCGCCAGGCCCAAGGGTACATTGATGGCGAACAGCCAGGGCCAGCTGGCCACTGACAAGATCGCTGCGGCCACCGAAGGCCCCGCCATGGACGAAGTCGCCACGACCAGCGAGTTGATGGCCATGCCTTGGCCCAGCTTGGCACGCGGATAGGTCAGGCGCACCAGCGCCGCATTCACGCTCATGATGCCGGCAGCACCCATGCCCTGAAACACGCGCGCCGCAATCAAGGTGCCCAAAGAACTGGCCAGTGTGGCCGCTACCGAAGCCATGACAAACACCGCCATGCCCAACAGGTAAATACGCCGATAGCCCAGGCGCTCGCCCAGCGCGGCCAGCGGCAGCAATAACACCAGACCCGCAAGCTGATGGGCGTTGACCACCCACAAAGTCACGGATGAGCTGGCCTGCAGCTCTCGCGCAATGGTAGGCAAGGCCAGATTGACGATGCTGCTGTCCAGCACCGACAGGGTCAGCCCCAGAATGATGACCAGCATGGCGCTGCCCCGTGCGCCAGCCGGCAGGCCGTCATAGACCTGGGGCGTCTGCGCTGCCTGCTCAGTCATGAGCGGCTCGTGCCTTGCTCGCAGACTTGCCCAGCGTGATCCAGGTCAGCGCCACGCCCACCAGCGCACCCAGCGCCATGCCAACCACCATGGGCAGGGGCTTGCCATTGGAGAAGTGACCCACGATCTGCATGGCGGCAGCGCCCGTCAGCATCTGCAGCGTGCCCAGCAAAGCCGAGGCCGTGCCGGCAATCTCGCCATGCTCCTCCAGCGCCAGCACCGACGTGGTGGGAATCACCAGCCCCATGAAAGCACTGGCAATGAAGTACAGCACGATGAGCACCATCAACTGCTCGCCGCCCATGAGGTAGTAGAGCAGCAAAGCCGTCATGGTCACACCCGAGGCAGAGGCTGCCGCCTTGACCACCTTGACCAGACCAAAGCGCTGGCCCAGTCGCCCCGTCAGCTGCGCTGCGCCGATAAAGGCAATGGAGTTGAGCGCAAACGCCATGCTGTACTGGGTGGACGAGAGGCCGTAGTAATTGATCAGCACAAACGGTGAGCCCGCCAGATAGACAAAAAAGCCGGCCATGGCACAGCCGCCAATGAACACCAGGCCCAGGTAATGCCAGTCGCGCAGCAGGCTCAAATAGGCTTTGAGTGCTCCGCCCAGGCTGCTGTCCAGTCGCGCCTGCGGTGTGCGGGTTTCCTCCACGCCGCGCCAGGTGGCGATCAGACCCAGCACAGCTGCAGCGGCCACCAGCCAGAACACGGCGCGCCAGCCCGCAACGGCAATCACGCCACTGCCCGCCAGCGGCGCCAGAATGGGCGAGACGCTGAACACCAGCATCAGCAGCGACATCATGCGTGCGGCCTCATGTCCTGTATGCAGATCACGCACCACCGCCCGCGGCACGGCCATGCAGGCTGCTGCACCCAGACCCTGGGCAAAGCGAAAGGCCACCAGTGCCTCGATACTCGGCGCCAGTGCACAGCCCACACTGGCCGCAGCAAACACGGCCAGCCCAAAGTACAGCGGCGGCTTGCGCCCTACCATGTCGGAGACCGGGCCATAAAGCAGCTGCCCCACGCCAATCGAGAGAAAGAAGGCGGTCAGGCTGGCTTGCACCGCCCCCACTTGAGCACCCAGGCTGCTGCCGATTTGCGGCAGCGCTGGCAGGTACATATCAATGGCAAAAGGGCCAATGGCCGATAGCAGGCCCAAAATCAGGACCAGACGCAGAGAAACAGAAGCTTGCATAGGGGCGTGATTTTCGCGGTAACTGCATTTGTTTGCTCTGCGCACGGCGGTTGCGAGCTCCGACAGAGTGAGCAACGCATCCGGTGGCCGTTTCAACTGCATGGCTTTTGCAGCTGTCTTCCAGGCAACAGGCCCGTCATCTGCTCTCACAATCTAGGCCACCTTGCTTTTTTGAAGATGCCGTGATGAATGCCTGCCATTTCTTTCGCCATGCAACCTGCTGGATGCGCTTTCCGCCCTTTCCCAGCTTGCTGATGACTGCATGCCTGATTGCCCCCTCGGCCCAGGCGCAGCCTACTGCGGCAACACCTGCCTCCTCTGCGGCGGCCTTTCAGTTGTCTGCCGACGCCAGCATGGTCATAGACCTGCGCGGCAAGCTGGCATGGCCTCGTTGCGCCGAAGGCATGCTCTGGAGCGGCAAGGCCTGTACAGGAATGGCCGAGGTCTTCAACTACAAGCAGGCCAGCGCCCATGCAGCACAGCGCAGCAAGACGGAAAGCCTGCGCTGGCGTCTGCCACGTGTTGCCGAACTCAAGCGCTTGCTGGACCGCAGCAGCAAGCCCCAAGGCCTGAACCCCGAGCTGTTTCCCAATGCGCCACGCGACTGGCACTGGACAGGCACCGCTGCCGTCAATGCCCAGCGTCTGAACAATTACAGCTACGACCAGGTCAACAAATCGGGCAACATCGCCAGCCTCTCGGCTCAGCAGGCCTGGGCCGTCAATACCGAGACCCTGCAGGCCGTGCCCGACATGGGCAAAGGCAATGCCTTGCTGCTGCGCCTGGTGCGCCCGGCCACCGAAGCCGAGCTCGCTGCAGCCGCAACTGCTGCAGCCACCGTCACACCATGAAAAAAGCCTTGCCGGCTGGACAAGGCTTTATGTGCACATCCAGCGCCCCAGATCTCAGGCGGCGCGCAGCGCTGCCTTGAGGTTTTCGCCCAGCTCGGGCTTGTGCGCGAATGGATCCGTCGGGTTGCGGCCCCGCACCACATCTTCCATGCGTACCTGCACCGAACCCAGAGCCTGGGGGTGGCTGTAGATATAGAACTGCCCCGAAGCCATGGCGTCAAACACCTTCTGCGCCACTTCAGCCGCCGTGACCTTGCCCGATCCGACCGCCTTGTCGGTCATGGCTTGGCCGATTTTCTGGCTGGTCGTCAGCGGCTGAGCCTCCAGGCCCTGAGGGCGGTTGCGCTCGCTGTGGCCAATCCCCGTGGGCACAAAATAAGGGCACAGCAAACTGGCACCGATCTGGTCGGACACCAGGGCCAGATCCTGGTACAGCGTCTCGGTCAGCGACACCACCGCATGCTTGCTGACGTTGTAGATGCCCATATTCGGCGGTGCCAGCAAGCCAGCCATGCTGGCGGTGTTGACGATATGGCCCTCATACGCCGGGTCGGCCTTGGCGGCTTCCAGCATCATGGGCGTGAACAAACGCACGCCGTGAATCACGCCCCAGACGTTGACGCCCAGCACCCACTGCCAGTCGGCCACCGTGTTTTCCCAGACCAGCCCGCCCGCACCCACGCCCGCGTTGTTGAACACAAAATGCGGCGCACCAAAAGTGGCTTTGACTTCCGCAGCCAGCTTCTCCATCTGCTCAGCACTTGACACATCCACCTTGCGCGCCAGCACCTTGGCGCCTGCGGCGGTCAGCTCTGCCGCAGCTTTGTCCAGCGCTTCCTGCTGCACATCGACCAGCACCAGATTCATGCCCCGGGCCGCCCCAATGCGCGCGCACTCCAGGCCAAAGCCCGAGCCCGCCCCCGTCAAAACCGCCGTCTTTCCCGCGAAATTCGTGATCATTCTTGTCTCCGGATATTTTTTATAGGGGGATAGCGCCTGCAACTGGCGCACTCCAGATCAGAGATGCCAAGCAAGAGCCGCCTCGCGGCGAAGGCATCGTCCCCCTCCCGCATTGCGAAGCAAAGCGAGAGAGGGGGAAGGCGCGCAGCGCCTCAGGGGGTGATTTTTTTCAGCCTCAGGGGGTTAGATCAATTTCACCAACTGCTTGCCGAAGTTCTTGCCTTTGAGCAACCCCAGAAACGCCGCGGGTGCAGCCGCCAGGCCTTGCGCAATCGTCTCGCGCGGCTTGAGCTGTCCGGCAGCCACCAGGCCACCCAGTTCGGTCAGGGCTTCACCCCAGACCTCCATGTGCTCGCTGACGATGAAGCCTTCCAGCTTGATGCGGTTGACCAGCAGCAGCGCCGGATTGGCCAGCGGCAGGGGCTGGCCGTCGTAGCCCGCAATCATTCCGCACAGCGCAATGCGCGCAAAGGCATTGGTGCGCAGCAACACGGCATCGAAGATATAGCCGCCCACGTTCTCGAAATAGCCGTCGATACCGTTGGGGCAGGCTTCCTTCAGGGCCTTGGCCATGCTCTTGATATCGGGGTTCTCGCGGTAGTCGATGCAGGCATCAAAGCCCAGTTCATTGACGGCATAGCTGCATTTTTCGGCGCCACCTGCAATGCCCACCACGCGGCAGCCACGCGCCTTGGCCAGTGCCGCAAACGCGCTGCCCACCGCCCCTGTCGCCGCGCTCACCACCATGGTTTCGCCGGCCTTGGGCTGGATGATCTTGACCAGGCCATACCAGGCCGTCACGCCGGGCATGCCCACCGCACCCAGGTAGTAAGACAGCGGCACATACGTGGTATCCACCCTTCGCAGCGCGCCGGGCTCGCTGGGATTGACCAGCGAATACTCCTGCCAGCCGCCCATCCCCACAACCGAATCACCGGTCTTGAACTTGGGGTGGCGGCTCTCGACCACCTCTCCCACCGTGCCGCCTTGCATGACTTCACCCAGCGGCTGGGGCTGGGCATAGCTCTTGGCATCATTCATGCGCCCGCGCATATAGGGATCCAGACTCAGATAGTGGTGGCGCACCAGCACCTGCCCCTCGCCCACCGTGGGCAGCGGCGACTGCACCAGCTTGAAGTTGCTCTCCTCCGCCTCCCCCTGGGGCCGGTTGTCCAGAAGGATTTGCTGATTGGTCGTCATCTCTTGTCTCCTGTATGAACTGTGATCTGAATCTCAACTTTCATAGCTGCTAGCGCATGCCAGGCATGTAACTGACAGCTATTTCACTGCAAAACCAAGGTGCACCAAGCGCCATCAGCTCCTGAAACAGGAGTCAACAGCCTGTTCAATCCGTGGCCACTGGCCTGGCCTGCCCGCTCTCGCCGGGCTTGCGCTTCATGTACTTGAAAGTGCCCGTGGCGTGTACGCAAAGACGCCCTTGTGCATCGTAGATACGGCCTTCCGTGAACGCCATGGTGCCGGTGCGGTGCAGCAGCACGCCCTTGCCCACCAAGGGGCCATTGGCCGCCTGCATGAACGAGGTCTTCATCTCAATAGTGACCGCACCCTGCTCGAAGTCCACACTGCGCGCAGCCACGGCCATGGTCACATCCAGCAGCGTCATGGAAGCGCCGCCGTGGGTGACGCCAAAGGAATTCAAATGCTCGGGCCGCGGTGTGTAGTGCAGCTCTGACTCGCCGCCCTCTGCCTTGATGAGGACAAAACCGAGTTCATGCACAAAGGGGATATCTGGACCGAATGACAACACCGCAAAACCTTTCAAAAGCGTGAAGCGCCGCACTGTGCGAACGCCCAGCCGTGAATGTAAGCGCACAGCCGCCCCCATCCAGAGTAAGCGTCTGTGCCAGCATGGCTGGCCCGCCTCAGCCTCCCACCAGTGCACTCACGCCGCCATCCACCGCCATCCACTGGCCGGTGATGTGCTTGCCGGCATCGCTGGCGTACAGCAGGGTCAGGCCCTTCAAGTCTTCATCGTCACCCAGACGGCGCAGCGGCGCATGGGACTTCATTTCATCCTCGCCCAGTGTCTCGATCAGCACCGCCGCCATCTTGGTCTTGAAAAAGCCGGGGCAGATGGCATTGACGGTGATGCCGTGCTCGCCCCACTCGCCCGCCAGCGCGCGCGTGAAGTTGATTACCGCGCCCTTGGAGGTGTTGTAGGCAATGGTCTTCATGCCCGTGGGGTTGCCGCCCAGACCGGCAATCGATGCCAGATTGATGATGCGACCGCTCTTGCGCTCCAGCATGGACAGGCGCGCGATCTGCTGGCTCAGCAAAAAGTAGCCGCGCACGTTCAGGTTCATCACCTTATCCCAGGCCGATGTGGGATGGTCTTCGGCCGGGGCACCCCAGCTCGCTCCTGCGTTGTTGATCAGAATATCCACATGGCCCAGGCGCTGCACGGCCTCTTTGGCCAGGCGTTCGATATCAGCTTCCTCGGCGCAGTCGGCAGCAATCCAGTCTGCCTCAATGCCAGCCGCCTTGAGTTCGGCCGCAGCTTCTTCCAGATCCTTGGCCTTGCGCGAGGTCAGCAAGACCCTGGCTCCCGCCTCCCCCAGTGCATGCGCCATCTGCAGACCCAGCCCGCGCGAGCCCCCCGTGACCAATGCGGTCTTGCCCGAGAGATCGAAAAGTTGCTGCACCGTACGTGTCATTGCCATGTCTCCTGTTTTGCTATCAAGGGCCAAGCCCACCTTTGTCACCATTTGCCAGGCGGGCATATCAAAAGTTGCGTGCCAAGCTCCATGAATTGTGGAGTGGCCTAGACAGCTGTGTTGTCACCTGCGTGTCGGCGCTGTCCCGCAAGTGGCAGTCCTGCCCACGCTCACAGTCTCAATGTACAAACAGCGATTGCGTTCCGCCCCAGGCCCCGCCTTCGATCTCCAGCATGCGCAGCTTGGTCAACGCTCCCTGCCCACCCGAGAAGCCACCGGGTGCCCGCCCGGCGGCCAGTACCCGGTGACAGGGAACAATGGGCGCAAATGGATTCGCCCCCAGCGCCTGACCCACGGCTCGTGCCGCACCCGGCATGCCCAAAGCTGCAGCAACTTCCCCATAAGTGCAGGTCTGACCCGGAGCCAGGCTGCGCGTGAAAGCATGGACCCGGCGGTGAAACTCCGGCACGGCAAATTCATCCAACGCAATCTGCCTCAGATCGGGCAAAGCACCCCGCTGCTTTGGTGCGCAGCCGTCGCGCATATCACCCAGCACTCCCGCGCGCGTCTGCTCAGCATTGGGCTGCAGCCACGCCTGCCCTGGGTTGGCATCCAGGCCAGCCAATAAGCACTGCACACCAGCCATGGCCTGCAAGGCAAAGCCCGGCACATCGGCCATCGAAGTCACCAAGCCATAAGCCGCCGGCCCGCGCTCAGGCTGCAGTGCATGGCGCTTGTGCAGGCCCTGCAAAAGGCGGTCACGCGTTTCACCCCAACCGCTCTCTGGCAATTGCACGGCACAGATGGCATCCGAACTCCAGGCCATGGCACATGCACCGATACGCGTGGCAAACAGGGCATATCCTGGAAAAGGCAGAAAGGCAACAGGGTTCATGTCGCCAGTCTACAAAGAGCGTTCATCGAAATGGCACAAAAAAATTTCAACAACACTGGATACAAAAACAGATGAATACTGTATATTTACACAGTCAAAACACTGTGGATATATGGACATGCAAGAAGCCCATTTCACCGTCTCTCTTTGCGACTACCCCGAACTGCCCGAAGACAAGCGCCAGCAGGCCGAGGCACGCTATGCCCGCGTGCTGACACGCCAGCTCGGTGGGGAGGAGGAAGTCGGCCAAGCCCTTTCGCTGGTACAAGGCCTGGAAGACACGCCGCCCGAAGAAATCACTGAAGAAGCCAAGCTCACCTTTCAGCGCTGGATGAAGGCCGCACGCGCAGCCGCCGAAGCCGGCCTGCAAGGCATTGGCGGCACGGAAAGCTGCTTTTTTGATGTGCGGCGTATTTATCACTGAGTGATCCAGCCGGCGCAAGCGGCAAAAAATGGCGAAAAGCATGGGGCCAATGTCGCATTGGCCCCATGGAGCAGCGCAGCAATGCCTACACTTGCGGCTTGTTTGATCGCGTGATTGTTTCTCCCATGCAAGCCTTGCTAGCCGCCATTGCCCAAATGCCCTACTGCACCGATGCCCAGCGCATTTTTCACGGGCGAGGAGGACGCTATCCGGGCTGCGAGCAGATCTCTTTAGACGCCTTCCCCCCCGCCATCGTGCTGACCAGCTTTGCCCCCATGGACGAAGCGCAGCTCGCTCAGATCGGGCAGGCACTGGAGCAACGCTGGCAACAGATTGCCCCGGCGGGACAGCCTCTGACCTGGGCCTTTCAGAGCCGTGAGGCCGGCGGCAAGGTGGAGACCCGCATCATGGCCGGAGAGCTGCCCGAGCCCCATGTGGTGGTCGAAAACGGTGCGCGCTATCTCATCCATATCGCTCGCGGACAAAATCACGGCCTGTTCCTCGACATGGCCGCCGGGCGCGACTGGGTGCGCCAGCAGGTGCAGGCCCATGAGAGAGCCGATCACATGAGGGTTCTCAATCTCTTTGCCTACACCTGCGCCTTCTCCGTCGTCGCCAAGCTCGCCGGGGCCGGTCAGGTGTTCAACATGGATATGAGCAAGGGGGCCCTGGCCACGGGCCAGCACAACCACCAGCTCAACGGCGTCAAGGCCGGGGCCAGCTTTGCCGCCCATGACATCTTCAGCAGCTGGGGCAAGATCAACCGCAGCGGCCCCTATGACCTGATCATCGTGGACCCACCCAGCTACCAAAAAGGCAGCTTCATCGCCACCAAGGACTACGCGCGCCTGATGCGCCGTCTGCCAGACCTGCTGGTGCCGGGCGGCCAGGTGCTGCTGTGCCTGAACGCTCCCGAGCTGGGGACTGCCTTTTTGCGCGAGCAAATGGCTGAAATTGCGCCTGAGCTGCAGTTTGTCCAGCGTCTGGCCAACCCGCCCGTGTTTGCCGATGTGGATGAGGAGCGCAGCCTCAAGGTACTGGTCTATCGTGCACCGACGCTGGACTGCGTCACTGCCGCATGAACACAGACACCTGACTCAGCGTGATGGAGTCCGCTCTAGCGCTCACCTGCTGCAGCGCTTTGCACGGCTGCACACAGTCACTCAAACGCTGGGCCTGAACTCCATACTGCACTGCAGACGAGTGGCGCAGTTGCAAGCACGTCTGATCGTCTGACCATGCCCGGCATCAACAGCGGCTGTACAGGCGCTGGATGCCCCTTGCAAGTCTTGCAGGCTCAGGCCATGCCTCAGCGCCTGCCTCGGTTACAGACCCCAGTGCAATAAAGCTTTGCGCTGGATGCGGCCACAAAGACTGGCGCAAGGGTGTACCCTGAGACAGTTCCAGCGCTAAAAATCAGCTTTTTAGGTCTCAATCCCTTATCAGTAAAGCGCTGGCAGCTATAAATTTTCATAGTCATGCAAGATACCTCCAGCATTCACAAGCAATTGATGCGCCAGGCGATTGACCTGGCTCACGCTAACCGCCAGCAAGGCGGCCGCCCGTTCGGGGCCGTACTTGCCCGGGACGGCGAAGTGATTGCAACTGGCGTGAACACCATGCTTACCACCCATGACCCCAGCGCCCATGCCGAGATGCAGGCCATACGCGCAGGTACGCAAAAGCGTGCCAACTCCAGCCTGGCAGGGCTGAGCATCTATGCCAGTGGCCACCCTTGCCCCATGTGCCTGGCAGCTCTGGTCATGAATGGGGCCGAACAGGTGTTCTTCGCCTTCGATAACCAGGATGCCGCTCCCTACGGCCTGTCCAGTGAAGGGGCATATCAGCGGCTTCGCCTATCGCTGATACCGGCTCCACTGCCCATTACCCGCATTGATACGGGCATCAGCGCCAGCCAGCTCTATGGCGATGAGGCCTGGCCCACAGTCTGAGGCTGCTCTTTTCTTTCGACCGCCCCTTACTCCAGCCCACACGCGCCGGGTGGCGAGCCAGTGCGCTGTATCGGCCCGCCTCCTGGGCAGTCTCCAAGCTTCATGACGACTCCATCCTCTACAACACCCCGCGTCTCGCCGCTGCTGTGGCTGGCAGCGGTGGTACTGATCACGCTCAACCTGCGTCCGTTTCTGACGGCACCAGGGCCACTGGCCCCCACCATTCAGCAGGCCACGGGCATGGACTTGCGCAGCTTTTCCTGGCTGACCTTGCTGCCCATGGCCATCATGGGAGTCGGCGGCTGGCTGGCACCCGCAGCCTTGCAGCGCTGGGGTGCACGCGCCTCCATCTGCGGTGCCTTGCTGCTCATCGCACTGGGCAGCGCCCTGCGCCTGACACCTGCAGGCACAGCAACAGGCAGCCTGCTGATCGCCACAGCCGGGCTGTGCGGTGCAGGTGTGGCACTGGCGCAAAGCATCATGCCGGGCCTGATCAAGCGGCATTCACCTCATAACGTGGCCCCCATGATGGGGCTGTACTCAGCAGCGCTCATGGGCGGCGGAGCCCTCAGCGCGCAGCTTTCTCCGCTGTTCACGCAATGGGGTCTGAGCTGGCAGGTCTCACTGGCTTTGTGGGCGCTGCCGACTTTGCTGGCTCTGCCCCTAGCATGGCATGCGCTGACCTTGATGCGAGCGCCCGTGGTGCCAGCCGCCAGCCGCTCCTTTGCTGCAGCCCCTAGTGATACCGGCTGGTTGCTGCGCCGCCGCCGTACCTGGCTGCTGCTGATCAGTTTTGGCCTGATGAATGGCGGCTACGCCTCGACTGTTGCCTGGCTCGCCCCCTTTTATCAAACCCATGGGTGGTCTGCTACGCAAAGCGGCTCCCTGCTGGCCATCCTCTCCATTGCCCAAGCCGTGTCGGCCTTGGGTCTGCCAGCCTTGGCGCGGCGCAGCACGGACCGCCGCCCCTGGGTCATGCTGGCCTTGCTTTTGCAAGTCATCGGCTTTGGTGGACTGGCACTCTGGCCTGATGCCATGCCCACCAGCAACGCCATCGTGCTGGGCCTGGGCCTGGGCGGATGCTTTTCGCTTTACATGCTGGTCGCTCTGGATCATCTGCCCACCCCCACCCAGGCCGGAGCGCTGAACTCGCTGATGCAAGGCGGCGGCTTTATCCTCGCTGCAGTCGCCCCGCTGGTCATGGCACAGCTGCACCAGGTCACTGGCAACTGGTCGGCCAGCTGGCTCTATCAGGCAGGCATTGCCTCATTGGTATGCGTGCTGGTGACGCGCTTCAACCCCAAGGGATACGCCCAGGCCATGCGTCAGCCTTGATGCACAAGCCTCTGGCAAGCCCAGAGGCAGTGCCACAGGGCTGCGAAAAGCCCTTTAAAGCCCTTTTCAGGGGCTCTTGCGCACCAGCAGCAGACAAAAGTGCGCCACAGATCTGCCTATCTCCAGCTCCGCTTCAACGCAAGCCAAGGAGCTCAGCCTGCGCAACCCGGCAGGCCGAACCCGGTATCCATGCCCTTGCTTTCAGCAATGACGCAGCCAGGCAACTTTGACGAGCTGCATGGCAAGCTGTTCCAGCAATTTGCCAATTCGAGCGCCTACAAGCAGCGCTTTGCCAAGCCCCCAGTCATCTGCATCAGCGCCTCCAGCAGCAAGACGTATCAGCAGACTGGCAACCAGCACCCTGTGCTCGGCGTGGAATATCAGCAAAACGAGCTCTCCTCCACCGACCACTACTTCGCCAAGATGGGAATGGAAGGTGCGCTTTTTCATGCCACCCAATAGCGTTGCGCCTGTCGCCTTCTACTTCCACGGCGACTTGCTCAACGACTACACCAATCTGGAGCTGATTGGCACGATCAGCTCCATGGAGACCTTTCAGAAGATTTACCGCCCCGAGATTTACAACGCCAATTCAGTCGCTGGCCAGCACTATCAGCCAAGCCTGAAGAATCAGAATTACTCGCTGACGCAGATCGTCTATGACCGGGAAGAACGCAGCCAGCTGTGATGGTTGGCGTCATCGACGTGGCCAGTGATGTGGTCGAGACCGCCGAGGAAGTGGCCGACACCATTGAGCGAGCACTGGAGTTCGTGCCCAAGGAAAGACTGTTTCCGTACACCAACTGCGGTCTGGCTCCCATGGCGCGCAATGATGCCTGGGCCAAATTGAGGGCACTCGCAGAAGGCACCAAGCTCGCCAAGGAACGCTTGGCCAAGGCCTGACATCGCTCCCTGCATACTGGCCGCGCCATGGCATGACGAAATGAAGCAGTCATGGCCAGGGTTGCCCAAGCAAAACTGAATAAGAGAGGCCAAGTGCCTCTCTCATGGCTTGTCCATGGTCAAAGCAGAAGCGGCCTGGAGAAACTCTCCAGGCCGCTGACTGTATGGGAATAAATCTGGTGGGTGATACATGGATCGAACATGTGACCCCTGCCGTGTGAAGGCAGTGCTCTACCGCTGAGCTAATCACCCGATGGGGCTGATTGTATCAAGGATTGGCGCTCTCATTTTCAAAGCTTCGCCAGACGGTTTTACCACCGCTGGATTTGTCCATCTGCGTCAGCACATCACCATGGGCTTGCTGCTCTTGCTCGTTGGCACGCAGCACCGGCAGCTTGAAGCTGCTCAGATCGATCGCAGGAATCACCAGCGATCCCGCCGTCGGTGCGTCGCCAGACTCCTCGCTCATGAGCAAGGCGTCTTGCCCGCGCGTGAGATTGATGTAAACGTCCGCCAGCAACTCTGCGTCCAGCAAAGCTCCGTGCAGCGTACGGCTGGTGTTGTCCACACCCAGGCGATCGCACAGCGAGTCCAGCGAGTTGCGCTTGCCGGGGTACATCTCCTTGGCCATGACCAAGGTATCAATCACCCCGCCAATGCATTGCTTCAGTGGCGGTCGCTTGGCCAGCTTGAGCTCATTGTTCAAAAAGCCCAGGTCAAACGGCGCGTTGTGAATGATGAGCTCTGCGCCTTGCAGATACTCCCAGATCTCATCGATCTTTTGCTCAAACCGCGGCTTGTCCTTCAGAAACTCCGTGGTGATGCCGTGCACACGCAGCGCATCAGGGTGGCTATCGCGGCCGGCATTGAAATACAGATGCAGATTGTTGCCAGTGAGCTTGCGGTTGACCAGCTCCACACAACCCAGCTCGATCAGCCTGTCGCCATCAATGGCCGACAGACCCGTCGTTTCCGTATCCAGAACAATTTGGCGCGACATTCAATTTCTCTCCGTTAAGGCAACAACACGCCAAAACTGACACAACTCAACTCAGGACACCGAGCAAGAGCCGCCTCTCGGCTAAGGTGTTGTCCCCTTTCCTTAGCGCGCAGCGCGTAGAGAAAGGGGGAAGGCGCGTAGCGCCTCAGGGGGGCTTAATGATTCTCTTTGGCGTGATTGATGGAGTACTTGGGAATCTCCACCGTCACATTTTCACGCGACAGAATGGCCTGGCAGGACAGGCGAGATTGCGGCTGCAAGCCCCAGGCTCGGTCCAGCAGGTCTTCTTCTTCTTCTTCCGCCTCGTTTAGGGAGTTGAAGCCTTCCTTGATGATGACGTGGCAGGTCGTGCAGGCGCAGCTCATGTCGCAGGCGTGCTCGATGTTGACGCCGTTATCCAGCATGGCTTCGCAGATCGAGGTGCCAACCGGCGCTTCGATTTCCTTGCCTTCGGGGCAGTATTCGGCGTGAGGAAGAATTTTGATGATGGGCATATTGTTCTGCTTATGAATTAAATGGAGTTCAAGTCTTTACCGGCCAGCGCCTTTTGAATACTGCGGTTCATGCGTTCGGCCGCAAACGACTCTGTTCCCTTGGCCAGCGCCTGGGTGGCGCCTTCCACAACGGCTGGGTCATCGCTAGTCACCGCTGCACGCAGTGCAGTCATCAGGCCATCAATGCTGTCACGCTGCTCGGCGCTGAGCACATCGCCATCCACATCCAGCGCGCTTTGCGTGGCCAGCAGCATGCGATCGGCATCCACGCGGGCTTCAACCAGCGCGCGGGCCTTCATGTCTTCCTGCGCGGTGGCAAATCCGTCCTGCAGCATGGCCGCCACCTGATCGTCCGACAGGCCGTACGACGGCTTGACGTTGATATGCGCCTCCACGCCACTGAGCTGCTCCTTGGCGCTGACGGACAGCAGGCCATCGGCATCGACCGTAAAGGTCACGCGAATGCGTGCTGCACCCGCCGCCATGGGAGGGATGCCACGCAGCTCGAAGCGGGCCAGCGAGCGGCAGTCGGCCACCAGATCGCGCTCGCCCTGCACCACATGCACGGCCAAGGCCGTCTGGCCATCCTTGTAGGTGGTGAAGTCCTGAGCGCGGGCGGTAGGAATAGTCTCGTTGCGCGTGATGATGCGCTCGGCCAGGCCGCCCATGGTCTCCACACCCAGCGACAGCGGAATCACATCCAGCAGCAGCAAATCGCCAGCAGTGTTGTTACCCGCCAGCTGATTGGCCTGAATGGAAGCGCCCAGCGCCACCACTTCATCGGGGTTGAGATTGGTCAGCGGCTCGCTGCCAAAGAAGTCGGCCACGGCCTGGCGAATCTGGGGCATGCGGGTCGAGCCGCCCACCATGACCACGCCCTGCACTTCATCTCGACTCAGGTCAGCATCCTTGAGTGCACGGCGCACGGCGGACAGGCTCTTATTGGTTAAGTGAGCAGTCAGCGCACTGAATTCCTCACGTTTGACATCAAAAGACACTGAACCCGAGGACAGATCAGCGGTAAACGCTACAGTTTCTGCATCTGTCAACGCCTGCTTGCACTGACGGGCAGCCAGTCGCCACAGGGTTTTGTCGGCTGCATTCTGAAGTTGTACGCCGGTTTTCTCTGCCACGAAGGCTGCCAGCGCATCGTCGTAGTCATCACCGCCCAGCGCCGAGTCACCGCCCGTAGCAATGACCTCGAACACGCCTTGCGACAAGCGCAGCACCGAGATATCAAAAGTGCCTCCGCCCAGGTCATAGACGGCATAAACGCCTTCTGCAGCATTGTCCAGGCCATAGGCAATCGCCGCCGCAGTGGGCTCGTTGATCAGGCGCAGCAGATTGATACCCGCGAGCTTGGCCGCATCCTTGGTGGCCTGGCGCTGGGCATCGTCAAAGTAGGCAGGCACGGTGATGACGGCGCCATACAGGTCGTCATCAAAGGTATCTTCCGCGCGGAAGCGCAGCGTGGCCAGAATTTCAGCGCTGATCTCCACAGGCGTCTTAGCACCATCCACCGTGTCGATGGAGATGACGCTGCTATCGCCATCGGTCTTGAAGCGATAGGGCAGATTTTCCGGCGACTCGATATCGCTGAGGCTACGCCCCATGAAGCGCTTGGCCGAGCTGATGGTGTTGGCCGCATCCGCAGCCTGAGAGGCCTTGGCATCAAAACCGATCTGGCGGCGTCCCATTTCCATGTAGCGCACCACCGAGGGCAGCAGCACTCGCCCCTGATCATCAGGCAGGCACTCGGCCACGCCATTGCGAACAGCCGCGACCAGAGAATGCGTCGTACCCAGGTCAATACCCACTGCAATACGTCGCTGATGAGGATCGGGGGATTGGCCGGGCTCGGAAATCTGCAAAAGCGCCATGGAGTTCTTCTTTTGAAATATCAGAGGCCAGTGCGACTGGCCTGCTCAAGATGGATGTGTTCTCGACGCAATGTCGAGAACCCTGCTCGGGTTCTATTGTCCCAGTTGATCGCGACGGCGATCGACATCCTGCGCAAATCGCGCAACAAACATGAGGGCTCTAACCTGCTGCACAGCCGCAGGCGCGTCGCCAGCCTCGTCGAGCAACTGCCCGCAGGCTGCCAGCATCTGCTTTTTGGCCTGCAGCACCTCATCATCCAGCGCATCCAACTGCTGCTCGCTCGTTGCGTCTTCCAGGGCTTCGCGCCACTCCATCTGCTGCATCAAAAATGCGGCAGGCATGGCCGTGTTGTCCTCGGCCCGCACCGGAGCGCCCGCCAGCTCACAAAGATAGGCTGCGCGTTTGAGCGGATCTTTGAGCCGCTGATAAGCCTCGTTGATACGCACAGACCACTGCATGGCTACACGCTGAGCCGCTGCACCCTGGGCTGCAAAGCGGTCGGGGTGGGCTTCACGCTGCAGTTCCTTCCAGCGCAGGTCTATCTGGCTGCGTTCCTGCGCAAACTTACGCGGCAGGCCAAACAATTCAAAATCGTCAGATTGCAGATTCATGACATTAAAAAACCGCCTGCAGCAAGGCTGGGGCGGTTCCGTACTTAAACTTGGACACTACACGTGCCAGAGACACCGAGCAAGAGCCGCCTCGCAGCGAAGGTGTCGTCCCCCTCCGCGTAGCAGAGAGGGGAAGCCGCACCGCGGCTCAGGGGTGCTTAAATTCTAAAGCTCTCACCACACCCGCAACGATCACGCTCATTGGGGTTGTGGAACTTGAAGCCTTCGTTCAGGCCTTCGCGCACAAAGTCCAGCTCGGTACCATCGATATAAGCCAGGCTCTTGGGATCGATCAGCACCTTGACGCCGTGACTTTCAAAAATGATGTCCTCCGGCTCAGCGTCATCCACGTATTCCAGCTTGTAGGCCAAGCCAGAGCAGCCCGTGGTCTTGACACCCAAGCGGACACCAATCCCCTTGCCGCGACGCGAGAGATAGCGATTCACATGACGGGCAGCCGCCTCAGTCATAGAAATAGCCATGGCTTCAGGCTTCCGTGGTGGTGCGCTTTGCGCGGTAGTCACTCACAGCCGCCTTGATGGCGTCTTCAGCCAGGATAGAGCAGTGAACCTTGACGGGAGGCAAAGCCAGCTCTTCAGCAATCTGGCTGTTTTTCAGCGCAGCAGCCTCATCCAGTGTCTTGCCCTTGACCCACTCTGTTACCAGAGAAGAGGAGGCAATTGCCGATCCACAACCATAGGTCTTGAAACGTGCATCTTCAATCACGCCAGTGGCGGGGTTGACCTTTATCTGCAGCTTCATCACGTCGCCACAAGCGGGCGCACCAACCATGCCGGTGCCCACGGAGTCATCGCCCTTGTCGAACGAGCCCACATTGCGGGGGTTTTCATAGTGGTCAACTACTTTGTCAGAATAAGCCATGGTGTCTACCTCTTGAACTCTTTGTAATCTGTGCTTAGTGTGCAGCCCATTGAATGGAACTGATGTCGATGCCGTCTTTGTACATCTCCCACAGAGGGCTCAGCTCGCGCAGCTTCAGCACGTTCTCGCGAATCGTCTTGATCGCGTAATCAATTTCTTCTTCGGTCGTGAAGCGACCAAACGTCATGCGCAGCGAACTGTGAGCCAACTCGTCGCTACGACCCAGGGCGCGCAGCACATAGCTGGGCTCCAGGCTTGCGGAAGTGCAGGCAGAACCCGAAGACACAGCCAAGCCCTTGATGCCCATGATCAGGGACTCGCCTTCCACGTAGTTGAAGCTCATGTTCAGGTAATGGGGCACGCCGTGCTCCATGTCACCGTTCACAAATACCTGCTCCAGATCCTTCAAGCCATTGAGCAAACGATCACGCAGTGCCTTGGCGTGTGCCAGATCCTTGGGCATTTCGTCCTTGGCGATGCGGAAAGCTTCGCCCATGCCAACGATCTGGTGAGTTGCCAGCGTGCCCGAGCGCATGCCGCGCTCATGACCGCCGCCATGCATCTGAGCTTCCAGTCGCACGCGGGGCTTGCGACGCACATACAGAGCACCAATACCCTTGGGGCCATAGGTCTTGTGTGAAGCCAGGCTCATGAGGTCGATGGGCATGCTCTGCATGTCCAACTCAATCTTGCCAGTGGCCTGCGCAGCATCCACGTGGAAGATGATGCCCTTCTCACGGCAGATGGCACCGATGGCATTCAGGTCCTGAACCACACCGATTTCATTATTCACCGCCATCACGCTGGCCAGAATGGTGTCGGGGCGAATCGCGGCCTTGAACACTTCCAAGTCCAGCAAACCGTTTTCCTGCACATCCAGGTAAGTGACTTCAAAGCCCTGACGCTCCAGCTCACGCATGGTATCCAGCACAGCCTTGTGCTCGGTCTTCACCGTGATCAGATGCTTGCCCTTGCCTTGGTAGAAGTTGGCTGCACCCTTGATCGCCAGGTTGTCTGACTCGGTCGCACCGCTGGTCCAGACGATCTCGCGAGGATCGGCGCCAATCAGATCCGCTACCTGCTTGCGTGCCTTCTCGACAGCTTCTTCAGCTTCCCAGCCCCAGGCGTGGCTACGCGATGCGGCATTGCCAAAATGTTCACGCAGCCAAGGAATCATGGCGTCAGCCACGCGGGGGTCCACAGGAGTGGTTGCACCGTAGTCGAGATAAATGGGAAAGTGCGGGGTCATGTCCATGACTGGCTCGTCTAGTTTTTGGCTGTCAGATCGTGAGGGAATCGATACGCGCTCAAGGCGCTATCCGAGCAAAGGCACATGCCGCACAGCCATGCATGGGGCTCCGCTCTGAAAATCGGAAATGGTTCATTCCACCTGAGGAGGTCGCTTCAGCGCGGCTAAAGCGACGTTTCCATCAGGATTTGGCAAATGCATTGCCCAAAGCAAATACCGAGTTGGGGGCATTCACACGGATAGGCTTGACCACAGGGGCTGTGGAGATGGCACGACGTACCACAGGCTTGTCTTCAATCTGAATGCCCTTGGCCAGTTGCTCATCCACCAGCTTTTGCAGAGTGACGGAATCCAGAAACTCCACCATGCGCTGATTCAGTGCGGCCCACAGCTCATGGGTCATGCAGCGACCGGCTTCGCCCAAGCAGTTTTCTTTGCCACCGCACTGGGTTGCATCAATAGGCTCGTCGACCGACACAATGATGTCGGCCACAGTAATGTCTGCAGCCTTGCGTGCAAGGGTGTAGCCACCGCCAGGGCCACGAGTGGATTCCACCAACTCATGGCGACGCAGCTTGCCAAAAAGCTGTTCCAGATAGGACAGCGAAATCTGCTGACGCTGGCTGATTGCAGCCAACGTCACAGGGCCATTGTTTTGGCGCAGGGCCAAGTCGATCATCGCGGTGACCGCAAAGCGGCCTTTGGTCGTAAGACGCATACGAGCTCCTTCAGTCAGGATTGTTCGTTACAGAAACGCACGTCTGGCACAGCACCTAGACGAGCAAAGTCTCCGCCCTTACTCCGTCCTGTGATTAGGTTCAGAGCCCTTCTGTGAGGGAATTTTTTGTTGAGTGTTTGACACGAGTATATCACATTCCCCATCAATTTTGTCGGGTAACAGCATGCAAACATGTAATAGCCCTGATGCCGCCACAGGAGATGCCCTATGTAGCCGCACCGAACAATTGCTGCTTCAGCAAAGAGAGCTGATCTCTTACACGCGCAGCCTGTTCAAACTCCAAGCTCTTGGCGTGCTCCAGCATTTGCTTTTCCAGACGCTTGATCTCCCTGGCAATATCTTTCTCAGACATATCTTCGACACGCGCCTGTTGCAGTGCTTGCTCCTGAAGACGTTCTGCCTCTTTGCCGCTCTTTTCGCTGTAGACCCCATCAATCAGGTCTTTCACCCTCTTGACAATCTGCTTGGGCACGATTCCGTTCGCCTCGTTAAAAGCCATCTGCTTGGCGCGGCGTCTTTCCGTCTCGCCAATGGCTTTTTTCATGGAGTCCGTGATGCGGTCCGCGTACAGAATCGCCTTGCCGTGCACATTGCGAGCGGCACGGCCAATAGTCTGAATCAGGCTGCGCTCGGCGCGCAAAAAGCCTTCCTTGTCCGCGTCCAAAATCGCCACCAATGAGACCTCGGGAATATCAAGACCTTCGCGCAGCAGGTTGATGCCCACCAGCACATCAAATGCACCCAAGCGCAGGTCACGAATGATCTCCACGCGTTCCACCGTGTCCACATCGGAGTGCAGATAGCGCACCTTCACGCCGTTGTCGGTCAGATATTCCGTCAGTTGCTCAGCCATGCGCTTGGTCAGCGTGGTGATGAGCACGCGCTCTTCCAGCTCAACGCGCAGGCGGATTTCCTGCAGCACGTCATCAACCTGATGAATGGCTGGCCGCACTTCGATCTCTGGATCCAACAGACCTGTGGGTCGTACCACCTGCTCCACCACCTGTCCGGCATGGGTCTTCTCGTATTCAGCGGGCGTGGCCGAAACAAAAACGACTTGACGCATGCGCTGCTCAAACTCTTCGAATTTGAGCGGGCGATTGTCCAGCGCCGATGGCAGGCGGAAGCCATATTCCACCAGCGTGGTCTTGCGCGCCCGGTCGCCGTTGTACATGGCGTTGAGTTGGCCGATCATCTGGTGACTCTCGTCCAGAAACATCACCGCATCGCGCGGCATGTAGTCCGTCAACGTGCTGGGCGGATCGCCGGGCTTGGAAGCCGACAAATGGCGCGTGTAGTTTTCAATGCCCTTGCAGTGCCCCACTTCGCTGAGCATTTCCAGATCAAAGCGTGTGCGCTGTTCCAGGCGCTGGGCTTCAACCAGCTTGCCCATACCCACCAGCTGCTTGAGGCGCTCGGCCAACTCTTCCTTGATGGTTTCCACTGCCGCCAACACCTTGTCGCGCGGCGTCACATAGTGACTGCTTGGGTAGACCGTAAAGCGCGGGATGCTTTGCTTGACGCGCCCTGTGAGCGGGTCAAACAGCTGCAGAGTCTCCACCTCGTCATCAAACAACTCGATGCGTACGGCCAGCTCTGAATGCTCGGCCGGGAACACGTCGATGGTGTCGCCACGCACACGGAAGGTGCCGCGCGAGAAATCCTGATCGTTGCGCTGATACTGCATGCGAATCAGCTGGGCAATCGCATCGCGCTGATTCAGCGTGTCGCCGGTGCGCAGCGTCATGATCATGCGGTGATAGCTCTCGGGCTCGCCAATACCGTAGATGGCCGAGACCGTGGCCACGATCACCACATCGCGTCGCTCCATGATGCTCTTAGTGCAAGACAGGCGCATCTGCTCGATGTGCTCATTGATGGCGCTGTCCTTTTCAATGAACAGGTCGCGCTGCGGCACATAGGCTTCGGGCTGGTAGTAGTCGTAGTAGCTGACGAAGTATTCGACCGCGTTTTTTGGGAAAAACTCTCTGAACTCCGAGTACAGCTGCGCCGCCAGCGTCTTGTTGGGCGCAAACACGATGGCCGGGCGCCCCAAGCGGGCAATCACATTGGCCATGGTGAAGGTCTTGCCTGAACCCGTCACCCCCAACAGTGTCTGAAAGGACTCGCCGTCATTGACGCCCTCGACCAGCTTTTCGATGGCCGCAGGCTGATCCCCCGCCGGCGGGTACGGCTGGAACAACTCAAATGGCGAATCTGGATAGTTCACAAATTGGCCTTGCGGCTCGAGAGCAATATTTTGTTCCTGCATGACTTCATACCTATTACGCATAGGCTTGACTCAGAGTAGAATGTCAGACCAACCCTCAAGCCTAACCTAGGCCGACGCATTTTTTTGGTCACTCTGTACAAACCGCATCGTCAATACGTGTTCAGAGCAATAGCTGGGGGTGACCTGACTTATTTCCATCCCTCAAGGATATTTTCATGTCTCTGTTTACCGCCGTCGAAATGGCCCCCCGCGACCCCATCCTGGGTCTGAACGAGCAATTTGCTGCTGACTCCAACCCCAACAAAGTGAACCTGGGCGTGGGCGTGTACTTCGACGACAACGGCAAGCTGCCTCTGCTGGAGTGCGTGCAGGCCGCCGAGAAGGCCATGATGGAAAAGCCCACCGCACGTGGCTACCTGCCTATCGACGGTATCGCCGCCTATGACAACGGCGTCAAGGCCCTGGTGTTCGGCGCTGAGTCCGACGTGGTCAAGTCCGGCCGCGTGGCTACTGTGCAAGCCATCGGCGGCACAGGCGGCCTGAAGATTGGCGCTGACTTCCTGAAGAAGCTCAACCCCAACGCCAAGGTTCTGATCTCCAACCCCAGCTGGGAAAACCACAAGGCTATCTTCACCAACGCTGGTTTTGAAGTCGGCACCTATTCTTACTACGATGCAGCGACTCGCTCCATCGACTTTGCCGCCATGCTGGCCGACCTGAACGCTGCCGCTGCTGGCACCGTGGTTGTGCTGCACGCATGCTGCCACAACCCTACCGGCTACGACATCACCGCTGCGCAGTGGGATGAAGTGATCGCCGTCGTCAAGGCCAAGGGCCTGGTGGCCTTCCTGGACATGGCCTACCAAGGCTTTGGCCACGGTATCGCCGAAGACGGCGCCGTGATCGGCAAGTTCGTGGCCGCTGGCCTGAACATCTTCGTGTCCACCTCTTTCTCCAAGAGCTTCAGCCTGTACGGCGAGCGCGTGGGTGCCCTGTCCGTGGTGGCTTCCGACAAGGACGAAGCCGCTCGCGTGCTGTCGCAGCTGAAGATCGTCATCCGCACCAACTACTCCAACCCACCTACACACGGTGGAGCTGTCGTGGCCGCTGTGCTGAACAACCCCGAGCTGCGCGCTCTGTGGGAAAAGGAACTGGGCGAGATGCGCGTGCGCATCAAGGCCATGCGTCAGAAGCTGGTCGACGGACTGAAGGCTGCCGGCGTGCAGCAAGACATGAGCTTCATCACCACCCAGATCGGCATGTTCTCGTACTCTGGCCTGTCCAAGGACCAGATGGTGCGCCTGCGCTCCGAGTTCGGCGTGTACGGCACCGACACCGGCCGCATGTGCGTGGCTGCGCTGAACAGCAAGAACATTGACTATGTCTGCAAGGCTATCGCCGCTGTGATCTAAGTTCACCTTCCAAGCTTGCTGCTGAAGCAAGCCTGAGAAATCAAAGAGCAACGGATTCAATGTCCGTTGCTCTTTTTTCTTCAAATAATAATCAATACAAAAACAGCTCAATCCCTTGTCAGTCAATCGCCTTCAGCTATCTTTTTTGAAGTTTATAAATCAACCATCTATCGGATGGCGTGGTGTCTGCAGCGTGAGCTGATAGAACACCAGATCCAGCCAGCGGCCAAACTTAAACCCTACCTGCGGCATTTGCCCTACCAGCTCAAAGCCCAATGCTTGGTGCAAGGCAATGCTTCCCACATTGGCAGCGTCAATCGCCCCCACAATGACGTGCACATCTTCGCGCCGCCGTGCTTCAGCGATCAGCAACCCCATCAGCGCACGCCCCAGCCCTGCCCCACGGTACAAATGGTGAACGTAGACTGAGTGCTCAACCGTATATTTATAGGCTGGATAGGCTCTGAAGCTTCCCCAGCTACAAAAACCCAATAGCTGGCCTTGCGCATCTTCCAGACCAATGACGGGTAAGCCGCCTGCACGCTTGGCTTCAAACCAGAGCTTCATGCTCTCCATGGTCCGAGGCTGATAGTCATACAGTGCGGTGGAATTGATGATGGCGTCGTTGAAGATGTCGAGAATCGCAGCGGCGTGATTCTCATAAGTGCATTGCACAATGTGTTGGCCGTTCATTTGCAGGATGTCAGAAGCTGAATATCACGACAGATATTATGAAGCGCGTAAATACCGCTTAAAACGCCCATGCCTCCTGCGGCCTCAAACGCCTGAGCTCACCCTGCCAACCATCTCCAAGTTTTTCATGCAAAGCAGCGCACGCAATCAATTCAAGGGAAGTGTCTCCCATATCAGCCACGGCATCATCACCGATGAAATCCAGATCCGCACCGTGCATGGTGTCGAACTGGTCGCCACCATCACCCATGGCAGTGCAATGAGCCTGGGTCTGAAAGAAGGGAGCACGGTAATGGCCATGATCAAGGCCTCTTCCGTCATGCTGGTCACCAATTGTGAAGGCGTGCGCTTTTCAGCACGCAACCAGCTCAGCGGGAAAGTGACGCAGGTAAAGCCCGGGGCCGTAAACACGGAGGTAACCCTGGATGCTCAAGGACTTCAGGTCGTAGCCCAAGTCACAATGGAAAGCGCCAGAAGCCTAGGGCTGAGTGAAGGCCAAAGGGCCACTGCCTTGTTCAAGGCTTCTCAAGTCATTCTTGCTGTTCTGCCATGATTCAAGAGCCAATGATCACCATGCAGGCCATAGGCTTGGTGCATAGCCCCTTCAAACAAACCGCAGGTATGCCGATCCAGACGGTGGCAGCAAAACAGCATGAGGGCAAGATTGAAGTCTTCGCTCCTTATCGCCCAGGCTTGCGCGATGTCCAGGACTTTCAGTACCTGATCGTGCTTACCCACTTGCATCAGGCGACGGAAAAGCTCGAAGTCATTCCTTTCATGGACACTCTCAGCCACGGAGTATTCGCCACGCGCGCTCCTGCGCGCCCAAACCGTATAGGCTTGTCCATTATTGAATTACTGACCATCGAGGATGGCTGGCTGCACTTCAGAGGCAATGACATGCTGGATGGCACACCAGTGCTCGACATCAAGCCCTATGTACCGCAGCTAGATGTCCGTGAAACGGAGCGCATTGGCTGGTTTAGCAAGGGTCTGGAGCAATTGCCTAGCAAGCTCTCCGACGAGCGCATGTCTTAAGTTGCTAGAGGCCATTCAAAGCCAGGTCAAGGCTACAAATCGCTGCCAACCTGGCTGCATAGGGTATCTCTCAAGTATTTGAAAAAGAGAGCATCTGAAGCAAGCCCTGCTTTCCACCACGTCAATAGGAACCAGGCTTCCTCAGTCCGCCGGCAAAGGCTGCAGACTGCGCTTGCTGGCAAATTCGCGAGGCAGCCCGCTCAATGGGTCGTTAAAGCGCAGTGATCTTGCCAACAGCTGTAAAGGATTGGCGTAGTCACCGGGTTCAGGATCGCTGACCACGGGATAGAACGCGTCTCCCTTGAGCGGCAGCCCCAGAGAAGCCATGTGTACTCTCAGTTGATGACGCTTGCCTGAGACAGGACTGAGCCTATAGCGTGCCCAGATGCTGTTGTGCTCAATGATTTCCATATACGTGAGGCTATTGGGCTCACCCGTCACCTCATGCATGCGAAAAAAATGCCCACTCTCCTCCAGGCGGCTTGCATGCTCACGAGGAAAACAAAGCTCAGCCCGATAAGGCGCTACCGCCTCGTAAGTCTTGTGGATGGCACGGTCACGAAACAACGCCTGATAAATGCCTCGCGTGGCTCGCTGTACGGAAAATACCACCAGCCCTGCCGTATCGCGGTCAATCCGGTGAATGGGCGACAGCTCCGGCAGATCAAACTCGCGCTTGAGTCTCACCAATAATGTGCTCTGCAGATACTGGCCTGCAGGCACCACGGGCAAGAAATGTGGCTTGTCGGCAACCAGCAGGTGCTCGTCCTGATAAAGCACCTGGGCCGCAAATGGAATGTCGGGTTCTGCCGCCAGCTCGCGGTAATAGTAGTAGCGCAAGCCCTGTTCGCAGGCCGTATCAGCCGCCACGGCCTCTCCTCTTTCACTGACGACTTCTCCCTGCTCTATCCTGCGCAGCCAGTCCTGGCGACTGACAGCAGGAAGACGCTCGCATAGAAAATCGATCAGCAGACCTTGCCTCTGACTTGGAAGCACCACACAGCTGGGACTGACACCATCGCGCACCGGCAGCACCTTGGGATCGTGGGAGTTATGCATGGGCCGAAATTCTAGAGCCTGCCAACCACCCAAAGATGCACCAGACACCTCCTCTGCACAGCAGAGTCAATGACAAAGACTGTGCAGAGGACAAGTACGCTCTATAGTGCAGAACCTTTCAAGCAAGCACACTCTCAGCGCACTTACTCAACCTCTTTTGAGCCGAAACACGCTGACCATGCGTGAAAGCTCACTAGTTTGTTGCTGCATGGACTGAGCGGCTGCTGTGGACTCCTCCACCAACGCCGCATTTTGCTGGGTCACCAAATCCATCTCGGAGACTGCACGGTTGATCTGCTCAATCCCTATGGTCTGCTCCTGACTGGCGGCAGTGATCTCACCCATGATGTCCGTCACACGCTGCACACTGCTGACAATCTCGTCCATCGTTCTGCCTGCCTGGCTCACCTGCTGACTGCCCTCATCCACCTTGGTGACAGACGCCTGAATCAACTGCTTGATCTCCTTGGCCGCCTCGGCGCTACGCCCGGCCAGAGAGCGCACTTCAGAGGCCACCACGGCAAAGCCCCGGCCCTGCTCACCGGCACGAGCAGCCTCCACTGCGGCATTGAGTGCCAGGATATTGGTCTGAAACGCAATTCCATCAATCACGCCAATGATGTCTGCTATCTTTTTGGAAGACTGACTGATAGCCCCCATGGTTTCCACCACCTGAGAAACCACCTGACCGCCCTTGACTGCAACGCCAGAGGCCGACAGCGCCAGCTGATTGGCCTGCTGAGCGTTGTCAGCGTTTTGCTTGACGGTAGAAGTCAGCTGCTCCATAGATGCCGCCGTCTGCTGCAGCGAGCTGGCCTGCTCTTCGGTGCGCGCAGACAGATCATGGTTACCCGAAGCAATCTGGCTCGACGCAGTGGCAATACTGTCTGTGCCTTGGCGAACCTGACCCACCAACTGATCCAAGCTGGCATTCATGTCATGCAGCGCCTGCATGAGCTGGCCTGTCTCATCGCTGCCGCTGATCTGAATACTGCCACTCAGATCCCCATCTGCCACGCGCCTTGCAGCACTCACCGCATGCTTGAGAGGCACAGTAATTCCCACCGTCAAGCGCCAGGCACTCACAGCGCCAATCAGCACAGCCAACACCGCCAGAATCAGGAAATAGGTCTTGCTGTTGTTTTCAATCTGCTCCACCTCGGCGGCTTTCGCATCCAGACTGGAGCGCTGCAGGCTCAGCAACTCACCGAGCAGCTTCAGATATCCCTGGGCTGCAGGCACAAACCCCTGGGTCAGCATGGCCTCGGCCTCCTCAGCCATCCCTTGTGCCTTGAGTTCGCTCACCTTGTCTCGGCTGGTCACATAGGTTTTGCGTACCTCCATGATCTTGGCCATGATCTCGCGCTCCGCGGGCTGAGAGATCAGCGGTTCAATCTTCTTGAGTACGTCAGCGGTTCCCTTGGAGGTTGCCGCAGCATCTGCTGCCAGAAAAGGCACCAGACTGGCATCACTGCTTTTTGCAATCGCCGTGGTTCGCGCCACAGCCACGCTGACATTGCTGTTCCAGTCGCTGATCAGGCGCTCTTTACTCAGCGGCTCCTCCATCATCTGCTGGGTCGCCTGCCCCACAGCGTGCAGCTGCCACATACCTATTGCCGTGATCAGCACGGCAAACGACAGCACTATGGCGAACCCCAGTCCTAGGCGGGCGCCAATGTTCAGCTTGCTCAATCTCATCGCCTTCATCCACTCCAAAGAAAGTTTCACGACCGCCAAAGCGGCCATCCCTGATGGATGAAATGGGAGCTATGAAAGGCGATATCGTCTGATTTGCAGCGCAATGCCATTACCGCAAAACGCAACATAATGTAATAGGAATTATCCAGCCATTACGTCGTTGAATTTACGTACTTTGACAATCGATCGCGTGTATTCCAGGCCACCTAGGCACGAAAGGCTTTGCCTGACCATGAATTTCTCCGCCTCTCAGGCTCATCGTGCTCGGTGAATCGGCCCACTTTTCCCAGCCGCGAACAAGCTGGCCTATACCCCCTGACGCATTGCATCTGCGTTTATTCACGCGACATTTACTACGAGCCCATGAAAAAAGCCACTATGTCTTCATGGTGGCTTTTTAAGAAGGCCACTCTTTGCCCTCATCAAACAATAGAAGCCAGCTATCAAATATGGGGACTTGGCAGCAGCTTCATCGCCTTTGCTGTGCCATCAGTTCAGGGTCCGAGAGTCGGGTATCTGGGAACCCCTTGCCTCTGCCGTCACAGTGCCCGGCTCTGCTTGCGGAATCAATTGCATACAAGCCTCAACCCATTCAGCAACGGCAGTCTCCAGCGTCGATCCGCCCTGCCCCAGCGTGGGCCAGCGACGCTGGCAATCATTCATGATGGCCCGCAACTGCCACAGAGCCTCTCGACTCACCAGCGTCAGCTCACTCATACCCTGCGCATCGTCCTTGATATAGCTGAGCACATCCATCTGCTGACTCGGATGAGATCCTGCCTCCGCCAGCTGCTTTTGCAGTTGAGCCAAACTGGCCTCCACCATCACCGCTGCCTGAGCATCAGGCATCTGCTGCCAGTGCTCCGGAAAGTCTGCCTTGAGTTCCCCCCACTTGCGTAACACCGCTTCCAGCGCCGTGATGTTGTGGGAAAACTCGGCCTGTAATGGCGCCAAAGGCTTGCCTGGGCTGATCTCGTCGTAGAGCAGAGGCAGGATCTGGTGCACCAGGTCAGCGGGATAGCTCTTGTGGTTCATGCGCAGCATCAGTGACAGACGCTGTCCTGGCATGTCCGTGAACTTTTCAAAGAAGGCCGACACCACTTCCGCAAGCAGCAACACTTGTCCCATCGGTGAGATGGCGCTGCCTTTGATCCCCCGCGGATAACCGGAGCCATCCATGCGCTCATGGTGCTCAAGCACGGCAATTTCCACTGCACGCGAATAGAGTTCGGTGCTGCGCACAACCAGCATGGCAGTCACAGAGTGCGCCACCAAATGCTTGCGCTCCTCGCCACTGAGGCGGTGATCCGGATCGGTCCAGGCTGGCTCCATGTAAAGCATGCCCACATCGTGCAGCAAAGCCGCTGTGGCCAGCGGCACGCATTCACGCTCCGTCCAGCCATTTTTGAGGGCCAGGAACACTGACACCAACGTCATCTGCAAGCTGTGATGAAAGAGATCCGCTCGCTGCTCTCTCATCACCGTGAGCTTGAAGGCAATGGCCTGGGGGAGCAACAGGCTCTTGATCGGCGCCAACAAACGCTCCACATCCCCCACAGCAGTGACCATGCGGCGCAGCAACTCTACCTGTACACATTGCTGTCGAGCGAGAATCAACAGCGACGCTGTATCCACCAGGTTGTCTGCGACCAGGCTGCTATCGATCGGGTCTCGCAGTTTGTGCATGACCAGACGATCGTAGAGACGGCTATCGACGCGTGTACCTTTGTCCACCAGCTTCATGCCCTTCTCGGTATAGATTGCATCACCGGTCACCACATTGGTGCGTTCGGCCATATCGGTAACGGCGCGCAAAAAATGCACATCATTCGCTCGCCCTACCGCTCCTGCGTTCTCACTCATCAAAGCGCTCTGTTTCTGTCTACTCAATCAAGCCCGATTGTTGCAGATTGAAATAATTCGTGACTCAGTATTTAAGCAAAACAGCTCACATCGCTTGCCCTATCTACCCTGCCAGCTATCAAATCTGCTAGCGAGAAGCAAGCATAAAAAAAGAACCGCCTAAGCGGTTCTTGGTATCTGCCAGGGAAAGCAGCTTATTTCAGCAGCGTCACACCAGTCTTGGATTGGATCTCTTCAAAGCTCACGCCATCGGCCAGCTCTACCAGCTTCAGCCCGTCAGGCGTCACATCCATCACCCCTAGGTCGGTAATGATGCGATTGACCACACCAACGCCAGTCAAGGGCAAAGTGCAGTTGGGCAGAATCTTCAGATCGGTCGTGCCATCCTTCTTGCGTGCCACATGCTCCATGAGCACGATCACGCGCTTGACGCCGGCAACCAGGTCCATGGCGCCGCCCATGCCCTTGACCATCTTGCCGGGAATCATCCAGTTAGCCAGATCGCCCTTTTCGGACACTTGCATGGCGCCCAGGATAGACAGATTGATCTTGCCGCCGCGAATCATGGCAAACGACTGGTCAGAACCAAAAATAGCAGAGCCAGGAATCGTGGTGACGGTCTGCTTTCCCGCATTGATCAGGTCGGCATCAACTTGATCTTCGGTTGGGAAGGGGCCAATGCCCAGCATGCCATTTTCGGATTGCAGCCACACTTCCTTGTCACCCGTGTGGTTAGCCACCAGGGTAGGAATGCCGATGCCGAGGTTGACGTAGAAGCCGTCTTCGAGTTCTTGGGCCGCGCGCGCGGCCATCTGGTCTTGGGTCCAAGGCATGACAGCTCCTTATTTCTTCTCTGTGATGGTGCGCTTTTCGATGCGCTTTTCGGGGTTGGCGTTATGCACGATGCGATGCACATAAATGCCTGGCAGGTGGATGTCGTCAGGCGCGATGTCGCCCACTTCCACCAGCTCTTCAACTTCCACCACGCAAACCTTGCCGCAGGTGGCAGCAGCAGGGTTGAAGTTACGCGCCGTCAGGCGGAACTGCAGATTGCCGCTCTTGTCGGCGCGCCAGGCCTTGACCAGGGACACGTCGGCGACGATGGAGCGCTCCATCACATAGGTCTCACCATCGAACTCGCGCAGTTCCTTACCCTCGGCCACCAGCGTGCCTACACCGGTCTTGGTGAAGAAAGCAGGAATGCCCGCACCACCGGCGCGCATCTTCTCGGCCAGAGTGCCCTGGGGTGTGAATTCCAGCTCCAGCTCGCCTGCCAGATACTGGCGCTCGAACTCCTTGTTCTCGCCCACATAGCTGGAGATCATCTTCTTGACCTGGCGGGTGTCCAGCAACTTGCCCAGGCCGAATCCGTCCACGCCGGCATTGTTGGAAGCAACCGTAAGGTTCTTGACCCCGCTGGCACAGACCGCATCGATCAAGGCCTCGGGAATACCACACAGGCCAAAACCACCAACGGCCAGCAATTGCCCGTCAGCGACAACGCCCTGTAGCGCCGCTTCTGCAGATGGGTAGAGCTTTTTCACACATGTCTCCTTGAATTGGAATACGCTACGATACTACGTACCAAAGTAGGTAGTTTTTCGTAAAGAGCAGTCCCATGGTTGTCGATTACCAGCTAGCGTTTGACGCGGCCCCTGTCGGTCTTGTCATCTCGCGCAACCGCATCATGCTCGACTGTAATCGGCAACTGTGCGAAATGTTCCATGCCTCTCGCGAGGTACTCATAGGTCAGTCGTTCCAGGTGCTTTACCCCAGCGCGGATGAGTACGAGCGACTAGGCGCACGCATCACCCCCATTCTGAACACCACAGGCGTCTATTCCGACAATCGCATCATGAAACGAGCCAACGGCGAAGTATTCTGGTGCCATGTCAGTGGACGCACTCTGGATCGCAACGACCCCCATGCGTCGGGCATCTGGAGCTTTGAAGACCTTTCAGCCCACCGCCCTGTCAAAGCCGAGCTCACGGGCCGCGAACGCGAAGTTGCAGCACGCCTGCTCGAAGGCCGCAGCGAAGCCGATGTGCTCTACGAGCTGCTGCTCAAGCTCGGCCTCGACCTGTGCGTGCCTATCGAGCAACGCAGCATCGCGGGCAAGGCGGTGCACGCCGTGGGCGGTGGCGTGCTGCTGGCCTGCCTGGCGGAGAACATCAACGCTGCCGAGGTCGAAGCCCTGGCCGATGGCATTGCCGCCTGGCACAAGGAACTGGCCCCTGCCGGCGATACCACCTGCGTGTTCCGCGACAGCGCCTTTGCCGATGATGTGGCCAAGACCAATATGGCGGCGATTCTGCAGCAGCACGGCATTGCCACCGTGCGCAGTCTGTGAGGCCCGCCATGCAGCCCTATGTGCCCGACGCATTACCCCTGAGCGAGCTGGATTACCGCCTGCTGTTGCCCTTGGTCGGCCAGGCCAATGCCGCGCTGGCCCGCTATGACGGCTTGCTTGCGGGCATCCCCAATCCGGCGGTGATGCTCTCGCCGCTGACCACCCAGGAAGCGGTGCTGTCGTCGAAAATCGAGGGCACCCAGGCGACGGTGGACGAGGTGCTGGAGCAGGAGGCGGGCTTGCTCAAAGAGGGAGAGAAGTACAAGGACATCCAGGAAATTTCCAATTACCGCCACGCCTTGTTCAAGGCGCGGGAGTATCTGGAGGTGTACCCGATCCGCCTTGGTTTTGTGCGCGAGCTGCACCGCATTCTGATGAACAGCGTGCGCGGCCAGGACAAGACGCCCGGCGAATTTCGCCTCGATCAGAACTGGATCGGTCGCCAGGGCTGCAGCATGGAGCAGGCAACGTTCGTGCCGCCCAACCCGTTACAGCTGCCTGACTATCTGCAAGCATGGGAGCTGTATCTGGATGGCGATGACGTGGACTTTTTGCTGCAGGTGGCGGTGGTTCATGCGCAGTTCGAGTTGCTGCACCCGTTCAAGGACGGTAATGGCCGTATTGGCCGCATTCTGATCCCCCTGTTTCTCTACCAGAAGCGCGCGCTGTCGCAGCCGATGTTCTACCTGTCCGAGTATCTGGAAAACCACCGGGACGAGTATTACCAACGGCTCAAGGCGATCTCCACCGAGCGCGATTGGAATGGCTGGATTGCCTTCTTCCTGCGCGCCATCATTGAACAGGCCAGCCAGAACATTCGCCGGGTGGAAGCCATCAAGACGCTCTACGACGAGATGAAGACGGCCATTCAGGAAACCACCCGTTCTCAATACTCGGTGCACTTGCTGGACGCCATTTTCAGCAAGCCCATTTTCCGCACCTCGGATCTGGCGCAGCAGCTGGCGGCGGACTATGGCATTCACGACAAGACCGCCCCCGCGTTGCTGCGGCAGTTGCGCGATGCCGGCATTTTGCGCGAGCTGCAGCCCGGCAGCGGCCGCCGTGCCGCCACCCTGTGCTTTCCCCGCCTGATCAACCTTGCCGAAGGCCGGGAGGTTCTATGACGGGCTTGTGTAGCGGCTGGACTCCACAAAGATGTTTGTGGAGTCTGATTGTATTTTTGCGCTCCGCAAACGTGTTTGTGTCGTTTGCGGACTCCACAACGACCAGGATGGCCCATGAAGCTGCATTTTGAACCCGATCTCGACTACCAGCTTCAGGCCATCGAGGCGGTCTGCGACCTGTTCCGCGGCCAGGAGCAGTGCCGCACCGAATTCACGGTGACCATGAGGCTGCCCGACGAGGCGCAGATGTCGCTGGATGTGGCGCAGTCTGACCTTGGCATGGGCAACCGCTTGACCCTGCTGGACGATGAACTGCTCAAGAACCTGTCAGACATCCAGTTGCGCGGTGGCCTGCCGCCCTCCGGCGCGCTGACCTCGGGCGATTTCACGGTGGAGATGGAAACCGGCACCGGCAAGACCTATGTGTACCTGCGCACGATTTTCGAGCTGAACAAGCGCTACGGCTTCAGCAAGTTCGTGATCGTGGTGCCGTCAGTGGCGATCAAGGAAGGCGTTTACAAAACCCTGCAAATCACCGAGGAGCACTTCAAGGGGCTCTACGCGGGCGTGCCCTTCGATTTCTTCCTGTACGACTCGGCCAAGCCGGGGCCGGTGCGCAACTTTGCCACCAGTTCCAACATCCAGATCATGGTGGTGACGGTGGGCGCCATCAACAAGAAGGATGTGAACAACCTCTACAAGGAGAGCGAGAAGACCGGTGGCGAGAAGCCCATTGACCTGATCAAGGCCACCCGGCCGATCATCATCGTGGATGAACCGCAAAGCGTGGACGGCGGCCTGGAAGGCCGTGGCAAGGAAGCGCTGGATGCGATGAACCCGCTGTGCACACTGCGCTATTCCGCCACCCACGTGGACAAGCACCACATGGTGTTCCGCCTGGATGCCGTGGATGCGTATGAGCGCAAACTGGTCAAGCAGATTGAGGTGGCCTCGGCCACGGTTGAGGATGCGCACAACAAGCCTTTCGTGCGCCTAGTGAAAGTGGAAAACAAGCGCGGCCGCATCAGCGCCAAGGTCGAGCTGGATAAACAGACCGCCACCGGCGTGCAGCGGGTGGAGGTGACGGTCAGCGATGGCGACGACCTCCAGCAGAGCGCCGATGGCCGCGCGATCTACGCCGATTTTCGGGTGGGCGAGATCAACACGGCCAAAGGTGAAGAGTTCATGGAGCTGCGCTACCCCGGCGGCGAAGTGTTTTTGCAGCCGGGCCAAGCCCACGGTGATGTGGATGCGCTGGCCGTGCAGCGCGAGATGATCCGCCGCACGATCAAGGAACACCTGGACAAGGAGAAGCACCTGCGCCCGCTGGGGATCAAGGTGCTCAGCCTGTTCTTCATCGACGCGGTGGACAAATACCGCCAATACGACGCAGACGGGCAGCCGGTCAAGGGCGTGTATGCGCAGATATTCGAGGAAGAGTATCGTCGCGCCGCCAAGCTGCCGGCCTATCAGAGCTTGTTCGCCGAGATCGACCTGGCGTTTGCCGCCGAGGACGTGCACAACGGCTATTTCTCCATCGACAAGAAAGGCGGTTGGACTGACACCGCCGAGAACAATGCGGGCAACCGCGAGAATGCCGAGCGCGCCTACAACCTGATCATGAAGGAGAAGGAAAAGCTGCTGTCCTTCGGCACGCCGCTGAAGTTCATCTTCTCTCACTCCGCGCTCAAGGAAGGTTGGGACAACCCCAACGTATTCCAGATTTGCACCTTGCGTGACATTCAGACCGAGCGCGAGCGCCGCCAGACCATTGGCCGTGGGCTGCGCCTGTGTGTCAACCAGGATGGCGAGCGGGTACGCGGCTTCGAGGTCAACACCTTGACCGTGGTGGCCACGGAAAACTACGAACAGTTTGCCGAAAATCTGCAAAAGGAAATCGAGAAAGACACCGGCATCCGCTTCGGTATCGTGGAGCAACACCAGTTTGCCGCCATCGCAGTTACAGGCGCAGATGGGCATGCCGCGCCGCTGGGTATTGAGCAATCGAAAGCGTTGTGGGAACACCTGAAGGCCGCCGGCCATATCGATGCCAAGGGCAAGGTGCAAGATTCACTGAAAACGGCGCTGAAGAACGGCACCTTGGCACTGCCTGCCGAGTTTGAGGCACAGAAGGGCCAGATTGCCGAGGTGCTGCGCAAGGTATCGGGCCGTCTGGACATCAAGAATGCCGACGAGCGCAGACAGGTTCCGCTGCGCAAGGGTAACGATGGCAAAGCCATTTACCTGAGCGACGAGTTCAAGGCGCTATGGGATCGCATCAAGCACCAGACCACTTACCGCGTGCAGTTCGACAACGCCAAGCTGGTGACTGACTGCATCGCTGCTTTGCAGAAAGCCCCGGCGATTGCCAAGGCCCGGCTGCAATGGCGCAAGGCCGATATCGCCATCGGCAAGGCGGGTGTCGCCGCGACAGAGAAAGCGGGCGCGGCGACCGTGGTGCTGGACGAGGCGGACATCGAGCTGCCGGATTTGTTGACCGACCTGCAAGATCGTACCCAGCTCACGCGGCGCACCATCGTCAGAGTTTTGACCGGAAGCGGCCGCCTTCATGATTTCAAGCGCAACCCGCAGCAATTCATTGAGCTGGCCGCCGAGACCATCAACCGCTGTAAGCGCTTGGCCCTGGTCGATGGCATCAAGTACCAGAAATTGGGCGACCAGCATGTCTATGCGCAGGAGCTGTTCGAGAAGGAAGAGCTCACCGGCTATCTCAAGAACATGCTGCAAGATACCCGCAAGTCGATCTACGAGCACGTGGTGTACGACTCGACCACTGAGCGGGACTTCGCCGATGGGCTGGAGAAAAACGAAGCCATCAAGCTCTACGCCAAGCTGCCAGGCTGGTTCAAAGTGCCCACGCCGCTGGGTACCTACAACCCCGACTGGGCCGTGTTGGTGGAAGAAGACGGCACCCAGCACCTGTACTTTGTGGTGGAAACCAAAAGCAGCCTGTTCACCGACGACCTGCGCGACAAGGAAAGCGCCAAGATCGAATGCGGCAAGGCGCATTTCACGGCGCTGGGGGTTGGTGAGAACCCAGCCCGGTATGTGGTGGCGCGCTCGGTTGACGATCTTTTGACCGAGGCGGTAAAGGGGTAGGTCCTGCCGTCGTTACGGCGAGACAAGTTTTCGTCATGACTACGTGCGAACCCGTAATTTTGGATAAAGGAGTTTTTTATATGAGGGCGGATTCAAATGTGAAGTGCAACACCCTTGAATTCAATGGATGAGGGTGGAGTGCTGGGGAGAGTTGATCAGTAGCTCTCGATAAACCGACAGCGGTGATCGTACCCCAAGGCCCTTGCGAGGGCGGTTGTTGATTTCATCAGCAATCGCATCGAGTTGCTCTTGGCTGTAGATGCTCAGATCCATGCCTTTGGGCAGGTACTGGCGCACCAAGCCATTCATGTTCTCGTTGGAGCCACGCTGCCACGGGCTGTGTGGGTCACAGAAGTACACCGCCACGCCCGTGTTGGCGGTCAATTGCTTGTGTAGCGCCATCTCCTTGCCCTGGTCGTACGTCATGCTTTGGCGCATGGGCTGCGCAATGCCCAGCAGCTTATCTGTAAAGGCTTGCATGACATTGGCTGCACTGGCTGGTTTGAACGCAGGCAACTTGACCAGCATGAGCAGTCGGCTGGTGCGCTCGACCAAGGTGCCTACGGCACTTGCATTGCCAGCACCCTTGATGAGGTCACCTTCCCAATGCCCTGGGAACTGCCGATCCTCAACTTCAGGCGGACGTACGTGGATGCTGAGCATGTCTGGGATCTGTCCACGACGATCCTGTCCTTTGCTACGGGGCAGCCGTTTGTTGTGAGCATGGCGCAAAGTGGCAATCAATTCCTTGCGCAACTCACCCACGGGCTGGGCATAGATGCAGTTGTAGATGGTTTCGTGCGACACGCGTAGCTCATGGCCTTTGGGGTACAGGCGTGCAAGTGTCAGCGCAATTTGCTCTGGTGACCAACGCAAACGCAAGAAATGCAATACCAAGAACCACAAGATCCCTTGTGAATGAAGCTTGGGATCAGATCTTGTGCTGCGTCTTCTGTAAAGCCACTGCTGTTGCGCTTGCCTGCTGGCATATCCATCGCTGGATACTGAGTTGCGAGCAATCTCACGGCTGACGGTGCTGGCACTGCGCCCTAGCAAACGCGCAATGCTGCGTACGCTATGACGCTGCAGCAGCAAACTGGCTATGGTGACTCTGTCTTCTGGTTGAAGTTGGCGATAGGACGAACGACTTGCTGACATCTGCTGACCTTAACGGTTGCAGGTGTTGCACTTCACATTTGAATCCGCCAAGTCAAAAAATGTCAACGATTTCAGCGAATACCGTAAATCAAGCGGGGTACGGTTGCCCCGCGTTCTGCTAGTCATAGATGAGTTCCAAATTCTGTTCTCAGAAAGTCGCCAGGTGGCAGAAGCTGCTGAGCAGCTGCTGTCGAAGCTCTTGAAACAGGGGCGCTCGTTCGGTATTCACATCCTCCTGGCTACTCAGACTTTGAAAGGCATCAACGCGCAGTCAATCGGAAGCATCATCACCCAGTTGGGATGCCGTATCGCACTGGCTTGTGGGCAGGAAGACTCCGCAATGATCCTCGGGGGCGGGAACTGGGCAGCCGCAGAGCTGCGCAGCCCACCTGAAGGCATCATCAACAATGCTAACGGTGCCAAATCCGGCAATGTGAAGTTCATGATTCCATTCGCCGGAGAAAGCGAGCATCGCCGTGATTTGTTGAAGAAGTTGATAGCGCGTACATCTCTTTCTGGGGTGGCTGAAAAAGCCAAAATCTTCAGCGGTGCATTCCTTCCGCAGATGCCGTCTCCCTTTGAATATCAGACAGCTTGTGCGCATGAAGAAGCTCTTCTTTTGGGCGAAAACCTCGCATTCGATTCAAAACCGTTGACGGTATCACTTACTCGTCGATCCGCGTTCAATGTTCTATTCAGCGGCTACAACGACCACATTCACGATGGACTCCTGTCCGCTACGCTTTTTAGTCTGACTTTCGTCGATGGCTTTGATGAAATCGTGTACTTCAACGCGCGCGGGGTCCCCCCAGGAGGAGGATTCTCAGCCGCAGCGCAGATGCTCGGTGCACGCCTCAAGATGTTCGACGATATATCCGATCTACCACTTCAAGCGATATCAGACGATATTGGGAGTCGCCGCGTAGCATTGATTATCGATGGCCTGGATTCCGAGAAAGCACTACAGCCAGCCCCAGCGTTTAGATCGCCCAAGCCTGGCGAACCACCTACCCCGGCTGATTTGTTAAAGCGTCTCGCCGAGGACGGCCCAAGAAAGGGGACGTTTGTATTTATTTTTGTTGACCGTTGGCAGCGCTGTGCCAGTGCCAGCAAAGACCTTTTTTCCTTTTTCGAATTGCGCGTGGCGTACTGCATGAACGAAGACGATGCTGGATCGCTTGTGAGTGGCGGTGTTGGCAAGTTCAAAGGTATTGAAAAACCGAGCCGAGCTGTATTCGTAAACAAAATGACGAATGACATCACATGGTTCCGGCCATATGTTCAGGAAAGCACTCAATGAAGAGGTTTCTGCTCACGTGGTATGGAATCACCGATTTTCGCGCGTCGCTGGGGTTTGAGAATACCGACGGCCCTATTGCGAGCGCCCTTGCGGGCGCGCCCTACTCGGACATCATTATCCTGGGTTACACCCGGATGGATAATGATGCCAGCGAATTGATTGAGGCACAGAAGACGTTCACGCTTGAATTGGCGTCAATACGAAGCATGGGGCAAGAGAAAGACTGGAAGCTTACTAATCAGTTTGTCTCCAGGTTCGCCAATACCTCTGTCGCACATGAACATTTTGAAGCCTGGCTGAAAAAGAAAGCCGCCGCCCTGGGCTGCAACGCAAGGATCCGTTTAAATAGCGAGAAGCTTTACCAGCTCAACGACACCGAAGGTATTTACGCTAGCGCAATACGGGCGCTGGATGGGGTTGAACAGGAGCCAGGTGAAAAGCTCGTCACGCTCTATCTCAGCCCAGGAACTCCGGTGATGGCCTTTGTCTGGGCGCTCGCGGCGCTGAGCTACCCTGAACTCAAAAAAAGACTCATAGCATCGTCCATCATTGGCAAAGCACCTGAAGTCATAGCGTTGCCTGCCGAGTGGCTTGAGCGACACAGCTCAAAACAGGCTGCGATCCGAGGCATCTCCAACGGGTTCGATGTGACATTCCATCTTTTTGGTGAGCAACGGATGCCTGCCTTGTTGAGCATCCGGCAATTTGAGTCGGCGCATCACATTTTTGTCAACTCAAAAGACTTCCCTGCTGCATGTATGCGAACCTTTATTGGCTCTCGGGACCTGCATGAACTTACCGTTGACCCCTGGGATGATCGCGCTGTTCACGAACAAATCACCGAGCTGGCAAAGCAATTTCCAGAAAAAACACGAATTGGAATCAATTTAACTGGCGGCACAAAATTGATGTTTGCTGGCGCGCTCTCTGCTGCACGTGAACTGGGCGCTGTTCCGTTTTATTTTGACAGCAAGAATCGTCGCGTCACATTCATTGACAGTGTTCGACGCGAAAAAATCAGGCGGATTGATTCAATCGAGACATTTTTGCACCTGAATAGCGATGGTTTGCAGATTGCAGGCAGTTCCTTCATGAAGGATATATCGCCAAGTCGCCAACTTCTGACCGAGACCCTTTGGCTGCATCGTGACAAGGTGCGTAGATTTTATAGAGAACTGACCGACTATAACAATGCACTCAGGCCATTCGAGATTTGTCGTGACGGCTTCAATTTCAAGCTGGATGACATGGAGGCAGTATCCGTCCAGGGCTATGGATTAGATCTGAGATTTGAGAAATGGCCTGATTTCGCCAAATACCTATCTGGCGGCTGGTTCGAGGAGTTTGTTTATTTGCAGTGCAAACCCTACGAGGATGCTGGAGTCATTCAAGACTTGCGCATCAATGTCAAGCTGAACTTGAATTTAGAAGAGTCAAAAGGCTATTCGAGCTTCGGTGTTGAATACAACGAGCTGGACATCACATTCACCGACGGTTATTCGCTTTATATCGTGGAATGCAAGGCGGGCAATGTAACGCAAGAGCAGATTATGAAGCTGCAGAACCTTGTGCGCTTCTACGGAGGAATTGAAGGTCGCGGTATCGTTGCCTGCTGTGTTCTCCCAAATACTGAGTCGGTCAAGAAAAAAATAAAAGATGCCAGGCTGATGCTTTGGAGTGGTGCATCACTTTCTGAGCAGATAACGGCAATGATGAACAGCATCACTGAGCGGGCTGAAGCGAGTGAGGCAACGCCATGATGCTCCATTTGGTTTGCGACATCTCCGGCAGCATGAGTGAAGGAGGCAAGCCCTTCATCCTGCGAACCTTGGCCACGACCGTGGCGCAATGGGTGCGGCATGGGTATGGACAGGCGGAAATCCGCCTTTGTGCTTGGAGCAGCGAGGCACGCAGCATCCCGAACTGGAGCGTCACGGACGATCTCCCGGTGGAAATGCTGGTTTGCCATGGAAGCACCAATGGCGAGGCGCTGGTTCAACTGTTGGGTAGCGAGCCGGATGGAAAGGTTCTGATTCTCACGGATGGATTCTGGACAAGAGACGACGTGAAGACTCTGAGCCGCTGGCAGGAAGGCCTACCGCCGGATACGCTGCGCGTCATCCAAATCGGCGCGGATGCCAACCCGCATCTTTCCAAGGGGCTCAAAGGCGCAAAGGTGTTTGCCGCAGAAGAAGTGCTCGCCGTACTCGATAACTGGCTGCAGGCGGATGAGGAATGGGCATGACGCTTTGGAAAAGTTTTGGGGCAAGCGTTCGCGGCCCGAGCCATATCGCCGAAGGTTTGCCAAATCAGGATGCATGGGCGAAGTTTCACCATGTTTGGGGTGATGGCATCGTCGTGTCCGACGGGGTTGGCTCCAAGCCCTTCTCCAGCTTCGGCAGCCATGCTGCCTGTCTCGCCGTCGAGTTCGCAGCCCGGGCTTGTTGCACCAGTGGTGAAATCGAACACAACGCGCTGTTTAGCAACATCCAAGCTAACTGGCTGAGGCTTGTTGCTCCGCTGGAACCTCGCGATTGCGCGGCCACCTGTCTTTTCGCACTACGCCTGGATGGCGTAATCCACCTAGGGATGCTTGGCGACGGACTTGCCGCTATTGCCAAGTCCGATGGATCAGTCGTTTCGCTGTCGGAAAACAAGACACAAGGCTTCTCCAATATCACCATTGCGCTGTCCTCCAAGGTCTCCGCCAAAGACTGGCAGTATTTGTCGCTGCCGGGGGAGCAGTGCATCGCAGTATTGCTCTGCACTGATGGGGTGGCTGACGATTTGGATAACGCTGACGGGTTTGTGAGCAGTTTCGCCGAAACGCATCGAACCCTCGCGCCGGTAAGTGCCAACCGGCGCATCCACGAGATGCTCGAAAACTGGCCCACGCCCAAGCACAGCGACGATAAAACCCTCGCCTGCCTGTGCAGTGAGGAGGTTGCAGATGAGTAACGCCGAACACCAGGCTCTGAAGCCACTTGTGGATGAATACGACAATGTTCATCAGATGGCCGATGAGCTTGCGCGCGGTGGACAAGGCGTGGTCTATCGCACCAAGGATGCGGATTTGGCCGTCAAGCAGCCGCTGGACGCAGCCGGCCAGCCGGACAAAAACGCCAATCTGCGCGAGCGCTTCCAGCACGTCCGCCTGTTGCCCATACCACGGCGCATCCCCGTTTCCCTGCCACTCGCCATCCTGCGCGACGAGCCGGGCTATGTGATGCGTCTGTTGAGCGGCATGAAGCCCTTCGCCAGTTTCGATTTGGACGGCAGAAGCAAAAAGAAGCTGGAAGATCAAAGCCAAGCCTTGCCCCAATGGCTGACGAAGATTCCTGACAAGGACCTGGCGCTGCGACTGCTGCATTACGCACAAACTGGCTCCACCCGCCGCCGTTCGCTCGCGCTTGCCAAGTGCGCTGCCATCCTCGCCCGCCTGCACAGCGCGGGACTGGTCTATGGCGACATTTCCACCAACAACGCTTTCATTGGCGAAGAAGACACCACCGATGTCTGGCTCATAGATGCCGACAATATGCGCCTGGAGTTACCCAGCGGCGGCGTGTCCGTCTATACGCCGGGCTACGGTGCACCGGAGGTAGTGCAGGGCCGCGACCAATCCCGCCCGCGAACCGACTGCTGGGCTTTCGCTGTGATGACATTCAAGCTACTGGCGCTTTGCCACCCTTTCATTGGCAAGAAAGTACTGGAGCCCGAAGATGAAGAAGACGGCTGGGATGCCGACCCTGCGCCCAATGGCACTGCCACCGATCTGAACGAACAGGCATTCGCTGGTTTCTTGCCTTTCGTGGATGACGAAAATGACGATTCCAACGAAGGAGTTGGAGGCCTGCCCCGTGTATTAGTCGCAACAGAAGGATTACGCCGCCTGTTTCAGGAAACTTTCGGTGCAGGACGTGAACTGCCGCACCGCCGCCCGACAATGGCGTTCTGGATATTGGAGCTTGCGAGGGCGGCGGATCAGTCGCTGGATTGCCTCGAATGTGGCATGAGCCATTTCGCCGATGAATACGCGCAATGCCCGTATTGTGGCGCGGCGCGCCCGGCTTTCATTCGCGTCAAAACGCCACGTTGGGAAATCCTGATTCCTGGTGGTGCCACGGAGTTCAGATTGCCGCAGCGGCTTTTTCACCCGTTTTCATTCGAGTATTTCGATAACACAGCATACGAAGCCATGCTGAACTTCGCGGCCAAAACCGCAGTCCCCGTGCGGGGCACGCTGCCTTTCCCGGACAACCTCACCTTTGAGTTCGTAGAGGCCTGCAAATGAAGTTTCAGGACATTCCTGTCAACATCATAACTGTCCGCATCAAGCGGTCTGACAATGTCGAAGCCCTGCAAGAGCAGCCAGTATTCTCGGTAGAGGCCAGCCTATCCCGCGCAGATGAATTTGAAATCCGCCTGAGAGACGCGGTTGTTTTCGTTCGCCCCGTCGCGGCTGTTGACATCCGCCGCCTCAACGCTGAACTTGCCAGTGGGCGTTCCCTGCTTGCACAACTTGAAAACCCTGCCGCCGATGGCAGCATCGAGTTGAAGATCGGTTTTTTCACCGGCGTCTGCATGGAAATGGGCGATGTTGAAATCGGTGTGGATGAGTATGTGCAAGAAAAGATGCGGACGAAGGGCGAGGCACTTTACAAGAGGCTGGGCGAACTTTGCTGCTTCCAACAGGGAAACGACGCATTTTTCTTCCTGACTGCTGGCCCGGCGATTGATGAAGAACTGAAACCTGTCGGCGAGGACACGCCACGCGATGCAGCTGCGGAGCCGACCCGAATAAACGCTTTCTGTGTTACTGGCGAAGGTATCCGCTTCATTGCCACCGAAAAAGCAATGCCAGGCGGCCAAACCATCTACATCGCCACACGCATAACCAGGACCAAAAAAGAACCCGACCGCGCCCTGCGCCTCGCCAAAGGCCGGCTGCGTTTTGCCGATTGGACACAAGCAGGGCAAGTGCAAACTCTTGCCAAAGCGCAAATGCGCGCTCTTACCCAAGACGACAACAGCTACCTGAAAAAGTGGGATGAATTTGGTGACATGGAGGGCGAATTGCTGCTCAAGCAAGCGCGCGAAGTGGGGGCTTTACAATTCACAGAGATGGCTCAGGAGCGGGATGGAACCGTCACGGTTCGCATTTCACAGGCACTTGACTCTGCATTGAAAGCGCTGAGGAACGGTGCCGTACCTGAAGTCGAGTTGGTGGATGAACTGCCGGACTATTTGAAAGATGAACGCTTGAGCTTCAAGGATTTTGCAAGTGGAATTGAGCAAGCGGAGAAGATCAAGCAGGGCGACGGAAATCGCGAGCAACGTGAAGGAAAGACCTACCTTGATGTCGTCGGGTTTGACCAGGAAACCCGTGTGCTTACGCTCAAAATCGAGGCTCTGCCCAAGGAATCCGGCACGCTCATCCTGTCGCTGGCCGGTGAAACCACCCAGATCAAACGGCGTATGGCGGCCCGTCAAGCCATTCTGGAAGGCCGTTCCGCCAATCCACAGCTTGGGCTATTGATTGAGGAACAGGGGCAAATCACACAAGTCCGCCCGCCGCAAAAAGTCCAGTCACTCACCGCATTCGTTCGCAACAAGGTCTTTCGCAATCCGCCAACCGTCATGCAGGAAAGGGCTATTGAGGTTGCGCTGAATACGCCAGATCTCGCGCTTATTCAGGGGCCGCCGGGAACGGGAAAAACCACCGTCATCGCCGCCATTCTGGAGCGGCTGAACGAGATGGCCGACAAGCGCGGCGCGAACATCAAAGGCCAAGTGCTGCTGACCGGCTTTCAGCACGATGCGGTGGAAAACATGATCGAGCGGCTCTCGCTCAACAGCCTGCCCGTGCCGAAATTCGGCAAACGGTCTGGCGCGACGGAAGACGATCTCAGCACCTTCGAGCGCAGTCTTGAAGCCTGGTGCAGCTCGCTTGCCACCGAACTGCGCGAGCGCAATCCCCAGATTGCGGAAGCCGAGCAGGAGCGGGAAATAAAAAACCTGTGCCTGCAATATGTCCAAGCCCCGTCACGCGCGCTCGCCGCCAACCTTGCTGGGAAAATCACAGCGCTCGGCAGTGTAATTCTTGGCGAAGACGGCGCTCGGCGGTCGGCGAATTTGGCGAAAAAGCTCGCGCACGAGGAAAACCTCAACGATGGCTCCACCCAATGGCTTGATGCAGCGCGCCGTCTGCGTGTTCGCCATGAAAGCTTTTCTGACGACGGGCCAGAAAGGGCGATGGACGCACTGGATGACCTGCGTGATGTGCTTGAAGAAGACGAACGCAAACTGCTGGACAAAGCCAGTCTGTGGCGCAATGAAGATGGCCCAGCGCCATTTTTGGACAACCTGGTCGCGTTGAAAAAGAGGCTCTTCGCCCGGTTCACCGCTCCACCGATTTTTCGCGTGGAAAAGCAGAACGACGCAGTGCTTGCATTGGCAGAATTCGCCATACAACGCATCAAAAACGCCGAGTATTCGGCTAAGGATAAAAAATCTGCTGCGCTGGCCGAGTTTCTGGCCGAACTGGAAGGCAACCCCTATGGCATGGTAGATGCCCTGTCCGAATACAGTTTTGCCTTTGCCGCCACCAGCCAACAGAGCGTCAATCGTGATATGCAAAAGCGCAAAGGGCTTGTCGGGCGCGACGTCAATGAAAACCAGAAAGGCATGGAATACGGATATGTCATCGTGGATGAAGCCGCTCGCGTTTCACCCCGCGACCTGATGGTTCCGATGGCGCAAGGCAAGCGCATCATTCTGGTGGGCGACCATCGGCAGTTGCCGCATATCATTGATGAGGAGGTAGCACGCCAAATGGAGGCTGGCGAGGCAGCATCGGCCGACGATCCGGCACAGAATGAAACTGACTGGCTCAAGAAATCCATGTTCCAGTATCTGTTCGCCACCCGCTTGAAAACGCTGGAAGACGGCGACGGTATCTCCCGCCGTGTCACGCTCGACAAGCAGTATCGGATGCACCCACTGCTCGGCAGCTTTATCAGCCGCAATTTTTATGAACGCTTCGATCCGACGGAACAATTCGGCTCTGGACGGCCTGAAAGCGATTTCGCCCACAACCTGCCCGGCATAAACGGTAAACCTGCTGTGTGGCTGGACGTGCCAGCGGCGAAAGGCAGACACCAGCGCAGCGGAACCAGTTGGACGCGCCCGGCAGAGGCCACCGTTATTGCCCGCCAATTGCAGGCGTGGATGAGTTCAGATGCAGGCAAAGACCTCTCGTTCGGCGTGATTTCGTTCTACAAGGCGCAGGCCGAACTCATCAAGAGACAACTCGGCAGCATCGCGGACGACGAGAGAAAACTCCGCGTCGGCACGGTGGACTCATTCCAGGGCATGGAGTTCGATGTCGTCTTCCTTTCAATGGTGCGAACCTTGCCGCATAACTGGAAATCCAAGAGCGATGACCGTGAAAAGCAGGCCACAGGGTTGTTCGGACACCTTTGCCTTTACAACCGCCTGAATGTCTCGATGAGTCGTCAGAAGAAGCTACTGGTGGTCGTTGGCGATACGGGTTTGCTGCAAAGTGAACTCGCGGCGGACTTTGTGCCGGGACTGGTGGATTTCCTTCGACTATGCCGCGAGCAAGGAGTGGTGCTGCCATGCTGAAGCTCCTTGATTACGGTAAACCTGCCCCCTTCGGAGGGATCATCGGCAGGCCTCGCCACCTCGCGTGGCCGGTGAACGTATACCGCGTGACCTTGCCCAGAGTTCTTGACGATGGCGATGGCTTGAACGCATTTGAACGCGTCATCCTGAAACTGCTTGAAACTGTCGGCTTGATGAACGCCGATGCGCTGGCGGATGAAACCCGCATTCCAGTCGATTTGGTCAAGAGCGTTCTGCTCCGTTTGCAAGACAAGGACTTGATTGACGACCACCATGCCATCATTGAGCGGGAGCGCGAAGAAGAATGTGCCCCGGCATTCGTTACCGCGCTTTTGTTCCGCGAACTCGCCACTGGAAAAATTCTGCCCTTCCTGCATTGGCTGGACGACACAAACCCCATGCGGAAAAAGGAAAACGAGGACAAAGACTTCCGGATAATCCGCTGGGATGGTGTCCAAAGAAAAGCGATACCCGCGCCGCGTGATGTAATCAGAACTTTGCGCGCAATGAAAAAGCGCTCGTCTGCGTTCGGCAAGGACACCAAGATGCCCGTAGTCCAGCAGATCACGATAGTCGCCGAGCCCGACCTGCTTCACCTTGACTGCCCTATCGCCATCCAGAAAAGCGATGGCGAATTCCGCATCGCCGACCCATTCGGCAACGGTTTTTCCTTGATTCTCGAAAAATCGTTCGAACAGTTGCTTGAGCAGGAGGAAAGCCTGACCACGTGGCTGCATGGTTGGAAGCAGTCATTGAGCACTCCTCGTCCAGAAAAGCAGGATGCCACGGTCAAAGAGCCGTTCGACAACGACGCCAACTGGCAAAGTTACCCGAAGCTCGTCGCTAATTTGCGCCCCTTGCGGAATAGCCCGTTCCGCTCCATCGCCCAAATCCATGCCGCCATCGAATGGGCACTGTTTTATGCCAGTTGCCGCCGGCCGGTTGATTCCGTCATTAAAAGGCTGAAATTCACTGCGCAAGACCAGCACGCCGCCCTGCTTGAGCAGGCCGCGAAAACCGTCGGTCTTGAGCCGCCGCCGAACGGCTTCAGACCGATTCGGGAAGGTAAGCTGCGGGAATTTGAGGACGGTGGTGCGTTCCAAGAGACGGTTCTCGCGATCGCTCTGCTTCAAGCGCAAGACGATGCGTTGCATCCCTTGCGCCGTGTTGTGGTCGCGTATTCAGACCTCATTAACCGCCTTCTTGCCATCAACGCCAAACGTAACGAGAAGGGCCACGGCAAGGGTGGCGCGGACGCCCCGCAGCAGGCACTAACTGACGATTCGTTCATGCGCGAAGTCGTTCATGCGCTTGTGCCAGACATCATGTTTACCGACACGCCTCCTACCGCGCCAAACAAGGACGAGCAGGGTGATGCACTGCTGGATGCCCGTACCAGCATTCAAGAGGAGTTCGGCCACCGGCTGTTCAACCGCCTGGGCGCAAACCTGCAAGACCGGCTGGTTCACGCGGAGCGTTTTTTCCAGTCGTGTCATGACGGGGATGACTCTTTGGCCTATGTTCGCGATCTTTATGCCGCAATCCAGTCATCATTTGCGAGAGCTTTGGCAGGCAGGCTGCCGCCTGATACCTGTGAAGGGCAGATCAAAGACATGGCTGAAAGTAAAGCTGCTGAGGCTGGTTTCTGCGAGGGCTTACCTGAGAGCCTGCGCACCGTCAAAACGTCGGCTGTGCGTCAGACACTGCAAGGCGGCAGCCAAACACTCGGAGCTTGCGTTCTTGCATGGTTGCTGGTGAGCGATGCTGATGAACTTGCCGCAATTCATGACACGCAGCCGTCCTTGATCGGCGATATGGCAAACCTTATCGCTCGGCGTGGGCATGGCAACGAGCCGCTGCCATTGCCCAAAGAGAACATCGCACAGCTTCGCAAAGCTGCTTTCACAACTATCAGAACACTTATGGAATCTTGAAAATGAACAGCCCCGTCCAACCCGACACCGAAGCCCAGCGGCTTGCCGATTTGAACGCGCGTGAGAGCTGGATAAACACCAAGGAAAGCGAAATCGCCAGCCGTGAAACCGCCGTGGCTACACGTGAAAGGGATGCGACTGCAGAGCGTCAAGTCATCGAGCAAGACAAGGCCAAGCTGGCGCAGCGCGAGCAGGCCGTCACGCAGGCTGAGCAAAAGTGTGATGCAGGTTTTGCCGATGAACGAGCCGCGCTGAATGATGAGCTGCGTGAAAAGCGCGCCCAGGGCGAAAGAGCAATTGCCGAGATGCGAGAGAAAAACCTTTCAGCGTTGGAGGTTGAAATTTCCGAGCTGAAAGCAAAGCGACTGGGTGCGGTTGCCCATGCCGAAAACGCCGAACGGGAGCGCATTCGGACAGAAATCGCCCAAGAGCGCGATGCATGGACAAAACAACAGGGTGACGCTCGAAAGCAGTTGAATGCAGAGCGCACGGAATTTGAGAAACAAAAAGGCGCACTCTCCGCCTTGCAAAGCGAAGTCGAAGGAAGACAGGCAGAGCTTGAGACTTCAGAGCGGACACTCGAACGCAAAGAACAACGGCTGGAACAGCAGAACCAGAGGCGCAGCGAGCAACTGGACGATGAGGTTGAGAGGCGTGTTGAGGATCGCCGAAAATCGCTAGAGGCTGCTCTGCAATCTGCCAAAGAGGAAAACATTCGACTGCGCGAGGCGTTTAAAAATCAAGACGAACTTCTCGGCGCGTTCGAACAGTTAAAGTTGCAACTTGGTGGCAAAGACCCTGCTGAAATTCTGCGTGCGCTGAACAGCCAGGCCGACGAACTCAAACGCCTACGAGAGGAGCTTGCTACCCGACCTACTGAGGAAATGCGCGAGCGGTATCAAGCCCTTGAATCAGAAGCCAAAAATCAGAAAACACGGGCAGACCAGTTAGAACGGCAACTTTCCACCAATGAGGCTGCGGTCGCTGAAATTGGCGAGCTGCGCCGTCAAGGCTCGGAGCTCAACGCCGAAAACAAATCTCTGGCGCAAAGGGCATCCATCTTCGAGGGAGCAGCCAACGAAGCGCAAGCCGAACTCAAGCGTTTGCGTGCAGCTTATGAGCGCCCTGCTGAAGTTACCGCTCGCTACAAAGAAATTGAGATGCCGCACATCAGTGTGGATAAGGTCAAGCAGCCGGTGCAGCACGAGATCGATGAGCTAACTTGGCTCACTGGGATTGGTAATGCTTGCGATACATACGGACTACATTTCAATCCACGTATTTTGAAAGCTTTTCATACAGCTCTCAAAACAGCGGAATGGTCGCCGCTCACTGTCCTGGCAGGGGTTTCCGGAACCGGAAAATCCGAACTGCCGCGCCTCTACTCGCACTTTGGCGGAATTTATTTCGAGCCGCTGTCTGTCCAGCCTAATTGGGATTCGCAGGAATCCATGCTGGGCTTTTTCAATTCCATAGACAATAAATTCGATGCACAGCCGGTGCTGCGTTTTCTCGCGCAAAGTCAGATATCAGGCCGCGAACAATATGAACAGCGCATTAGACGTTGGCAGAGTATGTCGCCAGATCAGCAAATAGCACTTGACCCTGAGAAGGGCTTTGTTGCATAAATCGGCCATAGGCCAAGGCATCCCCAATCCCAAATAGATTTACGCAGCAGCGACTGTCTGGGGCGTGCCCAGAGCGGTAAATTGATTGAGGATTGAAGCTCGGATGTGCAGCTCGGTCACCTGGCGCTCAAACGTCCTGGCCATGACCTTCTCGCCGAGTCGCTTGAAGCAATTCATCTTGGTCTCCACCAGTGACCTTCGGTGGTAGCCGCTCCAGCGTTTCCAGATAGCCCGCCCCAACTGCCTACACGCCTTGACCGCTTCATTGCGGTGAGCAAATGCCAGCCCTTTGCGCAGCTTCGCTCCTTTGCGCGGCGGGATGATTGGAATGGCTCCCCGCAGGTAGCACGCCTTATGTACATCCTGCGTGTCGTACGCCCCATCACCGGTAAAGCTAGCTATCTCTTCATTGCTTGGAATTTGACCTAGCAGGTCTGCTGCCATGGGCGAGTCGCCCACTTCATTGGTTGTTACTGCGATGGCCCGAATCTGCAGTGTCTGGGCATCAATACCCAGATGCACCTTGCGCCACTGGCGGCGGCTCTCGGCACCGTGCTTTTTGGTTTTCCACTCACCTTCGCCCAAGAACTTGATGCCCGTGGAGTCGGCCAGCATGTGCAAGCCTTTGTCACTTGCACGGTAGCGCACCTGCACATCCAAGCTCTTTTGCCTGCGACACACCGTGCTGTAGTCGGGCACTGGCCAATGCAGGCCTGCCATACCCAATAGCGACTCAACCAGGCCCAGTGTCTGGCGCAAGGGCTGGCCAAACAAGCACTTGATGGTCAGGCAAAACTGGATGGCCGCATCTGAGAACTTCTGGCAACGACCACGCTTGCCCGTGGGCCGAGCTAGCCACTGCATATCCCTATCGAGCCAAATGGTCAGCTCACCTCGCGCCTTCAACGCTGCGTTGTAAGCCTTCCAGTTCGTTGTGCGGTACTTAACCCGACCCCAGCTCGTCTCTCTCATCTCCCGAGCCTACCTCAGCTGCGACCGGCATTTGTGCAACAACGCCGATCCACGGCCAGTCGAGACTCGGACAATGCTGAATTGCCACACTCCCTTTTTATGAAAGATGAACCAGATTCAGACAAGCGTCATAAAATGTGGAACTTAAAGACACCAGAGCAACGAGATGAGCTGCGCGTGAAACTTGAAGAAAATGCCAGAGCAGGAAGGATTCACGCCAAGCAATGAGTATTACTCTGGAAAAAATCTATACCGACTTCCGTGCCAAAGAAAAACTTGCCAAAAAACTGCTTGAGCAAATGAATTGGTTTGGTTCAATCACGGATTTCGATCCTAAGACCGGCGCGGCTCTGCCGAAATCCTTGTCAGGGTTCCTCGCCAAAGTCGCACAGCCAGAAGCGAGTGAGATAACCCGTGACCGCCTTTGGCGCATAACGGAACACTGCCGCGCTTCTGTCGAGCGATTATTTCATTCTCTCAACGAAAGTCCTCGCCGCGAACACGCTCTACTGCCTGTTCATGCTGTGCGTGAACTGGATGCCAACAGTTTTATTAAGCTGAGTAATCGTCCGGGTCGTACCATTCGGGAAAAACTGGCAGGTAACCCCTACATACAGGCTGTGCGTCGTTTTCAATCCGTCGACCTGCCGGAAAATCGCTTGCTGAAAGCCTTTGCCATTCGCCTTGCGGAAATGCTTGATTTACGCGGTGATTGTCTCGGTCAAGAGGATGAGCTTCTATCAAAAATCTACTTATGGTTGCGTTCTGATGAGGCGCAAGCCATCGGCAATTGGGAAAATCTGCCACCTAACAACACGCTACTAGCACACCGAGATTACCGTCACGTGTGGGATGCATGGCGCTGGCTGCAAACCCTCGATGAGGACATCACCAGCGACCTTTCTCAACTGGATGTCCGCGAGAAAACCATGCGCCTTTGGCAGCAATGCGCGCAAATGTGGCTTGATGGAAAGCATCTTTTTGCTGAGATACCGTTACGGCGTTGTTGCACAAATGCCGGTCGCAGCTGAGGTAGGCTCGGGAGATGAGAGAGACGAGCTGGGGTCGGGTTAAGTACCGCACAACGAACTGGAAGGCTTACAACGCAGCGTTGAAGGCGCGAGGTGAGCTGACCATTTGGCTCGATAGGGATATGCAGTGGCTAGCTCGGCCCACGGGCAAGCGTGGTCGTTGCCAGAAGTTCTCAGATGCGGCCATCCAGTTTTGCCTGACCATCAAGTGCTTGTTTGGCCAGCCCTTGCGCCAGACACTGGGCCTGGTTGAGTCGCTATTGGGTATGGCAGGCCTGCATTGGCCAGTGCCCGACTACAGCACGGTGTGTCGCAGGCAAAAGAGCTTGGATGTGCAGGTGCGCTACCGTGCAAGTGACAAAGGCTTGCACATGCTGGCCGACTCCACGGGCATCAAGTTCTTGGGCGAAGGTGAGTGGAAAACCAAAAAGCACGGTGCCGAGAGCCGCCGCCAGTGGCGCAAGGTGCATCTGGGTATTGATGCCCAGACACTGCAGATTCGGGCCATCGCAGTAACAACCAATGAAGTGGGCGACTCGCCCATGGCAGCAGACCTGCTAGGTCAAATTCCAAGCAATGAAGAGATAGCTAGCTTTACCGGTGATGGGGCGTACGACACGCAGGATGTACATAAGGCGTGCTACCTGCGGGGAGCCATTCCAATCATCCCGCCGCGCAAAGGAGCGAAGCTGCGCAAAGGGCTGGCATTTGCTCACCGCAATGAAGCGGTCAAGGCGTGTAGGCAGTTGGGGCGGGCTATCTGGAAACGCTGGAGCGGCTACCACCGAAGGTCACTGGTGGAGACCAAGATGAATTGCTTCAAGCGACTCGGCGAGAAGGTCATGGCCAGGACGTTTGAGCGCCAGGTGACCGAGCTGCACATCCGAGCTTCAATCCTCAATCAATTTACCGCTCTGGGCACGCCCCAGACAGTCGCTGCTGCGTAAATCTATTTGGGATTGGGGATGCCTTGGCCTATGGCCGATTTATGCAACAAAGCCTTGGTGCACCACAAAAACCCTATTGTCCGTCGTGTTTCGCAAAACAACAGGAAGGTCTTCTGCATTGCACTCGAGCGCATATCCCTCCCTATCTTCAGGGAAGTAAAAGCTCAGCATTGCCGCGGAAGGCTCGCAGAGTGAATATCGCTCTTTTAAATCGTTTGTGACAATAGATGTCTCTCGAACTCCATCCACCACCATCAGGCCAAGGTCAGCGTCAACATCCTTAATAAACCAGCCTTGCACTCCGTCGGATCTAAGAAAAAAATCGACGCAGCCAGCACACATCATCTGAACAATCCGATGAGGACTACTCTCAAAAAGCTTGGCGGCTTCATCTGCGCTGATGTAGCCATGCCCCATCAGGTTCGGGATAAATTGCTTGATTTTTTCGGGATTCATCTGTGAAAGAAGGTGCAGCGTTCTATGCCACCTAGCTTTCAACTCTGACGCGATGATCTTTGCGACCTGCAGACGCCGACTCCCGGTAGAGATGTGTATCTCTTTCTTATGAAAGTACGGCTGAAGACGTTCTGGGATGTAAAGACGGACAGCGTAGATGCCACTTGGTCTACGGTATTCTGAAGCCATGATCGTAGCACTCCATCGGAGTAGTGCTTACGAAGCAGCCTAAGTTTTTGCAAACGCTTGTTTAAAAACAATAACTTAGGTTATACATGGAGCGGGTGATGGGAATCGAACCCACGTTATTTGCTTGGGAAGCAAGAGTCCTACCATTGAACGACGCCCGCAGGAGTCGGGAAGCTGCGTCTGCTTACCCGGCACTGCCACAGCCAATGCTGCGTGGTAGGCAGCAATGGTACATCAATGGCAAAGCACTTCTTTGAAAAAATGAACAAGCTTTGCCATTTTTCGAAGACCTTCAGTGACTTCTCCTTCCGTCGCTTTGCTAGGGGCACTCCAGCCCACTCCTACTAGCTGCAAATCTCATGGGTAAAATTGTGCGGGATCAAAGAGCCTTCATTCAGGCGTTGTCTCAATGCTCTAAACAGGTACATCGATAGCGCCCTAGCTTTTGCCTCTTGGCCCGCTTGTCCTTGCTCCTAGCCTGAGTGCTCGCACGATCTTCAAAAATTTCTGTAAACACTGGCCCGCAACGCCCCCTCATCACTGAACCATGCTGCTTCGTTTTTGCGTTTTTGTCTCGTCTGCCTCATGCGCAGCCTTGCTTGATGCACAGCCGCTCAAGTCAGGTACGACGGCAGCGGCAGGAGGGAGCAGATGACAGAACAACAACTTTATGATCTGGCTCCTGCACTGGAGCTGATGGCGTTTGGCCTGCTTCTGGCGCTAGGCCCCCTGTGCTGGGTCTGGTGGCGCAATCGTGGCACGGGCTCTGGCAAACGCCTGCACGCACTTTGTGTGCTCACCCTTTTCCTGACCTTTGACCTGGTTCTGTTTGGCGCTTTCACGCGCTTGACAGACTCTGGCTTGGGCTGCCCCGATTGGCCAGGCTGCTATGGCACGGCCAGCCCCCTTTCAGCGCACGCGCAGATTTCCGAAGCTCAGGCCGCCATGCCCACCGGGCCTGTGACACACGGCAAAGCCTGGGTGGAGATGATTCACCGCTATCTGGCTACGACTGCTGGCGTACTCATCATCGCCATGACGGTCATGAGCTGGAGACAGGCGCGCGCTGCCAAACGCGCTGACCAAACCAGCCCATTATTCACCGGCTCTATCAGCCCCTGGTGGCCAACCCTGGCCTTGGTCTGGGTCTGTATTCAAGGGGCCTTTGGTGCGCTGACCGTCACCATGAAGCTATTCCCAGCCATCGTGACCTTGCACCTGCTGGGCGGTACAGGGCTGCTCGCGCTGCTGGCCATTCCCGCTTCAGGCCTTGGGCTCAAGCAGATCGGCCAGCCCCCTTCTGCGATTTCCAAGAATCTGCGCCTTGCCCTGTGGCTATGTCTTGCTTTGCTGATTGCCCAGGTCAGCCTGGGCGGCTGGGTCAGCACCAATTACGCGGTACTGGCCTGCACGACCTTCCCCACTTGCCAGGGCAGCTGGTGGCCCGCCATGAACTTTGCCGAAGCTCTGCAGATCTGGCGTCCTCTGGGTTTTCTCAAAGACGGCAGCCACATCAGCTTTGAAGCTTTGACCGCCATCCACTACATCCACCGCCTGGCGGCCTATGCAGTAGTCACGGCGCTTGCTGCGCTGTGGTGGGCCATGCACAAATCTCCTGCCCTTTCCAAGCCTCGTCGCTTGCTGGGCTTTTTTGCAGTTTTACAAGTTTTGACGGGCTTATCCAACGTGGTGTTGGACTGGCCCCTGGTTGCGGCTGTTCTTCACACGGGCGGTGCCGCAGCCCTGGTAACAATTGTGGTCTGGAGTCTGGCTGTAACGCGCACCGATGCCGCCACAGCCTCCAACCCTGAAATGGCGCGCCGCCCTGCCTGAGGCACAGCGCACAAAGAGTGATTGCATGAGTCAAAGTGAAGCCTTGTTAGACAACACCTCGCGAATCAGCCAGTTCTACGCGCTGACCAAACCGCGCGTGGTGCAGCTCATTGTTTTTTGCGCCCTGATTGGCATGGTGCTGGCCGTTCCCGGCTGGCCTACGCTCAATCAGTGGGTTCACATGGGTGTGGCCTGCGTCGGCATCTGGCTGGTGGCCGCTGCTGCTGCTGCTTTCAACTGCCTGGTCGAGCGTCACATCGATGCCAAGATGAAGCGCACCGCCTGGCGCCCCACGGCGCGCGGCGAGTTGTCCAGCCAGCAGGCACTGGCGTTCTCGTCCATTCTCTGCATGATTGGCGCCACGATTTTGTGGGTCTGGACCAATGCGCTGACCATGTGGCTGACGCTGGCCACCTTTGTGGGCTATGCGGTGATCTATACCGTGGTTCTCAAACCCGCCACACCGCAGAACATCGTGATCGGCGGCGCCTCCGGTGCCATGCCCCCCGTTCTGGGCTGGGCGGCCATGACCGGCAATGTCGGCCCCGAAGCACTGATTCTGTTTCTCATCATCTTCCTCTGGACGCCCCCCCACTTCTGGGCCCTGGCCCTGTACCGTGTGGAAGACTACCGCGAGTCCGGCCTGCCCATGCTGCCTGTCACCCATGGCAGCCAGTACACGCGCCTGCAGATTCTGCTCTACACCATCGTGCTGTTTGCGGCGGGCCTGCTGCCTTTCATGTACGGCATGAGCAGCTGGCTCTACCTGGTGGCTGCAGTTATTTTGGGCGCGGGCTTCATCGCCTACGCCATCGCGCTGTACCGCAATTATTCCGACGAGCTGTCGCGCCGCACCTTCCGCTTTTCACTGTGGCACCTGAGCCTGCTGTTCCTGGCTCTGCTGGTCGACCACTACCTGTTCATGGCCTGAAAGCACATTCACTCCGTCATCAAAAAAAGCCCGGTTTCCCGGGCTTTTTGCTTTCTCCAAAATATGAGCAGCTCGCCCTTTCCACATAAAGGCAAGCGGTCAAAATCTTATAAAAAAACCGCCCCTCAAGGCGGCTGTCAGGCAAGCTGAATCAGGCAGGTCGCTTTTCAAACGCATATTTTTCGGTATCGACCTCACCCTGCGCCTGCAGCGCATAGCGGTCACCGGCAATTGCGTCGGGCCTGAAGATCTCGTCCAGCTCGGCCAGCAACTCGGCGCTGAGCTGAACGCTACCGCCGCGCACGTTCTCTTGCAGATGCTCCACCTTGGTCGTGCCAGGCAAGGCAATGACATGCTCGCCCTGGTGCAGCAGCCAGGCGATTGCCAGCTCGGCCAACGTGCAGCCGGCCTTTTCAGCGACGGACTGCATGGGGGCCAGCAGACGCAGATTCTGCGCATAGGCCTCGCCCGCAAAGCGCGGCATGCTGGCGCGAATATCGCCCTTGACGAAGTTGTCCACCTGCTGGAGCTTGCCGCTCAAGAACGCCCGGCCCATGGGGCTGAAAGCCACATAGGCAATACCCAGCTCTTTACAGGCCTGCAAGGTACCCAGCTCGGCATTGCGCGACCACAGCGAATATTCGCTTTGCAAAGCCGCAATAGGATGCTCTTTATGCGCGCGGCGCAAGGCATCGACACCAACTTCCGACAAGCCCAGAGCGCGGACCTTGCCCTCTTCCTTCAGGCGTGCCATCTCACCCACGGACTCTTCGATGGGCACATTCTTGTCCCAGCGGTGCAGGTAGTAGAGATCGATCACATCGGTGCCCAGGCGCTGCAAGCTGTCTTCACAGTTCTGGCGCAGAGTCTTGGGGCGACCGTCAATCATGCGGCGCATCACGCCATCGTCACCACGCACACCGGCCATGCCACCCTTGCTGGCAAGGGTGATGCGATCACGATGGGGCTTGAGCACCGGGCCCACCAGCTTTTCGCTGGCACCAAAGCCGTACAGTGCAGCAGTGTCGAAATGCGTCACGCCCGCATCAAGTGCGGCGTGCAGCACGGCGTGCGACTGCTCGGTCGTCACAGGGGTGCTGTAGGCATGACAGAAGTTCATGCAGCCCAGCGCGACGTTTGCCACGCTGAAGGGGCCTAGTGGTCGGTTTTGCACAGATGCTCCTTGAAGAGGAAAATTAAAGCATTTATAGCCGATAGCCCATATAGATAAAGCGCTAGCAGCTATTAATTTCAAAGCAAAAACAGCAAAAGCCGGAGCAAGCCCCGGCCTTTGTAGATCTCAATAAATCCTCAGGACTTATTCAGCGTTCAGTTGCTGCTCCAGGTCATGCAGAACCTGGTAGCAGTTGAACACTTGCTGCACGCTGGAGTTGGGCTCGCGGCCTTCGCGGATGGCGGCGAAGAACTCGCGGTCCTGCAGTTCGATGCCGTTCATGGACACATCGACGTTGGACACGTCAATCTTCTCTTCCTTGCCGGTGTACAGATCGTCGTAGCGGGCCAGATAGGTGCCGGTGTCGCCGATGTAGCGGAAGAAAGTGCCCAGAGGGCCATCGTTGTTGAACGACAGGGAGAGCGTGCAGATCGCGCCATTGGCAGCCTTGAGCTGGATGCTCATGTCCATGGCAATGCCCAGATCCTTGTGGATGGGGCCTTGCACGGCGTTGGCCTTCACGATGGGGCTGCCAGCCTGGTAGGCAAACAGATCCACGGTGTGGGCAGCGTGGTGCCACAGCAGGTGGTCGGTCCAGCTGCGGGCCTGGCCCAGCGCATTCATGTTGGTGCGGCGGAAGAAGTAGGTTTGCACATCCATCTGCTGGATGTTGAACTCGCCTGCTTCAATCTTCTTGTGCACCCACTGGTGGCTGGGGTTGAAGCGGCGGGTATGGCCCACCATGGCCACCAGACCGGTCTGCTTTTGCAGCTCGGCCACTTCCTTCGCGTCCTTCAAGGCGTCGGCCAGAGGGATTTCGACCTGCACATGCTTGCCGGCCTTCAGACACTGAATGCTCTGGGCTGCGTGCATCTGCGTGGGCGTGCACAGAATCACGGCATCGACTTCGGGCAGAGCCAGAGATTCAGCCAGATCGGTGGTCACATGTTTGATGCCGTACTTGTCGGCCACTTCCTGGGTCTGCTCCAGGCGACGACCGACCAGGGAGACGACTTCCACGCCGTCGATGTTCTTGATGCCGTCCAGGTGCTTGATGCCAAAGGCACCAGCGCCCGCCAGGGCGACTTTGATGGTCTTGCTCATTATTGATTCTCCAAGATCAGATGGCCCACAGCGGTATTCGATGCAGGCACATGGTAGAAGCGGTGTGCCACTTTAGGCAGGGGTGCGGGGCCATCCACGTCGGACATGGCGCCACGTGCAATCATCCACATCACCAGCTCAATGCCTTCGGAGCCGGCTTCGCGCACGTAGTCGATATGCGGCATCTTGGCCAGGCCGTGCGGGTTCTCGATCAGCAGGTCCAGGAACTTGTTGTCCCATTCCTGGTTGATCAGGCCGGCGCGCGCGCCTTGCAACTGGTGGCTCATGCCGCCTGTGCCCCAGATGTGGACGTTGATGTCTTCGTCGTAGCTCTCAATGGCCTTGCGGATGGCGCGACCGATGTTGAAGCAGCGCTGGCCCGAGGGCACGGGGTACTGCACCACGTTGACGGCAAAAGGAATCACCGGGCAGGGCCAGGAGCCGGTCTTGGGGTCCTGCTCGCCGCACATCAGCGACAGCGGCACCGTGAGGCCATGGTCCACGTCCATCTTGTTGACGATGGTCAGATCAAAGTCCTGCTGAATCACGGACTGCGCAATGTGCGAAGCCAGATCGGGGTGACCCTGCACCTTGGGCACGGGACGGGGGCCCCAGCCCTCGTCGGCGGGCTGGAACTCGGCGCCGGTGCCAATGGCAAAGGTCGGAATCAGGTCCAGGCTGAACGCAGTGGCGTGGTCGTTGTAGACCAGAAAGATCACGTCGGGCTTGTTGTCCTTCATCCACTGGCGGGAGAAGTCATAGCCCTTGAACAGAGGAGCCCAGTAGGCTTCCTGGGTCTTGCCCATGTCCATGGCCGCGCCGATGGCAGGCACGTGCGAGGTGAAAACGGATGCGGTAATGCGTGCCATGTCTTAGTTGCCTTCCTTGTTCTGATTGCCTGCGCTGCCAGCACTTCCCTGTGGCTGGTGGTGGGCCTGCGCATCGCCGTCTTCGCCCACATAGCGATTGCCTTCTGCCGAGCGGCCGCCACCCACCATCATGGCGCGGTACTCGTCTTCGGTCATGCCGGTCATGGAGCCCGCCATCTGCTGGAAGCTCTTGCCATCGGTCGCACCGATCTTGGCCAGGAAGTAGATATTGCCGCCGGTGCGCATGCACCAGTTCAGGTCGCGGGCCAGCACGGCCTGCTTCTGCTCTTCCGTCATCGCCCATTCATCGAGATAGGCGCGCTCGTTGGCACGGAAGCGGTCGCGGTTCTCGGCCTTCATCAGGGACATGCAGAACTGATTGAGCCAGTAACCCTTGCGGGACTGCTCAGCATCAAAAATGATGGTTCCGGGTACGTCCAGATATGGTTTTTCCAATGCCATAAGTTTCTCCTCTTAAACCTTGTCGGGGTGGGATAAGCCACCCTTAAAAACTGGCGCAGCTCAAAGTCAGAGACAGCGAGCAAAAGCCGCCTTGCGGCGAGGCTGTCGTCCCCCTCCGCGAAGCAGAGAGGGGGAAGGCGCAAAGCGCCTCAGGGGGTGTCAGACCTCTTCCGGCCAGTACAGGCGCATGGGGTTGTCCACCAGCAGCTTTTGCTGCAGCTCGGCCGTGGGCGCAATGTGGGGGATGAAGTCCACCAGCAGGCCATCGTCGGGCATGTGGTTCTTCAGGTTGGGGTGCGGCCAGTCGGTGCCCCACAGCACGCGGTCGGGGAATTCCTCGACCACACGGCGGGCGAACGGCACCACGTCCTGATAGGCGTTCTGCTCGCCATCCAGCGCCTTGGGGCCGGTGACGGACAGGCGCTCGGGGCAGGACACCTTGCTCCACACATTCTTGTGCTCGCGCATGAACTTCAGGAACAGAGCGAACTCTTCGCTGTCCACGCCCTTTTCCACATTGGGGCGGCCCATGTGGTCGACCACCACGGTGGTGGGCAGCGCGGTGAAGAAGTCCCACAGCTCGGGCAGGTCCACGGCTTCAAAGTAGATCACCACATGCCAGCCCAGCTTGGCGATGCGGCCGGCGATCTCCATCAGCTCGTCCTTGGGCGTGAAGTCCACCAGACGCTTGACGAAGTTGAAGCGCACACCGCGCACGCCGGCGTCATGCAGCTCTTGCAGCTCGGCATCTGAGATGGAGCGCTTGACCGTGGCCACGCCACGCGCCTTGCCGCCCGAGGACTTGCAGGCATCGACCATGGCGCGGTTGTCCGCGCCGTGGCAGGTGGCTTGCACCACCACATTGCGCGCAAAACCCAGGTGGTCGCGCAGCGCAAACAGCTGGGCCTTGCTGGCGTCGCAAGGCGTGTACTTGCGCTCGGGCGCAAAGGGGAACTCATTGCCGGGGCCGAACACGTGGCAGTGCGCATCGACAGCGCCTGCAGGCAGCTTGAACTGGGGCTTGCTGGGGTTGGCGTACCAATCCATCCAGCCGGGAGTCTTTTCAAATTGGCTCATGTTTGAATCCTTTTGGCTGGATGCCCGCACACTGCAAGGGCACCCTGCTCCTGATTTTTAGTCGATGTACTTGAGACCGGCGGCGGCCAAAGGCTCGCGCATCTTGTACATGTCCAGACCCAGAATGCCCGAGGCCAGCTTGGCGCGCTTTTCGCCTTCAAAGCTCTCGCGCTTGATGGCAGCGGCCAGCACCTCTGCGGCACGGGCGGCGGGCACGCAGACCACGCCGTCGTCGTCGGCCACGATCACATCGCCGGGTGTGACCAGCATGCCAGCGCAGACGATGGGAATATTGACCGAGCCCAAGGTTGCCTTGATCGTGCCCTTGGAGGAGATCGCCTTGCTCCACACGGGGAAGTCCATTTCCTGCAGCGTCTTCACATCGCGCACACCGGCGTCGATGATCAGCGCGCGGGCGCCACGGGCTTGGAAGCTGGTGGCCAGCAGGTCGCCAAAGTAGCCATCGGTGCACTCGGCAGTCACCGTTGCCACCACGATGTCGCCGGGCTGAATCTGCTCGGCAGCGACGTGCATCATCCAGTTGTCGCCGGGCTGCAGCAGCACCGTGACGGCAGTGCCGGAGACTTGCTTGCCAGCGAAGATGGGGCGCATATAGGGCTTGAGCAGACCGACGCGGCCCATGGCTTCGTGCACGGTAGCAGAGCCCAGGGCGGCCAGGCCGTCAGCAGCAGCGCGGTCGGCGCGCTGGATATTGCGGTAAACAACTCCCAATTCGTACATGGAAATACCTCTTTGCAATAACGTGATTGAATCAAAAAAGTGAGCTTTCAGCGCTTGCTGCGCATCAATATCAGATCGTTTTCTATCTGAAATCAAGACCATTCAAGCGCCATTAGCTCCTTTTTTATTGAACTTACAGACCCTTGGCCTTCAAAGCCTTGTCCAGACGCGTGAACACGCGGCGGGCATTGCCTTCGTAGACGGCGTGCTTTTCTTCAGCCGTCAGGTTCTGCGTGGCTTCGATGTAGCGCTTGGTGTCGTCGTAGTAATGACCGGTCTGGGGGTCGATACCGCGCACGGCGCCAATCATTTCGCTGGCGAACAGAATGTTCTTGGTGGGAATCACTTCGGTCAGCAGGTTGATGCCGGGCTGGTGATACACGCAGGTGTCGAAGTAGATGTTGTTGAGCAGGTGCTCTTCCAGCAGCGGCTTCTTCATCTCTTGCGCCAGACCGCGGAAACGGCCCCAGTGGTAAGGCACAGCGCCGCCGCCATGGGGGATCAGGAACTTCAGTGTGGGGAAGTCCTTGAAGATGTCGCTGGTCAGGCACTGCATGAAGGCGGTGGTGTCCGCATTCAGATAGTGCGCGCCCGTGGTGTGGAAGCAGCTGTTGCAGCTGGTGGAGACGTGGATCATCGCGGGGATGTCGTACTCCACCATCTTTTCGTAGATGGGGTACCAGCTCTTGTCGGACAGCGGGGGCGCAGTCCAGTGACCGCCCGAAGGATCGGGGTTCAGGTTGATGCCCACGTTGCCGTACTGCTCCACGCACTTGACCAGCTCGGGGATGCAGGTGGCAGGGTCCACGCCGGGAGACTGGGGCAGCATGGCGGCGGGGATGAAGTGGTCGGGGAACAGCTCGCTGACGCGGAAGCACAGCTCGTTGCAGATGGCCGCCCAGGTGCTCGATGTCTCGAAGTCACCGATATGGTGGGCCATGAACGAAGCGCGGGGGCTGAAGATGGTCAGGTCCGAGCCGCGTTCCTTCATCAGGCGCAGCTGGTTGGTTTCGATGGTCTCGCGGATCTCGTCATCGCTGATCTTCAGCGAAGCAGCCGATGGCTTCTGGCTGGGGTCCTTGAGAGCTGCAATCTGCAGATCGCGCCATGCGCCCAAAGCGGCGGGTGCCGTGGTGTAGTGACCGTGTACGTCAATAATCATGTAAGAACCCCTTGAAGGTTGGAAATCAACGGTTGACCGTAAAAGCCGGCTCTTGCGAGCCGGCGGCTATTCAGAAACTCAGCGCAAGCTCAACGCTCGCCCTTGGGGGAAGCCATCTGCTTGATGATCAGGGCGGCTGCCGCGATCAGGCCGGGAATGGCGACCACCGTAAAAATCTGGCTGAAGCCCAGGTTGCGCACTGTCAGCTCGGCCACCAGGAAGGAGCCGGCAATACCGCCAAAGCGGCCAAGGCCCAGCATCCAGGCCACACCGGTGGCACGGCCACTGGTGGGGTAGTAAGCAGCGGCCAATGCCGGCATGGAAGACTGCGCGGTGTTCATGATGGTGCCGGCCACAAAGACGGAAACCACCAGCCAGCCCAGATTGCCCGCCTCCTGGCCGATCCACCAGATCGACACGGCGGTCAGTGCATAGCCCACGGCAATGATGCGGTTGGCGTTGAAGCGGTCCATCAGCCAGCCAAAGAACACGGCACCCACGCCGCCCAGCGGGAACAGAGCCGCCACCAGGGTCGCCGTCTTGGGATCCAGGCCGCCTTCCTTGAACAGCACAGGCATCCAGTTCATCAGCGCGTAGAAGATGACCAAGCCCATGAAGTAGGCAATCCACAGCATGACCGTGCCCACGGCGTATTGCTTGGACAGCACCACGCCCATGCCGCTCTTGCCTTCCACGGTGGCCTTGTTCTCGGTCATCACAAACTTCTGCACATTCGCCACGGCGTTACCGGCAATGCGTGCCAGAGGCTTGCGAATGCGGTCTGCCGAGTAACCCTTGGCCACCATGTAGCGCACGGACTCGGGCAGCAGCAAAACCAGCAGCACCAGCAGCAGCAAGGGTGCAATACCGCCCAGGTGCAGCACGCTGCGCCAGCCAAAATGCGGAATCATCCAGGCCGCCAGAAAGCCACCGAAGGCCGCGCCCAGCGGGAAGCCGCAGAACATGGCGTTGGTGATGGTGGCACGGCGGTTTTCCGGGCAGTACTCGCTCATCAGCGTCACGGCATTGGGCATGGCTGCGCCAAGGCCCAGACCGGTGACAAAGCGCCAGGCCGTCATGCTGGTCAGATCATGCGTGTAGCCCGAAGCCAGGCAGGCCACGGCAAACACCAGCACCGAGCCCACCAGCACGGCCTTGCGGCCGAACTTGTCGGCCAGGGGGCCGGAGCACATAGCACCGCCGGCCAGGCCAAACAGGGCCGCGCTGAGCACGGGGGCCAGATCGCTCTTGGCCACGCCCCACTCCGCAATCAGCGAAGGAGCGATGTAGCCGATGGCAGCGGTATCAAAGCCATCGAGCAGAACGATAAAGAAACACAGGGCGAAAATCACCCATTGGTAACCGGAGAACGGATGTTCGTTCAATACGGTCTGCACATTGGCGACCGTATTGTCGGTTGTCGGATTGCTAGCTTGCGAAGTCATGTTTAGTCTCTCAGTTGCCTCTCTTTGTCGCCTCTAACTCCTGTCTCGCGGCTGGCGCCAAAGCCTTCAGGCATCTGGTACGTCCGTCACGAAAGGGCTATGACTGCCCTTTTGCTGGATGGGGTCTCGCACCCGGGCCACCCGCCCGAGCGCAATGTCATGAAATCTTTAGGCGGGCTCCATGCCCTGGCGGCGCTTGGCCTCGGCCGCTTCAGGCGCTGCCATGAAAGCCAGCAGGCGCCGGGCCTCGTCGGCATTGACGGCACCCTTCACCACGGCTGCAGAAAACACCGTATCAATGGCAATGGCCGCTGGCAGTGCTCCCACGACCTGAATGCCGTGCACGTGGATCAATTCGCTCAGTTGCTGAAAGCCCAGAGCGACCTCACCCGAAGCCACCATGGAGCCCACGGGAACGCCCGGACGGGCCTGCACCATGCGAGGCTTGATTGCCTCGGCAATGCCCCAGCGCTCAAACAGCTTTTGCAGCGCAACGCCGCTAGGTCCGGTCGAAAAACCCACGCTGGGCGCAGCCAGCACGGCGGCACGCACCGCTTCTTCAGACGCAATATCGGGCAGCGCCGCACCTGCGGGCACTGCCACTGCCGTGCTGGAGAGCATCAGGTTGACCTTGCTGCCCTCAAGCACGCGGCCTGCAGCCTGCAGCTTGTCGATGGCATTCGATGCCAGAAAAACCAGATCAAACGGCTCATCACCGGCCTGCACACGCTGGGCAGCGTCCACGCCCCCGACAGACTCTATCTCGATGTTCTGGCCGCCCTGCGCTTCCCAGGCCTGAGCCAGTTCGTTCAAGACCTGGCGGGTTGCCATCGACGAAATGCCTTTGAGAGCAGTGCTCATGCCGGAAGACTCCTGAAATGATGGGCGTGGCTGCCAGCAACTCTCACGCCGTGCAAGCTTCAATCAGGACAACGCACGGGCAACCACCTAGTCAAAATGAATGATCCTATTGTCGGCAGGGTTCACCCTCTGGACTAGACAAGCCCTCAGCTAGCAGCTATGCCAAAAACACATAGCAAAGCACTCACTCATATCGCCAAAAAATACCAAAACAACAAGACTTAATACCAATAAATAAAAAGGCTTGTTGCTATCTATTAAATAGCAACAAGCCTTAACAAGTGTGTAATAGCAACAGATGATTTAGTGGTTAACCCCTAATTCAATCATCATCCCGGTCACGCCAGCGTCGGTGACCGTGACCGCGACGCTCATCCCTATCATCGCGATCCCAGTCTCTACGGTGGCTGTAGCGCTCGCGGCGATCGTCCCTATCCCAATGTCTATGCCGGGGGCGATCATCATCCCAGTCATGGCGGTCATGGCGGTGCGAAGGTCTGGCATGCCAGTGAGGGGGCGGGTTGCGCAAGAAGTAGACCGGCTGCCCGCAAGCATGGTAGCGACCACAGTAGCGGCGCCAGTTGCGAGAGTGACCCGGCGGCACCCACATGTACAGCGGCTGCGCCTGCGGCATGACAGGCCCGCCCCACATGGGCTGCGCATAAACCAGCGCAGGCGGCGGAGCGTTGCCAATATTGACCTGGCCATAGACACCCGGTGCCAGCTGCCCGGTGATGGAGCCACTGATATAAGTCTGTGCCTGCACTGCCGTAGCGGCAACCAGCAAACCTAGCACCATCAGCCCGCGCGTAAAAGAAGTGCGATAAAACATGAGCCTCCCTATTCATTAGAAATCGCCATGCTGTGGCGATACCGCGCCTCTGTCTCGAAGCGCTTGTTGACTCAACGTCTGGCACAGGACTTTGGCTGACTGCAGATCGGTGCCTCGATGGTAATGAAGCGTAATAGCGCAGCAGCTCAATGCGTGCGGTCTGCCTTTTCTTTTTTGTACGCTCTCGTGACCATTCAGCGTCTCGCAAGTCAATGCCTGCATCAAGCCGTTTTGCGGCCTCAAGCTCAAACATCCTGGCCCAGGCCGATAATCTCAAGCCGATAATAGGCAGCTCGCTTGCCCTCCCTGGGGACACGCTCCAGCTGCATGCGCCATGCAAATGACCGAAATTTGCAGGATATAGACGGAACCGACATGAACGCCTCTACCTCTACCGGCACGGCTGTGCCTACAACGCCCCGCTTGACATCTCTCTCGCACGGCGGCGGCTGCGGCTGCAAGATCGCTCCCGGCGTGCTGTCCGAGTTGCTAGCCAAAAGCAATCTGCCCAAGCAGTTCTTTCCCGACCTGCTGGTCGGCACGGAAACTGCAGATGACGCAGCGGTCTACAAGATCAATGACGAGCAGGCCATCGTCGCGACCACAGACTTTTTCATGCCCATCGTCGATGATCCATACGACTTTGGCCGCATCGCTGCAACCAACGCACTGTCCGACATCTACGCCATGGGCGGCACGCCGCTGATGGCGCTGGCGATTGTTGGCATGCCCATCAACATGCTGCCCCACGATGTGATCGCCAAGATTCTTGAAGGTGGTGAGTCCGTGTGCCGCGACGCCGGCATTCCTCTGGCTGGCGGCCACTCCATTGACTCGGTCGAGCCCATCTATGGCCTAGTCGGCATCGGCATCGTCAACCCCAAGCAGATGAAGCGCAATGCCGATGCCAAGGCCGGCGATGTGCTGATTCTGGGCAAGCCGCTGGGCGTGGGCATTCTCTCCGCAGCCCTGAAAAAGAACCTGCTCGATGAGGCCGGCTACGCCGCGATGATCTCAGCGACAACACAGCTCAACCGCCCTGGCGCCGATCTCTCCAAGCTCGATGGTGTCCACGCCTTGACCGATGTCACCGGCTTTGGCCTTCTGGGTCATGCGCTGGAGCTGGCCCGCGGAGCGCAGCTCAGCGCCCATATCGACAGTGCTCATCTTCCGGTTCTGCCTGATGTTCAAAGCCTGGCCGAGCAAGGCATCTTCACCGGCGCCTCAGGACGCAACTGGGCCTCGTACGGCGAGCACATCCAGATCGACTCTTCGGTCTCCGATGCCCGCAAGGCCTTGCTGACCGACCCGCAAACCTCGGGCGGCCTGCTGGTTTCCTGCGCAGCGGATGCTGCCGAGCAAGTCCTCAAGGTCTTTGCTGACAGCGGCTTTGGAGAAGCAGCGGTCATTGGGCACATGGAGTCCGGCGAAGCCAAGGTCTTCGTCCGCTAATCATTCACGTCCATAAAAAAGGGAGCAAGAAGCTCCCTTTTTTATGGACAACAAGTGCGCCAGACTTTTTATTGAGAAGAAGACGAACCCACGGCCTCGGCTGTCGTGCGGCGGTCAATCTTGCGGCTCAACACCACCGAGGTATAGGTCTGCTGGATACCATCGATCAAGCCAATGCGGTCCAGCAAGGCATCGAGCTTTTCGTTGCTTTCACAGCGCACAAACACCATGTAGTCGTACTGTCCGCTGACGGCCGAGACCTCTTCCACCTCTGTGAAGCGGTTCAGCGCCTGCATGACCGAAGTTGCAGTCTTAGGCTGAACACGAATTCCGCAATACGCACGCACGGCAGACTGCTCCATGCGCGAGCCCAGACGCACGCCATAGCCTGCAATCACGCCCTCTTGCTCCAGCTTGGCGATACGCGCTACCACCGTGGTGCGCGCCAGATTCATCTGCCGGGCCAGATGCGCAGTCGAAGCGCGCGCATTGGTCTGCAGCAGGCGCAGCAGCTGGCGATCCGTTTCATCCAGTCGATATTCCATACTTTCTCCACGCCAATCTTTGCCAGCACTCCGGCACAAAGCATTGAAATGCCTGATCCCAGAGCAGATCACTCTACCGCTTGATACGGGCCCTGCTCTCAAAAATGCGAGAACAAAAAACCCTGCTCATTAAAAACGAGCAGGGTTTGAATTTTGGCAGGGGAAGAAGGATTCGAACCTTCGCATGCTGGAATCAAAATCCAGTGCCTTAACCAGCTTGGCGACTCCCCTACGATGAATCGAATTGTACAACGGTTTTTCGCTAGCAATTTCGAAGTAGAAGAAAATTGTGCGTCTGCACAAATTCAGCCCGCATCAGGTCTTGGCCACCAGATCCCGGATCGCCTATTCCACCACCACAGCCGTCCCGCTGGCCGACACCATCAACATACCGTTGCCCTGACCCAGCACTTCAAAATCCAGATCCACGCCCACCACCGCGTTGCCTCCTGCCTCCGCCGCCCGCTGCTCCAGTTCCTTGAGAGCGATTTCTCGCGCTTTTTGCAGCTCTCGCTCATAGGTACCGGAGCGGCCGCCGACGATGTCACGAATGCCGGCAAAGAAATCCTTGAACACATTGGCCCCCAGAATGGCCTCGCCTGCGACTACGCCGCAGTAACGGATGATGCGCTTGCCTTCGATGGAGGGAGTGGTGGTGACGATCATGGACTGTCCTTGAAGTTCATCAGACGGCCATCGTAATCCAAACGGGGCTCAGGCTAATTTTCATTAAAAACAGGCTGTAGGCCAATATACAGAAGCGCTGACAGCTATCAATTCTGAATTTTCAGTGCGCAGGGCATAACAAAGCCTGCATCCCCTGCACAGCGTCGCGCAGAAAGCTCCAGGTCGTGGCAATGCGCGGAATCTGGCGTGACTCCACGGGCATGCTCATCCAGAAGGTGCGCGTAAAACAAGCCTGCTCTGGCAGCACACGGCTCAGTATCGGATCCTTGTCTGCCACAAATGCAGGCAGCACGGCCAGGCCGGCACCGGCGCGCACGGCCTCATATTGCGCGGTGATGCTGGTGCTGCGCAGTGCAAATCTCTCGGGCCGGTGCAAGGTGTCCAGCAGCTGCAGCTCGCGTGTGAACAGCAGATCGTCCACATAGTGCACAAAGCGGTGGTGGCGCAAATCCTCGGTTCTGGCAACCAGCGGCTTGCGCGCCAGATATTCACGCTGCCCATACAGGTAGAGGCGGTAGTCGCTCAGCTTGGTGACGACGACCGAGCCGCGCTTGGGCCGCTCCAGCGAGATGACGATATCGGCCTCGCGACTGGACAGGTGCAGCATGCGTGGCAGTGCCAGCAAGTCCACGCTGAGCTGCGGATAGCGCAGCGTCAACTTGGCCAGCTCGGAGGCCAGCATCTGCGTGCCAAAGCCCTCGGTAGCTCCAACCCGTACCAGACCGGCCGGCCCTTCGCTGGTCGAAGCCTGGGCCAGAGGCCCTCGCTCCAGCCCATCGACTGCGCTTTGCATGGTGTTGGTCACCTCTTGCAGCTGCCTGCCCGCCTCGGTCAAGCGCCACTGACCGCCTTCGCGCGCAAACAGAACGGCCCCCAGCTGCTTTTCCAGCGCCTGAATGCGCCGCGACACTGTCGTGTGCTCAACACCCATGCGCCGCGCCGCTGCGGCCATGCTGCCACTGCGGGCCAGCTCAGCAAAAAAACGCAGATGGTCCCAGTCCAATGTCTTTCCTTGTGATCGGTGGCTCAGTCATTCACGCTGCCCTGCGCCTTGCCTGTCAGGCCCTTGACCGCCTTGACGGCAGCGCTGCGTTTGCGCTCGGCACTGCGCTGGGCCACCGCGCTCGGGGCGCGCGCGAATTCGTCGTTCTCGTGAATCAGCAGCGACAGCATTTCCATGAACTGCGCCCGCTTGTCGTCAGGGAGAGGCTCCAGCATGCGGCGCTGGGCGCGCAGCACCGAAGGCTCGGCGGCCACCAGCAGACTGCGCCCCTCTTCGGTCAGGCTCAGCAAGCGCACGCGCCGGTCAGCCGGGCAGGCATTGCGCTCCATCAGGCCACGGGCTTCCAGACGGTCGATCACGCTGCCTATCGTTGATGTGTCAAAGCCAATGCTGCGTGCCAGCGTGCGCTGGTCAATGCCGGGCTGGCGCAGCACGGCAGACAGGGCTGCGTACTGCACGGGCGTGACGCCAAACTCTTCGGTTTCTTCCATGAACACGGCAACGGCGATCTGCTGCAGCCTGCGAATGTGGTAGCCGGGATAGTTTTCTAGTTCTGCGGGTTGGTATTGCATGTCTTGAGAAGCCGAAGCCGGGCCCGCCCTGCCGCGCGGCAGTTGAAGGGCAATGACTGAGAAACCCCGATATTCGCACGACTGCCACCCCGGCTTGCGCCAACTGCACTACCGGGTTTCACCCAATCGGCGCTGATGCAAATCAACATTATGCTAATCATCAGTGTGCTGTTGATTTGCTTTGCAGCCTCTATTCATCCTCATTTCAGGCCGCAAGCCCACTGACCAGGCAGCAATGCACTGCCAAGAGATACCCAAGAAAGAGACCAACCATGAGTCTTGCGCAAGCCCAGCCCTCACCCGTCAAGCTCATGGCCCGCCACGCCCCCGGCCAACCCGAGCCCTCACCGGCGCTGGAGCAGCTGTATCGCGGCTTCGAGCAGGAAATGCTGGTGCCGCTGTGGACGGAAATCGGCGGCCTGATGCCCGCCCATCCCCAAAGCCAGGCCACCCCCCATCTCTGGCGCTGGGACAATCTGCTCAAGCTGGCAGATGAGGCCGGCCGCATCGTCCCCGTGGGCCGCGGCGGCGAGCGCCGCGCGATTGCGCTGGCCAACCCTTCTCTGGGCGGCCGCCCCTTTGCCACGCCCACGCTGTGGGCCGCCATCCAGTACCTGATGCCCGGCGAAGATGCGCCCGAGCACCGTCACACCCAGCATGCCTTCCGCTTTGTGGTCGAAGGTGAAGGCGTGTGGACCGTGGTCAACGGCGACGCCATCCGCATGTCGCGCGGCGACTTTCTGCCCCAGGGCGGCTGGAACTGGCACGCCCACCACAATGCGGCCAGCCAGCCCATGGCCTGGATAGACGGGCTGGATATTCCGTTTGCCTACACCACCGAATCCCAGTTCTTCGAGCATGGCCGCCTGCATCTGGAGCCGCAGGAGCGCATCACGCCCGAGTTTTCACGCTCCGAGCGCCTCTGGGCCCACCCCGGACTGCGCCCTGTCGCTCATCTGCAGGACGCCCCCACAACGCCTTTGCTGGCCTACCGCTGGGTGGACACCGACCGCGCACTGAGCGAACAACTGGCACTGGAAGCTGAAGGCTATGCCGCAACGGTCAGCCCTGGCCATGCCGCCGTGCGCTACAGCAATCCCACCAACGGCCGCGATGTGCTGCCCACCATCCGCTGCGAAATGCACCGCGTGACTCGCGGCGCCAGCACCCGTGCCAAGCGCGAAGTGGGCTCCGCCGTCTTCCAGGTCTTTGACGGCCAGGGCACGGTCACCGTGGGCGACAAGCAGTGGAGCGTACGCCGTGGCGACATGTTCGTCGTGCCGTCCTGGCAGCTGTTCAGCGCGCAATGTGATGCCGACCAGCCGCAGCTGGACCTGTTCCGCTTTGCCGACACGCCGATTTTCGAGGCCATCCACGCATACAGGGCAGAAACCCCCTGAGGCGCTACGCCTCGTCCCCTCAAGAGGGACGGGACAGCCCTTGCTGGCTGTCTCACGCATAGAACCTGCACATAGAACCTACCTTTTTCAAGCACCCAGTCATCGATACCCGTCAGGAATCACACCATGACCCAAGCCAACTATCTCTGGACACCATCCCCCGTGCAGTCCCTGCCCGTGCGCGACAGCGAACAGCGCCTGCCCATCAACCGCCTGTTCTTTGTAGGCCGCAACTACCACGCCCATGCGGTGGAGATGGGCCGCCCCGTGGACAAGAGCGTGGAGCGCCCTTTTTACTTCACCAAAGCCCCGCAAACGCTGACCGAATCGGGCGCCACCGTGGCCTACCCGCCTGAAACCAAGAACTACCACTTCGAGATGGAGCTGGTCGTGGCCATTGGCAAGGCCGGTTTCCGTATTCCTGCCGACCAAGCCCATGAATACATCTATGGCTACGCCTGCGGCCTCGACATGACGCGCCGCGATCTGCAGCTGGTGGCACGCGACAAGGGCCGCCCCTGGGATCTGGGCAAGGATGTGGAGCAGTCCTCCGTCGCCAGCGAAGTCGTGCCCATGGCCGGCAAGGTGATCGAATCCGGCCTGATCGAGCTGAGCGTCAACGGTCAGCTCAAGCAGCAGTCCGATGTGAGCAAGCTGATCTGGAACATCCGCGAAATCATTGCCGATCTGTCCCTGTTCTATCACCTGCAACCCGGCGACCTGATCTATACCGGTACGCCAGAGGGCGTGGGGGCGGTGCTTCCCGGCGACCGGATCACGGGCCGCGTCGAAGGCGTGGGCGAGATTGCCCTGAACATAGGCCAACCCGAGTAAGGCGCGCAGACCATGAAACTCTACAGTTTCTTTCGCAGCGGCACCTCCCACCGTCTGCGCATCGCCCTCAACCTCAAGGGCCTCACACCCGATTACATCCCCGTCGATCTGCGTGTGGATGAACAGGCCGAAGCGCCGTTCAAAAACGTGAACCCGCAAGGCCTGGTTCCGGCCTTGACGCTGGACAGCGGCGAAACGCTGATCCAGTCGCCCGCCATCATCGAATGGCTGGAAGAGCGCTATCCCACGCCGGCACTGCTGCCTGCCGCGCCCGAGGCCCGTGCCCATGTGCGCGCCCTTGCGGCCATCGTGGGCTGTGATGTGCACCCCATCAACAACCGCCGCATCCTGCAAACCCTGCGCCAGCAGTTCGGTGCCGACGAGGCCGCCATCAACGCCTGGTGCGCTACCTGGATCACGGCCGGCTTTGACGCCATCGAAGCCTTGCTGGCGCAGGACGACTCACGCGGCAGCTTCTGCTTTGGCAATGCGCCGGGCATGGCCGATGTCTACCTGATTCCTCAGGTCGAGAGCGCACGTCGATTTGGCGTGGATCTGGCCCGCTGGCCACTGATCAGCGCCGTCGATGCGGCTTGCAGCGCCCTGCCCGCCTTTGCCCAGGCAGCGCCTCTGTCCCAGCCCGACGCCCCGCAATAGCCCCCATGCAACCGTGCCCAGACACGGTTGTCCTTCAACGCTCTGCAGTCCCTAACAACATCTACCAACGCCCACCGGAGACAAACTGTGAAAAATGAGCAAAATCAGCCTCAAAGGCAATCCACACCTTCGCAAACAGCTATCAAAACAATAGTTTCCGCAGGTGCCCTGCTGGCTGCTGGCGGCCAGGCACTGGCCCAAGGCGATGCATCCAGCTATCCCAACCGCCCCGTGACCGTGGTCACCGCCTTTGCCGTAGGCAGCGGTCCCGATGCCGTATTGCGCATCGTGGGTGAAAAACTGGCCCAGCGCTGGAAGCAAGGTGTGACGGTGGACAACCGCCCCGGTGGCGCTGGCTTTGTAGCCATCGAGTACGCGCGCCGCGCCAAGCCCGACGGCTACACCCTGCTGCAACTGGACAGCGAGCATGTCTCCGCCCTGCCTTATCTCTACAAGAACAAGAACTTCAACACGCTGAGCCACTTCGACCCCGTGGCCCCGCTGTTCCTGACACCCTTCTTTGTGGCCGTCCCTACGAACTCGCCCTGGAAGAACATGGGCGACCTGATCAAGTCCGCCAAGGCCGAGCCTGGCAAGCTCAGCTATGGCTCCTGGGGCGTGGGCAGTCCTGGCCACCTGGGCGGCGAATGGCTGGACTATCTGACGGGCAGCAAGATGACCCATGTGCCTTATCGCGAGGTCAGCCAGCTGTTCACTTCCGTGGCCAATGGCGACCCGACCTGGAGCTTTGCCAGCCTGCCCTCCAGCCAGGGCATCTACAAAAGCGGCAAGATTCGCTATCTGGCCGTGGCTGCACCCAAGCGCATTGCGCAAATGCCGGATGTGCCCACGGTCGCCGAAGCGGGCGGCCCCGCCGAGCTGGATGTGAACTCCTTTGTCTCCCTGCTTTCGCCCAAGGGTCTGGATGCCGCCACCCGCGACAAGATTCGCAGCGATGTGGTGTCCGTATTGCAGGACCCTCAGGTCAGGGAAAAATTTGCCACCTTCGCATTCCAGCCCATTACCTGGACCGTGCCCGAAATGCAGCAGTTCGCTCAAAAGAAGTCCGGGCAATACAAGCTGTTGATTGAAAAAGCCCAGATCAGCCTGGATTGAGCCGGGCCTCACAACAGGGCCTCACAGAAGCCCCGCGCATTCCCATGTGCGGGGCTTTTTCGTCTGCGCTCGATATTTTCGATGTGCACATTTGCACACCCTATGTGCAGCAAATCCTATTGCCCCCGCAAAACTGCACACATACCATGGAGCACAAATTCACCACAGGAGACACTGCATGAACGCCCCCACATCCGCCAAGGTTCTGGCGCCTACGGTCAAGCTGCTTATCAATGGGCAATTGGTCGAATCAAAAACCACCCAGTGGCGCGATGTGATCAACCCCGCGACGCAGGAAGTGCTGGCCCGCGTGCCCTTTGCCACGCCCGAAGAGGTCAATGCTGCGGTCGCCAATGCCAAGCAAGCCTTCAAGACCTGGAAGAAGACGCCCATCGGCGCACGCGCCCGCATCTTCCTGAAGCTGCAGCAGCTGATCCGCGAGAACATGAAAGAGTTGGCCGCCCTGCTGACTGCCGAGCAAGGCAAGACCCTGCCCGACGCCGAAGGCGATGTCTTCCGCGGGCTGGAGGTGGTGGAGCACGCCGCCAACATCGGTACCTTGCAGCTGGGCGAGCTGGCCAACAATGTGGCCAATGGCGTCGATACCTATACGCTGAACCAGCCACTGGGCGTGTGCGCTGGCATCACACCCTTCAACTTCCCGGCCATGATTCCGCTGTGGATGTTCCCCATGGCGATCGCCACGGGCAACACCTTCATCCTCAAGCCCTCCGAGCAGGACCCCATCGTCACCATGCGCCTGGCAGAGCTGGCACTGGAAGCCGGCGTTCCCCCGGGCGTGCTGAACGTTATTCACGGCGGCGAAGACGTGGTCAACGCCATTTGCGATCACCCCGATATCAAGGCCATCAGTTTTGTCGGCTCGACAAAGGTCGGCACCCATGTCTACAACCGCGCCAGCCTCAACGGCAAGCGTGTGCAGTGCATGATGGGCGCCAAAAACCATGCCATCGTGGTGCCTGACGCCAACAAGGAGCAGACCTTGAACGCCATTGCCGGCGCCGCCTTTGGCGCAGCAGGCCAGCGCTGCATGGCACTGTCCGTCGTGGTGCTGGTCGGCGAGTCGCAGCAATGGATTCCCGACCTGGTGGCCAAGGCCAAGACGCTCAAGGTCTCTGGCGGCACCGAGCCTGGTACCGATGTAGGCCCCGTTGTCTCCTGCTCTGCGCTGTCACGCATTGAAGGACTGATTGAGCGCGGCGTCGCAGAAGGCGCGGTACTGGAGCTGGACGGCCGCAAGCCCAGCGTGGAAGGCTACCCCCAGGGCAATTTTGTGGCCCCCACCATCTTCAGCGGCGTCAAGCCCGGCATGAGCATTTATGAGCAGGAAGTCTTTGGCCCTGTTCTGGCCATCATGGGAGCCGACACTCTGGACGATGCCATCGAGATCATCAATGCCAACCCCAACGGCAACGGAACGGCCATCTTCACCCAGTCGGGCGCAGCGGCGCGCAAGTTCCAGGAAGAGATCGACGTAGGCCAGGTCGGCATCAACGTGCCCATTCCCGTGCCCGTGCCCCTGTTCTCCTTCACGGGCAGCCGCGCCTCCAAGCTCGGCGACCTGGGCCCTTACGGCAAACAGGTGGTGATGTTCTACACCCAGACCAAGACCATCACGGCGCGCTGGTTTGATGATTCGACCACCAGCCAGGGCGTGAACACCACCATCAGCCTGAAGTAAGACGGCCATGCAATCCGACAGTGCAGCCCTGCCTCGTGCCTGGCCCCGGCTGCACTGTATGGCTATGTCGATGATGGCGGGCAGGCTCCACACCTCGAAGTTGTCACGCTTTCTTCAAAAGCCAGTGCTTCGCTGACCAAGAGTGCACAGGATGAAAAGCAGCCATGAGCCAGGCCATCTCGCACCGGTTGCGCCAGCCAAGCCTTTCTGGCTGCGATGATGCTGGCATGACGATCCGCATTCAGAAAATCAGACGCTCATGGCCCATGGCCATCGACGCCAAAGCGCTCACAGCTCTTTTTATGGCAGCACTCTTCAGTCAGCAGACCCAGGCCCAGGCCGGTGCCGACTGCGTGCCCGGCGGCAATACGGCCCAGACCAATGCCTGTGCCATCAAGGACTTTCAGGAGGCCGACACCGCCAACCAGATTCTGTATGGCGATGTCATGCGCGCCATGTCTGCCCATGAGCGCCCCGCCTTGCGCAAGGAACAAAGTGAATGGAGCCGCCAGCGCATTACACAGTGCAAACAGGCAAGCAAGGCCTTTGAAGCTCAGCCGGACTGGCCCAGCCGCTACCACGCCTGCCTGCTGCAGCAAATTCACACCCGTGAAGCCGTGCTCAAGCGCTGGCTGCACTTTGGGCCGCCTGACTGAGAGCACTCACAACGGATATTTAAAAACAATAGCTGCAGGCGCATACCCAGCAAGGGCTACAAGCCAAAAACAATAAGGAGATATGAGATGAACTTTGAACTCAGCCAAGATCAGCAGGCCTTTGCCGACACGGCCCGAGCATTTGCGCAGGCAGAACTAGCCCCCCATGCTGCGCAGTGGGATCGCGAAGCGCACTTTCCCCGCGAAGCCATTGCCAAGGCGGGCGAGCTGGGCTTTTGCGGCTTGTATGCACCTGAGAGCGCAGGCGGCCTGGCCCTGCCGCGTCTCGATGCCACGCTGGTGTTCGAAGAGTTGGCTGCCGTCGATCCATCGACCACCGCCTTTATCACCATCCACAATATGGCGACCTGGATGCTGGGCACCTGGGCCACCGGTGCCGTACGCGAGCAATGGGGCGAGCAACTGACCAGCGGGCAGAAGCTCGCCAGCTATGCGCTGACCGAGCCCGGTGCAGGCTCGGATGCTGCCTCGCTCAAGACCCGGGCCGAGCTGGCGGGCAACGAATACATCATCAACGGCAGCAAAGCCTTTATCAGCGGCGCGGGCAGCACCGATGTGCTGGTGCTGATGGCAAGAACCGGAGACGCACAATCGGGCGCATCCGGCATCAGCGCCTTTGCCGTGCCCGCCAACGCAGAGGGCATCAGCTACGGCAAGAAGGAAGAAAAAATGGGCTGGAACAGCCAGCCCACGCGCGTCATCAATTTCGACAATGTGCGCATCCCCGCTAACCACCTGCTGGGCCAGGAAGGTGAAGGTTTCAAGATTGCGATGAAGGGCTTGGACGGCGGCCGCATCAATATCGCCACCTGCTCCGTCGGCGCGGCGCAAGGTGCGCTGACTCAGGCGCAGCAGTACATGCAGGAGCGCAAACAGTTCGGCAAGCCCATTGCCAGCTTTCAGGCCCTGCAGTTCAAGCTGGCCGATATGGCCACCGAGCTGGTCGCCGCCCGCCAGATGGTGCGGCTGGCTGCCTCCAAACTGGACGCCGGTGCGCGCGATGCGTCCACCTACTGCGCCATGGCCAAGCGTTTCGCCACGGATGCAGGCTTTGCCGTCTGCAACGAAGCGCTGCAAATCCACGGAGGCTATGGCTATCTGAACGACTTCCCGCTGGAGCGCCTGGTGCGCGACGCCCGCGTGCACCAGATTCTGGAAGGCACGAACGAGATCATGCGCGTCATCATCGCGCGGCGCATGCTGGATGGCGATGCATGTGACGCCATTCGCTGAAATTGCCTGAAACAGATCCCATGCCCGCCCGCCCCATCTCCCCCGAAACTCTGCAGCTCATTGATGCCGTGCGCGAAGCGCTGGCCCAGCATGCGCCTGCCGCGGAAGTGGAGGAAAAGTCCATGTTTGGCTGCCTGGTGTTCATGGTCAACGGCAAGATGTGCCTGGGTGTGGAGGACGACGAGCTGCTGGTGCGTCTGCCGCCGGACACGCATGACGCCGTAGCCGAAACGCCGGGCCTGCGCCCGCTGTCGCTGCGCGGTGGCATGCAGGGATATTTTCTGGTCTCGCCCACAGCCTATGCCACACGTGCGGCCTGGAATCACTGGGTGCAGGCGGCGCTGGATTTCAACCCGCAGGCAAGGGCAACGCCCAAGCGTAAATCGGCCCGCAAGCCAGAAACAGAAGACAAGTCCGCCAAAGACTCTCAAAACAGAAGCACGCAGCGAACGCCAGACAAGGGCAAAGAACCAAAAACATTGAAAGATCCGCGCCCGTGCAAAGTCCATCCCATCTTTGGCAGCGAGTAGCGAACCATCGCGCAGACCTCAAACAGGAGCAGCCCCATGGCAGTGAGCATTGTTCAGCTAGGCAGCGACCGCGCACCCGGTGAAGGCTTGCGCATTGGCACGGTGCGCCGCCCGCCGCGTGGCGTGCCCAAGGCGGAATTTGCCAGCCGCAATTTCTACGATGTCTGGTATCCCGAGCTCTCGCCCGAGGTGGAGCTGATGCACCAGGCTCTGCAAAGCATCAAGCTGCGGGTCAGTGACCAGACGGCCGAGGCCGACAAGCTCTGGAAGCAGTTTGAAAAACAGTTCCGCAAGCAGATGTCAGAACCGGCTGCACAGCACACGTTAAAACTGCTGGCGGCGCTATCGCACAGCAGCGCTTTTTCGCTGGGCTGCTATTGCGAGGACGAAGCGCATTGCCACCGCAGCATCTTGCGCAGCCTGCTGCAAGAGCAAGGCGCGGCCATCAAAAGTTAAGTCAAATCCATCGAAAACGCTTACCCATCAAGCGCAAGCAGCTATCAAATCAGATAAACCACAAGGAGACAAAGCATGCAGATCGCATTTATCGGCCTCGGCAATATGGGCGCCCCCATGGCTATCAATCTGGTCAAGGCGGGGCACAGCGTCAAGGCGTTTGACCTCAGCGCCGATGCGCTGGCGCGCGTGAAGGCCGAAGGCGGCCAGACCGCCAGCAGCGCACAAGATGCCGTTCAAGGCGCTGAAGTGGTGATTTCCATGCTGCCCGCCAGCCAGCATGTGCAAGCCCTGTATCTGGGCAAGGACGGTGCGCCCGGCCTGCTGGCCAGCATCGCCAAGGGGGCGCTGATTATCGACAGCTCCACCATTGCCGCTGCCACCAGCCAGCAAGTGGCCAAGGCCGCAGCGGCTGCAGGCATGGGCTTTATCGATGCCCCCGTCTCCGGCGGCACGGGCGGCGCCATTGCAGGCACGCTGACCTTTATGGTGGGCGGCTCGGACGCCGATCTGGAACGTGCCCGCCCGCTGCTGGAGAAGATGGGCAAAAACATCTTCCACGCCGGTGATGTGGGCGCGGGCCAGACGGCCAAGATCTGCAACAACATGCTGCTGGGCATTTTGATGATTGGCACCAGCGAAGCCATTGCTCTGGGCGTGGCCAACGGGCTGGACCCCAAGGTGCTGAGCGAAATCATGCGCCGCAGCTCCGGCGGCAACTGGGCGCTGGAGGTTTACAACCCTTTCCCCGGCGTGCAGGAAACCAGCGCCGCCACGCGCGGCTACACCGGCGGATTTGGCACGGATCTGATGCTCAAGGATCTGGGCCTGGCCCAGGAAAGCGCCATGAGCGTCAAGGCCAGCACCCCGCTGGGCGGCATGGCGCGCCAGATCTATGCGGCGCACAGCATTGCCGGCCACGGCCCGGAGGACTTTTCCAGCGTCATCAAGATGCTGCAAAAGCCTGCCTAAACTCCGCTACAGTGCTTTCCTAAGTCACTCAAGGCCGCGCCATGCAATACCCTGTTCAGCACGAAGAAGCCCCATCCAAGGGCATGTTTCACATTGAAAAGAATGGCCAGCGCGTGGCCGAGATGACCTACAGCCGTACCAATGCCACGATGATCATCATCGACCACACGGATGTGGATGAATCGCTGCGCGGCGAAGGCGTGGGCCGCCAGCTGCTGGATGCGCTGGTGGCCTGGGCGCGCAGCACTGGCACCAAGGTGCTGCCGCTGTGCCCATTTGCCAAAGCACAGTTCGGTAAGGACGCCAGCATTCGTGACGTGCTGGTTTAGAGCCGCTAACACCACCCTTAATACGTCGTTGCTTCGCCTTGCCCTACGCTTGTACTGCCTGCGGCTTCGCGCCTCGCCTCAACCGCAAACCTGCGGTTTGCTGAGTGGTGTTAGTCGCTCTTAAAGCACTCTTGCATTCATGATTCTTGCCTCGGTTCTGCTGTCGCTGCTGTCCTTGCCACTGCTGTGGCTGGTGCTGCCTATTTTTGTCATGCCGCCTCTGGCGTTTTACTGCGGCTGGGTCGGCTTCAAACGCGCGGTACTGCAAGCGCCCGAGCCCGTAAGCGCGGTGATGCAAGTGCTTTACGCCCTGCCCATGGTGCTGGCCGTGGTGGCTCTGGTGCTGGAGCTGTGGATCATGAACACGGGCTACAAGGCTTGAGACAAGCTAGCACCTCGCAACAGCAGTCAACGTGACACATCCATCAGCGATTGTCATCAAACTGTGATTGAACTTGCACAGCAAGCGCAGGACAATGGTGCGTTGTCGCTTGTGCAAGAGGTGTCGCCATGGACCATATTCTCTCCATGCCCGCTCAGCCGCTGGATGTGGCGCCGTTTGGCCCCAGACTCACGGGTGCGCGTTCCGCAGTTCTGTTCAAGGCCGAAGATCTGGAGGTCATCCGTATCGTGCTGCGCAAGGGCCAGGCCCTTCCGCCGCATCGCGTGGCGGGCAGCGTCAGCCTGCAGTGCCTGGAAGGCAGTCTGGAGGTGATGCTAGGCCAGAACCTTCACAAGCTGCAGCGCGATCAGCTCATTCATCTGCCCCGGGGTTTGCCACATGCGGTGCGTGCGCTGGAGGATTCCTCAGCCATTGTCACCATCGTGCTGTGCGGCGACTGAGCGATTGAGAAAGTCTTAGCGCACAGGCAGAAACTGCATGAAAGGCCCGGCAAGCAGGCCTTGTGCATAGCCGATGACGGAGCGCCGATAGCGCTCGGTGGTGTAGTCCGCCACCAGATCAAGGCGGCCAATGATCTTGCCCATCTCGCGCTCAAAGCTCAGGTTTCGTTCCTCTTGCCCGATCTGGTTGGACAGCAGCAAGGGTTGGCCGTTGAGCGTCTTGCGCGAGTTGAGAATCCAGTTGGCAATCTCCAGATTGCGAGCGGCATTGAAGACATGCTGCGGATCCAGCCCATCAATCAGCGTGAACTGGGTACGCCCGCCATGCGAAGTGATCAGCATGTCGGCAGCGGCATAGACAAAGGCCGCTACCCTGTCCCCCTGAAACTCGGGCTGCAGTGCCAGCGACAAAGCAGCCACATCGCGCTTGTCCTGCAACTCGTGCCAGGGCTGGCGCTCCATGATGGCAATGCGCACATAGGCAATAGCCGCCTCACGACTGTCGGCCGTCTTTTTCCACTCTGCGGGGTTGCGGCGGTAGAGCTTGTCCATGATGACGAACAGGCTCTCCAGGTTCTCCTTCATGGCCAGCGTCGCCATGCGGTTGCTGTCGGACTGAACCAGCTCTCGCGAATGAAAGCTCTCACCCTGCACTTCGCCATGGTTTGTCGGTGCACTGGAGCATGCGCTCAGTCCACCACACAGCAGTGCCAGAGACAGCAAACCCCATGTCCCACGCGCTGCAAAGCATGCGTGAAAGCGGTGGCCGGCGGCGGCAAGGGGCAAGGCTCGTGCAGCTGTCATGCTACAAACATAACAGCAGATCGCTGTCCGTCAACGCCATCAACGGTCCGCGATTGTGATCAATCGTGAATGAGGAGCGCTATAGCGGAGCACTCCGCTTTGGCGCTCTTTGTCGCTATCTGCGCAGTTGAGCGAGGATTTGCTCCAGCACCTTCCAGGGTGCCGCTTGGTCGGCCATGGCCACCGGCACGCGCAGCTTGCTACTGGTCGCCTGCTGGGGTGAGAACAGCAAGCCCGGCGCCAGCAGCAAGTTGCTCAGCGCGGCCTGCCGGGCCAGCACTTCGGTATCCACGCCGCAATCAACCCAGGCAAAGGTGCCCGCCACGGGCTCATGCTCGGCATGACAGCCCAGGGCTTCGAGTTTGCGCAGACAGCGGCTGCGCGCCCTGTCCACGCGCTCGCGCAGGCGATCCACATGCTTGCGGTAGGAGCCGTCGGCCAGGATGTGATGCACGATCTGCTCGGCCGGCAGCGAGGAAGTCAGCCCGGCCAGCAGCTTCATATCCGTGAGCCGGTGCACATACTCGGGCTTGGCGGCGATATAGCCCACGCGCAGCCCTCCCGACAAGGTCTTGGAATAGCCACCCACCAGAATCACGCGCTGCAGTCGGTCCATGGCCGCAAGCCGAAGCGGCATGACGCCCAGAAAGTCGGCATAGGTGTCGTCCTCCACCAGCAAGAAGTCGTGACGCTCGGCAATGCGCAGCACCTCGTGCGCCACGCCAGCAGACAGGCTCAGACCGGTGGGGTTGTGGACCGCCGTATTGAGGATGAAGAGCTTGGGCTGATGGGCCTGCGCCAGCGACTGCAGCGCCTGCACATCGGGGCCGCCGGGCAGGCGCGGCACGCCTACGACATTCACGCCCATGTATTTGAGCCGGCCAAAGATCAGAAACCAGGCCGGGTCTTCGACCAGCACGGTATCGCCAGGCCGCAAAAAGCAGCGCACGATCAGATCCAGCCCCTGCGTCACGCCACCTACCGTCATCATGTTCAGTTCGGGATGCGCAGGCACCTCCTGCACCTGCAACCAGGAAGCAATGTGCTGGCGCAGCGGCACAAAACCTTGCGGCAAACCGTAGCTGAGCAAGCCCTGCTCGGCCCGTGCGCCTTGGCGGGTAATGGCACGCATGGCACCGGTGATCAGACCTTGATCCATCCAGCTCGCTGGCAAGCAGCCCGCACTGCCTGTGCCATCGCCATCCTCGCGAAAGATGCCACGTAGCAAATAGGCCGTATCAAACTCCACCGCCTGGGCTGCTGCAGCTTCAGCCACGGCGGGTGCAGTGACCTGGCGCTGGGCTGTGACATAAAAGCCGCTGCCTCGGCGCGACTGAATCAGTCCTTTGGCGGCCAAGCGGTCATAGGCCTGTACCACCGTATCGCGACTGACGCCCGCGCTCTGCGCCAGCGCTCGCACGGAAGGCAGACGCGCCCCTGCACGCAAGCCATGGTTGCGCACCAGCGTGCCGAAGTATTCAACCAGTTGCTCGACCAGCCCTACAGAGCTGGAACGCACAGGCTGCCAGCCCAGACTGTCTGCGCAGGCACTGGAAAAAGAGGGTTGCGATGAGGTATCGAGCATGTGATGAAGGCTGAGGGCCTCTCCAACTGTCCGGGTCATACAAGCAGGCCAGCTCATGAACTGGCATGGCAAAGTGTACTGATACTGTACTGATTGACGAGCTTAGCATTGAACCCAGTTTCACCTCAATGTCTGAGCCCATCTGCCAGCGAACACCCATGACTCTGCTGCCCCAGTCCCTGTCCTTTGTTCTGCCACTGGCCATGTTTGCCTTTGTCAGCTCCGTCACGCCCGGCCCTAACAATGTGATGCTGACCGCATCGGGAGCCACCTTTGGCTACCGCCGCAGCGTGCCGCACATGCTCGGCATCTGCCTCGGTGTGGTCGTCATGGTGCTGCTCATCGGCGCAGGGCTGGGCAAGCTGTTCGAGACTGAGCCACGCATCTACACCTTGCTCAAATATGTGGGTGCGGCCTATCTGATCTGGCTGGCCTGGAAAATCGCCAGAGCAGGCAATGTCGATCAGGGGCAATCGGGCAGTCGCCCGTTCAGCTTCTGGCAGGCTGCAGCATTTCAGTGGGTCAACCCCAAGGCCTGGATCATGGCCGTGGGCGTGGTTGCGACCTACACACCGCGCGAAGGTTTTTTTGTCAATCTGATGCTGTCGGCCCTGGTTCTGGGACTGGTCAACTACCCCAGCATCAGCGTCTGGACGCTGTTTGGCAGCACCGTGGGCCGCGCCCTTCGCACTCCACAAGCGCTTCGCACCTTCAACGGCGTCATGGCAGGCCTGCTGCTGCTGTCACTGGTACCTATTTTTGCCGAGCATATTTAGAGCGGCTAACACCACCCAGCCAATCGAAGACTTGCGGTTGAGAAGAGGCGCGAAGCCGCAGGCAGTACCAAAGTACGGCAAGGCGAAGCAACGATGTATCAAGGGTTGTGTTCAAGGGTCTTAAGCGCTCTAGACTTCAGGGCATGCACTACGCCATACGCCCACTTGAAGAACGCGACCTACCCAACTATCGAGCCCTGCGCCTGCAGGCGCTTACCGAATGCCCGACAGCATTCGGAGCAACGCCCGAAAGCGAGCTGGCTCTCAGTGATGCACAGATTCTGAGCTGCTTTGGCGACACTGGAGGTCGGGCCATGTGGGGTGGCTTTGACGACAGCGGCCAGCTTTTCGGCTTTCTGGGCTTGTATTGCGACCAGGGCGAGAAGGTGGCGCACAAAGGTCACCTCTTTGCCATGTACGTCACCCAGCAGGCCCGCGGCCAAGGTCTGGCGCGCAAGCTCCTGCAAACCGCCACGGCCTATGGCCGGTCACTGAAACTGCGACAACTCTTGCTCAGCTGCAATGCCCGCAATCACAATGCGCTGCGCCTATATGAGCAATCCGGTTTTAGCCGCTACGGGCTGGAACCTGCAGCGCTTTGCATTGCAGGTCATTTCTTCGATGAGGTGCTGATGGTGCAGGAGCTTGCCTAGGCCTTCAGGGCCATCACCTGCTCTGCCAGACGAATAATGCTCTCGTCGGACAGATCATCCGTCTCCAGCACCTGACGCTGAGGCCATTGCTCGAAGTGGTTGGACTGTGAGCGCTCGTAGTGCGGGTCGTAGTGGCGCAGCATCAGCTCCTCAAACAAAGGCGGCAAATCCTTGGCCAGCGCCCATTGCTGCCAGCGTGCAATGGTTTCCTTGCCCTGCAGCTCCTTGAGCCAGCCCAGCTTGGCCGCCAGCGCTTCGGGGTTGTCGCCTAGATAGGCATAGTCCCGCAGCAGATAGGACAGGCGTGCGCCTGTCGTCGCGCGCACTTCGATCACTGGCGCCTTGTGCAGGTGCTGCACCAGCACCAAAGGCAGGCCTACGCGGCCAATCTTGGCGCTCTCGCCTTCCAGATAGACCGGGCGCGAAAGATCAAAGGTTTCGATCTGCTCGGCCAGCAAGGTCTCAAAGCGCTTCTGGCTGGGCTGCTCAATGCCAGGCAGATTGCCCAGCAAGGAGCCTTTGTGGTTGGCATAGCCCTCCAGATCCAGGACCTGCTCGCCGCGCTCTGCCAGCGCATGCAGCACGCGGGTCTTGGCCGAGCCAGTGGCGCCGCACAGCACCCGCATCTGCAGTTGCGGCACCAGCGTCTCCAGCTTTTCAATCACATGGCCGCGAAACGCCTTGTAGCCGCCCGCGAGTTGTTGGGCGTCCCAGCCCACCAGGCGCAGCCAGGTCACCATGGAGCCGCTGCGCAGACCGCCGCGCCAGCAATAGACCAGCGGCTTCCAGTTGGCAGGTTTGTCGGCAAAGGTTTCACGCAGGTGCCGCGCCAGATTGGCCGACACATAGGCCGCGCCCAGACGCTTGGCTTCAAAGGGACTGACCTGCTTGTAGATGGTGCCGATCTCGGCGCGCTCGGCATTGCTCAGCACCGGGCAGTTGATCGCCCCGGGAATGTGATCCTGTTCGAACTCGGCCGGAGAGCGGGCATCAATCAAGGCATCGAACTGGTGGCGTTCAGGAACGCGAACGGGCTGGCGGTGGGACACGGCAGACTATCCATGACAGCGCCCAAATGGCCTGGCAGCCGAGGGCAATGGCTTGTGTCGGGCGTAAAGCGATGATCGCAGAAGCTCTGGCGATCCGATTTGAGGCTCGGCAACATGAAAAACCTGCTGCACCTGTCTCGCAAGACAAAGTCGCAACAGGCCACGAAGCCAGGGCGTGGATCGAGCCTCGATACGCACAACGGCGTGCAGCACGCCTGCAGCCGTCATTCCCTGAAAGGCAGGTATTTTCGCAGATGCAGCGCCACAGTTCAGACTGGAGCCACCAAAACCGCACAGGGCGCAGCTGCTTGTACAACTGCGCCCTGTGCTCTTGCCTTCTCATTCAGATAAAGGCTAAATCATGCTCTAGCGCTTATGCATCAAGCGCTTTCAGCTATCAAAATAATCAGATTTGATTTTCCTTGCGTGCAAAATACTCACGCGTGAGCTGCACGATCACGGGCGAGAGCAGCAGCAGCGAGATCAGGTTGGGAATGGCCATCAGCGCGTTCAGCGTATCGGCCACCAGCCAGGCAAAATCCAGCGTGGCCACCGCGCCCACAAAGGCACTGATGGTCCACAGAATGCGGAACGGCTTTTCGCAGACGGTGCCAACCAAATAAGTCCAGCACTTCTCACCGTAGTAGGCCCAACCCAAGATGGTGGTGAAGGCAAACACGGACAGAGAAAGGGCCAGCACATACTTGCCCACGCCGGGCATGGCGGCTTCAAAGCTCTGGGTCGAGAGCACGGCGCCCGTCGCGCCAGAGTTCCAGACACCGCTGACCACGATGGCCAGACCCGTCATGGTGCAGACAATGATGGTGTCGATGAAGGTGCCCATCATGCCCACCAGGCCCGAGAACACGGGGTCACGCGTGGCACCTGCTGCCTGAGCAATACCTGCGGTACCCAGACCGGCTTCGTTCGAGAAAATGCCGCGTGCCACACCCATGCGGATAGCCATCAGCACGGTGGAACCCAGAAAGCCACCGGTGGCAGCCGTAGGATTGAACGCCTGCTCGAAGATCAGCGCAAATGCGGCAGGAATGCGGTCAAAGTACACGCCCAGCACATAGAGCACGCAGATCACATAGAGCACGCACATGGCGGGCACCAGCTTCTCGGCCACGGCGCCAATGCGGGTGATGCCGCCCAGCACCACGGCCCCTGTCAGCACGGCCAGCGCCAAGCCGGTCACCCAGTTCTCCAGCCCGAAAGCCGTGTGCATGGCCGATGCAATGCCGTTGGACTGGACCATGGAGCCAATGCCGAAGCCAGCCAGCCCGCCAAAGATGGCAAACAGCGTGCCCAGCCATTTCCAGTTCTTGCCCAGACCATTCTTAATGGCGTACATGGGGCCGCCCACCCACTGGCCGTGGTCATTCTTCTCACGGAACTTGACCGCCAGCACCACCTCCCCATACTTGGTGGCCATGCCCAGCAGCGCCGTCATCCACATCCAGAACAAGGCTCCCGGGCCGCCCACGGCAATGGCTGTCGCCACGCCGGCGATATTGCCCGTACCCACCGTGGCGGACAGCGCCGTCATCAGCGCCGCATAGGGTGTGATGTCGCCATCGGCCTTGTCGCCAGGACGGCGGCTGCGCCAGATCATCCGGAAGCCGCGCACGATATTGCGCAGCGGCATGAAGCCAAGGCGAATCTGAAGATAAAAACCCGTGCCGAGAATCAGCACAATCATGGGCACGCCCCAGACGACATCGTTGAGGCTTTTGAAGATTTGGGTTAACCAGTCCATTGATGAGATTCACTGTCCGCTCAAGGCAGGCAGTCCATTGAATGGCAACAGTTCCAGAACATGTCTTTCACTCATGAATGGTCAATGCAGCAGCCACAGTAGCTCCGTGTCGGACCTATGCACAGCGCACTTCTCTGTTCGCCGGTTGGTAAAGCGCCCTACTCTAATCCAGACTTTGGGCGCTTTCGGGCTGCAAAAGTCATTGCGCGGCAGAAACAAGAGAAATCCCTAAGAACGTTTTCTCGGACTCAGCAGCATTTCATCGCCGCTCATCTGCACATCAAAAAAGCGCAAGAAATTCTGCCCCAGCAAGGCGTCATCGCTGTCTTCTCCTGTGTAGCCGGTACCCACGCGCACGTTGCGCACGCTCAAGCTCGCAACCCTGACGACATCAGCCGTCACCATGCGCCCTTCACGCTCGCCATTGGCGGTGCGAAAGCGCACCTTCTCGCCGCCCTCCAGTCCTGCACTTGTGGCCAGTGCATCCGTAATGCTGACCGACGTGGCTCCGGTATCGACCATGAACATGACAGGCTGATCGTTGACATAGCCTCGGACACGAAAGTGCCCATCCATGCCGCGCTCTATGCGCACCGAACCGTCCTCCATGACCTGGGCCCGCGAAGGCTTCAGAAAGTGCTGCATAGCCAGATACATCACGGCCATGGCAAGCATCCAGAACACCAAGAACCAAAAGGTGCTGCGCCTCACCACCGATTGTGTGGAAGGCTCAGAGGAAGACTGGGGTGGCGTGACATTCAGGCGCATGGACAAAAAGTGCAGAGGGAAAGGATCGCCATTTTGCCAAGACCGGTGACAAGGTCATCTCGCCAACAGCGAAGTACGCACGGCATCAGCGCGTACATTGGGGCCTGTTTCAATTGACCGGCCCGTGGCCCCCCCTCCGACCATGAACACATCCTCATTGCCTCCTCTTGTGCTGCACTATGTCTTTGATCCACTTTGTGGCTGGTGCTACGCCGCCGCCCCTCTGGTCAAGGCGGCACGCGAAGTACCCGGCATTCAGGTGCAATGGCATGCAGGTGGCATGCTCACCGGCCCGCACACTCGCACCATCACGGAGGACTGGCGTGAAAAAGTCATGGCCAGCGACCAGCGCATTGCAGAGATGACCGGCCAGCCCTTTGGTGAAGGCTACTTCAATGGCTTGCTCAACGACATCGGTGCGCCTTTGGACTCCGAGCCTCCCACTACCGCCCTGCTGGCCGCCGAAGCGCTGGCAGGCAAGGGGCTGGAGATGCTGTCCGCCGAGCAAAAAGCCCACTACGTTGATGGCCTGCGCATCAGCGAGCCCGCCGTTTTGCGTGAACTGGCCAGCAGCATAGGCCTGGACAGTGCCGCCTATGACACGGCTTATGCCGAGAAAAGTGGAGCCGCAACCCAGAAGCACATTGCCGAAAGCCGTCAATGGCTGAACATGCTGCAAGGCCAGGGCTTTCCCACCATTGGCCTGGAATTCGACCATCCCGAACAAGCCGGCCAGCGCGCCGTGCAGCGCATTGAAATCGGCGAATGGCTGGGTGACGTCGAAGGCTGGAAGCAGCAGCTGGCCGACTGGGCCGAACAAGTGGCCGACCTCAACACCCACGCCTCTCAAGTTGAGCAAGCCGCTGAAGATGCCAACCCCAGCTGTGGCCCAGATGGCTGCGAGCTGCCGGCTCGCTAATTCATTAAGACTCTTATAAAAAAGCCTGCTCGCTGAACTTAGATCCAGCGAACAGGCTTTTTTGTGAGCGGCCCAGGATGGGACTTAGCGCTTCATTTCCTTGATTTCAATCGGGCGATCTTTCACCAGCTCCAGCACACCCTCGCCATTCTTGAAGTGAATGGATGCCCCCTTGCCATCCGTCATGCGAATACCGCTGGCAGCGGGCACGCTGCGCATCTGGAAGGCGCGATCAGCGTTATCGGTCATTACGGCTGTCTCGAAATTGTCCTGCGTCTTGAGCGTGATCGTCAGGTCCATAGGCCCAACAAAATGAAGTTCCTGGGTATTCAGCGCTGCCGTCTGACTCTGGGCTACACCTGATTGAAGAGGCTGCGTAGCGCTGCACCCCAGCACAGCCATGGCCACCAGCGGCATGGTCAGCATCCATTTCATGCGTTTCATGTGTTTCTCCCCTGTTTTTTAAACGGTTGCGTGCTCAATCCATCATGGAGATCACAACATCTCCAAAGCGCGAGCACGACACCTGGGTTGCGCCATCCATCAGGCGGGCAAAGTCATAGGTCACATGCTTGCTCTGAATGGCCTTTTCCAGGGACTCGACGATCAGGTCGGCCGCCTCGCGCCAGCCCATGTGGCGCAGCATCATCTCGGCGCACAGAATCATGGAGCCAGGGTTCACATAGTCCTTGCCTGCATAGCGGGGTGCCGTGCCATGCGTGGCCTCAAAGCAGGCAATGCTCTCCGACATATTCGCGCCCGGTGCAATGCCGATGCCGCCCACCTGGGCCGCCAGTGCATCCGAAATATAGTCGCCGTTGAGGTTGAGCGTGGCGACCACCGAATACTCTGCCGGACGCATCAGAATCTGCTGCAAGAAGGCATCGGTGATCGAATCCTTGATGATGATGTCCTTGCCAGTCTTCGGGTTCTTCAGGCGGCTCCATGGGCCGCCATCGATCAGCTCGGCTCCGAACTCTCGCTGCGCCAGCGCATAGCCCCAGTCACGGAAAGCGCCTTCCGTGTACTTCATGATGTTGCCCTTGTGAACCAGAGTCACACTGGGCTTGTTGTGGTCGATGGCGTATTGAATGGCCTTGCGCACCAGGCGTTCCGTGCCTTCACGCGAGACGGGCTTGATGCCAATGCCCGAGGTTTCAGGAAAGCGGATCTTGTTGGCTCCCATCTCCTTGGCAAGGAAGTCGATGAGCTTCTTCGCCTTCTCGCTGCCCGCTGCGTACTCGATGCCCGCATAGATGTCTTCCGAGTTCTCGCGGAAGATCACCATATGGGTCTTTTCGGGCTCCTTGAGCGGCGATGGCACGCCTTTGAAGTACTGCACGGGACGCAGGCAGACATACAGATCCAGTTCCTGGCGCAGGGCGACGTTCAGTGAACGAATGCCACCGCCAACCGGCGTAGTGAGCGGCCCCTTGATGGACACGGCATAGTCGCGCACGGCAGCCACAGTCTCTTCGGGCAGCCACATATCGGGACCATAGACTCGCGTGGCTTTCTCTCCTGCAAACACTTCCATCCAGGCGATCTTGCGTTGGCTGCCATAGACCTTGGCCACCGCCGCATCGGCCACCTTTCGCATCACAGGCGTCACATCCACGCCCACGCCATCACCCTCAATGAACGGGATGATGGGCTGATCGGGGACATTCAATGTCTTGTCCGCATTGACGGTGATCTTCTCGCCCTGCGATGGAACCTGGATGTGGGACATGCTCATGCTGTGAAATCTCCTAGTCTTGAATACTGTGCGGCGATGCACCTTGCTGGTGCGGACTGTTGCACCCGATTTTGGCATCGGTATCTCGAGGAATTCTAAGAAATGCCGCATAAATGGCCGTCAAGGCAGAGACATGACCCGGCTTGCAGCAATATGCCTGCTGAAAACAACCACCAAGGGAGCGGCGGTACCGCACCACCTTCTTCCTGGGAGCCGCAAACACCGCGACTCCACCTGATTTACTTCCACGCTCTCTCTCACAGACGAACTTTGCATTAGGCTTGCAGCTTCCGATCCTCTGTTTGGCTTGCAAGGCTCATGAAGAACCTCTCCCCTAACACCCATTCTCAGCGTAGCCTGCGCATCAGCCTGCTGGCACTGGCCGCCTCCAGCTTGCTGGGGCTTTTCGCCCCCCATGCCCTGGCCCGCGACGAAGGCCAGCCGCAGATGAACCTGCGCCGCATTGACCTGACTGCCGGGATGTACCGTATCGATACCCAGCTGGCCATCACCCCTCAGCAGCGCGAGATCGGTCTGATGTTCCGCAAGGAAATGCCACAGCAGGAGGGCATGCTCTTTGTCTTCGATATGCCCGGCGTGCAGTGCTTCTGGATGCGCAACACCCTCTTGCCGTTGACGGCTGCCTTTGTGGCCGATGACGGAACCATCGTCAACCTAGCAGACATGAAGCCCATGAGCGACGAATCCCACTGCTCGGCCAAGCCCGTGCGCTATGTGCTGGAGATGAATCAGGGCTGGTTTGCCAAACGCGGCATCAAGGCCGGCGCCAAGCTAGGCGGCGAAATCTTCAAGCGCTAGGCGCTGCCAAAACCAGCCCCTTTCATGCTCTATCAGCCCCGGTTTCCACAAGCACTGAGCGATAGCCGCTGCGCTGCTGCACCAGCATCCAGGCCTCCGGTTTCTGCAATGGCTGAATGAAGCAAGAATCATGGCCGCACGCGGATTGAAGCTGCCCTGTGCAGCTTGCGTGGCCGATGCGGGTAGCGGCCACGCTCCGCAGGTGCCAGCACGTGCTTGAGCATTCGATAATCGCAGGCACCAAAGCGCTGAAAGTTGCGCCGACCTTCGCGCAGCGTCATATGGTTGGGGCCGGAATATTCATCCGGGCAGTCCACATCCCAGCCGTCGTCTTCCCAGAAGCAGACGCTGCAGATGCCGTACTCGCCACAGTCATCCAAAGAGAAGTAGTCACAGCATGGGCACTGATACAACGGCATGGTGCACCCTTCATGAATTCATAATCAAATCAAGCTCTAACGCTTACCCATCAAGCGAAAACAGCTTCCATTTATATAGCAAAAAACTAACACCGGACACAAAAAAGCCGGCAACCTTTTCAGGTTACCGGCTGGCTTCAAGGCCTGCAGGCAGCCGAGGCTGCACTGCAGAAAACCCTTGATTTACGCGGCGGCGATGGCGGCGTTGAAGGTGGCGCTGGGGCGCATCACGGCGTCCAGCTTGGCCACGTCGGGCATGTAGTAGCCGCCGATGTCGGCAGCCTTGCCTTGCACGTCCTTCATCTCAGCCACGATCTTGGCTTCGTTTTCGGCCAGGGTCTTGGCCAGAGGCGCGAACTTGCCAGCCAGTTCTGCGTCTTCTGTCTGAGCGGCCAGAGCCTGTGCCCAGTACAGAGCGATGTAGAACTGCGAGCCACGGTTGTCCAGCTCGCCGGTACGGCGCGAAGGCGACTTGTTCAGGTCCAGCAGCTTGCCAGTGGCTTCGTCCAGAGTCTTGGCCAGCAGCTTGGCGCGGGCGTTGTTTTCCTTGATGCCCAAGTCTTCAAACGAGACAGCCAGGGCCAGGAATTCACCTAGCGAGTCCCAGCGCAGGTGGTTTTCTTCCACCAGTTGCTGAACGTGCTTGGGAGCGGAGCCGCCGGCACCGGTTTCGTACATGCCGCCACCAGCCATCAGGGGAACGATGGACAGCATCTTGGCCGAGGTACCCAGCTCCAGAATCGGGAACAGGTCGGTCAGGTAATCACGCAGAATGTTGCCGGTCACCGAGATGGTGTCCAGACCACGGGCCACACGCTCCAGCGTGAAGCGCATGGCGCGCACTTGCGACAGGATGTGGATTTCCAGGCCGTTCGTGTCGTATTCCTTCAGGTAGGTCTGGACCTTCTTGATCAGCTCGGCTTCGTGGGGACGGTAGGGGTCCAGCCAGAACACGGCAGGCATGCCGGAGTTGCGGGCACGCGTGACAGCCAGCTTCACCCAGTCGCGGATAGGCGCATCCTTGACCTGGCACATGCGCCAGATATCGCCCGCCTCCACGTTCTGGCTCAGCAGCACTTCGCCGGTGGCGATGTCCACGATGTTGGCCACGCCGTCTTCAGCGATTTCGTAGGTCTTGTCGTGCGAGCCGTACTCTTCGGCCTTCTGCGCCATCAGACCCACGTTGGGCACGGTGCCCATGGTCTTGGGGTCGAAGTTGCCGTGCCACTTGCAGAAGTTGATCACTTCCTGGTAGATGCGGGCAAAGGTGGACTCGGGCATCACGGCCTTGCAGTCGTAAGGCTTGCCGTCGGCAGCCCACATCTTGCCGCCCACGCGGATCATGGCAGGCATGGAGGCGTCCACGATCACGTCGTTGGGCGAGTGGAAGTTGGTGATGCCCTTGGCGGAATCCACCATGGCCAGACGAGGACGATCTTCCTGGCACTTGTGCAGGTCACGCTCGATCTCTTCGCGCAGTGTGGCGGGCAGCGTGGCAATCTTCTCGTACAGATTGGCCATGCCGTTGTTCACGTTCACGCCCAGTTCGTCGAACAGCTTGCCGTGTTTCTCGAAGGCTTCCTTGTAGAAGATCTTCACGCAGTGGCCGAACACGATGGGGTGGGACACCTTCATCATCGTGGCCTTGACGTGCAGCGAGAACAGAATGCCGGACTCCTTGCAGTCCTCGATTTCCTTTTCATAGAAATCGCACAGGGCCTTCTTGCTCATGAACATGGAGTCGATCACTTCTGCTTCCTGCAGCTTGACCTTTTCCTTCAGAACGATGGACTTGCCGGAAGCGGTTTCCAAAACCATCTTCACGTCACGGGCCTTGTCCAGAGTCATGGACTTTTCGCCGTGGTAGAAGTCGCCCTTGTCCATGTGGGACACATGGGTCTGCGACCACTGCTTCCACTCACCCATGGAGTGAGGGTTCTTCTTGGCGAAGTTCTTGACGGCAGCAGGGGCGCGGCGGTCGGAATTGCCTTCGCGCAGCACGGGGTTCACCGCGGAGCCCAGGCACTTGCTGTAGCGCGCCTTGATCTGCTTTTCTTCTTCGGTGGTGGGGTTCTCAGGGAAGCTGGGAACGTTGAAGCCCTTGGACTGCAGCTCCTTGATGGCAGCAGTCAGCTGGCCCACGGAAGCGGAAATATTAGGCAGCTTGATGATGTTGGCTTCGGGGGTCAGCGTCAGCTTGCCCAGTTCAGCCAGGTTGTTGGGAACGCGCTGTTCTTCGGTCAGAAATTCGGGGAACTCGCCCAGGATACGACCTGCGAGGGAGATGTCGCTGGTTTCCACATTGATGCCGGCCGGTGCTGCGAAAGCACGGATCACGGGCAGGAATGCGCTGGTTGCCAGGCGAGGCGCCTCGTCGGTCAAGGTATAGATGATGGTGGGTTGCTGCGTACTCATCTCTTGTCTCAGGTTGTGAAAAAAGGGGGAAGGTGCCTAGGGCCTGCATCCCGAGCTTGCGCAATGGGGCCTGACACAGCGGGACGACACTTTCTTTATGCAATGCGTTCCCACAATACAAAATTCTAAGCGCAACCGGGCCATTTTTTTTAAGTCTTGTACAAGACCCAGGGATTTAGCTCGGCATTCATACCTTGTTTTCATTGGGAAACGAGATTTTTCTTAATGTTTGCCGCCATGTAAAAAATGTCGTAATACCGCACTCCCTGGGCCTGTATGGATGGCTTGAAGGTACCCCTTTCATCATCTGAGTCCTATCTGCTCAAGCAATACGCCCCACTCCCTTACCTCAGATTACTGCGCCTGCCGCCATGACACCTGACCAATGTCTTGCGCATCTGCAGGCTGTATATGCCGCTTTCGATGGAGCTTTGCTTCCATGCCTGCGGCCAGCGCGCAAGAGCTGATCTCACTGAGCACCGCGCTGGAGCCACTGGCTGCAGGCCTGCACCGACTCGATTGACGATGACAGGGAAGAGTTTTTGAGTGGGCCAGTGGACAAGCAGGCAGGAGCCTGCTCAGCACCCAGCCTCTGACGACAGGCAATAGCTCGATACCGTCGCCGAATCCATGAAGGCCTCTTCAAAGTACACCCGGCGCGCTGCGTCCTGTTCGGCAGCGCCCACCGCCACCATCAGTGGCAGCAGATGCTCTTCTCGCGGATGAGCCATGCGCGCTCCCGGGGCCTGTTCCCAGGCGCTCAGCCGCTGACTGCGCTCTGCCGGCGTCACGAGCATCAATGTTTCGGCAAGCCAGTCATCAAACAGCTTGGAAGGCCCGCGACCACTAGGGCCGAAAGTACGCATGTTGTGATAGCTGGAGCCACTGCCGATGATGAGCACCCCCTCGTCGCGCAATGACGCCAGCGCACGCCCCGCTGCCAGATGCTCGGCGGCGCTGAAGCTGCTGCGCAGACTCAGCTGCAGCACAGGCACATCGGCCTGCGGATAGATCACCGCCATGGGAGCAAACATGCCGTGGTCATAGCCACGCTGACTGTCTTCACGCACCTTGATGCCTGCCCGCGCCAACAGATGCAGCACATGCTCCGCCAGCTCCGGGGCACCGGGCGAGCGGTAATGCAGGCTGTAGGTATTCGGAGGAAAGCCCCCATAGTCATACAGCATGCCGGGCTGGGCGGCGGATTGCACAGTGAACTCCGCCTCCTCCCAATGGGCCGAAATCAGTAGTACGGCACGCGGCTTGCGCCCTAGTTGCCGAGGAATGTCACGCAGCCCTGCAGCCATCTGTGCATGCCAGTCCTGCATCTCCGACACCCAGGGCCAGGGACCGGCCCCATGACAGAGAAAATACACAGGCAGGCGAGCCTCTGCTTCTTTTGCGGCGAAATCCGCCTGCTGCCCCAGCCTTTCAAGCTCACCCATGTCTTCTCCCTCTTCGCCAAGTGTATAAAAAGCATAGCTACAAGCGCTTACCCAGCAAGCGCTAGAGCCCTAAAAGCCTTCAAATAAAAATCCAGGCACAAAAAAACCTCCTTACGGAGGTTTTTGCCCAACATCGGATCTGCGCCATTCAGTCACAGACCCGATGCGGTATCTCGCAGCTTAGGCAGCGAAGTTGGCTTCAGCGAACTTCCAGTTCACCAGCTTGTCGAAGAAGGTTTCGACAAACTTGGGACGGGCGTTGCGGTAGTCGATGTAGTAAGCGTGTTCCCACACGTCCACGGTCAGCAGAGCCTTGTCGCCTGTGGTCAGGGGAGTGCCGGCAGCGCCCATGTTCACGATGTCCACGGAACCGTCGGCCTTCTTCACCAGCCAGGTCCAGCCGGAGCCGAAGTTGCCCACGGCGGAGGCCACGAAGGCCTTCTTGAACTCGGCGTAAGAGCCCCACTTCTTGTTGATGGCTTCTGCCAGAGCGCCTGTGGGCTCTGCACCACCGTTGGGGGTCATGCAGTTCCAGAAGAAAGTGTGGTTCCAGATCTGAGCAGCCTGGTTGTAGATACCGCCGGAGGACTTCTTGATCACGTCTTCCAGTTCCATGTTTTCAAACTCGGTGCCCACTTGCAGCTCGTTGAGCTTGACCACGTAAGCGTTGTGGTGCTTGCCGTGGTGGAACTCCAGAGTTTCCTGGCTGTAGGCAGGAGCCAGAGCGTCAATGGCGTAAGGCAGGGGGGGCAGAGTGCGTTCCATGATGGTTTTCCTCGTGGTTGAAATTGTGGGGCTGCCAGCATGACTCATGCCAGGCAGTAGCCGTTGTGCCAAGCAGCACGGCTCGTACATTGCTGTACTACAGCCGTCAAGTATTGCACTAACCGGGACATTGTAGAAAGAACTGAAGGCCGTGAAGGCATTCATCAGGACTATTGCCTACGCAAACAGCAGCGCTTGCTTACCGCTAATGGCGCATGCCTTCTTGCTTGCAAGGCATTGCCTCCGTCCACGGCAAAAGAGTTCTGATCCAGTGCCCGCAGCCCTCAAAGGCCTTTACGGCTCTTTGATGCCCTTAAAGCCGCCATCGAACATCCTGGTTCACAGCAAACGCGGCTGGGTCACGACCAAGTCCACCGCTCCGTCGCAGAGCTGAGCCGTCAGCGCAGCGCCCGGCACGGCCTCCTGAACGCTGGTCACGGGTCGCCCCTTGTCATCGCTGAGCAAGGCATAGCCACGCTGCAGTACCAGGCGTGGATCCAGCAGTTGCAGGCGCATATCCATGCGCTCCAGCATCTGTTGACGTTGCGCCAGGCTACGTTGAAATATTTGAGGCAAATTGGCTTCAAACACTTTCTGACTGTGCGCCATTCGCTCCAATTTCAATAGCACTCCATGTTGCAGTCGCTGCGCCTGCCGGCTCAAGTGCAAATGATTGCGTGCCAGTTGTTCACTGGGCCGCCCAAGGCGCTGGGCCGCAATATCCAGACGCTGGGCCTGTCGGTCCAGCACACGCTGCATTCCGTTATCCAACCGGTCTTGCATCAATTCCAATGCACCCAGCCAGACCTCACGTGGCTGTGCCACCAGTTCAGCGGCCGCTGTCGGCGTAGGCGCGCGCAAGTCGGCGCAGAAGTCCGCAATGGTGAAGTCTGTCTCATGCCCCACCCCGCTGATCAATGGCACCGGGCTTTGCACGATGGTTCGCGCCAGTTGCTCGTCATTGAAAGCCCACAAGTCTTCCAGCGAGCCACCGCCACGCACCAGCAAGATGGTGTCAATCACTGGCCTGTTCGCAGAGTTTGAGATCAAATCACCCTCAACCCCTTTCCCCTCCTGCGCTAACTGATACATTTTTGAGAGCGCCTGAACCAGCGACTGAGGGGCTTGGGCTCCTTGCACAAGCGCTGGCACGATCATCACCGGAATATGCGGCACACGTCGGCGCAGCGCCGTCACCACATCATGCAAGGCTGCAGCACCCAGTGAAGTCACCACCCCGATGCCGCGCGGCAACGCAGGCAAAGGGCGCTTGCGGGCCATCTCAAACAGGCCTTCGGACTCCAGTTGTGCCTTCAGGCGCAAAAACTGCTCGAACAAAGCGCCCTGCCCGGCCCTCTGCATACTCTCGACCACCAGTTGCAAGTCGCCACGCTGCTCATACACGCCCAGCTTGCCACGCACTTCCACCAGCTCTCCGTCACGCGGAGAAAAACCGACTTGGTCGGCCGCACGGCGGAACATGGCACAGCGAATCTGGCCACTGGCATCCTTGAGGTTGAAGTAGCAATGCCCACTGGATGCGCGAGAAAAGCCACTGAGCTCGCCACGCACCGCTACCGGATTGAAGCGGGCCTGCAAAGCATCAGCAATGGCGTGGCATAGCGCGCCAACATCCCATACACGTGGCGTGATTGCTGGGCTGGAGCCGTCAAACATTGAATTCATGCGGTGTCCGTGTGGCTTCAGTTGCTCCAGTTTCTCCACAGAACTCATCTTCCAGCCCAGTACACACCTGCGCTGACCAAGCCCCAATCAAGACAACCAAAAACAACCACAAGCCGTTGATTTAAAACAATTTATTAATCGTCACAAAGCTACCAAGGTCGTAACAAAACTTGAAGCAGCATGACTGCCTGTTGAGCAAGGCTCAGCAAGTCACAAAGTTATCCACAGATTTCTGTGTTATACGGAGATCAACATTCAAGCGACTCGAGATCTCCTGTACGGCGGCTGGCGACCTAACTTCTCTTTGCGCTGACACAAGCCTCTGGCAAGTGGTGAGAAATACCCGCCAGAGTAGCGTCACAGTGGGTGATAATCGCTGGCTGCAATTTCTGTACGACGAGGGAGAGCAACGTTGCTGTCGATCATACAAGCCGCAGGATGGCCAATTTGGCCCTTGATTGCCTGCTCGATTTTGGCCCTGGCCCTGATTTTTGAGCGCTTCACTTCGCTGAAGACAAGCAAGGTCGCACCGAGCAACCTGCTCAACGAGGCGATTTCCGTTTCCTCCAAAGCCTTACCGAGCACAGAGACCACGGAGCAGCTTGCCCAAAGCTCCGTGCTGGGCGAAGTACTAGCCACCGGCCTGCGCACCCGTCAGGCAGCCCCCGAAAGCAGCGAGGAAGAACTGCGCTCCGCCATGGAGGGCGCCGGCCGCGCGGCTGCACACAAGCTAGAAAAATACCTGAGCGCACTGGCCACCATTGCATCGGCGGCCCCATTGCTGGGTCTGCTGGGCACTGTGATCGGCATGATTGAAATCTTTGGCTCACAGCCTGGTGCCAGCTCAGGTGCCGGCAATCCCGCCCAACTGGCACACGGCATCTCGATTGCCCTGTACAACACAGCATTTGGCCTGATGGTCGCAATCCCGGCCTTGATCTTCTGGCGCTATTTCCGCGCCCGCGTGGACGGCTATCTGCTGGGCATGGAACTGGCCTCCGAACAATTCGTGCGCCATCTGAGCCGCCTGCAGGCCAAGTAAGAAGCGGAACGCTCCACCATGAACTTCCGTCCCCGTCACCGCGATGAACCCGAGATCAATCTGATCGCCTTCATCGACGTGCTGCTGGTGGTGCTGATCTTTTTGATGCTCTCCACCACCTACAGCAAGTTCACCGAGCTGCAACTGACTCTGCCCGTCGCCGATGTCGAGCAGCAGCGAGACCGCCCCAAGGAAATCATTGTCGGCGTCTCTGCCGATGGTCGCTACTCGGTGAACAAGCAAGGCGTGGATGACCACAGTGTCGCCTCCGTCTCAGCCGCCCTGTCAGGCGCGGCATCTGCAGGTGATGAAAGCGTGGTCATCATCAGCGCTGATGCCAATGCTCCGCACCAATCGGTGGTGACAGTCATGGAAGCAGCCCGCCATGCCGGTCTGTCCCAGATTACCTTTGCCACCCAAACATCAGCCAGCGCAGGCAAGGCCAACTAAGCGGTCTTCGACCCGCCCGGCAACGGGCAAGTACATCATTAAAAACGGGCCAGATGGCCCGTTTTCTTTATGCACTCATACCTTTATCAAGCCTGCAGACCCAGCGCAGTCAAGTCCAGTTGCCCGCCAGAAACCGGAGGGCACCAGAAGTAGCAGCCAGTCAGAGGCTTGGAGAAGCGAAACAACGCATCGCTGATGCCATCATCCATGCCCAGCATGCGACGCATCTGAGCCTCAAATGCATCAAAGCTGCAACCGAAGGCCGAAAACATCAGGCCGCTGCGATCCACTCCTTGCGGGCTGACACTCCACCAAGGCATGGAGCGGCGCACCACAAAGGCTTCAGGCTCAAAGCTCTCCTGAGCTGTGCGTTTGACATGGGCAGACTCAGGAGCATCTTCCAGCTCCTCGTTATCGCTGCGGCGGCGCCCCACCGCATGGTCCTGCTCCTGGCTGTTCATGCCATCGAAGGCCGAGTAATCATGCTCCCACTGCTGCAATGCCCAGTAGCTCCCGCCGTCCAGCCCCTCGCCCTGCTCTGCAGCAATACCTGCAGTCACGGCTGCATCATCTGCAGGGTTCTCCGTCCCGTCTTCATAGCCCGTCAGGTCACGGCCATGGCCACTATCCGTGCGCTGATGCACAAAAGTATCGACGACATGATCAAGCTTGAAAGCAGGTGCCAGCAAAGTCGATAGCTTGGCCGTCAATGCAATCAGTTCGCCCCTCTGCTCCCCTCGCAGCCACAGGCACAGCGCATAAGGCGTGCTCGGGACTTCAAACTGCGGCCCTTTGAGGTGAGGAAACTCGCGCATCAACGGCAGTCGAACGCCCAACGCGTGCAGAAGCTGTTGACCCATCCCTGCAACCACCTGCTGACCATCCACACTGGCCTGCAGCTTCTTCAGTGCGACTGGCAGCGCTGCCCCAGACTCAACCAGGGTGAAAAAGACATAGCGCCCCTGATCAGGAAGAGACGCCAGAATGCCCGCTTGTGCTTTTGTCATGAAATTGCCGATTCAATAGATAGAAGACATCTCAAAGTTTAGTAGCGAATCGCAACAGATCTACTCAGTCATGCCTGAGTGCAGGATTTCAGAAAACTTTCACTTTCCGTGGAAAAAAGTTAGATGTTTCTCAAAAGTGGATTTTTACGCTGCTACAATTCATCCCATCGACAACAGGCGCGTAGCTCAGCTGGTTAGAGCACCACCTTGACATGGTGGGGGTCGTTGGTTCGAGTCCAATCGCGCCTACCAAATATCGCAAGCTAAACCAGAGCTTGCAACGAAAGTGCCCGCTAACAAGCGGGCATTTTTTTGTACGGAATACGGAAGAAGTACGGAAAACTTCTACAAACAGTCCAGTACAAAGCAGCACTTTTCAGCACACAAAAGTGTTGTCTACATAGAACACCTCTGCCAGTCCTACCGCCCCTCGTTGCACTCTTGTTTGGCAACAGTCCACCAGACTTGGTCTGCAAAGGCGGTCTTTGTGATCACTACATAGCTGCCATATAGCAATCGTTTTAGCTTTAGGATGTTTCCGGGCGGCCACTTCTTGGCTCTCACCCAGTTGCTAAAGCGGAAACAGCCAAGAATTCCTTATCGAAGTAGGCACCGCATGAGGGACACATGACGTTCGTAATCTGCTCCGCAAGCGTGCGGTGATAGGTCAGATCGGTGCCGTTCTTGAAGAGCGTTGCATCACAGTCGTAGCAGTGGGTTCGAACGGTTTCCATACCGCAATTTCTGCAATTCTGAGACCAATAATCCCTACCTCTGCGGGTCTGTCGCTGCTTGATGTCGACAGACTCGTGCTTGGTACCACAGCGGATACAGCAACTCATACTGTTCCAGTTGTATTCCTCATCGGGGCTAGGGGGCTGCGGAAACACTGCTTGTAACTCCATGGCGATCAAACGACGCAGGTTCTGTTGCGCCCCCCCGCCTTGCACCCCCGCCGCGAGTTGGATGCTTCCGGTTCGGTGATTTGTGGGCGCCTCCTGTCCATAGTCACAGTGTTGCCCCCAGGCAAGCGGAGATGATGGTTCAGAAACAGCATTCGACTCAGGCTGCAAGATGAACACACGGTCCCTTTTTCCTCCGTAGCGTTTCACATCGACCAGCTCAATAAGTAAGTCGGCAAGTTCGCCCCGTCGCCAGCGTGTGCGGAACTTGGCGTCCATGACGATGGCGCCCACATCGCCAGAATCTGAAGTTTTGAATCTCAAGCGGAAATCTGGGCGCCTGCCGTTTTCGAGAACTGGCTGGATCTCTAAGGTGGCCGAAATACCAATGTCCTTTCTGTTGAACAGAAGGCTCGCACTATCTGGCCGCCCGGTCACAGCTCTAATAACCAACTCTTGCCATCCAGGACTTGGCTCAAAGTCGAAATCCTCGATAAGGGTGCCGATGATCTTCACCAGACACCAGCGTTCATAGACGGCACTAGCATGCAAGATGCTGATCCGATGGAGTTCGTCAATTGACTCACCACCGATGCCCCCGCGCTCTGTAAGTTCGCGTACCCGGGTGTAGGCTTTGAGAACCGCTGCATAGTCGGGACTCAAGACATAGCGCATGCCCATCGGAAATGTCGACTGTGGCAGAACGCCCAGCGAGTGCCAATGGGCGTCCTGTTGACGTAATGCGGCCTGAGTGGATGCAAGCTCAGAGGCCGACTTCATTGCCTCTCTGGCTAATCTCTTATAAGTCTTAGATCGTGACGCTGCGGTGTGCGACTCGCGCTGCATCTCTGCCCGTTCCGTACGAGAAAGTTCGTGCTGCCAGCCGCTTCTTTCGAGGCGCGTCCTAGTGCGCTGTTTGGCTTCAATAGCTTGGCGGTCTGGGTTAACCGCAAATACACTCGAAAATTCCAAATGACGGTACGACTTCCCATTTGCATTCTTTTTGAGGGCGATGGATGGTCTACCTGTTAGCGTAAATATGCTGCAGAAATTCTGCGCAGCAACCACGAGCTTGCTCAATGTCTCGGGAAGACGGACAACGTTGTAGCCGATGCCCATCTTGTCGTCATATTCGCTGCGTCCTTCAAGCTTTTCATAGAAGAACTCGTTGCCTCTACGTCCATACTTCTTGGTGATCTTGATTTGGTAGTCTTGAAAGGCGTCTCGATCTTCGTCGGGGGCGCTGTCTGACCACGCCGCTAGTCGGTCCAACTTCTCGGTTAATTCCGCGATCTGGCGATCGAAAATCTCTGGATTCACTTGGCGAGTTTCGGTTGTTCCGTAATCCACGCTGCGTTCGTCTTCGAAGCGCGCGAGTTCCGCTAAACGTTCAGCCTGCTGATGTGCCGCTTGATGGACAGTTAATGCGATGCGATTGCAAACCTGCACCATGTGTCGCAGATAGCGGTTGTCAGCAGTCTCAGCAGACTCTTCGCTCGCGCGCCCGACAAGGCGTGGCCTGTAGGGCTGCCGGGCATGCTGCCGAAAACTCGCCATACTAGGACGCAAACGGGATCGGTGCGTCTCGGCTGAGACTTCGCGCAGGATTCGTGCCGGCCGGGAACCCACTCGGGCCACTGACGAAGCAAACTCCGTCAGTGCTGCTAGCAAATCCCCTCGACAAGAAGCCGTAGTTCTGGAGGACGTTGCTGTGCCCGAACTCAGAACTAACCAAATTAGGTCGTTCTTGAAGTCTTGCAGGTATTCTTCAAGCTGTACCAGGCCGAGGCCAGAGGCCAAGTTCTCGATGAGCAAACGATGATCATCAATACGCACATCGAAGCGACCCATCGTGCGATGCAACTCACTGAGATGCTTCTGCTGCCGCGCATCCCAGCCATCATCTTGCACCCACCAGGTACCGCCAGCACCATCGTCCACTGCAAGCATGGGATGCTCTTGCCCTTGCGCATCAACGAAGACTGGCGAGCTCTGGCGCAACTGACCACTGAGCCGCAGCCCGAGCCAAGGGTGAAAGTCATGGAATATCTGGGTCTCGATCCTCAGCACGCCGTCTGGGCTTAGCTCGATATCAAGCGGATCCGGCGAAACGACAACGCGTCGTGCACGCCCGGGCTCCAACCATTCCACGGCAAGGTAGTGAGCCTCGATTTCCGGCTGCATCAACGCAACCAGTAGTTGGCAATTCCGTTGTTGCCATCAGCAGCAGCGATGATCTGGTCCAGCGCATCCACACTGGATTCGGAAACAGTTTGACGATCCATTCCGCCCAACGTGTCTGCCACCTCCGCACGCAAGTCGAGCAATATGTCACGGCGTGACCTTCCCTCAACTGAGGTTCGACCCAGATCCAACATTAGTTTGGGTAGTACCTTATGCAGCACGATGTTGTTAAGGGCGGCCTGACGCCCAATGCCTGCAACATGCGCTTGGCGCAGATAGTGGAGCGACTGCCGAATGGCTCTCATCCCGAATTCGACGCCTAGTGGATCCAAATGACGGCGTGCCAAACCGGCAAGAAGCGTAGCGTCCGGATCGTGCCGGTCGAAAGGAGGATATTCCTCCCTTGTGCCCAGGCCCTCGGCGCCCAATCCCACGGGGAGTTGAAGATCAACACCAAACGTCTGAATTTCAGCCTCCACCTCATCCCAGTCGATGAGCACGGGATTGCGAAAGCGGAGCACGTGCACGCGGTCAAGCACCTTTGGCGAAAGGTAGTGAGTAGTCTCATCAATGTTGACAGTGCCAATGATTCGCACGTTTGCAGGAAGATAGAGCGCAGTGGGCGTTCGCGTAACTGCCGCCAGAGAGCGACGCAACCTTGCATGGTGAACCAGGACAGATTCCGCGTCCTTGAACCCCCCCAGGCGATGCAGCAGCGCATTGGCCTCTTCGTTCTTCAGCATTTCTTCCAGAGTCGCGGCTTCGGAAAGTCCGACACGAGAACGGACTTCAGCCTCGATAGACAGAAAAACCCCATTTTCCATCACCGCATGACGCTCCTCGTCAGATGTGTAGAGCGGGATCTGCGGATTGCCTTTGCGGGTCTCTAGCAAACTGAGGAAGTCTGCGAAGTAGTGTTCGACGCGCGCAAGATTCATCTCGTCCAAGCAGATGAAATGAGGCACCTCCGGCTCGGCTTGCGCGGCCTGCAGAGCTTTCAGAAAGGGGGTGGGCTGGTAGCTGCGCTCAATTGGGTTGTAGTAGCCGAGCAGATCCTCTGGCCCTGTCCAATTGGGTTTGACTGGAATCACGGTGCAGCGACCACCGATAGACTCTGCAACAGTCCGCACCATGCTCGTCTTACCCGCGCCTGAGTCTCCAGCCAGGACGATCACGTCGTGCGTCCTCAGAAGCGCTAGGAAGTCTCGCAACTGTGCCTGGGTGAAAAGCATGCCGGTCCGCCAAAGACGCGCCTGTACAAAGGGGGCAAGCCGGGAGAAATCCGCACCAAGAAACCCTTGGAAGTCGTGCTTAGGCTGCTCATCATTCACATTGCACGGTGGCAGGAGCTCCTGCAAGTCGACTTCGTCCAGCAGACCAAGTGCGACTAAGCGTTGCCCTTTTTCATTCAACAGGTCGGAGAGTCGATTCAAGCGACCAGTCATCGCACGTATCTCTTTCGTGAAATTTTCTTTGTGCTCGGCCTGCCGAATACCTTCGGCAAGCGCATTGCTGCGCAACTCGAGAATCTCTTTGTCGTATGAGTTCTTGGTTCGCTCCAACAGAGAAAGTTCTTCAGCATGCCGCGCAAGCGTCTCGGATCGTTGTTTCCCCAAGTCATCGAGTTCTGCAGCCGAGCGCTCGAGAATATGTATTTGTTGAGCTTGGATAGCATCGTATGCCGCTTCGGAAATGCGCCGCACGGCGGCCCTCCCGGTGACTGTGACGTTCCATGCTTCAGGGATGTCGCGTAAGGGCCGAAGGGTCCCCCTTCGCACCGTGCATGCATAGGGGTTCTCCCGTTTTAGCCGTTCATCAACTGGTGAAAGCTCGAGCTCAGCAACGGCCCACAGTTGTCGCGACAGATCAAGGTGACGAACGTCCGGAGGAGGCACGAACGCGCTCGCTGCGTTAGGCCCTTGATTTGGATAAAGTAGCCCAACCCCGGTAACTGGATCCTCTAGGCCATCGAGAAAGTAAAGAGTCTGCCCGGATGCGACTTTTCTCGAGTTGAGTTGCCCGACCACAACAATCGGCGCGATTGGCGCTATGCCCCACACCTCGCGCAGTTCATTCAAAAGAGCCAAATCATTTGGCAGGACGCCGACGTCGGCATCTCGCACTCTGTTTGGATTAGATGGATTAGCTCGGCTCTATGCCGTTTTGTGTGGAAACGCTTCGCGTCATGTCGGCATGGCTGGCGCGAACGGACTGGCCGGCAGGTGCTTGAGCTTGGACATGCGCAGGTAGGCGATGGCGATGAAGTTCTGGCTCGTCCTGAAGCCGCGCGCGGCGCGCTTGGCCTGCTGCAGCAGCCCGTTCATCGCCTCGACGAAGGCGTTGCTGCGGTGATCGACCATGCCGCGCACCACCGCGTCGAACCGCTCCTTGAGCGTGGCGGCCAGCTTCTTGAACGGCTCGAGCCGACAGCGCCGCGCCCAGCTCAGCCAGGCCCTGAGGTCGGATGCGGCCTGTTCGATGCTGTTGTGCGCTGTGGCCCGTGCGTACACCGCGCGCAGCGCCATCTTCAGCCGCCACGCCCGCGCGCTCTTGAGCGTCGAGCGCTGCAGCCAGTGCATGGCATCGAGCTGGCGGGCGCTCCAGGTGCTGGGGTTGCGCCGCATGCCCCACAGCAGCTGCCTGAGCGTCTTGCGGCCGCCAGCGCCCAGCGCGGCTCGCACCGCCTGCGCGTCGGTGGCCATCTCCGCGCGGCGCACCTGGTCCATCGCATCGATGGCCATCGAGACGACGTGAAAGCGGTCGTAGCTGATCTGCGCCTCGGGCAGCGCCAGCGCCACGCCCTTGGCGTAGGCTGCGCTCATGTCCATGCACACGTGCCGCACCTGGGCGGGATCGCCGCCATGGGCCTTCAGATCCTCGGCGAACTCCACCACCGTGCGGTGCTCGCGCCCCTCGGTGGCGAACAGCAGCCGCTTGCGATCCAGGTCGTGCACGACGGTGATGTAGTGCTGCCCGCGCCGCAGGCTGGTCTCGTCGATGCCCACCGTGCGCACGCCGGCGAAGTCTTCCAGCGCACGCGCCTGCGCGACGTAGAACTCGATGCGCCGCCACAGCCGCTTGTCCTTGCAGCGCAGCAACTCGGCGGCCTGGCGCACCGGCAGGTCCAGGCACAAGGTCAGCGCCAGCGCTTCGAACGCCGCGGTGAAGCCCGAGCCCGGACGCGCCCAGGGCACGGCCACCTGCGTGGTCTTGCCGCAGGCACCGCAGGCCACGCGCGGCACGTCGCAGTGCAGCCAGGCCTCGAACTGGAAGAAGTCCAGGTGCCGCCAGGATCGGCGCAGCCGGTCGTGCACCGGTTGCGTGGCCGCACCGCATGCCGGGCAGGCGAGCCTGCTGGTGTGGCAGCCGATCTCGAAGTCGATACGCCGCTTGGCGGTGTCGAGCCTGACGTCATCGACGACCCACGGCGGCTGCAAGCCCAGCGCGCTGGTGAACAGAGCTTCTACGGCAATGCCCATGGACTCATCCTCCTGATCAAACACGCCTCGTGGACATGTGCACAGGCCGGCCAGCGGCCTGCACACATGCCCACCGGGCTCAACAACCAGGGGAGCATTGTGAGTGTTGTGTTCCACACGAAATGACGAAGGACCATTAGCTCCCTGCTGTTTTATCAAACTCACGTGTGCCTACATATCCAAGTAACCGCTGTCAAAAATCGGCGTATTCGCTCAAAGCTTCAATTGATACTTCTAGCCACCGACTTGGCGATCGACAGCCGCTCGAATCCGTGGGCTGTTTCCCTTGCTAAGGGTCTGAGCTTTGGATATTACCCCACAAGTGATTACGGTTTGACTGACCTACTGTTTGGTGTTGGCGGGTTCGACCTTTTTAGGTTCAGCGTAGGTACTCAAGGTCACCGAAAACATCTGCACGTATAACGACTTCATCGTTCTCGCAAATCAGCTTCTTCAAAGTACAGCGTTGTGATGCTTGTGTGCCGCGCAGTGTATTACGCTCCATGCCAGCCCCTGTAGGTCCGCAATCTACGACGTTAGCAATCTCCAGTATCGCGAGGAGGCAGAGGTATCTCGTCGACGTGGGCTAGGAAGGTGTTGACAACCAGTCGATGCTAAGCGGCAGCTTTTGGGCGTTGGGCTGCTGCCGGTCTCGTAGCCGCTGGCGGCTGTGTGAAAACTCCGTCGCGTGCAAGGCAATTAGGTAATCGACCTTTCAGATCGATCCAGGATCGACGATCACGATGTTGGGAATGGTTTTGCTACTCTCGAAAACATGACCTTTTCGCGTTTTCACACAGCCTCGCTGCTTTGCAGACGCACAGAAACCAAAAATCATCAGGAATTTCCTAACTAATCCTCGGCGGATTCAAATGTGAAGTGCAACACCTGCAACCGTTAAGGTCAGCAGATGTCAGCAAGTCGTTCGTCCTATCGCCAACTTCAACCAGAAGACAGAGTCACCATAGCCAGTTTGCTGCTGCAGCGTCATAGCGTACGCAGCATTGCGCGTTTGCTAGGGCGCAGTGCCAGCACCGTCAGCCGTGAGATTGCTCGCAACTCAGTATCCAGCGATGGATATGCCAGCAGGCAAGCGCAACAGCAGTGGCTTTACAGAAGACGCAGCACAAGATCTGATCCCAAGCTTCATTCACAAGGGATCTTGTGGTTCTTGGTATTGCATTTCTTGCGTTTGCGTTGGTCACCAGAGCAAATTGCGCTGACACTTGCACGCCTGTACCCCAAAGGCCATGAGCTACGCGTGTCGCACGAAACCATCTACAACTGCATCTATGCCCAGCCCGTGGGTGAGTTGCGCAAGGAATTGATTGCCACTTTGCGCCATGCTCACAACAAACGGCTGCCCCGTAGCAAAGGACAGGATCGTCGTGGACAGATCCCAGACATGCTCAGCATCCACGTACGTCCGCCTGAAGTTGAGGATCGGCAGTTCCCAGGGCATTGGGAAGGTGACCTCATCAAGGGTGCTGGCAATGCAAGTGCCGTAGGCACCTTGGTCGAGCGCACCAGCCGACTGCTCATGCTGGTCAAGTTGCCTGCGTTCAAACCAGCCAGTGCAGCCAATGTCATGCAAGCCTTTACAGATAAGCTGCTGGGCATTGCGCAGCCCATGCGCCAAAGCATGACGTACGACCAGGGCAAGGAGATGGCGCTACACAAGCAATTGACCGCCAACACGGGCGTGGCGGTGTACTTCTGTGACCCACACAGCCCGTGGCAGCGTGGCTCCAACGAGAACATGAATGGCTTGGTGCGCCAGTACCTGCCCAAAGGCATGGATCTGAGCATCTACAGCCAAGAGCAACTCGATGCGATTGCTGATGAAATCAACAACCGCCCTCGCAAGGGCCTTGGGGTACGATCACCGCTGTCGGTTTATCGAGAGCTACTGATCAACTCTCCCCAGCACTCCACCCTCATCCATTGAATTCAAGGGTGTTGCACTTCACATTTGAATCCGCCAAGGTATAGCTGGCGCTTGGTATCCGCATTTTTGAGCGGTTTGAGCTTATTCTTCCACGCAAAATCGCTGCTGATATACGCTTGACCCAGTGCGTAATTTAAGGCTGCCCTGAATGGAGTGATGTCACGATTGAGGGTGCTATCACTGCGCAACTGCCCCCGATTAGCTCCGGCTGTGCTGGGCCTCTTTCGAACTCTGTCCAGCCATTTCTCAATCACTTGCGGGGTCAACTTTGAAAGCTCGAGACTCGCAAAAGATGGATCGTCCAGCACGTAGTTCTTGAAGCGAGTAGATGCATCATTCGCTGCTTTGACTCCCTTTGTACTACGCACGTGTTTGGCGTAGTCGCCGCAAGCATCTGAGACTGTATAAATGCCTGCTTGTCCACCTCTGCCTAGGTGTTGGAACCACTTTTCGGCCTCAATTTTTGCTGCGGTGAATCTTTGGTTCTTGGGAAGCTCTCGAAATTCGCCAAGTGACTTCATTGGCTTCTTACTCTGGATGGGGTCCCAGTACCTAGCAATCCAAGTACCTTCAGAACTGTTCGTCATCCTGCGAAAGCCCAAAGAGTTGCCAGTCCCCAGTCGCATCCAGTGAGGCTCCCTGCGCAACTCCAAGTTTTCTCGGCCAGAAACCTTTGAAAGATCAACATCCATTCGAACCTCCTTACGCAGATAGTACGGAAAAAGTACGGAAAACAATCCAGCACTTGTTGATACTATCAAGTACGCATGGTGGGGCGTCAAGAATGAAAAATTAGAAAATATTCCGTACTTTTAACCGTTTTATGTCTATTTCCCGACCTTGACATGGTGGGGGGTCGTTGGTTCAAGTCCAATAGCGCCTACCAAATATCGCAAGCAAAACCAGAGCTTGCAGCAAAAGTGCCCGCTAACAAGCGGGCACTTTTGTTTTCAGGGCACGAAAAAGGCATACACAGCACTTCTGCTCATTGGCACCCAATCCTGTATCCAGCCACAGACTCAGGCATGAGTCCTACGCCTCAATATGCATTGGATGGGCAGCCTCCACGAACAAGACAAATTTTGGTGACTTTGTCCACTCGATTCAGCAGCAAAGCCTTGCTCTTATGATCGAGACTCCGCCATGTCCAGCTTTACCCCTCTCTCTTCCCATCATCAACACGGGCTACGCGCCGTATGGCGACAGCGCGGGCCTCTGGCCTGGCTGCTCTGGCCTCTGTCATTCATTTACGGCTCCTTGCAAGGCTGGAATGCCAAGCGCATGCGCAGTCATCAGCAAAGTGCAGGCGTTCCTGTCATTGTGGTTGGCAATGTCATCGCAGGAGGTGCTGGCAAGACACCCGTCACTCAAGCCGTTGTCGCCCACCTCCAATCGAAAGGTTGGCAGCCGGGCATCATCTCGCGCGGCTATGGCCGCAAGATCGAAAACGGTCAGGATTGCCGCGAAGCATTGGCAGACAGCCCCGCCAGTGAAGTAGGGGATGAGCCTGCCTTACTGGCTCGTAGCACAGGCGTTCCCGTCTTTGTTGCCACCAAGCGCATTGATGCCGCACGGGCGATGCGCCAACGCTACCCTCAGATCAATGTCATCGTCAGCGATGACGGCCTGCAGCATCTGCGCTTGGCGCGAGACATTGAGCTGTGCGTCTTCAACGATGAAGGCACTGGCAACGGATTTCTACTACCTGCCGGGCCTCTGCGTGAACCTTGGCCACGCACCGTGACAGCCGTGCTTTATGCAGGTAAGCCCCCTCACCCTGCAGGCTCCTCACCTACTTTTGCGCTGCAGCGCAATCTGGCCAGCAAAGCACGCAATGGCCATGGACAGAGCATCGCCCTGAAAGACCTCAGCGATCGACCGATAGAGGCTGTGGCTGCTGTAGCACGCCCTGAATCGTTTTTTAGCATGCTGGCGACACAGGGTGTGCTCCCTGCAGCAACACAGGCCTTGCCAGATCACTATGATTTCGAGAGCTTTAACCGCAAGCTGGGTAAGGAAAATCCATTGATTTGCACTGAAAAAGATGCAATCAAGCTCTGGCGCAAACACCCTGATGCCTGGGCGGTGCCTTTGCAGCTGCAACTGCCCGACGAATTCTGGCGCTTGCTGGATACGAGACTGGCCGCAGTTTGCGCAACAGACCGCGCAGGCTGACTATCATTAGCGCCAGTTTTCAGACTTCAGACATTTGCAGCCTACCCGGCTGCCCACTCATTGATTGCAGGATTCCCCATGGACGCCAAACTTCTTGAACTACTGGTCTGCCCCGTCACCAAGGGCCCACTGCGCTTTGACCGCGAGCATCAGGAGCTGATCAGCCATAGCGCGCGCCTGGCCTATCCCGTTCGCGATGGCATCCCTGTGCTGCTGGAAAATGAAGCACGCCCTTTGTCCGACGAAGAGCTGAGCGACGAGCAATAAAAGCCATGAGCTACACGGTACTGATTCCAGCCCGCCTGTCATCCTCGCGCTTGCCCGGAAAGCCACTGGCAGATATTGCCGGCCTGCCCATGATCGTGCGCGTGGCGGAACGCGCTGCATTGGCCGGGGCCGCGCGCTGCGTGGTTGCCGCCGATGACGAGAGCATTTTGAAGGCTTGCGCCGAGCATGGCGTCCACGCCATCCTCACCCGCAAAGATCACCCCAGCGGCAGTGACCGCCTGGCCGAGGCCTGCTCACTGCTGGGTCTTTCAGGCAACGATGTGGTTGTCAACGTGCAAGGCGACGAGCCGTTGATCGATCCCAAGTTGATTGACGCCGTCGCTCAACTGCTGCTGGCCCGCCCCGAAGCAAGCATGGGCACGGCAGCACACCCCATCAGCAGCCTGGCTGACTACCGCAACCCCAATGTGGTGAAAGTTGTCTGCGATGCAAGCAGATTGGCCAACTACTTCAGTCGCGCTCCTATCCCTTTCTCTCGCGACCACTCTGATGAAAAGTGGTGGGAGACAGCAACCCCTCAGTACGGTCACACAGGTTTCGCACCATTGCGCCATATCGGCATCTATAGCTACAAGGCGGGCTTTCTGCGTCAGTTCCCGCAGCTTCCTCCCTCCCCGACAGAGGCCATGGAGCAGCTTGAGCAACTGAGAGCCTTATGGCATGGACATCGTATTGCGGTACATATCACCCCTGATGTGCCCGGCGCTGGCGTGGACACCCCCGAAGACCTAGAGCGCGTACGCGCCGTCTTCTCGCACTGACACAGCGCTCGTAAACCGCTTGAGCAAGCGGTCAGCATTAAAGCAAAGGCTGGCGGACTTTGGTGACGCTCGTCTTTGCTGCAATACCTTGCAGGTTTCTGCCGCTGACTCCGTTAACGGCTTGATTCTTCTCACCCTTCAGTCTAAAAAGGCCGAGACCCAATACAGATAAGGGCTGCTAGCTATACTTTCCGCATAGTCCAAATAGCGCATGTAGGACTACCTGTACTTGAATTACAACTACAGCAATCGCGTTTGCAGCGGATACCAACCTCCAATTGGCCGCACTTGTGACAGTTTTGCCTAGCTTGTGTAAGGCTCTGTTGGTCTAGTGCATGCTATCCTTGCCCGCGAAAAAATATGACATGAGGACTACAGGCGTCCACCCGCCTGCCTCGGTCAGCAAGAATTTCTACTCTCCTCAAGGATTTCCATGAAACTGATTTTGTTGGGTGCTCCCGGCGCCGGCAAAGGCACTCAAGCGGCCTTTATTTGCCAAAAGTACGGTATCCCTCAAATCTCCACAGGCGACATGCTGCGCGCTGCCGTCAAGGCTGGCACTCCTCTGGGTCTGCAGGCCAAGGCCGTGATGGACGCCGGCCAGCTGGTCAGCGACGATCTGATCATCAATCTGGTCAAGGAACGCATTACCCAGGAAGACTGCACCAATGGCTTCCTGTTTGACGGCTTCCCCCGCACCATTCCTCAAGCCGATGCCATGAAGGCAGCTGGCGTGAAGCTGGACTATGTGCTGGAGATCGACGTGCCCTTCGATGCCATCATCGAACGCATGAGCGGCCGCCGCAGCCACCCTGCTTCTGGTCGTACCTATCACGTCAAGTTCAACCCCCCCAAGGTGGAAGGCAAGGACGACGTGACCGGTGAAGACCTGGTTCAGCGTGAAGACGACAAGGAAGAAACCGTCAAGAAGCGCCTGGATGTATATAGCAACCAGACCCGCCCTCTGGTCGACTACTACAGCAACTGGGCCAAGGCTGACGCTGCAGCGGCACCCAAGTACCGCGCGATCAGCGGTACTGGCTCCGTGGAAGAAATCACCGAGCGTGCTCTGGCTGCTCTGGCATCCTGACCATTTGATCTCTCGGTCATAGTGCGCTTCGCATATGAAGTGCACTAGAGAAAAGCTGCCCTAAAGGCTGGTGGAAACACCAGCCTTTTTTATTCTGAGCACCACATCTCATGCAGCTCAGTTACACAAATACATAGCACCTCCCCTTTGAGGGCATTGAGCTGCAGCCTGAAAGAGATGTTTACCGACCTCCTCAGATCTCATTGAGCATGTTCTCGGTATCTAGCACCTATCGGTGCGTGGCCAGCCCATCAGCTCCAGCATCACACTGATTCTGGCCTTGACTGCAGGCAGCGTACTCACCAGAGGATCAGTCACTCCTGCGGCCTGCACCACTTGACCCTGCTCACAACGCGTGGTCAACCTCACAAACATGCCTTGCTCTTGCGCCCAATCCAAGGCTGGAATCAGCGCTTGATGGACCGTTCCATTGCCAGTCCCAGCCACCACAACACCTCTCACCCCGACCGCATGCCAAGCCTTCAACAATGTCATGGCCACCACATTGTTATAGCCAGCATGACTGGTGAGCATCTCGACCAAAGGCCAAGTTTGCGGGTCAGGCAGTGCCTGAACGGATGGCTGCTCCACCAAGCCAAGCTGATGAGGCACGGCTTGTGACCAGCGCACAACCCCCTCCTCCACCCAGCCTTGCGCTCCCGAGTCAGTGCCTTCAAAGGCATCCACTCTATAAGGGTGAGATTTCCGCACTTCCCGCGCTGTAAAGATGCGTCCAGCCACCACTGCCAGCACTCCTCGGCCTGCAGCCTGGGCATCCATAGTACAAACAACTGCATCGCGCAAATTGCCGGGCCCATCAGCAGAAATCGCCGTGGCGGGGCGCATGGCACATGTCAGTACCACGGGCTTGACAGGCTGCAATACACATTGCAAAAACCATGCAGTTTCCTCCAGAGTATCGGTACCGTGGGTAATGACAATGCCGGCCACTTCCCCATCTGCCAACAGCTCTGCACAACGCTGTACCAATGCCTGCCATGTGACGTAATCCATGTCCTTGCTGTCGAGCTGAGCAACCTGCTCGACCTGCAGTTCACCCTGACCAGCAATCCGCTGCAAACCAGGCACCGCCTGCAGCAATTCGCTCACCTCCAGCTGGGCCGCTCGGTAGCCAACATTCGCCCCCGCCTGATCCGCCACCCCTGCAATCGTTCCACCTGTCCCCAATATGACGATATTTTTGCCACGCTCCACTTGCAGTCCTCTTCAAACTGATTAAAAATACAGGTACTGGATGAAAAGACAGCCCTCATCCTCGATCGATCAAGGAATGCCCATGGCCCCCCCCAAGCTCACTCCCCGCCAGCAGCAGATACTGGATCTCATTCAGTCCAGCATCGCGCGCACTGGCGCACCGCCGACCCGAGCAGAGATTGCCAGCACCTTCGGCTTCAAGTCTGCCAATGCAGCTGAAGAACATCTGCAAGCACTGGCCCGCAAAGGAGTGATCGATCTGGTCAGCGGTACCTCACGAGGCATTCGTCTGCGTGCAGAGACCGTGCGCAATATCAACGCAGCCCGCGGAGCCAGCTTCGCCTTGCCGTTGTCGGCTATGGCTCCTCTGGTACTCCCCCTGGTCGGCCGTGTGGCTGCAGGCTCGCCTATTCTGGCGCAGGAACATATCGATCAAAGCTATTCCGTCGAACCCAGCCTGTTCGCCGCCAAGCCCGACTACCTGCTCAAAGTACGCGGCATGTCCATGCGCGATGCGGGCATCATGGACGGCGACCTGCTGGCCGTTCAGTCCACACACGAAGCTCGCAATGGACAGATTGTGGTGGCCCGCCTGGGAGATGATGTCACGGTCAAACGCTTCAAACGTACACCTCAAGGCATTGAGCTGCTGCCTGAAAACCCTGACTACAAAGTCATTCACGTAGCTCCAGAGGAGCCATTTGCCATCGAAGGCTTGGCCGTGGGTCTGATCCGCAACAGCATGTTCATGTAACGGCCTTGCGATCCATTCAGCGAGGACTCGACAGTACGCCGCTGAAGCTCTTTCTTAATCCAACACTCCAGCCCCAGAGGTAGGTGCGAAGCCATTGAGCTTCGCCCTAGGCGGAGCTATTTCGAAAAATGCAGTCCTGCCCTTATCCATTCCGATGATTCTGATCATCACAAGGAGTTGCCAAATGGGATTCGCCACATCACTTCAGTCTTTCAACCTCCCCAGCCAGAAAGACCCATCCTCTATGCTTGCCGCCAGCCTGGAGCCAAATATGGCGCCCTCTCCCTCTGCAGCCGAATCTTCCAACGAGGAATATTCAAACGCCAAAGTCACTCGTCACCGCGTTCCTTTTATGCGGGCCAACCGCAGTCGCGGTCGCAAAAGCAGCGCCATATCGCGGTCCAGAGCTTCCAGAGACCCTTCGCAACTGCTAACAGTGCCAGCAACTGTCAGCACACAGATAAAAAGCACTCCTCATAAAGCGCTAAGAATCGTTCAGCGCGAACCTAGCAAGCATCCAGAATGTCTTTTTATCTCTGGTCGCATGGCAGATGTCTGTGCTGCACTCGAGCGTATGGCTTTGGACGAGCAAGCTGCTCAGCAAGCCTGAAAGCCCGTGATTGAATCACAGGCTACAGCCCCGAAAAATGGATCTGAGATTTACTCCTAAGGAAGAGAGTCCCCTCGCTCAGACAGCAAAGACTCATTCAGTGCTCCTCCGCGACCAGGTAGTGTGAAGAGAATCTGAAGATTGTCAGCATCCATTTGCTGTACGACGATGGTGCCGTCGTCATGCAGGTAGATCCGCACAGACTGAACATCATCCAGATCCCAGTACGCGACATTGGTACCTACTCCATGCCAGCCATGTTCTTCGCAAAGTCGTCTGCGTCTCAGAGCTTGCAAAAATTGCTGTGGAGCACCCATATCTGAGTTGACCCTCACCCAACTCTCGATCACCAGTGCATAAGCAACTTGCTGTGACTCACAAGGCTCTGCTGCCTTCAAATGCTTGATCCAAGAATTCAAACGCGAAGCAAAGCTGTATTGCAGGTCGTGGACCATGAAGCCCCCAAAAAATGAGAGAAAAACTGAGACAGATCAACACTTTTACATAAGCAGCGGAAATATCCTACAGACAATTTACCAACAAACACCAATGAAGCAGATTGTGATGATTTGCCTCTCAGGCCGAGATCAAGAACCGTCTGCAAGCCACCACAGCGACATAACTTTGGCAAAGAGTGCGCGAACAGGCCTCCTGGAAAGATGCACAGGAGCCCCTCAACCTAAACCTCAATGTCATTTACCCAAAGGCCTGTTCAAACCGCCTCTGATGTAACTCCAGCAATCTCAGCTTTACTCTCTGCGCTTGCAGACCCCATTCGGGTTGCAGCCAGCGAGCGCAAAACCAATTAGTCTCGCTAAGCATCTTCATCTACAGGCGTTGATTCAATTCAGTCACAGTTCAGAATCAAAAGCCAAGACCCATATCTCAGCATTTACCAAGCCTTTGATGCAAAAAAGGGGAGATTCTTTTCAGAATTTCCCCTTGCTCATTACAACGTGATCTTGCAGATCAGGATCGCGATACCCCTGACTCACAGCAACACGATGTCGTACTGCTCCTGCGCCATCGCTGTTTCGGACTGCAGCGAGATGGGCTTGCCAATGAAGTCGGACAGGCTAGCTAGGTGCTGGCTTTCCTCGTCCAGGAACATTTCCACCACTTTGGGCGAAGCCACAATACGAAACTCATGGGGGTTGAACTGGCGGGCCTCACGCAAAATCTCGCGCAGCACTTCGTAGCAAATACTGCGCGCCGTCTTGACGTTGCCCTTGCCAGAGCAGGCTGTGCAGGGCTCACACAGCATGTGGGCCAGAGACTCACGCGTGCGCTTGCGCGTCATCTCAACCAGGCCCAGTTGCGAAAAGCCTCCTGCCATGGTCTTGACTCGGTCACGCCCCAACTGGCGACGGAACTCGGAGAGCACTTCACTCTGGTGATCTTCCCGCACCATGTCGATGAAATCCACAATGATGATGCCCCCCAGATTGCGTAGTCTCAGCTGACGCGCAATGGCATGTGCGGCTTCAAGATTCGTCTTAAAAATAGTCTCATCGAAATTGCGCGCACCAACATAACCTCCGGTGTTCACATCGATAGTCGTCAGCGCCTCGGTCTGGTCAACAATCAAGTAGCCACCGGACTTCAAGTCGACTCGACGCCCCAGTGCTCGCGCAATTTCTTCGTCAATGGAGTACAGGTCAAAAATAGGACGCTCGCCCTTGTACAGCTGCAGCTTGGGCACCGCCGCCGGCATGTATTCCTGCCCGAAGTTCTTGAGCAGCGCGAACTGCTCACGAGAATCAATGCGAATGCTCTGAGTGTTTTCTCCCACCAGATCTCGCAGCACACGCTGCAGCAGATTCAGGTCCTGATGCAGCACCGACATGGCCGGCAACTTTTGCGCCGCATCCTTGATGCGTGCCCAAGTCTTGCGCAGATAACGGATGTCATCGGCCAGCTCAGCATCACTGGACTCCTCTCCGTTCGTACGCAGAATGAAGCCTCCGCCACCGCCGCCCTCCTTGGTACCCACCAACTCCTGCAGGCGTGCGCGCAAGACATCGCGTTCATTTTGCGGAATCTTCTGGGAGATGCCGATATGGTCGTCCTGCGGCAAGAACACCAGCAAGCGCCCGGCCACACTGATCTGCGTGGAAAGGCGTGCACCCTTGGTACCTATGGGGTCCTTGATGACCTGTACCATGATGGACTGGCCTTCAAACACCTGTTTTTCGATAGGAACCAGGGGCTGATCCTTGCGCGCAAACATGGGGGCTTCGCCATTGTCCTGACGCTGCCACACATCGGCCACATGCAAGAAGGCCGCACGCTCCAAACCAATATCGATGAAAGCCGACTGCATGCCTGGGAGCACGCGCGAGACCTTGCCCAGGTAGATATTGCCCACCAGCCCTCGCTCCAACGGGCGCTCCATGTGCAATTCCTGCACAGCACCGTTTTCGACGATCGCCACCCGCGTTTCCTGAGGCGACCAGTTGATCAGAATATCTTGCTGCATTGACTGTCGTTCTTTCTTTATAGGTCTTGCAATTCGGCTGCACCCAGTGTGCGACGCCCACATGGCAGGCGCAAGACGGCCAGCATGCTAAGCAACCCTAGCGGGTTGGAGTCCCAAGCCTGCGCTGAGTTCAGGAGCCTTGTTATGTACCAGGTCTTGGCTAGGCCTCAGAGTGACCAGCCCAGCTGGCGCAGCAACTGGGCAGTTTCATAGACCGGCAATCCCATGATGGCTGAATAGCTGCCGCGAATTTGTGCAATATGTGCTGCCGCCCTGCCCTGTATGCCATAGGCGCCAGCCTTGCCCATGGGCTCACCAGACGCCACATAGGCATCAATCTGAGCTTCGCTCATGGGTGCAAAGTGAACTGTCGAGACACACAAGGCCTGTAGACGCTGAGCTCCACTTTGCATCGCGATGGCAGTCAACACCTCATGCTCCGTGCCCGAAAGCAAGCGCAGAATGCGGCGCGCATCCGCCTCGTCCTCGGGCTTACCCAGAATCTGCATACCCAGTGCAACCGTAGTGTCGGAGCACAGAATGGGGGCAGCTGCCAACCCGCGACGTGCATGGCGCGCCACGGCGGCCTCAAGTTTGCCTTCTGTCACGCGCTGCACATAGTCACGCGGGGCTTCACCTTTGCGCTCTGCCTCTATGGCCTCGGCATCCTCGGCAATATCACCCGCTGCATTGGGCAGCAGTAACTCATGCGCCACCCCCAACTGCTCCAGCAGCTGACGACGGCGAGGACTTTGGGATGCGAGGTAGATAAAGGGCGTCATGACTTTGAATGAAAAAGGCCGTCAGCGCTTATGTATCAAGCGCAAACGGCTATCAAAATCATAGTATCACGCACCGCGTGAAATTGCACGCAGCGCGAATTGCAGGCGTATCACTCGCGGTGATAGGGATGTCCGGCATTGACCGACCAGGCACGATACAACTGCTCAATCAGCAGCACACGCACCATGGCGTGGGGCAAGGTCAGGTCAGACAGGCGGATGCGCTCATGCGCCAGCGCTCTGAACTCGGGGTCCAGACCGTCCGGGCCACCAATAATCAAGGCCACATCGTCGCTCTCCAGCTGCCAGCCTTTGAGGCGCTGAGCCAGTGCCTTGGTGGTCAGGTTCGTACCGCGCTCATCCAGCACCACGATACGGGTGCCGCGAGGAATGGCCGCCTCGATACGCTTGCGCTCGGCCGCATACAAGGTCTCCAGCGTCTTGGAGCCACGTGGCTCGGTCTTGACGGCTTTGAGTTCGACCTTGAGCTCGGGTGGAAAGCGCTTGGCGTAATCGTCGTAGGCTGTCTGCGCCCAATCGGGCACATGCAGACCTACGGCCACGATGATCAGCTTCATTTAAGCCTTGGCGCGGGGAGCACGCTTGGCAGCGGGCTTGGCCTCAGCAGACTTGGCGGTGCGAGGTGTGCTGGGCTTGACGACCACGGTCTTGACCGTCTTGGCAGCCGCAGACTTGGCAGCGGGCTTCTTGGCTGCAGGCTTTGCCGCAGCCGCAGACTTGGTCGCTGGCTTTTTGGCTGCAGCCTTCTTGGCAGCAGGCTTTTTCTCGACCACGGTGTTTTCTGCAGCGGCCTTTTCCACAGCCATCTTGGCAGCCAGCTTCTTGGCAGCCAATTCGGCGGGCTTGGGCTTGGCAGCACCAAGCTTCATACGCACCGGTGTCTCACCCCAGATTTCTTCCAGGCGATAGTACTGGCGAATGGCAGGCTGCATGATGTGGCAAACAGCGGTTCCGCAGTCCACGATGATCCACTCGCCGTTTTGCTCACCTTCTTGGCGAGGCACAGGAAAGCCGGCATCCTTGACGGCTTCGCGCACGCTGGAGGCAAGGGCCTTGGTCTGGCGGTTGGAGGTACCCGAGGCCACGATCACGCGCTCGAACAGCGGGGACAGCGCTTCGGTGTTGAACACCTGGATGTCGTGGGCCTTGACGTCTTCGAGACCGTCAACGATGGCTCGCTGGAGTTTGGTGACGTCGCGCTTGGCTGCGGAATCCGATTTGGTGGAGGTGGTCATCAGGCGATGGGATCAGTAAATGATGGGATCAATATAGCGTGTGCCGCGCCACACCCGTATCAGGGCTGGGTTAGCGTAAGCGTACGGTCCGTACAAGACCTGAGCTTTTCACGCATTGAAAAAGGTTGATGCGCCAATTGATGATTGCGCATCCAGCTATGGAAATTATAGTTTTCTAGAGATTTCCTTGCTGACAGGGCTTTATGCACGTAATCAGCAAGGATTTGTCGCCTTACAGCCAGTCGCGGCGGATCAGGAACTTGTCGAGCAACTCACGCTCGGGAGTTCCTGGCGCATCTTCCCGCTGATAGCTCCAGTCCGCATGGGGCGGCATGGACAGCAAGATGGACTCGGTACGGCCTCCGGACTGCAAACCAAAATGCGTTCCACGATCCCAGACCAGATTGAACTCCACATAGCGGCCACGGCGATAGCGCTGAAAGTCCACCTGCTGCTGCGTGTACTGCGCATTCTGGCGGCGCTCCACGATGGGCAAATAGGCCTTCAGGAAAGCATCGCCCACCGACTGCAGCATGGAAAAACTGCCTCGCTGACCCAGCTCGCTGAAGTCATCGAAAAAGATGCCGCCAATGCCACGCTGCTCGTTGCGGTGCTTCAGGAAGAAGTACTCATCGCACCAGGTCTTGAAGCGCGGATAGAGCTGATCGCCGAACGGCACCAGCGCATCTTTGCAAGCCTGATGGAAATGCACGGCATCTTCTTCAAAGCCGTACACCGGCGTCAAATCCATGCCGCCGCCAAACCAGCAGGTCTTGGGCTGGCCTTCATGACCGGCGGAGATCATGCGCACATTCATGTGCACCGTAGGCACCATGGGGTTGCGCGGGTGAAACACCAGCGACACGCCCATGGCTTCAAACGGAGCACCCGCCAGCTCAGGGCGGTGCTGAGTGGCCGAGGGAGGCAATTGCGGCCCGCGCACATGCGAGAAGCCACAGCCTGCGCGCTCAAACACACGACCACCTTCCATGATCTTGGTGATGCCGTCGCCCTGCAGCTTCTCGCCGGGAGCCTTGTGCCAGGCATCGGCCAGAAAGCGTGCGCCCTCCTCACCTTCAATCGCTTCCAGCGCTTCGGTGATTCGGGCCTGCAGTCCCATCAGGTACTCACGAACCTCGGTTGCAGGCAACTGGTCAGCCACGGAAGTTGAGGAGTTCTGCGTCATCAGTCAGCCTTCTTCACGGCACGAAAGCCAATGTCGCGGCGGTACTGAGCACCATCGAAATGGATGCCGCGTGCCACGTCATACACCTTCTGCTGCGCCTGCTTGACGCTATCGGCCAGGCCAGTCACGCACAGCACGCGACCACCGCTGGTCACGGGCAGACCCTCGTCATTCAGCTGTGTTCCAGCGTGGAAGACCATCGCATCGTCGGCTGCTGCAGGCAGGCCGGTGATGACATCACCCTTGCGGGGGGCTTCTGGGTAGCCGGCAGCGGCCATGACCACGCCCAGAGCGGTGCGACGATCCCACTGCAGCTCCAGCTGATCGAGCTTGCCTTCAGTGGCTGCCAGCATCACATCGACCAGATCGCTCTTGAGGCGCATCATGATGGGCTGAGTCTCAGGGTCACCCATGCGGCAGTTGAACTCCAGCGTTTTCAACTGGCCGGCCTTGTCGATCATCAGACCCGCATACAGGAAGCCGGTGTAGGTGATGCCGTCTTTTTCCATGCCACGGATGGTGGGCAGAATGATCTCGCGCATGGCGCGGTGATGCACATCGGCCGTCACCACCGGAGCGGGCGAGTAAGCACCCATGCCACCTGTATTGGGCCCCTGGTCATCATCCTTGAGGCGCTTGTGATCCTGGCTGGTAGCCAGCGCCAGCGCACTCTTGCCGTCGCACAGCACGATGAAGCTGGCCTCTTCGCCATCGAGGAACTCCTCGATCACCACGCGCGCACCACCTTCGTTATGGGCCACGCCGTACTTGTTGTCCACCAGCATGAAGTCCACGGCATCGTGAGCTTCCTGCAGCGACATGGCCACGACCACGCCCTTGCCGGCAGCCAGACCGTCGGCCTTGACGACGATGGGTGCCCCGAGGCGATCCACATAAGCATGGGCGGCGACGGGATCGGTGAAGGTTTCGTATTGCGCCGTAGGAATGCCATGGCGCGCCATGAAGTCCTTGGAGAAAGCCTTGGACGACTCCAGCTGGGCAGCTTGCTTGGTCGGGCCAAAAATCTTCAGGCCATGGGCACGGAACTCATCAACCACTCCGGCTGCCAGCGGGGCTTCTGGGCCCACCACGGTCACCGCGATCTTTTCGGCTTGAGCCCATTCGCGCAAGGCCTTTACATCGGTGATGTTGAGGTTCTCCAGCTTGCCTCCGGCCAAGGCCGTGCCACCGTTGCCGGGAGCCACATACACCTTGGTCGCCTTGGGCGATTCGGCCAATTTCCACGCCAGAGCGTGCTCACGGCCACCGCCGCCAATCACAAGAATTTTCATAGGTCTGCGTTGTGGTAGACGTCCTGAACGTCATCCAAGTCTTCAATCATGTCCAGCAGCTTCTGCATGCGAGCTGCGTCGTCGCCTTCAAGGGCAATGGTGTTTTCGGGGCGCATGGTCACTTCTGCCATGTCCGGAGTCAAGCCTGCCGCTTGCAGTGCATCGCGCACCGCTTCAAAGTCGCCGGGCGTGGTCAGCACTTCAATGCCACCTTCGTCATCGGTAATCACGTCATCGGCTCCGGCTTCCAGGGCAAGCTCCATGACTTTTTCTTCGTCCGTGCCGGGAGCAAACAGAATCTGCCCCACATTCTTGAACTGGAAAGCCACCGAGCCTTCGGTGCCCATATTGCCGCCATGCTTGCTAAAAGCATGGCGAACCTCGGCCACCGTACGTACGCGATTGTCCGTCATTGTGTCGACGATGATGGCCGCACCGCCGATGCCATAGCCTTCGTAGCGAATTTCTTCGTAGGTCACGCCATCGAGATTGCCGGTGGCCTTGTCGATGTTGCGCTTGATATTGTCGGCCGGCATGTTGGCCGCCTTGGCCTTGTCCACCGCCAGTCGCAGACGTGGGTTGGCCGTCAGATCACCGCCGCCCTGACGGGCTGCCACCATGATTTCACGAATGATGCGGGTCCAGATACGGCCGCGCTTTTCATCCTGGCGACCCTTGCGGTGCTGGATGTTGGCCCATTTGCTGTGTCCTGCCACAGGGAATCCTTTGATATTTGATTTAACCTAGCGGGTGAGATTTTACTTTTGACTGTAAGCCCCCCTCAGAGGAAACCCGAAATGGCTTCACCCTTATTGATTGCCCAGCACTCTGCCACAGAATGTGCCCTGCTGCCCGGACTGGCCAATCGGCATGGCCTGATCACCGGAGCGACAGGCACCGGCAAAACCGTCACCCTGCAAAAACTGGCTGAGAGCTTCTCACAAATTGGCGTGCCCGTTTTCATGGCCGACGTCAAAGGCGATTTAAGCGGCATCAGCCAAAACGGCAAAGTCGGCGACAAGCTCGCCGCTTCGCTCAAGGATAGAGGCATTGAGCTGCCAGAACCCCTGGCCTGCCCCACCACGCTCTGGGATGTGTTCGGGGAGCAAGGCCACCCGGTGCGCGCCACCATTTCGGACATGGGGCCCCTGCTCATCGGCCGCATGCTGAACCTGAACGACACGCAGATGGGCGTGCTCACACTGGTCTTCAAGATTGCCGATGACAACGGCATGCTGCTGCTGGATCTCAAGGACCTGCGCGCCATGCTCACCTTTGTGGGCGACAACGCCAAGCAGTTCACCACGCAGTACGGCAACATCAGCGCCGCCAGCGTGGGCGCCATCCAGCGTGGCCTGCTGACCATTGAGAGCCAGGGCGGAGACAAGTTCTTTGGCGAGCCCATGCTCGACATCAACGACCTGATGCAGACCGGCGCCAACGGCATGGGCGTCATCAATGTGCTGGCCGCCGACAAGCTGATGAACGCGCCGCGCCTGTACTCGACCTTTTTGCTGTGGCTGCTGTCCGAGCTGTTCGAGCAACTGCCCGAAATCGGCGACCCTGAAAAACCCAAGCTGGTCTTTTTCTTCGACGAGGCCCACCTGCTGTTCAACGACGCACCCAAGGTGCTGATCGAGCGTATCGAACTGGTCGTGCGTCTGGTGCGATCCAAGGGTGTGGGCGTGTATTTCGTCACCCAGAACCCGCTGGACATTCCCGACTCCGTACTGGGCCAGCTGGGCAACCGCGTGCAACATGCCTTGCGCGCTTTTACCCCGCGCGACCAGAAGGCCGTCTCGTCGGCCGCATCCACCATGCGCCCCAACCCGGGTCTGGACATTGCCGCCGCCATCACCGAGCTGGCCGTGGGCGAGGCGCTGATCAGCTTCCTCGACGAAAAAGGCCGCCCCAGCGTGACGGAGCGCGTCTTCGTGATTCCTCCCGGCAGCCAGCTGGGTCCAATTACGGCCGAGCAGCGCCAGGCGCTGATCAGCAGCTCGCTGGTCGCCGGTGTGTATGAAGAGGCCGTGGATCGCGAATCAGCCTTCGAGATGCTGAAGGGCCGTGCGGACAGCGCTACCCCCGCCAAGCCCGGCGAAGCACCTGCAGCTGCCGGAGCTGCTCAGCAAGGCGCAGCATCGGACACCATGATGGATGGTCTCAAAGAGCTGCTGTTCGGCCGCACCGGCCCGCGCGGCGGCCAGCACGATGGGCTGGTGCAGACCATGGCCAAGTCCACCATGCGCACCATGGGCAACAATCTGGGCAAGGAAATTTTGCGCGGCGTGCTGGGTGGCATTCTGGGCAACAAGAAGCGCTAAATTCATAGCTACTTGCGCTTGACAGGCCTGCCTTGCAGGCCTTTTTCATTGCCAACCGGGGAAATTACCGAGAAGCCCAGTCACACCGGGGACTTCCATCCATCCCAGCACCGGGCCACCATCTGTGCCATGTCGCACACACCATCCAGCCCCCACACCACTACCCCCTACACTGCATCGGACGATGCTTTGCCCGCTATGAAGCTGAGTTGCTTTCGGCTGGAGCAAAGCGATCACATTGCCCATCTGGTGCTCAATCGCCCCGACGCCTTCAACACTCTGAACCCCAAGCTCTGGCAGGAGCTGGACGCAGTGCTGGATGAGCTTCACCGCAGTGGCACTGCCCGCGCCCTGGTCATCAGCAGCACTGGCAAGCATTTCTGTGCGGGCATGGCCCTGGACACCTTTGCCGACCCCCACTTTGCGCCCAACGACCGCACCCCCGAAGGGCGCGCCGCCATCATCGACGCCTTGGCTCAGTTGCAGGCCACCTTCAACAAGATCGAGGCACTGCGCATGCCTGTGATCTGTGCCATTCAGGGCGGCTGCGTGGGCGGCGGGCTGGATCTCGTGGCTACGGCCTGCATACGCTATGCCAGCGCCGAGGCATTCTTCTGCATCCAGGAAATCAATATCGGCATGACGGCCGACCTGGGCAGTCTGCAGCGCCTGCCCAAGCTTATGCCCCTGGGCATCGTCAAGGAGCTGGCCTATACCGGCAGGCGCATGAGCGCCCAGGAAGCGGCCAGCCACGGCCTGGTCAATGCTGTTTATGAGAGCCATGAAGCCAGCGTCACCGCAGCGCTGGCCTGTGCCCAGGAAATTGCGGCCAAGCCGCCCATTGCCATCTGGGGCAGCAAGCAAGCTATCAACTATGCGCGCGACCACAGCGTTGCCGACTCGCTGCAGCAGATGGGCTGGGTACAAAGCGGAATCTGGAGCAACCGCCATGTGATGGAAGCTGTCAGCGCCATGCAGGCCAAGCGCACAGGCGCACAGGCGACTTTGCACCGCTGGAGCCGCTGCGTGCATTTGCGCCTGCCACGCCAAAGCCAGGTAAAGAGTCCTGATTTCATAGCTACTAGCGCTTGCAGGAAAAGGGTTTAAAGGCTTTTTTACTGATATTTTCAATGTGTATCTATCGCACGCCAGACCTTGCCCGGATGCTCTCCCCGCAGTCATGTAAAGCAGCTGCGCTGCATCAGGCGAAGCTGGTCGATGCACCGTTATCATGGTTTCAGTCTCTACACCAGCCTGTACTGCCATGAGCACCACAAACACCTCCTCGCCTGCCTTGCCCACTTATGACGACGTTGCTGCGGCGGCCCTGCGCCTCCAAGGCGTCGCCCACCGCACACCCGTGCTGACCAGCCGCACCATGGACGAGCAACTGGGCGCGCGCCTGTTCTTCAAGTGCGAGAACCTGCAGCGCATCGGCGCTTTCAAGTTTCGTGGTGCCTACAACGCCCTGTCCCAGTTCACCCCCGAGCAGCGCAAGGGCGGTGCGCTGGCCTTTTCCTCGGGCAACCATGCCCAGGCCATTGCCCACGCGGCGCAGCTGCTGGACATGCCGGCCCTGATCGTCATGCCCGAAGATGCCCCCGCCTCCAAAATGGCCGCCACACGCGGCTACGGTGCCCAGGTCGTCACCTACAACCGTTTTAGCGAAGACCGCGAAGCCATTGCCGCCAAACTGGCCGCCGAGCGCGGCATGACGCTGATCCCGCCCTACAACCACCGCGATGTAATTGCTGGCCAGGGCACGGCGGTAATGGAGCTGCTGCAGGAGCAGCCCGACCTGGACTACCTTTTTGTCTGCCTGGGCGGCGGTGGCCTGCTCTCGGGTAGTCTGCTGGCAGCCAATGCGCTCGCCCCCCGGTGTCAGGTCATCGGCGTGGAGCCTGAAGCCGGCAATGATGTGCAGCAATCGCTGCGCGCAGGCCATATCGTCCCAATCCCCACGCCACGCACCATTGCCGATGGCGCTCAGACCCAGGCTCCTGGCGATATCACTTTCGCCATCATCCAGCAGCGCGTCAGCGAGGTTCTGACCGTGAGCGACCCCCAATTGATAGAGTCCATGCGCTTTTATGCCGAACGCATGAAAATCGTGGTTGAACCCACCGGCGCACTCTCGCTGGCAGCGGCCATTCACGGCGGCCTGCCCCTGCAGGGCAAACGCGTAGGCATTGTGATCAGCGGTGGCAATGTGGATTTAGCGCGTTTTGCCAGCCTGCTATCCGAGTGACAGCGAAAATAACGCCTGTTGCGAATGACTCCGCATCCCGTTCTCCCCTATTTCCGCAGACATGGCTGCCATAAGCGACTGCGCCTGCCTTCAACACAAAGACCAAGAACATGAGCACTTTGCATTTGATCGACCACCCTCTGGTCCAGCACAAACTGACGCTGATGCGCCGCAAGGAAGCCAGCACCAACAGCTTTCGCCGCATGCTGGGCGAGCTGTCCACGCTGATGGCCTATGAGCTGACACGCGACTTCCCGCTGCAAGATATTGAAATCGAAACCCCCATGGAAAAGATGACCGGCAAGGTCATTGATGGCAAGAAGTTGGCTCTGGTCTCCATCCTGCGCGCGGGTAACGGTTTCCTGGACGGCATGCTCAACGTAGTGCCCGGTGCGCGCATCGGCCACATCGGCCTGTTCCGCGACCCCGAGACGCTCAAGCCCGTCGAGTACTACTACAAGATGCCCGAGAACATGTGCGAGCGCGATGTGATCGTGGTCGACCCCATGCTGGCCACCGGCAACTCCGCCGTCGCCGCCGTGCAGCAGCTCAAGGACAAGAGCGCTCCCAAGTCCATCAAGTTCATGTGCCTGCTGGCGGCCCCCGAAGGCGTCAAGACCATGCAGGCCGCCCACCCCGACGTGGACATTTACACCGCCGCCGTGGATCGCGAGCTGGACAGCCACGGCTACATCCTGCCCGGCCTGGGTGATGCAGGCGACCGCATCTTCGGCACCAAATAAGCGCCCTGCTCGCTCCCAGACAAAAAGCCTCGAGGTTTACACCTCGAGGCTTTTTTATTTGCTGACTCTTGACCGACTCTGCGCCATTGCACTCGTCGTGCTTCGCCACATTGACCGCTAAGCCTGCGCTGTATGTGCACTGTGTCTTGAGGTTTCCAGCTCTCTCCTCGCTTACCCTGAGTCACTGTCTATTTTTTACGGACCGATATTTCGCCCAGCTGCTGATTACTGACTCAAAAACTGGCGCCACTTTCATGTCCAGTTCTGGCTAATTTTGAATCTCATATTCTTTAGCGATTAAACGCATGCAACTTGAAATGCGTTGCCTCTCCACTCCTATTAATAAAACATTTGCACACATCAATTAACAAATAGTATCTTTTTGACAGAAAATCACTCTCTACGACAAAGACTAGAAACTAGGAGATAAAGTGAATCGCACCGGCTTCCGTGGAGGCTCAACTCCTGAGAGGATTGAGTCATGAACACTAAAGCTGCTCGTTTTAGCCCTGAGGTACGTGAACGTGCCGTACGTTTGGTGCAGGAATGCCAAGCGGATTACGCATCACTGTGGGGTGCGTGTGAATCGATTGCCCCCAAGATAGGTTGCTCGGTCAGCACCCTGCATGGGTGGGTGCAGCGCAAAGAAATAGATGCAGGCCAACGCCCAGGATTGACCACGGATGAACGTGAGCGGCTCAAACAACTTGAGCGAGAGAACAAGGAACTGCGCCGTGCCAATGACATCCTCAAGGCTGCGAGCGCTTTTTTTGCGCAGGCGGAGCTGGACCGTCGCATCAAGAGTTAATTGACTTTGTAGACCAGTATCGTGATGCCTATGGGGTCGAGCCAATTTGCAGGTTGCTGCAAATTGCCCCATCGGGCTACAGGCGCAGGGTTCAACAAAGAAACTGCCCTTGGCTGCGCTGCAAGCGCAGCCAATCAGATGAAGAACGTTGCAGTCATATTCAACGGGTGTGGCATGCCAATTGGCAGGTGTATGGCATCGTCAAAGTCTGGAAGCAGATGCACCGAGAGGGTTTGCCGATTGCCCGCTGCACAGTGCAACGCCTGATGCGCAAGCTGGGCCTTGAAGGTGCAAGGCGAGGCAAGAAGGTACGTACGACACGCCCAGATGTGGCACGGCCAAGCCCGCTAGACCTGGTCAACCGCCAGTTCACAGCCCAGCGCCCTGACCAGCTTTGGGTTGCAGACTTCACCTATATATCAACATGGCAAGGGCAAATGTTTGTGGCCTTTGTGATTGATGTCTATGCCCGCCGCATAGTGGGCTGGCGGGTCAGCAGCCACATGCGTACGGACTTTGTGGTGGATGCGCTGGAGCAGGCGCTGTATGCCAGACAACCTTCAAGCGATACGAAACTGATTCACCACTCCGATAGGGGGAGCCAGTATGTGTCTATTTGCTACACAGAGCGTTTGGAGGAAGCTGGCCTGATGCCTTCGGTGGGCAGTACCGGCGATTCCTATGACAACGCCTTGGCCGAAACCATCAATGGTCTTTACAAAACAGAGGTTATCTATAAGCGAGGGCCGTGGAAAACACGGGAATCACTGGAGCTGGCAACACTGCAATGGGTGCACTGGTTCAACCACGGCAGATTGCTGGAGTCCATAGGGCATATACCGCCAGCGGAAGCTGAGGCAAACTACTGGCGGCAAGTTGCCAATACCGTGCAGGCTAGCGCCTGCACTTCAACAAACTAGCCTCCACCAAACCCGGTGCGATTCAAAGCGTGAGGTTTCATAAAAAGACGATTGGAGTGGCATCTTTACTGGCATCGCTGTGGGTGGGAGCCCAGCCCGTGGAACTGTTCAATGATGCACAGAAGGGCGATGCAGAAGCACAGCACAACCTGGCAGTATTAATGACCCGAGGCGCAGCCCAGTGGTATCGACGCGCAGCAGAGCAAGGTCATGCTTCTGCCCAGACCAGCCTGGCAGAGTTCTACGAGTACGGCCAAGGTGTAGAAAAAGATATCGCTGAAGCCGCACACTGGTACAAAAGTGCTGCCGAGCAGGGTCATTTGCTTGCCCAGACTCGCATCGCCATCATGTATCACTACGGTCACGGTGTAGAAGCGGACCAGCAGGAAGCCATTGAATGGAGCCTGCGCGCAGCAGAACAAGGCAATGCGGGGGCTCAGGCGTATCTGGGGCAGTGCCTGGACTATGGTCAAGGTCTCGATCAAGACAAAGCACAAGCAGCTCATTGGTATCGGCTTTCGGCCGATCAGGGCAATGCTCTGGCTCAGAACAACTTGGGTGTCTTGCTGGAAGAAGGCCAAGGCGTAGAAAAAAACCAGACTGAAGCATTCGAGTTGTACCAGCGTGCAGCCCAAAAGGGGTATGTCCAAGCACAAGCCAATTTAGGGGTGATGCTGGCCAATGGCCGAGGAATTGCACAGAACCTTCCCGAAGCAGCGAAGTGGTACCGACTCGCTGCCACCAAGGGAAACGGTCGAGCTCAAAATAGCTTGGGAGTACTGCTGAGCAATGGCACAGGTGTCGAGAAGAACGATCCCGAAGCCGCGCGGTTATTCCGGCTCGCCGCCACACAAGGAAATTCCTTCGCACAGGCAAACTTGGCTTATATGTTGGTCAGTGGCCGAGGCGTGCAGCAGAACCACGCAGAAGCCGCCCAGTGGTACAGGCGTGCGGCCTCCCAAGGCCATATACGGGCTCAGTTCAACCTGGGGGCGATGCTGGAAAAAGGCACAGGCGTGGACCAAAACCACGCCGAAGCAGCTCAGTGGTACAGACGAGCAGCTGATCAAGGACACATACAGGCCAAGACCAACTTGGGACTCATGCTTGCTAATGGTCGCGGAGTAGAGCCCAACCCCGTTGAAGCAGTCCAGTTGTACCGAGCCGCCGCCGAGAAGGGTGATGTACGGGCCCAAACCTATCTGGGACAAATGCTGGCAAGCGGCCAGGGTGTGGCACAGAACTCGACAGAAGCCCTGCAATTATTCCGGCGTGCCGCTGAACTAGGCAATGCGCTCGCCCAGTCCAATTTGGGAGCGATGCTGGCAGAAGGTCAAGGCATTGCAAAAGACCAAACCGAAGCGGTGAAGTGGCTTCAGCGTGCTGCCGGTCAGGGCGACTCATTCGCTCAGCAAATACTCAGCGCAGCCCAAGGAGGCAACAGCAACGCAGCAATTGAAAAAGGCCTGAGCATGGCGGTAGTAGTCGTGCGCAAGAATTTCAAGATGCTCGATCAAGGCCTTGGCATCGCAGAAGACTTGAATCAAGGTAACTTCACTGAAGCCATGAGAAAAGGCTTTGTCATGGCCGTAGACATGTCAGTGGGCAATGGGGTACTTCTGGACAAGAGCTTTGGAGTTGCCAAGGACTTGGCCTCAGGTAACGTCAGAGGCGCTGTCGGAAAAAGCATTGGCATTGCCAAGGACATAGCGATTGGCAAGGACTCGGCTCTCGGACAAGGGCTGGATGTCGCGCAGAACCTAGTCGAAGACAATGTCGGCGGCGCGGCTGGCAAAAGCATCGGGGCCGTCAAAAACATGCTTATTGGCAATGAGTCCATTCTTGGAAAAGGCCTTGGGATGATGCAAGGCTGGATGCAAAAAAAATGACTTCAACCAAAGTAGGCCAGTCCATTTGACAACGGAGACCCGTTGCTAGGCGAGTTTCTTGTACCCAGATCACCTGCATTTGTACTGTCTGCAAATGCTGCAAGTTACGCCTCATCGACAATGACTTGATTGTGTATCAGACAGGCTGGGGCACATTTGAACGGCACCCTCACAGCGTGTGGCATACATACACTGTGAGGGTGCAGTGGGTGCAGTGGAGAGCGTTGAGGTAGCGCCCTACGCCCTGGCGAGAGTACCCTCCGCACTCTTCATTGCAGCTCAATCAGACAGATATCTCGCCTCGCTACTGGCTCAATCACTGAGGCCATTACATGAACGCTGCAGCACCTAAAAAGCATCAAAACATCATCAAACATATACCCATCAAGCGCTAGCAGCTATCAAATTTACAAGAGCTTGAGCCATTCGACCAAGGCGTCAATCTCTTCGGCATTGAGTTGCAGAGACTGAATATGCGCAGACTTCGGTGGCAGGTATGGGTCTTTTTCAGCATCACCGCTGACCACGCCCATGCCCGCGTTGTACAGGCGCATCAGCCCCGGCAGGTCGGCAAACATGCCGTTATGCATCCACGGACCGGCATGGCTGACGCCGCGCAGGCTGGGCGTGCGGAACTTGCCCAGGTCAGCCTTGTCGCGCGTCGCTTCAAACCGGCCCAGATCCTGATTGCGGCGGTTGTAGAAAGACAGGCCCAGGTCATGGAACTCGTTGTCGGTCAGCAGCGGCCCGCTATGACAGTTCATGCAGCGCGCCTTGGTGCGAAACAGGTGCAGGCCCAGTTGCTGCTGATCGGTCAGCTGCTGTGGCTGGCCAGCAATCACGGCATCGGCCACGGTCTGCGGCGGGCGCACGGTGCGTACAAAAGTGGCAATCGCATGCACCATCTCGTCTTCGCTGAGCTTTTCATGGCCCCAGATCTGCCGGGCCAGCTTGTGATAGCCGGGCTGCGCATTCACATGGCGCACCGCTTCGGCCAGCGTGTTGTTCATCTCGAAAGGGTTGGTGATGGAGCCTTTGGCCTGCTCCTCCAGCGATGCCGCCCGCCCATCCCAGAACAGGTGCGTGGCAAACGGCGCAGCAAACAGCGTCTGGGCACGGCGACGCCCCATGAGCCTGTCTTCACCCACTGCCTGTGCCCGCCCATCGCTGAAGGACTTGCCCGACTGATGACAGCTGGCACAAGACACCTCTCCCTTGCGCGACAGGCCGGCATCAAAGAACAGCGCCGTACCCAGCTCCAGCTTCGCTTTTGCCTTGGCATTGGCGGGCGGCTGAACGGCGGGCACGGGGGACAGCTCCACCCATTGCTTGCCTGCATCCACCACCGGGCGCGGCCATTGCGACGGCTGGCCCTGATAACGCTGGCGCAGGCAGGCCGCATCCCAGCCGGTCTGCCTGCCACATTCAAAAGCGCTGTTGTTGACGGGATTGAGCAATCGTCCCACCGCACTGTCAGGGCTGCGCCCCTGCGCCAGTCTTGTGGTGGCGTTGGTTTCGATCGAGGTGTTTTGCGCCATGGCGCCAGACAGGCTCAGCAGCATCAAGCCGCTTGCAAGCAGTCTGTTGGCTAGACGGTTTTTCATCGTGTGGAGACTTTATTCTTTATGAATTTGATAGCTGTTAGCGCTTATCCAGAAAGGCTTTAACTCGTATTTTCTTAAAACTGGTAGCACGCATTGAGCCAGATTTCACGCCCTGTCTGCCAGCGCAGATTGTTGGCGGCTGTCGCGCTGCCAATGGCCAGCGGCACCTGCTTGTTGAGCACATTGAGGATGTCAAGACTCAGCGTCACCCCCTTGGCCCAGTGCGGCTGATAGGTGATGCTCGTGTCCCAGGTCAGATAAGACGGCAGGCGCTTGGATGCATAACGCGGCATTCCTTTGTTCGGGCCACTAGGGTAGTTGCCCAGAAACGCAATGCCGCTGCGGCTGCCACTCCAATTGATGCGGTTGCCCCACGTCAGGCCTGCTTGGGCCCAGCGCCCATTAATGGTGGCGCTGAGCTTGCGCGGCACATTGAAGCCACTGGCCGGCTTGGCGCTTCGCAGCATCTGCTCGCCATTGACCTCGATGACGTCATCCGGCGCCTCATCGCTGGCCTCCCAGCCCAGAGTGCTGTCATGGTTGCGCTTGACACCCTGCCAGCTGAAATCCACACGCCCGCTCCATTGCGCAGCAACTGCCTTCCAGGGTTTGAGTGTGCGCAGGCTGATGCTGGCTGTTTCGGTATCTGCGGTTGCGCTATTGGCGTAGAAATAACCTGCCGCCGCACTACCGGCCTGAGTCAGGCCATTGCGGCTGGCACGGCGCACATAGGAAAAGCTGGCCTCCAGCATGGGTGAGAGCTGCTGGCTGGCCGTCAGCGCCCACTCATCCGAGTGCGGGGTCTTCAGGCCGTCAAACTGGGTCAGTGCAATCGTGCCGGGGCGATTCACCGCCACGCCGCCCACAATCTCGCGCATCACCAACTCGCTTTTGCCTTGATTGAGCGCATAGCCCAGCAGATCCTGGCCAAAGTAGCGCGCCCACCCCAGCCCCAACTGAGTCTCGCCGTCACCTGCTACGTCCCAGTCCAGGCGTACACGTGGCGAGAGGTTGCTGTTTTTCAGAAAGTCATCCCGTTCCAGCCGTGCAGCAGTTGTGAGCGAAAGGTTGCGCCAGTACATGGTGTCTGACACATACAGTCCCAGACTGATATAGGTCACTCCCACATTGCCGGCCTGGTGGCGCGTTCGAACATTGACCTTCTGCAAGCCGTTGGCCTGAAGGGTCTGGCTGATGGAGTAAACATCCTGATCACGGACAAAATCCGCCTCGGTGCTCTGCAGCTGCGCCCCTGCATATAGCTTGTGCTGTATGGCCCCGGTGCTAAAACCGTTCCAGTCCATTTGCAGTTTGGAGGTGTACTGACGCTGCTTTAGCGACTCGGTGCCAAAACCGCCGTAAGAGTAGGTGGACAGGCTTTTGTCGGCAAATTGCTGCACGACCAATGCATTGGAGCCCGATTCACGAGACGCATCGAGCTGATCCACGCCCAGTGTGGCGGTCAGCTTACCGCTGTCCAGTTGCTGGCTCAGATCAAAGCCCAGGCCCATGGCCTTCTGGCGATTCACCCAAGAGCTGTCCATCGAGGTATTGGAGACCAGGTTTTCCTGGCGGTCCGAATATTTGAGAAGCAGATTGCTTGATGTGCCACCTCCCCAGTTCGTATGCAGCTTGGCCATCAGGTTGTCCACCTGATCCTTGGAGTCGCGCATCTCCAATCTGTTGGTCTTGCCATTCGGAATCGGAGCCGTCAGATCCAGCACCTTGGTCTGACGCTGAATCTGCGATTCACGGCGCGACAAGGAGATCAGCGCCGTGGTGTCCTGCGACAGGCGAAAGTCGCCATGCATGCTGGTGAAATGTTTTTTCCAGACCGAGGAGAAACCCGGCTCACCATTGCTCCAGTCCTCCAGCAAGCCCTCGGGCATTTGCTGCTGCGTCAGGTTGGAGCTGTTGAAGCTGCGCTTGAGGCTGATTGTGTTGCTGCCAACGGGCGTTTTGATGCGCGCATCCACCACGCCACCAAGGAATTTGCCAAACTCCACCGGAACGCGGCTGTCATACACCTGCACCTGATCCACCAAGTCCGTATCAATGTTGTAGGCCTGAGCGAAGCCTGGAACACGTCCTACCTGCAGACCCAGCTGCGACTCCTGCGGATTGATGGCGTTGGTGCCGCTGATGCCATCGATCAGGTACTGGTTTTGATAGGGACTCTCGCCGTGAACCGAAAAGGACTCAGGAGCCAAGGAACCCCGGTTGCCGCTCTTGCTGATGCTGGAGTCCAGCCGCACTGCCGGGTGATTGCTGATGAGCGACGTCAGATCCCGGTTGCCTTCGGGCGTGGCATCCATTTCCTCGCGGTCATAGACACGCGCTTCGATGCGGTCTGCGGTCACATGCACTTCTGGCAATTCTTTCGCTTCCTGCGGCTGCTCGGGCGTCAAGTCGCGGGCCTGCTGCGCCAGGGCAGACGAGCCGATTAACGCTGTGATGGCACAAGCCAGAATGGATGGAGTGCAGTGATTGAAAAAAGCGGACCGAGCCGGCGTCAAGCGCGTGCCATTGGCACGGCTCCAAGCAGAAGTGAAAGACATGAGAAAGAGCGGATAGCGGCAACCTCGAATACATATCGAAGTAAGAATTATTCTTATTCTATTTTAAAAAATGACTCGCCAGACTCAAAAAACCAACCTCCACCGATCACCCGATAGCGCGACGCAGCAACAAAAAAAGCACTGTCACCTTGCAATGACAGTGCTCTCAAGTCCTGGGCTGCCCCAGACAATCTGTGCTGGAACCGGCCTTTTTGATTAGCTACCAAGACTGGAACAATGGTCAATGAATCTCAATGAAATCAGCCCCTTAAGCTTATCCATCAAGTGGTAGCAGCTATCAAATCAGGATCACCTAGGCACAGATATCACCAGTTCAGCCTTACCAGCTCAGCGCCTGTGCCAGCTGCTCGGCGCGGGTTTCGTCACGCGGCGTGACCACCGAGGCTCGCAAAATGGAGCGGCTACCGCCCTGGTCCACGATCCAGAAAACAACGCGCTTGATAGGCGCTGTGCCTGGCTTGCTTTGCGCCAGGTTTTCCTGCTCGCTCACCTCAAACGTCCACTGACGGCCTTCTGGCTTGCGGTCCTTGGCCCGTGTTTGCGCCGCGAAGCTGCGTTTTTTCAGCGCCCTCGCCTCCAGGCGGAACTGCTTTTCCAGCGCTGTGCGCAGCAGCTTTTCCTGAGCTTCATCAGACTCAGGGATCTTCAGGCCCATGGTCAGGCCCAACTGCTGCTCGGTCATCAAATCGCGGTACATCATGCGCTGTGAATCCAGCGGCTCCTGCAGATGAAAGCCCGCCGCACGCATGGGCAGCACCATGCCGGTGCGGCGGTTTTCCAGCTCGGCCACCTGAGGATCTTTGGCCTGCACCCAGATATTCTGCAGCCCGCCTGCATTGCGCAGGTACTGACGCATCAGACGCGCTGCATCCTCATCTCTCCCCTGTCGCGCCGCCAGCTCGGCCCCATATTGCTGGGCCTGGTCGATCAGCTCGGACTCCAGCCTGAACAGGCCAACATAGGGCCAGGCTTGCAATGCCTGATCCAGATATCGCCCAGCATCGGCCTGCTGCCCCGCCTTGAAGGCGGCAATGCCTGCCACCGTATTCAGGCGAGCCAGCTCGGCAGGGTATTGGGCATCAGACAGCGCAGCGCGGGCCAGCTGACCGGCCTTGGGCCAGTCCTTGTCGGTTTGCCAGGCCCTTGTCACCGCCTGCTCCTGGCTCGGCAACTGCGGCGGCAGCTCAGGGGCTTTGCTCCATTTCACGGCCTGCCAGAGCTGGGGCAGTTGCTGCAGCGCGGTATCGCGCTCGCTACCCAACTGCTCGACTCCCAGAGTCAGATTCCAGCTACCGCGCACCAGTGCCCAGTCCAGATGCAGGATATCGGGCCGCCCCTCGCCTCTTTTCTCGTGGCTGGTCTGCTGGATTTGCACTGTGTCCGTGAACGGCAGCTCAGGCAGCTTGATGGCTGGCGCGCTGGTTTGATCGCTGGCCAGCATGCTGCGCTTTTCAAGCAGCCATTTCCGCTTGGTCTCAGCATCCATATCCTTGAGCCGAGCGTCGTAGCTCAGACGCATGCGAGCCAGCAGACGCTTGCCATCGGGCTTCAAATAAATGTATTGCAGCTGGGCAATGTCCTTGCGATCCTGGGCAGGCTCCAGCCCAAACAACACCCAGCGCCCCTGCACCAGCGGCACGCTGAACTGCGCGGCCTGGTAGTGCAGCTGGTTGCGCTCCGTATCCCATTGCCATAGCGGCACAAAAGGCTTGCTCTCCTGCTTGAGTGCCTGCAGATAGCGATTCAGAGCCGCCTTGTCGTGCGCCATCACCGCCGCCATCAGGCCGCGCTGAATCAGTGTCTGCATCTGGCCGTTGACAGGGCCCATCTCATCGGACGCCGCCTGCCGCATCATCTGATCGGTCTGCGATACGGCCTGCGCATACTGCCCCTGCTGATAGAGCAAGGTGTAGAGCAACTCGGAAGCATCGAGCTGCTCATAAGGGTTGCCGCGCGGCTGCGTCATCTCTACCAGCTTGCGCGCCTCTCCTATGGCATCGTCCCAGCGCTTGGCCCTGGCCGCCTCGACCACAGCGCGGCGCTGCTTGAAAAAAGGTGTGTCCTGCTCGGCGCGTTCAGCCGCCTGATCTGCACTCCCTTGGGTCTCGCTCGCATGCAGCTTTGGCGACGTCAGCAGTAATGCGGACAGGGCAATGGCGGTAAGGCTAGAGATTGACGAGCGGCAAGGTAAACAAGGCATGAGACGGCAGACAACGGCAGTTCGACAGGCTTGCAGTATAGAAAGCCAAGATGCCCGCCCCATGAAAAAAGAGCAGCACATGGCCGCTCTTTTCAACTGAAGGCGAGGTCGCTCAGTCCACCAGGCCGGCGTAGACGTGCTGCACGTCGTCGTCGTTTTCCAGACCCGCCAGGAAGTCCTGCACTTCTTCCTGCTGCTCGGCAGACAGACTGCCCATGCTCACAGGATTCTTGGCTTTGTAGCCCAGCTTGACCGACAGCACCTTGATGCCTTGAGCGGGCAGCGCCTTGCTGACGGCATCCAGATCTGCGATCTCGGTAATGAACAGGGTCACGCCCTCTTCATCGCCGGGTTCAAAGTCCTGGGCGCCTGCTTCAATGGCGGCCATTTCCACGTCGGCACCGTTTTCAGGCTCGCCTTCGATCATGCCCACATGGTCAAAGTCCCATGCCACGGCGCTCATCTGGCCCTTGCGAAAGCACACGCGCATATTGGGAGCCGTGCGGTTGGGGTTGTCGGTCAGGCACTCCACCATCACGGGAACGCGATGCGGGGCATAGCCCTCAAACAGCACGCTGGAGTAGTTCACGGCATCAGCGCCAACCCCAGATCCCTTCTTGATCGCGCGGTCCAGCGTGTCCTTGGGCATGGATGCCTTGCGGGCCGCTTCCACCGCCATGCGCAGACGCGAATTGGCCGTCACATCACCGCCACCCAGGCGGGCTGCGACGGTAATTTCCTTGACCAGCTTGCCAAACAGCTTACCCTTGGCATCGGCGACCAGCGCCTTGCCCTTTGCTTTCCATTGCGCGCCCATGGCTGCGTTCCTTGTTGAATATGGTCCAAGCCTGCGCTGTGCTCACAGGCTGCTCGCCAAAACTGCGGCGAGCAAAAGCCGGATTTATACACCTGCCCGCCATCTTGTGTCGGCAGGCTACATCAAGTCCGGGTCACAAATACAGGCAAGTGGCAAGCCGCTGCGTGCATCTCCAGGAGAAAACCATGTACCGCCTCACCGCTCACGTACTCAGTTGCAGCGCGCTGGCGCTGTTCGCAGCTCAGGCCTACGCGGCCCCAGAATTGCGCCTCCAGACCGTCGCGACCGGGCTGGAACACCCCTGGGCGCTGGCATTCTTGCCTGACGGGCGCTTTCTGGTGACCGAGCGGCCCGGTCGTCTGCGCATTGTGCAAGTCGACGGCAGACTCAATGCACCACTGCAAGGTCTGCCTGCCATGGCCACTGAAGGCCAAGGAGGCTTGCTGGATGTAGTGCTGGACAGCGACTTTGCACGCAATCGCCAGCTGTATTTTTGTTTTTCCGAGCCAGGAAAAGACGCCGATCGAGGCAAGAACAGCACAGCCCTAGCCAAGGCCAGGCTTTCCTCAGATGCCACGGCCTTAGAGGACGTGCAATTGCTGTTCCGCCAACGCCCCAAGATCGCCTCGGCTCTTCACTTTGGTTGTCGCATTGTGGAGCGCAAGCTCAATGGCAAGCCCGACGGCTCTCTGTTTCTGACTCTGGGCGAGCGCTACAAGGCCATGCACGATGCGCAGAACCTGCAAACCCACCTGGGCAAGATCGTTCGCATCCACAAAGACGGCAGCGTACCGCGCGACAACCCGTTTGCAAGCAAGCCTCCTGCCCTGCCCGAGATCTGGAGCTATGGCCACCGCAACAGCCAGGGTGCAGCACTGGGGCCGGGCGACGAACTCTGGATGACCGAGCATGGACCGCAAGGCGGCGATGAGCTCAACCACATCGCACCAGGCAAGAATTACGGCTGGCCCGTCATTACCTATGGCGAAAACTATGGCGGAGGCAAGATCGGCGCCGGCATCACCGAAAAGGCAGACATGGAGCAGCCCCGGCATTACTGGGCACCCTCTATCGCCCCCTCGGGGCTCGCCTATCTGAACAGTGAGCGCTATGGCTTGGCCTGGAAAGGCTCTTTCATCACAGGCGCGCTCAAGGCCATGCAGCTGCAACGCCTGCAGATTACCGATGGCAAGCTCACCGCCAGCGAGATGCTGCTGCCCCGCCTGGGCCAGCGCGTTCGCGATGTGCGCCAAGGCCCGGACGGCCTGCTGTATCTGCTCACCGACTCACCCGACGGGCAATTGCTGCGCGTATTGCCGGCTCCATGAGCCACTTCAAGCCTCGCATACAGCGTCACAATGCCGGATCAATCAAAACAAAACGCGTGATCTATGCTCAATGCCTTGTGGCTGGGTTTCTTTCTGGTGGCGGCCGTTGCGGCGCTGGCGCAGTGGCTGATGGGTGGTCAGGCCGACGTCTTTACGGCCATGGTGCAATCGCTGTTTGCCATGGCCAAGCTCTCGGTCGAGGTCATGGTGCTGCTGTTTGGCACGCTGACGCTGTGGCTGGGATTTTTGCGCATTGCCGAGAAAGCCGGCATCGTCGAATGGCTGGCCAAGGTGCTGGGCCCGCTGTTTGCCAAGCTCATGCCCGAGGTGCCGCGCGGCCACCCTGCTCTGGGCCTGATTACGCTGAACTTTGCGGCCAACGGCCTGGGTCTGGATAACGCGGCCACGCCCATGGGCCTCAAAGCCATGCGCGCGCTGCAGGAGCTGAACCCGAGCCCGGACACCGCCACCAATGCGCAGATTCTGTTTCTGGTGCTCAACGCCTCCTCGCTGACGCTGCTACCCGTCACCATCTTCATGTACCGCATGCAGCAAGGCGCGCCCGACCCTACGCTGGTGTTCCTGCCCATCTTGCTGGCCACTTCTGCCTCCACATTAGTGGGCCTGTTCAGCGTGGCGCTGGTGCAGCGCCTGCCCATCTTCAGCCCCGTGGTGCTGGCCTATCTGCTGCCCGTGGCTCTGCTGCTGGCGGGATTCATGGCGTTTTTGACCACGCTCAGCGCTGCGGCCCTAGCACAGCTGTCGTCACTGCTGGGCAATCTCACCTTGTTCGCGCTGATCGTGCTGTTTGTCGCCATGGGTGCCTGGAAGAAGGTTGCCGTGTACGACAGCTTTATCGAAGGCGCCAAGGAAGGCTTTGATGTGGCCAAGGGCCTGCTGCCCTATCTGGTGGCGATGCTCTGCGCCGTGGGCGTGTTTCGCGCCTCGGGGGCGCTGGAATATGTGCTGTCTGCCATTCGCTGGGCGGTAGATGCCGTGGGCATGGATGCCCGCTTTGTCGATGCGCTGCCCACGGCGCTGGTCAAACCGTTTTCGGGCAGCGCCGCCCGCGCCATGCTGATCGAAACCATGCAAAGCCAAGGCGTGGACAGCTTTGCTGCCCTGGTCGCCGCCACCGTGCAAGGCAGCACCGAAACCACCTTCTACGTGCTGGCCGTGTACTTTGGCGCCGTAGGCATTCAGCGCGCCCGCCATGCCGTGCCCTGTGCACTGGTGGCCGAACTGGCAGGCGTGGTGGCCGCCATCGTGGTTTGCTATCAATTTTTTGGGTGAGTCGCTTGATGGGCGTGCGCTGCAGCCTGTTTTCCTGAAATTATTTTTCGAAGGCCATCCCATGAAAACTGCCGACCCAGCCTCGTTCAAAGTCTCGTGGCAACGCGCCTGGCAAGGCTTGCAGTTGGAGCCTGCCGAAGGGCTGATGGAGCAATTGCTGGTTGCCTATTCAGAGCCCCAGCGCCACTACCACACGCTGCAGCATCTGGGCGAATGCCTGATGCATTTCGACGCGGTGCAGCATCTGGCTCAACAGCCCGCCGAAATGGAGCTGGCACTGTGGTTTCACGATGCCGTCTATGAAGTCAAAGCCCAAGACAACGAGCTGCGCAGTGCACAATGGGCAGTGAACGCCCTGCAGCACAGCGGTGCCAGCGATGCGCTCTGCCAGCGAATGCACGCCCTCATCATGGCTACCTGCCACACTGCCACGCCTGTGGATTCAGATGCTCAGTTGCTGGTCGATATTGACCTGGCCATTCTGGGCGCCAGCCCCGAACGCTTTGCAGAATATGACGAGCAAGTACGCGCCGAATACAGTTGGGTGCCCAAGCTGATTTACGGTTTCAAGCGCAAACAGGTGTTGCATAGCTTTTTGCAGCGCCCGCAGATTTACAGCACTGCACACTTTCAGCAAGCACTGGAAATTCAGGCCAGTAGCAACCTGCGCAAAGCTACTGGAGCCTGAAATGCGCAGCGCCACGTCCCCAAAAGCTGCTTACTGCTCCGGCACAATGCCATCGGCATAGTCATACAGCTCGCCCAGGATTTCCTCGGCGCGCTCATCGGCGGTTTCAGACAGGGCATCGATCATGGCAAACATCTGCTCTGCCGTGCGTGCACCACCCGCCCCTTCGATCAGGCAGGCAGCGCGGTGCTCTTCCCAGCGCTGCTGCTCCTGCGGATTGAGCGTCTGGGGGAAGTTGCGCGCGCGATAGCGCCAGACCAGCTCGGTCAGGCGGGCATCGTCAAAGCCGGTCTTGTCCAGCGCCAGCTCCTGCGGCGACAGGCGCTTGAGGCGCTCCAGGCGGCGGCGGTCTTCATTGCCGACAAAGCCGCCATACAGATCCTGATCGGCATCCAGCGGTTCACCGGCTTCGCGCGTGAACACGGCTTTCCATTGCGCGCTCATATCGGGCAGATCTCGGGCAATAGCGGCATGCTGCATGCATTGCTCCATGTTCACGCCCCATTTTTCGGCCATGGCCGGGCTCAGCGTCTTGAGGCTGCCCACCACCATGGGCGATTTGTTGACGTGAATATTCTTGATGGGCAGGCGCGTCACGCCCTCGGGCATGTCCGCCTGGCGCGTGAACATGCGCAAACGCAGGTCTTCGATGCTGATGCCGGCTAGCTCTGACGGATCGGCCGCCAGATCCCAGCAGATCACTTCATTCTTGTTGGTCGGGTGCGTGGCCAGCGGCCACATTACGGCCAGGCAGCCGCGCGCGGGGCTGATCATGCCGGTCACATGCAGGAAAGGACGAGCGTGCTCCTGCGTGGCGGGCAAGCCCATCTCGCGCAGCGCGCCATCTTTTTTGTGCAGACCAAAGGCAAAGTCAAACAAGCGTGGCTGCTTGCTGCGAATCAGCCGCGCCAGCCCGAAGGTGGCGCGCACATCGCTGAGCGCATCGTGGGCTTGTTCATGCAGCAGGCCGTTGGCGCGGGCCAGGTCTTCGAGCTTGAAGCTGGGTGTGCCGTCTTCCTTTTGCGGCCAGTTAATGCCATCCGGGCGCAGCGCATAGACCATGCGCACGACATCGAGCAAATCCCAGCGGCCACAGCCGTTTTGCCATTCGCGCGCATAGGGGTCGGTCAGATTGCGCCAGAACATGAAGCGCGTGATCTCGTCGTCAAAGCGGATGGTGTTGTAGCCCACGCCTACGGTACCGGCCAGGGAGAGCTCGGCCTCAATCAAGGACGAGAATTCATGCTCGGGCACACCCTCTGCCAGTGCCTTTTGCGGCGTGATGCCGGTAATCAGGCAGGACTGCGGATCGGGCAGATAGTCGTTCGCAGGCTGGCAATACCACATGACGGGCTCGCCAATCTCGTTGAGCTCGGCGTCCGTGCGTATGCCCGCAAACTGCGCTGGGCGGTCATAGCGCGGCTGGGCGCCAAAGGTTTCGTAGTCGTGCCAGAAGAAGGTATGAGCCATGGGCTGGAAGTATGCCTGCGAAGAGATGCCCGTCTGAAATAATCATCAAATCAGCCTCTAAGGCAATACCAGCATACGCAAGCAGCTATCAAAAAAGATTATTCCTGGCATCAATCACTGCTGTAGTGCTTTCACCAAGGCCATCAGCGTCTGCCCCACATCGGCCTCCAGCTTGAACTCCAGCAATGCATCGGCCCGCGTCACGCCCTGGTTGATGGCAGCAATGCTTTTGCCCTGCTCCTGCGCCGCCAGTGCAAAGCGGTAACCCGAATACACCATCAGCGAGGAACCAACGATCAGCAAGGCATCGGCACGGCTCATGGCATCCTGGCAGCGCTGCACCCGCTCACGCGGCACGGATTCGCCGTAGAACACCACATCGGGCTTGAGCACGCCCGTGCCGCAATGCGGGCAGGCTGGCACCTCAAACGCGCTGAAGTCACGGCCTTCCAGATCGGCATCGCCATCCGGCGCTGGCGCGGCATAGAGCTGCGCCCAGGCAGGGTTCAGCGCCAGCAATTGCTGCTGCAAATCCGCTCGCGCCAAGGTGTGGTCGCAGGCCATGCAGCGCACGGTATCGATGCGGCCATGCAAATCCACCACATGGCGGCTGCCTGCCGCGCTATGCAGTCCATCCACGTTCTGGGTAATTAAAAGCTCCAGCCAACCGCCCTGCTCCAGTAGCGCCAGCGCCTTGTGGGCCGTGCCGGGCTGGGCCTGCCCCATCACACGCCAGCCCAGCATGGAGCGCGCCCAGTAGCGCTTGCGCACCAGCTCGTCGCCCATGAATGCCTGATAAGTCACGGGCTGGGGCCGCTTCCACTGCCCGCTGGCGTCGCGATAGTCGGGAATGCCGACTTCCGTGCTACAGCCCGCACCGCTGATGACGACTATCCGGGGATGCTCATGCAACCAGTATTGAAGGCGCTCCTGCGCCAGTCGCTCGTTCAGTTTCATTACAGCAAAGGGGACGTCAGGCGTGCCACAGAAGAGAAAAGACGCTGATGCAACCCGGTCTCGCTGCGGTATTTCACGACCTGGGCATGGCTGAGGTCTTCATCAAACTGCTGTGCCAGCGCCTGGTTGAGCTCTTCTCCATAGCCGATCACGCAGACCTCGTAGTTCAGGAAGAAGCTGCGGTAGTCAAAATTGGCCGTGCCAATCATGGCCATGTTGTCGTCCACCACCAGCGTCTTGGAGTGCAGCATGCTGGCCTCGTATTCATAAATATGCACTCCGCAGCGAATCAGCTCATCAAAATAGGAGCGCGCTGCGGCCGTCACAAAAGCCGAATCGGACTTTTTGGGCACCAGAATTCGTACATCCACACCACGCAGCGCGGCATTGGTCAAGGCGGCCAGCGCCCCTTCGGTGGGCACGAAGTACGGCGTGGTCAGAAAAATGCGCTGCTGCGCTGCATTGATGGCGGCCAGATAGGCGCGATAAATAGCATCGAGCTGATCATCTGGCCCGGAGGTCACCACTTGCATGGGAATCTCGCCATCGTCGAATTCGGGCAGCAGATCCTCGAGGTCATCGGGCAGCCTGTGCACATCGTTGCCGCGCGTATAGGCCCAGTCTTCAAGAAAAACCGTCTGCAGCCAGTTGACCACCGAGCCCTCGACCCGGATGTGCACATCGTGATAGGCGTCGTCCCGGATGCGTGCGTTTTCCTCGTCGGTGACGTTCACGCCGCCCGTAAAGCCCACCTTGCCATCACAGATCAGAATCTTGCGGTGAGTGCGAAAGTTGATCACGGGACGCAGGCGCCGCCCCACCTTGGCATCGTGAAAGCGCAGCACCTCGACTCCGGCCTGCACCAGCGGAGCGAGAAACTTGCGTCCCAGCTTTTTCGAGCCCAGCGCATCGACCAGCAAGCGCACCTGCACACCCTCTGTGGCCTTGGCGATCAGGAGATCACGCAGTGCAGTACCGGTCTGATCGGGCTCATAGATGTAGTACTCCAAGTGCACATGATGGCGCGCAGCGCTCACCGCCTCGGCAATGGCATCAAAAGTCTGAGCACCGCCCACGAGCAACTGCATCGAGGTGGCCGTGCTCACCGGAAAGTCGCTGGTCATGCCCACCAGCCGGGCGACCTGCCGCAAGCGCTCCTGCTGCGCCGGAATACGCTCACGCAACTTCTGCAGGCCGGTGCGCACACGGGAACGCTTGCGCGAGCGCAGCCGCTTGATGCGCTGACGCTTCATGCGCTGCGGCCCGAAGTAGTAATAGACCAGCAGGCCCACGACCGGCAGTGCAGCCATGGACAGCAGCCAGCTCATGGTGGCAATGGGCTGACTGCGTTGCAGCAAAATCCAGATACCGACCACGATCACATACAGCGTCCAGCCCACGGACAGCCAAAGCTTGACACTCTCATGACCGAGCTGTGTTGCTAACCAGTCCAATTGCTCACTCCTGTTGTTTCATTCACCGCAGCCATGCTCGCACAAGCAGCGCCCTGGACAGCACGGCTGCAACATCGGGCATGCAGCCATCCAGGGTTTGCCACGCCCGCTCACTCAAGGGCGTGCCCGCACGAGTATATTGAGGCGCATGACTTCTGAACTCATTACCACCTTGGCCCTGACCCGCAAAACAGTGCGCATGACACAGGCAGAGCTTGCCGAGCGTGCCGGCCTGTCGCGCATGGCGGTACAGCGCACGGAAACCGGCGATGTGGATCCCCGTTTTTCCACGCTGCAGGAAATGGCCCGCGTGCTGGGCATGGAGCTGATCGCCGTTCCCACAGCGCTGCTCCCCCAGGTTCAGGCGCTGCTTCAGCCTGCCGACGCCCTGGAGCCGCCCGTACAGCCTTGACAAGGTCGCCAGTCCAGCAAAATGAAGACTCTTACGTCTTGTTAATCCGGCCTGTACAAAGCCTGGGCCAAAATAGCCCCCATCGGAGCAGGCAGTCGAGGGTTTAGAGATGACGATTCATAACTGGGATTACGAACCGGAAGATCTGGAGGTTCAGGTCAGCGAGTTGCTGCTGGCAACGGCCGATCACAGCGATGAACTGATTGACGAAAGCGTGCGCAAGGTGCTGCATGAATTGCGCCAGCATCTGCGCATGGAGGTCATCTTTGTTTCCGAAATCCGCAATGGGCAACGCATGTTCAAGCATGTCGATACTGCACCGGGCAAAGAGCTGATTGCTACCGGCGGTGGTGGCCCGCTGGAAGAGTCTTTTTGCCAGTGTGTGCTTGATGGCATGCTGCCGCGCCTGGTGCACGACGCGGCAACACACCCGGCCTTTCCCAAGCTTCCTGCCACGCCCTTTCGGGTGGGCGCGCACCTGAGCTCGCCTATCGTTCTGGCCAATGGCAAGGTCTACGGGACCCTGTGCTGCTTCAGCCAGGGCGGTGATGACAGCTTGAGCGAGAAGGATCTGCACAAGCTGGAATGCGTAGCCAAGATTACGGCCAAACGCATTGACATCAAACAGGCGCAGGAGCTGCAGGAGCAGCTCTCGAAATGGGAGCTTCAGCCGCTGGAAGAAAAACGCCGTGCTACAGCACCGACCTTCCCTAAGAAGCTCTAATCTGGACGCCCCTGATCAGCCGCTGAAGCGGCTTCAGGGCACCGCCACACAAATCTGGCGCTGCTCTCCCAGACCATCCGCGCCCAGTTGCACAACATCGCCGGGCTGAAGAAAGATGGGCTCAGGCTTTTGCCCCAGCCCTACCCCGGCAGGCGTTCCGGTCAGAATGACATCGCCGGCCTCCAGCGTCATGAACTGGCTGATATAGCTGATCACTTGAGGCACGCCAAAGATGAAGTTGCGGGTATTGCCACTTTGCATGCGCTGACCATTGACCTCCAGCCAGAGCGCAATGCCGTGCGGGTCTGCCACCTCATCGGCTGTCAGCAGCCAGGGGCCCAGCGGCGCAAAGCTGTCATGGCTCTTTCCCTTGTCCCAGGTACCACCTCGCTCCATCTGCCAGGCGCGCTCCGACACATCGTTGGCCAGCACATAGCCAGCCACATGCTCCATGGCAGCCTCTTCGCCAACCCGCGTGGCTCGGTGGCCAATGACCACACCCAGCTCCACCTCCCAGTCCACCTTGGTCGCCCCTGGCGGAATCTGTACATCATCATTGGGGCCATTGATGGCCGTGACGGCTTTCATGAACAGCACAGGTTCGGCAGGCGCGGCAGTTCCCGTTTCTGCAGCATGGTCTGCATAGTTCAATCCCACACAAACGATCTTGCCCACCTGGGCTACAGGGCAGCCCAGTCGCGGCTCACCTGCCACCACCGGCAGTTCGTCAAGGCTTCGCTCTCGCCAGAGGCACAGCTTCTCAGGCACAAGCTCTGCACCGCGCCAGTCCTGCACCCACGCCGAGGCATCGCGCAGCGCTCCTTGCGCATCCAACAAACCCGGCTTTTCAGCTCCTGCGGCTCCAAATCGAACCAATTTCATTACGACCTCCGTTGATGCTCCATCGTCAGAAGCACTGGATTGAAATTTCATTCAAAAACGCATGAAGCCCTTGGCCAGCTTCGGAGTAAAGCTATCCCATCAGGTACTCATCCCGACAGTCTGGCGGGCTCATTTCTGCGTGTTCAGCAGCAGAGGCAGTGCCTGAGCCGATGGCAGGGCCATCACCTGATCCGCCACCGCGTCCAGTTCGCTGACATGTGGATTGATGATGACAATGCGCGCCCCGCTTCTACGCGCAATCTGGGCCAGTCCGGCGGCAGGATAAACTGCACCGGAGGTGCCGACCACCAGCATCAGCTGGCAATGCTCTGCCGCCTGCTCCGCCTTGGCCCAGGTCTGGGCCGGCAGGGTCTCGCCAAACCACACCACCGCAGGGCGCAGCAGGTTGCCGCAAACCGCGCAATGCGGCGGCTCTCCTGGTACTGGGTGGGCCAAGTCGCATGACGCACAGCAGCGATTCAACCAGCGATTGCGTCTGAGGTCACCGTGCAGGCACAGCACGTCTTCACTACCTGCAAGCTGATGCAGACCATCGACGTTCTGCGTGATCAGGGTCATTCTTCCGGGATGACTCAGAGCCCACTGGGCCAAAGCCAGATGCCCTGCATTGGGTACCACTGCATCCAGCTGCTCCCGCCGATGCTCATACCAGCGCCAGACATGGGCGGGGTCGCGCCTATACCCTGCCTCGCTGGCCATTTCTTCGGGCTTGAACTGGGCCCAGTAACCAGTGCCGTCATCCCTGAAGGTGGGCACACCGGACTCAGCGCTGACGCCGGCCCCAGTCAAGACTGCCACCCGCTCGGACTTCTCCAGCCACTGCCGGACTTCGGCAATGACATTGCTCCACATCGAAGAATTGACAATCAATGACTGATCCAATGCAATCACCTCAAAAAGCACGTTGCGACATGGAAGACTCCTGTCGCTCAACAAGTTGACTACTTTGCCTGAAATTGCAGCACACCCGCACATGAACGACTCGGAGCAGTTGATCGTACTTCAGCAGGCCATGAAGCCAGCCACTCTGGCATGGGGCCTTGTTGCAATACCCAGCATAGAGCTGAGTTTTGCCAATCCAGCTCTGCAAGACTGGCTACGGGCTTTGCCTTCTCCATCCTCTTTCAAGCTTGAGAAATTCGAGCAAGTCAGGCAAGCAGTGATTCAGTGTCTACAAACCGGCCAGGAAGTCTCGACGGACTTGCCCGGTATAACAGGACGCTGGCACTTCAGCCCCCTTGAAGGCCTGGCCCGGGCAGATACCGTGCAGTGCTATGTACTGCCCGCCCCTTTGGCCCCTGCTTCACCTGAGGGTGGCCCAGCACAGGAGCCCTCCCTGGCGCCAGGGCTCGGGCAGCTCGGCCGCTTTGAGACTTTCCTCGACCACCTGCCCTTTCATGTCTGGATTGCAACTCCCCATGGAGAGCTGACCTGGCTCAACCGGTCACTGCACGAATATGCCTATCAACAGGCCGCGGCGGTGAACCTGCGGGATGGTCTCTGGATTGATATCGTCCACCCGGATGACATGGCTGTCGTCAACACCAGTCTGTCACGCGCCCTGATTACCGAACAGACCACCGGTTACCGCCTGCGCGTCAAGCGTCATGACGGTCAGTACCAATGGTTTTTCGCCTCCCTGTCACCGGTCAAGGACTCTCAGGGACAGACTCTTTACTGGGTAGGTGCGAACCTCAATATCGATAGCTTGCGGCAGTCCGAGGTCAGGCTGCACGACCAGATCGCCTTGCTCGCTCATCAGCTCACACTCAAGCAGCAAACGCTGGAGCAGGCCGAAGCTTATCTTGCGCAGGTTCAGAAAATCAATATCGTTCATCAGCTCTCGGCCGGTGTTGTGCACGATGTGAAAAATCTGCTGTTCATCTCCAGCCTGCATGCAGGTCTGCTCGAGCGTCAGCTCAACGAGCCCCAGCAGCGCGAGCATGTGAACATGATCCTCAACACCATCCAGAAAGCGGGAGATCTGGCATCGCATCTGACAGGCTTCAGCAGCCGCAAGTCCGTGCAGCTTCAGGCAGCCGACCCACGCGAGTTAGTCATGCAGCTGGAACCCCTGCTGAACAAGGCCGCAGGTCAGGACGGCACACTGACACTGATCACGCCCCCAGGCGCCTGGCTGATCAACGTGGACAAGCTGTACTTCGAGAATTCGCTGATCAATCTTTGCATCAATGCCCGAGATGCCACCGCAGGCCAGGGCCAGATCACCGTCGCTGTAGAGAATGTGTTGCTGGAGCGCAGCGATCACACGGGAGAGCATGTCAAAGTCAGTGTTCGCGACAAGGGCTGCGGCATGAGCGAAGAGGTCCGCTCTCAGGTCTTCGAGATGTTTTTCAGCACCAAGGCCGAAGGCAAAGGGGCTGGGTTGGGACTGCCCATGGTGAAGAACTTCATGGACCACTCCCATGGCTTGATCGATGTGGAGAGTGCCCTTGGCAAAGGCACGACAGTCAGTCTGTACTTTCCCAGAGCCGGATCGGTGCCGCAAAAACAGGCTGCGCCACAAGCCGTGTGCAGCAAACACACTGTCTTGCTGATTGAACCCGACCTGGCCACCCGCAACGCCATGGCCCAGGCTCTGTATGAAATGGGACATGAAGTGGTCACAGCCTATCTGCCTCAGGTGGCTCTGCGCTACCTGCGCAACGGACTCAAGGTGGATCTCATCATTGCCTCGGCAGACCTGCACCAAGATCCAGAAAAGCAAGGGATGCAGCAGCTGCGCACATCCTCACCGGGAACGCCTTTTGTGCTGACCTGCACACCGCAGACACTCACCATGCTGACCTCGCTCCAGCACAACGACAGAGTTCTGACACGCCCGGTCAATACACAGGTTCTGGGCAAGCTCGTCGGTGACATGCTGCGCCCTCATAGTCCGGAACATTCCACTGTGCAGGCATGAAAAAAGCGCAGCCGTTGATGCGGCTGCGCTTTTTTAGTGTTACCGGAGGCTCTGACCTCCAGCCTCTATCTCTCTCAGGCCTTGGGAGCTGCGGCCAGACGCTGGCGCAAAGCCTCATACAGGCACACGCCGCTGGCCACGGATACATTCAGGCTCTCCACAGCGCCCTGCATGGGGATGCTGACCAGCGCATCGCAGGTCTTGCGGGTGAGCTGGCGCATGCCATCACCTTCTGCCCCCAGAACCAGCGCCGTAGGGCCGGTCAAATCCATCTGGTAGAGGTGCTTGTCGGCATCACCGCTGGTACCAATCACCCAGATGCCACGCTCCTTGAGTTCCTTGAGTGTTCGCGCCAGATTGGTGACCATGAAATAAGGCACGGTCTCGGCAGCGCCACTGGCCACCTTCGCCACGGTGGCATTGATGCCTGCCGCATGATCTTTCGGAGCAATCACGGCATGCACACCCGAGCCATCGGCCACACGCAGACAGGCTCCCAGATTGTGCGGATCCGTCACACCGTCCAGCACCAGCAGCAAAGGCGCTTTCACGCCATCGGCCTCCAGGTCATCGAGCAGCTCATCGAGAGTGCGAGTGTCCTTGACCTCTTCCACACGCGCAGCCACCCCCTGATGACCATGCGAGCCCGCCAGCTTGGCTATGCGCAGAGCATCCGCTTCAATCAGGCGCACCCCGGCTTCCTTGGCGCGCTCCAGAAACTGGCGCATGCGTGCATCGCGGCGCGAAGCCTCGAAATAGACTTCAATAATGGATTGGGGGGCGGTCTTCAGACGCACGCCTACGGCGTGGAAGCCGAACAGAACTTTGGGGGACGACATAGAGCCGCATTATCCGGGGGATTTCGCCAAGTCAACGACGCAGTCCATCATGTCTGGGCTGTCAGCTGTGTTTTTTCATTGCCGCTACACTGCGCACCCAACGGGCAGCATGCCAGCGCTTCATTTCGGCTACCTATGCCTTGCGCAGGGTGTCAGCCTTCACACCGCCAGCCGCCCACGGGCTGCCAGGCCCGCCGGCTACTGTCCATCTCCCCGCACAGTGCTCACGTACCCAGACTGCGCCGCCTTGCTCTTCACGCTGCGCCTCTGAGTACTTTCGCGCTTGTGGACTTCCTTTATTCCACCGTACACACTCAGCATGCTCAACGCTTTGCTCGATAGGCTCAACCGCACCAGTCTGGTGTTGCAGATTCTGATAGCCCTGGTTCTGGGCGGCCTGGTTGCCTGGCTCTGGCCTGGCGCAGCCCAACCCGTCTCCTTGCTGGGCTCACTGTTCATCTCCGCACTGAAGGCAGCCGCTCCGGTGCTCGTGTTCCTGCTCGTCATGGCCGCCATCAGCGGCCACCGCCCCGGTCAGGAAACTCAGATCAAGCCTGTCATCTTCCTGTATGTCATCGGTACGCTGGCCGCAGCCTGCGTGGCCGTGATGGCCAGCGCCCTGTTCCCTTCCGTGATCCACTTCCGGGAGGCCCCTCAGGTGGCAAGCGTGCCCGGCAATATCAGTCAGGTGCTGACTACCGTGGTCAAAAGCGCTTTCGACAACCCTGTCAATGCACTGCTGAACGCCAACTACATCGGCATTCTGGTCTGGGCCATTGCCTTGGGTGCAGCCTTGCGCCATGCCAGCGCCTCCACACGCGCCATGGTCGAGGACTTCGGCCAGGCCATCACCCGTGTGATCCAGGGCGTGATCCGTCTGGCTCCGCTGGGCATTTTTGGTCTGGTGGTTGCCACCTTCTCCGAAGGTGGCCTGGAAGCTCTCAAGGACTACGCCCACCTGCTGGCCGTACTCGTGGGCTGCATGCTGTTCGTGGCGCTGGTGGTCAACCCTGTCATTGTCTGGACGCAGACCCGTCGCAACCCCTATCCGCTGGTGCTGACCTGCCTGCGCGAGAGCGCCATCACGGCCTTTTTCACCCGCAGCTCCGGTGCCAACATCCCCGTGAACCTGGCCCTGGCCAAAAAGCTCAAGCTCGACGAGAACACCTACAGCATCTCCATTCCCCTGGGAGCCACCATCAACATGGCCGGCGCGGCCATCACCATCAGCGTGCTGACGCTGGCTGCGGCTCACACGCTTGAGATCTCGGCGGACATTCCCACTGCCATCTTGCTGTGCGTAGTCTCTGCGGTCTGCGCCTGCGGTGCCTCGGGCGTGCCCGGCGGCTCCTTGCTGCTGATTCCCCTGGCCTGCAGCCTGTTCAACATCCCCAACGATGTGGCCATGCAAGTCGTTGGCGTGGGCTATGTGATCGGCGTGATCCAGGACTCCACCGAAACCGCTCTGAACTCGTCGACCGACGTGCTCTTCACCGCTGCAGCCTGCCGCGCCGCTGAGCGCAAAGCTGGCCTGGAAGTTCCTCGCATCTGATCGATTCAATATTGATAGCTACTCTCCCTTACCAGCAAAGGGATAAAAGCAAAAAAGGCCTGTATTCATACAGGCCTTTTTTGCTTCTTCATGGATCTGCGTGAGGCTTCAGACCGCCCTGCCCGCGTCAATGGTGATGCTGCGATCGCATTGAGCGGCAATCTGCCGATCGTGCGTGACCAGGATCAGGGTTGTGCCGCGCTCTCGGTTGAGCGCAAACATCAGCTCCATGATGGTCTGCCCCGTGGCAAAGTCCAGACTGCCGGTAGGCTCGTCTGCCAGCAGCACTGCCGGCTCGACGACAAACGCACGCGCCAGTGCCACGCGCTGCTGCTCTCCGCCGGACATGAGCTTGGGATAGTGGCCCAGGCGCTGCCCCAGCCCCACGCGCTCAAGCATCTGCGTGGCGTGGACTCGGGCATCGCGCGCCCCCGCCAGCTCCAGCGGCAGCATCACGTTCTCCAGCGCCGTCAGGTTGCCCAGCAGCTGAAAGCTCTGGAACACAAAGCCCATCTTCTGCGCTCGCAGTGCGGCTCTGCCATCCTCGTCCAGCGCAAACAAATCCTGACCTTGCAGTCGCACCGTGCCATGACTGGGCACATCCAGCCCCGCCAGAATCGACAGCAAAGTGCTTTTGCCCGAGCCCGAGGCTCCCACAATGGCCACAGTCTCCCCAGCCGTGAAGCTCAGATTGATATCGCGCAAAATATCCAGCACGCCTGTGGAATCACTCACCGATTTGGACAGTTGCTCAACGGCAATCAAAGGAATGGCAAGAGTTGTGGACATGAATCAATTGAACAGCAAAAAAATCGGAAATCGCAGCCAGCACGTGGGACTGCAGCGTCGCCACTGTATCGCTCTTGCCCTGTCTGTCGCCATTTCAGGGGCTTGTGGCCATGCTGCTGCTTCACCCACGCCCCCGGCCACGACGGCTTCCGCCCCCATCCTCGTGCTGGGCGATTCCCTGAGCGCTGAATATGGGCTAACCCGCGGCAAGGGCTGGGTAAAGCTGCTGCAGCAGCGCCTGGAAACCGAAAAAACGCCGCGCACGGTGGTCAACGCCAGTATCAGCGGTGAAACCACTTCCGGCGGCAGATCGCGCCTTCCCGCGCTGCTCAAGCAGCATGCACCTGGCATCGTGATTCTGGAGCTTGGTGGCAACGATGCTCTGCGCGGCCTGGCACTGCAAAGCACTCAGCAAAACCTAGAAGCCATGGTCAAGGCCGCCAAGGCTGCCAATGCCCAGGTGCTGCTGGTGGGCATGCAGGTGCCACCCAACTACGGCGCCAGTTACACCGAACAGTTTGCAGAGTTGTTCAAGCAAGTGGCATCTGCCCACCAACTGCCGCTGGTGCCATTTTTGCTTGCTGGCATTGGTGACGGTGGCGGCAGCGCCAATACAGAGCAATGGTTTCAGAATGACCGCATTCACCCCAACACCCAGGCACAACCCCATATGCTGGGCAATGTCTGGCCCACACTCAAGACGATGCTGAAATAAGCCGCTTTGTCTTTGGCCAGTGAGCAAGTCTCACTGGCATCAATCTCCCTTTTCCATCTCTACGAGATCACGCAGATACTCCGCCTGCACACTGATTGTTTTTCGAATATTCTCTGAATTCTTCTTTCTTGATTAATCAATCCTGTTTTCAGACCAGTATTTTGAATCAAATCAATCAAGGGTTCGCATCAGCTTGCATTGAGTTCACATTAATCGTATTGATTTTTTAATGGTTATTTTTTATAGCAAAAATCATAGTCCAATCGAGGGATGCTCATAAGCTCTTCCGAAAAAATACTGGTAGCAATTCGCTGATTCAAATCAAACCATTCACAGGCGAATTGCAAAAACTACCGGAGACATAATGATTCAGACAATTGGTTCCATTCATTCAATCAAAACGCCATTTTCAAAAAAACATAAAAAACTCTCTTTTTCCTTATCACTCTCTGCATTACTTATTTCACAGTCATTTATGTCTGGCAGCGCCTTTGCTGCACCCCATCAAGAGGCCGTCACCGCAGCACAGATTGAAGAGGCCTATGACTATGTCTACCCCTCTTACGCACTGTCGACTTTCAGGTGGAATGCCTTGAATGAAAAGGGCGGCAGAACCAGCACCTCGCTCAATGCCTTCACGCATCAGCGAGCCATGACCTCTCCGGAGGACACCTGGGCAGCCAGCCCCTTGGTGGACTGCCTTTACTCCACAGCCTGGCTGGACTTGTCTGCAGGCCCCGTCACCGTAGAGACACCAGACACCAAAGACCGCTATTTTGTGCTGACGCTGGTCGACTATTACAGCGGAACCTTCAAATACATAGGCGCCAGAACCACGGGCACGCAGGCGCAGAAGTACATGGTGGTCGGCCCTGACTGGAGCGGCAAAGCGCCTGAGGGCGTTCAAGTCGTGCGCTCACCCACCAAGGACGTCTACATCAACCTACGCGTCGCGATTGACGGAGTGGAAGATCAGGCCGCTGCCAATGCCATACAGGATGGCTTCTCGCTCAAGCAGGCCGGCACGTCCGTCAGCTCGCGTCCCGCCGCCATCAAGCCTGTCCCTGACGATATCGAAAACTATTTCGCCATCGTCAATCAGGCCATCGCCATCAACCCGCCCCCTGCTCGCGACCAGGCCATGGCCGAGCAACTGAAGAAGGTTGGCCTGTGCGGCAAAGATTGCAGCTGGGACAAGCTGGACAAAAACGTTCAGATCACATGGCATGAGAACTTCAAGAGACTGACACACCAGTTCGACCAGGTCTTGAACCGTCCGCTGACCGGCAGCCCCAACTGGATTAATTACGCGCCTCCGGGCTCCAAGATGGGCAGTGCCCAACGCACCGACTTCAAAATGCGTGCGCGCGAGATTTCTCGCGGCCTGGCCATGCTGGGGCTTGAGCCTTCGGAGGCCAGCTACTCCGCAGCCGGCTATGGCACGGATGGCCATGCCTTGATGGGCTCCAAAAAGTACAAGATGCACATTCCTGCGGGCGGAATTCCCTCCAAGGTCTTCTGGTCCATCACCTTGTATGAATTCAAGAACGACAGCCAGTTTCTGACCCCCAATCCCATCAACCGCCATCGCGTCAGCAGCAGCACCAAAGACTTTGTGCGCAATGCCGATGGCTCCATGGACGTCTGGATTCAATCCACACCACCCGCGGGCGACAAAGCGAAAAACTGGCTTCCTTCACCCGCCAATGGAGAGCGCTTCTGGTTCATCGCGCGCAGCTATGGCCCCACGCCAGAGGTGATGGCCAACCAGTTCCAGCTGCCGCTGGTGGAAGTCGTGCAGTAAGCCTGCACCGCCTGAGCGTTTGACACCCTCTTCAGCCGCTCAGGCAGTCAACACCCGTATCAAGTGCGCATTACACCAATGCGTACTGTCCCAATACGCATTTCCCGCAAGGTCTGATAACGAGAGCTTCTCTCGCAGCCTGCCAAGACTGAGCCTCAGTCGCCTCCCCCTCCATCACCGCCCCCATCGCTGCTGCCAGCTTCGCCGTCACTGCCCTCCATATCCCAGCCACTGGAGCCACTGTCGGCAGCTTGGTGGCCTGTGGATATCCAGCTCGGCTGCGGCGGTGCATCTGTCGTATCTGTCGTGCGCCCTGCTGGCTCATGCCGGGTCGCAAATATCTTTTTCCACCAGTTCAAGAACTCCATCACCTTCCTTGGCAAACATCTCAGTCACCCTCTCTCTAAGGGCTGGCACTGACACAGGACCGATAAGCGTGCCAGCTGGCACAGCCCAGAACTGGTCCCACGACAATCAGGCCCAGACTGTAAAACAGCAACGATGCAGCCGTCAGCACAGTGATGAGCATTCCCCACAGCAGCATCACCGCCATATTCTCGGCAACCACGCGCATGCTGGTGATGCAAGCTGTCAGGGCATCCAGTCCCAAATCCAGAATGGCAGGCAAAGACACCACCATGCTGGAAAACACCAGTGCAGCAAAGATGGCACCCACAGCGGTGTAGCTGAGCAGGAATTCCCAGTTCTCGGGGCGCAGCAGGGTCTGCAGCAAAGTGGCTGTCGTGGGCATGCCTGTGTCAAACGAAACGGCAAACACCACCATGGCGGCACGGCCCCAGAGCATCTCCAGCACCATCAAAATCATGACCAGCAAGCCCATGCTGGCCAGATGCTTGTCCCAACAGGTCAGCGACTGCGACAGCAGCACCGGTTTGCCCTGCTCCAGCTGTCGACTGAGGTGATAAAGCCCCATGGCCATGAAGGGTCCCACCAGCAGACAGCCGCTGGCCATGGACATCACATACTCAGGACTGGCGCGAAACACCCAGACCAGCAACCGCGCCATGGCCCAGAAGCACAGTCCGTAGAAAAGCGCTGGGCCCGGTGCACGGCGCACATCCTGAAGGCCCAGTGCCAGCCACTGCCAGGGAGCATTCCAGCGCAGCGGCAGGATCTGCAGATTGCCGGACTCGGCCTTGACCTCGGAAACAGGGGAAGCTTGCATGCGAGACCCTCCTTGTTGCCATGCCGCACTGGTGTGAGGACACAGGATGCCTACAAGTTACCCGCCCAGGCCGGGGTCTGCATTGCGGAAAGCCCGCATCAGCGGGCCTCAGAAACTATTAAAATATAGCTTGTGGCGCACGTCAAATATTGATTTCAGCATCAATAGATGCTGAAACCCTTCATCAACTAGCGCCAGTCGCTTCCATTTTGATAGCTTACCCAAACGCCTTGGCAAGTGCCTGGGCCAGGTCGGCCTGCAGGTCATCCGCATCTTCCAGGCCGATGGCAAAGCGCACCACGGTACCTGGTCGGATATGCGGTGTGGCCCGGCTGCGCATCTCGGGCAGCTCATAGGGAACGACCAGGCTCACGGGCCCGCCCCAGCTGTAGCCCAGCTTGAACAGGCGCAGGCTGTCGCAAAAGACATCGACCGCCGCCTGATCAAAGCGCTCATCAATCACCACGCTGAACAGGCCGGCTGCCACACCTTCCGAATTCTGGTCCTGCGCGCACAGCTGCTTCCAGAACGCATGACCGGGAGCGTCCGGCATGGCCGGGTGCAACACCTGGGCCACGGCGCTTTGGGCCCCCAGCCACTGGGCCAACTGGCGCGCTGCCCGGTCCTGCGCGTGGTAACGCAGGCCAATGCTGGGCAGGCTGCGCAGCACGGCTTCGGCGTCGTTGCCACTCACGCCCAGGCCCAGGCGCATGTGGGCGAGCTTGATGCGCATATGCAGGGGCTGGTTGCGGGTGATGATGCTGCCCATGAGTACATCGCCACCGCCGCTGGGGTACTTGGTCAGCGCATGGGCCGTGACATCGACGCCCAGGCTGCCATCACCCAGCAAATCAAAAGGCCTAAAGGCCAGGCCTGCGCCCCAAGTGTTGTCCAGCACCGTGGTCACGCCCTTGACGCGACACAGGCGCACCTGCTCGATGAGATTGGGGAACTCCATGGTCACCGAGCCCGGCGCCTCCAGCCACACCAGCCTAGTGGCGGGGGTGATCTTGGCAGCCAGGTCTTCGACGCTCATGGGGTCGTAGTACTGGTGGGTAATGCCGAAATGCGCCAGCTCACCCTCGGTCAGGCTCTTGTTGGGGCCGTAGACGTTATCGGGCACCAGTACTTCGTCGCCCGTCTTGAGCAGCGCCAGCGACACGGTGGCTATGGCTGCCAGTCCGCTGGGCACCAGCAGGCATTGCAGCCCCCCTTCCAGGGAGGCCAGGCGCTCCTCCAGGGTGTAAGTCGTGGGCGTTCCATGCAGGCCGTAGGTGTAGCTGCTCTTGTCCAGCCAGCGGCGCTCGCGCATGGCCTGCACATTGTCGAAGTACACGGTCGATCCCTTGTGCACAGGCACTACGGGACTTTCGAAGTCCGCGGGAGCCTTATAGGGATGGTGAATCAGATGGGTGGAGAGCTTGGTGTCGGCTTGGGTCATCTGTGGATCTTAGAGCGTGTTGACGCCCTCTTCGCTCCGCGACCACCCTCAAAGCCATCTCCCCAAGATTGAAGAAAGTTGCCGTCAGCATGTTCTATGGAATGCAGACAGCAAAAAGCCAGAGGGCTTGCGCGCTCTGGCTTTTTGCGGGGCTGGGGGTGATGCCGTATCAGCCGACCTTCACGGTCAGGTTGTTGTTGACCGAAGTCACACCCTTGGCGGCCTTGGCGATATCGCCAGCTTGTGTCTTGACGGCTTCGCTGGGCACGGAGCCAGACAGGGTCACCACACCATCCTTGGTGTCCACATCGATCTGCAGAGCGCTGATTTCAGGGGCCTTGATCAGATCGGTCTTGACGGCAGCGGTAATGCCTGCGTCATCCAGGGCAGCGCCAGCCTTGGCCGCGCCTTCTTCGAGCTTATTGCCTGCCTGCTCCACAGCAGCGCCTGTGGCTTCACCCGCCTTGGCCAGTGCGTCTGCAGTTGCATCGCCCGCCTTGGTAGCACCTTCTTCAATTTTGTTGCCCGCATTTTCCGCAGCCTTCTCGGTCTGGGAAATGGCGGAGTCGAGCTTCTGGCCGGCTGTCTGGTTGTCGTCGGACTTGCCGCAGGCAGCCAAGCCAAAGGCCAGTGCGCTAATGGCCAGAACTTGAGCGGAGCGCTTGAACAGAGTGGTCATATCGATTTCTCCCTTAATGCTTGCAGAAACATGACGGTGAACTTTAACGAATCATCATTCTTACTCGGATCCGAACTCTTCCCGCATCCTTGTAGGACAGATTTGTCCGAATTCGTGACATTTGCCACAGGTTTGTTTGGCGATGTAACTCAAGGCAACCGGCTGCAAATCCTGCGTCAATCCTCCACGGCGCTCATGCGCGGATGTCGCACAAACGCCAGCCCCAACACCGATCCCAGCACCATCACAAAGCAGGCAAAGACGCTCACGGCCGCATTGATGCTCCAGTGATCGGCAATCCATCCCACGGCCATCATGGGCAGCATGGAGCCCAGCAGACCAATGGTCTGATAGGTGGAGAGCATGCCCGCACGGTTTTCCGGCTTGGCAATGCGCCCCACCATGGTCATGCCGGCCAGCATGCTCATGCCGTGACCCAATGCCGTCAGGCTCACGCCCAGCACAAACAGCCAGGTCGACTGCAGCTGCAAATTTGCCATCAGCATGGCATTGCTGACCACCAGCAGCGCCATGCCGGCAAAGCCGCAGCGATGCAGCGGCAGGCGCACTGCCAGCAGCTGGATGCTGGCAGAGACCAGCAAAATCACGGCAATCGCCGTGCCACTGACTGCAGGGCCACTCCAGGGAATCATCTGCTGCAAAAACAAGGGGGCCATGGAGGCATAGAGCCCGAAGACGCCAAATGCCACAAAGGGGTAGCCACAGGTGAGCACAAAGGCCAGCGAATCCTCACGCCCAGGCCAGGTCAGCCGAGGCTTGCAGTCACGCCACTGCAAACGTCCCTGAGCCTGCTGCACAGGAGGCAGCTTCAGCATCACCAGCCCTGCCACGCCCACGCAGCCCAGCACAAGTGGCGCCACATAGGCCGTCACCAGCGGCTGGGGCAGCCACTGCCCCGCCATGCCACCAATCAAGGGCCCCAGACCAAAACCCAGCACATTGAGAAAGCTGGCCACCATCGCCACGCGCTGGCTCGGCAGACGGGTTCGCCCCGTGGCAGCCAGCACCGTCAGACCCGTGGTGGCACTGATCGTGATCAGGCTGGAGGCAATGCCCACCATGAAACGCCCCACAATCAGGCTGCTGAGATTCCAGGCCAGCATGGAGATCAACGTTCCCGCCAGCGTCAGCAGCAAAAAGAACAGCATGACGCGCTGAAAACCAATGCGGTCGGGCAAGCGCCCCAGAAATAGCAAAGCGCACAGGCCGCCACACATGTAGAGCACATAGATCAGCGAAATATCGCTGGGCCGCAACTGCCAGGCCTGCTGATAAAGGGCATAGAGCGGACTGATCAGCGCCGCCCCCATTACCCCGACCACAAGGCCGAAGCCCACCCAACCAACCGAGGCCTGCACCGATGCGGCGCCTGCCTGCCATGTATTGCTTTGCGGCATTGCTTGTCTCTTTATTCGGCCAGATCAGCAGCCCTAAAGAGTCGCCTAGCCCCATGTTTGTTCTGCAAATCATTATCTGCCGCATTGCTTTTGCGCGCATAGGCCAAACAAGGGATATCACCCTCTAACCTTTATCAATAAAGCGGAAAAAGCTACGCTTTTAATAGCATCCATGACAACCCACCAAGTCCGCCAGCGTGGCAAAGCTATACTTCGCGCCCTACTGACAGCAGGATTTCCCGGCATGCGCCCGAATGTTTTTTTGCGCCCTTTGCTCTGTTTGAGTCTGCTTGGCCTTGTGGCCTGTGGCAGCAACCCGCCCAGCCCAGCCCCCTCATCCGATGCCCCGGTGGCAACGACGTCTGCAGTGCCTATCAAGATTGGCCTGGCACTGGGCGGCGGTGCGGCCAAGGGCTTTGCGCATATTGGTGTCATCAAGATGCTGGAAGCCAATGGCTTCACGCCCAGCATGGTCGCTGGCACCAGCGCAGGCAGTGTGGTGGGCGCCATGTATGCCAGCGGCATGAATGCCTTTGAGCTGCAGCAAAAAGCCGTCTCGCTCGATGAAGCCAAGATTCGTGACCTGCAGCTGTCCTCGGGTGGACTGGTGCTGGGCCAGAAGCTGGAAGACTATGTGAACGAGCAGGTGCAGCGTAAACCACTGGAGCAGATGGCCAAGCCTTTTGTAGCGGTGGCGACCCGCCTGGAAGACGGCGAGCGAACCGTGTTTGCGCGCGGCAATGCAGGCCAGGCGGTGCGGGCCTCCAGCAGCGTGCCCGGCGTATTCCAGCCCGTGACGATTGGCAAGTACCACTATGTGGACGGCGGCATCGTCAGCCCCGTGCCCGTGGATGCCGTACGCAATCTGGGCGCGGACATCGTGATCGCTGTCGACATCTCCAACAAGGCCAGCGGCAAGACCCCTGCCAATATGCTGGGTGCGCTCAATCAGTCGATTGCCATCATGGGCCAGAAGCTGGGCCAGGCCGAGCTGGCGCGGGCAGACATCATCATCCGCCCCAAGGTGCTGGACATTGGCCCGGCCGACTTCACGCAACGCAGCCACGCCATTGTGGAGGGCGAGAAAGCGGCCACGGCGCTGATGCCGCAGATTCGCGAACGCATTGCCCAATTGCGTGCCGAGCGCGCCAAGGCCGTGCAGGTGGCCCAGCAAAAAGCGGCTGAAGCCAGCCATCAGGAATGCCTGAAGCAGCGCTCCAGCCTGCAAAAGCTCTCCGGCTTGGTGGGTATGAGCGACAGCTGCGAAAAGCCTTAAGAACGTGTTTACGATCTCCTCGCGCCGCGACAGCGGCTTTGCGGGATGGGATGCAAGGCGCAATACCGCAGCAATAGCCGTGCTATTGCGAGGATTTGCAACGCCGCAGACCGCCCACAAAGCCACTGTCCCGCAGGGTTGGAGTGAAATCGGGCGATTTCTTCGCGCTGGCCCTTGCTTGCACCCCGGTGCAAGCAAGGGCCAGCGCTTCGAACTCATCCCGATTGCACTCCAACGCGACTGCGTAGAGATCGTAAACACGTTCTAAGCTTCATTGCCCACAAAAAAGGCCCGCTGATGCGGGCCTTTTGCTGTGCAGGAAGACTCAGAACGCCTCTTCCTCCAGATTCGCACAAGTCATGTCGCGCGCCTTGACCACCTGCAGCCAGGCACCAATGCGCGGCAGCTCGTAATGGAAGAAATAACGCTGGGCCGCCATGCTGCCGCGATGGGCGGCAATGGCCAAGTCGCCATCAATGCGCAACACCGCCAACGCCACATCCAGCCAGATCCAGGCCAGCACCACATGGCCAAAGGCCTGCATATAGGGCACGGCATTGGCCAGTGCCTCCTGCGGGTTGCCCGTGGCCCAGGCGGCCTTGGTGGTGGCGCCGACCTCGGCCAGCGCGCGCGCCAGCTGGTTGGCATGGCAGGTGAGCTTTTCATGCTGCAACGCCTTCTGAATCGTGGCATTAATGCGTGCAGCCAGCAGTTGCAGGCCCTTGCCACCCTCCATGACAACCTTACGGCCCAGCAGATCCATGGCCTGAATGCCGTGAGTGCCTTCGTGAATCATGTTCAGACGGTTGTCACGCCAGTACTGCTCTACCGGAAAGTCACGCGTATAGCCATAGCCGCCATGAATCTGAATGGCCAGTGAGTTGGCCTCCAGGCAGAACTCGCTGGGCCAGCTCTTGGCAACCGGCGTCAGCACCTCCAGCAGCAGCCTGGCGTCCGCCGCCTCCTGCTCGCTGCCCGTGTGCTGTTCGTCCACCAACCGCGCGCAAAACAGATTGAGCGCCAGCGCGCCTTCGCAATAGGCCTTCTGGGTCAGCAGCATGCGCTTGACGTCGGCATGCTCAATGATGCGCGACTGGGGCTTGCTGGCATCCTTGCCCCCGCTACCAATAGGTCGCCCCTGAGGGCGACTTTGTGCATATTCAAGACTGGCGTGATAACCGGCCATACCCAGCATGGTGGCGGCCGTGCCGATGGAGATGCGTGCCTCGTTCATCATGTGGAACATGCATTTCAGGCCCTCGCCAGGCTTGCCGACCAGATAGCCGATGGCACCCGAGGCACCGCGCACCGGATATTTGCCTTCGCCAAAATTGAGCAGCGTATTGGTGGTGCCGCGCCAGCCCAGTTTGTGGTTGAGGCCCGCCAGCGCCACATCGTTGCGCTCGCCCGTGAGTCGGCCTTCGGCATCGACCAGCTTCTTGGGCACGATGAACAGCGAGATGCCCTTGACGCCCGGAACGGTCTTGCCGTCAGCGCCCGGAATCTTGGCCAGCACCAGGTGCACGATGTTCTCGGTCAGCTCATGGTCGCCCGAGCTGATCCACATCTTGTTGCCCTTGAGCCGGTAGCGCGGCCCGAGTGCTTCGCTTTCGAAATCCGCGCCATCGGGCTCGGCACGCGTGGCAATGTCCGAGAGCGATGACCCGGCCTGCGGCTCGGACAGCGCCATGGTGCCCGCCCAACGGCCATTGAATTCATTGGCGGCAAAGACTTTTTTCTGCAGTTCGCTGCCATGGGCCATGATGGCGTTGGCATTGCCGCTGGTCAGCATGTTCGAGCCTATGCTGATTGAGGCCGCAGCAAAAAAACAGTTGGCAGCCGCCTCCACCGTGTAAGGCAGCTGCATGCCGCCCATCTCGTAGTCCTGGGCCGCGCTGAGCATGCCCGACTCGGCGTAGGCCTCGCGGGCCTCGTAGGTGCACTGGGGCAGGATGACCTTCTCGCCGTCGAACTGCGGCTCTTGCGTATCCACGGTGCGATTGAAAGGCGCATATTTCTCGCGCGCAATGCGCTCGCAGGTGTCCATCACCGCATCGAAAGTGTCACGCGAATGATCGGCAAAGCGAGGGCGCTGGCTCAGACTTTCGGCCTGCAGCCAGTCATAGAGAAGAAAATCAATGGTAGAGCGCAGGCGCATATTCAATCTCATTCAAAACCGCCTCAAGCCCTTTACTGACAAGCGCTATCAGCTATCAAAATATTCTTTTCAATCAATAAAAGCCGCATCCCGCAAGCAGGACTGCGGCTTTTTTGCGGACTGCGTTTACAGGACTTCGAAGATGCCTGCAGCGCCCATGCCGCCGCCGATGCACATGGTCACGCAGACGCGCTTGGCACCTCGGCGCTTGCCTTCGATCAGCGCATGACCTGTCAGGCGCTGTCCCGAAACGCCATAGGGGTGGCCCACGGCAATCGCGCCGCCGTTGACGTTGAGGCGGTCAGCCGGAATGCCCAACTTGTCGCGGCAGTAGATGACCTGCACGGCAAAGGCTTCGTTCAGTTCCCACAGGTCGATGTCATTGATGGACAGGCCCTGCTTCTTGAGCACCTTGGGGATAGCGTAGATGGGGCCGATACCCATTTCATCAGGTTCGCAACCGGCCACGGCAAAGCCCAGGAAACGCCCCAGGGGCTGGAGACCCTTGCGCGAGGCATAGGCTTCGCTGACCACGGCGCAGGCGCCCGCACCGTCGGAGAACTGGCTGGCATTACCGGCCGTGATTACGCCGCCGGGCAGCGCGCTGCGCAGGCCGCTGATGCCCTCTTTGGTCGTGCCTTCGCGAATGCCCTCGTCCTGGCTGACGGTCACCTCCTTGGTGATCAGGCCGCGCACCTTGTCGGCCACGCCCATGACGGTCTTCATGGGAGCGATCTCGGCCTCGAACAGACCGGCAGCCTGTGCCGCTGCGGCTTTTTGCTGGCTGGAAGCGCCATATTCATCCTGCGCATCACGGCTGATGTTGTAGCGCTTAGCAACCTGCTCGGCCGTCTGCAGCATGTTCCAGTAGATCTCGGGCTTCATGGCCGTCAGCTCGGGATCGAAAGCCATGTGCGGATTCAGATGGGGCTGCACGCAGGAGATGCTCTCCAGACCGCCTGCCACCAGCACGTCATTCTCGCCCGCGATGATGCGCTGGGAGGCCAGCGCAATCGCCTGCAGGCCCGATGAGCAGAAGCGGTTGATGGTCAACCCCGAGGTTGTGACTGGCAGACCGGCACGAATGGCAATCAGACGCGCGACGTTGCCGCCTGTCGTGCCTTCGGGCAGAGACATGCCCATGATCACGTCCTCGACCTCGGCACCGTCTATGCCCGCACGCTCCACAGCGGCCTTGACGGCATGGGCGCCCATGGTGGGGCCGTAAGTCATGTTGAAAGCGCCCTTCCAGCTCTTGGTCAGCGGGGTACGCGCGGTAGAAACAATCACTGCGGATGTCATGTTCTGTCCTTTGATTCTGGGTATTGCATAGCTGTTTACACAGACCAGCAAATCGAAGATTTGCGTTGGAGACGAGGCGCGTAAGCCGCAGGCAGTACGAGTAGTACGACAAGGCTTCGCAACGACGTCTCCAAGTCTGTGTGCGCAGTGATTAGCTGAACTGTTTGCCTTCGGCGGCCAGCTTGGCCAGCAGCGGCGCGGGTTGCCAGAATTGGGCATCGTCATTGGGGTTTTGGGCAAAGCGAGCCATGGCCTGAACCACGTTGAACAGACCCACTTCACCGGCGTAATGCATGGGGCCGCCGCGCCACAGCGGGAAGCCATAGCCGGTCAGATAGACCATGTCGATATCGCCGGACTTGCCCGCAATGCCATCTTCCAGAATATGCGCACCTTCGTTGACCAGGGCGTAGACCAGGCGCTGCACGATTTCCTCGTCGGAGATCTTGCGCGGTGTCACGCCGATGGCTTTGCGGTGCTCGTCAATCATCTTGGTCACAACCTCCGAAGGAATCGCGTCGCGCTTGCCGGGCACGTAGTCGTACCAGCCTGCGCCAGTCTTTTGTCCATAGCGGCCCAGTTCGCACAGGCGGTCGGCACTGGCGCTGTACTTCATATCGGGTTTCTCGACATAGCGGCGCTTGCGAATCGCCCAGCCAATGTCGTTACCAGCCAGATCACCCATGCGGAACGGCCCCATGGCGAAGCCGAACTTCTCGAGGGCCTTGTCCACCTGCTGGGGCGAAGCGCCTTCGTCGAGCAGGAAGCCGGCCTGGCGCGAGTACTGCTCGATCATGCGGTTGCCAATAAAACCATCGCAGACGCCCGAAACCACGGCCGTCTTCCTGATCTTCTTGGCCACCTTCATCACCGTAGCCAGCACATCCTTGGCAGTTTCCTTGCCGCGTACCACTTCCAGCAGCTTCATCACATTGGCAGGGCTGAAGAAGTGCATGCCGACCACGTCCTGCGGACGCTTGGTAAAGGCCGCAATCTTGTCCACATCCAGCGTGGAAGTGTTGGACGCCAGAATCGCGCCGGGCTTGGCCACGGCGTCCAGCTGCTTGAAGACTTGCTCCTTCACACCCAGCTCCTCAAACACCGCTTCGATGATGAGGTCCGCATTGCCCAGGTCGGCATAGTTCAGAGTGGTGCTGAGCAGCGCCATGCGTTGGTCGTATTTTTCTTGGCTCAGCTTGCCCTTCTTGACCTGGGCCTCGTAGTTCTTGCGAATGGTGGCCACGCCGCGATCGAGTGCTTCTTGCTTGGTCTCCAGAATCGTGACGGGCACGCCTGCGTTCAGGAAGTTCATCGAGATGCCGCCGCCCATGGTGCCAGCACCGATCACGCCCACGGCCTTGATGTCTCGCACCGGTGTGTCCGATGGCACGTCCGCGATCTTGGACGCCGCACGCTCGGCCATGAACAGGTGGCGCAGCGAACGCGATTCGGGCGTCATCATCAGCTGCATAAAGGCTTCGCGCTCTGCGGCCATGCCATCGTCAAACTTCTTGGTCGTTGCGTTCTTGACGGCCTCCAGGCAGCGCAGCGGTGCCGGGAAGTTCTTGGACATGCCTTGCACCATGATCTGGGCAAACTCGAAGTAAGCCTCACCCTGGGGATGCTTGCAGGACAGATCCCGCACGCGCGGCAGCGGGCGGGCATCGGCCACCTCCAGCGCATAAGCCTTAGCCTCGGCAAGCAGGTTTTCGGCCGAAGACGCCATCTTGGTGAACAGCTTCTGGCCGGGAACCATGGCCAGCATCTCGCTTTGGATGGCTTCGCCGGTGACGATCATATTGAGCGCTGGCTCCACACCCAGAGCGCGCGGGAGGCGCTGCGTGCCGCCCGCACCGGGCAGCAGGCCCAGCTTCACCTCGGGCAAGGCCACGGCCGTGCCAGGTGCGGCGATGCGGTAGTGACAGCCCAGCGCCAGCTCCAGCCCGCCCCCCATGCACACGCTGTGAATGGCGGCAATCAGCGGCTTGGTAGACAGGTCCAGTTGCTGAATGACGGAAATCAGATGCGGCTCGCGATAGGCATCGTCCTTGCCGAACTCGGTGATATCCGCGCCACCCGAGAAGGCCTTGCCTGCGCCGGTGATGACGATGGCTTTCACGGCAGCATCTGCCAGAGCCTTGTTCAGGCCATCAACGATGCCCCTGCGTGTGGACCAGCCCAAGCCGTTGACCGGCGGATTGTTCAATGTAATGACGGCAACTGCGCCATCCACCTTGTATTCAGCAGTCATGCTGTTGTCCCCTGTTCGATAGTTGAAAAAGAACGGTCGTGCGTTTTTGATTTTCTAGATTTTGCTGCGTTGCGCAACTGCGGTTTGTCCTCAGCGAGACACCTGCCTCTGCTCTGCAAAAACTGGCGCGCGCCAAGCCAGAAACACCAAGCAAGGGCCGCCCCGCAGCGAAGGTGTTGTCCCCCTCCCGCGAAGCGAGAGAGGGGGAAGCCGCAGAGCGGCTCAGGGGGGCTTCAAACTTCAAGCCATTCCTTGCGCACCTTTTCATTGGCCCGCAGCCCATCAGGCGTACCGTCAAACACAATGCGACCATGGCCCATGACCAGCGCCCGGTCCGAGATACTCATGGCGATGGTCAGTTTTTGCTCGATCAGCAACACAGACACGCCACGCTCTTTGATCTTTTTCAGGTACTCGCCCACCAGCTCCACGATCTTGGGCGCCAGCCCCTCCGTGGGCTCATCGATGATGATCAGATCCGGATCACCCATGAGCGTGCGGCAAAGGGTCAGCATCTGCTGCTCCCCGCCGGACATCACGCCCGCTTCGGTGTGCTGACGCTCCTTGAGACGGGGAAACATGGCATACATGTCATCAAAGCCCCAACGACTGCCTTTGCTCTTTGCCTTGCCCTTCTGGCCCAGCATCAGGTTCTGGTGCACGGTCAGATTGGGGAAGACATCTCGGCTTTCCGGTACATAGCCAATGCCCAGATGCGCCACCTCGTAGGCCTTTTTGCCGCGAAGGTTCTGCTGCTTCCAGTCCAGCCCGCCCTCCCAGTGCACCAGGCCCATGATGGCCTTGGCCGTAGTGGAGCGGCCCGAACCGTTGCGCCCCAGCAAGGCCACGATTTCACCCTGATTGACTTCGAAATCAACGCCATGTAACACATGGCTTTTGCCGTAGTAGGCATTCAAATCGCTGATCTTCAACATCTGCAGCGGTCCTCTCAGATTTTCCAAAGGCTTAAAACCTCAAAACATGCCCGCCCCATGTCAGTGACAGCAAGCAAGGGCCGCCCCGCAGCGGGGCTGTCGTTCCCCTCCCGTAAAGAGAGGGGGAGGCGGCGCAGCCGCTCAGGGGGCACAACATCAATGCCCACCGGCTTGTTGGTCCGCCACAGAAGAGCCCAGATAGGCTTCCTGCACCCGCGCATTGGCGCGTACCCGCTCGGGGGTGTCGAAGGCAATCACTTCGCCATAGACCACGACGGCAATCTTGTCGGCCAGGCCGAATACCACCCCCATGTCATGCTCCACGGTCAGCAGCGTCTTGCCTTCTGTGACTTTTTTGATCAGCTGGATGAAGTGAGCGGTCTCGCTGTTGCTCATGCCTGCTGTCGGCTCGTCCAGCAAGATCACATTCGCTCCTCCACCGATGGTGATGCCTATCTCCAGCGCGCGCTGCTCGGCATAGGTCAGATTCACGGCTAGCGTGTCACGCTTTCGCTGCAAGCCGATCATCTCCATCAACTCTTCGGCGCGTGCATTCGCATCGTGCAGATTCGAGAGAAAGCGCCAGAAGCTGTAGCGATAGCCCAGGCTCCAGAGCACGCTGCAGCGCAGGTTCTCGAACACCGAGAGCTTGGGAAAGATGTTGGTGATCTGGAAGCTGCGCGACAGCCCCATGCGGTTGATCTCAAAAGGCTTTTTCCCATCGATACGATGACCGTTGAGCAGCACTTCACCGCTCGTTGGCTCAAAACGGCCACTGATCAGATTGAACAAGGTGCTCTTGCCCGCACCGTTGGGGCCGATGATGGCGACACGCTCTCCGGCTTTGACCGCCAGTTGGGCGCCACGGATGATCTCTGTCTTGCCAAAACTCTTGCGCAAATCGCGCAGCTCCAGTGCATAAGAAGAGCCAGAGTCTGCTTGCTGCGTTGCTGACGCGGGATGAGTAGCAATACTGGACATGGCTCAGCCCTCCCCTTTCTTGATGCTTTCTTCAATGGCTTCCTGTATCTGCCCCCAGCGACGTGCCGTCACGCGGCGCGCGGTCTCCAGCAGGCCCAGCCCCACCACGAACACCACAATCGCCACGGCCCAAGTGGCTGCTGCACTGGTGTCCAGCTCAGTCCCCATGAATGGCACTTGAGGCCCCAAGGCAGCATTGAGCTGCAAGTGGTAAATCATCTCGATCAACAAAGCCGCGCCCACCACGGTCACCATGCCGGTCACCACAATCGCCAGATAGGGAATGAGCAAGCGCCTGAAGTGCCCGAACTTGGCTACGCGCAGATTCATCATGATCAGGCTGGCCACACCGCCGGGCGCATACATGACCATGAGCAGAAACACCAGGCCCAGGTACAGCAGCCAGGCCTTGGTCAGCTCGGACAGCAGCACCGAGGCCAGCACCAGCAGCACGGCACCGATGATGGGGCCGAAGAAGAAGGTGGCTCCGCCCAGGAAGGTGAACAGCAGATAGCCCCCCGAGCGCACCACGCTGACGCTGTCCATGGCCGTGATGATCTCGAAATTGATGGCTGTCAGTCCACCACCGATGCCGGCGAAGAAGCCCGCGATGATAAAGGCGAAGTAGCGCACACGCTGGGTGTTGTAGCCCACGAACTCCACGCGCTCGGGGTTGTCGCGTACGGCGTTGAGCATGCGCCCCAGAGGCGTTCCTGTGAAGGCAAACATGGCTGCCGTGCAGACAAAGCAATAAGCGGCGATCAGGTAGTACACCTGCAAACCCGAGCCAAAGTCCAGCCCGAAGAATTGGCTGTAGACCCGGTCCGTGGTGATGCCGCCCTCGCCGCCGAAGAACTCCGGAAACATCAGCGCCATGGACGCCACCAGCTCACCCAGGCCCATGGTGATCATGGCAAAGGTGGTGCCGGACTTCTTGGTCGTCACATAGCCGAACAGCACGGCAAAGAACATGCCTGCCAAACCACCCACGATGGGGATGAGCACCAGCGGGATCGCCATCTCGCCTGCGGCAGCCTTGTTCATGGCATGAATGGCCAGAAACGAGCCCAGACCGGTGTAGACCGCATGGCCGAAGCTCAGCATCCCGCCCTGCCCCAGCAGGATGTTGTAGGACAGGCAGATGATGATCAGATATCCCATCTGGCTGAGCATGGTCAGCGCCAGCGAGCTGGTGAAGATCAGCGGCGCCACAATCAGCGCCAGCGCAAACAGGCTCCAGACCACAATGCGCCCCAGGTTCAGGGGCTTGAAGCGGTAATGCGCCTGAGACTTCGTGCTTTCTGCAACAGTAGAGTTCATGGTGTTTTTCGCAATCGAAGACATGGCTCAATCCCCTCTTGTGCCCAGCAGCCCCTTGGGGCGGAAGATGAGAATCAGCACCAGGAACAGATAAGGCAGGATGGGTGCGACCTGCGATACCGTCAGGCGCAGCACAGGCCAGCCAAAGGTGGATTCATTGACCTGGTGCCCCATGGAAGTCAGGGCACTGGCCATGGACCAGTCAATGGCCACGGCAAAGGTCTGCACCACACCAATCAGCAGCGAGGCCACGAACGCTCCAGCCAGCGAGCCCATGCCCCCTACGACCACCACCACAAAAATGATGGAGCCCACGGACGCCGCCATGGCAGGCTCGGTCACATAGGTATTGCCACCGATCACGCCAGCCAGGCCGGCCAGCGCGCAGCCGCCGCCAAACACCAGCATGAAGACGCGCGGCACGTTGTGTCCCAATGCCTCCACCATCTCGGGGTTCTTGAGTGCGGCCTGAATCACCAGTCCGATGCGCGTGCGCGTCAGCAAAAGCCATACGGCCACCAGCATCAGCATGGCCACCAGCATCACAAAGGAGCGGGACTTGGGGAACTGCGTGCCGTACAGCGTGAACAACGGTCCCTGCAGCGCGGGCGGCAGCGCATAAGGCACGGTGCCACGGCCCCAGACCAACTGAACAACTTCCAGAATCAAGTAGGACAGACCAAAGGTCACCAACAGCTCCGGCACATGGCCATACTTGTGCACGCGGCGCAGGCTGTAGCGCTCGAACAGCGCCCCCAGCACACCCACCAGCACGGGGCAGATGAACAGCGCAGGCCAGAACCCTATGATCCCGCTGAGCGTGTACGCAAAGTACGCGCCCAGCATGTAGAAGCTGGTGTGGGCGAAATTGAGCACACCCATCATGCTGAAGATCAGCGTCAGCCCCGAGCTGAGCATGAACAGCAGCAGCCCATAGCTCACGCCATTGAGCATGGAGATAGTGAAAAATTCAGGCGTCATTGACAGGCCTTGCTTTGGAGAAGACGAAAGAAAGCTGCTGCAGCGCGCTGCCTTGTTGGCATGTTTATGGGTGAGCGGGCCGCAGCATTCACAAGCGCTGCCCGGCTTAGGAAGGCCGCTTCATCTGGCAGCTGGTCGGCGTGCTGGCCACATAGGGCTCGTAATACTTCACAGGCGCAAAGGTGTAGCCAGTGTTCTCCGCGTCATACGGATACTTTCCACCGGCTTTTTGCCACTTAGAGATATACAGCCCCTGCTGCAACTGGTGATCGCTCTTGCGCATCTCGACCTCACCATTGAAGCTTTTGAGCTTCATGCCCTCAAGCGCTGCGGCAACCTTGACTGGGTCGGTCGAGCCCGTCTTCACAAAGGCTGCATCCAGCAAGGCAAACACGTGGTAGATGGAGCTTTGTGTGAGATCGTCATTGAACTTCTTCTTGAAGCTCTCCATGCTGGCCTGAATCGGCGCTCCCATGTTGTAGTGACCATAGGTGACGGTATAGACCTTGCCGTCGGAGGCCGCACCCATGGCTGTGGGTCCACCCGGACCAAAGGCGTAGTAGGTATAGAACTTGACGTTGTTCAGGCCGGCATCATTGGCAGCCTTGAGCAGCAACGACAGATCTGCCCCCCAGTTTCCGGTGATCACCGTGTCAGCGCCTGACTGCTTGATCTTGGCCACATAGGGAGCAAAGTCGCGCACCTGCGCCAGTGGCGAGAAATCGTCGCCCACGATCTGCACATCGGGGCGCTTTTTCTTGAGCAGGTCCTTGGCATATTTGGAGACCTGCTGGCCGTGACCGTAATTCTGGTTGATCAGATAGACCTTCTTGACCTCGGCGTCATCCTTCATGAAGGTGGTCAATGCTTCCATCTTCATGGAGGTATCTGCATCCAGCCGGAAATGCCAATAGCTGCATTTGCTGTTGGTGAGGTCGGGGTCCACAGCCGCATAGTTCAGATAGAGCAGCTCCTTGCCCTTGTTGCGGTTGTTGTGCTTTTCCAGCGCATCCATGATGGCCAGCGCCGGGCCAGATCCATTGCCCTGGGTCACATAGCGAACGCCCTGGTCCATGGCCGAACGCAAGGCTGCCGTGGTCTCCTGGGGGCTGAGCTTGTTGTCCAGCGCCACCACCTCGAACTTCACGCCCGATGCATTTTTCTGGTTGAACTCTTCTGCCAGCAATTGAAAGGTCTTGAGCTGGTTGGTGCCCACGGCCGCCATCAAGCCCGACAGCGGATCAATCCAGGCAATCTTGACCGTCTCGCCTTTCTGAGCCCAGGCACCGCTTGCGCTCACTGCCATGGCAGAAAGAGCCACTGCACGCATTACCCACTTCATACTTGTCTCCTTTGATTGTCTTCACTGGCAACTGACACCAATCTACTGGCCGGTAGACTTTTTCCCGCTGGGGAAAGCCTTAGTAACTATCACGCAGGCGACTACCGAAGGGGTTTGAAAGCAATTGACGACACTTGCGCGACAGCTCCGTGCAATTGCCCTCGATTGAAGCCCTTCACTTTTTCATAACCAGAGTTCGAAGACATGAAAAAAGGGCGCCATGACGGCGCCCTTGGTCCCAGAGCTTCAGCGCCTCAGGATGGGCGCTTCATCTGGCAGCTGGTGGGTGTGCTGGCCACATAGGGCTCGAAATATTTAACCGGTGCAAAGGTGTAGCCCGTGTTCTCTGAATCAATGGGGTTCTTGCCTCCAGCCTTTTCCCAGCGCGTGATGTACAGCCCCTGCTGCAACTGGTGATCGCTTTTGCGCATCTCGACCTCACCGTTGTAGTTCTGGAATTTCATGCCCTCCATGGTCGCAGCGACCTTGACCGGATCCGTAGTCTTGGCTTTCGCAAAAGCCTGGTCCAGCATGTTCAGTCCCGTGTACACCGTGCCGGTGTACATGTCGTCATTGACCTTGGCCTTGAAGCCCTTGACGATTTTCTCCATGGTTCCCGGCATGTTCAGGTGCCCATAGCCCACCATATAGACCTTGCCGGCTGCTGCTGCCCCCATGGCAGTAGGCGCACCGGTGGCAATGCCGTAATAGGTGTAGAACTTGACGTTGTTCAGACCCGCATCATTGGCCGCCTTGATGAGCAGCGCCAGGTCCGAGCCCCAGTTACCCGTAATCACCGTATCGGCCCCCGACTGCTTGATCTTGGCCACATAGGGAGCAAAGTCGCGCACCTGCGCCAAAGGTGAGAAGTCGTCGCCGACGATTTCCACATCGGGGCGCTTTTTCTTGAGCATGTCCTTGGCGTACTTGGACACCTGCTGACCGTGCGCATAGTTCTGGTTGATCAGATACACCTTCTTGACCTCGGGCAGGTCTTTCATATACGTGGTCAGCGCCTCCATCTTCATGGAAGTATCAGCGTCCAGACGGAAATGCCAGTAGCTGCATTTGCTGTTGGTGAGATCGGGGTCCACCGCTGCATAGTTCAGGTACACGACCTCCTTGCCCTTGTTGCGCGCATTGTGCTTTTCCAGTGCGTCCATGATGGCCAGAGCCGGGCCCGAGCCATTGCCCTGGAAGACATAGCGCACGCCCTGGTCCATGGCCGATCGCAGCGCCGCCGTGGTTTCCTGCGGGCTGAGCTTGTTATCAATGCCGATGATTTCAAACTTCACGCCCGAAGCACTGCTCTTGTTGATCTCTTCGGCCGCGTACTGCAGGCTCTTGAGCTGGTTGGAGCCCAGTGCCGCCATCAGGCCGGACAACGGGTCAATCCATGCCACTTTCACCGTCTCGCCCTTCTGGGCCATGGCCCCTCCTGCACATGCCAGGATCACCGATGCTGTCAAAGCCTTGATTGCAAACTTCATGAAGCGTCTCCGTTGGTGGTTATGAGCGACGCCCAGACTAAGGCGTAAGCCAGCGCTTACAGCTTGGGGCTTGCCCTAGCGCTTATCACCTTGGAGACGCTGGTTTCCCCTTGGGTAAAAAAATCAAAAACAATAGCTATCTGCGCTTACCACATAAGGGGTTGGGGCGTTTTTTATTTAAAAACCAGCAAACCAATCAAAGTGGCAGCTGACTTTCCGTCAGGGGCAATCCCTTGGCATTCGTCATCAGCTGCGGCGCACGCACCTGCTTCTCAGTCTCAGCCTTATCAGCGATTTCATCCATGGCCTGGTCAAAACTCAGCTCGCCTGCCTTGACCCTGGCCAGTATGGGAGACAAGCTGGGATATCGGTCAAAGCGCTCTCCCAAAGCCAAGGCCACGCACAGATAGTTGAGCAAGTCTCGCGTGCCCGCCAGCCCCAGCCTGCGCGCATATACCAGTTGCTGGCGCGCAAACCAGTGCATGGCCAGCGGTGGGAACTTGTCGCGCAAATGCACCTGGTTCAGGTTCACGTAATAGATCAGCAGATCAGGAACACTCGCTTGCACCAAGGCATCCACCTGAGCGGCACTGAGCCTCAGTGGCATCGGGGCCGCCAGCCCGGCAAAGTCGCCAAGTGCATATTCATGCAAGCGACCCGAGCGGCTCCAGCACCACCAGTGGCTTATCGGCCCCAGCAGGGCTCGGCTTTGCACGGGACTGAGCACCGGTTCGATGCGACTTTGAGTATCGAAATCGCTTTGCCCCAGCAGCGCAGCCAGTATGGCGGGGTCCCAGAACGCCAGATAGCTGCCGTTCTGGACCGGCATTTGGGGGGACATGGCACGGCGCAGGTGGGCCAGCAGCAGCGGCATCTCGCACTCACTGGCCAGCAAGGTGGCACAGGGGCTGGCTTGAACCACATCCAGCACAGCGTTGAGACAGTCCTGCTGCCCATTTTTCAATGCCTGGCCGCTGCGCCCCAGATGCACCAGCCAGGGGCTGACCTGCCCTTCTTTGCTGCCGCGCGAGAAAGCGAACAATGCCTCGGCACCGCTTTGCGGTAGCCGGGCCAGCAGGTCGCGCTGCTGCGCCGCGTCCAGCAACAGATACAGCTGCAGCGGCTTGCCCTGCAGCTTGAGCTGAGACCAACGCTCGGGCCAGGTCTTGCGCGCAGGCTTCACTTCCAGCCAGGACAAGGGCTTGCTCATGCTTGCTCCTTGTTCACAAAGGCAGAGCGCTGCTGTGCACGGCGCACCAGGCATTCCATGCAGACATCGTGCGGCGCTGTCACTTTGGAAGCTTCCTGTACCGCCTCTGGCGCGCAAGCCACTGCAGGCAGCGCGCAGGCTCCGAGCCCGCCCATCAGCGCCATACCCAGCAACTGCCGCCGTGGCAGAGCACAGGCAGCAGGCTCATCCGCTTCAGAAAAGGGCTGACAGTCACAACAAGAGGCTGCAAGAGACATGGACGCAAAAAGCCTGTGGGCAAAAACAAAAAAGCCATCATCGCATGGTGATGGCTTTAGTTTGACAAGGGCTAGGCTCAGGTCGTGGGCAACTGGTAGTCCTTGAGCTCCTCGCGCAAGCGAGTCTTGAGCATCTTGCCTGTAGCCCCGATGGGGATGGCCTGCACAAACACCACATCATCAGGAATCTGCCACTTGGCCGTCTTGCCTTCGTAGAACGCCAGCAACTCCTCGCGTGCCAGCTCCATCCCAGGCTTTACCACCACCGCCACGATGGGGCGCTCGTCCCACTTGGGGTGAGGCATGCCAATGCAGGCCGCCATGGCCACGGCCGGGTGCGCCATGGCAATGTTCTCAATGTCGATGGAGCTGATCCATTCGCCCCCCGACTTAATCACATCCTTGCTGCGATCGGTAATCTGCATATAGCCGTCGGCATCAATCGTCGCCACATCGCCCGTAGGGAACCAGCCGCGCCCTTGCACATCCTTGACCAGCGGGCTGCCGCTGCCTTTGTAGTAGCTGTCAATAATCCAGGGGCCTCTAACCAGCAGATCGCCATAGCTCTTGCCATCCCAGGCTTGCTCCTCACCGGCTTCGTTGACGATCTTCATATCCACACCAAAGATGGCTCGCCCCTGCTTCTGGCGAATCTGAACCTGCTCATCACCCGAAAGCGCCAAATGCTTGTTCTTGAGCGTGCAGGCCGTACCCAACGGGCTCATCTCCGTCATTCCCCAGGCGTGCAGCACTTCGACGCCATAGTCCTCCTGAAAAGCGCGAATCATGGCAGGCGGGCAGGCCGATCCACCAATCACCGTGCGATTGAGCCTGGAAAAACGCAGCCCGGCCGGTTTCATATAGCCCAGCAGCATCTGCCAGACAGTCGGCACCCCTGCGGCAAAGGTCACACCCTCGGCTTCAATCAGTTCATAGACCGATTTCCCATCCAGAGCCGGGCCGGGAAAGACCATCTTGCAACCCGTCAGCGCCGCCGAATACGGCAAGCCCCAGGCATTGACGTGGAACATGGGCACCACGGGCAAGACCGAGTCGCGGGCCGAAAGACACATCACATCGGGCAAGGCTGCCGCATAAGCGTGCAAAACGCTGGAGCGGTGGCTGTACAGCGCTGCTTTGGGGTTGCCCGTGGTGCCGCTGGTGTAGCACATGCTGGAGGCGGTATTTTCGTCAAACTGCGGCCAGTCGTAAGCCTGCGACTGGCCATCAATCCAGCTCTCATAGCTGATGAGACCGGGAATACCGCTGTCGGCCGGCATTTTGTCGGCGTCGCACAGCATCACCCATTGCCTGACATCGGGGCACTTGCTGTGCACGGCCTGAATCAGCGGCAGAAAGTTCAGCTCAAAGCACAGTACCTTGTCTTCGGCGTGGTTGACGATCCAGGCAATCTGCTCGGGATGCAGGCGCGGGTTGATGGTGTGCAGCACCCGGCCCGAGCCGCTGACACCGAAGTACATCTCCATATGACGATAGCCATTCCAGGCCAGGCTGGCTACGCGCTCGCCTTGTGCCAGCCCCATGGCGTCCAGCGTATTGGCCAGCTGGCGCGCACGCGCCGCCATGTCCTTATAGGTATAGCGGTGAATATCACCCTCCACGCGCCGGGAGACAATTTCTCCATCCGCATGGTTGCGCGCGGCAAATTCGATCAGGGAAGAAATCAACAGCGGCTGGTTTTGCATCAGACCCAACATTGGCATGTCTCCTGGATATCGTTGTGATGATCGGAAAACATCCTAGCGTGCGAAGTCCCGCCGTCATCCGGGGACTGTCACCAATGCGTAATCAAAGCGACGTTTAACGACATCCTCCTGATGGACGAGACCTGCACGATCAGGGAAATTCCCAGGTCGCTCCCATCCATCGCCAAGCTTTCTTTCACTGCTTCAACAACCCTGCAAGCCCTGTCCTTGATGCCCCTCAAGCACAATGACTACATGAGCGAATCCACTGCCCCGCAATGGCACAGCCCCGGCCGTTTTGAAGCCCTGGGCCCGGCATTTTTCACCTACCTGCAACCCACGCCTGTGCCCCAGCCGCACTGGATAGCCACCAACGCCAGCACCGCGCACTGGATGGGCTTGAACCCCGGCTGGCTGACCAGTGACGAAGCCCTGCAAATACTGTCCGGCAATCTGGTGACGCAAGACATGCGCCCTCTGGCCAGCGTTTACAGCGGACACCAGTTCGGCCACTGGGCCGGTCAGCTGGGCGACGGCCGCGCCATCTTGCTGGGCGAGACGGAGAACGGCTTCGAAGTCCAGCTCAAGGGCGCAGGCCGCACGCCTTACTCACGCATGGGAGATGGCCGCGCCGTGCTGCGCTCCTCGATTCGCGAGTTTCTGTGCAGCGAGGCCATGGCCGCCCTGGGCATTCCCACCACACGCGCCCTGGCTCTGACCGGCTCGCCCCTGCCTATCGCCCGCGAGACCATGGAGACCGCCGCCGTCGTGACCCGCGTGGCCGAGAGCTTTGTGCGCTTTGGCCATTTCGAGCATTTCGCCGCGCGCGATATGCAGACCGAACTCAAGGCGCTGGCCGATCTGGTGATTGACCAGCATTACCCAGAATGCCGCACAGCCACGGCGCTGAACGGCAATGCCTATGCCAATTTTTTGCAGGCCGTGAGCGATCGCACGGCGCGGCTGCTGGCCCAGTGGCAGGCCGTGGGCTTTTGCCACGGCGTGATGAATACCGACAATATGAGCATTCTGGGCCTGACGATTGACTACGGCCCCTTCCAGTTTCTGGATGCGTTCGACCCCGGTCATATCTGCAACCACAGCGACAACCAGGGCCGCTATGCCTTCAACCGCCAGCCGCAGGTCGCCTACTGGAATCTGTACTGCCTAGGCCAGGCCCTGCTGCCGCTGATTGGCGACGAAGAGCTGACGATTGCCGCGCTGGAGTCGTACAAGAGCGTCTTCCCCACTGCCTATGCACGCCAGATGCTGGCCAAGCTGGGCCTGCCCGATGATGCAACGGACACAGCGCCCGGCGAAGGCCGCTTTGCCCAACTCGTCAACCCGCTGCTGCAGATACTGGCCGACAACAAGGTCGACTACACCATCTTCTTCACGCGCCTCACGGAAGCAGTCACACAAGCCAAAAACGGTCAACCCGGCTTCGGGGTCGACTTCGAAGAGTTGCGCGACATCATCCTCGACCGCGCCAGCTTTGATGCCTGGTCGCTCACCTATTCAGAGCAGCTGGCGCAAGTGGATCAAGCACAAGTGGCCGATTTGATGCAAAAATCCAATCCCCGATTTGTGCTGCGCAACCACCTCGGTGAAACCGTGATTCGCGCCGCCCAGGGCGGCGACTTTGCGCCTGTGCAGCAAATGCTGTCCGTGCTGCAAAGCCCGTATGAATCGCACCCGGACCACCAAGAGTGGGCCGGCTTCCCGCCCGACTGGGCCTCCTCCATTGAAATCAGCTGTTCATCATGAGCTTTCCCATCCAGAAATCCGATGCCGAATGGCAAGCCCTGCTGCAGGAAAAAGGGGCCGAGTCGGCCTCCTTCCAGGTCACGCGCCACGCCGCCACCGAGCGCCCCTACACCGGCAAGTACGAACAGTTCTGGGCCGATGGCAGCTACCACTGCGTCTGCTGCGGCAACAAGCTGTTCGACTCGCACACCAAGTTTGATGCGGGCTGCGGCTGGCCCAGCTTTGATCAGGCCGTGCCCGGATCGATTACGAATATCGAAGACCGCAGCCACGGCATGGTGCGCGTGGAGACCGTGTGCAGCCAGTGCGGCGCACACCTGGGCCATGTCTTCCCCGACGGCCCGACCGATACCGGCTTGCGTTACTGCATGAACTCGGCCTCGCTGGATTTCCAGAATAACAGTCAAAAATAAGAGCTATCAGCGCTTTCCCTGCAAGCGTTTCAGCCCTATTTGACTGATTTTTCAGCGATTCCGTCCATGCCTCAGCTTTGATAGCTGAATCCGCCCTGCGCACAAGGCTTTGCAAGCAGCCTCACGGCTGCTTTGTTGCATGATGCGCCTTTGCGCGCCGCGCCGGGAACCTTGCCGACGCGGCGCAGTCTGATTCTCAGAACGACTACTATTTCGCGCATGAAGCTGCTGATTGATTTCTTCCCCATCATTTTGTTTTTCGTGGCCTTCAAGGTCTGGGGCATCTACACCGCCACCGCCGTGGCCATCGTCGCCACCATTGCGCAGATTGCCTATCTGCGCATCAAGACCGGCAAGATCGAGCCCATGCAATGGATGAGCCTGGGCGTCATCGTGCTGTTTGGCGGCGCAACGCTGCTGGCCCACGATGACAACTTCATCAAGTGGAAGCCCACGGTGTTGTACTGGCTCATGGGCGGTGCGCTGCTGATCGGCCAGCTGGTGTTCAAGAAGAACCTGCTGCGCTCCGTCATGGGCGCGCAGCTGCAGCTGCCCGACGCCGTCTGGCTCAAGCTCAACTGGGCCTGGACAGCCTTCTTCGCCGTCATGGGCGCACTCAATATCTGGATTGCCTACAACTTTGATACCGACACCTGGGTCAACTTCAAGCTGTTTGGAGGCATGGGGCTGATGGTCGCCTTCGTGATCGCCCAGGCCATCTACATGAGCCGCTACCTGCCTCAGGACGGCGCATCCAACACGACCGAAGCCAAGGACACACAGCCATGAGCGTCACCATCAGCGCCCAGGCCATGGACGCCGCCCTGCGTGAGCGCCTGGCCCCTAGCCAGCTTGAAGTCATTGACGAAAGCTACCAGCACGCCGGTCATGCCGGTGCCAACGACAGCGGTGTGGGCACGCATTTTCGCGTGCGCATCGCCTGCCCGGCCTTCGATGGCAAAAACCGCGTGACACGTCATCGCCTTGTGTATGATGCACTGCAAGACTTCATTGACCAGGGTGTTCATGCCATCGCCATTGAAGTACTTTGAGAACGCACTGTTCTGACCACAGGCTCCTTAACGGGAGCCTGTTGCGTATGGATTGAACTTCACTTACTTTTCTCAATCACAACTCGAATGAGCATGAAACAAAAGCAACTGGCCCGCATCGTGGCCGCCGCCGTTCTGGGTGCTGCCGCCCTGTCTGCCTCGGCCCAGAACGTGGCCGTCGTCAACGGCAAGGCCGTTCCCATGAGCCGTGTCAACGCACTGAAGGCCCAGATCGAAGCCAGCGGCCAGCCCGTGGCGCCCGAGATGGAAAAGATGATCAAGGATGAAGTCATCGCCCGCGAAGTCTTCATGCAGGAAGCCAACCGCCGCGGCCTGGCAGCCTCCGACACCTACAAGCAGCAAATGGAGATGGCACGCCAGACCGTGCTGATCCGCGCGCTGTTTGAAGACTACCAGGCCAAGAACCCTGTGACCGACGCCGAAGCCCAGGCCGAGTACGACAAGTTCGTTGAAGCCAATGGCGGCAAGGAATACAAGGCCAGCCACATCCTGGTCGAGTCTGAAGACCGCGCCAAGGCCATCATTGCCGAAGTGAAGGCCGGCAAGAAGTTCGAAGACATCGCCAAGAAAGAATCCAAGGACCCCGGATCGGGCGCCCGTGGTGGCGATCTGGACTGGGCCAACCCCAACAACTACGTGCCCGAGTTCACCGAAGCCCTGATCAAGCTCAAGAAGGGCGAGCTGACTGCAACCCCCGTCAAGAGCCAGTTTGGTTGGCACATCATCCGCATGGATGACGAGCGCCAGGCCGAATTGCCCAAGTTCGAGGATGTCAAGCCTCAGATCACTCAACAGCTGCAGCAGCAAAAATTGCAGCAATTCCAGGATCAGCTGCGCAAAAACGCAAAAATCCAGTAACATGTTCTCACGTCAGTACTCCAAGTACTGGCCTGACCATCACCCAAGCCCGCTTCATGCGGGCTTTTTTTCGCCCTTATATCGGCCGCCACACCACCCACAGTCAACACTGCTTTGACAGACGCCTTCTGCAGAGCTCTGGCACAATCGTTCGCGCTGCGGCCAAGCCTGTCTTTGCCGCAGCCATGCTAGGGGTGCCCTGACCTTGGTCAGGACTGAGAGAGTCCCTTTGAACCTGATTGCGCAAGCGGCACCTTGATGTCCGTTTGCCCGAGATCATCCTCGCGCAGGGAAGCTGTCCAAGGTGTCATGCCGCGGCTTGCTATGACTTCAATAGCTATCTGCGCAACCCGCACGGCCCCTGCTTCGTTTTTCTGGCGGAGCATTCATGAATTTATCGTCTTCCACATCAGCCAACCAGGCACTGGCTCCGGTAAGCGCGCAAGACCGCGTCTTTGCCTGGCGCGATCACGCTGCTTTGTGGTTCAGTCTGGGCGTAGGCCTGCTGGTCATGCAGATGGGGGCTTACCTGCTGCCCGCCCTCAGCCCCGTGGAGGCCTTGATGGCCATTGGCATTGGCTCCTTGATAGGGGCAGGGCTCCTGGGCTGGGTGGGCAAGCTGGGCTGCGACAGTGGCCTGTCCAGCGCGGGACTGATGCACAGCGTCTATGGCCGCCACTTTGCGCGGCTGCCGATTGTGCTCAACATTATCCAGTTGCTGGGCTGGGGCAGCTTTGAGCTGGTGGTGATGCGCGACGCCACCGTGGCCCTGGGCCGACAAAGCGGCGGCATGGCTGCGGCCTACTGGCCCTGGTTGGCCACGCTGCTCTGGGGCGGCGTGATTTTGCTGCTGATGAGTGGCTCCATGACCACGCTAGTGCGCCGCATCATTTCTCGCGTTGCCCTGCCTTTGGTTATTTTGTCGCTGCTGTGGCTGAGCTGGCAGTTTCTCAAGATGGCCAGCGCCACAGGCCTTGACACCTTGCTGCACCGTGAAGGCACAGGCGGCATGAGCATGCTCAGTGCCGTGGATCTGGTTATTGCCATGCCCATCAGCTGGTTGCCGCTGGTGGCCGATTACGCCCGCCATGGCAAGGGCGGAAAGTCGGCGCTGTCCAGCATCTGGGCGGGTTTTGCGCTTGCCAATATCTGGTGCTACAGCCTCGGGGTTCTGGTCGCATTGACACTGCCTAGCGAAGACCTGGTCACCGCCTTGCTGCTGGCCCAGGGCGGGCTGATTGCACTGTCGCTGATTCTGATCGACGAGGTGGACAACGCCTATGGCGATGCCTATTCGGGTGCCATGTCTGCCCACAGTCTGCAGCCGCGCTGGAGCATTCGCCGCTGGGGGCTGCTGATTGCGGCGCTGTGCACCGCGCTGGCCATGGTGCTGCCCATGCACAGTCTGGAGCCGTTTTTGCTGCTGCTCAGCTCCTGCTTCGTGCCACTGTTTGGTGTAATGCTGGGACGCTTGGCCTTTGGCCGCAATGCGGTGGAACTGCTGCACCACGCCCCTGCCGTACGGTGGGATGCGGTGGTCATCTGGCTGCTGGGCATTGCCTTCTACCACCTGCTGCCTTACGCCAGCACCGCCATGGGCTCGGCCCTGCCGACACTGGCGTTGACGTTTTCCGTAGCCCTCATCACACGCCGTTGATGGTCACTGATAACTACTGAGGGCCGCTAGTGGCAGCACCCTTGGCCGTTCTGGTCTTTCAAAAATAAGAGCTGCATGCGCTTACCCGATAAGCGCTGCAGCCCATTTTCATTCAAATTACCGCGCTCCTGCGGCCTGCAGCAACTGCACCACGGCCTTTTGCCCACGCTGGCGCGCATGGGCGAGCGCCGTGATGCCATCGTTGTCGGGCAAGTTCAGATCGGCCCCCTTCTCTATCAGCGCTTTGATAATGGCCTGATGCGGCGGCCCGCCTTTGCTGAGCACCACGGCCTCCATCAGGCAAGTCCAGCCCAGCCGGTTGACATGGTTCACATCCACTCCCGCAGCCATCAGCGCCATGGCCGTCGCCACATGGCCGCGCTCGCAAGCCGGAATCAAGGCGGTGCCGCCATAGCGATTCGTACTTGTGAGGTCGGCGCCATAGGCGATGGTCATGCGCACAATCTCCAGTCGCCCCTGCGCACCGGCCAGCAAGTAAGCGCTGTCCTGCTGGCGATTTTTGATATTAGGGCTGGCCCCGTGAAGCAAGAGCGAGCGTGCCACCTCGATATGGTTGCCTGCCGTTGCCAGCAACAGCGGGGTATTGCCCTTTGCATCCTGTGCATCCACCAGGGCGTCGAGAATCAGCAAGTCACGCACGGCAAGTGCATCCCCACGCCCGGCTGCCGCCAACAATTGCCGGCCCAAGTCTTTCGTTTCAGGCCCTTTCGCCGCCGTGGCAACGGATGACGGCACAGAAGCCGCAGGTAACGTCCGCGCCTTGTCCGATCCATGACTTAGAGGCACACGACTTTGACAGGCCACCAGCATCAGGGCAGCGGCCAATACGGTCAGACAAGCAGCCCACGGATGGCACTCGGGAACAGTCAATGACCGGGTCATAGCACTCCTTTACAGGTCTGACAGTATTCAGCCCCTGTCAGCTTTCTACAGGAACTATAGCTATCCGCGCAAGTCTGATAACGGATTGAGCCCGTTTTAATGGAAGAAAAGGAGAACCTGCCCCGTGCTTTGCAACCAACGCCGCGCAGCCCACTGGATTCGTACCACCGCAGCGACTACTGCCACCTCTGCCCTGATGGCTCTGGGTGCCCTTACCGCTAGCGCCCTGCCTGCCATCGCTCAGGCCCAGGAGTTTGTCAGCATCAAAGGCAAGACCGTGAATGTGCGCGAGCAGCCCACCACCCGCTCTGCTACCCTGTGGGAGCTGAGCAAGGGCTACCCCCTGCAAGTCACCCAGCGCAAAGGCCAATGGCTGCGCGTGAAGGATTACGAATCCACCCTGGGCTGGGTGCACGCACCGCTGACCAGCAAGTCCCCGCACATGGTGGTGACAGCGCGCTCTGCCAACTTGCGCTCCGGTCCCGGTCAAAAAAATAGCCGTGTCGGCAAGCTGGAACAGTACGAAGTGCTGCAGACGCTCAAAAAGCAAGGCAGCTGGGCACAGGTACAGCGAACCAACGGCCAAAGCGGCTGGGTGGCCAAAAACCTGGTCTGGGGCTGGTAAGCCCACGCCCTGCAAGCTCTCAGCAAAAAAGGCCTGCATTGCAGGCCTTTTTGGTGCAGGAGCCCGATCAGCCCGCAATGATCCGCTGCGCAAGCGGTGCATAGCCGTGGTTCAGCGGGCCATGCCCCTTGCCGGTGTAGACCTCGGCACCCGCTTCAATGGCGCCCAAGATATAGCGGCGCGCCTCTGTCACGGCAGCCTCCAGCGCCAGCCCCTGCGCCAGGAACGATGCAATGGCCGACGACAACGTACAGCCCGTGCCGTGACCGTTATGCGTGACGATGCGCTGCGACTGCAGGCGCAGATAGTCGCCCGCAGCTTGGCCTTGCTGCCCCAGCACATCCATCACCAGGTCTCCGCTCAGGTGCCCGCCTTTGAGGAGCACGGCTGGTGCCCCCAAGGCCAGCAAATCGTTCACAGCCTCATCCAGGGCCGCAATGCCATCAATATTGCGCCCCAGCAGCAAAGCTGCTTCATCCAGATTGGGGGTAATCACGGTCGCCAGTGGAAAAAGCTCTTGAACCAGCGCCTGGGCTGTCTCGGGAACAATCAGACGATCACCACTGGTGGCCACCATGACCGGGTCCAGCACCACGTTCCTGATCTGGTGACGGCGAATGGCATCGGCCACCACACTCACCACATCGGGCGTAGCCAGCATGCCAATCTTGACGGCATCAACGCCAATATCCTGCACCACGGCATCAATCTGACCACGAACGATATCCAGCGGAACGCCGTGAATTCCCGTCACGCCCAAAGTGTTCTGCACGGTGATGGCTGCGATCGCCGTCATGCCGTAGCAGCCCAGCGCCGCACAGGTCTTGAGATCGGCCTGAATGCCGGCACCACCGCCGCTGTCCGAGCCGGCAATGGAGAGAACGCGCGCATAGCGTTTTTTCGCTGCGGCAGAAGAGGAGGAGGAAGCAGTCTCAGTCATAGCGAAAAATTATCCTCCATGTGCGTGCAGGGCTGCACCGTGCCGATGGTTGTGCTGTAATGAGCGTTCACGGACGAAACAGGGGTGTCCTGCAGGAAAACTGCCTGCATGGACTGAGAAACACCCTGGGGCCATCAAGACGCCACACGCGTTGCGGCCCCCTGCACCCGATCCAGGTCATGCTGGCGTGGGGAGTTTCATCAAGCCGCGTGGCATGCCGCGTTTTGTCCAGTGCAGGGCCTTTGCCCTGTGCAAGATGGAAAACGAATTGCACATGTCATTGCTACAAGCTTCTTCCAAGATTGCCATTCTCGGTGGCGGCCTCATGGGTCGCCTGCTGTCGCTGGCCCTGGCCCAGCGTGGCCATTCCATCGACCTTTATGACGCTCATGGCCCGCAAGGTGACGGCGCAGCCGCCCGCGTGGCCGCCGCCATGCTGGCCCCCTTGGCCGAGTCCGCCATTACCGAGCCCGGCGTGGTCCGCATGGGCCAGCATGCCTTGAAGCGCTGGCCTGAGATCATCGGCCAGCTCTCACAGCCTGTATTTCTGCAGCAAAACGGCACGCTTATTCTCTGGCACCGTCAGGACCAGGCCGATGCCGCCCGCTTTTTCGGCCTGCTGGAGAAAAACCGCCGCATCAACCCCAGTCTGCCCGCCATGGAAGAAAAGACGGGTGCTGCGCTGCAGGAGTGCGAGCCCGCGCTGCAAGGCCGCTTCAGCCAGGCCGTCTACCTGCCCGGCGAAGGTCAGCTGGACAACCGCCAGTTGCTGGCGGCGCTGGTCGATCAACTAACGACACTGGGCGTAAAACTGCACTGGGAGAGTCCGCGCGAGCTGAGCGACTTTCGCCCGGGTGAGGCTGGACAGCCCGACTTCGTCTTTGACTGCCGCGGTCTGGGAGCCCGAACGCAGTGGAAAGACCTGCGCGGCATCCGTGGCGAGGTCGTGCGCATTTATGCGCCGGAAGTCACCCTGGCCCGCCCCACGCGATTGATTCATCCACGCTACCCCATCTACATCGCGCCCAAGGAAGATCATCTGTTCGTGATCGGCGCGACCGAGATCGAGTCCGACGATATGTCTCCCGCCAGCGTGCGCTCCACATTGGAGCTGCTGTCCGCCGCTTATACGGTTCACTCCGGCTTTGCCGAGGGCAGGATTGTGGAAGTCGCCACGCAATGCCGCCCCACTCTGCCCGACAATCTGCCCGCCGTGCGTCTGCTGGCTCCGCGCGTCATGGAGGTCAATGGTCTGTATCGCCACGGCTTCATGATCTCCCCGGCTATGCTGGACGTGGTACTGGAGCTGGTGGATCACAATGACTCCCCTCTGGCGCGAGAGTTCGAGGTTTCTGTACACCGGCCCTGAGCCTTGTACCCCCACTTTCCTTACCGTCCATCGCGCGCGCAAGCGGCGCATCGCCAAAGTTTTTACTGAGCCCTGCCCTTTTGTTTTGATGCCATGAAGATCTTTCTCAATCAGCAAGCCACCGACCTGCAAGCCCCTGCCACCGTAGCCGATGCGCTGGCGCAAATGCAGGCCAAGCCTCCATTTGCCGTGGCGGTCAACACCGTGTTCGTGCCCAGAAGCCAATATGCTGCCCATGCGCTGAACGAAGGCGACAAGATGGAAGTCATCTCCCCCGTCACTGGCGGCTAAAAATGAATCCTTCCGCTATGAGACAACTCCCTCACGGCGAGGCGGCTCCTGTGCGGTGACACTGACTTGCTACATACCTGCTGGAGGCTCATTGGGCTTCACGCTCATTGCAGTACAAAAACAAGAGATAAAGACAAATCATGAATACAAAAACTAACGACGACTCCCTGGTTCTTTACGGCCAGCGCTTTGAAAGCCGCCTGCTGCTGGGCACCTCGCGCTACCCTTCGCCAGCCATTCTGGAAGCTGCTGTCGAGCGCTCCAAGCCCGCCATGGTCACAGCATCTTTGCGTCGTCAGGGCAGCAATGCGACGGCAGCCGCCGAGAACGGTGCCAGCTTCTGGGAGTTGTTGCGCAAGCTGAACGTACCCGTGCTGCCCAACACCGCAGGCTGCATGACCATCCAGGAAGCCGTGACCACTGCGCAAATGGCCCGTGAAGTCTTTGATACGCCCTGGATCAAGCTGGAGCTGATCGGCGACGACTACACACTGCAGCCCGATACGCTCAACCTGGTCGAAGCCGCCTCCATCCTCATCAAGGATGGCTTTCAGGTGCTGCCCTATACCACCTACGACCTGGTGCTGTGCCAAAAGCTGGTGGACGTGGGCTGCCAGGCCGTGATGCCCTGGGCCGCCCCCATCGGCACGGGCCGTGGCCCCGTCAACCCCTACGCCATGCAAATGCTGCGCGAGCGTCTGAACGTGCCACTGATCGTCGATGCCGGACTGGGCCGCCCCTCGCACGCCTGCACAGTGATGGAATGGGGTTATGACGCCGTGCTGCTGAACACCGCCGTGGCGCTGTCCGAAGACCCCGTGGTCATGGCGGGTGCGTTCTCGGACGCCGTCAACGCCGGTCACGCCGCCTACCGTGCTGGCGCCATGGCCGAGCAAACCGCCGCCCAGCCCAGCACCCCCGTGCTGGGAACGCCCTTCTGGCATCAGGAGTAAGCCATGAACACCGCCGAAATTTCTGCGCTGGCCCAGGCCATTGTTCATCAGCATGAAGCCAACTTCGGTGCGCGTCTGCACCATGATGCCAACTCGGTCGAGCTGACGCCTCAGCCCGTGCCCCCCGCACTGCGCAGCGAACCTGCCTATCTGGCGGCTCTTGAAGCCTGCAGCCAGCTGGGCTTTATCGCTGTGGATGCCGAAACACTGGCCCAAGCCTGGCAGCGCCAGAGCGAACGCACCAACCAGTTCGATGCCACGCACTGGCCCGATGAGCCAGAGGATTTCGGCCTTGAAGGCTCTGACCCCGCGCAAGCCTTTGCCCACTGCCCGCGTGATCTGGGCCTCTATGGCGTGCTGCCCACGGCCGAATGGGTGGGCCGCATGGCCCGTGCCGGTGTGCCTACGGTGCAGTTGCGCTTCAAGTCCGACGACAAAGCCGCCGTGGCCGCAGAAATCAAGGCCGCCGTGGAAGCCGTCAAAGGCACCAACGCCCGCCTGTTCATCAACGACCACTGGCAAGCCGCGCTAGACGCCGGCGCCTACGGCATCCATGTGGGCCAGGAAGACCTGGACATCATTGCGCCGCGCGACCTGGAAACGATTCGCACCTCGGGCACGCGCTTTGGTGTCTCCACCCACGGTTATGCCGAAATGGTGCGTGCCCACGCCGTGCAGCCCAGCTATATCGCACTGGGCGCCGTCTTCCCTACCACGCTCAAGCGCATGCCCACAGCCCCGCAGGGCCTGGCGCGCCTGGCCGCCTATGTGCGGCTGATGAAGCAATATCCGCTGGTCGCCATTGGTGGCATTTCTGCCGACCTGTTCCCCGCTGTGCGCGCCACGGGCGTGGGCTCGATCGCGGTGGTGCGTGCGCTGGTTAACGCCGCAGATCCTGAAGCGGCTGCACGTGATTTGATGACTCGCATCAATCAAGCATAAATCAGGCAAAATCGACCTGTAACGCTTTCTGAAACTGCGCAAGCAGCTATCAAAAAAGGACTCTTCCGAGTCCTTTTTTACGTTACTTCTCTAAGCCAGATCCGCCGAACTTGCCAGTGATTCGCTTCTGGCCGGTATCAATTGATTGCTATAGGCGGGCTGCACCACTTCCACGCGGTTGCGACCTGCGGCCTTGCCCCGGTAGAGGGCGGCATCGGCCTGGCGCATGGCGGCCTCCATCGCGCCCGCTTCTTCAAAGCGGCTGGAGATGCCGATGGTGACGGAGCATTGCAGCGCTTTGTCCAAACCTTTGATGTGCATGCTTTGTGCCTCTACAGCCGCGCGCACGCGCTCGGCCAACTGGGCCACGCCAGCGGCATCAGTCTCCAGGCAGATGACGACAAACTCCTCGCCACCAATGCGTCCGACCAGATCGCCACGGCGCACCGTGTTCTGCAGCACTTCGGCCACCTGGCACAGCACGCCGTCGCCTGCCTGGTGGCCGTAGCCGTCATTGATGCGCTTGAAGTGGTCGACGTCCACCATCAGCAGGTGCACGGGATCAGCCTTGCGCGAGTTGAAGTAGCGTTGCACGGCCTCGGTCAGCCCCCGCCGGTTGAGCAACTGGGTCAAGGGGTCGCGGGCAGCGATATTGCGCAGGTCATCGGTCAGGCGGCGCAGCACCAGCCAGACGATGGATGGCGGCAGCACGGTGGCCAGGAAGCTCATATAGATATAGAAGATCAGCTGAAACTGCTGATCCATCTGCAATGCATCCAAACCGCCATGAATGGTCTTGAAAAATTTGAGGGCATTGAGCACGCAGATGCCCATGATCAGTGCCGCGAAGAACACCATCTCGCCATACAAATCCTTGGCGAAGGTGCGCACGCCATAGATCACCGTGAGCGCCATGACAAAAAACAGCAGCGCCGCCATGCCCGAGAGCATGGCGTAGCGCGCCACGGGCCCCAAGCTCCACTGCACCAGCACCTGAATAGCGCTATAGGTGGCCGCAAAAACCAGCAGAGGCCGCAGCAAGGGCACGGGCTGGCCAAAAAAGCGCATGGCCCCCAGCCAGTAAGCCACGGGCGAGGCCAGCGTGAGCGTGTGGTTGAGCACATTCATGACACTCCAGGCGGGGCCGCCCTCCAACAGTTGCAGCACATAGGCACTGCCCAGCAGGAAGTTGCCCACCGCAAAGAAATCCATCCCCATTTTTCGGGAGTTCAGACGCTGGCTGATGAGCAGAAACATCACCGAAAAGCACAGCAGGTGTGCACACAGCATGCCGACAAGAATCTTTGCAACCATGATGAATTGGGAAGGAGTGCTGGTTCAGCGGTCTGTGCTTACCCACCCTCTTTGCACACCATCAGCAAAGGCAGCGTCAAAGATGCAGAGTCTGCACATGTAACCACAAGCAACAAAAACAAGGGCGCAGTGTAATCCCAGACCTTGGAGCCCGGCTAGCGCAGGCCCACAGCAGCTTCAGGGCATGACAAGTCACAGCTCGGCTGCCGTCGTTTTAGACACTCAGACGGGAATCAGCGCCGTGCTTGACGCATCCGTGACAGTCCTGAGCCTCTCAATTTAGGCAGCACCGGTCCCACACGCGACAATGGACCGGTTACCAGTCACGCATAAGACAGAACATGGACGAACCGATTCTTAGTATGGAAGAACGTGAGGCGATCAACTCTGGTCGCTGGTTTTCATCCCTTTCGCCCTCTCTGAGGCACGACATTCTTCGATGCGCTTACGTCAAACGATTCAAAGATGGCATGCTCATCTGCGCTCGGGGCGAACCTCCCGAGGAATGGATTGCCTGTGCGCGTGGCGCGGTGCGGGTCAGCTCCACCTCCATCACGGGCAAGCAGATCACGCTGACCTATGTGGAGCCGGGCATCTGGTTTGGCGATGTGGCGATTCTGGACGGCGACAAGCGCACGCACGATGCCTATGCCCATGGCGAGACCACGCTGATATGCGTCTCCAAGGCCGACTTCAAGCGCCTTCTGTCAGAGCATGCAGAGTTCACCGACGCCATACTGCGCCTGAATGCGCGCCGCGTTCGCCAGCTCTACGGACTGGTGGAAGACCTCAATACCTTGCCGCTGCGCGCCCGTCTGGCCAAGCAACTGCTGCACCTGACACGCAGCTATGGCGTGATGAGCCTGTCGGACAGCAACGAGATTCGCATCGGCCTGCATCTGGCACAGGAAGAACTGGCCCAGTTGCTGGGCGCATCGCGCCAGCGTGTGAACCAGGAACTCAAGTCCATGGAGCGCGACGAGGTCATTCGCATCGAGCCGGGCGGCCTTATCGTGCGCGATCGGGCGACGCTGCTGCGCATTGCGGACACCGATCACTAGATAAGAATCTCCCCCTGAGCCGCTTTGCGGCTTCCCCCTCTCTCTTCGGGAGGGGGACGGCAGCTTCGCCGCGAGACGGCTCTTGCTCGCTGCCACTTGGGTTAGGCCACGCCAGTTTTGGCGCGTGCTTCCCTTTCTCTTGCCGTGTTCTGCGGCAGCCCCTCCCCTTTTATGCATCGCTCGCTGCGCTCTGGCGCGGCGCGGCGGCTTGCGTGCGCCTCTCACAAATCGAAAAAGGACTGAGACTTCATGAGCACTTTTGACCATTTTGTCGGCACCCGCGCTGTGTCTGATCAGCATGCTTTTGACACCGATGCGCTGACGGGCTGGATGGACCAGCATGTCGATGGCTTTGAAGGCCCGGTGCAGGTGGAGATGTTCAAGGGCGGGCAGTCCAACCCCACCTACAAGCTGATCACGCCCGGCAAAAGCTATGTGATGCGCGCCAAGCCCGGGCCGGTGGCCAAGCTGCTGCCTTCGGCCCATGCAATCGAGCGCGAGTACCGCGTGATGAAGGGGCTGGCCGGCACCGATGTGCCTGTGCCATACATGTATGCGCTGTGCGAGGACGAATCCATCATCGGCCGCGCCTTCTACATCATGGAGTTCATGGAAGGCCGCGTGCTCTGGGATCAGTCTCTGCCCGGCATGACGCCCGCGCAGCGCGCCGAAATCTATGACGAGATGAACCGCGTGATTGCGGCCCTGCACAAGGTGAAGTTTGCCGAAAAAGGCCTGGCCGACTACGGCAAGAGCGGCAATTACTTCGAGCGCCAGATTGGCCGCTGGAGCAAGCAGTATGTGGCCTCCGTCACCCAGCCCATTCCCGAGATGGATCAGCTGATGGCATGGCTGCCCGCCCATATGCCGGCCAGCGCCAAGGACGAAAGCCGCGTCTCCATCGTGCATGGCGACTACCGCCTGGACAACCTGATGTTCCACCCCACCGAGCCGCGCGTGATTGCCGTGCTGGACTGGGAACTGTCCACGCTGGGCCACCCGCTGGCCGATTTCAGCTACCACTGCATGAGCTGGCATATCCCCGCCTCGCTGGGGCGCGGCATTGCGGGCCTGGATCTTGCGGCCTTGGGCATTCCAGCCGAGCAGGATTACATCCAGCGCTATTGCGAGCGCACCGGCATCCAGGATGTGGATGCGCTCAAGCGCGACTGGAACTTCTACCTTGCCTACAACATGTTCCGCATCGCGGCCATCTTGCAGGGCATTGCCAAACGTGTGGAGGCGGGAACGGCCTCCAGCGCCCAGGCCAAGGCGTCGGGCGATACCGCCCGCCCCATGGCCGAGCTGGCCTGGTCTTTTGCCCAGCGCAGCTGATTTGTGTTTCCTTCAACTGTTTCCCTTCGACTGTGTCTTTTCGACTGTTTTCCCTGCCCTACAACAAATAAGGAGGCACCATGGACTTCGACTACTCGCCCAAGACCAAGGACCTGCAGCAGCGCCTGCTCCAATTCATGGAAGAGCACATCTACCCGGCAGAGAAAGACTATGCCGACGAGATGCTGGCCAACACGGCCGCCGGCAAGCGCTGGACGCCGCTGCAGACCATTGAAAAACTCAAGCCCAAGGCCCAAGCCGCCGGTCTGTGGAATCTGTTCTTGCCCGTGGACAGCGCCGAAGCCTCTGGCTATCACGGCGCGGGCCTGACCAATCAGGAATACGCACCGCTGGCCGAAATCATGGGCCGCGTGCCATGGGCTTCCGAAGTCTTCAACTGCTCGGCCCCCGACACCGGCAATATGGAAACCATTGCCCGCTACGGCAGCGCAGAGCTGAAGGAGCGCTGGCTCAAGCCCCTGCTGGAAGGCAAGATTCGCTCCGCCTTTGCCATGACCGAGCCGGAAGTCGCCTCCTCCGACGCCACCAATATCTGCACCCGCATTGAGCGCGATGGTGACGAATACGTGATCAACGGCCACAAGTGGTGGATTTCCGGCGCGGGCGATCCTCGCTGCCAGGTCTTCATCACCATGGGCAAGACCGACCCCGAAGCGCCCAAGCATTCGCAACAAAGCATGATCATCATCCCTGCGGATACGCCCGGCATTCGCATCGTGCGCCCGCTGAACGTGATGGGCTATGACGACGCGCCCCATGGCCATATGGAGATGTATTTTGAGAACGTGCGCGTGCCCGCAGGCAATATCTTGCTGGGCGAAGGCCGTGGTTTCGAGATTGCTCAGGGCCGCCTGGGCCCGGGCCGCATTCACCACTGCATGCGCCTGATCGGTCTGGCCGAGCGTGCGCTGGAGCTGATGTGCAAGCGTGCCAGCAGCCGCACCGCCTTTGGCAAAACCGTGGCCCAGCAAACCGTAACGCAAGAGCGCATTGCCGAAGCCCGCTGCAAGATCGACATGGCCCGCTTGCTGACACTCAAGGCCGCCTGGCTGATGGATGTGGCCGGCAACAAGGTGGCCAAGACCGAGATCGCCATGATCAAGGTCGTCGCGCCCAGCATGGCCTGCGAAGTCATCGACTGGGCCATGCAGGTGCATGGCGGCGGCGGCATGTGCGATGACTTCCCGCTGGCCTACGCCTACGCCGCAGCCCGCACGCTGCGCTTTGCCGACGGCCCGGACGAAGTGCACCGCAACGCCATTGCCAAGTGGGAGCTGGGCAAATACGGCAGCTACGGCAAGAACGCCGAAGTGCCCATCACCCGCGGCGGCTGATTTCCTGATCAACACCGAACTTTGCACCTGAGCTGAAGGCACAGGCGGCAAAGAAAAAACACCCCGCAAGCGAGAGCTTCGGGGTGTTTTGACGGGGGCAGCCCAGACACTGCATGTGAGAGTTACAGCGCCAAAGCACTATTAATAAGATAGCTAGTCGCGCCTTTTATATATACGTCTCAAATATAAAACATGCTGAAATACATCATCATTCAGCGCAAGCAGCTTCACTATTCATAGCATCTGTCACGCAGATCTGAATCCTCGCCAGACTCAAGACTGCCGCCCCAGGGTCTCACAGTTCGCCTTCCTGGCTGCGCATCGTCAAAAAGCCATGCAAGCAAAGACTGCCGCGTACTCGCTGTCATTGCATGGTGGGAAGGCTCATAGTGGGCGTGCAATCCCCTCTTCCAGCGCCTCAGCCATGCTGCTGCCCACAAATTGCACGCCGCGCCTGTGATGCGACGCTGGCCTCTTTCACCTCAAAATGCCCTCAGAAGGATCGGCTTTCTCTGGGAACCCACTAAAAAAACAGCGTCAAAAAACCCTGTCAAAGGCCATTGCATCCTTGAGTGGCTGTGGCGTGAGAAAATCAGCGGTTATTTCTCACTCAGAACACAACGGATTCATCATGGAAGCAGAACGCATCAACACCATCGGCAACACCCTCGAAGATCTGTCTGAGCGAACGGCAGATCTCCGGAGGTATCTTTGACTACGATGCAAAGTACGAACGCCTGCGCACAGTAAACGCCTCGCTGGAAGACCCTGCCGTCTGGAACGATCCCAAGAAGGCGCAGGAGCTGGGCAAGGAAAAGAAGTCGCTCGACTCCGTCGTTCTGACACTGGAAAAACTCACCTCCGAACTCAACGACAACGCCGAGCTGTTCGAGATGAGCAAGGAAGAAGGCGATGACGCCGGCCTTGCCACCATCGAAGCCGAAGCCGCCAAGCTGCAGCCCCTGATCGAGGAGCTCGAGTTCCGCCGCATGTTCAGCGGCGAAGCCGACCCGCTGAACTGCTACATCGACATCCAGGCCGGCGCCGGCGGCACCGAAGCCTGCGACTGGGCCAGCATGCTGCTGCGCCAATACCTGAAGTACGCCGAGCGCAAGGGCTTCAAGGCCACCGTCGACGAAGAAACCCCCGGCGATGTGGCCGGTATCAAGAGCGCCACCATCCACGTGGAAGGTGAATACGCCTACGGCCTGCTGCGTACCGAAACCGGTGTGCACCGCCTGGTGCGCAAGTCGCCGTTCGACTCTTCAGGTGGCCGCCACACCAGCTTCTCGTCGCTGTTCGTCTACCCCGAGATTGATGACTCCATCGAGATCAACATCAATCCGTCCGATGTGCGCACCGACACCTACCGTGCCTCCGGCGCGGGTGGTCAGCACATCAACAAGACCGACTCTGCCGTGCGCCTGACCCACATCCCCACGGGCATCGTGGTGCAGTGCCAGGATGGCCGCTCGCAGCACAGCAACCGCGATGTGGCATGGCAGCGCCTGCGCTCGCGTCTGTATGACTTCGAGATGCGCAAGCGCATGGAAGAGCAGCAAAAGCTCGAAGACACCAAGACCGATGTGGGCTGGGGTCACCAGATCCGCTCCTACGTGCTGGACAACAGCCGCATCAAGGACTTGCGCACCAACGTCGAAGTCTCCGCCACCCAGAAGGTGCTGGACGGCGACCTGGATGTGTTTATCGAAGCCTCGCTCAAGCAAGGCCTCTGATCCTAGAAAGGAATCGATATGCTGCAACTGCGTGACGGGCAAAGCCCGGCCACCGCTATCTACCGCGCCGACTACGAGGCTCCCGCCTGGTGGATCGACACGGTGGACCTGACGTTTGACCTGGACCCGGCAAAGACGCGCGTGCTCAGCAAGATGCGCGTGCGCCGCAACCCCGAAGTGCCTGCACAGGCTTTGCGCCTGGACGGCGACGAGCTGAATCTGGCCCGCGTCATGGTCAATGGCGGAGGTACCTCCTTCAAGATGGAAGGCGACCAGCTGGTGCTGGAGAACCTGCCCGAGGGCAACGAGCCCGTGGAGCTGGAGATCTTCACCACCTGCGCGCCCATCAAGAACACCAAGCTCATGGGCTTGTATGTGAGCGAGGACACGTTCTTCACGCAGTGCGAAGCAGAGGGTTTCCGCCGCATCACCTACTTCCTGGATCGCCCCGATGTGATGGCCATGTACACCGTCACGCTGCGCGCCAGCAAGGCCCTGTACCCGGTGCTGCTGTCCAACGGCAATCTGGTGGAGTCCGGTGATCTGGAAGACGGCCGCCACTTTGCCAAGTGGGTCGATCCACACAAGAAGCCCAGCTACCTGTTTGCGCTGGTGGCCGGCAATCTGGTGGCCCGCGAGCAAAAGATCAAGAGCCGCGCCGGCCGCGACCATCTGCTGCAGGTCTATGTGCGCCCCGGCGATCTGGAGAAGACCGAGCACGCCATGAACTCCCTCATGCACTCGGTGGCATGGGACGAGGCACGCTTTGGCCTGAGCCTGGACCTGGACCGCTTCATGATCGTCGCCACCAGCGACTTCAACATGGGCGCCATGGAAAACAAGGGCCTGAACATCTTCAACACCAAGTATGTTCTGGCCAACCAGGCCACCGCTACCGACACCGACTACTTCAATATCGAGAGCGTGGTCGGCCATGAATACTTCCACAACTGGACCGGCAACCGCATTACCTGCCGCGACTGGTTCCAGCTGAGCTTGAAGGAAGGCCTGACGGTCTTCCGCGATCAGGAATTCAGCATGGACATGGCGGGCAGCGCGTCCGCCCGTGCCGTCAAGCGCATTGATGATGTGCGGGTGCTGCGCACCGTGCAGTTCCCCGAGGATGCCGGCCCCATGGCCCACCCCGTGCGTCCCGACAGCTATATCGAGATCAACAACTTCTACACAGTCACGATCTACGAAAAGGGTGCGGAAGTCGTGCGCATGCAGCACAACCTGGTCGGCCGCGAAGGCTTTGCCAAGGGCATGAGGCTGTACTTCGAGCGCCACGACGGTCAGGCCGTGACCTGCGACGATTTCTCGCAAGCCATGGCCGACGCCAACCCGGATTCGCCTCTGGCGCAGAACCTGCAGCAGTTCCGCCGCTGGTACAGCCAGGCCGGCACACCCGTGCTCAAGGCCGTGGGTCAGTACGATGCCGCTGCTCAGACCTACACGCTGACGCTGTCGCAAAGCTGCGCCCCCACCGTGGGTCAGGCCGAGAAGCTGCCCTTCGTCATTCCCGTGCAAATGGGCCTGCTCACCGCCAGCGGCCAGCAGATCGCGCTGCAACTGCAAGGCGAAGAAGCAGCCCAAGGCACCAGCCGCATGCTGGTACTGACCGAAGCCGAGCAAAGCTTTGTCTTTACCAACGTGGCCGAAGCGCCCGTGCCATCACTGCTGCGCGGCTTCAGCGCCCCCGTGGTGCTGAACTGCGAATTCAGCGATGCCGAGCTGCTGACTCTGCTGGCGCATGACAGCGACCCATTCAACCAATGGGAAGCCAGCCAGCGCCTGGGCCTGCGCTACGCTCTCAATGCAATAGCTGCCCCCGCAGATACAGCAAGCGTTAGCGGCCAATTTGGCTCTGATATTTTCCCCACCGACTTTATCGAAGCCATGCGCCGCGTGCTGCTGGACGACAAGCTCGATGCGGCCTTCAAGGATCTGGTGCTCACGCTGCCATCCGAGAGCTATATCGCCGAGCAACTGGCCGAAGTCGACCCACAGCGCGTGCACGCCGTGCGCGAAGCCATGATCCTGCAGCTGGCCACCGCGTTGCAGTCCGAGTGGGAAGCGGCGTGGGAAGCCAACCGTGACACCGGCGCCTACCAGCCTGACCATGTCAGCGCCGGTCGCCGTGCACTGGCGGGCCGTGCTCTGTCCATGCTGTGCCTGAACGCCGCCCAGACCGGAGACACCGTCTGGCCCGGCAAGGCCTACCAGCGCTGCAAGGACGCCGGCAATATGACGGACCGCATGGCCGCTTTGGCGGCCCTGGTCTACAGCGCCAGCCCCCTGGCCGAGCAGGCACTGCAGCGCTTCCACGCCTTGTTCAAGAACGACGCACTGGTGCTGGACAAATGGTTCTCTCTGCAAGGCGCAGCCAGCGACCGCGGCGGCGATGTATTGCCCGCCGTCAAGGCGCTGATGAAGCATGCCGACTTCCAGATCAAGAACCCCAACCGCGCACGCAGCCTGATCTTCAGCTTCTGCAACAACGCCGGAGCATTCCACCGCGCCGATGCTGCCGGTTATGCCTTCTGGGCTGATCGCGTGATCGAGATCGACGGCTTCAACCCGCAAGTGGCATCCCGTCTGGCTCGCGTCATGGACCGCTGGAAAAAGCTGGCCGAGCCTTACCGCTCTACCGCCCGTGCCGCCATCGAGCGCGTTGCAGCCAAGCCCGACCTGTCCAACGATGTGCGCGAAGTCATCACGCGCGCGCTGGCAGACTAAGTTGCATGGCTGCAAGCATGTTCCGCAAAAGCGTGGTCGCCTTGGGGGCTGTACTGGGATTGGGCGCGCAAGCGGCCAGCCCCAGCGCAGCCCCGACAACAGGCTCCACAGCAGGCTTTGAAGCCCGCTTTGCGCCGCTGTATGTCGCTGTCTTCTCCGAAGGCGGCAGCTTCAGTGGCAGCGCCATGAGTCATGACCTCCAGGCGCTGGAACCTCTGCTACCCAGGGCCAAGGCCCGTGACGCCTTTCGGCTGTACTACACCGAAGCCAGCGTCTATGGCCGCCGTGACATGCCAGCCGAGGCAGCAAGCGCGGCGCAAAAAGCGCTCGCTGCCTTGCCCGCAGTTGATGCGACGCATGCCGCCGAATTTGCCTACCCGCAGTTTTTTCTGCGCCACTCCAGCATTCGCTGGCTGGCCGATGCAGGCCACTACGCGCAAGCCGTGCTGGTAGTGAAGCAGTTCCAGCAGGAATATCCGCTATCCCGCATTGCCCAGCTTCCCGTGCAGATGCGCTGGAGCGACGACAAGCCTGTTGCCAAGGCAATGGACTTTCCGACACAAACGCAGATCCTGGGCGTGTATGAGGACGAAGGCTATCTGCTGCACGAGCAAAAAAAGTACCGTGAAGCCCTGCAAGCCAACCAGCGCCTGCTGCCCGTCGCACGCGAACGTCTGCAAGCCCTGGGCCAGCCCGAGCTGCTGCGTGGCCTGCTGACCAATCTGGCGCAGAACAGCTACGAACTGGGTGAGCTGGAACAAGCGCGCGGCTATCTGCAGCAGCGCCTGGACATTGCCCTGAAGGCGCAGGATCATGCAACTATTTACGACTGCTATTTCCAGCTGATGGTGCTGGCCCATGAACAAGGCCAGCCCCAGCAAGCCCAGCAGTGGCTGGCGGCTTACGAGCGCCATGCCAAAGACCAACAGGACAGCGCCCATCTGGAGCGCTCCCAGCAATTAGGCGCCTACAGCTTGCCGCGCTTCGCAGCGCAGCAAGCTGTAGGCGCCCGACATCCGTTCCCATTTTCGGATTTGCCACGATTTTTAAGGAGTTTCCTCTCATGAAGAAAAACATCAGCCTGACCCGCTACCTGGTCGAGCAGCAACGCGTGGACGGCCTGATCCCCGGCCAACTGCGTCTACTGCTGGAAGTCGTCGCCCGCGCCTGCAAGCGCATCAGCTTTGCCGTGAACAAGGGCGAGCTGGGTGACGTCATGGGCACCGCCGGCAGCGAAAACGTGCAGGGCGAAGTGCAGAAGAAGCTGGACATCATCGCCAACGAAACCCTGATCGAGGCCAACGAATGGGGCGGCCACCTTGCTGCCATGGCTTCCGAGGAAATGGAAGGCATCTACGTGGTGCCCAACCGTTACCCCCAGGGCGAATACCTGCTGATGTTCGACCCCCTGGATGGCTCGTCCAACATCGACATCAATATGTCCATCGGCACCATCTTCAGCGTGCTCAAGAAGCCTGAAGGCCACCCCGGTGTGCATGACAGCGACTTCTTCCAGCCCGGCACCCAGCAAGTGGCCGCCGGCTACTGCATCTACGGCCCCCAGACCACCCTGGTGCTGACTGTGGGCGATGGCGTGGCCATGTTCACGCTGGACCGCGAGCAAGGCTCCTTCCTGCTGGTCGAAGAAAACGTCCGCATCCCCGAGGACACCAAGGAATTCGCCATCAACATGTCGAACATGCGCCACTGGGACGAGCCCGTGAAGCGCTATGTGGACGAAGTGCTGGCCGGTAAGGAAGGCCCTCGCGGCAAGGACTTCAACATGCGCTGGGTGGCTGCCATGGTGGCCGACGTGCACCGCATCCTGTGCCGAGGCGGCATCTTCATGTACCCCTGGGACAAGCGCGAGCCACAAAAGCCCGGCAAGCTGCGCCTGATGTACGAAGCCAACCCCATGAGCTGGCTGGTCGAGCAAGCCGGCGGCATGGCCACCAATGGCCGCGAACGCATTCTGGATATCCAGCCCACCCAACTGCACGAGCGTGTGAGCGTGGTTCTGGGCTCCAAGAACGAAGTGGAGCGCGTGACCCAGTATCACCTCGAAGCTGATAAAAAAGCGCTATAATTTTCACTTACCGCCGGTGTAGCTCAGTCGGTAGAGCAGCTCATTCGTAATGAGAAGGTCGGGTGTTCGATTCATCTCTCCGGCACCAAGTAAATAAAGGAAAGCCCGCTATTTAAAAGATAGCGGGCTTTCTTCTTTTTCGGGTCATGCATCCCCTATGCATCCGGCGGTACATAGTTTTTGCCCGCAGAAATCGCTGCGCAGGTGACGCACTCTCCTTTGGCAAAACTGTGGCTCACAGGTTAAGCAGTCTGATCCAAGATGCACTGCTTTCGCTGCTACGGCTTTCAGGTACGCTAGCGTTATGCAAAAAATTCCTGTGAATGACACGGTCGTACATGCATTTTCCCAACTGGTAGATGACTCAGGGAACAGCGGAACCTATCGAGAACCATCGCATTCGGACATTGAATTCCAAGTAAATGCGTCAGGGCTGGGTTCCGTTGATCCCAAGCAGCAAGGCCAGGTCATTGGAAAAGCTAAGCGTGTCAGGGCAGTACTCTACGAAGCGATGACAGCCAACCCCGCTGCAGCCTCGCAGTTCGCAATAGGACTCCTTGGAAAAATTCGCGCATGCGGCGGTTTCCGCACGGGATCTACAAACTTCGTGGGCATTGAGGCAATTGCAAACGCCAAGTCCGCATGTGAAAGCGTTGGCTTTGTCCTAGCAGATGACGGTACGCTTGCCCCAAAGGTGCTTGAAGCTCTTCGCGGCCCTGAACTGACTGAAGCTTTGCTGGGCTACGCAAGGCGCGCTCAGCGAGGCTCCGAAGATGCCGCTTTACTGGCAGGGACAGGGAAAGACCTGCTTGAGGCCACTGCTGCCCACGTACTTATGACAATACGAGGCAGCTACCCTACGGGGGCAAACTTCCAAGCGTTATTGGGAATGGCCTTCATAGCTTTAGATCTTGCTGTGCCTGAAATGCCTGAAGCTCAAGGTGAGTCACCTGTCCGTGCAATGGAGCGCGGCTTATTCACCACTGCACTTGGCATTAACCGCGTCCGCAATAAGCAGGGCTCTGGCCATGGCCGTCCATGGCTACCGACACTCACAGATGCCGAAGCCAAGGCAGCGATTGAGTGTGTTGGCACAGTCGCCAGTTACTTACAAGCAAAGTTAGCGACACACGGAAGATAGTTTCAATCGTCAAGCCACGATTAATCTTCCCTCTTCCTTGTTCAACCTCTTCACAACGCAATTGCAGAGTTCGCTCACTATCTAGTTGAGCATTTCCATCGCAACATGGTCGCGACCTGTTTCGAGATTGAAGTAAGTAGCGACCATGAAATATTTCCAGAGGATCTTTGTGTCATGGATGTTTACTCCTTCTTCAAACAGCGCACCGATCTCATCCGTCATTTCTACGATGCGGCCTCGACACCGTTTCTCGAAACGAAGAAGTGTATTGAGGATGCACTTCCACCATTCGACAATCCGCCCTATGACGACAGCGGAGAGCCAGCATTCTTAAGTGAATGGCTGCGAGCTGACGTCGAACATGAGTTGATTGGTCGAACTGCAGGGCTTTGTTGCATAAATCGGCCATAGGCCAAGGCATCCCCAATCCCAAATAGATTTACGCAGCAGCGACTGTCTGGGGCGTGCCCAGAGCGGTAAATTGATTGAGGATTGAAGCTCGGATGTGCAGCTCGGTCACCTGGCGCTCAAACGTCCTGGCCATGACCTTCTCGCCGAGTCGCTTGAAGCAATTCATCTTGGTCTCCACCAGTGACCTTCGGTGGTAGCCGCTCCAGCGTTTCCAGATAGCCCGCCCCAACTGCCTACACGCCTTGACCGCTTCATTGCGGTGAGCAAATGCCAGCCCTTTGCGCAGCTTCGCTCCTTTGCGCGGCGGGATGATTGGAATGGCTCCCCGCAGGTAGCACGCCTTATGTACATCCTGCGTGTCGTACGCCCCATCACCGGTAAAGCTAGCTATCTCTTCATTGCTTGGAATTTGACCTAGCAGGTCTGCTGCCATGGGCGAGTCGCCCACTTCATTGGTTGTTACTGCGATGGCCCGAATCTGCAGTGTCTGGGCATCAATACCCAGATGCACCTTGCGCCACTGGCGGCGGCTCTCGGCACCGTGCTTTTTGGTTTTCCACTCACCTTCGCCCAAGAACTTGATGCCCGTGGAGTCGGCCAGCATGTGCAAGCCTTTGTCACTTGCACGGTAGCGCACCTGCACATCCAAGCTCTTTTGCCTGCGACACACCGTGCTGTAGTCGGGCACTGGCCAATGCAGGCCTGCCATACCCAATAGCGACTCAACCAGGCCCAGTGTCTGGCGCAAGGGCTGGCCAAACAAGCACTTGATGGTCAGGCAAAACTGGATGGCCGCATCTGAGAACTTCTGGCAACGACCACGCTTGCCCGTGGGCCGAGCTAGCCACTGCATATCCCTATCGAGCCAAATGGTCAGCTCACCTCGCGCCTTCAACGCTGCGTTGTAAGCCTTCCAGTTCGTTGTGCGGTACTTAACCCGACCCCAGCTCGTCTCTCTCATCTCCCGAGCCTACCTCAGCTGCGACCGGCATTTGTGCAACAACGCCGAACTGCAGTATCAATGCTGTCCGAAGCTTTAAAACAGTTCTTTGTCACTTGGGAACGAAAGACCTGGACCAGGCCACCGTGCGCGAAGTGCTTCAATAAAGCATTTGAGTCCGGTTTCATCGCTGGCTATATTGAGTGTTTCTCCAAGAACTTCGATATTGATTGGTCCACATGTCCTGCTGACTTAGAAATTCTGAAGCAAGTTGTGCTGGCTCGAAATCGTGCACAACACTCGGACCTTGTTATGGATCACTTGGCACACGATGAGAAGTCACTGCGAACACATCCAAGGCCATTTTTCGTCCGCCCTGAGGACGAAGGACTGGATCTTGCTGAAAGCAGCATCCTTTCCCCAACCATCTACATCAGCCGCGAGAAACTGCTGGAAGCGATCGACCACGCTGAACGACTGACATCCTGGCTTCAGGAAAGGATCGAGGAGCACCGAGCACGCAAATGGGCGCAACGTCAAACAACCTAAGACTCATCCTGAATGGCCTGGCAAAGTCACTCGCTAAGGAGCCTGTCGCTCCTGGGTAGATTGCTATCGCTCCTCAGATCGAACAAGGGATTTGCCATGTCCGCTCCGGTAGCCTTACTTCTCTTTAAATTGGGTGAAATCACTTGCGTTCATTTCTGGCTGTATGCATGTCTATATAAATCAATGCAAAATCATGTATAAATATACAGCCATCAAGTTACGCCCCAGCTAGGCCCGCGAACCGAAGAGCGGGGACCCTGCCCGCCTGCTGGGGCACCTTTTCAGGGAGCACAGTGGGAGTGCGACATGACAGACTACGAAAGCGACAAAGCTCACTTTTGGCGAAACTGTGACGTTTGGACTTTAAGCGAGGTGAAGTTTTTGCTCTGCGGCAAATGGCCTGTTGGAGAGGAGACCGCGCCAACGAAACTTCCAATTTGCATCTTAGATTCCCCCCAAGATATCTACCACTGCATTGAGGAAGACGGGCAAATTCATCTATTGATTGAACACAAAACGAGCAGCAAATTGTTCAATCCAGTCCCAGATGGAACCCATCTCGAAGAGTTGATATCTAGGGCCATAGTCGCAGGCGCCCTTACGCCTTTGTCCAGAAGCACCAGCACTTACAACATAAATGCAACCGAAGATCTGTTCAAACCCAATGAAGTGATTGCTTGGGCAAATGCGCGCGGATGTTTCCCGAACTTTCCTTTTGGCGATAAAGGATCTGCTGGCACTGCAGATCTCAAAAGCAACAATGAAACCCATCGGTCCGATAATGTAGACGAATCATCAGAAGTGCAGGTCCAGCACCGAGCCTCACCAAACGCAATAGCCGACGATAAGATAAACGACATTGGAAACTGGAAAACGAAAGTCCAAGAAGAGGCTGCAATCCGATTCAAAAAACTGCGCAAAGCTGGAGCAAGCCCGACAGTTCACTCATTGTTAGATGGGCTAGCGAGTTGGTGCCGAGAGAACGACATCAAAACCACTGGTGGCATCTATCCAACCAGCGGCTATCTGCGCACCCATGTTTTAGGTGGCCGGCACTGGACTCCTCCGCGTTAATTCGTTGCACACACTGCACAAGTTGCACAAAGTGGCTTGTGCAAAAGTTGCACAACCTTCGTTCAGTCTCACAAAATCTTTATTCCATGCGGCTTGCGGGCTGCATTAGTGGATTTTTTTCTATCTGTGTAGATGCACCTTTGTGCATTCAAGGATTGGCTTCAATCCCTGCAATTGGTGCAGAGAGCATTGAAGGCAATCCTCTATGCAAGTCACACAGCTCAACATCGGCGACGCCCACCACTCTGCTGCTGAGGCGCCGCAATTTCCTGACCTTCGGACGGAAAAGCGCCCTTACGTAAACACAGAAACGGCTGCATACTGGCTCAGCCGACGTGCACAAACCATGAGGGTATGGGCCTCCCGCGGTGGTCCAATCACCCCTACTCGTATCTATGGCCGCCTAGCGTGGCCAGTAGCAGACATCAAGCGCCTCCTGAACGTGGAGGGCGTGTAAATGTCCGCCAGCTTCACAACTCCCACAGGCACCTCGGCCGCTCTCGGTCACTACAAAAATTCTGTAGTGCACAGCCGCAGCGCTTTGCCCGCAGTGCAGATCAGCGCCGCGACCATCGCAGGAGTGCAATCCGCCCGCATCACTTACCAAGGCCGTGTGATCTGCCTAACTCCGCAGCTCGCACAGTTCTACGGCTGCACCGAAAAGAACATCCACGACAACTACGCCAACAATCGCGACCGCTTTGAGGAAGGGAAGCATTTCGTTAAGTTGGAAGGGGCAGCGCTTCAGGCTTTCAAGGAGCACCCCGAAATTATCGGGTTGGTTGCCAAGCGTGCCGCCCACCTGATTCTCTGGACAGAGCGCGGTGCCGCTCGCCACGCCAAAATTCTGGAAACGGACAAGGCGTGGGATGTATTCGGACAACTGGAGGAAGACTATTTCCGCCAAGCTGGCCAGCCCAGCGCGCCCACCATCGACAGCCACGAGGGTGCCCTGCTCGCGCTGCAGCAGCTGACCGCCCAGCAACTGGCACTGATTCAGGAAAACAAACGCACCTCGGCTGAGCTGGCGCTGGCCGCGCCGAAGGCAGAGTTTGTGGACCGCTACGTGCAGCCAGGTACTGGCAGCATGGGCCTACGCCAAGTGTGCAAGGTGCTGGGCGCCAAGCAAAACGAGCTCACGAACTTTCTGCTGGCGCGTGGTCTGATGTACCGCACCACACCGCAGGGCCCACTCACCCCCAAGGCAGAGCACATGCACTCGGGCCGCTTTGAGGCCAAGACCGGCACCGCAGAGCATGGAGAGACATCGCACGCCTATGTGCACTACAAGTTTTCGCCCAAGGGCGTGACCTGGATTGCAGGCCTCTGGGGCCAGCACAAGGCCAAGCTGGCCCAACAAGTGGAGGTCTGAACCATGACCGAAACTCAAGATCTGACAACCTTCATTGCTCGCAATGGTTCCGAGCTGGTGACCGACTCGCGCGCCGTGGCGCTGGCCTTTGGCAAACGCCACAAAAACGTGCTGCGCGCAATCGAAAACATGCGCGCAAGCACGCATCCTGAGATCGCAGAGCATTACCGGCTCAATTTTGAGCCCACATCATTCGAGGTGCCCGGCCCCAAGGGCGGAACGCGTGTAGAGCCGATGTACCGCATGACAGCGAAGGGCCTCTCTGAGCTTGCCATGAGCTTCTCAGGTGAGAAGGCCCGCGTCATCCGCATCCGCTTCCTGAACGCCTTTGAGGAGGTAGCAGACCGCCTGGCTCGCGCAGAGCAAACCATCACCCAGATGCTGCATGACTTGGAGCGCCGCGAGCTGCCCTCGATCGTCAAAGGCCAGATTGGCTCTCAACTGATGCACCAGCGCCGCAAGGAAAAGCCGGTCTTTGCCGAGAAGCGCGCCACCCTCATGACTCTGGCGCAGCCCGACTTGCTGGCAGACCCTGCCTCCAAGGAGGCACGTCCATGATGAGCACAGCCATTCAACGCCGCAAACAAGACTGCACCAAACCGCCAATCAAGGATGCGCAGCCACTCCCCTGTCGTGCCCTGATTACAAATGCCGCCGCCCACTTGGAAAATGCCGCAGCCCCGGCAAATGCCGCCCCTCTGGAAAATGCCGCTCTCCAGCAGGCTGAGAAAATTAGAGTGCTTAGACCGCCCCACGGTACAGAGAAGACTCCTATTGCACCGCCCCACGGTACAGAGCCTGCCTCTGCTGTACCGCCCCACGGTACTATCCACCCCTGTTTTACCTCCCTCTCTGTACCGCCCCACGGACACCATCTAGAAGAGCCATCTGTCCCCGGATTTAAACCCTGCAGCACTGAGAAGTTCAGTGCTTGCCATCACGCTGAGAGCAGCCCAGTGCTGAAAGGAAAACAGCCAAGCCTCTTCACAAGCAGCGCGGCCTTGTGCTACATTGCAGGCAAGCCGAGAGGCCTAGGGCTGATAAGCCCGGTGCTTGAAAACACTCCAAAAACAGCGGTAGCAACCTCCACCGTCAAGCGAGGTTTTGTTTCGTCCAAATTTTTGGGGCTGCGTATATTTGCGCGCCGCTACACAGTTATGGGCGAGATGGGGCTGGGCTACTCGCAAGGGTGCTCTTTATCCGTGAGGACGCCCGCACGTCTGTTTACGTGTTTTCAACATCTCGTCCACCCTATGCGCTTGAAAACGCAAACGGTGGGTTCTCTGATTCAAACAGGAATCCAGACAATGACCGCCACTACCAAGGCCAGCTGCCGCGCTGCGCCACAAAACCGAGACGACCTCGGGATTGCCGACCCCATCCAACTGCATGCCGACGCGCATAACGCGCTGAATATGGCCGTGTTCTACCTGCGCCAGCCCGATGCCAATGTGGCCGGAGCCCGTCGCAAGGCCATTCAAGCCCTGTCCGCACTGCGCGGCCTGTCGCTGGCGCTGGAGGGCTAAACCATGACCGCTTCTAAAAACGCTGCCCGCGTGGCAGTGAAAGCCGCTGCATGCCCGGACGCTGCCGCAAAGGACAAGCCGCAGGACGTTTTTGACTGCATGGCCATGGACCTGCCCCGTGAGCAATGGCCCGCCGACTGCCTGAATGAGGCCACCAGCTCTGTGGCTTTGCCCACCTTAAAGCAAGCGATGCTGCTGGCCGTGGCCTATGCGCAGCACTCTCTGGAGCACTTGGTGCGAGTGCGTCTTGAGGACGAGGATTGGGATGACGACGATGCGGATGTGGATTACGCCGTGGAGCTGGCTCTGGACTGCATCAAGCGCTTGCGTGAAGCACTGCCAGAAGACAAGTCTGTTTTTGATAGGCAGTGGTATCAAGCGGCAGCCGCCATCAATTTGTGCGCGCGTACCTTTAGCCGCACTGACTGCTATTACTCCCGCTCACTGGCCGGGGTGAAGCAGCAGTTTGATGTACTGGTGTCAGCCGTGGAGTTTGTGGAATTGGAGGCAGAACATGCCTAAGCCCATGCATAGCCCCATAGGGCCCACGCCCAACCGCCTGCAAAGCACCTTGGCATCCCCGGCCATCGAGGAATGGCCTTCCGACAGCATGGAGCCTGCCATTTCATTCGGGGATCTCATCCGTGTGACGCCCACACGGGGCATTGAGTCCGATGGCATGTACATGCTGCATTACCAGCGCGGCCAAATCCAGCCTCCGGCAGCCCAGCAACTGGTCGCGCCGCTGGTGAAGGTGATTCGCCGCGTGCGCCGCCTGGAGGATGGGCGGCTGCACCTTTCCTATGACGGCGCGGGCTACCAGTGCGATGAGGTGGTGCAGGAAGCAGACCTGATGCGCTGGTGCACCGTGGTCGGCCAGGTGTCTGTGGCCCAGCACAACGGGCGCGGCTTTGGCCAGACCGATAGCGCGCCGCCCCTGCAGAGCAGCGCCAGCCCCTTCCATCTCGACCACAACCCAAACCACTGACAGGCAGAACACCATGAACAACAAAAACACCACCACTGAACTGAACCCTGAGAACTGGCCCACGGGGTACATCCATGCTGGCGCTGCTTTGCACCGCATCATCGAGGAGCAAGGGGAACAGGCTGCCTTCCTGCCGGAAAACGCCTACCTGGTGCGAGAGGTCGCCTATTACTGCCCAACCCACATCGAGTACCTGAGCTTTGAAATGTTGCGGCACCTGCACCTAGCCGAGGGGAAGAGTCTCGACGAGGTGGCTGAGGAAATCGACCGCATTCTTACCTTTCGCCGCGGTACCTTTGGCCAGGTGCCCGTCACGCTGGAAGCGCATGGCCTGGATGACTGGCTGACCCTTGAGGAGTGCGTGGAGTGTCTGCAGAGCATCACCAGCTTGAGCCATGCCGAGCGAGATGCCTTGATCAGCCAAGCCCAAGAAGCTGAGCGCCACAAGAACTACACCGAGGCCTCCTATCTGATGAAGTTCATCGCAGCACAGCAAGGGAAAGAAATGCTGGCGCTGCCTGAGTACACCGCACTGTGGGACAAGATGGTGCTGAACGCACCGCCCGAGTTGATCGAGGCATTTGCGCAGGAAGCCCAGGCCATGGGCCTGATGCCCCCTGTGACCCATGTGGATGCCCAAGGGCAGCCCGTCTTTAGCCTTGAGCAGATCGCAAAACAGCTGGGCACCACGGTGCAGGAACTGGAGGAGCATTTGGAAGGCCGCCCCGAGTTCAAAGGCATGCTGCAGTCTGGCCAAGCCTTCCCGCTGCATTAGGGGGTGAGGCATGGCCAACGGGCGAAACAAAGGCGCCAAAGGTGATGCCGGCCGCGATGCTGGCGGGTTTATCGCACTCCCTTGGAGCGTGGTGGACTCGCCTGCCTATCAGGCACTTTCTATGCATGCCCGCTGCCTTCTGATTGAGGTTTCGCGTCAGTTCGTGAAAGACAACAATGGACGACTTTTGATGTCACGCGCATACATGGGAACACGCGGCTGGAAATCCTCCGACATGCTGACCAAAGCGAAAGGAGAGCTTCTAGCTGCAGGCTTCATCTACGAAACCGTCAAGGGCCAGCGCCCCAACAAGGCCAGCTGGTATGCCGTGACCTGGCGCATTCTGGATCAGCACCCTGGCTACGATGCTGGCGCTGCTGAGGGGTTTGTGCGCGGGGCTTATCGGTTGGGGGTGACGTAAATCGAGCCTGCTGAGCCAATGTAGTCAGAGCTGAGATGACCGCTGGCTCAGCAAGCATACTCAGACACTACCCAATGGCTTTGTTGCATAAATCGGCCATAGGCCAAGGCATCCCCAATCCCAAATAGATTTACGCAGCAGCGACTGTCTGGGGCGTGCCCAGAGCGGTAAATTGATTGAGGATTGAAGCTCGGATGTGCAGCTCGGTCACCTGGCGCTCAAACGTCCTGGCCATGACCTTCTCGCCGAGTCGCTTGAAGCAATTCATCTTGGTCTCCACCAGTGACCTTCGGTGGTAGCCGCTCCAGCGTTTCCAGATAGCCCGCCCCAACTGCCTACACGCCTTGACCGCTTCATTGCGGTGAGCAAATGCCAGCCCTTTGCGCAGCTTCGCTCCTTTGCGCGGCGGGATGATTGGAATGGCTCCCCGCAGGTAGCACGCCTTATGTACATCCTGCGTGTCGTACGCCCCATCACCGGTAAAGCTAGCTATCTCTTCATTGCTTGGAATTTGACCTAGCAGGTCTGCTGCCATGGGCGAGTCGCCCACTTCATTGGTTGTTACTGCGATGGCCCGAATCTGCAGTGTCTGGGCATCAATACCCAGATGCACCTTGCGCCACTGGCGGCGGCTCTCGGCACCGTGCTTTTTGGTTTTCCACTCACCTTCGCCCAAGAACTTGATGCCCGTGGAGTCGGCCAGCATGTGCAAGCCTTTGTCACTTGCACGGTAGCGCACCTGCACATCCAAGCTCTTTTGCCTGCGACACACCGTGCTGTAGTCGGGCACTGGCCAATGCAGGCCTGCCATACCCAATAGCGACTCAACCAGGCCCAGTGTCTGGCGCAAGGGCTGGCCAAACAAGCACTTGATGGTCAGGCAAAACTGGATGGCCGCATCTGAGAACTTCTGGCAACGACCACGCTTGCCCGTGGGCCGAGCTAGCCACTGCATATCCCTATCGAGCCAAATGGTCAGCTCACCTCGCGCCTTCAACGCTGCGTTGTAAGCCTTCCAGTTCGTTGTGCGGTACTTAACCCGACCCCAGCTCGTCTCTCTCATCTCCCGAGCCTACCTCAGCTGCGACCGGCATTTGTGCAACAACGCCCTACCCAATTGCAAACAAAGAATGACCTCCTTAACAGGCTCATGCATGTGCTCCAAGCCCCCTCTACCACCTCCTTGAAAATACTGGTGCCTTGTTCTGGTCCAGTATTCTTTCACTTCTACTCGCTCTTCATCAGGAAAATACTTAGCACTGTTGATTGCACAGGCTTGAGCGAGCATGACAGCAATATCTTGCAGATAGCTCTGACGGAAACTTTCTGACTTAAAGTCAGGCAAAGTAGAAATTCCCAAAAGTCCAGCGAGATCATCTGCATCCGCATTTTTTTTAAGTATCGACTCGGAAATATTAGGATGGAAGCAGAAGACGAAAACTCCAAAAATTCGCAGAAGCTGGTATCCCCAGATGATGTTATCTCTCAGTCCATCACTGAGTTGGTGATAAATCTCCAAATATCGTACAAAGGTTTCTACCTCACGTAACGACAAATTGTTTTGCCGCACCAGCGCTTTGACAAACTCGGCGACGCCATTTCTTTGCCCAGTCAAGTCTGTCGTATTCAGCACTTCGCTTTTCCCCAAAATTTGTGTCAAGTGCTCGACTGCTACCAATAATCCGTCAGATATATACCCTCGTTGACCAAGTACAAAATCCGGTAAGCGAAAAGTGAACTTCAAGAATTTGTCCAGGTAGCGCTGAGCATCCACCTGGTGGCCATAACGGTGGTTGATCGCTGCCTTCAACTGGCGTGTGTTGGTCACCAGAACAAACTGCAGCCCTTCGACGTTAAAGGTGTGCTTGATCACTTCCAGCATCTGCACCGCAAAATCTGGGCGGCAGCGGTCCAGCTCGTCAATGAAGATGACGATAGGAGCTTCCTTCGCGATGCTTTCCAGCGTGGTCTGCAGTGCTTGAAGGTTCTTTTGCGCTTCTTCGTGGTCTTTGAGCAATGCCTTGACTGAGGCATCCACTACTTGCTTGGAAGCTTCTTGGAGACTTTCCTCAAGCCCCTCCGCCAAATCATCTGCGTTTTGCTTGAGGACATGGGATAGAACTGCCTTGCCAACAGTGGCCACGGCAAAGCGTGCTACTGGCATAGCCGTTTTTCGCAATGCGTTCTTTTGACCGCCTTCCGGCAACAGGCTCAATACACCTGATAGCACCGTCAGAAGCGGGTTGTCGGCGTGGTCTGCCTGGAATGCGTCCACGTACAACAAGCGATAGCTTTCATGTTCCGCACGAAACTTGTTGATGAGCTTGTGGCAGAACTCGGTCTTGCCGGTTCCCCAGTCTCCATCAATGACCATTGGAGAAACTTCAATGGGAGCAGTCAGTAGTTTGATGACTTTTTCGGCAACTTGCACGCGCCGGAACTCGTCGCGGCCATGAGTTCCGTTAAAGGTCAGTGTGCTGGGGTCTTGGTAACTCATCTGCAATCTTTTTCTTGAATCTGTTGAGCAAATTGCCTTTGACCAAGGCAGTCTTGGATTGAGGGCTAGGTGTGTTGCACCTATTGATGCTGACCTGCTGAAGTGACGTAATTCGCGAACTGCGTTTTCGTCGTTCGCGAATTACGCCTCGACGCTTAATTGCAATTCCACATGTTGCCAGCGCGGTGGCAGGTCTGGCCATTCGGCCCCGTCATGAAGTCGCGCCCCTGCCGGTGGTAGGTGCCGTCTTGGTTGTCGGTACAAAAGCCGCCGGCACAGTTGGTGAAGTTGGTTGGCGGCGGAGAATGCGGACGATTGGCCTGCGCACGATGCCGCGCATCCTCCCTTCGACGCGCAGCAGCCTCCTCATCCCAGCGTCCTCCATTGCGAGTGATGCTGCTGGCGGAAGTGCGTGCGTTCTCCCGGTCTTTGCGACTCTGCCAGTCATTGCCTGGCCGCGCGACAGGTGCAGGCTGGTATTGCATTGCCCTCTCCTGCTCTGCCCATTCGCGCTGCTGCTGGGCCATGCGACGCTCTTGTTTGATCAGCTCGGCCTCATAGGCCATCTGACGCTCTTGAAGCTTTTCTTGATAGGTACGCTCGCGCTCGATCATTCCACCGCTGCTGCCACCGCTACAGGGGCGATCTGAATAAACCAGCCTACCGTCCGGTGCCGCACACTTGAATACTTGCGCGTGGGAAAGTGGTGCAGCAATCACCAGCATCAAACTCAATGAACCCCAGATGTAACGCATTGTTGCCTCCTGCCGCCACTGTAGCAGGAGGCAAATGAACACTTGATTGCAGCAAGCACTCTAGCCCTGGTGCCCGATTACGCTAAAGGCTTGTGTTCGCTATTTGAACTACGCTGGAATGCTCCTCCAGGAGCATTACTTAGAACGACTTGGCCTCCAACTCTAATTTCGGGCACATCACTTATGTCAATGAATTTGCCGCCAAGCCAAATATGAGTCGGGGGGAAGAAAGACATTTCCTGGATCTGCTGGTACGCAGCCTCAAGCGATGTGGGAGTCGACGGGCCCGCGTACCGAAAGAGTCTGTAGTTCGTCACGTCGTCCAACGCTGTTTCTAGCAAGTCGTCAGTGGAGCGGGTTTCAAAGAGTGTCGTGCCAGTCTCATCATCACGATAGTGAATCAAGCCACGCCACAGATCCCTTGCAGCAAGGTGCCAGCCGTCATCGCACTCCTCGTAGTCATCGAGAAGCGATATGGACTCAGCGTCCTTAACGTCTATGGCAAAGACCAAGCCTTTTGCGAAGGCTTGCTGGGTCTCTTTCAGCGCTGGATTACTGGCCGCCGTCTCATCCAGAAAGGCTTTGAGGTCATCCGGAAGCGGCTTGCTTTGACGGAGCATAGCGGTCTGCTCCTGGCACACAGTGACGTGTTTCCAATGCAGATACCCTTTTTGCTTGGCGATCTCGTCTTGAGCAACAGCAAGTGAGGTTTTGGTGGTCTTGCGAAGAGTCTTGGCCAAGCGCTTGAGCTTTTCGACTGCAGTGGCCGTGGTGGAAATGAATTCCATGGTGCGTTCCTAGATGTTGCCGCAGATATACCCGGTGCTCACTGCCGTGCTCCGCGAAACATTGGAAGCTCAGATGAAGGTTTTCACGTCGTCCCGGCGAACCAGGTGGGCTTGTAGTGAGCAGCAGGCGTCGACGAACGCACGCTGACAGTCTACTTATTTCGTATTTTTCTGTAAAGAGACCCAGTAGAACAGCCCCTGAACGAAAAAAGCCCGCTAGCGCGGGCTTTTTCACTTGTTAAGAGGCTTACGCTGCATCACAACATGCAGTTTTCTCGCAACGTTGGAACAAGGTATCCAAGTGTGCATGGATGTTGCTCAACTCAATCAAGGCTTCGTCGAGAAGAGCAATCACATCCTTTTCACACTTTGGCTCTGTCATCGCGTAGAGGTCAAAATTGAAGTGCGTCATGGTTCTCTCCAGTGGGTCAAAAGGGTGCTTGGTTATTGATACGTCTCATAGATGTTGTATATGCATCCTGATCATTCGATTTCAATGCCAGGTTAACTTCTTCAACATTGATGATTGCTTGCTTTGCATTGATCACAATGCGTTGATCTTCTGGATCCAGATGATTCGCAACAGCATCGAGAATCATTTCAAGAAAGCGAAGGCTTTCCAGCATGTCTTCGATCGTGGGCGATACGTTCGCTTGAATGTTGGAGAACCCAAACTTGTGATGAGCTTGGAGCAGTCTGTCCGTAACACGCAGAACTTCTCCCCAAATTTGCTCAATCTTCGATGTGGCTTCACTGACTTGCTCCGCCTGAATCACTGTTACACGCTGGTCCACAAGATCTCCGAATTTTTTAAAAATCCAGAGATTTTAGCACTTTCTTGGTTCCGCGTAATTTTTTGTATTCATACATCTGCAAGCCCCCTTCATTTCTTTTATGAGTACAAGATAGTATCGCTATTCAAATACGTCAAGCATACCGTGCCTACGGCATCCCAAATTTCATGCGATGTCACAAATGGACTACAGCGAACGTGTAGTACGTCAAGAAAGTATGACCCGTGTAGGGTTTGCGACTGCATTGACGTCTGCTGAAAATTCCCGCATGAATCATCAGCGGAAATCAGCAATGAGCAACACATCGGGCCAACCCGGTTCTGTCAAGAACACCAAGCGTGGTGCTACTACTGTTTCACAAGAGGAAATTCTGGGCGTGATGCGAGAGTTGTACGCCCTGCACCAAGTGGTGACACGCGAAGCTCTGGTCACTGCGACCGGCTACAAGTTCCACATCATTGATGCTCACCTCGGCACACTCGTCGAACAGGGCCGCGCCAGTCGCGTGAGAGCGGGAGTCTATGTGCCTGTAGTCGAGTGGGACGAGCCTCGCCCGGTGAGCGTGACCCATTTGCATGGCGGTCTGTCCAAAATCGAGATTGGCGATGAGGTGCTGGAGCTGCAACCGGCCGAGCGCCGCTTGCTCGCATCATTGCTGGTCGGTGATGCTGTTCAATACTCGAACCTGCAGGCAGGCCACGACGCCAATCTGCTTGCCAACGAGTTGTATACGGTCGTCCGAATGCTGAGGCGCCAAGATGCTGCGGGAAATCAACGTAGCCCTGCCATCCGCCAGCACCAGCCGATGAGCACAGCAGCTGTTCACCTGGCAGAGCAATTTGCCAAACAAGGCCACGGCACCGCGTAACCCCGCTAGGGTTTCCACATTCAGTTGCCAACGTGAAAACTTGCGGGTATGGCAACCGGCAAGCACGAAACCGACTTCACACCTGACAAGGCTTCCCCAGACTGGGAGGCCATCAAGCGCGCGTACTGCAGCACCCTGGATTCGGTGCGCCAGATTGCGCGCGCTCACGGCATCTCACATACAGCGGTTGCCAAAAGAGCCGCAGCAGAGGAATGGCAACGCCCCAAAAAGGCAGCATCCCAGGCTACTGCTACGGACTCAAAGCCATCGCCTGCCAAGAAGCAAAGCCCAGCGCACGCTCAGCCAGCCCTGATCACTCCAGCCGAAGGCGCGGCTACCGGGCCTGAGCGCTCCACGTTCTCGCAAGAGCTTTGCGACGCCATCTGCACGGCTCTGGCTGAGGGTGAGAGCCTGCGCTCCATCTGCCAACAGCCTGGAATGCCGCACATTGCGACGGTGATGCGCTGGCTCAGTGATCCAGAAAAGCGCGACTTCTGCGAACAGTACGCACGCGCGCGCGAAGCCCAGGCAGAGACGCTGGCCGAAGAGCTGTTGGCCATTGCCGACGAAGCCGAGTACGAGCCTATTCAGGACCCCAATACAGGGCAGACTCTGGCCGTGGCCTTTGACAAGACAGCAGTTGCCAGAAACAAGCTGCGGGTGGAAACGCGCAAATGGCTGGCAGCTCGCATGTCACCCAAGAAATACGGTGACAAGCTGGCCGTGGGTGGCGCAGCGGACCTGGACCCCATACAGATGGCAGGCCGAGAGATGACCGATGCAGAGCGGGCTGTGCGCCTGGTCAATACGCTCAAGGCTGCTCCTGATGCTGCTGCAGTGCTGCTGGGTGCAGCCCTTGGAGGTGACGAGCAATGAACCCCTCCTCTCTCAGCGCCAGCAACGTAATGAAGGCGCTCAAGCAAATGACTCCCGAGCAAAAGCGCGCCCTGGACCGCGTGCTATTGGCCGATGGCGCGCCGTTGTGGGTTCCCCAGGAAGGCCCGCAGCGCGCGGCTTATGAGTCCAAGGCGGACATTCTCTTTTACGGCGGCGCGGCGGGCGGTGGCAAGACAGCCCTGCTGCTGGGCCTGGCCCTGACCTCTCAGGCTCACAGCATTGTGTTCCGCCGGCAGGCGGTGCAGCTCACAGCCATTGAAGAGTACATGACCAAGATTCTGGGCACGCGCGATGGCTACAACAGCCAGGATCTGATCTGGCGCCTGCCTGGCCGCCGAGTCATGGAGCTGGGGCACTGCAAGGAGGTGGGCGACTGGATCAAGTACCAGGGGCGCGCCCATGACTTCAAGGGCTTTGATGAGATCACCCACTTCACCGAGCTGCAGTTTCGCTCTCTGATTGGCTGGCTGCGCACCGATGACCCGCGTATTCGCCAGCGTGTGGTGTGTGCAGGCAATCCGCCCACAGATCCTGAAGGTGAATGGGTCAAACGCTTCTGGGCCCCTTGGCTGGACCCGCTGCACCCCAACCCCGCCAAACCAGGCGAGCTGCGCTGGTTCATCACCAATGCCAAGGGCGAGGATGAAGAAGTGCCTGGACCTGATGAGGTGCTGGTAGACGGGGATGAGGTCAAGCCCATGTCGCGCACCTTCATACCCTCGAGCGTGGAAGACAACCTGTTTCTGCTGTCGACCGGCTACAAACAGAAGCTGCAGGCACTGCCAGAGCCCCTGCGCAGCAAGATGCTCAATGGCGACTTCAATGCCGGCGTGGCAGACCCTGCCTGGCAGTTGATCCCCACCGAGTGGGTAAAGGCTGCCCAGGCCCGCTGGGCCAAGCGCGACGCCAAGGGTTCGATGACCGCGCTGGGGTTCGACCCGGCGCGCGGCGGTGTTGACCACTCCTGCGTGGCGCGGCGCCATGGCTCATGGTTCGATGAAATGGTGAGCGCACCCGGCGCCGTGACCAAGGATGGGCCCACGGCCGCGGCCTTTGTGGTGCCGCTGGTGCGTAACGGTGCCTGCATCTGCGTGGATGGCATTGGCATCGGCTCCAGCGCCCTGGACTTCCTGCGCGGCCTGAACCTCAACGTTCTGTCCGTCATTGGCTCCGAGAGCTCTGTACTGCTAGACAAGGCTGGCCAGCTGCGCTTTCGCAACAAGCGCGCAGAAATGTACTGGCGCCTGCGCGAGGCCCTGGACCCATTGAACCCTGACCCCATTGCATTACCACCTGACGCGGAGCTGCTGGGGGACCTGACAGCCCTTCGCTACAAGGTGGTGACGCTGGGCAACCAGAGCGCAATACAGGTGCGCAGCAAGGATGAGGTGCGCGAAGCCCTCGGCCGCAGCCCCGACAAGGGCGATGCGGTGGCCATGACCTTTGTCTCCAACATCCCCGCCCCGCTGGCCGCTGAGGCCACCAAAGCCCAGGCCCTGCGCGACAAGCTGGCCATGGCGAAGCGGCGCGGGCTCTCTCAAATGTCTTCCTGAGCACTGCCATGGAACAAATCGCAAGAACCAACTGGGACCGCTACCAATACGGGAAAAATCGCGGCCATATCGAGTACATGGCCCAGGCCATACGCTGCGAGGCCATGTATCTGGGCGGTGGCCGCCAGTGGCGTGAGCAGGACCGAGCCTATGTGGAAGGCCAGGGGCGCACCGCCCTGGAGTTCAACGAGATCAAGGGCGCGGTCAATTCGGCCATTGGCTACCAGATCCACAACCGCATGGACATTACCTACAAGCCACGCGGCGGTGACTCGGACTTGGCTACTGCCACGATCCTCTCCAAGGTGGCCATGCAGATCGCCGACATGAATGCACTGCACTGGCTGGAGACTCAGGTCTTTGGTGACGGTCTGATCCAGCAGCGCGGCTACTTTGATGTGCGCATGTCCTTTGAGCGCAATATGCATGGCGAGATTGCCATCGATGCCCTGGACCCACTGGATGTGGTGCCGGACCCCGATGCCAAGACCTATGACCCTGATGGCTGGGGCGATGTGATCGTGTCGCGCTGGCTCACTGCAGACGAAATCGAGGCGCGCTATGGTCGCGAGGCGCGCCAGACCGCTGAGGATAGCCCGGACGCTGGCCGTGACTTTGGTGACGATGGGGAGGAAGGGCCGCGCAATAAGTTTGGCTTTACCGGCATGGCTGGCCTGGCAGATGCCTATTGCGCCGAAGCAGACGGGATTGCGCGCTATCGCGTCATTGACCGCCAGCAGCGTGTGTATGAGCTGACCAAGTGCCTAGTCTTCCCTCGCACTGGTGATGTGCAGGCCATGGACACCATGGCGCAGGACTCGATTGACGATGCTCTGGCCAATGGCGCGGTGGTAGCCAAGCGTATGCGCTACCGCATCAAGTGGCAGGTGAGCACCTACAGCCGGGTGCTGCACGATGAATACAGCCCTTATGAGCACTTCACCATCGTGCCCTACTTCCCGTATTTCCGGCGCGGGCAGACCACGGGCATGGTGGACGATGCCATTGGCCCTCAGGAAGCGCTGAATAAGGCGGTGAGTCAGTTCGTGCACATCCTCAACACCAGCGCGAACAGCGGCTGGATTACCGAGGAGAACTCCATCACCAATATGGCCCCCGGTGAGCTGGAGGAGCGCGGCGCCCAGACTGGCCTGCACATCGAGGTCAAACAAGGCGCCAAGCCGCCCCAGAAGATTCAGCCCAATCAGGTGCCCTCCGGGGTTGACCGACTTATTGAGCGCGCGGACAAGGCGATCAAGGATGTGACCGTGCCGGACGCCATGCGCGGCAGCGCCGGGCCGGAGATCTCGGGTGTGGCCATCCAGTCGCGCCAGTTCGCAAGCCAGCAGCAGTTGGCTGTGCCACTGGACAACCTGGCCCACACGCGCAAGCTGCTGGCCTCAAGGCTGCTCAACCTGATTCAGACCTATTACGACAGCCACCGCATTTTCCGCATCACCGAGACCGACCCGATGAGCGGCAAGCCAGCCGACAAGTCCGTGGAGATCAACCAGTACGACGCGAGCACAGGCACTTACTTCAATGATGTGACCGTAGGCACCTACGACGTGGTGATCAGCGAACAGCCCATGCAAGTAACTTTCCAGAACAGCCAGTTTCAACAGGTGCTGGAAATGCGCAAGGCTGGGGTTCGCATCCCTGACCCATCCGTTATCCGTTACTCCAACCTGGCCGACAAGCAGGAAATTCTGGAAGGCATGCAGACAGAGCCTCCCGCACCCGACCCATTGGACGAAGCCAAGGCCAACTTGCTGGCTGCCCAGGCGCGGCGCGCAGACGCAGAAACGCGCAAGACGGATGCGAGTGCAACCAGCATTGGCGTGGAGACCCAATACAGCGCCGTGCAAACCGGTCAGCTGATCTCGATGAACCCCGCCGTGGCAGATCTGGCCGACGGGCTGCTCAAGTCCTCAGGCTATGTGGACCACGATGCAGCGCCCATCGTGCCTGCGCCACAGGCAGGCGCGCTGCCATCGACGACAGATATGCCGACCAACACCAATCCACTCACCCCAGCCAATCCCGCTGTGGGCATGCGGCGCGGCATTGAAACCCCTGGCCCTGATGGGCTGCAACCTCAATCCTAGGAGCTGATATGGCAAAGGACAAAAACGAAGTAGCCACCCCTGAGGCGGACGAATGGCAGGCCAAGGACGATCTGCAGACCTTGGCTCGGGCAGCACAGATCCGCTCTGACCCCAAGCGAATGCGCGCGGCCATGGAGCAGGCCAAGAAGAAGGTGGCCGAAATGGAAGAGCTTCAAAAGGCTATCGCTCAACACAACAAGACCGCTGCCAAGGCAGTTTGAACAACGGACTTTCAAAGGTACCCCTATGAACATTCAACTCATGCGCCTACTGGCCCGCTACCACTCCCCTGCACAAGATGGCTCCGACCTTGGTGGCCAGGACGAGGGTCTTGATACCCAAGAAGACCGTGGCGATACGGTTACCGAGGATCGCGGCGACGGTCTGGCCACTGATCTATCTCTGGAAACTCTACAAGGCCTGCTGGCCAACGGTGAGACGGAGGCGTCAGGTGAGGAAGATGGCACCCGCGCCCCATCCTCCGTGCCCATTTCGCGCTTTCAGGAAGTGAACGACCGTCGCAAAACCGCCGAGCAGGCTTTGGCCGATGCCCAGGCCGAACTGGCGCGCTACCGAGCCACGGACGCCAATGGAGCAGGTGCAGCCCAGACAAGCGCCCAAGCTGCACCACCTGAGCCCAGCTTTGATCTGGATGCCCAGGAAGAAGCCTATGCCAATGCCCTTCTGGATGGCGACACCAAGGGCGCGGCAGCCATCCGGCGCGAGATCAACCAGCACCTGGAGCAGGCGGCTGTCCAGCGCTATCACAGTGAAACCAGCCAGCAGCGCGCCTCCCAGGAGTACAACGTGCTGGTGGACCAGGTGATGGATGCACACCCATGGCTGGAGCAACCCGAAGGCTCTCAGGCTATGGATCTGATTGTCGAGCTGGTCGATGCTCGAGTGCGCAAGGGCGCCTCTCCCGCCCAGGCGCTGAGCGAGGCCGTCAGTGCCATCGTGCCTCGCTTTGCGCCCTCTGGCAGCCAGCAAGCCCAGCCAGCTACCTCCACAGACCCACGCATTGCAGCCAGCCTGGCGCGCGGCGCTCGAGCATCCACCGACCAACCTGCAGCAATGCTGGGCGGTATTGGCAATCGCAGCACCGGCGGTATGCCCGATGTGGAGCAACTGGACGACGAGCAGTTCTCGCGCCTGTCCGAAGCGGAAAAGCGCAAGATGCGCGGCGATTGAGCGGCACCTCGGCGACCTTACCCCCACTAGGGTTCGCCGGCCCATTGCGCTTTTCGTAATCTCTGCGTCAGAAGTCATGGCAGCGATGCGGTCTCGTTTTCACAGGAGCGAGACCGATGCTCATACATCGCACCAGCCAAGTGTCTGCAAAGGCCCGTCATACCGGAGCAGGCGCGGCGCGAAGGAATCGCAAACCTTCGGCCGACTTCTCATCTGCGTTTCCGCCTTGGGCCTGGCGTTAAACCGGCCTGGTGCACTTGGCCTCCTAAGCCATGTCATTTCGCGTAGCGGGCGGCGCATGTCCCAGCAAGTCTAAAACTTATTGGAGCATGAAGATGCTTACGAATTTCGCAGCACTCACCCCTAAGCAAAAACTCGTTTGGTCTCGCGACGTCTGGCAGGCGGCGCGCGATCAGATGTTTGTGAAGCGTTTCATGGGCACGAACCAGAACGCAATGATTCAAGTCATCCGCGAGCTGACCAAGACAGAAAAAGGCGACCAAGCCCTGATCCAGCTGGTGGCCGACCTGGTGGATGACGGCGTTACCGGCGACAACGAGCGCGAGGGTAACGAAGAAGCCATGCAGTCTTATAGCCAGGTGCTGAGCCTGGACCTGCTGACGCACTCGGTCAAGAACAAGGGCAAGCTGTCCGACCAGCGCACGGTGATCAACTTCCGCGAGCAAGGCAAGGACAAGCTGGCCTATTGGCTGGGCAATCGTGTGGACCAGCTGGCGTTCCTCACGCTGTCTGGCATCAGCTACGAGTATCACAACAACGGCGCGCCTCGTATTGGCTCACCCTTCCCTTCTCTGGCCTTTGCCGCCGATGTGCGCGCTCCTTCCGCGAATCGTTCGCTGATGTGGGATGGCACCAGCCTGCAGCAGTCCAACACCACCGCGATCACAACCGCCTTTGTGCCCAAGTACACGATGATCGTGGACCTCATTGCCTACGCCAAGGAGCAGCACATTCGCCCCTTGAAGGATAGCGGCAAGGAGTATTTCGTCATTCTGCTGGCCCCTGGCACGCTCGCGGCGCTGAAGAAAGACCCCGACTACCAGCGCGCGGTGGTCTCCGTGGCTGCCAAGGCCGGTACCGACTCGCCCTGGTTCACCGGCGCGACTGTGACCGTGGACGGTGCCGTGCTGCACGAGCACAACCTGGTCTACACGACCAAGGGCGCGGAAGCTGGCAAGAAGTGGGGTGCGGCAGGTGCTGTCAATGGCACGCGCACCCTGGTCTGCGGTGCACAGGCTCTGGGCATGCTGGATCTGGGCGCGCCTGACTGGGTGGAAAAGCTGTTCCAGTACGACAGCCAGCAGGGCATCAACGTGGACAAGATGATTGGCCTGCTCAAGCCTCGCTTCCCCTCCATCTACACCGGCACCGAGGAAGACCACGCAGTCATCGCCTGCGACCACTTCCTGCAGTAGCCCCCTGGGCGCGGCCATGAAGTCATGCGCCGCGCTCCGAACTCATCCCCCTGGTGTTGAAAGGAATTGTCATGCCCATCAAGAAGAACTCCGGCCGCCAAGAACTGGTTGTGGCCTATCTCGACATCGCTTTTAGCGATGTAACCGCTTACAGCGTCGCAGAAGACGCCATTGAGATTCCCGGCAATGCGGTGATCACTGGCGGCGAAATTGTCGTGACCGAGGCATGGAACAGCGCCACCAGCGCGACCCTCAAGCTGGGTGATGCCGCAGACGATGACCGCTACACCGCAGCCGCAGTGGACCTCAAGACGCTGGGCCGCACTGCCCTGACTCTTACCGGCTTCAAGAATGCCAAGACCGAGAGCCTCAAGGCCTTGCTGTCACAGGAAGGCGCGGCTGCGACCAAAGGCAAGGCCCGCATCGTCGTCAATTACTACGTGGAAGGCCGCGCGGCCTTTGCTCAAGGTTGATTCAGTGGTGTCGTGCATCTTGCATGGGTGCACGGCCTTTGGCCTGGTGGGCTGGTCCCACCGGGTCTTTTTCTCACATGACACAAAGGCGCATCATGAAGCTCCGCTCTCCTTTCCCCACTCCCTTGCACCTGGCACTGACCAGCGGCCATACCTTTGTCGTTCCACATGAAGGAGTGGAGGTGCCTGCTGTATTCCAGGCCGAAGCGCTATCCAAGGGTGCTGTCGTTGCTGAGGGCGAGAACACCCCTTCTCCCGCTTCACTGACGGCAGCGGATCGCGCCGAGACCATTGAGTCCGCCTTGCGCGCCATGCTGGACAGCGGCGATGAGTCGGAATTCACTGCCGATGGCAAGCCCAACTTGGCCAAGCTCAAGCACCGCGCCGGCTTTGCCGTTTCGCGCGAAGAAGCTGACGCGGCCTGGTCCGTGGTCAGCGCTGCTGAGCTGCCCCAAGCCTAACTCTGCGAGGTAGCCATGCGTCTTGAAGAGCTGATTGCGCAGTTCCGCGCTGATGTGGTGGATATGGAAGATCCTCCCTTCTGGAGCTCCGAGCAGGTCACCGCATGGCTCAATGAAGCGGTTCAGGAAGCGTGCGAGCGCGCTCAGCTTATTGAAGACCGCCATACCGACAGTGTTTGCCGGGTGACCACAACCCCTGACCAAGACACCTACGAGCTGCATTCCAGCCTGCTAAGCATCAAGCGCCTGACCCTCGCTGGCAAGGTACTCACTGAAACCAGCGTGGAAGAGCTGGACCGCTCGATGCCGGGCTGGGAGTCTCGCAAGGGCGTTCCTCGCTTCTATATCTACGAAGCACCGCAAGGACTGATGCGACCCAAGCTGCGTCTGGTTCCGACACCAGGCATCGCAGTGGACGTGCGCATGACCGTTTACCGCGGTGCCCTCAAGCCGCTGATAGCTGACCTCGATTCAGCAGAGCCCGAAGTTCCACGCCATCTGCATCTGCGCCTGCTGGAGTGGGTGAAGTTTCGCGCCTATATGGTGCCGGACGCGGACAGCTTCGACCCTGGGCGTGCACGCACCCATGAAGCTCTCTTCGGCGCGGCATTTGGTCAGAGACCCGATGCGAACGTGGCGCGCAAGCTGCACGACCGGCGCCCGCCCCTGATTCGCTCCAACTGGTAGATGCCCCCTGTTAGGGTTTTGATCTCAGCGGCTCCCCCTGAAAAATCTCATTCATATCAAAGGAGCCGATATGCCTTCACAGCCATCTGCTGCCCAACGCCTGCGCGCGGCAGCGTACTCTGGACGCCAAGACTTTCGTCAACATGGCGGCCGCGTCTCTGGTCCTGGCACAGCCACATCCGACTCTATCCCCGCTCAGCTCTCCGATGGTGAGTTTGTTCTGCCTGCAGATACCGTCAAGGCGGTGGGCGAGCAGCGCTTGCGTGCTCTGGTCAAAGGCACACACCAGCCCAGCCGAAAGCCCAAACGCAGCAACCATCTGGCAGATGGAGGCATGCCGGAAGTCCCCAACAAGCCTAAAGCATCCAATTTTGGAGATGCCGCAGCAGCGACCATCAACCCTGATGTGACACTACTGCAGCCGGTGCGCGACGCCGCCAGTCAGATTCCGACTGATGGCTACCCAATTTCCCCAAAGCCTGACGGCTCTCAAAATGCTTGGAGCAATACGGAGCTGGGGCGCAATGTGTCGAACACGATGGCGGCTCTGCCCGGCATCGGTGGCGTCGGCCGTGTGGCAGCCACAGGGGGTGCACTCAGCAAAGGCATCAATGCTGGCGCTGGTGCAGTAGATGCTGCCAGTCGCCTGCGGGTTGCCGGTGGTGGCATGTTGCCTGGCGTGGGCATGGGCGCGGCAGCCGCTGCGGCATCGCCCGCCAGTTCTGCCCCTCCTGCCACGAGTCCAGCCAACGCGGCCATTGACCCAGATCCCACGCCTGCCACAGCATCTCTCACACCAGGCTCCGCACCCATGGGCAATGTGACACGAGTAGGCAACTCGTACTCTGGCACCAATATCACAGGCGATGTAAGTATCAACGGCCGCGCGCTTGGCAGTGGTGGTGGGCCCATCAGTGCCCAAAACATGGCAGCAGCCAACAACTTGGCCCTAAGAGAGGGAGAAGCCAGCGTCGTGCGCACAGGCCTTGACGGCCAGGCTGCCGGCTCTGAGGCTGGCGCTCAGTTCTCTGCGCCTACTGTTGCTCACAGCGGCAACGACTGGGCAGCGCGCCAGCGCCTGAAGGATCTGGAGACTTCAGCCAGCTCCATCACCAACCGTGCAGAGTGGCGTAGTGGTAGTAGCGAGCCGGCATGGGGCTCACGCAAAGCACAAGGGATCAATGACCCGGACGGAAAGATCGCGCGTTTCAACGCGGCCTTGCAGGCTGACTTGGCTGCCCAAGGGAAAGCACCTGAATTGCAGCTCAAGCAATGAGATCAATGCAGGCCTGCAGCGCACAGCCATGGCCGAGGCCGGCGCCAATACACGCGAAGCTGGCCGCAATGCGGTAGATCGCGGCCGACTGGCGCTCGACTCCAGCACACAGGCGATCAAGAACCGCAGCCTTGAGCGCATTGACAGTGCCCAGCAGGAATACCTCAACGCAGACACTGCGCAGGCCCGCACCACCGCCGCCGACCGACTGCGCGCGCTCAGCGGGCAACGTGAGGAAAGCCCATGGAAGGGTATCGCCACTCGGGGCGAACGCCGCAAGGATGGCTCCGAGGCCGAGGGCGGCTTCTCTCTGTACAACACCCAAACGGGCGAAATACGTGACGCGAGCCTACAGCCTCCAGCCATTCCCGCGCCACCTGAAGGTACCCGTGTACTGGGCAAAGACGGCCGCACTTACGAAGTGCGCAACGGCCAACCTGTCTTGGTAGGAAACTGAACATGAGTCAAGTGAACTGGGGCGACTTCACGCCCATCAGCAACGGCAGCAACCCTGTGGCCACAAGCGGCGAGACCGACTGGAGCCAGTTCGCCATCATCCCCAAGGCCACCGCTGGCCAGCGCCTGCGCGATTTGGGTACCGCCTTCCTTGGTGGTGCCGTAGGCGCGACAAAGGCCATCTCCGATGCGGCGGGTGCGAACAATGCAGCGTCTCGTGGACTGGGTGCCGCACAAGATAGCGTACAAGGCTGGCTAAGCCCCGAGCGTCAGGCGGAAAAAGCTAACCGGGCACAGCTGATCAAGGAGGCTGAGCAAAGCGGCTCTGGCTGGCGCGAGTTTGCCGCCAATGCGGCTGGGGTGATTGAGGCACCATTCAGCACAGCAGCGGAAGCAGCTGGCTCTATCGTGCCAGTGGCAGCAGCCATGCTGACTCCCACAGGCCGTAGCGCAGCAGCTTCGCGCCTGCTGGGTGCAGGACTAGGCGCAGCCCAAGGAGCAGGCTCCGTCAAGGGGTCGATCTACGACGCTGTGCGTGATAACAAACTGCAGCAGGGCGCGACAGAAGCCCAGGCCAGCGCCGCTGCAGATGCGGCCCAGAGCTATGGAGGCGCCAACACCGCCAATATTGCCGTGGGCGCAGGCCTGGGCGCACTGACCAGCACCACCGGTGTAGAGAACGTGATTCAGCGCGCTGTCACTGGCAAGGCTGCCATGGGCGGCTCCAACGCTTTGCGACGCATTGGCATGGGGGCGGTGACAGAGGGCGTGCCCGAAGCTATTCAAGGCGGGCAAGAGCGCATGGCCTCCAACGTGGCGCTGCAAAACGAAGGTGTTGACGTGCCGACATGGCAAGGGGTGGTTGGTCAGGCTACAACCGAAGGGCTCGCCGGTAGCCTGTTGGGTGGTGCGAGCAATGGGGCATCGCGCGGTCCTCGCGCCCAGCCTTCACCTCAGCCTGCCGCAGACCCTATGGCCCCCCAGGGCGCCACCACAATGACTGCTGGCCAGCCCGCCCCCCCTGCTCCCGATCCCGCGCGGCCAGAATTGCTGCACCCCGATGATTTTCCAGAAACAGGGGCTGAGCCAAGCACAGCCACGGCTGCACCAGCAACACCTGTCCCAGAAGAGGATCGCGGCCCCTTCTCTCGCGTGCTGCGCCGTGAGGTTGATCGTGCAGCAGTAGCCAGCATGAAACTGCAGGATCCAGTGCCTGAGGCTGCAGCACCTGTGCCATCCCTCACTGAGCAAATGGCAAACCTGTCCGCTGATGAGCGCGTGCAAGCAGACATTCTGTTTGGGCAAATCAACGACCCTGCCACTCCAGAGGGAGTGCGTCGCTTTCGCCGTGGCGAGCTGCAAAGTATTTTGGACGCCAATGCCAAAAGGCTGCAGGCGGAGTCGATCACTGCGACTGACACTGAAAGCTATGGAGCACTTGTGCGCGGCTTCGATGCCCGTACCCCTGTTGACACTCAGGTGCTCCGACAAGCGCGCGGCTTGGAACTGGCTCCGCAGGAAAGCCCACAGCCAATTTATGAGGGAGGCATGGACTTCACTCCTGAGCCAGCCGCCTCTGCACCCGGTCTGTTTCAAGCGGAAATAGATCAGCTGGCGCTGGCGGATGACCTGGTGCCAGGAGCACCCATGGCGCTCAATCGCGCGCACGCTCTGCGAACTGAGGCTCAAGCCCAAGGCTTGCCGGTCACGGTGGTGCCGCATGCAAGCGGACGCGGCTACGCCGTGCAGCCGACAGCCAGACTGACTTCCACTGTGCAAACTCAAATGCCACAAGTAGAAAGCTGGGCCAGCCTGCCCTATGACAAGACGCCCTCTGGACGCGTGATGGTTGACCCACAGGGCATGGCGACTAGGGAGCGCGTGGCGGAAATGGAGGCTCGCACCCAGCAAGAGCAGGTTGCAGCAGAGAGCATGCGTCAAAGTCGCGCCGAGATGGGCGTGGGCAAGCTGACCATAAGACCAAGACCCACAACCACCAGCGGTGAAGAAGTGAGTGGCAGCAGTGTCGGTGGTGAGTGGCGTACTGACGCTGATCCAGTAGAGACGGTAAGCGGTCAGTTGCCAGATTCGAAATCCCCAAAAAAATCACTCCAAGAGCATACAGATAAAGCGCAGGCAGCTATCGAAAGTGAAGCAAACATTTCACCTTCAACGCCTTCCAGCCAAGCATCCGCTCAACAAGATTCACAGACTATGGGTGATGCCAAGCCGTTCGCAGCCGAGACTGGAACGCTGGGAATCCCGCGCGCTGACATGCCCCAGGTGCCTACGGCCAGCCATGGCGGTCTGGTCAAGCACCTGAATGCCCAGGGCATTGCCCACGAAACCAAGACCGTGGACGCGGCAGACCTCAAGCCCACGCAGGCCGAGTATTCGCCGTCCAAGGTGGAGGCCGCCAAGAGCGCCACCGGCAACCGCGCGGTGATTGTTTCCAGTGACGGCCACATCATCGACGGCCACCATCAGGCAGTCGCGGCAGCCGAGGAAGGCAAGCAGGTCAAGGCCATCGTGCTGGATGCACCGGTTGACCAGGCGCTGGCGGCGGTGAAGGCTTCGCCCAGCGCGACCCAAAAGCAGTCCACAAGAGCCAGTACAAGCGCCCCCAATCCAACAGCCGACCTTCATGAAGACGATATTCCCTTCAGTCGAAGCGCCAAGGTGCAGCCCAGTTACTCTCCCGCCGCCCGCCAAGAGGCAGTGCGCGCTGTGGAGGGGACGGCAGATGCCATTCGCAAGGCATGGGCAAACGGCCCCGAAGTGATCGTCGCCTTTGACATGCAAGACCCGGTAGTGCCAGAGAGTGCACGTCGCGCCGACTTGAAACAGCGCAGCGGTGGCGCCCACGGCGCGCCAGAGGGCTTCTATTACAAAGGCAAGGTGTATCTGATGGCGTCCAAGCTCAAGACGCCTAATGATGCTGCCCGAGTTTTATTCCATGAGGCCTTGGGCCACCATGGCCTGCGCGGACTGTTCGGCAAAGAACTGGGACAGATCCTGAATCAGGTGGCCACCATGCGCAAGGCGGAGGTGGATGCCAAGGTCAAGGAATATGGGCTGCGTGGTGTGAACAAGCTCGACCGCCGTGCGGCTGCGGAGGAAGTGCTGGCCGAGATGGCGCAGGCCACGCCCCAGATTGCCTTTGTGCGCCGTGCTGTCGCGGCCATTCGCACTTGGCTGCGCGCCAACGTGCCGGGCTTCAAGTCGCTGGCGCTGACCGATGCGGAGCTGATTCGCAACTACATCCTGCCAGCACGGGCTTGGGTTGAACGCGGCGGCAAACCGAGAGGTGGCGAAAGTCAACCAGTTGCCTCTGCCTTTAGTCGCAGCCCCATGAAGTCCACGGATTCCAATATCAACCGTGGCCGAGATGCGCTGGCTCGGGCCATCAACGAGCAAACCACTGTGCACCGGGCAATGTTTCGCAATGGTCTTGGGTGGGTCGATTTTGTATGGGGCAGCGAGGGACAGGTGAAGGCTTCTGGCAAAACAAAAGGAGCCATGGGCCTGAGCCACATTCTTGAAGCCCGCCAACGCAAGGACGGACTGAGCGAGCAAGAAAGTATCCAATTCCTGAACGATGTGGTGGAGACCATTGCCCAGGGCACTGAATTTAGCCGTGCTGAGCTTGCACCAACAATTCGTGTCGGGGTCGAGCATCAAAACACTATCGTCTGGATGACCAAGCGCGATGGTAGCAATGCATGGGTGGTGACCGGATACGAAAAAGTCCCCAGTGGCACAGCCGCGGGGAGAGCCACGACTGAGCCTACACATCAAGTCGCTTCGCTTACCCGCGACAGGATGGAGGGGACGAATCGGATTGTGGACGAAAGCGCCAACGATGGCAATGTGATGTTCAGCCGCTCCAAAGTGGCCGATGCCGTAGGCAATGCCATCAAAGGTGTGACCATCACCAGCATCAAGCAGCATGCTGGTTTCAAAGCGACCGACTACATGGGGCTGGCGCTGCAGACCTTGGGCCGCCGTCAGCTGACAGAGATTTACAAGCCCATGCTGCCTCAACTGCAGCGTTACAGCGACCTGATGGCCCAGATGGATGCAGACAAGAACGAGGCCGGGGCTGGGGCCGATGAGTTGGCGACTGACTGGGGCAAGCTCAAGGACGAGCGCGAGTTGGCTGAGCTGATGCACGATGCCACGCTGGCCCAGATGGATCCTGCCAAGCCCTATGTGGAAGGCGACAAGAAAGCGGACTATCAGGCGCTGCGCCAGCGCTATGAGGGTCTGACTCCAGAGGCCCGCGAGGTTTACGCCAAGGCGCGCGACTCCTACAGCGAGCATATGCGTGATGTGCGCACTGCCATCAAGGAGCGGATTGATCGCAGCGGCATGACCGGTGAGCGCAAGCAGAACATGCTCAGGGCCATGGAGGATGATTTCTTCGGGCGCGTCAAAGGCGTGTATTTCCCTCTGGCCCGCTTCGGCCAGTACGTGGTGGTGGTCAAGAACGAGAGTGGCAAGGCTGTGAACGTCAGCCGCGCGGAGACCATGGCCGAGGCCAGCGAGCTCCAGGGGCGCCTGCGCGATGCCTATGCAGACCAGCGCGGCTTTACCGTGGGCAAGGTGCTCAAGGCCAAGGAGTTTGTGGCCGACCGCGACACCGTGGGCAGCGGCTTTATGCAGCAGCTGTATGGCCTGCTGGACAAGCAAGGTATGGAGACCAAGCAGCGCGCCGAGCTGGAGGATGCGTTGGGGCAGTTGTATCTTTCCTCGATGCCTGACATGAGCTGGGCCAAGCATGGCATTCACCGCAAGGGCATGGCCGGCTTCAGCCAGGATGCGCGCCGCGCCTTTGCCCAGAACACTTTCCACGGTGCCCGCTACCTGGCCAAGCTACGCTATTCCGACCGCCTTCAGGATGAGCTGACCGATATGGACAAGCACATCAGCGAGCACGATGGGGATGCCAGCTACAACTCTGTGCGCGCCCGCCAGGTGCTGGACGAGATGGTCAAGCGCCATGACTCGGCCATGAACCCGGACGGCAACCCGCTTTCCACCGCTCTGACCAGCCTCGGGTTTATCTTCCACCTGGGCTTGAGCCCCGCCTCTGCCATGGTCAACCTGACGCAGACCGCGCTGGTGGCCTACCCAGTAATGGGCGCCAAATGGGGTTATGCCAAGGCCAGTGCAGCGCTGCTTAGAGCCAGCAAGGAAGCTGTGCGCGGAAAAAATGACATTACGGCGGCCTTGAATGCCGATGAACGTGCGGCCTATGACGAGGCCGTGCGTGCCGGCGTCATCGATGTGACGATGGCCCATGACCTGGCCGGCATTGCCCAGGGTGAAGACCATGGAGTGATGTGGAAGCTGCGCCCCGTCATGAGGTATGCAAGCGCTCTATTCCACCACGCCGAGAAGTTCAACCGCCAAGCCACGTTTGTGGCTGCCTACCGGCTAGCGCGCGATGCTGGCGCTGGTCACCAGCAGGCCTATGCGGATGCAGTCAAAGCGACCTATGACGGTCATTTCGACTACAGCTCCAACAACCGCCCACGCATCATGCAGGGCAATGCGGCGCGCGTGCTCCTGCTGTTCAAACAGTTCAGCCAGAACATGATCTATACCCTGGTGCGCTCCGCTCAACAGTCACTGAAGGCCGAAACGCCAGCGGCTCGCCGTGAGGCACGCAAGATGCTGGCCGGCTTGCTGACCATGCATGCCATGGCCGCCGGCACGCTGGGTCTTCCTCTTGTGGGCCCCCTGCTCTCTGCGGCATCCATGCTGGGCGGTAGCGACGATGAACCTTGGGACGCACAGGTGGCACTGCAAAACCTGCTGGCCGACACCTTTGGCCAGAAAACCGCCGAGGTGCTGGCCCACGGCCTGTCGCGCCTGACTCCAGGCGATATTTCTGGCCGCGTGGGCCTCAACCAGCTGATCTTTCCGGATATTCAGGAGGGGCTGGAAGGCCAGCGCCTGGCGGAATCTGCCATGGCAGCCGCGCTCGGCCCTGTCGCTGGCATTGGCGTCAATGTGCTCAAGGGAGTGCAGGAAATCAGTGAAGGTCATTACCTGCGCGGACTGGAGTCCATGTTGCCGTCGTTCCTGCGCGCACCGGCGAAGGCTATCCGCTATGGCACTGAGGGCGTCAAAGACAAGTCTGGCGTGGTCATCATGGATGAAGTGGACTTCCCGGCCATAGTCAGCCAGTCCCTTGGTTTCTCGCCATCGGAGGTTCGCCTTGCCTATGAAGGCAAGAGCGCGATCGCCCAACATGACAGGGCACTGCAGGCGCGACGCTCCACCCTCATGGATCAGTACGCCATGGCCACTATGGCAAGTGATGAGGAGGGACAAGCCGAGGCGCGCGAAGCCATCGAGCAGTTCAATGACAAAAACCCGAATCGCGCCATCAGGCCTTTGCAGCTGGCTCAAAGCATGCGCATGCGACTGAAGCGCATCGAGCAAGCAGAGTCAGGCGTCTACCTCCCGAACCGCCGCCGCGACTCCTTGGATGAGGGTCGCTTTGCCATGCAAGAGTGAGTCGGAGAAGTGCACCGACAACATCAAGGGGCGCTTCTGCCCCTTTTTGTTTGGAGCGCTTAAGAGCAAGCTATTCCAAGCGGCAGCAAACGCCCCTGAGCTGCCACTCGTATTTCAGAAGTTGCAGCAGAAAAGCGGCCACTCAACGTAGAAGAAGCTCCCTTTCTACAACGTGTCCGATTCGACGAATCTGTTACTGGTCTTCAGCGCGCGCGCCATACTTTTTCTCCACGTCACGCTTGATGGCGCCAGAAACTTTCTTGAGCCTTGCGAGCGCCAAAGAAAAATACGCCTCATCAACGGCAATCTTCTCACCTAGATTGCCGCGCGCTTTGGCACCCGCCTTTTCAAGGTAGATAGCGTTGATGATGCCGTTGTTGTGTACCACCAAATCGCGCGTCGCAGCAACCTCGTAGTAGTCAACGAAGGAAGGATCATTTTTCACACTCAGGAGCTTGGAAACGTAAGCCATGTATATGCTCGGACGCTGACGGAAGACATTTGAAACATGGTCGAAAAGTACCCGGCGGACTAACTCCTCTTTGTTCTGCGCTGCCATTAAGTCTTTTGCACTCACACCCGAGCACGCAGGGATGCCTTGCACAACCTCAGTGATCCGCTGCGGGTAGTAATCCAAGAAGACAATGAGCAGATCGGCGAGAAATGACTCGAACTGTGAGAGCGATCGAACTAGAAAAGACTCAAACAAACCGGTCGATGTGAATCGTTCGTAGATTTCCTTCAGCTCCTTGTCCGTTCGCTTTGCAAACTTGCGTCGGTCTATGGACGGCACGTAGTAGCGACGGTCCGATTTTGATTGACTGGCTTCGTAATGAGCACGCGCCTCGACCAACAGAGGCTGAGCCTGCTCAAGGAATATATGGGCATCATTTAATTCCCGTACTATCTTGTTCTGAAGAGAGTAAATCTTTCGAGCGAGGGCTTCGTCCGGCATTGTCTAATGTTGTTGAAACCGATAGCCGCGCTGCTGTAGCCCGCATTGACTGATCTGTCAGAGCGCATTCTCGTTCAGTTCTAAAAAACCGGTTAGTTCATATACAGCCTCATTTTTTCTATACAAGCAGTCGGCACTTTCGGTCTAACCGTTGAACATGTGCAATGGCTGCTTGTCATGCTTTCGTCCCCCTAAATTAGCCTTTTGTTAGGGGGAATAGACTCGGCCACTAGGCGAACTTCCAACTGGATCAAGAGCCACATCCGCAATTTCTGCTTCACGGCAGGAGAAGATTTCCTGGTTGTTGAGAATTTGAGCTCACCCGATTTGGTGAGCGCCAGGCAGCGGCATCAGGCGTGCAATGGCTGCACAGTCAGGCGAACACCAAGTGCATTGCACACTCTGCTGATGGTGTCGAAGCGTGGTTTGCTCTCCGGTCTCAGTGCCTTGTAAAGCGCCTCGCGAGTCATACCGCTGGCGTTTGCAATCTCAGTCATACCGCGCGCACGGGCAATCACACCAAGGGCATGCGCCAGTTCTGCGGGGTCATCTTCTTCAAGCACCAGTGACAAATAGGCTGCCACCTCAGCTTCGGTAGTAAGGTGCTCGGCCATGTCAAAGGTGGGCAGGTCTGCAATCTTGGTCATGGTCAATCCTCCAAAGTCCGGGACAAAGCAATCGCGGTCTGAATATCGGCCTGCTGGGTGGACTTGTCCCCTCCCCCCAGCATCACCACCAGCACATCACCGTGCTGCACGTAGTACATGCGCCAGCCGGGGCCGAAGTCCTCGCGTAGCTCATGCACGCCATCCCCCACGGGCTTGGTATCTCCAATCAGGCCGCGCTGCACCTTGTCCAGTCGCTTGGCAAGTCGGATGCGCGTCATGGTGTCGCGCAGGCCGAATAGCCATGCATCAAATTCAGCGGTTCGCTTGATGGTGAACATGGGTCTATTGTAATCGTTCGTTCACACGATGGGCAATCCACACCAAGGGAGAGGTAGCAGGGGCGGTGCATTGCTACTGATTCTATAGCTGAAAACGCTTATATTTATTGAGTTTTACACCAGTGGCACCTAAAAATACAAGTCGCGTGCAAAGTATTCCCCGGCTGGCGCAGCTCTGCTTTTACGACTGGGGTTCCGCTGGGCTTGGTGTTGGGTTGCTGGCGCTGGTATCTGTGCTCGGCATCCATGGAAAGAGCCGCACAGGCCTACAGCACAGCGCGCAGCTTGCCGGGTTCTGCCTTGGCGTCAAACTGAACCCCGGCCTGCTCCAGAATCCACGCCTCAATGCGCTCCAAGAATGGGCGTAAGGCATCCACACTGCGTGGCCGGTAGCCCTCTGCTGTGGCGCTGGGTTTGTGGCCCATCGCCTGAGCAATCGCACCAGCTGGCGCCCCTGCGGCCTCACCAAGCAGGGAAAAGCTGCGGCGCAAACCGTGAAAGGTCAATCGTTCGATGGCCGCGGCTTGCAAGGCTTTGCTGTGGCATGAACGCACGTCAACGATGTGGCCCTTGGCCCCGGTGCTGGCAAACACAAACTCCCCCACCTTTGGCAGCCCAGACAGCATGTGGTGCAGATACGGAGTCAAAGGGATGGTCCGGCTGTCCTCCACCTTGTCGGCCAGTGTCAGCTTACGCCAACGGAAACTAACTTCCTTCCAACGCAAGGTCGCCATTTCCTCGCGGCGGGCCCCAGTCAGCAGCAGCGCGCGCAGGTATGCGCTGGCCGTGCGGTTATCCAGTTGCTCAACGCCAGACCACCAGGCTGCGACTTGCGCAATCTCCAATGCATCGGTGCGGCGGGTCATGGCTGGTAAGTTCTGCACGATAGCCGGGGCTTGCCCAGCCTCTCGATCAGTCAATGCTCTGTACTGTGGCTGCGACGCACACCAGCGTAAAAAGCCCCGGAACATCATCAAGGCCCGCGCGGCTTGGTGCTTGCCGGATTTGGCCTCTTGATCGTGCCATTGCTTGAGTGAGTCCTCATTGATGCCTGCCAGAGGCAGTGCCAGCAAAGGATGCAGTGGACCAGGGCGGGTCAGGCCCTGCCCCCTCTTCTTGGGCACACCGCCGGGCGCAGCCATCTTGTGCAAGTCATCCAGGTAGCGAGGCTTCCATGCATCGCGGCGCTTGGGCCGGCCATTTTCCAGGTACTGCGGCCAGACCTCACCCACGGTCAAGGCCTGGGCCTGTTCTTGCCGGCGCTGGGCTTCCTGCTCGGCCTGCTGCTTTCGCTCCAGCTCGCGCGGGTCTTGCCCGTTATCCAGGGTCACAGCCAGACGACGAGCCTCGGTGCGCGCCTGCTCAATCGTCCAAGTCTTCACATCACCCAAGGTTCTACTGAAAAACGCACCTTGCTTGGTCTTGGTCTGAAAAACAAAGGACTTCACCCCCTTGGCAGTCACTCGCACACACAGGCCGGGAATTTCGCTGTCGCGCAGAAACGCCTTGTCCTTGCCGTCGGGACATGTCAGTCGCTCCATCAGCCCCACGGTCAGCGCATGGCGTTCAGAAAGGTTTATCGGGGCATCTTTTTTGGGTCTGGCCATGGTCGAGTCCTTCAAGGGTTGAGGATGCATGAGCTCCATGCATCCCCCATGCATCCTGAACGACCATATTTTGATCTATCTTAATCAACACAAATCTGTAATTTTTTACAGTGGATTTTCCGTAAGTGCTTGATTTTTACCCTGAAAGGTATGTAAATATATACAGATCAACACATTCGCTTGCTCATTCGTAATGAGAAGGTTGGGTGTTCGATTCATCTCTCCGGCACCAAGTCAGATAAGGAAACCCCGCTATTTTTTGCATAGCGGGGTTTTTCTTTTACCGGACGATGTAAGGGCGGATGTAAGTCAATTTTTGCGATGCATCTTGGCTGGCGGCCAGCAAAACCCACGGCACCAGATCAACAAATAGTTCTAGAGAGCAAGTCCTAGAAGTCCTAATGTCCTGCTGCAGTTGCGTGCTCCCCCGGTCGCCTCTAGCATTCGCGCATGGATGAAAACAAAGAAAACGACCAGGAGACACGTTTGCGCGAAATCCACGCCCAAGGAGAGCGGGACTTCTACGCCAACAAAAATGAATTCAACTGTCCGTTTGAATTCGGCACACCCGAATACAACGAGTACGAACGAGCTTGGGTGCAAGCCCTAAAGAGAACACCGACGGAAGCTCTGAATAGTGTCAGCAGCAACTGGTGGCCAGCTCCAGACCCCAAGCCTTATGAACCGCCGCAGGTGAACGAATACGCCAGGCGCAAGGGCTGAGAGCCTTCTCCAGACGCGATGCCAAGCGTTTGATTTCTTGTTAAAACAATCAAACAGCTTTAACAATTCGAAAAATCAAAACGCCCTGCAAACCCGCATGGATGCTAGGTTTCAGGGAGTTTTACTTCGGCCTGTTTGATTTAACAAATAATCATACAGGGAGAATTTTTTGCGCATGCGGAACAGTACGGTCTAGAGGCCGAGAGGCTACAGCCTTTGACCACCCCTCCCCTTTTTTACCTTCTGTCAAGCGGAATTCGCAATAAGCTTCTAGTGCTTTGCCATTGCCTTGGAGTAATTGCACACATTGATTGCCGTTGATTTGATATTGCTTTTCGTATCGAAAGGAATATCCCGGTGCGCATCTCGGCCAACAAGCTTGCAGAATTACTGATTACTCCCAACCCAGTAAGACGCGGGAGAATCGTTCACGATCAAAAATATCCCAATGGCGCAATCGTCCCGCTTTACCGCAATGCGTTCGCCCCTATCGAGGACTACTTAAAAAACGGCCGCAACAGGCAGGACTTGATTACTGCCGCTAACAGGTTGCGTGATAACCGTGAAGGAACCGAGTGGGCTATAGACGATCGCTGGAATACTGCAGAAGCTCTGGAGTTGTTTGCCGATATTGCAGAAGGCCTCCCCACGGAAGACGGCATCACCTACACGAGAGGCGATAACAATGCGCCGAAACTTAGCATTTCTGGTGTTGACGTGAGTGTCCGTCCGGACTTCATCGTAAATTTCACAAAGCGAGGCGTCAGGCATACCGGCGCGATAAAGCTCTACTTTGTAAAGGGCGGATTCAAATGTGAAGTGCAACACCCTTGAATTCAATGGATGAGGGTGGAGTGCTGGGGAGAGTTGATCAGTAGCTCTCGATAAACCGACAGCGGTGATCGTACCCCAAGGCCCTTGCGAGGGCGGTTGTTGATTTCATCAGCAATCGCATCGAGTTGCTCTTGGCTGTAGATGCTCAGATCCATGCCTTTGGGCAGGTACTGGCGCACCAAGCCATTCATGTTCTCGTTGGAGCCACGCTGCCACGGGCTGTGTGGGTCACAGAAGTACACCGCCACGCCCGTGTTGGCGGTCAATTGCTTGTGTAGCGCCATCTCCTTGCCCTGGTCGTACGTCATGCTTTGGCGCATGGGCTGCGCAATGCCCAGCAGCTTATCTGTAAAGGCTTGCATGACATTGGCTGCACTGGCTGGTTTGAACGCAGGCAACTTGACCAGCATGAGCAGTCGGCTGGTGCGCTCGACCAAGGTGCCTACGGCACTTGCATTGCCAGCACCCTTGATGAGGTCACCTTCCCAATGCCCTGGGAACTGCCGATCCTCAACTTCAGGCGGACGTACGTGGATGCTGAGCATGTCTGGGATCTGTCCACGACGATCCTGTCCTTTGCTACGGGGCAGCCGTTTGTTGTGAGCATGGCGCAAAGTGGCAATCAATTCCTTGCGCAACTCACCCACGGGCTGGGCATAGATGCAGTTGTAGATGGTTTCGTGCGACACGCGTAGCTCATGGCCTTTGGGGTACAGGCGTGCAAGTGTCAGCGCAATTTGCTCTGGTGACCAACGCAAACGCAAGAAATGCAATACCAAGAACCACAAGATCCCTTGTGAATGAAGCTTGGGATCAGATCTTGTGCTGCGTCTTCTGTAAAGCCACTGCTGTTGCGCTTGCCTGCTGGCATATCCATCGCTGGATACTGAGTTGCGAGCAATCTCACGGCTGACGGTGCTGGCACTGCGCCCTAGCAAACGCGCAATGCTGCGTACGCTATGACGCTGCAGCAGCAAACTGGCTATGGTGACTCTGTCTTCTGGTTGAAGTTGGCGATAGGACGAACGACTTGCTGACATCTGCTGACCTTAACGGTTGCAGGTGTTGCACTTCACATTTGAATCCGCCAAGAATAAAGATAAAGCATTAACACGCCAGGGTTCCGAGTACGTTTCTGCGCTCCTGTACCGCTGGCTTGAGGAAAACGCTCCTGATGGAGTAAAGCCTTCGTATGCCCATTGCTTGAGCATCGACGTGTTTCGCCAAACAACTGCACAAGCACCGCGCAGCAACACCCGCCGCATGCAGGAAATATCGATGGCCTGCCAAGATATTGCATACCGCTGGCCTCATATCTAAAAAAAGAAAGCCCCGCAGGGCGAACGGTCCTTCGTCATTTCGTGTGGAACACAACACTCACAATGCTCCCCTGGTTGTTGAGCCCGGTGGGCATGTGTGCAGGCCGCTGGCCGGCCTGTGCACATGTCCACGAGGCGTGTTTGATCAGGAGGATGAGTCCATGGGCATTGCCGTAGAAGCTCTGTTCACCAGCGCGCTGGGCTTGCAGCCGCCGTGGGTCGTCGATGACGTCAGGCTCGACACCGCCAAGCGGCGTATCGACTTCGAGATCGGCTGCCACACCAGCAGGCTCGCCTGCCCGGCATGCGGTGCGGCCACGCAACCGGTGCACGACCGGCTGCGCCGATCCTGGCGGCACCTGGACTTCTTCCAGTTCGAGGCCTGGCTGCACTGCGACGTGCCGCGCGTGGCCTGCGGTGCCTGCGGCAAGACCACGCAGGTGGCCGTGCCCTGGGCGCGTCCGGGCTCGGGCTTCACCGCGGCGTTCGAAGCGCTGGCGCTGACCTTGTGCCTGGACCTGCCGGTGCGCCAGGCCGCCGAGTTGCTGCGCTGCAAGGACAAGCGGCTGTGGCGGCGCATCGAGTTCTACGTCGCGCAGGCGCGTGCGCTGGAAGACTTCGCCGGCGTGCGCACGGTGGGCATCGACGAGACCAGCCTGCGGCGCGGGCAGCACTACATCACCGTCGTGCACGACCTGGATCGCAAGCGGCTGCTGTTCGCCACCGAGGGGCGCGAGCACCGCACGGTGGTGGAGTTCGCCGAGGATCTGAAGGCCCATGGCGGCGATCCCGCCCAGGTGCGGCACGTGTGCATGGACATGAGCGCAGCCTACGCCAAGGGCGTGGCGCTGGCGCTGCCCGAGGCGCAGATCAGCTACGACCGCTTTCACGTCGTCTCGATGGCCATCGATGCGATGGACCAGGTGCGCCGCGCGGAGATGGCCACCGACGCGCAGGCGGTGCGAGCCGCGCTGGGCGCTGGCGGCCGCAAGACGCTCAGGCAGCTGCTGTGGGGCATGCGGCGCAACCCCAGCACCTGGAGCGCCCGCCAGCTCGATGCCATGCACTGGCTGCAGCGCTCGACGCTCAAGAGCGCGCGGGCGTGGCGGCTGAAGATGGCGCTGCGCGCGGTGTACGCACGGGCCACAGCGCACAACAGCATCGAACAGGCCGCATCCGACCTCAGGGCCTGGCTGAGCTGGGCGCGGCGCTGTCGGCTCGAGCCGTTCAAGAAGCTGGCCGCCACGCTCAAGGAGCGGTTCGACGCGGTGGTGCGCGGCATGGTCGATCACCGCAGCAACGCCTTCGTCGAGGCGATGAACGGGCTGCTGCAGCAGGCCAAGCGCGCCGCGCGCGGCTTCAGGACGAGCCAGAACTTCATCGCCATCGCCTACCTGCGCATGTCCAAGCTCAAGCACCTGCCGGCCAGTCCGTTCGCGCCAGCCATGCCGACATGACGCGAAGCGTTTCCACACAAAACGGCATAGAGCCGGGCGAACCATGCGGGGCAGTGCCCACCACGCAGCGTAAAAGTAATGTCTGCCGTGGGCTCTCGGGGTTATTCACTTGCAGGCCCACTCACCGAGTAACGGCCTTACGTTGAGGCTTACGTTCTCACACCGCTGATAACTGCCAAGGCCTTGGGGTATCCGATTGCCACATCAGCACGGACATGGCAGATAAAGCCCACCTCACCGGTGCCTGCATACAGCTCCTGGGCCAATTGAATCGACACCTGCTCACGCAACATGAAATTCACGCGGGAAAAGTCGCCCACATAGATCTCGCTGCAGTCATCAGCCGTGCCCACGTCCAGATTGTCTGGGATTGCAGTAGTGCTCAGCAGGTTCAGCTTCTCGATCATGTCGGGCTTGCGCAGGGGCTGGCCGGTGGTGTCGGTCAAGCTGGCCAGCTTCACCAAAAAGCGAGGGCTCATGATGGCGGCCGTGGGTTGTGGCGCGTTGGCCTGCAGAATGCTCTGAATGGCCGTAAAGAAGTTGGCATAGCCAGCCAGGTCTGCGCCATTGGCACCATCGGTCACATACGGTATTCAAAATGCCCAGCGGCTCGGGTTCGTGCCACTACCGCGCAAGCCGGTGCGATCCAACTCCACTGCAAACGCTTGGGCAAGCGCAATAGTGAGAGCCTGGGACATGTTGGGTGCATCAGCCAGCAGCTCACGGCTTACCTCAAACAGGAAAGCCAAGGACTTGGGCTCCGACCGCACAGCGCGGAATGTGGGCTCAGACTGCGCAACCTAGCCCGCCTCCAAACCCATGTTGCGATTCTCAATAGATGCACAGAATCGTCCCGCCCGCAGACAGTGAGTGGCATAGCTGCGTCTGGGGTTGGGGCCGCTCGACCTCTTCAAGTGGGCTTACGCAACAACACCAGCACAAGCACTCATAAACCTTTGCTGCTTCATGCAATTTGCCTATAAAGCGGCATATACCTTATAATTGACAACTTTGCTGCGCGGCACTTGCCCCACGCAGTAATTTCCGGCAGTTCTCACGTTGCCCGCATCAGGCTCCTTGTTGCCTGGCGCTCTCTGGCAAGAAGTCCGCGTCTTCGCTCTCAGCTGACACGCGTCGTTCAGGCTCATCCGAGCCGAATGGTTTTCATTTTTTGGACGGTTCCTCTTCTGATCACCAGCAGATGGTGCCGTCGTTGACTCGATATGCACACAGAATCTATTACAGAGCGTGTCGGCAACTACGTAGTAACTGCCCTCACCCAATCTAACCACTCCGGCAAGGTCACCGCATCGGTTTCCATCCGCCGGGGCAAGTATGACCGGATCTTCCGGTTCATCCGCCAGTTCGACAACACAGGATCCGCCAGTAAATATGCACTTGCCGAAGGGCGCTGCATGGTGCTGGAAAACCAGTTGAATTGAATCTCTCTCGAAAGGATACGTTTTGGCCAAAGAAGAACTGATTGAAATGCAAGGCAGAGTGGACGAAGTTCTGCCTGATGCCCGTTTTCGCGTCACGCTGGACAACGGCCACCAGCTGATTGCCTACTCCGGCGGCAAGATGCGCAAGCACCGCATTCGCGTGCTCGCGGGTGACAAGGTGACTCTGGAAATGTCGCCCTATGACCTGAACAAGGGTCGCCTGACCTTCCGTCACATTGAGCGCAACAATAACAACCCTGCGCCTCAGCAGCGTCGCCACTAAAAGCGCACGCGCCACAGCCGGCGGTGTATGCGCCGGCTTATAAGGTGAATGGCCCTGACCTCTCAACCAGGTACAGGGCTTTGCGCCTAGCTCCCTTATCGGTGCATTGGTTCCAGCAACCACTTCGCTGCATCAGGCGTGCTCACTTGCATCAGTGAAATTCGCAGCCGCCCTTGCGGCCAGGCTCATAGCGCAGGTTTGCCTTCGCCATCAGTCACTCGTCTTGCCTCTTTTATAGAGAAGCTGACTCACGTCAGGCGTGCTGCTTGGCTTTGGCTCTCTCGACTGCCGAGGGCCACGCCCTCATGCCGCTGGCTGCTTGGTTTGTTGCAGCCATACCCCGACCTCCTGCCCAGTCACTGCATAGGTTTCCATGCGGGCAGAACATGGATGCCTCAAGCAAACAGTCGCTCCTATTAAAGGAGCTTTCTGCGCTTGTTCTTCGGCACTTTCAGGCCTAAAAACACTCAGAATCAATATGCATCAAGCGCTGAATGCTTTCATTTTTGAGGAAGCCTGCTGCCACCTTGGTAGCCATTGCTGATGATTTGATACAGCAAATTCTGCGCATTGCACTTAAGCTTGCGCACTTTGATGCTCTCTCACAGCTTTAGGCACTGCGGCTTGTGCCGCCAGCCTCTGCCCTTTATGCACAAGATTCTTTCCATTCTGTCGATTTGCCTGCCTGCAGCGCTGCTCACCGCTCCACTGAGCAGCTTTGCCCATGACCACGGTCATCGTCACCACCATCACAAACGTGACTACAAAGAGGAGTACTGGGACGGCCAGTGCAAGGTGGAGCGAAAGTGGAAGAAAAATGGCGAATACAAAGAAAAGCGCAAATGCAAGGACAGCCCCGTCGTCTACCGTGCACCACAGCCGGTCTATATGGCGCCCCCTCCTGCCGTCTACATCGCTCCTCAGCCTCAAGGCCTGGTGATCGACTCGCGCATTGTGCTGCGCCCTTGAAGCACAGCTAAGGCTCCAGCCGCTGCGCAGCTTCGCTGGCGATCAGATCCCACACCCCATGCGCAACAGGCGAAAGCTCACGCTGCTGACGCCTGACCAGCATGATGCTGCGCTGCACCTGCGGCACCAGCTTGCGGCTGACCAGCACGGCACCGCCTTCGTTTTTTGCAGAGCTTGCCCCGCGCTTTTTCCAGTCAGCAGGAATGGCCAGCTGCGGCACCACACTCAGGCCCAGGCCTTGCTCGACCATGCTGTAAATCGTGGTGGTGTGGCCCACATCCTGTACTACCGATGCCGTTGCTCCATGCGCCTGCAGCGCGGCATCAATCAGGCGCCGGCTTCCCGATGCGTGATCGAGCAAGACCAAAGACTGTCCTGCCAGGTCGGCCCACTGCACTTCTTTTTTACGCGCCAGGCGATCGCTGGACAGGCAGACCAGACAAAAAGGCTCGGTCAAAATCGCCTGAGCATGCAAGTCCTGCTTCTCCGAGGGATCGATGACAACCCCGAAGTCCACTTCTCCGCTGCGCACGCTGAGCAGCACATCGCTTTGAATCCGATCCAGCAGCTGGATGTTCACGCCGGGCAACTGTCTCCTGCCACGGGCAATGCACTGCGGCAGAAGATGGGCTGAGAGCGTAGGACTGCTGGCCACCTTGACTTTGCCTTTGCGCTGCGTGGCCATGCCCTGCACTTCCAGCAGGCAGGCATCCAGGTCCTCCAGTACTCGCGCGACATTGCCCAGCAGCAAGCGCCCTGCATCGGTCAACTCCACCTCGCGCGTGGTTCGATGCAGCAGCTGCAAGCCCAGTGCCTGCTCCAGGTCGGTCACATTGCGGCTGATGGCGGGCTGGGTCAGTGCCATGGCATCCGCCGCACGGCTGAAGCTGCCGCAGGTGGCTACGGCCACAAAGGCACGCAACTGTCTCAGACTTGCATTCATATCAAAAAATTATAGATCTATCGAATAAATCCATTTCTCTTTTGAATTGAATGCGTGTCCAATACGCATCCATCGCCCCAGAGCGCTGCGCAAGATTCACCACAAGTCAACAGCCGCAGCTTTCCATTCGCCTTGTCGGTTTGCCTGCACTATGTCTCGTCCCCGCTTTCTCCCCGATAACTTCACCCTCGCACTCATTGCCGTTGTTGTGCTGGCCAGTGTCTTGCCTGCCTCAGGTGCACTGGCCCATTACGTCGACCTGGTCACCACCGGCATCGTCAGCCTGCTGTTCTTCCTGCATGGCGCCAAGCTCTCGCGCGAAGCCATCTTCGCTGGCATCGGGCACTGGAAGCTGCACCTGTGGATTTTTATCGCCACCTTTGTCATGTTTCCCGTCCTGGGTCTGCTGCTGCGCCCCCTGCTCTCGCCCCTGGTCACCACGGAGATGTACCTGGGCGTGCTCTTCCTGTGCACGCTGCCCGCCACCGTGCAGTCGGCCATTGCCTTCACCTCCATCGCTCGTGGCAACGTGCCTGCGGCGGTGTGCAGTGCATCGGCCTCCACGCTGCTGGGCATTCTGGTCACTCCGATTCTGGTCAGCCTGATTCTGAACAAGACGGCAGAAGGCGGCGACGCCCTGCAAGCGGTGGGCAAGATCGCCCTGCAGCTGCTGCTGCCCTTTATCGTCGGCCACCTGATGCGCCCCCTGATTGGCAGCTTTCTGCAGCGCCGCTCCTCCATCATCAAGCTGGTGGATCAGGGCTCGATTCTGTTTGTGGTCTATGCCGCGTTCAGCGCTTCCGTGATCTCTGGCCTGTGGCAGCAAACGCCGATTCCTTCGCTCATGGGGCTGATCGTGCTGTGCTGCATCTTGCTGGCCGTGGTTCTGTTCCTCACCACATGGGGCGCGCGCCGTCTGGGCTTTAACAAGGAAGACGAGATCACGCTGGTGTTCTGCGGCTCCAAAAAGAGCATGGTCAGCGGCATCCCCATGGCCAATGTGCTGTTCCCCGCCGCGTCGATCGGTGCCATCGTGCTGCCCCTGATGCTGTTTCACCAGATTCAGCTGATGGTCTGCGCCGTCATGGCCCAGCGCTATGCGCGCCGGGCGGCAGAAGCCGAGGAAGCACCCGCCGCCGCGTGATGCCCTCCTCAAGAGAGCTGCAAAAACGGGGCGCTCCATGCGCCCCTTTTATTTTCTGCACCGCCTTGCTGTGTGAGCACCGCCAGCGGTGCCAGGCATCCGCTGAATGTCTCGCCAACGAACAGCGATCGACACACAAGCCAGATGCGCAGCACCCACATCCTGACTGCCCCCTGCCTCGGCGACAATAGGCTTTTGGGCTCTGGCCCGGTGCAAGGAATTCAACGCATGTGGCCATTCAGCCTGCTCAAAAAACTCAGCCAAGATCCAGCAGTGGGCCAGACTCGGGGAGACTACATCGGTTGCTATCTGCTGGGCACTCAGACCACGGGACGAGATGACGACATCAGCTATATCTCCCTGGCCACTACCCGCGCACAACTGGAGCAGGACGCGCGCCAGTATCTGCAGGATTTTTTGCAGCAATACCCTCAACTGACAGCCACAGAGCGCGACACATTGCAGGATCTGCTGCAGCACTGGAATACGCGCGTCGATGCCCATCTGGCAGTTGCCGACAAGCCCAAGCACCCCCTGGCCGTGCAAGGCGGCAGTGAATTGTTCTTGCGCACAGGCATGAGAGCGCGGAAAAAAGAAAAAGGCCGTTATCTGGAGTAGGAGCGGCTGGCACGAGTGCCCCAGCCAAAGACTTTCGCTTGAGGCAAACGCCACAATCCACGACGCCTCTCAAGACCCAGTGTTAGGGACTCTGAGGGCAGCCCATGCCCTTGCTCATGCTGTGCAATTGCTCTGTCAACGCGGCCCGCAAGTCTGCACGCATGGCGTCGCGCGTCAGCATTTCCTCGGCGTAGAGAGCCGCCCAGTCCAGCCCCACGCCAATCAGGGCTCCCGCCACTGCGCCCGCAATCGCACCGGCAGCGGTTCCTATCCCCGGAACGACCGAGCCCATGGCCGCACCAGCAGCAGCGGCACCGGCCTTGCCCAAGCCTTGCTTGGCGGCAGCCTTGGCCAATACCTTGCTGGCGGCCTTCATCGACGTTTTCGCCATGGCCTTGCCTGCAACCACCGCCGCAAAAGCACCTGCACCGGTGCCAGCCAACGCACTGACCGTCAGGCGCTGACGGGCATCTCCCAGCAAGTCCAGAGCCGGAAGCTGCTCCACCTGGGCACGAACAATGCATTGGCTGGCGCTGAGCGCCAGGTGATGGCGTGCCAGCGTGTCCTCTATATGCTGCTGGGCCTGACTCAAGGCAGCTCCGCTGGCGGCAGCCTGCTCTTGCACCGCCTGAGCCCAGCTCTCAAGCCCTGGCGTTGCAGCCATGGTTTCAGTCAGCTTGTTCTGCAGAAACAGACTGACATCACCCGTCAGCAGGCTGAAGATACGCCCCCACTCCGCCCCCAGGCTGAAATACCAGTCAAGGTAGCGTTCTACAGCCGCCTCCAGCGGCGGCTCCAGCCCCTTCATACGCTGGCACAAGGCCTGCACCTCCCGTGTCTTCCCCAAGGCCTGCAAGGCTTGCTGGCGTGTCTGATCCAGCGTACCCAACCTGTAGAGCTGCTGGCCTATGCGCTCGCACTCGGGCAGGCGCTGCAAGGCCAGCGGGCTTTCATGACCACGCGCCAACCCATCCAAGGAGGCCGTGCTCTGCACCAGAATGCCCAGCACCAGCACAGCGACCAATGCCAGCAAGGGCGCAGATTTTTTTCCTGCTCCTGGCACTGCAGCCTGCTGCAAGATAAATGAGCCACCCATACTGCCCTGCATCACCGCCCCCAGACACAGCAGCATGCCAACCGGCCCAAACAGCGCCAGCAGCAAAAGCCTGAGCGCCGGTATCTGCGGAACATCGGCGGCAACCGAGCCCATGACCTGCAGCGCCAGCAAGCTATCCAGCCCCCAGCGCACCAACCCCGAAGGTGCAGAGCGAATATGGGCAATGGCGGCATCCAGCGCAGCGGGCTCCATCACAGACGTCAGCGCACGACCGAAGTCCTGGTTGCGTGCCATGGCGTACAGCCACAAACTGCCCAAGACTATTACCAGCAGCACCTTGGTGACCCTCTGGCTCCAGGCCCAGGCAAACGCGGTGGTGGAAAACTCAGGGGCCAGCCAGCGCTGCAGCCATACCATCAGCAGCAGATGCACAGGCACGGCAAGCGCCAGCAACGCCCATTCCCAGGTAGCCAGAAACCAGGATTGCCAGAGCGTCACACTGCACAGCAACAGCGCCAGAAGCAAAGCCTTGCACGCCGGCCACCACCCGCCAGACAGCCAGCGTCCGACCCAACCTTGCGAAGCAAACTGAAAGCGCAGGACTTTTTTGCGCAGCATGAAGGCCAGCCACAGACCCCAAGTCGGCATGATGGCCAGCAGCAAAACCACCAGCAACCAGCCCCAGGCGGGCAGTCGTGTCAAAAAATGCGAGGCGCACCACAAGCCTGCCAGCCAAGCCCAGCCCAGCGTCAGACCACGCAAGCCGCTTCGCAAAAGATGCTGCGATGGCATGGGGGAGTCTGGCGCGGCGGCGCTCATTCCTTGGAGGCGGCTTTTTTCGCGGCAGCAATGCCACGTGCCATGCGGGCGTTGTAAACCGTCAGGCGACTCAGGCCCAGTTGCTCTGCCACCTTGGCATCTGATGCCGTACCCAGCAAGGCGACGGTTTCATCCGTCCAGGCAAACGCGCCACTGGCCGCGCCCGTTACCGAGGCAATGCCCAGCTCCGCACGCTTGGCCACCACGCTGGCCTTGCTGATGCCCAGCTTCTTGGCGACTTCAGCGTCCGAGTCCTTGCCCAGCATTGCCGTGGCCTCTTCCGTCCATTGAAAGTGCCCAAAGGCAGGAATACCCAGCGCGTTGCGCTTGAGGTTCACGGTCTTGGCCGATGTGCCCCAGCGCTCGGCCAGCACGGCGTCTTTTTCCTTGCCCAACTGGGCCAGCATGTCATCGGTCCATTGCAGTGCGGCCTTACCCATGCCAGTCCACCCTTGTCAGAAATTTCAATCAAAACGGGCTGCAGCGCTTATCCATCAAGCGCTAGCAGCTATCAATCAGTGAGTATGACCCCAATAGATGAGGGCATCGCGGCCTTCGACGGACAGGGATACCTGAGCGCCGACCGGCAGCAGCACCTTGGTCGGCACATGGCCAAACGGCAGGCCTTGCAACACGGGGCGCTTGATCTGCATGCGCAGCCAGTCGATCACAGTTTGCAGCTTGAAGCCCTTGTCGTGCGTGGTCAGCTTGAACTCGGTGAACTGGCCAAAGACGATGGCTTTTTGCTTTTGCAGCACACCAGCGAGCATCAGCTGGGTCAGCATGCGCTCGATCTTGTAGGGGTGCTCGCCCACGTCTTCGAGGAACAAAATGCCGCCCTCGACCTGCGGGAAGTAAGGCGTGCCCAGCAGGGACACCAGTACCGCCAGATTACCGCCCCACAGCGTGGCGCCGCCGGGCACATAAAAGTCCTTGAGCTGGGGCTTGCCGTTGGGCAGCTCGCCAATCTTGGGCATCTGCCAGCCCGCGCCTTCGCCCTGGCCGCTGAGCAGGTCCTCAAAGCAGTCGAGCATGATGTCGTCCACGGGCTCGCCGGTCTTTTTGACGTCGACACCAAAGTCGGCATTGAGCGCCGGGCCGGCCCAGGTGACGGAGCCGGTCTGCGCCAGCATGGCCAGTTGGAAGGCGGTGAAGTCGCTCAGGCCCACGAACTGCGTGCCATTGGCAATCGCCTTGGCCACGGTCTTGTATTTGATGCCGGGCAGGATGCGCGTGAGGCCATAGCCACCGCGCGAGATCAGTGCCACATCGGCGCCGCTGGCGGCAGCGCGGTGAATGGCAGCAAGGCGTGTGGCGTCGTCACCCGCAAAGCGCTGGCTGCTGGCCAGTGCATCGGCATCGACTTCCACCTCATGGCCCAGCGCTTCCAGCTGCTTGATGCCACGCTTGAAAGCCGCCTTGTCGCGCACCGCACCCGAGGGCGAATAGATATATATGTGCTTGGAGCCGTGGCTGTGGTCATGGCCACAGCAGTTGCCATCGGCGCTGTGCACATGGTCATGGTGCTCGTGGTGGTCATGGGCGCAGTGCTCGTCATGCACATGGTCTGCATGTCCGCATTCATGGCTGTGCTCATGCGTGTGAGCGTCGTTGCTGTCTTGTTGGGTGGATGCAGGGGATTTGCGCGCGGTTGCCAAAGCCTTTTCATGCAGCCACTGGCTGCATGCTCCGTGAAATAGATGAATCCGCAGATTCGAAATTAGGTTCAGAACGCAGCCGTCAACGGCTTACGGTCGATGGCGCAAAGTATTCCACAGCCGCCGCCGCACTGCCCTGACTTTGGCCAGGAACCAGAGAGCCATGCGGGGTTTGGCGCCAGGCGGCATCCGCAAGCGTCAAGCCCAGCAATACCTGCTGCCAGGCCGCTTGCCACTGCGCACGAGTCACGATTTGCTCTGTCTCGGGTGCTTGCAGCCACAAGCGTCCGGCCTGTACCCATGGGATCAGCAAACCAGTGGGCACCCCCGGAAACTCCTGCTGCACACGCGGCCAGGCCTTGAGTGCCGCGCGGTGACCGGGCTGGGCAAACGCGGCATTCCAAGCGGGAGCTTCATCAGCCGCTGCCAGTCCTTCAACCTGAGCCATGGCCTGCGCCACATTCCACAAAGGCTTGCGCGCCGCCTGCTCAAACCACTGGCGACGGCTATCGGGCTGCTGCGCCAGCGGCCAGACATCTTTGAGCCAGGCTCCGGTAAAACGTTCTGGCATCTGCGCCGCAAGCTGCAAGCCCAGCAAGCCGCCATCACCCTGCCCCAGCAACACGACTGAGCGCAAATCCAGCGCCTGCACCAGCTCGGCCAACAGTTGCTGATGCCATGGCGCACTGTGCTGCTTGTCTTTCTTGGGCTGGTCGCTGCGGCCAAAGCCAGGCAAGTCCGGCACGACCACACGATGCCCGGCGGCCAGCAGATCGGGCAGCACATGCCTGAACTGGTAGCCCCAGCCAGGGCTGCCATGCAGGCACAGCCAGGTCAGCGGTGCATTGGCAGGACCTTCATCCACCACCGCCATTCGCAGCCCTTGCAGCGCGGGCAGGTCGCTGCGCCATTGGGGCTGCCAGGGCCAGTGCGGCAGATTGGCAAAAGCCTCGTCAGGATTGCGCAGCGCCCAGTCCTTGAGCGGATGCGGCTCCAGCGCTTTTTTCTCTTTGCGACGCTGTTGAAAAAATGCCGCCATCACGGCCGCACATTCATCGGCCAGCACGCCGCGCAGCACCTGGGTCTGATGATTGATCTCGGGATAACCAAACACATTGAGCACCGAGCCCGCCGCGCCAGTCCTGGGCTCGGCCGCGCCATAGACCACCTGATCGAGCCGCGCATGCAGCATGGCGCCGCTGCACATGGTGCAGGGCTCCAGAGTCACGTACAGCGTGCAGCCATCCAGCCGGTAATTGCCCAGCGCCTGCGCCGCCTCGCGCAGCGCCAGCACCTCGGCATGGGCGGTAGGGTCTTGAGACGACAGCGGACGGTTATGCCCTCGACCGATGATCTGTCCATTCTTGACCACCACCGCACCCACCGGCACTTCACCCCCATCAGCCGCGGCGCGGGCCTGCTCCAGCGCCAGGCGCATGAAAGACTCATGCACAGAATTATCAAAATCCATAGCTACGTGCGCTTTACAGGCAATGGTTTCGCGGCAATTTCACTCAAAATATTGCAGACCGTCTTATGGCTCGCTGATGGCCAGCTCCTTGCGCTCACCCGATGGATAGCCATAAAGCGTCACGCGCGGATTCTGCAATTCACCCTGGGCATCAAAAGCGATCGTTCCCGTCACACCATCGTGGTGGGTCTGACGCAGGCGGGGCACATAGGCCTCGGGCAGCGCCGAGTCCGCACTCAGCATGGCCCGCGCCAGCACCATGGTCGCGTCATAGGCATAGGGGCTGTAGACCTGATATTGACCTGCAAAGCGCTGGTCGTACTTCTTCTTCCAGGCCAGGCCACCGGGCATATTGCCCAGAGAGCTTCCACTCATCACACAGATGACATTCTTGAGCGCTGCAGCCTTGTCGGCCATGACCGGCAGGCGCTCCGAGCACTGGGCATCACCGCCCAGGAACTTGACGTCATCCATGGCCAGCTGCGACATCTGGCGCAGCATGGGCCCGGCCTGGGCATCGAGGCCACCAAAGAAAATGGCATCGGGCTTGTGGCCCTTGATGGCCGTGAGAATGGGCGCGAACTGCGTGGCCTTGTCGCTGGTGTACTGCTTGTCCACGATCTGCACATCGCGCTCGGCCGCCGCTGTCTCGATCAACTTGACGATGCCCTGACCATAGGCCGTGCGGTCATCAATGATGGCAAGGCGCTTGACGCCCTGGTACTTGACGGCGTAGTCCAGCAAGGCATTCACCATGGCCTTGTCGTTGGCAATGACACGAAAGGTTTCGCCATAGCCCGCTTCCGTAATCGCAGGATTGGTCGCTGCCGGCGTGATATTGGGAATACCGCAGTCGTGATAGACCCTGGCTGCGGGCAGCGTGGTTCCGGACTGCAGATGCCCCACTACAGCCGCCACTTTCTTGTCGCAAAAGCGCGTAGCCAGTGCCGCAGCCTGGCCGGGGTCGCCCACATCGTCTCCGGCCTCAAGCTTCCACTGCACAGGACGTCCGCCCAGTTGCAGCTTGCGCGCATTGAGCTCGTCAAGGGCCATGCGCACGCCGTTCTCCTCATCTTTGCCCAAGGCCGCTATCGGGCCCGAGACTGGTGCGGCATGTCCAATGCGCACCACCAGCGCCCGCTCGTCCGTGCCAGGTGCAGCCTTGGGGTCTGATGCATAAGCCCCCGTGACCGACATCAGGCCAAGGCTTGCCACTGCCCATGCACAGGGGATACGGACACCGCGGCTCAGGGCCACACGAACAGTCATGGACATGTTTTCTCCTTGGTAAAGCAAGAGGCCTGACACAGTGCCTACGAGAGGCAAAACGCGGCGGCGGCACAAGTTCAGGCGGAGCTTGTTCGCTCAGCACTCATTTCCGTTGTTGACGATATGGCTGCTGAACTAGCCGCCCCAGCACCCTAAAAAGAGCCAGGCTCTATGGCCGAAGGCCGGATTGTGCCTTGCTGACAGGCTCTTGGAATGGCGTCAGACTTTGATGACAGCAGCGCCAGACGCCTGAAAGCGGCCCTGAGCCACCCAAGCCATGGTGCCCCGCAGATCAAAGACATCTGTCCGCCGTTCAAAACGCTGGATTTAAACATGCTCCGCCCCTGCTATCAGGCGCGCCACGGTTCCTGTTTGTAACATCGAGTCAGCAAAGTCTGCCAGAAGCCCACTTGTGCACTGAAATTGCGTGGTGCTGAGATAATCCGCCCCCTATGTCTCTCCTGCCCCACCAGCTCGAACTCCTGTCCCCGGCGCGTGATGCCGATATCGGCATTGAAGCCATCAACCATGGCGCGGACGCCGTCTATATCGGCGGACCGGCCTTTGGTGCGCGAGCCACGGCAGGCAATGACATCCGCGATCTGGAGCGGCTCATCAAGCACGCTCATCGCTTTGGCAGCCGCATCTTCATCACGCTCAACACCATCTTGCGCGACGATGAGCTGCAAGGCGCGCGCGACATGGCCTGGCAGATCTACAACGCCGGTGCCGATGCGCTGATCATTCAGGACATGGGTCTGCTGGAGCTGGACCTGCCCCCCATCCAGCTGCATGCATCCACCCAGACCGACATCCGCACACCCGAAAAGGCCCGCTTTCTGCAGGACGCGGGCCTGTCGCAAATCGTGCTGGCCCGCGAGCTGGACTTGAAGCAGATCGCCGCTGTGCGTGCCGCGACAGACCCGAACCGCACCAGCATTGAGTTCTTCATCCACGGCGCGCTGTGCGTGGCCTATTCGGGCCAGTGCTATATCACCCACGCCCACACGGGCCGCAGCGCCAACCGTGGCGACTGCAACCAGGCTTGCCGCCTACCCTATGAGGTGACGGACGCCAGCGGCCGCATCATTGCGCACGAAAAGCATGTCTTGTCGATGAAGGACAACAACCAGAGCGACAACCTGCGCGCCCTGATTGATGCCGGCGTGCGCAGCTTCAAGATCGAGGGCCGCTACAAGGACATGGGCTATGTGAAGAACATCACGGCCCACTACCGCAAGCTGCTGGACGAAATCATCGAAGAGCGCGAATTCTCCGAAGCTCCCCTGGCGCGCTCTTCCTCGGGCCGCACCACGTTCACGTTCGAGCCCAACCCCGACCACAACTTCAACCGCGAGTTCACCGATTACTTCGTGAACGGGCGCCAGGACGACATCGGTGCGTTTGACACGCCAAAGACTCCCGGTCGCGCCATCGGCTGGGTCACGCAAGTGGGCGACAAGTGGTTCGAGCTGGAGTGCTCGGACAAGGCGAGCGAGCTGCACAACGGCGACGGCCTGTGCTACTACGACCTGCAAAAGGAACTGGTCGGCGTGCACATCAACCGCGCCGAATGCATGAATGCTAAAAAGGGCATCTGGCGCGTCTTCCCCAAGAACGAAATTGCCGATTTCAAGGACCTGCGCAAAGGCCTGGAGATCAACCGCAACCGCGATATGGACTGGGTGCGCACACTGGAGAAAAAGTCCAGTGAACGCCGTATCGGCCTGTGGGCCGAGTTCAAGGAAACGGCTTCCGGCTTTGCGCTGACCCTGACCGATGAAGACGGCTTTGTCGGCTCCGCCAGCATCGAGCAGGAGCACCAGAGCGCGACGGATGCCACCAAGGCAGAAACCACGCTGCGCGAGCAGTTGGGCCGCTTTGGTGCAACGGTTTTCGAAGTCAACGATATTTCGCTGAGCCTGAGCCAGCCCTGGTTTGTACCTGCCTCGGTGCTCAACCAGCTGCGCCGCGAGGCAGTGGCTGCACTGGAGCTGGCCCGCGCCGACGGCTTTGTGCGCCTGCCTCGTGCCCAGCCTGTGGAGCCGCCAGCGCCCTTCCCTGAAGACACACTGACCTATCTGGCCAACGTCTACAACCAGAAGGCTCATGACTTCTACGTCAAGCATGGCGTGAAGATCATTGATGCCGCCTACGAAAGCAAGGAAGAGGAAGGCGAAGTCTCGCTGATGATCACCAAGCACTGCGTGCGCTTCTCGATGAGCCTGTGCCCTAAGCAGGCCAAGGGCGTGATCGGCGTCAAGGGCACCATCAAGGCCGAGCCACTGCAACTGATCAACGGCAAGGAAAAGCTCACGCTGCGCTTTGACTGCAAGCCCTGCGAGATGCATGTGGTGGGCAAGATGAAGAAGTCGGTCATGAACCAGCATGCCAAGGAAATGAAAGAGACTCCCATGCAGTTTTATCGCACTCGACCCACGCCTCAGCAGTCCTCCTGAGCGGCGCTGAATGCCATAAAAAAGCCCTCCACCGGTATCGGTTGGAGGGCTTTTTTGTTAGCTCAGATCCACTGGTACAAACCCTTGGGTTAATCCCTTTTCGCAAATCGTCTATTTTTTAGGCAATTCGTGCAAATCACCATCTGGCGCGGCTTTCAGGACTTGAGCGCCTAGTTTTCCACAAGAGCGTCCACATGATGCGGGGATAAAAATCGAGGTGTATGTCACACACTGCTGTACATATGCACAGTTGCAAAAATCAGGTGACGTCACCGGCCTTGAGATTGGTAAAAGACAGGTTGGCACACGCATCCTCCAGCAGTGTTGCCACCGCCGGCACCAGGGTGCTGAAGTTGGCAAAACCATGGAGCATGCCTTGAGCGCGAATGGTGACGACCGGCACACCCGCCTGCTCAAGACGCTGGGCAAAGGCCTCGCCTTCATCGCGCAGGATATCCAGCTCCGCCGTCACCAGAACAGCTGGCGGCAGCCCTGCCACATCGGGGTACTGCATGATGGAAGCCAGTGGATGCACTGAAGTCTCAGGGTGATAGTGACGCCACATCGCGGCCATGGCATCCGCGGTTAGAAATGGCATTTGCCCATACAAGGCATGCGAGGGCGTATCCATCTTCGAGTCGCAGACCGGATAAAGCAGCAACTGCTGGCGAATACCGCTCCACCCATCTTCCTTGGCCCGCAAGCAGACTCCAATGGCTAGGTTGCCACCAGCGCTGTCGCCTGCCACCATGAGTTGCTGCGCATCACACAGCAGCTCTTTGGCATGCTGTGCCACCCAGCGCGTCGCAGCATAGGCATCGTCCAGAGCTGCCGGAAACACATGTTCTGGTGCCAGCCGGTAATCCACGGACACCACATTCATTCCGGTGATGTGGGCAAGGTGACGGCACAGGTTGTCATGGGTGTCCAGAGTGCCTATGCACCAGCCCCCACCGTGAAAATAGACCATCACGGGCGCCGCCTGCGCTGCACGGGGTCGATACAGGCGCAGCCTGAGCGGCTGAGCATCGCCGCCGGAGATCTCAAGCTCTCGCACCTCATGCATGGGCAAGTCGGCCGGCGGGAAAGGCATGTGGTCCATGAGCTTGCGAATCTGCGGCACCGGAGTCGCCACAAAGTCCATGGGTGGAGCATCTTTGAACTGCTCAAGCACGGCAGCCAGTTCGGGGTGTATCTGCATGGTTCATCCTTGAAATCAAGAAAGCGGCGGCCCTGCATGTCAGGCAGGCAGCCCATGTATTCACTGCAATGCTCAGGCAGCAATTTCTTCGGTCTGGTGGTGGGTGTAGTCCTGCCATACAGGTTCGCTCATCTCCTGCCTGAAGCGCGACTGCGACCAGGGCCAGGTGTTGGGAATGCCGTTCTTGTCCAGATACCAGCTGTTGCAGCCCGAGCCAAAAACCGAGCCTTTGGCCGCTTGCTTGCGCTCCTGGTCATACAGCGCCAGAGCTTCTGGCTTGGCCGAGAGCCCTGCAACTCCGGCCTGCTCTCCTCTCTCTATCAGCTGAGAGATGTAGCCCCACTGCATCTCCGAGGTATCGATCAGCGAGAAGTTGCCCACGGGCGAAGTAGGCCCATTCATGAAGTAGAGATTGGGAAAGTCGGGCACCGAAATCGATTTATAGGCCGTGGGAACATCGCTCCAGGCCTGCTCCAGTGTCTTGCCCTGAAGCCCCGTCACCTGCATGGGGCGCACATAGCGATCGGTCTTGAAGCCGGTGGCCAGCACAATGATGTCCACTTCATGCAGCACACCATCGCAGGTACGAACACCGTTTTTCTCAATCTGCTCTATACCCTCGCTGATCAGCTCGGAGTCTGGGTGCTGGATCGCCTGGTAATAGTCGGGCGAGTAAATCAATCGCTTGCAGCCCGCCCGGTAATTGGGCTGCAGTTTCTGACGCAAGACCGGATCTGAAATGCTGTTGTCCAGGTTTTGCTGGCACAGCTTTTGAATTTCCTGGATCTGCTCTGAATCAGGATCCAGCACACCTTCGGTAAAGCGCTCCACATTGGCCAGATACGTAGGCTCACGCTGCAGATAAATCAGCAGATCGCGATTGCTGCGAAACTCCGCGCGCTGCTCGGCGGTGAACTCCGGGTTCTCAACCGGAAAAATCCACTGCGCTGTGCGCTGGAAATGGCGAACCTTGGCCCGCGTCGCCAGCGCAGAAACAATCTGCACGCCCGTGGACCCCGTCCCAATGACAGCAATCTTCTTTCCCTCCAGCGGCACCTGATGATCCCAACGGGCGCTGTGAATCGTGGCTCCCTCAAAATCTTTCAATCCTTTGATCTCCGGGTAATTGGGGTGGTGCAGCACGCCTGTAGCGGCCACCACAACTCGCCCCTGAAAGAGATTTCCGTGCTGATCCTCCAAACTCCAGGCATCGCCCTGCCATTGCGCCTGCGTAATCTCGGTATTGAAACGGACAAAATCTGCAATTCCATATTTCTCATAAACCATCTGGAAATATTGCTGAATTTCCCCGCCCGGCGGAAGCACGCGAGACCACTCGGGATTCGGCTCAAAAGAATAGGTATAAGCATGCGAAGGAACATCGCAGGTTAATCCCGGATAGGTATTATCTCGCCAGGTTCCCCCCAGGGTTTTCGCCTTCTCCAGAACAATAAATTTTTTCCCTGAGTTTTTCAGATGAATGGCGGCCAAAATACCCGACATTCCACACCCAATCACGATGACGTCATATTTCATGATTTAAATCTCCTCAATACATTTCAATGACTTTGGCCGCAGAAAATCCACCATCCACCGGTAAATTGACGCCACTGATAAACGAAGCCATATCCGAGAGAAGAAATGCCACAGCATTACCGACCTCGCAAGCCTGCCCTTGCCGCTTGAGCAAATGCTGCTGGACAAAGCCGCTGAACGCAGGACTCTGATCCAGACCTGCCGTCATAGGTGTCTCGATCAATCCAGGGCTGATGGCATTGACGCGCACACCGTGCGGCCCGAAATCTGCCGCCAGACTGCGCACCAGTTGAATCACAGCCCCTTTGGAGGCGCAATAGGCCAGATTGCTGGGATTGCCCAGCATGCCGTTGATGCTGGCGATGGCCACGATGGAGCCTTGTTTGCGCTGCTTCATATGGGCAGCCACTGCACGGGCTGCATGCATGCTGCCGGTAAGGTTGACCTGCAGCACCTGCTCCCACTCCTGCAGCGTCATACCCTCCAGGTCTCCGACCCGCGAAATGCCTGCGGACGTCACCAGACCATCGATCTGGCCATAGCGACCAATCACCGCTTCAACACCCTGCTGCACTTGCTCCCAGCAAGCAACATCCATTGGCTGAAACTGGCAGCCTGCAGGCAGCTCCTGGGTCTGCTGCAAGTCCGCACAGATCACTTGCGCCCCGCTGGCTGCAGCCACCTTTGCACTTGCCAGCCCAATGCCGGATGCACCACCCGTGATCAGAATTCGCTTGCCATCAAGACCCGCCATTTTTTGAATTGCAGAATTCATCAAAACCCCAATACATGTTCGAAACGCTATTACTTCGCGTAATCGACATTCTTCTGAATTCAGGACATTCAATCACTGGGAATTTTCCTCTTTACAAAATCACAATGTATTCGCAGTCTCTCGGGTTAACCATTAATTCATTTGAACTCACTGTGCCCTGCCATTTTTTATGTCAACACAGGGTTTTTATGTAATAACCGATAAGACACTGTGGATCTTCCCAAAATATGTCAATCGGGATTGCATGAGAAACGGATCCATTTATCGAATGCTTTAATAAAAAGCATCTCGACTTCAATGGGTTATCAATGAAAGTAGCTGTCATTACCGGTGCGGCCAGCGGCATCGGCGCCGGCCTGGCAAGAGAAGCTGTCGCGCGCGGCATGCAGGTGGTATTGGCCGACCGCGACCAAAGCGGACTGGATACGGTGGCGCAAGCGCTGGGCGACAAAGCGCTTGCGATCGTCACCGATGTCACCAGCCAAGCCAGCCTGGATGCACTTGCCGACAAGGCCTACGCCGCCTTCGGCCAGGTCGATTTGCTGTTCAACAATGCAGGCGTTCTGTCTACCGGCAACTGCTGGGAAGTCAGCGATGCCCAGTGGCAGCTAGCCTGGCAGGTCAATGTCAATGGCATCGTCAACGGCCTGCGCGCCTTTGTGCCGCGTCTGCTCAAGGCAGAGCGACCGGCGCGCATCATCAACACGGCATCGGTGGGCGGATTTTTGCCCAGCCCTTTGATGGCCCCCTACTCCGCGACCAAGTTTGCGGTCGTGGCGCTGACCGAAAGTCTGGCCAATGAACTGGCCGCCATCAACCCAGAGATCAAGGTCTCGCTGCTCGCTCCCGGCCCGGTCAAGACTGCCATCTTCCGAGAAAAGCCTTCCGATGCATCCACCCAGTTTCACGGGATGATGACGCAGATGCTTGATGCCAACGGACTGACACCCGATGAGTTCGCCCACCGCGTGTTTGCCGCCATCGACAAGGGGGAGTACTGGATCGTGCCTCAGCCCGAAATGCTGGACCCGCTGCTGCAGGCCCGCAACCAGATCATCGCCAAGCGCGCTGACCCGATCTTCGCCTGGGCGCCACAGACCCAAGCGTAAGCCGCTTGGCAGCCGGAGTTCAGTCCGTGAAGCACTGCCTGATTTTTAAGCAATGACAGCAAAGCCTTGACCATCAAGGCTTTGCGCAGTTATTCGGGCGCTTACCCACAGCCCGCCCCACACCCTTTGGGGATAAGAGCGAGCGCCCCCGCAAGCCAAAGTTTTTCACTCAAGACGAAGCGTGAGGACGCAGGCAATACACAAGCCTGAAGAAGCTCAAAGAAGCACGAAGAGGTAGGGCTAGGCGAAACAGCGACGCATCGAGGGCGGAATCAAGGGCGGGGTTGGCAGCCCCAAGCCCAAAGCTGATGTGTAATCACTCCCATGCCCAGACTGAAAGCTCCCAGCAAGGACGAAAGTGCTCTGCTCCCCCCGTTTCTGGAATTGCCAGAACATGCCATTCATATTCCGCAAACCGAAGCAGAGCTTGAAGCGGCTTTGCAAGCCATGCGCGCAGAACCCGTGCTGGGCTTCGATACGGAAAGCAAACCCCTTTTCAACGTGGGCCAGCACGACAGCGGCCCGCACCTGGTTCAGCTCGCCACCGTGAACCAGGCCTGGCTGCTGCAGCTGCATCTGCCACTGGCACTGGAGCTGTCACGCTGGGTGCTGGCCGCAGGCCATATCTGCAAAGTCGGCTTCGGGCTGGACAACGACAAGCACTCGCTGCCGCGCCGCCTGGGCGCGCCGCTGGTCAATATCCAGGATCTGGACAGCCGCTTCAAGCGACTGGGCTACGGCTCCTCGGTGGGGGTGCGCGCCGCAGCCGCTTTGGTGTTGCAAAAAAATTTTCACAAGTCCAAGCGCACGACCACATCCAACTGGGCCGCAACGCAACTCAGTCCAGCCCAGCGCCGCTATGCCGCCAACGACGCCCATGCCCCGGCCGTGATTTATGCGCATTTGGCAGACTGGGAAAGCACAGTTCCCGCACCGCCTGCGCGCCGTGCACAGGCCACTCCCTCAAGGCAGCACACCTAAAAGAGGAGCGCATGGCGCTTGCAATACATCGATTTCAGATGGTTTTTGATCTGAAATCATGAACTGGCAAGCGCCAGGCGCTCCTTTTTTGCAATTCGGCAACCTCTTCGCCCCCGCGCCAGGATCGCCATTGCCCCCAGGTCGCTGCGTCTTCCTCATAATGCACAGTCGCTCAGAGTGCCGGGGCATCCCCTGCCTCTGGCACTTGCGTCCTTCACCAACGATATAGAGACACGCTCATGCGCATTGAAACCCTCGCCGTTCATGCCGGCTACTCCCCGGACCCCACCACCAAATCCTGCGCCGTCCCCATCTACCAGACGGTGGCCTATGCGTTCGACAGCGCCCAGCATGGCGCCGACCTGTTTGATTTGAAGGTGCCGGGCAATATCTACACCCGCATCATGAACCCCACCACCGACGTGCTGGAAAAGCGCGTAGCGGCGCTGGAGGGCGGCATTGCCGCGCTGGCCGTGGCATCGGGCATGGCGGCCATCACCGCAGCGATTCAGACGCTGGCCGAAGCCGGCGACAACATCATCAGCGCCAGCACGCTCTACGGCGGCACCTACAACCTGTTCGCCCACACCTTCCCGCAGCAAGGCATTGAGGTGCGCTTTGCCGATCCGCGCGATCCGGCCAGCTTTGGCCAGCTGATCGATGCCAAGACCAAGGCCGTGTTCATCGAATCCATCGGCAACCCGCTGGGCAACGTGACCGACATTCAGGCGCTGGCCGATGTGGCCCACGCCCACGGCGTGCCGCTGATCGTGGACAACACCGTGCCCTCGCCCTATCTGCTGCGCCCCTTCGAGTTTGGCGCGGACATCGTCGTGCACTCGCTGACCAAGTACCTGGGCGGCCACGGCACCAGCGTGGGCGGCGCGATTGTGGACAGCGGCAAGTTCCCTTGGGCCCAGCACAAGGAGCGCTTCAAGCGCCTGAACGAGCCCGACGTCAGCTACCACGGCGTGGTCTATACCGAAGCCCTCGGCCCGGCGGCCTTCATCGGCCGCGCCCGCGTGGTGCCGCTGCGCAACATGGGCGCCGCCATCTCGCCACAAAACGCCTTCCAGATCCTGCAAGGCATCGAAACCCTGGCGCTGCGCATGGACCGCATCTGCGAGAACACGCAAAAAATTGCCGAAGCGCTGCAAAACCACCCCAAGGTGGAATGGGTGCGCTATGCGGGCCTGAAGGACCACCCCGACCACGCCATTGTGCAAAAGCAGTCGGGCGGCCGCGCCTCGGGCATTCTGTCGTTCAGCTTGAAGGGCGATGGTGGTCGCGAAGCCGGTGCGCGCTTCCTCGATGCGCTGCAGCTGTTCACCCGCCTCGTGAACATTGGCGATGCCAAGTCGCTGGCCACCCACCCGGCATCGACCACCCACCGCCAGCTGGACGCGGCCGAGCTGGCCAAGGCCGGTGTGACCGAAGGCATGGTGCGCCTGTCTGTGGGCATCGAGCATATCGATGACCTGATGGCCGACCTGAACCAGGCACTGGACAAGGTCTGATTCCCGGCAAGGCTCGCCTGGTCTGGGCGAGCCCCTAGGACGGGCGGAACACCACCCCGCCCTTTCGCTCAGCATAAAAAAATCGGTACCCGCGCTTGCGGAGTACCGATCTAAACATACACCCTTGCCTCGGAAATCATCCAGACAGCCCTGCCTTGATGACTTCCCTGCACCACAGAGCCTGTGGTGCGTGCACCGCCTCCGGGAAGAAGGCCGCAAGCGGTTGCACTCTTTGCCGTGCAGCTATCAGAAGCGATAGCCCACGCCCACGCCGACCAGCCATGGATCGACCTTGAACTTACCCAGGCCAGCGCTGACATCGGTGTCGATGAATACCTTCTTGACGTCAAAGTTCACCGACCAGTTCTTGTCCAGCGCATAGTCGAAGCCCAGCTGCAAAGCACCGCCAAAGCTGTTCTTCTTCACGGTCACGGCGTGATCCAGAATGTTCACGCTGGAAAAACGTGTGTAGTTGATACCGGCACCCACATAAGGCTTGAAAGCACCAAAGTTGGTGAAGTGGTACTGCGCCAGCAGCGTGGGAGGCAGATGCTTGAGCGAGCCAATCTTGCCGCCGTTCAGACGCACATCATGCTTTTGCGGGTACGTCAGAACCAGCTCGGCAGCGATATTGGGCGTGAAGAAGTAGGACACATCCACTTCAGGAATCCACTTGTTGTTGATGCTCACGCCTGCATCGCCAGCAGCACCACCGTTGTCGCTGTTCAGGTGCACGGCACGCACGCGAACCTGCCAGGGGCTGGAGCCATCAAAGGATTGGGCAAAGGCAGTACCTGCAGTCAGAGCGCTGGCAGCAGCGGCAATTGCGATCAGAGTCTTTTTCATGGGTTTTCCTTGAAGTAATCGGTGGAAGCGGTCTGCACTTCCCATGTCCTTGATTGAAACAAAGCGGCTCATGCTCGGGTTTGTCCCAAATCAATTGGCACTTCGGCAACGCCCATGAAAAAAGCGGTCGTTGCATCCGGGCCACGACCGCTCTTCACCTGCCCCACATCTGATTCAGCGCAAGGCCCTGGCACTCATGCAGTGCTAGCCATGCCACTGCCAGAAGGCTCCCAGACTGCTGTCAATGCGCTGCCTTGGCGGGACGCAGCTTTTGCCACATCTCCACACACACCACCACGGCCGCGCCAATGATGGCACCGACAACCACATGCACCAGCACCGGACCCAGGGCTGCGACCACTCCGCCCATGGGTGCAATAACGGTCTGCACCCAGTGCTCGATGGGGCCTATGCCGTGCACCAGCAGGCTGCCGCCCACCATGAACATGGCGGCCGTTCCCACAATGGAAAGGCCACGCATCAGCCAGGGCGTAAAGGCAATCAGGCCACGCCCCATGGCCTTGACCGCATTGCTAGACTTGGCCATCAGCCAGGCGCCCACATCGTCCATGCGCACAATGCCCGCCACCAGGCCATAGACAAAAACCGTAATCGCCAGAGCTACGGCCACCAGCACCGCGCCCTGCTCCCAGATGGGCTTGGTCGCCACCGTTCCCAGAGCAATGGCCATGATTTCAGCCGACAAAATGAAGTCGGCGCGAATGGCACCCTTGACCTTTTGCTGCTCATAGGCCAGCGGGTCCATCTGCTTTTCGCGTGCGGCACGCAGCGAGGACGGCGCTACGCCTTTGAGAGCAGCCTCCTCAGCATCCACAATGATTTCTTCGGTTTTATGGGCATTTTTCTTGTGGAACAGATGCAGGATTTTCTCCACACCCTCGAAGCACAGAAAGGCTCCACCAATCATCAGCAGCGGCGTAATCAGCCAGGGCGCAAAAGCGCTGATCAGCAAGGCCGCTGGCACCAGAACAGCCTTGTTCATCAGCGAGCCCTTGGCCACAGCCCACACCACAGGCAGCTCGCGATTCGCCTTGACCCCTGTGACCTGCTCGGAATTGAGAGCCAGATCGTCGCCCAGCACGCCCGCCGTCTTCTGCATGGCCACCTTGGTCTGCATGGCCACATCATCCAGAATCGCCGTACTTTTGCCGGCCGCCGTTTTGGTCATCAGCGCCACGTCATCCAGCAAAGCTGTAATGTCATCCAGCAACATCAAAAGTCCGGCACCTGCCATCGCACACCCCAGTTAGTTTCAATGGCCGTCATCATGCCTGCAAACCATGTCCTATCAGCGACAGAAAATGCCTCACACACGCCGTAAGGTCCGGCACCTGCCATCGCACACCCCAGTTAGTTTCAATGGCCGTCATCATGCCTGCAAACCATGTCCTATCAGCGACAGAAAATGCCTCACACACGCCGTAAGACTTGCTGCCGAAGCGTTTGCAGCGACAATGAGCGCCTTTTTTGAACGGATGCCCTGTGACCCAAGCCATTGCCCACGCCGAACTGATTGCCAGCTACCGCAAGCTGGCCGCAGAAGCCGCCAAGAAAGCCGAGCTGGTCAAAGCCGCTGCAGGCAAAGGCCCCAAGACCATTGCCACCGTCAGTGAAACAGCGGCCAAGGCCGCACGCCGCCGCGATGTGGCTGCGGCCAAGCTGGCTCAGCTCGGTGTTGCGCTACCGGACTGAGTCCAGCAATCAGCCTTCTTACTTGCTGGTCTTGAAGCCTTGCGTGGCCGCCCAGGCCGCCACATCGTCGCGGCGAATGGCGGCGGCCATCAGTTGCGGGAAGGCATCGGGCGTGCAGGCAAATGACGGCACTCCCAGGGCAGCCAGCTTGGCGGCCAGCGCCGCGTCATAGGCGGGCGCGCCCTCGTCGCTGAGCGCGGGCAGGGCAATCATCTGCACGCCGGACTCCACCAGCTCATTGGCACGGCGCAGCAGGCCGGCTTCCACGCCGCCCTCATACAGGTCGGAGATCAGCACCAGAATGGTGTTGCGCGGCTCGCTGATGAGGCTTTGGCAATAGCCCACCGCACCGTTGATGTCGGTGCCGCCGCCCAGCTGCACGCCAAACAGCACATCGACCGGGTCGTCGAGCTTGTCGGTCAGATCCACCACGGCCGTATCGAACACCACCAGCTTGGTGGAAACGGCCGGCAGGCTGGCCATCACCGCGCCAAAGATGCTGGAATACACCACCGAATTAGCCATGGAACCGCTCTGGTCAATACACAGAATCACCTCGCGCTGCGGGCGACGGGCCTTGCGGCCGTAGCCGATCAGCGTCTCGGGCACGATGGTCTTGTACTCGGGCTGCCAGTGGCGCAGATTGGCGCGGATGGTGCGATTCCAGTCGATCTCGGCATGGCGCGGGCGGCGATTGCGCTGGCTGCGGTCCAGCGCGCCAGCCACGGCGCTGCGCATGGGCTCTTCCAGCTTTTTCATCAGCTCGTCCACCACCTTGCGCACCACCAAGCGCGCCGTGGCCTTGGTGTTTTGCGGAATGACCGAGCCCAGCGAGATCAGGTCGGCCACCAGGTGCACATCGGGCTGCACGTTCTCCAGCATCTCGGGCTGCAGCAGCAGCTCGCGCAGGTTCAGGCGCTCCATCGCGTCGCGCTGCATGACCTGCACGACCTGGCTCGGAAAGTACTTGCGGATATCGCCCAGCCAGCGCGAAACCGATGGCGAGGAATTGCCGCGTCCGCCCTTGCGCGATGCCAGCTTGCTATCTTCCTCATACAAGGCGGCCAGGGCCTGATCCATTTCCTGCAGGCGACCGCCCACGGTGCCGCAGCTGGCATCGGCCGGGCTGCCCAGCACCATGCGCCAGCGCTGCAGACGCGAGGTGGGTTGCAGTTCCTGGTCAGCCGTTTCCAGGCTGGGGTCCAAGGTGTTCAGGTTCGCGTTCATCATCACACCTTTGCTGCGGAAGATTCAAAATCAATAGCTACTGGCGCTTTCCCCATCTGTGCTTGGGGCAGATTCAAGCCCAAAAGTGCATTGAGCACCGGCAGCGCCAGTGCGGCGCGTGGCTCATCCCACGGCCCGGCTTCTTCACCGCTTGCGACAGGGACCGCTTGCACCGCACCGGCCACCGGCGCGCACTTGGCTTTCTCGCCCAGGCTTTGGCGCTCATGCTTGCTGAAGTCCGAAAAGCTGCGGCGCACCAGCGGCAGGATTTGCGCAAATTGCACTTCGCCCAGTCCGGTGAGCCAGGCATCGACCGCGCCCCAGATGGTTTCGTCGTGCAGCAGCACCAGTGCCTGCTTGTTCAAGAAGCCATCGAGCCAGGCGGCCACATCCATAGGCGCAGCGCCCAGCGAGAGGTTGCGGTTGAACTGGCGCACGACCTCGGCGCTCTCCAGCAGATGTTCGTCCAGCAGCAAACGGCAGGCCATGCCGCGCAGCAACGCCGCTGCCGCATCGCCCATGGCCAGACTGCGCAGCGCGGCGCGCCAAGCGTCCACGGCATTCTGTGCTTCACCTTCCGTGCCGCGCAAGCGCAGCGCTTCATCGGCGGCCAGCACCTTGATTTTCATGGCGGCGGCTGCGTCTTCGTCCATAGCCATGCAGGCCACGGGCAGACCGATGGCGGCGCGCAACACCAGCGAGTCGATCACAGTGGCCAGCAGCGCCGTATCGGTCTGGCGCACGCTGCCGTAGCGATAGACATTGGCCAGCGGCGGCAAGGCCTGCAGCAGCTGGGCCACATCGCCCGTGGTGGCAGCGCGCTCGGCCAGAGTCTCGATCAAGGCCTCGACCAACTGCGGCAGATTGGCCAGCAGTGCATCGTTGATGGCCTGCGCAATCTCGGGCAGCGCGGTCTCGGGCGTCAGACTGGCGCGCAGCTTGGCTGTGGCGGCCTGGGAGACGGTTGCGCCATGCACGCTGGCTTCGATGATGCGCACGGCCAGCTCGGGCTCCCACTGCATCTGCCAGCTTTCGCGGAAGGTGCCGCGGTTGCGCTGGGCATCTTGCGCGGGCGTGCCCCAGTCAATGCCCAGCAGGCGCAGGCGGTGCAAGAAGTGGCTGCGCGCCAAGTCGTTGTCTTTGCGCAAGTCCAGCGCCAGCAACTTGGCTGCCGCCTCGGGCTTCATGCGCAGCGATTTTTGCTGCTGCTCGATATCACGCTGCAGCGGCACCTGGGGCACATCAGCGGGCACGCTGCCCAGCACATGGCCCACGGTCAACTCATCGTCGATCAGCTTGAGCGGCGCGGTCTCGCCCATGCAGACCACCGTGACGATGGCCTCGTTGATCTCCTCCAGCCCCGGCGTGGGCTGGCCGCGCAGCGCAGCCAGGCTGGTGGCCAGGCGCGTGGCCTCGATGATGTGGGCGCTGGAGCAGTCCAGGTCCTTGTCGCGCAGCAGATGCGCTACGCGGGTCAACCAGCCTGCGGTGCGCTGCACTGCAGGGCTTACTATGTTTTTATGAGCTGCTAGCGCGCTTCCATCCTGCGCTAGCGACTGATTTGACTGAATATCTGCCTGATAACAGTGCCACAGATGTTCGTACCAGCCCGGCGAGGTGATGCCCGCGCCATAGCCGCTGCTGCTGGCCAGATTGCGATACGTCCACGGCGCCCAGGTGGCCTGCACCTTGGCCTTGGGCAAGCCCTTGAGCACAGCGTTGTCAGCCTTGGCCGTGACGTTTTCTTTGAGCGCGGGCACATGCCATGCCCCGCAGACCACGGCAATGCGCTGAAAGCCCGCCTTGGTCGCCTCGCGTATGCACTGGCGCATATGGGCCTCGCGCATGGCTTCGCGCTGCACATAGGCTTGGCCGCGCCAATGCTCCGCGACTCCTTCACCATCCTTGGCCAGCTCGCCGCGCACAGCCGACATGGCTTCGTTGATGGATTCGAACAGCGCTTCGCTGTCGCCGCGCTCTTCCACCAGGCGGTTCCACCAGCTCTCGCCATCTTCAAAACCTGCGGCATGGGCCAGCCAGTCCAGCGGGTCGCGGTGCTGGGGTTCGGTGCTCAGCTCCTGCACGGCAGCCTCAGCATCTGCCTCTTGCACTGCAGCTTCTGCGGTATCCACCAGCAGGGCATCGCCCGCTTCTGCAGCCTTGGCTTCAGCTTTTGTCTCGGAGTTCGTCTCGGAGTTTTCCTCGGCCTCCGTTACTGCGTCACTCTCCTGGGCCTCGGCTTCCTCCATCGCCTTCTTCAAGGCTTCGCGCCGCGCAAATTCGATGGCCATGGCATGGGTTTGCGGCAGGTCGATAAAGCGCATCACCACGCCCTGGCGGCTGGCCCATTGCAGGGCCTGCCACTCGGGCGAAAACTCGGCAAACGGATAAAACGCCGCCTGGCTGGGCGCGTCCTGCATATAGACCAGCATGGCCACAGGCGGGCGCAGCTCAGCGCTTTGCAGCATGGGCAGCAGCGCCTCGCCCTCGGGCGGACCTTCGACCAACAGGCAGTCGGGCTGCAATTGCTCCAGCGCCTGCAGCAGGCTACGCGCACAGCCGGGGCCGTGGTGGCGTATGCCAAAAAAGTGAACGGAATCAGCGGAAGTGGCCATGGGCGAGGTCAGCGATCAGTGAACGAGAAAGGCTTGTGCAACTTAGATTTGCTCACGGCAAGCTCTATACAAATCTTTCCAGTCCGCACGTTCTTTGACGACTGTCTCCAGATATTCCTTCCACACCACCGTATCCTGCACCGGGTCCTTGATGACCGCGCCCAGCAGGCCCGAGGCCACGTCGTTGGCGCTCAGCACGCCATCGCCAAAGTGACCCGCCAGGGCCATGCCACTGTTGATGACCGAGATCGCCTCTGCCGTGGACAGCGTGGAGCTAGGCGACTTCACGCGCACGGTCTTGCCGTCTTCGGTCTGGCCGTTGCGCAGCTCGCGGAAGATTTGCACCACGCGGCGCACTTCCTGCAGCGCAGGCGCTTCGGCGGGTAGTTGCAGGGCGCGGCTTTGCTCGCCTACGCGCTTGGTGACAATCTGCACCTCTTCGTCTTGCGAAGCTGGCACGGGCAGCACCACGGTGTTGAAGCGGCGCTTCAGGGCGCTGGAGAGTTCGTTCACGCCCTTGTCGCGGTTATTGGCCGTGGCAATGACGGAGAAGCCCGGCACGGCCTGGAACTCCATGCCCAGCTCGGGTACAGGCAAGGTCTTTTCAGACAACACGGTGATCAAGGTGTCCTGCACATCGGCGGGGATGCGGGTCAGCTCTTCGATACGGGCGATCTTGCCCAGCTTCATGGCGTTGACCAGCGGGCTGGGGATCAGCGCTTTCTCAGACGGGCCGTTGGCCAGCAACTGGGCGTAGTTCCAGCCGTAGCGCAGCTGCTCTTCACTGGTGCCGGCCGTGCCCTGGATCAGCATGGTCGAGTCGCCGCTGACAGCAGCCGACAGATGCTCGGACACCCAGGACTTGGCTGTGCCGGGCACGCCGTACAGCAGCAGTGCGCGGTCGGTGGCCAGGGTCGATACCGCAATCTCCATCAGGCGCGGGTTGCCGATGTATTTGGCGCTGACCTCGAAGCCATTGCTCAAGGTACCGCCCATCAGATACTGCAAAACCGCCCAGGGCGAGAGCTTCCAGTTCGGCGGACGCGGACGGTCATCCACCTTTTGCAGGGCATCGAGTTCTTCGGCAAATTGCTGTTCGGCGTGCTGACGCAGGACTTGGCTCATGGTGTCTTCCAGTGTGAATACTTCGAAAAAAGATGGTGTCAGGCAGAGGTGGTGACGGCATACAGCGCCATGCGCAGATCAACAATGCGGTTGAGTTGCTGCAGCACGCGCTCGTCATCCCAGGGGCGCAAGCGGGCACGCGCACGGCGGGCTTCCTGCTCGGCTTTCAGTCTGGCAATCGCTTCGGCATTGGCCTCTGCATGGGGGCCTTCAACGGGCGCTTTGGACTCAGCACTCGCAGATGGCAGATCCGCCTCAGGCACGGGCGTCCGCCACAAATCGGCAAAGCGTTGCAGCACGCTGGCGTCCAGGCGCTTTGCGCAGGCCAGCACGGCCTGGTCGGCCTGCCAGCTATGCCAGTTGCCCTGGGCCTGCTTGCCCCGCGTGGCGGTGTAGAGCGCATCGACAATCCACTGCGAAATGACGGGCGAGAGCACGTCCACCGCGCCCATGCTGTCGTCAATGCTGTTGACCGATTCAATTAACGCGCTCTGGCCCTGCTTGCGCTGCAGGCGATCCAGCCACAGCGCTTCACGCTGCTCGGTCGTCAGTTGTTCAAGTAGCGGCGGCAGCAAGGCCTGCGCACGCGAATCGCTTTCCATGCTTTGCAGCAGCGGCAGCCAGCGCAGGTCGTGCTGGGTATCCAGCGCCCGCAGCCAGCCCTGGCGCAGCGCAGATTTCCAGTCGCTGCGGCGGCTCCAATCCCACAGTTGCTCGGGACCTTTGTCCAGCGCCTGGCGCCAGAAATCAATGGGCGCCAGCGCCACCAGCTGCTGCAGCCACCAGGATCGCTCGCCCTTCACATAGGCAGGCAATTGCAACGCAATGCCATCGCGCTCCCAGTCTTTATTGCCTTCGGTGGGCGGCTCGATCTGCCATTCCCCCTTGTCATCGCGGCTGAGCATGCTTTGCAGCCAGGCCGTAATGCGCTGGCTGTGGGCGCTGGCGGGCAAGCGGGTCAACAGCTGGGCGGCGTTTTCGCGCACTTCCTTGCTGCGGTCGGCCAGAAGTTTTTCCAGCAGCGGCTCGTCGTCCATGCTCAGGCCTGTGTGCAGGGCGGCCACCATGGGTGCGCGCTCTTTGGCATTCAACTCTTTGAGGCTCCCCTCCAGCCGCGCACGGGCCTGGGCGGGGTCGGTTTCGCGCTCCGCCTCCAGCAGGCTCACGCGCTGGGCGATGGAGCCTTCTTGCCAGATTTGCTCAGCATCGGCGCTCTCCTGAACACCTGCTGCATAAGCCCACTGCGGGTTTTGCGTGGCCAGCCAGCGACCGCGCTCGCCCAGCACGGGCAGCAGCCATTCGCGCAGTTCGGTCGATTGACGGCCCTGGTTGAGTGCGGACACCAGCAGGCCGTGCGGCAGGCGCAGGCCTGCGCTATCCAGCACGGCAAACGTAGGTGCCAGCTGGTCTTGCGGGCCTTCGGTAATGATGGCTTCGACCAGGCTTTCCAGCTGCGCATCATCTGGCGCGCGGCGCGATTCAGGTGCAGGCCTGGATGGAGCAGCCAGCGGCGCAGTCAGTTGAATCTGGCTGCCGGGCACCCAGCCTGCGCGCTCAAAAACAGCGGCAGCCGCACTGGCCCGCAAGACTTGCGCAGCGACCGATGCAGCAGGCTGCTGCAGCGCCATTTGCACTGCCTGCACCGTGGCGGGCGTGCTTACATCGGGCGTAGTCAAGATGGCGGGCACGGCCAGACGCTCAGCACCCACCAAGGCCGACTGCTGCAGCGCAGTCCATAAATTGGCTTGGCTCATCACAGCTCTCCCAGGTTTTGCCAGATGCAGGACAAGGCACCGCCCTGCTCTGCGGCTTGCCAAGCGCTCAGCAAGCGCCAGCGGCCAATCTGCGGGCCAGCCCCCCATTCGCCAAACAGGGCCACGGGCGCTCCGCCCGTCAGCGCCAGCAGGCGCCAGGCTTCGGCGTCTTGAATCACCACGGGCACGGGTGCCATATTGGTGACCATATCGGCAGTTTTCGGCCATGTCGCGTACCACTGGCCATCGACAAAGTTCAGCCCCGCATTGGCGCACCACAGCGGCTGCGTGGACTGCAAGGGGTTAGCGACAATGCGCTGGCTCAGTTGCTGCAGGGCATCGCCCAGCACGTCAGCATGTAGAACCGCATCGGTATCCAGCAATTGCATATCGCCACCGGCCAGCGCGCGCAATGCAGCGCGGCCGGGGTAGAAATGCAGGCTGCCGCTGTAGCTGGCGCCTTGCACCCAAGCCGAATCAAAACCGCGCCCGCCTTGGGCATAGTCCAACAGCAGCACCATGCGCCCACTTTGCAGGCCTTGCAACCAGACATGGCGCTCCAGCAAGCGGCCTTCGCGCTCTATCAGGCGTATGCCCGCCACGCGCCATTGGTCGCTCACCGGCTCACCCTGCGCCTGCACCTCAGCCTTATCCAGCGGCCAGCCCAGGGCGGCCATTACATCGGCTTTGACATCGGCGGGCAAAGATTCGCGGCGCTCTACCGCATCCACCAGCAATTGCCAGTGGCCCAGTTGCACCAGCAAATCACGCGCCCATTGTGGGTGGCTGTCCACCAGCTCCCACGCTTCCTTGATGCGGGCGGCCATGCCGGTGGCCTGCGCATCCACCATGCGCGCAGCCATGGTGTGCCAGTGCTGGCGCGCCTTGGCATCGCCCGACTGGTTGGCCAGGCCCGTACGCACCATGTCCTGCATCCACAGCGACAGCTCTTGCATGCCCGCAGCCACCTTGTCCCAGCGCTTGTCGTCACGCTTGGCTTGCTGCTTGGCCAGCACCTCGGGGTCGGGCGGCGGCGCTGCGGCAATGGCTGCAGCCTTGGCCTCTTTTTTCTCGGCTTTTTCCTGGCGGCCACCCAGCCAGGCATTGACCCACTCGGGCGGCTCGCCGCCTTCGGCCACCTGGCCTGCAGCGCGCAACAGCATCAGCGCCAGGCCATGCTTGCAGGGGAACTTGCGGCTGGGACAGGAGCATTTGAAGGCGGGGCCGCTCAGGTCAACCTGCGTTTGATAGGGCTTGGAGCCGCTGCCCTGGCACTCGCCCCAGACCGCGACATCGTTGCCCCCCGTGGTCGGCCACTTGCTGATAGATTGCAGCCCTTTGGCGGCTTTGGAAGAAGCAGCGTCGGGCGACAAGGCCAGCACTTCTGCTTCTGTAGCTAACACACGCGACACCTCATCCCCCGTTCGTTCGCTGGAAACAGATCACGGACGCCGCGTGCAATATGTTCTGCACTGCCCAACGAGCCGCAACCTCAGCCGCGCAGACTATCATCGAATACACGCTGCAAAATGTAACAACACTCACACACTCTGACTGGATCAACAAAGAGTTATTGAATGGCATAAATCATCAAAATATTTTCTTGTGGAAATATTTCATATTTCTTGATTCTAAAAATCCATTCATCAAATCGCAGATATTCCTCAAATCCGTCTTCACTGGGACGAATCAACTTCAGGATTCACGGGTCCTTCGTCATTTCGTGTGGAACACAACACTCACAATGCTCCCCTGGTTGTTGAGCCCGGTGGGCATGTGTGCAGGCCGCTGGCCGGCCTGTGCACATGTCCACGAGGCGTGTTTGATCAGGAGGATGAGTCCATGGGCATTGCCGTAGAAGCTCTGTTCACCAGCGCGCTGGGCTTGCAGCCGCCGTGGGTCGTCGATGACGTCAGGCTCGACACCGCCAAGCGGCGTATCGACTTCGAGATCGGCTGCCACACCAGCAGGCTCGCCTGCCCGGCATGCGGTGCGGCCACGCAACCGGTGCACGACCGGCTGCGCCGATCCTGGCGGCACCTGGACTTCTTCCAGTTCGAGGCCTGGCTGCACTGCGACGTGCCGCGCGTGGCCTGCGGTGCCTGCGGCAAGACCACGCAGGTGGCCGTGCCCTGGGCGCGTCCGGGCTCGGGCTTCACCGCGGCGTTCGAAGCGCTGGCGCTGACCTTGTGCCTGGACCTGCCGGTGCGCCAGGCCGCCGAGTTGCTGCGCTGCAAGGACAAGCGGCTGTGGCGGCGCATCGAGTTCTACGTCGCGCAGGCGCGTGCGCTGGAAGACTTCGCCGGCGTGCGCACGGTGGGCATCGACGAGACCAGCCTGCGGCGCGGGCAGCACTACATCACCGTCGTGCACGACCTGGATCGCAAGCGGCTGCTGTTCGCCACCGAGGGGCGCGAGCACCGCACGGTGGTGGAGTTCGCCGAGGATCTGAAGGCCCATGGCGGCGATCCCGCCCAGGTGCGGCACGTGTGCATGGACATGAGCGCAGCCTACGCCAAGGGCGTGGCGCTGGCGCTGCCCGAGGCGCAGATCAGCTACGACCGCTTTCACGTCGTCTCGATGGCCATCGATGCGATGGACCAGGTGCGCCGCGCGGAGATGGCCACCGACGCGCAGGCGGTGCGAGCCGCGCTGGGCGCTGGCGGCCGCAAGACGCTCAGGCAGCTGCTGTGGGGCATGCGGCGCAACCCCAGCACCTGGAGCGCCCGCCAGCTCGATGCCATGCACTGGCTGCAGCGCTCGACGCTCAAGAGCGCGCGGGCGTGGCGGCTGAAGATGGCGCTGCGCGCGGTGTACGCACGGGCCACAGCGCACAACAGCATCGAACAGGCCGCATCCGACCTCAGGGCCTGGCTGAGCTGGGCGCGGCGCTGTCGGCTCGAGCCGTTCAAGAAGCTGGCCGCCACGCTCAAGGAGCGGTTCGACGCGGTGGTGCGCGGCATGGTCGATCACCGCAGCAACGCCTTCGTCGAGGCGATGAACGGGCTGCTGCAGCAGGCCAAGCGCGCCGCGCGCGGCTTCAGGACGAGCCAGAACTTCATCGCCATCGCCTACCTGCGCATGTCCAAGCTCAAGCACCTGCCGGCCAGTCCGTTCGCGCCAGCCATGCCGACATGACGCGAAGCGTTTCCACACAAAACGGCATAGAGCCATTTCACGAGGCTTCATGCTGGTCTCCTCAATACGCCCTTGATGATTCGTGAATTGAACCTTTACTTTGCAGCCGCCGCGCTCAAACAGCGTCAGATATTCTTTGACCACCATACCGCCCTCCTGCTGAAGCAGCATCGTAAGCCTGCCTGCTGACAGGTGGTGACACCCAAACAATCAGTTTTAATAAATGATTGATTATTGAATGGCGGATTCAAATGTGAAGTGCAACACCCTTGAATTCAATGGATGAGGGTGGAGTGCTGGGGAGAGTTGATCAGTAGCTCTCGATAAACCGACAGCGGTGATCGTACCCCAAGGCCCTTGCGAGGGCGGTTGTTGATTTCATCAGCAATCGCATCGAGTTGCTCTTGGCTGTAGATGCTCAGATCCATGCCTTTGGGCAGGTACTGGCGCACCAAGCCATTCATGTTCTCGTTGGAGCCACGCTGCCACGGGCTGTGTGGGTCACAGAAGTACACCGCCACGCCCGTGTTGGCGGTCAATTGCTTGTGTAGCGCCATCTCCTTGCCCTGGTCGTACGTCATGCTTTGGCGCATGGGCTGCGCAATGCCCAGCAGCTTATCTGTAAAGGCTTGCATGACATTGGCTGCACTGGCTGGTTTGAACGCAGGCAACTTGACCAGCATGAGCAGTCGGCTGGTGCGCTCGACCAAGGTGCCTACGGCACTTGCATTGCCAGCACCCTTGATGAGGTCACCTTCCCAATGCCCTGGGAACTGCCGATCCTCAACTTCAGGCGGACGTACGTGGATGCTGAGCATGTCTGGGATCTGTCCACGACGATCCTGTCCTTTGCTACGGGGCAGCCGTTTGTTGTGAGCATGGCGCAAAGTGGCAATCAATTCCTTGCGCAACTCACCCACGGGCTGGGCATAGATGCAGTTGTAGATGGTTTCGTGCGACACGCGTAGCTCATGGCCTTTGGGGTACAGGCGTGCAAGTGTCAGCGCAATTTGCTCTGGTGACCAACGCAAACGCAAGAAATGCAATACCAAGAACCACAAGATCCCTTGTGAATGAAGCTTGGGATCAGATCTTGTGCTGCGTCTTCTGTAAAGCCACTGCTGTTGCGCTTGCCTGCTGGCATATCCATCGCTGGATACTGAGTTGCGAGCAATCTCACGGCTGACGGTGCTGGCACTGCGCCCTAGCAAACGCGCAATGCTGCGTACGCTATGACGCTGCAGCAGCAAACTGGCTATGGTGACTCTGTCTTCTGGTTGAAGTTGGCGATAGGACGAACGACTTGCTGACATCTGCTGACCTTAACGGTTGCAGGTGTTGCACTTCACATTTGAATCCGCCAATTGAATGGTTTTGAGATAATCATGAATCAATGATTAATAAAGCAATATCTCAAATTCTCTTCAATCAATTTAAAACCAGCTTATACTTTATTTGAAAATTTTTCAAAATAATATGACCTCTGAAAATACCCAGAAGCTGGCAAAACGCCTGACAGAAATCATTCAGCGGCTCTACGCGGGCGAGCAATTGCAGCGCACGGCCCTGGCACAGGAGTTCGATGTCAGCGAGCGCACCATCTTTCGCGACCTCAGCCGCCTGGATGAATGGGTACAAAGCAATGCCGATGGCCGCTACCAGCTCAAGCCCCATCTGCAGCCGCGCCTGCAGCTCAAGCAGCTGGAAGCCGTGCTGGCCTTGCTCGATATTCAGGAGCAACTGCCCGGCGATACCCTTCGGCGGCTGACCCAGTGGGCGGAGACTCCTGGCGACGAGCAAAGCTATCTGTTTCGCGGCCCGTTCTCGGAGATGGAAGGCATCCATCGCCAGGACTTTGACAGGCTGGAAGAAGCGGTGCGCACCCGCCATGTCTGCCATCTGCGCCACCGAGGCAAGGCCAGAACGCTGGCACCCTACAAGCTCATCAACCAGCAGGGCATCTGGTATCTGGCCGCCGCCGAAAACGATCAACTCAAGGCGTTTGCGCTGTCGCAATGCAGCCATGTGCTGAGAACCGAAGAGATGTTCGAGCCGCGCATGGACTTCATGCAGGAGATCGAAAGCAGCGACAGCATCTGGTTTGGCCCCAAGACCCGCGTCACCTTGCATGTCTCGGGTCTGGCCATGGAGTATTTCAAGCGCCGCCAGCAGGTGCCGCAGCAAGCCATTCTCAGAGAGCACAGCAGTTATCTCGAGGTCAGCACCCAGGTCAGCCATGCCGAGCAGCTGCTGCCTACGCTGCGCTACTGGATTCCGCATGTGCGCATCGTTGACCACCCCGGTTTTACCAAGGCTTTGAACAGCAGCCTGCTGCAGTATCTGGATGCCCCAACGGAGACTGAAAGCAGCGCAGCTTTATCTGCCTTATAAAAACAGGAGCTGCCTGCGCCTGACTACAAAGCATTTCCCATAGAAAAGTATAGGAAAACCTTATTCATTAAGCGCAAGAAGCTATTCTTTTTACTGCTCTTCACGAAAAAAGGCTCTGCAGATGCAGAGCCTTTTTTATTGACAGATCAAGCCCCTTGCGGAACTCAAGCGGTCATCAACCCAGCCACTTGCGGGCGTTGCGCCACACGCGCATCCAGGGGCTGAACTCGGACTTGTCGCCCACCTTGGAATAGTCGGTCCAGCTCATCTGCACGTTGCGGAACACGCGCTCGGGGTGAGGCATCATGGCCGTGAAGCGGCCGTCGGCCGTGGTCACCGCCGTCAGGCCACCGGCCGAGCCGTTGGGGTTGAACGGGTACTGCTCGGTAGGCTGACCGTGGTTGTCCACGTAGCGCATGGCCTTGACCACCTGATCCGCATTGCCACGGAACTGGAAGTTGGCATAACCCTCGCCGTGTGCCACGGCGATCGGCAGGCGCGAACCGGCCATGCCCTGCAGGAACAGGCTGGGCGATTCCAGCACTTCGACCATGGACAGACGCGCTTCAAAGCGGTTGCTCTGGTTTTGCGTGAAGCGGGGCCAGTCCTGCGCGCCGGGGATGATGTCGGCCAGTTCGGCAAACATCTGGCAGCCGTTGCACACGCCCAGACCGAAGGTATCGGTGCGACCAAAGAACTGCTGGAACTGCTCGGACAGACGGTCGTTGAAGGTGATGGAGCGCGCCCAGCCAATGCCGGCACCCAGGGTGTCGCCGTAGCTGAAGCCGCCGCAGGCCACCACACCGGCAAAGTCCTTGAGGTTAGCGCGACCGGCTTGCAGGTCGCTCATGTGCACGTCCACCGCGTCAAAGCCGGCTTCGGTGAAGGCATAGGCCATCTCAACGTGCGAGTTCACGCCCTGCTCGCGCAGCACCGCCACGCGGGGCTTGACAGCCACGTTGATGAAAGGCGCCGCCACGTTGTCCTGGGGGTCAAACGTCAGATGCACATGCATGCCGGGGTTTCTGGGATCGCCAGCGGCAGCGTGCTCGCTGTCGGCACAGGCGGGGTTGTCGCGCTGCTGGGCGATCTTCCAGCTCACGGCATCCCAGACTTGGTGCAGATCGGAGAGTGTTGCGCCAAACACCTTGTTCGCATCACGCCAGACCTGCAGCTCGCCCTTGCCTGCATCCACGAGGGACGAGACGGGGCGGGTCTTGCCAATGACATGGCTGCACTGGATCAGGCCATGCTCGCGCAGCACCTGCAGCACTTCGGCGCGGTCTTCGGTACGGATCTGCAGCACGGCGCCCAGCTCTTCGTTGAACAGCGCGCGCAGCGTGCGGTCTTCACGGCGACCGGAGACTTGCTTGCCCCAGTTCTTGCCTTCGCCGCTGTCCATGCGGCTGTCGGAGATGCCGTCACCTTCGGTGATCAGCATGTCCACATTCAGCGCCACGCCCACTTGGCCTGCAAAGGCCATTTCAGCAGCGGTGGCCAGCAGGCCGCCGTCACCACGGTCGTGGTAGGCCAGGATCATGCCCTTGGCGCGCAGTGAGTTCACGGCATTGACCATGGCGATCAGGTCTTGCGGGTCGTCCAGATCAGGCACTTCATTGCCGGCCTGGTTCAGCACCTGACCGATGATGGAGCCGCCCATGCGCATCTTGCCGCGGCCCAGGTCGATCAGCACCAGAGTGCTGTCTTCGACTTCGGCGTTGAGCTGGGGCGTCAGCGTGGTGCGCACATCATCAATAGCGGCAAAGCCGGTGATGATCAGGCTCACGGGCGAGGTGACCTTCTTGGTCTGGCCGTTCTCGCTCCACTGGGTGCGCATGGACAGGGAGTCCTTGCCCACGGGAATCGAGATGTTCAGCGCGGGGCACAGCTCCATGCCCACGGCCTTGACGGTGGCGTACAGCGCAGCGTCTTCACCGGCTTCGCCGCAAGCGGCCATCCAGTTGGCGGACATCTTCACCTTGGACAGCTCGATGGGCGCAGCCAGCATATTGGTGATGGCTTCGGCCACGGCCATGCGGCCCGATGCGGGCGCGTTGATGGCTGCCAGCGGCGTGCGCTCACCCATGGCCATGGCTTCACCCTTGAAGCCCTTGTAATCGGCCAGGGTCACGGCCACGTCGGCCACAGGCACTTGCCAGGGGCCCACCATCTGGTCACGGTGGGTCAAACCACCCACGGCGCGGTCGCCAATGGTGATCAGGAAACGCTTGGAAGCCACGGTGGGGTGGGCCAGCACTTCGATCACGGCCTTTTCCAGCGGCACGCCGGTCAGGTCGATGGCGGGCAGCTCGCGCTCCACGGTGGTCACGTCCTTGTGCACCTTGGGCGGCTTGCCCAGCAGCACTTCCATGGGCATGTTCACGGGGAACTTCTGGTCACCGGATTCGACAGCCGTGTCTTCCAGCACCAGTTGGCGCTCTTCGGTGGCTGTGCCGATGACGGCAAACGGGCAGCGCTCGCGCTCGCAGAAGGCGGTGAACTGCGCCAGCGACTCGGGCGCAATCGCCATCACGTAGCGCTCTTGCGATTCGTTGGACCAGATTTCCTTGGGCGACATGCCGGACTCTTCCAGCTTGACGGCACGCAGATCGAAGCGCGCGCCACGGCCCGCGTCGTTGGTCAGCTCAGGGAAAGCGTTAGAGATACCGCCAGCGCCCACGTCGTGGATGGCCAGAATCGGGTTCTCAGCACCCTGCGCCCAGCAGTGGTTGATGACTTCCTGCGCACGGCGCTCGATCTCGGGGTTGCCGCGCTGCACCGAGTCAAAGTCGAGCTCTGCAGCGTTGGTGCCGCTGGCCATGGAGCTGGCCGCGCCGCCGCCCATGCCGATGCGCATGCCGGGGCCGCCCAGCTGGATCAGCAGCGTGCCAGCGGGGAAGAGAATTTTCTTGGTCTGCTCGGAGTCGATCACACCCAGACCACCGGCAATCATGATGGGCTTGTGATAGCCGCGAGTGATGTCACCGACCTGCTGCTCGTACTCACGGAAGTAGCCCGTCAGGTTGGGACGGCCAAACTCGTTGTTGAATGCCGCGCCACCCAGAGGGCCTTCGATCATGATCTGCAGCGGGCTGGCGATGTGCTCGGGCTTGCCCACTTCGCTGCCCCACAGCTTGGAGACGGTGAAGCCGGTCAGACCTGCCTTGGGCTTGGAGCCGCGGCCGGTGGCGCCTTCGTCGCGGATTTCGCCGCCGTTGCCGGTCGATGCGCCGGGGAAGGGAGAGATGGCCGTGGGGTGATTGTGCGTCTCCACCTTCATCAGCACATGGTTGGTCGCAGTCTGCTTTTGATAGCTAGGAGCGCTTGCACCATCTGCATTTGCGGCAAATTTCGCCACAAAACGCTCAACTTCATGGCCTTCCATGATGGAGGCGTTGTCGGCATAGGCCACCACGGTGTGCTGGGGCGAAACCGCTTCGGTGTTGCGGATCATGCCGAACAGCGACTTCTCCTGCTCCACACCATCGATGGTGAACTTGGCGTTGAAGATCTTGTGGCGGCAGTGCTCGGAATTGGCCTGCGCAAACATCATCAACTCCACATCGGTGGGGTTGCGCTTGAGGCCATTGAAAGCGTTGACCAGATACTCGATCTCGTCTTCGGCCAGAGCCAGGCCCCACTGCTTGTTGGCGGTCTCCAGCGCGGCCTTGCCGCCACCCAGCAGATCCACAAACTCCATGGGCTCGGCAGCCAGGGTGGTGAACAGCTGCTCGGCTTCGGCGCGCGTGGCAAACACGGACTCGGTCATGCGGTCATGCAGCAGGCCGGCGATTTGCGCAGTCTGCTCTGCCGACAGCTCGGACTTGCCACCAAGCAAACCTGTCTTCAGCTCGACACGGAACTCGGTCATGCGCTCCACACGGAACACATCGAGGCCGCAGTTACGGGCAATGTCGGTCGCCTTGGAAGCCCATGGCGAGATGGTGCCCAGACGAGGGGTGACGATGAAAGCCACGCCTTCGGCGTTGCCTGTGTAGGGGTCGCCATAAGTCAAGAGCGCCGACAGGCGCTCTTGCAATGCGGGCACAGGTGTGCTCTCGGTAGCCACCAAATGCACAAAGCGCGCGGACACGCCTGTGATCTTGGGGTGGATGGCGACCAGATCGGTCAAAAGCTGTTGGGCGCGGAACGAGCTCAGGGCGTTTCCACCCTCAAACTGTGTCAGATGCAATGTCACGTGGCGGCCTGTTTATGTGAAGGCTGGTGAAAAGCGCCTGAGCCGCGTCCTTGTCAGAAGGCGCAGCTCAGGGCACTGAATCGGTGAGCCTGAGATTTTACCGTGCCTCGGGGTTAGTCCGAATGCTCACACCCACAAGCCCTGCATGTTCAAGCGCGCAATGGGATAATTCACGCCATGAGCATCACACTGAAGACTCCCGAAGACATTGAACGCATGCGTATTGCAGGCCGCTTTGCTTCGGATGTGCTGGACTACATCACCCCTCACATCAAGCCCGGCATCACCACCCAGCAGATCGACGATCTGTGCGCCAAGCGCATGGAAGAGCAAGGCACCAAGACCGCCTGCCTGGGCTACCAGCCGCCGGGCATGACGCCCTACCCGGCCTATGTCTGCACCTCGGTCAACAACGTGGTGTGCCACGGCATCCCCAATGACAAGCCGCTCAAGAAGGGCGATATCGTCAACGTGGACGTGACCGTCATCACCGATGACGGCTGGTTCGGCGACAACAGCCGCATGTTCATCATTGGTGAGGGCTCGATTGCCGCCAAGCGCCTGTGCCAGCTGACGTTTGAAGCCATGTGGAAGGGAATCAAGCAGGTCAAGCCTGGCGCAACCCTGGGCGATATCGGCCACGCCATTCAAACCTATGCCGAAGGTCACAACCTATCGGTGGTGCGCGAATACTGCGGCCACGGCATCGGCAAAGTGTTCCACGACGAGCCTCAGGTGCTGCATTACGGCAAGCCCGGCGAAGGCGTAGTGCTTGAAGAAGGCATGGTCTTCACCATCGAGCCCATGCTGAATCTGGGCAAGCGCGACATCAAGGCCATGCCCGACGGCTGGACCGTGGTCACCAAGGATCGCAGCCTCACGGCCCAGTGGGAGCTGATGCTGGCCGTGACCAAGACCGGCTATGACGTGTTGACCTGGTCCGATGGCTCGCCCACGCCGCCCGACTTCATCAAGGCCATCCGTACCTAAAGCTGCATCAAGCGCTTCTGTACAGAGAGTCGCCATGCCGCATCTGGTTACTGCCGGATGCGGCATATTTTTTGCTTGTCACGAAGGTGCTGCAAGTGCTGCGCACTCCTCTTGCTCCATACCCAGGCTCCAGCTCAGGCTGACAGCGGCCACGAGATCGGGTTAAGAGGACAATCAAGCACCTGCTCTGTTGAAACTTTTTCTGCTGCGCATGACCTTTTCTTCCGGCCCCTCCACTGCACCTGACGCTTCGGATCTCGGTGCACTGCATTCCCTGCGCGATGCGTACCGCCACGCCAAGGCTCAACAAATCGCTCTGCTGCACAACCCTACGCTGGGCAGACGCAGCGTACGCGGAGTGCTGCACCATTTCAGTGATCTGGCCGACGGCTTGCTAAGCACTCTCTGGCAACGGGCGCGCATGCCAGAGGGTGCCGCCTTGGTGGCCGTAGGTGGCTATGGCCGGGCACAGCTCTTTCCTTACTCAGATATCGATGTTCTGGTGCTGCTGCCCACCATGCACCACTGCAGTGCAGATACCGCCTCTGACTATTCACACCAGGTCGAGCAATTCATCAGCAGTTGCTGGGATGCAGGACTGGAGATAGGCTCCAGCGTGCGCAGCATTGCCGAATGCCTGCAGGAGGCGGCGCAAGACCTGACGGTGCAGACAGCCATGCTGGAGTCACGCCACATCTGCGGCAACAAAGCCTTGTTTACGGACTTTGAGCAGCAGTTTCGCTCACAGCTTCAACCCAAGAGCTTTGTAGAGGGCAAGCTGCTGGAGATGCGCCAGCGCCATGCCAAATACGACTTCACGCCCTATTCGCTGGAGCCCAACTGCAAGGAGTCGCCCGGCGGCCTGCGCGATCTGCACACCATGCTCTGGCTGGCCAAGGCGGCCGGCTTTGGCCACAACTGGCATGAGCTGGCAAAGCAAGGCCTGATCACCGACTTCGAGGTACAGCAGCTCGAATCCAACGAATCACTGCTGAGCCTGATTCGCGCCCGCCTGCATGCCGCCGCAGGCAGGCACGAAGACCGGCTGGTCTTTGACCTGCAGACCGCCGTGGCAGAAGCCTTTGGCTACCGCTCCACCACACCCGAAGGGCGCAAGCTGGCCATGCGGGCGGGCGAGACGCTAATGCGTCACTATTACTGGGCCGCCAAGGCGGTGACCCAGCTGTGCCAAATCGTGCGCATGAGCATTGAAGAGCGCCTGAGCCCCCGCTCCCACAAACTCATTCCGCTGAACCAGCGTTTTTACGAGAAGGCTGGAACGATTGAAGTCGCCAGCGACGACCTGTATCAGCGTGACCCCCATGCCATTCTTGAGACCTTTCTCATGTATGAGCAGCACGAAGGACTGACAGGCCTGTCCAGCCGCACTCTGCGTGCCCTGTACGCGAGCCGCGATGTCATGGACAGCGGCTTCCGCCGCGACCCGGTCAACCGCGAGACGTTTCTGAAAATTCTCAAGCAGCCACGCGGCATCACCCACGCGATCCGGCTGATGAACCAGACTTCGGTTCTGGGTCGCTACCTCTGGCCCTTCCGCCGCATCGTCGGTCAGATGCAGCATGACCTGTTCCACGTCTACACCGTGGATCAGCACATCCTGATGGTGCTGCGCAATGTACGGCGCTTCTTCATGGCCGAGCATGCCCATGAATATCCGTTCTGCTCTCAGCTTGCCGCAGGCTGGGACAAACCCTGGATTCTGTATCTGGCCGCCCTTTTTCACGACATTGGCAAAGGCCGGGGGGGTGATCACTCCGTGATCGGCGCGGTCGAAGTCAAGCGCTTTTGCCGTGCCCACCAGATAGCCAAGCCCGATGCAGAGCTGGCCGAATTTCTGGTGCGCGAGCACCTGACCATGAGCCAGGTGGCCCAGAAGCAGGACTTGTCAGACCCCGATGTGATTCGCGCTTTTGCCGACAAAGTGGGCAATGAACGCAAGCTCACAGCCTTGTACCTGCTGACGGTGGCAGACATTCGCGGCACCAGCCCCAAGGTCTGGAGCGCCTGGAAGGGCAAGCTGCTGGAGGACACCTACCGCCTGACCTTGCGCGTACTGGGTGGCCGCGCACCAGATGCAGCAGCCGAAATAGAGGGCCGCAAACGCGAAGCTCTGGTGCAGCTGGCCTTGTCCGCCCAGCCTTTTGAATCGCACAAAAAGCTCTGGGAAACATTGGATATCAGCTATTTCATGCGCCATGAAGCCGCTGACATTGCCTGGCATACACGCCATCTTTCGCGCCATGTGGGTCAGGGCAAGCCCGTGGTTCGCGCCAGACGCTCATTGGCTGGTGAAGGTCTGCAAGTACTGGTCTATGCACCCGACCAGCCCGACCTCTTCGCACGCATCTGCGGTTACTTCGACCGCGCAGGGTTTTCCATTCTCGACGCCCGCGTACACACGGCCAACAACGGCTATGCACTCGATACCTTTCAAGTCATCGCACCCACCATGCAGGAGCAGTACCGCGAACTGATGCACATGGTGGAAAACGATCTGACGCTGACTTTGCTCAAGGGCGGTCCGTTATCCCCTCCGACCAAAAGAAGACTGTCGCGCCGAGTCAAGAGCTTTCCTTTTGCCCCCCGCGTCATCTTGCGCCCCGATGAAAAGGCACAGCATTGGCTGCTGTCCATCTCGGCATCCGACCGCGCTGGTCTGCTGTACATCATTGCCCGCATCCTGGCCCAGCACCACATCAGCGTACAACTGGCCAAAATCAGCACTCTGGGAGAGCGCGTAGAAGACACCTTTCTGATCGAGGGTCCGGAGCTGCAAGACAGCAGCCGCCAGCTTCAAATCGAGACAGAGCTTCTCAAGGCACTGGCGCAATCGAGCTGAACAAAATCTGCTGCATAGGCTTTAGTTTCTGACTGCGTTGCCGATATGCAGTCACCACTACTACGGAAAGCCCATGCAGCTCGCCTCCAATGAAGTTGCGGCATCGCCGCCCACCACACGCAGTGGCCTGTTTCATATGCCGCTGTTTCGCCCCGGCACCGAGGTCACTCAGAATGGCCGACGTGAGATCGTCAGCCATGTCATCTTGCGCAGACGTGAATTGATGGTCTACCTCAAAGGCCACGACGATCCCGTCAAGCCTGACGGTCTGGACTTGGCGCCCACACTGTTCACCACCGAGCGCCGACAGGAAGCCCTGACCTGGTTTCTTTGAACTCTTAGAAAAAAGCCGCTGTGCCTTATGGCACCAGCGGCTTTTGCTATTGCTTTATGATTTCCAGCGGACTCAAGCCAGCTTGGCCTGTGCCTGCCCCATCACCTGGCCCAGTTGCACGGGCCCTGCAGGCTGCCACTGCGCATTGAACTGCATGCCTGCGCTTTGCGGGAACAACATGACCACCGTCGATCCCAGCTGAAAGCGCCCCATTTCCTGTCCCTGGGCAAGCTCCACAGCATCGCGGCCTTCGTAATTCCAGGTCTTGATATGACCGGGCCGCGGCGGGTTGATCAGGCCATGCCACACCGTGGCCATGCTGCCCACAATCGTTGCCCCCACCAGTACCAGCACAAACGGGCCATGTGCCGTATCGAAGACGCAAACCACGCGCTCATTGCGAGCAAACAGGCCGGGCACTCCGCGCGCCGTGACAGGGTTCACTGAGAACAGATCACCGGGCACATAGGTCATGCTGCGCAGCTTGCCAGCACAAGGCATGTGGATGCGGTGATAGTCACGCGGGCTCAGATAAATCGTCGCAAAGCTGCCGTTATCGAACTGGCGCGCAAGAGCCGCATCCCCACCTACCAATGCCGTGGCACTGTATTGATGCCCCTTGGCCTGGAAGATCTGCTCACCTTCAATCTTGCCGAACTGACTGATAGCCCCATCGACCGGACAAGTCCAGTCCGCCTGTGCCATAGGGCGCACTCCATCCTTGAGTGCCCGTGTGAAAAAAGCATTGAAAGTCTTGTAGGCCGCAGGATCAGGCTCGGCAGCCTCTGTCATATTGACCTTGTAGCGCTGAATGAAGCGACGAATCACTGTCGTCGTCAACTCTCCAGCTTCAGCCTGAGCCAATTTCCCCATCAGGGCCGTCAGTGCCTGCTTGGGTAATAAATATTGAGAAAGTACAGCGAGTCGTTCAGACACAATGGTTTTTTGCTATCAAAGTTATAGAGCTATCGAACAGGATTCTAGCCAAGAGCTAATGCACTGCAGGCCACGTCCAGAAAGACAGGCATTGTGCCCATTTCTTTCTCACAAAAGCCTGCCGCGACATGGAAGCGACGAGCACAAAAAAGTGTGCTCAGATCGTCTCATCTCTGCGACAGATTGCACCCTGTGTCAAGCCGCTTACAAAGTCGAGACGCTACAATTTCATCCGTTAGTTGAATGCTGTTAAAGCATAGCTTGATTAGATATCGGCCTTTTGTTCGGTCTGCGCGAACAGCGCAGCGCCCTCGCCACCTTGAGGCCTGAGCAGTTTTTGCTCAGGCCTTTTCCGTGGTGATGATGAACAAACGCCGCAACGGACTTTTTCTGAGAGATTGAACAAATGGCCAAGGAAGAACTTATTGAAATGCAGGGCTCCGTCACGGAGGTCCTGCCTGACTCGCGTTTTCGCGTCACGCTGGATAACGGTCATCAGCTGATCGCTTACACCGGTGGAAAGATGCGCAAGCACCACATTCGCATTCTGGCGGGAGACAAAGTGTCACTGGAAATGTCTCCCTATGACCTGAGCAAGGGCCGCATCACGTTCCGTCACCTTGCCAACCGCGGCCCAGCCCCCACCACACCCCGGTCCAAATAAATTGGACCTCAATACAAAAAATTGGTCGCTTTCAAAAATGAGCAATTTTTTGTAGTTACAATAGAGGCTTACGGAGCGTAGCGCAGCCTGGTAGCGCATCTGCTTTGGGAGCAGAGGGTCGCGAGTTCGAATCCCGCCGCTCCGACCAAATGACAAGGGTTTAGATCGCAAGATCTAAACCCTTTTGTCTATTTGTACTCAGCAATCTTCTACTGTGCAGAGCTCAGCGCCGAGCAGGTATAGCACGAAGACCAAAGGCTCTCGCACCTGCGCCAGCTTCAATCCAAGTCACTGCGCAATGCAGTAAGCAGCCCAAACAGCAACAGCTGATTGGCAAGCGACTGAGCCCTCTCTCACAGTTTGAGATTGTTTTTCACGCCAACTCAGAGGGCTACTCAATATCACCTCCTCGGCACAGCCAGCCCAGACACAACTCTCGCACCACTTAGAAGCTACATGCCGCCAAGCCAACTAGCGGCATATCAACTGATAGAGTCTGAGCCTTCACACTGCATTTGCGCAATAGCACCTGCCAGAAGCAAAAATGCCCCACAAACATAGTTTGTGGGGCATTTAAAAACTGGGGTGGCTGATGGGGCTCGAACCCACGACAACAGGAATCACAATCCTGGACTCTACCAACTGAGCTACAGCCACCGTAGAGAATTGCTTATTCTACTTCAGATTTAAGCTTCTCAAATCAAATTTAAGAGCATCAAACACTGAACTACTAACGATTCCAAGGAATCCTTGGTCAAATAAAAACGCTCTGCGCTGCAGAGCGTTTTCAAATTTGGGGTGGCTGATGGGGCTCGAACCCACGACAACAGGAATCACAATCCTGGACTCTACCAACTGAGCTACAGCCACCGTAGAAGCATCTATTGTAATGCATAAATCAGACGTGCAAATGAACTCACGCCTGATTTCATCCCTTATCAGGGGCGCGGCACCTTGATCTGAACCTTGAAGGTCTTCTTCAATTGTTCATAGTAGGCCATAACTTCCGCCATCGATGTCCATTGCGTGAACTGTGCCTTTTGCTGCTCCAGCACCTGTGCGTCCTGTGCTGGGCGCTGAGCAATGCGATTGACCTTGATCACTGCATAACCAGCATTATCCAGGTCCACACCCTCCCAAGCTGGCAAAACATCCGTAGGTGCACGCAATGCAGCATCCAGCACTTCACGCGGCAGATCCTTGGATTGGTCACGACCAACTTCCACAGCCGCAGCCAGCTGCGCCATCTCAGGCTTGGCTTTCCACTCGTCAAGCTTGGCCTTGCCTTCTTGCTTGGCCAGCTCTGCGGCCTGGTGTGCCACATACAACTGCTTGAGCTTGTCGCCCACCTCTTCCATCGACTCGGTATGTGCAGGCACATAACTCAATACACGGCCAGCCACCAGCGTACTAGGTGCCAGCTCCACCGCATCGGTATTGCGCTTGTTTTCCAGAGAGTCCGTAGAAAACAGTGCTTCGAGGAAACGTTTGTTAGCCAGAGGCCCTTGAGCATCAGCAGCTGGCTCACGCGAGACGTTTTCTGCCTTGTGGATAGTCAGCTTGAATTTCTCAGCGACAGGAGCCAGCGTTTCGGACTGCTCGTAAACTGCATTCGAAAAAGTCTCTGCCGCTTCTGCGAACTTGCGCTGCGCCTGCTGTTGCTTGAGTTCGGCCTCCAACTTGGGACGCATCTCTTCAAATGAAGCCACCTTGGGCTGCTTGATACCTGTCAGCTCAATGATGTGATAGCCGAAGTCAGACTCAACCACATCACTGATGTCGCCCTCCTTCATCTTGAAAACTGCTTCTTCGAAAGGCTTGACCATGGCGTCGCGCCCGAAGTAGCCCAGATCACCGCCATTGGCCGCCGATCCCGGATCCTGAGAATTTTCCTTGGCCACCTGGGCGAAGGTCTTCGGATCCTTGCGAACCTGGGCCAGCAAGGCCTCAGCCTTGGCCTTGGCTTTTTCTCGCTCGGCCGAAGGCAAGTCCTTTGCGGCATTGATCAGGATATGACTGGCACGACGCTCTTCAGGGCCGGCAAGACGGGCTGCGTTTTCCTTGTAGTAGGTACGCAGATCTTCTTCACTCAGGACAATGCCTTGCTGCACTGCATCCAGATCGAGCTGCACATACTCCACCGTCGCTGCCTCAGGCCTCTTGAACTGGCTGGTATGCGCGTCATAGAAGGCCTTGAGATCTGCTTCGGTGGGCTGCACCTTGGCTGCAAAAGCAGCCGCATCAAAGCGAGCGACCTGAATTTCGCGTCGTTGATACAGCGCATCCATGGCTTGCTGCAACTGGGCTTCAGTCGCAAAGCCTGTGGACGACACAGAGCCCAGCACCTGATTGAGAGAGAGCTCCCTACGCAGGTTGGCTTCAAAGCCCTCGGGGGTCATACCCTGAGAGCCCACCAATGCCTTGTAAGCCTCAGCATCTAGAGAGCCATCCGGCTTTTGCAACGAGGCAATCGCGGGGATTTCACGCAATGTACGCACCAGTTGTGCATCGGAGGTTGTCAAGTGCATCTTGGTGGCAGCCGCCGCCAAGACCCGATCACGCACCAGCTTCTCCAAAGTTGCGTAACGCGCCTCGGGAGAATCCAGTAGCTTGGCGTCCAGGGTTGGATTTTCTGCGCGCAAGCGGTCGCTTTCCGCCCGGTGAGCGTTGTCCCAATCTTGCTGGGTGATGTCATGACCATCTACACGAGCCACCGTCTGGCTGGACTCCGTGAAGTAGTTTTGGTTGACCCCGACAAAAATGAAAGAGGGAATAATCAGCAAGAACAACAAGATCATCACGAACTTGGAATGCTTGCGGATGGATTCGAACATGGTCAATCTTTCTGCGGCAGCAAAAACAAAGGCGAACTTCCGTTCGCCTCATTAACAATGGTGAAAGCCGTGCGACCCAGGTGTGCCACCGACCGGGCCTCTACAGTGCATTGATGCTCTACAGAACTGCCATCCAACCTCCACCAACAGGGTTAGGCTAATCCTGCTCATTCTAACTGCGTGCTTTTCAATTGCTGCTGCCAGCACCCAGCATCTTGCACAGAAATACCCGGTACTCATGAGCCGTTCATACTCCCTTGAAAGCCGGCACTCTTTGCCCACTCCCCCGCCTTCGTGAATTTCTTGCGGCATCAAGCTCACAGAGCAGAAGCGGATAAGTATCGAATTGCCCGCACGAGCATGCATTACCACATCTGTTCATATGCCCTACGAGAATCCTCACATGGCACATCGCTCCCGATCCACACCTGCTCCAAGCCCATCTATTCACCGTGGTGATCTTCGACAAAGCATAGTCAGCTGACGCACTTCAGGGAGAGACGCATGAAGCCCATCACCGCCTTGCTTACCGTCAGCCTCCTCTCCAATTCAATCTCAGGAGGTGCCGCCATGGCACAGCTCACCAGCTCCGCGCACTCGACAGCCAGCAGCTTCAACGGAAGCGTCTCATACAGCGGCCAACTTACGGGCCATGGCATTGCGCGCTATGGACTGAATACGCTGCCCGGCCAGCCACTCACCATCACCCTTCACACCAACAACCTCAACACCCGCATGCAGGTGCTCAGGGACGGAGACTCATCACCACTGTGTGAAAGTAGTGCTTCTCAGTCTTTCTGCCACTTTCAGGCAGAGCCCAATGCGAACTATCTGATTCAGGTCTTTTTGCTGCGCGATGCCGCACAACGTGGGGAGCAGTCACAGTTTTCACTGTCCATAGAGCAAGCTCATTAGCAACCAGAATGCCTACATCTATGAGCCGCCTTTGCATACACAGCCAGAAAGAGCATAGACACGCTCATCAAGAGATAGTCTCTTTTTCATAGCTGCAAGCGCTTTACGGATCTCGATTAGCGGGTGTTTTTACTCAAAAACCTCCCTTCTCAAGCTTTGCCCTGAAAGGCCAGATTTCTTGAGGGGATTGCATTTGCTGCGCTACAGCGCGACCATGAGCTCAGCAAGTTTGTTTCATTGAGCAAGGAGGCTGGATATGTTCAAGCACATTCTCATTCCCACGGATGGCTCAAAGCTCTCAACCGCCGCCCTTCATGCCGGCATGCGCCTGGCGAAAGAACAAGGCGCACAGGTCACTGCGCTGTACGTGATGCCGGATTACAGCGCCATGATCTACGGTGCTGAAGCGCTGATGGCGTACAACGCCGCCGAGTTCAACCAAAGTGCTCATAAGGATGCCGACAAGGTATTGCAGGCAGCCTTGGAAATTGCACAAGCCGAGGGTGTCGCTTGCCGAACCGCAAGAGTCACCAATGTCTCCATTCACCAGGCCATCATCCAAGAAGCGCAGGAAGGTCACTGCGACTTGATCTGCATGGCCTCGCATGGACGCAAAGGCATCGCCGGCATTTTGTTGGGGAGCGAAACCCAGCGCGTACTAGTCAATAGCAGCATTCCCGTCCTGGTTCACAGACAGACTAAGGCTTAGAGGTCTTGCCAAGAGTTACGCCCACTGCGCCGCAAGCTGGAAGCTTGCGATTAAGACAAAAAGCCTGAGACTGCACAGAAGCTCTGCCAGTCAAAACCACGATATATCCGAAGTTGTATCAACGCTCTCAACACAATGCCCTCCGCAGACCTGAAATTGCGCTTCTCCTGACTGTCTTGCGAGTGTTGAAAGGCAGAAACCCTTCATTGATAAAACCACCGCCAACGCCGGTGGTTTTTACTTTGCAAGACCGGTAGCGCAACGGTGCAATAGTTGGCACCCAAGTCCATCTACGGACAGCTCACTTCATAGACAGCATCAGCCCTGACATCCCCCCAAAAAACCGGCGAGACTCGCAGTCTCAGGGACTTCTTCCATGCTCTAAAAGTTTCCTGTGTGGAGTGCGATGCTGAACTTGACCTCCATCAAATACATCTGAAATTCACCAGTTTTGGTTAAGGGTTGCCGCCAGAGCTCATGTAACAACATGAAAAAATTAACGTGACTCTTTAAAAAATGGCCTTGAAAAGGCTGAATCAGGATTGCCACTATTCGAAAGAAGTTGTTAACTGCTGATGCCAATGGTTAACGACGCACATGTCACCATATCGTTTGATGCTCTGAGGGCACTGAAGGCATGGCAAGTTAGTCTGCCTGTCGGTCATCACTTAGTCGAAGGACAGCCATGTATGCATACAAGCAACGATTACATCTATGTGTTGATGCCGTCACTTGCTTTGCTCTTCCTGGCGGCCGTACTGGGGATCTGCTGGGCAACTCAGCTACGACAGCGCTTTTTGCTTTGGCTAAGCATTGCCCTGGTTCTGACAGCAGTTTCCATCAGCCTGCGCAGCGTATTGAAATTTGAAGTTCTCAATCACTATGTCGCGCTCGTTAATTCCCTGTTTCTGATCGGTGCATGCTGTCTGTCAAAAAGCTTTTCAGAGCGCCGAAAGCTTCCCTCCTACCCTCTTGCGGCTGCGCTGCTTTGCACGGGAACCATGGCGTCCCTGTATTACTTTTCAAAGGTCGCTTACAGCCCTGAAGGTCGCCTGTACTTTTTCAATATTGGCGCAGCACTGATCATTTTGCTGCCAGTACCTGCAGCCATACAAAAAAGCCTGACTCGTGACTGGCTGGATCGAACACTTCTGGGAAGCTACGTCGCATATGCACTCTTTACGATGCTGCGCCCCATGCTGGTGGAGTTCTTGGGAGAAAACGGCTTGCGTGATGCCATGCACGTGAACTCGACTTATTGGATGACAACGCTGATGAGTATTCTGTTCTTTGCTTTGCTGTTTACCGCTCTCATTCTTGCAGCCATCATCAGAGAAACAGTGACCCGATTGCGCATTGAACGAGACACCGACGCTCTGACCCAAATTCTGAATCGCCGAGCCTTTCACGAGATGGCTCAGCAGCGCCTCGCCGACCATCGCATGTACCCCATGGCAGTACTAGCTTGCGACATCGACCACTTCAAGCACATCAACGACACATGGGGGCATCAAAAAGGCGATGAAGTGCTTCAGTTCGTCGCCAGCACCATGCAGCGCGCCGTGCGCGATGAAGACCTCCTCGCTCGCTTTGGCGGCGAAGAATTCGTGGTTTTGTTGACCCAAATCGACTTACAAGGCGCCGAACAAGTGGCCAACCGAATTACCCAGGAGCTCTGCCTCGACCATGGCATCCTGCCCCAAGATACCGAGTTGACCTTGAGCTTTGGCATCGCCTCGATGAGCAGCGCGAATCATCTTGAAGGTGCGCTCAAACAGGCTGACCAACTGCTCTACAGCGCCAAAAACGCGGGGCGCAATCGTGCACATGTAGAAGGCCGCCTCTATCCAGACATCAATTTTGAACAAACAAAGCCGGCACCATATGCCATGGCCTTGCAGCCATGAAGCTCGCTGCTCCTAAGCCCATCACCCAAAATCAACCAGCTTCCTGCTTACGTTCTTCACAGACTGCGCGCCCTACTCGCCCCGATTTTGTAGTTCAGCGTCAACGCTTCTAAACGATGGGCAGCTTGCTCATCAAGCGTAAAGCTCTCCAAGTCTTGCGTGAAAGGCTGTGCTTTGATTCAATGCCTCCCTATGCCGCAGAGGAGGCGGTCTGATAGATGAAAAAACTGGCACAGCACAAGAGTATTTTGGCAGCAGCGGCAGCTGCTTTTTTATTGGCCGCATGCGGTCAAAAAGTCGAGGTTCCACCAGCACACGTCGGCAAAATCATGACCAAGGATGGCTATCAGGACAATCTGATCCCCACATCCAAATTCCGTCTGGGCAAATGCTGGGCCTATTGCGACCGCCTAGTCTTGCTGGACGTGTCTGACAAGGGATACGAAGAATCCATGAGCATCTTCATCCCTGAAGACAAGCTGAATCTCGATGTAACCATCCGTGCCACGCTGAGCATCAACTCCAAGAAAACAGCAGAACTCTTTAATGCTGTCGCTCCCAAGGAGGTCTCGGACTATGTATCCACAATTGCCAATGAGCAGGTGTACCGCACCTATGCCAGCCAAATCATTCAAGCCGAAGTGCGCGAGTATTTGAGCAAGCTGTCTATCAGTGAAATTGCCTCGAGCAATGAAAAAATCAACTCCGACCTTCGTGTACAGCTTGGCAAGGCCATTGAAGCCCTCACGCCCTTCTCCGTGCGCTTTGTCGGCATTACCAATTTGAGGTATCCAAAAATCATCACTGATGCTCAGGAGTCTGCCGCCGAGCGGCGCGAGGCCATTCAGAAGGAAGAAGCACAACTGGCTATTTCCAAGGCTCAGTTGGAGCGTGAACTACAAGAGGCCCGCCTCCAACGCGCCATTGACAAGGAAAAGGCAGAAACCGAAGCCATGTCTCAGTCCGTTCTGGCCCAGTCTGTCGATGCTCGAGTGCTGCAACTACGCAAGCTGGAGAACGAACGTGCCTGGATTGAAAAGTGGAATGGCCAGCTCCCGACCACTGCGTTGGGCGATACCGTGCCCATGGTAAATATCGGCAAATGACTCTGCTTATCAACCTGGTTCCGCTCTTGATCGCTGCCATAGGCTTTGGCTTGAGTTGGAGGCTGCGGAAGGTATGGATTGCGGCAGCTACAGTGGTTGCCTTATTTCTTTACTTTCAAGCCCTGCCCTCGTACATGCCAAAGGGGCAGATTACGCGCTCAGAGCCACCAGTCTTTACGGAGTCTGAGGCTCGAATAGAAGACCGCAATAGCAAACCCATGTCAGGAGATGAGCGAGATCAGCGCATGCAAGATGCTGTCAAGCGTGGTCTGGATTTCAAGCCATAGCCCATTCCTGCATGAACAGCCACGCCTGACCTGCATCTTGGCTTCTTTGAGTATCGGAATAGGCTTGAGCCATGCGTGTGTTATAGGTACTTGCATTGACTTCACCTAAACGCTTCTGCATCAAGCATGAAAAGACATAAAAAGGGTTTGGACTTTTCCAAACCCTTTTTTAACTTATTAATTACTCGGCCTCATTGAACTCAGCCCACCGATCTACTCCGTGTAAATGTTTATAACTTTTATAAAAATCAAACACTTACAAAACCCACCAACCAAACTCACCCACTTTCGCAAATTTTTTGCATTTCAATGTGCCTGAGCAAGCAACCCGCCCGCCTGGGCCGCTCAGCGCACGTGAAGGCCTGGCCCACCCGCGCAAGACTACATTCACACGCCCTCCCTCCGCGCCCATAGGTACACTGCCCTCACGAGATTCAACGTGAAAGCCAGTGCCCCACTATGGAAACCTTTCCCAAAGACATCTACACCGAGCCCACGCCCGATGTGAACACCCTGGCCAACCTTGGCCCATTCACCGGCATGGCCGGCATCTGGACCGGCAAGCGCGGCCTGGACATCAACCCCAAGGCCGATGGCCCGGAAAAGCAGGCCTTTATCGAGCACATGGAGCTGCAACCCATTGATGCGCAAACCAACGGCCCTCAGCTCTTTTACGGCCTGCGCTACCACACGCGCATCGTCAAGCCCGATGACGTGGAAACCTTTCACGACCAGGTGGGCTACTGGCTGTGGGAGCCCGCCACCGGCAACATCATTCAGACGCTGACCATCCCGCGCGGGCAAACCGCCATGGCCACGGGCAACACCACGGCGGATGCCACCAGCTTTACCCTCAAGGCCGTGCGCGGCTCCACCGTCAACGGCATCAGCAGCAACCCGTTTCTGGAGCACGCCTTCAGAACCGATGCCTATACCGTCACCATCACCAAGCACCCGGACGGCACCTGGTCGTATGAGCAGGAAACCACACTGACCATTCCCGGCCAGAGCGAGCCCTTTGCCCACACCGACCGCAACACCCTGCACAAGATTGGCGAGCCCACACCCAACCCCACGGCAAGGGCCGCCGTTGAAATTTTATAAATACTCGAAAAGCAGCCACTAACAAGAAAAGGCAACGTAGCTCTATACGTTGCCTTTTTCGCAGATGAAGCATTTCAAACTACACCATTTACATGATTTAGATCCAATTTTTCAGTACTTACACTAACCAAGTTCAACTCCTTTAATCTGAATGTAATCGTTTGTATATGATCATCCAGAAATTAACTTGAAGGAGGTAGTGTGGAGTTCTACGAAAGTCTTAACAGCCTGGCTGCAAAAATTCGCCAGCAGGGCCAGAACATCTCGACTGAAGAAGCAACAAAAACTGCATTTGTCATGCCATTTATTCAGTCAGTTTTAGGCTATGACGTATTCAACCCCTCAGAAGTTGTGCCTGAATTTATTTGTGATGTCGGCACAAAAAAGGGAGAGAAAATTGACTACGCTATTTTTAAAGATGGTCAAGTTCAGATGCTCATCGAGTGCAAAAAGCTCGGGGAACCTCTTAACGTCAACCATGCCAGCCAGCTTTTCCGCTACTTTCACGTTACGACTGCAAGGATCTCCATCCTAACGAACGGTCGAGTCTACAAATTTTTCACAGACTTAGACGCTCCTAACAAAATGGATGAAAAACCATTTTTGGAGCTTGATCTACTGGATATTGACGAGCATGCTGCTCCAGAACTTCGCAACCTCACGCGTTCTGCATTTGACGTTGACTCCATAATCAGTGCAGCAGGCGAGCTGAAATATATTGGTCAACTTAAACGAGAGTTAGCCACCCAATTTAGCGATCCATGTGAAGAATTTCTTCGATTTTTCACTGCACGTGTCTATGACGGGGTAATCACGGCCCGTGTACGTGAACAGTTCCAACCACTACTACTCAAAGCAGTAGCGCAATTCACCGGAGACTTAGTCAATGACCGGTTGAAGTCAGCTATTACTGGAGTTGCCCCTCAAACACTAGTCGCTCAAGCTGTTACTTCAGAAGATTCACTGAAGACCGAAAAGCTGGTGGATAAGCCAGGAACACAACAAGATGAAGAGACCATTCGCATTGAAACGACTCCCGAGGAGCTTGAAGGGTTCTTCATTGTGAAGTCGATTGTGCGAACAAGCGTTGATCCTGATCGCATTGGGCACAGAGACACACAAAGCTATTTCGGCATTCTTTTAGATGACAACAACCGAAAGCCAGTTTGCCGTCTTCACTTTAATCGCAGCCAGAAATACCTTGGTATTTTGGATGCGGAGAAAAAAGAAGTACGCCACCCTATTGGCAAACTAGATGATATTTACAACTTCTCCATGGAGCTCATCGCTGCAACAAAACTCGTCGCGTGAAGCGCGAAGACTCCCAAAAAAAGCCCGCTCAAGCGGTTTTTTTTGCAGCAAAAGTCAGTCACCGGTGACTAATCATGTGCATGAATTAATGATCACTGGATTTTTTTGAAGTCTGCTTCTTGAGGGTTGAGGCGGACTCGTCCCCAAAACGCACCATCACTGATGAGCTCACTGGCTGTACATCGCGAAGCTCTTCGAGGCCATTTGCCTTACGGTCGAAATGAACAAGACCAATCTGCGCCTCAAGCTGGGCAATTTCTGCCTGTAGCTCATTCATCGTTGCCCTCAACTCTGAGCACTTTTCGCTTGCATCTTCCTGCGCATCCTTATCACCTGAAGCAAAAGCCTTCTGCAGAACATCGTACGCATTGCCGAACCGCTGCTTGGCAGCATCGAGGCGGTAGTTGGCTCGTTGCAGCTCGTAGTTCAGCGTGGCAAGTCGCTGCAAAGACTTCAGCTCTTGCACCGTACGCGACAGATCCATCGCCGGGCTGGCTGTAGATGCAGAGAACGTGCTTTCTAGGCGCGCAATGATTTCTGCATGCAGGCTTCGCGCACCGAGCTTTGCCGACTCTTCGAGCTGTGCACGAAGCTCATCGGGCATGCGAAGTGGATATGGGGTGGTGCGCGGTTTTTCTTCCATTTCTCAATTGTGGCAGCAAAGTGACTCATCTCAATGAGTCCTATTGACTCCACAAAATTAATGGAGTCAAATGGAGTCCAGCTCAACCCAAGGGAATTTCATGAAAGAAAACAAAGCAATTGCGCCGACGCCAATACGACTTTCCAAAGAGCTTAAGCAGTGGCTCAAGCACAAGGCTGTCGACAACTTCCGATCCTTAAACAGCGAGATCGCGTCACGGCTAGAGGCCAGTCGCAAAGCCGAAGAGGCCAGTCATGAAAAGCAGGCCTGAAAAAGGTGAAGCCCCGACGGCGGCAACCGGCAGGGCTTCGATGAATACCCCCTCAAAGTCCAACCTTCAGGAGAATTCAGTGATTGATTCTACCCAAGCTACCACTCTCATCCCAGTTTTCACTGGCACCATGGCCAACAACACGGTCCAACTGTGTGATGCACGCACCCTGCACACCTTCATGCAGGTACGACGTGACTTCACAACTTGGATTAAGGGTCGCATCCGCAAGTTCGGATTCACACTGGGCGAAGACTACTTGCTGGAAATTGGTTCCCCCGATTTGGTGAACCAAACTCGTGGCGGCAACAAAAAAGAAACAACCGACTACCACCTAACCCTCGATATGGCCAAGGAGCTGTCCATGGTTGAGAACAACGAACAAGGCCGGGCTGCGCGCCGCTACTTCATCCAGTGTGAGCGCCGTGCGCAAGCCACTCTACACAACCCAGCCATCGACTACTCCCGTGTTAGCCCGGCACAAAAGCAAGATCTGCGCGAAATTGTCCAGTCGATTGTCGATGCCGGTATTCAGAAGCATGGCGAGACCTGGGCACGCTTTCAAAAGAAGTTTCGTGTCAACAAGTACGAGGAGCTGCCAGCCAGCCTCTACGAGGAAGCGCGCAGCTATCTAATTAGCAAGTTGCCTATGGGATATGAGGGCCAAACTGTGAATATGACCGCAACAATTGCACTTTCCGACCCCGAGCGCATGAAACTAGCCTTTTCCACCGCATGCGAAGCCTCTGCTCAAGTCCAGCGCACGGTGTTCAACGCCATGATGCAAGGCGACACCGAGGAATGGCAGCACAGCCGCTACTTGCTGAACCTGAACTACGATGGGCAGGGCCGCCCCACCCTGCCCCATGCGCAGCCGATTGCGACCGACCAGATGGTGGTCTCCTTCAGCAGCCTGCCCCAGCGCATTGCCGACGGCGAGATCATGGGCGCGACCGATGCGCAGCTGGCCACGCTGGCAACGGCCTGCACCCAGCGCCTGACCCAGCGCGCCCAGCACCGCGAAAAGCAGGTGACGCTGCCGGTCTACCCCGGTCATTCCCCCGGTAACTCCCTCGGCCAGCGCCGCACCTCGGCTCCATCCCTGCCTGCCAAGCAACCGCCCGCGCCCGACGAAGGCTTTCTGCGCATGACGTTCAAGTAGTCTGCTTTTGATAGCCCAAAGCGCTTTGCCATAACAAAAGCCCCTCGCAAGGGGCTTTTTTTGTTCAGGCCTCTGGCTTGGAGGGCCAGAACATCTCTCGCACATCGGGCGCGTAGTACGGCAAGGCAAGTACTGCGCCAAACAGGGCAAAACCCAGGGCTGATGTCGCGTTGGTCAGGCCGGACAGTACAACCGGCGGACTGAAACATATAAGCCCCCACGTCGCAGCAGAAGACCACAGGGTCAGCCGAGGTGCCCATGCTCTGAACCGCAGCAGGCCGTAAAAAGATACGAGGGCGATCACACCAACGACCAAAAGCAGCAGCAAGAAGATCCAGTCTGTAGCGACCATCTCCGACTGCATCACAAGGCTCTGTGAAAGGTCGGTCAGCTCCTGCGGCACGAGATCAAAGCCATATTCCGCCAGCATTCCCAATACCGGAATGACCAGCGAAGCGATCACCCATGCACGATACGTCGATTTACCCATGCCCTCTCCAAGTTGTTAGCGGCGTATCGTACTACCGCCACTGCAGCTCAGAACCAGCGGGCTATGAGCGGCATGAGCAGCGCAACCAACAGCACCTGCAGGCTGAGGGCCAGGCCGGCATAGGCTCCGGCATCCGCATTGACCTGCAGCGCGCGCGCTGCGCCGATGCCGTGCGAGACGGTGCCCAGAGCAAAGCCGCGTGCCACCCAGTCGGTGTCGCTGGTGCCGACCCTTAGCAGCTTGAATAGCGCGCCCGCAGACAGCGCGCCGATCAAACCGGCCAGCACCGCAAACACGGCGGCCAGCGCCGGAACACCGCCAATCTTTTCAGCCACACCCATGGCCACGGGGGCCGTGACGGACTTGGGCGCCAGGGAGCGCAGCACTTCTTCGGGCAGGCCCACGGCCCAGCCCAGCACGACGGCCACGACAGCCGCCGTAGCGCCCCCAGCCAGTGCGGCCATCAGCAGCCGCGCCCATTTGCGCTTGAGTTCCTCCCGCCGCTCCCACAGCGGAAAGCCCAGCGCCACGACGGCAGGGCCCAGCAGAAAGTGAATGAACTGCGCCCCGGCAAAGTAGGTCTGGTAGGGAATCTGCATGACCATGAGCGCGCTGCCCAGCACCACGATGGACCAGAGCACGGGGTTGGCCCAGGGCGCCTGCCCGGTGCGGCTGTAGACCCCATGGGCCAGCACATAGACCGCCAGCGTGGCCGTGAGGCCGAACAGCGGTGCCGAGGAAAGATAGACCCAGAGCTGTACAAAATCAGGCATCAATGCCCCCTTCCTGACGGGTGTCTGCAGGCTCACTCAGAAGAAAGCGCGCCAGCAGCACGGTGACGATCATGCCGACCCAGGTGGAGATTGCGATGACCAGCAGCAGCTTGAGCCCGTAGTCGCGCAGCAGGCTCAGGTGCGTGATGACGCCCACCCCCACCGGCACAAACAGCAAGGACAGGTGCGAGAGCAGGTAGCTGGCAGCGGCCTGCACTGGCTCGCGCACCAGCGTAAAGCGCATGGACAGCACCAGCAGCAGCATGCCGATGACCGGGCCGGGGAACGGAAGTTTGAGCAGCAGTGCCAGCGCCTCCCCTGTCAGCTGCAGCACCAGAAGCCACGTTATTCCTCGCAACGCTTGCATTCGAGATTGCCTTTCTTATCCAGACCAGCCCCCATCGAGCAGGGGCTGGCGAGTCTTTTTAAGAGCAATGATGCCCGAACAGGCTCCATGACCGGGCTTTCACCGCCAAACGGTGGCAGTTTGGCAGCGATACCGGTGCTGCTGTGCTGCGGCGATGCCTGTTTTGAATGCCGTATTACTGCTCTCAACAGCCAGTAAAAAAGCCTTAAATCGTTGTAACTTTCGTTTCAGCGACAATGCCCGCCATGACGAAACTCTTGACTGCCTGCACTCGACTGCTCTCCATTGCCGTATTCACCGCCGCAACCTCCACTCCCTCTCTGGCCCAGCTCAAAACGGGCGAGACCGTGTACCGCTCAACCTGCATGGCCTGCCACGACACAGGACTGCTGCAAGCCCCAAAGCTGGGTGATGTAAAGGCCTGGAAGCCGCTGATCGAAGAAGGACAGGATGCGCTGAGCGCGCACGCCTTCGTTGGTGTGAGAGCCATGCCTGCCCAGGGCGGAGACAGCAGCCTGTCGCTAGAGGAGTTCTCTCGCGCCGTGGCCTGGATGGCGCGCAGCGCCGGGGGCGACTGGCAAGACCCGAACGCCGCCATGATGCAGAAAATCCGCCAGGAAGCGGTCAAGCGCCTGGACGCTGAAATCATCGACAAGCAAAAGCTCAAGGCGCTTCTGAGCCAATAAGCCAGCTTGCCCAGGCCTGCTGGGCATGACATCAATCCGTCTTTTTGATAGCTACCAGCGCTTGATGGATAAGCGATGCAGCCTGTTTTCACTATCAATTCAGGCTTCAACCTTCATCCAAAGGCCCCTCATTCGCTGCCATGATGTGCGGCGCTGCCGCCACTCAGAGAGTGGCTGCAGCTTTTCAGCAAACAGATGCGCGACCGCGCAGGAGGAGAGACCGTTGTTCAAGCACATTCTGATTCCAACCGATGGCTCCAAGCTTTCCGAGGCGGCCATTCACGCCGGCATTGAGCTGGCCGCCGAGCAAGGCGCCAAGGTCACGGTGCTGTATGTGATGCCCGATTACCGCGCACTGATCTATGGATCGCGCTTGATGGCCGCCTATGACACGGTGGAGCTGGCCAAGAGCGCACAGGCCGAGGCAGACCAGGTGCTGAAGTTTGCCGAAGATCTGGCCAGCGCACGCGGCCTGTCCATCCAAAGCGTGCGCGCCACCAGCCCCGCCGTGGCAGAGACCATCATCAAGCAGGCGCAGGATGGCGGCTGCGACCTGATCTGCATGGCATCGCACGGCCGCAAGGGGCTGAGCGGAATCTTGCTGGGCAGCGAGACCCAGAAGGTGCTGACCAACAGCAGCATTCCGGTGCTGGTTCATCGTCCTGCTGTCAAAGAGTAAAGCTGCTTACCACCAGCGGATGGCGGCGATCAGGCCGCCCAAACCAGCGGCGGTGATTCCCAATGCAGCCAGCACATAGGCCACGGCGATACGGCGGGCAAAGCGGTCGGCGCCTGCGGCGTCCAGAACTGCGGTGATGGTGGTGCTTGAATGAATCATTGCTGCTCTCGATATTTCTCAAGCACTGTCACAGAGACTCCAGCAACTGCCTGTCCAATTGCACCTGCCCTTTCAGGGCGTTGACTTGGGCGTCTCTGCGCTCGACCAGTCCGACAAGCTGGCCAACCACGCCCGCGCCTTCGCCAGCAAGGGCTGCGAGTCGCTGGTGTTGATCTGCGAGATCTCGGCAGGCAGTGGCGTCACCGGCAAGCTGGGCGTTGCGGGTGGCGGCGGCGCGGATGTCGTGCTGCAGGCCTGCAATGCGGGCAGCATCAGCAGTGCGGCCAGCCTCCAGAGCGGCCAGTTGTTGCGTGTAGTCATGGGTGTTGTCCTGCTGGGCTTCAGCGTGCTCCAGCACCGCTGTTGCTTTCTTTTCAGTAGCTGCTTGCGCTTGCTGTGCCTGCGTTTGAGCCTGTTTTGACTGTGAACTCTCCGCGCGCGCCAGGCGGGCATCGGCCCGCCAGCCATTGACGGCCCAGCCCGCTGCAAAGGCCAGCACCAGCAGCAGGCCCATGGCCAGTGATGAGGCGCGGCCGCTCATGCCAGCCCCGCTTCACACAACTGGCGCTCTGCGGCGCGGCGCTTGATGAGGCCGGGAAGCTGCTTGCCGCCTGCATAGGTCCAGCGGCTGAGTTCGGCACAAGCGCCATCGATGTCGCCCGCATTGGCCTTGCGCACCAGCGTGCTGCGGCAGAAGGCGTCGTTGCCCACGTTGAAGGCAAAGCTCACAAAGGCGGCGCGCTGGCCGTCGGTCAACGGTGCGCTAATGCAGCTCAAGGCATCGGCGTGCCTGGCCAAGTCTTTGTAGAGCATGTCCTCGCACTGCTGGCGGGTGTAGGCCTGGCCCATCTTGAGCTCGGGGCCGGTGTGGCCCGTGCAGGCGGTGATGATGCCGACAGGGTCGCGGTAGCTGCGCAGCACCGTGCCTTCGTACTTCTGCACCAGAGGCACGGCCAGCACAACGGCTGCGCCACCGAGGGTGGCAATGAGTTTTTCTTTCCAGTTCATCGGCTTGCACCTCCCTTGATGGCCGTCCAGAAGCCCACACAGGCCCCGCCCAGCATGACGATGGCGGCCAGCGGCTTGGCGACCTTGCCCACCCAGTTGAGCACCTTGAAGGCGCCTTTCATGGCGGTAAAAAACTCCAGCAGCTCTGCAAGTTGTTGATTTCTTTCCTGCAGCTGCTGTGTGACTGCTTTCAGATCGCGCTCAATCGATGCCATGCGTTCACTCCCCTTGTCCAGGCGTTCATTGATCTGCTGCCGCGTGACCGCTGGCAGCTCATCCCCGTAGTCGTCCATTCCTCTCTCCTGTTCTCTTGGGCTTATCTGTTGGGCTTTCAGACTTCAATCAGCACATAGGGCATGGCGGGTGCATGGCCGGTGACGGCACCGCCTTGCACATAGACGCGCACGCCATTGGCCGCGCCCAGCGGGTTGCGCACGCGCAGCTGGCCCGCGCCGCCTTCAAGCGTGATCTGCGCAGTGCCGTCGGCAAACACGGCGCTGATCTGCCCGGTCATGACGGGGGCTTCGGGCAGCAGGGCCTTGAGGCGCTTGTAGAGGTTGGTGCTCATGCGGCCACCCTTTCGACGGTGACCTGCTGACGCACCTTGGGCAGCGAGGCACTGACACTGACGCCGCGCACCAGGCCGCGCCAGGTGCCATCGGTGTCGGCCACTTCCAGCAGCTGGCCGGGGTTCAAGATGCCGGGGTTGGTGCCACCGGTAAGCACGGGCATGCTGATGCTGTGCTGCAGCTTGTTGCCGCTGGCGGCCAGTGCCCAGCTGCCGCGCATGCGGGCTGCGTCGGCATGGGTGATGAGGTCGTCCTGAATCTGCGGAGCCAGCTTGTCGCGTGCGCTCAAGCTGCGCACCACATGGCCCAGCACGCCGCCCACGCTGCCGCCGGTCACATAGATGGCGTTGTATTCCGCACGCGGATCGGGGCGCAGTTCATCGGTGACGATGACGGCTGCGGGCATCTGCACATCGGGCACGGCTGCACCCCACTCCCACGGCAGCACCGGGTAGCGCGGCGCGATGATGAGCTGCTCTGCCGTGCGGTGGCTGCGCACCACGGCGTTGACCGATTCGGCCACGCGCAGCACCGCCTGCAGGGGCGTGCCCTGAAAACTCCAGGCACCGGCGGGCACCAGCCAGTCGGCAATCTGCCAGTCCAGGCTGACACCCGAGTACTCGAGCGCGGTCACGGCCAGTTGCTGGGCTGTGGCGTCGGCGCTGGCCAGCCAGTTGTGCTGGGGCATGTAGGGCGCGCCCAGCATGGCGGTGACGCTGACGCCCTGCACTGCCACACGGCGGCGATCAAACGCGCGGCTGCGCGCTGTGCTGGTGACCGCAAAGACAAACTGCATGCCATCAATGCCGATCTGCAGCCGTGGCGGCAGCCCGCCCACGGGGGCAAGCTGATCGAGCAGATGCTCGGGGCCGTTGGCCGACAAGCTCCAGCAGTAGCTGTCGTCGTCGGAGGCAATGGTGACGTCAGTGAGCACTACGGGCTCAAGGCTTGGCAGCAGATGCGCCGTGAGGTGGTGGACTTGCATATAGACGGGCAGCAGGGGAATGACGTATTGCGGCGTGGGCTGCGGCTCTGGGTCGCTGCCCTTGCAGCAGATAAAGACCAGACGGCCATCGGCTGCCCAGGGCTGCCTGAACACCAGCGCCGCAGGCAGGCCGGGCACATAGCAGCGCTCAGAATCAGGGGCAGGCTTGGGCCGCCACTGGCCGGGGCCAGGCTTGATGGCTTGCTGCAAACGCCCGCGCCAATCCACCCGCACCGGGATGCCCTGCGCAAGTTGCACCAGCAAGCCTGAAGACATAGGCACGCCCTGCTGAAACCCACTGGCGAGCTGGCCACGACGGCGCAGCGCTTGCTGAACCCCCTGCAGTACATCGGAGCGCAGCGGTGCTGCGTCCTGCAGGCGATCACCGGCAGCGCTGCGAACGCGCAGACCCTCCTGCATGCCTTGACTCGTCGAAGATCGAATGGCGGCCGCATCTTGCACAACATCCTGTGCTGCTGACGCCAGGCGCTGCGCCTGCTGCCAGAGCTGCTGCACCTGACTGGCCACTTTGCGGGCGTCTTGCAAAAGCGCGGTCACACCCACCTGCAAAGGCTGGGCCTGCTGCCAGAGTGCCTGCGTACCGGCCCGCGCTGGCAGTCCATCCTGAATGCAGTCGGCCGCAGCACCCACCACGGGGCGGCTGACGTTCACATTCCAGCCCAGCTGCAACCCACCGCGCAGGCCCAGGGTAATGCGCCCTGCCGCCCGCACGCGAGCCAGCGCAGCCACACGCACCGAGCCGCGCAGCCCGGTGATACGGCCTGCGGCCGTGACGGTGTAGCGCTCTTGCGGCGCATCGCCGCCAGCGCCAAACACCAGCGGCACAGGGTTGCCGGTGCTGTGGCGTTGCTGATTAAAGACGAGTCGAACGGCTGCCATGCTTTAGCCCTGCCCTAGCCCAGCGCCGTGCCCGACAGCGTGATCAGGCCACCCGCATAAAACATGGGCGAGTCATCACCCTCGGCTGTCTTGCCGCCTGCCACCTGAAAGCAGCCACCATGATCGGCATCGGTCACTCCGCCGTCGGCCATCACGGCTCCATCAGCCGCCACCAGTTCGCCCCAGCGAGGGATGCCGCTTTGCAGCACCATGACGCCCTCGGCTGTTGCCGGTGTCAGATCCAAAAGTCCATCGACGGTGATCTGCCCGCAAGGCCTGGCCAAGGGGATTTCTGCCATGGGAGCGGCTGGCGTGCCGAGATCTGCAGGGCGAGCTGTGGCGTACAGACGCACGAGCGCCTTGCCCGAGCCTTCGTCCAGGCGGTCAAGCGTGGCCTGTAACTGCGCCCTGCTCAGCACTGTGCTGATGCGCCATTCATTGACGGCGGGAGCGCTCATGGCATGACCTCGGGTACCAGGCCATCTGCCACCACTGCACGGTGCTGTCCCGTGTGATCAAAAGCGATAACGAAGTATTTTTCTGCAGTGTCCAGGAGCTCAAACCGGTAGGCTCCGGTGACTGGATCGCTCCAAGATTGAGCAATATATGTGCCGTCTCGGGCAATGTAGAGTTGCACCTTACGCTGTAGCAAGGCATTAGGGATGTCCTGAACAACTCGGTTTCGCGCGTGCTACGAGACTGAGTTTTTCATCTGGCGCAATGGAGACCGTCTTTCCAGCGGTTCCGCCTTGTTTGGTGCCCCTTGTGGGGGCCACTTGCGCAGCCGCAGCGGCTGCACGGCTGTTTGCGGGCGCACTCATCCCTGCACCCCCAGCAATTGGTGGCGCACCATCCACAGATTGGACAGCGCAAACAGCGTCTTGAGCTGCAGCGTGTTCTTCTTCAAACCTCGGTAGCGCACCTTCGTGTATCCAAACTGCCGCTTGATCACCCGAAAGGGATGCTCCACCTTGGCCCGGATGCTGGCCTTGATCTTCTCCACCTGGTCTATGAGTGCGTCTATGGGGTTGTTTTCCTTGTCCAGCTCTTTGCGCTTGCCTGGGCGCATCGCCACATGCCAGGTGACATCCTTCCTGGCATCGGGGCGCTTGTGCACGCCTTGGTAGCCCGCATCACCAAAGGCGTCTGTCTCCTGACCATGCAGCAAACTGTTGCCCTCGACGACGTCAGAGACGTTGCCCGAGGTACCGCGCACCGTATGCACCAGGCCCGAGTCTGCGTCCACACCAATGTGGGCCTTCATGCCAAAGTGCCACTCATTGCCCTTTTGGCTCGAATGCATCTCTGGATCGCGCTTTCTGTCCTTGTTCTTGGTGGAGCTGGGCGCTGCAATCAAGGTGGCATCCACCGCAGTGCCTGCCTTGAGCAGCAAGCCCTGCGCTGCCAACAGTTCGTTGACGGTGGCCAGAATCTGATCGGCCAGCCTGTGTTTCTCCAGCCGGTGGCGAAACCTCAGGATGGTGCTCTCATCCGGTATTCGTCCATGGGCATCGAGCTGGGCAAACTCCCGGTAGATCGGGGTGTCAAAGAAGGCCTCTTCCATCGCCAGATCCGACAAGGTGAACCACTGTTGCATGCAGTGGATGCGCAGCATGGTCTCCAGTGCAAAGGGTGGGCGACCGTTCTTGCCTTCGGGGTAATACGGGGTGATGAGCTCGACCAACGCAGCCCAGGGAACCACCAGATCCATCTGGGCCAGAAGTTCCTGTTTGCGGGTCTTCTTGGTACTCAGATTCAGGTCAAGGCTGCTTTGTTTCATGGCCTGTGAGGATGCCATTGCATGCTGACATGTACCAAACATTGCGGAGGGTTTTGCAGGATTTCCTTAGGGGCGCCGTCCATGCCTAGCTCTACCGTGCCATAGATCACACCATTGGCCTGCCCCGTCACAGCACGGCCACCAGAATATTCGCGCGTCAAAAGCGCTGCATTGACGGTCATTGCCAGGGCCCCTCAATGTCAATGGCACTGGCGTACTTGGCGCTGGCACCCGACCCTGGGTTGGGCCCATCAAACAAAAGGCACTCATGACCCATGACCGTGACCCGGCCCGTGACCTCACCGGTATGCATCAAGTGCAGTAACCCTGGAACCTTGGCACGCGGGTATTCACTGGCGGCATGACGAACGAATTTTTCTGCGAATATCAAGCGCTTCAGATTTCCCGCAGCGACAGGCCCGCAAGAAGCGTCATTCCCACTAGTTCCGAAGCCACCCAGCAGCCATATCGCAGCGACACTGGACAGTGACATCCCATCTAGGGAGCGGGCTATGCAATAGGAAGCAGATGATGTGCCTGCAGAGAAGGTCATCACATTGTTAGCCGTTGCCGACCCGCCTTCTGACCCTGAGTTTCCGGAGCACAACATGACGGCATGGCTGTCGGTTGGCACCAGTGGATCTAGCGCACCAAACATGCGCATGTAATAGCTCAGGTTATTTACATTGCTTGAATAGCCCGCCATGGGGGCCACGTAAAAGCGCTGCGCATCAGCGACCACCAGCCAGCGTACATCACGGGCTGCCCCCAGAGATTTGAGCCAGTAGCCACCCCCGCTAATCTGAGCATCTGCCGGGAAGCCTCCCAGCCCTTTATCTACGGCACTCATAGACTCGTAGCCACGCACTCTTGCATAGGCTCCTGCCGGGTCCTGCAACCACAGACAATGTTCTCCAGCCTTGACGGATGCACTGCGATAGACCACCTGCTGACTGGCCTGGTCTTCAAACGCTTTGAGCCAGCCAGCACCTGCGGCCTTCACCTGAATGGAGCTGCCAGCCACTAGACCGTCAGGCGCATCCACAGGAAAGCTCAGTCGCAACCCATCTGCAGAAACCTCTGTGAGTTTGTACTCTCCGTTAAAGCTTGCATCTGCACAGCCCGAAATCTCGATTACCGACATTCGCAAGCCTGCAAACGGCTGAGGTACGGTCATTACGCCTTCTTTGTCTGTGACGACAAAGCGGGTGGCCACCTGCAGACCAAAGCCGTTGACAAGGCAGGCATTGAGAACATCAATCAAGCTGCCCGCGTTGCGGTTGAGCCCGGGGGCGGCGGGCATTTCACTGGTAAAGAATTTGACGCTGGTGTCTTTAAGACTACGTGAAGACTGCATGGCCTGTCCTTATGATGCAGCGCGGTCGATATCGCCACGCGCCAGAATGCTGAATCGGTAGTCCGTGCCTGCAGCCTCGCTGGGCTGCACGCACATCACCACTGCCATGGGCTGCATGGCACCTACGGTGTTGATGCGCAGGCAGTTGGCGCTGGCCCAACCACTACCCCATCCAGCGGCCTTGAGCGCGAAATACGGCACTCCGGGCGTCGTGTCGGTCCTGGTGCTGGGGTTGATGGGCGCAATGTCGGCCGCGATGGGGAAGCTGCCCAGGTTGCCAACGTGCTCGCCAATCACTTCCACGGTGGTGGTGTTGGTGAACTTGAGAATCCAGCGCTCGGTGATTGCACCTGCGTTAGTGATCACTACGGGATAGTCGGTGTCGTTGTATTGCGCTGGGGAGCTGTTGCCTGTCACGGAGTCCGCCCAGGTCACGCCGTCCCAGTTGGCCTGGTCAAACATCAGGCTGTTGCGCGCTCGCAGGGTGTTGACGTAAAGCGCACTGCTGACCACGCTGCCTGCCGGAAAGTCATGGCTCAGGGCCTTGGTCAGCGTCAGCGTCCCGTTGATCTGCACATCCGAGACGCGGGCCATTTCTTCAATGCGATGAAAGACCTGCACGGGCTGGGCCCAGTCCGTCACGTCGCTGATGGTGACAAGGCCCGCATCCAGATCCACGCTCCAGCCCTGCTGCACCTTGGCACCCTTGGCATCCACAATCCAGACACGGGACAGGCGCTGGCGGGCGCAGTCGATGGTCTGACCATTGGTCAGCGCCGCCTTGGGCAACTGGCCGGTGTGGCCCACAACCACGTAGTAGCCCACGCGAAACACCGGCACACGCCCATCGGATGGCAGGCGCACCGGATCCATGCCGATGATGTCGGCATCAAGCGGCAGGTAGATATAGGTCACACTGTTAAAGCGCAGCGTGGTGGGATCGACCGGGTGCGGCTTCCAGATCTTGCCGGCCTGCACAACTCCGATGTCTGCCGCGTCAAACCACCACTCCGCACGATCAGCATCGGTCAGCGTCAGCGCATCCACAAAGGCGCCAAACTGCAGCTCCGTCACGCCGGTCTGGTAGTCCATGCGGCCCCGGCTATTGCCGCTGTTGAAGTAGCCATCACCATCAGCGGTGAGTGTGATGACATTGCCAGCAGCATCGGCCAGGTTCAGCGTCAGGCCGTTGACCGCCACCGGGGCGCTGGGTGTGCGGAAGAACAGGCTGCCCGTGGTCCAGCTCTTGCGCGTGGTCCACAGGCTCTGCAGCGCAAGGAGTTCGGCAGGCTGGCTGGTGCCGTAGTCGCTCAGGTAGGCAATGCCGGCTTCATAGTCCATGCGCCCCGCCACTACGCCGGCACTGGCACCACTGCGGTCACGAATGATGTCGCCGTCCACATCGATGTAGTTGTGGCCCATCCAGCTGAACTGGACCGAGCCCGGCACCACGTACTGGGCCGTGTAGGGACACAGATCGATACTGACTGCCTCGGGCTGCCAGCTCTGCACAGCCGTCAGGGCGCTGGCAAAACCTTCTGCATAGGTGACCTGCAGCGTGCTGGCCGCCAGGATCTGCTCTGACACGGCCACATTGGCAGTCGCACCGCCCTTCTGGCTGTTGCTGTAGTTGGCCGAGCCGCCCAGGATGGTGGAGGTCTCGAACACCTCAGAGCGCTCATAGTCGCTCTGGTAGCCCTCGGTGCTGCTATCCAGGTCGATCAGCTTGGCCGTGATGGACTTGCCTGCATAGTTGACCGTGCCACGAGCGCCCAGAGAGCCCTGGCCGTCGTCGGTCAGTGCGTGGAATGTCAGCTCCTGCGTCTTGCTGCTGGCCGTGGTGGTGCGGGTGTAGCTGGCCTTCTGGTCCACACCGTTGGGCGTGCCGTAGATGCTCACCGTGGGCATATAGCCAGCGCCTTCGATGTTGGCGGGGCTGAAGCGGCCACTGCGATCCTTGGAGTACTCGGCACCGATCAGCAGGCCCTCGCCCTTGTTGGCCGAGGCCCCCGTGCTGCTGCCGCCGCTGCTGGCTGTGACATTGCGCACCGTCACCCATTCCAGCTTGACGCTGCCTGCAGCCGGTACGGAGTCCAGCGCAATGGTGGCGTAGCCTGCTGCATCGGGAGTGGCCGTCACACTCTTGGTGACCAGCGTGGCGTGCTGGTACTCGATGGAGAACTCACCCTGCGCATCGATCCACACGCCCGGCTTGGGCTTGATCAGCAGCTTGCCTGCGGCGTAGTTGATCTCGCCCATGGCATCGCCCTGCAGCAGACCATTGCTGTCGGTGGCCGTCTTGAGCACGCCGCCGCTCTCCCACTTCACCACCAAGGTGCCCGCCTTGATGCATTCGTGATCGAGCTGCAGCAGATACTCGGGCTGGCGTACCTGCTGCAAGCTGCTGCTGCGGTTCACAAAACCGGTGGTCTCACCCCACTGGATGATGATGGAGCTGCCCACATCGGGCAGCGCAGGCAGGGTCAAGGCCAGATTACCGTTGGCATAGTTCACGGTACCGGCGGCTTCGCCCTGCAGCTTGCCTGCGCCGTCATCGGTCGCTGTGTACCAGGTGCCCAGCACCATGAAGCTGATGGCCACCGTGCCGGGGCTGGGAAAGGGCCGCAGGATGCTGGTCCAGCTGTAGCCCCGGTTTTCCTGGCCGATCTTGAAGCGCTTGGTGTGCGGTGCCACGGCCACCGTCACTTCACGAGGGCCGCTGGCCAGCGTCAGCGTACGCATGGCTGCCGGGCGCTGGTCCAGGTTGATGGTTTCCGTGCGGCTGTTGGGCACCAACTGGGTGTAGATGCTGGCGACCTTGACCTGGCGCTTGGTGTCGCCCAGTGCATAGGGCTGCACCATCTCGGCCCCGCCATAGAACTGCATGGCATCGGCCACCGTGGTGTCGCGCACACGGGCGGCATTGGCATCGCGGCTGAAGGTACGGTTGGGCTCGCTGCCGGTAAATGCTGCACCCAGCTTGTCGCTGATCTCGCAGGTGGTCACCAGCGCCGGATAGTCCACGGGCGTGCCGCCAGCCATGAAAGTGAAGATGCGCTCTTCGGTTTCTGTGCGAGTGATGCGCACGTATTGAAACTTCTCGCCCGACTGGCCTTCGTTTTGAATCAGCAGCAAGGTGCGGCCAATGGGCGGCGCACTGGTGCCAGGGCGATGAAACAGCTGGATGTTGCGCTGGTTGAGCACATGGTTGCCCAGCAGAATGCCGTTCCACTCAATGCCGGCAATCAAGTAGTTGGCAATGGCCTGGGCAATCTGCTTGCGCGTGTGAAAGAAGTTGCAGGCCGCAATGGTGATGCTGATATTGGGATCATTGGGTAGCTGATCCACGATGATGTTGGCATCCAGCAGCGGCTCGGTACCGGGCGTGTGTACCTTGGCAAACACCTGGCGAATACTGACCTTGCCGCCCGCGCGGGCGATCTCTGTCACATCGTCAAAGATCTGGTTGCTCTCGTTCCACTCGATCACCTTGCCCGTGGGGCCGCCACCGCCTTCGTCCACATCGGCCATGACCTTGGATGCCAGCAGCTGGATATCGCCATCCTGAATTGCCATTGTTCTTCTCTCTTTACACAGTGATCAGCCGCAGCGTGGCGACATAGGGATGGGTACTCTCGGGCAGCTCGGGCCGGGAGACGGGCTGGGCCTCGATCGGGTCTTCGGCCGCAAACTGCACGGTGAATTCGCGGCCGTCGGCCAGCTTCAGCAGGTACTCGCCACCCGGTGCATCGGCCAAGGCCCGCACGGCCAGCAGCGTGGCGCGGCGAATCCAGCCCTGGTCTTCCACGGCCTCCAAAGTGATGGGGCGACCGGCCACACGCGCCGCTGCATCAATGACCTGGGCGCCGGTGATGCTGCGCTCTATGGTTTTTTCAACGGCGGACCAGTTGAACTCGTCCACCCACAACATGCCGCGCGGCAGCTCGATGCCGTTCAGAAAATGGCCTGCCATCAGTGCACTCCTCCGGACAGCTGTGCCGAGCGCTCCAGCGCCTGCAGCAGTTGCTGCACCTGGTCGCTGCCCTGGGCATCGGTGCCAATCTCAAACTGGCGACCGCCCACACGGATCTCATGGCGGTGGGTGATGATCGGCGCGGCTGGAGGCGGCGGAGGTGGTGGAGGCTCTGGTACCTCAACAGGAGGAGCCGGTGCAAGAGTCGCTGCTGGCTGGGCAGCCGCTGTCGGCACCCAGGCCGGCAGCTGGCTCTGCTTGGGCGCTTTCTTCTCACGCGCCTTGGCCGCTGCCTGCTGCAGATCAATCGCACGGCCTGCTTCCTTCACCGCAAACTGGGTCAGGTCGTACTGGTAGTTGCCCAGCGCACCGCTGCTCTTGACTGAAAACGGGTTGTCTTGCGCATACTGGTTTTGCCACTGCTGCCACCAGGCGTCCAGCTCTTCACGACTCTGGAACTGCGGCACCATGTTGAGCGGGCCGCTGTTCTGGTGCATGACACCCTGCGAGCCCTTGATGTTGGCATTGCGCACAACCAGCGAGCCGCCCGCCAGGATGTCCTGCTTGCTCAGGCCGTTGCGCATGGCCTCTTTTTCAGCCTCGGTGTATTCACGCTCGCTGCGGTCTGGCCAGCCGCCACCGCCGCCATGCCCACCTCCATACCCACCACCTGAGCCAGGACCGCCATGACGCTCTCCACCATGGCGGTCATTGAAGCGGTCAAGCTCCGAGCCAGCGCCGCGCACGGACTTGCTCAGATCATTGAAGCCCGTAGCCATGGAGCTGGTGGCCTTGCGCGTGGCGCGGTCGGTGTTAACGACTGCCTTGCCCGCCTCATCCAGCTGCACCACATAGCCCTTCACAGCCGCCTGGGTCTTGAGCCATTCAGGTGCAATGCCGCCATTGGCCGCAATCACTTTGTCGGCCATGGCTTTCCAGGCCTCGGCAATGCGCAGCGGCGGCTGCTTGCCGTCCTTCTCCAACTGGTCAAACGCAGCACGGGCCTGATCGGCCATGCGCTGCAGATCCTCGTTGGTGGTCATGCCCAAGTCTTTGTAGGCCTGCTCCAGCAGCGCCGTGGACTTGGCCGCGTCTTCGGCCGTGCCTGCAGCCTCACGCTGGGCCTTGGCAATTTCCTGCAGCTTGCGCCCTGCAGCATCCAGGTTGCCGCTGGCGATCAACTGCTGGTACTCAGACTTGAGGCGCTTAAGGTTTTCTGCAGCAGCGCGATCTGCCTCGGCCTTGGCCTTTGTTTCCTTGGCGGCCTTAGCCGCAGCCTTGCCCGTAGCCTCGATGCCAGCAGCTACAGCCTCAATCGATGGGGCAGCCGCAGCTGCAGCATTGCCCACGGCCTCCACCTGCCCCGTCAACCCATCCCAGGCATCGCGCGCTGTCTGGGCACCATCAGCCATGTCCTGCAGTGATTCAGCAGCCTTGGCCTTGAGCGCATCGGCAGATGCAGCAAAGGCCCCCGCCATCTCTTCGGCGTCGGCCGCCGCCAATCGAAAGCTCTCACTCAGGCCGCCAAACGTCACCGATGCCAGACCCGTGCGCAGCGCCGCCACGCCCTCCATCACCTTGGATGCAATCTGTGCAAACGCTGCGCCCAGGCCGTAGATGGCAGTCAGCACGCCATTGACGCCCGCCGTCATCACGCCCCAGGCCAACTGCACCGTATTGCCTGCATTCGTGGCGTACTGGCCGATGCGCTGCAGCGTCTCGCCCGTCTCGCTGGCAAAGACCTGCAGGCGCAGGATCACGGCGTCAAAGTTGACGTTGGCGGCAAATTCACGGAAGAACTTGAGGCCGTTTTCAAAGGCCGTGGCCAGGGTCTGGCCGAAGCGCTCCACCAGGCCGCTCTCGACCGCCTTGCGCAGCGCGCCGGTCAGCTCGTCCACACCCTTGCGCACCACCTGCAGCACGGGCTTGCCCAGCACCTGGGTCACCGTCTCCCACATGCTGCTCAGGCCCTTGAGTGAGCCGTTGAGGTTGTCGGCCATGGTCTTGGCCGTGGCTTCGGCGCTGCCGCCCGCCTCACGCAGCTTGCCGGTCAGCTCATCGAGCGCGCCCATACCTTGGTTGAGCAAGGCACGCAGTGCGGGCCCAGACTCCAGACCGACGGCGTTGATGGCGCGCTCGCCGTCCTTGCCCTTGGCGGCTAGCTGGTGCAGCGCTTCTTCAAAGTTGGTGGTGACAATGCCTGCCGCGCCCAGCTCCTTGCGGAAGCTGGAGAGCGGGTTGGCAAACTGGCTCATGATGGAGTTCAGCGCCGTACCCGCGCGGCTGGCGTCAATGCCCGCGTCGGCAAACTTGCCGATGATGGCCACCGTGCTCTCCAGGCTCACGCCCAGGGTGTTGGCAACGGGCGCCGCATAGCTCAGCGCCTGGGCCAGCCCTTCCACGCTGGTGTTGGTGGCGTTGGCCCCTTTGGCCAGCACATCGGCCACGCGACCGGCATCGTCAAAGGCCAGGCCCATGCCCATCACGGCTTTGGTCACGTACTCACTGGCAGCGCCCAGCTCGATATCGCCAGCCTGGGCCAAGGCCAGCACGGCGGGCAGGGCCTTGACTGAGTCGCCGGCGCTCAAGCCCGCCTTGGCCAGATTCTCCAGAGCACCAGCCGCCTGCACCGATGTGTACTTGGTATTGCTGCCCGCCGCCTGCGCGGCCTTGGTCAGCTCGGCCATTTCTGCGGCCGAGCCTTCGGTAGCCGCCTTGACGCGGCTCATGGCCGCTTCAAAGTCTGCCGCGCTCTGCACCACGCCCGCAAATGCTTTGATGCCGAAGTAGCCGGCAATCGTGGCGCCCAGCAGCTTCACATTGCGCCCAAGGCGGCTCAGCACCGCAGACGCATCGTCCTTGGCGTTGATCACGATCTGAATGGGCTTGAAGGCCATGACGTCTCGGCTTGAATGAAAGTGGTTGCTTCGGTTTGCGCTGCAGCCAGCAAGAGCGAGCCGCAGTGCAAACCGCCCCGGCAAGCAGGGAGGTCTGGTTGGAGATGAGTTAAGGAATCAGCGCTGCGCGGCCGTCGACATAGACGGCTTCGCCGTTGTCGGGTTTGAGCACTTCCACATCGAAGCCGAACTGGCTGTAGTCAGTGCCGTCCTGGATCAGCGGCAGCTCGCCCGTGGGCGACAGGGAAACGCTGGGGAACCACCAGTCACGGTTGGTGCCGTGGGCGTTGTCGGCAATCAGCTGCAGCGCGCCCTTGAGATCCGCGCCATTGCCGGACTTGATGCGCTCCCAATGCGTCTCGGCCGCCGTGTAGCCCACATGCACTTCGGTAGCCGCGTCAATCGCACCGCCCTCCACGATCTGCAGCAGGCCCAGGTCGGCGTCCACCGTGTAATCGGTGCCCTCATCAAAGGTCGTGAGACCGTCCTTGCTCTTGACGGTGACCGCACTGAGCTTGCGTGCACCGGTCGGTGCCGCTGCGGTCACGCCCAGGCGGTAGATGCTGCCCGGCTCCACCGTGTGTGCTTCGTCCGTCACCGTGGCCGTGGCCTGGGTGTGCGTCTCTGCCGTGCCGGACAGAAACATGCGCAGGTTGCTGCCGCTGATGTTGTCGGTGGTGATGGCCGCCTTGCGGGTGATTTCGATCAGGACCTCTTCATCCTTCTCGCGCAGGCCGCCCTGCGAGCTGTAATGCGGGGCCTTGTCGCCCTCCACGCTCAAAGAGAAGGCCGGACAGTTGCCGAACTGGCGACCGCCCAACAGGCGGCCTGCCGCATCGAACGGATAAAAGACAAGGCGTCCACGGGGAATCTGGTATTCCTTTTTGACGCGGGGCAATGCACCCATGACAAGCTCCTTATAAAGATTGGACGGCGCCGGACTCAAACGTCCAGCGACTCAAAGACAGACACGCAGGTGAACTCGACCGAGTAGCCCACCAGGCCCGCATCGCTGAATTCGGCCTCGCGCACGCCGGCCACCTTCAGCTCGGACCAGGTACGGCCGTCGCTAGACACCGGCTTGAAGCCATGCAGGCCGCCAATCACCGCCGTCATGGCGGCATCCAGATCTGCTGCCGCCTGGGCGCTTCGCTTGGCAACCAGCACGCAGGACCAGCGCGGCTCCAGTTGCGCCGCTTCACGCGACACATCGCCGGGTGCCGCGCCCACCATGCGGATCTCGATGGCCGGAACCTGCGAGCGATCGCAGTGCTCTGAAGCACCGCGCACCTGCCAGCTGTTGAGCGCTGACATGGCTTGCAGGCGGGCTTTAAGGGCAGATTCCAGAAGCAGCATAGCAATCAGTTCAAAAAGACAATGGGGAAAACGGCCCAGCCGCTGGCGTCGGCGACCACCGGCCCGGTGATCTGGCAGGGCTGGCCGCCGATCAGCAAGCCGGTGCTGCCCTCGGCAATGCCGGGGGCGTTGGCTACGCACATGGCCACGGTCTGGCGGTCGGTGGTCACGGTGTGGTCCAGGTAGCCGTCCAGCGGCGTGCGATTGAAGATCACGCCGAAGGACGGGCCGCCCTGCCAACTGGCCGTGGCATTGGCCAGGGTCTGGCTGACGCCCTGATTGATCAGGGCGCCCACCGCTGCGAAAGGAGCAGTACTTGCCAACATGCTTTAAGCCTTGCGCTTGGCACGCTGCAGCATGCCGGGGCGGGTGCACATGAACAGCGGGTAGCTGTACACCTCGGGGCGCACATAGGCCTGGCGCGCCAGATCGGGCACCACCATGGCGTAAACGTCCTGGCCGGGCGTGTTAACGAAGGGCAGAAACTCCGCCGGCGAGAAACCCGCCTTGAAGGCATCGGGCGCGCCCACCGGGAAGAACTGGCATTCGTCGTTGTTCACGGCCACGGTGCTCTTGTCGTCCGTGCCTCGGTAGTTGATAAACAGAATGTTGCCGTAGCGGAAACTGCCAAACGCCTGCCCCACCTCGTTGCGCAGGTCTGTCGCTTCCTGCTGGTTCAGGTAGGTACTGCGGGTTTCGGCATTGCTGGTCAGGTCGTCAAAGAAGTTGTCGCCGCACAAGCCCACGGCATAAGTCTGACCGGGCAACCAGGCACCATGGCTGCCGCGCATCATGGCGCGGATGACTTCATTGCACTTCACGCGCACCTTGCCCTCATCGGCGGTTGCTGTCGCAAAGTCAAAGTTGAGGGTGGCGGGGCGGGCAATGCCGAACTGATCAAACCAGTCATACAGCTGGGTGCCGTTCGCATCCATCACCTTGCCCTGCACCGCGCCCAGGCGCATGTGCTCGTGCGTCAGCTCCACGGCGGCACGCAGGCCGGTCTTGCCGTTCATGATCTCGGCCACCTCGTTTTGCACGGCCTGCATCTCGCTGGTGCTGCCAAAGGCGCGAATGTTCTGCACCTCGGCCGCATACAGCGTCTTGCCGCGTGCAATGCGCGTGGTGGCGAAGTGACGGATATCACGCTTTTCGCCCTTGCCTTCTTCAAGCGGCGCACCGCGCTCGCTGGTAGGGATCAGCGACAGCACGCCGCCCTTTTGCTCCACGGCAATGGTGGTGGTGCGCACGCGGTCGGGCGTGAAAATGCCCAGTTGCCCTAGCAGTTGCGGCGCATAAGGCGCCTGCTGGATGGCAGTGGAGAGCGACGTCATATTGAATGCGCCGTGATTGAAGACGTTCAGATCGGCCATGTGTAGTGCCTTGCTCTTTCTGCGCGCCTTAGCGCGCCACAATGCCCACGGCGGCCAACTGGGCCAGCGCGGCGGTTTTCTGGGGTTCGGTCGTGCCTGCGGGCCAGGCCAGCTCATGCGCAGCCACTTCGGCATCGCGGGCGGTGATGACGGCGGCGTGGGCAGCGGCGGTGCTGTCCACTGCGGCAAACAGCACGGCAGTTGCGGTCTGGCTGCCGTTGTCGTTGGTGGGGCTCAGTGCCGTGTATTCGCCACTGGTAGTGACCTTGCCCAGCACAGCGCCGGGCAGCAGGTTCTGGCCTTGCGCGATAGTGACGACTTCGCGCGAGCGGGTGCCGTTGGCTTCGCTGACCAAATAGCAGGCGGTGCCGGGGCCGAGTGTTTCCATGGGGTGTGCTCCTGGTGAATGAGGGTGAATCAGCGCTTGGCATAGCCGAAGGCCTGGCCCCAGCCCGCTTCGGTCTGGGCGTTGGCGGCGCTTGCGCTGTCAGGCGCGGCCGCTTCCATGCCCGAGACATCGGGGTTGCCCATGGCCGCCATGGCCTGGGCAAACGGGTTGGCAGGTGCGCTGGCAGTGGCTGTTGCGGCCGTCACTGCGGCAGCGGGGGCCACATCCAGAAAGCCCTTGGCCTGCTCGGCACTCAGGCCAGTGCTGATGCACTGCTGGGCAATGGCCGGGTTGGCTGATGCATTGGCATGGCCCAGGATGGCGGCCACGCGCGCACGCTCGGCAGCGGCGCCTTCGGCACGGGCTTGCTCCAGGCTGGCCTGGGCCGGTGCGGCAACGGCTGGGGTTTCTGCAGAGGCTGCTGCGGGTGCGACTGGTGCTGCCGCCGTGGTTTCGGTACTGGGTTGGGTCATAGAGATTCCCTTGGGTTGTGAAGACATTCCCGCGCCTGCGGGGTAGCTGCGGGCACGGCGGGCGGCCAGCTCGGCAATCACGGCGTCTGCCGTGCCAATGCGGTCCGCCAGGCGCGCAGCCACGGCGGCCACGCCCCGGTAAACAGATGCACGCGTGTCGCGCACGGCCTGCTCGGTCATGCCTCGGTGCTGGGCCACGGCCTGAATGAACATCTGGTACAGGCCTTCGATGTCGGCCTGCAGGCTGGCGCGCACCGCATCGGGCAAGGGCTGGTAGGGGTTGCCGTCCACCTTGTGGTCGCCGGCAAAGATGTGAGAAACGCTGATGCCCTCATTGGCCAGCGCGCGGCTGAAATCCACATGGCGCATCACCACGCCAATCGAGCCCACATAAGACGTGGCAGAAAGCACCACCTCATCGGCTGCGCTGGCGGCCAGGTAGGCGGCGCTGGCGGCCATGCCGTCGGCCACCGCCACAATGGGCTTGCTGCCGCGTGCGGCGTAAATGCGATCGGCCAGCTCAAACGCGCCGGATACCTCGCCGCCCGGGCTGTCCATCACCAGGGCAATGGCATGCACCTCGCTCTTGGCCAGGGCGTCTTCCATGTCGGCGGCCAGGTCGTTGTAGCCAATCAGCAGGCTGCTGTCGGCCTCCAGCCGGGTGCGGTGTACCAGGCCGCCCATGGCGCTGATGACGGCCACACCCTCGGTCACGCGGTAGCCGCGTTCGGTGCGCTCGCCCTTGCGGGTGGTGAACATCTCTGCGGGCAAGGCCGCGCGGGGGCTAAGCGCTGCGGCAGCGAACTGCAAAGCCTCCGAGCCCAGCAGGCGCTGGCCCATGCCGGCAATGATGGCGTCCAGCTTTTGCGGGTGCAGCAGCAACGGAGTGTTGAACAGGCGGTCGGCCAGATGCGGGTAAGGTCGGCTCATGGCGCATCCTTCTGGGCGGCTGCGCCCTCTTCCTTGTCGCCAGCGCTATCGCTGGTATTGGCGGTACTGGCAATCCAGGTGGTGGCCGTGGGGCTGACCAGGCCAAGATCGGCACGGCGCTCGGCTTCAATCTTTTGCTGGTGCAGCACCTCTTCCCAGTCCAGGCCCTGCTCTGCGCACTCCTGCTCCAGGGTGGAAACACCAATCTCCAGCCGCAGCTTGGCGGCGGTGATTTCCTTCACCGGGTCCACCCAGCCCTTGCCGCCAAACACAAAGCGGCAACGGGTATAGGCATAGCGGTTGGCGTAAAAACCGGGTGCGTCGATCACGCCTGCGTTCACCGCCTCTTCCAGCCACAGCTCGTAGATAGGGCGCAACCAAGTGCTGGTCAGCCAGCGGCGGCGGCCGTGAAAGTAGCGCCATGCCTCCAGCAGCGAAGCGCGGGCGCTGCTGTAGTTCACTTTGCTGAAGTCTTTGGCAAACAGCTCGTACGGCAGGTTCATGCCAGCGGCAATGCGCCGCTCTACGGACTGCATGAAGGCCTCAAACGCCACATTGGGGCGGCCCGGCGTAAACGACTGCAAGCGCGCGCCCACGGGCAGCGGAATCACCGCCCCGGCCTGCAACTTGCCAATGCTGCGCGACTGCTTGACGGAGTCCTTCCAGGCATCACGCGGGTCCTCACCAAACAAGGATGACGCGGCCTCCTGGCTCAGATCCGACTCCAGAAACGCCGCCACCAGCGAATTGGCCAGGCTGGCCTGCAGCTCGTTCTGGGCGTACTTACCCGCCATGTGGAACTCGCGCATCACGGCGCTGACGATGGGCTTGCCCCGGCTCTGGCCCGTGCGCTCTTTGGAATGCAGATGCACCACGCGGCGGCGGCCCCAGGGCGTGAAGGCGGGCACGCGCTCCCAACGGTTCAGATCCATCGATTCATCGCCGCGCAGGTACAGCGCATCGCCGGGGTGCGCTGCCTGAAAGTGATAGGCCACAGGCGCGCCCTCGCGGTCAAACTCCACACCCCGGCGAATGCGGGCCGTGCCCTGCAGGTGGGGCGGCGTCTCCAGCCGGTCGGCCTCGATCACGCTCAGGCGCGTGGCCCAGGGGCTGTCGGGCCGGGGCAACCATTTGGGAATGGCCACCGCATCGCCGTTGATCATTTCGCCGCCCAGGGCCAGCACGGTGAGGCCCAGCAAATCCAGCGTGCGGGCGGCATCGCAATCCGTCGTGTCGGCCCAGCTGCGAAAGTGCGCCTCTACCTTGTTGCCCCACTCGCGGGCTTGCTCGGGCGTCCAGCCCAGCAGGCGGTAATCGGGCAAAGCAGACAGGCGCAGCACCGCACCCACTACGTTATCGCGGTGGGTTTGAATGCCGCCAGCCATCAGCCCGTCATTGCGGGCCAGGTCTCGGCTGCGGCTGGTGAGGGTATCGAGTTCGGGCAGCAAGTCGGCGTCTGCACTGCCCGCAAACGGCTGCCAGTCGCGCAGGGCCAGATCGGTGTGCGATGCCCCCTGATAGGCAGACATGGCCGCACCGCCCTGCGCAACAGATGCGCGGGCGCGGCTTTGGCGGTTCTGGCGTGTGCTGCGACCCATGCTTACACCAGGTAGATGGGCTTGCGCGCTGCCTGGCCGGTACGGCGCAGCAGCTCGGCGTTGATATCGTCAATGGCGCGGCGCAGCTGCGTCGTGTCGGCATTGAACTGCACAGAGCGCGCGCCCACCCCATCGGTGCTGTGGCTGGCCTGCGTGGGGCCGGTCAGGCGCGCATCAATGGCGGCCAGATAACTGTCGCGCCGTGCGGTGAGCTGTTCGGTGGTGAGGTGGCTGTAAAGACCCATGCGCCGATGGTCGGCGGATGGCTGCGACAAGTCACTGCGACATATGTCTCTAAATCATGTCGCAGCTTTGCAGCGCTTATGCACAAACGATCATCACAATCAATTTCATAGCAAACAGAGCAATCCACTTAGCCACTGACATTGCAAGCCTGTAAACCAAGGTTTACATTACACCCATGTACCAAGTCCTGCGAACCGAAGAATTCAACGCTTGGCTCATGGGCCTGCGCGACAAAGTGGGGCAAAAACAAGTGCTGGCGCGCCTCACCCGCCTGTCGCTAGGCCACTGGGGCGACTGCAAGCCTGTTGGCGGTGAGGTGACAGAGCTGCGCATCGACTCTGGCCCCGGCTACCGCGTGTACTGCTGGCGTGAAGGTAGCGTAGTGGTCATCGCCCTGGGCGGTGGCGACAAATCCACCCAGCAGCGCGACATCACCAAGGCCCAAGCCATGGTGCAACTTTTGAAGGAGTGACAGATATGAACCGCACAGCCGCAGAAAAATTAGGCATCAAGCCCTTTGATGCCGCGGAATACCTGCAGTCTGACGAAGACTGCTCCGCCTACCTGCAAGCCTGTCTTGAGCAGGCACCGGACGATGCCGCCGTTTTCTCCAAAGCGCTGGGCGACATTGCCCGCGCACGCGGCATGATGCAACTGGCCAAAGACACCGGCCTCACCCGCGAAGGCCTGTACAAAGCCTTGGGCGAAAAAGGCAACCCCAGCTTTGGCACCGTGATGAAAGTGATGCACGCTCTGGGGCTGAACATACAGATCACCCAGCAAAACGCTCACGCCTGAGTCACAAAACCCAAAAGCCCCTGCCAGGCAACGCCAGCAGGGGCTTTTCATTGCGCCAAATATTTCAAGCCAAATCATCCTCTAGTGCTTATCTATCAAGCGCTAGTAGCTATCAAAACTGATTATTTAAAGGTCATCATCAGCGTGCCGGGCGGCACTCTAGGTCCACGGCGGAAAGACTAGGCTTGTCGGCGTGCTAACTCATTCGTTCTCCAGCCCATGCTTACCTGTCAGATGGCGAACTAGGTCAGCCGTGCGCCACTGCACCATCGACTGCTTTTTCTCTGGAATGCTGAAATCGCCCGGCTTCGTGGTGATGTCAATCTCGGCCGCCTCTTTAGCCATGAACTCCAGATAGGCGAAACCGTGTACTTCTACAGAGTGCCCTCCTGGGAAAACCAGCTGCAAAAATCCGCTGTCATCTTCCTCGTCGGTCAAGTCACCCGAGGGCAGCACCCGCACACCGGTGAGCATGTGCGTCAGAGGCCCGCTCTGATCGAGCACATAGTGAAACTGGGGCAGCTGCCGCAGGGCATGGATGTATCGGGCGCTTAAATTAACAGCTCTGGTCATGTCGATCTGCTCAAGATGGGTTGCGAAATCAATCTGCTCACGAATCCAGGCCGCGTTGCCCAACTTTTCCAGCTTGGCACGCTGCTCATCGGTCAGCAGAAGCTTGTATGCCTTGGCTCCTTCCGGGGAAATTGGCTTACGCCCCTGCCCCCGTCCAGCGCCACCGCGCGATGAAGTGACGTCATTCATGCGTCCTATTTTTCATGATTTATGACCCAATAAATCAAATTTCATCGTATTTACAACAGTGCATAGAAAATTGATTTAAGACCCCATAATTCAATGTTTTGCCAAAACAAAGCCCCTGCCAGCCAACGCCAGCAGGGGCTTTTTCATTGCGCCATAGATTTCAAGCCAAATCGACCTCTAGCGCTTATCCATCAAGTGCTAGCAGCTATCAAAACGATTACTTGAAGGTCATCATCAGCGTGCCAGGTGGCAGGCTGGCAGCGGGCTTCTTGGTGGGATAGACGGGTTGGGTCACCTGCTTTTCGCGGTGCTGGGCCCGTTGGGTCAGGCGCTGGGTGCAGGCCGTGGCCAGGGTGGCGAGCTGGGCATCGGTGGCGGAGAGAACCTCGCCGCTGGCGATGCGCTCGGGCAGCGCGTTGAAGGAGACGATCATCTGGTCGTCGCCAATGGGCTGGGCATGGGGCACGCTGGGCTGGCCTTCGCGGTCGTAGCCCAGGTTGAGCAGGTAGCGGGCATGGCGCCAGTCGGTGTTGTCTGCAGCCATCACGGCGTCGAACACGGCCTGCGTGACCTGGGCTGCCGCCTGGGTGGCCAGACGCTGGGCGAGCTGGATGCGCTGCGGGTCTTGCGCGGGCTTTTGCAACTCGGCCTCCATGCGGTTGAAGGCGGCGATATAGGCCAGCTTCCAGCGCAACGCCTCTTTGCCCGTAAAGCCCATGGCCAGCAGCATGAAGCCTTCGCGGGTCATGCGGTAGGCAGGTGTCGAAATTGGTGCACCACCGCTGGGATTGGTTCGAACATCGACCGTCTCCTCAAAATTGAGGGGACGGTCTTCCGAAGCCATTTCACGAATCAAAGCACGGATAGCGCGCAACACGTTGTCATGGCGTTTGCCAAAGAACTGTGCGACCTGAAGACTTGTGGTGGTGACGACGCCGTTATGGATGGAAAGCTCGGGGCGAGCAGAAACGGCATCTACAGACGAAGCAGTGGTGATGTTAGCCATGACAGGCTCCTACGGAACAAGTTATCAACCCATCCCCACTGCCGCCAAACAGAGGTGATGGACCGTGCAGGGTTGGCGGACCGGCCGTAGGAACCGGCACACCCTCGCGGGTGTCCCCACACGGCCCACCGTAAAGCGGAGCCATGCGTGCACAGCATGCTCAAGAAAGCAAAAAGCCGCAGACCAACATTGTTTGTATGGGCGCGGCTGCTGCGCCTACGTTCCGGGCCGCCAAGCCCAGATCACGCTTACGGGCGTGATGCAAGAAGTATACGAGATTTTTTCAATCTCACTTCAACGCATCTGTAATAGCACTTTCCATCACTTCGAACAACGCATCAAATTTGTCAAAATTAATGTGTGCCGCATTCTGAGGCTCTATGCCGTTTTGTGTGGAAACGCTTCGCGTCATGTCGGCATGGCTGGCGCGAACGGACTGGCCGGCAGGTGCTTGAGCTTGGACATGCGCAGGTAGGCGATGGCGATGAAGTTCTGGCTCGTCCTGAAGCCGCGCGCGGCGCGCTTGGCCTGCTGCAGCAGCCCGTTCATCGCCTCGACGAAGGCGTTGCTGCGGTGATCGACCATGCCGCGCACCACCGCGTCGAACCGCTCCTTGAGCGTGGCGGCCAGCTTCTTGAACGGCTCGAGCCGACAGCGCCGCGCCCAGCTCAGCCAGGCCCTGAGGTCGGATGCGGCCTGTTCGATGCTGTTGTGCGCTGTGGCCCGTGCGTACACCGCGCGCAGCGCCATCTTCAGCCGCCACGCCCGCGCGCTCTTGAGCGTCGAGCGCTGCAGCCAGTGCATGGCATCGAGCTGGCGGGCGCTCCAGGTGCTGGGGTTGCGCCGCATGCCCCACAGCAGCTGCCTGAGCGTCTTGCGGCCGCCAGCGCCCAGCGCGGCTCGCACCGCCTGCGCGTCGGTGGCCATCTCCGCGCGGCGCACCTGGTCCATCGCATCGATGGCCATCGAGACGACGTGAAAGCGGTCGTAGCTGATCTGCGCCTCGGGCAGCGCCAGCGCCACGCCCTTGGCGTAGGCTGCGCTCATGTCCATGCACACGTGCCGCACCTGGGCGGGATCGCCGCCATGGGCCTTCAGATCCTCGGCGAACTCCACCACCGTGCGGTGCTCGCGCCCCTCGGTGGCGAACAGCAGCCGCTTGCGATCCAGGTCGTGCACGACGGTGATGTAGTGCTGCCCGCGCCGCAGGCTGGTCTCGTCGATGCCCACCGTGCGCACGCCGGCGAAGTCTTCCAGCGCACGCGCCTGCGCGACGTAGAACTCGATGCGCCGCCACAGCCGCTTGTCCTTGCAGCGCAGCAACTCGGCGGCCTGGCGCACCGGCAGGTCCAGGCACAAGGTCAGCGCCAGCGCTTCGAACGCCGCGGTGAAGCCCGAGCCCGGACGCGCCCAGGGCACGGCCACCTGCGTGGTCTTGCCGCAGGCACCGCAGGCCACGCGCGGCACGTCGCAGTGCAGCCAGGCCTCGAACTGGAAGAAGTCCAGGTGCCGCCAGGATCGGCGCAGCCGGTCGTGCACCGGTTGCGTGGCCGCACCGCATGCCGGGCAGGCGAGCCTGCTGGTGTGGCAGCCGATCTCGAAGTCGATACGCCGCTTGGCGGTGTCGAGCCTGACGTCATCGACGACCCACGGCGGCTGCAAGCCCAGCGCGCTGGTGAACAGAGCTTCTACGGCAATGCCCATGGACTCATCCTCCTGATCAAACACGCCTCGTGGACATGTGCACAGGCCGGCCAGCGGCCTGCACACATGCCCACCGGGCTCAACAACCAGGGGAGCATTGTGAGTGTTGTGTTCCACACGAAATGACGAAGGACCCATTCGCGTCTTTGTCGTTCATTGTTTTGATAGCTGGTTGCGCTTGCTGTGCCTGCGTTTGCATTGGTGTTTTTTTTAATAAAGGCTGATGGGACTGAAAAGCTCTTCGTCCGCCAGCTGGCGCGACGGGCTGGGCCGTGCTGGCGCGCGTGGCGGCGCTGCTTCATCACCCTGCTTCTCTGGCTGAGCGGCCTGGGCCGGTGCGGTGTTGAAGAGGTCTTGCGGGGGCTGCACGGTTTGCTCCAGCTGCAGCCAGCGGGCCTCGGGCCATTTGTGGATGCCAAGGCACATGGCGGCGTGCAGAGAATAATTTCGAGCGTCGAGCACCTCATTGCGAGGTCTGCGCTTGACCCAGCGGTACACGTCCTTGCCATTGACCTTGACCAGCACGCGCTGCTCTGCGGTGAGCTGCTCGTACCATTCGCGCGGCAGCTTCTGGCTGGTGTGCACGTAGCCGGGGCCGGGTTTGTCGATGGCGAGCTGGCCCAGCAGCAGGTCTTTGGCGCTGTCCACACCCACCAGCCAGAGCTTGATGCCGTGCGATATCTTGCGGCCACGGTAGTTGACCTCTTGCAGGCTGCTGGGGCCGACGATGTTGCGGTTGTCGTTGTTGTCGCCCTTGATGGCGCGCAGGCCGGCAAGCTGCCCTTGCGCGCTGCGCACCCAGTTGTAGACGGCCTGGGTCTGGTCGGACGAGTCGATGCTGATGGCGCTCAGCCCCAGGCTGCCGCCGTGCCAGGCCTGCACGTAGCGCTGCTGCAGGTATTGGGTGACGGGCTCCCAGTCGGCCTCGCTGGCGGGGTTGCCCTGGATGACTTGGTGGGCAATGGCCCAGCTTTCCAGCCCGCGGCCCCAGGCCCAGATGGCGATCTCCCACCGGTCGCGCTGCACGTCGACCCCGGCGGTGAGCAGCAGCGCGCCGGCGGGCACGCGGCCCAGGGGGTAGTCTTCGGCCCGGGCCTGCAGGGCGTGTTCGTCGCTGCTGTCGCCTTTGAGCTCCCAGGTCTCGCCCAAGGTTTCGTTGGTGAAGCCGGTCATGGGCCCCACGTCGCCCGCCTGCAGGGCGCGGTGTGCCTTCTCAAACTCGTCCACGATGCTGACCCAGGTGCGCTGGGGGCTGTAGGCGGCCCAGACATGCACGCCCAGGGTGCGCGGCGGGCGGCAGGGCTGGCCCGCAGCATCGCGCCAGATGCGGTCTGCGCCGTAGCGGCGGCCGGTCTTTTTGCAGACCCAGGTGCCGGTGAGCGGCCAGCCGCCGGGCAGATAGTCGGCCTGGGTGAGGCTCTGCAGGCAGTGGGGGCAGACGTGGTGCACGCTGGCGGGCTGGCCTTTGACCCATTTGAAGCCGTAGGGCAGCTCTTTGCTGCCCCAGACGAGCGGGTGCTCCGCGCTGCAGCGCGGGCATTCGATGTGGTACTGGACGTAGGCGTCGGATTCTTCGCAGGCGCGCTCCACATGGCACATGCCTTTGACGCGAGGCGTGCTACCGCCGACGAACTTGGGGTATGGCGCGCCTTCCAGCCGGCCCTTGGCCAGGCTGCCGGGGTCACCAGATTTTTCGATGCTCTGGTCGAAGGCGCTCCATTCGTCGAGGATGGAGACGGCCACGGTGATGCGGCGGTAGGCCCGCGCGGCCTTGCCGCCCAGCAGGTGCAGCACGCTGTCGCGAAAGGGCTTGTATTTGATGGTGTCCTCCACCCCCTTGCCCTGGCGGCGCGCGGCCTGCACGGCGGCCACGCCGTCGAGCACGGGCTCGATCTCGCTTTTGACGTAGCTGTCGCGGTCGTCGTCGGTGGGCTGCCACAGCGCCTGTTTGCGGCGGCGGTGGGCGATGTTGTAGGCGACGAAGGCGGTGATCATCTTGGTATAGCCCACGCGCTTGCTCTTTTTGACGGCCAGCTCTTCGATGCGGTCGTCACTCATGAAGTCCAGAATGCCGAGCTGAAAGGGCCAGCCGACCCAGCCGCCCTTCTGGTGGCTGGATTCGCCCGCCAGCAGAAAGTGCTCTGCCGCCCATTCGCTAAGGGTTTGCGGCGCATCGGCCCGCAGGCTGGACAGGCCCAGCGCGGCTGCTGCCTGGATGGCGACCATGGCTTCGGAGCTGAGAGGTGCGCTCATGCGGTGTCGCCCTCCTCGCCGCTGCCTGCTCTGATATCAAATGCTGCGGCCTCGTCTGCGTCGAACTGCGCCATGGCTTCGACCTCTTTGTTGACCAGCTGGCAGGTGGAGCGGATCCACTCGTTGCGCGCGTCGGCCATGATGCGCAGCACGATCAGCAGCACCTCTTGCGGCAGGTCCGGGCAGGCCTTGCGCACCTGACCTTCGAACTGGTCCATGCGATCGACGATGGCCGAGCTGGCCAGCCCGAGTACATCAGCCAGGATGCCGATGGGCGCGAACTCGCCACGGGCGACGGCATTCTTCAGCTCCTGCGCCTCGCGCTGGGCCTTGGCCAGGCCGGCGCGTTCCTGGACCAGGTCGAGGCCCAGGGTCTCGCCGATCCGGCCCGCAGCCTGGTCGCGCAGGTGCTCGCAGTAGCCCACCAACCAGGCGTGGACGTTTTCACCACGGGTCAACACGCCCTCGCTCACGCGCTTGCTGATGCTGGCTTCGCTGACACCCACCATCTGCGCAAACTCTGCTTGCGAAACGATAGCATCCAAATAAGGCAGAACCTTCACTTAACCCCCCTAGGAAACTCACGAAACAGTCCGACAACGCGGCTCGAATTACCCGCTTCAGAGGCTCGCGGGAAGGACCCGCGGCCCTCGACCTGCTCATTTTTTGTGCAGCGCACCATCAGACCTTGACCTCCAGGCCCAGGGCCACGCGGGCCGACTTGCCCGAGTAGTACGAGATGCTGGTGTCGCCCTGCTCCATGCGGGCCACGATGCGGCGCGCCCAGTCCTTGCCATCGTTGCGCTCCTGCAGGTTGACCTTCACAGGCGGTGCGGCCACGGGCGCGGGCAAGGCGGGCAGGCCCTGTTCCTGGACATAGGTCTGGCGCGGCATGACGGCATCGCACATCTGCTCGAACTGCGGCAGATTGGGCGGAAAGTCCGCATGCTCGGCAGCCAGGCGAGAGGCAGCCTGCTCCACCACGGTGGCGGGAAAGCGCGACAGCTTGGCATCCCAGACCTTCATGGCCGAGATGGTCCCCTTGTCGTGCCTTCCAGCCATCTGGCCCGTGGCGAACTTGCTGGTGAACAGGCTGCCGTACGAGCCGTGCAGCAGCATGAACAGCTTGCGGATCACGAGGCTGACCGCCTGCAGCGATGCCTCCGCCACCTCCTCGGCTGTATCGCGATAGGGCTGCGGATCTCGCATGGCGTGGTCTGCAAAGTTGGCGATGTTTCTCATTCCCAGACTCCGTCGAAGATGGCTGCGGCTGCACCGGCATGCTTGTGGTTGTTGGCTGGCTGGCGGCTGCCGTTGCGGCGGCCAGCCTCAGGTGCCATGTCGGGTTTGAACAAGCCCTGCCAGCCAGCAATGGCGGCGTTCTCCAGCGCGGCAGCGTGATCCACGCCCTCGCGTCGCCAGGCATCGAGCTTGTCCACCGCCATCTGCTTTTGCGCATCGGTCGCCTTTTTGCGCTTGGCGCAGGAATGCCAGGCATCCCAGTGAGCCCGGTTGATCCAGTCCGGAACGACAAAGGTCGGCGCGGTCACGCGCTTGTCTTTTGGTTCATTACGGTTCAATTGATGGTTCATTGATGGTTTGGGTGCCGCTGGTACGGGGGTGGGGTGCCACTGTGACGGGGGCGGGGGTGCCACTGAGACACCCCGGGGTGTCGCTGGTACGGGGGGCACCTCGTGCGGGGGTGCATATGCGGCGGGGGTCAGCTGGTACACGGTCGAGGTGCCTTTGCGCTCGCTTGACCGCAAAATTCCCGCCAATTCCAACCATCGAATGGCACGCTGCACCGCCCGTTCAGACAGGCATGTGCGCACCGTGATGGTTTTGACAGACGGCCAGCAATAGCCATCGTCATTGGCCTGATCCGCCAGCGATATCAGAACTGCCTTTTGTGCTGCCGACATGTCCTGCAAGGGCCAGCAGGCCGACATCATGATCGTGCTCATACTCTTCTCTCTATCAAGCCAAAGCCACTTGGCGCGCCTTGCAGCGCACAGGCATCACGTCACGCTGGCGCGGCGACAGGCTGCAGCGGCGCGCAGCGCCCTCCTCCAGCCGTCCGGCAGCCAGCAGGGCATTGACGGTGCTGGCCACGCTGCACAACTCCAGCCACTCGCCCGTCTGCTCGTTGTGGTAGTCGCGCAGCTCTCTGCGGCTCATGTCACGCACACCGTGCTGGTGGGCATGGCGCAGCGACTCGTACAGGCGCTCGTGCAGACGGCGGCGCGTCTCGTTACCCAGCGCGGCAAAGGCCTCTGCACTGGTGTCTTTGCCGGTCACACGGGGTTGGGATGGCTGCATGGTCAAACCTCCAGATATCACTGCGCCGGGCGTTGCGCCTGCGCTCAAATTCATTGCTTTATTCATTGAAGTCATACGCCTGCGGCCTCGCGCAAGCGGTAGCGGATACGGCGCTCCAGATAGGCCGTGGCGTCGGCACGCCTGGCCACCTTGTCCATGTCAAAGCGCGGCTGGTACCCACGGCCCGGCCGCACAAACATCAGCACCGGGCGCACATCGGCGCCGCCCGTGCCGCTGGCCGCCCAGATGCCAGGCGCCAGGTGCGCTGTGCGCTCGTCCTGCTCACCCTTCTGGGTGATGCGCGGGCCGCCGCGTGTCTTGCCATAGGCAACGAAATAGCGGCGACCACCCTGCTTCTTGGTGCCGCGGTGCACGCGCAGATAGCCCTTGTCGCTCATATTGGCCTTGTAGCCTTGCTCGCCGAACGCCTGGAAGTAGCTGATCAGCTGCACCAGAAACGGCCCGCGCAAGTTGCCCTTGCCGTCATCGCTGCCGGGGTATGGCGTGGCCGGAATCGCCGTCTGATATCCAGCAGGCAAAATGCCCGCACGCTTGAGCGCCACCTCGCTGCGCTTGTCGCGCCGGCGGCCGCCCCAGGCCTGGGCATCCAGAATCTTTTGCGGATCGATCCCCTTGCCGCCCATATAGGTCGGCTCGATCGTCACGCTCAGCCTGGCGGCCGTGGCCATGCGCACAAACGGGCTGCGCAGGATGTAATCCGTAGGCCGGTCGAACACCGCACGCATCTCATCCTGCATCGCACGGCGGATCTCGAAGCCCGTATCGTTCAGCGCCTTGGCATAGGCCTTGGCCGCTTGCGGGCCTGTCAGGCCGTGGATCTGCCGCAGCAGCTCCGCCTGGTTCAGCACCCGCGCGCTCAGCTGGATATGCATATCAGCCCTCCTCCACCGGCGCCGGCACACGCGCTGCCGCCGTGGCCAGCAGCTGGTTCAAGGCAGATATCAGCTCGTTGTAGCGGTACTGCAGCCGTTTGATCTCGTTGCGGCTCACCATGGCCTTGCCGCCACGAAAAGCGTCTGCCGCTGCGGAGGTGAACTCGCCCACCTCCTGCTGCAGGGCCACAAACGCCTCCACCGGGTCGCCCGCGGCCTGGTCCGGCAGCGCGGGCACGCAGGTGTAGCCCAGGGCCGCAGCCATGGCCAGCAAGATCGCTGGATTGCCCGACATCACCTGCAGCGCCACGGACTCGCGCAGAGTCAGATGGTGCGTCGTGTTGTTCGGGTTCAGCTTGTTCTGCAGCGTATTGGCGCTCACGCCCATGCGCTCGGCCAGCACGCGCACCCCGCCTGGATGGTTGTGCGCAATCAGATACGCGGCATCAGACACATCGGCAGGCGTCCGCATGTCACTTTGGCTGCCTGTTTCGCCATTGTTCGCGTGGGGAGGGAAAGAGACACTGCTTCTCATGACCACACCTCACATCCCTGGCGCATCACTGGCCGCTGCCGCGCAGACAGCCAAGCAAACCCCCATCGCACCCACACCCGAGTGGGCCCACGCCATGGAGCTGCTGCTGCAGCAAATCGTCTTCGTCCTAGACGTCGAAGGCCGCGACAGCTTCACCACCCGCAAAGTCGCCCGCTGGAACAACCAGTGCATCCACGAAATGCTGCGCACCGGCAGCGTGCCCATGCCCGTCATCGAAGAGCTGCAGCGCGTGGCCGTGCGGGTGCTGACGTGAGGCTTCGGGGTCGAAATGAAACTTCCCTTGCTCTTGGATACGATGGCTGTGCAGAAACAGCCAAGACATCTAAAGAGAGAGGGCATCAATGGACGTATCAGCACTGGTCAGCTCCGTCGCGGGCGCTGCTCAACTCACCCGACTGCTTGTCGATGAGCGCGATCGCCAGAAAACGGCGACCATCCAGATCGACCTCACGAACAAAATCGCTGAGGCACAAATTCAGCTCATGCAAGTACTCGGCGCCATCATCGAAAAAGATGGGCTTATCCAGACCCTTTCCGAGCGCGTGCGAAAGCTGGAAGCCGATCAGAACGAGCAAGCTCGTTACCAGATTCGTAAAGTGGGCACTGTCGGGGATTTCTTTGCGTATGAGCTCCGCGTTGCCGCTGAACTGAGTGAGCGCAGCGATGAGCCCCCGCACTTCCTGTGTCAGCCGTGCCTCGATATCCGCAAGGACAAAAGCATCCTGCGGACCAGCGGCATTTACTGCTTCTGCGACACCTGCAAGCGCAAGGTCCAGATCCTGCCCTTTGAAGACCCTCATCCTCTCCAAATCAGGCACAACTGGTAGTTCATCGTGCAGTGTCATCTGCCGCCCCCTTCGCCAGTTCAGGCAAGTTGGATTCGCGCGGCAAACGCTTGGGCACAGGCTCCCGAAGTGCCTGCTTCACGCAGATTTCCGGCGGCGCGAAGTGATCCGGCCAGAAGCGATGCAGCGCACCACCCTTCACCAGCACATTCGACATGAACATGCTCAACGAGAAAATGATCCATAAAAGACGTTCATCAGAGTTCACAGACACCCACCTTCGTTTGTTGAGCGGCCAAGCCCCTGCACGAGAAGACTGGGAAGCAGCAGCCGAATTGATAGAAGCGGGAATGGCCACAGGCCACGTGCATCGCAGCAGCCAGACTGCTGCCAATGAAATTGATGACCTAAGTGCATTCGCCCCCACGTTGCAGGGGCGCCTGTATGCACAGCAACTGCTCGAAAGCAAGCGCACAAACAGCCTGATCGGCCGTTTACAGAAATGGGTGTGGGCACTGGTAATTGCTGTGGGCGGCATCCTTGCGAGCGCTTTTTCAGACCTACTGAAAGAGGCCATGCAGCGATGGCTGGGCTTGTGATATCAGCCATGAGCAGCCTCCTGGCCGGATGGGGGCTGAGAAGCCAGCTCGGGCCAAAACTGCAATCGAAACACTGCAGGAAACGCGACCTTCACAGCAGCCGGAATTCCGCGCCTTTTCCAGTTGCATACGCGGCGTACGCCTTTTGCTCCGGTGAGGCCAAGCAGCCGGGCAAATTTCGCCGGACCTCCATGGTGAGCAATGAGTTCGATATCGGTCACCACCCAATCCTACACATTGAGTGTATTTTTATCAATCTTTTTGTGTAGCCACAGATTGTGTAATTCCAGAACAATCCGCCTATGTCAAAAGAGAAGCACCAAACCTTTGAACGTCTGCTCAGTGCAGCGCGCGAAGTCAATGCAGAAATTAGCGGCCCACAGAAGCTCGCAGATGCTATGAACGAGTCCGCTCAGACCGTCACCAACTGGGGAACTCGTGGCGTCTCAGCCAAGGCAGCCGCCAAAGCGCAGAGCTTGTTTGGAGTTTCGTCTGCCTACATCCTGGAAGGCACCGGCCCTCGCTTTGTACGAGCAGCCTTAAGCGATGACCTGGCAGAGGTCCTGCCAGCAATAGAACCTCACGACCTGATTCGAATTCCGCTATTGGCCAATAGCGGCAGCATGGGCAAAGGCAATGACACGCTCGACGCGGACTATGTGGTGGGCGACCTGGCCCTCTCCGCGCACTGGATCAACCAGTACATCAAGCCCGGTAATATCCAGGAGCTGAAGTTCATTCACGCCCAAGGCGAGAGCATGTCGCCCACCTTCAGCGACGGCGATGTGCTGCTGGTCGACGTAGGCTCGCGCGACCCCGCCAGCCACGAAGGCGTCTATGTGCTGGACGTGCACGGCCAGACCTATATCAAGCGCGTTCGCATGCGCATGACCGGTAACTTGGAAGTCAGCTCGGATAACCCCAACATCAAGACCGTGGATGAGTTGAATGGCGACCATCAGGTGCGCGTGCTGGGCCGAGTCGTCTGGGCTTGGAACGGCCAGAAGTTGTAACCCAGTCAACTGGGCTGAAAAGCAACCGCCTTAACTAACAGCACTTCTGGTTTCGGCCATTTGCAGACACTCACTTCAGCTCATGATTTGACGAAGGATAGGCTAGAGCACAATAGATGCAAGCTCATTCCATTGATTTCAAGCAATAGGGCACCACAGTGATCAATGATCTTTCCAGAGCAAAATTCTGGCAAAAATTCATTTTGCAGAAGTGCGATTTCCCAAAGCCCGAATCGTTAGCAGAGCAATTTGAAAATGCGGAGCTCTTTGACTTCTGCACCTGCGGATGTAATAGCTTTGCTGTGCGTATAAAGTCAGACGCGAACATCGCCCCATTGGTATCAATAGGCCGTTATGGCTTAATTTTTGAGGCCGATTTCTATCTGATTGATGAAGACAAGACGCTAGAAATCCTCTTGTTTGCGGGAAGCTCTGGGTATCTTGAGTATGTTGAAATTGACTGCTGCGCAAATGGTTTTCCGGTCCCAGGCGAAATCCAAGTGGATGGCCCGCCCTACCATCTCTTTGTGCACAAGGAGCTTGTCGAATGACCGCTGAGGGTCGAAACCAGCCCGTGACACACCCCACCAAGCCCGCAGCAGCGGGCTTTTTTACGCCCAGCCAGCTCAAACTACACAAAAAAATCACGTAAATACACAAAACGTGTTGACATGCATTTACACAATTGGTGTAATTATCCCATCGCCGCAACCACCACAGCACACCCAAGCCCCCTCAACACAAGGCCAACGCCACCAACGCTAGCGCGCAGTTGGCATCAAGGGAGTGCAGCAGAGGTTGCAGACGCGATGGGCACCACGGTATCGACCGGGTCAGGCCCGGTCTTTAACAAGAGAGTGGATGGAAAAGGGTCACATGGCAACGCGCTGTACAAAGCGCTGCCACCCCGTCAGCTCGGCGAATCCATCGCTTCGACCAAGTGATCGTATTGCCGCGTTCACGGCGGGCAGGTTCAAGGAGGTCATGCCTGTTTCCTGCTTTTGCAGGCGCGCACAAGCCGCGACCAGTTCGCCATCGCCGTACTTGTGCATTTCAGCCTTCAGGTCCAGCCAGCAATCTTTGGCCAGACGGTGCCGCTCTGACTTGATGCCCGGCTGCCACGCGAGCGAAAACGCGGCTGCAGTCGCCAGCAAGACACCGCTGGCACTGATGAGGATGGAGTTGGACGAGACAACACCTGCAGCGGCGGCGCTGCCGCCAATCAGCTGAATCAGATTGAGCACGAGATCGCACCGCGCATAGAACTTCTCGCACAGCACGTTGTACCAGTAGCCAAAGTGGACGTCGAACTCAATCTGATCGCGATCCATGAATGCACCTTATTGCTGTGGGGGCGGCGCTGGTGGAGAGCTTGGCCTGTGCAATGGCACCTGCGTAAACGGCTCCGGGCGCTGCGAACTCTGATTCATGGGATCCCTCCTGTAAGAAGTCTGTGATGTTGGAGTCCAGATGTTATTACAGCGAGCGGATCCCACCCTTTTCCATCCACTCTCGCACCGCACGCCCATGTCGTTCGCTCCACCCATGCGGAGCGTCCCCGGGCTCCATCGCATCAGCGGGCACGGCCGCTGCTCTGCGCGGCATCCCTGCCGTAACCAGCCGCCAAAGGGCGTACACGGTCAAAAGGGTGAGGCGAATGCGGCCAAGAGCAAGAACGGCAACGCCGGTTGGAATCCCGGCACCGCCCGCCCCGTGCGCATCGGGGCCAAACCACAGCGCCTTGCACCAGGGCGCTGCGGTTTGAACAGTTTTCGCCGAGCCAGGGGCCTCTCTGCCCTCCCTCACCTCCATTTCCCCTGGCACGCCCGCTTGGGCATCGGCTCTTTCTTCCCTGTGAGCAGAGTCTAGAAACCTGTAAACAGATCGTCCGTCGCTTCATCGCACACCGACAAAGCCACATCAGAACGACCCTGCCTCGGGTCGAATTTCAACTCTGCAATTTTCACACTCACAGGTTTGCCGTGCATTTCCGCAAACACTTTCTCCAAGGCCCTCTCAATTGCCTCGGCTGACACATTTTTCAAAGGTACTGGCATGAACGACTCCATTTTTCTTGCATTGAACTGGGCAGCCGAGATCTACGGCCGCGCCCCATTGTCAATGCCCGCCGCAACGTGGCTCTATATGACCTCTGGCATCAAGGACCAGAAGGCCTTCATCCTGCAATTGCAGGAGTTGCTCAAGACCAGTCCGACATTTCCGCTGCCCGTGGACTTTCGCAGGGCTCAGGCGAAGTCAGAGCCGAACTCAGAGCCGACAGCCCGAGCTGATTGAGCCCAGAAACTCACAGAGACTTATGCTGAATCCTGTGAGCAATATCGAGAGTTCCGCCTCAAACGTAAACCAAATGCTACGTAATGGCAGCCAACTCACACAATTCAGGCTTGCGCCGCGTTCTCCTACAAAAGGGTTTTCCATAGGTCGGCGACCATGAACCCACGACAAGCCAACCCGGTTTGCCGATCACCAACCTGAAGGAGTGAAGGAAATGACGCAGCAATCCAACCAGCAGCACAGCCCTAACCAACAGGACAAGCAGCAGCAACAGCAGCAAAACCCCGGCCAACGCCAGCCAGGCCAGAGCACCAACCAGCCCGGCCAGCAACAGCAGCAAACCCCAGGCCAGCAGAAAAACCCTGCGCCGCAGCAGCCCGGGCAGCAGCACAAGACACCTCAGCACTGAAAGTGCGCGCCTCAGCGCTGGCCCAGTGCGCCAGCGCTGTTCTGAACCACGCAAAGAAAGGAGCAGGAATGCACTTAGCCTCACCTGTCATCTCATCCGATCGTGTCAATGGCACCAACGTCTACAACCCCAATGGCGACAAGCTGGGCTCCATCGATTCACTGATGATCAACAAGCTCACCGGCAAGGTTCGCTATGTCGTGATGGAGTTCGGCGGCTTTCTCGGCATCGGCACCGACCTCTACCCCCTGCCCTGGGACAGCCTCAAATACGACTCCGGGCTGGGCGGCTATGTGGTCTCCGTCACCAAGGAGCAGTTGGAAAACGCGCCCCACTATGAAGGCAGCACGCTGCCCGAATACACCGACGAATACGGCCGCCGTGTTTACGACCACTACGGCGTGCCCTATGTCTAGCCTCCAACGCTAAGAAAGCCGCAGGCCGATGAACCACGGCCTGCGGCCAGCGGGAGTTCAGCCCACCCAGCGGTAGGCTTTTTTTTGCCCGGAGAATTTCCCATGTAGCCTCCCCGGCCCCGCGGGCCTGAAGCGCGACCTCTTCCCCCGCAGGGTCAAGCGGGGCCATCGGGTGTGATCGTTTACGGCGCAGGGTATTGCTCAAATCCCCGTCCAGAAATACGCTTGCACCAGGCGCAGCGCACAGACTATGAGTCTGCTGCCAAGCGATCACACCCGATGGTGACTGCCCCCATCACGGTTTTTTGCCGAGCCTGAGGTTCTCATCCCTCCCTCTACTTCCTCAGGCACGCCGCAAGGCATCGGCCTTTAACTCCAAGCCCACCCGCAACGCCGGTGGGCTTTTTCTTTGCCTTCAACCACTTAGTGCAGCCACGCAACACATTGCGCACAACCCTGTTGACTCGCTGTACAGGCCAAATCTAAACTACTGTACAAATGCACAGCACTGATCAAAACACCAGTAAAATTCACAGCAACAGGTAGCTACAGACCTGTGCCCTTACCCGCAGGGACGAAGCGGGGTCATCAAGAAAGAGTGCCAGCCGGGTGTGGACCTTGGCAATGCAATGCCGCCACCGACAGACCGCAAGCCGGGCCTGCACTCTTTCTTGATGGCGCTGCCGCAAAGCAGCCCACCGTTTCCCGGCCAGAGCGCGAAGCGCATTCACTCCGCTCCCTTCGTTGGTTTCGCCTGCTCGCAAGAGCACTGGTCTTTTTTATTCGCCCCCGCCCGTAAAGCGGGCCTGCCTCTCGCCTCAAGGAGATTTCATGCTGTACAGCACCGTCCCTCAGCCCGTTGATGAAGACCTCGTGCAGCGCCTGCGCGAGAAGGGAGGCCTGTGAAATGGCCACACATCCCCACCATTGCACTGGTGCTGCTGCTCGCAGCCCTGCTCTTGCTAGCCCCGGCCCTGGAACAAAGCTACTGATCGCCGCGCAATGGGGCCTCACCTTGCTGGGCATCTTCTGCCTCATCGGCGTGGCAGTCGTCATCGCTACCACACCCGAAGCCTGGCCGCTTTAAACGCTCAACCTCATCAATTTTGATAGCTACATGCGCTTGACAGATAAGCGCCAGAACGGAGAAACATCATGGCAAAAATCATTGAATCCTTGATCCTCGTCGCAGCCATCTTCATGGGCGTACTGTGGCTGGCCACGCCCAGCGCCCAGGCGGATGAGCCCACCACCCTCACCAAATCCGTGCGCGACGAATTCGCCTGCCCTGGCATGCACGCCGAATGGCTGGACGCCCACACCGTGCAATGCCTGCGCGAAAACCCCTGAGCTGCCGTTCCCTGCCAGCCAGCCAAACCGTGAACAGCCCACATGCACCCCATCGACACCGTGCTGCAAGATCTGCAGCACCGCGACCGCCAGCGCAGCCAACTGCTACGCGCTATTGAAAGCAAAGCAGCTAGCGCAAGCTGTACAAACCTTTCAGCATCAAACTACTTTCAAATGCAGATAGAGCAAGCGCAGCGCGCTCACAAATTCAGAAGCCACCACCCACAAAAAAGCCCGCAAGGTTCAAGACCTGGCGGGCTTTTTTAATCACCAAGGAGCACTCATGACAGACACCTCAGACCACGACGAGCTGGTGCGACTGGCGGGCGAGCAGGCCCTGCTCTCCCGAGACTTGCGCAACCTCAACGCCGATCAACAGCGCGACCTGCTGGCCTTGCGCAACCTGCCCACCGATATGGTGCTGAGTGCCGACTGGCACGCCAAAGGCACAGCCTTGCTGGACCGACTTCGCGACCGACAGCAGCAAATGGCCATGGGCCACCAGCGGCTGGCAGAGCTGGCCAAGCTGACGGGCATTACTTGAAACAGTCACTTCACCCAACCACTTCCCCTTCCCTCTCACACAAAAGCCCGCAAGGTTCCAGACCCGGCGGGCTCTATTCATGAAAGCTCAGACCTATGTTGATCAAAGCACTGCTGCCGCTGATCGCTGTTTTTAAATTCAAATGCGACAGCCACCACGGACAACACTTTGGACAAGAAGTCGCGCAGGCCTACAAGGCTTGCAAGAAAGAAATCAATCTTCCTCAAAGCTCGGTAAAGGTTGCTGAGAAAGCTGGTTGATCAGTTGCAGTCGGAAATCAGCCATCTCTGATGCCGCCGTGCCGGCATCACCCAATTTCTTCCTAAAAATACTGCCCACCAAAAGTTCTGGATTTTTGGACAGCACGATCTCGATATAGCGATCGGCCAACGCTGCTGCAGCCATCAAGTTCTCATCAAACTGAATTGTCATGGGTAGCCCTCTCGGGTTGAAGTTGCGGAACTTCAAGCGTAGCCCGGGAGGGTGGCCCGCCCTTGAGCAATATCAACTGCCTTTCATGCAGTTACTGCAAAAAGCCATGTCTCAAAAAAACACTGCATCACAAGGACTACCATGAACACCCTCAATTCCATCGTGACTGACGACAACGCCATTTCAGATGTGCTGAATTTTGATGGTGGATTCAAGTTGCGGCGACTGGTGGACTTGTACCGGACGGCACCCGACAGGGATGCTTTTGTCTGCACGCTCTGCACGCGGCTGCTGCTGGAGCATCAGCAGCGAGTTTTAAGACCTCTCCCTGCGACAGCTGGGCAAAGCCAAACCGCGAACTGTAAGTTCGCAGCAGCAAATGGTAATGTGCCAAGCTGAGGAAGATTCGCTAGGTATCGGCCTATTCTTCGCTAGACGAGCCCGCAGCTTTCGACCCCAGCAACCGCACTGCGCGCCCCTCCAGAAGGGCTTGATTCACTGCATCGTGAAGAGACAACTTTTCATCGTTGACCGTGATGTTCGGCTGCCCGTCAATCAAAGTCGCCAGGTCCTTTGAAAGTGTCAACGCAGCCTTTTCGATGTTGTGCTTCATTCCTGAAACATCGATATCCGATTCTTCGAGCCGCTTGGTCAAATCCAGCATGGCATCAATCGCATCCACTTTTCTGGGCAAACCGCTCAACTTACCTTCAGTCGTGAAGTTTCGGTAGGCCCAGGAAGCACTTCGCTCAATGAATGACGCCATCATTTCAACAATTCTGGTATTACCAAAAAGCAGTGCCCAAAGGCTACCCGACTCCACCTTTCCAATGCGCAGCGGATGATCGACCTCAGATACATTAAAAAGTGCGCAAAGCTCTGAATATATCGATTGAAGTGCAAGCAGGCGTTCTGCAAAATCCTTGAGGCTGAAATGCTCTGGAAGAATGACAGAAATCTTAGAGTCTTGAATACTTGGAAATTCTTGTGGGCCGATCGCTTCACGCGTAGATGATAAAAGTTGGCGGATTCAAATGTGAAGTGCAACACCCTTGAATTCAATGGATGAGGGTGGAGTGCTGGGGAGAGTTGATCAGTAGCTCTCGATAAACCGACAGCGGTGATCGTACCCCAAGGCCCTTGCGAGGGCGGTTGTTGATTTCATCAGCAATCGCATCGAGTTGCTCTTGGCTGTAGATGCTCAGATCCATGCCTTTGGGCAGGTACTGGCGCACCAAGCCATTCATGTTCTCGTTGGAGCCACGCTGCCACGGGCTGTGTGGGTCACAGAAGTACACCGCCACGCCCGTGTTGGCGGTCAATTGCTTGTGTAGCGCCATCTCCTTGCCCTGGTCGTACGTCATGCTTTGGCGCATGGGCTGCGCAATGCCCAGCAGCTTATCTGTAAAGGCTTGCATGACATTGGCTGCACTGGCTGGTTTGAACGCAGGCAACTTGACCAGCATGAGCAGTCGGCTGGTGCGCTCGACCAAGGTGCCTACGGCACTTGCATTGCCAGCACCCTTGATGAGGTCACCTTCCCAATGCCCTGGGAACTGCCGATCCTCAACTTCAGGCGGACGTACGTGGATGCTGAGCATGTCTGGGATCTGTCCACGACGATCCTGTCCTTTGCTACGGGGCAGCCGTTTGTTGTGAGCATGGCGCAAAGTGGCAATCAATTCCTTGCGCAACTCACCCACGGGCTGGGCATAGATGCAGTTGTAGATGGTTTCGTGCGACACGCGTAGCTCATGGCCTTTGGGGTACAGGCGTGCAAGTGTCAGCGCAATTTGCTCTGGTGACCAACGCAAACGCAAGAAATGCAATACCAAGAACCACAAGATCCCTTGTGAATGAAGCTTGGGATCAGATCTTGTGCTGCGTCTTCTGTAAAGCCACTGCTGTTGCGCTTGCCTGCTGGCATATCCATCGCTGGATACTGAGTTGCGAGCAATCTCACGGCTGACGGTGCTGGCACTGCGCCCTAGCAAACGCGCAATGCTGCGTACGCTATGACGCTGCAGCAGCAAACTGGCTATGGTGACTCTGTCTTCTGGTTGAAGTTGGCGATAGGACGAACGACTTGCTGACATCTGCTGACCTTAACGGTTGCAGGTGTTGCACTTCACATTTGAATCCGCCTTGTCTTTCTTCTTCTCCTTCTCAACATATTTGTGGTGAATCAAAGGAAAAGAACCTGCTCCCAATACAGCAAGAATAGAACCAATCGCCTGCACCCAACCAGATAAATTATCTTTTCCGCCAATCCAGCAAATAAATTTATCCCCTACAGCAGCCCATAAAAACCAAAGCGCAAAGAAACCAATAAGCGCACCGCCGCCAATTGCTGCTTGCGTACTGGTCATTGGAATAAATTGAGCTACCTTCTTTTTCTCTGCCACACCCGCCTCCATAAAAAAGCAGCAGGTTACACGACTCGTAACGAGTTGTTGACACATTGGAGGCTGGCTGCGCTACACTCCACACCGTCACGCCAGTAAAGCGTGATCAGGTTGGGAAGCCTGAATACCGCTTGCGGCGACAAAGCCGCACCTGAACCGCAGTCGTGCGGCTTTGTCGTCTGTGGCCCCAGTTTTATGGTGGCTCGGAGGGTGAGCCGCGAGGCTCGCCGGTTCGCGCAAGCGGTCCCGGTCTTCCCAACCCTTCGAGTCACCGCCAATTGTTGGGAAGCGATGGCGGTGGTTGTAGCAAATATGACCGCAAGGAGGCCGTAATGGCTGACATCACCCCCTTCAACTTCGGCACGCATGCCGTTCGCGTCACCACGCGCAACAACCAACCTTGGTTTGTCGCCAACGACGTTTGCGAAGCCCTCGGCTACCGCAACACCAGCAAGGCAATCAGCGATCACATCGACGAAGACGAGCGGTATAACGAACCGTTAGAGCGTGGCGGAAGCATGCTGTTTATCAGCGAATCCGGCCTCTACGCCCTCGTGCTGCGCAGCCGCAAGCCCGAGGCGCGCAAGTTTGCCAAGTGGGTGACCAGCGAGGTACTGCCCAGCATTCGCCAGACCGGCGGCTATGCCAAGCAACCCGACGCCCGCCGCATGGAGCATGCGCGCCAGCTGGCCCATGCGGCCACGCTGCAGGTTTACCAAGCCGTGTTCGATGCCGCGATGCAGGGCGACGAGCCAGCGCATTTCACCCGCCTGCTGCTGTCATTCACCCAAGGCCAGGGCGATGCACTCGTCCCCTATGTGAAGCCCATGGAAGCTGGCGCCATGCTGATGACGCTGCCGCAGCTGACCCAGGCCATTCGCACCGACCTGATGGTGAGCGATGCCACGCTAGCCAAGCTGGCGGCGGCCTGCACCCAGCGCCTGGCCGAGCGCACCGAGCGGCAAGCCCTGCAGCAGCAAGCCGCAGCGCAGTCCCAGTCCGCTTCTCACACACAAGGTCGCTTGCAGCTGCGGTGAAGCAGCATGATCTTATCAATTTAATAGCTACCAGCGCTTGATACATCAGCGCTAGAGCCTGATTTCACTCAAAACCCAGCCCGCCCGGCCCACGCCGCGCGGGCTTTTTTCATTGCCCAAACAGGAGGCATGCATGCGCCATACCGGAACGCTTTTCCTCAGCCGCACCCCGCCGCAGGCCAGCACGGCACTGTGCGGAGCTTTTCAGCTGCAGTTGCTGCTGCTGGACCGCCTGGGCCCGCACCACACCGAGCCATGGCGCGCCACCTGGACGGGCGTGGCGGCGCAGCGCTTTTGGCGCGAGCACCATGCGGCGCTGCTACCCGGCGCTGCCCTGGTGGTGGAGCTGGAGCGCGCCCGCATCCACACGCTGGCCTGCCGCCCGCCGCGCAGCGAGGTGCATGCCCGCGTTTTGCACTGCGCACTGGTGCCGCCGCGAAGCCGTGAGGATGCCAGCCGGAAGGCGGTCAGCACCCAGCCATGAACGATGCAAAAACCAGAGGAAAAACGAGAGCGAGAGCGCGATTACTTGGTCGGGTGGTCGCGGCGGAATAGCTCCCACTCGTCGATCTCGGTGCCATTGGGCAGCACGCAGATGCCGCGCTCTCCGGCCGCCGTCTTCTCGATGCGGGTTTTGCCGCCCAGTTGGGCGCAGTACACCGATGCAGGGTTGGCCATGCCGACCATGGGCGCGGCAGGCGTTGCAGGCTGCGGCTGGGCACAGCCGGTGATGGCGATGGCAGACAGGACTGCGCCGGTGGTTGCGAGTGTTTTTTTCATGAGATCAATGTAGTCAATACGCCCTGCGTGCGTCGCAATCCAAGGTCGTTACGTAAATGGCTTTTAGCGCTGAGCAGCTCGTTGACGCTATTGCGCCACCACCTGCACGCGGCTGAGATCCACGCCCAGCGAGCGTGCTTTTTCAAGCAGTTGCCTGAATTTTTGTTCGGGGATGGTCTTGCTGCGCGACAGCAGCCAGAAGTAGTCGCGGCTGTCGCCAATCACGAGCGAGGTCTGGTAATCATCGTCCAGGCTGACCACGTTGTAGCCGCCATAAAACGGCCCGAAGAACGAGACCTTGAGCGCAGCGATGTCTGGCTCACCCAGAAACCGCGCCTTGCCATTGGCCTGACGCCACTCTTTTTTGGCGGCGTCGTAGCCACGATTGATGACATTGACCGTGCCATCGTCATTGAGGCTGTACTGCGCAGACACCCGAGTCAGGCCTTTTTCAAAGCGGTGGTCGATGCGCGCCAGCTCATACCAGGTGCCCATGTAGCGCGCCGCATCGAAACCAGAGACTGGCTGAATGCCTTGAGGAACAGAGACTGCGCAGCCCGAAAGCGCAGTGGTCACTGCCGCGGCAACCACGGTCAATGCAGCAGTACGAATCAGAGAATGTCTTGATAAACGCATTGTTGTGCCCTGAGGTGGAAAGCCTTATTCAAACATCCTGCACCCAACCCATATGCAACGACGGTTTTTCATGTCCGCAGGCAATGCAAGAGCGCAGCCCAGGACTTGGCTTCACGCCCAGCCGGGCTCACGGACAATGAGGGCATGAAGCAAGCATTGCAAATACAAGCCCTCGCTCAACTGCGCCACCTTTATCAAAACATGGTCAGCGGCGGCATCACCACGACCGAGCAAGCCCGCAGTGCTGCACAAGGCCTGCTCTCGCCGGCGATTGCCGCTCTGGAAGCACAGACCGCCGAGGGCGAGGCGCAGCAGCCCATCACTCCATTGAAGCCCTTGCCGCAATCAAGCAAGGCGCCATAAGCCACCCGTTCAACCCCAACACCAAGCCCCGCCTAGAGCGGGGCTTTTTCATGACAGGAGCCACCATGAGCACACCTTACACATGCACAGTCCAGGAAGCAGCCAGCATTCTCAAGGTGCACTCTTCAACCGTAGAGAAGCTGATTGCCAACGGCGATCTGCCTGCAGGGCGCGTGGGCCAGCGCTACATCATCAAGACCAGCGATGTGACCCGCTATGCAGATCAGGTGATCATCAAGCAGACGGCAGATCGCCTCACCAAAGGGCGTCGGCCAAAGTCGATCCACGCAGGTTTGCGTATCGCATGAGCATGCGCTGGCTTTTGTGGCCCGTGATCTTCATGATCTGCGTGTCTGTCAGCTTGGTTCTCTCAAACAAACGACTTGTGGCCTCGTGCCGCAGGTCGTGAAAAAGCAGGTCTTTGGCCCCGGCCCGCTCAAAGATTTCGACAAACAGCTTGGAAAGAAAGTCGGTAGTGGCGCGCAGAACGTGTGCCGAATCGTTACCGTCCCAGAAGGGAAACACCAGATCTTCAGGCTGCACTTCTGCAGGCTTGAAGGCCGCAAGCTCCGCCATGGCCACGGAAGACAGGGGAACCTGCCGCTTGCTGCCGTTCTTGGTTTTCTCCAGAAACACCGTCTTGCGCGCCTGGTCCACCTGGCTCCAGGTCAGCGTGTACATCTCGCGCATACGCATTGCAGACTCGACTGCGAGCACGGCAATGCATTGCAAGGCAGCCTTATCCCGCCGCCCCTCAAGGACGAGCGGCCGCTGAGCGCGGGGTAGCACACCGGCTGCGATCACTTCCAGAATTTTTTCCCACTCTCCTGGCTCAAGTCGCCTGTCGCGCTCTATGTCCTGGCGCTCGCCGCCTGCGGCCGCCGCATCCGCCTTGGTGTATTGCGCGTAGCCATTGGGCAAAGAACGCAGCGCGTGGTCAGGCATTGTCAGGAATCCCTTGCGCATTCCCCAGTCCGTGCAGCGTGCAAGCGCACCAACTTTTGCCTGAATCGTTGTTGGCGCGACACGATCGACGCGCTTCATTGCCTGAATCCATGCATCCACCCACGCCGCATTAATGGCAGTCAACGGCAAATGGCCATGCACGGGAACAATGGTTTGAAGAGATCCCTGGTCTTTCAGCGACGGATGGGCATCCCGCAGGTATTCGCGCACCAGCTCTGCGATGGTCAGAACAGCACCAGCCGTCTGGTGTTCACTGGGCACAATGCCGCGCGCAAGAAGTGCCTCCAGCCGCCTGGCATATTCATCGCCCTCTTGCTCCGAGGCAAATGTGAGATAGATGGGCTTGGCCAGCACGCCCTTTTTCTTGAAGACGTACTGCCATGTTCCGTTCGGGAACTGCTTTTTACCTGCCATGTGCCCTCCAAAATCGATCGCCATGCTACGCCGAGGCGGGTTGGTAGGCAACGAATTACGGTGGGTAAGGACGACTTACGGCGGCTTGAGTGGCTGGTAAAAAGGACAAAGAAAAAGGGCTTAGATTTCTCTAAGCCCTTGATTTCTTTAGTTTTTTAGTGGTGGGTCCTGACGGTCTCGAACCGCCGACCTACTCCGTGTAAAGGAGCCGCTCTACCAACTGAGCTAAGGACCCACTAAAACTGGGTGTCAGTTCAAAGCATCTTTCAGAGCTTTGCCCGGACGGAATTTTGGCACCTTGGCCGCTTTGATTTTGATGGACTCGCCTGTACGGGGATTACGACCGGTACGAGCTGCACGCTTGCCAACTGCAAATGTGCCAAAACCAACAAGCGATACTGTACCACCTTTTTTCAGTGTTTTCTTCACTGCGTCGATCGTGGAGTCCAGTGCACGCGCAGCTGCGGCCTTGGAAATGTCGGCGTTGTTAGCGATGTGCTCAATCAGTTCGGTTTTATTCACAAGATGCCTCTCGAGAAATAGTGAATGGAATGTCTCTGCAAACACAGATTTGTGAGGCAAAGACCAGTCGCGATGAAGACGAAAGCTAGCCTATCAGTTTTGGAAAGGAATTTCCCATTCCGACCGAAGCTGCTGGCACTTTTATACGCCGATTCGCGCCGCGCATTCCAGCGACAGGCCAGATTCTATGCGGTTTTTCGGCCACTTCTTCGATCGGGAGCGGCTTTTTTCAAGCTTCTTTCGTGTCGCCTTCACCGATTGACAAGGCTTGACAAAATTTGCAGCGGGCTTGGCCCTGCACTGAGCCTGCTTCAACCCACAGCCGACTGCTAAAGCCTGCTGTACAGATGGCAAAAAGCGCTTGACTGGCAAGCGCTTTTTTCAAGTTCAACCTCAAGCCCTCAAAGACGGGCTCGAATTTCTGGCAACGCTTTTTGCAAGTAGTAAACCATGGACCAGACCGTGAGCACTGCAGCAATCCAGATCAGCCACTGCCCCCAGACGCCGGTGTCGATCACGCCAAACGCCACACCGTCGTAGAGCAAAAAGGGAATGGCCACCATCTGCGCCATGGTCTTGGCCTTGCCGATCATGTGCACGGCCACACTTTTGCTGGCACCGATCTGCGCCATCCATTCGCGCAGTGCCGAGATGGCGATCTCGCGTCCGATGATGATGAGGGCCACAAACACGTCAGCGCGTTGCAGGTGCACCAGCACCAGCAGCGATGCACAGACCAGAAACTTGTCGGCAACCGGGTCCAGAAAAGCACCAAATGCCGAGGTCTGGTTCAGCCTGCGTGCCAGATAACCGTCAAACCAGTCTGTGGCAGCAAACACTATGAACATGATGGCTGCAACAAGATTGCGCGTGGGCTGATCCAGAGGTGCATAGAACACCCCGACGATGAGCGGGATCGCCACGATCCGGGTCAAGGTCAGCACAGTAGGGATGGTGAGGAACATGGGCGTCATTGTGTCACGGGCGCGCAGCGCTGTTGCTGATTCTGAATCGCACTCACTTTTCAATGCAACGCTCGGTAGATCTCTTCGGCCAGCGCAGTTGAAATGCCTTCCACCGTCATCAGATCAGCAACGCTGGCATCTTGCACGCCGCGCACGCCGCCAAAGCGCTGCAGCAGTCTTGCGCGCTTCTTGGGGCCGACGCCCGGAATCTCTTCCAAGCTGCTGCTGCCAGTGCGCACCTTGGCCCGCGCGGCACGCATGCCAGTGATGGCAAAGCGGTGGGCCTCGTCGCGGATCTGCGCCACCAGCATGAGCGCGGCAGAGTCGTGGCCCAGATAGACTTTTTCGCGCCCGTCGGCAAACACCAACTCTTCCAGGCCGACCTTGCGGCCCTCGCCTTTTTCCACGCCCACGATGCGTGACAGATCCAGCCCCAGTTCGGTAAACACTTCCCGCGCCATGCTGACCTGGCCTTTGCCGCCGTCCACCAGCACCAGATCGGGCAAACGCGGCTGCTTGCCGGTCAGCTCGGCACCGCCTGCTTCGCGCTGCGCATCGGCCACGGGTTTGTAGCGGCGCGTGAGCACCTGGCGCATGGCGGCATAGTCGTCGCCGCCGGTGATGCCTTCGATATTGAAGCGGCGGTAATCGCTGCTCTGCATCTTGTGGTGATGGAAGACGACGCAGGATGCCTTAGTGTTCTCGCCGCTGGTGTGCGAGATGTCAAAGCATTCGATGGTCAGCTCATCAAGGTTATCAATAGGCAAGTCCAGCGCCTCGGCCAGCGCACGCGTGCGCGCTTGTTGCGAGCCTTCTTCGGCCAGCAAACGAGCCAGCTGAATATCGGCATTTTTCTGTGCCATCTCCAGCCAGATGCGACGCTGCTCGCGCGGCTGCTGCACCACGGTGATGCGCACGCCCGTTTGCTCGGTGAGCAGCTCCACCAGTTTTTTATCCACCGCATGGCTGACGATCAGCGTGGGCGGCACGGCCACGCCCACATAGTGCTGCGACACAAAGGCCTCCAGCACCAGTTCCTCCACCGGCCTGGCAGTGACGGCGGCATCGACCTCTTCCTCGCTGGAATAGACCGAGGCGGCATCGCCCAGATTGGCCGGGAAATACGGCCTGTCGCCCAGATGCCGCCCACCGCGCACCATGGCCAGATTCACACAGGCGCGCCCTCCATGCACCTTCACCGCCAGGATGTCCACGTCCTTGTCATCGGTGGTTTCAATGGCCTGCTGGTGCAGCACGCGCGACAGCGCCGTGATCTGGTTGCGCACTTCGGCGGCCTGCTCAAACTCCAGCTTCTCTGAATACGCCATCATGCGTTGCTCCATGCTTTTGAGCAGCGCATCGGTTTCGCCGCGCAGCATGGCCTCGGCGTTGCGCACATCCAGCGCATAGGCCTCGGGCGAGATCATGTCCACGCAGGGCCCGGTGCAGCGCTTGATTTGATAGAGCAGACAGGGGCGGCTGCGGTTGGCAAACACCGTGTCTTCACAGGTGCGCAGGCGAAAGACTTTTTGCAGCAGCTGAATGCTTTCCTTGACCGCCCAGGCGCTGGGGTATGGGCCAAAGTAGCGATGCTTTTTATCGACCGCACCGCGGTAGTAGGCGATGCGCGGGAACTCTTGAAACGCAGGCTCGCCGTCCTTGCCATCGCGGTGCGCCACGCCGGTGATCTTGAGATAGGGATAGCTTTTATCGTCCCTGAACAAGATGTTGTACTTGGGGTGCAACGTCTTGATGAGGTTGTTTTCCAGCAGCAGCGCCTCGGCCTCGGAACGCACCACCGTGGTCTCCAGCCGCACGATCTTGCTGACCATATGGCCTATGCGCGTGCCGCCATGGTCCTTCTGAAAATAGCTGGAAACGCGGCGCTTGAGGTTGATGGCCTTGCCCACGTAGAGCAAAGTTCCGGCGGTATCAAAGTAGCGATAGACACCGGGCAGCGGCGGCAGCGCGGCCACCTGGGCCAGCAGTTCGGCGGAATGCGTGGAAGACATGGGCGCTATTGTCTGCGCATGTGCACAGATTGCGCAGCAAGCAGCGCAATGCACGTTGCAAACTGCAATGGCAGTTTCTGCCGCTTCAATAAAAAGAGCTGCTAGCGCATGATGTGGCTGAGTTTCAGATTCTTTTAAACCTGAAATACTTGTCAATCAAGCGCTGGCAGCTCTTTTTTCAAGAGTGCATAGATTTCAAGAATCCATGCTGATCATGGATTTACTCCGCTTCGATTCTGGAAGACTTCACCACCTGCGCCCAGTTCGCGTACTCGGTCTTGACCATGGCGCCCAGCTGCTGCGGGTTCATATAGTCAGCCGTTGCGCCCTGCTCTTCGGCTTTTTTCTTGAAGGCGGGGTCTTCCACCACTTTTTTCATATCCGCAGTCAGCTTGTCGATCACGGCCTGCGGCGTAGCCTTGGGTGCAAACAGCGCAAACCAGGATGTGGCGTTGACGCCGGGGTAGCCCGCCTCTGCCGTGGTGGGCACATTGGGCAGACTGGGTAGGCGCTGCTTGCCGGTCACGGCCAGCACGCGCAGCTTGCCGCTTTGCACATGGGGCATAAAAGGCGGCGCCGTGCCAAAGGTCAGCTCAACCTGGCCGCCCAGCAGGTCCTGCAGCGCCGGGCCTGTGCCTTTGTATGGCACGTGCACCATCTTGATGCCCGCCTGCTGCTCCAGCATGGCACCCGTCACATGCTGCAGCGAGCCGTTGCCCGACGATGCGAAGTTGAGCTTGCCGGGGTTGGCCTTGGCGTACGTCACCAACTCGGCCAGCGTCTTCACCGGCAGCTCGGAACGCACCACGATGATCTGCGGGGCAGACAGCACATTGGCCACTGGCGCAAAGTCGCTTTGCTCCCAGCTCTTGGCCTTGGTCAGGTGGGGCGAGATGACGTGGTAGCCCGAGTACTGCATCAGCAGCGTGTAGCCATCGGGCTCGGCACGCTTGACCAGATTGGCGGCAATGGCTCCGTTGCCACCACCCTTGTTATCCACCACCACGGATTGACCTAGGACTGGCGCCAGCGCCTGTGCAGCCATGCGCCCCGCCAGATCGGTGGTACCACCCGCAGCGGCAGGCACGATCATCAGCACGGTCTTATTCGGGTAGCTGCCTTGCGCGGCCACAGGCCCGCTGGCAAAGCCAAAAGCTGCAGCCGTAGTGGCCAGCAGCAGGTGAACGCGTTGACGTTGAATGTTCATGTTTGTCTCCTTTTAGGAATGTTGTTCTGCATCAGCCCTTTCCCCCGAAAGAGTGGATGCAGTTCTTATCAAAAATGGATCTCAGGCCTTGGCCAAAGCCCGCTCTCTGATTTCTGAAAAATCGGCAGGTGGCTGATGCAAATCCCAGCGCGCACCGGCCTTGACGATCTGGCTGGGCGTTTCATGCCCGATCAGCGCAGGCAGGCTGCGAGCCGCCGCCACAATCTGCTCCAGGTCTGTGCCGGTGTCATAGCCCATCAGTTGCAGCGCATGCACGATCTCTTCGGTGCAGGCATTGCCCGAGGCGCCCGGTGCATAGGGGCAGCCGCCCAGACCGCCAATGGATGCATCAAAGCGATTCGCACCCGCACCAATCGATGCCAGCATATTGGCCAGCGCCATGCCGCGTGTGTTGTGGAAATGCAGAGTCAGGTCCAGCTGCGGCCAGCGCGCCTTGAAGGCTTTGACCATGGAGTGCACCTGAGTGGGATAGGCCATGCCCGTGGTGTCGCACAGCGTGATGCCCTGCACGCCCAGATCAGCAAAGCGCTGAACCCAGGTCAGCACTTCAGCCTCAGCCACATCACCCTCCATGGGGCAACCAAAGCAGCAGGACAGAGACACATTGACAGGGGTTGCCACCTGCTGCGCCGTGGCAATCACCTGCTTGAGCGCCTCAAACGACTGGCTGCGCTGCATGCGCAGATTGCACAGGTTGTGCGTTTCGCTGACCGACATGACCAGATTGAGTTCGTCGGTATGCGCATCAATCGCTCGCTCCGCGCCGCGCACATTGGGCACCAGCGCCGTGTAGACGGTGCCCGGGCGGCGCGTGATTTCGCGCATCACAATTTCGCCATCGCGCAGCGCCGGAATAGCCTTTGGCGAGACAAAGGCTGTGACTTCGATCTTGGAAAGACCGGCTTCAGACAGCGCATTGACCAACGCGATCTTGTCCTCAGTGGGTACAAAAGCGGCCTCCATCTGCAGACCGTCGCGCGTGCCGACTTCGTTCATATAGATGCGGCGGCCCGCACCATTCCAGACGTCATTGCCCAAATTCACGGCGCTCATTGGACGATGCCTTTCTCGCGCAGTTTGGCGATCTGATCGGCGTTCAGGCCAATCTCGGCCAGCACGGCATCAGTGTCGTCACCCACATGCGGTGCGCTGCTGCGCACAGTACCGGGCGTCAGCGAGAGCTTGGGCACCACGCCAGGCACTTCAACGTCAAAGCCATCGCGCGTATGCTGGGTCAAAATCATTTCACGCGCACGGTAATGCGGGTCTTCGACAATGTCTTTGGCGGTGTAGACCTTGCCTGCGGGCACGCGCGCTGCGCCCAGTTCGTCCATCACGGTCTGCACCGTGCGGGCTCGCGTCCAGTCAGCAATCGCACCGTCAATTTCAGCCACACGGGCCACGCGGCCCGCGTTATCGGCCAAGTCTGGCGCATCGGCCAGATCCTGGCGACCGATGGCCGTCATCAATCGCTTGAAGATGGAATCACCATTGCCCGCGACCAGCACCCAGCCGTCCTCACAAGGATAGGCGTTGGAGGGCGCAATGCCCGGCAGCGCACTACCAGCGGCCTCGCGCACGGCGCCAAAGGCACTGTATTCGGGGATCAGGCTTTCCATGATGTTGAACACGGCCTCATGCAGCGCCACGTCAATCACCTGGCCGGGGCCGCCATTCACCTTGCGGTGATACAGCGCCATCATCACGCCGATCACACCATGCAGGGCCGCTAGCGTGTCGCCAATCGACACCCCCACGCGCACAGGCACGCGGCCCGGCTCGGCCGTCAGGTGGCGCAGGCCGCCCATGGCTTCGCCAATCACACCAAAGCCCGGCAGGTCGCGATAGGGGCCAGTCTGGCCATAGCCCGAGATGCGCAAAATCACCAGCCCGGGGTTGATGGCATGCAGCTCTTCGGGCGACATGCCCCAGCCCTCCAGCGTGCCAGGCCTAAAGTTCTCGACCAGCACATCAGCCTCGGCAATCAGTTGGCGGGCAACTTCCTGGGCTTCTTTCTGGCGCAGGTCGAGAGCCACCGAGCGCTTGTTGCGCGACTGCACCTGCCACCAGACGGAAGTGCCTTCCTTGATCAGACGCCAGTTGCGCAGCGGGTCGCCTGCGCCGGGCGCCTCGATCTTGATCACATCGGCACCAAACTCACCCAGAGTTTTGCCGCAAAAGGGCCCAGCAATCAGCTGGCCCATTTCCACCACTTTCACGCCTTCCAGCGCGCGCGGAGTGGCAGTTTGTGTGGCGGGGTCTTTGATATTCATCTTCGTCATCTGTTTGTCTCTAGCTTTCTTTTTGCTTTGCCGCTTTGCGTTGACCAGTTTCAACAAAGCGGCTTTTGACCCATATTGCCCTGCAAGACCATTCCCGCAAAACGCTGATATGCGAAGCTGCCATCGCATTTGGGCATAGCTGGACGGATAATGGCGCCCTCATGAAACTGGACCCAATCACCCTGCGCCTGTTTGTGGCCGTGATGGAGGAAAGTGCCATCGCCCGCGCTGCGGCACGCGAGCACATTGCGCCCTCTGCCGCCAGCCGCCGCCTGGCCGAACTGGAAGAGCAGCTGCAGGTGGAGCTGTTCACCCGCAGCAATCGCGGCAGCACGCCCACGGCCGCCGCCTTTGCGCTGCTGAATATGGCGCGCGGCGTGCTCAATGAGATGGATGGCATCGCCACGCAGATGCGCGACTACGCCCAAGGTGGCGAGCAAGGCCTGCGCGGCCATGTGCGCGTGATGGCCAATATCTCCAGCATCACGCAGTTTCTGCCCGCGCAGCTGCAAAGCTTTATGAGCCAGCACCCGTTGGTCGATGTGCGGCTACAAGAGCGCGTCAGCACCGATATTGCGCGCGCCGTGGCTGATAACGAGGCCGATATCGGCCTGCTCAACCGCGGCAGCTATGGCAGCCGGGTGACGCTGCGCCCCTACCGGCGCGACAGGCTGGCAGTGGTCGTGCCGCAGTCGCACCCGCTTGCGCGCAAGCGCAGCCTGAAGCTTGCGCAAGTCGTGGCGCATGACCTGATCGGCATGCATGCCGACAGCGCGCTCAACCACCTGATTACCCGATCTGCGGCCGACCAGGGCCTGCAGCCGCGCCTGCGCATGAAGGTGACGGGCTATGACGCACTGTGTCTGATGGTCGCCTCGGGTCTTGGCATAGGCATTCTTCCCGAAGGCAGCGCACGCATTTATATGGGCACGCTGCCGCTGCACTGCATACGTCTGGATGAAGCATGGGCTGAGCGCCAGTTGATGCTGTGCGTGCGCTCGCAAGATGCCCTCTCGCCCGTTGCGCAATTGCTGGCCGAGCATCTGTGCCAGCCCGAAGAACATTGAAAAGCGAACACCATGCTGGACTTTCTACCGCTGCCGCCAAACGACCCAACAACGCCCCACCCACCTCTGCGCTGGGATATTTTTTGCCAGGTCATCGACAACTTTGGCGATGTGGGCGTGTGCTGGCGCACGGCTGCTGAGCTGGTCGAGCGCGGCCAGACTGTGCGTTTGTGGATGGACGATGCCAGCGCCCTGCAATGGATGGCGCCGCAACCCTGGCCTCAGGGCTTGACTGTTCATGCCTGGCCTGCGCAAGCCGCAGACATCCCCGCAGACATTGGCGATGTGGTGGTCGAGGCTTTCGGCTGCGAGATTCCCGCGCCCTTTGTCAGCGCCATTGCTGCGAAGGCGGCTCAAGGCAAGCCTCCCATCTGGATCAATCTGGAATACCTGTCTGCCGAGGACTATGTGGAGCGCTGCCACCGCCTGCCCTCGCGCATCATGAGCGGCCCGGCTTCTGGCATGACGCGCTGGTTCTTCTACCCTGGCTTTACCAGCACAACAGGCTCGCTGGTGCGCGAGCAAAATCTGGGCCAGCGTCAGCAAGATTTCGCCGCCTTCCGCCCTCAATGGCGAGCCAGTCATGGCGTTCAGCCCGATGAATGCGCTATCTCGCTGTTTTGCTATGAACCAGCGGCTTTGCCGCAGTTGCTCGATCAACTTCTGGCTGCAACAGATTTAAAGCCTCGTTTGCTGGTCACGCCAGGGCGCGCTACCACTGCCGTGCAGGCCCTGCCACAAGCTGCGCAACTGGCCGCGCAGTATCTGCAGCCCTGCCCCCAGCCTCAGTTTGATGAAATGCTCTGGGCCTGCGATCTGAATCTGGTGCGCGGCGAGGACTCGCTGGTGCGCGCGCTCTGGGCGGGTCAACCCATGGTCTGGCATATCTACCCCCAGCATGACAATGCGCACCACGACAAGCTCAACGCGTTTCTGAACTGGCTGGATGCGCCAGACAGCCTCAGGCGCTTTCACCATGCGTGGAATGGCATGGCCGCGCCAGAAGCATTGTCTTTGCCAAACCCAGAGATACTGCGCGATTGGGCTCAATGCATACACTCAGCCCGTGCCAGATTGAGCGCACAAAGCGGGCTCATTGAGCAGCTTCAAGCTTTTGTCGCTGAAAAAAGCTAAAATCGACGTTTTGCCTCTCTGAGGGCATTCGCCTCCGGCCAGCCGGGCGAGCACGCCTTCAGAGTCGCGCCCCGCCGCGGTACACGCGGCAGGCCCCGCCGCCGCATATTTGATGCGTTGCTACAGCAACCATTGCGAACAGCTTGCCTGCCGTGTAGAGCGGCTCCAACCTTTCAAACGCAAGCAAGCCATGAAAATCGCTCAAGAAATCCGCGCAGGCAATGTGATCATGTTCGGCAAGGACCCCATGATCGTTCTGAAGACTGAATACGCTCGTGGCGGCCGTGGCGCTGCTACCGTGCGCATGAAGCTCAAGAGCCTGATCGGCAACTTCGGCACGGAAAACGTGTTCAAGGCCGACGACAAGATCGACAACGTGATCCTGGACAAGAAGGATTGCACCTACTCGTACTTCGCCGACCCCATGTACGTGTGGATGGACGAAGAGTTCAACCAGTACGAAGTCGAAGCCGAAAACATGGCTGATGCACTGAACTACCTGGAAGACGGCATGGAAGCCGAAGTGGTGTTCTACGACGGCAAGGCCATCTCGGTCGAACTGCCCACCACCATCGTGCGCGAAATCACCTGGACTGAGCCCGCTGTCAAGGGCGACACTTCCGGCAAGGTTCTGAAGCCCGCCAAGATCGCTACCGGTTTCGAAGTGGCTGTGCCTTTGTTTGTGTCGCAAGAAGACAAGATCGAAATCGACACCCGCACCGGCGAATACCGCAAGCGCGTGTAATGGCGCTGCAGCCACAGGCTGCACTCCATGCAAAAAGGCTTCCCTCGGGAAGCCTTTTTTGTTATGGCTCTTATGGCATCAACAGCCACCTCACCCAAAATCAGCGGTCTGTGCAAGACTCAGAGCAACTTCCCACTCCCATCTGTCAATGACGCACTCTTTGCCCTGGCTACAGCCCGAACAAGAATTTCCGCCCATCGATCAAACATGGGGAGACCAAGACCCCATTCCCGGCTTGCTGGCCGCCGGCAATACCCTGGATGCCACCCACCTGCGTTCCGCCTACGGCCAGGGTATTTTTCCCTGGTTCAGCGAGGGACAACCCGTCCTGTGGTGGTCTCCCAATCCACGCATGGTGCTGCACCCGAAAGAGTTTCGCCTGCATCGTAGCCTGCGCAAAAAACTACAGAAACTGCGAGTAGATCCTCACTACGAAATTCGCATCAACACTGCGTTCTCAACCGTGATGCGGCACTGCGCTCAGGCCCCACGTGATGGGCAAAACGGCACCTGGATTGTGCAGAGCATCATTGACGCCTACACAGAGTTGCACGAGCAAGGTCTGGCCCATAGTGTCGAGACTTGGTACGACGACCAACTCATCGGCGGTCTCTACTGCGTTGCCATTGGCAAAGCGGTCTTTGGCGAATCCATGTTCGCGCTACAAACCGATGCCTCCAAGATCGCCCTCTCCGCTCTGGTTGCCCTGTGCCAAGCCAATGGTGTGCCACAAATTGACTGCCAGCAGGCAACTGCACATCTGTCTTTCATGGGTGCACGCGAAATCAGCCGAGACCAGTTTGCTCAAACGGTCAGCGCGCAGACCCAGCTACCTGAGATGGACTGGCAATTTAGCCCTCTATACTGGAATCAATTGCTTCGCACTTCAGCCCACTCGGAGACCTGACCGCCTTCACCTCAACGTCCTGTCATGACGCACCCGAACGATCTTCCGCTCCATGCCCTGCAGTTTTATGCCACGGCTGCCTACCCGTGCAGCTACCTGCCTGGCAGGATGGCTCGCTCTCAGGTCGCAACCCCCAGCCACCTGATACAAAACGCCGCCTACTCAGAGCTGGTGGGCATGGGATTTCGACGCAGCGGCATGTTCACCTATCGCCCCTACTGCGACGGCTGTCAGGCCTGCATTCCTTTGCGCATCCTGGCTCAGGAGTTTCGCCCCAACCGCAGCCAAAAGCGCGCTGTCCGCCAACATGTCCAGTTGACAGCCTCCATTCAGCGCCTTCACTACTCTGACGAGCACTACCAGCTTTACCTGCGCTACCAGCAGCACCGTCACAGCGGCGGAGGCATGGACAATGACAGCGTGGATCAATACACGCAGTTTCTTCTGCAAAGCAGGGTCAACTCCCGTCTGATTGAGTTTCGCGAGCCTAGCCAGGATGGCCACCCTGGCGTACTGAAGATGCTGTCCATCCTCGATGTGCTGGAAGACGGACTCTCTGCGGTCTACACCTTCTACGACCCGGACGACAGCGCCAGTTACGGCACCTTCAATGTGCTGTGGCAGGTTCAGCAGGCCAAGGCCATGAACCTGCCGTACGTCTATCTGGGCTACTGGATTTCCGAGAGCCAGAAGATGCGCTACAAGGCCAGCTTCATGCCCCATGAGATTCGCCAGGGCGAACAATGGCAGCGCATAGACCGGCAAAGCATGCAGCGCTCACAATTTGAAGATTGATCCACCAAAAATCCGCACATGGATATATGAGCAGATGACATGGCTGAGGAGCTGTAGCGCCGCTAGAATGCCCTGATCTCGCAAAGCATCTCCAACGCATGAAAAAAGACGACCTCTCGGCCTCAGCCAAGCCCAGCGTCCAGGTACTGGAACGCATGTTCACGTTGATCGACGTGCTGGCATCGCGTGAGGAAGCGGTTTCTTTGAAGGAGATCAGCGAACGCACAGGCCTGCACCCTTCGACCACGCACCGCATTCTCAATGACCTTGCTCTGGGCCGTTTCGTAGACCGCCCGGAGTCCGGCAGCTACCGCCTTGGCATGCGTTTTCTGGAGTTAGGCAACCTCGTCAAGGCACGGCTGAACGTGCGAGAAGTGGCGCTGACGCCCATGCGTCAGCTCTACAAGCAAATCCAGCAGCCTGTCAGCCTGTCTGTGCGCCAGGGCGATGAAATCGTCTATGTGGAACGCGCTTATAGCGAGCGCTCGGGCATGCAAGTGGTCCGAGCCATTGGAGGTCATGCGCCTTTGCACCTGACCTCCAATGGCAAGCTATTTCTGGCAGCCGACGATTCTCAGCAAGTGCGTGCCTATGCCACACGTACCGGGCTGCCCGGTAAGACTCATTTCAGCATCACCCGCCTACCCGACCTAGAGCACGAGCTGGGTAAAGTTCGTCAATATGGTATTGCTCGTGACAATGAAGAGTTGGAGTTGGGTGTGCGCTGCATGGCGGCCGGTATCTACGACGACCAGAGCAAGTTGATTGCGGGATTGTCTATTTCAGCACCGGCAGACCGTCTCGATGAAAGCTGGGCCCCCAAACTGCAAGCGACCGTGCAAGAAATTTCCACGGCTCTGGGCTTTAGTGGCTCTCGTCCCAGTAGCAAACCTAGCTCACATTCTGTTTACAGCAGAAGCAACCACCCAGACTAAGCTCTGGACCCACCCTCAATTGCTTCCAATTAAATAGCGCTACTCGCTTGTACCCAAAGGGTTTAAAGGCAATTTAACTGTTATTTCCATAAAAAAGGCGCTACCTTATAGCGCCTTTTTTATGGAATTAGTGAGTATTGAATTCATCAACCTCGAATGCGATGAGCCACAGTAGTGCTTGCTGCTGCCCCCATGCCTTCCACCCAATGACGCACACGTTCGGCATCCGCCAGGCGACTGAAGCGGCCTGCAGAATCCAGGAACACCATGATGAGCTTTCTGCCAGAAACCTGGGCCTGCATGACCAGGCAGCGACCTGCTTCTGAGATATAGCCAGTCTTTTGCAGGCCGATATCCCAGTTGTCGCTCTTGACCAAGCGATTGGTGTTATTGAACTGCAAGGTACGACGCCCCACAGCCACCTCATAGCCATGGGAAGTTGAGTATTCGCGCATCAAAGGGTCAGAATGGGCAACGGCAACCAAGCGTGCCAAGTCACGAGCGCTGGACTGGTTGCTGCTGGACAGACCTGTAGGCTCCACATAGCGAGTGTCCCTCATGCCCAATTGCTGCGCCTTGCCATTCATGAGCTGGACAAACTGCGCAAGACCACCCGGATAGGTACGCCCCAACGCATGGGCTGCGCGGTTTTCACTGGACATCAGCGCCAGGTGCATCATCTCTGCACGCGTCAGCGTGGTCCCCACTCGCAGGCGAGAGCTGCTGTGCTTTTCCGTATCCACGTCATCTTGCGTAATGGTGATCATCTCATCCATAGGCAGGCGAGCCTGGGAAATCAGCAGTCCTGTCATCAGCTTGGTCAAGGAAGCGATAGGCAAGACTGCCTGATCGTTCTTACTCAGCAGGACTTCGTGAGTGTCTTGGTCAATCACATAGGCCACGCTGCTTTGCAGATCCAGAGGGTCCGAGACGGAATGCAAGCCCGCCATCTGCCCATAGGACAGGCGCGCAGGCTCTGCCGCTACCGCACTGGCAGCTGCGACCGCCGCACCAGCAGCGCCAGCCCTGGCCAGACGCTTCTTGCCCCCGGACTTGGAGGCCTTGTCTGCCTTGGCTACAGCCTTGCTTCCCTTGCGTGCAGCGCTGGGTTTTTCGGACTTGGCTTTTGCAACCCGGGCCTTTGGCTCTGCAGCAGCCCTTGTCTTGGTCCCAGACGCCTTGACTGCTCTCTTCGCTGGAGCCGAAGTTGCAGACTTTTTGGCATCCTTCTTGGGAGCGGCATAAGCGGCTGGCGCAGCCAGTGCACAACTCAACAAAGCCAGGGCCATCACCCGAGTCAGTTTTACAAGGCGAAATGAACGCTGCAGCTGCATGCGATACTCCAGACAACAAGGTGTAAGGATTTAATTCAATCAAAAAAGTTGCGAAGTGACAAGCACTTACGCAACCTTCTCGATAATCTGAGTAAAATTATAAATCCTGAGCTCAACCTTGTGCAGCTACAACTTCCATATTGCTATGCAATTTGTTCAAAGCGCTCAGATACGCCTTGGCAGAAGCGACCACGATATCGGGGTCAGCGCCTACTCCGTTGACGATGCGGCCGTTGCGCTGCAGGCGCACAGTCACCTCGCCTTGACTCTCTGTCGAGCCACTGATGGCGTTCACGGAATACAGCACCATCTCGGCGCCGCTTTGCACCTCGGACTCGATGGCCTTGAAGGAAGCATCTACCGGGCCGTTGCCCTCTGAAGTGGCCTTGATCTCTCGCCCTTCGTTGCTGAACACCACGGTGGCATGCGGACGCTCACCGGTTTCGCTTTGCTGAGCCAAAGAGATGAACTGGAACTGGTTTTCGTGGTGCTGTGCACCATCCACATTCACCAGCGCCAAGATGTCTTCGTCAAAGATTTCGCTCTTGCGATCCGCCAGCTCCTTGAAGCGCGTGAACGCTTGGTTGATGGCGGCTTCGCTGTCGAGCTCTACACCCAGCTCCTGCAGGCGCTGCTTGAAGGCGTTGCGGCCACTGAGCTTGCCCAGCACAATCTTGTTGGCGCTCCAGCCCACATCTTCGGCACGCATGATTTCGTAGGTATCACGCGCCTTCAGCACGCCATCCTGGTGAATACCGGATGCATGGGCAAAAGCATTGGCACCGACCACGGCCTTGTTGGGCTGCACCACAAAACCGGTGGTCTGGCTGACCATGCGGCTGGCAGCAACGATGTGCTGGGTGTCGATGTTCACATCCAGACCGAAGTAATCCTTGCGAGTCTTGATGGCCATGACGACTTCTTCCAGCGAGCAATTGCCAGCACGCTCGCCCAGACCGTTGATGGTGCATTCAATCTGGCGCGCGCCGCCAATCTTCACACCCGCCAGCGAATTGGCCACCGCCATGCCCAGGTCGTTGTGGCAGTGCACGGACCAGACAGCCTTGTCGCTATTGGGCACGCGCTCGCGCAGGTTGCGGATGAACTCGCCGTACAGCTCGGGAATCGCATAGCCCACGGTATCGGGCACGTTGATGGTCGTTGCGCCCTCTTTGATGACAGCCTCGATCACGCGGGCCAAGAAATCGGGCTCGCTGCGGTAGCCGTCTTCGGCGCTGAATTCGATGTCTTCAATCAGGTTACGGCCAAAGCGCACGGCCTGCACAGCCTGCTCCAGCACCTGCTCGGGCGTCATGCGCAGCTTCTTTTCCATGTGCAGCGGGCTGGTGGCAATGAAGGTGTGAATCCGCGCGCGATTGGCATCTTTCAAAGCCTCAGCAGCGCGGGCAATATCACGATCATTCGCTCGCGAGAGGGAGCAGATGGTCGAGTCCTTGATCGCACGGGCAATGCCCTGAATGGATTCAAAGTCACCATTCGATGCTGCAGCGAAACCCGCCTCGATCACATCCACCTTCAGACGCTCCAGCTGGCGCGCAATGCGCAGCTTTTCATCGCGCGTCATGGAAGCGCCAGGGGACTGCTCGCCATCGCGCAAAGTGGTGTCAAAAATAATGAGCTGATCGGACATGGTGGGTCTCACTTTTTCAGTTATGGCGCAGCTTATACGCCGTTTTCATGCATGGATTGCCGATAAAAAAGCCGGAACGCTTTTGGCGACTCCGGCTTGTGAACTTGTTTAGGCCGCTACGACCTCTGCGGTTGCTGTTTCCGTGGCGGGTGCGCGCTGCACTCCCGAGATAATCGCGCGAAGCGAGGCAGAAACGATATTGGCATCCACCCCAACGCCGTAGCAGACTTGCGCATCATCGACACGCAATTCCACATAGGCAATAGCCTTGGCATTGGCGCCTTCACCAATCGCATGCTCAGCATAGTTGAGCACGCGCACATTGCGACCCACGGCAGTCGAGAGCGACTGCACAAAGGCATCAATGGGGCCCGTACCTTCTCCGTCCAAAAAATACTTCTCGCCTTCCACCTCGATTTCGGCAGTCATGCTGACCACGCCATCAGCCTCCTGCAAGCGGTATTGAGGTGCCTTGACGGTGTTGACTGCGTATTCACGCTGGAACAAGTCCCAGAGATCGGCTGCAGACAATTCCTTTCCACTGGCATCCATCTCGCGCTGCACAACCTGGCTGAATTCGATCTGCAGGCGACGAGGCAGCTGCAAACCAAATTCGCTCTCGAGCAGATAGGCGATACCACCCTTGCCCGACTGGCTGTTGACACGAATCACGGCCTCATAGCTACGTCCCAGGTCCTTGGGGTCGATAGGCAGATAAGGCATATCCCAGATATCGCCATCCTTGTGAGCGGCGAAGGCCTTCTTGATGGCATCCTGGTGAGAGCCGGAGAAGGAGGTGTAGACCAGCTCGCCCACGTAAGGGTGGCGAGGGTGCACAGGCAACTGGTTGCAATGCTCAACCGTTGCGCGGATATCGTCGATGTTCGAGAAATCAAGGCCGGGGTTCACGCCCTGGATATACATATTGAGGGCCACATTCACCACGTCGAGATTGCCGGTGCGTTCGCCGTTGCCAAACAGGCAGCCTTCCAGGCGATCAGCACCCGCCATCAAGGACAGCTCGGCGGCGGCTGTTCCCGTGCCTCGGTCGTTATGCGGGTGCACCGAGATCACCACGCTGTCGCGACGCTTGATGTTGCGATGCGTCCACTCCACCATGTCTGCAAAGATATTGGGCGTCGAGTGCTCGACCGTCGTCGGCAAGTTGATGATGCACTTGTTCTCGGGCGTGGGCTGCCACACATCGGTGACGGCATCGATCACACGCTTGGAGAATTCCAACTCCGTGTCCGAGTACATCTCCGGAGAGTACTCAAAGGTCCACTTTGTATTGGGGTGCTGGGCGGCAATGTCCTTGAACATCTGGGCATTGGTCGTGGCCAGTTCCACAATCTCGTCTTCACTCATGTTCAGCACCACGCGACGCATGACGGGAGCGGTCGCGTTGTAGAGGTGAACAATAGCGCGCGGCACTCCTTCCAAAGCCTCAAAAGTGCGGCGAATCAAGTGCTCGCGTGCCTGGGTCAGCACTTGCACGGTCACATCATCGGGAATCCGGTTTTCCTCGATGAGCTTGCGCATGAAGTCAAACTCAACCTGTGACGCCGATGGGAAACCGACCTCAATTTCCTTGAAGCCAATTTTCACCAACTGCTCGAACATGCGCACTTTGCGATCAATGTCCATGGGCTCAATCAAGGCCTGATTGCCGTCACGCAAATCCACGCTGCACCAAATCGGAGCCTTGGTAATCACTGCATCGGGCCAGGTGCGGTCGGTCAAGCGCACAGGAGCGAAAGCACGGTATTTGGTGGAAGGATTTTGCAACATGGTCAGTCTCTTGAGTGGAATTGGAAAAAGTGAAAACCCAATCAGCGACGCCCAAACGCAAAAACGGCCCGTCGCTGAAGCTACGGGCCGTCGAGTAGGTGTGTGTCTGTACGTTCGTACGCGCGCGCTACTTCCTCTGCCCGTTGGACATTAGTAGTAGAGCTAGCGACAGGTTTTGCATGCGGATCACTTTAACACAAGAAAAGTTGACAAGGCCAGGAATTTTTCTGCGACGTCAATCGTCATGCAAACCACGCTCATCCGGCTCGTCCTTGGAGGTCGAGACGATGCTCACATGCTCACCCTTGGCACGGCGCCAGACATAGATCACATAGCCAGAGATGGAATAGCCCACAAACACCAAGAACAGCATGGTTGCAGGCTCAACGCTCACCACAGCCATCAGCAAGGCGACCACCACCAGCGAGACAAATGGCATGCTCTTGGCTCCGCCAATGTCCTTAAAGCTGTAGTAGGGAATATTGGTGACCATAGTCAGGCCCGCAAACAGCGTGATGGCGAACATGATCCAAGACAGATCGGCACGATCCGTGGGGTAGCCACCGAACCAGGAAATCACATCGCCAAAGATGGGCACATCGCGGTGCGAGACCATCAGAGCACTGGTCAGCCAGATAAATCCTGCCACCAGCGCTGCCGCAGCTGGCGAAGGCATGCCCTGGAAATAACGCTTGTCCACCACCGCCGTATTCACATTGAAGCGCGCCAGGCGCAAAGCAGCACAGGCGCAGTAAACGAAAGCGGCAATCCAGCCCCAGCGACCCAGCGGGCGCAACGCCCATTCATAGGCGATCAACGCAGGCGCAGCGCCGAAGGACACCATGTCGGACAGCGAGTCCATCTGCTCACCAAACGCGCTTTGCGTATGGGTCATGCGGGCCACGCGGCCATCGAGACTGTCGAGCACCATGGCGCAAAAAACGCCTACGGCCGCCAGCTCGAACTTGTTATTCATCGCCATGACGATGGCATAGAAGCCACCAAACAGTGCTGCCAGCGTGAACAGATTGGGCAACACATAAATGCCTTTGCGTGGCTTGCGCGGCATTGCGCCTAGATCACCAGACTCATTGCTGTTTTGCATTAAACAGACCTCCAGTGCTTACAGATGAAGCACGTGTAGCTATTAAAACCATAGTATTTTAAACAAAGCCATCATGGCAGTGCTCACCACAGCCAGTGTACCCGCCAGCCATGCTGCGCTTTGCATGAAAAAGGCCACCTTGAAGGTGGCCTCTTGCTGACAAGATTTCACCGGGCCTGAGCCCGATGAATTTCGTCATTAGTTGCGGCTTTGGTCAACCAGCTTGTTCTTGGCAATCCAAGGCATCATGGCGCGCAGCTGGCCACCCACTTGCTCGATGGCGTGGTCGGCGTTCTGGCGACGACGTGCAGTCATCGAAGGATAGTTCAGGCGACCTTCGCTGATGAACATCTTGGCGTATTCACCGCTCTGGATGCGCTTGAGGGCGTTGCGCATAGCTTCGCGCGACTTGTCGTTGATGACTTCGGTACCGGTCACATACTCGCCATACTCCGCGTTGTTGGAGATGGAGTAGTTCATGTTGGCGATGCCGCCTTCGTACATCAGGTCAACGATCAGCTTGAGTTCGTGCAGGCACTCGAAGTAAGCCATTTCAGGAGCGTAGCCAGCTTCGGTCAGGGTCTCGAAGCCCATCTTCACCAGCTCCACCGCACCACCGCACAGAACGGCTTGCTCGCCGAACAGGTCGGTTTCGGTTTCTTCCTTGAAGTTGGTTTCGATGATGCCACCCTTGCCGCCGCCGTTGGCAGAAGCGTAGGACAGGGCCACGTCACGGGCCTTGCCGGACTTGTCCTGGTACACAGCGATCAGGGAAGGAACGCCGCCGCCCTTCAGGTACTCGGAGCGCACGGTGTGGCCGGGGCCCTTAGGAGCAACCATGATCACGTCCACGTCGTTACGGGGCACGACTTGGTTGTAGTGCACGTTGAAGCCGTGAGCGAACGCCAATGTAGCGCCAGCCTTCATGTTGGGAGCAACGTTGTTGTTGTACACCTCGGGGATGTTTTCGTCGGGCAGCAACATCATCACAACGTCCGCAGCCTTCACTGCGTCGTTGACTTCCATCACGGTCAGGCCGGCCTTGCCAACCTTGTCCCAGGAAGAGCCGCCCTTGCGCAGGCCAACCACCACCTTCACGCCGCTGTCGTTCAGGTTTTGTGCGTGTGCGTGGCCTTGGCTGCCGTAGCCGATGATGGCAACAGTCTTGCCCTTGATCAGGCTCAGGTCACAGTCCTTGTCGTAGAAAACTTTCATGATGGCTCCAGGTCTCTTATCTTGAGGGGGTTAAAAAGGTTGATTCAGATTCAAAAAACGCAAACAGCGATTAGACACGCAGAATGCGCTCGCCGCGGCCAATACCCGAGGCACCCGTACGCACGGTCTCGAGAATGGCAGTGCGGTCAATGGCTTGCAAAAAGGCGTCGTTCTTGGACTGATCGCCCGTCAGCTCCACCGTGTAGCTTTTTTCGGTGACGTCGATGATGCGGCCACGAAAGATGTCCGCCATGCGCTTCATCTCTTCGCGCTCCTTGCCCACGGCACGCACCTTGACCATCATCAACTCACGCTCGGTGTAAGCGCCTTCGGTCAAGTCCACCACTTTAACCACTTCAATCAGTCGGTTCAGGTGCTTTGTGATTTGCTCAATCACATCGTCCGAACCCGTGGTCAGGATGGTCATGCGCGACAGCGACGGGTCTTCCGTCGGCGCCACAGTCAGGGATTCGATGTTGTAGCCACGGGCCGAGAACAGGCCCACGACGCGCGACAAGGCTCCGGGCTCGTTTTCGAGCAGCACGGCAATGATGTGTTTCATATCCAGATTCCTCTTTTCGCTACCCTCCCCTGTCACCGGTAAGTGACAAGCTTGGCAGACAATAGATTCGTCAACAATGAGAGCGCTTAGCGCAGAGTCAATCTGCATTTGCGCATGAAAAGGCTCTGAATATAGCAACCAGCTTGCGCTAGCCGCTATATCTTTTGGTAAGCGATCTTTTACAGATCGTCAGCGCCCAGCAGCATTTCCGTGATGCCGCGACCTGCCTGAACCATGGGGAACACGTTCTCCGTGGGGTCGGTGCGGAAGTCCAGAAACACGGTCTTGCTTTCCTCGCGCACGATGCGACGCGCTTCACGCAGAGCGCCTTCCACATCTGCGGGGTTTTCGATCAGCAGGCCGCGGTGGCCATAGGCCTCGGCCAGCTTGACGAAATCGGGCAGCGAATCCATGTAGCTGCTGGAGTAACGGCCGGAATATTCAATTTCCTGCCACTGACGAACCATGCCCAGGAAGCGGTTGTTCAGCGCGCAGATCACCACGGGCGTGTTGTACTGCTTGCAGGTGGCCAGCTCCTGAATGTTCATCTGGATCGAGCCTTCGCCCGTGATACAGAAGACTTCGGAATCCGGCTTGGCCAGCTTGATACCCATGGCGTAGGGCAGGCCCACACCCATGGTGCCCAGGCCGCCGGAGTTGATCCAGCGACGGGGCTCATCAAAGCGGTAGTACTGCGCAGCCCACATCTGGTGCTGGCCCACGTCAGAGGTGATGTAGGTATCCGCATCCTTGGTCATGTTCCACAGTGTGTCGACCACATACTGGGGCTTGATGACCTCGGCATTGCTCTTGTCATAGCGCAGGCAGTCACGGCTGCGCCAGCCTTCGATGGTTTCCCACCATTGCGACAGCGCACCACCATCGGGCTGCTGAGACGATTCACGCAACATGCCAATCAGCTCGGTCAGCACATCCTTGACGTCGCCCACGATAGGCACATCCACCTTCACGCGCTTGGAGATGGATGAAGGATCCACGTCGATGTGGATGATCTTGCGCTCCACCGACATGAAGTGCTTGGGATTGCCGATCACGCGGTCGTCAAAGCGCGCACCCACGGCCAGCAGCACATCGCAGTTCTGCATGGCGTTGTTGGCTTCAATCGTGCCATGCATGCCCAGCATGCCCAGGAACTTGCGGTCGCTGGCGGGGTAGGCACCCAGACCCATCAGCGTATGGGTAACGGGGTAGCCCAACATGTCCACCAGTGTGCGCAGCTCGTTGCAGGCATTGCCCAGCAACACGCCACCGCCGGTATAGATATAGGGGCGCTTGGCCGTCAGCAGCAACTGGAGTGCCTTGCGAATCTGGCCTGCATGTCCCTTTTTGACGGGGTTGTACGAGCGCATCTCCACTTTTTCGGGATAGCCCGTGTACAGCGCCTTCTTGAAGGAAACGTCTTTCGGGATATCCACCACCACGGGACCGGGACGTCCGGTGCGGGCGATGTGGAAAGCCTTTTTCATGGTCTCGGCCAGATCGCGCACATCCTTGACCAGGAAGTTGTGCTTGACGATGGGACGAGTGATACCCACGGTATCGCATTCCTGGAACGCGTCGGTACCGATGTAATTCGTAGATGTCTGACCCGCGATCACCACCATGGGGATGGAGTCTGTGTAGGCCGTAGCAATACCGGTCACCGCATTAGTCAGACCGGGGCCGGATGTCACCAGCGCCACGCCCACTTCACCCGTGGCACGCGCAAAGCCATCGGCAGCGTGCACGGCAGCCTGCTCATGGCGCACCAGCACATGCTGAATGCTGTCTTGCTTGTAGAGCGCGTCGTAAATGTAGAGAACTGCCCCACCGGGATAGCCCCACAGGTGTTGCACACCTTCGGCCTGAAGCGACTTGATGAGGATTTCGGAGCCCATCAATTCCTGGGCGCCCTTGGGAGACGATGCGGCGGCTGCAGAAGCCAGCTCGGCTTTGGAGATTTCCATGCTCAAACCTTTGTGAATTTCTCTAACGAAAAACCTTCGGTGCCCTTAGCCTGAAGCCCTTGTGAGGCCGGTTTAGGACTTAAGACCACAAGCCATGGGCGTTTGTGTGTACGCCGGACCGTGATCCGTTTCCTTCTTTAAATTGAAGATCATTATCGCACTGCAACAAGACCTTCAAAGGCTGTACACAAAAAAAACATCACCCAATGCGATAATCAGTGTCTTTTCCACGATCCCCCCCCGTTTCCCAGGGCTCCTCTCTTGGCCACAGAACAAGAACTGTCAGCATTCCTCAAAGGCGTAGAAAAGCGTGCGTTCAAACGCAGCGTTTTTCATGTCCGCGATGATGAGGCCGCCCTGGATATCGTTCAGGACAGCATGCTCAAGCTGGCCCAGCACTATGGTGACAAGCCTGCCAATGAGCTGCCCATGCTGTTCCAGCGCATCCTGTCCAATAGCACTCTGGACTGGTTCCGGCGTCAGAAAACCCAAAAAGCAGTCTTCACCCACTTCAGCGATCTGGAGTCTTCGGCCGATACAGACGGTGACTTCGACTGGGTCGAAACTTACGCCACCAACAATGACGAGGCCGCGGCCAGCAACGCCGAGAGCCTGACCGAGCGTAAGCAGACACTGCTGAGCATCGAAAAAGAAATACAAGAGCTGCCAGCACGTCAACGTGAAGCGTTTCTCATGCGTTATTGGGAAGAGATGGATGTGGCGGAAACCGCCGCCGCCATGGGCTGCTCCGAGGGCAGTGTCAAAACCCACTGCTTTCGTGCCATCCAAACATTGAGCAAGGCACTCAAGGCCAAAGGAATCGAGTTATGAAGTCCGCGCCCAACCCCATGCAAGAACAGGCCGCCGATCGTATCGCCCGCCGAATCACCGCCCGACTGAGCGAGTCAGAGGCCTTGCTGCCTTACGAGGTCACCGAACGCCTGCGCGCCTCCCGGGAGCAAGCGGTGTCCATGCGCCGCCGTGAAGCTTCGTTGCTTCAGCTTCAAAGCAGCTCAGCCTCATCAGCGCAGTCCGGCACCCTGACCCTGGGCAGCCCTGAGGAAAGCGGCGGCTGGTGGCGCTCTCTGGTTTCGGCCATTCCCGTTTTCGCACTGATCGCCGGCGTGGTGATCTACAACTCGGACACCGAGCAAAGCATGCTGAGCGAAGTCACTGCCGTTGACACGGCCTTGCTGACAGATGACCTGCCCCCCGCCGCCTATGCGGACCCCGGCTTTATTCAATATCTCAAGACCTCAGCCTCTGCGACTTCAGAGCACTAAACTTCTCTGAAGGCGCTGTTTCCGCCCATAGCTGCACTGATGCCCACCACAACAAAGCATTCCTCTGCGAAAACCTCCAGCAACGCCGCCGCCATCATGGCGGCGCTGTTGTTGGTGACCCTCGGCTGGTCGGGTTGGAATGTAGTGCAGCAAGTGCGACTGGCTCCCAGTGCAGTTCCGCCCGCGACGGTCGCCGCATCCAAGTCCATGCATGTCGATCCCTCTTCACGGCAGCGAACTTCGGCCATGGCCTCCGGCCCACGCTGGAGCGAATTGAGCGCCGACCAGCGCCGGGTGCTACAGCCCCTCAAAGAGCGCTGGGCCATGATCGGCGCAGTCCAAAAGCGCCGCTGGATCGCCCTGGCCGATGGCTACGACAAGCTCAGCGAGCGCGAGCAGCAAAAGCTGCACGACCGCATGGAAGACTGGTCGGGGCTAAGCGCCGCTCAGCGCAACCAGGCCCGGCTGAACTTTGCCATCAGCAACAAGCTTGCCACCGACAAACAAGCGCAGTGGGAAGCCTATCAGGCGTTGAGCGATGAAGAAAAGCGCTTGCTGGCCGCTCGCGCAGCACCCAAGGTCGTGACGGTCGCTCCGGCCATCAAGCCCGTGCCCGCCAAAAGGCTGGCACGCATCCCCGCTGCCACCGCGTCTCCCAGCTCGTCACCCAATCTGCCCAAGATCCCTCCGGCAACCATTCATCACCCACCACCGCCCGTGCCCGCCACGCCTGCGATGGTGGAAACCCACCCTGTACGCACTCCTTCTGTGATTGTGGAGACTGCCCCGGTCGATACGCCGCGCGCTACACCTATCGCGTTGCCACCGCTGGATGCGCCAGCTCAAGACTCTCACTCACAATAGAAACAGGCTAGCAATCTAGGCTCCTCGCCTCCAAACGGAGCCCTACAATGCCTTCATGCAGCAAGACACCCCGTATCGTGATGGCAACGCAGCAGTTTCCTCGACTCCTGATTTAGTAGCACCAGGCCTGCGCCGACGCATGGCTTGCTGGCTTTATGAAGGCATGCTCTTGTTTGGCGTGGTTTTCATCGCAGGCTATTTGTTCGGCACGCTCTCCCAAACCCGCAATGCTCTGGACAACCGCCATCTGCTACAGGCTTTCATGCTGGTCGTGCTGGGCATTTACTTTGTCTGGTTCTGGAGCAAGGGCCAGACCCTGGCCATGAAGACCTGGCATATCCGCGTAGTCGATGTGCAAGGCCGCCCGCTGACCCAAACCCGCGCCCTGCTGCGCTACGCCGCCAGTTGGATGTGGTGGCTACCGCCACTGGCCTTGCTTTACCCACTGGGCCTGCCAGCGCTGGAAGTGTTGGTGCTGCTCACAGGCTGGATATTGATCTGGGCTTTGCTCAGCCGCTTTCACCCGCAAAAGCAGTTCTGGCACGACGCCTGGGCCGGCACCCGGCTGGTACACCAGCCCCCTGCACCCAAGCACGTTCGCTAAATCCGAATTTCTCATGAGCTCCCCTACCCCTAACCCCGTCAACCCTCAAAAGAGCCGCAAGGGACTGTCCCGCATACTGCACGCCGGTGGCTACTCCCTGGCAGGTCTGCGTGCAGGCTGGCATGAAAAAGCCTTTCAGCAAGAAGCCCTCTGTGCCTTGGTTTTGATTCCAGCGGCATTCTGGCTGGGCCAAAGCTGGGAGCAAACTGCACTGCTGGCGGGCACAGCCATCCTGGTGCTGATTGTGGAGCTGCTCAACAGCGGCATCGAAGCAGCCATTGACCGTATCGGCCCCGAGTGGCACGAGCTCTCCAAGAAAGCCAAGGACATGGGCAGCGCTGCCGTGCTCCTGGCTCTATGCCTGTGCGGCGCTGTCTGGGCTGCCGCTCTTTATCACCGTTTTATCGCATGACCCAACCTGCATTTTCCATCTGCGTGTACTGTGGCTCCCGCCCTGGCAACAATCCTCAATTCACCGAAATCGCCAAGGCCGTCGGCCAATGGATCGGCGAGCGCGGCGGACAACTCGTCTACGGCGGCGGTCGCAGCGGCCTGATGGGTGTGGTGGCCGAAGCCACGCGCCAAGCCGGTGGCCGCGTCGTTGGCATCATCCCCCAGGCTCTGGTGGACAAGGAACTGGCCAACCAGGCCTGCGACGAACTGCACATCGTCAAGAACATGCACGAGCGCAAGGCCATGATGGCCGAGAGAAGCGATGCCTTTGTCGCCTTGCCCGGCGGCATCGGCACCTTTGAAGAGCTGTTCGAGGTCTGGACCTGGCGCCAGCTCGGTTATCACGACAAGCCCATCGGGCTGATCAATGTCGATGGCTACTACGACACCATGCTGCAGTTTCTTCAGTCCTGCGTTCGCAACGAGCTGATGGGCGAATGGCAGATGGGACTGATCGAAAGCAGCAGCGACGCCCCTGCTCTGCTGCAAAGCATGGTGCAGAACTCCGGCACCCGCCTTGACACCCCCAATCTCCGATCCGTGATCTGAAACACAAAAGCCAGCTTTCCAGCTGGCTTTTTTCAAATCACAAGCGCCCCACCTAAGTCAGGGCCAACAAGCAAGGGCCGCCCCGCAGCGATGTTGCCGTCCCCCTGGGGGGAAGGCGCGCAGCGCCTCAGGCGGGGAACTTATATAGCCGTATCGTCCAGCTCGCCCGTGCGGATACGCACCACGCGCTCCACAGGAGTGATGAAAATCTTGCCATCGCCAATCTTGCCTGTGCGGGCCACATTGACCACCGCATCCACGCAGCGGTCCACATCTTCGTCACGCACCACGACTTCGATCTTCACCTTGGGCAGAAAATCCACCACGTACTCGGCGCCACGGTACAGCTCGGTATGGCCTTTCTGGCGACCAAAGCCCTTCACTTCCGTCACGGTCAGGCCATTCACCCCACACTCGGCCAAGGCCTCGCGCACTTCTTCGAGCTTGAAAGGCTTGATGACGGCGGTAATCATTTTCATGGGGCTTCTTCCTTCAGTTTTGATACAGGCTGCGCACCTCAGGGCTGACCTCAGGCACGGAATTTATTCGTAATCGGATAGCGCCAATCCTTGCCGAAACTGCGCGGTGTCACGCGCGGCCCTATGGGAGCCTGACGGCGCTTGTACTCGTTGATTTGTATCAGACGCGTGACTCTGTCCACATCGGCTACCGCAAAACCCTCGGCAATGATGGAGCTTATGCTCTCATTATTTTCCATGTAGCGAGTCACGATGGCATCCAGCACTTCGTAATCGGGCAGGCTGTCCTGATCCTTTTGATCCGGGCGCAGCTCGGCGCTGGGCGGACGCGTAATGATGCGCTCAGGTATAGGATCCAACCCGGTCTCAAACGGGTCGTTGGCATTGCGCCAGCGCGCCAGTGCAAACACCTCGGTCTTGACCACGTCCTTGATCACGGCAAAACCACCTGCCATATCACCGTACAGCGTGCAGTAGCCGGTGGACATCTCACTCTTGTTGCCCGTGGTCAGCACGATGGAGCCGAACTTGTTGCTCATGCCCATGAGCAAGGTGCCGCGAATGCGCGCCTGCAGGTTTTCCTCGGTCGTGTCTTCGGCGCGGCCCGCAAAAGCAGGGGCCAGCGCAGCCTTGAAGGCCTCGAACTGGGGCGCAATATCGATTTCTTCGTACTGCACACCCACACGCTCGGCCATCTCGCGCGCATCAAGCCAGCTGATGTCTGCCGTATAAGGCGAGGGCATCATCACGGTGCGCACCTTGTCGGCCCCCAGAGCATCTACGGCAATCGCCAGCACCAGGGCCGAGTCCATGCCACCCGATAAACCGATGAGCGCACCCGGAAAGCGATTCTTGCCCACATAGTCCCGCACGGACAGCACCAGCGCCGCCCACAGCGCATGGTGGTGGCTCAGCTGGGGCTTTACCTCGCCCATCAGACTCACGCGGCCACTCTTGAGGTGAGCCGCCACCACGGGCAGATCTTCTTCGAAGGCACAGGCGCGTGCGGCCACTTGGCCGCTGGCCTCCACCGCGAATGAGCAACCATCGAACACGATCTCGTCCTGTCCACCCACCAGATGCGAATAGATCAGAGGAACCGCATTTTCCGCAGCGCGCTGCGCAATCACGGCTTCGCGCTCAGCCGGTTTTCCGCTGTGGAATGGCGAGGCATTGATCACCGCCAGCAACTGGGCACCCGCCGCGACTGCGGCCTGCGCCGGCCCGGCATGCCAGGCGTCCTCGCAAATCAGCAGCCCGACCTGAATGCCATCTTGCTCAAACACACAGAGCTCATGACCCGCCGCAAAGTAGCGCTGCTCGTCAAACACGCCAAAGTTGGGCAGCAGTTGCTTGAAGTAGCGGGCAATAGACTGTCCATCGCGCAACACACTGGCCGCGTTGTAGAGCTGCCCCGCCTCATGCTGCGGATGGCCGATAACCAGAGCCATCCCGGGCCATTGCACGCTGGCCGCCTGCAGCTCTCGCAATGCGACATCACAGGCATCGGGAAATGCGGGGCGCAAATACAGGTCTTCAGCCGCATAGCCGCACAGGGCAAGCTCAGGCGTGAGCAGCAGCCGGGCACCGTTGGCATAAGCTTGCGCAGCAGCGGCAATGATTTTCTGGACATTGCCAGAGAGGTCACCCACGACAAAGTTGCGTTGGGCACAGCAAATGGAAAGCGTCATGAAAAGCAAGCTAGGCGGTGAGGCGATCAGCCCCCGCGACAATCAGGGCATGGCCGAAGCCAAGATTATCACTCGCGTATTTACCAGCGTGCAGCAGCTGAGCGCACAAACCTGGAATGCCTTGCTGGCCACCCAGCCCACCCCTACGCCTTTCATGCGCCATGAATACCTGGCAGCCATGGAGCACAGCGGCAGTGCCACGCCCGATACCGGCTGGATCGCCCGCATCATCACCGTCTGGGATGGAGCCGACCTGCTGGCAGCCTGCCCGCTCTACCTCAAGAGTCATTCTTATGGCGAATATGTCTTCGACTGGGCCTGGGCCCGCGCCTACCAGCAGCATGGCCTGCCTTACTACCCCAAGGGCATTGTGGCCGTGCCCTTCAGTCCCGTGCCCGGCACGCGCCTGCTGGCGCGCACGCAGGCGCTGCGCATTGCGCTGGTGCAGGCCGTGCAGGAATGGGCCGCAGCGCAGCAGCTGTCATCCCTGCACCTGCTGTTTGGTGATAACCACGACCTAGCCGCCTGCACGGCAGCCGGCTGGATGCAGCGCAGCACGGTGCAGTTCCACTGGCAAAACCGGTGCACGCAAGGCCAGCCCTGGAAAGATTTCGAGGACTTTCTTTCCTCGCTCAACCAGGAAAAGCGCAAAAAAATCCGCCAGGAGCGGCGCAAGGTGCTTGAAGCCGGAGTGCGCTTCAAGACACTGCGCGGCAGCGAAATCACGGCTGCGGATTGGGCCTTCTTCTACCGCTGCTATGAACGCACCTACCTGGAGCATGGCAACCCGCCCTATCTGACGCCGGAGTTCTTCTCCTCCATGGCCAGCACCATGCCGCAGAACTGGGTCATGTTCATCGCCATACGCGACGGTCAGCCTATTGCATCAAGTTTGATAGCTGTTACCGCTGATGAATCAATGAACTCAGAATTAAACAATGTCGAATTCGATACCAATCAAGCGCAATCAGCTATCAATAACAAAGTAGCCTATGGGCGCTACTGGGGAGCGCTGGAGCGCGTGGACAGTCTCCACTTTGAAGCCTGCTACTACCAGCCCATTGAGTGGTGCATCGCCAACGGCTTTTCACGCTTCGAAGGTGGTGCCCAAGGCGAGCACAAGATGGCGCGCGCCCTGCTGCCCATAGAGACACCCAGTGCACACTGGGTCGCCCACCCCGCATTCGCCGACGCCATAGAGCGCTTCTTGCAACGCGAGGGCGAAGGTATGGCGAGCTATGTCGAAGCACTCCAGTCCCACAGCCCCCTGAAGAAAGCATAGCGGCAAGGCTCTCACTCCCTTGCTTGCAAGACAGCGCTTCAGGCGCACAAAAAAAGGCCGCTTTGCAGCGGCCTCAAACCTCAGCTCACCAGAGACATTCAGAAAGTTTCCCAGTCATCCTCGTTCACGGTGCTCTTGCGTGTGTTACGAGTGTTGTGCATGGCAGCGGAGTCTGCGCTGACGCTTCCCATCAGCGACTGAGGAGCCGCCTGCACCGCAGCAGGCCTGGCAATCGATCGACGAGCCGCCGGTGCCCGCAAGGGCTGGGAAGGCATGGCCACAGAGGCCGGTGCTTGGCTGGCCACTCGGGCAGCCTGATCATGCTGCGCGCTTGCAGGCAACTGGAACACGGCCACTGCCTGCACCAGATCCTGCGCCTGCTTACGCAGAGCGCCAGCAGCCGCAGCGCTTTCTTCGACCAGCGCCGCATTTTGCTGGGTGGTCTGATCCATTTGCGTCACCGCCTCGCCCACCTGGGCCACACCCTGGCTTTGCTCCTGGCTGGCCGCACTGATTTCGGCCATCAAGTCCGTCACGCGGCGAATCGCAGAAACGATGTCCGTCATCGTGGCACCGGCCTTGTCCACCAGTTGCGTGCCCTGCTCCACACGCTCGACGCTGGTCGTGATCAGCGCCTTGATTTCCTTGGCCGCCTCAGCGCTGCGCTGGGCCAGCGTGCGCACCTCGCCTGCCACCACGGCAAAGCCACGGCCCTGCTCACCAGCGCGGGCAGCCTCGACAGCCGCGTTCAGCGCCAAAATATTGGTCTGGAAGGCAATGGAGTCGATGACCGAGATGATGTCGGCAATCTGGTGGCTGCTGTTGTTGATGCCCTTCATGGTCTCCACCACTTCGGCCACCACGGCTCCGCCCTGCGCCGCCACTTGCGAGGCATTCACGGCCATCTGATTGGCGGCACGGGCGTTGTCTGCATTCTGGCGCACGGTAGAGCCCAGCTGCTCCATGGAGGCGGCGGTTTCCTCGAGTGCGCTGGCCTGCTCTTCCGTTCGACTGGAGAGATCTGCATTGCCAGAAGCAATTTGCGAGCTGGCAGAGGCCACGCCTTCTGCATTCTGGCGCACGGTGCGAACCGTCTGCACCAGACTGCCTTGCATACGCTCCAGAGCATTGAGCAGTTGCCCGGTTTCGTCTTGACGCTCCACATGGATGACGCCACTCAGATCACCATTGGCCACCCGATCTGCGGCCTGTACGGCCTGCTGCAGCGGGGCACGGATGGAGCGCACCAGCCACAGCCCCGCCATTACCGCGATCAGCACGGCAATCACCGCACCTGCCACCAGCAAAGTGATAGCGCGCTTGTAGGCGGCAGCGGCAGCCTGAGTCTCGGCCTTGGCAGCGTCGCTGTTGTACTTGATCAGCTTTTGCAAAGTGGCTGAAGAGGTGTTGTAGAGCTTGAGCGATTCGGCCCCCAGCAACTCCTTGGCCTTGTCTTTATCACCGCTGCGGGAAGCTTCGAACAATTGCTTGTTCAGAACCACATAACGATCACGCTCGCTTAAAAACTGTGTGTAGATCTGGCGCTCCTGCTCGCTGAGGATCAAAGGCTCGTAAATATTTTTTTCTTCGCCCAGGCGATGCTGCAGTTGCTCGAATTGCTTTTCGACATCGGCGATATACGCCGGCTCACTGTTGTTGACATGGCGCAGCTCCAGCAAGCGCGCACGCACCAAGTCCGTATTCAGGGTGTTGATGACTTCAACGCTGGGCAAAGCCTTTTCCGTAATCACTTCGGAGCTGCTCTGCATGGCTCGAAACTGCATCAAGGCCATGGCCACCATCGCCAGCAACAGCACGACCAGAACACCAAAGGTGCCAAGAATGCGCGTCGAAATTTTGATGTTCTTCATAGATTGCTCAGCCCTTTTCTATCAGCTTTGCTGCCAACATTTCTTTTCCAGTTCCCGATGAATCACTTTCTTCACCGCGCCTGAAACTCACTCAACATCCGTCAAAAAAGGAAACACAAAAAAACAATTTGTTTTTAATTGTTTCCAATTTCATTGCCATTGCATACCAGTGCCGACCTACAGATTTGAAAGATATTTCTTACAAAATCATTTCTGTATTCAAGGCATTTCATATGGGTCAGCATGGCATGCCACTCACGCCATTCTCCGCCTTACATTTGTAAACATTTTTGAAAAGCAGGAGCCAAGCCCTCGTTCTTGACTTTAATCAAGCTCAAAGACAGAAAAAAACCCGGCCGCTTGTCGCTGCCGGGTTCTGCATGAGATGCCAGCATGGTGAACCATGCTGATGAGTGCTGAAGCCTGTCTTTAGAACTGCTCCCAATCCTGGACATTGGCATTGACCAAGGCCGCCTGAGAATGTTTTGGGGCGGATGACACCATTTTTGAAGGATGCACTTGCGCCCTCACTGGACTCTCCCGCACGAGCGCTGTTGCAGCCTTTGCTCCCGAACGCAAACCCTCCCGGATCTGGGCAGTCATCATGCCTGACGCTTGCTCTCGGCCATCCAGCTGGAATGTGGCCACGGCCTCCACCAAAGCCTTGGCCTGGCGCTGCAGCGCGTCCGCCGCTGCGGCACTTTCTTCTACCAGTGCGGCGTTTTGCTGTGTCGTCTGATCCATCTGCGTGATGGCCTCTCCAACCTGGGCCACACCTTGACTCTGTTCGCGGCTGGCAGCGCTGATCTCGCCCATGATGTCCGTCACACGACCAATCGCCGTCACGATTTCCGCCATGGTCTCGCCGGCTCTGTCCACCAGATCAGAGCCTTGACCCACACGCTCCACGCTGGCGTTGATCAGTTGCTTGATTTCCTTGGCCGCCTCGGCACTGCGCTGCGCCAGGGTCCGCACCTCTCCTGCCACCACGGCAAAGCCACGCCCTTGCTCACCGGCTCGTGCGGCCTCCACGGCGGCGTTCAACGCCAGGATATTGGTCTGAAAAGCGATGGAATCAATCACACCAATGATGTCGGCAATCTGGCGACTGCTGTCGTTGATGCCTTTCATGGTGTCCACCACCTGGGCCACCACGGCACCACCTCGGCCTGCAACGTCCGATGCATTCCTGGCCATTTGATTGGCCGTCTGCGCGTTGTCTGCGTTCTGACGCACGGTAGAGCCCAGTTGCTCCATGGAGGCCGCCGTTTCCTCCAAGGCACTGGCCTGGCTTTCGGTGCGCGATGACAGGTCTGCATTGCCCTGTGCAGTTTCGCTTGCTGCCAGAGCCACGCCGTGGGCATTGCCGCGCACATCTCGCACCACATCGGACAGCTGCCTACGCATGTCTTCGAGGGCATTCAGCAGCATGCCCATCTCATCGCGGCGCGTATTGCGCACCGGCACTCCCAGCTTGCCCGCCGCCACGGCTTGCGCCAAGGCCACTGCCTGCTCCACCGGGCCGGTGATGGCTCGCGTCATGGCAATCAGTACCACCAGCGCCAGCGTCCCCAGCAGCCAGTACCGCGCTAGGGAGAAGCTGGATTGCTCGGCCTGCTGCGCCAGAGCAGCACTCTCCAGCTGCAGCTGCATGAGCTTGCCAGTGCTTTCCGCCAGCTGGCCAAAAGCCTGCTCGGACTGCCCGGCAAAGAGCAGCCCCAGCTCATCCACCATGGCTGCCTGGCTTTCCACGCTGCTGTAGTCGCCATCCCGGGCCTGCGCCAGCAGTTGCTGATGCAGCTTCAGAAACTGGGCCTTGTTCAGCAGGTAGCTGTCGAACGCCTGCCTGAGCGCGCCACCTGCGAGCAAGCCTTCAATCACTTTTTCCTGCTCGGCAATGGTTTTGAGCCGCTCCTGTATCTGCTGCTCGTAGCCCTCCAGCTCCGTCAAGGTGCGGGCTGTTGCAACCCCGGCCTCATGGCGTCTCAGCCGGTTGTACTCGGAACGCATGGAGGCAGCGTTATAGACGCTGGGCAGCACCACTTCCGAGACCTCGCGCCCCGCCGCGTGGATATTGGACAGCTGCAGCCAGGCCACCAGACCCAGAAGCGCCGAGAAAAATACCAGCGCCGTAAAGCTGGCCCCCAGCTTGATACCCACGCGCCAGTCCGAAAATTTCCAACTCATGCGTTCCCCTGATATTGACTGCCTCAGACCATAAAAAAGCGCATCTGACTGACAGCCAGATGCGCTTTAAATTGTATAGAGGCCAGGGGCAAAGCGCCCCTGCCAATAAAGGTTAGAGAGCCCTGATCAGGCCGACTCAGCCCTTGTAGTTGGCAATGCCATCCACGATTTCCTTGTGCGCTTCGTCCACGCCCTTCCAGCCCAGAACCTTGACCCACTTGCCCTTTTCCAGATCCTTGTAGTGCTCGAAGAAGTGAGCAATCTGCTGCAGGGTCAGGTCATGGATGTCGCTGAGGTGGTTGATCTTTTCGTAGGAAGGCAGCAGCTTCTGTGTAGGCACAGCCAGCACCTTGCCGTCCACGCCGCCTTCGTCTTCCATCTGCAAGATGCCGATGGCGCGGCAAGGCACGACCACGCCTGCGGGCAGTGGGAAGGGAGTCATCACCAGCACGTCCACGGGGTCGCCGTCACCTGCCAGTGTCTTGGGCACATAGCCGTAGTTCACGGGGTAGTGCATGGCGGTGCCCATGAAACGGTCCACGAACAGGCAACCGGTTTCCTTGTCCACTTCATACTTCACAGGAGCGGAGTTGGCCGAGATTTCGATGACGACGTTGAAGACTTCAGGCGTCTTGGAGCCGGGGGTCACATTGTTCAGAGACATGATGATTGGAAAAGGTAATAACAAAAAGCCCCGCCAAGGCTGATAAGGCACCAGCGTCTGCGGGTCACCCGGCGATTTTAGGCGCATGACCCTAACGCTGGCATTACATGTTTGAAAGATGCGCCTGCAGCCCACGTCTGCACACTGGCATGCCCCAAGAAATTTTGAGCGAAATATGCTCCAACCCATTACCCATCAATCGCAACAAGCTCATTAAAAAGGAGCAATTCAGATATTCATAGCCCTGCGACGCCGCACCTGGCCACTGCGCTGCTCCATCGCTGCCTGAACCTCTCGTCGCAGGCCCAGCACAAATCCCAGCTCCGCCACCACGAACAGTGGCCCTATGAGCAAACCCATGACATCGTCCATAAAGGCGGGCTTTCGACCCTCCCAGTAGTGGCCGATAAACTGAATCAACCAGCCCGAAGCAAACAGGCCCAGCCCCCAGATCAGCCAGACCCCCATGGGCTGCGCCGCAATCTGCGCAGCCAGCACCAGCATGGCCACCAGCAGCGCAGTCATGAACAGACCATAGCGTGCATCCAGCCTCCAGTAATACACCGCAGCTGCAGCCGAGGCCAGCAAGGCTGGCGAAACAGGAATGCCCGCCGCCTCACCCCAATGCACTCTAGCCAGCAAGATAAGCACCGCCAGCATGATCATGGGCACCCCCACATAGTGCGTGCAGATATTGCGTGGGTCGCGGTGGTAATCCGCATAGTTGGACAGTTGATCGACTAGGGTTTTCATCGCTGCAGCTCCTGCTCACTTGTCTGAGCATGGTGGTGCAGCCCCAACCTTGCCGTCTGTCATGCCACCGACACAAGCCCGGCGGATTCAAATGTGAAGTGCAACACCCTTGAATTCAATGGATGAGGGTGGAGTGCTGGGGAGAGTTGATCAGTAGCTCTCGATAAACCGACAGCGGTGATCGTACCCCAAGGCCCTTGCGAGGGCGGTTGTTGATTTCATCAGCAATCGCATCGAGTTGCTCTTGGCTGTAGATGCTCAGATCCATGCCTTTGGGCAGGTACTGGCGCACCAAGCCATTCATGTTCTCGTTGGAGCCACGCTGCCACGGGCTGTGTGGGTCACAGAAGTACACCGCCACGCCCGTGTTGGCGGTCAATTGCTTGTGTAGCGCCATCTCCTTGCCCTGGTCGTACGTCATGCTTTGGCGCATGGGCTGCGCAATGCCCAGCAGCTTATCTGTAAAGGCTTGCATGACATTGGCTGCACTGGCTGGTTTGAACGCAGGCAACTTGACCAGCATGAGCAGTCGGCTGGTGCGCTCGACCAAGGTGCCTACGGCACTTGCATTGCCAGCACCCTTGATGAGGTCACCTTCCCAATGCCCTGGGAACTGCCGATCCTCAACTTCAGGCGGACGTACGTGGATGCTGAGCATGTCTGGGATCTGTCCACGACGATCCTGTCCTTTGCTACGGGGCAGCCGTTTGTTGTGAGCATGGCGCAAAGTGGCAATCAATTCCTTGCGCAACTCACCCACGGGCTGGGCATAGATGCAGTTGTAGATGGTTTCGTGCGACACGCGTAGCTCATGGCCTTTGGGGTACAGGCGTGCAAGTGTCAGCGCAATTTGCTCTGGTGACCAACGCAAACGCAAGAAATGCAATACCAAGAACCACAAGATCCCTTGTGAATGAAGCTTGGGATCAGATCTTGTGCTGCGTCTTCTGTAAAGCCACTGCTGTTGCGCTTGCCTGCTGGCATATCCATCGCTGGATACTGAGTTGCGAGCAATCTCACGGCTGACGGTGCTGGCACTGCGCCCTAGCAAACGCGCAATGCTGCGTACGCTATGACGCTGCAGCAGCAAACTGGCTATGGTGACTCTGTCTTCTGGTTGAAGTTGGCGATAGGACGAACGACTTGCTGACATCTGCTGACCTTAACGGTTGCAGGTGTTGCACTTCACATTTGAATCCGCCCCCCCATTTCCTCAGTTCCGCCTGCACTGGCTCACGCGCCACAGCCGCGCAATCGCAGCCAGTTCGAGCGTGTCAGCACCAGTGAGTTGTGGGCCATTGTTCAGGCAGGCCGCTGGTTTCGCCTCCTGCCCACAGAAATGTCGGCCCACATGCAGCTTGTCGCGCAGCCCCGCTTGCTCGCTCCCGGCGAATGGCTTTTCCGTCGTGGCGACGCTCCTTGCAGCCTGTATGCCGTAGCCAGAGGCTCGCTGTGCATCTCGGGCACCGCGGCGCTGCAGGAAAATACGCGCACCGCCTTGCTGACCTTGATCGAGCCTCCAAGCTGGCTGGGCGAGATTGCCCTTTTCGATGACGAGCCTCGCACCCATGACGCCTACGCCAACACGGCCTGTGCCTTGCTTCATATCCCCATCGCCCCGCTGCGGCAATGGCTGCAGGACCACCCGCAGCACTGGTACTACATGGCCCTGCTGCTGACCCACAAACTGCGCGCCAGCTTGATTGCGCTGGAGGAACAGACCGTGCTGCCCGCACCCCAGCGTGTGATGTGCCGCCTGGTGCAAATGGCCATGGGTCACGAGCAATGGGCAGACCGCATGCGCTCCCACCGCGAGCTGTCGGTGTCTCAAGAGCAGATTGCACGCATGCTGGGCTTGTCGCGCCAGACCACCAATCAGATTCTGCAAGAGCTGCAACAGGCCGGCTGGCTGCAACTGCGCCGAGGCAAGCTGGAAGTACTCGATCTGCCAGCGCTCAAGGCCGCGGCCCTGACAGGACAGATACGCTCCGGCGCGTGATGCGCCTTCTCCCATCAAGGCACAGCGCTTCGCTTTGACCGGACGGCTCCATAGCCCTGTCCACTTCTTGCTGGACAAGGCTTGTATCTCTTTGATAATCAAGACGGGCGCCGCCACTCGGAGCGCCGCTTCACCAACCATTTCGGACGGCACTGCCACGCCTTGGCACACCATTGCCGCAGTCCATAAAACAATAGATACCCCATGCCCCTGCCGCCCAGTGCCAGCCGCACGCCTGTTCCCATCCACATGCGCGATGTCAAATACCGAGGCTATGCCCGTGAAGATGGCATGTGGGATGTAGAGGCCGAGCTGATCGACCAGAAAACCTATGACATCGAGCTGCACGGGCATCGCCAGGTGCCTGCCGGCAAGCCGATTCACCATATGTGGATTCGCCTGACCATCGACGCCGACATGGTGGTGCATGGCATCGAGGCCGCCATGGACGACCACCCGCTGGGCCATTGCCCCGAAGCCACGAAATCCATGCAGAAAATGCTGGGCTGCTGCATTGCCCGTGGCTGGCGCCGTGCCATCGCCGACAACCTCGGCGGCGTGGTCGGCTGCACCCATCTGCGCGAGCTGCTGTTCAACATGGCTACCCCCGCCTTTCACACCGTGCTCAACCAGTTCGATACCGATGACTCAGGCCAACCTCCCCGCCATCTGGGCCAGTGCCTGGGCTGGGACTTCAACGGCCCCGGCGTTGCCGAGTTCTACCCCGAGTTCAAGGGCTGGAAGCCCTCGGCCTCGCAAACACCAACGCCCACAAAAAGCGCTTGAACCCAAAGCTCACAAAGCCGTAAGAGCTATCAAAATTGATGACTTACAACAAGCCCGCTCCGGCTCCGGTCATAGGGCTTGCGGCACAATCGAGCCCATGGCAGAACGTGTGATTCCCCTGATCGATGAGCGCGCCGCATCCCGTAGCGCAATCGTCCCCAGCGTCCTGCAGGCCCCTAGCGGCTTGCTGCAGGATCAATGGGGGCGCCCTTTGCGCGACCTGCGCATCAGCGTCACCGATCGCTGCAACTTCCGCTGCAATTACTGCATGCCCAAGGAAGTGTTTGACAAGAACTACCAATACCTGCCCCACAGCTCGCTGCTGAGCTTCGAGGAGATCACGCGCCTGGCCAAGCTCTTCGTCCAGCATGGCGTGCGCAAGCTGCGTCTGACGGGCGGCGAGCCACTGCTGCGCAAGAACATCGAGACGCTGATTGCTCAACTGGCCAAGTTGCGCACTCCCGATGGGCAGCCGCTGGACCTGACACTCACCACCAACGCATCGCTGCTGGCACGCAAGGCCCAGGCACTGAAAGACGCGGGCCTGAACCGCGTGACCATCAGCCTGGACGGGCTGGATGACGAGGTCTTTCGGCAGATGAACGATGTGGACTTTCCCGTCTCCGATGTGCTGACCGGCATTCAGGCGGCGCAATCCGTGGGGCTTTCGCACATCAAGGTCAACATGGTCGTCAAGCGCGGCACCAATGACGACCAGATCCTGCCCATGGCACGCTACTTCCGCGGCACCGGCATCACACTGCGCTTTATCGAATACATGGATGTAGGCGCCACCAATGGCTGGCGCATGGACGAGGTGCTCCCGTCAGATGAAGTCATCGCCCGCCTGCGCAGCGAGCTGCCCCTGATCCCGCTTGCCCCCAGCTCCAGAGGTGAGACCGCAGTGCGCTGGGGCTATGCCGACGCCAGCGGCCAGCATGACCCGCAACTGGGTGAGGTGGGCGTCATCAGCAGCGTGACTCAGGCCTTTTGCGGCGACTGCAACCGGGCGCGCCTGTCCACCGAGGGCCAGCTCTACCTGTGCCTGTTCGCCAGTCAAGGCTGGGATTTGCGCAGCCTGCTGCGCGGCGGGGCCAGCGATGCCGAAATTTCTTCTGCCATTGCCCCCATCTGGCAGCAGCGCGACGACCGCTATTCACAGCTGCGCAGCGAACTCCCCCCGGACGCCAGCCCAGCCCCTCATGGGCGCCGCATCGAGATGAGCTACATCGGTGGCTAATACATTGTGGTGAATACCTTGATTTCCCCCGAGCAGATCACCGGCTGCGTGCTGGCTGGCGGGCGCGGTGCCCGCATGGGTGGCGTAGACAAAGGCCTTCAGCTCTTTCAAGGCCGCCCACTGGCGCTGCATGCCCTGCAGCGCCTGGCACCCCAGGTCGGCCCCCTGCTCATCAACGCCAACCGCAATGCCGAGCAATATGCGGCACTGGGCCTGCCGCTTTTGGCCAAGGTCTGTCGCGACCCGCTGCCCGACTACCCCGGGCCTCTGGCCGGCTTCATGGCAGGGCTTGCACATTGCCAGACTGAGTGGCTGCTCTGCATCCCCTGCGACACCCCGCTCTTTCCGCGGGATCTGGCAGCGCGCATGCTGGCAGCGCGGGGGCAGGCAGACATCGTCATTGCCCATGGCCTGGACACCGAGCGCGCCGAGCCCGGCCAGCCGCCCGAGTTGCGCGCCCAGCCCGTGTTTTGCCTGCTGCGCAAGCAGCTTGCCCCCAACCTGGAGCACTTCATCACCAGTGGCGGCCGAAAGATAGATGCCTGGACCCGCCAGCACCTTTGCGCTGAAGCCGTTTTTGACCGCCCTGGCGATGCTCAGGCATTCAGCAACGCCAACACACTGGGGCAATTGCACGATCTGGAGCAAACTCTGGAGCTTCCGGCTCCCGACCCACACCCCTGAGCCCCATCCACCGGCACCGCAAGCCAGAAGCATGAAGTGCCACACAGCCCCATGGCTGCATCTATGCCCTGAGGTTTTTTGTTTTTTACTGTTATGACTGCGATTTTTCAACCTGCCGCCGCCCCCAGCACCCAGACGCTGACCACCGACCAAGTTCTGCAGCAACTGCAAGCCCTGCTGGAGCCGCTGGGCCCGGTTGCAGAGGTAGAGACGCTGAACCTGCCCGAAGCGCTGGACCGGGTGCTTGCCCATGACGTGGTCTGCCCGGTGAACGTGCCCCCCCATGACAACAGCGCCATGGATGGCTACGCCTTCGCCAGTAGCGTGCTGGCACAGAGCCCATCCGGACAGCCGCTGACACTGCGCGTGGTGGGTACGGTACTGGCCGGCTCCTCCTGGGAGGGCCAAGTCGCCACTGGAGAATGCGTGAAGATCATGACGGGCGCCGTCATGCCTGCGGGTCTGGACACCGTCGTGCCTCATGAGCAGGTCAGCGTTCTGGGAGACTCCATCCTGCTGGGCAGCAACACCATTCAAGCGGGCGCCAACCGCCGCCTGCGCGGTGAAGATCTTTTGCAGGGCTCGGTCGCACTGCAGGCCGGTCAGCGACTGACGCCGGCCGCTCTGGGCTTGCTGGCCAGCCTGGGCCTGGGCCAGGTCAGTGTGCGACGTCGCCTGTCCGTGGCTTACTTTTCCACCGGCGACGAGCTGCTGAGCCCGGGCTCCGAGCCGCGTGAGGGCGCGATCTACGACAGCAACCGCTTCAGCCTTCAGGCTCTGCTGCGCCGCCTGGGCGCCCATGTGCTGGACCTGGGCACCGTACCGGACGAGCCCTCCGCCCTGGAAGACCGGCTGCGCGAAGCCGCCACCCTGGCCGATGTGGTGCTGACCAGCGGCGGCATCAGCGTTGGCGAGGCCGACCATACGCGCGCCATGCTGCAGCGCCTTGGCACCGTACAGTTCTGGCGCGTTGCCATGCGCCCTGGCCGTCCCCTGGCCGTAGGCCTGCTCAAGCCTGCAGGGGGCATGTCCTTGGTCAAGTCGGCCCCAATCCCAATCAAGACAAGCCCCAGCAGCTCTCAAAATCAGAGTGTTGCCATTCCCACTCAGCGCCCTGCCGTGCTGCTGGGTCTGCCCGGTAATCCGGTTGCCGCCATGGTGAGCTTTCTGATGTTCGTACGTCCTGCCCTGGCCATGCTCGCTGGCGAGCGCAGCCAACCTGCCATACAGCTTCAGGCCATCAGCAGCGAGCCCATGCGCAAGCGCACCGGCCGCACGGAATACCTGCGCGGCGTGCTGGAGCTCAATGCGCTGGGGCAAGCCACCGTGCGCACCACCGGCTCCCAGGGCTCGGGCGTGCTCAGCTCCATGGTGGCTGCGGACTGCATCATCGTGCTGGACGATGCGCGTGGCGATGTCCTGCCCGGCGAGACGGTCAACATCCTGCCGCTGCGGGGACTGATCTAAGGCCACGCTGCCTGCATCCTTACTCCACCCACTCAGGAAAACATTGCATGCCATACCAAGCCACCCACTGGGCAACCGAGCCCACCCGGCAGGCCATTGACGCGCTACAGGGCGTGAGCTTGCTGGAATTTGGCACGCCCTGGTGCGGCCACTGCCTGCGTGCCCAGCCGCTGCTGCAGTCTGCGCTGGCCACGTACCCTGACCTGGCCCACATCAAGGTGGAGGATGGCCCCGGCCGTGCGCTGGGGCGCAGTTATCGCGTCAAGCTCTGGCCCACACTGATTTTTCTGCGCGACGGCCAGGAGGTAGAGCGCCTGGTTCGCCCCGAATCCGAGGACGCCATCCAGCAGGCTTTGCAGCGCCTGACCTCCTGACCACCCTGTCTCCTGAAAATCAGCAGAGGTCTTCTGCGCAGAAGTCCAAGAAAGCACAAGCGAAAAAAGGAGCATGTAGCGCCTGCCAATCCTTGGTTTCAGATACAAAACAATCTGAAATTCAATACTGGCGAGCGCTACATGCTCCTTTTTTAACCAAGATACACCGCCCCGGGAATCAGCCGTCTTTCAGCGCCAGCTCCACCCCCTTGTTGGCCAGAGCATCGGCACGCTCATTGCCAGGGTCACCCGCATGGCCCTTGACCCAGCGCCAGTCGATACGGTGGCCGCTGCCCTGCACCAGCGCATCGAGCTGCTTCCACAGCTCGGCATTCTTGACCGGCTCCTTGGAGGCCGTCTTCCAGCCCTTGGCCTTCCAGCCGTGAATCCACTCTGTAATACCTTTGCGCACGTACTGGCTGTCCAGGTACAGCACCACATCACAGGGGCGCTTGAGGGCCGACAGCGCCTGAATCACGGCCATCAGCTCCATACGGTTGTTGGTGGTGCCCAGCTCGCCCCCAAACAATTCTTTCTGGGCCGCGCCGGCCAGCAGCAAGGCTCCCCAGCCACCGGGGCCAGGATTGCCTTTGCAGGCACCGTCGGTATAGATCACAACTTGATTCAATTTTTTTCCTTGTTACGCCAGATCGTGTCCGGCGACTGCCTGCTGGTCACAGGAGCCTTCAGGCCTGCGGGCAGGCTGCGCTTGCGCCAATTCGGGCTCATCAGCTTCATGCCTGGAACGCGCTTGACGGCAACCACGCAGTAAACCCCGCCCAGCACAGGCCAGCAGCGATGGCCCAGGCCTTCCATGAATTGCCAGCGGCCCAGCCACTTTTCACTTTGAGTGGCAGGACGATAACAGCCAAATTGCACGGCTTCGACCTCAAAGCCCAGCAATCTGAGCCAATCGCGCAAGCGCCAGTAGCCCACGCCCAGCCTCAGGTCGGGCAGATGGTCTGCGCTGCGTTCCACCCGCCTTTGCAGACCCAGCAAACTGACCGGATTCAAGCCACTGATTACCACACGCCCTTCGGGCACCAGTACGCGCGCGGCTTCGCGCAGTGCCGCATGGGGGTCGCTGCAGGCTTCAAGCGTGTGCGGCATCACCAGCAGGTCAAGGCTGGCTTCGGAAAATGGCAAAGCCTCGGCAGCCGTTCTGAAAGAAGGTGTCAGTGGTGGCTCCAAATCGGGGGCGCTTTTCGCGGGCGCTATCTGCCCCGCCATGCCTTCTGTCGCCGCTTGCGCTAAAGTGCCTGCTTTTGCATCCGGAACGGGCTCGATCTCATCGAGAGCCAGCCAGCGATGAGGCATGCGGTTGCTTCGCAGGCCCTGCAGCTTGGCCAGCCCCAGTTGCAGGGCGTGGTAGCCAAAGATGTCGGCCACGGCCTCATCCAGGCGTTGCTGCTCCCATTGCAGAAGATAGTGGCCGAGGGCCGAATCCGTCCAGTGATGCATCTCTATAATTTTGCAGCTCATGAACCTGTTGCCCATTCCCGCTTTTTCCGACAACTACATCTGGATGCTCCACGATGCAGAGCAGGCCATCGTCGTCGATCCGGGCCAGTCCGAGCCCGTTTTGCACACATTGGCGCAGCGAGGCTTGAAACTGCAGGGCATTTTAGTCACCCATCATCACGCTGACCATGTGGGTGGCATCGACGCCATCCGCGCGGCCACGGGCGCGCCCGTCTGGGGCCCCGCCTATGAGGCTCTGCCTGAGCCCGTAACCCGCGTGCAAGGCGGCGACAGCGTGGATCTGCTGGGCGGGCCCTGGCAGGTCATCGATGTCCCCGGCCACACCAGCGGACACATCGCTTTTTTCAGCGCTCAGGCCCAAAGCCAGCCCGTGCTGTTTTGCGGGGACACGCTTTTTTCTGGCGGCTGCGGCCGACTTTTTGAAGGTACGCCTGTGCAGTTGCAGGCCTCGCTGGACGCACTGGCCGCCCTGCCCGGCAGCACACTGGTGTGCTGCGCACACGAATACACCCTCTCCAACCTGCGTTTTGCGCAGACCGTGGAACCAAACAACCTGCAACTGGCTCAGTATCTGCAGCATTGCCAGCAATTGCGCGAGCGCGACTTGCCCACGCTGCCGTCCACACTGCAGACAGAGCTGGCCATCAACCCCTTCATGCGTACGCGCGCTGCCGATGTGATTGCGGCAGCCGCAAAGCATGACTCTCAGACCCGGCCCGAGGAGCCCGCCAGCGTGCTGGCCTCTTTGCGCCAATGGAAAAACGTTTTCTGATGAAACTGCTCTCCACCCTGCTGCTTACCAGCGTGCTGATTCTGACCGGCTGCGCCACGACCGGCAGCGTCGACCCTATGTACCCCGATGGCCCGCTCAAACCTCTGGGCAAAGGCAAAGTGGGCAACTCCGAAGTCGCCGAGCTTGAAGCCACGGGCGACCTCTGGATGCGTATTCGCAAGGGCTTTGCCATGCCCGACCTCGAGCAAGATCTGGTGCAAAACCATGAGCAGTGGTATGGCAGCCGCCCCGAGTACATCCAGCGCATGACGGAGCGATCGAGCAAATACCTGTTCCACATCGTCGAGGAGCTGGAGCGCCGGAATATGCCAACCGAGCTGGCCCTGCTGCCTTTTATCGAGAGCGCCTTCAACCCGCAAGCGGTCTCCAGCGCCAAGGCCGCCGGCATGTGGCAGTTCATGCCTGCCACGGGCACGTATTTCGACCTCAAGCAAAACGCATTCCGCGATGACCGCCGTGACGTGCTGGCCTCCACCCGCGCTGCGCTCGACTATCTGCAAAAGCTCTACAACATGTTTGGCGACTGGCACCTGGCACTGGCCGCCTACAACTGGGGCGAAGGCAGCGTGGGACGCGCCATCAAGCGCAACCAGAAGCTGGGCCAAGCCACGGGCTACCTGGACCTGCAGATGCCTGCGGAAACCCGCAACTACGTCCCCAAGCTCCAGGCCGTCAAAAACATCGTGGCTGCCCCTGAGAAGTTCAACGCCGAGCTTCCGATCATTGAGAACCACCCCTACTTCCAGGCCGTGGAAATTCCTCACGACATCGACGTGGAGCTGGTCGCCAAGCTGGCCGACGTCAGCGTCAAAGACTTCAAGGCCCTGAACCCGAGCTTCCACAAGCCCGTGATCTTTGCGCGTGCCACGCCCCAGGTGCTGCTGCCCTGGGACAACGCCAAGGTCTTTCGCCGCAATCTCAAGGCCTACAACGAAGGGCAATTTGCCAGCTGGACCGTCTGGACCGTACCCACCACCATCACCGTGGCCGAAGCAGCCCAGCGCGTGGGCCTGGGCGAGGACGATCTGCGCTCCATCAACAACATTCCTCCACGCATGCTGATCAAGGCCGGATCGGCGCTGATGGTGCCCCGTGATGCCAATGTCAAGGGTGACGTTCCAGGCCATGTGGCGGACAACGGCCAGATCTCCTTTGCTCCCGAAGTCGTGACCGTTCGCACCACGGTGAGAGCACGCAAACGCGACACGCTGGTCAGCGTGGCCAGCCGCTACGGCGTCAGCGTCTCCAATCTTGCAGACTGGAACGACCTCAAGTCCACAGCGTCGCTGCGCGCCGGTCAGACGCTGATTGCCTATCTCCCGCGCACGGCCCGCAGTGCGCGCGCCGAAGCCAGCGGCGGCAAGCGAGGTAACAGCAAAGTCTCCACCAGTAGCCGCAGCAGCGCCAAGGCCAGTAGCACCGCCCGTGGAGGCAAAAGCGCGCCCAAGCCTCGCGGCGGAAACCCGGCCAAAAAGCGCAAGTAAGCGCCCCTATGAAAAAAGCCCGCAGGTTTTTGGCCTGCGGGCTTTTTTCATCGAAGCATGAATTTGATAGCTGCTTGCGCTTTATAGCCAAGCACTCAAGGTCGATTGGACGGTTTTTTAGCGTCTGTCCACCAAGGCATGGGCAATCGTTCCCAGGTCCACATACTCCAGCTCGCTGCCAATGGGCACTCCGCGTGCCAGGCGCGTCACCAGAATACCTCGTGACTTCAAGGCTTCGCTGACCGCATGGGCCGTGGCTTCCCCCTCCGCCGTAAAGCTGGTGGCCAAGATGACCTCCTGCACCACCCCGTCGCAGGCGCGCTCCAGCAACTGCTTCATTCCAATCTCTTTGGGCCCCACGCCGTCAAGCGGCGACAGGCGCCCCATCAGCACGTAGTAATAGCCTTGGTACGCCCCTGTGCGCTCCATCGCTGCCAGATCGGCCGGCGCCTCCACAACACACAAGCGCGCACCATCGCGCCCCGCATCGTCACAAATGCTGCAGATGCGCCCTTCGGTAAACGTATGGCAGCGCTGGCAGTGGTGCACGGAATTGACCGCAGAATCCAGCGCCCGCGCCAGTTGCAAGGCTCCTGCCTGATCGCGCTGCAGCAAATGAAACGCCATCCGCTGGGCCGACTTGATGCCCACGCCCGGCAGCTTGCGCAGCGCCTCGATCAAGGCATCCAGAGATTGCACATCCGACACAGCTTGTCCTTTCACTCACCAGAAAAAAAGCGATCTGCCACTGCGCAGATCGCCTGTCCATTGAGCGCATGGCGAAGTTTCACTCTGCACTCAAAGCGGTCAACACGAGCCAGTGAAGCGCAGCTTCACGTTTGAGACGAGGCGCGTGGTCGCAGACAGCACCAGAGGTGCGGCAAGACCATGCAACGAAGTATCAAGGCTTGTGTTGGCTGCCGTCAAAAGGGGAATTTCATGCCGCCGGGCAGGCCTGGCATACCGGCGGTGATCTTGCCCATCTTCTCGCTGGAGGTCTCTTCGGCCTTGCGCACCGCAGCGTTGAAAGCTGCAGCCACCAGGTCTTCCAGCATGTCCTTGTCTTCGGCCAGCAGGCTAGGGTCGATGGTGATGCGCTTGACGTCGTGCTTGCAGGTCATCACCACCTTGACCAGACCCGCGCCGGACTCGCCCTCAACTTCGATGTTGCCCAGTTCATCCTGGGCCTTCTTCAGGTTGTCCTGCATGGCCTGAGCTTGCTTCATCAAACCGGCGAGTTGTCCTTTGTTGAACATGAGAATTCCTTCTTTTGTTGAAACGCCTTATTCAGGCTGAATAGATATGGGTTTGATGCTGCCAGGCACGATTTTCGCGCCGAAGTCCCGCATCAATGCTTGTACCTGTGGGTTACTTTTGACAATGTCCTCGGCCAGCAACTGACTGGCTTGCCGCTCAAGCGCCAGGCGCCGCGCGGGACTATCTGTCACAGGCCCCAACTCCACCTGCAATTGTCGCGCATGGCCGGCCGCTTCCAGCGCTGCCCGCAAACGATCTCGTGTCCCCACCTGATTGAGCGAACTGGACTCCACCCTCAAGTGCCACAAATCACCTTCACGCGCCACCAGCTGCGATTGCAGGGCCAGCTGCCGCGCCACCGCCACCACGGCTTCACCCGCCAGCAGTTCCTGAACCACCCCGAACCACAAGTCACCCTCGGGCGTGCGCTCCACCGGTGCGGCATTCTGCGCCGTGCTGGCATAGCCGCCAGAGACTTCTGGAGCTGCAGCCTCATCAGCCTCCATGGGGGGCTGGGCGTGCACGGGCAAGCCCACGTCCACCTCGGCATCATCACCCCAGCGCCCATCGTCGCCCCAGCCCTCCTCAGGCATGCCTGCCCAGGCACCTTCATCCGGACCTGAATCGCTGGAAACAGACTCATCGGTGGATTCATCAACGTCAGGGCCATCGGCATCAGGTTCAGCTCGCAGCTGCAACACTGCCACAGGCTCTGAAACAACCGCCTCTTCAGACTTGTTTTCTGCTGCAGGAGTGAACGCAGCGACGGCCTGATTCGCTATGGATTCAGAAGCATTCTTCACAGACTGCACCTGCTCGGCAGCCACTGGAGACTCCAGATTTGCTGCAGTCTCGATCAATGGCTTGGACTTGGAGTCCAGCTGAGCCACCGAGTCCGCTGGAGTATTCTTTGCAGGTTCAGCCGAGGTCCGCGCAATCGTTGCCGCCCCCTGCACAGGGGCAGGAGCGGCAATCACCGGCCGATTAGGCCTCAGCGCTGGAGTTTTTTTTTCAGCCGTGCCGGCTTCGGCATTTTCTGGCTTGAAGGCCAGCAGCCTCAGCAGCGCCATAGTCAGCGCAGCGTACTCATCCGGAGCCAGGCCCAGTTCCGTACGCCCATGCAAAGCGATGCTATAGAGCAACTGCGTTTCGTCGCGCGGCATCAGACTGGCCAGGCGATCCACTTCAGCCGCTTCCGGGTCGCTGGCATCCAGTGGCATGTCAGGCACGGCCTGCAAAACGGCCATGCGCTGCAGCACATTGCACATCTCTTCCAAGGTCGAGGCTGCAGACAAGCCGTTATGACGCAACTCTTCCGAGGTCTCCACCACCGTGCGGCCATCGCCTTGCGCCAGCGCATCGATCAAGCGAAACACATGGCTGCGATCCACGCTGCCCAGCATCTGGCGCACCGTCGCCTCCTGCAACTGGCCGCTGCCAAAGGCAATCGCCTGATCGGTCAGACTCAGCGCATCGCGCATGGAGCCACGTGCGGCGCGTGACAGCAGGCGCAGAGCCTGAGGCTCGGCAGGCACGCTTTCCTTGTCCAGGACATGAGTCAGGTGCTCAAGCACGGTGTCTGGGGCCATTGGCCTCAAGTTGAACTGCAGGCAGCGCGAGAGCACCGTGACCGGCACTTTTTGCGGGTCAGTCGTGGCCAGCACAAACTTCAGATATTCAGGAGGCTCTTCCAGCGTCTTGAGCATGGCGTTGAACGCCGTGTTCGTCAGCATGTGCACCTCGTCGATCATGAAGACCTTGAAGCGCCCCTGAACTGGCTTGTACACAGCCTGCTCCAGCAAACTCTGCACCTCATCCACGCCGCGATTGGAAGCAGCGTCCAGCTCGGTGTAATCGGGGAAACGACCGCTATCAATTTCAGTGCATGCAGCGCATACCCCGCAAGGAGTTGCGGTGATTCCGCCATGGCCATCAACACCTTGGCAATTGAGCGACTTGGCCAGAATGCGCGATACCGTGGTCTTGCCTACGCCACGCGTGCCCGTGAACAAATAGGCATGGTGCAGGCGCTGCTGCGTCAAGGCATTGGTCAGGGCCTGAACCACGTGCTCCTGCCCCACCATTTCGGAGAAGGTACGGGGCCGGTATTTGCGAGCAAGCACTAAATAAGACATAGCCTCTGATTCTACGGGGCCGGGGCATGCCAGCAAGGCTGCTCATCAAATCTCATTTCCTGTGTCACAAGACTGTGTCACTTTTGCATCTATAATCGAGAGCGACGGGCCTCCTCGCATGGGGAAGCAGCCAACCGGGTCAGGTGGGGAACCAAGCAGCCCTAACTGTGAAACCAGTGCCGAGATCAGGCTCGTCACCTTTAGCTGGAAACCTCTTACTAAGCAAGAAGGCATCTTCCACAAAGGCTCTCCAAACCTCATACCCCTACAGAAAACATGCAGAACGCATGCTTTCTCGTTCTTGATCGCCTGCATTTCTCCACCAGGAGAACTCATTTGCAGCTTCTGCTCCGTCACCGTCACTGCAACGATGCGAATATAAGATCGCAAGTCTTGTATTCACTCTACAGTTCATGACGTTCCCAATTCAGGCGCTCCTCGGAGGCATTGCTTTTGGACTGCTCGCTATCTATTTACTAGCTCCAATGGCCAGCAGTATTCTCAGGCGACTCAAGCAGCAATGGGCGCGCGAAGTAGATGCATACCTCTACAGCGAGCAGCACTGCTCACCATCCAAAGATGACAATCTTCCAGCAACTACAAGGCTCTGCTTAGGTGCCACATCTGCCATCTTGGGAAGCGCTGTCTTGGCCCAATACGGCCTCACCATCGAGGGTTTGGGCATCGGTCTTTACTTCGCCAGTGTGTTGCTACTCACCACGATCAACATCCAATCACGCCTGCTGCCCGACATGATCGTATTTCCAAGCTTATGGCTTGGGCTGCTCTATCACGCATATACCGGCATGAGTTCGGAGCACATTTATGGTGCAGTCGCTGCATACCTAATCCCTTATCTGCTGGTCACTTTCCTGCAAAGGGTGCAAGAGCGACGCCTCATGGGCAACGGTGACTTCAAAGCCATGGCTATGGCTGGAGCTTGGTTAGGCCTCAATGCCTTACCCACCTTTATTACCGGCTTTGCACTTGGACTGGCACTCTGGAGTCTCATCCAGCTTTGTTTGCATAAAACCTTTCGACTGCAGGTCAGCACTGGCCCAGCACACCTGAGCGGCGCTATCGCAGCAACCTTTGGCCCCAAAATCTCTCAGCTCTTCTGAACAAGAAAAAGGGCCGCATAAAGCAGCCCTTTAATCCTCTCCTGCAGCCCGCACAAGCTGCCAAGTACACACTTTAGACGGGAATCCCCACCAAGTCGTGGCCTTGTGTGCCCACGATGCGCACGCTGATCAGCTCGCCCACCTTGTAGGTCTTGCTGGCCTTTTCGGGCGGCTGGATATGCACCACGCCGTCGATCTCAGGCGCATCGGCATAGGTGCGACCGATACCGCCCTTTTTACCCAGGCTCACAGCCTTATCCACGATGACCTTCATCACCTGGCCCACGCGGCGCTGCAGGCGCGCGGTGGAGACTTCTTCGGCCACTTCCATAAAGCGGGCACGGCGTGCTTCGCGCACTTCCTCGGGCAGCATGCCGGGCAGTTCGTTGGCGGTGGCGCCTTCCACCGGGCTGTAGGCAAAGCAACCCGCACGGTCGATTTCGGCTTCGCGGATGAAGTTGAGCAGGTGCTCAAACTCTTCCTCAGTCTCACCAGGGAAGCCCGCGATGAAGGTGGAGCGGATCACCAACTCGGGACAAATCTTGCGCCACTCGCGAATGCGGTCCAGGTTCTTTTCACCGCTGGCCGGGCGCTTCATGCGCTTGAGGACATCGGGGTGACTGTGCTGCAGCGGTACGTCGAGGTAAGGCAGGATCTTGCCTTCGGCCATCAGCGGCAGGATGTTGTCCACCGTAGGGTACGGGTAGACGTAGTGCAGACGCACCCAGGCGCTGTGCTGCTTGGCCAGGTTGCCCAGCTCTTCGGTCAGCTCCAGCATGCGGGTCTTGATGGGCTTGCCGTCCCAGAAACCGGTGCGGTACTTCACATCCACGCCATAGGCCGAGGTGTCCTGGCTGATGACCAGCAGCTCCTTGACGCCACCTTCAAATAACGCCTTGGCTTCCTTCAGCACATCGCCAATCGGGCGCGAGACCAGATCGCCACGCATGCTGGGGATGATGCAGAAGGTGCAGCGGTGGTTGCAGCCTTCGGAAATTTTCAGATACGCATAGTGCTTGGGCGTGAGCTTGATGCCCGCATCGCCAAAGCTGCCGGGCACCAGATCGATAAAGGGATCGTGGGGCTTGGGAAGATGAGTGTGCACGGCATCCATCACCTCTTGCGTGGCGTGGGGGCCGGTCACGGCCAGCACACTGGGGTGCACTTCAGCCACCATGGTGGAGCCGCCCTCTTTGCCGGCCTTGGCGCCCAGGCAGCCGGTGACGATCACCTTGCCGTTGGCGGCCAGTGCCTCGCCAATGGTGTCCAGACTTTCCTTGACGGCGTCGTCGATGAAGCCGCAGGTGTTGACAATGACCAGATCCGCGCCTTCAAAGGTCTTGGAGGTCTGGTAGCCCTCGGCGCTCAGCTGCGTCAGGATCAGCTCGCTGTCGGTGAGTGCCTTGGGACAGCCCAGCGACACGAACCCCACCTTAGGAGTTGTTGTCTGCGGCGTGCTCTCAGAATTGGTTGAAGTCATTTGATGTTCCAGCGGCAGTAGCCTCTATGCGCAAAACGGCGATGGCATCGAGGCCACTCCATCAGCAGGCGCGCTCCATTGCTCTGCCTTTGATGAGGCCCCGCAGCAACGAAGAAATAAACGAAAAAAGCGCTACAGCATCAAACTGCAGCGCCAGTCATGCAAAGACCTGCGAAGCTGAAACTCATGAGTGACGAAGCACCAATATTTCCCTCAACGCGGGTCAGGCAGAGCGATGAGGACATTTTACCATTTGCCTCTGCAGCCCGCCTGAGCAGCCCAAGCCACACATGCACTCAATCACGCCCGCGACTTGCACAAGCCACAAAAAAGCCCCAGTCAATCTGACTGGGGCTCGGGATTGGCGCTAGGGGTCAAGCCATCTTTCAGTGCTACAACCAGAACCCAGCGATGTGTATCTTTCCAGAGATCTGTGACAACAGTATTGCAATCTGCGAGAGATGCCCCTGCAACGAACAGCTTAGGTTCTTGCGTTATTTCTTGCGAGCATCTTCAAGCGCCTCTTTCAGGTCACCAGCCTTCTTTTGTGCTGCGCCCTCAACCTGCTTGGCAATACCTTTGGCCTCCTGCTCTGGACTGTCAATCAGTTCGCCAAATTTTTCCTGGACTTTGCCAGCTGCATCTTTCAACGTACCTTTGACTTGATCGGTATTCATGAGAGCCTCCTAGTAAACAAAAGCTGTGACATACAGCTATGCCTTAAAGATAAGCAACTCCATGTTCACACCTCGTCAGAAACCTTAGGCAATCCTTGTGGAATTAGCTCTTACAGATTAGCAAATACTCACATTTAGTGATTTTCAAAGATCAGAAGACCTTGGCACTAAAAAAATATCTAACCCGGAATGACTTTCGTCATTCCGGGTTATATATTCTGGTGGGTCCTGCGAGATTCGAACTCGCGACCAACGGATTAAAAGTCCGCTGCTCTACCGGCTGAGCTAAAGACCCCCACACATCAGAAGCATTGTTGCTTAATCAGTGGAATGACGTTATTGTAATCTATTTTTCTAGACGCAAAAGCAAATTCTCAATTTAGTTGCTTTGAGGTCCGTCCGCACGGGCTAGTTGATCTAACACCCAGCCTGCAGCGCACTGTCCAAAGGTCGCTGTTACAGCCACCACGGAACCGTAACCGTGGCAATTGAGAGTGCCGTCCCCTCCTTCTATAGAACACGATGCATCAGGAGGGGCAACCGCTTCTTTGCTGAATACGCACATCACTCCCATGCGCTTGCCATCTTTGGGGGCACCGTATTGTTTACGCAGGCGATAGCGCAACTGCGACAGAAGCGGATCATGCGTCGTCGAACTCAGGTCAGAGATGTCGACAAGATGAGCCATACGTTTTCCGCCCGCTGCGCCTACCGAAATAAAGCACTGCTTGGTCTTTCGAGCATGGGCAGCCATTTCAGCCTTGGCTTTGACTTGATCGCAGGCGTCGATAACTGCGTCTGCACCTGAAGGCAAAAGCTGCAGCCAGTTCTCTGGCTCAACAAAATCGTCAATGCAGTCAACCTGACAGGCTGGATTGATCTGGGCGATGCGATCACGCATGGCCTCAATCTTGGCCTGCCCCACAGTACTGGTCAGCGCATGAATCTGACGATTGATATTGGACTCAGCCACATGATCCATGTCGATCATCGTCAAGCGCCTCACCCCACTTCGAGCCAACGCCTCGGCGGTCCATGAACCCACACCACCAATTCCGACCACTACCACATGGGCTGCACGAATCTGCGCAGCACCCCGCACCCCGTAAAGGCGCTCCAAGCCGCCAAAGCGGCGCTGTAAATCTGCTTGTTCCATAGAAAAAACAGCGCCGTTTGGGGGCGCTGTTTCCACTTGAGGCTGAGAACTTTCAGCCATTATTTGAGCGTAGCCAGCTTAGACTTGGCAATTCCTGCCGCTTCCGAGTTCGGATAGGCTTGGAGCAATTCCTCTAGAGTCTTGCGTGCCGCCTTGGTGTCCTTGAGCTCCACTTGGCAGTTGGCGATAGACAAAGCTGCCTCCGGCGCACGAGCATGCATAGGCGCATTGGTCATAACCGAGCGGAAATTCGCGATGGCATTCTTGTAGTCACGCGTTGCGTACTGCGAATTCCCCAGCCAAAAGCGCACGGATGGCGTATAGCCACTCTTGGGCCACTGGCGCAGAAAAGCTGCAAATGCTTGTCCGGCTTCGGGAAACTTTCCCGAACGAAACAGTCCCAGTGCCTGCTCGAAGTCCTGCTGCTCGTTGCGGTCAGCGGTGAACTCCACACCGTCCACCGTCACACTGACAGGCTCGAACTGACGCAAGCGCTCATCAAAGCCCTTGGCCAGATCCTTTTGGCCACGCTGCAGCTCGGCAGCATCGCGTGTCAATTGCTCGTTCTGTCCACGCAGCTTGGCCTGATCAGACTTGAGCGCTTCGATCTGCGACTGAAGATCCAGCAGGCTACGACGAGTTTGCTCCTGCGATTGCTGCAGGCTGTCAACGCGCTGGCGTAGTTCAATGATGGCGCGGCGGGCCTCGTCATCACCAAACAAAGCTGCATGCGCAGTAATGGTGGAGCTGGCCAGCAGGCCAGCTATTACCAACTGGGGCAGCGCTGCGTGACGGAGAGTCAACAAAGCCTGCTTCATCATTAACGGTAGTTGATTTCGACGCGGCGGTTCTGCGCGTGAGCGTCTTCACCATGGCCTTCAACAGCAGGCTTTTCCTTGCCATAGCTCACTGCCTCAACCTGAGAGTCATTCACACCCAGCAGGCCCAAAGAGCGGCGCACAGCTTCAGCACGCTTTTGACCCAGCGCCAGGTTGTATTCACGGCCACCGCGTTCGTCGGTATGGCCTTCCAGCTGCACCTTGGCTGCGGGGTTGGCCTTGATGAACTTGGCGTGGGCTTCGATCTGAGGCTGGGCATCAGCCTTGACAGAATAGCTGTCAAAGTCGAAATACACGATACGGCTGACGCCCTGAGGGCCGGCCTTGGAGGCAGCCGAACCCGTCAGGTCCACACCGGACACACCGCTTTGGCCTTGGCCATTGGCTCCAGCGCCTTGACCGGACAGCGTGCCGTCAACGGGCTTGTCATCGAGCTTGACACCAGAGCTGCAACCAGCGACCAGAGCAGTCACAGCCAAAGCCAAGGAAAGTCGTTTGATAGTCAACATGAGATTTCTCCGAACAGTCCACAATGGACTTCATCATTAGAAAGAAAGAAGGAACGCTAACTTAAATCAATGCTTTTGAAACGGGCCCCAGTCGGGCTCGCGGATATCGCCACTGGCTCCAGCCAGACGGGCCTTGATCTTGCCGTCCAAGGTGGTGGTCATAAGAGCCTCGCGACCTCCCTGGATAGTGGCATAAACAATCAGGCGGCTATTGGGAGCAAAACTGGGACTTTCATCCGCGTTGGTGTCTGTCACGGAATTCACAGTGCCGGTTGCCAGATCCATGACCTGCAGCTTGAAGCCGCCACCCATGCGGGAAATGTAGGCCAGCCACTTGCCATCAGGGCTAATCGCTGGAGAGATGTTGTAAGTGCCAGAGAAAGTCACGCGCTCAGCACTGCCGCCAGATGCGGATACCTTGTAGACCTGCGGGGCACCGCCACGGTCACTGACGAAGTAGATGGTGCGGCCATCGCTGGAGAAGCAAGGCTCGGTATCAATGCCGCTGCTTTGCATGAGGCGGCGTGGCTCACCGCCTTGTGCACTCAGCAGATACAGCTGCGAGCCACCATCTCGGCTGAGCGTCACAGCCAGGCGGCTGCCGTCCGGCGACCAGGCAGGAGCACTGTTGGAGCCGCGGAAGTTCGCCAGCAAGCGGCGGTGACCACTGGCCACATCGTGCACATAGACCACGGGCTTGCGCGACTCGAACGACACATAGGCCAATTGCGTGCCGTTGGGAGCCCAGGCCGGGGAAATGATGGGCTCGGGGCTGGACAGCGCGGACTGGGCATTTTCTCCATCCGCATCCGCAATCCACAGACGGTAATGCGCACCCGCCTTGGTGACATAGGCGATGCGCGTCGAGAAAATGCCTTTCTCGCCGGTGAGCTTTTCGTAGATGTAGTCGGCGATGCGGTGAGCCACCAGGCGCAGGTCACCCGTTGTGACGGCAAAGCCCTGTCCACCCAGATCGGCACCCTTGACCACGTCCCACAAACGAAAGCGCACATCCCAGCGGCCATCGGCCAAGCGCGTGATGCTGCCGGTTGCCAGCGAGTCGGCCCCCTTCTGGCGCCATTGAGCCACATCAGGGCGCGAGGTTTCATCCAGCGCCACACCCGAAGCATCAACGCCACGGAACTGTCCACTGCGCTCCAGGTCAGCCTGGATGATGGCGGAAATCTTTTGCGGGGCAGTGCCCTCGCCCTTGAACTGAGCAATTGCAATCGGCAACTGTGTCAGGCCCACGCCTGTTACCTCAACCCTGAACTGTGCCAGTGCGGGAAGAGCAGGCGCAGCAGCCAAAGTTGCCAGCATGGCTCTACGAGAAGCGCGCGGCCCTGCCGCCCAGGTTGTCAGGGATGGAAGTCGGTCAATAGTCATTGGCAGCCATCAAAATTTCCGGAATTGCCCGGTACAAACACAGGTTGGAATGTTACACACCCTGACTGATTCCTGATGTAAGAACGTGCTCAGTAGGGGGATCAATCGCCTGCAAAACAAAACTTTTCAATCAAGAGCATGCCAGAGTCTGCAGCCTGCAGCGGCAATGCCCGCATGGATTCTGCCGCAGGCTTGTCGCGTTATATCCAAACATGCATAGTTGGTTACAACTTCAGCACGAATCTGATCTATCGCGCTGCGCACTGAGGTTCAGAGGACAAGCCCTAAAATCACGCGCTTATGCAAGCCACACCGCCACCATCGCCAAGCGAGCCTGTCAAGGCATCCGCACCTGAGCAGACCGCCCCATTCAATCCCTCCGATCTGCCGCTGATGCAGCGCCTCAAGCGCTTGACGCCTTATTTTTCGGGCCAGCGCTGGGCCTGGGGGCTGGCCATTCTGGCAACGCTGATTGGCGCTGCCACAGAGCCAGCCATGCCCGCCCTGCTCAAGCCCTTGCTGGACAGTGGCTTTACTGCAGGCTCGCTGCCGCTGTGGACCGTGCCGGTCTTCCTGATCGGCCTGTTTGTGATTCGCGGTCTCGCGCAGTTCACCGGCCAGTACGCACTGGCGCGCATTACCAACGACGGCATGCTGGGCCTGCGCCAGAAGCTGTTCGAGCGATTGCTGGCTGCCGACATGAGTCTGTTCTCGCGCCAGTCGGCCTCAGCCCTGTCCAACACCATCGTCTATGAGGTGCAGACCGGCGCCCAGCAACTGGTGCAGGCCATGATGAGCATCTCGCGCGACGGCTTTACGCTGATTGCGCTGCTCGGTTATCTGATCTATCTGAACTGGCAGCTGACGCTGATCGTGGCCTTCATGGTGCCCGGCGTGGCCTGGGTGATGAAGACGCTGTCGCGCCGCCTGTACCGCATCACCAAGAGCAGCCAGACCGCCACCGACCAACTGGCCTATGTGGTGGAAGAGAACGTGCTGGCCCACCGCATGGTGCGCCTGCACGGTGCCCAGCAGTCCCAGCAGTCGCGCTTTGGCGAACTGAGCCGCCAGCTGCGCGGCCTCAACACCAAGGCCACAATTGCCTCTGCCGCCATGACGCCGCTGACCCAGGTGCTGGCCGCCATTGCCCTGTCCGTGATTCTGTGCATTGCACTGTGGCAAAGCCGTCAGGGCGGAGCTGCCATTGGCTCAGCCAGCGTGCAGGATGTGACGGTGGGCGGCTTTGCGGCCTTTATCTCGGCCATGCTGATGTTGATCGCCCCCATTCGCCGCATGGCTGATGTGGCCAACCCCATCACGCGCGGCGTGGCAGCACTGGAGCGCGGCTTGGCGTTGCTGGAAGGCTCGACCGACGAACAAGGCGGCAACTTCAAGCCCTCGAACAAAGTCAGTGGTGCTTTGCAATTCAGCAATGTCAGCGTGCAGTTTGGCGAAGACAAGGCCCCTGCCCTGTCGCGCCTGAGCCTCGCCATCAAGGCCGGCGAAGTCGTGGCCCTGGTCGGCCCGTCGGGCGCTGGCAAGACCACGCTGGTCAACCTGCTGCCCCGCTTTCTCTCGCCCACCAGCGGCCAAATCACGCTGGAAGGCACACCGATTGCCGAGTGGGATCTGGGCACGCTGCGCCAGCAATTCGCCATGGTCAGCCAGGACGTGGTCATGCTCAACGACAGCGTGGCTGCCAACGTGGCGCTGGGCGGCGATATGGACGAGGCCCGCATCTGGTCAGCGCTGGAGGCCGCCAATCTGGGCGACTTTGTGCGCAACCTGCCCCAGGGCCTGCATACCCTGGTGGGGCACAACGCTAGCCAGCTCTCCGGCGGCCAGCGCCAGCGCCTGGCCATTGCCCGCGCGCTCTACAAAGATGCACCGATTCTGATTCTGGACGAAGCGACATCGGCACTGGACAACGAGTCCGAGCGCCTGGTGCAGGAAGCACTGAACCGCTTGATGCAGGGCCGCACCACCTTGGTGATCGCACACCGTCTGTCCACCATCGAGCACGCCGACCGCGTGGTAGTGATGGAGCGCGGCCAGATTGCCGAGCAAGGCTCGCATGCCGAGCTGATCGAGCTGGGCGGCCTGTACGCCCGCCTGCATAACCAGGTTAACCAGGTCCAGAGCGCCACCCCGGGCGAGACGCAAATTTAAGAGCACTTAGCCCATACAAACAAAGGACTTCAGGCCTGAAAAACCTTGAAGTCCTTTTTTATACAGTACTGTCAGCTATCAAAAATAGTCTGCAGACCGGTCGGCGGCTACCAGCTCCCCCGTGATGGCTGGGTACGGCGCTCGTGCTGCAAGGTCTTGCTCAGTAGCTCAACCATGTACTGGCGATCCGCCAGCCGGGCAAAATCCGCCGCCGTCATATTGCGCTGGTTGCGCAGCATGATGTCGGCTCCCTCCTGCAGCAACAGCTTGACGACGGCCTCGCTGCTGTACTGCGCCGCAATCATCAGCGGCGTGGTGCCGTTGGGCGAGGCAGCGTCGATATAGGCGCTTTCCTCCAGCAGCAGCTTGACGATGTCCAGCGTCTGCGGCGTATCGGCCGAGGCCGCATAGTGCAGCGGCGTCCAGCCTTCGCGGTTGACATCCGCGCCCATCTTGATGAGGCGCCTGACCAGATCCAGATGTCCTTTGATGCAGGCCATCATCAGCGCAGTCTCGTTCTGCCTTGACGCCAGATTCACTTTGATCCCGGGCGCCCTGAGCAACTCATCAACGACCTTGAGCGAGTCCTGGTGCAAGGCCGCCACCAGCCCCGGCCGGCCTCTGGAGTCCAGTGTATTCGGGTCAAAGCCGCGAAAAACCAGATTCAGGATGGCGCTGGAGTTATCGCTGACCAATGCCCGCGAATAATCCTCATAGGCGCTGGCCCAGGCTGTCCCCGGCAAGCCCGCCGCACCGGCGGCTGCCACCGCGGCCCCCAGCCAGCGCAGGCTCTGGCGACGGCTGACAGGCAATAGAGTCGATCGGGCAGCAAAGAGGCTCATGCACTTACTCCAGAGGTCACTTACAGGGTCACGCCTTTGAACAGTCGGTCAAAGTTGGCGCTCGTGGCCTCTGCCACCTGTTCAATGGAGATGCCGCGCACCTCGGCAATCTGCTTGGCGACAAAGGGCACGTAGGAAGGATTATTGGTCTTTCCACGGTAGGGCACAGGCGCGAGATAGGGGCTGTCCGTCTCGATCAGCAAACGATCCAGCGGCACAAAAGCGGCCACATCGCGCAGGTGCTGGGCGTTCTTGAAGGTCACAATGCCCGACAGCGAGATGTAGTAACCCATGTCCAGCCCCGCACGGGCGACCTCAGCCGTTTCGGTAAAGCAGTGAAAGACACCGCCGGCCTGGGTGCTGGAGTCCGCCTCGCCGCTCTCGCGCAAGATGGCCAGCGTATCGTCCGAGGCACTGCGGGTGTGGATGACCAGCGGTTTTTGCGTGATCTGCGCGGCCTGGATATGGACACGAAAGCGCTCACGCTGCCATTCCAGATCGGCGATCGTGCGGCCGCCCTTGCGGTCTTCCATGCCGTAGTAGTCCAGCCCCGTCTCGCCAATGGCCACCACGCGTGGCAGCGCAGCGCGCTCGACCAGGTCCTGTACCGTTGGCTCGGTCATGTCTTCGGTATCGGGGTGCACACCCACCGTGGCCCAGAAGTTGTCATGGTCCAGCGCCAGCTGGTGCACATCGGGAAACTCTTCCATGGTGGTGCTGATGCACAGCGCGCGTGTGACCTTGGCAGCAGCCATGGCCTCGCGGATTTGAGCGAGGTTGGCACTCAGCTCTGGAAAATTCAAATGGCAGTGGGAATCGGTGAACATCACGAAATCTGTAATAAGTCAGCCTCTGATTAAGCAGGGAGGTCCAGCTCAGAGACAGCGAGCAAGGGCCGCCCCGCAGCGAGGCTGTCGTCTCCCTCCCGGTGCAAAGCATCGAGAGAGGTGGAAGCGGCATAGCCGCTCAGGGGGAGACTAAATGGTTTGCGTGGGCTTCTCGGAGCTCAGGGCCGTTCCAAGAATCTGCTCGATCTTGGCCTTGAGCTCGGCAGACTTGGCATCCTTGGGAAACTGAATGCCAATGCCCTGCGTCCGGTTACCGGAAGCCCGTTCCGGAGTGACCCAGGCCACACGGCCTGCTACCGGATAGCGCTGAGGGTCTTCCGGCAAGGTCAGCAGCACGTAGACATCTTCGCCCAGACGGTAGTCTCTCTGGGTAGGTACAAAAATCCCCCCTTCGGCAAACAAAGGAATATAGGCAGCGTACAGCGCTGCTTTTTCCTTGATGGCCAGCTGCATCACACTGGGGCGGGGAGTGGTGGGTGCGTTCATAGTGGATTTGCTTGTTTCTAGAGAAAGCCTGTGCTTTCAACAGGCCGCTAGGTTAACACCCGCTCGACGCTGGAGTGGCTCACCTCTCAACGAGGCCGCCCCGCGGACTTGCCCGAGATCAACACCGCCCGAGCTTTGGCCGCCAGCGCCTCCATCATCAGCCCTGTATTAAAGGGGTGGTCGGCCGTGCGGGCTGCCTGCACCAGCTCGCGCGACCATTCGGCCAGCAAGCCCATGGCCAGCGGCTTGCCCGGCAAGTCGGATGGCGAGAAGTAGCGCGGCGCACCTCCACTCGCCAGTGCCATCAGGTCGTGGCAGATTTTCTGCAGCGCCTGCACGGCCTGCGCCGGTGCAAAAGCGGCCAGCGCAGCCACATCGCCTTTGGCCAGCTGTCTGGGCAGTTGTGCCCAGGCAGCAGCCTTGCCAGCATCCGTCGCCATGCGCAGTGCATCGCCAGGGCGGCCACCGGCAGCTTGCAAGGCAGCAGTGGCATCCGGCTCGCTCAAGCCCTGGGTCTGCAGCCACTGCGCGGCCTCTGGCGCAGCCGGCCAGGTCATGGTGTGGGCCAGGCAGCGGCTGCGAATCGTGGGCAGCAACTGGTGAGCGGCTTCACTGGCCAGCACAAACCGGGTATCGCCAGGCGGCTCCTCCAGCGTCTTGAGCAAGGCATTGGCCGTGATGGCGTTCATCTGCTCGGCCGGATAGACCAGCACGGCCTTGCCCCGCCCGCGTGCGCTGGTGCGCTGGCAGAACTCCACCGCATCGCGCATGGCCTCCACCCGGACCTCTTTGCTGGGCTTGCGCTTTTTGTCGTCGATATCGGCCTGTGCTTTCTCGGACAGTGGCCATCCCAGCTCCATCATCTGCACCTCAGGCATAAGCACGCAAAGGTCGGCATGGGCACGCACATCGATGGCGTGGCAGCTGGCGCAATGCCCGCAAGCGCCCTGTGCCGATGGCTGCTCGCACAGCCAAGCGCGTACAAGCGACAAACCCAGCGCGTACTGCCCCAGGCCGGATGGTCCCTGCAGCAGCCAGGCATGGCCGCGCTGGGCCAGCAACTGGCTGCGCTGCGCAGCAATCCACGGCGCTTGTGCCTTGGTCTCGCTCATGCCTTGCCACCTATCGGCCAGCCCTTGTCAGCCACCGCCTGCGTAATCTGCTGCCACACGGACTCGCGGCTGGTATTGGCATCAATGCGCGCAAAGCGCGCGGGGGCAGCCTCTGCTCGGCGCGCATAGCCCTGCGACACACGTGCAAAGAACTCGCCAGGCTGGGCCTCAAAGCGATCGGGCACGCGGGCGCTAGCCAGGCGCTCGGCTGCCACCTGGGCCGGCAGATCAAACCACAGCGTCATATCGGGCTCACGCATGAAATTTGAAGCCAAATTAGCCTGCAAGGCAGTCCCCGTCTGCGCCATGCGCTCCAGAATCGATAGCTGATCCCAGTCAAAACCACGCCCCGCGCCCTGGTAGGCAAAGGTGGCATCGGTAAAGCGGTCACTGATGACCACCTCACCACGCGCCAGAGCAGGCTCAATCACCTGCACCAGATGGTCACGTCGCGCCGCAAAGGCGATCAGCGCCTCGGTCAGCGGGTCCATGGCGTCATGCAGCATCAGGGCACGCAGCTTTTCTGCCAGCTGCGTTCCACCGGGCTCACGCGTCAGGGTCACAACACGTCCCTGATCGCGAAACGCCTGGGCCAGGCCTTCGATATGCGAGGACTTGCCTGCACCATCTATGCCTTCAAAACTGATGAACAGTCCTTTTGTCATCTAAAAATCATCCATTGATTGCTGCCTGCACCTGAAAGAGCATGCGCCCATTCAGGGGCACCCAGCAAGAGCCGCCTTGCAGCGAAGGAGCGCCTTCTCGGGAAGGTGCGTAGCGCCTCAGAGCGAGTTACTGCCCACCTCTTTGATAGCGGTTGACGGCTCTATTGTGTTCATCCAGCGAAGCGCTGAAGTGGCTGGTGCCATCGCCCCTGGCCACAAAGTACAAGGCCTTGGTCTGATCGGGCTGCACAGCAGCCATCAGCGCGGCCTTGCCAGGCATGGCAATGGGCGTGGGCGGCAGACCGGCACGGGTATAGGTGTTCCAAGGAGTGTCCGTCTGCAGATCACGCTTGCGCAGATTGCCGTCAAAGCTGGCGCCTATGCCGTAAATCACCGTGGGGTCGGTCTGCAGCCGCATGCCAATGCGCAGGCGATTGGAGAACACACCCGCAATCTGCGCACGGTCTGCCGCACGGCCCGTTTCCTTTTCCACGATGCTGGCCAGAATCAGCGCCTCATCGGCAGATTTCAGCGGAGTATTGGCCGCGCGCATGGCCCAGGCATCGGCCAAGCGGCGATCCATGGCATGCATGGCGCGGCGCAGCACCGCCATATCCGAGCTGCCCTTGGCATAGGTGTAAGTGTCGGGAAAAAAGCGACCTTCCGGTGCCACACCCGTACGGCCCAGTGCAGTCATCAAGGCTTCATCGCTCAGAGCAGCACTGTCTTGCTTGAGGAATTCCTCGCGCGCCAGGGCCGCGCGCACCTGGCGCCAGTTCCAGCCTTCCACCAGCGTCATCGCCCGCAGGCTTTCCTCGCCACGCGCCAGCTTCTGCAGCAGCTCATACGGCGTGACGCCCGTGCTCAGCTCATAGTTACCAGCCTTGATGGCACGGTCCTGCCCCGAGAAGCGAAACCACGCATAAAGCAGGCGTGCATCGGTTTGCACACCGGCCTTGACCACGTTCTGGGCCACGCCACGCGGCGTGGTGCCGGGTTCGATCTCCAGCTCCAGGTTGGGCTGAGCCAGTTGCAGCGGCTGATTCAGCCACCACCATGCCCCGCCCGCCGCAGCGGCGGCCAGCAACAGCAAAAATATCAGTGCTCGAATAAGGGCACGCACAGGATCAATCCATCAATACACAGAGCGACGATCATAATTCAGCCATGACCCAGCCCAAGACGCTGCCATTGAACGGCATTACCCCTCTCTCTCACCTTGGTGTCATTCGCGCCGTTGGCGCCGACGCAGCCAGCTTTCTGCACGGCCAGCTCAGCAATGACTTTGCCCTGCTCCAATTCGATCAGGCTCGCCTGGCCGCCTTTTGCACGGCCAAGGGCCGCATGCTGGCCAGCTTTATCGGTTTCAAGCGCAGTGCCGACGAGATCGTGCTGATTTGCGATCGCAGTCTGCTTGCTCCCACGCTCAAGCGCCTGTCCATGTTTGTGCTGCGTGCGCAGTGCAAGCTCAGCGACGCCACGGCGGACTTTGCGCTGTATGGCCTGAGCGGCCAGGCTGCCGAGCAATATGCAAGTGCCGGCGCTGCCCCGTGGGCACTTCAGCAGCAAGGCGATGCCCATGTGCTGACGCTCTACCCTGCGGCCAGCAACCCGCGTGCGCTTTGGGTTGCTCCCGCCGGCGTGGTCCCAGAAGGCCCCACCCTGAGCGAAGGCCTGTGGCAATGGTCTGAAGTGCAAAGCGGCGTAGCCACACTGTCGGCTCCCGTGGTCGATGCCTTTGTGCCCCAGATGCTGAACTACGAGTCTCTGGGCGGCGTCAACTTCAAGAAGGGCTGCTACCCAGGCCAGGAAATCGTGGCCCGCAGCCAGTTCCGCGGCACGCTCAAGCGCCGCGCCTATGTGGCGCATGCCGAGCAGGCCCTGAGCGTAGGTCAGGAGGTCTTTACCGCCGAAGACCTGGAGCAGGCCACCGGCACCGTGGTGCAGGCTGCAGCCGCTCCCGACGGCGGCTGGGATGCCATCGTCTCCATGCAGATTGCATCCTCCACACGGGATGACCTGTTTGCCCACACGGCGCTGGCAGAAGGTCAGAGTGCCGATGCTGGCAAGGGCATTGCTCTGCAGATATTGCCCCTGCCCTACGAGCTTCTGGCCGATATCTAATCCCTCATCCGCGCAGTCAGCCACAATGCCAAGGCTCGTCCTTGGCATTTTTTTGCCTCGGCTTTGCCCCCTTTGTGCACCTCTCGAAAGTCCAGGCTCATGAGCCAAGCCCCTTCTCATACTCACCGCTACGGACTGCTGACCCTGGCCTGGGGCTTGTTGTGCGCCTTGCTGGTGGGTCTTCAGTGGTGGCAGGCCCATAACCAGCAGCAGCAGGCGCAAGCGCAACTCGGTCAGAGCCTTCAACGCCAGATGCTGGAAAAAGTGGCTCAGCACAAAGCCCACCTGACGGCGCTGACGGCCGTCGCCGCACTGCAAAGTCCGGATGCCTCATCGGCTTTGCAACATGTGGTCCGCTCCATCGAAGCGATTTACCCGCGCATTCAAGAGGTGCAGTTGGTCACGCCCGGCCATCCTGCCACTGGCAGTTGCCTGAACCCGGCTGTCATCCAGGCAGCAGCAGCCTTACAGCTCAAAGCCAGCACCAGCTTGCCCGACACCCTTTATCCGGGGCACTACTTATTCATTAAAAAGATAGCTACTCCGGCAGGCTGGCTGTGCGTTCGCATTGATTCCGCTCATTTGCTGGATCCCAACACCCTGCCCTCCGAGATGGGCCTGCGCATACAGCTCAACCAACAGAGCTTGCTGGAGCCTGCCGCCCCCTTTCGGAAAAGTCAGCCCTTTGCAGAATTCACCCTGAATGGCTACGACCAGCCGCTGCATGTGCAGTTGCTGGCCCGCCCTCAGGGCCTGTTCCAGCCGCTGAACTGGAGCATGTTGCTGATCAGCGCGCTGATCAGTGCGGCACTGGTTGCGGCGGTGTATCTGGTCTGGAGCAGCCGCCAGCAAAGCAAGCAGCATCAGCAGCAAGCCCGTCAGCTGGCCAATGAGGCACAGCTGGCCCATGCCTCGCGCGTCAACAGCATGGGGGAGATGGCATCCGGCATTGCTCATGAGCTGGCCCAGCCCGTCACGGCACTGCTCAGCCAAAGTCAGGCCGCACTGCGTGCCCATGAGCGCGGCAAGCCCGATCTGCTGGCCGCCGCCTTGCAGGCCAATGTGCGCGAGGCCCGGCGTGCGGGCGCCATTCTGGAGCGCATGCGCAGCTATGTCAGCAACGCCCCCAGCCAGCCGCAAAGACTGGAGCTGGGTCAAGCCGTCAGTCAGGCCCTGCTGCTTCTGGAAGGGCCGGCCCGTCAGGCTCAGGTAGCACTGCACTGGCAAGCCCCGCAGCACCCTTGCTGGGTTCTGGCCGACCCCGTTGCACTGGAGCAAGTGCTGCACAACCTGGTGCGCAATGCTCTGGATGCCTTGGGCAGCAGCCCTCCAGCCAGCGGCTCGGCCTCCGTCGTCATTACGCTGAAGCAAGGCGACACACAGGCTCTGCTCCAGGTGCAGGACAACGGGCCAGGCGTGGATGCCGACACGGCACAGCGCATCTTCGAGCCCTTTTTCACGACCAAATCCGAAGGCATGGGTCTGGGGCTGCCCCTGTGTGCCACCCTGATGGAGCGCATGGGAGGTCAGTTGCAATATGTCCCCGGCCCTGGAGGTGCCTGCTTTGTCATGCACTTGCCGCTGGACAAGTCCCTCTCTTGAAGCTGCCTGAGCCTCCCATGATTTACCTGATTGATGACGACCCCTCGGTACGCGATGCCCTGCATTTGCTGCTGCAGACCTACGAGTTGCCCGTCACCTGCTTTGAATCCCCCGCAGACTGCCTGGCACACCTGGATCGCAACCAGCCCGGGATTCTGATCACCGACCTGCGCATGCCCATGATGTCCGGCCTGCAGTTGCACGAGCAGCTCATGGCCCAAGGGGTGGACTGGCCCACGATTGTGATTACCGGCCATGGCGATCTGCACGCCTGCCGCCGGGCCTTCAAGGCCGGGGTCACCGATTTTCTGACCAAACCCATCGAAGAGCAGACGCTGCTGCAGGCCATTGAGTCGGCCCAGGCACGGCTGAATCGGCAGGCCGAACGCAATGAGGCGCGCCAGATCCTGCACAGCCTGACCGAGCGAGAGCGCGAAGTTCTGAAGCTGATCACCAAAGGGCTGGGTAGCAAGGACATTGCCGCCGCACTGGATATATCGGTGCGCACCGTGGACACCCACCGCGCCAAGCTGGCCGAGAAGCTGGGCACCGGCTCGGTGGCCGAACAGACCAGACTGCTGCTCAGCGCCGCGCTGTGAAGCCATGAAGAGAGCTTTACCTCGGTAGGATTACCGATAGCCCTCCGTTGGTTTGCGCATGGGCAGCAGCGGCCCGTTTTTCTACAGTTCAGTCATTGCTATTCACCCTGTTTTCTAGGAGCTTTGACATGAACCAACGCCTGCGCAACGTCGCCTTCTCCACTCTGACTCTGGCTGCCGCTTTGGCCACCAGCGCAGCCTCTGCGGCCATCACCGGAACAACGACCACGCGCAGCATCGCCAGCGCCACCGCCGTGCAGCTGGCCCAGCAGACCGTGGCCGCCTGCAGCGCGGAAGGCTACAACGTCAGCGCCTCGGTAGTGGACCGCGCCGGCGTGCTGCTGGCCATGGTGCGCGCCGATGGCGCTGGCCCGCACACTGCAGAAGCCTCGCGCGCCAAGGCATTCACCTCGGCCTCTTCGCGCAACCCCACCAGCGGCATTGCCAAGGCCATTCAGTCCAACCCCGACGCTGCAGGCATGGCGCGCATTCCCGGCTTCCTGGTGCTGGCCGGTGGCGTGCCTGTGAAGATAGCCAACGACACCGTGGGTGCCGTCGGCGTGGCCGGTGCACCCGGCGGCCATCTGGACGAAGCCTGCGCACAGAAGGCGCTGACCGCCATCAAAGATCAGCTGCAGTAATCCTGCAAGCGCCGCCCGCAGGTGAGAAAGGACAGGATTCGAACCTGCGTGCGGCACAACCACCAAGGGCGTTTGCCACAGAGCGCTCCCTCCAACCTGAAGGCCAGCGCCCAAACGCTGGCCTTCAGGCTATTGGGTGGCGCCCACCTTCAGCCGCTCAGTCACCCTTCTCTCTCTGAAGTCTCAGAACGCTCCGTAGCGGTAAGCCACATAGCCTGCAGCCATTACACCGATCAGGCACAGCACTGTCATGATTCGCCCCATACGCCACCTCCAAAATATCAGTCAAACAAGCCTCAAAGGCTTACCTGCAAAGCGCTGAAAGCTATCAAAACAGAATCAACTACAGCACCTGGCGCATGGTGATGTGAGGGATTCCGGCCTCTTCATAAGCCTCTCCCTCGGGCACAAAACCGGCACGCAGATAAAACGACTCGGCATGGCGTTGGGCATGCAACACGACCTCGCGATCACCGCGCTCGCGAGCCGATGCCACCAGGCTGTCCAGCACCATGCGGCCCCAGCGGCCGCCGCGCACACTGCGATCCACCGCCATGCGGCCAATGCGCCCCACGCCCGGCTCATCACTGACCAGTCGGCCTGTGGCCACGGGCTGATTCAAGCCGTTGAACAGCACGACATGGCGTGCAACCGGGTCAAATTCATCGATCTCGATCTCGCGCGGCACGCCTTGCTCACGCACAAACACAGCCATGCGCAAGCGCTCTGCATCACGCCCCAGATCGTTCCAGCTGCCCGAGCGCAGACTCACGACGTCCTGGCCCGCTTCAAAAGCGGTCAGCACATCACGCATGGCTTGGGGCACGGGCTTCGGGGTCTGGGTCGCCGCATCGGCAAACACATAGACCAGCTCCACGGAGTTGAGCAGCTCCATGCCGCGAAAGATTCCGGCCTCGAACTGCAGCGAAGTATTGCCCTGCTTGACGCAGCGTATGCCCACATCCAGCACATCGCCCAAGGTGGCCGAGCCGTGATAAACGGTGCCGGCCTTCTTCACAAACAGCTCGCCGCCCAGCGATGCAAAGCCGCTTTCATAGGGAATGGCCAGCTGGCGCCAGTAGTTGGTGATGGCCACATCGGCATACATCAGATAGTGGGCATTGAAGACGATCTTCTGCGCGTCCACTTCGGCCCAGCGCACGTCGATACGGGTAAAGCTGCGAAAGTCCTGTCGATTCATAGTGCTTGCTCTCGTTTCAATTCAAACCAAAGGCGCCGCGCAAGGCCTGCGCCATATCGTGGTGCGCCTGACGCGCCTCGGCAATCACACGGCCCATCTTGACGAACTCATGGGTGACGCCCTTGTAAATTTCCAGATCCACGGAGACACCTGCCATACGCAACTTATCGGCGTACTCCACGCCTTCGTCCACCAGCGGATCGCACTCGGCCAGCCCCACCCAGGCGGGGGCCACCCCCTCCACATCGGGGGCCAGCAGCGGCGCAAAACGCCAGTCCTCTCTGTCCTTGGGATCGGCAAGGTATTGGGCAAAAAACCAGGTGATGGAGGGCTCCTCCAGCACCAGTCCTCGGGCAAATCGACGGTGGGAATCGGTATCCTGATGCGCCGTGGTGCCAGGGTAGATCAGCAACTGCAGTTGCAGCTCGAGCCCGGCGTCGCGCGCTTCAATCGCGCAGGCAGCCGCCAGAGTTCCACCTGCACTATCGCCTCCTACGGCGATACGGCGGGCATCGGCACCCAGACTTGCGGCATGGGCGGCCAGCCACTGCAGCGCATCCCAGGCATCGTTGTGCGCCACCGGAAACTGATGCTGCGGCGCCAGACGGTAGTCCAGCGACACGACCATGCAGCCTGCCAGGTGCGCAAGCTGGCGGCAGAGCTGATCATGTGTGGCGACACTACCCACGGTAAAGCCGCCGCCGTGCAGGTACATCAGCACCGGCAGCCCTGTGTCAGGGGCTTCTTCCTGGGCCACGGGCGCATACAGCCGGGCCAAAAGCTTTGCGCCATCGCGCACGGGGATCTGCAAATCCTCTACACGCGCCAATGCCTGTCTGGGTATCTCCAGCACACCCGCTCCAGCTTCATAGGCGGCTCTGGCACCTTCGGCTCCCAGCTGATGCATGGGGGTGCGGGCTGCTCGCTCCATGCGTCTGAGTACATCGCGCATGGAAGGGGTCAGGCTGCTGGGCAAAGCCTCGGAGGTCTCGGACATGATCACAACAATTGGGGGACAAAAGCACAGGCAGGCATTGTGCGGGCCAAGCCCGAAGTCTGCATGAGCCAATCTGCATTCTTGTCTCCGGGGCGACGGTTTGGGGTCCGCACCTAGGGTTAGCTTTCTGTGTGCCTGCGCCGCACGCTTCTAAATTCCGGGAATTGTTCCTCTTTCATACCGATGTGCCATGGCTTTCATCAATTACGTCACGCAAATCCAGTTTGACTTTGGCGCCATCCGCCTGCTGCGCCAGGAATGCGATCGCGTGGGCATTCGCAAGCCGTTGCTCGTGACTGACCCAGGTGTCAAGGCGGCGGGCATTTTGCAAAAGGCTCTGGACGCACTGGGCGACCTGCCTCATGCGGTCTTTGACCAGACGCCCTCCAACCCGACAGAGGCTGCGGTCATGAGTGCCGCAGACGTCTACAAGGCCCAGCGCTGCGACGGGCTGATTGCGGTGGGCGGCGGCAGTGCCATCGACTGCGCCAAAGGTGTCGCCATTGCCGCCACGCACGAAGGGCCGCTGTCGTACTACGCCACGATTGAAGGTGGCTCACCGCGTATCAGCGAGCGTGTGGCGCCACTGATTGCCATCCCCACCACGAGTGGCACAGGCAGTGAAGTGGCTCGCGGCGCCATCATCATCGTGAACGACCACCGCAAGCTGGGTTTTCACAGCTGGCACCTGGTCCCCAAGGCCGCCATCTGTGACCCTGAGCTGACTTATGGCCTGCCTGCCCTGCTGACTGCCGCTACCGGCATGGATGCGATCGCGCATTGCATGGAGACGTTCATGGCCGCCGCCTTCAACCCTCCCGCAGACGGTATTGCACTGGATGGCCTGACGCGCGGCTGGGCCCATATTGAGCGCGCCACCCGCAACGGGCTGGACAGCGAGGCACGCCGTCAATTGATGAGCGCCAGCATGCAAGGCGCCATGGCTTTTCAAAAAGGCCTGGGGTGCGTGCACAGCCTGAGCCACAGCCTGGGTGGCATCAACCCTGGCCTACACCACGGCACACTCAATGCCTTGTTCCTGCCTGCTGTCGTGCGTTTCAATTCCCAGGCCGAAAGCGTGCAGCGTGAAGTCCGCCTGGCTCGCATGGCCCATGCCATGGGCCTTGGCAGCGCCAGCGATATTCCCGACGCCATTCGCGACATGAATGCCCGCCTGGGCCTTCCGGCAGGACTTGCAGCGCTTGGGGTTGAGTCTGCGCAGTTCAAGGCCGTTATTGATGGCGCACTGCGCGACCATTGCCATGCGACCAATCCCCGGTTTGCATCTGCCGAGGACTATGAACACATGTTGAGCACCTCGCTTTGAGGCCATCAGGCCTCGGGGCCAGCGCTTTGCTTGAGCGCAGCGCGCGCATCCTCCATCAGTTGCCGGGCCATGCCCATCAGCACGTCCAGCTCGTCATCTGACAGGTTGCGCGGCTCATCATCCAGAATGGAAAGACAGCCCAGCACATGGCCTTTCTTGTCCACCAGGGGCACTCCCGCGTAAAAGCGCAACTTCAGCTCTTGCACGGTGGCATTGCTGGCAAAGCGTGGATCGCGAGCCAGATCGCCCACGACCAGAGCCTCAGCGTCATGGACCACATAAGAGCACACCGAGCTCTCGCGCGGCCAGCCTTGCTCGGCAGTGACGTTTGCCGATAGCGTAAGCAAGCTTCCCGGAGTCCAGACCTGCTCTGCATCCACCCAGGCCACCTGCGCCCACCGGGTGTTGAAGGCATTGACAGCCTTCTGGGCCGTGTCGTGATAGAGCGGCGTCAGCGCAGGACTCAGAACCCCGCTGGCATGCAGCCACTGCACGCGCAAGGCATCGCTTTCGGGGATGGGGGCTGCGATTACATGCTCGCTCAACGCATTCACTTGCATGGCCTCCACCCACAGGTGCAGCTCGTGCAAGCTGGTCACGCAGGCCTGCGCCCCGGCATGACGCGCAAAGTCAGGGTCTGCAGCCACCTCCGGAGCATTCCACAGGCACAGCACCACTTGCGTCTGCGGCCAGCGCTTGCGAATACGGCGCATCATGCGTCTGACCATGCTTTGTGGCTGCGCACTGAAGATGGAGAGCACCAGCAGGTCTGACTGATCCATGACCTGAGCCCACTGCCCACCTTCGGCCAACGCTCCGGCATCAAGCCTCATGAACTGAGTGTCAGGAGCCAAAGCCCATTCCGAGCAGCTCACAGTATGTCCATGCAGGCTTTCCGCATGCGCCACCATTGCCGCTCCCAGTGCATCCACTTCCCAGCGAGCCCCGGCACAGTGAATGCGCAAGCAGCGCTGCCCCATTTGCACCTTGTCCTGGCTGTCAGCCTCCGCATTGCTGCACTCGCTCCCCACAGGGACGGCATAGTGCTCCTCCAGCTCCTCCAGCAAAGCCGTCATGCCATTGGACAAGCGCAGCCTGTGCTCCGCCGTCGCGGATTCCAGGTGCTGCTGGGTGGCAATGCGCAAGGCAGGGATGGCCACTTCGTCGTAGAAGCCGCGCACCGCCGCCGCCTTGTCTGCCTGGGTCGGCTTGGAAGGCAAGCGCTCCTGCACTGCATCCAGCGCCATGCTGATCGCATCCTCGGAGTCATCGGCCAGCAAACGCTGATACAGACGCTGCTGAGGCCCCAACACAGGCTCACTGCCCAACAGCACCTCCATGAACTTGAGCGAGGGTATGTAGCGCCCCAGCACCAGCAGACAAACCGTCAAGGGCGTGGACAAGATCAGTCCGATCGGTCCCCACAAGGCGGTCCAGAACGTCGCCGCCACGATGATGGAAAGTGTCGACAGTCCTGTACTTGAGCCATAAAGCCAAGGCTCGATCACATTGTTGCTGATCAGCTCCAGCAGCAGGATCAAGCCCAATGTGAGCAAGAACATGTTCCAGCTGGGGTCTACAGCAAAGGCCAGCGCCAGAGGGAAGACTGCCGACAGCATGGGTCCCACATAGGGAACAAAGCGCATGATGGCTCCCAGCACACCCCAGAGAATGGCACCCGGAACCCCAATGAACCACAGCCCCGCCGCCAGTGGTATGCCATAGCTGACATTGACGATGAACTGCATGCGCAGATACTTGCCAATGCGCTCGGAGGCTTCGTCAAGCGCATCGGTGGCCACATGCAAGTTGCCGCCGACCAGTCTCAGCAGACGATCGCGCAGATCATCCCGATCGAGCAGAATCAAGATGACAAACAGCAGCACGATGCCCGCCGTTGTCACCGGCTCTGCAATACGGCCCAGCCACTGCAGCATTTGTGTCGTGGGCTTGGACTCTGGCCTTTGCACCTCCACTTTCTGAACACGCGCAGTATTGCCATCAACGCTGGAGATCACCTTCTCCACCGTGTTGTAAGTCTTGAAAACGCCATCCCATGCACTGGGCATATTGGCGCTCTTGCGCAGGCTGCGCAGCTTGTCCCGAATCGTGGACTGATAGGTCGGCAGATCGGCGCTGAGTTGCTGCACCTGGCTGCCTAGATACATGCCCAGCCCACCAAGTGCAGCCAGTGCCAGAGCAACAACGACAATGGCAGAAGCCATACGCGGCAGCCCCCAGCGCTTGAGACGACTGACCGCAGGGTCCAGCAAAAATCCCAAGAGCATGGCCAGCGCCAGCGGAATCAGCATATCCCGCCCAAAGTACAAGGCCAGGATCACGATGGAGGCGATCATCAGCCCGGTCAACAAACGCAGTGCCGGCAAAATTTCCATCAACTGAGAGCCACCGGCCACACCTGTGCCGCGACTGCGCCCGTCCAGACCATTACCACTCCACAAGCCCGCAGTGCCTCGCTGACGCTCGGAGCTCTCTTTGTCATTTAGCACCAGCGGCTCCAGCTCAACGGGAGCACCGGCATGTGGCTTGGTCGGAGCTACCGCTCCTATGCTGACATCCTCAAGCGCAAAAGATTCACCTTTGGAAGAGGTCTCGTTTCGAGATTCAGACATAAGCGCCCTTGAAGGATTGTTGGACGCATTTTTACTGACGCCACGTTCTTCGTCCACAAGGCTTGCCCCGCGCAACCTTAAGCACGCTCAGGCCTTTATGCCTCTCATGCGCCAAGATGCAGACATAAAAGCGCTCATCTTCAAGAGAGAACCATTGGGCTCAGAACTGCACATCCAAAGACTGGCCTGCATGCCAGTCGATCGAGGCCTGGCGCAGCACCATGTCGATATCCATCCCTAACGCCAGCCCGGTTTCCGCAGGGAAGCTGACGGCCATCTGGCGCTCATTCCAGTTGAGCGCACGTGTTGAAGCACGCCAGATAGCAAGATGCAGCACCCCCGTCAAAGGCTCAAAAACGGGTTGCTCCAACGGCGTATGCATGTACTGGAATGCATCACTCATCAATGCCGGCAAATTCCACTGCCTTGCCAAATGTGCGGTGATCTGCCCTGAGCAATAGCCCATCAGCTGCATTTCCACCTTGGGGCGACGCGGGTGCATGGGCTCAAGCAGTTCGGCCAGACGGAAAAAGGTGTCCGGGTCGGCGGTATGCAGCAGCAGCTCCCCCAGACCATGCAATAGGCCAAGGGCATATGCCTGCGAAGCATTGGCTTGCACGGACATCGCCAGCGCACGTGCCATGCGTGCCGTGTCCAGGCTGTAACGCCAAAAGCTCGCCAGACTCCAACCCGCCGAGGCGTGCGCAGCGCTGACTGGCGCAGCCTTTTGCATCAGCTGTTTCAACTGCACAGGAGCCAGCACGACCAATGCTTCTGGAATACTGTGTACCCCTTGCCCTTGCAAATGTCCAGGACGATTGCTCATGGCCAGCAAGCGCCCTGCCAGAACGGGATCTGTGGAGAACAGCTGAGCCAAGCTGCGCAGTCCTGGCTCAGGCTTGCACAGCTCACTGAGCAGCAAGGCCACCGTACGCGGCTGACTGGGCAGAGACAGTTGCTGCTCCAGCAGGGTGGACAGGATCAATGGTTTGACACGACTCATTGGATCGGTAGGCAGCTGCTCCAATGCAGCTCTCCAAGCAAGACAAAAGACAGACTCAAGCGAGTGTCAGAGTTTCTCATTAGTTTGCAACTGTATCGGCTGCCCCATGACCAGCTGGCTAGCAAGCTTGCGCATCAATGGCTGCAGCACGGAGAAGTGATCCGCCCCTTGCACCGAGACGCAATGCACCTGGTTCGATTTCCTCGCAGCGCACATATTGTCGAGACTGTTGATATTGCCCGGGCTCTTGCTTCCCTCAATGATCCAGGTCGGGCTTTTGATGGCATGCAGCCAGTACATGGGTGAGCGCAAGCGCTTTTCATCCGCCGATACCAGCTTCCACTGTACAGGCCAGTCATAGCCGCTGATTTCATCTACGGGTCCAAACGCAAAAACGCCTTGCACTGGCAGGCCTGCCGCAGCCGTCAGCAGCGCCAGCGTGGCTCCGGTGCTATGCCCTCCCAGGTAAATACGAGCAGGATCGACATAAGGCAGCTGTGCGGCCTGCAAGATCGCTGCGGCCACGTCCTGCACTTCACCCCAGAAGTATTCCCTCTGCCCGGGGTTGTCATTGCCTCCACGCAAGGTCGGAAACAGCATCACCATCCCGGCCTTGCGGAAAGCGCTCGCGCTTTGGTCATTGGCGGCTGCACCCTCCGTCCAGAAGTCATCCAGGCTGTTGGTATCACCTCCCGTCAGCCACACCATCAAAGGCTGCTTTCCTCCGTCTCTGGGGTCTGGGGTGACAAAGGCCTTGAGATGAAGATCACCGCTCTGGTAATTCATAGGCACAAACAGCTGCTCAGGTGGCTGCGGCATGGGCCTGACAGGCTTATGCGCCAAAGGCAGCAAGGCCGTCGCAATCTGCGTGCTCTTGCCTGTACGAGCCTGCATCAGGTTTTGCAAAGTGATGGAGCCCGATGCGATTTGCTGCTCCACGGCCTGCTCGATCTGCTCTTGCTCCGCACGCTGATTCTCGCGTTGCTTGCGCGCGGCTGCGTGGCGCAGCGTGGCCGCCTCATGCTCCGCCATTGCTTCACGCGTGATGCAGCGCCGCTGCTGATCCACAGGGATTCCCTCCTCCAGCGCTTTATCAACCTGACCCAGGTTGAGCTTGACCGTATAGCAAAAACCATCGCTGTGCGGAGCCTGTGCTGGCGGCCACACTAAAGGAGCCACTTGTTCTGCCTGTGCCTTTTGTTTGGCCCTGTCCAAAGACACCCAGCCTCGCGAAGTCATCTTGGCACCGATAAAGATCACCAAAAGTACCACACCGATGACCGGCAAGATCACCCGCCCTCTCACTTTGCGCATTGTTCTGCCCCCACAAAAAAGGCCGCCTGTATTTGTATTCAGTGGCGGCCCGGTGGGAGATTATTTCTTCAGTCCTTGCAGTTTGGCAAAGGCTGAAGCCATGGCGTTTTGCTGTGTGGGCTGGTTGCCACGCTGCGGTTGGGCGTACCCGCCGCGATTATTGCCACCACCGTAGCTGTTGCCGCGGCCTGCGCCTTCAAATCGGTTGTCGCGCGGACCATCACGCCTTGCCGGTGCGGCGTCCAGCTTCATGGTCAGGCTGATGCGCTTGCGATCCACATCGACTTCCAGCACCTTCACCTTGACGATCTGCCCGGTCTTGACCACTTCGCGCGCGTCTTCGATGAACTTGTGGCTCATCTGGCTCACGTGGACCAGACCGTCCTGGTGCACGCCCAGGTCCACAAAGGCGCCGAACTGGGCCACGTTGCTGACGGTGCCTTCCAGCGTCATGCCTTCCTTGAGGTCCTTGATGTCTTCCACGCCATCATTGAAGCGGGCGACGACAAAGTCCGGACGCGGGTCGCGACCGGGCTTTTCCAGCTCGCTCAGAATGTCCTTGATGGTCACTGCGCCGAACTTGTCATTGGCGAACTGTTCGGGCTTCAAAGCCTTGAGCACCTCGCCCCGGCCCATGATCTGGTCCACGCTCTTGCCGGTGGAGACAATGATCTGCTCCACCACGGGATAAGTTTCGGGGTGCACGCCCGTCATATCGAGCGGGTTGTCGCCACCGCGAATGCGCAAGAAACCGGCAGCCTGCTCGAAAGTCTTGGCACCCAGGCCCGCCACTTCCATCAGCTGCTTGCGGTTCTTGAACGAGCCATTGGCATCGCGCCAGCGCACCACCGACTTGGCGACCGAGCCCGACAGGCCCGACACACGCGTCAGCAGCGGGGCCGAGGCGGTGTTCAAGTCCACACCCACCGAGTTCACGCAGTCTTCCACCACGGCATCCAACTGGCGGGCCAGCTCGCTCTGGTTCACATCGTGCTGATACTGACCCACGCCAATGCTCTTGGGGTCGATCTTGACCAGCTCGGCCAACGGATCCTGAAGGCGGCGAGCGATGGACGCGGCACCGCGCAGGCTGACGTCGATATCGGGCATTTCCAGCGCGGCAAATTCGCTGGCCGAATAGACCGAAGCACCGGCCTCGCTCACCACCACCTTGTCGATCTTCTTGTCCGCTTTTTCGGCAATCTTGATCAGATCAGCCGCCAGCTTGTCCGTCTCGCGGCTAGCCGTTCCATTGCCGATGGCGATCAAGTTGATATTGTGCTTTTCAACCAGCTTGGCCAACACGGCTAGCGAGCCATCCCAGTCGCGGCGCGGCTCGTGCGGGTAGATGGTGGTAGTGTCCACCAGCTTGCCCGTGTGGTCCACTACGGCCACCTTCACGCCGGTGCGAATGCCGGGGTCCAGGCCAATCACGGCGCGCTGGCCGGCAGGCGCAGCCAGCAGCAGGTCGCGCAGATTGTCGCCAAACACCTTGATCGCCACTTTTTCGGCATCTTCACGCAGACGGCTGAACAGGTCGCGCTCGGTGGACAGGCTCAGCTTCACGCGCCAAGTCCAGGCCACGCATTTGCGCAGCAGGTCGTCAGAGGCGCGCTTGGCATGGCTCCAGCCCAGGTGCAGCGCAATCTTGCCTTCGGCCAGGCTCGGTTGACCGGGTTCGGGCTCGACCGGTTGCACCAGCTTGGCTTCCAGAATTTCCAGCGCACGGCCACGGAACACGGCCAGCGCACGGTGCGAGGGCACGCGGCCAATGGGCTCGTCGTATTCAAAGTAATCGCGGAACTTGGCGACTTCAGGGTCGTTCTCGTTCTTGCTCTCGACCTTCTTGGACTTGAGCAGACCTTCGTCCCACAGCCATTCACGCAGCTTTTGTACCAGGGCCGGGTCTTCGGCCCAGCGCTCGGACAAGATGTCGCGCACGCCGTCGAGCACGGCGAAGGTGGTCGAAAAATCGGGGCCGGGCTTGCCGTCGTCCAGCGTGGTGGCGGGCTTGCAGAAGGCTTCGGCTTCCTTGTGCGGGTCCAGCGTGGAGTCGGCAAACAGCTTGTCGGCCAGCGGCTCGATGCCGAATTCCTTGGCAATCTGGCCCTTGGTACGGCGCTTTTGCTTGAAAGGCAGGTAGATGTCTTCCAGCTCCTGCTTGGTAGGAGCCTGCGCAATCGCCAGGCGCAGTGCGTCGGTCAGCTTGCCTTGCTCGTCAATGGCCTTGAGCACCGTCTCGCGGCGGTCGTCCAGCTCGCGCAGATAGTTCAAGCGCTCATCCAATGTACGCAGCTGCGTATCGTCCAGACCGCCCGTGGCCTCCTTGCGGTAGCGGGCTACAAACGGAACCGTGGCGCCACCATCGAGCAACTCCACTGCCGCGCTCACCTGCTGCGGTTTGACATTCAGTTCTTGAGCAATCTGACCAATGATTTTTTGCATTCGATACTCGCCCCACGGCGTTCAACACAGGAAGCCGATGAGTTTGCCATACGCATGCCCCATCCTCACCCTGATTGCTGCAGGCAAATGAAACCAAAGCTTAAAAACTATGGTTTTAATAGCTGATAGCGCATGTGGAATAAGCACTTGAGGCCAATTTCATTAGAATTCCAAAGCTATGCCCGAGCTGTTTCAGGATGACTTCTTTGCCGATGACCCGCCGCCATCCAAGCCGGCGGCAGCGCAAGCCGTGCAGACAGCTGCGGGCGACGACGCCGCACCCGCCCGCAAGCCACGGCGCGGTGATGTGGTACTGACGCCGAATGCCGCCCAATACACAACGCTGGCAAGCCAGTTGCCTGCCCTGTTGCGCATGGGCGCATCGACCTGGTCCTACCCTGGCTGGGAGGGTCTCGTCTGGGATGGCGCCTATTCCAAAGATGTGCTGGCAAAAAAAGGCCTGACCGCCTATCACCAGCACCCGCTGCTGCGCACCATCTGCGTGGATCGCACCTTCTGGCGGCCACTGACCGCCAGCCAGTACGCGGCGTTTGCGGCGCAGGTGGATGAGGATTTTCGCTTTGTCGTCAAATGCCCGGCCGGCGTGACTGATGCCCAGGTGCGTACCGAAGAAGGCAAGCCGCGCGAAGCCAACCCGGCGTTTCTGGACCCCCTCCTGGCCGTGGAGCATTTTGTGTTGCCCACACTGGAGGGCTTGGGGGCCAAGCTGGGCGTGCTGGTATTTCAGCTCAGCCCGCTTCCCTGGAGCCTGCTCAGCCAGCCCAGTCTGCTAATGAACAAACTGGGCCTTCTACTATCAGCGGTACAACAGACACTGCAGACACAGCACAAGCAGTCCGAAGTCATCGTGGCCGTCGAAGTGCGCGACCCCGAGCTGCTGACGCCCGCGCTGGCCCAGACACTCAAGGCCCATGGCGCGACCTACTGCCTGGGCCTACACGGCAAGATGCCGCCCATCGAGGAGCAGTTGCCGATATTGCGTGCCCTATGGCCCGGCCCGCTGGTCTGCCGCTGGAATCTGAATCGCATCTTTGGTGCCTATGGCTATGCTGATGCGCAGGCCAAGCACGATCCGTTCAGCGAAATCCGCAGCGAAGATCTGCATACCCGCGAGCAGCTGGCTCGCACGATTGCCGGCATCTGTGGCGCAGGTCAACCCGCTTTCGTGACCATCAGCAACGATGCCGAGGGTTGTGCTCCGCGCTCGATTGCTCTGCTGGCTCAGGCACTTGCACGCCTGACACACCCAAGCTGAAGATTTAATACAAAAACAGGCTCAAACGCTTATCTATCAAGCGCTGACAGCTATCAAAAAAGCCCTGCAGACTTGCTGCAGGGCTTTCATCTCAGGCCAGATCAGTCTTGCAACGCCGCCAGCGGGTGCGAGTGCGCAGGCCAGGGGCTGTCAAAGAATGCTTGCCATTCGGCATCACCGACCTCCTCAATGCTGGCAGGACTCCAGCGCGGGCTGTGATCCTTGTCCACGGCCAAAGCGCGTATGCCCTCCACCGTCTCGCTCTGACCGGGGCGCAGATAAAAACAATGACGTACCATGTCGCGCTCCATGCGCAGATCTTCGGCCAACGTCATCTTGCGGGCGCGACGGATCTGCTCCAGCACCACATGCAGCATCAGTGGCGAGCGCTTGCGCAGCGTGGCAGCCTCTGCCTTGGCCCAGTCGCTGCCCCGCAGCAATGCCTGCTCTATGGCAGACACAGTGGACTGAGCAAAGCAGGCATCAATCTCCGAGCGGTGCTCTGCACTCTTGGGCTCCATGCTCACAAAGCGAGATCGCACCACGGCATTGAGGGCTTCCACATTAGCGAAGTCCGTGCTCGCCAGCGTCTCCCACAGATCAGGCAGTTGCTCCGATGGAATGCAGCCGTCGGCCAGATTGAAAGCCACGGCATCGCCTGCGCCAATGGTGTCGCCGGTCAGTGCCAGCCATTCACCGACGGAGCCGGGGCAGCGCGAGAGAAAGTAGCCGCCGCCCACATCGGGAAACAAGCCAATCGCGGTCTCGGGCATGGCCATCTTGGTGCGCTCGGTCACAATGCGCAGCGAGCCGCCCTGACTGATGCCCATGCCGCCACCCATGACGATGCCGTCCATGAAAGCGATGTAAGGCTTGCCAAAGCTGTGAATCAAATGGTTGAGCGCATATTCTTCCGTGAAGAAGTCTTCGAGTTGCGGGTTTCCGGTGCTGCCTGCTGCATGCAGAAAACGGATATCGCCACCCGCACAGAATGCCCCGAACACGCCCTCCTTGTTGCTGCCACGAATGGCCACGCCCAGAATTGAGTCGTCTTTTTGCCAAGCAAGCAGTGTGCCCAGCAAATCACGCACCATGCCCAGCGACAAGGCATTCAGCGCCTTCGGACGGTTGAGCGTAATCATGCCCAGCTTGCCGCGCACTTCGGTAATGACCTCTGGTGCATTGGTTCCGGGGAAAGTCGTCATTGTTTGCTCCTTGAATCCATACCATGCCGGCTGCTGCCAAGCAGCCAGAATATGCACATTGATTATGCGTTGCAGCCCTGCGCACGCCCGGACAAGCATGTGACAAATACCGCCAGATTCGGGCTCCATAAAGCCCGAGCAGCGTCAACGCTGACTAATATAGAAGCCTGTGCGACTGGTGCTTGTGTAAGCGGGACCGGCCTGCCCGCTGCCTCATGACACAACTTCCCCCCTCCGAAACGCCCTCATCCACAAAGCGCCCTGAGCCCAGGTCACTTTCGGCTCCGCTGCGCTATCTGCTCATTGCTTTTGCGCTGATCTGCGTCGTTCTGGGCGTGATCGGAGCAGTGGTGCCAGGCATGCCCACGACCGTCTTCATACTGATGGCTGCCTGGGCTGCAGTGCGCAGCTCTCCCAGGCTTCACGGCTGGCTTTATGCACACAGAATCTTTGGCCCGCTACTGCACAACTGGGATAACGGTGGCATCGTCAGCCGCCGTGCCAAATGGACAGCGACCGTGAGCATGGGAGCCAGCAGCTTGCTGATTCTGCATGTCTCCTACAAGCCCTGGATCACGGCCATGAGCTTGAGCATCATGGCCTGCGTGCTGCTCTGGCTATGGCTCAGGCCTGAGCCGAAAGGCTAAGAGCCAAGCACCTGCCGCAGTGGTCTTTGAGTGAGCTGACATTGACAACAGCGAATCAGCACAAGAGCCGGACGACTATCGACGGTGCTGTAGAGCACTAATCTCCCGCCCAGTACCTTCACCAAGCAATGAAGTAACCGGACCAAAGCCAGATCCAGGTTTCGGCCGATTTCGACTTCAGTTTAGGAGAGCTCCAAGGGAAAAATCATGGCCAACGCACAGCGTGAATCAATGTATGGCATCTTCATCAAAAACTGTATTTATATACAGTCACGCTATATTTAGTCACAGCGTTAGCAGCTTCCATGCCTCATGCCAGCGGGCTTTTTAACCCGTGCTTGCTGATGCACCTTTAATCTCCCTATCCACAAAGAAACTGTGCAATCACACGCCGCCAGCGGCCAGCAAACCAAAGATAAAAACAAAACCGCTACGACAGGCCAAGGCTCTGGCAGAGCCTCAGTGTCAAAGTACCGCTTGCATCATCAGTAAAAGTTCTGATCTCCCATCGCTTTGCATTGCAGCCCATGCCAGCTCCCCCTCTTCTCGGCTTCATCCTGACCCGCAGCTGGCGAGACACCAATACAGGCACTGAAATCGAATACTGGCTGGCCACGGAGTCTGGGCCGCTGAAGGTGGTTTTGACGAAGCAGATATCCGTGGCGTTTGTGGAAGCACAGCACAAGGCAGTGGTGCAAGCCAAGCTGCTGGGTGCATCGGATGTGTACTTGCGAGAGCTGGATCTCAAGAGCTTTCAGAACCAACCTGTCTTGGGTATCTACGCCAAGAAATTTCGTCAGCTAGGTAAGCTGGCTCGAGCTCTGCAACCCCAAGGGGTCTCCCTGCTTGAAGCGGATGTACGCCCGCACGAGCGCTATCTGATGGAGCGCTTCATCACCGCAGGTGTAGAGATACACGGCGGCCAGCTTGAAAACGCGGTGTGTACCGACTGCAAGCTTCTGCCAGCACCAGATTTTCGGCCAGAGCTGAAAGTTGTCTCTCTCGATATTGAAACCAGCCAGAACTTTGACCTCTACTCCATTGCCCTGGATGGATTGGCAGAGCGTGTAGTCTTCATGCTGGGTGAACCTGTTGATGGAAGTGCCGAGCCCGCGGACTTTGCACTGCGGTATTTCTCAAGCCGCAAGGCCATGATTGAAGCGCTCAACGACTGGTTTGAGCAGCACGACCCAGACGTCCTCATTGGCTGGAATGTGGTGCAGTTCGACTTGCGGGTGCTGCAAAAGAATGCTGATGCAGCACAGACTCCTTTGCTGTTGGGGCGTGGGCGCCAGCCCATCAAATGGCGTGCCCACCCAGGCAAACAGGAGTATCTCTTTGCCCCAATGCCAGGGCGTGTTGCCATTGATGGCAATGAAGCACTACGGGCTGCCATGTGGAGTTTTCCATCGTTCAGTCTGGAAAACGTTGCGCAGCAGTTGCTGGGCGAAGGCAAAGAGATTGGCAATGAGTACGACAAGATGGCGGAAATCGAGCGCCGCTTTCAGGAAGACAAGCCTGCATTAGCGGCCTACAACATCAAGGATTGCGAGCTGGTACTACGCATCTTCGACAAGGCCAAGCTGTTGTCATTTGCCATGGAGCGGGCCCATGCAACAGGCTTGCAGCTCGATCATTTCGGGGGCTCCATTGCAGCCTTTAGTCATCACTATCTGCCACGCCTGCATCGCCTAGGCTATGTGGCCCCCAATGTAGGGGATATTCAGGGCAAATCATCGCCAGGGGGCTATGTCATGGACTCCAAGCCCGGCTTTTATGACTCCGTTTTGGTCTTAGATTACAAAAGCCTGTACCCCTCCATCATCAGGACCTTTCTGGTCGATCCTGTGGGCTTGGTCGAAGGTACACAAGCCAGCTCCAGCAACCCCATCCAAGGCCCTTTGGAAACACTTTTCTCAAGAAATAAGCATTGCCTGCCTGGCATCGTGACGAGTCTGTGGGAAGCACGGGATGTAGCCAAGCGCAGCAAGAATGAGCCGCTCTCCCAAGCCCTGAAATTGGTGATGAATTCGTTCGCTGGTGTGCTGGGGGCATCTGAATGCAGATTCTTTAACCCGAAGCTTATTTCTGCCATCACATTGCGCGGGCATGCGATGGTCAAAGCCACCCGAGACTTGGTGGAACAGCGCGGGTATGAAGCCATCTATGGCGACACCGACTCCATTTTTATCTGGCTCAAACGCAGGCACACCACTGAGCAGGCTCATGCTGTGGCGAGCGAACTGGTCAAAGACATCAATGCTTGGTGGACGCAGACACTGCGCCAAGAGCAGGGATTGGAAAACTTTCTTGAAATCGAGTTCGACACCCACTACCAGAAGTTCTTCATGCCGACGATCCGAGGATCGGATGTTGGCAGCAAGAAGCGCTATGCAGGACTGAGCGTGGATGCAGATGGCAAGGAAGCCATGATTTTTAGGGGTTTGGAGATGGCGCGCAGCGACTGGACACTGCTTGCACGCCAGTTCCAGGAAGGCTTGCTCGCCCGCGTGTTTAAAGGCAAGCCGTACAAAGATTTTGTTGCCGAGTATGTGGATGCCACCTTGGCTGGTGAGAAAGATGAGCAACTCATCTACCGCAAGCGCTTACGCCACCGCCTAGATGACTACGTCAAGAATGTGCCACCACAAGTGAGAGCCGCACGCACTGCTGACGCATACAACACACGCATGCAGCGCCCTAAGCAATACCAAAACGGCGGCTGGATTCAGTACGTCATGACCAGAAACGGGCCTGAACCACTTGAAGTACGCTCCTCGCCCATCGACTATGAGCACTATTTAAGCAAGCAGCTTCAGCCCATTGCAGATGCCATCCTGGTGCCCCTTGGTGACAGCTTTACAGAGCTAACCTCTCCACAAAAGCAGTTGTTCTAATGTGAGCTATTTTTCTGAGGACGCCGAGAAGTGGCTTGTGGTTTGCAAAGCTACCCGTGGGCAATTGAATCAACCTGAAGCTGCCTTCGGCAGACTACTTCTGCGTTGCAGCGATGGCTGGGAGGACTCGACGGACTGGACTGCTCTGACCTTCATATGGTGCTAAATAGTTGTCCAGTAGCACTGCGTATTTTGTTTTTTCCGCATGAAGAATGTGGGATGCATAGCCCATTTTGCACAAAATACGGCGCTCTATGCGAAGCTTATCAAGTTGCTTTTGCGTAGGTAGATGGTCTGGCAAGGCAGGAAATTTGAAATCGATCATATGGAACGAGGTGCAGTTATAGCAAGCGCTGCATACAACCCAACTGCCATACCACCATGAAGAATGGAGCCGTGTAGCGCCGTGTCTCCACTCCCTGCGGGGGCGCAGATTTGCATGGAAAAACACAGTGCAGAGGAAAAGAATCAGTGCAATGACTGCTTCGGGTCACAGCAGCCATTGGCTTCGTTGAGTTGAATGGCGGCAGCCAACCTGAAGCCGGCTTTAAGATGCCTATTTCTGCTTTGCAGCCTTAGACGGCTTTGTTGCATAAATCGGCCATAGGCCAAGGCATCCCCAATCCCAAATAGATTTACGCAGCAGCGACTGTCTGGGGCGTGCCCAGAGCGGTAAATTGATTGAGGATTGAAGCTCGGATGTGCAGCTCGGTCACCTGGCGCTCAAACGTCCTGGCCATGACCTTCTCGCCGAGTCGCTTGAAGCAATTCATCTTGGTCTCCACCAGTGACCTTCGGTGGTAGCCGCTCCAGCGTTTCCAGATAGCCCGCCCCAACTGCCTACACGCCTTGACCGCTTCATTGCGGTGAGCAAATGCCAGCCCTTTGCGCAGCTTCGCTCCTTTGCGCGGCGGGATGATTGGAATGGCTCCCCGCAGGTAGCACGCCTTATGTACATCCTGCGTGTCGTACGCCCCATCACCGGTAAAGCTAGCTATCTCTTCATTGCTTGGAATTTGACCTAGCAGGTCTGCTGCCATGGGCGAGTCGCCCACTTCATTGGTTGTTACTGCGATGGCCCGAATCTGCAGTGTCTGGGCATCAATACCCAGATGCACCTTGCGCCACTGGCGGCGGCTCTCGGCACCGTGCTTTTTGGTTTTCCACTCACCTTCGCCCAAGAACTTGATGCCCGTGGAGTCGGCCAGCATGTGCAAGCCTTTGTCACTTGCACGGTAGCGCACCTGCACATCCAAGCTCTTTTGCCTGCGACACACCGTGCTGTAGTCGGGCACTGGCCAATGCAGGCCTGCCATACCCAATAGCGACTCAACCAGGCCCAGTGTCTGGCGCAAGGGCTGGCCAAACAAGCACTTGATGGTCAGGCAAAACTGGATGGCCGCATCTGAGAACTTCTGGCAACGACCACGCTTGCCCGTGGGCCGAGCTAGCCACTGCATATCCCTATCGAGCCAAATGGTCAGCTCACCTCGCGCCTTCAACGCTGCGTTGTAAGCCTTCCAGTTCGTTGTGCGGTACTTAACCCGACCCCAGCTCGTCTCTCTCATCTCCCGAGCCTACCTCAGCTGCGACCGGCATTTGTGCAACAACGCCGTTCGCCAAGGCAAACAGGGTATGCAATTGCTGCGTGTTCTTTCTCAAGCCTCGGTAGCGAACTTTGACGTGGCCAAACTGACGCTTGATGACTCTGAATGGGTGTTCGACCTTGGCCCGGATTTTGGACTTCACCTGCTCAAGCTGCTCTTGCATGGCCGATACCGGGTGCTGAAGGTCTAGAGCCTTGCGCTGGCTGCGCTTCATGGCGATATGCCATTGGAATTTGCGCTCAGGTTCTGGCGTCGGCATGTCGGGGCGTTTATCTGCACCTTGGTAGCCTGCATCGCCATAGCCATCAACCTCTTTTCCATGCAGCAGGCTGTTGGCTTCAACGACATCACTGACGTTGGCCGAAGTGCCGCGCACTGTGTGCACCAGACCAGAATCAGCATCCACGCCAATATGGGCCTTCATGCCGAAGTACCACTGATTGCCCTTCTTGGTCTGGTGCATTTCAGGATCACGAGATTTGGTGCTGTTTTTGGTTGAACTGGGAGCTGCAATCAGCGTCGCATCCACAATGGTTCCCGTGCGAAGCAGCAGCTTTTTACGCTCCAGCAAGTCCGTGACCGTCTTCAGAATTTGCTCGGCCAGTTTGTGTCTTTCCAATAGATGACGAAACCGCAGGATAGTGCTCTCATCAGGCGTGGCACTGCCCCATGACAGGCCAACGAATTCCCGAAACAAGGGCATGTCATGCAGCGCTTCTTCCATAGCTGGATCACTGAGGTTGAACCACTGCTGCATAAAGTGAATGCGCAGCAGCATCTCCACAGGAAATGGAGGCCGCCCTTTGTGACCTTCAGGTGCATATGGCGCAATCAAGTCCACCAACTCTTGCCATGGAACGACTTGCTGCATCTGCTCCAGGAATTCGCGTTTGCGTGTTTTTTTGGTGGAAAGGTTCAGGCCAAGATCAAATTGCTGCATAGGCCGGGATGCTGCCGCACCCGGCACGCATGTGCAAGCACATGCGTTGGGGATTTATGCAGAGGTTCCCTAAAGCGACTTGCTCAAAAACTGAAGCCACTTCTCTGCTCTCAGCTCGTGGTCTTGTAACGCTTATTAGCTGCTGCGTGGCTCATGTAATGAGCTTACAAGAGCCCATCTGTTTTTTATACAACAACGCCACTAGGCCTAGAGCAGTTCGATCCCCGAGAGTAATTTGAATGTGCATTCCCGGGTGATACGAACAAAATCTTTCAACCACGGGCGCTGTGCCACTTCGGCGCTGCTGGCCATGTAGAGATGGGCGTGCAGACCTGCTTTGGTAATCGGTTTAGCCACCACATAGCCTTTTTCCAGATAACTTTGCACCGTCCACATGGGCAAGGTGGCAATGCCTCGGCCGCTGGCAACCAGCTGCAGCATGGCGACGGTGAGCTCACTCGTGCGGCGGCCTCCAGGCGTCACGCCCGCAGGGATGAGGACCTGGCGCATGATGTCCAGCATGTCATCGGGAATGGGGTAGCTGATGAGCACCTCTTGGGCAAAGTCCTCGGCTTCCAGATAGCTGCGCTCCGTAAGCGGGTGCTGCTTGCTCAACAGGGCCAGCATTTCGTAGCGGAAGAGCGGGCTGTAGACCACTGGGTCGTTGGCATCCGGCTCTCCCACAATGGCGACTTCGGCGCGGTTTTGCATGATCAGGGCCACCGGATCGGGGTGAAAGCCCGAGACGATGTCCAGCTCCACATCCGGCCAGCGCTGGCGGAACACATCCATGGCAGGCATCAGCCAGTCAAAGCAGGTGTGGCACTCCACCACGATGCGCAAGCTGCCCCCCCCGCCTTGCGACAAGCGCAGCAAGTCGCTTTCAGCCTGCTCCACTTCCGGCAGTACTTTGGTGCCCAGCTCCAAGAGACGCTCGCCAATGGCGCTGAACTTCAAAGGGCTGGACTTGCGCTCAAACAGCGGGCTGCCGTAGCGCTCTTCCAAAAACTTTATTTGGTGTGACAGCGCAGATTGGGTGACGTTCAGCATCTGCGCAGCACGCGCCAAATTGCCGGTTTCTTGGAGGGCGGAGAGGGTGCGCAGGTGGCGCAACTCCAGAAAAGGAGCGTGGATCACGATAGAGCGGTGGTTATGAGATGGACCATTAGCTTAGCTCAAGTTAGTCTGAAAAATTCTCGTTTTACTTCAACTTGAAGCTTGCATAACATTCATGCATTCCTCACCGCTTACCAGCTCTGAAGGTGGCGCTCTACTTTTTGAAGGTTTGCAGATCTGTGTTTCCTTGTCTTGCTTGGGCGTGCTCCCTAGTGCTTTGTCTGAGCGGTGACGTTGATCACTGACGAACACCGACCAGTCCGATGTTTCTTCGAAGCCGATCCGTTTTCATCACAGTATGTGTGGATTTCAGAAGAAATACCGGCACTTAATAACCCATTAAAAATTTCAGAATTTATTCTGAACATTAAAAATAATGTATCCAAATTTCACTTTCAGCGTAGAAAAATTTATTTTCAATGAAGACTATGAGCCTTCAGAAAAAACGCGCTTGACCACCAACTTTGCGAACTTGGCACGCGGCGAAAACCGCAAGCAGAATTTGAGCCGCACGATTCGTATGATGAACAATCGCTTCAATAGCTTGGCGCATTGGGATAACCCCACCGGCGATCGCTATGAGATTGAGTTGGAAATTATTTCTGCCGATATGAAAATCAATGGAGAGGCGTTGAAGAACGACCTTCCGTTGATTGAAACCTTGAAAACCAATATTCTGGACAAGAAAACGGGCAAGCGCATTGAAGGCAGCGGCGGCAATAGCTTCTCCTCCTATATCCGTGACTATGACTTCAGCGTATTGCTCAAGAGCCACAACGAAGGAAAGGCGCAGTTCAGCGAGCCGGAAGCCTTTGGCGAATTGCATGGCAAGCTGTTCAAGCACTTTCTGCACTCAAAGGTTTACAAAGAGAACTTCAAAAACAGTCCCTTGATTTGCCTGAGTATCGCCGCGAACAAGACATACTACCGTACCGGCGTCACCCATCCTGTTTTGGGAGTGGAGTATGCGCAAGACCAATTGTCGATCACCGATAATTATTTCGACAAGATGGGCTTGAAAGTACGTTACTTCATGCCTGCCGATAGCGTGGCTCCACTGGCTTTCTATTACATTGGTGATCTTTTGGCTGATTATGAGAATCTGGAAATAATCGCAGCCATCAGTGTCATGGAGACTTTTCAGAAGATATATCGTCCTGAAATTTACAATGCCAATGCGCCTGCTGCCATTCGTTTTCAGCCGAGCTTGAATAATCCCGACCACTCCTTGACGCAAATTTTCTACGATCGTGTAGAGCGCAATCAACTGGCTGTGAACCAAGGCAAGCTGACGGAAGAGACCTTTATCAAGCCCTACCAAAAAATTCTCGAGCAATGGTCTGCGCATGTTGCTGCTTGATCACAAGGCATGGCATGTACGCACCAGCTATGAAGGCGCCAGCATGCGCCCACTGCGTGCAGTTGCGGTGTCAGGAGGGCTGCAACAGAGCTCTAAATCCACGCTTTTGGCAGCGCATCTGCTCAAACTCTTGGCTGAAAAGCTCCCGTGCGAAGTACACCTGACCATCATCGGGCAACTCGTCCCGCAATTAGCGGGAGCGTCATTTCGCACACAGTTGCCCAGCGCCGTAGAGCAAGAGTTGGCTGCCGTTGAAAACGCAGACATATTGATTGTGGCGACCCCGGTTTTTCGCGGTAGCTACACAGGCATGTTCAAGCATTTCTTCGACTTGATTGATCAGGATGCCCTGATGGATAAGCCCATTCTGCTGGCTGCATCTGGTGGTAGCCAGCGCCACGCTTTGATGGTTGATCACCAATTGCGCCCCTTGTTCAGCTTCTTCCAAGCACGCACCTTGCCACTCGGTGTCTACGCAACAGACGCTGACTTTGAGGACGGTTGCCTTCACGACACCTGCTTGCTAGAGCGAGCACGTTTGGCCGTGGAGCGCGCATTACCTATGATCGAGCTGACATGCCGTGACAAGGCTACTGCTGAAATGGATGCAGTGACGGCATAAATGCACATGCGCCTCACTACACAGGTATGCAGCCTGTAGGGGGCGCTCGTTTTTTTAAAAGGAACTTTGATGTTTGAGACCTCTATTGCCGGCAGCTTGCCTAAACCCGCCTGGCTGGCTGAAACCAACAAGCTCTGGCCACAATGGAAAGCCGAAGGCGATGAGCTGCTGCAGGCCAAGGCCGACGCCACTTTGCTGTGGATCAAGGCGCAGGAAGATGCGGGCCTGGACATCATTGGCGATGGCGAGCAGGCGCGCCAACACTTTGTGCATGGCTTTCTGGAAAAGGTAGATGGCATTGACTTTGAGAACAAAGTCACCATGGGCATCCGCAACAATCGCTATGACGCCCAGGTGCCTCAAGTCGTTGCTGCGCTGCGCCTGAAAGGCCGCGTGCATGAATTTGAGGCCAAGCTGGCACGCGCACACACCAAGAAGAAGCTGAAGTTCACCTTGCCCGGCCCCATGACCATCATCGACACGGTGGCGGACAATTACTACGGTGACAAGGTGAAATTAGCATTTGCTTTTGCTGAATTGCTCAACCAAGAAGCTCTGGCACTGCAGGCCGACGGCGTGGACATCATCCAGTTTGATGAGCCCGCGTTCAACGTCTACATGAAGGATGCTGCCGATTGGGGTGTGAAAGCGCTGGAACGTGCGGCACAAGGCTTGACCTGCACCACTGCCGTACATATTTGCTATGGCTACGGCATCAAAGCCAACACCGACTGGAAGAGCACCTTGGGGCAAGAGTGGCGTCAGTATGAAGAGGTATTCCCCGCGCTGGCACGCAGCAGCATTGATCAGGTAAGCCTGGAGTGCATTCACTCCCATGTGCCGCCAGAACTGATGAAGCTGCTGGTGGGCAAGGACGTGATGGTGGGCGTGATTGATGTGGCCAGCGATGTGGTGGAAACACCGGAAGAAGTCGCTGACACCATCGCAAAAGCATTGGAATATGTGCCCAAGGAGCGCCTGTTCCCCTGCACCAACTGCGGCTTGGCTCCCATGGGCCGCGATGTGGCATGGCGCAAGCTGGAAGCCCTGGCTGCAGGGACAAAGCTGGCCAAGGAGCGACTCGCTGCTGCTTGATATGCCAAGTTGAGTGAAAAATCAGCAGTGAGCATTTGGTGATCGCTGCTGATTCACAAAGCACGCTGAACGGGGCATGACGCATCAAGGCTTACCCGAAAATCAGGATGGCGACGAATGAATAGCGCTGGCGGTCTGCACACAGACCTAGAACCATAACATTGCACGCTGCAACTGGTGTCCCTCTCATGTGGAATTTATGTACCCCTTTGGGGTTTGAGAGCTGCATGCCAGAAAGCTGGAAACTGTGGCATGAAAGCAAGATCGCTTCATGACGCAACGTTCTCGCACGCAAAGAAGTGAGATTTATTGGATGAATTCGATCGTAGATCGCAAGCCCCTGCCGCTACCCGGCGGACACAAAAAGGTGCTGCTGCACTCGTGTTGCGCCCCTTGTTCGGGTGAAGTGATGGAAGCGATGCTGGCTTCCGGCATCGACTACACCATCTTCTTCTACAACCCGAACATCCATCCGCTCAAAGAGTACGAACTCCGCAAAAATGAAAACATCCGCTTTGCAGAGCAGTTTGGCGTTCCATTTGTAGATGCCGATTACGACCGAGATAGCTGGTTCGAACGAGCCCGGGGAATGGAGCATGAACCCGAGCGCGGGGTGCGCTGCACCATGTGCTTCGACATGCGCTTTGAACGAACGGCCCTATATGCCCATGAACATGGTTTTCCTGTGATCACTAGCTCCTTGGGGATCTCGCGCTGGAAGAACATGCAGCAAATCAATGATTGCGGTGTACGCGCAGCAGCCAAATATCCCGATTTGCTGTATTGGGAGGGCGTTGTTGCACAAATGCCGGTCGCAGCTGAGGTAGGCTCGGGAGATGAGAGAGACGAGCTGGGGTCGGGTTAAGTACCGCACAACGAACTGGAAGGCTTACAACGCAGCGTTGAAGGCGCGAGGTGAGCTGACCATTTGGCTCGATAGGGATATGCAGTGGCTAGCTCGGCCCACGGGCAAGCGTGGTCGTTGCCAGAAGTTCTCAGATGCGGCCATCCAGTTTTGCCTGACCATCAAGTGCTTGTTTGGCCAGCCCTTGCGCCAGACACTGGGCCTGGTTGAGTCGCTATTGGGTATGGCAGGCCTGCATTGGCCAGTGCCCGACTACAGCACGGTGTGTCGCAGGCAAAAGAGCTTGGATGTGCAGGTGCGCTACCGTGCAAGTGACAAAGGCTTGCACATGCTGGCCGACTCCACGGGCATCAAGTTCTTGGGCGAAGGTGAGTGGAAAACCAAAAAGCACGGTGCCGAGAGCCGCCGCCAGTGGCGCAAGGTGCATCTGGGTATTGATGCCCAGACACTGCAGATTCGGGCCATCGCAGTAACAACCAATGAAGTGGGCGACTCGCCCATGGCAGCAGACCTGCTAGGTCAAATTCCAAGCAATGAAGAGATAGCTAGCTTTACCGGTGATGGGGCGTACGACACGCAGGATGTACATAAGGCGTGCTACCTGCGGGGAGCCATTCCAATCATCCCGCCGCGCAAAGGAGCGAAGCTGCGCAAAGGGCTGGCATTTGCTCACCGCAATGAAGCGGTCAAGGCGTGTAGGCAGTTGGGGCGGGCTATCTGGAAACGCTGGAGCGGCTACCACCGAAGGTCACTGGTGGAGACCAAGATGAATTGCTTCAAGCGACTCGGCGAGAAGGTCATGGCCAGGACGTTTGAGCGCCAGGTGACCGAGCTGCACATCCGAGCTTCAATCCTCAATCAATTTACCGCTCTGGGCACGCCCCAGACAGTCGCTGCTGCGTAAATCTATTTGGGATTGGGGATGCCTTGGCCTATGGCCGATTTATGCAACAAAGCCACTCATCTGCACCAGGCTGTAGAGAAACTAGAGGTTGTTCCATTTATGGACACCGTGAGCCATGGCGTGTTTGCCACTCGTGCTCCAGCACGGCCCAACCGAATTGGACTGTCCATAGTGCAGTTAATACAGGTGAAGGGGCGTGTGTTGAGCTTTCGCGGCAACGATATGCTAGACGCTACCCCCGTGTTAGACATTAAGCCTTACGTACCTCAGTTGGATGTACGCGTCACAGAGCAGATAGGCTGGTTTGGTCATGGGCTAAAACGTCTACCCAGCACAGTTTCTGATGACCGGATGGCTTGATCCAATGCCGACACATTCTTCCGCTTGTTAAACTGCTTCGCCCCCAGGAATGCTCATCGCGCATCAGTATTTTTATAACGCCATAGGGGCATGGGCCTTCTCTTTCATCGTCTTCGGTCCAACCTCATTGTCCGCGAGTCCGACGCTGTAGCGTTATCTCGCTGACTTATGTCCGTCTCACATTGGCCAACAACACGCATTCGCGAGGACTTTCAGCCCCCAAAAAGACGGCCTGTGAGCGAGAGGCTGCCGGCGACCTGATAGCACTCTGGTCGACTCAGAACAAACTTCTGAAAAAGTCTCAGCTCAGTGACTACTCTGAGCATAAGCAGTCATTCTTATTTTTGTTGAGCGTCTTCATCAGCCTTAAGAGGCTCTTCGATACCCCTCTCAGCATCGACAACTTTTTCGGACAACGCGTGCCTCTTGAGAGGAGGGTTTTCCGAAAGTCGTTACCCCCTGAGTTACCCCCTTTTGAGGTAAATCTTCAACAAAAGAAAAAGGGCTCCTAACTTGATAGCTAGGAACCCTTATCTATATTGGTCGGAATGGCGGGATTCGAACTCGCGACCCCTTGCACCCCATGCAAGTGCGCTACCAGGCTGCGCTACATTCCGTGATGTTGCCACTATTGTAACCGATTTTTGACACCATTTTAAAAGAGCATCGCAGCTCTATCAGGGCTACCGCAAGAGGTTACGGCCTTTTACTGCTTCAGGTTTCATAGCAGATGCAAGCGCCATACCTCTTCCCAACAATTGAAAAAGGCCTGTGATTGTTATCACAGGCCTTTTCAAATTGGTCGGAATGGCGGGATTCGAACTCGCGACCCCTTGCACCCCATGCAAGTGCGCTACCAGGCTGCGCTACATTCCGTGTCGATGGGTCGAATTATAGAGATGAAAAAGGCCCTCTCAGAGCAAAACACGCAGTTTTTCAAAAAGAGTTCAAAACACGACCCTGCCGAGCCAACGCTGCAACCGGAATTTCTGTTATTCCAACCAATATCTCCAGCCAGCACACACACTCATCAGATGCCATTGCCTTAAAGGTTTCAAGCACCTTCCAAGCTGCGCCAACACCGCTCAGACGCGTATTTCCCCTCAATCATTGACGCAAAAAAACCACTGTCATCACTTTGAAAAGATGATTTCATCGGCTTGCGCGGATCTGTAGCACTAGCTGTATACAAACCGCCGCTATATTTCAGAACGTAAATTCATTCCAACTCGAGAGAACACACATGAAAAACACTTTCATCGCAGTAGCAGCGGCCTTGGCCTGCAGCGGCGCTGCCTACGCTCAGAGCAATGTGCAGCTGACCGGCCTGGTTGATATGTATGTCGGATCCATGAAGGCGCCCGGCGGTGAGCGCGCTGGTGCCGTTGGCTCTGGTGGTCTGACCACTTCCTGGTGGGGACTCAAGGGCACGGAAGATCTGGGCAATGGCTTGAAGGCCGACTTCAACCTCACTGCGTTCTTCCGCGCAGACACCGGCACTCCTGGTCGCTATGACTTGGCTTTTGGCGAGACTTTCTTCGCTCGTGACGCCAACGTGGGCCTGAGCGGCAGTTTTGGTCGCGTGGGTCTGGGTCGCGGCATGGCCCCCAACTTCCTGCCCACGATCCTGACCAACCCCTTTGGTGACTCGTTCACCATTTCGCCACTGGTACTGCATGCGAATATGAGCACTGGCATGAGCCCTGTCGTCTGGGACAAGGATATCAACGGCACGACAGGCACCGATACCGGCTGGAGCAACCAGATCGTGTATTCGACCCCCAACATGGGAGGCCTGAAAGCCAATGTGCACTACCAGTTCGGCGAACAAACTGCTGCTGGACAACGCGGCAAAAAGAATGTGGGCGTCAATGCTCTGTATGGCGCAGGTCCTCTGAGCCTGGCAGCTTTCTATGAGCGCGTTCAGATCTCCGGTCCCCAAGGCCTGCAGGTGCAAGATTCCAAGACCGACTGGATGCTCGGCGGCACTTATGACTTCAACGTTGTGAAGCTGTATGGCACTTATGGCCAAGCCAAGATCAAGACTCTGGACGTCAAGAACACCACCTACTCTCTGGGCCTGGATGTTCCTGTCAGCTCGGCCGGCACAATCAAGGCTGCTGCTGCTCACACCAAGTCTGAAGTGGGTCTGGACGAAGGCAAGCGCACCACTTACACCGTGGGCTATGACCACTTCCTGTCCAAGCGCACCGATGTGTATGGCGCGGTGATGTATGACCGCGTCAAATGGACTGAGTCCAAGTCCGGAACCAGCGTGGCCGTGGGTATTCGCCACCGCTTCTAAGCGACTGAACCTGCCAGCGCCAGCCGCTGGCCTGATTCTCCCAAGCGAGGCCAAGGCCTCGCTTTTTTCATATCCATCCGTTCATGGATTCTGTGGCGACATCAACAGCTTCATGCGGCGGTCAATTTCGGATATGGCGGCCTCATCACCAACCTGCACGGCTGCGACTCGGCTCATCATCAGCCAGGCCATCAGCGGCCTGCGCCAACCTTGGCTGGATGCAGTGTCTACGCCCAGCTGAATCAACTTCACAGTCTCTGCTGGCACGCTGCCTGCACGCAGCGCAACGCCGGCTGCGACCAATCTGGAGAGCGGGTCCTTGACCTCTGCGATGGCTTCCATACCCGATGCAGAAATGGCTTTGGCAATGGCACGCTGCGGCTCTGGGAGTTGCCCAATATCGGAGGGCGACAGTTGCGCCAGCAGGTAGCGGGCATAGGCCTGCTCTGCCGGGCTGGCGTCCTGCGCCAGCGCCTGGTAGTCAGGGCAGTTGTTCCAGTCCAGGCTGGCGACTTGTGCAGCACAGCGCATCAGTTCTACTTTGGCCGCCAGCGCGGGCTGGCCGGTACTGGCAACGGCATCGCGGGCCTTTTGCCATTGCAGAGTTTCAACGCGCTGCTTACCTTGCAGATAGGCTGTTGTCGCTTTTTGGGCCGCAGCTTCGGCACTCAAGGCCCAATCTGGTGCAGGAGGATGGTTGCCGCAACCAGCCATTGCTATCACAGCAATAGCTGCTAGCGCTTTACCACATTGGGCTAGAGTCGTTTTTTGCTTAAAGTCCAAAGTCATGGCAGCTTGAGCTCCGGTTGATGGGCAAATGGCCACTTGCGCTGCAGATCGTTGAGCACAGACTCCAGACGCAGCAGGTTGCTCTCGACTTCGGCTCGCAGCGCACCCAGGTCGGTAGAGGCTTCCTTGGCATTGCTGCCCACAACCTGCATATCTGCCAGCACCGCATCCACCTTGGCCATGCTCTTGCGCGTGTCTGCCAGCAGTCCATTGAGTTGCTCTACCGTGGACTTGACCTGAGGCATGACGCCATTCGCATCAAATACCTGGCTGTCAGCACGCGCCACGATACGGTCCATGCGCGCCAGCAAGGAGTTCGTACGCTCCAGCATCTGAGCGACCTTCTTCGCTTCTTCATCACTGCCCAGCACTGCACCCAGCACTCCGCCCTGGCCCTGCATGCGTTCGGCCAGCTTGCGCACTTCCGCCAGGGACCCGCCCAAGGCCGAGTCCGTGGCTGTCATTGCCGCCACATTGGCCAGCACTTCCTTCGCAGAATTGATGATCTGTGGCAACTCTGCCGTGGCATCGCCACTGAGCACAGGCCGCACAGAGTCGGGCGGCAAAAGCGCATCATCCAGCATTCCGGTATAGGCCTTGATGGTGGTGCCTCCCACAATACCTTTGACCAGAGTGAACACACTGGACTGACGTAGCCAGTGGGCATCCTTTTGCGTCACGTCCACCAGAATGCGCACCGTTCCGTCCTCGGCCAGTTCAATCTTGCGCACCCGACCTATGGGAAAGCCCGAGAACGTCATGTCCATTCCCACCACCACGCCTTCGGAGTCATCAGCGGTCAACACCAGTCGCTGGGTAGGCTCGAACACGCCGCGCGCATACAGCAGATAGCCGGCCGCCCCCAGAATCAAAACCAGGGTCAATACCAGCAAGGCTGCCGCCTTGGCTCGCAGATTGGCCACTGGTTTGAGGCTGAGCAGTTCCTCATCAATCAATTGCTCCTCGGCCATACGCTTTTCGCTCATGGCTCCATCCTTTTCAGTAATAGTTGCCCATGAGCGAGATCACCTCGATCAAAAGCAGCACGGCAAACATGCGCGCAAAACCACCGAGCTCCGCCCCACCGCGCTGATGTCGTGCCACCGGCGTATACATGGCCGACGCCAGCGGCATCACAGCCACTGCGAGGCTGAAAAACCAAGTCTTGAGCACAAATACCAGCGTCAGCGACGGCGTGAAAATCTGCCCAAAGATACGGGTATAGCTGCCAAAGCCCGCCAGACTAAAGCCGTAGACACTCACGTACACAGTGACCAGGGCAACGATGCAGCTGAGAGCCGCCAGGGTGACGGCCGCAAATACACCTGCCGCAGCACGCGGCACCAGTGCCACACGAACAGGATCTATGCCCTGCCCTTTCCACTTCGCCAGCTGCCCCTGGGTGCGCATCTGCACCACCTGCACACCAGCCGGAATGGTGCAGCGCATGGCCACAAACAGCGCGGCAGTCAAAGGGATCAGCTCAATCACCATCACCCGCACCACCAGATCCAGCGCATAGCGGGACAGGCCATAGCTCTGGGCAGTGACGATCACAATGCGCGCAATCACCGCACACAGCAGGGCTGCCAATGCGGTAAAGCCGGTGAGGATAGGCGCGGTCTGCGCATACATCTGCTGGGCCAGCATGGCTCGCCCACGCCGTTGGTAACTGGACGGAGACATCACCAGCACCAGCAAAACAGCTGCCAGATAAATGCTGCGCCACCACGCCAGGGCCTGCGCGCCCAGCGCAGCCCAGATCCGGCCTGGCAGCTTGACAGTGGTTTCGCTCCAACTCATGCAGGAATGATAGCGTCCACTTCAGGGTACAGGCGCGGTCACCACTCACTCAGTCCGTCAGACATGACGCTTTGACGCCGGGCTGCCCTGCAAGCCTTCTGGCAATGGCTCATCGGCCTGGGCATGCAAGGCTTCGATGATGTGGCAATAGCTATCCGTACCATCGCACTGGCTGCGCAGCTGCATCAGCTCATGCTCTAGCGCCTGCAGCTCAGCCAGCCGCTCGCGTACATGACCCAGATGAGCGTCCAGCGTTGTGTTGGCGGCCGCGCAGTCGGCCTTGCGCGCGCCATCCAGCGCCAGCAGGGTACGCACCTCGTCGAGCGACATATCCATGGCCCGGCACAGACGAATAAAGCGCAGGCGGTGCAGATCGCCATCGGTGTAGAGCCGGTACTGGTTGTCCTCACGCACTCCAGCGGAAAGCAACTGCTCCTTCTCGTAGTAACGGATATTGGCAGCAGCAATGCCCGAGCGCTTGGCCGCCTCACCAATACGCCAGCGCGGAAGATCGGGGGAATTGAGCACCATGCTTGACCTTAAAGTGACTTTATTGTTTTCAATACTGCCATGAAGCAAAAAAGCCCGTCCACCCACTCCCATGACGGCCACGATCACCCGCATTCCCATGAGCATGGGCATGCACAGGTCGCCGCCGCTACTTCAAGCAAATCCATAGCAGCCCCCGCAAGCTCGGCCTGCGGTACAGACTGCTGCGCACCATTCACCATCAGTCAACCTGCCAAAAGTCACGACCACGGTCATGACGATCACGCCGGGCACGACCATGGCGTGCTGCCCGGCTGGCCACGCATTTACGCAGCACTAGCCGCAGCCCTGGCGGCCGAGGCATGCCACTGGTTTGGCGGCGACGGCGCCAATACAGTGCTGCAATACCTGGGCATGGCACTGGCCGTGGTTGGCATTGCGTTGTCTGGCCTCGGTGTTTACAAGGCCGGCATCAAGGATTTGTTCCGCTTCAAGCTGGGCATTAATGCGCTGATGGCGGTGGCCGTCACGGGCGCCTTCATCATCGGTCAGTGGCCCGAGGCTGCCATGGTCATGGCGCTGTATGCCGCCGCCGAGCGCATCGAAGACCAGGCCATGGACAAGGCCCGCATGGCCATTCGCAACCTGCTGCAACTGGCGCCTGAGACTGCCGATGTACTGAAGCCCGACGGCAGCACCCAGCGCATGGCCGTGAGCGATGTCCCCCTGGGTTCTGTGCTGCGCGTGACGCCCGGTGCCCGCGTGCCGCTGGACGGTGAAGTGACCGAAGGCGAAAGCTCGGTCAACCAGGCCCCCATCACCGGCGAGAGCGCTCTGGCACACAAAGGCCCTGGCGATCAGCTCTATGCAGGCTCTATCAACCAAGATGGCGAACTGCACCTGCGCGTTACCGCCCCCGCCAGCGACAGCCTGATTGCCCGCATTGTTCATGCGGTGGAACAAGCCCAGTCGTCCAAAGCGCCTACGCAGCGCTTTGTGGACCGCTTTGCCGAGGTCTACACCCCCATCGTGCTGGTGCTGGCGATTGCGTTGGGCGTGCTCGCCCCCTGGGTCATGGGCTGGACCTGGCACCAGGCAGCCTATCAGGCACTGGCGCTGCTGGTGATCGCCTGCCCTTGCGCACTGGTGCTGTCCACGCCTGTCACCGTGGTCAGCGCACTGACGGCAGCCGCCAAACGCGGCATTCTGATCAAGGGCGGCAGCGCGCTGGAATCGGCCCGCCAGCTCAAGGCCATCGCACTGGACAAGACTGGCACGCTGACCACAGGCTCGCCCAAGCTGGTGGACTGGAAAAACTGGAATACAGCAGATCGCACAGCAGCCGCAGCCCGCGCCTATGCACTGGCTTCGCGCTCCGACCACCCGGTTTCTCGCGCTATCGCGCAAGGGCTGGAAGAGTCCGTGGGTAAGAGCTTTGCCGAAGCCCAGCAAATCCAGGCCCTGCCCGGGCGCGGCGTGCAAGCCCAGGTGGATGGCGAGCTGTGGACCCTGGCCAACCTGCGTTGGGTGGGCGAGCAAGGCTGGGACAGCGCTGAGCTGAAGGCTGCATTGAGCGAGCAAGAGCAGCAAGGCCGCACCGTCACCCTGCTGGCCAACAGCCAGGGCGTGCAAGCCCTGTTTGCCGTGGCCGACCCACTGCGCCCGCAGGCCAAGGAAGCCGTGCAACAGTTGCTGGCGCTAGGTGTGAAGCCCGTGGTGCTCAGCGGCGACAACACGGCCACCGTGCGCACCGTGGCCGCCGAAGCGGGCATTACCGATGCACGCGGCAATATGCTGCCCGAGGACAAGCTCAAGACCCTGAGCGAGATGCAGCGCGACATTGGCCCCACGGCCATGACGGGCGACGGCATCAACGATGCCCCCGCGCTGGCCCAGGCCGATATCGGTTTTGCCATGGGCGGCATGCACGCCACCGACATGGCCATGGAAACCGCCGATGTGGTGCTGATGAATGACGACCTGCGCCGCATCCCCGATGTGGTTGACCTCTCGCAGCGCGCTCACAGCGTGCTGTGGCAAAACATTGGTCTGGCACTGGGCATCAAGGTCGCCTTCTTCATCCTGGCACTGACTGGCCACGCCAGCATGTGGCTGGCCGTGCTGGCCGACATGGGAGTAAGCCTGCTGGTGGTGGCCAACGGCCTGCGCCTGCGTCACTGGAAACGCCAGGACTAAGACCAGCCAGAGAGGAAGACCCGCCCATGGCCCTGACAAGCAAAGGCAGCCGATCGCTGGTGGTGGATGGCATTGCCTACCGCTGGTCGGTGCGCCGCAAACCCACTTACTGCCAGGAAATGGGCTGGTCGAATCTATCCTTTGCCGTGGAAACGGCCAACGGCGGGCTTTGCACCTTGCATGTCATCACTGAGGCCCCGCGAGCGGACAGCGTGGCCGCCGGTACGGATGAGTTGCCTGGCTCGCCCAGCATGGCAGTCACTCCCGCCTTGGTTGCACACAGTATCCGGCTGGCCCTGCAACAGGGCTGGCAGCCCCAGCAACGGGGTTCGGCCTTTGAGCTGCGGCTGGCCTCCCCTACAGAGATAACACCTGCGGGGAACTAAACAGCCCCGCCCGGTATCATTCAGCCCATGCGCCGCTTTCTTTCCCTGTTCATGATGCTGCTGCTGGCCCTGCGTGGTCTGGCAGGCGATGTCATGGCCATGGAAAGTCCCGCGGCGCACAGCGCGGCAGCCATGGTTGCCACCGCAGCCATGCATATGTCGCACAACTCGGCTGACAGCGACTCACATGCCCACCATGAGCATTCTGAGCACAGCATCCATGCAGTAGTCGAAGCGCCGCAATGCAACGCGACCGACAGCAGCGGCTGTGGCTCTCACGATGGCAACCACTGCACCACCTGCGGCCTGTGCCACTCGGCCATGGGGCAGTCGTCGATCCCCATCTTTGCAGGCTCTGCGCCTGCCAGCAGCCAGGCTCCGTTCGAAGCAGATCGCTTTGCCAGCATCGCGCCTGCAGCGCAAATCAAGCCACCCATTTCTGCGGTCTGACACCCTAGGTGCGTCTGCAATTTGATAGCAGCTACCGCGCTTGCTGTCTGGGTTTGAAGCCAAAAACACTTCAAAACCTTGCGGTCGTGAACATGGTCTCGACTTCAGGAATCCTCTATGCGCCCTGCGCATTCCTTCACTATTTGTGCCCTCTCCCTGGCTTGGGGGATGAGCGCCCTGCCCAGCTTCGCAGCTGAATCCTCTTCGTCTTCTGTTTCGGCTTCAACTGCGGCAAAGGCTGTGCCAGCGATATTCAACCCCGCTGCGCCCACCGCCCCCTTGCAGCACCTACCACTAACCACCAGCGGCGCCATCGTGGCCCAGCCCGGCGACTGGAAGGCCGCCAATGCCGCCGTGGCTGAGTTTCCGCGCGGCCACGCCGATGTGCTGAAGTGGGAAAAAGCCCAGTCCGCTGCGCCCAGCCAAGCTGCGCCAGCGCCTAGCCACCAGCATCACCAGCACGGAGGCCAACCATGAAGCGCCTGACTCTACGGCTCTCGCCCTTGCTTGCCGCCCTGGTGATGGCCGGCTGCGCCAGCGTGTCGCCAGATGGTTTGCGCGGCGATGTCGCCAAGCACACCGAGGGCAAGCTACCCGCAGGCGCACAACTGCCATCGCCTGATGCCAAGGCTCAGCAAGACGCGCAGGCGCAAATCAATGACTGGCTGCAAAAGCCCGTCGATGCCAACACCGCCGTGCGCATCGCCTTGCTGAACAACCCCGGCCTGCAGGCCCAGCTGGCCCAATTGGGCATTGCCGACGCGCAGCGCGTGCAGACATTGACGTTGCCCAACCCCAGCTTTACCTTCGGCCGCTTTCGCAACGGCCACGAGCGTGAGATTGAGCGTCAGCTCAGCTTTGGCCTGGTGCAGCTCATCACCCTGCCCTGGCGCAGCCGCTGGCAAGGCTGGCAGATAGAGCAAGCCACGCTCACCGCCGCCCAGCAGGTGCTGCTGCTGGCCGCAGACACCCGCCGCGCATGGCTGCGCGCTGTGGCTGCCGAGCAAGCCCTGGCCGCCAACGAGCACATGCACGAGGCCGCAGCCCTGGGCGGCGAGCTGGCACGCCGCATGGCGCAGGTGGGCAACTTCAGCAAGATGGACCAGGCCAAAGAACTGGCCCAGCAGCAACAAGCCGCAGCTCAACTGGCCCGCGCGCGCCTGAACGCCCAGCTGGAGCGCGAGCAACTGGCCCGCCGCATGGGCCTGTGGGGCCAGCAGCTCGGCTTCAAGCTGCCCGAGCAATTGCCAGCCCTGCCCAACGCCGCAGAGTTGCGCAGCGGCGATGACGCCGAAGCCACCGCCCTGCGCGAGCGGCTGGACCTGAGCGCACTGCGCCGCGATCTGGACGTAATCGCTGGCCGCCAGAACTGGGCCACGGTGGGCAGCATCTTTGGCGATATTGGCGCAACCTATAGCAGCAACACCAGCACCGAAAGAAGCACCGGCCACAGCGACAAAACCCAGGGCTGGGAATTTGACGTGCCGCTGCCGCTGCTTGACTGGGGCTTTGCCGCCAGCGCCACGGCCAAAAACCAGGTGCTGCGCAGCGCATCGCTGCTGCGCGAGAACGCCATCCGCGCGCGCAGCGAGGCGCGCAGCAACTGGCTGGCGTACCGCACCGCGTTTGACCTGGCCCAGCAACAGCAGGCCGAGGTGCTGCCGCTTGCCAAGCTGATGCAGGAAGAGACCGTGTACCGCTACAACGGCATGTTCATGAGCGTGTGGCAGCTGCTGGCCCAGGCGCGCAGCACCACACAGGCCGTGGTCAATGCCACAGAGGCCCAGCGCGATTTCTGGCTGGCAGAAACCGATCTGCAACTGGCGCTCACTGGCACATCACCCGGTACATCACCAGGCACGACTCCCACTATTTCAACCACCGCTGCATCTGCCGCGACACCCGAGCAAGGCCACTGAGATGCAACGCCGATCCTTTTTTACCGGCGCGGCCACCGCAGTGGCTGCAGCTTCCGTCAGCAAAGTGGCCATGGCCGCGCTGCCTGAACCCGTGATGCAAAGCAGCGCCGACACGGCCGCGCCGCTCACGCCGCCCAATGGCCGGCCCTACCAACCCGTGGTCACGCTCAACGGCTGGACCACACCCTGGCGCATGAATGCAGGCGTCAAGGAGTTCCACCTGGTGGCCGAGCCCGTGGTGCGCGAGGTGGCACCCGGCTTTTTCGTCAATATGTGGGGCTACAACGGCCAGTCGCCGGGGCCGACGATTGAAGTGGTGGAAGGCGACAAGGTGCGCATCTTTGTCACCAACCGCCTGCCGGAGAACACCACCATCCACTGGCACGGCCAGCGCCTTCCCAATGGCATGGACGGTGTGGGCGGGCTGAACCAGCCCCATATCCCGCCCGGCAAAACCTATGTCTATGAATTTATGGCGCGCCGCCCCGGCACCTTTATGTACCACCCGCATTCGGACGAGATGGTGCAGATGGCCATGGGCATGATGGGCTTGTGGATCACCCACCCCAAGGGGGCGCACCCACTGATCGACAGCGTGCAGCGCGACTACGCCTTCTTGCTCAGCGCCTATGCGGTGGAGCCCGGCGCCATGACGCCGCGCATCAACGAGATGACGGATTTCAACACCTGGACTTTCAACAGCCGCGCCTTCCCCGCGATCAGCCCGCTGGTGGCCAAACAGGGCGACAAGGTGCGCCTCCGCGTGGGCAATCTGACCATGACCAACCACCCCATCCACATTCATGGCCATGAGTTTGAAGTGACCGGCACCGACGGCGGCCCCGTGCCCAAAACAGCGCGCTGGCCTGAGGTGACGACGGATGTGGCCGTGGGCCAGATGCGGCAGATTGAATTCACCGCCGACGAGCTGGGCGACTGGGCTTTTCACTGCCACAAAAGCCACCACACCATGGGCGCCATGGGGCATGACGTGCCCACCATGATTGGCGTGGATCACAAAGGTCTGATCGGCAAGATCCAGAAAATCGTGCCCGACTACATGCTGATGGGCGAGCGCGGCATGGGCGATATGGGCGTCATGGAAATGCCGCTGCCCGACAACACCTTCCCGATGATGACGGGCAAAGGCCCGTTCGGGAACATCGAAATGGGCGGCATGTTCACCACCTTCAAGGTACGCAAAAACCTGGGCGCCAATGATTACAAGGACCCGGGCTGGTACGCCCAGCCCAAGGGCACCGTGGCCTATGAATGGCAAGGCGCACCGCTAGCGGCCCAAGCCCCGCGCCAGACCACGCCCGGCAACGCCCCCGGCGCAGCCAGCGTGCGCAAGCCCCAAGACACGGGAGGCCACGAAAATCACTGATGCATCGCTGACAAATAACTCTCAAAAACATAGCTACTAGCGCCTACCAGATAAGCGTTAACAGCCAATTTCACTGATAAACCATTTACCTAAAAGGAACGAAGGCCATGACCCATACCTCTCGTCGCAACGCTCTCCACACCCTGGCCGCCGCCGTCACCGCTGCCGCCCTGCCCGCCTACGCCAGCAAAACCGGCAGCGCTGGAGTAACTGGCAAGACCCCCATGGAAGTCTGGAAAGACCCGAACTGCGGCTGCTGCAAGGACTGGATCGAGATCATGGAAAAAGCCGGCTTTGCCGTCACCGTGCATGACGTTGGCAACAACGCCGTGCGCGCCAAGCTGGGCCTGCCGCAAAACCTGGGCAGCTGCCACACCGCACTGGTGGGCGGCTATGTCATCGAAGGCCATGTGCCCGCCGCCGATGTGCACAAGCTGCTGAAAGCAAAACCCAAGGCCCTGGGCATCACCGTACCCGGCATGCCCATTGGCAGCCCTGGCATGGATGGCCCTGAATACAACGGCCGCAAGGACCCGTATGACGTGCTGCTGGTGACCAAGAGCCTGATGCGCACCGATGTCAGCACCAGCGTCTTCACCAGCTATCGCGGCTAAAGCGGCTCAATCAACACAAGAGAAAGAACACCCCATGAAAACCATTCTGTCCGCCATCGCCCTCAGCGCAGCACTCACCGCCCCTGCCTTTGCGCACGACCACTCCAGCCACGCAGGCCATGGCACAGCACCCACTGCCAGCGCCGCATCGACCGATGCAATGACCGCCGGCGAGATCACCCGCGTGGATGCCCGCACCGGCAAGCTCACCATTCGCCACGAAGAGATCAAGAACCTGGATATGCCGCCCATGACCATGGTGTTTGGTCTCAAAGACAGCGCCCAGGCCGTCAGTTTCAAGCCCGGCGACAAGGTGCTGTTTCATGCCGAGGACGATGGCGGCTCGCTGACCATCACGCACATTCAGCCCGCATCCTGAAGCAGGCGCGCCCAACTTGGCGCGTGGAATGCAGTGAAATTATTTGAAGCGTTTTACAGCAGCCGAGTCCAGACCGTCTGACTGCCGTAGATACGCATCTCCACCGCATCCACGCGCCAGCTTTGCACTTTGTCTTTTGCCTTGCCGGTTTTGCTGCACATGACGGTAAAGCGCAGCTCCTGCAGATCTTCCAGCAGCTTCAGCCGCTGCACTTGGCCCGCATCGGCAGGCAACCGGCGATGCGCAAGCGCGGCAACTTCCACCTTGTTCGTACCCTGGGGCTGCACATGCAGCAATTGCAGCTCCTCATGAATGCTGACCCAATCCGGCAAACGCGCCGGATGGGCACGCCTGGCTCTGGGGTGCAGAAAAGCGTGACGGATCATGGCGCCGCCCACCATCTGGCGCTGATACTCAGCAATAAAGGGTGGCAAGTCGTCCCCAGACAGGGCATCCACCGCCTCACGGGCCTCGCGCTCCCAATGGCTTTGCGTCCAGACCCAGCTACGCACTGCCGCCGTGGGTGAGGCCAGCGCGGGCGCCATGCCTTCAGCCATGGTCTGCTGAAAAGCTTCATCAAAAAAGCCTTTATCCGTGCCGTCTGCGACTGCTTTTTCGTCGTACTGCGCGGGCAGTGCCGGAAAGTCCTCGGGCCAGTGCAACTGCGCCCAGGGCTCATCGGGCCAGGGCTGTACGCCGTCAAACGGATTCGCGGCCGCTGGCCGCTCTGGCGTCTTGGCAGCATCAGCCGCTGCGCGTTCCAGCAAATCGGGCGGTACTTCGCGCTGGCTGCTGAGCAGCAGATCATGGGCCGTCATTCCTCGGGCATCACGGCGCAGAAAATCCACATCCGTAGTCCAGAACCAGCGCACCGCATCCCACTTGCCAAAGTCCACGGCAATCAGATAAGGCGTGCGCCCCTTTGCATCCTGCGTCTTGTCCAGATCTGCCCCAGCTTCTTTAAGCATCTGCAAGCCCTGCTCCTGCCCATTGCTGGCGGCCCAGCCAGCAGCCGTCCAGCCCATGACTTTGCAAAGCTCGTCCAGAGGGCTGGAATTCTCGATCAGCCACTGCGCAGCATCCAGATTGCCGCAATGCAGCGCCGTCGTCAGTGCATTGAGGCCCGTGCCTTTTTGCACAAAGCCAATGTCGTCACCGACGAGCAGTCGCTTTTCCAAAGCTGCGATATCTCCATTTTCCGCAGCCTTGAGTAATTTCATGGTCATGAACAGCAGTCCTTTGAATGGTGGCCAGCATCACTTTAGCGTGAGCATCCTGTCGCCCGGTCATACCGTGTATCCACGGCTCAATACATCCATTTTTTGACCAGCTCACGACCGAAACGTTGGCTCAGCATCGCTTCGGCCTTTTCATCACCATCATCCCGCCCACCGGCAATGCCATGAGCGCGGCACAGCGCCATCAGGGCCAGCGCATCCAGGTAATCGGCCACGTCATCAAACATGCGGGTCAGCAAGGGGCGGCTATCGTGGTCCAGATACCAGACAGAGCCGTCACGCCGGTCAAAGCACCAGAGGTTGCCATTGCCCAGATAGTCGCCAAAGGCCACCAGTTGCTGCAGCGCCGCTGTTAAAGCCTGCGCCTGTTCGGGCCCGCTCATTTCCACAATGTCTGCCACGCCGGAGAACACCACAGAGACCGGGCCGATGGCGTCCATATCGCTATCCGGCGCTTGCAGATCAAAGCGCGGGCTCAGCAATCGCTCGGCCCAATCCAGCACACCGAGCTGCAGCAGATAGTCGCGCAGCGACTGCGGCAGCTGGCAACCCAGCCGCCATTCGCACAGGCGCAGCTCGGCAGGGCTGAAGGGAGCTGGCTGCACAGCTTCCTCATCCAGCCATGCATGGGCTTGCAAGCCCAGATACCAGTAACCCAGACGCTGCTCTGCGGTTGCTGGTTCTGGCAACCAGAATGGCTCAGGCACATTGGTGTTAGCCCAGACCTCTTGCGGTTTGGCAAAACGCTGGCTGCGCCCAAACTCGGCTTGCAGAAATGCAGACCAGGCTGCCTGATCTGACGGCAAAGGCCAGCTCATCTGCGCCAGCACGGCCACCGGCAGCCACGGCGCATAGCCCATGCGCGGTGCGTCATCGCCCGCGCGCAGCACAAAACGCAAAGCAGGCTGCGCCAGCACTTCAGCGGGCTGTGTTGCCCCCTGCCCATTAAGCTGGGTCGCTACCGCAGCGGGCATATCTACCCACTCGCTTGCTGCCAGTTCAGGCAGGGCCTGCACCAGTGCAGGCAAGTCTTTGAAGATTTTCATGCGGGTATTCCGTGCACTTCTTGCATTTCGCACATAAGGCTTAGACTGCGCGACCTATGTTGACGCTAGAGCAGTTTCACTCCGGGCTGGCCGATGGTTCGCTGGCCCGCGCACACCATATCAGGCTCAGCGACGGGCTGAGCGACTTCCCCACCGCCCTGTATCAGCTTACCGAAACGCTGGAGATTCTGGACTTGTCGGGCAGCCAGCTCACGACGCTGCCCGATGACCTGACACGTTTTAAACGGCTGCGCATTGTGTTCGCGTCGAACAACCCCTTCACAGAACTGCCTGCCGTGCTGGGCCGCATGCCGCAGCTGGAGATGATCGGTTTCAAGGCCTGCCGCATTGCACATGTGCCCGAAGACAGCCTGCCGCCGCGCCTGCGCTGGCTGATTTTGACGGACAACCAGTTGCAGACCCTGCCCGAGTCTCTGGGCAACTGCGCACGTCTGCAAAAGCTGATGCTGTCCTGCAATCAGCTCAGCAGCCTGCCCGCATCGCTGGCGCACTGCCAGCGACTGGAGTTGCTGCGCATTGCCAGCAATCGTTTCACCAGCGTGCCGGAGCCGGTTTTTCAGCTGCCCGCGGTAAGCTGGCTGGCGCTGGCCGGCAATCCGATGACTCAAAAAAGTGAGCTACTCGCGCTTGATAAATATGCGCTAGAGCCCTATTTTTATCAAAACCTGCAGTTGCATGAGTTGCTGGGCGAAGGCGCCAGCGGCCATATCTACCGTGCCAGCAACGGCGATCAAGCACTGGCCCTCAAGGTCTTCAAAGCCACATTCACCAGCGACGGCACGCCGCAGTCCGAACTGGCTGCGGGCCTGGCGGCTGGTGCTCACCCGCATCTGCTGACTCCGCTTACCGCCGTAGCAGGCGCACCCGACGGTCGCCTGGCCATGGCCCTGCCCCTGCTTGGCCCGCAGATGCAGGCGCTGGCCGGGCCACCGAGCTTCGAGAGCTGCACGCGTGATGTCTATGCCCCAGGCCTGCGCATGAGCGCAGACATCGCACAGCGGCTGATTCAGTGCCTTCGCGCTGCTGTTGAGCATCTGCACCAGCGCGGGCTGTTGCACGGCGATCTGTATGCGCACAACACGCTGTGCGACCTGCGCAGTGGTGAGGCCGTGCTCAGTGATATGGGCGCGGCGGCCATGCTGCACGATCTGCCGGTGGAGCAGCAGTCGGCACTGCAGAAAATGGAGCTGCGGGCATTACGGCTCCTGGAAGCCGAAATTCAGGCCCTGGTGCTGTGAGGGTGACCAGCGACAAAACCTCTTGCCCAATGAAAAGGGACTGCATTGCAGTCCCTTGCTGTGCCATTTCAGGCACTTACTTCAGAAAAGCAGGCTTGGAATAACCAGGGAACTGGCTGTCCACCACGGCCTTGAATTCAGGCGATCGATAGGCTGCCGACAAATCCTTGGCCCACTGCGTGTTTTCGTTCCCCGTCTTCACCGCCACCACGTTCAGGTACAAGTCGGGAGTCTTTTCCAGCACCACTGCCTCCGTCAGCTTCAGGCCCGAGGAAACGGCAAAGTTGCCGTTGACCACCACAAAGTCCGTATCTTGCAGAACGCGAGGCAGCTGCGCTGCTTCCAGCGCTACAAACTTGAGCTTGTGGGGGTTGGCTGCCAGGTCCAGCTCGGAGATACGGGCCGGATTCACGCCCTCCTTGACCTTGACCAGACCGGCCTGCTGCAGCACCAGCAAGGCACGCGCCAGATTGCTGGGGTCATTGGGCAAGGCGACCTTGGCGCCGTTCTTGATGCCAGCCAGCGACTTGTGCTTTTGGCTGTACACACCCATGGGAGCCACAGGGCCCTGTGCAATCGCGCTCAACGCCAGCTTGCGGTCGGCGGTGAACTGATCAAAGTAGGCGCGGTGCTGGAAGAAGTTGGCATCCAATGATCCATCGCTCAGCGCCAGATTGGGTTGCACGTAGTCGTTGAACTCAATCAGCTTGACCTGATAACCTTTTTTCTGCAGCTGGGGCACGATGCCTTGTTGCAGCAGGTCATAGTTGGAGCCCGCAGTCGCACCGATCAGCAGGTTTTTCTTGGTCGCATCCTGGGCCATGGCTGGCACACCGGAGGTTGCCAACAAAGCCATGGCAGCTGTGGCCAGAACCGCGCGGCGACTGGCCGCAAAGGAAAAACGTGCAGACATCTATCACTCCTTGAAATCAATCCATGCAGCAACGCCACACGGAGGCGTTTTGCACTGCAACAATGCAGGGAGTATGAACCGCATTGACCCGCTCTCTAAAGAATAAAAAGCGATCTGTTTATCCACTGCTGCATATAACAAGCCCAAGGAGCGTCTTTTCCCCATGACTACTTTGTCTTCCATTCAGGATTTGCTCGACCACAGCGGACATATCGCCCGCGTTAAAGGCCTAAGCGTCGGGCACTTTACCGACAGCCGCCGCCCGACAGGCTGCACCGCCATTCTGTGCCCTGAGGGAGCGGTTGGCGGCGTGGATGTGCGAGGAGCCGCACCAGGTACGCGCGAGACCGATTTGCTGCATCCCAGCAATCTGGTGCAGGAGGTTCACGGCATCATGCTGGCCGGCGGCAGTGCCTGGGGACTGGATGCCGCCACCGGTGCCGTGCGCTGGCTGGAGGAGCAAGGCGCAGGCCTGAATATCGGTGTCGGCCGCATTCCGCTGGTACCCGCCGCCGTGCTGTTCGACGTGATGATGGGTGACATGCGCATTCGCCCTGACGCCGCAGCCGGCTACGCCGCCAGCCGCAGCGCATTCCGGCACAGCAGCAATGAACGGCCCGCAGAAGGTAGCGTGGGCGCAGGTGCTGGCGCTGTAGTGGGCAAGGTATTTGGCCATGACCGCGCCATGAAGGGTGGCCTTGGTACGGCCAGCTTCACGGTCAATGGTGTGACTGTCGGCGCCATCATCGCCTGCAATGCGCTGGGCGATATCTTCAACCCATTTAACGGCCAGTTGCTGGCCGGGGCACGCACTGCCGACGGAAAGCTTTTGCGCGGCACGCGGGATGCGCTGCTGGCAGGCGAGGAGCCCAGACCCGTACTGGCAGGCAGCAACACCACCATTGGCGTGGTGGCCACGGATGCCATCCTCACCAAGGCCCAGGCGCACCGCCTTGCGGTGGTGGCTCATGATGGCCTGGCCCGCACCATCAACCCCGTTCACACCATGAGTGATGGCGATAGCCTGTTTGCGCTGGGCACAGGTCAAAGCGGTCAAACACTCGGCATGATGACACTGAGCACGCTGGCTGCCGAGGCTGTTGCCGTAGCTACGGCCCGAGCCGTATTACTGGCCCAATCAATGCCAACGCAAGGCCAAGCAACGCTACCCAGCTATCAAGATTTTTTATAAAGCTTGCACTCAAATCAGCATGGCAGCGTAGGCAGCACTTGCGCCGGACGATGGATCTAAGCCATTGCCTCCAAGCGTCGCAGCTGTCCTTGAGAAAGCAGCTTGTCGCGCATGCGCCGTGTCATGGACTGCGTGCTGCCATCTTCCGCCGTAAAGAGAAACAGGCTTTGCTGCGGACTGACCCAGGTCAGCTTGGTACGCACCTGCTGGCGTTCGCTGCGCAGCTCCACCCAGGTACCCAAAGGCCACTCGGCATCCTGAAGCTGACTCACAGAGACAGGACCGGAAGCTGGCTCCTGCAGCATTGCAGTTTCAGCGCCAATGTATGGCGCAGCAGCTTCAGGTTTGGCCTTGGGGTGCGCTTCACTGCGCTTCGGAACCGTCACGAACACTGGGGCGACATGCCCCTCTGGCTGCTGTACAGACGGGGCCCGCTGCACCTCTTCAACTTTTTCCGTCAATACCGGAAGTGTGATGTCCAGGCTCGCATGCACGGTCTCCGCAGCGCCCTCAAGAGCGCCAAGCATGCTGGGCAGCTCATCCAGGACATCCGTTTCTGGGAAGCCGTCACTGCGCGTCCGGCTCGCGACTTCTGCAGCATCCAGCACACGCTGCTGCAAGCTGCCCAAGCGCGCTGCCAACGCCGCAATTTCGACTTCCGTGCGCCCCACACTGCGCAGGCCTCGCGCCAGGCGGCGCTGCAGCTTGGGTGCAATGGCCACCAGTCGCCGCACATCTTGAACGGCCTGGGGAGAGACGCTCCAGAGAAGACTGGGCACCAAAGCAAGATAGCCTCCGGGGTCCCGCTCATCCTGGCCACTGCCAGCCTGCTGCTGCGCCTGGGCAATCACACCGGCCCAAGGACCGGTCACAAAGTCCAGAATATCCTCTGGAACTCCCTTGGCACTAGGCAGACTGCGGATCATGCAGGCCAGTTGCACCGCATCGGGCTGGGTCTGCGCAATGACTCCCACGATCTGCCTGTCTGCCAACCCCACGGCCGCACTCATCAAGCCTTGCTGGGTCGATTGCTCTCCTTCAGCCTGTGCAGCAAAGCCCGACAGGCGACTCATGCGTCCCTCTGGCGGCCACTGTTCCCGCACATATTGGAGAGCCAGCGCAAAGGCATGTGCATTCACGCCCCCCATGCTGGCCAGCTTGTTTGCCGCAGCTTCAGATACTGCGATGAAGTGGGAAAAGCCCAGCGCCGATTCACTGGCGAACCACAAGCTGCGAGCGGTCATTTCGTCGAGCAGCTGGCGTGCCGGATGGGCTCTGTCTTCAAAGAAAGAGGGGTCATGCACCACCAGCTCACTCAGCAAAGGCTCCAGCTTGTGCAACACCTTTTGCACAGGCGGCAACAGACGCCCATCACTGGTCATGTGGCTCATCATGCGCTGCAAGGTGCGCATCTGAATCAGAGAGCCTGGTGCCTGGCTTGAGGTGGATGGCTTCAGTCCACCAAGAACGCTGGGCACCCATGGCTGCAGCGAGGTCTGCAGAGCATTGGCGGAGTATGACGTCCAGCCGGGCTCCAGGCCAATATCCTGCAAAGCAGGCTCCGTCACAGGCCAGCCCGCAAGCATAGAGTCGGTTAACGACTGCGGCACCGTGCAGCGCATGTCGTCAATCCAGCGCAAGTCTGAAGCCAGCTCCTGCAGCAGTCGCAATGTCAGCAGGCATTGCGGTGGGCTAACTTTATCTGCCCCATAACGAGCCGGCTGCACGCCTTGCTGGCGCAACAAATTGGCGGCTCGTGAGTATTCTGAAACCAGGATAGGCCCCAGCTGCTGGGACATGAACTCATGCCAGCACTCGGCCACTTCTGCTGCGGGCTGTACGGCCGTCAGTGACTGACTCCAGGCCCGTACATAATTTTGTAAGCGCAGCGGATTGCACTGTGGCTGTGCGGTTTCCAGCCCCTGCGCACCACTCATAAGAGCATCCAGGTCTGCTAGGGCCAGTTCGACTTGAGGCTCTATCAGCTGCACAAGCCTGTGTTCAACCTTGAGCTGTCGATTGGCAGACTCCGCCATGGAGGCAAGGGGTAGAAGCTGGCCGCTGCCGGTATCCAGCGTCTGTGCGCTGAATGAAAAAGGCTGGCGTGCAGAAAGCACTAGAGCTTCGAGCAGGTTTTGCGGGAAGCTGTTAATCAATGAAGCCCGATGCTGTTGCAAGTTATGCAATGCGGCACCGAGCACATCCCTTCTCACTGATTGAAAGCCCGTTGAAAGCGACTGCTCCAGCGCATATTCGGTACGCTGGAGCAGTCGCAGGGCGAAGGCGTCAGCACTACGCACCGCCTGAACAAGGCAGGTGCGTAACACGGAGACGGATGCATGGGCGAGGCTCATCCTCCAAGAATACCCTTTCCAGCCGAGGCCGGAAGCATTTTGTCGCTTACTTCAACGCCTTGTAACGCATACGCTTGGGTGCTGCACCTTCTTCACCCAGTCGTTTCTTCTTGTCAGCTTCGTACTCTTGATAGTTACCGTCGAAGAATACCCACTGAGAATCACCTTCAGCGGCCAGAATGTGCGTAGCAATACGGTCCAGGAACCAGCGATCGTGAGAGATCACCATCACCGTACCCGCGTACTCCAGCAGCGCATCTTCCAGGGCACGCAGAGTTTCCACGTCCAAGTCGTTGGAGGGCTCGTCCAGCAGCAGCACGTTGCCGCCCTGAATCAGGGTCTTTGCCAGGTGCAGACGACCGCGCTCACCGCCGGAGAGGTTACCAACCTTCTTTTGCTGGTCTTGGCCGTTGAAGTTGAAGCGGCCAGCGTAGGCACGCGAAGCCATGGTGAACTTGCCCACGTTGATCATGTCCAGACCACCGGAGATGTCTTCCCAGACGGTCTTTTCATTCGCCAGCTCATCGCGATGCTGGTCCACAAAAGCCATCTTCACGGTCTGACCGATATCCACCGTACCGGAGTCAGGCTGCTCCTTGCCTGCAATCAGCTTGAACAGGGTCGACTTACCAGCTCCGTTGGGGCCGATGATGCCGACAATGGCACCCGCAGGAATGTTCATGGACAGGTTGTCGATCAGCAGACGATCGCCAAAGGCCTTGGAGACATTCTTGAACTCGATGACCTTGGAGCCCAGGCGCTCAGCCACAGGAATGAAGATTTCCTGGGTCTCATTGCGCTTTTGGTATTCGTGATCGCTCAGCTCCTCAAAGCGCGCAATACGTGCCTTGGACTTGGCCTGACGACCCTTGGCGTTCTGACGCACCCACTCCAGTTCCTTCTTCAGGGCCTTGGCACGGGCTTCTTCACCCTTTTGCTCGGCTTCCAAACGGTTGCCCTTCTGGATCAGCCAGTCAGAGTAGTTGCCCTTGTAAGGAATACCATGGCCACGGTCCAGTTCCAGAATCCATTCGGCGGCGTTATCAAGGAAATAGCGGTCGTGGGTAATGGCCACAACGGTACCGCTGAAGCGGTGCAGGAATTGCTCCAGCCAGTCCACAGATTCGGCATCCAAGTGGTTGGTGGGCTCGTCCAGCAGCAGCATGTCGGGCTTGGACAGCAGCAGCTTGCACAAAGCCACGCGGCGCTTTTCACCACCGGAGAGATTGCCAACAACGGCATCCCATGCGGGCAGACGCAGCGCATCAGCAGCAATTTCCAGCTGGTGCTCGGAGTCGGTGCCTGCAGCAGCGATGATGGCCTCTAGCTCGCCTTGTTCCGCTGCCAGAGCATCAAAGTCCGCATCTTCCTCGGCATAAGCCGCATACACCTCTTCCAAGCGTGCCTTGGCATTGTTCACCTCAGCCATGGCCTCTTCAACAGCCTGGCGTACGGTGTGCTCGGGGTTGAGCTGTGGCTCCTGGGGCAAATAACCGATGGACAGGCCCTGCATAGGGATGGCCTCGCCTTCGAACTCCTTGTCCACACCGGCCATGATCTTCAGCAGCGAAGACTTCCCGGAACCGTTCAGACCCAGCACGCCGATCTTGGCACCTGGGAAGAAACTCAGTGAAATATCCTTCAAGATCTGGCGCTTTGGCGGCACCGTCTTGGTCAGGTGGTTCATCGAAAAAACGTATTGAGCCATGTCCGAATTGCTTTGAGTTACTTAAATTTATGCAAAAAAATGTGCCGCTTTGCACGGCAATCCAACCATGATTATCGGTGCATGCGACAATACCCCTCGCAACAGGCGTCCAGTTGCCTGCTGCAGCAGCACTTCAGCTGGGGACAAAGGAAGCGTTTCCAAGCTCCCGACACGCAAACTATATCTGCCTACAACTGGCCAGGCTGCCCTACGGGCACCATGACAGGCTGATACCCCGCGCCCAGGATTGGCGCAATTGATCACAAATGACATTTGAAGAACTGAATCTGGCCCCGGCCATTCTGAAGGCCGTCCAAGAACAGGGTTACGAAAACCCGACCCCCATTCAGGCACAAGCTATTCCTCTGGTACTCGCCGGACATGATCTACTGGCCGGCGCACAGACCGGTACCGGCAAGACTGCTGCTTTCACTCTGCCTATGCTGCAGCGCCTGAGCAACGGCACAGCCCCGAAGAATAAGTTCGGCGGCAAAGGCATCCGCACATTGGTCCTGACCCCCACTCGTGAGCTGGCCGCTCAGGTCGAAGAAAACTTGCGCAGCTATGCCAAGTATCTGGACATCACATCCACAGTGATTTTTGGCGGTGTAGGTATGAAGCCCCAGATTGCCCGCATTGAAAAAGGCGTGGACGTGCTGGTCGCTACTCCGGGACGTCTGCTGGACCTGGCGGGGCAAGGCTTCATGGACCTGTCCACCGTCGAAATGCTGATCCTGGACGAAGCTGACCGCATGCTGGACATGGGCTTCATCCATGACGTGAAGAAAGTGCTGGCACTGGTACCCAAGGACAAGCAAAGCCTGCTGTTCTCGGCTACCTTCAGCGATGAGATTCGCGAGCTGGCCAATGGCTTGCTCAAAAACCCTCAATCTATCCAGGTCACCCCGCGCAACACCACCGTACAGCGCATCAAGCAGGTGATTCACCCTGTGGGCCGCGGCAAGAAAAAGCAGGTTCTGCTGCATATCATTCAGGAAAACAACTGGAGCCAGGTGCTGGTCTTTACCCGCACCAAGTTCGGCGCCAACAATGTGGCCGAGTACCTGACCAAGAACGGCGTCAGCGCCATGGCCCTGCATGGCAACAAGAGCCAGAGCGCCCGTACCCAGGCACTGGAAGGCTTCAAAACTGGCGAACTGCGTGCGTTGGTAGCTACAGATATTGCAGCACGTGGCATCGACATTGATGAATTGCCCAATGTGGTAAATTACGAAATTCCCAATATCTCGGAAGACTATGTGCACCGCATCGGTCGTACTGGTCGTGCCGGCCGTGAAGGCAATGCCGTCAGCTTGGTCTGCATGGACGAAGAAGGCTTCATGATGGATATCGAGCGCTTCACCAAGCAGGAGATCCCAGTACAGCCCATCGAAGGCTTTGGTCCAGAAGAAGGTGAAGTCGCCGAGCCCATCGCCATGGGCCGCCAGACTCTGTGGGGTGGTGCAGGCAAGCCTCCCAGCCGCGATGTCATGCAGGCAGCAGCCAAGGCAGCCCGCCAGGAAATGATGGAGCGCATTCGCTCTAACAAGGCGCCCAATGGCAGCCGTGGTGGCCGTCGCCCTGCTGGAGATTCCCAACAAGGCGAAGCGGAAGGCGAAATGCAGCAACGCCCTGCGCGCCCGCAAAAGCCACGTAGCAACAACCGCCTCAACAGCCCACGCGGTCAAGCTGGCGTTGAGCGCACTGCACGCACCAACGACCGCCATCCAGAGCATGGTGATCGTGCCAACTCGTTTGCTCAAAGCGAGCGCGCTCCACGCCCTAATGGAAATGAGCAACAACGAGCCCCCAAGCGCGGCGGCGCTCGTCAGTTCGGCGATCGCGAACGCGGCAACCGCTACGATGACCAGCCTCCACGCCCTGACGCCCACCTAGGAACCCAGCAAGGTCATGCACGTAATGGCAACTCTCGCGGCAGCAATGGTCGCCAGCCTGACCCAATGCGCACCAGCGTGGACAGCATGGCAGATCGTGGCCGTCGCAGTGGCTTTGGCGGCAATCGCGGGGGCTTTGGCGGAGGCAATCGTGGAGGTAGCAATCGAGGTGGCTTTGGAGGCGGCTACGGTCGTTAACCCTCCTTCAACAACCGAGGAATAACACTCTCTCGGTCAAACGCCTTAAGGGCTGCAATCAACAGCATTGCAGCCCTTTTGCTTTTCAGTGACAGCATCGCCATACGCTGACAGCCGGTCGCAAGCCAGCAGGCCTAATATGAGACGCGTATATGCGAAGCTTAGGATTTCGCTCCAAGCCTATTCTTCTTATTTGTGTTGAACTTATGACATTTCTCACCCAGCTCGTTTTTTCTCATGCTAGACGCAACCTGCCTCTATGGAGCTCCAGCATGCTCAAGCTGACTGCAGTGAGCTCAGCAGTGTTGCTAACGGCTTGTGCCAATGTGCAGTTACCGCCATGGTCAGGAATGTCAAGCACGGCACCAGGCCAAAGCGTCCCTAACCCTGCACCGGCTTCTGCAGCAACTCCTGCCACGAGTCAACCAGTAGCCCCAGCCCCCCAACTCACAGCTGTCCCCTACAACCCGGCCATCGAGTCTCGCTTTACAGCGCCAACCACCATCTATGACACACCAGGGCTTGGCATCAATCGCCAGCAATTCAGCACACACACAGAAATCAGCGCCTGGCTTCAGACACTGAGCAACAAGGCAGACAATGGGATCCTGCTCGCTCCATTGACCATCGGCACCTCTCAAAAAGGCCTCCCCATTCAGGCCTTGATCGCTACCCAAGGAGCAGGCAGTCAAGCCACCTCCCTTAACAGCAACGGTAAGCCGACAGTGCTCTTGGTCGGGGGGCAACATGGCGATGAGCCAGCGAGTACAGAAGCGCTACTTTTAATCGCACGCGAGCTCAGCCAAGGAGGGCTGCTCGCTCCTTTGCTGCAACAGATCAACATCTTGATTGTGCCCAGGGCCAACCCTGATGCAGCAGCCACTGCCAGCCGTCTCACGGCCGATGGAACAGACCTTGCCCATGATCACCTGCTGCTCAGCACGCCCGAAGCACAAGCCCTTGCACGCATGATCCGCAACTACCGCCCGGCGGCAGTCCTTGACCTCCAGGAAGTAGCCGCAGGCGGATTGCTGCTGCAAAAATTTCAGGCCGTGCAAAGCTACGATGTCTTGGTGCAGCCTGCAGGCACCGCCAACACACATGAATTCATCAATAAAGCCGCATTGGAATGGCTTAGCCAGCCCGTTCGCGCAGCTCTGAACCAGGCAGAAATCAGCAACGAGTGGTTTTTTCAACCTAGCCCAGAGCCTGAAGACAAATCACTCTCTATGGCAAGTCTGAATCCAGACACACTTATCAATGCCAGCAGCCTCAAGAACTCTGCCGCATTACTGATTGCCAGTCGCGGCTCTGACTTGGGGCGCATGCATATTCAACGCCGTGTTCACGGTCTGGTCACTGCCACGACTGCAGCGCTACGGGCTACCGCAGAAAAGTCGCGCAATTTGCTGCAAGTGGAATCTTTTGTCTCCCGCGACATCTCTGCGCTCGCCTGCCGCAATACACTGACCGTTCAAGCCAAGCAAACCCAGGAGCAGCACACGATCCAGATGCTGCAAGCAGAGTCTGGTGAGCAAGTTCAAGCCCGCGTGGACTGGAACTCTTCAATAAAGATTCAACCAACTCAAACCCGCTCCCGACCATGCGGCTACTGGCTGTCCTCCGACGCTGGTCGTGCTGTCGACCGCCTTCGCCTGCAAGGCGTACAAGTGCTTCAGGTTGGAGAGACCGGTCAGATGATGGCGGAAAGCTACAACCCACCCAAAGCTGGAAGCCATACTCCTTTGCTAACCAGAGGAGGGATCGACGCTCCTGCTGGCAGCTACTACATCACACTCAACCAAGCCAAATCAAATTTGATTGCAGCAGCCTTGGAGCCAGATACTTCATTCAGCTATGTCAGCCAAAATCTGATCAATACTCCAGCCAACATTGCAAGAGTGGTTGCAGCCCCATCTGTCGTTTTTGACGAAGAAATCGAGTGATAGAAGTCCGATGCCAAGAACCGTATAGAACTTTGCAGTAATTTCCGCAAAAAAAGCCACTCTAGCAATTGCTTGAGTGGCTTTTTAGCTTGGCGCCCGACAGGGATATAAAAGCCTCCTATATACCGCATGAAATATAGGCTTCAATTTTATTTATAAAAAACATACCAACAAAAATACCAACAAACTTAGAAGTACCCCCTTCTTTCTACCCTTAGCAACTTTGCAAATGCCTTGATGCGCTGGGCGATCTGAAGGCCCTTAAGTCGGCATCACAGCGGTGTCGCATACAGGCTTAGGCGATGGTGCTCCTGCATCCGCGCCCTGCTAATTCACCTTCAAGCCCGCGCTGCTGGAACTTGCACGGGCTTGGCCAAGCTGGATGATCTGCTCCATCTATCCAGGCGGTAAAAAGCCATATTGGGCGAAGCTCCCCGCACCGAAAAGTTCGCCCACCCTTCGTTCCCAGCAAATGCCTTATGTATAGAGCGTCACGACAATGAGCTTTGCTGTATCTCTGTGGCTTCACTGAGCACCATGGAGACATCCCAACGCAACCACGGATGTCTCTATGACCGAAGCCCAAGCCCTCCAGAAATTCAACGAAGCCAAAGACCTGCTGCATCGCGCTCAGCAGTTATATGCGCAAGCTGAGAAAGCCTTGCAGGCCGCCTCGTATTCATCCCCTGGCCAGCACTTCGCCAGCGGCACAGACAGCAACGCTGATGCGACGCAAAAGCCCATGCTGACGGACTACTGAGCCCGCCCCAGAGCCTCAAGAAGCCCATCAACTGCCACGCCCATCACCATGCAAGTCACCCCATACGAAGCCGCAAAGGCGGCATTTCAATCCGCCCTGGCTCAGTTTCAAACGGCTCAATCCTCCTACCACCAGGCACAAGAGCACCTGCAAGGCCTGATGCAGCAGCAGACCTCATTGCAGGAAAAAAAGCAGCAGTTTGAAGCAGCCGCCGACGCTGCCGAAGCCGAATTCAAAGAGCTGTTTGCCAAGAGCGGTTTCAGCGTCACCAAACAGGTGAACGACGCCATGAACAAGAAGGCCGCCAACAAGGACATGGCCAGCGAGGTCGCCGCAGCTCTCGCTCACACTGCCCAGGAAATTCAGGACTTTCCATTCAAGCCTGAAGTGGCTGCACTGGCGCAAAGCTACCAGTCCACCCTGGATGCAGCACGCCGCAAGTACGCTGAAATGATGCTGGCCCAGGCGCTGTCGGAAGTACCCAAAAGCCTGCTCAAGGCCATTGCGCTGCAGAAATTCATGGCCATTTCAGACGCCAAAGATTTCAGGGGTCGGCTGCCTCTCGCTGATGACCTGAAAGACATCACCGCGAGAGCAATGAGCGGCATCTTTGAAGCCATCGACAGCCTGCCCGGCCAATGTGATCCAACCGCTGAATTTGAGGTCGCAGGCATCTCCACCTGCAGTAGCTCAGGCCTGCCGACTATTCCGCGCATTGGAGCTGCAGTTCTGCATCGACACCATGTGCTCAAGCACTCACAGCGTTAACCCATAGCACTGCTACGCCGTAATGAGCGGTGCGGCGGGCAGTGCTCCAAGCGTTCATTTCGCATGCATAAAGCCATGAAAGCACAACCCAATCAGTCGGACGACGAACAGCTTTTGAGAATCAGTGCAGTTATTCAAAAAACGGGAATGGCACGAAGCACTATTTACAAAAAAATCCAAAGCAAGGAATTTCCTCGTCCATTAGTTATTGCCAAACGCTTAGTTGCATGGCGTCAAAGCGAGATAAATTCATGGATCAACTCTCTAAAGAATTTGTAGACCTCGGAGGTAGACGAATCATGTTTAACTGCCCTCACTGTGGAGCTAAATCCTATTCGCGCACCAGTCGGTTTGTATCTGATCTGGTGAGGGATGTTATGTTTGTCTGCACTGATATTGAATGTGGTCACACCTTCTTGGCACAATTGGCAGCTGTAAAAACCATTTCACCATCATCAAAACCCCGTGATGGCATTTTTCTGCCAATGAGTGCGCTGAAGCAGAAAATGATCAGGGATCAAGTTTCCCTGAATAAACCGGATGGTGGGGCTTATTCGATGGCGCTGAGAAAAAGCGATGAATTCAAGAAGCGCGATGGCAAACCCAAGCCTCATTTCGAGATCCCAGCTCAAGACCCCATCATCAAGGCGTTGCACAGTACAGCCCAGCCTCAGCTTCATAAGGGGGAGTGAGCACCGGTTATCCTTGCACCTGAAGTAAGATTGCACTCGACTCCAGCTAGGCCCGCGAACCGAAAAGCGGGAGACCCTGCCCGCCTGCTGGAGTTTTTTGCTTTCAGGGAATAGCGCAGCAGGGCGTGCCATGGGTGAGAGACCGCATTTTCAATATCAAGATCAATATGGTGAAACGGTCACGACAACCGTTGAAGATTGCGTAAATATAGCTGAAGCACTATTAATTTACGTAGGAATTAAACCTGAGGTCATATCTGAAGAATTTGGAGTGGAAGTGCTTTTCGCCAGAGCAAGCCCACAACCAGAGTATCAAAATTACTTTTATAAAAAAATAGAAGAATTAAAAACTCATCTACCTCACGCAAAGCCCAATGAGATTAATTTATTAACGCCAATTCTAATAAATACTGTACTTTTGAAGTACAAATCACATCTGCTATTTATCGAAGATCAAGAAAGCATATCAATAACAACGAATGTTCTTGTTGAGAGTTTTATTGGGCGTTGTTGCACAAATGCCGGTCGCAGCTGAGGTAGGCTCGGGAGATGAGAGAGACGAGCTGGGGTCGGGTTAAGTACCGCACAACGAACTGGAAGGCTTACAACGCAGCGTTGAAGGCGCGAGGTGAGCTGACCATTTGGCTCGATAGGGATATGCAGTGGCTAGCTCGGCCCACGGGCAAGCGTGGTCGTTGCCAGAAGTTCTCAGATGCGGCCATCCAGTTTTGCCTGACCATCAAGTGCTTGTTTGGCCAGCCCTTGCGCCAGACACTGGGCCTGGTTGAGTCGCTATTGGGTATGGCAGGCCTGCATTGGCCAGTGCCCGACTACAGCACGGTGTGTCGCAGGCAAAAGAGCTTGGATGTGCAGGTGCGCTACCGTGCAAGTGACAAAGGCTTGCACATGCTGGCCGACTCCACGGGCATCAAGTTCTTGGGCGAAGGTGAGTGGAAAACCAAAAAGCACGGTGCCGAGAGCCGCCGCCAGTGGCGCAAGGTGCATCTGGGTATTGATGCCCAGACACTGCAGATTCGGGCCATCGCAGTAACAACCAATGAAGTGGGCGACTCGCCCATGGCAGCAGACCTGCTAGGTCAAATTCCAAGCAATGAAGAGATAGCTAGCTTTACCGGTGATGGGGCGTACGACACGCAGGATGTACATAAGGCGTGCTACCTGCGGGGAGCCATTCCAATCATCCCGCCGCGCAAAGGAGCGAAGCTGCGCAAAGGGCTGGCATTTGCTCACCGCAATGAAGCGGTCAAGGCGTGTAGGCAGTTGGGGCGGGCTATCTGGAAACGCTGGAGCGGCTACCACCGAAGGTCACTGGTGGAGACCAAGATGAATTGCTTCAAGCGACTCGGCGAGAAGGTCATGGCCAGGACGTTTGAGCGCCAGGTGACCGAGCTGCACATCCGAGCTTCAATCCTCAATCAATTTACCGCTCTGGGCACGCCCCAGACAGTCGCTGCTGCGTAAATCTATTTGGGATTGGGGATGCCTTGGCCTATGGCCGATTTATGCAACAAAGCCGTTTTATTGAAATGAACGATAAGCTTTTCAACGAGGAAGAAGATGAATATTCTGCTCCTGATAAATTTCAGGATGAAGAGCATCGAGAGATAGGTTGGAGCATTCATCCACCCAAGCGCATTCAAGGCTATGCACTCTCTTTGATACGAGCCTTGGAGCATTTCAACCAAATAGGCTTGCGCACGCGCCCCACCGCCCGCAATGTCTTGGAGTACTTCCGCGAAAGGGTGAGAAGTGAGCCCAACGCATGGCCTGAAATTGCCCAGGTGCATGTCCATGAGCTGGCCTTTTACGACAGCAGAGGCAACGTGGCCACCGCTGACTTGGAAGCTCTGCGCAAGGCCATAGACCGATATACACGCCTTACAGAACGACCTTAATTCGGACAGATAGCGGACGGATAGCGGACGGATCAGAAAACTAGGCGACAGCCCATTGTCATCGTCAGACCATCGCCCCATTGTTCATCTCAATGAGGCCCATATGACCGCACAAGCACGCGCCACAACGCACGGCGTGAAGACCCTTACCGCAGCCCAAGCCTTTGAAACGCTGCCCGATTGCGCATACATCCGCGAACGCGATCTAGTCGCCCACCCGCGCCGCCAAGGCGTGGTGGGGCTGCTACCGTTCAGCGCCTCTACCTTGTGGCGCAAGGTCGGCGCTGGCGAGTTCCCAAAGCCACAGAAGCTAGGCGCCAAAATTTCCGCGTGGAAGGTGGCTGATGTCCGCGCCTGGATGGCGCAGCAGCAAGCGTAAGGGGCAAGTCGATGACACAAAAGAAAAACGCCCCAGCCATCCAATCGGACAGCCAGAGCGAAGCAGAAGCGCAAATTTTATCGACAGCCCAGCACGCTGCTAATAGGGCCGTAGGCTCGGCACACTGCATTATCCAATGTGACTTTGACGGTCAGTCTCACAGCTTCAATGAAGCGGGCTGGTTCAATGCCACAGAGGCAGCTGCCAGATTTAGCAAAAAGGCCAATGAATGGCTGCGCTTGCCTGGCACGGCTTCCTACCTTGCTGCGTTCAGGCGCAAATACGGGAATATCCCGCATTTAAAAACCCGTCGCGGTATTGGTGGAGGCACATGGTTGCACCCCAAGCTAGCCGTCCGGTTCGCACAATGGCTGAGCGACGACTTTGCGGTGTGGTGCGATGAACAGATAGACGCCATCCTCCGACGTGCCATCGAGGCCGATACCCGGACCCACCTACTGCCCCTGTTGCTGCGCCAGGAGCCCGGCACTTGGGAGCGCCGCTTTGGCCCTGACTACTACCACGCACTGGCGCACCTGACCAACACCACGTACACCGGCCATGTTGGCGGTACGCCTGCGCTTTACGGCGCCATCACCGACCAATGGGTGTACGCCGTAGTGCTACCCACTGATGTGTATGCGGAGTTGAAGATCCGTAGTGGCGCATCGCAAAAAATGCACCAATGGCTGGCAGATGGCGGCTTGGTGCTGCTGATGCAGCAAATCAACCGGGTGCGCGACACAGCCAGCACATCGGCTGACCTGTGCGACTTCAAGGCCCGCATGATGCGCTTGACCGAACGGCGCGGCCAGTTGGGGTTTGTGTACCCTGCTAGGTGTAGTGCGGAGTAAGAGCATGCAATACACCTTTTGTATCCGCAACGTCCTGGGCTATACTGCTGTCAAGCCGAGAGGCCCGGTGCCTGAAAAACGCCAAAGAACCAGAGGTTGCAGCCCCCACCTTCAAGCGGGGTTTTGTCACGCCCAAATTCCGGGGAGTGGTGCGCCTGCACCATCCCTTTATGGTTACGGGCGGGATGGGCATATCCGTAAGGACTGCCGCACGGCTGGTTCCGTGTTTTTCACATCCCGTCCACCTAATGCGATGAAAACGCAAACGGTGGTTCGCTTGATTCAACCAGGAATCCAGACCATGACCGTTATCACTCTGGCCAGCCGCAGCGCTGCGCCCGCATCGCCCATCACGGGCACATCTGACCCCATTCAACTGCACGCCGATGCGCATAACGCGCTGAGCATGGCGCTGCACTATCTCAGCCAGCCCAAGGCGAATGTTCCCGGTGCACGCCGCAAGGCAGTGCAGGCTCTGGCCGCTTTGCGTGGCCTCGATCTGAGCCTGGAGGGATAAACCATGACGATCCATCAAAGCACTGCCACGGAGGCAGTGAAGGCCGCTGCATTGCCTAAATCATCAAAAGCAGGAGCTAAGGGCGCAGATTCGTCAAGGAATTCAGCGCAAAAGAACGTCAATATCAAGCCATTGCAAGCGCAATCAGCTATCAAAAACGATACGCAAGGCATGGCCCATGCAGCAACTCCTCGCGATGTTTTTGACTGCATTGCGGCAGGTATTCCGCGTGCCGATTGGGAGTCTGCTCTCGATCATGATGCGGCCAGGCAGTGGAGCCACTGGTTGGGTGAGGCGGGGTCTAAACCTGACGCGCAGAACGAGGCTTCTCAAGCGCAAATCAAAACCCAAATCCTGAACCTCAGCGATGAGGTGTGGCACCTGGATGCTGCCCGTTCTGCATTGAACGCGGTGGCCACCATGACGGACGAATGCGCCTTCCATGCGGGCTCGACTTTGGGCGTGCCTGCGCAAGACATGGCCAATTTGCTGCGCGTGGTGCATTTGGAGCTGGAGCGCCGCACGCAGGTGATCAGCAGTGCCCTCAATGAGATGAGCATGGCCTGGAGGGTCAAAGCATGAATGCTCCACACCAGACCCCATTCAAGCGCTCTGCAGCACCTGCTGTGGCCGATATTGCAACTGCCGTGATGAACGGTGTGCAGTGTCTTGATACCGCCGGGCTTGCCGCTTTGCTGGGCTGCGCCCCGCACCATGTGCGCCACCATCTGGGCCATCGCATCGACTTCCCCACGCCATTCATCGACCTGAGCCCGCGCCTACGTTACTGGCGGGTCATCGACGTGTTGCAGTGGCTGTATCAGCCCGGCATGCGCGCCTTGAGCCTGAGCGATCTGGGTGCGCCGCGGCTTGATGTGGCGGGCATTGCAGATTTGCTGGGCTGCTCACGCCAGCATGCCGCAGATGTGATTGCCAAGCGCAAAGACTTCCCGCCGCCGTGCATCAACGTCAGCAATCGCATGCGCAGCTGGCTGTACCGCGATGTGCTGGCCTGGCTGGCCCCACAGAGCGCCGAGTATGGCAGCGGTGGCCACGCTGCAGCACCGGCCATTGTGGGCGTTGATGACCTGGTGCAAATGCTGGGCTGCACGCGAGAGCATGTCACCCAGCGCCTGCTCAGGCAGAGCAACTTCCCGCAGCCCTTTTTGTACGCCAGCCGCCGCCTGCGCTGGTGGCGTGTGAGTGATGTGCAGGCATGGCTGAAGAAAGGCGGTGCAGCATGAGTGACTTGCTTCATGAAATCGCTCTGCGACTGCAGGCGGACTATGACTTCAAGCCGACCACGGATGGCAAGTATTTGCGCAAGGGCCGCTGCGTTGGCTGCGATCACAAAAGCCTGTGGACTTACGCCGCCACGCCGTGGGTGGTGAAGTGCGAGCGGCTGAACCATTGCGGGTATGAGGCTCACGCCAAAGACCTGTACAGCGATCTGTTTGAGAGCTGGAGCGAGCGTGCTCGCCAGGCGGAAGAGCGCAAGCCCGAAGCCGAGCGCAATCAGAATGCGGCGGCAGATGCATATTTGCAGCAGGCTCGGGGCTTTGATCTGGCGCTGATTCGCGGCCTGTATGTGCAAGAGCAGTACTTTGACCAGCGCGCCGACAAGGGCAGGGGCGCAGGCACTGCGACCGTGCGTTTTACCGTGGCGCAGACCTGGTGGGAGCGCCTGATCGACAGGCCTGCACGCTTTGGCAAGAAGAAGGCCAACTTCAAGCAAGGCGGCAGCTACGGTGGCCACTGGTGGGCCATGCCTGGGCTGAGCTTTGCCGCGCCCAATCCGGCCCAGCCACAAGTGCCAGAGCCACCGCAGGAGCTGTGGTTGGTAGAGGGCATTTTTGATGCCATTGCGCTGGCCCACCACGGCATTGCCGCCGTGGCTTTGCTGAGCTGCAACAACTACCCCGGCAAGGCGCTGGAGACCATGCGCGAACAAATCCAGCGAGAGGGCCAGCAGGTAAAAGAGCCGCGCCTGGTGTTTGCGCTCGATGGCGACAAGGCCGGGCGTGACTACACCCTGCGCCATGTGCGCAGAGCGCAGGAGGCGGGATGGCGTTGCACGGCGGCGCAAATCCCGCAGCGCAGTGGCAGCGCCAAGCTCGATTGGAATGACTTGCACTTGCGCGAGCGCCTGACGGAGAAAGACCTCAAGGAATATCTGCACCAGGGGGCGCTGCTGGTGGCTGAGTCGGCCTTTGCCAAAGCCTTGCTGATCTACAACCACACCAGTCGCACTGAGTTCGACCTGGAATATGGCAGCCGCCTGTATTGGTTCAAGCTCGACCTGGCCGCCTACAGCAAGGCCAAGGATGACTTGGAAAAAGGCCAGGAAGAGGGCGACAAATACCTGTCAGAGCATGAGCTGCGAGAGAAGGCCATCGAGCAATCTGCCGTGCTGCAGCCGATTGCAAACTGCCTGACCAAAGCGCTGTATTACCAGCGCAATGATGTGACGCAGGAGGCTTGGTACTACTTCAGCATTGCGCAGCCGCATGAAAGCCAGCCCGTCAAAGGCAACTTCACTGCTGGCCATTTGACCTCGGCCAGCGAGTTCAAAAAGCAGCTGCTGCACCTAGCACCTGGAGCGATGTACAGCGGCAGCAGCGCCCAGCTGGAGCGCATGATGCTGCGCCAACTGGACAACATCAAAGTGGTGCAGACGGTGGATTTTGTGGGCTACAGCTCCCAGCACAAAACCTATCTGCTGGGCGACTATGCGGTGCACGATGGTGCGGTGCTGGAGGCCAATGAAGAGGACTATTTCGAGATTGGAAAGCTCAGCATCAAAAGCCTGCAGCGCTCCATTCATCTGCACATCAATCGCGATGCAGAGGCACAGGACAGGAGCTGGCCACAGCACCTTTGGTCAGCCTTTGGGGCGCCGGGCTATGTGGCGCTGGCTTACTGGTTTGCCAGCCTGTTTGCGGAGCAGATCCGGGCCGAGCAAATGTCTTTTCCGTTTCTGGAAATCGTAGGCGAGCCGGGCAGCGGCAAGACGACCTTGATTCAGCTTTTGTGGAAGCTGTTTGGCCGCGATTACGAAGGCTTTGACCCCAGCAAATCCACGGCTGCAGGGCGCATGCGCACGTTCACGCAGGTGAGCAATCTGCCCATTGTTTTGATCGAGAGTGACCGCGAAACCAAGACCGGCAACAGCGCCCATGTGAAGAGCTTTGATTGGGACGAGCTCAAGGACGCATACAACGGCCGCAATGTGCGCACCACTGGCGTGCGCACTGGCGGCAATGAAACCTATGACCCGCCCTTCAGGGCCAGCATTGTCATCAGCCAGAACAACCCCGTGCAGGCCAGCCAGGCCATCATGGAGCGCATCTGTCACATGACCTTCACCACGCATGGCCACACGCCTGCCAGCTTTGAAAGTGCCAAGAAGCTGGAGACCTATGAAATGGAGCAACTGAGCGGCTTTCTGCTGGCATGCCTGCGCCAGGAATCTCAGGTACTCGACACCTTCAAGGCAGAAACCGACAAGACCATTGCATGGCTGCTGCAGCAGGACGGCATTCACAAGCCGCGTATTGCCAAGAACCATGCACAGCTGCTGGTGGCGGTCATGGCCATGAGCCGACTCATGCGCATGAGCGATGGCCAGTTTGAAGCGGTGCGCTCATGCATCGTGGCCATGGCACAGGAGCGGCAGCGCTCCATCAGCGCCGACCATCCTCTGGTGCAGGAGTTCTGGGAGTCTTTCGACTACCTGGACAGCATTGCGCTGGAGACGGTGAAAGGCTCGCTGAACGTGCCGCGACTGAACCACAGCCGGGACAAGCAGCTCATTGCCGTGAACCTGAACGAGTTTGTGGAAATGGCCAGCCTGCACCGCCAGCAAGTGCCGCCGCTGGCCGAGCTCAAGAAGGTGCTGCGTACCAGCAAAGCGCGTCGCTTTGTGGACTCCAGCCGCGTCATCAACAGCGCTATCAAGACCCGTAATGCTGGCGATGACCAGGGCAAGGCGGTGCGCTGCTGGGTGTTTGAGTTGGTCTGATGAGGCCATGCCGCTGACCTGGCTGCCGTCATGGTGCAGCCTTGGCCAGTGGTTTTTTTCTTGGCATATCGAAAGACGATGATGGCGTATCTCAGGAAAGTAAAAAATGGATGGCGGGCCGAGGTGGAACGGGCCGGAGTGCGCAAGACGGCTACGCGATCCACCAAGGCCGAGGCCCAAGCATGGGCCATTACCGAAGAGGCGGCTATTTTGGCTGGGGCGAGGGGGGAGTTTCCACATCGCACGCTGGCCGAAGCTGTGGAGCGCTATCGCAAGGAAGTTACCGACAAGAAACCGGCCAAGACGTCTCGCGCCGATAACCTGCGCTTCGATGCCTGGCTGCGGGACTATCCCGGCCTGTTCGGCAAGGTGTTCCACAAGATCACTGCAGACGACCTGGCGGCGTGGCGCGATGCACGGCTGCAACACGTCAGTGGCTCAAGCGTGCTCCGCGAAGCCCAGCAATATCGGCCCATCTGGACACTGGCCATCAAACAGTGGAAATGGGCAGGTCTCAGCCCCTGGAAGGAAATCACGCTGCCCGCCGCATCCCATGCGCGTCGCCGCGTCAGTCGCTGGATGGAAGTACGGCGCATCTTGCGCTCTGCTGGCGTGTCGTTGCGGGTGGCTCCACAGACCGCCATGCAGGAAACTGGCTGGGCCATGATGATTGCCCTGCGCACCGCCATGCGCAGTGGCGAGATTCTGAAGCTGTCGCGCAGCACTGCTGACCTCAAACGCAAAGTCTATGAGCTGCCACACCACAAGACCGAAACCACCGTGGGCGCACGTCAGGTTCCGCTGACCACGCGGGCGGTGCGATTGCTCAAGATACTAGAAGACCAAGCCCAGCGTGAAGGCCGGGACACGTATTTCACGATCAGCGACGCCAGCCGTGATGCCCTGTATCGCAAGCTGCGTGACCGCTGCATGGTGGAGGGATTGCGGTTTCACGATCTACGCGCCACATCGCTGACTCTGCTCAGCAAGAGGGTGGATGTGATGACGCTGGCCCGCATCAGCGGCCACGTCAACATCAATGAGCTGTTCAATACCTACTATCGGGAGAGCCCGGAAGCCATAGCGGCAAGGCTTTAGGAAGCTCGACCGCCTGTCCGATGGTTTGTCCACCCAGCCCCGGAAACGGGGCTTTTTTCATGCCCGCCAACATTGATGAATAAATAGGCATTTATGCAAAACCCAAGGGTTTTCCCTTGTAAGAATGCAGCTTCGCCAAAATTCCGGGGAGGGGTCGGGAAAAGTGTAATCTGCGTAATCAGAGCATTCACTAACCTCGAAAGCCTTTGCTATCAATGCTTTCAGAGAAGTGCCCAGTGTAATTTTTCCGTAACCTAAGCGTAATCAGATTACAGAATTCAAAGTAATCTTTTGAAAATGGAAATATCAATAAAAACAATGGGTTGCGCAGTGTCTGTAATTTTGATTACGCTGAATTACAAAACGCTGTAACCTGCGAAACCTAGCATTCATGCGGGTTTGCGGGCGATTTGAAGGGCTGATTACGGAGGTTACGCTTTTCCCGAACCCATCCCGGGAATGGCTGGAAAGGCCTGTATCAGGCGCGCTGCCAGATGCCTGTTGGGTGCAGTCCAAGTGCGTAGGTGTGAGAACACCTTGGCACCGGTAATATCAGGCGCATGGCAACCACCAGCAACATCATCATTTTTGCTATTGCGCTTGTGTTGGCGCTTGGCATGGCAGGCATGACTTACTCGCTGATCTGGGCGCTATATAGGGCCGTCTTCAAGTAGGCGCCCCTGCCAATGTTGATATGGCCAGGCGTTGCGTGAACGGCTGAATGCGGCCAGAAGCTGACCTTCGGACATCAGCCTTAAATATTCACCTAAGACTTATACCGAAATTTTTAGGCTTAGCTCAACGCTACAGCAGCGAATTTCCCTGCCGGTTGGCTCACTCATTCAGTATGAGCGCGGACTAAGATGGAGATCACATATCTTCACGTTTATTTAGGGCGGATTCAAATGTGAAGTGCAACACCTGCAACCGTTAAGGTCAGCAGATGTCAGCAAGTCGTTCGTCCTATCGCCAACTTCAACCAGAAGACAGAGTCACCATAGCCAGTTTGCTGCTGCAGCGTCATAGCGTACGCAGCATTGCGCGTTTGCTAGGGCGCAGTGCCAGCACCGTCAGCCGTGAGATTGCTCGCAACTCAGTATCCAGCGATGGATATGCCAGCAGGCAAGCGCAACAGCAGTGGCTTTACAGAAGACGCAGCACAAGATCTGATCCCAAGCTTCATTCACAAGGGATCTTGTGGTTCTTGGTATTGCATTTCTTGCGTTTGCGTTGGTCACCAGAGCAAATTGCGCTGACACTTGCACGCCTGTACCCCAAAGGCCATGAGCTACGCGTGTCGCACGAAACCATCTACAACTGCATCTATGCCCAGCCCGTGGGTGAGTTGCGCAAGGAATTGATTGCCACTTTGCGCCATGCTCACAACAAACGGCTGCCCCGTAGCAAAGGACAGGATCGTCGTGGACAGATCCCAGACATGCTCAGCATCCACGTACGTCCGCCTGAAGTTGAGGATCGGCAGTTCCCAGGGCATTGGGAAGGTGACCTCATCAAGGGTGCTGGCAATGCAAGTGCCGTAGGCACCTTGGTCGAGCGCACCAGCCGACTGCTCATGCTGGTCAAGTTGCCTGCGTTCAAACCAGCCAGTGCAGCCAATGTCATGCAAGCCTTTACAGATAAGCTGCTGGGCATTGCGCAGCCCATGCGCCAAAGCATGACGTACGACCAGGGCAAGGAGATGGCGCTACACAAGCAATTGACCGCCAACACGGGCGTGGCGGTGTACTTCTGTGACCCACACAGCCCGTGGCAGCGTGGCTCCAACGAGAACATGAATGGCTTGGTGCGCCAGTACCTGCCCAAAGGCATGGATCTGAGCATCTACAGCCAAGAGCAACTCGATGCGATTGCTGATGAAATCAACAACCGCCCTCGCAAGGGCCTTGGGGTACGATCACCGCTGTCGGTTTATCGAGAGCTACTGATCAACTCTCCCCAGCACTCCACCCTCATCCATTGAATTCAAGGGTGTTGCACTTCACATTTGAATCCGCCTAGTATTTTGGAGCTGATATGAGCGTAAATGAACAACGCCTAGCTGAACTCAAGCAGCTGGAAACCTTATCTGATGCGGAAATGAAGGAACTCATTAGCCTTCAACCATCAGGCACGCTTCGATCTCTCCCAAATTTATTAAATATCGGAGTTGTTGATCTTCACATTTGAATCCGCCGAACCTAAAAGAAGGCGCAGAACTTTCGAGGCGCGCGTATGAATCTGGTTGCTACATTGAGGTCATATCACTGCGTCTGCAACACATAGACTTCTGGCTTCGAGCCTACTGGGTAGCCCGCAATAAAGGTGGTGAGATCTTTGATGCAAAAGATAAGCGCACCTTCAGGGCACTGATCGAAGACTGCAAAAAGCTGGGTTTCGATGAAGAACTCATTGAGAGGATGCGTTCGTTTAATCAAGCAAGAGTGGACAGCATTCATAAATATCTTCTTGGGGCAATACGCTACGCAGACCTCGCAGCTGTCTGTGACAATCACAGGGGGCTTGATAGTGACGTCAGAAAATATGTATGCCAGCACGTTGGCATACCCGTGTAATTCGGATAACCCATCAGCAATGGCTCCTGCCAACTGTCTAGCTGATCTTTCAACAGAACGTTAGTCATTTGAACGTCTGCTATGGGTCGAGGCTGTGTGAAAACGCTTGGCTGGCCACGCTTCAAAAATTAAGATCACAGCACCCGTTTTGAGCGAGGTGACTCATGAAGCGATTTATTGAAGGCCAATCCCGCGAGCAAGTGACTTTGCTGCCTGAGTGTCTCGATGATTTTGTGGGTGTAGACAATCCAGTGCGCATTGTCGATGCGTTCGTTGAGGAGTTGGACCTGCCTTCTCTGGGCTTTGATGGGTCAACACCTGCGGCCACAGGCCGCCCGGCTTACCACCCTGCTGTACTGCTCAAGGTATACATCTACGGGTATCTCAACCGCATCCAATCCAGTCGCCGCCTGGAGCGTGAGGCACAGCGCAATGTGGAGCTGATGTGGCTGACTGGGCGTTTGGCGCCGGACTTCAAAACGATCGCTGACTTCCGCCGAGATAACGGCTTGGGCATTCGCAATGTGTGCCGCCGATTCGTCGTTCTGTGCCGTGATCTGAAGCTGTTCAGCCAGGCGCTGGTAGCGATTGATGGCAGCAAGTTCAAAGCCGTCAACACCCGTGACAAGAACTTCACCATGGGCAAGATCGACAAGCGACAGCAACAGATTGAAGAAAGCATTCAGCGCTATCTGTCGGCTCTCGATACGGCCGACCGCACACAGCCTGCGGAACTGGAAGCCAGAACCACCAGGCTCCAAGACAAGATTGCGATGCTGAGAAAGCAAATGCAGGCGCTCGATGAAGTGAAAGAGCAACTCAAAGAGCAACCAGACAAACAGCTATCAACGACAGACCCTGATGCCAGATCCATGGCCACCAGTGGCCGGGGCTCGGGCATGGTGGCCTATAACGTTCAAGTGGCTGTGGATGCCAAACATCACTTGATCGTCGCCCATGAAGTGATTAATCAAGGCCATGACAGAAGTGCTCTGGCTTCCATAGCACTGGCTGCACGCAAATCCATGGGCAAACGCAAACTGCAAGCCATTGCGGACCGTGGCTATTACAGCGGCGAGCAGATCAAAGCATGTGAAGACACTGGTGTTGCTGCCATTCTGCCCAAGCCCAACACATCTGGTGCGCGTGCCAAAGGCCGCTTCGATCGCTCAGACTTCATCTACATCCAGAAAGATGACGAATACCAGTGTCCTGCAGGGCAGCGTGCGATCTACCGCTTCACCCGCGAAGAGGCGGGGCTGCAAATGCGACGCTACTGGAGCAGCGCTTGCAAACAATGCCCAATCAAATCCCAGTGCACGCCCAGCGATTACCGCCGCATCAGCCGATGGGAGCACGAAGACGTCGTGGAACGTGCGCAGCAGCGTTTAGATCAAATGCCAGACGCCATGATGGTGAGAAGGCGGACTGTGGAGCATGTGTTCGGCACGCTCAAACATTGGATGGGGTACACGCACTTCTTGACCAAGCGGCTGCCCAATGTCGGCACTGAGATGAGCTTGAATGTGCTGGCCTACAACTTCAAGCGAGTGCTTTGCATTCTTGGGTTTGAGAGAACGATGGCGGCGATGCGTCTGGTGGGCGGATGAGCCCTTTTTATGCGGTGAAATTAGGTCTCAAAGGGCCTTGAAAGGCCGTTTTGGAGGGGGAGATCGTTCTTGGCGGGGAAAATCTTCGACGCCAGGAAATGCAGGAAATCTATCGATTCGTTGGCCGAGATGCTGATGAAGTTTTTGTGTTTCCACACAGCCTCGGTCGTGAGCAGCCGATCACATCGAATCATGAAGGCCTGTTAGCGGGGGCTTGGGTAGCTTATGAGCACGCGGTCACCTAAAAAACGACTAGCTCGTCGTGGGCATCTATCTGAAAAATTTCCCGTAATTTCTCGTAATTTTTATACACCCCCTTTTTTGCAGCAACGCCAGTCCTGATGGCGTTTCGAACCGTGCGACCTTCTCGTAATTTGCGACCCGTGAAGCGGGCAGGCGCGGTGGGGGCGTCATGGCGCGCCGCGGGGTTGAGAGGCAGTGTTCGACCTCGGGCCGATGGGGGCGCCATCGGATGCCAGCAGACCAGGAAATGAACAGAACGGACCTGTGGCGGGAGAAAATGGACAGTCCAAGGTCGACATAGAGCAAACGCAAAAAAGGGCGCATAACGCGCCCTGCTCGTTTTTGGCCTTGAACGCCCTGATAGCTTGGATTCGTCGACTGCTATGCCTTCTTGAACTGAAGCACGTCAGCCCCTTGGCGCAGCTTGTCCAGGTAGTCAGCCCAGGCTTGCATCATGATGCGGCGCTGATCCATGTATTCGGCACGGTCATAGGCAGCACCCAGTGGACCGCTTTTGCTGTGGGCTAGTTGAGCCTCGATCACATCAGCGTGGATGCCAGGCAGGCGCTCAATCATCAAGGTTCTGGCCATGGCACGGAAGCCGTGCGCCGTCATCTCTTCACCACTGAAACCCATACGGCGCAGCGCAGCATTGATAGTCATGTTGGACATGGGCCGACCATCACCCCGATTGGCTGGAAAAACGTGCGCTCGGTGCCCTGTAAGCAGCAGCATCTCACGCAAGGCTTCCACCGCCTGCCGCGCCAGGGGAACAAAGTGTGGCCTGCCATTCAGCTTTCCTGCCTGGGTGCGCTTCATCTCCTGCGCAGGAATAGTCAGCATGGCGGCATCCAAATCAATCCATGACCATTCCATGGACCTGATATTCACCGGACGCTGAAACAACAAGGCTGACAACAGCAGCGCTCCGCGCGTAACAGGCTGGCCAGTGTAGGCATCTATAGCCCGCATCAGTTCGCCCACCTTCACAGGCTCCAACAATGCTGCCATGTGCTTGACAGATAGCGGCTTAAGCGCACCCTGCAGATCAGGGACGGGATTGCGCTCACACCGTCCGGTCTGAATGCCGTAGCGGAACACCTGACCTGCGTTCTTTCTCAGCGTGTGTGCCGCATCCACCGCACCGCGCTGCTCCACACGACGCAACACTCCCAGCATCATCGGGGGCGTGATGTCTGCAAGGGCCAATTTGCCCAGCGAGGGAAAAAAATCCTTCTCCAACAGCCGCAGCCACTTCGCTGAGTAACTTTCACTCCAGGCACTCGACTTGATACCGTGATATTCGCGGGCCACGGCCTCAAAGGTGTTTTCACCAGCAAAGGCACGCGCCGCCTTTGCTGCCTGCTTGACTAGGCCTGGGTCAAGATCACTGGCCAGCTGTTCTCTAGCAGCATCACGGCGCTTGCGGGCCTGGGCTAGCGTCACGGCGGGGTATACGCCAAAGGCTACGGTTTTTTGCTTGCCTCCAAAGCGGTAGGCCATGCGCCAATACCTACCGGATTTGGTCACATGCAAGTAAAGGCCGCCGCCATCGCTGTACTTGTCGCCAGCAGCCTTACCAGAATGTTTGACCTGCTTAACAAAAGTGTCTGTAAGGGGCATTTGTTGGTATGTCGTCCTGTTGGCATGTCAGATACCAACGAAAGTACCAACAATATGTTGGCATGTAAAGACATGGCATGACACGAGGTGAGACAACAAAAAACCCGCAAAGCCTTTAGGCATGCGGGTTTTGAGATGTCTTGAAGTGACTTGCGATGAAAAACTGGCCTGCCCGACAGGGATCGAACCTGTGACCCACAGCTTAGAAGGCTGTTGCTCTATCCAACTGAGCTACGGGCAGATACTTGATTTCACTAGGTTTTTTCTGGCCTACCCTCAACCTAGATTTGCGGAGCGCTCCACATAGGTCATTTATCGTCTGATATGACCAGCCGTTATTATGCCTTGCTTCAGTACTCTCATTGCGCAACCTGTAGCCCGCATGCATACGCCACCGAAAGGGTCAGGCCGCAACGAGCAGCAGCCAATTGATGTACCTGCATATACAGCCATCGCTTATTGAGCGGCATGCCCGTCCAGCTCACTGCTCATCAGTTGCTTTGCCTCTGAAAAATTGCAGCGTGCGCGCAAGCTTTCCCTCCCCAGCCGAGGACTGATCCGGCAAATGAATGGACATAACTGAGCTGCTGATTGAGCCTCCACAGACTGCATTCCTACTTCAAGTGCCGCCCCATCCCCATCCATGTGCGAGTGCAGCACGCCAGGTATGGAAGCATCGTTATCGCCATCATCGACAGCGAATTCACGGTGAAAGCCCTCTACAACGCTAGCGGCTACGTCAAGCTCAAGTCCGAAAGCCTCACCTATCCCGGCATCGTCCTCAAAGAAAACCAGAAGCTGGAAATCTGTGACATGGTCGAGTCCTGCACGAGAAAGCGGCCAGCCTCGACAGGAAGCTCAGACTACAAAGCTGAGCGTTGATGTAGCCAAGCTAAAGCGCGAGGCCAAACCACTGGCCGAAGAGGTCAAAGGTCTGCCGGGAAAAATGAGGAAGCATCCCACGGCTGAGGCGGAGTTACTCGACAAACGCATTCACTCCAATCTGTTACTGGCGCCCCAAGCTGGCGGCAATCACCGCCGTGCCGCGAGAACTGCACAGCGCCAGCAACTGGCCTAGATCCATATCAATGAATCACCTGCCCGACACTGAGCTGACTTGGGGCTCTTAGGGAACCTCTGCATAAATCCCCAACGCATGTGCTTGCACATGCGTGCCGGGTGCGGCAGCATCCCGGCCTATGCAGCAATTTGATCTTGGCCTGAACCTTTCCACCAAAAAAACACGCAAACGCGAATTCCTGGAGCAGATGCAGCAAGTCGTTCCATGGCAAGAGTTGGTGGACTTGATTGCGCCATATGCACCTGAAGGTCACAAAGGGCGGCCTCCATTTCCTGTGGAGATGCTGCTGCGCATTCACTTTATGCAGCAGTGGTTCAACCTCAGTGATCCAGCTATGGAAGAAGCGCTGCATGACATGCCCTTGTTTCGGGAATTCGTTGGCCTGTCATGGGGCAGTGCCACGCCTGATGAGAGCACTATCCTGCGGTTTCGTCATCTATTGGAAAGACACAAACTGGCCGAGCAAATTCTGAAGACGGTCACGGACTTGCTGGAGCGTAAAAAGCTGCTGCTTCGCACGGGAACCATTGTGGATGCGACGCTGATTGCAGCTCCCAGTTCAACCAAAAACAGCACCAAATCTCGTGATCCTGAAATGCACCAGACCAAGAAGGGCAATCAGTGGTACTTCGGCATGAAGGCCCATATTGGCGTGGATGCTGATTCTGGTCTGGTGCACACAGTGCGAGGCACTTCGGCCAACGTCAGTGATGTCGTTGAAGCCAACAGCCTGCTGCATGGAAAAGAGGTTGATGGCTATGGCGATGCAGGCTACCAAGGTGCAGATAAACGCCCCGACATGCCGACGCCAGAACCTGAGCGCAAATTCCAATGGCATATCGCCATGAAGCGCAGCCAGCGCAAGGCTCTAGACCTTCAGCACCCGGTATCGGCCATGCAAGAGCAGCTTGAGCAGGTGAAGTCCAAAATCCGGGCCAAGGTCGAACACCCATTCAGAGTCATCAAGCGTCAGTTTGGCCACGTCAAAGTTCGCTACCGAGGCTTGAGAAAGAACACGCAGCAATTGCATACCCTGTTTGCCTTGGCGAACTTGTGGATGGCCCGTGGCCGTTTGCTAGTGAACAGCCAACCCAAGCCTGGTGTGGGTGCGTAAAAAGCAAGATGCCCGCGAAACGCGGGCATCTTGAGTGTCACAGGCAAGCAAACATCACACTCGTTCAAGCACTATCACGCTTGAAATCGAGTTTTGCAGAGGTTCCTTAGTGGGCTTGAGGGATTCATGTTCGCGCTATCGATCTTGAATATCGGCAACGCGAATAACAACAGGCTCTTGACCTCGAGTTTGCTTAGCTACAGCCAGCCCATGAATTGCATGCCAATGAGCTCTGTATGCAGCCAAATTTTGTTCAGCTCCAGCAAGGTCTTTACCACCAGTCAATCGTTCAAGTGCGTCGCCACTGATGGATGCTGATAAAGCCTCCCCGTCAGCTACGAATTCAAAAACAACTCTGCGGGGACTCATCGCATATGTTGCATCGGCATCCATTTGATCCATACATGCCTCCTTGAATTGATCGACAGGAGTTTATCCATAGCCCGCAACTATTTTGCTTTTTATTTACAGCAATGTCATCTCATACTTGCCTGCCTCAGCCCACCTTAGCTGGCTTTGATAGGATGAATTAATAATTGGGCGGATTCAAATGTGAAGTGCAACACCTGCAACCGTTAAGGTCAGCAGATGTCAGCAAGTCGTTCGTCCTATCGCCAACTTCAACCAGAAGACAGAGTCACCATAGCCAGTTTGCTGCTGCAGCGTCATAGCGTACGCAGCATTGCGCGTTTGCTAGGGCGCAGTGCCAGCACCGTCAGCCGTGAGATTGCTCGCAACTCAGTATCCAGCGATGGATATGCCAGCAGGCAAGCGCAACAGCAGTGGCTTTACAGAAGACGCAGCACAAGATCTGATCCCAAGCTTCATTCACAAGGGATCTTGTGGTTCTTGGTATTGCATTTCTTGCGTTTGCGTTGGTCACCAGAGCAAATTGCGCTGACACTTGCACGCCTGTACCCCAAAGGCCATGAGCTACGCGTGTCGCACGAAACCATCTACAACTGCATCTATGCCCAGCCCGTGGGTGAGTTGCGCAAGGAATTGATTGCCACTTTGCGCCATGCTCACAACAAACGGCTGCCCCGTAGCAAAGGACAGGATCGTCGTGGACAGATCCCAGACATGCTCAGCATCCACGTACGTCCGCCTGAAGTTGAGGATCGGCAGTTCCCAGGGCATTGGGAAGGTGACCTCATCAAGGGTGCTGGCAATGCAAGTGCCGTAGGCACCTTGGTCGAGCGCACCAGCCGACTGCTCATGCTGGTCAAGTTGCCTGCGTTCAAACCAGCCAGTGCAGCCAATGTCATGCAAGCCTTTACAGATAAGCTGCTGGGCATTGCGCAGCCCATGCGCCAAAGCATGACGTACGACCAGGGCAAGGAGATGGCGCTACACAAGCAATTGACCGCCAACACGGGCGTGGCGGTGTACTTCTGTGACCCACACAGCCCGTGGCAGCGTGGCTCCAACGAGAACATGAATGGCTTGGTGCGCCAGTACCTGCCCAAAGGCATGGATCTGAGCATCTACAGCCAAGAGCAACTCGATGCGATTGCTGATGAAATCAACAACCGCCCTCGCAAGGGCCTTGGGGTACGATCACCGCTGTCGGTTTATCGAGAGCTACTGATCAACTCTCCCCAGCACTCCACCCTCATCCATTGAATTCAAGGGTGTTGCACTTCACATTTGAATCCGCCGGGTAATTCCGGAGGATTGGGAATGTCAAATTCTTGATGATCTTGCCAAGCGGGGTAGTGGCCACACCCCAAACAAAAAGATTCCAGAATATTGGAATGGATCTATTAAATGGATATCCTTGCGTGACTCTGATGCATTGGATAATTTATTTATTGAGGATACAGTCACAAAAATATCAAAAAAAGGTCTCGATAATTCATCGGCAGTATTGCATCCAGCAGGGACAGTTGTTTTATCAAGAGATGCAGGTGTTGGTAAGTCAGCCATTATGAAGTATGAAATGGCTGTGAGTCAGCATTTTATGGCTTGGCAATGTAAGAGTTATTTGAATAATAAATTTCTCTATTTCTATCTTCAGTCTAAAAAGACTGAATTTGAACGCATTGCAATGGGAAGTACTATTAAAACAATAGGATTGCCATATTTTAAAGAAGGCGGATTCAAATGTGAAGTGCAACACCCTTGAATTCAATGGATGAGGGTGGAGTGCTGGGGAGAGTTGATCAGTAGCTCTCGATAAACCGACAGCGGTGATCGTACCCCAAGGCCCTTGCGAGGGCGGTTGTTGATTTCATCAGCAATCGCATCGAGTTGCTCTTGGCTGTAGATGCTCAGATCCATGCCTTTGGGCAGGTACTGGCGCACCAAGCCATTCATGTTCTCGTTGGAGCCACGCTGCCACGGGCTGTGTGGGTCACAGAAGTACACCGCCACGCCCGTGTTGGCGGTCAATTGCTTGTGTAGCGCCATCTCCTTGCCCTGGTCGTACGTCATGCTTTGGCGCATGGGCTGCGCAATGCCCAGCAGCTTATCTGTAAAGGCTTGCATGACATTGGCTGCACTGGCTGGTTTGAACGCAGGCAACTTGACCAGCATGAGCAGTCGGCTGGTGCGCTCGACCAAGGTGCCTACGGCACTTGCATTGCCAGCACCCTTGATGAGGTCACCTTCCCAATGCCCTGGGAACTGCCGATCCTCAACTTCAGGCGGACGTACGTGGATGCTGAGCATGTCTGGGATCTGTCCACGACGATCCTGTCCTTTGCTACGGGGCAGCCGTTTGTTGTGAGCATGGCGCAAAGTGGCAATCAATTCCTTGCGCAACTCACCCACGGGCTGGGCATAGATGCAGTTGTAGATGGTTTCGTGCGACACGCGTAGCTCATGGCCTTTGGGGTACAGGCGTGCAAGTGTCAGCGCAATTTGCTCTGGTGACCAACGCAAACGCAAGAAATGCAATACCAAGAACCACAAGATCCCTTGTGAATGAAGCTTGGGATCAGATCTTGTGCTGCGTCTTCTGTAAAGCCACTGCTGTTGCGCTTGCCTGCTGGCATATCCATCGCTGGATACTGAGTTGCGAGCAATCTCACGGCTGACGGTGCTGGCACTGCGCCCTAGCAAACGCGCAATGCTGCGTACGCTATGACGCTGCAGCAGCAAACTGGCTATGGTGACTCTGTCTTCTGGTTGAAGTTGGCGATAGGACGAACGACTTGCTGACATCTGCTGACCTTAACGGTTGCAGGTGTTGCACTTCACATTTGAATCCGCCCCCCCACTTCCGTTTGCTTATAGCCCGCCGGTATTTGCACCGTCATACCGCCTCCTTATGCAGGCCTTGGTGATAGGCAGTCAGAAAATTCAATCCAAATGGGCCTCTAAGGCTTATGCAGCAAGCGCAGAAAGCTATTATTTTTTTCATTTACAAACTCTCTCTCACAGCACAAAGCCCATCTTGGCCAGGTGTGCGTTGACCTTGGCTTGCAGCTCCTCCACACGCTGGCCCAGCTGGGGCATGGGGGCGTCATAGCGGTCGGCCAGTTCCTTGATGCGCTGGGTCAAGGCCTGGCTCACGCGGTCGGTTTCTGCGCTGATGGCGCTGCGCAGGCTGGCCATCCATTTGGCATCGACCACCAGCTCCTGGATTTCTGCAGTGCTCAGCTGCGGGTATTGGGCATAAGCCAGCGCGTCCAGCGCAGCGTCTTGGGCTTTGATTTGTTTTTTGAGCTCGGCCTCTGACTTGTTCAGGCGCAGCCATTCGTTGAGCACCTGAATTTCATCTTTGTATTCAGGGTCGCCCTTGATCTCTTTAAGGCGGTCTTTGATTTCGGCCTGGTTGATCTTGTCATAACCGCTGAACACGTCATTCTCGCCACTGTGCTCTTCTTCCAGCTCGGTGATCTGGGCGCTCACTGCGTCCAACTGCGCAGACAGTTCCTCAATGGCGGCCTGCTCCTGGAAGAAGTAGCGCGCCACGATGAGGGGCTTGGGGAGCAGGTCGCAGGCCCAGCCTTTGTCCACGGTTTTGGTGACTTTGCCTTCCTTGTTTTTTTTCTCTTCCAGCACGCGGTAGGTTTCGGCCTTCCAGCCATCGGCGGCAATCAGGTAGGCGTCATCCTGCATGGTGCTGGCCCAGTAGTCCATCAGGTGCTGGTAGACGTCATAGGCATTCACCAGGGGCTGGTCGTGGTAGTGGGCCAGCAGGTCTTCCGAGAGCTGCTCAATCAACTGCTTGGGGTGGAAGCCGGGCGCTAAGGCCTTGAGCGCAGGGGTGTGCTTGGCTTGCCAGCGCTGCAGCCAGTCGTTCATGCGCGCTACAAAGCCTGCAAACTCCGGGTGCTGGTAGATGGTGGTTTTGAGGGCGTTTTTGTCCACATTCAAGCGCAGGTAGCCGGGGCGTAGCTCGGTAAACAAGGTCTGGCGCAGCTGGGGGCAGACGGCCCAGTAGGCTTGCAGGGCGTCTACATCGGCCGCAGGAATGCCGCCTTGCAGGTGGGCAGCAATGTCCTGGCGGTCTTCGGGCGTGCTGCTGTCGATATAGCGCGGCAGGTTGAGGTTGAAGTCATTGCGCTCAATTTCTTCCAAGCTCACCATGCGGGCGTATTGGGGCACTTCGGTGCGCTTGGTGAACACATCAACAATGCGGTGAATGTCTTGCTCACGCAGCCGGTTTTTGGGGCCGTCCTTCATAAAGCCGCTGCTGGCATCGACCATAAAAATGCCTTTGCGCGCCTGCGCCCCAGCTTTGTCGATGACGATGATGCAGGCCGGGATGCCGGTGCCATAAAACAGGTTGGCTGGCAGGCCGATGATGCCTTCGATATAGCCGTGGCGAATCAGGTTGCGGCGAATGTCAGCTTCTGCATTGCCGCGAAACAGCACGCCGTGCGGCAAGATGCAGGCGGCTTTGCCCGTGCTTTTGAGCGAGCGAATGATGTGCAGCAAATAGGCAAAGTCGCCCTGCTTGGCCGGTGGTATGCCAAAGGTGTCAAAACGACCAAAGGGGTCGTTCTCTGGGTCAATGCCATTGCTCCAGCGCTTGTCTGAAAACGGAGGGTTGGCCACCACGTAGTCAAAGGTTTTGAGCGCTTCTTTGAAGCCTGCGGTTTCCTTGAACTTGGGGTCTGCCAGTGTGTTGCCCTGGTGAATCTCTGCCGTGGGGTTGTCGTGCAGGATCATGTTCATGCGCGCCAGGCCGCTGGTGGTGGCGTCTTTTTCCTGCCCGTAGAGGGTGACGGGGGTTTGGGCCTCTTCGCCCACCTTCAAAAGCAGCGATCCCGAGCCACATGTCGGGTCGTACACCGAGGTGCTGCTGGTGGTTGCAGCCTTGCCAATGCCAATGATCTTGGCCATGACGCGGCTGACCTCGGCCGGGGTGTAGAACTGGCCCTTGCTTTTGCCGCTTTCAGAGGCAAAGTGGCGCATCAGGTATTCATAGGCATCGCCCAGAATGTCGTCGCCATCGGCCCGGTTCTTGGAAAAGTCCAGCGCGGGGTTTTCAAAAATGGCAATCAGGTTGGTCAGGCGCTCCACCAGCTCCTTGCCCGTGCCCAGCTTGTTGGCATCGTTAAAGTCCGGCACCTCGGCCAGGCGGTTGGCATCTTTGAGGGGGCCGATGATCTTCTTGTTGATCTGGTCGCCAATGTCCGACTTGCCTTTCAGCGCCACCATGTCGGCAAAGCTGGCGCCTGCTGGCACCGTCACAGGCGCAAAGGGCTGGCCTGCGTATTTGTCGCTGACGTATTTGATGAACAGCATGACCAGCACATAGTCCTTGTACTGGCTGGCATCCATGCCGCCGCGCAGCTCGTCACACGATGCCCAGAGGGAAGAATAGAGTTCAGATTTTTTGATGGCCATGGATGCTTCGCAAAGATCTATTTCTAGTTAACCCATGATTGTGAATGAACGCTGCCCCTTCAAATCACAATACATCCCAGCTATCCCTCAAACACCTCAGAACTTGCCAAGAAAGCGCTGCTGTTCTTGTAAGCCTTTATTCAACCGGCGGCGCAGCGCTTGCATGGCTTTCCAGGCGCCGCCTTTATAGGCATTACGCGCTACTTTGGCTTTACCTTGCTCGGTTTTTGGGCCTGTGGATTGGAGCCACGGCTTCTGCGTGCGGATGCGCTCCGCCTGCTGTGCCCGGCGCTGTGGCGTCCAGCCATTGCTCTTGCTCATGTGCTATTTCCTTCAGTTTGTTTTTGCGAGATTTTTTTTGCCGTGCGCCTGCGGGCTCACTCTGTGCATTGGCCGCCACCCCGTTATTGATCTGCTGCGGTCCCGTCGTGACATTGGCTTGCTTGGCATAGACGATGGGCGGATTCTTGATATTGGCCAGGGTTTCCAAGGTGGCGCGGCATTGGCTTTGGGCCTTGAGCGCCAGTCGTAGGGCCGTTTCCTGCTGGCGCAGCAAGCTCGCCTGCAGGCCTGTTTCCGTCAACTTCACGAACAGCGACTGCAGCGCCGTGGCCTGGTTGATGAGCATGGCTTCAGCGGCTTTCATATCTCCTTGGTGCACGGCCTGGGTTTGCGCACGCAAGGCATCAATTAGGGTGGGCGTGTCCAGCGGTGCGATGAGCTCTTCGCGCTCTCGGTTGGTAATCACCCGGAAGCTGGCCATCTCCGGCGAGAGGATCAGCTTGGCATAGTTAAGTGCCGTGGCTTCGTCCGTCTCCCCGATAGAGCATGGCACTTGCTTGCGGCTCAAGGGGGAAGCCTTGGGCTGGTTTGCAGGTGCGGAGGGCTTTGTTTTGCGGTCGCTCATGCTTGAGTGCCTTTCAAAAAGGGATGGACGCTGGGGTAGGGGTTGAGCCAGGAATGGCCGCAGAGGTGGGCTTTAAGCCAGGGCAACGCTGCAATTGCTGTGTCAAACCAGCCGGCAGCGGCGCATTGGCAGTGCCGACCGCCATGCCTGCGCGCTGGGCATTGGCGCAGCGCCAGCGGCCCATATCGCCTTGCAGGTGCTGGCATTCCAGGCAGAGCTGGCGATCGTCCTCATCCCGGTCTCGCAGCACCAGGCGCTCAGCCAGCACTTCAGCCTCTGACAGTGAGACTCCTTTTCGTGTGAACTGCTCCAGGCGCACGATGAAGGTGTCAATCTCCTGGGTGTTCATGGCGCTGCTGTGCGGCCAGCACCAACGGGCGGGGTCTGTTGGCACCCCTGCTGTGGGTTTTGCTGAAGGAGGAGACGCTACAAACGCTACGTTTGGAGTATTCGTAGCGTTTGTAGCCTTGTCAGTGGTTTGCACAGTGCGCAGTCCAGGCTGGGGAAGATGCGCTGCGGGATGTAGTGTGGTTAGAAGATTTGCTTCAGAAATGGGCGCTACGAACGCTACGTTCTGGGAGGGCGTAGCGTTTGTAGCGTGCGTTGAGTTGCCGGTTTGAGCCTTCAGGCGTGCAAGCCAGTTCATTGCGGATCCCCTTTCAGCAGCTGGGGATGCAGCACATAGCTCTCACTGTCTCGGCGACCCGGCAGGCTTGTCACCGCTTTGAGCAACCAGCCATAGTCCGCCAGAAGATCGGCCGCTTTGCGCACGGCGTCCGGGGTGCCCAATCCGGCCCAGTGTTTGACGGCCACCTGGCGAGGCGTGAATTGCTGGAGCACATTGCCATGGACATCGCTGAGCTTGCCGCCCTTGAGCTTGGCCAGCAATGCCTGCGCACCCGATGTTTCGGGCACAAGCGCTGCGGCATACAGGCGCTCTGCATGGCAGCGCAAATAGTCCGCCCAGGCCAATGCGCGAATCAATTCGTTGTCATGAATGATGCTGGCGCTGTCTGGCGTATCGACCAAAGCGAAGATCAGCGCCAGCGCCGGAACCAGCTTGCGGTATTTGGAGAGGTGTGACACCAGGGCAGGATGCAGCGAGTCGCTGCGAATTTCCTGCTCGAAAGGCACCATCCATTCTTCAAAAAGTGCCTGAGCCTGCGCGCTGAAGCGCCATACGATGGCGGTATGCTCATTGGCCGGCTGCAGAGCATTCAGGCGCTCAAAAACCTCCCACGCGGCCTGACGGGCGGCGAGATCTGGCCCCCGGTCCACATACACAAACTCGGTCTTGATATCAGGCCACACCGTCAGACCAAAGCGCTGCAGCAACCCATCGTCACCCGATCCACCGGCCACTGCATCGCGCACATAGCTTTGGATCTTGCCGGGCTGAATGCCGCCCAGCATCGCCAAGCAGACGCGGGGGACATAGGATTCACCACGTCCGATGCGGTCAACCGCATGGCCTTGGTTGCCGTCATAGCCCGTCAGGTAAAAGCCGCGTGCGCCTTCCTGACCTTGCTTGTCCATGCTGCACAGCAGTCCATGCATTTCATCGCGGTAGACCAAGGTACCCCAGGGGTTCGTCACCAGCAGATCAGCCAGCTTTTCCACGGTGGCATCGTTGATCACATAGCGGCGCATGGCCGGCTTCGGGGGCATGTCCTTGGGCTCCAGCAAGGCACGCGCTGCCGCTGGATCTTTGGCGGCCAGGCTCTTGGCTTGGCGTTCATTGGCCGCCTCCGCCAGTTCAGCCACTTTGCAATCAAGCTCCCAGGCCTCAAGCTCTGCCTGCCACAGCTCGCGCTCCGCTTTCTCAAGGCGGTGCAAAGGTTTGAGGGCTTCGCTCAAAGCCGGGGACTTCATCACGCCGGGGCGGCCCACAATGGCACCCCAAAGATTGGGAACAACCAGCCAGTCATCATTGGCCTTGGGCTTGGCCACCGCACGCGCACCAATCAAGCTGGACAAGGCCACCAAGGTGCCCACGGCGGTGAAGTCTGGTGGGCACTGCATGCGCTCTGCAATATCCATGACAAAACCGCGCAGCGCCACAGGCATCAGCTCTTCGTCAAAGGCCATCACTGCTGGCAGGCCATCAGGCAATGGCGTCGGGTCCGGCCATGCCGGGCCCCCATCAACCTCCGACGGCATGAGCGCCGAGTCAGCCATGCCCTCCACTGTCATTGCTGCCTCAATGCATGCGCGCACAGCCTCCAGTCCCTCACTCTGGTGCAGGTCGTTGAAGTCGGTGGCTTTATCGTCACGCGGGTCGTCAAAGCGTGGCAGCGCCAGCAGCGCACCCACTGCCAGGGCGACTTCACGGGCCTTGGTCAGGCCAGGATTGCCGTCGGTTTTCCAGTCATCGTCCGCTGCCAGCATCAGACGCAGTTGAGGGTATTTACGGTGCAGTGCCTGGGCCACTTCCAGCAGGTTGCCCGCATTCATCGCACACGCCACAGCATGGCCGCTGGCCTCATGGATGGATGCCCCCGTGGCGAAGCCCTCACACACAATCAGCAGCCCCTTGGGCTTGCCGATGGCGAAGTAGCAGCCTTTGGTGCGACCATCCAGCTGGAAGAGCTTGTCACCTTTTGGGCCAATCGTTTGAAGGCTGCGCAAGCTTGTAGACACATCGCGCAGCGGAACCAACAGCGACTCACCCTCTGCTTTAATGCCGTGGGCCTGAATGCCTTTGCGCGCCAGATAAGGATGGTCTGCGGCAGCAGACACAGCAGTCTCCCAGCGCTTGACCGCCACAACCGCAGCCTCCTGCTGGCGCTGGGCCTTGTCGGCTTCGCGCTGCTGGGCAATGGCCTGCATGCGCTGTTGGTGGGCGCTACGCTGGATTTGTGTGAGAGTGCTCACATCCTTGCTGCACCAGGTACTGGATACACCAGAGCGCCAGCAACCGAATGCACCCGCAGCCATATCCCCATCATCGTGCAACACGAACCAGCCCGATTGATCACCGCGCTTGCCATTGGTGCTGTAGCGGTGCAACTGACCATCGCTCTGAATCGACTCAGGGGGAGGCAGACCCGCTGCTGCAATAGCGCTTTGGAATTGGTCAGCAAACACCATTACATGCGCTCCCCAATTTGTGCAATGACCTGTGCCGCATCGTGCAGCTTGGGCAGATGGTGCACGAGGCCCCAGCGCTGCGCCCAGTAGGTGTCGCTCTGCGGTTCTGCACTGCTGTGCAGGGTGTGAAAATCCTTATCGGTGTCAGTCGAATGGGGCGCGTCTGCAGCGCTCGATGCTGCGGCGCCAGTGGTGCCGGGTGTTTGATTCAGGGCCATTACATGCCCTCCCAGCGCTTGGCCAGAGCCAGCAATTTCTGCTTGGCGCGCCACTCACGGCTTTTTGCATTGCGCCACTTCTGGTACTCGCCACCAGTGGCAAGCATCATGGCATTCCACGCATCGCTGTGGCGCGGGATGTACTCAAAGGTCTGGGTCTGAATGCGCCAGGCGTGATAGCCGGCATGCAGCGCGCCCTTGCACTGGGTGGTATTCGCCACCGCCTGGGCATAGTTGATAGCAGCTTGCGCCAGGCTCAGAAGGTCTTGGGGCTTGCTCATATGCCCTCCTTAGACCATAGCCAGCGGATCTACACGCTTTTCATGCAAGCGGTTCACCAGTTCGCGGATTTCGTCATCCGACTTACCCGCAATACGCGCACGCACGATCGCCTTGACCTCGTAGTCAGGCCAGGCTTTTGCTCGCTGTCCAATGGCTACAGGCTTCGTGAAAGTGCCAGCACGGATAGCGTTGTAAATGCTGGTATTGCTGCGGTCGCCTGTCTCTGCCTTACAGGCTTCAATTCTCCAAAGAGCCATAACTGTCCATCTTTCCTCGGCTTTGCTCGCCGGTGCTTAGATAGAGGGCAGTCTGGTTTTTCTGAGGTAGCTTTTGAAGCCTCTTAGCCAGCAAACAGTTCAGCCTGCATGCACAACCTACGCTTTGCTAGCAGCGCGTACCTTCTTCCAGGCCCCAACCCATGCTCGCGCAGTTCTGAAAGCAATAGGGGCAACCTTCCCCGCAATAGCCTCCGCAGCTTTATCCATACTTTTAAAACTACTCATATTGACATCCAGCCATGCAAAAACTTCAGCCTTCATGACTCTATGTTCTGCGTGCCTCTTCTCAGCGCCCTTTTTAGGTGCAACTGACTTTCCATCCTGCACACCGAGTTCATACTGGAGATCCATTAAAGTACGAGCATCCTCAATGAGCGCAATACTTCTCTCAGTGAGTTCATTCGTTACCCGAGCGGTGGACTGCCAATCAGTCAATACTTGGACAAGCCCTTTTATTCGGCGCTCCTGCATATCTCCAGCCTGTAATGCTCCTGCACACCTTTGCAGCAACACGTCATAGTCATAGCCCTCAGCCTTTAATGCCTTCACATGCTGGTTTCGGCCATCTGCATATTCCAGAAAAAATTAATACACCTCTGCAGGGATATGCACTGTCCGAGTTATGCCTCCAAGAGGAATGGGACCCATAACCTCTCCAAATAATTTTTCATGCCAATCCTGATCTATGGTCATGCATGTCCTTAGGTTTACCCGCAACGTGTGTATGTTCAATTCATGAAAAGCGATTGCCCACTCAGACCCCGACAGAAGTTAACTTATCCAAATAATCGGCCCAACGCTGCATCATGGTCTGTCGTTGCTTCAAATAGGTAGTGCGGTTGTAGGCTCGACCATTAGCATCACGCACCGCATGAGCCAGTTGCGCCTCAATCACCAGGGGATCGCACTCCACCTGCTCGGCAAGCATGGTGCGTGCTGAAGCCCTGAATCCATGCCAGGTCTGAATGTCTGGCGTGTAGCCCATGGATATCAGGGCTGTGCGAACCGAGTTTTCCGATATAGATTTGCTGCGCTGACGCTCACCGGGGAACACCAATCCAGTGACCTCTGTGTATGGTTTCAGGGCTTCCAGAATCTGAACGGCCTGCATGGGCAACGGGACGATGTGGGGCTGCCCGTTTTCCTTGCCATCCTTGTTGCGCTTCATGCGGGCTGCCGGGATCGTCCACAGTGCCGCATCCAGATCCATCTCTGCCCAGGCCGCACCACGTAACTCGCCGGGACGCTGAAACAACATGGGGGCCAGTCGCAGAGCTGCCCGCACCACAAGCCCACCTTTGTACCCTTTGATGGCTCGCAGCAGCTCACCAAATTGTTGAGGCTCTGTAATGGCTGCAAAGTGCTTGCCACGGTACGGAGACAACGCCCCTTTGAGGTCTCCGGTAATGTCACGACTCACCCGACCTGTTGCAACCCCATAGCGCCACACTTGCCGCGCCAGCATCAAGCCTCGGTCAGCTGTCTCAATCGCACCACGCTCTTCGATCTTGCGCAGCGCAGCTTTGTTGCATAAATCGGCCATAGGCCAAGGCATCCCCAATCCCAAATAGATTTACGCAGCAGCGACTGTCTGGGGCGTGCCCAGAGCGGTAAATTGATTGAGGATTGAAGCTCGGATGTGCAGCTCGGGCACCTGGCGCTCAAACGTCCTGGCCATGACCTTCTCGCCGAGTCGCTTGAAGCAATTCATCTTGGTCTCCACCAGTGACCTTCGGTGGTAGCCGCTCCAGCGTTTCCAGATAGCCCGCCCCAACTGCCTACACGCCTTGACCGCTTCATTGCGGTGAGCAAATGCCAGCCCTTTGCGCAGCTTCGCTCCTTTGCGCGGCGGGATGATTGGAATGGCTCCCCGCAGGTAGCACGCCTTATGTACATCCTGCGTGTCGTACGCCCCATCACCGGTAAAGCTAGCTATCTCTTCATTGCTTGGAATTTGACCTAGCAGGTCTGCTGCCATGGGCGAGTCGCCCACTTCATTGGTTGTTACTGCGATGGCCCGAATCTGCAGTGTCTGGGCATCAATACCCAGATGCACCTTGCGCCACTGGCGGCGGCTCTCGGCACCGTGCTTTTTGGTTTTCCACTCACCTTCGCCCAAGAACTTGATGCCCGTGGAGTCGGCCAGCATGTGCAAGCCTTTGTCACTTGCACGGTAGCGCACCTGCACATCCAAGCTCTTTTGCCTGCGACACACCGTGCTGTAGTCGGGCACTGGCCAATGCAGGCCTGCCATACCCAATAGCGACTCAACCAGGCCCAGTGTCTGGCGCAAGGGCTGGCCAAACAAGCACTTGATGGTCAGGCAAAACTGGATGGCCGCATCTGAGAACTTCTGGCAACGACCACGCTTGCCCGTGGGCCGAGCTAGCCACTGCATATCCCTATCGAGCCAAATGGTCAGCTCACCTCGCGCCTTCAACGCTGCGTTGTAAGCCTTCCAGTTCGTTGTGCGGTACTTAACCCGACCCCAGCTCGTCTCTCTCATCTCCCGAGCCTACCTCAGCTGCGACCGGCATTTGTGCAACAACGCCGCGCAGCGCAGCCAAAAGCTCAACCGGCTCGATATCCGCCAACCGCCTCTCACCCAGCCAAGGGAATAAATCCCGTTCAAACTGGCGCTTAGCGCGTACAGCGTGCGATTCGCTCCATTGAGGTTCCTGCTTTTCGTACCACTCCAGCGCAACGACTTGAAAACTGTCACCAGCAGGATTACTGGCCTTCAGTCGCTCAACTTTGCGCGCCTGTATCGGATCCACTCCGTCGGCTTTTTGCAACTTTGCAGCGTCTCTGGCTCGCCTGGCAGCCGTCAAGCTCACCGCCGGGTAGCTCCCTAGCGCCAGCCGGGTTTCTTTGCCATCTCGGTAAATTTTCTGAAACCAGCGCCTGGACCCTCCTGGACTGATTTCCAGATACAGCCCACTTGAATCCGTCAAACGTGCCCGTTTTTTATCAGGCGGGCATATGGCGTTACGACATTGAGCATCCGTCAGCATTGGCATGTTCCCCGGCTTTAAAAGATTCCATGGAGATGTTCCCCGGCGACGACGTTCCGCGTTCAAGGGTGGTCTATAGAGAGAAAACGGGGCTGCAGTGCCTATCGTGTTCCCCGGTAACCCTCCCCGTTCCCCGGTAAAGATCAAAAACGTCGCTCTGTTCCCCGTTATGTTCCCCGGTCACAGCTTGGCTGTCAATGTTCACCCCTGTACGCTGCTGCTCTGCAAGATACTGATTTACCAATAAAAAAGGCCACCAAGTGTATGTACTTGGTGGCCTTTGTTTTGGTGGATGGTGGAGCTGGCGGGAATTGAACCCGCGTCCGCAAGCCTTCGCCGGACAGATCTACATGTTTAGTGCTCTGTTTTAAGTCTCGCTACCCAAACCGCGCAGGCACACGCTGCTTGGGTAGCCAGCTTCCTAAAATCTCGCCAAATACCAAGAAGCCCGGTATCCAGCCAGCTAATGTAAATTCCCTTGCAGCCTGGAGGTATTGCTACCCCCTTGCCCAGCCCACTAGCGTGCTGTTGCAAGGCTCACCGGATTAAGCGGCGAGTGCGAAACGTTCGTCGTTTGCAGTTAGTTTTTTGAATGGAGATTTACGAGCGTCACTCAAGCTCGACATGCACCGCACCGGTCCCGAACCCACGTCGAAACCAGGACAGCCCCTAAGTTACCTATTCTAGCCTCATCCCAGTAACTTCAACAGCTCAAGTGGTGAATTGATATGCGCATCGGCCCCCAATGGGCCGTATCTTCCGTTGCACCCAGGTAGCCGTAGCGTGCTGCTACTGTTTTCATACCCGCTGCAGCACCCGCCTGGATATCACGCTCATCATCTCCGACATAGATGCAATATTCGGGAGCAATCTGCATACGTCGCGCAGCCTCAAAAAGAGGCTCTGGGTGCGGCTTGGAATGCGGAGTCGTGTCCCCACTCACCACAGCCGCAGCCTGAGCAAACAAGGGCATCTGACGAGTTAGCGGGTCGGTGAAGCGCATGGACTTGTTGGTCACCACCCCCCACAACAACGGACCAGCCTCCAAGGCCTGGATCAACTCAGGCACACCCTCAAAAGCATAGGTGCGCTCGGTCATGCATTGCTCATAATTGCGAAAGAACTCTTCACGCATTTCCGCAAAGCCTGCAGACTCTGGCGTCATTCCAAATGCAATGCCAAGCATTCCACGCGCACCAGCTCCGGCCATATGGCGGTAGGCATTGAGCGACAGCGATGGCATACCGCGATCCACGCGCATCTTGTCCGCTGCGGCACCCAAATCAGGAGCGCTGTCAATCAAAGTACCATCCAGATCAAAAAGAACGGCTCGAACGTGCTTCCACATGGCTATCACCCCTGCGGGCGGCGTGTTGCCAGCATGTAATTGACCGAAGTGTCATTGCTGAGCCAATAACGGCCCGAGATCGGGTTGTGCTCCATGCCTTTGCTGCCTTGCACATCCAGGCCGGCTTCGCGTGCAAAGCGCGAAACCTCGCTAGGGCGCAACAATTTGGCGTATTCGTGCGTCCCCTTGGGAATCATCTTGAGCAAATACTCGGCCGCCACAATTGCTAGCGCAAAAGCTTTGGCGTTGCGATTGATAGTGGAGAAAAACACCCAGCCACCAGGCTTGACCAGCTCAGCACAAGCTCGAACGATGGATGCAGGATCGGGCACATGCTCCAGCATCTCCATGCAGGTAACTACGTCAAAGCTGCCCGGTTGCTCCTGCGCCAGTTGCTCGACACTCACTTCGTGGTACTGAATATTCGGCGTCTCCGTCTCCAGCGCATGCAACTGCGCAACACGCAAAGCCTTGGTCGCCAGATCAATGCCCACAACCTTGGCCCCTTTTCGAGCCATAGAGTCCGCCAGAATTCCGCCGCCACAGCCCACATCCAGAACTCGCTGATCAGCCAGAGGAGCCTGCGCATTGATCCAGTCAAGCCTCAAAGGATTAATCTGATGCAGTGGTTTGAATTCACTCTCGGGATCCCACCAGCGATGGGCCAAGCTGGAGAATTTCTCCAGTTCTGCAGGGTCGGCATTGATAGTGTTGTTCATGCTGCCATTGTCCGCGATTACAGCAATGAATCAGGCATAAAAAAAGCCCCGTTGCCGGGGCTTTCTTGTGTCGCAATCGAAAGATTACTGAGCAGCCTTGGTGCCCACAACTTCGATTTCCACGCGACGGTTTTGAGCGCGGCCAGCAGCAGTCTTGTTGTCTGCCACGGGTTGCTTCTCGCCCTTACCTTCGGTGTACACACGGCTCTTTTCGATGCCCTTGGACACCAGGTAAGCCTTCACAGCTTCAGCGCGACGCACCGACAGCTTCTGGTTGTAAGCATCGGAGCCCACGGAGTCAGTGTGACCCACGGCGATGATGACTTCCAGGTTGATGTCCTTGATCTTGCCGGTCAGGTCATCCAGCTTTTCCTTACCTGCGGGCTTCAGCACGGACTTGTCGAAGTCGAAGAAAGCGTCAGCAGAGTAAGTAACCTTGGATGCAACTGCGGGCTGGGGAGCAACGGGAGGAGCCACAACAGCGGGAGCAGGAGCAGCCACTTGCTTGACCAGAGCGCCGTCGCAACCTTCAGCAGCGGTAGCAGGTGTCCAGTTGGCATCGCGCCAGCACAGTTCGTTCGTGCCGTTCTTCCACACCAGCTCGCTGGTGCCGTTTTGCCAGTTGTCGATAGTCTTGCCACCGTCAGCAGCCTTCACTTGTGCGCCAGCGGCCGTCACGAGGGCAGCAGAGGCAAACAACATCGCCACTTTGTTCAGTTTCTTCATGGTTCTCCTCTTGGGGAAAAAGCCGCAGCAGGGCTGCGAATCTGTGGACGTCATCAGTGACCATCACCAAAAACGTTGAAACGATTGTGCCATACGTAACATGCAAGAGTGTTGTCAACTAAGCTCCAACAAGTAGGACAGCTATGTAATTCCTAAGTTATGTTGCTCTGCTGCCACACGCCATTCGACCTAAAATGGTCGCTTTCCAGCCGTCAAAGTATCACTAGACATGACCCAGTTTGCTAAAGAAACTCTGCCCATCAGCCTTGAAGAGGAGATGCGTCGCAGTTATCTCGATTACGCCATGAGCGTGATCGTGGGCCGGGCGCTTCCTGATGCGCGTGATGGCCTCAAGCCTGTGCACCGCCGTGTTCTGTACGCGATGCACGAACTCAATAACGACTGGAACCGTCCTTATAAGAAGTCCGCACGTATCGTCGGTGACGTGATCGGTAAATACCACCCTCACGGCGACATCGCGGTCTACAACACCATCGTGCGCATGGCGCAGGACTTCTCGCTGCGCCACATGCTGGTCGATGGTCAGGGCAACTTCGGCTCGGTGGACGGCGACAGCGCCGCTGCCATGCGTTACACGGAAATCCGTCTCTCCAAGATCGCCCACGAAACGCTGGCTGATATTGATAAAGAGACCGTAGATTTCGGCCCCAACTACGACGGCTCGGAGCAAGAGCCGCTGGTGCTTCCCACGCGCCTGCCCAACCTGCTGGTCAATGGCTCTTCGGGCATTGCCGTGGGCATGGCCACGAATATTCCTCCGCACAACCTCAATGAAGTGGTCGATGGCTGCCTGCACTTGCTGCAGAACCCCGACGCGTCCATTGATGAATTGATGGAGATCATCCCCGCGCCCGACTTCCCCACCGCCGGCATCATCTACGGCATCAACGGCGTCAAGGAAGGCTATCGCACCGGTCGCGGCCGCGTGGTGATGCGCGCCAAGTGCCACTTCGAGGACATCGACAAGGGCCAGCGCCAGTCCATCATCGTTGATGAGCTGCCCTATCAGGTCAACAAGAAGACGCTGCAGGAGCGCATGGCCGAGCTGGTGCACGAGAAGAAGATCGAAGGCATCAGCCATATTCAGGACGAGTCGGACAAGTCCGGCATGCGTCTGGTGATCGAGCTCAAGCGCGGCGAAGTGCCTGAGGTGGTGCTCAACAACCTGTACAAGCTGACCCAGCTGCAGGACACCTTCGGCATGAACATGGTGGCGCTGGTCAATGGCCAACCCAAGCTGTGCAATCTGAAGGATCTGATTCAGGTCTTCCTGGAACACCGCCGCGAAGTGGTGACCCGTCGCACCGTGTTCGAGCTGCGCAAGGCACGCGACCGCGGCCACGTGCTGGAAGGCTTGGCCGTTGCGCTGGCCAATATCGACGACTTCATCGCCATCATCCGCAACGCTCCCACACCTCCCGTGGCCAAGGCCGCGCTGATGGAAAAGAGCTGGGACAGCAAGCTGGTGCGCGAGATGCTGACCCGCACCCGCACCGATGGCGGTGTGGTCAATGCCGACGACTACCGCCCCGAAGGTCTGGAAGTCGAATTCGGCATGCAGCAAGACGGTCTGTATCGCCTCTCCGAAACCCAGGCCCAGGAAATTCTGCAGATGCGTCTGCAGCGCCTGACCGGTCTGGAGCAAGACAAGATCGTGGCTGAGTACAAGGACATCATGGCGGTCATCGAAGACCTGCTGGACATCCTGGCCAAGCCCGAGCGCGTCTCCACCATCATTGGTGAAGAGCTGAACACCGTGAAGGCCGAGTTCGGCCAGAACAAGAAGGGCGAGCGCCGCTCCACCGTCGAGTACAGCGCGCAAGACCTGTCCACCGAAGATCTGATCACCCCCACCGACATGGTAGTGACGCTCTCGCACACCGGCTATATCAAGAGCCAGCCTTTGAGCGAATACCGTGCCCAGAAGCGCGGCGGGCGCGGCAAGCAGGCTACAGCCACCAAGGAAGACGACTGGATCGACCAGCTCTTCATCGCCAACACGCACGACTACCTGCTGTGCTTCTCCAACCGTGGCCGCATGTACTGGCTCAAGGTCTGGGAAGTGCCATCGGGCTCGCGCGGCTCGCGTGGTCGCCCCATCGTCAATATGTTCCCGCTGCAGGATGGCGAGAAGATCAACGTGGTGCTGCCGCTGACCGGTGAAAACCGCACATTCCCCGAAGATCACTACGTCTTCATGGCCACCAGCATGGGCACCGTCAAGAAGACGGCGCTGACCGAGTTCAGCAACCCCCGCAAGGCCGGCATCATCGCCGTGGGCCTGGACGAAGGCGACTACCTGATTGGTGCAGCGCTGACCGACGGCAAGCATGACGTGATGCTGTTCAGCGATGGCGGCAAGGCCGTGCGCTTTGATGAAAACGATGTGCGCCCCATGGGCCGCAACGCGCGCGGCGTGCGCGGCATGAACATCGACGAGACGCAAAGCGTGATTGCCATGCTGGTGGCCGAGGCCGACGACGGCACCGGCAATGTGGCAGAAGGCTCGCAAAGCGTGTTGACCGCCACCGAAAACGGCTACGGCAAGCGCACCGCGATCAGCGAATACACGCGCCACGGCCGTGGCACCAAGGGCATGATTGCGATCCAGCAGTCCGAGCGCAACGGCAAGGTCGTGGCCGCCACCCTGGTCGCACCGGAAGACGAGATCATGCTGATTACCGACACCGGCGTGCTGGTGCGTACCCGCGTGGCCGAAATCCGCGAACTGGGCCGCGCCACACAGGGCGTGACGCTGATCAACCTGGACGAAGGCGCCAAGCTGATCGGCCTGCAGCGCATTGTGGAAAACGATGCGAACGACAGCTCTGGCGATAACGCTGACGAAGGTGCAGAGGGCGACGAAACCCAAGCCGCCCAAGGCACAGCCAGCGACAGCGCCGAAGGTGCAGCCGAGCCCGGCGACGCCTCCTGAAAAAATGCAGGCCCTTCACCGGCCTGCTCTGGACCAGACGCCACGCGGCATGCACACATGCCCGTGGCGCAATGTTTTTGATAGCTGAAAGCGCAAGCTACATAAGCGCTTTCACATGTTTTGAGCGTAAATCTGATGAACCGCCCTTTTAACTTCTCCGCAGGCCCCGCCGCCATCCCTGAAGAAGTGCTGCAAACCGCAGCCGCCGAAATGCTGGACTGGCACGGCTCCGGCATGGGCGTGATGGAAATGAGCCATCGCGGCAAGGAGTTCATCAGCATTTACGAAGCCGCAGAAGCCGACCTGCGCGAGCTGCTGGCCGTGCCTGCCAACTTCAAGATTTTGTTCATGCAAGGCGGCGGCATTGCCGAAAACGCCATCGTCCCTATGAACCTGTCGCGCGCTGGTGTGGCCGATTTTGTGGTCACCGGCAGCTGGAGCCAGAAGTCGGCCAAGGAAGCCGCCAAGTACGCCAGTGACGCGCATATCGCCGCCACCGCCAAGGACAGCGAATACACCACGATTCCCGCCGCCAGCAGCTGGAACCTGAGCCGTGGCGCCAGCTATGTGCACATCTGCAGCAACGAAACCATCCACGGCGTGGAGTTTCAGGAACTGCCCGATCTGAAGGCACTGGGCTCGGACGCACCGCTGGTCATCGACTTTTCCTCGCATGTCGCTTCGCGCAGCATTGACTGGAGCCGCGTGGGCCTGGCCTTTGGTGGCGCGCAAAAGAACATCGGCCCTGCGGGCCTGACCATCGTCATCGTGCGCGAAGATCTGCTGGGCCACGCCCTGCCTATCTGCCCCAGCGCCTTCGATTACAAAATCGTGGCCGACAACGGCAGCATGTACAACACGCCCCCCACCTGGGGCATCTACATGGCTGGCCTGACTTTCAAATGGCTCAAGCAGCAAAAAGAAGGCAAGCTGACCGGCGTGGCCGCGATGGAAGCGCGCAATATCGCCAAGGCCAAGCTGTTCTACGACTATGTGGACCAGTCGCGCTTTTACGTGAACAAGGTGGCGGAGAACTGCCGCTCGCGCATGAATATTCCCTTCTTCCTGCGTGACGAATCGCGCAACGATGCCTTCCTGGCGGGTGCCAAGGAAGCCGGTCTGCTGCAGCTCAAGGGCCACAAGTCCGTGGGCGGCATGCGCGCCAGCATCTACAACGCCATGCCGATGGAAGGCGTGCAGGCGCTGGTCGCCTATATGCAGGACTTCGAGCAGCGCCAGGCCTGAGCCTGCCGCGCAAGACATACGCACTGATCAGAAAAGATGAGCTGGCAGCGCATGCCAAGCAACGATTTCAGCCATAAAAAGCATTGAAATCATTGGTTGACAAGCGCTGACAGCTATCAAAAACAGAGGACTTCATGAGCCAAGAACCCCAAGCCAGCCCCGAGCTGCTGACGCTTCGCAACCAGATCGACACGCTGGATCGCCAGTTGCTGGAACTGGTCAACCAGCGCGCCCATGTGGCCGAGCAAGTGGGTGAGCTCAAGAAAAAAGAAGGCTCGGCGTTCTTTCGCCCCGACCGCGTGGCCCAGGTGATCGAGAAGATCAAGCGCAACAACCCCGGCCCACTGAAGGGCGCGCACGTAGCAGCCATCTGGCGCGAAATCATGTCGGCCTGCCTGGCGCTGGAATCGCCCCAGCGCGTGGCCGTGCTGGGCCCAGCCGGTACGTTCTGCGAAGAAGCGGCGATTCAGTACTTCGGCGGCGCAGCTGACCTGATGTACTGCAGCAGCTTTGAAGAAGTCTTTCACGCCACGGCCGCAGGCAGCGCCCAGTACGGCGTGGTAGGCGTGGAAAACTCCAACGAAGGCGTTGTCACGCGCTCGCTGGACATGTTCCTGCACACCCCCTGCCACGTGGTGGGCGAAGTCAGCATGCTGATTCGCCACAATCTGATGCGCACCAGCGCCGATCTGGAAGGCATCGAAGTCGTGGCCGCCCACCCGCAGGCGCTGGCACAGTGCCAGGGCTGGCTGTCCAAGCATCTGCCCCATGCGGAGCGTCGCCCCGTGGAAAGCAATGCCGAAGGCGCCCGCTTGGCGGCCCTGCACCCCAACTGGGCTGGCATTGCCAGCGAGCGCGCTGCGCAGCAGTTTGGCCTGCATATCGTCAGCCACGCGATTCAGGACGACGCCTACAACCGCACGCGTTTTGCCGTCATCTGCCTGCCGCACACGCTGAACACTGCGCCGCCCAGCGGCCATGACTCCACCAGCCTGGTGGTGTCCGTGCCCAACCATTCGGGTGCCGTGCACGACCTGCTGGTGCCGCTGAAAAAGCACGGCGTATCGATGACGCGCTTTGAGTCGCGCCCCGCCCGTACCGGCCAGTGGGAGTATTACTTCTATATCGACATCGAAGGCCACCCCGCCGAAGCCAATGTGGCCGCTGCCCTGCAAGAGCTGCAAGGCCTGTGCGCGTTCTACAAGGTGCTGGGCACCTACCCGGTGAGCAAGTGATGGCAAGTGCACAATTGCAGCCCTTCGAGCAGCTTGGCTTGATTGGCTGCGGGCTGATGGGCGGCTCGTTCGCCCTGGCCCTGAAGAAAGCCGGTCTGGTCAAACGCGTGGTGGGCTACAGCAAATCGCCATCCACGACCGAACGCGCCCGCCAGATGGGTGTGATCGATGTGGAAGCCCCCTCGGCCCTGCTGGCCGCAGCGGGCGCAGACCTGGTGCTGCTGGCCGTGCCCGTAGCAGCTACCGAAGCCACGCTGAAGTCCATCAAACATCTGGTCACGCCGCAGATGATGATCATGGATGTGGGCTCGACCAAGGTGGATGTGGTGCAGGCTGCCCGCACGGCGCTGCGCGACCAGATCGGCAGCTTTGTGCCCGCCCACCCCATCACCGGCAAGGAAGTGGCGGGTGTGGAACATGCCGACGCCAATCTGTACCAGGGCGCGCAAGTCATCTTGACGCCCACCGAGCGCACACTGACCGCCCACCTGAGCCGCGCCCAGGCACTGTGGCAAGCCCTGGGCTGCCACGTTCAGGCCATGTCGCCCGAGGCGCATGACAGCGCGCTGGCCACCGTCAGCCACCTGCCGCATCTGCTGGCGTTTGCCATGATGCAAAGCGTGCTGAACCAGCCCCAGGCCGACGAGGTGCTGTCACTGGCCGGCCCCGGTTTTCGCGACTTCACTCGCATTGGCGCGGGCGACCCCAAGCTCTGGCGCGATGTGCTGCTGGCCAACCGTGAACAGGTGCTGACCCAGTCACGCAACTTTCGCGCTGCGCTGGAGCTGCTTGAAGGCCTGATGCAATCCAATGACGGCCAGGGCCTGCAGGACCGTTTGGCGCTGGCCAGCTCGGCTCGCGCCCACTGGTCCATGAACGGCAAGCGCCCCTCCAAAATCTAAGGCCCGCAGCAGCTGACATGCCCTCAGGAATGTCAGTTGCTCTTATAGAAAGTGCGCTTTCACCATTTGCTTCAAAGCTGAAAGCGCAGCTTCCACACTCTTCATCTGCTGGATCGCGTCATGTTCACCACCGAATTTCTGGATCTGCCCGCTCTGGACTCCGCCAACGGAACGGTCAGCCTGCCCGGCTCCAAAAGCATCTCCAACCGCGTGCTGCTGCTGGCTGCTCTGAGCCAGGGCACGACCACCATCCACGACCTGCTGGACTCTGACGACACCCAGGTCATGCTGACCGGCCTCAAGCAACTGGGCTGCAAGATCACGCCCGATGCTGTGACGCCCGGTCAGTCCATTGAAGTCACCGGTATTGGCGGCCAGTTGCCCGCAGGCACGGCGGCCACCTTGTTCCTGGGCAATGCCGGAACGGCCATGCGCCCACTGACGGCAGCTCTCTCGGTGCTGGGCGGCAATTTCGAGATGACGGGCGTGCCCCGCATGTACGAGCGACCCATTGGCGATCTGGTCGATGCACTGCGCCAACTGGGCTGCAAGATCGACTATCTGAAGGACGAAGGCTTTCCGCCGCTGAAGATCGGCCAGCCCGACTTCAGCCAGCTGAGCAGCGAGTCCATCAAGGTACGCGGCGATGTCTCCAGCCAGTTCCTGACCTCGCTGCTCATGGCCCTACCCCTGCTGGCCAAGGATCGTGACATCACCATCGAGGTGGTGGGCGAGCTGATCTCCAAGCCCTATATCCACATCACGCTGGAGCTGCTGGCGCGCTTCGGCATTGCCGTGAAGAACGAGAACTGGCAGCGCTTCGTGATTCCGGCCGGCAGCCGCTATCAATCGCCCGGCGATATTCACGTCGAGGCCGATGCCTCTTCCGCCAGCTACTTCATCGCCCTGGGGGCCATTGCCACCGGCACGACCGATGAAGCGGACGCCGACAACGCGGCGGAGCCCAAGAGCATCCGTATTCTGGGCGTGGGCCAGGATTCGATCCAAGGCGATATCCGCTTTATCGAAGCCGCCCAGGCCATGGGCGCACAAGTGGAAAGCGGCCCCAACTGGCTAGAAGTGTCGCGTGGCAGTTGGCCCCTGAAGGCCATTGACCTCGACTGCAACCACATCCCCGATGCGGCCATGACGCTGGCCACCATGGCCTTGTATGCCGATGGCACCACCACGCTGCGCAATATCGCCAGCTGGCGCGTCAAGGAAACCGACCGCATCGCAGCCATGGCGATTGAGCTGCGCAAGCTGGGTGCCACCGTGGAAGAAGGCGCGGACTATATCCGCGTCACGCCTCCCGCCAGTAAATCGGCATGGAAAGCCGCCAGCATCCACACCTATGACGACCACCGCGTCGCCATGTGCTTCTCGCTGGCCGCCTTCAATCCCGCCAAGCTGCCCGTGCGCATTGAAGACCCCAAGTGCGTGGCCAAGACCTTTCCCGACTATTTCGAGGCGCTGTTCTCGGTCAGCGAAACCGAGCGCGAGCGCATTCCCGTGATCTGCATTGACGGCCCCACGGCCTCGGGCAAGGGCACGATTGCCGCTGAAGTGGCCAAGGCGCTGGGCTACCAGCCACTGGACTCGGGGGCGCTCTACCGCATCACAGGCCTGGCCGCATCGCGCGCAGGTCTGGCGCTGGATGAATCGAACGAGGAAGCCATTGCCGAGATGGCGCTGGAAATGCCCATTCGCTTCGATGCGCAGCAGCGCGTGTGGCTGGGCAATGAAGACATCAGCCAGGCCATTCGCAGCGAAGAAGCAGGAATGAACGCCTCGCGCGTGTCCGCCCTGCCCGCCGTGCGCAGCGCGCTGGTCGATCTGCAGCTGTCTTTTCAAGCCCTGCCAGGCCTGGTGGCCGATGGCCGCGACATGGGTACGGTGATCTTTCCCCATGCGCCGCTGAAGGTCTATTTATGGGCCTCTGCCCAGTGCCGCGCGGAGCGCCGCTATAAACAGTTGATTTCCAAAGGGATTTCAGCTAATATGTGCACCCTTTTGGCAGACCTTGAGGCACGCGACGCACGCGACATGAATCGCGCGACTGCGCCACTCAAGCCCGCCGAGGATTCTTTGCAGCTCGACAGCTCCGAGATGACCATTGAACAAGTGGTTGCCCAGGTGCTGACGTGGTGGCAGGAACGCCAGCCGTTTGGCCGCTCTTGATTTATCAGGCGCAGCCCCGCAGCTGGCTTGTTGGCCCTTGATGTCAGGTTTTCGCAGAACGCGAGCCGGCAGCAAGGTTGTTAACCTTTAACCCCGTGGGCCTCAAAACCCGCAACCCTCCGCACTCAGTCATAAAAACGGTGGCAATGGTGCTGCCGGAAACCTGTCTGCGGTCAAGGAACTACATGTCTGAATCTTTTGCCGCCCTTTTTGAAGAGTCGTTGACACGCACCGAAATGCGTCCTGGCGAAGTTATCACCGCTGAAGTCGTGCGCGTTGAGCACAACTTCGTGGTGGTGAACGCAGGCCTGAAGTCGGAAGCTTATGTGCCTCTGGACGAGTTCAAGAACGACCAGGGCGAAATCGAAGTCCAAGTGGGTGACTTCGTGTCCGTGGCCATCGGCTCCATCGAAAACGGCTACGGCGACACCATCCTGTCGCGCGACACCGCCAAGCGTCTGGCTTCCTGGCTGGCCCTGGAAAAGGCTCTGGAGTCTGGCGAATTCGTGACCGGCACCACTTCCGGCAAGGTCAAGGGCGGTCTGACCGTTCTGGTCAACGGCATCCGCGCTTTCCTGCCCGGTTCGCTGATCGACACACGTCCTATCAAGGACCTGACTCCCTTCGAAAACAAGACCCTGGAATTCAAGGTCATCAAGCTGGACCGCAAGCGCAACAACGTGGTGCTGTCGCGCCGCGCTGTGGTGGAAGCCTCCATGGGCGAAGAGCGCGCCAAGCTGATGGAAACCCTGAAGGAAGGCGCTATCGTTCAGGGCGTGGTCAAGAACATCACCGAATACGGTGCGTTCGTGGACCTGGGCGGTATCGACGGCCTGCTGCACATCACCGACATGGCATGGCGCCGTGTACGTCACCCTTCCGAAGTGGTGACTGCTGGTCAGGAAATCACTGCCAAGATCCTGAAGTTCGACACCGAAAAGAACCGCGTGTCTCTGGGTCTGAAGCAAATGGGCGACGACCCATGGATGGGCGTTGCACGTCGCTACCCCTCCGCTACTCGCCTGTTCGGTAAGGTCACCAACATCGCTGACTACGGCGCATTCGTGGAACTGGAACCCGGCATCGAAGGCCTGGTGCACGTTTCCGAAATGGACTGGACCAACAAGAACATCGCTCCTACCAAGCTCGTGTCCCTGGGCGACGAAGTGGAAGTCATGGTTCTGGAAATCGACGAAGACAAGCGTCGCATCTCCCTGGGCATGAAGCAGTGCAAGGCTAACCCCTGGCAAGAATTCGCTCAGAACACCAAGCGCGGCGACCGCGTGAAGGGCCCCATCAAGTCCATCACCGACTTCGGCGTGTTCGTGGGTCTGGCTGCCGGTATCGACGGCCTGGTGCACCTGTCTGACCTGTCGTGGAACGAAGCTGGCGAAGCCGCCGTTCGTAACTACAAGAAGGGTCAAGAAGTCGAAGCCATCGTGCTGGCCGTGGACGTTGAGCGCGAGCGCATCTCCCTGGGCATCAAGCAGCTGGACAGCGATCCCTTCACGACCTTCGTGACCGTGAACGACAAGGGCCAGATCGTGACCGGTAAGGTCAAGACCGTGGACGCCAAGGGCGCTGAAATCGACCTGGGTGAAGACATCATCGGCTACCTGCGCGCTTCCGAAATCTCGCAAGACCGCGTGGAAGATGCTCGTTCCGTCCTGAAGGAAGGCGACGAAGTGACTGCTGTGGTGGTGAACGTGGATCGCAAGAGCCGCAACATCCAGCTGTCCATCAAGCAAAAGGATCACGCTGAACAGCAGACAGCCATGGCTTCTCTGTCGGCTCAGTCCTCCAAGGAAAACGCTGGTACCACCAGCCTTGGCGCTCTGCTGCGCGCCAAGCTGGACGCTGACAAGTAATCACTTGCCTCAGCAGGTCAGCCAGCTCGCCTGACTGACCGCTAAGCGTCAAAGACAACGGGCGCCCTGTGCGCCCGTTGTTGTTTTCAACCAAGCCTTAGCCATCCCGATGACCCGATCCGATCTCGTCGAAGAACTTGCCGCCCAATTTGGCCAACTCAACCAACGCGATGCCGAACTGGCCGTCAAAACCATTCTGGATGCAGTCAGCGATGCCCTGGTACGCGGTCACCGCATTGAAATTCGCGGCTTTGGCAGCTTTGCCATCAACCATCGTCAGCCTCGCATAGGCCGCAACCCTCGCTCCGGCGAATCCGTCCAGGTACCCTCCAAGCGCGTGCCGCATTTCAAGCCCGGCAAGGCTTTGCGCGAAGCCGTGGACAACCTCAAGAACAGCGACTCCTCTGGATCACAATCTCAGCCCGCCTGAGGCTAGACGGCGTCAGAGTCCTTTTACACAGACGTCGTGTTCGTTTGCCAGTCTGGGCATAGGCTGGCCTAAAATCTTCCCGTCACATTAGAGGCACAAGGGAAGCATGAAATACCTGCTGTGGCTGCTCAAGGCAGCCATTTTTTTCACTCTGTTCGCTTTCGCTCTGAATAACCAGCAAGACGCCACCGTGCACTTTTTCTTTGGCACGGCCTGGACCGCGCCGCTGGTGCTGGTAGTGCTGGCAGCTTTTACGCTGGGCCTGTTTGTCGGCGTGCTTGGCATGGTGCCGCGATGGCTCAAACATCGCAGTGCCGCCCGCGAGGCTCACGCAGCGCAGCAAGCACCTGCCTCGCCAGCCTCTGCTTCCAATGCAGCAGCCAAGGAACAGAACTCCTCTTCGATCACCGCACCGAGCGACTTGCATGGAATTTAATCTGACTTGGATCTTGCTGGGCCTGCCCGTGGCTTTTGTGCTGGGCTGGCTGGCCTCCCGCTGGGACTTGCGCCAAGTGCGCGCCGACAACCGTCAGGCCCCCAAAGCCTATTTCAAGGGCCTGAACTTTCTGCTCAATGAACAGCAGGACAAGGCCATTGATGCCTTTATCGAGGCCGTCCAGAACGACCCCGACACCACAGAGCTGCACTTTGCACTGGGCAATCTGTTTCGCCGCCGTGGCGAATACAACCGGGCTGTGCGTGTACACGAGCACCTGCTCAGCCGAGCCGATCTTTCTCGCCCAGATCGCGATCGCGCGCAGCACGCTCTGGCGCAGGACTTTCTCAAGGCTGGCCTGCTGGACCGAGCCGAAGAGGCACTGCACCGTCTGGATGGAACCCAGTACGAGGGCGAAGCAAGGCTGGCTCTTCTGGCCATTTATGAGCGCTCCAGAGACTGGGCTCAGGCAGCAGCCATTGTTCGCAAAATGCAGGCAGCAGGTCAGGGGGACTTCAGTACCCGCCTGGCCCATTACCTGTGCGAGGATGCGCAGGCACAGGTTGCCCATGGGCAACTGGACAAGGCTTTCTCACAGCTGCAGCAAGCACTGGAGACAGCGCCGCAGGCACCGCGACCACGTCTGGAACTGGCCCAGCTGCAGCATCGCCAGGGCGAATCGCGCGATGCCTTTGCCAGCCTGAAGGCTCTGGCCCAGAACAGCCCTGCCGCTCTGCCACTGGCCGCCAACCTGCTGGTAGAAGTTGCCGAAGCGACTGGCCTCGTCAGCGAGGCCCGCAGCCTGCTGCTCAAGCACTATGAGCAAGCGCCGTCGCTGGATTTACTGCAAGCACTGGTCACTCTCGATCAAAAGAGCGGAGATGGCGCAGCCCCTGGTCGCCTGCGTCTGGTCCAGCACCTGGAACACGAGTCCTCTTTGGTTGCCGCTGCCCAGTGGCTGGAGGGCGAAACGCTGACGGAAGAGCAATATCACGGCACCGTACAAAAAGCCCTGAACCATGCCACCAAGCCACTGACCCGCTACCGCTGCGCGGCCTGCGGCTTTGAGGCCCGCACCCATTTCTGGCACTGCCCCGGTTGCCAGAGCTGGGACAGCTACCCGGCTCGCAGAGTCGAAGAGCTGTAAGCCCCTCCACAAGAAAAAGAGCGCCCATGACGGCGCTCTTTTTCTTGGATGAATCATCGCCCCGGCTTAAGGCGCCCTCCACTCACTCTCAGGCATATCTTGCTTGCCGATCAGCCAGGGAAGGCGTGAAGAAACGCCTACCAGCACGCCCACAGCCCAGAACAAGGCTGAGACCCCCACCACGGTTCCCAATGAGCCAAACAGAACCGGCATCACCACACTCGAGCCATTGATGGCCATCATGCGCAAACCCAACGCTTCTCCATGACGCTCTGGCGGGGTGATCTGATGAATCATGCTCATCACCATGGGTTGCACCGAACCCAACACAACGCCCAGCAAGACGGAGCAAGCCCCCATCGTCCAGGCCCCCGGCATGAAAGGGTAGGCAATAAAAAGCCCACAGGCCAAAGTCATGGCTCCCAGCACCACCTGCCACTCCGCCAAGTGGCGTGTGATGACAGGCACCAGCAAGCGAATGACTGCTGCAGCAATGGCGAACGCGCCCAGGATAGAGCCGATCACCGATGCAGGAAGGCCTCGCTCATGACCCAGAATGGGAACGACAAAGGTGTGCACATCCCAGCATGAAGACAGTGCCCAGTTCAGCAGCAGCAAGCGCCTGAAGCCCCGGTTCTGCACCAAATCCCAGGCCGTGGCTTTCTTATGCGCACCGGCATGCTGTATGGGAGGCAACTCCTCCACCACACTGACCCAGAACCAGGCTGCCAACGGCATCAGGGTCAGCAAGAGAAAGGCAGCCCTGAAGCCGGTTTCACTGGCTGCCTCGCCACCCGCATAGTCAATCAGCAGCCCGGCAGCAAACGGGCCCAGAAAATTAGAAATGGCCGGACCAATCGCCAGCCAGCTGAAGACCTTGCGCAATTCGTCCTTGTTATGCGCCATGCGGCCTACATGGCGCTGCAAGGCAATCAAAGCCGTACCTGCGGCGCCGCCCGTCAACAGCGCACTCAGGCACAGCACGGGGTACAGCGGGAACAGAACGGCTACCCCAGCCCCGCAACTGGCCGCAATCACACTGATGATGAGCGGACGCTTGAGGCCATGGCGATCGGCATAGCGCCCGGCCGGCAAAGACAAGAAGACCTGGGTCAGCGCAAACAGCGCCAGCAACATGCCCACCGCTGCTGCGCTATAGCCCTTCTTGAGCGCCAGCAGTGGCGTTGCCATGCGCATGCCAGTCATACAGGCATGAATGCAGATTTGCGCCAGGATCAGGCGCAGCAAGGCTGCATTCATTCTTCACCCTCGCCACCGGCTTGCTCGCCGTGACCGGGAACTGCAGGAAACAGCGGCGCCCCATCGGCTTGTGGCAAGTCCTGCACATTGCGTAAATGCCGCTGAATGGCGCGCGTGCGCACTCCCACCTGATCGAACTTGCGGGCCGCAGCATCTATCGACTTGCGGGTCGCCTCGACCACCTCGCCGAACTTGCCAAACTCGGTCTTGACCTGACCCAGCACGCCCCAGACTTCCGAGGAGCGCTTTTCAATGGCCAGCGTCTTGAAACCCATCTGCAAACTGTTGAGCATGGCCGCAAGGTTAGCCGGGCCAGTGACGACGATGCGGCTTTCGTTCTGCAAGGCCTCTACCAAGCCCGGGCGACGCAGCACCTCGGCAAACAGGCCTTCCGTGGGCAGATACATCACGGCAAAGTCCGTGGTGTGAGGAGGCGCAATGTACTTGCCGGCAATTTTCTTGGCTTCGGCGCGGATCGAAGTCTCGAACGCATTGCCCGCGGCCACGATGGCCACGCGGTCGGCGCTGTCCTGCGCGTCCTGCAGACGCTGGTAATGCTCGACAGGGTATTTGGCATCGATAGGCAACCACACCGGCTGCTCGTCCTGGCGACCCGGCAGGCGAATTGCAAACTCCACCAGCTCATCGCTGCCCGGCACGGTCTTGACGTTCTTGGCGTACTGCTCGGGCGTGAGCACGTTGTCGATGATGGAGCCCAGCTGCAACTCGCCCCAGGTGCCGCGCGACTTCACATTCGTCATCACGCGCTTCAGATCGCCCACGCTGCCCGCCAGGGTCTGCATCTCGCCCAGGCCTTTGTGCACCTGCTCCAGCCGGTCGCTGACCAGCTTGAAGGACTCGCCCAGGCGCTGCTCCAGTGTGGCGTGCAGCTTTTCGTCGACGGTGCGGCGCATCTCGTCGAGCTTGAGGGCATTGTCATTCTGGATCGTGGCCAGCCGCTCGTTGAGCGTGCCGCGCAGCTGCTCGGCCGTGGTCTGCTGGCCTTGCGCCAGCGCGCCCAGCTGCTGGCTCACGGCATCCTGCAGCACGGCAAACTGGTGGCGCAGTTGCTCGCCATTGCTACCCAGCTGATCCTTGAGGGCTGCGCCCATATTCGTGCTCATGTGCGTGAGCTGCTGCTGAATATCGCCCTTGAGCGAGTCCAGCGTGCCGCGCGTGGTTTCGGCCAGCGCCTCAAAGCGCTGCTGCACATGGGCCGTCTGCTCGCCGCTGCTTTGCGCCAGCGCTGCGCGGGCCTGCTGGCTGTCCGCCGCCAAACGCTGCGCCAACTGGCTGACCTCTTCACGAAAGGCCGTCAACGCGGCCGCCTGCTCGCGCCGCGCCAGCTGCGCGTCCTGCTGCGCCTGGGCCAGCTGGGTCTGCACATGCTGGGTGACGCGGTCCAGCGCGCCATCGCTTTTGGCCACCGTCATCTGCGTGCTCTGGCTGCTGCGCTCCAGCTGCTGCAAACGCATGTCCATGGCCTGCAGCCCTTGCAGCAGCTGGGCCTGCAAGCGCAGGGCGTCCGGCCCCAGCGCGGCGTCTGTCTGACGGCGCAGCCCCTGCAGCCACCACAGCAGCACCAGGAGCAAAACCACGATCAACACGGCTGTCGCCGTCAACCCAAGCCACCACATCGTCACAGTCGTGCCGCGCCTTTCATACTCTTGATTTAATAGCTATCAGCGCTTACCAGATAAGCGCTTAAGCCTGTTTTTATTAAATATTTCGCCCAGGCCTTGGCAGACTGAAGTTTGCAAGCACTAGCGCGCCGGCAAATTATCAGTCCTCAGGCCCTCGAAAAACTCAATGCAATCAAAAGTGGCTGCTCCGTTGCAGCCTTGGTGACAGCCAGGACGCAAACGTCGGACGCAAGAATCAGGCGTCGGGGCCGACCTGCTGGGCAATGGCCATGGCGAACTTGCCGCCGCCCACCGACCAGTCAGAGTAGTCGTTTTCGTGTGTGAAGATGAACACGTCGTTCGGTGCCACGCCCGCATCTTTTTCCAGATTGGCGGTGATATTGGCATACAGCGCACGCTTCATTGCATCGCTGCGGCCGCGGCGCATGGTGATCTCCACCACCACCACGCGATCCGAGCGCTTGTAGCCATTGAAGCTGCGGTTGAAGAAGAATTTGTGCTCGTCATAGTCATCGACCATGTTGAACAGCTCATCAGCAGGCATGCCGATGCCGTCGATCAGAGCTTGGTGAATCCCGTTGACGATGGCCTGGCGCTGAGCGGGCGTGGTGTCCTTGTGGACGCTGGTGCGGATAAAAGGCATTCTGTCTCGCTTGAAATGAAAAAGCCCGCCAGGCACACAGGTGCCAAGCGGGCAGAAATTATCAAAGCCGACAAAGCGTTCAGACCACGCATCCACCCTCAAACTGATGTGACGTGATGCGGCCTAATCGCCCCTGGCCCAGCCGGTCAGGCCAGCTGGTTGACAGGGGTCAGCGGCCCCTTGCCGGCAAAGAAGGAGATCAAATTGTCCGCCGCCAGTCCCGCCATGGCAGAGCGTGTGCCCTTGGTGGCGCTGGCGATATGAGGTGTCAGCACCACATTAGGAACCGTCAGCAGGTCCGGGTGCACGGCGGGCTCTCCCTCGAACACATCCAGGCCCGCTGCCGCAATACGCTTGTCACGCAAGGCCTGCGCCAGCGCCGCATCGTCGACAATGCCGCCGCGCGCAATATTGATCAGCGTGGCCGTGGGCTTCATCTGCGCGATCTCTGCCACGCCAATGGTGTGGCGGTTTTCTGCCGTGAAGGGCAGCACCAGCATCAGATGATCGGCCTGCGCCAGCAGCTCAGGCTTGCTAACGTAGCTGGCCTTGCACTCGGCCTCCAGCGCTGCATCGAGTCGAGATCGGTTGTGGTAGATGACCTTCATGCCAAAGCCATGGGCTGCACGGCGGGCAATGGCCTGGCCGATGCGACCCATGCCCAGAATGCCCAGCGTGCTGCCATGCACTTCGGCACCGGCAAACAGGTCGTAATGCCAGTCTTTCCACAGCCCGGCACGCAGGTAATGCTCGCTTTCGCAAATGCGACGTGCAGTCGCCATCAGCAGTGCAAAGCCAAAGTCTGCCGTGGTCTCGGTCAGCACATCAGGGGCATTCGTGCCCTGCACGCCAGCCGCCGTCATCGCCGGCACATCGAAGTTGTTGTAGCCCACCGCCATATTGGCCACGATCTTGAGCTGCGGGCAGGCAGCCAGCAGCTCGGCATCGATGGCTTGCGAACCAGTGGTCAGCACACCATCCTTGCCCTGCAACTGCTGTGCCAGCTCCGCGGCCGTCCAGACCACATCATCCTGATTGGACTGCACCTCGAAATGCTGCTGCAGGCGTTGCACCACTTCGGGTGAAATGGCTCGGGCAATCAAGATACGGGGCTTTTGACTCATGGCGTTGTCTCCTTTTTTAATTGATGCATCGCTGCGTACCCTGCTCGGAAATACCGAGCCAGAGCTGCCTCGCAGCGATGGCTTTGTCCCCCAGGGGAAGGCGCAGAGCGCCTCAGGGTGTTACAAGAACCAGATCAAGGTCATCACCACCAGCAGCGGCACCAGAATGCAGACCGACCAGATCATGTAGCCAAAGAATCCGGGCATCTTGACACCGCGATCTTCGGCAATGGCCTTGACCATGAGGTTGGGTGCATTACCGATATAAGTGTTGGCTCCCATGAAGACCGCACCGGCAGAGATAGCCGCCAGCGTCAGCGCCATATCGGTCATCAGATGCGCTGGATCACCGCCCGCGGTGTTGAAGAACACCAGATAGGTTGGTGCGTTGTCCAGGAATGAAGACAGTACACCGGTGGCCCAGAAGTACATGGCCGGGTTGGGCGTGCCATCGCCATTGGTCACGGCGCGCACTACGGCGCCAAACGGGCCATCCACTCCAGCCTTGAGCATGGCAATGACGGGAATGATGGTCAAAAAGATGCCGGCAAACAGCTTGGCAACCTCTTGCATGGGCCCCCAGCCGAATTCATTGGCCTTGTGAGCACGTGCCGGCGTGAGCTTGAGCGACAGCAATGCCACAACCAGCAACCCTACATCACGCACCAGCCCTGGCAGCCCGACATGGGTGCCAGCAATCTCGAACCCCGCAGGCGTGCGCCACAGGCCACTGAGCAGCACCAGAGCCACCACCACCGCCAGCAGCGCAAAGTTCACGCGTCCTTCAAAGCCCAGGCGACTTTGCGCTCCCGTCACATCCATGCTGGGGGTGGGATCTGGCAAATCCGTCTCGCCTTTCTTGCCCATCAGCTTGCTGTCAAGCACATAGAAGATAGCCAGCAATGCCAGGGTCAGAAACAGCATGGGCTGCCAGATATGGCGCACCGTCCAGAAAAAGTCCACGCCCTTCAAAAAGCCCAGGAACAGGGGAGGATCACCCAACGGAGTAAGCGCGCCACCGGCGTTGGAGACGATGAAGATGAAGAACACCACCACATGGGCCTGATGACGGCGATTGTCATTGGCTCGTAGCAGTGGACGAATCAGCAGCATGGAGGCACCCGTGGTACCCATGAAGCTTGCCAATACCGCACCAATTGCGAGGATGGCGGTGTTCAGACCCGGAGAGCCGTGCAGGTTGCCCCGTACATAAATACCGCCCGCCACTGTATAAAGCGCCGTCAGCAAGATCACGAACGGCAGGTACTCGGCCAGCAACGCATGCATCAGGTTCACCCCGGCTGCGCCCATGCCATAGACCAGTGCGAACGGCAGCAAAAAAGCCAGCGCCCAGCCTGCTGTCACCTTGCCAAAGTGCTGATGCCAGAAATGCGGCACGACCAGAGGCATCAGCGCAATCGACAGCAGCATGCCCACAAAAGGTATGCCCCATGCCACGGACATGGCCGCACCATCCATATCGGCAGCCTGTGCGCCGCCCATTGCCAGCAGCAGCCCTGTGGCTGCGGCGGCTTTCATCCAAGGTTTGCTGTTCAAACGCCCATCCTCCGTTCTCTCTGTTCGGTGCCTGTAGCGACACCGCTGCGTTCATTCGTTCAGAGCTGCTGCGCAGGCCCTGGTGCCGCAATGTTGAAAACCTGGCGCAGATACGCCAGATATTTTTCGTCATCGCACATGCTTTTGCCGGGTGTATCCGAGAGCTTGGCCACGGGCTGACCATTGCAGCGCGTCATCTTGATGACGATTTGCAGCGGCACATGCTCGGGCGGGCTGCCCAGGTCATTGGTCAGATTCGTGCCAATGCCAAACGCCAGCTGGCAGCGACCATGGAAACGCTCAAACAGCTCGATCGTCTTGGGCACTGTCAGCCCGTCGCTGAAGATCAGCACCTTGCTCAGTGGGTCGATCTTGTTGGCCTTGTAGTGCGCAATCAAGCGCTCGCCCCAGTCAAAGGGGTCACCGCTGTCATGACGCGCACCATCAAAGAGCTTGCAGAAATACAGATCGAAGTCACGCAGGAAGGCGCTCATGCCGTACACGTCAGACAGCGCAATGCCCAGGTCACCACGATATTCACGTGCCCAGGTCTCAAAGCCAAAGATCTGGCTGTCGCGCAGGCGCGGGCCCAAAGACTGGCAGGCCTGCAGGTATTCATGCGCCAGCGTACCCAGCGGAATCAGACCCAGCTTCATGGCATACAGCACATTGCTGGTGCCAGCCAGTTGCCCCTTGCGCTGGCCCTGTGCCGTGCCACTCAGGCGTGAGCCAGAAGGCCCCAGGCGCGCGCATAGCACACGCAGCACCTCTTCATGCCAAGCCTTGGAAAAACGACGGCGCGTGCCGTAGTCCGCAATCTTGAGCGACTCCAGCCCAGCCCCCTGCAACAGCTCAATCTTCTCGTCCAGGCGCTTGCGCCCCTCCAGAAAATTGGGCACTGGCTGGGTATTGCGGAAATACACCTCGTTGACGATGGCCAGCACCGGAATCTCGAAAAGAATCGTGTGCAGCCAGGGGCCTTTGATGGTGATGTCGATCTCGCCATTGCTCAGCGGCGTGACCGTGATGTATTTGTCGTTGAGCTGAAACAGACTCAGGAAGTCGACGAAGTCGCTCTTGATAAAACGCAGTGAACTCAGGTATGCGAGTTCCGCATCCTGAAAGCGCAGCTTGCACAGAGACCGGATTTCTTCGCGGATTTCATTCACATACGGTGCCAGTTGCACACCGGGATTGCGACATTTGAAACGGTACTCCACCTGAGCACCCGGAAATTGATGCAGCACCACCTGCATCATCGTGAATTTGTACAGGTCGGTGTCTAGCAGGCTGGTGATGATCATGGACGACGGTGGGCCTGGCGGTCCGTTCAGTCATGGAACAAGGCTGGCCCAAACAGAAAAAGGCCCAGTCTCAGCAAAGACTGACGAGTGTAGGCGATTCCACACGCCACCCCGTGCTCGCACTCCCTCACAGACGACCCCGAGATCAAGCCGCCGCGCCTCAAAAAGCATTAATGAAGCATGCCTTGAGCGCTTGATAGAAAAGGGCTGGCAGCTATCGAGACCCTTAACCTCAAGAACAGCCGGCCACCTGCAATTGCCGCAGCGCTGCCCGCCAAGACTCGGGCAAAGCCACTGGCCTGCGTGTGTGCCTGTCCACATAGACATGGACAAAGTGCCCGGCAGCCGCCGACTCTGGCTGCCCGGCGGCAAATAGCCCCACCTCATAACGCACACTGGAGCGCCCTGTATGCACGACCCGAATACCGGCCTCCACCTTCTGCGGAAAAGCCAGCGAGGCAAAGTAATTGCATTGGGTCTCGATCACCAGGCCTATCGTCTGGCCCTCATGGATATCCAGCACCCCCTGCTCCACCAGATAGGCATTCACTGCCGTATCAAACCAGCTGTAATAAATGACATTGTTTACATGGCCGTAGACGTCGTTGTCTGACCAGCGCGTGCTGATTTCACGGAAGACAGGATAGGCATCACGCCTTTGAGGCATGGGCCGCACAGGCGTTTGAGGTGGAGAAGATTGATCGCTCATGCCTGCATTGTGCAGAGCGGCTTTTGCTCAGCCAGCACCACCGCGACAGCACATGAGAGTTCTTGCTCACACAGTTTGATGCATTGCAGCAAAACCGCGCCTACAGACACTCAATGTCAGTTATCAGACATAACAAAGTTTTTATAAATCAAATACTTATCAAAGAACAACAACTCACGCATCTTTTGCTGCAACGCAACAAATTAATACTTGCACTGGCGCAAAATCTCTCACACAATGCGATCCATGCTGCACTGCAACATGCGACTGACTCACAGATAGCGGTCATGTCAGAGCAGATATTTCCTCCTGCCCGATCCCTGTGTTAGATCCGTATTTTTGGAGAGTTGCCATGAGCCTGACCCCTGACCAAATCCTGAGCGCACACAAAGCCAATCTGGAAACCCTGTTTGGCCTGACCAGCAAAGCCTTCGAAGGCGTGGAAAAGCTGGTTGAGCTGAACGTCACCGCATCGCGCGCTGCCCTGGCAGAAGCTGCACAACACACCCAGGCCGTTCTGAGCGTCAAGGACGCCCAAGAGCTGCTGACGCTGCAAGCTGGTCTGTTCCAGCCTCTGGCCGAAAAGACTGCTTCCTACAGCCGCCACCTGTACGACATCGCCAGCAACACCACTGGTGAACTCAACAAGGCACTGGAAGCTCAGTCCAACGAAGCCCGCAAGAACTTCAACGCCCTGTTGGATAGCACTGCCAAGAATGCCCCCGCTGGCTCCGAGTCTGCTGTGGCCATGGTCAAGAGCGCTGTCTCTGCCGCCAACAATGCGTTTGAGTCCGTGCAAAAGGCTGTCAAGCAAGCCTCCGACATGGCCGAAGCCAACTTCAGCGCAGCCACCAAGACCGCTACCGAAGCCGTCAAGGCAACGACTGGCGCCAAGCGTTAAGAACATGGTTATTGATGTGCTTGGCAAGGATCTAGGGTTTACCCTATAATTGCCAGCATGTCAGGTCGATGACCATCTGTAGATGCCACCGGCCTTGCACAAGTTGTCTCCTTGGATCCTCCTGAAACCCCCGTTTCATGGATCCCTTTAAAGCCCAATCTTCCCGATTGGGCTTTTTTTTATGCGCGCTTTCCGCAGGACGGCCATGAGCATAAGCTCTGCATAATTGACGTTTACGTCAACGTCAAAACAAGGAGACAACTCATGCAGATTCAAGATCGCGTTTTTATCGTGACCGGCGGCGCCTCGGGCCTGGGTGAAGGCACAGCGCGCATGCTGGCCGCCAACGGTGCAAAAGTCGTCATTGCCGACATGAATGCCGAACGCGGTGAAGCCGTAGCACGTGACATTGGCGGCAGCTATCTGCGCTGCGACGTCAGCAGCGAAGCCGATGGGCAGGCCGTGGTGGCCAAAGCCACCAGTCTTGGCAAACTGGTTGGCCTGATCAACTGCGCCGGCATTGCCCCGGCAGAAAAAACCGTGGGAAAAAACGGCCCCCACAATCTGGCCACCTATACGAAGACCATCATGGTCAACCTGGTTGGCACCTTCAACATGATTCGCCTGGCATCCGACGCCATGTGCAAGAACGAGCCAGAAGCAACGGGCGAGCGCGGCGTTTTGATCTCCACAGCCAGCGTGGCTGCCTATGACGGCCAGATCGGCCAAGCTGCCTACTCCGCCTCCAAAGGCGGCGTGGTCGGCATGACCTTACCCATTGCCCGCGACCTGGCGCGCAGCGGCATCCGCAATATGACGATTGCCCCCGGCATTTTTGGCACCCCCATGCTGCACGCCATGCCGCAGGAAGTGCAAGATGCCTTGGCAGCCAGCGTGCCCTTCCCAAGCCGCCTGGGCCGCCCCGAAGACTATGCCAAGTTGGTCAAGCAGATTCTGGAAAACGACATGCTCAACGGCGAAGTGATTCGACTGGACGGTGCCATTCGCATGGCCCCAAAGTAATGCCCGGCAAAGAGCTTGCCTGAGCTTGGAGCCTGCTGACACGCTGCAGCAGCTGCGTGCACAGGCAACAAACAGATAAAACAGGAGCTGCTAGCGCATACCAGCCCTTGATTTCAAGTTTAAAACTATCTGAAATCAAGGATCTACCAGCGCAATCAGCTCCTATTTTTGAAGATTAAAAGATCTTCCAAAGGCGCAAATAGCCGAATACGTTTGAGCACCAAAAATAGCTCCTGCACAAGAGCAAAGAAAAAGCCGCAACCAATTTCTTGATTGCGGCTTTTTGAATCTGGCGGAGTGGACGGGACTCGAACCCGCGACCCCCGGCGTGACAGGCCGGTATTCTAACCAACTGAACTACCACTCCTGGCAGGAAGCTTTGCTGCATATCATGCAGCTGCAAGCGCTTCAAACTTGGCGACCCTACGGGGATTCGAACCCCGGTACCCACCGTGAAAGGGTGGTGTCCTAGGCCTCTAGACGATAGGGTCAATTCCTAGAACTTTCAGCATTGCTGCTGACCGTTAAATTTTGGTGGAGGTAAACGGGATCGAACCGATGACCTCTTGCATGCCATGCAAGCGCTCTCCCAGCTGAGCTATACCCCCTTGAAGCAAGGAAACAGTGTTTCTCTGCTGCAATGCAAAAATTGTAGCACAGGGTTTTCGCTGCTTTTCCCAAACCTGCAACATATTTGTCTATCTCATGAAAAAGGGATGCATCTGCATCCCTTTTTCTTTCAGCACGAAGGCGGCATCAGCTCACAGCACTGCCATCGCGTATGCGATGCATGCCGCTGATATCCACCGTCCAGATCAGACCGTCGCCAATCTGGCCGGTACGGCAGGCGGCAATGATCGCCTCGCGAATCGGCTCGACCATCGACTCTTCCACAATCACGCAGACCATCAGCTTGTCTGAAAAGTCGGTCAAGTCATCTTTGACCGTGCGCTTGTCTACCGCGGCAGGGGCGGTAAAGCCCTCTGCCTTGAAGATGGTCACGCCAGGAAAGTTCGGTATCGCGCGCAACTCGGTGCGCAAGCGCTCCAAGCGGCTGGGGCGCACGATGGCTCGGATTTCTTTCATCGTCATCGAATCACTCCTTTTTCAAATCAAGCCTCGGTCGGCTTTTCGTCAAACCAGCGATACAGCGTAGGCAGCACCACCAGCGTCAACAGCGTCGAGGTAATCAACCCCCCGATCACCACAATCGCCAAGGGACGCTGAACTTCAGAGCCCGGACCTGTCGCAAACAGGAAAGGCACCAGGCCCAGCAAGGCCACTGTGGCAGTCATCATCACCGGACGGAAGCGCTGAATACAGCCCTCACGCACGGCCTGAGCAACCTCCAGACCATCCTGACGCAGGTGGCGAATGCTGGAGACCAGAACCACACCGTTGAGCACGGCAATACCCCACAGCGCAATAAAGCCCACGGAAGCCGGCACGCTCACATATTCCCCGGTAACGAACAAGCCAATCAAGCCGCCAATCGAGGCAAAAGGCAGCACCAGAATGATCAGGCTGGCCAGCTTGATGGAGTTGAACAGCAGGAACAGCAGGAAGAAGATGGCCACAATGGTCAGCGGCACGATCACCTGCAGCGTGCCCATGGCGCGCTCCATGTTCTCGAACTGACCACCGAACTTGAAGTAGTAGCCGTCGGGCAGCTTGACTTCTTGCTCCAGGCGTTGCTCCACTTCGGCCACAAAGCCGGCCAGGTCACGCCCCTCCACGTTGGCGCCAACCACCACACGGCGCTTGCCGCCTTCACGGCTGATCTGCGCAGGGCCATCCACCAGCTCAATCTTGGCCAGACTGCTCAGCGGCACTTGCGCACCGGCGGGCGTCGTCAGCAAAGTAGCTCCGATGGACTGAGAAGAGCTGCGGTAAGCCTCGGGGAAGCGCACCACCACGGAATAGCGACGCTCTCCCTCATACAAGGTCGTCACGTCCTTGCCACCAATCGCGGACTCCAGCACGCTTTGCACATCAGCCACATTGAGGCCGTGTCGCGCAATCGCTTTGCGGTCAATATCCACGGTCAGAGCCTGCTGCCCGGAAAGTCGCTCGATGCGAATATCCGCACTGCCGGAAACGCTCTTCAAAATGCGCGCCACCTGCTCGGAAACGTCCTTGAGGTCTTCCAGCTCGTCACCGAACACCTTGACCGCCAGTTGCGAGCGCACGCCCGTCACCATTTCATCGACACGCTCGGAAATGGGCTGCGACAGCACGATCTGCACGCCTGGAATCTTGGAAAGACGCTGACGAATGTCTTCATCAATCTCGTCCTGCGTGCGTCCAGACTCTGGGTCCAGAATCACGATGGGGTCGGACTCATTAGGTCCAGCAGGATCGGCTGGCGATTCGCCACGTCCCAGCTTGGACACCACAGACTTCACGCCCGGCACCTGCGCCACTTCCTTCATGGCAGCCATTTCCATGCGGATGGATTCATCCAGAGAAATGCTGGGCACGCGGTTGATCTGCGGCGTCAGAGCACCTTCCTTCATGGTCGGCATAAAGGACTTGCCCAAGAATGGGAACAAGCCCAGCGAACCAATCAGCAAGGCCACAGCCACGGCCAGTGTCAGGCGGTTGCGTGCAGTTGCTCCATCCAGCAGACGCAGGTAGTGGCGCTTGAGGAAGGCTATCAGCTTGGTATCGTGGTCTGCACCACCCTTGAGGAAGTACGAGCACAGCACAGGCGACAGGAACAGTGACACCGCCAAGGAGATGGCCAGCGCCATGGCAATGGTCATCGCCAGCGGGCCAAACATCTTGCCTTCGATGCCTTGCAGCGTCATCAACGGCAGGAACACCAAGATAATGATGGCAATACCGAAGATGGTAGGCGTCGCCACTTCCACGGTGGCGGACAGCACGGTGCGAATGCGCTCGCCACGCGAGTTTCCGGCCTGGCCCAGCTTGTGGAAGACGTTTTCCACCACCACCACGGTGGCATCCACCATCAAGCCAATGGCAATCGCCAATCCTCCCAGCGACATAAGATTGGCCGAGATGCCGTACTTGTTCATCAAGATGAAGGTGGACAGCGGCGTGATGATCAATGTCGCCACCACAATCAGGCTGGAGCGCACATCTCCCAGGAAGATGAACAGCACGACCACCACCAGGAAGATGCCTTCCAGCAGCACCTTGCCCACGGTCCAGAGGGCCGAATCGACCAAGTCTGTTCGATCGTAGTAAGACACGATCTGCAAGCCGCCGGGCAGCATTCCCTTGGAGTTGATCTCGTCCACACGCTCCTTCACGCGGGTCACGACCTCCTTGGCATTGCCGCCGCGCATCATCAGCACAATGCCCGACACGCCCTCGGTATAGCCGCCTTTGATGATGGCCCCCTGACGAACCTCTGCATCAATCTGCACCTTGGCCACATCGCGCACATAGACAGGCACCCCACCCTGCTCCTTGAGCACGATGTTTTCAATATCGTCCAGCGTACGAATCATGCCCACGCCGCGAATCAGGTACTGCTCCGTCACCTGCGGCAAGATGCCGCCGCTGGCGTTGGCGTTGTTATCGGCCACGGCCTGCACCACCTGGCGCACGCTCAAGTCATAGTGACGCAGACGTGCCGGGTCTACCAGCACCTGGTACTGCTTGACATAGCCGCCCTGGGAGTTGATTTCAGCCACACCCGGAATGGAGCGCAGCAATGGGCGCGCCACCCAGTCCTGGATGGTGCGACGCTCTGTCAGCTCAGCCTGTGTCAGAGCTCTCTCACCGTCATCAGGGTGGTCCAGTGTGTACTGGTAGACCTCACCCAGCCCGGTGGACACAGGGCCCAGCACAGGAACAATCCCTGCGGGCATGCGCGGCGTGACTTCAATCAACCGCTCCGTCACCAGCTGTCTGGCAAAGTACACATCGGTTTCGTCGGTGAACACCAGCGTGATGATGGACAGACCGCTCTTGTTGAGCGAGCGCATCTCGGCCAGGCCAGGCAAGCCCGTCATGGCGATTTCGAGAGGCACGGTCACAAAGCGCTCAATCTCTTCGGGAGAGCGCCCTGGCGCTTCAGTGGCAATCTGCACTTGCACATTGGTCACATCGGGGAAGGCATCCACCGACAGGTTCATGGCGGCACGCAGGCCAAAGCCACATACCACCAGCGCAAGCACGATCACCACCAGCCGCTGCGATAGCGCGGCACGAATCATGGAGGCAATCATGGGCTTACTCCAGCTCTGCGCGCTTGCGCTCGTTGTTCAGGTGGAATGCGCCCTCAACCACGATCTGCGTGCCTTCACTCAAGCCCTTGATCACAGGTCGCAGGCCATCACTTGCAGCCCCCAGCTCTACTGGCGTAAGGCGATAGTGGTTCTCCGCCTTCTTGACGTAAACATGGTCTTTATCGTTTTCACGCACCACTGCCAGGACAGGAATCGCCAGCTTCTTTTCAGCGGCTCCCTGAATCTTCATGGTGGCAAGCATCTGAGGCTTGAGTGCCAGATCCTTGTTGTCCACCTGCGTACGGATCGTCACCGTGCGCGTATCCGGCGACACCGTGTCCCCCACGTAAATGATCTTGCCGGAGATCGGAGCCTCTTCCACAGTCAGGCCCAGCGCAGGCACATCAATCTCCACATTCTGACCAGCCTGCACGCTGCGTGCGACCTGTTCCGGCAGAGCACCGACAACCCACACATTCGACAAATCTGCCACCGTGAACAAAGGATCGCCTGGCTGAGCCACCTGCCCCTGACTGACCTGGCGTTCAATGACGATACCGGCGGCAGAAGCGGTGATAGCGGCATTGGGAGCCACACTACCCTTCGCGCGCAAGCTGCTCAAAGCCGCCCCTGACAGCCCCATCAGCTTGAGCTGATCGCCTGCCGCCTGCAACTCAGCCCTGGCGATCTGCACTTCAGACTCTCGTCGCTGCAGCTCGGCAAAACCGATCACATCCGCTGCAATCAGCTGGCGTGCTCGTTCGGCAGAACGCTCAGCCAGAGTTGCTGTAGCGCTTGCACGCATGTAAGCAAGCTGCGCCGCTGTCAATTCAGGACTGGCAACACGGGCCAGTGTCTGGCCGGGTTTGACGCGGTCACCGGTCTCTGCCAGCACCTCGGTCACACGACCGGTCACAACTGCACCGATACGAGTGACCTTGCGCTCATTGGCTTCAATACGGCCCGCAATTTCACGCACCGATGCCACCTCGGCCTCCATCACAGCGGCCGTCTTGAAGTTACTCGCCATGTCAGCCGAAACAACGACCTCCATAGGATCCAGGTCCACCTTGGCGTCTGCAGTAGCCACGGGCGCAGCGGCTTGCTGCTCGCCCTTTCCACAAGCCGTGAGGGTCAGTGTTGTCAGTCCTGCAAGTGCCAGGGCCAGAACCAGAGAAACAGGACGCGCAGTCCTGGAGTCATGATGAGAAGACATAAATGGAATTCAAAAAACGGAAATCTGTTCTTGGCTTTGAGGTATCAAAGGGCGGAAAAATCTGCATAGCGACCAGCCAGAAAGTCCAGCTCAATGCGTGCCGACTGAAGCTGGTAACGGGCCTCCAGCAAGTCAGCCCTAACGGTGCGCAATACCCGCTGTGCGTCCAGCACATCCAGAATGCCGCGCTCGCCAAAGCGATAAGCGGCCTCGGCTACGCGCAGAGCCGACTCAGCCTCGCGCACCGCCCCCTCGCTCAGCGCTTTGGTTCGCACCTGCGCCATCTCCATGACCTTCCAAGCCTGCAGCACCTGCTGCTCCAGCTCGGCTTTGCGCCCCTCCATCCGCAGTCGTGCACGCTCGGCTTCAGAGGCAGCCTCATCAATAGGGCCTCGGCGCTGATCGAACAAAGGGATCTGCACGCTCACGCCCACTGTGTTGTTGCGGATATCGGGCTCGCGCGTTTGTGCGTAGCGCAGCTCGAGACCAGGCCAACGACTGGCCTTGGCTCCGTTCTTCTGCGCTTGCGCCTTATCCACCTCGGACTGCAATTGCAGCAACTCCGGATGAGTCTGCCAATTGATACTGCTCAGCTCTGCCAGCTCCACCGGGTCTTGCAAAGACAGTGCCAAATCGAAGCGGGCAGGCAACTGACCGGCAGCCAGGCGATTCAGGGTCAACTGCGATTGCTCCGCCAGCAAACGGGCGGACTGCTCCTGTTGTCGAGCATTGATAAGCTCTGCATCAGCCTTGATGATTTCATAGCGTGCCGCCTCGCCACTGGAGACGCGCACTCTTACACGCTCATGGGCCTGCTCCAGCAACTTCACTGCATCATGGGCCGCATTGGCCTGCGCTTGTCGCAATACCACTTCATAGGCTTTGAGCTTGACCTGAGCGACCAGTGCGTTGCGCGAAGCAGCGATCTGGTGCACGGATGCACGCTGCCCTGCCTCTGCCGCCTCAATGCGTGCAGCACGCACGGACGGCATTTCAATGGGTACAGAAACTCCCATGCTCGTCACGTTACCGGGGGTCGCCGAGGCCAGCCTGGCCTTGTTGTCCCCACGACTCCATTCCAGCTTGGGATTAGGCAAGGCACCGGCACTAATGACCGCTGCCTGAGCCGTCACCCCTGACTGCTGTACAGAGCGCAGCTCTGGATTGTGAGCCAGCACCGCCTGAACCAACTGATTCAGCGTCAGCTTGGGTTGCGTTTGATCAGAGCTGGTGCTGCTGACCACGGACTCAGGAGCTGGCTGCTCCTGCGCTTGCGCCGCCAAAGCAGCAGCGAGGCAAAGGCTCAGCACCGCCGACCGCTGGAGTTTGCGCAAAGGCACTTGGCCCAAAGGGTTGCGACTAGCCCTGACCGGCACAGAAACCGGCGCTATCAATCTATAAGACATAGACACACTGCCTTCTTGAGGGCAGATAAAGTGAGAAAAAGGTCGAAAACCGTACCGACTGCACGAGCGAAGTCATGCTCTGCAACAGATTCAGGTGGAAATGAGCTGGTGGAATAGCTCTTGAAGCAGGTACTACCCCATGTGCTTAGGACAAGCACATGCCGCACCCGATTGCTTGATCGCAATGGCCAATACAGGCTGCATCAACCGCGCAAAGGCGTAATGGCCTGATAAGAGAGCGCTAGCCTGCCAGTGGCAGGCCAATATTTGGCGGCCTCAGCATGCTCTGAGGCCAAGGGGAAGTCGGGTACACCACATGCGCCTGTGGCTGCACCTTTTTATCGGCTACGTCGACAATGACCGCTTCTGGCGGTCCAAATAATTCATTGCGATCATCTTGCGCCGAGTTGAGTTCGGCTGTGCGGTGCGGTCGATGAATGGAAAATTCCACCGCCTCATCCTCTACGTCATCCTCAAACTCTTGCAAAACGTCTACACCGTACTCATGCGGCTCCACTTCCAGCACATAAACCATAGCGCCCACATCTTGCGAGCCCGAAGGCCACATCGCGAACAGCTGCACACCCACAATTGAGGCAAGCAGAAGAAGCGACAGCAAGAAAGAAGACGCTGGACGCATGGTGAGGTTTAAAAGAGAAACGAGGAGATGAGCAATGGCAAGAAGAAGGGCAAGCAGCAAAGCATTGCCTGCAAGTGACAAGATGGTGTGCAAGATTGTGAAAAAGTTCCCAAGAAATCACTTCGGGAAACAGTTAGGCTCCGCAGAATAGCGCATCGCCCTAACACATACAGAGAAAGGGTATCTCGCTATCAAAATCGCAGCCCACACACATTGGAAATACCTTCCAGAAAAGAAAAAAGCCGCAACCAATTTCTTGATTGCGGCTTTTTGAATCTGGCGGAGTGGACGGGACTCGAACCCGCGACCCCCGGCGTGACAGGCCGGTATTCTAACCAACTGAACTACCACTCCTGGCAGGAAGCTTTGCTGCACATCATGCAGCTGCAAGCGCTTCAAACTTGGCGACCCTACGGGGATTCGAACCCCGGTACCCACCGTGAAAGGGTGGTGTCCTAGGCCTCTAGACGATAGGGTCAATTCCTAGAACTTTCAGCATTGCTACTGACCGTTAAATTCTGGTGGAGGTAAACGGGATCGAACCGATGACCTCTTGCATGCCATGCAAGCGCTCTCCCAGCTGAGCTATACCCCCAAGACATCTGGCGGAGTGGACGGGACTCGAACCCGCGACCCCCGGCGTGACAGGCCGGTATTCTAACCAACTGAACTACCACTCCTGGCAGGAAGCTTTGCTGCACATCATGCAGCTGCAAGCGCTTCAAACTTGGCGACCCTACGGGGATTCGAACCCCGGTACCCACCGTGAAAGGGTGGTGTCCTAGGCCTCTAGACGATAGGGTCAATTCCTAGAACTTTCAGCATTGCTGCTGACCGTTAAATTTTGGTGGAGGTAAACGGGATCGAACCGATGACCTCTTGCATGCCATGCAAGCGCTCTCCCAGCTGAGCTATACCCCCAAGACATCTGGCGGAGTGGACGGGACTCGAACCCGCGACCCCCGGCGTGACAGGCCGGTATTCTAACCAACTGAACTACCACTCCTGGCAGGAAGCTTTGCTACACACCATGCAGCTGCAAGCGCTTCAAACTTGGCGACCCTACGGGGATTCGAACCCCGGTACCCACCGTGAAAGGGTGGTGTCCTAGGCCTCTAGACGATAGGGTCATAACCTAGAATCATTGCTTTCGCACCGATTAAAAAAGCGCCTTCTTCAAACAAAGGCGCTTTTTTAATCAAGCGACTAACCAAAACTGGCGGAGTGGACGGGACTCGAACCCGCGACCCCCGGCGTGACAGGCCGGTATTCTAACCAACTGAACTACCACTCCTGGCAGGAAGCTTTGCTACACATCATGCAGCTGCAAGCGCTTCAAACTTGGCGACCCTACGGGGATTCGAACCCCGGTACCCACCGTGAAAGGGTGGTGTCCTAGGCCTCTAGACGATAGGGTCAATTCCTAGAACTTTCAACATTGCTGCTGACCGTTAAATTTTGGTGGAGGTAAACGGGATCGAACCGATGACCTCTTGCATGCCATGCAAGCGCTCTCCCAGCTGAGCTATACCCCCGATCTCTGCAAGACTTGATTTATCAATCGCGTTTTGCAGAGACTCGAATTATAGACAGGTTTTTAGCGATTTTTCAAACGAGCGAGAACTTTTTCACGTCCAAGCAATTCCAGCACTGCATCTACCGAAGGCGTATGCGCTGTGCCCACCGTCAAAACACGAACCGGCATGGCCAGCACCGGCATCTTCACACCTTGGGCCTTGAGCAGCTCCTTGATGGCAGCCGCAATGGACTCCTTGCTCCATTCCACACTTTCGATCACAGCGGTGAATGCATCCAACACGGGGTTGGCAGCTTCTGTCACATGCTTGGCGTAGTCCTCAGCATTGCGCTCCACTTCGTCCACATAGAAGACCTTGGCCCAGTTGGCCAAGTCCACCAGTGTCTCGCAGCGATCCTTGAACAAGGCTGCAATACGCACCAGACGCTCATCGGCGTCGATCAGGCTCTCGGCCACACCCGCCTTGACAACAAAGGGCTTGACCAACTGTGCCAGCTCGGTGTCGTCCATGGCCTTCAGATGCTGGGCATTGACCCAGCGCAGCTTGGCTTCGTCAAACTGACCGGCGCTGCGACCCAGGTGATCCAGGTTGAACCACTCCAGGAACTGGGCACGAGAGAAAATTTCATCATCACCATGGCTCCAGCCCAGGCGGGCCAGATAGTTCACCATGGCATCGGGCAGATAGCCTTCATCACGATACTGGGTCACGGCCTTGGCACCGTTGCGCTTGCTCATCTTCTCGCCTTGCTCGTTGAGCACGGTGGGCAGATGGGCAAAGGTCGGCACGGTGGCACCCAGCGCCTCAAAGATGTGGATCTGGCGCGGGGTGTTGTTCACATGATCGTCGCCACGGATGACGTGGGTGATATTCATGTCCATGTCGTCCACGCAGACGCAGAAGTTGTAGGTGGGCGTGCCGTCGGGGCGGGCAATCACCAGATCGTCGAGCTCGGAGTTCTGGAACTCTATACGGCCCTTGCACTTGTCTTCCCAAGCCACCACGCCGGACTGAGGAGTCTTGAAGCGCAACACGGGCTTCACGCCTTCGGGGATGGCGGGCAATACCTTGCCTTCTTCAGGACGCCATGTGCCGTCGTAGCGGGGCTTTTCCTTGGCGGCCATCTGCTTTTCACGCAGCGCGTCCAGCTCTTCCATGCTCATATAGCAGGGATAGACATAGCCTTTTTCCTCCAGCGTTGCCAGCACTTGCTTGTAGCGCTCCATGCGCTGCATCTGGTAGAACGGGCCTTCGTCATGGCTCAGCTGCAGCCATTCCATGCCTTCCAGAATCACATCGACAGACGCCTGGGTGGAGCGCTCCAGATCCGTGTCTTCGATGCGCAGCACAAAGTCACCGCCATTGGCGCGGGCAAAAGCCCAAGGATAAAGAGCTGAACGAATATTGCCCAAGTGGATAAAGCCTGTGGGCGACGGAGCAAAACGAGTGCGAATCTTGTTGGTTGTCATATCAAAAATCCTTGTGCGCTACCAAGCGCGTGTGACCGAAATGTAAACGCTCCATACACCTTCTTTCACAAGACTCAGTAAGTGAAGCGCAGACACTCCGAGGTCACTTCAAACTATCCAGGCCGCGCGACAAGTCAGCCTTGAGGTCATCCAGGTGTTCAAGCCCCACAGAGATGCGAATCAGGCCTTGCCCCACACCTGCGGCCTGGCGCTGTGCTTCGGTCAAGCGACCATGGGAAGTACTTGCGGGATGCGTAATCGTGGTCTTCACATCGCCCAGGTTCGCGGTGATGGAGCAAACCAGCGTCTGATCAATGACATGGAAGGCATTGGCTCGCAGTTGCTCTGCGCCCTCGCCCACCACATCAAATGCCAGCACGGCTCCGCCCATGCCATTTTGCTGGCGCATAGCCAGCTCATGTTGAGGATGGCTTTCGAGGCCGGGGTAGTAGACACGCGCAACCTTGGGATGCGCCTCCAGCCAGGCCGCAAAGTCCAGAGCCGCCGCGCTTTGTGCCTTGACGCGCAGTGCCAAGGTCTCCAGACCTTTCATGACCGTCCAGGCGTTATAGGGGGCGATATTCAAGCCGCCGCTGCGCAGAAAGGTACCCATGACCTTGTCCACCAGCGCAATGGAGCCACAGACAGCGCCCGCCATCACACGCCCCTGGCCATCCAGGAACTTGGTGCCCGAGTGCACGATGATGTCGGCGCCGAACTTGGCAGGTTGCTGCAGGATGGGCGTGGCAAAGCTGTTGTCCACGGCCAGCAAGGCATTGTTGGCATGTGCTATTTCCGCCAGCGCAGCAATGTCGCACAAGTCGGTCAGCGGATTGGTGGGCGTCTCGGCAAACAGCATGCGCGTGTTGGGCTTGACGGCGGCCTTCCAGGCTTCGATATCGGTTTGCGAAACAAACGTGGTTTCCACACCGAAGCGCGCCATTTCCGTGCCCAGCAGCTTGATGGTGGAGCCAAACATGGACTGCGAGCAGATCACATGATCGCCCGTTTTCAAGGCCGTCAACGCAACCAGCAAAATGGCCGACATGCCGGTGGAGGTGGCCACTGCGCATTCCGTGCCTTCCATGGCGGCAAGGCGGCGCTCGAAGCTGGTCACCGTAGGATTGGTGGTGCGGCTATAGGTGTAGCCTGGCTCTTCATTGGCAAAGCGGCGAGCGGCAGTGGCTGCATCGGGCTGCACAAAGCTGCTGGTCATATACAGGGCTTCGCAGTGCTCGCCCCACTGGCTGCGCTCTACCGCTTCGCGCACGGCCAGAGTCTCAGGATGCAAACCTTCGGGTAATGTCTTGTTGGTCACAATCGTCAAATCCAGATGGTTGGTACTGGTCACGAGCCCGCCGCAGTCCGCCAATCCGACTTGCGCGCCTGAACTCCACCAGCTTGACCGAAGGCAGTCGCCGCCGGTCTTTGAAGATGCCGCACTCGGAGCGCCCATCAAATTCAAGCAAAATCATGCTCAAACGCTTGATAGTCATACGCTAGCAGCTCTCTTTTCAAGAGCACCATTGCCGTACGGCTGTGTCATTGTCCTCCTGAATGAAAAGGGTTGCCTCAGCAACCCTTTCACACTCAGTCATTCACTACAGTTTGATGCTCAGTTTTCCTGGGCATTGGGCAGAGACAAGCGCGAAGTGTCTTCTTCCTCTTCGTCGCCACTGCGGTTACGACCTTCGTTGAGCGCAGTCACTTCATCATCAGAGATATCACCGGTGATATAGACACCGTCAAAGCAAGAGGCCTCAAAGCCATCCACCTTGGCGTTGATCTTGCCCACCGCCTGCTTCATGGCATCCACATCCTGATAAATCAGGGCATCACAGCCGATCACCTGGCGAATCTCCTCGATCGTACGGCCATGGGCCACCAGCTCGGAGCGAGTGGGCATGTCGATGCCGTACACGTTGGGGTGACGCACGGGAGGCGCAGCCGAAGCCAGGTACACCTTGTTGGCACCCGCATCACGCGCCATCTGCACGATTTCCTTGGAAGTCGTACCGCGCACGATGGAGTCGTCGACCAGCAGCACATTGCGGCCCTTGAACTCGCTGCCGATGGCATTGAGCTTCTGGCGCACCGACTTCTTGCGCGCACCCTGGCCCGGCATGATGAAGGTACGGCCGACATAGCGGTTCTTCACAAAACCTTCACGGTAGGGCTTGCCCAGCAACTGAGCCAGCTGCATGGCACTGGGGCGGCTGGATTCAGGAATAGGAATCACCGCATCGATCTCATTCGGCGGCACCATGGAGACCACGCGCTTGGCCAGCGTCTCACCCATGTTCAGGCGCGCCTGATAGACCGAGATACCGTCCATCGTCGAATCTGGGCGGGCCAGATAGACAAACTCGAACACGCAGGGGTTCAGATGCGTTTCTTCTGCGCACTGCTGGCTTTCGATGCGGCCATCGTTGTGGACAAATACCGCTTCGCCGGGAGCGATGTCGCGATCAAAGACCTGGGTGGTGCCCTCCAGGGCGACCGACTCGCTGGCCAGCATCACAGTGCCATCAGCACCATGACCCATGCACAAAGGGCGAATGCCATAGGGATCACGAAACGCCAGCAGTCCATAGCCGGCAATCAGCGCGATCACGGCATACGAGCCCTTGATACGCTTGTGCACCGCACGAACGGCCTTGAAGATGTCCTCGGTTTGCAGAGGTGCGCCGCTGGAGGCACGGCCGATTTCGTGCGCCAGCACGTTCAGCAGCACTTCGGAATCGCTCTCCGTATTGGTGTGACGGTGATCCGTCTCGGCCAATTCGCGGCGCAGTTGCTTGGCATTGGTCAGGTTGCCGTTGTGCACCATGACGATGCCAAAGGGCGCATTCACGTAAAAAGGCTGAGCTTCCTCTTCGCTTGCCGCACTGCCCGCCGTGGGGTAGCGCACCTGCCCCAAGCCCACATCACCAGGGAGAGCGCGCATATTGCGGGTGCGGAACACATCCTTCACCATGCCCTTGGCCTTGTGCATGAAGAACTTGCGTTCCTGCTGGGTCACGATGCCGGCTGCATCCTGCCCACGGTGCTGCAGCAGCAGCAAAGCGTCATAAATCAGCTGATTCACGGGTGTGGTGCTCACCACACCAACGATTCCACACATAGTTGCGTTCCATCTGTTTGCGAAAGTTGCCCTTCGCCACACTCGCCTGCTTCGCCACCCATTGGCTAGCCTGCGCTTTGATATCCGGCATGGCGGTCACGCCAACACCAAACCCTTTTTCAGCCCTTGCCGCCATCAACAGCAAGAGCCTCAGCCACGCCCAACCCTAAAGTCAGTTGCAGCCCTAAACTCGCTTCAAGAAGACCCCTGGGGCAGATATCGCCCCCAATCTTCAGGCAAAGCCGGCAGCACCCAGCCCAAGCCTTGCATTAACCAAGGCGCCATACTCGACTCCTGCCACCACTGCGCCGTATGCAGCGGCGTGTACTGAATCACCAAAGCAAGCACCAGCAACAGCAAGCCACCGCGCAAGACACCAAACAATGCGCCCAGCGTACGATCCACCGGCCTCAGCCCCACCGCCTCAATCAACTGCTTTGACAACCAGGAGATAACACCCCAGGCAAACATGGCCCCCACGATCAGCAATACAAAGCCTGCGGCATAACGCAGCTGCATATCCCAGCCATCGAGGGGCAACCATACGGCCACCTCTTGTGCCCAGGTACGCGCCACCATGAAGGCCACTACCCAGCCCAGCAAAGACAGGACTTCATACACCAGCCCACGCCAGGCGCCCAGCAGCATGGAGCCCAGCACAACGGCTATAAAAATCCAGTCCAGCGAAGTCATGACTCAGGCCGAGGTGAAAACGAACTAGCCCTTGAACACTGATGCCGGCAACCCCAGGCTCTTGGCCCTTGCTGCAGCCTTGTCAGCCTCTTCACGACTCTTGAAAGGCCCCATGCGCACGCGAGTGCGCTTGCCATCCTTGGTATCTACGGTTTGCGTAAAGGCACCACCACCCAGCTTGGCCTTGATTTCATTGGCCTTGCTGGCTTCCGCAAAGGCACCAATCTGCACAATGAAGCGCTCATTGCTAGCAGGCTCCTTTGTCGCAGCGGTATCAGGCGCACTGCGCCCCTCCAGCAGAGCGCGGGCTCGGGCGGCTTCATCCGTTTTGGATGTATCAGGCTTGTGCTTGACCTCAGGCTTTGGCTCGGGTTTGGGCTCAGGCTTTTTTATCTCAGCCTTGGGTTTTTCCGTTTTTTCCGGCTTGGGATCAGGTTTGCGCTCAGGCTTGGGCTCCGCCTTCACCTCAGGCTTTGGCTGTTGCTGGACTTCAGGCTTGGGTTCTGGTTTGGCTTGTGAGGCAGGCGCCACAGCTGCGCCTGTCACTGCCCCCGCCGCAGGCAATGCAGGTGAAGCCGGGGTCAGCACTTCTTCGCCATCATCCAAAGAGGCATTGGCCGCCACGCGTCCCGCAGGCGCTGCATTTTGACTGGCCACCTGCGTGCCAGGAATCACCTCAGGAGCCGTATTGGCCTGATCGGGAATTTCAATCGGAATATTGATAGGGATGGGGCGTGGCTGCGTATCAAACAGCAGCGGAAAGCCCACCACACCGACCAGCACCAGCACTGCTGCACCGATAAGGCGGTGGCGAGCGCGGCGGCGCATGGCTTCCACGCTCTCGCCCTGGGCCAGGCGACTGGGGCGCTTGGCTCCGGCCACGGACTCGGCTTCGTCTTTTTTGCCAGGCCAACGGAAATTGAAAAATGCCATGAGTGAGGACTTGTTGAGGCCTGCCCGCCAACTCAGTCGACGGACAGGCCACTGGCTCAATGAGCCAGGTGTTTGGCGTTCAGACGAGGCGTGCCGTTTTGCAACACTCCGCCCACGGTGAAGAACGAGCCAAAGACCACGATTCTATCAGCCGCCTCCGTCGCTGCGACTGCTGCGTCCAGCGCTTGCTGAGGGCTGGCAAAGGTCTGCAGGCTCACATCCTTGCGAATCACACCTTCGGACTGCAGGCGCTCAAGCTTGGCCTTGAGGTTCTGTGCCGTATCCGCACGCGGCGTGGGCAAGTCGGTGAAATACCAGCGGTCCACCAGCGGTCCGACCTTGGCCAGCATATGCTCCCAATCCTTGTCTGCCATGGCTCCGAACACGGCGTGCGTGGTCGGGAAGTACCCCATGGCATCCAGATTCGCCGTCAAAGCAGCCACGGAATGCGGGTTGTGCGCCACATCCAGCACCAGCGTGGGCTGCCCAGGAACGATCTGGAAACGACCGGGCAGCTCCACCATGGACAGTCCTGTGCGTACAGCCTGCGCGGTCACCGGCAGTTTGTTGCGAATGGCCTCATAGGCGGCCAACACGCCCGAGGCGTTCATCAGCTGGTTCGCACCGCGCAGCGCGGGGTAAGCCAAGCCGGCATAGCGGCGGCCACGCCCCGCCCAGCCCCACTGCTGCTTGTCACCGTCGTAGTTGAAGTCCGTGCCGAAGCGCCAAAGGTCTGCGCCGATCTCGGCTGCATGGTCGATCACGCTTTGGGGCGGCACAGGGTCACTGACAATGGCAGGACGACCGGAGCGCATGATGCCCGCCTTTTCACGACCAATGCTTTCGCGATCTGGCCCCAGCAAGTCCATGTGATCCAGGTCGATGCTGGTAATGATGGCGCAATCGGTATCGATGATGTTGGTTGCATCCAGTCGTCCGCCCAGTCCCACCTCCAGAATGGCCACATCCAGCTTGGACAGACTCATCAGGCGCAGGATAGCCAGCGTGGTGAACTCGAAGTAGGTCAGCGCGACCTCTTGCCCGTCCTGGACGCGAGCCTGCTCCACGGCCTCGAAGTGAGGAATCAACTCCTCGGACTTGACGATTTCACCGCCCACGCGGCAGCGCTCTTCGAAGTGCACCAGGTGCGGCGAGGTATAGACGCCGGGTCGATAGGCTGACTGCAAAGCCACCGCCTCCAGCATGGCGCAGGTTGAGCCTTTGCCATTGGTGCCCGCCACAGTGATGACGGGGCAGTCGAATTTCAGGCCCATGCGCTGTGCGACTTCACGCACGCGATCCAGACCCAGGGCAATGTTCTGGGGATGCAGGCGCTCGCAATAAGTCAGCCAAGCATCCAATGTGGGAAATGTGGTGTGCATACTGGGCGCTATTGTCGCGCACAGCCAGAGGCCCTATGGCTGCTGGCACTTGGCAAATGCGTTACATCTGACTCCAACCGTTTCACTGACCTCGAACACCATGAACAAGATCACCACCGTCTATGGAATCCCCAATTGCGACACCGTCAAAAAAGCACGCAATTGGCTAAGCGAGCAAGGCATTGACTACCAGTTCCACGATTTCAAAAAGCAAGGCGTTCCCGGCGAACGCCTGCCAGCCTGGATGCAGGCGGTGGGATGGGAGAAGCTGCTCAACCGCCAGGGAACGACATGGCGCAAGCTCGATGAAGCGACCAAGGCCAGTGCCGTGGATGCACCAAGCGCCGCCAACGTGATGCAAGAGCATGCCAGCACCATCAAACGCCCGGTGGTGGAGTGGGCTGACGGCAAGATCACCGTTGGCTTCAAGGCCGATGACTGGAATGCAATGCTCAACCCATAAGCACACGCTCACATTCACACAGAGCTTTACCTAGTTTTACGGTGCAGAGTGCTTGAATTTACGCAACTCCCCTAAACTTTTAAGTGATCTGGTGCGTTAAAGCTTCAGAGACAGGAGAGATGTTGATGAGAACTCTGGCAGTTTTGACCTTGACCGCCGCGGCCACAGTAACCGCTACCGGGGCATTCGCCCAGGAGCGAGGCCGCGTGCTGTCCTCGACCCCCATTACCCAGCAAGTTGCCGTACCGCAGCAAATCTGCAACGACCAGCCGGTGGCAGTGGCTCCGCGTCCCAGCGGCGCAGGTGCCGTGGTGGGAGCCATCGCTGGCGGTCTGATCGGCAATGCCATTGGCGGTGGTGGCGGGCGTGCTGCAGCCACCGGCGCAGGCCTGATCGGCGGAGCCATGCTAGGCAACCAGGTCGAATCTAACGGCCCCGCGCAATATCAAACCGTGCGTCAGTGCAGCACGCAGACCTTCTACCAAAACCGCACCGTGGGCTACAACGTGACCTACGAGTACAACGGTCGCAGCTACACCACGCAAACCACCAACCCGCCCGGCCAGTGGATCGCGCTGAACGTGCAACCCGTGACCAACGACCCGGCCTACAGCAATAACGGCTACTACAGCAGCCAGGCTGCTCCTCAAGGGGCGTACAGCACCAGCTACCCCCAGAACTACGACAGCGGCTACTACGCCCCCCAGCCGGCTGCCCCCATCTACTCCAGCGGCTCCGCCTACTCTGGCTCAGACTATGTAGCCCCTTTGCTGATAGGCGCAGTCATTGGCGCAGGTGCCTATTACGCAACACGCCCCAGCCATCATCACTATCGCCCCGGCTACCGTCCCGGCCATCGCCCTGGCCACGGTGGTCATGGCGGCCACGGCTGGCGCCGCTGATACACGACAGCCTCACTTCTCTACTGTCCGAGAGCCCCGATATGGGGCTCTTGTTTTTTCAGCCTTTGCCTGGCATTCGCACAGGCACAAATCCCGTGGCCTAAAATCAGTGCTTTCGACCTTCGACCACGCACCGCGTACTTTCTTCATGACCACCGAAACCATTGCAGGCGTCAGCCTCACCACCAAGGCCAATGTTTACTTTGACGGCAAGTGCGTCAGCCACAGCTTTACCCTGGCCGATGGCACCAAGAAATCGGTGGGCGTGGTTCTGCCTGCGACGCTGACCTTTGGCACGGCCGCCGCAGAAATCATGGAATGCGTGGGCGGCTCCTGCGAATACAAGCTCGACGGTAGCGACGAGTGGAAGGCATCCTCGGCTGGCGAGAGCTTCCAGATCCCCGCGAACTCCAAATTCGACATTCGCGTGACCGAGGCTTATCACTACATCTGCCATTACGCGTAAATTGCGCGTGATCTGCGCCTGATCCAGCGCCGGATATTTAAAGCATTTTCAGCCCCAAACGCTTATCCACCAAGCGCTTGCAGCTATCACTTTGAAGAGAATCTCATGGAAACCATTCTGCAACATGTTCCCGTCGGCCAAAAGGTCGGTATCGCCTTCTCCGGCGGCCTGGACACCTCTGCCGCCCTGCGCTGGATGAAGAACAAGGGTGCTCTGCCCTACGCCTACACCGCCAACCTGGGTCAGCCCGACGAAGCCGACTACGACGAAATCCCTCGCAAGGCCATGGAATATGGTGCAGAGAAGGCCCGCCTGATCGACTGCCGCCCTCAACTGGCCAACGAAGGCATTGCCGCTATCCAGTCCGGCGCCTTTCACATCACCACCGGTGGCGTGACCTACTTCAACACCACCCCCCTGGGCCGCGCCGTGACCGGCACCATGCTGGTGGCCGCCATGAAGGAAGACGACGTCAACATCTGGGGTGACGGCTCCACCTTCAAGGGCAACGACATCGAGCGCTTCTACCGCTACGGTCTGCTGACCAACCCCGATCTGAAGATCTACAAGCCCTGGCTGGACAGCCACTTCATCGACGAGCTGGGCGGCCGCGCCGAGATGTCGGAATTCATGACCAAGGAAGGTTTCGGCTACAAGATGTCGGCCGAAAAGGCCTACTCCACCGACTCCAACATGCTGGGCGCCACCCACGAAGCCAAGGATCTGGAGTTCCTGAACTCTGGCATCCGCATCGTGAACCCCATCATGGGCGTGGCTTTCTGGAAGCCTGAAGTGGAAGTCAAGGCGGAAGAAGTCTCCATCACCTTCGACGAAGGCCGCCCCGTGGCCATCAACGGCAAGGAATATGCCGATGCCGTGGAACTGTTCCTGGAGCTGAACCGCATCGGCGGCCGCCACGGCTTCGGCATGAGCGACCAGATCGAAAACCGCATCATCGAAGCCAAGAGCCGCGGCATCTACGAAGCCCCCGCCATGGCCCTGCTGCACGCAGCCTACGAGCGCCTGGTGTCCGGCATCCACAACGAAGACACCATTGAGCAGTACCGCATCAACGGCCTGCGTCTGGGCCGTCTGCTGTACCAGGGCCGCTGGTTCGACCCTCAGGCCATCATGCTGCGCGAATCCTCGCAGCGCTGGGTGGCCCGTGCCGTGACCGGTACCGTGACGCTGGAGCTGCGCCGCGGCAACGACTACTCCATCCTGAACACCGAGTCGCCCAACCTGACCTACGCTCCCGAGCGTCTGTCCATGGAGAAGGTCGAAGACGCACCGTTCAGCCCTATCGACCGCATCGGCCAGCTGACCATGCGCAACCTGGACCTGATCGACACCCGCGACAAGCTGGCCATCTACTCCAAGGCCGGCCTGCTGAGCGTGAGCAGCGCCAACGCCCTGCCCCAGCTGGGCAACGACAAGAAATAATTCGCGTCATGCCCACAAAAAAGCCGCTGCAGTGCAGCGGCTTTTTTTTACATCTTTTAGGCCGCTAACGCTTATTCATCATGCGCAAGCAGCTATCAATATTGAATCAAGAGCGACTGATTTGGTGCACCTGCTGCTCCAGTTGCCCCACATAGGCTGCCGTGCTGCTGTCCGATTCCTGGGCTCTTTGCACCAAGTGCGCCTCCAGCACGTCCAGGCGCGCCATCACGTCGTCCTTGTCCCTGGCGTGCAGGGCTTCCAGAACACCGCGCAACTCGGTAAAGCGCGAAGCCTCGGCCTTATCCGCCAGATCACGCTGGGCCTGCATCTCCTTGGCATGGCGGCGCGCCTCCATCAGCACCGAGCCCTGCATCCACAGCACATAGGCAATGAAGAACACGCTCAGCAAAATGGTCAGCGCCAGCATCAGCACACCCAGCGGCGCCTGAATTTCGGTCACTCCCAGCGAAACCACAGTGGGTGTGGACAGGGCCGTCCAGTTGAAGGCGGCCAGTACGCCAATCATGGCCACGATGATGGCGATACAGATGGTGCGAAAGTTCATCTTCTTCTCCTTGTCACTGAAATGGCTTGTTTTTAACCCAAGAAGCCACGCCAGCAAGTCAGCCGAGACCAGAAACGACAAAACCGCTGTCTCCAGCGGCTTTGTCGTCATTGGGCAAACAGATCAGTTGGTCTCGGCCAATTGCTCCAAGATGGCTGGATTTTGGTGAGCACATCACATTGTTTCGCAATATGAGTGCTCCCCGAATCCATCCAGGGCTACGCCCTTGCACCTTACGGTGCGACTTGGCTCAATTGGTCTGCGCCAATTGCTCCAAGATGGCTGGATTCTCCAGGGTACTGGTGTCCTGGGTAATCGCCTCGCCCTTGGCCAGCGAGCGCAGCAAGCGACGCATGATCTTGCCGCTGCGGGTCTTGGGCAGGTTGTCGCCAAAGCGGATGTCCTTGGGCTTGGCAATCGGGCCAATCTCTTTGGCGACCCAGTTGCGCAGCTCATTGGCAATCTGACGAGCCTCTTCGCCCGTAGGCTTGCCGCGCTTGAGCACCACAAAGGCACAGATGGCTTCGCCCGTCACATCATCAGGTCGGCCGACAACAGCGGCCTCGGCTACCAGATCGGTCTTGGCCACCAGCGCGGACTCAATCTCCATGGTGCCCATGCGGTGCCCCGAGACGTTCAGCACGTCGTCGATACGGCCCGTGATGCGAAAGTAGCCACGATCTTCGCTGCGCACTGCGCCATCACCGGCCAGATAAAAACCACCAAGCTCCTCAGGGAAGTAGCTCTTCTTGAAGCGCTCCGGGTCGCCCCAGATATTGCGGATCATCGAAGGCCAGGGCTTTTTGACCACCAGAATGCCACCAGCTCCATTCGGAATGTCATGCCCCGCCTCATCCACGATAGCCGCCGTGATGCCCGGCAGTGGCAGGGTGCAGGAGCCGGGGACCAAAGGCGTAGCACCAGGCAATGGCGTGATCATGTGGCCACCGTTTTCGGTCTGCCAGAAGGTGTCCACGATGGGGCATTTTTCCTTGCCGATATTCTTGTAGTACCACATCCAAGCTTCGGGATTGATGGGCTCGCCCACCGAACCCAGCAGGCGCAGACTGCTCAGGTCCCAGTTCTTGGGGTGGACGCTGTCATCCGACTCAGCGGCCTTGATGAGCGAGCGAATCGCCGTAGGCGCGGTGTAGAAGATGCTGCACTTGTGGCGCTCGATCATCTGCCAGAAGCGGCCCGCATTGGGGAAGGTGGGCACGCCTTCAAACACGATCTGCGTGGCACCTGCGGCCAGTGGGCCATAGGCCACGTAGCTGTGGCCGGTAATCCAGCCAATGTCTGCCGTGCACCAGAACACATCACTGTCCTTGGCGTCAAAGCTCCACTCGAAGGTCTGCTTGGCCCACAACACATAGCCGCCCGTAGCGTGCTGCACGCCCTTGGGCTTACCCGTGGAGCCGCTGGTGTAGAGGATGAACAGCGGATGCTCGGCGTTGACGGGCTCTGCCTCGCATTCGGCAGACTGGCCTGTCAGCGCTTCGGTAAACGTGATGTCGCGGCCAGCGACCATATTGCAGGCGGTGGCTGTTCGTTCATAGACCAGTACGCTCTTGACGGCTTCACAGCCGCCCAGCGCAATGGCGTCGTCCACGATGGCCTTGAGCGGCAATTCCTTGCCTCCACGCATCTGGTAGTTGGCGGTGATGACCAGGTTGGCACCCACATCCACAATGCGCTCCTGGACGGCCTTGGCCGAGAAGCCGCCAAACACCACGGAATGCGTAGCGCCGATGCGCGCGCATGCCTGCATGGCCACCACGCCCTCGATGGTCATGGGCATGTAGATCAGTACGCGATCACCCTTTTGCACACCGCGCGCCTTGAGCGCATTGGCGAACTGGCTGACACGGGCCAGCAGCTCCTTGTAGGTGATCTTGGTCACTGCGCCATCATCGGCTTCGAAGATGATCGCCGTCTTGTTCTCGACCGGCGTGCCCATGTGCTTGTCCAGGCAATTGGCACTGGCGTTGAGCTCGCCATCGGCAAACCATTGGTAGAACGGCGCATTGCTCTGATCCAGTACCTGGGTGAAAGGCTTGGTCCAGACCACGTTCTCACGGGCCAGTCTGGCCCAGTAGCCTTCATAGTCGCGTTCAGCCTCATCACACAGGGCCTGGTACTGCTCCATGCCCGAGATGCGGGCCTTGGCAGCAAAGTCAGCCGGTGGCGGAAACACACGGTTTTCCACCAATACGGATTCGATGGTTGACGTCGCAGTGCTCATTGTTTTGTCTCCTGATGCATCAGCAATGAAATTATTGTGGGTGTACTGTCAAGCCTCGGTCTTACACGCTACTGACTGACAGGTGCTCGAAATTGGCGACCTGTTTTTCAGTCTCTCCTTAGCCACCATTTGCTCATATTTTTGCAACATCAAGCGCATGAACGGCCTTGCTTGCTTTTTATTTTCTGGCAAGAAGCCTAGAGCAAACCCTTGGTGCTTCTCGCCTTCCGCCCTTGAGGCTGAAGCTCACACACCGTCCAGCGTCGAAGCCCTGCCGTCCATCTTCAAGCCTTGCTTGAGCGCTTATGACAGGGCTTTTGAATGACATTCAGGCTCGCAAAAGTTCGCAAAAGCTGACAACCCACAAAAATTACATATCAATACACAGCAATTCTTTATCTATCAAGCACTTGCCAGCTTATTCCTCTTGTTTGCAAATGTTTCAAAAGCAGCATTTCAAGTCACCGGGACAGTCATTGCTTACAGCTCAATTTGACGCATAAAAACCAATTCGATATATTAAAAAGTCTTTTACAACCTGCCGCGCAGGTCTTCATCGCATTTTTCTAAGTGCGTTGATTCACTTCCCGGCGGATCGTTGTGTCAATTTCAGAGCGTTTTCCGCTCTTTGGCGCAGCCCCGTCAACCGGGCCGAAACACGGCCCTGATGCAGGGGGCTCTCCCCGGCCGACAGAGCCGGGGTTGGCCTGACAAGAAGCCACGCCGCAGCGTGCCCAAGGCACCTTTGCTGCCAGCCAGCTGCTTCTTTGCACCCGTCAGCTCTTGCGCACACATTGCTTGTGCCATCCGGGCTGCACTTCGGCGTCCTTTACGCCAACTGCACCATGCGGCCCACCCACAAGGAAGGGCTGGGCTGCAGCATCAGGGCTTTTATTTTGGCTTGTGCGCCAGCGCCTGCCGGCTTTGCCGGTGACAGGCGCTGGACTGTGTTCCATCTCATCAAAAAGGAGAACGCCACAGTGGCCAAGCAAATCGCTATCGATCATGTCTTCAAGGTCTTCGGCAACGATCCGAAAACCGCGCTCAACCTGGTAAAGCTGGGTCGAAGCAAGCAAGAGATCCTTGCCCAGACCGGGCAATCCATTGGCGTATTCGATGCCAACTTCACCATTGAAGCCGGTGAAATCTTCGTCGTCATGGGCCTCTCGGGCTCAGGTAAGTCCACGCTGGTACGCATGCTCAACCGCCTGATCGAGCCCACCAGTGGCCGCATTCTGGTGGACAACCAGGACATCAATGAGCTCAGCGACAAGGAGCTGCGGGCCCTGCGCCGAAAGGACATCTCCATGGTGTTCCAGTCGTTCGCACTCATGCCCCACCTCACCGTGCTGGACAACACGGCCTTTGGTCTGGAGCTGGCCGGCGTGGATCGCGCCACCCGCCAGCAGCAGGCGCAGGATGCACTGGAGCAAGTGGGCCTGGGTGCCTGGGGCGCCAGCTATCCTGACGAGCTCTCGGGCGGTATGCAGCAGCGCGTGGGCCTGGCCCGTGCGCTGGCATCCGACCCCTCCATCTTGTTGATGGACGAAGCCTTCTCGGCACTCGACCCCATCATCCGCACCGAAATGCAGTCCGAGCTGCTGCGTCTGCAGGAGATAAAGCGCCGCACCATCGTCTTCATCTCGCACGACCTAGACGAGGCCATGCGCATTGGCGACCGCATTGCCATCATGAAGGACGGCATGGTCCAGCAAGTGGGAACGCCCGATGAAATCCTGCGCAACCCGGCCAATGACTATGTGCGCACCTTTATCCAGGGCGTGGATGCGGCTGCCGTGTTCAAGGCCTCCGATATCGCCCGCCAGGCGCTGACCGTGATTTCCGAGCACAGCGACCGCGGCTGCCGTGCCGCACTGCGTCTGCTCGAAGACTCGGACCGCGATTACGCCTATGTGCTCAATGCCCGCAAGCGCTTTCTCGGCGTGGTCTCGTCACAGTCGCTGCAGGATGCGCTGCATGGTCACGATGGGATGCTGGGTCTCAAGCATGCCTTTATTCCCGACGTGCAGCCCATTGCCAGCAGCACGCCAGTAGCCGAGCTGTTCGGCGCAGTGGCCACGCCAGCCTATCCGCTGCCCGTGGTCGATGACGACGGCAAATATCTGGGCGTGATCAGCCGCACCACCATGCTCAGGTTCCTGGACCGCGCCACACCTCCCGTGCCGCCGCCTCAAAAGGAGATTCCGCCCGTCAAGCTGGACCCGAACTTCCAGCCCGCCCAAGACACATCCGCTGCCCAGCATGCAGTGCAATAAAAGAAGGGAGCCGATTTGAACGACAACGCATTGAACAACACCACCGCCGACGCCAGCAGCGCCGCTTTTGACGATCCGTGGGCAGCAGCATCCGAGCCACAGGCTCCCGCTGACAGTGCTGCTACCGCCACGAGCGCCGACACCGACGCAGATCCCTGGGCCGCCTCTTCCCAGAGCGACTCCGCAGCCAGCGCTGATCCTTGGGGCGGCAGCGGCGATGCCTCCGACGCAGTCAGCAGCTCCGACTGGCTCAGCGCCCCCTCTTCCACCGATATCTCCGAGTCTGGCAGCGGCCTGGGCCAACTCTGGCACCAGATCACCACTGAAGGCCTGCCCGTGCAGGACTCCATCAACAATGGCCTGACCTGGGTGGTTGATCACTTCCGTCCTTTCTTCCAGGCCATCCGCACCCCGATTGACGCCACGCTCAACGGAGTCACCGAGGTACTGCAAACCATTCCCATGCCCGCACTGGTGCTGCTGATTGCCCTGCTGGCCTGGCAGTTTGCCGGGCGCAAGCTGGCCATTGGCTCGGCCATTTCACTGCTGCTGGTGGGCCTGTTGGGCATCTGGTCCGAAGCCATGGTGACTCTGGCTCTGGTGCTGACCTCGCTGTTCTTCTGCATCGTGATCGGTCTGCCCGTCGGCATTTTCCTGGCCAGCAGCGACCGCGCCCAGCGCTGGACCCGCCCCTTGCTGGACGCCATGCAGACCACACCCGCCTTTGTCTATCTGGTGCCCGTGGTGATGCTGTTCGGTATCGGCAACGTGCCCGGTGTCATCGTGACCATTGTGTTTGCACTGCCGCCCCTGATTCGCCTCACCAACCTGGGTATCCGCCAGGTGCGCCCTGACCTCATCGAAGCCAGCCGTGCCTATGGTGCATCGCCCATGCAACTGCTGTGGAAAGTCCAGCTGCCCCTGGCCATGCCTTCCATCATGGCGGGTATCAACCAGGCACTGATGCTGTCGCTGTCCATGGTGGTGATCGCCTCCATGATTGCCGTGGGCGGCCTGGGCCAGATGGTGCTGCGCGGCATTGGCCGTCTGGACATGGGCCTGGCCACCGTGGGCGGTCTGGGCATTGTGCTGCTGGCCATCGTGCTGGACCGCATCACCCAGGCCATGGGCGAGCCCAAGCGCGGCAGCGCCCGCTGGTCGGCCACCGGCCCCGTGGGTCTGGTGATGCGCATGCTGCGCCACCAGCCACCTGCCCCCACACCTGAACAGACTGCAACACCAGCCAAGGCCTGAAGCGATAGGAAGCGATAGGAACCGACAAGGAGAAATCATGAAGACAAACATCACACTGAACTCCCGCCGCAATGTTGCCCGCCGCACTCTGGGCTGCTGGCTGCTGGCTGGCACCGCCGCAGCAAGCATGGGCCTGATGGCCACCAGCGCACTGGCTGCCGATGATCTGCCCGGCAAGGGCATCAAGGTTCAACCGCTCAAGAGCTCCATTGCCGAAGAGAGCTTTCAGACCCTGCTGGTCATGAAGGCCCTGCAAAAACTGGGCTACGACGTGCAACCCATGAAGGAGGTGGAATACCCCACCGCCCACATTGCCCTGGCCAATGGCGACGCCACCTTCATGGCCAACCACTGGAACCCGCTGCACGCCGACTACTACAAGAACGCGGGCGGCGATGCCAAGCTCTACCGCAAGGGCGTGTTCTCGGCCAATGCCGCCCAGGGCTACCTGATCGACAAAAAGACGGCCGATGCACACAAGATCACCAACCTGGGACAGCTCAAGGAACCCGAGATCGCCAAGCTGTTCGATACCGACGGTGATGGCAAGGCCGACCTGACCGGCTGCACGCCCGGCTGGGGCTGCGAAGCCATGATCGAGCACCAGCTGGGTGCCTACAAGCTCAAAGACAGTGTCACTCACAAGCAAGGCACTTACTCTGCGCTGATGGCCGACACCATCACACGCTACAAGGCGGGCAAGCCCATCCTGTACTACACATGGACGCCCTACTGGGTCAGCAATGTGCTCAAGCCCGGCAAAGATGTGGTGTGGCTGGAAGTGCCGTTCTCTTCACTACCCGGAGAGCAGGCCGGCACGGACACCAAGCTGCCCAACGGCAAGAACTACGGCTTTATCGCCAACAACCAGCAGATCGTGGCCAACAAGGCCTGGGCCGAGCAAAACCCTGCGGCCGCCAAGCTGTTTGAAATCATCAAGCTGCCCGTGGGCGACATCAATGCCCAGAACTACATGATGAGCGAGGGGCAGAACAAGGTCTCCGACATCGAGCGCCACACCGACGGCTGGATCAAGGCCCACCAAAAAGCCTTTGACGGCTGGATCAATCAAGCGCTGGCTGCCGCCAAGAAGTCCTGATTACCTTCCCATATAAGCGGCGACCACTTCGGTGGCCGCCTTTTTTTCACCGGGCAAATGCCCTGCCTCAACAAGGAGAGACAAGCGCAATGAGCAAATCTGTGCAGACCATGAACCATTCCCAACACACCAGGCGCCAGCTGCTGCTCGGCACCGCAGGCGCTGCGGCATTGAGCATGGGCCACACATTCAGCTGGGCTGCCGATCCGAATTTGCCCGGCAAGGGTATTACGGTGCTTCCCGTCAAAAGCGCACTGGCCGAAGAAAACTTCCAGACCCTGCTGGTCATGAAGGCGCTGCAGCAGTTGGGCTACACCGTCAAACCCTGGGAAGAGCTGGACTACCCGCTGATCCACGTCGCCGTGGCCAATGGCGATGCCACCTTCATGGCCAACCACTGGAACCCGCACCATGCCGAGTTCTACAAGCAGGCCGGTGGCGATGCCAAGCTGTCCCGCAAGGGCGTGTACTCCGCAGGTGCCGCTCAGGGCTACATGATCGACAAGAAGACGGCCGAAGCCCACAAGATCACTCACCTTGACCAGCTCAAGGACCCCAAGCTGGCAGCCCTGTTCGATATCGACGGCGATGGCAAGGCCGACCTGATCGGCCCCAACGCAGGCTGGGGTGGCGAGGCCGTGGTGGCCCACCAGATCAAGGAATTCGGCCTGCAGGGCACCGTGACCTACACCCAGGGCAACTATCCGGCCCTGATCGCCGATACGCTGGCCCGCTTCAAGGCTGGCAAGCCCGTGCTGTATTACGCTTGGACGCCCTACTGGCTCAGCAATGTGCTGCGCCCCGGCCAAGAAGTGGTGTGGCTGCAGGTGCCTTACTCGTCCATGCCCGGCGTGCAGGCCGGCACGGACACCAAGCTGCCCAACGGCCGCAACTACGGCTTCCCGCTGAACAACGAATACATCGTCGGCAACAAGGTCTGGGTGGAGAAGAACCCCGCGGCCGGCAAGCTGTTCGAGATCATGCAGATCCCCATCAACGACATCAGCCGCCAGAACCAGCTGCTGCGCGAAGGGGAGAGCAAGCCAGCGGACATCAACCGACATGTCGATGCCTGGATCAAGGCCCACCAGAAAACCTTTGATGGATGGATTGCCCAGGCCAAGGCCGCAGCACTGAAGTCCTGATGAACCAACGGCGCTCCGAACTCGATTCGGGCGCCGTTTTTTTAACCCTCTTGCGCTTTTTCATGCCGATTTCGGGGTAGGCACCCAACACCCAAGGAGCAATCTATGAGCAGCACCACTTTGGTCACCCCTTCCCATCCAGCAAACCTGAGCCGCCCCATGCTCAGATTCATGGCAGCCGCAGCGCTGTTGAGCGTTGGAGCCGTACAGGCCCAGCCCGCCACCACAGCCCAGCAACCCGGCAAAGGCGTGATGGTGCAGCCGCTCAAAGGCACGGTAGACGAGGAAATGTTCCAGACCCTGCTGGTCTCCCGGGCACTTGAAAAACTGGGCTACCAGGTGCAACCCATCAAGAGCCTGGAAAACGGCACCCAGCACGTCGCCATTGCCCAGGGGGACGCCACTTTTACCGCAACCCACTGGATGCCACTGCACCAGGCCTTCTACGAAAACAATGGGGGCGACAAAAACTTTTACCGTGCGGGCGTCTATTCGCGCAATGCCGTGCAAGGCTATCTGATCGACAAGGCCACCGCCGAGAAGTACAAGATCACCAGCATCGCGCAGCTCAAGGATCCCAAACTGGCGGCGCTGTTCGATACCGATGGCGATGGCAAGGCAGACCTGACGGGCTGCAACCCAGGCTGGGGCTGCGAGCTGGCCATCAACAAACACCTGCAGGGGCTGGATCTTTCGTCCAGCATCACCCACAAGCAAGGCAACTATCAGGCCCTGATTGCTGACACCATCACCCGCTACAAAGCCGGCAAGCCCATTCTTTACTACGTATGGACGCCCTTCTGGGTCAACACCGTGCTGCGTCCCGGCAAGGAAGTGAGCTGGCTGGAAGTGCCCAATATTCCGGGCGCCCAGGGGGATGATCAGACTCAGCTGCCCAACGGCAAGAACTACGGCTTCAAGCTCAATCAGCAATACATACTGGCCAACAAGGCCTGGGCCGACCAGAACCCCGCAGCCGCCAGACTGTTTTCCGTGATGCAACTGTCCATTGAAGACATCAACGCCCAGAACATGCGCATGCGCCAGGGAGAGAGCAGCATGGCGGACATCAACCGCCATGTGGACGGCTGGATCAAAGCCCATCAAGCGCGCTTTGATGGCTGGCTTGATCAAGCCCGCAACGCGGCAAAATAATTAGCCAAAACAGCTTCTAGCGCTTATGGAAAAAGCGCTAGAAGCTATCAAAATTGATTAGTCACTAATCACCGCTGGCGACCGGCTGCCGTTCACTGGCTACCAGTTCGCCTTGGCGTTGCGGCACGCGGCCTTGCTGGACAGCGTGACAAAGCGCTCCACGCGCAGCGCCAACATGGTCTGCCCCTGGCGGGCCAGCACGGGGTCAGGCACGGGACGCTCCACCACACGGCCTTGCACCTCTGCCAGCATGGCCAGCGTGGTGGCGCTGCGTGTATTCAGATAGGCCTGCTCCAGCAGCACACTGTCGCCCTCTGGCAAGACCGCAATGCTCTGGCCCGTTTCGCACTCCTGAAAGCGCCCTTCCTCGGCCTCTAGGCTGTACAGCCCCTTCCAACGGCCGGTTTCCGTGCTGGGCTTCAGGCCCGCAGGAGCCACTGCCGCAGCAGTGGTTTGCACCGCCCCGCCCTCAGCCGGCTTCTTGCCGGTCAGGCTGCTCCAAGTTTTGTCCCAAGTCTGAGAGACCTTGTCGGTCATGCCGGACATGGTGGAACACGCACTCAAACTCGTCACCACGATGGCACAGGCTGCCAAGCGCCACAGCTTGCTTTGCATGCATACCTCTGTTTTTTCAAAAGCAGGCACGTTAACAGACCTCGCAGGGGTCTCATTGCAGCAGACCGCTGGATGCAACAAAGTGTTGCATCCATAATCGGGCATCTCCTGAACCAATGCAGCCATGAGTCCACAAACCGCCCCCATCATTCACGGCACTGAAGATGTGCTGATTGCTCTGTGCAACTCCGTCTCGCGCGTGCTGCAAGTCGCCACTCAGTGTCCGATTCAGTACTCGGGCATGGTGCAGCGCATTACCAAGACCAGCCTCAAGCCCGATATCGGCTGCTTTGTGCTGATCGATGGCGGCTTCTCGGCGCTGATCATCATCAACTTCTCGGCCGAAGCCGCCATGGAGCTGTACCGCAGCTACCTGCTGTCCATGGGCATGGCCGAGAGTGATCTGGCCAACGCCTACACCTCGGACGACGTCAGCAACGTCATGGGTGAGCTGATGAACCAGGTCGTGGGCGACTTCACCAGCAAGGTGCAGCGCGAGCTGCAGACCCATATCTCGCAAAGCCAGCCCAAGATGATTCGCCTGAACAAGCAGGTCAACCTGAGCGTGGATGCCAACCTGGATGCCCCCGAAGCCCGCCGCGTGACCTTCTACACAGGCAACAACAACATCTTCTACCTGGAGATGGCCGTGGACCACATGGAGTTCATCAAGATCAAGGACTTCGAGGCCCAGGAAAAGCCCGACCCCGACCTCGTCATGGCACAAACCCATCAGGCCCAGTCCAGCCAAGCCGCTGCCGCTATCCATACCGATGCATCTCATAGCGACACCGATGATCTGCTGAAGTCCCTGGGCCTGTAAGCCCGCGCACAACCACAGCGAACATGAAAAAGGCGACCCGAAGCGGTCGCCTTTTTGCTGAGCAAGAAGTCCTGCCTGCTTGCTCTGCCTGCACCACGACAAGTAGCCCAAAAACCCTTTTTGCAACACAAATCAATGCCATTGAAATAATTGGTATTCAAATTAGTTTGTTACAACCTTCATGATGACTTCAACCCCACTCTCCAGCCGCCAACGCCAGCTCATGTTTGTCATGGCGCAGGTCAACAAGCAATGGCGCCGTACGCTGGACCGGCTGCTGGCCCCACTGGGCCTGACGCAGGCACTGTGGCTGCCACTGGTGCATCTGGAGCGCTGTGAGGGCCCCATGCGCCAAAAAGACCTGGCCCAGGCGCTGGCGCTGGACAGCTCTTCCATCGTGCGCCTCATTGATGGCCTGCAGGCCCAGGGCTGGGTGAAGCGCCTGGACGATACCGACCGGCGCGTCAAGCGCATCCAGCTCACGCCTGCAGGCATGGCCCAGGTGGAGTCCGTGAAAGCCGTTGTCACCGAGGTGCGCAGCGCGGTCATGCAGGACATGCCCGAGGAGCTGCTGGACCAGGCCCTCTACGCCATGGACACCATGCTGGACAAGATGGCGGCACTGGAAGCCGCCGCCCTAGCATCTGCTCCAAGCGCCTGACTGACTACAGGCTACCGGCCCGCCGAAAAGCCCTGCCTCGCTCGTCAGCCCTGCGCTCCTTGTCCCCCTCTTTCATCGCTCTCCATGCAAAGCCCCGCCTCTCCTCTCATCAAAGCGCCCCTGTGGCTGCTGGCCCTGGTCACCATTGGCGGCACGCTGGCCATGCACATGTTCATTCCGGCGCTGCCCGATGCCGCTCAGCACTTTGGCAGCAGCAGCGCCCAGATGCAGCAAACCATTACCGTCTACATCGTCGGCATGGCGCTGGGTCAGCTGATTTATGGCCCCATGTCTGATGCCCTCGGACGTCGGCCCGTGCTGTTGACCGGCCTGATCATCTACACCGCAGCCAGCCTGGCAGCGGCTCTGGCGCCCAGCGCCAACGCACTGATAGGCGCTCGCCTGCTGCAGGCTCTGGGTGGCTGTGCCGGGCTGGCTCTGGGCCGCGCCATTGCTCGTGATACGGCTACGCCAGAAAACGCCGTAGGCAGCCTGGCCCTGCTCAATCTGATGATGATGGTCGGCCCCGGCATTTCTCCATCGATTGGCTCAGGGCTGGATGCCCTTTTTGGCTGGCGCGCCATTTTTGCGGCCTTGGCGCTGATGGGCTTGGTCACCGCTTTGTGCGTGTGGCGCCAGCTGCCCGAAACCGGCCGCCCCACGGGCCAGCTCAACTGGCGCACCGTCGGCTCAGACTACCGCAGCCTGCTCGGCTCTCGTCCATTTCTTGGCTTTGCCGTGGGCGGCGGCAGTGCCACCACCTCCATTTATGGCTTTATTGCAGCGGCGCCTTTTATCTTCATCCACCAGCTCCACAGCAGCAAGGCCGAGCTAGGCCTTTATCTGGGACTGATCATGGTCGGCATGGCCCTGGGCAATGTGCTGGCACGCCAGCTGATTCGCCACCGGCCACTGCAGCAGCTGATTCTGGGAGGCAACCTGCTCAGCCTGGGCTGTGTGGCCGTGCTGCTGGTGCTGACGCTGATGCAGCAGCTCAATGTCTGGCTGGCCGTCTCGCTCATGACGCTGTTTGCCCTGGGCTCCGGCCTGGCCAGCCCGGCCGCCTTGACCAAGGCTCTGGGCATACGCCCCGAGCTGACGGGATCGGCCGCCGGTGTCTATGGCTTCATCCAGATGGTGGTCGGAGGCATCTGCACATTGGCCGCCAGCCTGGGGCAGAACCCCGCCCTGTCGGCCTTTGCCGTGCTGTGTGTGGCGGGGGTGATCAGCCAGATCTGCTTTCGCTACGCGCTGCGCCAGACCGCGTCAGCCGCTTCAGCGCCTGCAACGCCTTAACTTTCATAGCTAGCAGCGCTCTATACCAAAGGAACTCAACCCTCTTTCATGCTGAGTTCCTTGTGTGGCTTGCGGAAAGCGCTCACAAATTACCCACCATCTGCTCTGGCACCACCCACTGATCGAACTGCTCGGCACTCACATGGCCGCTGGCCAGCGCCGCCTCGCGCAGGCTTGTGCCTTCCTTGTGCGCCTTCTTGGCAATAAAGGCCGCCTTGTCATAGCCAATGTGCGTGTTCAGCGCCGTCACCAGCATCAGTGACCGCCCCACCAGTTCTTCAATGCGCTCGCGGTTGGGCTCGATCCCCACGGCGCAGTGATCGTTAAAGCTGACCATGCCATCGGCCAGCAGGCGCACGCTCTGCAGAAAGTTGTGCGCCACCAGCGGGCGAAACACGTTCAGCTCGAAGTTGCCCGAGGCACCGCCAAAGTTGATGGCCACATCGTTGCCAAAGACCTGGGCGCACAACATGGTCACGGCTTCGCACTGCGTCGGGTTGACTTTGCCGGGCATGATGGACGAGCCTGGCTCATTCTCAGGAATCGAGATCTCGCCCAGCCCGCTGCGCGGCCCCGATGCCAGCCAGCGCACGTCATTGGCAATTTTCATCATGCTGGCAGCAATGGTTTTCAACGCACCATGCGCATGCACCAGAGCATCGCAGCTGGCCAGAGACTCAAACTTGTTGGACGATGTCACAAACGGGTAGCCGCTCATTTGGGCCAGCTCGGCCGCCACGCCTTCGGCATAGCCCTTGGGCGCATTCAGCCCCGTACCCACCGCCGTGCCGCCCAGCGCCAGCTCATACAGATGCGGCAGCGCGGCCTTGATGTGCGTCTCTCCATGCGCCAGCTGCGCCACCCAGCCCGAAATTTCCTGCCCCAGAGTCAACGGTGTGGCATCTTGCAAGTGAGTACGGCCAATCTTGACGATGTCCTTGAAAGCCTCGCTCTTGGCCTGCAGCGTGGCGCGCAGCTTGGCCATGGCGGGCAGCAGCTCTTGCTCGATGGCCGTGACGGCAGCCACATGCATGGCCGTGGGGTAGACGTCGTTGCTGGACTGGCTCTTGTTCACATCGTCATTCGGGTGCACCAGGCGCGCCTCGCCGCGCTCACCGCCCAGCAGCTCGCTGGCACGGTTGGCCAGTACCTCGTTGACGTTCATATTGGTCTGCGTGCCAGAGCCGGTCTGCCACACCACCAGCGGAAATTCATGAGGGTGCTTGCCTTGCAGCACCTCGTCGGCGGCAGCATTGATGGCCTGAGACTTCCGCGCATCCAGCAGGCCAAGCGCATGGTTGACCGTGGCCGACGCCTTCTTGACCTGGGCCAAGGCGGCAATAATCTCGCGCGGCTGCTGCTCGCCACTGATGTCGAAGTTCTGCAGCGAGCGCTGGGTCTGTGCGCCCCACAACCTGTGAGCTGGCACATCAATCCATCCGAACGTATTTTTTTCCTGGCGAATATCAGTCATGAAATCTCCTTGCAATACGGCCCTGCGCCCTGACTGGACAATCCACGCGGCGCTCCGAATCAGGCATACACAGACACTATACTCACGCCTGCGGCTGCGCGACACCTCGTTCGCCCAAGGCCTCATCACAGACCTGACTTTGCAGTGAATGCGACCCCTTACTGATCGTCAACAAAAGCCAATTCAACACCCTTGTGTTCACAAAGCCTGAAATAGATAGTTACATTAAGTCACCAAAAGACAGAGAAACTGCTCAGCCTGGCTGAATTCTTCATTTCAATGCTCTCCGATTTTTTCCCCCCTGTCGTTGGCTCCTTCCTCGCGTCCAGCTATGACCTGGTGACCGTCGGGCTTTCCGTACTCATCGCCATCCTTGCTTCGTTTGTGACGCTGGGCCTGGCTCGCCGCGTCCACATGGCCACGGGCCACATGGGTCATGTCTGGTGGCTGGTCGGCTCCATGGTGATGGGCACCGGCATCTGGTCCACCCACTTCATCGGCATGCAGGCCTATCAATTGCCCATCACCCTGGGCTACGGTGGAGCCATGACCCTGGCCTCATGGGCTGCCGCTGTGGCGGCATCGGCCATTGCCTTTGGAGTTGCGGCCCGCGATCAATACCGCTGGCCGCAGTTTCTGGTCGCCTCGCTGACCATGGGCGGGGGAATCTGCGCCATGCATTACCTGGGAATGCTGGCCCTGGAGATGTCCATCCCCATACAGTGGGATGGCTGGCTGGTGTTCGCCTCGGCCTTGATTGCCGTTCTCGCGTCTGCCTCGGCACTCAACCTGTTTCGTTTTCTGTTTACCCAGTCGGGCAGGCGCCTGTGGTTCACACAGGCGCTGGCCGCTGTCGTCATGGGGGGAGCCATCTGCGGCATGCACTACACAGGCATGTCGGCGGCCAGCTTTGCCACTGGCTCGGTCTGCCTCAGCGCCAATGCGCTGAACGGCCCGGAGCTGACCTCCATCATCATCATCACCACCAGCATGCTGCTGATTGCGGCCCTGTTCAGCACCTTGCTGGATGCGCGCTTGCAGTCCACCGCCTTCAAGCTCAACCAGTCTTTGCAGGAAAGCAATGCCCAGTTGCAGCTGGCCAATACCGAGCTGCGCCAGCGCGCCTTTGCCGATCCGCTGACCGGTCTGCCCAACCGCCTTCTGTTTGAAGACCGGCTGATCCATGCCCTGCTGCGCCTGGAGCGCACCAATCGCAAGCGCACCCGGGAGCGGTTGGGCATCTTGTTTGTCGACCTTGATGGCTTCAAGCCCATCAACGACTCCTTCGGCCATGCCGCCGGAGACCAGATTCTGGTCAGCGCTGCCAAGCGCCTGCTCTCACAGGCTCGCAGCAGCGATACCGTTGCGCGGGTGGGCGGGGATGAGTTCTTGCTGCTGCTGGAGCCTCCTCACGACACTGCGGCCTGCATCGCCGTCGCCAACCGCATCATCGACAGCCTCAGCAAGCCCTTCAAGCTGGGCAACAAAGAGCTGCAGATCACCTGCTCCATCGGCATCTTGGTGTATCCGGACTTTGGGGATCGTGACCATCTGATCGCCAATGCCGATGCTGCCATGTACGCAGCCAAACGCAACGGGGGCAACGGCTATGTGGTCTTCGAGTCCCACATGGGCAGCGACGCATCCGAGCAGCTGGAGCTGCAAAATGACCTGCGTCACGCCATACAGCGCCAGCAGATCTTGCTGCACTACCAGCCCAAGATCGATGGCGAGCGCGGCAGCATCATTGGTGTCGAGGCCTTGCTGCGCTGGCTCCACCCCGAGCGCGGCATGATCGCGCCCGATATCTTCATCCCCCTGGCCGAGCGCTTTGGCATGATCAATCATCTGGGCAACTGGGTGCTAGAAGAAGCCTGCCGCCAGCTCGCAGAATGGCGCGACCTGGGGCTGCACATGCGTGTGGCCATCAACCTTTCCGTGCACCAGCTGCGTGAAAGCGGCCTTGCCAACCGCATCACTCAGGCCCTGCAGCGCCATAAAGTCCAAGCCCATCAACTGCTGTGCGAGATTACCGAGTCCGTGGCCATGGAAGACACACAGGCCACGCAGCGCACCTTCGAGGAGTTGCGCGATATCGGGGTCTACCTGTCCATTGATGATTTCGGCACCGGCTACTCCAGCCTCAACTACCTGCGCCAGCTGCCCGCCCAGCAGCTCAAGATCGACCGCAGCTTTATCCGGGATCTGGAGACCGAGGACGATGCACGCGCCGTGGTTCATGCCGTCGTACGCCTGGCCCATGCGCTGGGTCTGCGCGTGGTGGCTGAAGGCGTTGAAACTGCCGCACAGCGCGATATCTTGCTGAACATGCACTGCGATGAGCTGCAAGGCTACTTTTATGCCAAACCCATGCCTGCAGACCGCCTGCTGGCATGGGCACGTGGCGACAAGCAGGATGACCAGGCCGAATTTTCGGCATCCATCATGGGTGCTCTGACGAATTAAGCGCTCAGCCTTCTTCATGAAGCCCTTGGGTCATATATAAGACTGCGGGGGTATGGGCTGCAAAATTTGGCATCAGGCACCATAATCTCAGGGTTTACCGTACGCACCCCAGACGTACCAAACGTGTACTCATTGCAACCCCGAGAAGCTTCACGATGACGACCTCCATCCGCCAGCAGGACCTGATCGATTCGATCGCAGGTGCCCTCCAGTACATCAGCTACTACCACACGCCGGATTTCATCCAGCACTTGGCCCGCGCCTATGAGCGCGAGCAAAGCCCTGCGGCCAAGGACGCGATGGCGCAGATCCTGACCAACTCCAAGATGAGCGCCACCGGCCAGCGCCCCATCTGCCAGGACACCGGCATCGTCAACGTGTTCCTGAAGGTGGGCATGGACGTCAAGTGGGACGGCTTCACCATGGGCCTGGAAGACGCCATCAACGAAGGCGTGCGCCGTGGCTACAACCACCCCGACAACACGCTGCGCGCATCGGTGGTGGCTGACCCTCACTTCAAGCGCAAGAACACCAAGGACAACACGCCTGCCGTGATCAACGTGCAGATCGTGCCCGGCAACACCGTGGAAGTGACCGTTGCGGCCAAGGGCGGCGGCTCCGAAAACAAGTCCAAGATGATCATGATGAACCCCAGCGACGACCTGGTCGAATGGGTGCTCAAGACCATCCCCACCATGGGTGCTGGCTGGTGCCCGCCCGGCATGATCGGCATTGGCATTGGCGGCACGGCTGAAAAAGCGGTTCTGCTGGCCAAGGAAAGCCTGATGGAAGACCTGAACATGTACGAGCTGCAGCAAAAAGCTGCCAGCGGTGCAGAGCTGGATGACGTGGAAAAGCTGCGTCTGGAGCTGTTCGAAAAGATCAACGCCCTGGGCATTGGCGCCCAAGGCCTGGGCGGCCTGACCACGGTGCTGGACGTCAAGATCAATATGTACCCCACGCACGCAGCTTCCAAGCCCGTGGCCATGATCCCCAACTGCGCCGCCACCCGCCACGCCCACTTTGTGATGGACGGCTCGGGCCCCGTGTACCTGGACGCCCCATCGCTCGACACATGGCCCAAGATCGACTGGGCACCGGACTACAACAAGTCCAAGAAGGTGGACCTGAACACCCTGACCAAGGAAGAAGTGGCCTCTTGGAAACCCGGCGACACCCTGCTGCTCAACGGCAAGATGCTGACCGGCCGCGATGCCGCCCACAAGCGCATCCAGGACATGCTGGCCAAGGGTGAGCAGCTGCCCGTGGACTTCACCAACCGCATCATCTACTACGTCGGCCCGGTCGATGCCGTGCGTGACGAAGCCGTGGGCCCCGCAGGCCCCACCACCGCCACCCGCATGGACAAGTTCACCGACATGATGCTGGAGAAGACCGGCCTGATCGCCATGGTCGGCAAGGCCGAGCGCGGCCCGGTTGCCATCGAGAGCATCAAGAACCACAAGTCGGCCTACCTGATGGCCGTTGGCGGCGCCGCCTACCTGGTCTCCAAGGCCATCAAGCACGCCAAGGTGGTGGGCTTTGAGGACCTGGGCATGGAAGCCATCTACGAATTCGACGTGGTGGACATGCCCGTAACCGTGGCGGTTGACTCGGGCGGCACCAGCGCCCACATTACCGGCCCTGCGATCTGGAAGGAAAAGATTGCGACCGGCGAATTCAAAGGCATTGCTGTGGCCGGCGCTTAATCGCTCTGTGCGCCCCAGCTGAAACCAGAAAACCGCCAGCAGGCGGTTTTCTTTTGGAAAGTTAATAAGCAATCCAATAAATTCTGTATTTACAGCGCATCCAAAGGGCTCAAAATACCGCGCCCGCCTTTGTTCAGTACATGCGTATAAATCATGGTCGTACTCACATCGGCATGGCCCAGCAATTCCTGCACCGTGCGAATGTCATATCCCGCCTGCAATAAATGCGTGGCAAATGAATGGCGCAATACATGCGGACTCACAGGCTTGTTAATCGCTGTCAATTTGACCGCTTCGCGCACAGCTCTTTGCACCGACTCTGGATAAACATGGTGCCGCCGCTCCATGAATTCACCGGTCACTGCATCAGGCTTGGGATCAAGCGAACGCACCGGTGAAGGAAACACATATTGCCAGGCCCAGCTGCGGTCGGCTTGCGGATATTTCAGTGCCAGAGCATGGGGTAAATACACCCGGCCAAACCCAGCTTCCAAGTCTTTCTCATGCAAGGTACGCGCTTTTTCCAGCTGCGCCTGCAATCCAACCATGAGATTCTCGGGCAGTACCGTCACCCGATCCTTATTGCCCTTGCCTTCACGAATCAGAATCTCGCGCCGCGCAAACTCCACATCCTTGACGCGCAATCTCAGCGCCTCCAGCAGACGCATACCTGTGCCATAGAGCAATTGCGCAATCAAGCCTGTCGTGCCATGCATATGCAACAGCAATTCACGCACTTCGGAGGGCGTCAACACCACCGGCAGCCGCTTGGATGCCTTGGCCTGCACCACGTCATCCAGCCATGGCAGCCGAATCTGCAAAACCTCTTTATATAAATACAGCAAGGCCGCCTTGGCCTGATTCTGGGTCGATGCCGACACCTGCCGATCCACCGCCAAATAGGTCAAAAATGCCTCGACCTCGGCAGCGCCCATGTCCTGCGGATGGCGCTTGCCATGAAACAAGATATAGCGCCGCGCCCAATCGATATAAGCCGTTTCCGTGCGAATGCTGTAATGACGCGTACGCAAATGCTCACTCATGCGAGTCAGCAGCTTGGGCGGTTGTGGTGGAAAAGGGCGTTGTTGCACAAATGCCGGTCGCAGCTGAGGTAGGCTCGGGAGATGAGAGAGACGAGCTGGGGTCGGGTTAAGTACCGCACAACGAACTGGAAGGCTTACAACGCAGCGTTGAAGGCGCGAGGTGAGCTGACCATTTGGCTCGATAGGGATATGCAGTGGCTAGCTCGGCCCACGGGCAAGCGTGGTCGTTGCCAGAAGTTCTCAGATGCGGCCATCCAGTTTTGCCTGACCATCAAGTGCTTGTTTGGCCAGCCCTTGCGCCAGACACTGGGCCTGGTTGAGTCGCTATTGGGTATGGCAGGCCTGCATTGGCCAGTGCCCGACTACAGCACGGTGTGTCGCAGGCAAAAGAGCTTGGATGTGCAGGTGCGCTACCGTGCAAGTGACAAAGGCTTGCACATGCTGGCCGACTCCACGGGCATCAAGTTCTTGGGCGAAGGTGAGTGGAAAACCAAAAAGCACGGTGCCGAGAGCCGCCGCCAGTGGCGCAAGGTGCATCTGGGTATTGATGCCCAGACACTGCAGATTCGGGCCATCGCAGTAACAACCAATGAAGTGGGCGACTCGCCCATGGCAGCAGACCTGCTAGGTCAAATTCCAAGCAATGAAGAGATAGCTAGCTTTACCGGTGATGGGGCGTACGACACGCAGGATGTACATAAGGCGTGCTACCTGCGGGGAGCCATTCCAATCATCCCGCCGCGCAAAGGAGCGAAGCTGCGCAAAGGGCTGGCATTTGCTCACCGCAATGAAGCGGTCAAGGCGTGTAGGCAGTTGGGGCGGGCTATCTGGAAACGCTGGAGCGGCTACCACCGAAGGTCACTGGTGGAGACCAAGATGAATTGCTTCAAGCGACTCGGCGAGAAGGTCATGGCCAGGACGTTTGAGCGCCAGGTGACCGAGCTGCACATCCGAGCTTCAATCCTCAATCAATTTACCGCTCTGGGCACGCCCCAGACAGTCGCTGCTGCGTAAATCTATTTGGGATTGGGGATGCCTTGGCCTATGGCCGATTTATGCAACAAAGCCGTGGAAAAGTGTCGGATTCCATCCGCTTATTTTTAGGTTTGCCTAAACGGCTTGCATGTCAGCCAGCTTCCAGAGATGATCGTAGCCATTTATTTTTAGCAGACCCGTTGAAGATACGGGTCTGTCGTACAAATCTAGTTAGACATCATGAGGGACGCAGTGATCGCCGAAATTTCGACACAACTGTTAGAGGTGCTTAGTGTCATTGAGCGCCATCTGGAGCCGACGTTGCTGGCCGTGCATTTGTACGGCTCCGCAGTGAATGGCGGCCTGAAGCCATACAGCGATATTGATTTGCTGGTTACTGTGACTGTAAGGCTTAATGAAACAACGCGGCGAGCTTTGCTCAACGACCTTCTGGAGGTTTCGACTTTCCCCGGCGAGAGTGAGGCTCTCCGCGCTATAGAAGTCACCATTGTCGTGCACGACGACATCATTCCGTGGCGTTATCCAGCTAAGCGAGAACTGCAATTTGGAGAATGGCAGCGCAATGACATTCTTGCGGGTATCTTCGAGCCAGCCACGATCGACATTGATCTGGCTATCTTGCTGACAAAAGCAAGAGAACATAGCGTTGCCTTGGTAGGTCCAGCGGCGGAGGAACTCTTTGATCCGGTCCCTGAACAGGATCTATTCGAGGCACTAAATGAAACCTTGAAGCTATGGAACTCGCAGCCCGACTGGGCTGGCGATGAGCGAAATGTAGTGCTTACGTTGTCTCGTATTTGGTACAGCGCAGTAACCGGCAAAATCGCGCCGAAGGATGTCGCTGCCGACTGGGCAATGGAGCGCCTACCGGCCCAGTATCAGCCCGTCTTGCTTGAAGCTAGACAGGCTTATCTTGGACAAGAAGAAGATCGCTTGGCCTTGCACGCTGATCAGTTGGAAGAATTTGTTCACTACGTGAAAGGCGAGAGCACCAAGGTAGTCGGCAAATGATGTCTAACAATTCGTTCAAGCCGACGCCGCTTCGCGGCGCGGCTTAACTCGAGCGTTAGGCATCATGGGTGAATTTTTCCCTGCACAAGTTTTCAAGCAGCTGTCCCACGCTCGCGCGGTGGTCGAGCGCCATCTGGCTGCGACACTGGACACAATCCACCTGTTCGGATCTGCGATCGATGGAGGGCTGAAGCCGGATAGCGACATAGACTTGCTCGTGACCGTCAGCGCCGCACCTAACGATTCGCTCCGGCAGGCGCTAATGCTCGATTTGCTGAAAGTCTCATCACCGCCAGGCGATGGCGGAACATGGCGACCGCTGGAGCTAACTGTTGTCGCTCGAAGCGAAGTAGTGCCTTGGCGCTATCCGGCGCGGCGTGAGCTTCAGTTCGGTGAGTGGCTCCGCCACGACATCCTTTCCGGAACGTTCGAGCCTGCCGTTCTGGATCACGATCTTGCGATTTTGCTGACCAAGGCGAGGCAACACAGCCTTGCGCTTCTAGGCCCATCCGCAGCCACGTTTTTCGAGCCGGTGCCGAAGGAGCATTTCTCCAAGGCGCTTTTCGACACTATTGCCCAGTGGAATGCAGAGTCGGATTGGAAGGGTGACGAGCGGAACGTCGTTCTTGCTCTTGCTCGCATTTGGTACAGCGCTTCAACTGGTCTCATTGCTCCTAAGGACGTTGCTGCCGCATGGGTATCGGAGCGTTTGCCTGCCGAGCATCGGCCCCTCATCTGCAAGGCACGTGCGGCGTACCTGGGTAGCGAGGACGACGACCTAGCAATGCGCGTCGAAGAGACGGCCGCGTTCGTTCGATATGCCAAAGCAACGATTGAGAGAATCTTGCGTTGAGCGGCATGTGCGAAAAGTGCATCGACCCGCGCCGAGGGCATCTGATGCCCAACTCGGCGTTCAAGCGGACGGGCTGCGCCCGCCGCTCAACTATGCGTTAGCTGCTTTAGAACGCGCCACATCGGAACATAGTAGATGCACTGAGAAATTTAGAAACTTATGATGCGCCGCGGCGTTGTTGCACAAATGCCGGTCGCAGCTGAGGTAGGCTCGGGAGATGAGAGAGACGAGCTGGGGTCGGGTTAAGTACCGCACAACGAACTGGAAGGCTTACAACGCAGCGTTGAAGGCGCGAGGTGAGCTGACCATTTGGCTCGATAGGGATATGCAGTGGCTAGCTCGGCCCACGGGCAAGCGTGGTCGTTGCCAGAAGTTCTCAGATGCGGCCATCCAGTTTTGCCTGACCATCAAGTGCTTGTTTGGCCAGCCCTTGCGCCAGACACTGGGCCTGGTTGAGTCGCTATTGGGTATGGCAGGCCTGCATTGGCCAGTGCCCGACTACAGCACGGTGTGTCGCAGGCAAAAGAGCTTGGATGTGCAGGTGCGCTACCGTGCAAGTGACAAAGGCTTGCACATGCTGGCCGACTCCACGGGCATCAAGTTCTTGGGCGAAGGTGAGTGGAAAACCAAAAAGCACGGTGCCGAGAGCCGCCGCCAGTGGCGCAAGGTGCATCTGGGTATTGATGCCCAGACACTGCAGATTCGGGCCATCGCAGTAACAACCAATGAAGTGGGCGACTCGCCCATGGCAGCAGACCTGCTAGGTCAAATTCCAAGCAATGAAGAGATAGCTAGCTTTACCGGTGATGGGGCGTACGACACGCAGGATGTACATAAGGCGTGCTACCTGCGGGGAGCCATTCCAATCATCCCGCCGCGCAAAGGAGCGAAGCTGCGCAAAGGGCTGGCATTTGCTCACCGCAATGAAGCGGTCAAGGCGTGTAGGCAGTTGGGGCGGGCTATCTGGAAACGCTGGAGCGGCTACCACCGAAGGTCACTGGTGGAGACCAAGATGAATTGCTTCAAGCGACTCGGCGAGAAGGTCATGGCCAGGACGTTTGAGCGCCAGGTGACCGAGCTGCACATCCGAGCTTCAATCCTCAATCAATTTACCGCTCTGGGCACGCCCCAGACAGTCGCTGCTGCGTAAATCTATTTGGGATTGGGGATGCCTTGGCCTATGGCCGATTTATGCAACAAAGCCATGCGCCGCTTCAAGCTGGCGATACAGAAACACAGACAGTAGGCTGTAGACACACAAATCTAGAGATTTGTGCCAAAAACAGCATTCAAGGCAAATGTGCATTTACAAGCAAAGACAATATATGCAAAACGCCACCGGCTTCATGGCCAAAGAAGTATATGAAGCTGAAAAGTGAAGGCACTACGACCAATTAATTTTGGCTATTTATTTACGAAGCTAAAGATTTCGGAGAAAAGCGCAAAGATGAAAGTTATAACCAAAGAGGCAATTCAACGCAGGGAATATTGGGTTGAAGAAATCCGAAAAATTAGCGGCAATTTTGGTGATAATTCAGAAAGACTTGAAAATGAACTTTCTGAAGAGATCAAAAAAGAAGGAACCGGTTCCCTCATAGACCATCTCCGCCTAAGCGGTGATATACCAGAGTCGTATGGGCATGATACAAGCGAAGAAAAGCAATATTCAAAATATACTGATGCGCTCCTATCAGAGACATACAAGTCACTTGGCTTGAAAAGTTTGGTTTTGAAAGAAAGAGCAGATGCGGCAGATGTTGAAGCGTTTGCAAGAAATTACAGTTTTGTTGCAGACGCAAAGGCATTTAGATTGAGCCGCACTGCAAAAAATCAGAAGGATTTCAAAATCCAAGCAATGGATGGCTGGAAACGTGGAAAGCCTTATGCAATGGTTGTTTGCCCTATTTACCAACTGCCAACAAAATCAAGCCAAATATACGAACAAGCAAGCTCAAGAAATGTTTGCATATTTACGTATTCACATCTTGCAATGCTAGTTTCCTTTTCATTGCTGGAGAGCAAGGAAAAAGCAGAGGAGCTAATTCACGAAATATTTAAGGGGCGGATTCAAATGTGAAGTGCAACACCCTTGAATTCAATGGATGAGGGTGGAGTGCTGGGGAGAGTTGATCAGTAGCTCTCGATAAACCGACAGCGGTGATCGTACCCCAAGGCCCTTGCGAGGGCGGTTGTTGATTTCATCAGCAATCGCATCGAGTTGCTCTTGGCTGTAGATGCTCAGATCCATGCCTTTGGGCAGGTACTGGCGCACCAAGCCATTCATGTTCTCGTTGGAGCCACGCTGCCACGGGCTGTGTGGGTCACAGAAGTACACCGCCACGCCCGTGTTGGCGGTCAATTGCTTGTGTAGCGCCATCTCCTTGCCCTGGTCGTACGTCATGCTTTGGCGCATGGGCTGCGCAATGCCCAGCAGCTTATCTGTAAAGGCTTGCATGACATTGGCTGCACTGGCTGGTTTGAACGCAGGCAACTTGACCAGCATGAGCAGTCGGCTGGTGCGCTCGACCAAGGTGCCTACGGCACTTGCATTGCCAGCACCCTTGATGAGGTCACCTTCCCAATGCCCTGGGAACTGCCGATCCTCAACTTCAGGCGGACGTACGTGGATGCTGAGCATGTCTGGGATCTGTCCACGACGATCCTGTCCTTTGCTACGGGGCAGCCGTTTGTTGTGAGCATGGCGCAAAGTGGCAATCAATTCCTTGCGCAACTCACCCACGGGCTGGGCATAGATGCAGTTGTAGATGGTTTCGTGCGACACGCGTAGCTCATGGCCTTTGGGGTACAGGCGTGCAAGTGTCAGCGCAATTTGCTCTGGTGACCAACGCAAACGCAAGAAATGCAATACCAAGAACCACAAGATCCCTTGTGAATGAAGCTTGGGATCAGATCTTGTGCTGCGTCTTCTGTAAAGCCACTGCTGTTGCGCTTGCCTGCTGGCATATCCATCGCTGGATACTGAGTTGCGAGCAATCTCACGGCTGACGGTGCTGGCACTGCGCCCTAGCAAACGCGCAATGCTGCGTACGCTATGACGCTGCAGCAGCAAACTGGCTATGGTGACTCTGTCTTCTGGTTGAAGTTGGCGATAGGACGAACGACTTGCTGACATCTGCTGACCTTAACGGTTGCAGGTGTTGCACTTCACATTTGAATCCGCCGTTCTTTTGAGAAAAATAGGGACAGACCACATTTAATCAGCTATCGTTTTGCAAGCTTTGGGGTCGCTTTCGCGATAGAGCACAAGGCACACAAACTCCATCCATGAAAAAAGGCAAGATTTTCACCTTGCCTTTGCTGCCTTGGGGGCACTGCACGCTGCTGGTTGGCCGGGCTTCGGACTTGAACCGCCGGCGCCGTGCTCAGTTCCAGCCGGTCCGATAGAACTGCTGAATGAACGACCAGGCCTCGGCCGGATCGTCGGTATAGCGGAACAGGTTCAGATCCTTGGCTGAGATGGTGCCCTCTTCTACCAGCACATCGAAGTTCAGCACCCGCTTCCAGAATTCCGTGCCAAACAGGATCACTGGCACAGGCTTGCTCTTGTGGGTCTGCACCAGTGTCAGCACCTCGAACAGCTCGTCCATCGTGCCAAATCCGCCGGGGAAGGCCACCAGCGCCTTGGCACGCATCATGAAATGCATCTTGCGCAGCGCAAAGTAATGGAACTTGAAGCTCAGCTCCGGCGTGATGTAGGGGTTGCCATGCTGCTCATGCGGCAGATAGATGTTCAGTCCCACATTGGGCGCTCCCGCATCATGCGCACCGCGATTGGCGGCCTCCATGATGCCGGGGCCACCGCCGGTGCAGATGTAGAAGCGTTCGCTAGGTGCCTGCTTCATGCCATCGGTAGCCACAATGCGGGCAAAGGCGCGGGCGGCCTCATAACGCTCGGCGTTGCGCATGCCGCGCTCGGCCAGCGCCATGCGCTGCGCATCACCACTGGCACGTGCTTCTTCCAGCTGGCTGCGCGCCTGCTCCATATCGACAAAACGGGCGCTGCCATACACCACCACCGTATGCTCGATGCCGCGCTCGATCTGGGTCAGATCGGGTTTGAGCATTTCCAGCTGCATGCGAATGCCACGGGTTTCGCGACGGAACATGAACTCGGGGTCGGCAAAAGCCAGACGATTCGACTGAGGTTCCAGCTCTTTGCCGTTGTGCGCCTGATTGTGCAATTCAGCCCAGGCATTGGCCAGATCGGTATCGGACAGAGGTGAAGAAATTTGCATGGCGCCTCAATTCTTGGAATGCTGGGCAATGCGGGCCACTCATCCATAAAGATTTAGTAGCACTGACCGCCCATCCGTCAAACACTTCAATATCAAATACACCTGCAGTGCAGATGATGCTTGCACTATACGCTCACAAAGCTATAGCCCATCAGAGTATTTCACCCATGCGCGATGAAGCAGTTTGTCGCCATAGTGCGCAATGGAGCCGGGTGCTCAGCGCCCCAGCCAAGCTCCAAAGCTCAGCAAACCCAGATACGTCATGCACAAAGAACCGAACAGGTGCACGCCAGCCCAGCCCGCCGCCGCGAGCAGACGTTGCTGCTGCAGCAAGCCAATGACTTCCGCCGAATAACTGGAAAACGTGGTCAGTGCCCCCAGAAAGCCGGTGATGATGGCCAGCTTCCAGGCTGGATCAAGCTGAGGCATGGACTGAAACAGCGCGATGAAAACGCCGATCAGATAGCCTCCGATCAGATTGGCTGCCAAAGTACCCCAAGGCATTGCGCCCCCGACGCTCAGCCACAGGCCCAGCCCCCAGCGCGACAGAGCGCCCAAGCTGGCCCCCAGGCAAATGGCAAAAATATTGAGCATGACTGCCAATCTAGCGCAAGACGTCTACCCCGGACAGGAGCAGCGGCTCTCTTTCATTTTTTGGCAGCCAATGGCTTCTCTTCGAGTTCGGCCGCTTCCTCTTCCTCCAGCGGCTCGTTGAGCACCAGATTGCTGAGCGTAGGCGGCACGTTCTCGCCCGCACGGCGAGAGCGAAAAAGCGCTGCGCGCATGAGGAAGATGGTGGTGATAGGCACGGTCACAGCGATGAAGATGGCAATCAGCACCGAGTGCATGACAAAGCCTTGCCCGCTGACGGAGAAGTAAATCCAGGTGGCGTGCATGATGAGCCAGCAGCCCATGGTGGCGATGATGGACGGAGCATGAACACGCTCGAAATAGCTTTTGAGCCGCCACAGCCCCATGGAGCCCATGAGGGCAATCAGCGCGCCACTGAACACCAGGGCCGCGACCAGAATCTGTGCCCACAAAGGCAGGTCAACACCCATGACTTCGGTACTCATTCGATCACCTCGCCACGCAGCAGGAACTTGGCCATGGCCGTGGAGCCCACGCAGCCGAACAAGGCCACCAGCAAGGCGGCCTCGAAGTAATGCATGCTGTCATACAGAATGCCCATGACCAGCATGGCCAGCATGCCGTTGAGATACATGCAGTCCAGCGCCAGCACGCGGTCCTGAGCGTGCGGGCCCTTGAGCAGACGCAGCACCGAGCAGCCCATGGCCGCCAGCAGCATGACCAGGGACGCCATCAACACCCAATAAAACCAGGGGTTCATTCAAAAATCTCCATCAGCGGTCGCTCGTAACGCTGCTTGATATGTTCCACCAATTGCTGGGCCTCGCCGACCTCCAGTGCATGAATGAGCAGCATGGAGCGGTCACGCGAAATCTCCGCCCAGGCCGTGCCAGGCGTGATGCACACAATCATGGCAAGAACCGCCAGACCATTGGGGTCACGCAACTCCAGCGGAATATGCACAAAAGCTGCTTTCTGGCGGCGCAGACGCGGAAACAGCAAGAACTTCACCACGTTGAAGTTGGACACAGAGGTATCCCACATCACACGCAGCGCCAGCTTCAAGATGGTCAGAGGATGACTGACATGCACCGGCAAAGGACGCAGGCCACGCAGCAGCACAGGAATGGACAGCCCCAGAATCAAGCCAAGCAAGATCTGCCCCGCGCTGACCGAGCGGTTCAGCAGCAGCCACAGCACCAGCAAGGCCGCCGACAGCAGTGGCGCTGGAAAAATGGATTTCATGAACTTTTTCATGGGCGCTCTTCTTTCTTGGCGATATCTGCCGGTGCTGCAGCGTCTGGTTCTGCTTCGGCTTCAATACCGGCCACTGGCTCGGCCTGCATCTCCAGTGCTGCAGCACGGGCAGCCCCCTCCACACCAGCAGCTTCCTGAGCCTTCTTGTCCTTGGGCGGCGGCACTGGAGCCTGGCCCATGACGGTGCGCACATAAACATCGGGCGAATGCAGTGCATTGGCCGCACGCTGGGTATAGCGCATGACGTCATCAGCCTTGACCGTCAGCAGTACGCAGCAGACCAGCAGCATCCCGATGGGCAAGCCTTCCGCCACCTTGAGCGACGGCGCGCCTTGCTCGGGGTTGGCCCAGAAATGTCGAATGCCTGCCCGGGTCAGCGCAATCAAGGCCATCAGACCGGTGATGATGAGCAAAGCCACCATGGTCCAGCCCAGCGCGCCAGCCTTCATGCCGCTGGATGGTCCGATGCCCAGAGGGTTGAGCAAGCTGGTCAGCATGGCGAACTTACCGACAAAACCCGCCAGAGGCGGCAGCCCTGAGATGAGCAAAGTGCAGGCCATGAAGCTCAGGCCCAGAAATGCCGCAGCTGCCGGAAAGGGACGGCCGATGATGAGCTCCTCGTCATCGTCGAGATTGAAGCCTTCGGTCGGCAGCAGCTCGGCATTGAGGAAAGGTGCCTCATCGTCCTCATAGGGCTCGCCCGCATCATCATCGACGCGCCAGCGGTCAACCACATCTGCAATCAGGAACAAGGCGGCCACTGCAAGGGTCGAACCCGGCAGGTAGTACAACAAACCTGCGGTCAGCAAGTTCTGTCCAAAGCCCGTCGCAGCCAGCAAGGTGCCCGATGACAGGATGGCCGCAAAGCCAGCCAGATGGGTCAAGCGCTGCGAACCCAGCATGCCAATGGCTCCGAAAGCCATGGTCAGCATGCCGCCCACAATCAGCCAGGTGCTGCCAAACAGCGCCGACGCTCCCGCCTCGGAGCTGAACATCAGCGTCCACAGCCGCAAGATGACATAGACGCCGACCTTGGTCATCAAGGCGAACAACGCACCTACCGGTGCCGTGGCGGCGCTGTAGCCAGGCACCAGCCAGAAGTTCAGCGGCCATAGCGCGGCCTTGATCAGGAACGCCGTTCCCAGCACACCCGCAGCGGCGTGCAGCAAGCCGCGATCGGCCTCTTGGACCAGCGGAATGGCACGGGCCAGATCCGCCATATTCAGAGTGCCCGTAATGCCGTAGAGCATGGACACGCCGATCAGGAACAGCGATGACGCTGCCAGATTGATCGCGATGTAGTGCAGCCCCGCCTGAATGCGTGTACTGCCAGAGCCATGCAGCAGCAGGCCGTAAGAGGCCGCCAGCATGATCTCGAAAAACACGAACAGGTTGAACAGGTCTGCGGTAATGAAAGCCCCGCTCAAGCCCATCAACTGCAACTGAAACAGCGGATGGAAGTGCACCCCCGCCTTGTGCCAGCGCGCAGCAGAGAACACCAATGCCCCCAGTGCCACCACATAAGTCACCAACAGCATCAAGGCGGTGAGCCTGTCCAGTGCCAGCGCAATGCCAAACGGTGCTGGCCAGTTGCCGGGCATATAGACCGCCATGGTGACCGTGGAGCCAGCCTGGTTGGTCCAGCTCAGCAGCATGACCACAATCACCAGACTGACGGTGGTGGACAGTATGTTCATGCCCAGCTTCAGTCGCTGGCGCTCTTCCCGCAGAAACAGCATCAGTGCTGCCGTCAGCATGGGCAGCATGATGGGGGCCAGCATCAGATGCGGCATCAAACGCTCAATCCAGCCGCTCATAGCATTTCCTGTTCGGTACGCGAATGCAGACCATCCACATGGTCATTGCCCGAGGAGCCGCGCGAGGCCAGCAACACCACCAGGAACAGCGCTGTCATGGCAAAGCCGATGACGATGGCTGTCAGCACCAGTGCCTGTGGCATGGGATCGGCATAGTGAGACAAGTCGGTCGGCACACCGTTTTGCAGCACCGGGACCTTGTTGATAGACAAGCCCTGGCGCCCCATAGAGAAGATGAAAAGATTCACGGCATACGACAGCAAAGCCAGGCCCATGATGACTTGATAGCTGCGCGGACGCAGCAGCAACCAGACGCCCGACCCGGTGAGTACACCGATGGCAATGGCCAGAATAATTTCCATTACATACCTCCCCGGGCCAGTGCTTCGGCCGTAGCAGCTTGCACCGCGGCCTCTGCCTTTTTGGCCTCTTGTTCTTGCTCTTCCAGCAAACGCGCGTGGAAACGATGGCCGCGCACCGATTGGTGAGCAATCGCCGTCAGAATCAGCATGGTGGAGCCCACCACGAGCGCAAACACGCCAATATCAAAGAAAGTGGCACTGGCAATGTGCACATGGCCAATCAAGGGCATATGCAGATCAAAGCTGTGACTGGTCAGGAAGGGGTAGCCGGCAACCACCGACCCAAGACCTGTTCCCAGTGCAAACAGCAGCCCGGCCGCAATCCAGCGCCGAGGGTACAGCGGCAAGTGCGCCTCCACCCAATGCGTGCCGGAAATAATGTATTGCAGCAGCAAGGCCACCGAAAACACCAGACCTGCCACAAACCCGCCACCTGGCTGGTTGTGCCCGCGCATGAAGACATAGGCAGCCACCAGAGTCGCAAAAGGCAGCAGCAGGCGAACCAGCACCGCCGGAACCATGAGGTAGCCCACGGCCGTATCGCTGGCATTGCGCGGATTGAGCAAATCGGTCTGCAAGTCACCAGGGACATAGCGCTGCTGCTCGGGGATGTCCATGGCTTCGCGTGCTGGACGGAAGCGTCTGAGCAGCGCATAAATGACAATGGCCACAATGCCCAGCACCACGATTTCGCCGAAAGTGTCAAAGCCGCGGAAGTCCACCAGCGTCACGTTCACCACATTGGTGCCACCGCCGCCGCCCAGGGCATTCTCCAGGAAGAAGGTGGAGCTGCTTTCATAGAAAGGACGGCTCATCATGGCAAAGGCCAGCCAGGCCATGCCGCCACCGGCAATCAGCGACAGAACCAGATCACGCAGGCGACGAGCCTTGGCACGGGCATCGGCGTTGTCTGCCGTGCGCATATTCTTGTCTCGCTTGGGCAGCCAGCGCAGGCCCAGCAAGATCAGCACCGTCGTCGCCACTTCCACCACCAGCTGAGTCAATGCCAGGTCAGGTGCAGAGAACCACAAGAAGGTCAGCACGGTGCACAAGCCTGTTCCGCCGAGCATGATCAGCGCCGTCATCCGGTGGTACTTCGCTTTCCAGGCCGTTCCCAGTGCACACAGGCAGCCAATCGCCCACAGCAGCACAAAGGCGGAAGACACCGGCAAAGTGCCGCGGTTGCCCAGCTTCATGCCCCACAGCCACAGCGGCAAGGCCGCGGCGGCCAAGGCAATGCATACCAGCCACAGCATTTGCCACTGCAAGCGCCGTGTGGACAGATTGCGCCGCCCTGCTCGCCCCAGCCAGGTGAGACGGGCCAGCAGATTCTCGAAAATGTCGCGCCCGCTGATACGGCCCAGCACAGGGGTCGTGTCAAAGTGCCCTGCGGTGCGCTGCCAGCGCAGCATGGTATAGAGCACAATGCCTCCAACCAGCGCCACCAGACTCATGATGAGCGGCATATTCCAGCCGTGCCAGATGGCCAGGCTGTACTCGGGCAAGCTGCCGCCCACCACTGGCGCAGCCGCTGCCGCGAGAAAGCCGCCCACGGCCCAGGCAGGCAAAACGCCCACCACCAGGCACCCCAGCACCAGCAGCTCCACCGGCACCCGCATCCAGTGCGGTGGCTCATGGGGCTCATGTGGCAGGTCGGTGGCCTTGGGTCCGAAGAACACATCGACCGTGAACCTCAGCGAATAGGCAACGCTGAACATGCCTGCCACGGTCGCCGCCACAGGCAGCACTGTCTTGACCCAGGGAGCCGCATCGAGATAAACGGTTTCGGCAAAAAACATCTCCTTGGAGATAAAACCGTTGAGCAAAGGAACGCCCGCCATGGCTGCGCTCGCCACACAGGCCAGCGTGGCGGTGATAGGCATCATGAAACGCAGCCCCGACAATCGCCGTATATCGCGCGTGCCGCTTTCATGATCAACAATGCCGGCCGCCATGAACAGCGAAGCCTTGAAGGTCGCGTGATTCATGATGTGAAAAACGGCGGCCACTGCGGCCAGCTTGCTGTTCAGACCCAGCAGCAAGGTAATCAGTCCCAGGTGCGAAATCGTCGAATACGCCAGCAATCCCTTCAGATCATGCTGGAACATCGCGCAATAGCCACCAATGAGCAGTGTCAGCGCACCAGCGCCGCCAACCATCCAGAACCAGGCATCCGTGTCCGCCAGCACTGGCCAAAGTCGCGCCAGCAAGAACACACCGGCCTTGACCATGGTCGCCGAGTGCAGGTAAGCCGACACAGGAGTCGGCGCAGCCATGGCATTGGGAAGCCAGAAATGAAACGGGAATTGCGCACTTTTAGTCAATGCGCCCAGCAAGATAAGAACCAATGCCAGCAGATAAAGGTGGCTATCGCGAATCTGCTGCCCTGCTGCCAGCACATTATCGAGGTCATAGCTGCCCACGATATGACCCAGCACCAGCATACCCACCAGCATGGCCAAGCCGCCCGTTCCCGTCACCGTCAGGGCCATGCGCGCGCCCCGTCGTGCATCCTTGCGGTGATACCAGTAGCCGATCAGCAAGAAGGAGAAAAGACTGGTCAGCTCCCAGAAGAACACCAGCTGGATGATGTTGCCCGATAGCACCACACCCGCCATGGCCCCCATGAAGGCCAGAAAAAACGAGAAAAAGCGCGGCACCGGATCCGTGGGCGACATGTAGTAGCGCGCATACAGCACCACCAGCGCCCCTATGCCAAAGACCAGCATGGAAAACAGCCAGGCAAAGCCATCCATGCGAATCACCAGATTCAAGCCCAAAGCTGGTAGCCAGGAAACCTCCTGTCTCAGCACGGCCCCATCGGCCATTTCCGGGAACAGCATCCCCACCTGTATTGCACATATCAGCGCAATGACACCTGCAAGAGTGGATTCCGTATTGCGCGCATTTGCAGGCAACAAGGCAGCCAAAAGGCTGCCTGCAAAGGGGAGGAGGATGAGGTAAATCAAGGGCATGGGCGGATTATTTTAGAGGGTCGCATCATTTTTCCCGCTATAAAAACCTGAGCATTTCACAGACTTTAGACTGCTGTTCACCTTCAATTGAGGACAGAAAATCCATCAAAACAGCGGGTTAGATGCAAATAATCAAGTCCGTCAATGCGGACTTCGGCCCTTGTGCATGCAACTGCGCGCTCAGATTCAATCATTCTTGCCAAACTTCATTCGTCTGCCAAGCCATGCATACACGAAGCAACCGCCCAGTGTCGAAATAGCGTCGTACAGCACGTCGACCCCGTGCAACCACGGATGAGCAAGTTCATCTCCTGCGAGTGTGCAGCTGCAGACCATGGCCGCATCCATCACTTTTTCATAGCAGCTAACGCAAGCAGCCTCATCGCCAGACACATGGTTGATGGAATATATTCGGGCACTCTCCCATCAGCAAGCTATGGAGCGGCTGCCTCGCAAGTTCAGCCTCGCTGACCCCATTTTTCAAGTACACGACGGCTTTGCCTTGGCACTGCCAGCGGGCCGCCAGGCGGCAAGCTGATCAATGAACTCCATATTGTGAAATTCACGGTCCCCTCAGATGCACAGCAGTGATGAAATCCGCCAGTTGCTCTTGCCCTGGGGCGAGCTACGCCCTCAGGACCGCAGCCAATGGCAAGGCAAGCCTCATGCCTTGTCCCAAGAAATAGCCGACTTTTACGCGCAGATAGGCCCATGGGGCGAGGTCATCTACGAATCCGTGGGTCCTACAGGCATAGGTCTGTGCGTTGGCGGCAACCCTGTTTGCATACCCCCTTTGGCGCGCTTGCATGATTTGCAAGCCGGCTATGCCTGGCAAGCCAGTGCGGATGAGCCGCTGGAGGACTGGCCAGAGCATTGGCTGGTCATTGCAGAGCAAGGTGGAGACCCCTTCATCTACGACAGCCGCAGCGCTCAGGTGCTGTTTGCCTTTCATGGAGCCGGGCGCTGGGAGCCCAAAGTCTTCGCTCCGGACTTGCACACCGCCATCGGTGCCTTGGCCACGGTAGCCAACGCCCATGAGAGCCTCAGTGAGCAGGAGCTCAATCTGGACGACGGCCTCACACCCCAAGGCAGACTTCGGGTGCTTGACACTTTGTCGCGCTTTACCGGCGACAAGGCGCTGGCCACAGCCATGCTCAGCACCTGGGAATATTACGAATAACAGCCCCCTCTCAGGCACACCGCAAGCACCCTGCAGACACACCGCACTGCGGCCTCGATCAGAAAGACGAAACGATGAACGGCTTATGGAGCCCCACCACCTCGCGCTCTCAGAAATGGCTGGTCAGCCTTTTTTTGCTGTTCATGCTGGGGGCGCTGCCGCCCATGTTCTGGCGCAGCTTTGTGCCCAGCGATGCCTGGCAGCTGCGGGCCTTGTATCTGTCTGTCTTTTTGACCGGCGCGGGCCTGCTGTGGCTGCGCCGCTCATACAAGAGCGGTCAATGGAAGCCAGCCGGCCCCTGGCTGGACTATGGCCCCGTCAAGCGCATGCTGATGGCTCCACTGTGCGTGGCTTTTGTCATTTTGATCGTCTGGCTGAACCTGGCCGTGAGCTGGCCCATGGCCTACACCCACTGGATGGGCTCCGAAAGCAGCCTAGAGTCCATGGCCGAGAAAAAGCAGGGCTCCGGCCGCCGGTCGTGCAGCCATCAGCTCAAGCTGCAAGACATTGACTATCTTTTTTTCGAATTCTGTGTGGCTGAAGATGGGTTCGAACGCCTGCCAGAGCGACCTATGCCCGCCCTGCTGTCTGTACGCCAGAGCTACTTCGGCATGAGGGTGGAAAGTGTGCGACTGGCGGTGCCAAGAGAATAAATGATCACCTTCCCCTTTCCATATAAGGAATCTGGCCTTATAAGCACCTGAAACCTTTTCCTGACAAGCGCTCTCAGCTCCTTTTTTTACCTTTCCACCTTCCTTGATATGCGTTTTTTTCTATTTCCATTGATGCTGATCGCCGGCCTGGGCCTGGCCCTCAGCCTGCTGGCGCACCTGTTTGCCCTGACAGGAAGCAGTGATCGCTTTGCCGCACTTCTGTCCGAAGACCAGATGGGTCAACTCATGACGGGCATGACGCTGGGAATTTTCGTGGTCTGGGCGCCTGCCGTGCTGATTGCACAGCGCATCAACAACGGCAATCGCCTGAAGTTTTCCTGGAAGAAGGTTCTGGCCGGTTGCCCCACCTGGATGAGCTACACAGGCTACGGCCTGTTTGCCTATGCCATCGGCAACTTTTTCCTGAGCATTTCCCATGAGCAGATGAGCGACCAACAAGGCCTGCGTGCCTTCTCCGGACACTGGATGATGTTCTACGGCCTCGCGTTCTGCATCTTCTACTCCAGCTGGCAACGCCCCTTTCTCTTGCGCACCAAGCATTGCCCGGCAGGCCACGAAGTCGCGCATGATGATGAGTTTTGCTCTCTGTGCGGGCTGCCCACCGCCCAGAGCGGACAAGATCCTCTCTGAACACAACGCCCTCTTAACAGCGCGTTGACCCAAAGCCCCAGTAGCCTGCTCACAGCCCCAGGCGGCGCATACTTACCGGCCTAACATCCGCCTCTTCCACACTTGTACCGTCCAGCCCACGCCATGCCCAGCCCTCAATCTCCCATCGGTATCTTTGACAGCGGCGTGGGCGGCCTCAGCGTACTGCAGGCATTGCGCCATGAGCTGCCACAGGAGCGCTTTGTCTATCTGGCCGACAGCGGCAATGCGCCCTATGGTGACGCACGCGGTGATGCCTTCGTGCAGGAGCGCAGCCTGGCGATTGCGCAGTACCTGCAGACCCATCACGACATCAAGATTCTGGTCATTGCCTGCAACACCGCCACCGCCGCAGCGGTGGAGCTGATGCGCGAGCGCATGGCGCAGCTGCCGCTGATCGGTGTAGAGCCAGCCCTCAAGCCGGCCTCTTTTTCCAGCCAGACCCATCATGTGGGCGTGATGGCTACCCGCGGCACCATCGGCAGCCAGCGCGTGGCACGCCTGGTGGCCGAGCATGGCCAGCGAGCGCAATTCCATCTGCAGGCCTGCGACGGCCTGGCCCGGGCGATTGAGCAAAGTACCGAGCAGGACCTGCCCGACAACCCGAAAGCTACCGAAATCAGAGCACTCTGCGCAAAGTACACAAGCGCTTTAGGCAGTTTTGGCCAGAAAACGGGACAGATGGATACGCTGGTGCTGGGCTGCACGCACTACATCTTTGTCAAAGATGACCTGCGCGCCCTGCTGGGACCGGACATTCAGTTCCTGGACACAGGTGCCCCCGTCGCCCGCCAGACCCGGCGCATGCTGGAGCAGCGCACCTTGCTCGCACCGGAAACGGATGCCGCCAGGGATCTGGCCCAGGCACCGCAAATTCAGCTCATGACCACCGGCAGGCTGAGCGCTCTGCAGGCCGCGGCCCAACGCTGGCTCGACCTGCCAGCCCATTGCTGCCGGCATGTCGATGTGCCGAGCCCAGTCAGCGCAGCCACTGCCGGCTGATCAGCGCCAAAGCGGCTCGGCGCCCGTATCCAGATAGCTGAGATAAAAGCGCACATCGAACTCCAGCTGGTGGTAGGCCGGCTCCATGTGCATGCACAGCTGATAGAAGGCCTTGTCGTGATCCATGATGCGGATATGGGCCAGCTCATGCACGCAAATCATGCGCAAAAAGGCATCGGGGGCCTGCTTGAACATGGCCGCCACATGGATTTCATGCCGGGCATTGAGCTTTCCTCCATGTGCTATGGCACGTCGCGTGTGCAGCCCCAGCGCATTGCGCACCACATGAATCTTGCTGTCGTAAGCCACCTTGTGCAATTGGCCGGCATTGCGCAGGTATTCGCCCTTGAGCTCGTCGACATAGTCGTACAGCGCCCGGTCCGTGCGCACGGCATGGGCTTGCGGATATTTGCCCAGCAGCCAGTCAGCGGCCTTGCCGCTGTGCAGCCAGGTCAGCGCCTGCTGCTGCAAAGATGGCGCATAGCTGGCCAGATAAGGCAATGCCAGCGGCGATGCCGCCGCCGCTTTGTCCTTACGCAGCTGTGCGGTGACGGAGCCCGTGTACTTGGGTGTGGCGATAGGCTTCATATCCGGTAGCAAACCCTCCGAAGCGGCAACTGCAGCGCAGCGGAGGGCTGATAAGAGCTCAACTCAGGAACAGTGATCAGTGCAGATGACGTGGACGGCGGTTGCCACCATGACCAGAGGCAGAGCCGCCCGAGCCACCGCGCGGCGGCTTGCCCAGCTCCAGAGAGCTGACAAGCGCCTCAAAGCGCTCGGAAAACAGCTTGTCGATTTCCTGCACCACACCACCCAGCTCGGCACTGTCGAAGTGGCGCTCCATCATGTTGATGACATCCTGCACCAGCAGGTCGCGCTGCACCTGCATGATGGCTGCAGGATTGGGGCCGACAAACAGCATGAGGAAATCATCACGGCTTTGTGCTTCAGCAGGTGCCTCTTCTTCGTCAAACTCGGTGTCGTAGAAGGTCACCTCAATGGCGGCCCCCTGCTCGGCCAGCTCATTCAGTCCCATGCACATATCGTCCAGAGCCTGGCGGAAGTCATCGTCACCACGCACCGTCCAGCACATCTGCAGCACATGCTCCTTGTCGTTGAACTGGATTCCCGGCTCTTCCTCATAGAGGCTTGCTTCACCATCCGTCAACGAGCGAGCACCTGCATAGGCCCACAAAGGGCGCAGTGCATCTTGCAACTGCTCATACGTGACATCCGCACGGAGCAGAATCTGACCGTGGACATGAATTTCAAAAGCAGCGTTGTAAACAGACATCTTTATTCTCTTGGAGTGCAGGCTCCATCAGCATGACAGAACTGCGAGCCATATGGCGCCGAAGCCTGGGCTGTTGCAAGCTTCTTGCAGCGCGCCCGGCTTGCCAAGCCATAGAGCCAGCATCACAGTGAAGAGGATTTTCCCACCTTACGCATAGCTGCTGGGCACAAGCGGCTAATCGGGCCGCCAACAAAAAAGCCTGCTATGCAAGAGATAGCAGGCTTTTCAATTCTGGTGCCTCGAGCCGGAATCGAACCGGCACGCTCCGTTAGGGGCGGCAGATTTTAAGTCTGCAGTGTCTACCAATTTCACCATCGAGGCCCACTTCACAACCAGTACAGGGCACTGGCGAGAAGTATTGCACCAGCCATACGACCGAAGCAATAAAAAAGGGAAGCTTTGGCTTCCCTTTTCAAAATCTGGAGCGGGAAAACGGGTTCGAACCGTCGACCTATACCTTGGCAAGGTATCGCTCTACCAACTGAGCTATTCCCGCATTTTCTGAAAAGCTGTGCGCCTCACAGAGCAGACTTGAATTATAGCCACGATTTCAAGCCGCTTTGAGAAGCCGTGCAGCTTTTCGTCGTTTTCCTTGATCAGGCAGGCTGCGCTGCGGATTCCAGCTTCGCTTTGACGATTTGCTGCAGATCGCGCTTTTGCACCTTGTTAGAGGCATTGACAGGCAGTGTGTCCAGTTGCAAGACAAAGCGCGGCACCTTGTAATTCGCCATATTGGCTCGGCACCAGGCAATGAAGGCATCCTTGTCCAGCGACACGCCATTGCGCGCCACCACACAGGCACAGCCGACTTCGCCCATTCGTTCATCCGGCACGCCAATGACGGCAATCTGTGCCACGTCAGGGTGCTTCGAGAGGATACGCTCAATTTCTGCCGGGTAGCAGTTGAAGCCGCCCACGATGAACATGTCCTTGAGGCGGTCCGTAATGCGCAGGTAGCCGCGCTCGTCGAGCACACCCACGTCGCCTGTATGCAGCCAGCCATCGGCATCAATGGTTTCTGCCGTGGCCTTTTCGTCTTCGAAATAGCCCTGCATGATGTGATAGCCACGCAGCAGCACTTCACCCGCCTCGCCCGCAGCCACGGGCTGACCCTGCTCGTCAACACAGCGCACTTCGGTGCCAGGCAAGGCCTTGCCGCAAGTGTTGGCAACGGTTTCCACGTCATCGGCGGGATCGCACAGCGTTGCGCAGCCACCGCACTCGGTCAGTCCATAGGCCGTAGTCACGTTCTTGATGCCCAGCTCTTCACGCATGCGCTTGATGAGAATGGGAGGCACAGTCGATGCACCTGTGACGGATGACTCCAGCGAGCTCAAGTCAAACTCCTTGAGCCTGGGGTGCGCCAGCATGGACAAAAACAGCGTGGGCGGGCCGGGCATGAAGCTGATGCGATCGCTTTGAATGCGGCGCAAGATGGCTTCGGCATCAAACACCTGCTCGGGATAAACCGTGGAGCCCTGCAGCAAAGCCGCCACCCAGCCTGCCTTGTAGCCGAAGGTGTGAAAGAAGGGATTGACGATCAGATAGCGGCTGCCCTCTGTCAGGCCCACCACATCCGACCAGGCCTTGAACGCCAGGATCGTCGGACGATGTGCGCACATCACGCCCTTGGGACGACCCGTGGTGCCCGAGGTGAACATCAGATCGGCTGTATCGTCAGGCTTGATCTGGGCTTCGCGCTGCTGCTGGGCTTCAGCTGTTGTGCCTTGCGCCTTGGCCAGGAACTGCTCCCAGCTCAGGTCTGCGCTGGGCAGGACTTTGTCACCCAAAACCACGACCTGCTCCAACGTGCTGGGGCGCAAGCCACTGAGCAAGTCAGGGTAGTAGTTATTGAGGAAATCACCCACGCACACCAGCACCTTGGCGCGGCTGCGTTCCAAAATGTCAGCAGCTTCTGCACCCTTCATACGGGTATTGAGCGGCACGAGCACACCACCAGCGGCATGCACGCCGCAAGCAGCCACAATCCACTCGCTGAGGTTGGGGGCCCACAGCGCAACGCGGTCGCCGGCTTGTACTCCCACCGTCATCAAGGCGCGGGCGGCCTGACGGCTCAGTTGCTGCAGCTGTTCATAGCTGATGGATTGACCGTTTTCAACAATCGCTGCACGGCTGGCAAAGCGGCTGACCACATGGGCCAGCATGCCGGGCAAAGTCAGAGAAGACTCCGGCAACGCATTCTGGTTGGTATTCGACATTTATTACTCCGGGAATTTGACGCGCAGCTTCTCGCTGGTGGGCACGGACTGGCAGGCCAGAGTCCATTTCTTGGACAAGTCCTTGGCATCGAGCACTTCGTTGTGTCGCAGGTGGACCGAACCGTCTTGAACCTGGCACATACAGGATGCGCACATCCCCGCCTGGCAGGAATACGGCACGTTGACACCTGCACGCAGGCCCGCCTCCAAAATGGTTTCGTTGCCGCTGCAGGTGAACTCGTACTCTTCGCCGTCCAGGCGCAGTTGCACCACGGCCTCGTCGACTGCCGCTACCTCCGAGGCAGCCGCCTCCTGCATCTGCTGCAGCATTTCTTCGTCGGGCAAAGAGACAAAGCGCTCTACATGCACCTGATCGGCAGGCATTCCTGCATCAATCATTGCCGCCTGGGCGGCATCCATGAAAGGACCAGGCCCACAGATAAAGGCCTGACCTGCATCCCCTACCCATGGCTTAGCCCAGGCAGCCAGCTGTTTTTGCGAGGGAGCGCCTTGCACGGAGTCGAGCCAGTGAACGACCTGCAGGCGATCCGGATACTCTGCGGCCAGTTGCTGCAGGTCTTTCCTGAAAATGACCGAGCGCTCGTCACGGTTGGCATAGAACAGCACCACGTTGCCCTGATGCTGCTTGAGCACCGTGCGCAAGATGGAGAACACCGGCGTGATGCCGCTGCCCCCGGCCAACAGCAAAAAGTTCTGCGCCAGATTCTTGGGAGAGAACAGGCCGGAAGGCGGCATCAGCTCAATGGAGTCGCCCACGCGCACTTTGTCGCACACCCAATTGGAGCCACGGCCCTTGTCCACACGCTTGACCGTGACACGCAGCGCATCATCGAGAGCCGGAGCACTCGACATGGAATAGCAGCGGGGCACATAGCGGCCCTCGATAGGCAGCCTCAGCGTCAGAAACTGGCCTGGGCGATAGCTGAATTGCTCCGCCAGGGCTTCTGGCACATCAAACACAATGGACTTGGTATCGTGCGTCTCGTCAATCACTGCTCGCACACGCAGCGGGTGATAACGCGATGCGCTGGTTGTGGCTTCACTGCTCATTTTTTTATTACCCCTTACTCACTCTCACTTTTGTTGTGCGATCAAGGCCCGGCGCCCCAGCCCTTGATCGCCCCCACATCTACGGGGTCAGGAAATCACGGCTTCCACAGCAGCCTCGGCGCAAGCGCTAGCCTGCTGCGCAACCGGGATATCGCCATGGGCCGCGGCCTTGCCGGCTCTGCGCCCGGAAAAAACACAGTCCGCCAGAGACAGGCCACTGACATAGCGTGACGAGGCCACACCGATTGCCGTGCGACCCGCTGCATACAGACCGGGAATATCTCTGCCTGCACCGTCAATCACGGCTCCGTTGTCTTCATTGACCTGAAGCCCCCCCAGGCTCAGAACTGCCAGCGGGAACATCTTCTGATTGATGGAGATATCGATAGCAAACAGAGAACCGCCCTTGAACTCATGGCGCATATCCTGAGACTTGCCCATGGCGTCCTCTGCCTCGCCTCTGGCTGCTGCATTGGCTTTGTCAAACTGTCGCTGCAGCACGGCGGCATCCATCTGGAGCTTCTGCGCCAAATCGGCGACGGACTTGCCCTTGACGGCGACCTTGTACATCAGCGCCAGCGCAGGCATGGACTGAAAGGCCCACAGGCCTCCAAACAGGCATTGCCAGGCGGCCTGCCTGCGCAGCTTGCTATCAATAATGAGCCAGGCCTTGCCGCCCTGCTTTTCCATCATCTCGTAGCCCAGCTTGGCACCATAGACCTGCTCGTTACAAAAGCGCTCGCCACGGGTGTTGACGACCAGTCCCTTGGGCCAGACGGATGGAGGCGTGATAAAGCGCCATGCAGAGATATTTTCAAGATCCTTACCGACACCGCCCACCGACTGTCCCAGACGCAGTCCTGAGCCATCGCAGCCCGCTGCGCCCGTCAGCCAGCCCGGCTTGTAGGCGGGGGCATACTGATCCATCAGCTCCGAGTTGAAGATGTAGCCGCCAGTGGATAGCACCACGCCCTTGCGGGCTCGGATGTAGCGCTTTTCGCCAATTTCGCTCTCGATCTGGGCCGCTTCGCGGCGCCCTGCCTGAGCACGCGGCGCCTGATACAAGCGCCACTTGGCAACCAGCTCATCGAGCTTTTTGTGGCGCTCTGTGCGGGCATCCCCTGCGGGCAACACCATCACCTCCACGCCCAGCACTCGGCCCGTACTCTTTTCACGAACCAATCGCTGCACACGTGCCTGCGTCAGGGTTCGCGCGCCATGGGACAAGGTGGACTGCTGCAGCGCAGCAAAAAATGTCGCTCCAGACTGCCCTTTGGCCACTACACGGTGTCCCCGCGGAGCAGGTTTTTTGGCCAGTTGCGGGTTGCAGTAAGCCGGCACGACTTCATTGCCCGAGTAGTACAGGTACATGCCATCGGCCGGGTAGGAGGTCTTGTACGCAGGCATGGTGGATGCAAAGGTCGCCCCTTGCTTTTCCAGCCAGTTCAGGTTCGCCACACTGTCACGGCTGAAGCGCGCCAGCGTCTCGTCACTGACCACCCCATTGACTTCGTGCTTGAGATAAGCGGCCATGGCCTCGGGGGAGTCCTCAAAGCCTGCTTCCTTTTGATACTTGGTGCCCCCCCCGGCATAGACCACTCCACCAGAGAGAACGCTGGCACCACCACCGCTGAAGCGGTCAATGACCAGCACCTCGGCTCCCTGCTCACGTGCCTCGATAGCTGCGCTGGCCCCAGCCCCCCCCCAGCCGACCACCACTACATCTGAGCTATCCGCCCATTGGATCTCGTCGGCAGACTGCACTTCCAGTGCGGCTCCTACGGGGTTGATGGTGCTGATATGTTTTTTGGAATTCGTCGCCATACCAAGCTCCTCAGACCGCTTTACCCAGCAGGTGGGGATTCTCCAGAGGCAACGGTTTGCCCAGCATGTCTGCGACAGCGCGGAAGGCAAAGGTCATGGCCGGCCCCAAAGTGGAGCCAGCGCCCGCATAGGCAGGGCCCATTACCGACGCGGAGTTGTTGCCCACGCAGTACAGACCTTCGATAACCTCGCCTTGGGTATTGAGAACACGGGCTTCGCGGTCGGTCAGCAGCCCCCCCTTGGTGCCGATCTCGCCAGGCCACAGGCGCATGGCATAGAACGGGCCTTTCTCGATGGGACCGAGGTTGGGGTTCTTGAGCCGGGGGTCGCCGTAGTAGCGGTCAAACACATTGCCGCCGCGATCAAAGTCCAGGTCCTTGCCGGTCTTGGCATATTCAGTCATGCGACGAGCGCTGTCTTGCAGGCCTGCAGCATCCACGCCGATCTGGGTGGCCAGCTCTTGCAGAGTCTCGCCCTTCCAGTAGACATTGTTCAACCAGCTCTTGCGCACCTTGCTGTCAGGCACGGCCGAGCCAGGCATCAGGGGCCCCATGGGGTTCTGGGCACGGAAGCTGGCATCAAACACAATCCACGCAGGCACCCCACCATTGCCCTTGGCATGCTCTGCCAGCATGGCTTGCTGAAACTCGGGATAAGGGCCTGACTCGTTGAGGAAGCGCTGCCCCTTGTCGTTGACCACCATGCAGCCGGGCAGCGAGCGCTCGACAAAAATACCCCGGAACGCAGGCTCCTTGGGAATATCCATGGTGGGCACGCCCCAGGACCAGTCCATCAGCGCCAACTCTGCACCGACGGCTTGGCCCGCGCGGTGGGCATCTCCGGTATTGCCACCTACCGGTGTGGCCGTCCATTCAGCCTTGGTTGGCTTGTTCAGGTACTGGTCACGCATCTCCTGATTACGCTCAAAGCCACCGGCACCCAGCATCACGCCGCGCTTGGCATTGACCTGAATACGCTGTCCGTTCTTTTCGACGATGACACCCGTCACTCGGCCCGATGCATCCTGTACCAGTTCCTTGAGGGGCGAGTTGCGCCACATTTCTACGCCCGCCTTGTTGGCCGCCGTCAACAGACCTGCCATCAGCGCCTGACCGCCAGTCATGCGACGGTCGCGCTTGGTCTTGTTGCGCCAGGGGTAGTCCAGGAAGTACTTGAGCATGATGCCGATGATGGTGAAGCGTGACTTCAGCTCACGCGACAGCATGGAGTGGGCCTCGAACGCATTGATGCTCATGCGGCCAAACAGCTGGTTGCCTGGAGGGCCTGGGCGCATGGTTTCCAGCGCAGCCACACCCAGCTTGGCGGCGTTGAAGTCCACCGGGTCCATGGTGCGGCCACCGGGCTTGGAGCCCTCGATATGCGGATAGTAGTCCGCATACTTGGTCATGGCCCGATAGGGAATTCCGATCTGGCGCAGATATTCCGCCATCTTGTTGGCCGTTTCCACATAGGCCAGCACACGATCATCGGTGGCCATGCCGCGCACGCAACGCTTCATGTAGCTGAAAGCGGTTTCCAGATCATCTTTGACACCGGCTTTTTTCTGGTCGTAGTTGACGGGAATCCAGATTCCGCCGCCGGACAAGGCCGAGGTTCCCCCGAAAAGGTCCGTCTTTTCGACCACCAAGGTCTTGAGTCCCTGCTCCTGCCCACGAATGGCGCCCAGCAAGGCACCTGCGCCAGAACCCACGACGATCAGGTCATATTCTTTTTCTGCCATACCTTGTCTCCGGAATATTTGTTGTATTGGATGGTCTGTCTCAAAAGCAGCTATGCGGCGACAACCGTTTGACCCGGTTGCCGCCGCCATTTCTCAATCAAGCGCGATCAGACGAAAGGCTCTTGATTGGGAATGCCCAGCACATGCGAGCCATAGGCACGCACATAGGCGTCCGTGTTGTTGGCAATGTGCGTACGACCCTGATGGATGTCGCGGAACACGCGCTCGATAGGGTTGTTCTTGAACGTGCCGCTGGCGGCGCAGGCACGCATCATTTCATTGACGTGATAGCCGGTCAGCTTGGGCACGTACGATGCCTGGGCGCGCTGCAGCAGGCGCTCTTCCAGCGACAGCTGAATGCCAGTCTTGGCAGCATCCACAATGCGAGCGTAGTTGCGGAACAGCACCAACTTGAGCTGGTCCAGCGCAATCGTGGCCTCGGTCACAGCGGTCTGGGCATTCACATCCTCGGCCATCCTGTTGCCATGCTTGCCAACGTGGGCGGTCGCACGCGCAGTGAACGACTCAATCGTGCCTTCCAGCGCTCCCAGGCAGGCTGTGGAGACGGCGCGCTGGAACACATGGGTGAAGGGGATACGGAACAGCCAGCTGGTGTTCTCCGCACGGCCAGGGCAGCCCGCATCGCTGTGGTCATTGGTGTACTGAATGCGGTGAGCGGGAACAAAGGCGTTTTCCACCACGATGTCGTGGCTGCCCGTGCCGCGCAGGCCCAGCACATCCCAGTTGTCTTCGATGCGGTAGTCGGACTTGGGCAGCAGGAAAGTCACATGCTCCAGGCCGGGCGTGCCGTCACGCTTGGGCAGCAGACCGCCGAGGAACAGCCAGTCGCAGTGCTTGGAGCCGGTGGAGAAGCTCCAGCGGCCATTGAACTTGAAGCCGCCTTCCACAGGCTCGGCCTTGCCGGTAGGCATATAGGTCGAGGCAATGCGTACGCCGGAATCCTTGCCCCACACGTCTTCCTGTGCCTGCGCCGGGAACAGGCCCAGTTGCCAGGGGTGGACGCCCACCACGCCATAGATCCAGGCAGTGGACATGCAGCCCTTCGCCAGCTCCATCTGTACGGTGTAGAACACTCGCGGGTCCATTTCGTAGCCGCCCCAGCGCTTGGGCTGCAGCACGCGGAACAGTCCTGCCTCGGCCATCTCTGCAATGGTCTCATCGCTGATGGCTCCATCACGATCAGCCTGCTGCGCGCGGGCTGCCAGCTTGGGGGCCAGAGCCTTGGCACGCTCGATCACGGCCAGTGCATCGGGGGTGAGGTAGTTGTCTGTCATTGTGTTCATTCAGGTCTCCAGTTGCCGCTCCACCGGACGGCTAGTGGTGTGGTGGGCAAGGCTTTTTCGCCTATGACAGAAATGCTCTCACCATGCAATTTTGTGCTCATCGTCCGATCAGACTAACGACAAAACAAGCCCCAAAGATCCATCTCAAAGGCTGACTCAGCACAGCAAAAAACATCGACCTAGGACAAATACCGAGCCCCCTTTCTCTCTGCTAGTCCATGTGAAGGATTCAGCAAAAGCCCATTCGCAGCACTCTTGCAGCAAGGAGACATTCACCCTATGCAAAGTACTGCAGCAACCTTCGACCCCAAAGACTTCCGCCGCGCCCTGGGCATGTTTGGCACCGGGGTCACCATCGTCACCACCCGTGCCGAGAATGGTGAGCCTGTAGGAATCACCGCCAACAGCTTCAACTCCGTTTCACTGGAGCCCCCCATGGTGCTGTGGAGCCTGGCCAAGAACGCCCGCAGCTTGCCGGTATTCCAGAGCGCCGCGACCTGGAATGTGCACATCCTCTCCAACGAGCAGGAAGCCCTGTCCAACCGCTTTGCCCGCGCGGGCGAAGACAAGTTCTCGGGCCTGCCCCTGGACTCGGAAGAAAGCCATGCGCCGCTGCTGCAAGACTGCAGCGCCCGCTTCCAATGCAAGACAGCCTTCCAGTACGACGGCGGCGACCACATCATCTTCGTGGGCGAGGTCACAGGCTACGACGCCAACCCTCGCCCTCCTCTGCTTTATGTGACCGGCGGTTATGCCCTGGCCTCGCGCATGGCTGGCGCAGTCGCAAGCGAGCCCGCGGCCGACACCAACGCCGCCTATTCCGAAAACCTGATTGGTTATCTGATGGGCCGTGCGCACTTCCAGTTTCTGAGCGGCCTGCGCAAGCCCATGGCGGCTTATGGCATGACGGATGCGGATTTTTACGTGCTGTCGCTGCTGAGCATCCAGCAGCCCCAGTCACCAGCCGAAATTGCTTCTCACATGGCCTACACAGGCACCGACATCGGCACCGTGGCTCTGCAGTCACTCATTGCCAAAGGCTGGGTGGAAGAAAGCCGCGAGCGCGCCGAATCGCTGCAACTGACCGCCCAGGGCAATGAGGCCATCTTGCACGTGCTGGCCGCTGCCAAGGCCGTCGAGAGCGATCTGATTGAAAGCCTGGGCGAGATGGAAGCCGCCACGCTGCGCAATCTGCTCAAAAAAGCCATCACCGCCACTGACCCTGGCCTGCCCAAACTCTGGCAGGCCAAGGCCTGAGCCCGCCACTTCCGCCATACGAAGGCAGGAGACAGCCTTCGTCCACCCACTCCAACCATAAAGAACAGAGATGAGCACTTTTTCCATCCCAGAAGGCAAGTACGTGGACATCGGCAATGTGGCCGGTCACCCCCAGCGCGTTCACTACCACGAGCAAGGCTCGGGTGACCCCGTGATCTTTTTGCACGGCGCAGGCACGGGCGCCAGCGGCTACAGCAATTTCAAGGGCAACTACCCCGAGTTTGCGGCCGCGGGCTTTCGCTCCATCGTTCCCGACCTGCTGGGCTATGGCCTGTCTTCCAAGACCGAAGAGCCCAAGCAGTACGACATGGACTTCTTCATTGCCGGCATCAAGGGTCTGGTGGACCAGCTGGGCTTGAAGAACATCACGCTGCTGGGCAACTCGCTGGGCGGCGCCGTGGCGCTGGGCTATGCGCTCAAGTACCCCGAAGACGTCAAGAGCCTGATTTTGATGGCCCCCGGTGGCGTGGAAGAGTTTGAAGCCTATATGGCCATGCCCGGCATTGCCAATATGTTCAACGTCTACAAGCAAGGCAAGACCGGCCCCGAAGCCATGCGTGCCGTCATGAGCATGCAGGTGGTGGACCAGTCCCTGCTGACAGACGAAATCATCAACGAGCGCGCCCCGATTGCCCTGACTCAGACCGAAGCCTCGCGCCAGCGCCTGTATATCCCCAACATGACCGAGCAGTTGCCCGAGCTCAAGTGCAATGTGCTGGGCTTCTGGGGCATGCAGGACGCCTTCAACCCCGTGGGCGGCGCCGACAAGCTGGCCAAGGGCATCAAGAACTGCCGCGTCGTGCTGGTCAACCAGTGCGGCCACTGGGTGCAAGTCGAGCATCGCGAGATGTTCAACCGCACCTGCATCGACTTCATGAAGAACGGCTGAAGCCATGAGTGACAAGCAATTCATCGAACAGCAAGGCCAGCGCCTGTATGACGCGCTGCGCGCTGCCAAGACCCTGGCTCCGCTGACCGACAGCCACCCCGAGATGACAGTGGAAGACGCCTATCACATCTCCCTGCACATGCTGCGCCTGCGCGAAGCATCGGGCGAGCGCGTGATCGGCAAGAAGATCGGCGTGACTTCCAAGCCCGTGCAGGACATGCTGAACGTGCACCAGCCCGACTTCGGCTTTCTGACCGACAGCATGGAGTTTGAAGACGGTGCTGCGGTCTCGCTCAAGGCTGCCGGTCTGATCCAGCCGCGAGCCGAGGGCGAAATCGCCTTCATGCTCAAGAAAGACCTGCAAGGCCCGGGCGTGACCAAGGAAGACGTGCTGGCCGCCACCGAATGGGTAGCGCCTTGCTTCGAGATCGTCGATTCGCGCATCAACGACTGGAAGATCAAGATTCAGGACACCGTGGCCGACAACGCCTCCTGCGGCGTCTTTGTCATTGGCAAGCAGCACACCGATCCTGCCGCGCTGGATCTGGCCGCTGCGTCCATGCAAATGACCAAGAACGGCGAGCCCGCAGGCTCCGGCCTGGGCAGCGCTGTGCAAGGCCACCCCGCCGAAGCCGTGGCCTGGCTGGCCAACACCCTGGGCGCTTTCGGCATTCCGTTCAAGGCGGGTGAGGTGATTCTCTCCGGCTCCCTCGCCCCTCTGGTTCCCGCCGTTGCTGGTGACCGTTTCGAGATGGTCATCGATGGCATGGGCACTTGTTCCATTCAATTCACTGAGTAAGACACCATGACGCAAAAGAAAATCAAGTGCGCACTGATCGGTCCCGGCAATATCGGCACCGATCTGCTCATGAAACTGCAGCGCTCCCCCCTACTGGAGCCTGTGTGGATGGTCGGTATCGACCCCGAATCCGACGGCCTGAAGCGTGCCCGCGAAATGGGCATCAAGACCACCGCCGAAGGTGTGGACGGCCTGCTGCCTTTCGTCAAGGAAGACGGCATCCAGATCGCGTTTGACGCCACCAGCGCCTATGTGCACGCTGAAAACAGCCGCAAGCTCAATGAGCTGGGCGTGCTGATGATCGACCTGACGCCTGCTGCCATCGGCCCCTACTGCGTGCCCAGCGTGAACCTGGCCGAGAAGGTTGCCGAGAAGGCCATGAACGTGAACATGGTCACCTGCGGCGGCCAGGCCACCATCCCCATGGTCGCAGCCGTGTCCCGCGTGCAGGCCGTGAGCTACGGTGAAATCGTGGCCACCGTCTCCAGCAAGTCGGTCGGTCCCGGCACCCGCAAGAACATCGACGAATTCACCCGCACCACAGCCGGTGCCGTGGAAAAGATTGGCGGCGCACAAAAGGGCAAGGCCATCATCGTCATCAACCCTGCTGAGCCTCCGCTGATCATGCGCGACACCATCCACTGCCTGACCGTGGATACGCCCAAGAAGGAAGAGATCGAAGCGTCCGTGCAGGACATGATCAAGGAAGTGCAGAAATACGTCCCCGGCTACAAGCTGGTCAACGGCCCCGTGATCGACGGCAACCGCGTCTCCATCTACATGGAAGTCGAAGGTCTGGGCGACTACCTACCCAAGTACGCCGGCAACCTGGACATCATGACCGCCGCCGCTGCACGCACGGCCGAGATGTTTGCCGAAGAAATCCTGGCTGGCCGCTTTGAGCTGGCTGAAGCTGCTGTTGCCGCCTGACCCTAGGAGAAATACATGTCCCTCAAAGGCAAAAAAATCACCGTTCACGACATGACGCTGCGTGACGGCATGCATCCCAAGCGCCACCAGATGTCGCTGGAGCAGATGAAGTCCGTGGCCTGCGGCCTGGACGCTGCTGGTGTGCCCCTGATCGAAGTCACCCATGGCGACGGCCTGGGCGGCAGCTCGGTCAACTACGGCTTCCCCGCCCATACGGACGAGGAATACCTGTCCACCGTCATCCCGCTGATGAAGCAGGCCAAGGTCTCGGCCCTGTTGCTGCCCGGCATCGGCACCGTCGATCACCTGAAGATGGCCCACGACCTGGGCGTGTCCACCATCCGCGTGGCCACGCACTGCACCGAGGCCGATGTCTCCGAGCAGCACATCTCCATGGCCCGCAAGATGGGCATGGACACCGTGGGCTTTTTGATGATGGCCCACATGAACAGCGCCGACGGTCTGGTCAAGCAAGCCAAGCTGATGGAAAGCTACGGCGCCAACTGCATCTACATCACCGACTCGGCCGGCTACATGCTGCCCGACGACGTGAAGGAGCGCCTGTCCGCCGTGCGCCAGGCTCTGAACCCCGAGACCGAGCTGGGCTTTCACGGCCATCACAACCTGGCCATGGGCATCGCCAACTCTCTGGCGGCTGTCGAAGTCGGTGCCAACCGCATTGACGCTGCTGCCGCAGGCCTGGGCGCCGGTGCGGGCAACACCCCCATGGAAGTGCTGGTCGCCGTGTGCGCCCGCATGGGGATCGAGACCGGTGTGGACGTGTTCAAGATTCAGGACGTGGCCGAAGATCTGGTCGTGCCGCTGATGGACTTCCCCATCCGCATTGACCGCGATGCTCTGACCCTGGGTTACGCAGGCGTATACGGCAGCTTCCTGCTGTTTGCCAAGCGTGCCGAAGCCAAGTACGGCATCCCCGCACGCGAGCTGCTGCTGGAGCTGGGCCGTCGCGGCATGGTGGGCGGCCAGGAAGACATGATCGAGGACACCGCCCTGACCATGGTCCGTAACCGCAAGGAGGCCGTGGCCGCCTGATCCGGCTATCAGTTTTTCATTTCCACTTCAAGTTCAGTCCAGCGCCATGCCAATGGCTCTGGACTTTTTTTCGCCCGTAATGGACAAAAACGCTGGCCAGCCGTTTGAAAAACATCAACAAAGCAGACCCAAAAGCCTCTCAGTATTGAGAAAGCAGCTATCAAATAAGAAAGGAGCAATGCCGAGACACTCGGAATTGCTCCAATCAATATCAGAAAATCAGAAAAGACCTGCACATGAGGCATGTGGCCACCGGCCACCTGTCTCGGAGCTGGGCATCACACCGTCAAGCGTCAATAGCCTGCAGCAAACACCGCCTGCCAGGAGTTCTGTGCACTGGCAACCTGAATGCCCTGGGGTAGCTTGGCTTGGTTGGACTGCGCCTCGCCAGCATCGGACGCCCCAGCACTAGGCAGATTCTTGATAGGCAGATAGACCGCCAGCACAGCGGCCCCGATCATCAGGCTACGAAAAACATTGATCAGGCGGAAAGGCTTTTTCATCGGTGTCTCCTTGAAAGCTGAGGCTCTTTGTCCCCTTTGCTCCGAGTATCGCCATGCCAAAAATGCAAACATCGTCCGTTTTAATGAGCAGGTATCTACCTAGGGTGCAACACTAAGGAGTAAACCATTACCCTTCTTTGCTTCAGCCGAGAGAGCTCAAATCAGACAAAGCTCTTGAGATATCAATTGAATAGCACAATGCGCTTACCCAGCAACCACTTCCCCGAGGTTTGAGCGGTATTTTCTGGGCAGCAAGAAGCTCAGCACAGGCGCCCCTGCTGGGCACCCAATGGCACCCAACGCGGTCAGCCAGCGCGAGTTGAGCCTATTCATCCAGACCGGAGCGCCCAGCGTGCCCACCAGAATAGCCGCCAAAGCAAAAGGAGCCAAGCAGCCCACCTGCTTGGGCGGCAAGTGAAAGCTGTCTGCCAGACTGCCCTGCAGCACCGGCTAGGTATTGAACGGCAGACCGCCAATGGTGGACGCCAGGCTGGCAGCCACCATAGGTACGACCATATTCCGAGGCTTGGGGGTCATACCCATGGCAGTCTTTCGAGCTCGCTGATTACATGTAGAGCATGACCAGGTCGTTGATGACCGACGGACGCTCCTGGCCCACTACATGGATATTGATCTCCAGAATGACTTGCACGCCGCTCTTGATCTGCTCCACGGACTTGACACGTGCACGGGCGCGAATCTTGCAACCCGAGGGAACAGGCGTCGGAAAGCGCAGGCGGTCGGAGCCGTAGTTGATGATGTTGTTGAAGTCCACCACCTCGTAGTCCAGCGGAATCTTGAGCTGGCTGGTCAGCACCTGCACCAGCGCACCGTGGGCGATGGTGGTGCCGAACGGGCTCTTTTCGCGCGCCTGTTCGGGGTCGGTGTGAATCCAGTAGTCGTCGCCCGAGAGCTTGGCAAAGTCGTTGATGACTTCCTGCGTCACCGCGAACTCATTGGACCATGGGCTGTACTCCTCGGACACCAGCGACTTCATGGCCTCGATGTCCTTGACGGAGACTTTGCGCTTGGGCGTTGCGTTCTCCTCCTCCACTGCGGCAGCAGGTGCAGCCTCCTCTTCGGCCTTGATGACCGAAGGGTAGCTACCGGCATGGTCGGTAAAGCGCAGCAGGGTGACTTCGCCGGGGCGCTCGTCAAACACCGGGCGCACTTCCATGCCGATCTTCAGCGCTTCAGGATCCACCCCCACCATGGTGGTGTTGATGCGCACGCCCTCCTTGAGCTCGACCACGGCAAGCGCCTGAGGCATCTCATCCGTGAACTCGGGCATGGTGGGAATGCGCGCAATGGTGAAGCTGTACAGCGTGCCCTCACCCGAGACCTTGGTCCACTTTAGAGAGCGCGATCCGCAGACAGGGCAATGGGTGCGCGGGAAAAATATTGAATGCCCACGGTCACACTGCTGAATACGCACTTCGTGGGCCTTGAGCCCTTCCCAGTACGGTGCAGAAATTTCCGTGGGACGGGGCAGAGGTTTGTTCCAAGCCATGTTCTTATGCTCCCCGCAGGATCAAGGCGCCCTGCTCGCTCATCACACCACCGGTGCCGGACACATAGGCCAGGTCATTGCGGCCCAGCTGACGCTCGCCCGCACGACCCTGAATCTGGTGCACCGCTTCGATCACCTGCGACATGCCGCCCGCCGTGCCGGACTGGCCAAAGCTCAGCTGACCGCCGTGGGTGTTCATGGGGAAGTTGCCCTTGAAGGTGAAATCGTTGTTGCGCAGGAAGTCCATGCCCTTGCCCTTTTCGCAAAAGCCTGCATCTTCCAGCGACAGCATCACGGTGATGGTGTAGCAGTCATAGATCTGCGCCATGTGCATATCCGAAGGCTTCATGCCAGCCATCTCGAACGCCCTGGCAGACGCCGGGCCGATGGGCGTCTTGAGCATGTCAGCCATGTAGGTAGGCGACTTGCTGCTGACATGCTCGCCGCAGCCCACGATGCTGACGGGGCGGTTCTTGGTCGTCTTGGCGCGGTCAGCGCGCGTGACGATCATGGCGCCGCCGCCGGCTGCGGGCAGCACGATTTCCAGCACACGCAAAGGCTCGGCCACCATGCGCGAGTTCAGCACGTCGTCCACCGTGATGGGCTGACCGTAGAACATGGCATTGGGGTTGTGGCAGGCATTGAAGCGCTGATCCACACTGATGCGCGCCAGGGCGGCCGGGTCGTAGCCATAGACGGCCTTGTAGCGCTGGGCAATCATGGCGTAGCCGGTGTTTTGCGCCATGTGACCGTAGGGCAGATCCATCTCGGCCTCAGGAGCGCCATAACGGGTGCTGTGGCCACCAAAGCGGCTGCTTTTCATGACTTCCTTGAAGTGGTCGTCATATTCCGAGTACGGCGTCATGCGCGCTGGTAGCACACATGCCACCGTGTTGCACAGACCCATTTCAATGGCCGCTGCAGCGCGCCAGACCATGGCCACCGAGCTGGCTCCGCCCAGGTCCACGACCTCGGCAAAGTTCAGCGGAATTCCCAGATATTCGCCGGCCATGGCAGGCACAAAGCTGCTCGCTTCATGAAAGTGCGCGCCGCTGGTGATCAGGCCGTCCACTTCGGACAGCTCCATGCCCGCGTCTTCGAGTGCCTGCAGCGTCAGATCCGCCACCTGCTCCAGGTGGAACATGCGCGGCGCCGTTGCGTACTTCTCCGGCTTGTACTGTGCAACGCCTACCAGCGCTGCTTTTCCTTGCAAACCCATATGTCTCCCTTACCAAGAAAGTGTGTATTCATTGTGTAAATGAAGCAGGCCAAATCCATCGTCTGTAGAGACTAAAAAACCAGCCCCCGTACATACCCCTAATTCTCGGAGCAAACGTCCATTCGGACGATGTTGCTAGGGCTCCAAATCAAGAACCTGCTCCCGTGTTTGCAGTACGTGTACGTGCGTGCACGAATCAACAAGGAGACAACGTGAAAACAGCCGTCGGTATCGGCGCAGCAGCATTGGTGGCCTTTGCCTCTGCGCTGGCCTTTGCACATCGCACCCCACCACCATTGGCACCCACCACCACAGGTATTGAACGCACCCACTTCAATGCCATCACACAAGTCGGCGACCGCTTGCTGACTGCTGGAGCACTTGGCGAAATCCTCTATTCCGATGACAAAGGCACGCATTGGAAGTCTGCCGCGCTCAGCGAAAACCGCCAGGCGCTGCTGATCAGCGTGGCCTTCTCCCCCGACAAGAAAACCGGCTTTGCCGTAGGCCACGAAGGCTGGATTCTGCGCACCAAGGACGGCGGCAGCTCCTGGGAGGAAATGGCGTTCTCCAAAGAAAACGGCGAGCCACTGATGTCGATTGCCCGCCTGCCCTCCGGTGACTGGATCAGCGTGGGTGCCTTCGGCCGCGCCATCACCTCCAAGGACAATGGTCAGACTTGGGAAACCCTGAGCCTGCCCGCCGAAGTCGAAGACAAGCACATGAACCGCATCAGCGGCAGCGAAGACGGCAAGCACTGGCTGATCGTGGGCGAACGCGGCCTGGTCATCAAGTCCGATGACGAAGGCCAGAGCTGGCAGATCGAGCCCGAGTTCTACAACGGCTCCTTCTACAACGCCATGGCCACGCGCGAAGGTGGCTGGCTGATCTACGGCATGCGCGGCAACGCTTTTGTGCAGTCTGCCCCGGGCCAGGCCTGGGTCAAATCCAACATTCCTGCACCGGTCTCCTTCTTCGGCCACGCACAGGAAAAGGACGGAACCATTGTCCTGGTCGGACAGGGAAGCATGCTGGGCCTGAGCAAGGACGGCGGCAAAAACTTCACGCTGGAGCGAGCCCAGGGCCGTGCCACGCTGACCGACATTGTGCTGACGGGCCCGGACAGCGGCTGGATTTCCAGCGACGCAGGCGTGCAACCCTTCCATCCCACACAACAAGCCAAGGCTGCCCCACAGGCTGAGCCAGGAGCAACTCAATGACTCTGAGCGAACCCACCACCTTGCTGAACCGGTTCATTGCCGCCACTGCGCGCTGGCTGATCTCGTGGAGCAAATCCATCATCGTGCTGACGCTGATTGCCACGGCACTGCTGGCCGTATCGGCCATGCGCACCCACCTGGATCCCGGCTTCAACAAGCTGATTCCCATGCGCCACGCCTACATGGAGGCGTTTCTCAAGCACTCTGCCACTTTCTCCGGTGCCAACCGCATTCTGGTGAGCGTGGAGTGGAAGGGCCAGCAAGGCGATATCTACAACGAAGAGTTCCTCGAAACCCTGCGCGGCGTGACCGATGAGGTGTTCTTCACCCCAGGCGTCAACCGCGGTCAGGTGTACTCGCTGTTCACACCGAACGTGAAGTACATCGAGATCACCGAAGACGGCTATGTGGGCGAAGTGCTGATTCCCTCGCGCTTTGAAGCCAATGAGGAAGGCCTGGCCAAGGTGCGCTCCAACGTCGCCAAGTCCGGTCAGATTGGCTCTCTGGTCAGCAACGACCTCAAGAGCGCCATGGTGCGCGCCGACCTGCTGGAGGTCGACCCCAAAACCGGCGAGAAGCTGGACTACCACAAGGTTGCCCAGCGCCTGGAAGAGATTCGCAGCAAGTTTGAAAGCAAGGACATCTCCATTCACATCATTGGTTTTTCCAAGGTGCTCGGAGATGTGATGGACGGCCTGACCACTGTGATGACGTTCTTCGCCATCGCCTTTGTCATCACAGCCATCATGCTGCGCATGTACACCAAGTCCACCAACCTCACCGTGGTGGGCCTGGCCGTGGCTCTGCTGCCCGTGATCTGGCTGCTGGGCCTGCTGCCGCTGATCGGCTATGGCATCGACCCCATGTCGATTCTGGTGCCCTTCATGATCTTCTCCATCGGGGTCTCTCACGCCGTGCAGATGACCGGCGCCTGGAAGCAGGACATGCGCGACGGCCTGGGTGCCAAGCTGGCCGCTGAAAACGCCATTCGCAAGCTGGCCATCCCCGGCACACTGGCCCTGCTGGCCAACGCCCTGGGCTTCATGGTCATCATGCAGATCGACATCCCCATCGTGCACGAGCTGGGCGTGACCGCCTGCCTGGGCGTGCTGCTGATGATCATCACCAACAAGGTCTTCCTGCCTGCCCTGCTGGCCAATCTGCGCCTGGAAAAGAAGGCGATGGAAGAAAAGTCCGGCAACGTCAACGGACGCAATCCCACCTGGTGGAAGGTCTCGGCCATGGCCGAGTCCCGCCCTGCCACGATAACGCTGATCTTCTCCCTTGCTCTTCTGGCCGCCGGCACCTATCAGTCGCGCCACCTGCGCACCGGTGACATTGGCACAGGCGCACCCGAGCTGCACGCAGACTCGCGCTACAACCTGGACAACGACAACATCATCAGCAACTACTCCATCGGCATGGATGTGCTGTCAGTGTTTGTGGAGACCTCCAACCTCGACGAAGGCTGCCTGAACTGGCAGGTCATGAATGCAGTGGAGCGCTTTGAAACCCGTATGCGCCGTGTCGATGGCGTGCAATCCGTGTCCACCGTCTCCGGGCTGTCCAAGATTGCGGCTTCGAGCAACAACGAAGGCAACCCCCGCTGGGCCGCGCTGCAGCGCACGGAAGCCGCTCTGCGCTCGGGCACCAAGGCACTGTCTCCCGATCTGGGCCTGAACACCGAAGGCTGCAAGGTCATCAACCTGCAGGTCTTCCTCAAGGACCATGAAGGCTCGACCCTGACCCACGTGGTGAGCGAAGTGCGTGACTTCATTGCCGCCGACAAAACGCCTAACGTCAAGTTCCTGCTGGCCGGCGGCAATGCGGGCGTGGCTTATGCCACCAACGAAGCCGTGGAAAAGGGCGAAATCCAGATCCTGGGCGCCCTGTTCACCACCATCACCTTGCTGTGCTGGTGGACCTTCCGCAGCTGGCGCGCCGTGCTGTGCATCATCGTGCCGCTGGCCATCGTCTCCATCCTGTGCAATGCACTGATGTCGCTGCTGGGCATTGGTCTGAAGGTGCCTACGCTGCCCGTGATTGCGCTGGGCGTGGGTGTGGGCGTGGACTACGGCATCTACCTGTTCGAGAGCATGCAGCATGAGCTGCGCGAGCGCGACATCACGCTGCGCGAGGCTTTCTACGAAGCCATGCGCCAGCGCGGCAATGCAGCCATCTTTACGGCGCTGACCATGTCGATCGGCGTGGGCACCTGGGCTTTCTCGGCCCTGAAGTTCCAGGCCGATATGGGCATCTTGCTGGCCTTCATGTTCCTGGTGAACATGCTGGGCGCCATCTTCCTGCTGCCCGCCATGGCCTACTGGCTCAATGTGGGCACGGCTGAATCCAAGGCCCGTATCAAGCGCCTGCAAAAGCAGCCCGCCAAGGCGGCAGCCGGCACCAGCAGTGCAGGCGGCGCAAGCCACACCGGCGGCATGCTCAAGTCCGAACCTCAGTCCTCCGTGAACGGCAAAGTGTGATGAAGACTGCAGCAAGCACGCTGGAGCAGCTCCTTCTGGAGCATGCTCTGGCCCAGACCCTGACTCGCTATGCCACGGCATGCGACACACGCAACTGGGACTTGCTGCAGCAGGTGTTCACACCTGACTGCACCACGGTCTATGGCGGCAGCTACATCTGCGAAGGTGTGCCCAAAGTGCGCCGCATGATCAGCACCCACCTGGGCGGCTGCGGCCCCACCCAGCACCTGCTGGGCAACCTAGAGGTCGACGCCAGCAATCCTCTGCGCCCACGCAGCAAGATTCAGGTTCGGGCCGTCCATCAGGGTCTGGGCGAACGAGCGCACCTGCGCTATGACGCCATTGGCTTCTATGAGGACGAGTGGGTCCAGCTGCCCGAGGGCTGGCGGATACAGAAGCGCAGCATGACCATGCTGCTGGAAATCGGAGACCGCAGCGTGCTTCAGCCTGCTGCCTGAGAACGTCAACACGTTCTGAGCCCCTCCTCAAGCCGCACAGCCCATGCTGTGCGGCTTTTTCTTTTCTGCTCTCAAAGCATCAAAAAAGGAGCTTGAAGCGCAAGTCAATCATTGATCTCAGGCATAAAACCATCTGAAATCCATAACCAACAAGCGCTATCAGCTCCTGTTTATTGTTTTTGATTGCCTTACTGCACCAGCTTTACTTTGAGAAATTGCAGCAGCTGCTTGTTGGCCAGGCTGCGCGCGGTTTCATCACGCCCGGCCAGGTAGCCAACCTTGACACAGTCTCCCAGCGCCTTGCCGCTTTGCACCCGGATCTTGTAGCGCGTCTGGCGGTCGGGCTGGGCTCCGGCCGGAATCAGCGGCTGGCCGTTGAGCACCGGAAAATCCTTGTCGTTAAATTCAATGATGCAACCGGCCCCGGCCATATACGGCCGGTTCGTCATCTCGCGCGGCTTGTCGCTCTCCCAGTCATGCCCGGCCTTGGCATAGACCACGGTGCTGACTTCCGAGCCCGCCTCGCGCAGGATTTTTTCCTGCTGCGCACAGGCCACCAGATCGTTTGACGCATCTTCGCCAGCACGGAAGCTCAGCAAGGGCGCGCCCGTGGTCTTGCGCGACTGCAGCAGCGCGTAGCAAGGCCCGTAAAAATCCACATGCAATGCAAACGGCTGAATGAACGGCGCCAGCTTGTCACGAATGCGGGCATCCATGCTCATGCGCGCGGCAATACCGCCCTTGGAAAAGCCCATCACCCCGATGCGCCAGCCATCGATGGCCGGGTGCTTGTTCAAGGCCTTGAGTGCGGCATAGGCATCGGCCACGGCATCGAACTCCGAGGTGCCCATGACCTTGAGGGCATAAGGCATCTCCTCGCTGATGCCGCGCGGCTTGAAGTTGTCCACCAACAAGGCCGCAATGCCGTTGTCAGCCAGCATCTGTGCGGTTTCATTTTCGCGCCCGGGAATCGCCCCTGCGCTGCCTGGCAGCACCACCATGGCTGGCACCTGCCTCTTTGCACTGGCCCCCTTGGGCAAGAACAGCTTGCCCATGCCCATGGTCGCCTCAGCCTTGGCGGGCTGATTGAGCAGCACATCGAGGTCATAAGGGCTGCTGGACTTGAAGCGAATTTCGCCTTGCGTGTCACCGTACAGTTCGGTCGGTGGCATCAGGGGCGCGACTTTGGGCAGTGGCGGCAAGGCATCGAACAGATGCTGGGCAAATGCCGTGCTGCCCATCAGCACCACAGCCGCAGCCCCCAGGGGCCGGGGCCATTTCCGAGTCAGTATTTGCATTGGCTTGCTTTCCTCACAAACACAAAAGCCCGGAGAGCCGGGCTTTTGTGAGATAGGCTCGTTCGCGCTGATTAGAACGAGTACTTGGCCGTCACGGACAGCTGGTCGCGGTCCGCCATGGGGCGGGCGCGCAGAGCATCGTTCGAAGGGTTACCCAGGTAGTTGATGTAAGCCACGTTGACCGAGAAGTTGCTCTTGCGCACAAAGGTTGCGCCAATGCTCAGGCGGCTGTCGCTTTGGCCGCCGCCAAAGGTGCCGAGCAGCGCGCGGCCACGCAGTTGCGACTGGTAGCTGATGGGAATGCTCAGATCCCAGCCTTCGACAATGCCGGGATAGCTCAGCGTCAGGGTCGCTCCAGCTACCAGCGAGTTGCGCGTCTTGAAGCTCAGGTGATCGACATCGCTGCCATCGGCCACGCTCATCACGCGCGAGCCCGAGACTTCGGCCAGCAAGGACATATCGTCTGCAATCGCAGTACGGCCGATATTGAAGATGCCGCCCACGTTGCCCTGAACCACATCGCCGCGCACGGCCACGCTATTGCCATTGAGCACAGGCGTGCCCTTGCGGTAGCTGACTTCGGTGTAGCCGGAGAACTTGCCGAAGGTGGAGCTGGCCGTGGCACCCAGCATCTGGACGTCATCAAAGTAGCGCACCTGATAGCCGGAAGGAATGCGGCCGTTCATGTTGATCACCAGCGATGGCGTGCGCTCGTTGTAGCGCAAGTAGTAGAGGCCGACCTCCGTCTCATCGGTCACCCGGAAGCGGCCACCGATACCCCACTGCCCGGCCTTGCTGGGGCGGATGTCATCACCCCGCTGGAGACCTGCGCAGTTGGCACCCATGTACACGCCCAGGCAGGATGCGCCCGGGCCCAGAGCATTGCTGGTGCTGGTGTACATGCCGGGAGCCGGCAGCAGGGTCTCGTGGAAACCAAACTGGTAATGCGCCAGCAGCGACAGCCTGGGGTTGAGCTCCAGCGATGCCGAGATCTGGTCTTCAGGCAGCAGGATTTCCTTGATTTCCGCGCCAGGAGAGGCGGCCTTGGCCGCATCGCTAGGGCCTTGAGCCGCTGCGATATTGGCAAACAGGTTGGACTCGCCCCAATTCACCACCTGCTTGCCCACACGCACCGTCGCACGGCTTTCGCCCATGTTGAAGCTGGTGTAGGCATAGGTGTCGAGCAGACGCGAATAGCCACCGCCATAGCGCTTGGCCGCCGAGCTGAACTCGTTGTAGCGGCCGGGCGTGCTGATCAAGGGGCCGGGGTTGTCGTTGCGGTTATGGTAGACGTCGTCATAGAAGGTGCTGGCGTTCAGTACAAAGCCGCTGTCCCCCTTGGACAGGCGACTCTCCCAGACAGCGCCCAGACGGTTTGCGGTCAAGGCACCCTTCTTGAAGTTTTTGTCGCCATCTGAGTTTATCGTCAGCACAGGAGATGGGTTTTCCATGCGCACACCCAGGCCGTAGCTCACGTTCAGACGCCAGTCGAACTTCAGGCCATCACCCAGCTCGATCGTCTCCCCCGCTTGAACAGCACCCATGCCCAGGGACAGCAGCGCAGCCACTGCAATGGGGGTGAGTTTCTTCATATTGTTTTTCATAGTGAGTCGCTTGTTGATAAAACTTAGTTGCCTGCGTTGCGGGCGGCTTCGGGCGTGAACATCGAGGGGAGCAGATCACCCTTGTTCAGAATCGGGCCCTTGGGGCGCTCCTGGAACAAGTTGTAGCCCATGTATCCGCCGGAGTTCAGGTCGTGATAGAAGGACGTGCCGGCATGCCAGGCCTTGATGTCGAAGGAGTAGTAGTAGTTGATGAAGGCGTGCTGCCAGAGCTGGCCGCGCGCGTCATACATGTCAGAGGCAACGGCCTGGCCGGTGTCCTCATCCACAAACAGCACGCGCTTGCCATACAGGTGGCGGAAGCCCTCTTTGAGCGTTCCTTCCACGGCCCAGACGCGGCGCAGCTCGTAGCGCATGAAGTCAGGGTTGGCGTGGCCCGGCTTGAGCAGGTCGGCGTACTTCACCGTAGACTGGTGAATCTTGTAGTTGTTGGCAGGGATGTACATCTCCTTCTTGCCCAACAACTTCCAGTTGTAGCGCTCTGGCGAGCCATTGAAGAGACGGTCGGAGTCGATCGTCATCTTGCCGCCCGTGCCCGCCATGGGCTGATCAAAGCCATACTCTGGTACTTGGCGCACACGACGTGTACCAGGGTCATAGCTCCAAGCTAAGCGTTTATCTTTGGAGAAATTCACTGGTTCTACCGAGTGAGTAACCCCTCCCTTTTCACGTTCAGGGGCAAGGGTTTTGGTGCGGGTATAAGCCATCACCCCTTCGACCGGCTGCCCAAGATTCTCAGGCTTATTGACCATCCCCAAATTGAGATTTTCCATGCGCCCAAAGCTCACACTACCGTCTGATAGCACATTAGCCATATCTCGAATAATTGACTCGGTATAAGCGCGTGTGGGAAGCAAGTTATTCCAAGCAACCTCCAGTCCAGTTTTCGGAATTGGAAAATTAATAGCTCCGAAAGTACCTTTAATGCTTAGCCCATCATCAGCCACCTCAGAGTTCAGCGCATTTTTTTTAATTACTGCACAAACTTCATCTGGATAGCGAAAATCACGGTGTCCCTTGTAGACCGGAATCTGCATGGTCTTGGGGTATTTTTTGAACATGGCCTTCTGACCATCGCTGAGCTTCTCAGCGTATTTATCCATGTTCTCTGCAGTGATCACAAACAGTGGCTTTTCATCCGCATAAATATCCACAGGATGCTTGCCACTGGACTGCTCATGCGCCACTCCAGCAGGTGCCCCAACCCACTTTCCTGTGTACTCAGGAATCGTTCCTTCCTTATTACCGGCCTTGATGGCGCCAACGCAGGTCAACTCCTTGCCGAGCTTATCCGCCTCGCTGGCAGGCACCTTGGCCCATGCCGACGTTGCAACCACCAAACCCACTGCTACTGCGAGCGGAGTCTTGACCATCACAAACTTCATCTCTTGTCTCCTAGGTTCTAGAAATATTTTTTAGCTGGTGCTAAAACGAGGTAAGTCGCCTCACGCAGCCCCATTGCTTTTGCCGTTTGCAGGCAATCGCATACTGCTTGAGCAAGCCCTTTCACCCATCGTCTGAGAAGACTACTGACAGACCCTAGCGGCCTAGTCCACATAGGCAATAGCGCCCCGCTTTCCCATGGTTTCCCCATAGAAAAAGCCTGCAATCGCGCAAAGCGAAAGCAGGCTTTTGAGGATGGGGAAAGTCCTAGGCTGCTTTGCAGCGCCCCCCAAAACCACATCAACGCATCAGGTGCGCACACTCCTTGCGGATTGATGCCTTGAGCATTTTCCCAGCAGGGTTGCGAGGCAGCGGCTCGTGACGCACAACGATCTGATTGGGGACCTTGTAGCCCGCCAAGCGCTGCGCCACAAATGCACGCAAGTCTTCCGGCGTCAGTATGGACTGGGGCTTGCCCACCACGACTGCCACCACCTGCTCTCCAGTCACCTCATGGGGCATGGCAAAGACCGCAGCCTCATCCAGAAGCTCGTGCTGCAGCAGACATGCCTCGACCTCTGCCGCTGCAATTTTTTCGCCACTGCGGTTGATTACATCCTTGATGCGGTCCACGATGGTGAGAAAGCCGTTGGCATCTAGAACACCGATATCTCCGGTCTTGAACCAACCATCATGCATGGCCTTTTCGGTAGCCTCTTTTTCGCCCCAGTAACCCTGCATGATGCTCACACCCTTGAGCCAAATCTCTCCAGGCTCTCCCACCGGTAGCGCCGAGCCGTCAAGATCGGCAATGCGCACATCGATGATGGGCGAGAGAACCCCTGAGCTGCGCGGATTCACCTCGAACATGAGGCCAGAGCTTCCCGCACACACACCATTCGACTCGGTCAGGCCAAAGCCGATACCCGACATGCGACCGCTGAATTTCTGCAGGACTTCTTCAATCAAGCGCGGGTGAAGACCGCCGCCACCAAAGCCAACTCCCGAAAGATTGCCAGAGTTCTCGGGCAGCTCGAACCCCGGCAATGCCAGCAGCTGCTGAACCATGCTGGGCGCGCCGTTGAACTGGGTCACTTTTTCCTTGCGAATCAGCTCCAGCGCCTGGGCAGGATCCCAGCGATGGATGAAGATCAAGCGACGACCATGACGTAAGCTGATCAGCAGCTGTGCATGCAGTCCGCTGACATGAAACAGTGGCACTGCAGACAATGTGGTCGGCTGAAGCTGGCGGGCCATGATGGTGGCAATGGCATCAGGCGATGTCATGGCCGCCACTGCACCGATGAAGTCAATATTGAACAGCGCTTGGCACACCGCTGTATGCGTGGACTCCACCCCCTTGGCACGGCTGGTGGCCCCGGAGGTAAACAGAATCAGAGCCGTATCTGCGCCCTGCTGCTGCGGCGTGACGTAGCCTTCATCAGCACACAACAAGTCAGCCCAGGCCACATCCCCGCCTTCGCCATCAACTACCACGATCTTGAGTGCCGAACCGGCCACTGCATGCTTGACACGCTCATAGCGATCGGCATCGCAAATCAGCCATGCTGGCGTTGTATCGTCCAGGTTGGACATCAGCTCGCTGCCCAGTCCAAAACTGTTGACGGGAACAGGTACAGCTCCTACCAAGGCGGCAGCCGCAAAGGCAACCGCCCACTCAGGACGGTTGCGCATGGCAATCGCCACACGATCCCCTGCCTTCAGCCCCAGCTGCTTTTGCATGCGGCTGGCAACAGCATCAACAGCACTGAAGAAGCGGTCAAATGACCAGCGATCCTCGCCATAAACCATAAACTCCGCCGCGCCATGAGCGCGTCCGGCGTTGATCAGTTGCGGCAGCGTCTGAAAGGCGTTGCGATAGCCTTTGACAACTCTTCCATCGGGCAGTTCCATAGTCTGCAACTCAAACGGTGCGCCGGGCGATGTAAGCTGTGCAGTAATGGCCTTGATCTTGTCGCCGATGGAGGCTGCGGAATTTGTCTCTTTTGTCATTGTCAGAACCCTTTCAGTTGAGCGTAGCGTTCCCTATGGAAACGAGCATCTCCCAGCAGCAACTGCAAAGTCCGCGCACGCTTGAAGAAAAGGCCGATATCCAGCTCATCCGTCACACCAATGCCGCCATGCAGCTGCACGGCTTCATTGCACAGCTTCTCGCACAAGTCCGAGGCCTTGGCCTTGGCCAGGCTCACCAGCTCAGCCACCTGGGTCTCTTTGCCTGCATCAATGGCTTCATGCGCCGCCAGCACACAGCTCTCCAGCAACTCCAGCTCGACATACAAACGCGAGACCCGGTGCTGCAGCGCCTGAAAAGAGCCGATTTGCACATCGAACTGCACACGCTCCTTGAGATAGGCAACCGTGCGCTCGAATACCTCACGCATCAGGCCCAAGGCTTCGGAGCTCAAGCAGGCACGTGCACGGTCCAGCACTTCATCGAGCGCCTTCAGCGCCGGCATGTTCACCAGTGCCATTTCGGCAGTCAACGCCACATTCTCAAAGCGTACCCTGACCATATTTCGGCTGTCGATCATGTGTGTGCGCTGCACGCTGACTCCGCTCGCCTTGGCTGGCACCAGCCACAGACCGGGAGCCCCTTCGCCAGATGCCGCCAGCACGACAAAAGCATCTGCACCTGCGCCGTCAATCACAAAGAATTTCTCGCCATTCAAGCTCCAGCCTGCACTGTTTTGCACGGCAATCGTCGCCAGGCGTTCAGGCAGGTGCCGACCTGACTTTTCATCCAGAGCTAGGGCAATGCGTGCCTCACCGCTGGCAAGCAAAGGCAGCCACTTGGCCTGCTGAGCACTGGAGCCCGCACGAATCAACAATTCAGGGGCCATCACCGCCTGGCTCAACAATGGCTGAGCCGACAGGTTTCGACCAATGGCTTCAAACACTGCCCCCATTCCAAGATAGCCAGCGCCCAAACCATCGTGCTCTTCAGGCAGCACGGCAACAGGCCAGCCCATCTCCACCATCTGCTGCCAAAGCCCTTGATCAAAGCCCAGCTCCACCTTCTCATCACGCAGACGACGCTGCTGAGCTACAGGTGCCTGTTCAGCCAGAAAGGCCACGGCACTGTCTTTGAGCAATTCCTGCTCTTGCGACAAAAGCATGGTCATATTCTTGTCTCCAATTCATTTCTCTATTTGCAGGCATCGCCTTGCGCCACAACCGCGGGCCCCAACCCTGGGACGCCGAGCAAGAGCCGCATCGCGGCGAGGGCGTCGTCCCCCTTGCGCTAAACGACAAAGGGGGAAGGCGCGCAGTGCCTCAGGGGGTTAAGGTAACTCCAGCACCCGCTTGGCAATGATGTTGAGCTGCACCTCAGAGCTGCCTCCGGCAATCGTGTAGCTCTTGGATCGCAGCCACGCCCGGCAAACATCCAGTTCCTCGGCGCTGAAGTCATCGCCCTCCCACCCCAGACCACGCAGGCCCATGGCCTGCTCCAGCAGCTCGTACTTGGCGACTTCCTGCTCGGTCTGCACCAGCTTCATGATGCTGGACGGGCCAGACACATCCTGCCGTGCCAGCGCCTTTTCAGTGACGCGCCGGTGTGTCAGGGCAAAAGCCTGGGCATCCATCAGCACGCTGGCCAGCTTGTCGCGCAAAACGGGTTCATCGACACGGGCGTCTTCGTCCATCATATAAGGCAGGGCCGTCTTGAGCGCATCGTGCGAAGGAGCGCCGCCTTCCGTGAACTTCGACATGGCCGCACGCTCATGCTGCAGCAGCTTCTTGGCCAGTGCCCAGCCTTCGCCTTCCTTGCCCACCAGTTGACGCACCGGCACGCGCACATCGTCAAAGAACACCTGGCAGAAGCTGGATTTTCCGCTGATCAGCTCAATGGGCTTGACCGTCACACCAGGGCTGTTCATATCAATCAGCAAAAAGCTGATGCCATCCTGCTTCTTGCCCTCGTTGCTGGTGCGTACCAGCGCATACATCCAGTCGCCCTTGTCGCCATCGGAGGTCCAGATCTTGCCGCCGTTGACGATATAGGCTTCGCCCTGCTCGTCCGACACCCTGCGCGCCGAAGTCTTGAGGCTGGCCAAGTCGGAGCCGGCATTGGGCTCCGAGAAGCCCTGGCACCAGCGTTGCTCGCCACGCATCATGGGCACCAGATGCTCGAGCTTTTGCTCATGCGTGCCCACTTCAAGCAGTACTGGCCCCAGCATCCACACGCCCAGGTTGTACTGGGGCTGGCGGCAACCCAGGCGCGCCATCTCAGTTTCCAGAACCCGGGCTTCCTTGGGGGAGAGTCCACCACCGCCATACTCCTTGGGCCAGGAAGGTGCAAACCAGCCGCGATCGCGCATGCGTTCAAACCACAGCTTTTGATCCTCGTTCAAAAACTGCAGCTTGGAGCTACCCCACACCATCTCTTCGGAGACGATAGGCCTGCGCATGCTGGCGGGGCAGTTTTCTTCCAGCCAAGCCGCGACTTCTTGTTTGAATGTTTCCAGTTCCGTCATCGTTCTCTCACTTCACGCCAACGAAAAATATGCAATTTTGTCTGTGCCGGTCTGGCTGCACAGCTCCCCTGCCTGTTTGAGCATATTTAAGTGCGCAATGGTTTCCCCTAATGCCATCAGGCGGTCGACCGGGCCGCGCAGCTTGGGGAACATCACCCGCATCAACTCAACCGCCGTAGCCTTGTCAACCTGCTCCAGATGCTCTTTGATCTGAACAAAGGCATGCTCATGGTGCTCTCGAATCTGATCCAGCCGCTCATGCAAGCCATAGAAAACACCTTGGTGCGAGGGCAGCACCAACGTTTGAGCCGGTAGCTGACGCAAACGCTGCAAAGACTCCATCCAGTATTTGAGCGGATTGCCCTCTGGCTCTATGGGGCTGACCATCACATTCGAGGTAATGCGCGGCAGTACCTGGTCGCCTGCGAGCAAGATGCCCTCGGCTTCGTTATAGAGGCAGGCATGCTCAGGGGAGTGCCCTTCCCCCAGCACCACGCGCCATTGCCGCTCACCAATTTGCAGCACTTCCCCGGGCCGGATGCGCTGATAGTGGCTGGGGTGTCTGGGCATGAACGGGTCTTTGCGCATGGCACCGATCATGGTTTCCAGCTCTTCCTGCATCACTCCTGCTCGCGCATAGAAGTCGGCATGTGACTGCGGCAGTGGATCGGGCGGCGGCCCCATCAAAGAACGCAGCATCATGAATTCGCCATACGTCATGTACAGCGGAACGCCGAAGCGCTCCTGAAGCCACCAGGCCGCACCCGCATGGTCGTAGTGGCAATGAGTGCAGATCACACGGGTCAGTGGCTGACCTGCCAGCTTTTCCGTAAAGATCTGCTCCCACAGCTCAAAGGTCTTGGGAATACCCAGCCCGGTATCCACCAATGCCCAGCCGTCGCCATCACGCAGCAGGTAGACATTGATATGGTCCAGCGTCATCGGCATGGGCATGCGCAGCCATAACAGGCCGGGCACAATCTCCACATGACTGCCGTCCGGCTTTGGCGGCTCGAACGGATAGTTCAGCACATCGGGCGGCTTGATGCGCTCGCGCTCCTTGACCGCTTCCCTATGCACGCAAGGCCTCTTCGACGCTTTCTGCTGTCACCGGTACATAGGTCTGCAGTTTGTCATTGCGCACAAACAGGGGGTCACGGGTCTGCGTGCTGTCATAACCCTGTTTTTGCAGGTCGACCTTGCGCAGCTTGTAGTTGCCCGTCATGTCGGGGGCATCCATCAGGCGCACAAACAGGGGGGCAGCGTAACGCGGCAGACGCTTGAGCGCCAGACTCCAAAATGCCTTGGAATCAAACTGTGCCCCTTCCTGCATGACCAGGGCCGCCATGCCTGCGCGGCCTCCATGACCAGGCACCTGAACGCCATAGACAGTCACGGCATCCAGCCCGGGGAAGTCACCCAGTGCATCGGCCACTTCCATGGTCGAGACGTTCTCGCTCTTCCAGCGGAAGGTGTCGCCAATACGATCCACAAACCAGCAGTACCCATCTTCGTCGCAGCGCAGCAGGTCGCCAGACGACCACCAGGCATCACCTTCCTGGAAGACATTGCGCAGAATCTTTTTTTCCGTGGCCTCTGCACTGGTATAGCCTTCAAAGCGGCCCGCCATCACGCCCGGGTACTGCATCAGCATGCCCAGCGCCTCGCCCGGCTCATTCACACCTGCCAGCTGCAAGAAGCCGTTTTCGTCGCGAATGTGCTCGCCCGTTTCCTGGTCATAGCGCACCAGGCGCAGGTTGGTTTTTTCCCAGAACGGCACACGACCGCAGGAGCCGATACGGTTGTCCACGTTGATGGTGCTTGCATTGGCTTCCGTGCTGCCCCAGCCCTCAAAGATCTGGAAGTTGCTGCCAAAGCGCTCGGACCACTGCTGCCATATCTCCTGGGTCATGCCCGTGCCAGACATCTTGCGCAGCGTGTGCTGGCGATCATTGGCCGCGGGCTCGGCGCTCAGCAAAAAGCGGCAAATTTCGCCCACATACTGGCAAAACGTGATGCCATAGCGGCGTACATCGGCCCAGAACTCGCTGCGGCTGAATTTGCGTCGCACCACCACACTGGCACCGGCGCACAAGGCGGTCCCCGTCGCAGACATGGACGCTGCAGCGTGGTACATGGGCAGGAAGCAGTAGAAGCGATCGTCCTGACTGATCTCCCACAGCACCTGCATGGATTCGCCAGACATCAGCCAGCGCGCATGGCTGACCACCGCTGCCTTGGGCAGTCCAGTCGTTCCTGACGTGAAGATGTACTGGGCTGTATCTCCGCCCACAACCCCTTCACGCCATTCGGAAGGGCCGTTGCTGGTATCCAGGTCTGCGGACAGCTGCTCCAGACTGGGGCCAAACTGCGCCAGCACGGCGGGATCCGCAGGGCGCTCCGCATCGGGCCAGTGCATATAAGTCAGCGCTGGCAGCTCCTGCGTTGCGGCATACAGCGATGCGCACTCTTCGCCCACCACCACAAACTTGGCATTCGTCACATTCAGGCTATGCACCAGCGGCTTACCCTGAATGTAGGTATTCATAAAGGCTGCAATGGCGCCCAGCTTGTTGATCGCCAGCCAGACAAAAAAGAAGGCGGCCCGGTTCTCCAGCGACATGGCGACAACATCACCTTTGCGCACCCCCTGAGCCTGCAAGGCACGCGCCACCTGATTGGCACGCCCGTTGAGCTGGCCATAGGTGTACGTGCTATCGCCTTCCAGCAGAAAGGGGCGGTCAACGAGTCGCTGCGCGCTTTCTTCAAAGCGATCTGCGATCGTGTCTGGATTGTTGGCCATGTACTTCATGGCAACAGCGCTGCGACCGTCCAGCTTGCGCTGGGTTTCTTCACGCGAGACCAGCTGCACTTTGGGTGCGGCGGCCTCGCGTGTCATCGTAGCTGTGGTCATCCCTGTCTCCTTGTTTCTTGTCTTTGCCGGGATCGGCCAAACGTCATTGCATTCAAATAATCAGCGCTGTGCTCTTGGCATGCCCAGGCCGAATTGCGCGATCAGCTCACGCTGAATTTCATTGGTGCCACCACCAAAGGTATTCACCGTCGCTGCGCGCACTTCAAACTCCAGCTCTCCCATGAGGAAGGCTGCGGCCGAATCACCACGCACCAAAGAGCTGCTGCCAACGATGTCCATCAGTCGGTGCAACACTTCGATCACGCCTTCGGAGCCATAGACCTTGGTAGCCGATGCCAGACTGACGTCCATGGTTCCGGCCTCCAGCCCTGCCGCAATGCGGAAGTTGGTCAGGCGCATGGCTTCAATACGCGCATAGCATTCCGCCAGGCTCTGACGCACCCAGGCTTGATCAACGGCACGGCGACCGTTCTCATCCTTGGCCTTGGCCCACTGCAGCACCTGGGTGAAAGGCGCAAACACCTTGTCAGACCAGGCACCCAGACCCAGACGCTCATGGTTGAGCTGCGAGGTGATCAGGCGCCAGCCACCGTTGAGCTGGCCGATCAGGCGCGTGGCAGGCACTTCCACGTTGTCGTAGTACGTTGCAGCGGTATAGCTGCCCACGGTCTCGATCAGCGTGTGCGAGAAGCCCTTGGCCTTGGTGTCCAGCACCATGATGGAGATGCCCTTGTGGCGAGCCAGCTCCTGGCTGGTACGCGCAGCCAGCCACACATAGTCAGCCGCTTCGATGCCCGAGGTCCAGAGCTTCTGGCCGTTGACCACAAAGTGGCCGCTCTCCAGGTCGCCCTTGAGCTCGGCCTGCGTCTTGAGCACAGCCAGGTCAGAGCCTGCACCGGGCTCGGAGTAACCAATGGCGAAAATGATGTCGCCTGTGGCCATGCCGGGCAGGAACTCCTTCTTCTGCGCTTCCGTACCATGCTCCATCAGCGCAGGGCCGACGGTGCTGATGGTCACGAAAGGCAGTGGAGCACCGGCAATATTGGCCTCCTCAAAGAAGATCAGCTGCTCGGTCGCCGACAGGCCCTGGCCGCCATACTCCTTGGGCCAGCCGATGGCCAGCCAGCCATCACGCCCCATCTTGCGGATGGTGTCGCGAAACTCATCACCGCCTTCGGCACCGCGCATGCGGGCTTTCAGCTCGGGAGTCATCAGCGTCTGGAAGTAGTCACGGCACTTCAGGCGAAGTGCGTGCTGCTCAGGGGTCAAATCAATAAACATGGTCTGCCCCCTTCGCTCAGGCGCGATCGCCCAGAATCAGGCCGCTGGTGGGTACGCCCGTACCGGCTGTCACCACCACGTTGCTCACGTTGCTGACCTGATTGGCCGCGCTGCCGCGCACCTGGCGCACGCCTTCGGCAATACCGTTCATGCCGTGGATATAGGCTTCGCCCAGCTGACCACCGTGGGTATTGACAGGCAGACGACCGCCACGTGCATGCATACCGGCACGCACAAATTCCTTGGCCTCACCACGCTTGCAGAAGCCGAACTCCTCGAGCTGGGTCATGACAAACGGTGTGAAGTGGTCATACAGCACCGCAGTCTGAATGTCGTCGGGCGTCAGGCCGCTTTGCTTCCACAGCTGGTTGGCCACATGACCCATTTCAGGCAGGTCGGTGATGTCGTCACGGTAGAACGAAGTCATCGATTGCTGACCTTCGCTCATGCCCTGGGCTGCGCCCTTGATGTACACAGGCTTGGCCTTCAGGTCCTTGGCGCGGTCGCTGGAGGTGATGACCATGGCCACGGCACCGTCAGACTCCTGGCAGCAGTCCAGCAGGTGCAGCGGATCGGCAATCCACTTGCTCTTCTGGTGATCTTCCAGCGTGATGGGCTTGCCGTAGAAGAATGCAGCAGGATTGGTCGCCGCAAAGTCACGCACAGCAACGGCTACACGGCCAAAGTCTTCGCTGGTAGCGCCCGTGGCATGCATGTAACGACGGGCAAACATGCCCACCCATGCCGCAGGCGTGTGGAAGCCATAAGGCATGTACCAGCCGTAGTTCACGCTGTCAAAGAAAGGCTTGTCGCCAAATTGATAGTCGCCAGTGCCAAAGCGGTACCAGCTGCGCTCGTTCATGGCGCGATAGACCACCACGGTCTTGGCAATGCCCGTGGCCACGGCCATGGCCGCGTGCAGCACGGGCGCGCAGGCAGCGCCGCCGCCGTGAGGCACTTGGGAGAAAAAGCTCACCTTGCGCGAACCCAGCAGGCGGGCGATTTCGTACTCGGGCACCTTGTCCATGGTGTACGAGGAAAAGCCATCCACTTCTTTGGGATCGATGCCCGCATCTTCCAGGGCTGCCAGCGTGGCTTCCATGGCCAGACGCAGTTCGGTGCGACCGGAGTTCTTGGAAAATTCTGTAGCGCCCAGACCCACAATGGCTGCGCGGCCGGAAATATTCATATCGTTCACAGGAATGTCTCCGCTTCTTGTTTTAAGACAGCGCCACTTGCACAGTGCCGCTGACGTGAGAACCCATGGAGTTGGTTCCCTTCAAAGTGATTTGCACGCTGCGCGTGGCATCGTTCTTCTCGGTCACGGAGCCGGTGAACTTCATGGTGTCACCGGGGTAGTTGGGGGCACCCAGACGAATCTTCAGATCCATCAGGCGTGCCTCCGGGCCGGCCCAGCCTTCGACAAAGCTCTGCACCAGACCATTGGTGGTCAGGATGTTCATGAAGATATGGGGAGAGCCCAGCTCACGCGCCGCATCGCGGTCGTGGTGACCGGGGAAGTAGTCACGCGTCGCAATCGCGCCACCGGCAATCAGGGGCACGGTGATGGGCACGCTGACAGCCTGCAGTTCGTCACCGACGTTGACCGATTCAAAGCGAATGTTTTGGTTAGCCATGATGTGTGTATTCCTTTAGCGGTCTTCGGGCAGGTCGTACTTCCAGCCGAGGTTGTCGTTATCAGCCAGCCACTGGCCCAGTGCCTCAAGGTGGTAGCTCGCACCACCGAACTCGGCTGCCAGTGCACGGCTCCAGAACATGTAGCGGTGGATGTGATAGGTCACGTCCACGCCCATGCCGCCATGCAGGTGCTGCGCCATGCGCCCGACCTTCAGGCCCAGCTCGTTGGACTGGGCGCGTACTGCGTGGGCTTGCGGCACGCAAGGCAGCCCGGCATCCAGACGCCACACCAGCTGGCACAGTGCGCTGCGCTGGGCTTGCATGAGGATGTAGCCGTCGGCCATCTGGCCTTGCGCCAGCTGAAAGCTGCCAATGGGGCGATCGAACTGCTTGCGCTCGGTCACGTACTCCACCGTACGGCGCAGCTGCTCCTGGGTCACGCCTTGCTGCAGGCTGGCCATGCAGGCAATCGCCTGCTCGCTCACCCAGTCCAGTGCACGGCCGCCCAGCACATCCAGCACCGGTGTCTGGTTGAACGCAATGTCGGCCACGCCGCAGTAGTCCTGGCGCATGCCCTCGGTACGCTGCACACCGTCAGCCTGCAGATTGACCAGCACCAGCTTCAGCGCGCCGCTATCCGTCTGTGCAGCCACCAGGGCCACAGAGGCCTGAGCACCCAGAGCCACGGCATTGAGCTTGCCCGTCAGCACATTGCCCTGCAGCTTGAGGCCGGGGCCACGGCTGGCCACCACGCTCTCCAGCGACAACGCAATCAGCTCGCCTTCCATGGCGGACTGCACCACGGCATCCACGCCTTCGCCAAACTGGGCCAGAGCGGCTGCTGCCACCTGCTGCTGCCACAGCGGCACCTGTGCCAGTGCACGGCCTTGCTGCTCCAGCACGGCCAGCAGCTCGGTCGCCCCCAGGCCCAGGCCACCAGCGGACTCCGGCACCAAAATGCTGTGCAGGCCTGCTGCCACGCATTGCTGCCACAAGTCCTGCATATAAGGTTGACCCGAGGTGTCGTGCTCGCGCAGCTTCTCGTCCGTGCAGTAGTCGGCAAACAGGCTTTGCGCCATGTCGGCAAACGCACGCTGGTCTTCACTGAGTTGAAAGTCCATGACTTTTCTCCCTCAATCAGGCCACGGGACGGAACTGGGGCAGAGTCAGATCGCCATCGAAGGTGACAAACTCCACCTGCACCTTCTGACCAATCTTCACGTCGCCAGGCTTGACGCCGATCAACTGCGAGATCAGGCGCACGCCCTCTTCCAGCTCGATCAGGCCCACGGGGTTGGGATACTCGAACGGAGGCACTTCGGGGTAGTGCATGACCACGAAGGAGTAAACCGTTCCCTTGCCGCTGGACTCGATCGTGTCCCATTCAAAGGACTGGCACTTGGGGCATGCAGGGCCTGGTGGGTGGTGCAGGTCGCCACAGCTCTTGCAGCGCTGGATCAGCAGCTTGCCCTGCTTGACACCTTCCCAGAAGAAACGGTTGTCATCGCTCACACCCGGCGAAGGGCGCTTGATCTTGGGCATGGCAGGCTCGGAACCTGCCGCTGCGGGCGCAGGCGTGTGCACCTGGGCAGGACGGAACTTGAACACGCGGAACATCAGCTGACCGACCTTCTCGTCTTCGCCATTCTTGGCCTTGATCGAGAAGTAATCCATGATCTGCGTGACAAAGTAGCCCGTGCCCAGCGCCGTGGTCTTTTCCTCGCTGATAGCTTCCAGGCGCGTGGTGTAGTACAGGTCTTCGCCTTCAACCACATCACGGTCAAACGTCAGCTCGGAGTTCACCGCCACGGTCGAGGGAAAGTTGTGTGCCTCGATGAGCTTGAGCACTTCGTATGGGTTCTCGGTCGTGGAGCCGGGCGGATAGTTGTTCTGCACCGGGCCTTCCATGCACCAGACCTGCAGCATCGCCGGAGGTGCAATGGTCTTGCCTTCCTTGTTGGTCTTTACGGCCACGCCCATCAGCTCGCACCACTGGCGAATCATGGGGGCATTGACCTTGTCCCAGGCATAGACGCGCCCGTACTGCTTGCCGACGTAAGTGCGGACTTCTGCCATCCAGTCTTGATCAGTCAAGATTGTCTCCTTTGAAATTCAGTGGGTTTTCTGTACGGAATCCGAGTTCGAGGCACCCAGAAATGCCGGACGCTCGCCGCCGCCATGCAGCAGCAAATTGGTACCGCTCATGTACGAGGCGCGCTGGGACGCTACGTACAGGCAGGCATTGGCAATGTCTTGTGGCTCGGCCAGACGGCCGGCGGGAATGGTCTGGGCCACGGAGGCAATGCCCGCTTCGTCGCCGAAGTGCAGATGCGACTGCTCGGTACGCACCAGGCCAGGGCTCACGGCCACCACGCGCACCTTGGGTGCCCACTCCACAGCCAGAGAGCTGACCAGGTTCAGCACCGCCGCCTTGGCCGCGCCATAGGCCGCCGTGCCTGGCGAGGGACGCAGCGCGCTGATGCTGCCGATGCAGACGATGACGCCACCGCTGTCCTGCTGCTGCATCACGGCATTGGCTGCCTGCGAGGCATGCAGCGTCGAGAAAAGGTTCAGGCGCAGCACGCTCTCGTGAAAGCGTGGCGACACCGTGGCGGCGTCCACATTGGGCGCACCACCGGCGTTGTTGATCAGCACGTCCAGTCGGCCATGGCGCTCACGCACGCCATCGACCATCTCCTTGACGGCCTGGGCCTCGCGCACATCGCAGGCGACAAACTCGGCCTGCTTGCCACCAGCCTCAGGCAGGGTCTCGGGAGCCTGTCGGCCACAGACCACCACCTTCGCTCCGGCTGCCAGAAATGCCTGGGCAATGCCTTTGCCGATACCTTTGGTACCGCCGGTGACCAGCACTACCTGATCTTGAAAGTCGTTATTCGTATCCATGGCTGCAAATTTAGGTTTCAGCACCCGCAGCAGATACGTCCAAAAGGACGATGTATCCCCCCTCCCGGAAAACGACCATCCTCCTAGCTAGAACCCTTGGAATCCCTTATGACTCAACCACAGACTGCTATTGAAAACAAAGAATCCACCGAGCAAGAGCTACTGGTTCAGCGTGAGGAGAACGGCGTAGTCGTCGTACGACTCAACCGCCCCCAGGCCACCAACGCCCTGAGCCTGTCCCTGCAGGCAGCGCTGTCGCAGACATTCCAGCAACTGAGCAGTGACGACAGCGTGCGCTGCATCGTGCTCACCGGCGGTGAAAAGGTGTTTGCCGCCGGCGGCGATATCAAGAGCATGGATTCGTGCGGCCCCATCGACATCCTCAAGCGCCACACCGAGCGCGTCTGGGCTCCCATCGAGAAATGTCCCAAGCCCATCATTGCAGCCGTCTGCGGCTATGCCTTTGGCGGTGGCTCGGAGCTGGCCATGCACTGCGACATCATCATTGCCGGCCAGGGCGCCAGCTTTGCCCAGCCCGAGATTCGCATCGGCATCATGCCCGGCATAGGCGGCACCCAGCGCCTGGTGCGCGCCGTGGGCAAGTTCCAGGCCATGCGCATCTTGCTGACGGGCAAACCCATCAGCGCCGACGAAGCCTATGCCATGGGTCTGGTCAGCCTAGTCTGTCCAGACGATCAGGTAATCCCTGAGGCGCTGAAAATGGCCAAGCTCATTGCCCACATGCCGCCACTGGCCGTGGAACAGATCAAGGAAGTGGTGATTGCCGGCATGGATGCATCGCTGGATGCCGCCTTGCTGATGGAGCGCAAAGCCAATCAGCTGCTGTTTGCCACGCAGGATCAAAAGGAAGGCATGAATGCCTTTATTGAAAAACGCCCGGCCGTGTTCAAGGGTGAATAATGACGCACAAGTACTAAGCGGCGTTGTTGCATAAATCGCTGTGCCGCAGACCGTAGGCTGGCGGCATGAGCCCACCCAACAAACCTCGCTATCGAACCTCGAGCTGGAAGCAATACAACGCGGACCTCAAAGCTCGTGGCTCTTTGTCAATTTGGATGGACAAGCCCATGACTTAGTTTGCCGTTGCCAGCGGCAAAAACGCGGGCGAAGCCCGAAGTTCTCTGATGCCGCCATTCAGCTCTGCTTGACGCTCAAGAACCTGTTCGGGCTAGCGCTCAGGCAAACAACAGGCTTGGTGGAGTCAGGGCTACAACTGTGCGGCCTTACATGGCCAGTTCCTGACTTCAGAACCCTGTGCAGGCGGCAGCGAGATTTGAATGCTCAGATTCCGTACTCCCTCAACAAAGCAGGCTTGCACCTTCTGGTTGATTCCACGGGCATCAAGTTTCTGGGTGAAGGCGAGTGGAAATGCAAAAAGCACGGTGCTAAATACCGCCGCCAGTGGCGCAAGCTGCACATCGGCATCAATGCCGACACCTTGCAGATTCGAGCAATCTGCGTGACGAGCAATAACGTCAGTGATGCTTCGGTACTATCAGACTTACTAGCGCAGTTGCCACCAGATGAAGCATCTCAAGATGCCTTACTGGCGATGGTGCCTACGACACACAGCCTGCCTACGAAGCGGCCCTCAGGCATGGAGCCATTCCCATCATTCCTCCTCGCAAGAATGCTCGAATCCGCAAAAGGGCGATGTTTGGGCATCGCAATACTGCGATTGCCTCGTGCAGGCGCTGGACCGAAGAATCTGGAAGCGCTGGATTGGTTACCACCGGCAAAGCTTGGTGAAAACTAAGATGAACCGCATTAAACGACTGGGTGAGCGAGTGATGTCTCGCACCTTTGATCGCCAAGTCAACGAGCTGCATATCAGGGCAGCCATATTGAGCTGATTCACTGAACTGGGCCGTCCTCAGACGGCAGCCGTGGCATAGCCACGTCCGGGGTTTAGGGTAGCTCGCATCAAACTTGATTTATGCAACAGCGCCACATTGGACGCTCTTGTAGAGGTCAGAGGGACACCAAGATCCATTCGCCTAGACAACGGGCCGGATTTTATTGTCCAGGCATTGAAACAATGGGCACAGAGTAAAGGCCTAGAGCTGAACCACATGCTGCCGGGCAAACTGGTGCAGAACGCTTATGTTGAGCGCTTCATCAGAACTTACGAACAAAGGTGCTCAACTACTATGTCTTTGAATCGTTGCAGGAAGTGCGGCCGATGACCAAGAACTGACGGCATCGCTATAACTACGATCATCCTTATGAATCGCTAGGCAGGATTCCGCCAATTGTGGATCGTGCCAAACGCTTCCCAAGCCCTACTTTTAGGTTGCATAGGAAAGCAAGAAGGCTTCACGGCCTGAACTTCTGAGTTCATCACTGCTTCACGATAAGTAACTTGGCCTTGGTGATATCGCTTGCGGGCCGCCCACTTGCAATCAGTTCGGCCAATGCACGCAGATATGGTGCAGCGTGTCCGAAGAAACTGTAATAACCAGCACACAGATAATTAAGTCCGTGCTCTCCATCCCGCGTGCTAGAGAAGCGATGCTTCGGACAACCGCCCCAGCATCCCTTGAGCATCTTACAGTTTCGGCATTGCGCAGGTAGGCTTTCAAGCTTATCGGAGCCAAATTGCTGCTGTGCAGGCAATGCGAGCATTTCACCCAATGGCATCTTGGTTAAATTACCGAGCAAATAGTCTGGGTATACGTAGTGATCACAGGCATACACATCGCCTGTGTGCTCGACAACCACTGCCTTTCCACACGTGGGCTGATGGTGGCAGGCAGCGCCTGGGCGCCCCATGAAATTAGCGAGCGCCCATTCGAAGTTCATCACGTGCATGCGTCCCACATCGCGCTGTATCCAGACATCGAAGATCGTGTTCAAAAAATCTCCGTACTCGGCAGACAACACAGACCAGTCTGTCACGGCGGTATCAACTTCTGGCAGCGCGGGGAGCAATACCTTGCCGCTGGGAGACTTCAAAGTCAGGCCCACCTCGCGGTCCTCCACACTTGGCAAGCGCTCCACCACCGGAATGAACTGAAGGAACTCAACGCCTTGCGATCGCAGAAAATCGTAAACCCTGCGTGGTTCACGCGCGCTGCGCCGATTCACACAAGCGAGCACGTTGTAAGATACACGGTACTGCTGAAGCAACTTCAGCGCACGCAGCACCAGAGCGTGAGAAGGATAACCACCTTGAGTCACACGATATTCGTCGTGAATGTCCGCAGGACCATCAAGCGAAAGCCCGATTAGCCATTTATTTTCCAAGAAAAATGCGCACCATTGGGCATCGATAAGCAAACCATTGGTCTGAAAGGTATTGCGAATCGTACGCCCGGCAGCGTATTCACGCTGAAGTTCGCTTGCGCGACGATAAAATTCCAGTCCCATCAGGGTGGGCTCCCCCCCCTGCCAAGTAAACACTACTTCAGCCTTTTCCGAGTGCGATTCAATGTAGTTACGCACATAGCTTGCCAGTACTTCTTCACTCATGCGCCTCTTAGTTTCCGAGGGGTAAAGAGCATCTTTTTCAAGATAAAAACAATACTCACAGTCAAGATTGCAATCAGCGCCACTGGGCTTTGCCATTGCATGAAAGCCCTCGTTGATGTTTATGTGCGAGCTAGTTTTATTCATTAATTTAATTTCGGTACTAATGGAACTCATAAGCCTCTGAAAAATATTTTCTTGTCTGAACCAGTTTGCGCCTACCTCAATTTGCAGTACGAAATCGAATCTGTCATTAATTCGGTGGGACCGATAACTCCCAGAACATTGAAGCCTCCTCGTTTTCCTATGTCACCTAAAAGTAGAGGTTGGGGAAACATTTGACACGTTCCACTATCGGCAGAATCCGACCCAGCGATTCATGTGGTCGATGGTGGTTATCAGTCCTCGGTCATCGAGTGCACTTCCTACAACGATGCAAAGACATAGCAGTCGATCCCCCGCTCGTAAGCTCTGGTGACACGCTCGACATAAACGTTCTGCATTGGCTTGCACGGCAAGCATGGGGTTCAGCTCTAGGCCGTTACTCTGTGCCCATTGTTTCAATGCCTGGGCAATAAACTCCGGTCCGTTGTCCAGGCAGCAAGCTCTTCCAATGCCCTCACTACTCGAGCAGCTGGCAAGGCAAACTGGTATCAATTTCGATGCACAAGCACTCCCAGTTGAACCTGTCAATGTCGTTAAAAGTTTTGTCCCAGCGTCCTGACCACAGGGCGTACCCTTCCTAGGCTCGGCTTGTGGGCGACCTCCAATGGCTGCTTGATGCACTGAGGCAAACGCTTCTTACCTCGTCTGGGCTGGTTCAACTTGAGCTGGAGACACACACGCCAAAGCACGCTCTTATCTCTGGACCGCTCTTGACAGCGGGCTTAGCATAAAAGTCCGAACCCATTACGAAGATTCAATGCCACATATCTTTGGATGAATTAGATTACCCCGGAGTCGTCACAGGCGACAGGTGCATATCGCATGCACTGAACGAGCTAGGGAACCTCTGCAAAACTCGATTTCAAGCGTGATAGTGCTTGAACGAGTGTGATGTTTGCTTGCCTGTGACACTCAAGATGCCCGCGTTTCGCGGGCATCTTGCTTTTTACGCACCCACACCAGGCTTGGGTTGGCTGTTCACTAGCAAACGGCCACGGGCCATCCACAAGTTCGCCAAGGCAAACAGGGTATGCAATTGCTGCGTGTTCTTTCTCAAGCCTCGGTAGCGAACTTTGACGTGGCCAAACTGACGCTTGATGACTCTGAATGGGTGTTCGACCTTGGCCCGGATTTTGGACTTCACCTGCTCAAGCTGCTCTTGCATGGCCGATACCGGGTGCTGAAGGTCTAGAGCCTTGCGCTGGCTGCGCTTCATGGCGATATGCCATTGGAATTTGCGCTCAGGTTCTGGCGTCGGCATGTCGGGGCGTTTATCTGCACCTTGGTAGCCTGCATCGCCATAGCCATCAACCTCTTTTCCATGCAGCAGGCTGTTGGCTTCAACGACATCACTGACGTTGGCCGAAGTGCCTCGCACTGTGTGCACCAGACCAGAATCAGCATCCACGCCAATATGGGCCTTCATGCCGAAGTACCACTGATTGCCCTTCTTGGTCTGGTGCATTTCAGGATCACGAGATTTGGTGCTGTTTTTGGTTGAACTGGGAGCTGCAATCAGCGTCGCATCCACAATGGTTCCCGTGCGAAGCAGCAGCTTTTTACGCTCCAGCAAGTCCGTGACCGTCTTCAGAATTTGCTCGGCCAGTTTGTGTCTTTCCAATAGATGACGAAACCGCAGGATAGTGCTCTCATCAGGCGTGGCACTGCCCCATGACAGGCCAACGAATTCCCGAAACAAGGGCATGTCATGCAGCGCTTCTTCCATAGCTGGATCACTGAGGTTGAACCACTGCTGCATAAAGTGAATGCGCAGCAGCATCTCCACAGGAAATGGAGGCCGCCCTTTGTGACCTTCAGGTGCATATGGCGCAATCAAGTCCACCAACTCTTGCCATGGAACGACTTGCTGCATCTGCTCCAGGAATTCGCGTTTGCGTGTTTTTTTGGTGGAAAGGTTCAGGCCAAGATCAAATTGCTGCATAGGCCGGGATGCTGCCGCACCCGGCACGCATGTGCAAGCACATGCGTTGGGGATTTATGCAGAGGTTCCCTAGGTCACAGCTTGAAGTGACGCGAATCTTCGGCTCTTACGTTGGGCGCTTGCACGCCCGGGCTGATAAAGATTTGCCCCCTGAAACCTCACCTCTTGGCAAGGCTGTTAAGAGTCGCTAACACCACCTCGGTTTGAGAGCAGAAAGAAGCATTTATGCTTCTTGCTCTCATGGCAAGACAACCCGTTAGCAAAGAGCTGTGGACACAACTACAGCCTCTGATTCCCGTATTTACACCATCAGCCAAAGGTGGCGCACGCAAGCTTGGCGTGAGCGATGAGGCAGCCCTCAATGGCATCCTATTTGTGCTTCACACCGGCATTCCATGGGCAGACCTACCTCTTGCCTTGGGCTACGGCAGCGGCATGACCTGCTGGCGACGTCTACGCGATTGGAGTGCGGCAGGCGTGTGGGAGCAACTTCACCAAGCCATGCTCGTGCGACTACGTGAGCACGACCAGATTGATTGGAGCCGAGCCAGTATTGATGGCTCTTCGGTACCAAGCCCCCCGGGGGGCCAGGAAACGGGCCCAAACCCCACCGACAGAGGCAAACTAGGCTCCAAACGTCATCTCGTTGTGGATGCTCGGGGCATTCCGCTGGCCGTGCTTGTCAGTGGCGCTAACAGACATGATTCCATGCTGTTCGAGTCCTGCGTGGATGCTATTCCTGCAGTCAAGGGCCTGCAAGGCAGCCCTCGCAGGCGACCCTATAAACTGCATGCAGACAAAGGCTATGACTACCCACGCTGCAGAGCACATCTCAAGAAACGAGGGATCCTCAGCCGCATTGCAAGGCGAGGTGTCGAGAGCAGCGAGAAACTAGGTAAACATCGCTGGGTCGTGGAACGCACCCACGGGTGGTTTGCAGGCTTTGGAAAGCTGCGAATCCGCTTCGAGAGGCGACTGGACATACATCTCGCCTTACTCAAATTGGCTGCAGCAATCATCTGCTCACGCTTCGTGGATAGGTGGTGTTAGCGGCTCTAAATCAGGTCAGAACTTCTACACATAAAAATCCCCCGACTAACTGAATGACGGGGGGATTCTTACCTTTCGAAGGCTTACTTCAGATCGATCGTCACGCTCTCTATTGCACCACCAAAGCTGTAATTGCGTGGATAGTTGCCTACCGGCACCTTGGTGTCTATGCCGACGTCGAAAGTCTCGTTCAGCGAGAACATGTTCGCAACCGTAACAGGCACATGTTCCTGGCCGACGGGCTGATCGTTCACTACTAACGTTGCCGTACCACCCTTGCCTCGACCATCGCCGTCATACTTGAAATCAAGGCGTACGACTGTATCTCCTTTCGGCAATGGCGAGGGACCAGTAACTGTGGTTCGTTGGCCTGCAAACGAATACGTGTACACCGGCTGGCCTGCATGGTTCACATATAGTGACCAGCCAGCGCGAGCTTCACCTTGTGCCACAAGCACTCCTTCCCCACCGGTGACTGGAATGTGTACCTTGGCAGTAATTGTGTGAGAGCGGTTCTTGATGTTAGGCGCATTGCTTTCGTTGATACCAACCGCTCCAGCGTAGTAGACGAATTGCTTGCGGCCCTGCGTTAGATTAGGACGCTCCTGACCTGCGCTATTGGTCATCGACAGTCGTTCCACGAAGCGGTCATCAAGCGGAAGAATCTTTTTCTTCTCAGCATTCACCCAGAACAGCTCTTGCAGCTCACGCAGTTTTTCTGGGTACTCATTCGATACATCGCGTGCCTGAGAAAAGTCCTGCTCCAGATGATACAACTCCCACTTTTCGGACCCTAGTGCACTGGGCCCCCACTCCATCACTTGCCAAGGGTAGCGCTTGGGCGTGGTTGAGGCTATCCAGCCATCTGATACATTGCTCTGTTACCAAGCATCTCAAAGATCTGCTCCTGGTTACTACTCGGTGCATTTGCGTCGTTTAGGCTCGATAAAAAGCTTTTTCCATCAATGGACTGCTGAGGCACGCCCTGAAGTATCTGAGGTGCAGCGACTCCTACGGCCTCAAGGACGGTGGGCATCAGGTCGGCGACGTGGATGAACTGCGAGCGCAGGCCTCCGGGCTGGCTAATCTTCGCAGGCCAACTCACGACCATCGGATTGCGTACTCCTCCTAGATGCGAAGCCATTTGCTTCATCCACTGAAAGGGGGTATTCATCGCCCACGCCCATGCTGCTGGGTAGTGCGAAGAGGTGGAGGGTCCGCCAATTTCGTCCAAATGCTTAAGAACCCATTGCTTGTCCGCTTCCACGCCATTGAAGCGGTCGATGTCATGATAGGCGCCCTGAAGTCCCCCCTCGCCGCTTGCGCCGTTGTCACCCACTATGTAGACAAACAAAGTGTTGTCATACTGATTCATCTGTTTGAGGCTGGTCACTAGCCTTCCTACCTGATGGTCAGTGTTGGCAAGAAAGCCTGCATAGGTTTCCATGAGGCGAGCGTTGATTTTCTTCTGATCCTCCGAGAGACTATCCCATGCAGGTAACTCAGCTGAGCGTGGAGTCAGTTCGGTGTCCGCGGGAATTATGCCCAGCTCCTTTTGACGCTTGAAGATCTGCTCACGAGCCACGTCCCACCCTTGATCAAACTTGCCCTTGAACTGCTCGATCCATCGCTTGGGGGCCTGCAGTGGCGAGTGTGTGCCACCCGGTGCGTAATACACGAAAAATGGTTTATCTGGCTGTACAGATTTCTGGCGCTGCATCCACGAGATCGTCTGCGTGGTCAAGTCTTCATTCAGGTAGTAGCCTGGCTTGTCAGAGGGAGAGGGGTTGACCGGTGTGGTGTCGCGAAACAGCTCCGGCTCATATTGATCCATGGCTCCACCCATGAAGCCGTAAAAATGTTCGAAGCCGTAACCCGTTGGCCAATTTTGGAATGGGCCATTGACTGATGTTTCCCACACCGGCGTGTTGTGCCATTTGCCCCACGCAGAGGTTGAGTAGCCGTTGTCTTTAAGCACCTCTGCCATGGTAGCGGCGTTGCGTGGAATCATGCCTATATAGCCGTCGTAGTTGGTGCTCAACTCACTCACCACCCCCCAGCCGACCGCGTGTGGATCGCGCCCTGTGAGGAGAGACGCGCGCGTGGGCGAGCACATGGCCGCTGTATGGAAGCGGTTGTAGCGCAACCCGTCGTGCGCAAGAGCGTCTAGAGCAGGCGTGGGAATAAGCCCGCCAAAAGTAGTAGCTGCCCCAAACCCAACGTCATCAAGTATTACTACAACCACATTCGGAGCACCTTTTGGTGCCGTGGTCCAGTGCCGCTTCGGCAGCGTGGAATCCTTGAAAGTTCTTCCAACCACGCCAGCGTCAGGACTGGATGGATTGACCTGCGCAAAAGGGTCCTTCGTCATTTCGTGTGGAACACAACACTCACAATGCTCCCCTGGTTGTTGAGCCCGGTGGGCATGTGTGCAGGCCGCTGGCCGGCCTGTGCACATGTCCACGAGGCGTGTTTGATCAGGAGGATGAGTCCATGGGCATTGCCGTAGAAGCTCTGTTCACCAGCGCGCTGGGCTTGCAGCCGCCGTGGGTCGTCGATGACGTCAGGCTCGACACCGCCAAGCGGCGTATCGACTTCGAGATCGGCTGCCACACCAGCAGGCTCGCCTGCCCGGCATGCGGTGCGGCCACGCAACCGGTGCACGACCGGCTGCGCCGATCCTGGCGGCACCTGGACTTCTTCCAGTTCGAGGCCTGGCTGCACTGCGACGTGCCGCGCGTGGCCTGCGGTGCCTGCGGCAAGACCACGCAGGTGGCCGTGCCCTGGGCGCGTCCGGGCTCGGGCTTCACCGCGGCGTTCGAAGCGCTGGCGCTGACCTTGTGCCTGGACCTGCCGGTGCGCCAGGCCGCCGAGTTGCTGCGCTGCAAGGACAAGCGGCTGTGGCGGCGCATCGAGTTCTACGTCGCGCAGGCGCGTGCGCTGGAAGACTTCGCCGGCGTGCGCACGGTGGGCATCGACGAGACCAGCCTGCGGCGCGGGCAGCACTACATCACCGTCGTGCACGACCTGGATCGCAAGCGGCTGCTGTTCGCCACCGAGGGGCGCGAGCACCGCACGGTGGTGGAGTTCGCCGAGGATCTGAAGGCCCATGGCGGCGATCCCGCCCAGGTGCGGCACGTGTGCATGGACATGAGCGCAGCCTACGCCAAGGGCGTGGCGCTGGCGCTGCCCGAGGCGCAGATCAGCTACGACCGCTTTCACGTCGTCTCGATGGCCATCGATGCGATGGACCAGGTGCGCCGCGCGGAGATGGCCACCGACGCGCAGGCGGTGCGAGCCGCGCTGGGCGCTGGCGGCCGCAAGACGCTCAGGCAGCTGCTGTGGGGCATGCGGCGCAACCCCAGCACCTGGAGCGCCCGCCAGCTCGATGCCATGCACTGGCTGCAGCGCTCGACGCTCAAGAGCGCGCGGGCGTGGCGGCTGAAGATGGCGCTGCGCGCGGTGTACGCACGGGCCACAGCGCACAACAGCATCGAACAGGCCGCATCCGACCTCAGGGCCTGGCTGAGCTGGGCGCGGCGCTGTCGGCTCGAGCCGTTCAAGAAGCTGGCCGCCACGCTCAAGGAGCGGTTCGACGCGGTGGTGCGCGGCATGGTCGATCACCGCAGCAACGCCTTCGTCGAGGCGATGAACGGGCTGCTGCAGCAGGCCAAGCGCGCCGCGCGCGGCTTCAGGACGAGCCAGAACTTCATCGCCATCGCCTACCTGCGCATGTCCAAGCTCAAGCACCTGCCGGCCAGTCCGTTCGCGCCAGCCATGCCGACATGACGCGAAGCGTTTCCACACAAAACGGCATAGAGCCCGCAAAAGCCGGTGCATGAACATATGCAACTCCAGCTGTAACAAGTGAAAAAAAAGTGGGTTTTATAGAATTTTTGAAATAAGCAGATTTATTCATTTGGTTTATTTTAAAATTTAAACTATCCCATAAATAATTTTTCATATTTCTATGAGATGGATATTTCGTAATTATTTATATGAATTTTTCTTATCATAATAATTCCACATGTTTTTTCATCATTCATTTAGACTAAGTATTTATATGAATCAGCCCTTCCGTTCCAAGCCCGTTATCTCCCCACCAACTGACGGCTCTATGCCGTTTTGTGTGGAAACGCTTCGCGTCATGTCGGCATGGCTGGCGCGAACGGACTGGCCGGCAGGTGCTTGAGCTTGGACATGCGCAGGTAGGCGATGGCGATGAAGTTCTGGCTCGTCCTGAAGCCGCGCGCGGCGCGCTTGGCCTGCTGCAGCAGCCCGTTCATCGCCTCGACGAAGGCGTTGCTGCGGTGATCGACCATGCCGCGCACCACCGCGTCGAACCGCTCCTTGAGCGTGGCGGCCAGCTTCTTGAACGGCTCGAGCCGACAGCGCCGCGCCCAGCTCAGCCAGGCCCTGAGGTCGGATGCGGCCTGTTCGATGCTGTTGTGCGCTGTGGCCCGTGCGTACACCGCGCGCAGCGCCATCTTCAGCCGCCACGCCCGCGCGCTCTTGAGCGTCGAGCGCTGCAGCCAGTGCATGGCATCGAGCTGGCGGGCGCTCCAGGTGCTGGGGTTGCGCCGCATGCCCCACAGCAGCTGCCTGAGCGTCTTGCGGCCGCCAGCGCCCAGCGCGGCTCGCACCGCCTGCGCGTCGGTGGCCATCTCCGCGCGGCGCACCTGGTCCATCGCATCGATGGCCATCGAGACGACGTGAAAGCGGTCGTAGCTGATCTGCGCCTCGGGCAGCGCCAGCGCCACGCCCTTGGCGTAGGCTGCGCTCATGTCCATGCACACGTGCCGCACCTGGGCGGGATCGCCGCCATGGGCCTTCAGATCCTCGGCGAACTCCACCACCGTGCGGTGCTCGCGCCCCTCGGTGGCGAACAGCAGCCGCTTGCGATCCAGGTCGTGCACGACGGTGATGTAGTGCTGCCCGCGCCGCAGGCTGGTCTCGTCGATGCCCACCGTGCGCACGCCGGCGAAGTCTTCCAGCGCACGCGCCTGCGCGACGTAGAACTCGATGCGCCGCCACAGCCGCTTGTCCTTGCAGCGCAGCAACTCGGCGGCCTGGCGCACCGGCAGGTCCAGGCACAAGGTCAGCGCCAGCGCTTCGAACGCCGCGGTGAAGCCCGAGCCCGGACGCGCCCAGGGCACGGCCACCTGCGTGGTCTTGCCGCAGGCACCGCAGGCCACGCGCGGCACGTCGCAGTGCAGCCAGGCCTCGAACTGGAAGAAGTCCAGGTGCCGCCAGGATCGGCGCAGCCGGTCGTGCACCGGTTGCGTGGCCGCACCGCATGCCGGGCAGGCGAGCCTGCTGGTGTGGCAGCCGATCTCGAAGTCGATACGCCGCTTGGCGGTGTCGAGCCTGACGTCATCGACGACCCACGGCGGCTGCAAGCCCAGCGCGCTGGTGAACAGAGCTTCTACGGCAATGCCCATGGACTCATCCTCCTGATCAAACACGCCTCGTGGACATGTGCACAGGCCGGCCAGCGGCCTGCACACATGCCCACCGGGCTCAACAACCAGGGGAGCATTGTGAGTGTTGTGTTCCACACGAAATGACGAAGGACCCAACTGACCCAGCTACGGCAATGCCTTGAGATCAAGGGGCTTGCTAACTATCTGACTGGACAAATGCATATAATGTTTTCCGCTGCCAGCGGCAAACGCGGGTGCAGTCCTAATTCTCTGATGTCTCCATTCAGCTTTGCCCAGCAACCTAGAACTTATTCGACTTGGCATTGCTCCAAACCATTGGCTTTGTTCAATTTCTTTTGTCTTCGTCAGGACCTCACTTGCTCGTTGTTTCCACATGCATCAAATTCCTTGGCGAAGGTAAATGAAAGTGTAAAAGCACGCCCCTGAACGCCGCGCTAATGACGCAATCTACACATCGGCATTGATGCGTAGGCACTGCAGATACCAGCCATTTGCGTGACCAGCAATGAAGTGAAGCTGTCTCAGACATGCTGGAGCAAATCTCTCCCAATGAAGTCGTTCTCAGTTTGACCGATGCTGGCGCCTATGACATCCGCGCCGTATAGAAGGCAGTGATTCAACGGGGCGCCATCCCCATCATTCCTTCAACAAAGAGTGCACGAATATGCAAAGGCAATGCCGTTACATATCGCAACGCGGCTATCGCCGCATGTAGGCGTTTGGGTCGAGAGGCGTGAAAGGCATGGATCAGTTACTACCAGCGTAGCTTGGTGGAGACCAAAATGTATGCTTTAAGCGCCTTGGTGAGCAGGTCATCTCCAGAGCCCTTGAGCGTTAGGTCAACGAACTGCATATCCGTGCAGCGATTCTCAATAGATTCACAGAACTGTGCCGTCGGCAGACGGTGACTGTGGCATAGCTGCGTCTTGGATTGGGGGCGCTCGACCTAAAGCTGGTTTATGCAAAGCGCCTATTTAATGTGGACTATGTTGATAGTAACGATGTAGCCATTTTTCTATAATCGATTTAAAAACATTCTATTTCCTGAAAAAACCCAAAGTCCAGACGTGGCGCTTTGGGTTTTTGTTAGTCCTTATTAAAAAATTCTATTTAAGAGTAATTTTCTTAATTAATACTAAGGAGAAACCTTCTGCACGGGCTCTAGAGTCCATGAAGGATCTAATACTTCAGGCCATGGCTGATAAGCTCTTGCAAACAAGTAAAATGTATTTTGTTTAGGCGATGGAAGCCAATTATTATGATAGTCACCACCAGGATCATTGGGCTGAACAATTATATCCAAGCTACCATCTGAATTAAATTTCAACCCCTGACTTCTATCGCTAATGGCATATCTATTAATTGAATTTTCAACCATATACTGACCACCATCTGAAAACTCATAAATAGCTATTGACCAAAAAGCATCTGCTGGCAATTTTCCTGATGGCAAGCGCAAGCGATAACTATTACCATTACCCAATGGTTTTTTATTTTCATCTACATTAGCAAAGAAATATACAGCCTCCGCCGCCTCCAAGCCCAACATAGCGCCAGACATCGCTGCAGCTCCAGCTCTAGTCAAGTAGTCATCACCGAATCCATTAGGCAGTCTAAATGGTATCCACCCATTCAAAACCCCATCAGACAAACTCACTTTTCGGTCTGCATTAAGTCTATTTTTGAGTTCATTTTTTTCAACATTCGGTGCCACTTTCATCCATTTATCTCGAAGTGAAGCATCCATTTTTTCCCAAGAGCATTTTTCACCGCAAATCCCCACTTTGGAAAATTTCTCCAGAATTTTCGATTCTCTATTAGGAGGAGGATTTCTTTTTATTGCCTCGTTTGCAAGATTAACAAAACTCTTCCAACTTTTCTCTTCAGGCTTATTAACAGGATTATTTTTCTCAGAGTTCAACAATGGAGTAATAATGAATTTATCCTGTATTTTATTTGCTTCTTTTATATCCTCATCATTTTTAACCAAAACTCGCATATTCAAATAAACATCACGAGTCGGGGATCTCACTATTTGATCTACTCCATGAACCACCCCATTCCATTTAGGCCCAACAACTGCTACTTTTCTAGATGCAGTGCCACTTAGTCTTTGTCCAACATGAGAAAAAGGATTAATATCTGCCCCATACATCCCAATCACATAATACCTTCCATCAGTATCAGGCAAGTCAATAGTGACCGGCGTTTGATCTAAATCAAGCCAAGCAGTGGAGTAAAGTGTATCTCGTATTGGAGCATTAGCCCAGCGATCTTTAGGAGAGGCCAAATTTCTTGAATGCCTAAATTTATTAATTTTTGATTCTGTTGCTGACCCCTGTACCTCAAGAGAGGCGTGACGCATTTTCAGGAATTCATGATAAGGATATGCATATAGCATAGCCTCACGAATCAAAGCATCTACTTCGGCCTCTTGTGAGTTTTTAGCGTATGTGGAGCATGAAATGAGGGAAATTACAGATAGGGCTATCAAATTCAATTTTTTCTTTATACAAAACTTCATAAAGTCTCCATTTAATATTTAAATAAATCACATCAAAGTGACACTTAATTCTTCTCAAAAAAAAAAGAACAATCAATCGTCAATACGAACTAAGTAAAAACCTCTAAAACTTTTACTCCTCCCTTTACTTGGGTCCTTCGTCATTTCGTGTGGAACACAACACTCACAATGCTCCCCTGGTTGTTGAGCCCGGTGGGCATGTGTGCAGGCCGCTGGCCGGCCTGTGCACATGTCCACGAGGCGTGTTTGATCAGGAGGATGAGTCCATGGGCATTGCCGTAGAAGCTCTGTTCACCAGCGCGCTGGGCTTGCAGCCGCCGTGGGTCGTCGATGACGTCAGGCTCGACACCGCCAAGCGGCGTATCGACTTCGAGATCGGCTGCCACACCAGCAGGCTCGCCTGCCCGGCATGCGGTGCGGCCACGCAACCGGTGCACGACCGGCTGCGCCGATCCTGGCGGCACCTGGACTTCTTCCAGTTCGAGGCCTGGCTGCACTGCGACGTGCCGCGCGTGGCCTGCGGTGCCTGCGGCAAGACCACGCAGGTGGCCGTGCCCTGGGCGCGTCCGGGCTCGGGCTTCACCGCGGCGTTCGAAGCGCTGGCGCTGACCTTGTGCCTGGACCTGCCGGTGCGCCAGGCCGCCGAGTTGCTGCGCTGCAAGGACAAGCGGCTGTGGCGGCGCATCGAGTTCTACGTCGCGCAGGCGCGTGCGCTGGAAGACTTCGCCGGCGTGCGCACGGTGGGCATCGACGAGACCAGCCTGCGGCGCGGGCAGCACTACATCACCGTCGTGCACGACCTGGATCGCAAGCGGCTGCTGTTCGCCACCGAGGGGCGCGAGCACCGCACGGTGGTGGAGTTCGCCGAGGATCTGAAGGCCCATGGCGGCGATCCCGCCCAGGTGCGGCACGTGTGCATGGACATGAGCGCAGCCTACGCCAAGGGCGTGGCGCTGGCGCTGCCCGAGGCGCAGATCAGCTACGACCGCTTTCACGTCGTCTCGATGGCCATCGATGCGATGGACCAGGTGCGCCGCGCGGAGATGGCCACCGACGCGCAGGCGGTGCGAGCCGCGCTGGGCGCTGGCGGCCGCAAGACGCTCAGGCAGCTGCTGTGGGGCATGCGGCGCAACCCCAGCACCTGGAGCGCCCGCCAGCTCGATGCCATGCACTGGCTGCAGCGCTCGACGCTCAAGAGCGCGCGGGCGTGGCGGCTGAAGATGGCGCTGCGCGCGGTGTACGCACGGGCCACAGCGCACAACAGCATCGAACAGGCCGCATCCGACCTCAGGGCCTGGCTGAGCTGGGCGCGGCGCTGTCGGCTCGAGCCGTTCAAGAAGCTGGCCGCCACGCTCAAGGAGCGGTTCGACGCGGTGGTGCGCGGCATGGTCGATCACCGCAGCAACGCCTTCGTCGAGGCGATGAACGGGCTGCTGCAGCAGGCCAAGCGCGCCGCGCGCGGCTTCAGGACGAGCCAGAACTTCATCGCCATCGCCTACCTGCGCATGTCCAAGCTCAAGCACCTGCCGGCCAGTCCGTTCGCGCCAGCCATGCCGACATGACGCGAAGCGTTTCCACACAAAACGGCATAGAGCCTTTACTTGCACATGCAAAATTCAGTAATTTCCCCAGCTGTATCAATTAAAAATTCCGGCTTTAAAAATAAGAAAGACAACACCTCTTAGCTTCCTTCCTTAAAAACAGCTCAGTGAAGTGCGAGATCAATTAGTGGGAAACATCAAAATTTTCCTGCATCCTAAAATCGTCGACTGTGTCGAAAGAACCGTCATGGCCATGGCTGTGGCCATGAAAGGCTTTCATTCTTGTAACCAGTGGTGGTGAAGATATGAGCAAGCCTTTCATTTCCCTGTGCCCGGAGATCACCCGGGCCAATGCGCTGAATCTGATGGACTGGCTGGAGGACGACAACGTCACCCGCTACCTGAGCGATTCGCGCCACGTCTCCCGCTTTATCGAGCAGGTCATCGGGCGTGTACAGCTGCCGATACTGACCCATTTGTTCAATCAGGGCGGGCGCTTCTTCATGGCCTACGACCGCCACGATGCACCGGTGGGCTTTGTGCGCCTGATCAAGACGGGTACGGACTGCGAGATCGTTCTGGTCATTGGCGACCGCGACAACTGGGGCCGCAAGCTCGGAGCCAGCGCTTTGCACGAGGGCATGAAACTGGCCTTCTTCGAGATGCGGGCCGAGCGGCTGATCGCCAAGATTCACAGCAGCAACACACGCTCCATCAAGGCCTTCCTGCGCTGCGGCTTTGAGCTTGACCACGAAAGTGCCTCGCTCAAAACCTTCACGCTGAGCAGTGAGCGCTACCTGCAGCAGCTGCACACCCAGGCGCGCAGCAAGGCCTCGGACATTTGCATCACGGAGATCGACCAGAACCGCCTGAGGAATCTGGTGCTGATGGAGTACGAATCGGACGTGGTCGATCTGGAGCACGAGATCGAGCGTGCCACCGTGGTCAACCCCAAGCAGGTGGAGCGCGATGTGGTGACCATGAACTCCCAGGTCCTCTTGCATCTGGACGAGCGTGAAGTGGCCGTGGATCTGGTGTACCCGGAAGATGCCGACAGCAGTGCCGGCAAGCTGTCGATTTTCTCAGAGGTTGGCACAGCCATTCTGGGCTACCGCGAAGGCGACGAGATTGACTGGCGCATGGATGACCGCACCTGCCATATCTCCATCGCCAAAGTGCTCTACCAGCCCGAGGCAGCGGGTGACTTTCACCTCTAGCCTTCAGCACTGATTTAACCTTCCGTCATCGCTATCAAAATAAAAGCTGCCTACGCTTGATAAACCTTTGTTTCAGATAGAAATATGCCCAAAGGTCAAGTAAATCAAGCGCAAACAGCTTCTTATTCAGTAGCGTTCGTCAACCGATTTGAATCTCAGACCAGCGACTGCATGGAAGGAAGTGGCAATGCTCTGCCATCTCCATCAGGCATCAGACATCAAGCCACGGCGTGCATATTCTGTTTACCAAACAGTGCACGCATGCTAGCCACCTTTCCAGCCGCATTGAAGCGGAAGTGATCTATGGGAGCGATCACGGTTTTGCGGCCCTCATATTCCACGGTGACAGTGAAGGCAAAAGCCGCCTCATTGGCCACGGCGCGCACTTCGCCCTGAAGCTCGACCCGCAGCGGCAGCCTGAGCGAGCTGGCATAAAACGCGCGAATGGCCTCAATGCCTCGCTGAGGCTCCGATCCCACGGGATCTTCTACCGTGGCGTCATCGGCATACAGGGCAGCAATGCCCTCCAGATCGCCGGCGTTGAGTGCCGCCACATAGCGCTGCACCACGGCGGTCATATGTTCTGCTGTATTCATTCCAAATCATCCTCTTAGTGAGCGCCGCCAAAAACCGGCGCGACCTAAAGCGAGAGACGGCGAGCAAAAGCCGCCTTGCGGCGAAGCCGTCGTCCCCTTTAGGGGGAAGCCGCAAAGCGGCTCAGGGGGAATCAAAATGCCGTTGGCCGCATCACCGCATCAATGCCGCCATCAACGACGATCTGCGCGCCATGCACATAGCCCGCAGCCGGGCTCATCAAAAAGGCGATAACAGAGGCCATCTCGGAAGGCTCGGCACGGCGACCCAGCGGCGGCACGAACTTGCTGATAGATTCGCTGAAACGCGGATCATCCAGCCCGCCCTGCAGCAGCGGCGTATCCGTGGCTCCGGGCGCAATGGTGTTCAGGCGCACACCGGCCTTGCCCCAGGCGGCAGTGCGCTTGCGTACCGCCACCGTCAGGGCATTCTTGCTACCGGCATAGGCCAGGTTTCCGCCATGCTCGCCCGCATTTTCAACAATGGCACGTGCCTTGGCTTCATCACCGCCTTCCAAAGGAGCGGCCAGCGGGTTCTTGTCAAATGTAAGGTGAGCCGACGCCACCGAAGAGATCACCAAAGCAGCCGCATTCTTGCTCTTTTGCAGCTCTGGCAAGAAGGCATCCAGCAATTCGGTCGCGCCAAAGTAATTCACGGACACCACATTGCCCAGCACCTTGGTCTGCGGGCCCAGTCCTGCGCACAGCACCAGGCCGTCCATGCCCTGACTGCACTGCGCCAGCACATCGGCAATGGCCTGCTGACGCCCCTGGGATGTCGAGAGGTCGGCAATCACTTCCGCATCGCGAATGTCAATGCCGATGATTTGATGGCCAGCGGCTTCCAGTGCCTTGCGGGTGGCCGCGCCAATGCCGGTGGCGCAGCCGCTCATGACGATAGTGCTCATAGTTGTCTCTTCCTTGTTTCTTGGGTTGTTGGCGACACACATCAAAGCCCAAGTCAGCGCGCCGCACCACATTCAAACGGACGATGTGATTCCCCCATGGAAAAACTACTGTGGGCATCTCACACTGGCGCAAGACTTCGTTCATTACGCTTCTCATGTACCCCTCTTTGTTTCAGCCCATTCGTATCGGCCATCTGACCCTAAAAAATCGCATTTTGATGGGGTCCATGCACACCGGGCTCGAAGATCAGCCCCAGGGCTTTGAAAAGCTGGCGACCTTCTATGTGGAACGTGCCAGGGAAGGGTTGCAGCTGATCGTCACCGGCGGCTTTGGCGTCAACGAGCATGCTCTGGGCATGCCCGAGCATGCCGAGTTTTCCACGCTGTGCACTCCCGAGCAGGCGGCGCGCCACCGCGTCATCACCGAGGCCGTGCATGCCGAGGGCTGCCACATTCTGATGCAGGTGCTGCATGTGGGCCGCTACGACCACGGCAGCGGCGGCGTCTCGCCCAGCAGCGTGCTCTCCAAGCTCAGCAACCGCAGCTCGCGCGAACTCAGTGCCGGGCAGATCGAGCAAATCATTGCCGACTATGTGCGCTGCGCCCGTCTGGCCCATGAGGCAGGCTATGACGGCGTGGAAGTCATGGGCGGTGAAGGCTATCTGATCAACCAGTTCCTGGCCCCGCTGACCAACTTCCGCACCGATGAATGGGGGGGCGATGCCACAGGCCGCAGCCGCTTTGCCCTGCGCATCGTGCAAGGCATTCGTGCCGCACTGCCCCACGACTTCGTCATCAGCTTTCGCCTGTCGCTGATGGACCTGGTCGAGCATGGCAGCCACTGGAAGGAAGTGCTTGACCTGGCCCGCCAGCTCGAAGCCGCTGGCGTGGACCTGTTCAACACCAGCGTGGGCTGGCATGAGGCGCGCATTCCCACCATTGCCATGATGGTGCCGCGTGCTGCCTTCAGCTGGGCTGCCGAGCAGCTCAAACAGGCAGTCAGCGTGCCTGTGGCGGCCAGCAACCGCATCAACACCCCGGAAGTGGCCGACGATCTGATTGCCCAGGGCCATGCCGACATGGTGGCCATGGCCCGTCCTTTTCTGGCCGACCCGGCCTTTGTGCGCAAGGCCCAAACCGGCCAGAACACGGCCATCAACACCTGCATTGCCTGCAACCAGTCCTGCCTGGACCGCATCTTCACGCGCCAGCAAGTCAGCTGCCTGGTCAACCCCAGGGCCTGTCGCGAGTGGGAATGGCCTCAGACCAAGGCGAAAAAGCCCCTCAGGGTCGCCGTGCTCGGCGCGGGTCCTGCGGGTCTGGCCTGCGCCCGCGAAGCGGCCGAGCGCGGTCACAAGGTCACGCTGTTCGAGCCCAGCATACGCATAGGCGGTCAGTTCTTTCTGGCGCAGAAAGTGCCCGGAAAGCAGGAGCAGGGAGAGACGCTGCGCTACTTCGAGTACGAAATCCAGCGCCTGGGAATCGAGCTGCGGCTGAACACCACGCCCGACATCACAGCACTCAAGGGGTTTGATCATGTAGTCGTCGCCACGGGCGTCACCCCCAGGCGCAGCGGCATAGCGGGCGAGAACAACTCCAAGGTCATTGACTATCTGGAGGCCTTGCGCAGCCCGCGCTTTGTGGGCGAGCGCGTTGCCATCGTGGGTGCCGGTCCTCTGGGCTTTGACATGGCCGAGCTGCTGGCGCACCACAAAGCGGACGACGGCAGCGTGCAGGCCTTTACCCGCGAATGGGGCATAGACCTGCAGCGCGAGCAGCGTGGCGGTATTCAGCCCAGCAAAAAAACGCAATCCCCGCGCCAGATCTGGCTGCTTCAGCGCAGCAAGTCGCCCATGGGCAGCACCCTGCCCACGACCACAGGCTGGATACGGCGCAGCCGCGTCAAGAGCAAAAGTGCACGCATGCTCAATGACGCCGAGTACATCCACATTGACGAAAACGGCCTGCACCTGCGCATTCGCGGCGAGCAGCGCTGCCTGAGCGTGGACAACATCGTCGTCTGCGCTGGCCAGGATGCACACGACCCCTGGTCGGCCAGACTCAAGGAACACGACATTGCGCACAGCGTGATTGGAGGCGCGCGCAATGCTCACAAAATTGACGCCGCGCGCGCCATCGAGGAAGGGGCCGAACTCGGCCGACAACTATAGGAGACAGCGAAACAAAATGAGCAATCCCCACGCATCAATGCTGCAAACGGGCCGTATCGGCACGATGGAGCTGAAAAACCGCATCATCATGGCCCCCATGGGCGAGAACTACGGCGGCACCGACGGCGTCTGCGGCGAACGCGCCCAGGACTATTACGAAGAGCGTGCCAAGGGCGGCACCGGCCTGATCATCATGGGCACGGCCGCCATCTCCTGGCCCACCGGCACCAGCGAGCCACACCAGCTGGGCATCTCCAACGACGACTTCATCCCCGGCCTGGCCGAAGTCACACGCCGCGTGCACGCCCACGGCGGCAAGGTTGCCATCCAGATCAACCACAGCGGCAAGGTCGCCGCCAACGACCGCACCCACGGCCGTGAGATGTGGGTGTCCTCCATTCCGCCCGCCGGCCCCGTGGCTGAAGCCATGCGCACCGTCACGCCCAAGGAGTTCTCGACCTTTGTGGGCGTGGGCCCTCACCCCGACCGCTACCGCGTGATGGACAAGGCCGATATCGCGCAGATAGTGGAGTGGTTTGCCGCCGCCGCCCTGCGCGCCAAGCAGGCCAACTTCGATGCTGTGGAAGTGCACTGTGCGCACAACTACATGATCGCCAACTTCCTCTCGCCCTTCTTCAACAGCCGCACCGACGAGTACGGCGGCAGCTATGAAAACCGCAGCCGCCTGCTGCGCGAGGTGCTGACCGCCGTGCGCGAACGCGTGGGCGCGGACTTCCCCATCTGGGTGCGTATTGACGCCGAAGAAATGCACACGCCCGGCGGCATTACCATGGACGAGGCACTCAAGACCGCCAAGCTCTGCGAAGAGCTGGGCATGGATGCCATCAACGTCTCGGCCTATGCACGCATGCCCACCGGCACGGCTTTTACCGACGCACCGATTCCGCAAAAGCAAAATGCCTATCGCGAATTCGCCATCGGCATCAAAAAGGCCGTCGGCATTCCCATCATCTCGGCAGGCCGCTGGGAGCTGGATGCCGCCGCCGCTGCCATCAGCAATGGCGAGATCGACTTTGTGGCCATGGGCCGCAAGTTGCTGGCCGATCCCGACCTGGCCAACAAGCTGCAAGCCAACACCGCCCAGAGCGTGCGCCCCTGCATTTATTGCTACGCCTGCGTGAGCGAGATTTTCATCAACAAGGGCATCAAGTGCGCGGTCAACGCACAGACCGGCCATGAGGCGACCAAAACCATCACCTTTGCCGAAAAGCCCAAGCATGTGCTGATCGTCGGTGGCGGCCCTTCGGGTATGGAAGCCGCCCGCGTCGCCGCCCTGCGCGGCCATCGCGTAACACTGGCCGAGCGCAGTGACCGCCTGGGCGGCACTCTGTTCTTTGCCGCTCTCGCCTACCCCGAGAACGGCCGGCTGCTGGACTATCTGGTCAAGCAGATGGATCACCCCAATATCCAGGTGCGCTTCAACACCACCGTGGATGACAAGCTGATCCATGAGCTGCAGCCCGACGAGATTCTGGTGGGCACCGGCGCCAAGCGCGCAGCACCCGCCATCGAAGGCGCAGACCAGAGCCACGTGTGGAGTGGCGACGAGCTGCGCCGCCTGATGACTGGCGACCGTGCCGACGAAATCGCCAAGGCCAAGCTGAGCCTGGCCGAGCGTGCGCTGTTCAAGGCCGGCGGCATGCTCAAGGTGACCGACAGCACGGCAGCCATTCAAAACCTGTCCAAGCTGTGGATGCCGCTGGGCAAGAAGGTCGTCATCGTTGGCGCGGGCCTGGTCGGCCTGGAGCTGGCCGAGTTCCTGCTCGATCGCGGCCGTGAAGTCACGGTGCTGGACCCCGGCACACACCCCGGCTCTGAGCTGGCCATCGTGCGCCGCTGGCGCGTCTATGACGCCGTCAAGGCCCATGGCAAGCTGCAGATGCAGGCCAATGTCACCCGCATCGAGCGCAAGGAAGTGGTCTGGGCCGACAAGAACGGCGAGGAGCACCGCACTGCAGCAGACTCCGTTGTGCTGGCCATTGGCGCCGAGGCCGACTCCACCGTCGCCGATCAGCTGCAGGCCATCACCCAGATCCCGCTGCGCCGCATTGGTGACTGCAACGACCTGGGCTATATCGAAGGCGCCATGCACTCCGGCCACGCCGCAGGCCGCAGCATCTAACTACGCTTTTAATAGCTTAAACCGCTTGCAACCATTGGGTTTCAAGCGGTTTTTCATTGAATTCAGGTATACAAACTCCGCAGACAAAGGGCTGCCATGGGCCAAGCGCTGCAGGGAATTCACATTGCGCAGCGGCGTCTCTCGCAAAGCGCTGCAGTAATGTAATAATCGCGCGCTATGAACGGCTTGCGTACCTCCTCAATACTGATCCGCCTGGTCTTGGCGTGGTTCGTATTGACGGTTGGTGCCTCCGTGGCGTCTCCCATCGTCAGCCCCAAGGCGATGGAAGTGGTCTGCTCCGCAGACGGCAGCATGACCGTCCTTGTTGTCGACGACAGTGGCAATGCAGTGCAGGCCGGGCATCACACGCTCGACTGCCCCATGTGCCTCTCGACAACGCTTCCTGCGCTGTCGCTCAATGTTCAGGCGCAGCTGCCTCAGCCTCTGGCCCATGCACTGCGTTCCATCCCTTCGGCGCGGATTGCGGCCATCGCCGGCGCACCGCTGCCGCCGCGCGGGCCTCCCCACCTCCTTTGATCGCCCTTGTAGCTTGAGCTGTCAGCCCTGCTGACAGCCTCTGCGCGCCCGCTTGGCCAAGCCATGTTCTTGCAAGCTCGGCAGCAGACCGCTATGGGCCACATCCTTGTCGACACCTTTGTGCTCGGCAACCAGTCGCCACATGCGCAGATCACGAAACGAAGTGATCGCTCAGCATCGACGCAGCTTGCTGCTCGATGCGTTGGCGTACCTTTGAATGCACCCGGCCGCTTATCTTTTTACCCGAAGCGCTGGTTATGCCCGGCTGGCATACGTCCGTCCAGAACCTGCTCCGGGCAAGAGGGATCCCATGAACATTTCCAAGAACACACTGCGCCATATCGCTGCCCATGACAATGCTTTCTCTTCATTGAAGCCGCCTGCCATTTCGGCGCACTCCGCCATCTTCCTGACCATCTTGGGTCTGTCGACATTGAATGGAGCGGCTTGGGCCCAGAAGGCAGAGGAAGACTCCATGCCCGAAGTCGTGGTGACTGCTGTCCATCAGCACTCTGCACTGCATGTCGTCGCCGACCCCAAGCAGCCGCGTCAGCCCGTACCAGCCAGCGATGCAGCCGACTATCTCAAGAGCATTCCAGGCTTTTCCGCCATTCGCAGTGGAGGCTCTAACAGCGACCCCGTCTTTCGCGGCCAGTTTGGCTCTCGCCTGCCGATTCTGACCAATGGTTCAAGCATTGTGGGGGCTTGCCCTTCACGCATGGACTCTCCCAGCTCTTACATCTCTCCTGAAACCTATGATGAGCTCACCGTGGTCAAGGGCCCCCAAACCGTCATTTGGGGACCTGGTGCATCTGCCGGAGTAGTGCGCTTTGATCGAGAGAAGCCCCAGCTCAAGGACAGCGAGGTCCAGTTCTCTGCCAGCGCCTTGGCAGGCACTGCCGCCCGCAGCGACCAAAATGCCGACTTCCTCGCAGGCAATGAACATTTTTATGTGCGCCTGACCGCGAATCACTCCCAGGGCAAGGACTACAAAGACGGTCATGGTCGCATCGTTCCGTCTCACTGGGACAAGTGGAACACCGATGTGGCCCTCGGCTTCACCCCCGATGCCGATACCTTGATCGAGCTCTCCGCCGGCACGGGCGACGGCGAAGCCAGATATGGCGGACGCAGCATGGATGGCGCGCAGTTCAAACGCAAGAGCGCTGGCCTGCGCTTTGAGAAAACCAATATCTCGCCTCTGCTGAGCAAGGTGGAAGCCCAGCTGTACTACAACCAGGCCGACCATGTCATGGACAACTTCAGCCTGCGCTCATTTGCCCCAGGCTCAGGTATGTCCATGCCCATGGCAAGCAATGTGCGGCGAAAAACCACGGGCCTGCGCACGGCTGCAACCCTGCAGTTGAGCCCCTCCACATCTTTAGTCACCGGCGTAGACGCCATGAACAGCCCGCATGAGAAGCGCTCTGGCACCGCCACGACCTCTTACTCGACCAAGCCATGGACACGGGATGCCAAGTTCAGCAATGCAGGCGTGTTTGCAGAACTGACCCAGCAACTGGATACGGAGAACAAGCTGGTGGCCGGCCTGCGCCTGGACAGAGCGCAGGCTTGGCGCTATCCACAAGACTCAAGCGGAATGGGTGGAATGGGTGGAATGGGTGGAATGGGTGGAATGGGTGGAATGGGTGGAATGTCGGGCGGGATGAGCTCGGGAATGCACAGCAGCATGCATGCCAGCACTTCCAGCGCATCCAACCATAGAGAGCGCAGCGCCTTGCCCAGTGGTTTCATTCGCTGGGAGCGCGAGACCGGCGCAGGCTCCTCGGTATATGCGGGCATCGGTCATGTCCAGCGCTTCCCTGATTACTGGGAACTCATCTCTCCGGGCAACAGTGATGCAGGCAATGGCAATGCCTTCTCTGCGCTGAAGCCCGAGAAGACAACCCAGCTTGACTTGGGCGCCAGCTGGAAAGGCGAGCAATGGCAGGCATGGACTTCGGCCTATCTGGGATATATCCAGGACTACATCCTGTTCAACTATCAAGGTGGCAAGTCCTCAACGGTTCGCAACGTCAACGCTCGCACGGCAGGGTTTGAGCTCGGCGCAAGCTACCGGATCGCACCCACCCTCACCGCTCAGGGCACTTTGGCCTATAGCTGGTCACAGAATGCAAGCGATGACCGCCCCCTGCCCCAGACCCCGCCCCTGGAGGCCAAGCTGGGCCTGAACTACCAGCAGGGCTCCTGGAATGCCGGAGCCTTGTGGCGCCTCGTCGCTGCGCAGCACCGCTATGCAGCCGGGCAAGGCAATGTGGTTGGCAAGGACTTTAGCGCCAGCGCAGGCTTTGGCGTTCTTTCCGTCAACGCAGGCTACAAGGTCAACCAGCAGCTCAAGATCGCAGCAGGCATCGACAACCTGCTGAACAAGAACTATGCCGAACACCTGAATCTTGCGGGCAACGCCGGCTTTGGCTTGCCAGGCGGCGTGCGCCTCAATGAACCAGGCCGCACGCTGTGGATCAGAGCTGACCTGAAGTACTGATTGCAGACACGAGAGCTTGCTCAACGGTTTTGCATAGCACCATAGAAAAAGGGAGCCCAGGCTCCCTTTTTCTATGGTGATGGTCAGTCCAGCTTGATCGCGTTGAGCGATCTCAGAAGTTGGGCGCCTCCACGCCGCCGTCCACGCCCAGCACCTTGCCGGTCACCCAGCTCGCGGCAGGGCTGACCAAGAACAGGGCAGCCTGGGCGATGTCTTCGGGCTGGCCCAGACGCGCCATGGGTGTGGTCGCTTCCATGCGTTCCTTGCGCTCGGGTGTGAGAAAAGGTGCCAGAGCATCGGTCATGATGGTGCCGGGCTCAATGGCATTGATACGCACCTTGGGGCCAAAGTCCTGGGCCAGGCAACGTGTCATCTGGTTCAGGGCCGCCTTGGCCGCACCATAGGCACTGAAATACTTTTGCGAATAGCGTGCTGCCGTGGAAGAAATATTGACCACGGCACCACCGCCTGCTGCCTCCATCGCGGCAGCAGCCTTCTGGATCAGGGTGTACGCAGGAACCACGTTGAAGGCCAGCATGTCACCCACGTTCTTGCCAGCAACCTTGCGCGGATCGTTGGGGCCACCACCACCGACGTTGTTGATCAGGACGGTGATCTTGCCCAGCTCGGCTACCGTTCGATCGATCAGATTTTGCAGGTCGGCTTCTTCATTCACATTGCCGGGCACGATGATGGCGCGACGCCCCATCTCCATAATCTCGGCCTGCACAGCCTTCAGGTCGGCCTCGGTACGGGCAAAAAGTGCCACATCTGCACCCGCCTTTGCCAGCGTGATCGCGCAGGCGCGACCAATGCCTTTGCCGGCGCCCGTGACCACGGCGACCTGGCCTTCCAGCGAAAACTGGCGAAAAATCTCGTTCATGTCTCTTCCTCTTATTGCGTTCTGACCCACTCATACTCTGTATGAATCGCTTTTGAAACATCCGCCAAACGGACCATGGGACAAGCCCCATGGTCACGCCCAAGCGCTTACGTCAGTACGCAAACACCGATCTAGCACCACTCAAGCGCGGGACAGCAAGCAAGGGCCGCCCCCGCAGCGATGCTGTCGCCCCCTTCCCTAGCGCGCAGAGCGTAGAGAAAGGGGGAAGGCGTGCAGCGCCTCAGGGGGTAACGGCTTGCTCCAGCATCTGCTGGAACTGAGGGTTGTAGGGCGGCAGCATGCCCCACTCACGGCGCGGGTCGTGGTTGCCGGCCTTGTAGACCGAACGGGCGTGGCTGAACTCGAGGAAGCCTTCACGACCGTGGTAATGGCCCATGCCCGATGCGCCCACGCCGCCGAACGGCGCATCTTCCAGTGCCGGATGCATGACCACATCATTGATGGAAACGCCGCCGGACAAGGTGTTGTCCAGCACCCAGTTCTGCTCGGCCTCGTCGCTGCCAAAGTAGTACAGCGCCAGCGGGCGCTCGCCTGCGTTGATGGCCGACACCGCATCGCGAATGTTCTGGAAGCTGCGCAGCACCACGGCAGGGCCAAAGATTTCGTGCTGCGAGATTTCAGCATCGGCTGGCGGGTTGATAACCAGCGCCAGCGGCAGGCGGCGGTCAACACCCGCATCGGCTGCGCCTACTTCCACCACTTGCACGCCGCGCTGCTTGGCGTCCTGCACATAGGCGCTGACGCGGGCGTGGTGGCGCTCGTTGACCACGGGCGTCATATCGGCGTTGCCGGTGACCGAGGGATACAGGCCCTGATACTGCGCCGCAATCCCGTCAACCAGCGCCTGCAGGCGCGACTCATGCACCCAGACCACATCGGGCGAGACGCAGAGCTGTCCGGAGTTGAGCGACTTGCCCACGGCAATGCGCTCGGCCACATTGGCGATGTCGGCGGAGTCGCCCACCAGCACGGGAGACTTGCCGCCCAGCTCCAGCGTCACAGGCACCAGATTCTTGGCAGCGGCAGCCATGATGAGCTTGCCCACGCTGGTCGAGCCGGTGAAGACCAGATGATTCCAGGGCTGCTCGGAGAACGCAGCGGCCACTTCGGGCCCGCCCTGCACCACGGCCAGCACCTGCGGATCAAAGCGCTTGGCCACGGCATCGGCCAGCACCTGTGCGGTGCGAGGGGCGATTTCAGAAGGCTTGAGCACGGCGCGGTTGCCTGCTGCAAATGCACAGGCCAGGGGCGACAGCAGCGTAAACAGCGGCGCATTCCAGGTACCGATGATGCCGATCACACCCTTGGGCTGGTACTTGACCCAGGCAGAGGCACCAAACATATCAAAAGGCTTGACCGTGGGGCGGGTGGAGTCACCCAGCCAGTCCTTGAGGTGGTCGCGCGCGTGCTTGAGCGAGGACAGCGAGCCGATGATGTCATTGGCCAGCGAGAACACGGCGGGGCGGCCACCAAAGTCTTCGCCCATGGCCTGGCACAGCGCATCCTTGTTCTCCACCAGCAGATCAATGACTTGCTGGATGCGCTGTACACGCACTTCGGCACTGACAGCACCTTCTTCGATAAAGGCTTGGTTTTGCATGTCCAGCAGCTGGCGAATGCCTATGGACGGGTTAACTTGGCTCATATTGTCTCCTTCTGTTTTTCCTAAGAACACCACGCGAAACAGCACCGATGCTCAGACCTCAGGATTACCCGTGCTTCGTCCAAAGGGACGATGGCACAACCCCTGAGCGCCCCGCACGATGCTGCGCATGCATACCCCACAAACACCGCCTCCAGTCGTCAACTGGCGCACCCACCTGAGTCTTGCGCTGCTGGCGCTGGTCTATATTTTCTCCTTCATCGACCGGCAGGTTCTGTCGATTCTGCTGGAGCCCATCAAGCAGGAGTTTGGCGCCTCGGACACCCAGATGGGCCTTCTCACCGGTCTGGCCTTTGGCCTGATCTACGCCATGCTGGGAATTCCGGTGGGGCGCCTGGCCGACACGCACAATCGCCGCAACATCGTCGCCCTGTGCTGCGGCATCTGGAGTCTGGCAACCGCCGCCTGCGGCTTTGCCACACAGTACTGGCACATGCTGGTGGCCCGCATGACCGTGGCCGTGGGAGAAGCAGGCGGAATGGCACCCTCCATCTCCATCGTCTCGGACTCCTACCCGCCCAAGATGCGCTCGTTTGCCATCAGCCTGTTCATGATGGGCCCCAATCTGGGCACCTTGCTGGGCCTAGTCATCGGCGGTGTGGTGGCCCAGTACTACGGCTGGCGCTCCGTGTTTCTGGCTTTTGGCATTCCGGGCGTCATCCTGAGCCTGATCGTGTATTTCTGGGTCAAGGAGCCTGTGCGCGGCGCCTATGAAGCGCCCCGTGCAGCAGCTCCGGTCAATACACCGCGCGAGCCCATGATGAAGCAAGTCTGGCGTCTGCTGGGCATGAAGCCTTTGCGCTATGTCTGCCTGGCTTGCGGCATGGCCGGTATTGCCGGTTATGGCTATGGCGTCTGGGCACCGAGCTTTTTCATCCGCATTCACGGCATGAGCCTGTCTCACGCAGGCTTGGTGTTTGGCCTGGCCAGCGGCTCCGGTGCCGTGCTGGGAGCCATGTTCTGCGGCTGGCTGTCCGACAAGCTCTGCCAACGCGATGCACGCTGGCAGTTGCGACTGGCCGCCATTGGCACCTTCTGCGCCGTGCCTGCGGGCCTGAGCGTGTTCTTCTGGCCCGTGGCCGATTTCTGGATGCTGGGCAGCATCAAAGTGCCCTACGCCATGGCCTTTGCTCTGATCTTTGGCTTCTTTGGAGCCTGGTTTGCCACGCTGTCATACAGCGCAGTCAGCCAGATGGTCAGCTCCAGCGAGCGCAGCGTGGCCGCCGCCATCCTCAACCTCTTCATCACCTTGCTGGGCGTGGGCATCGGCCCTGTGGTCACCGGCGTACTCTCTGACTACTTTGCACGCACGCACGGCACGGAAGGCCTGCGCTGGGCGCTGTCTGGCGTGACCTGCATGTTCCTGTTCACGGTATTTTTCTTTGCACTGGCTGTCTCGCCCTACCGCCAGCGCTTGCAGCAGCTGCGCACCGCAGCTGCCTGAGCTTTGTTCATAACAAGAATTTCTGGAGATACTTTCCCATGACTCAACCTGTCGTTCTCATCACCGGTGCCAGCCGCGGCATCGGAGCCGCCACCGCCGTCTTCTTCGCCAGTCGCGGCTGGCGTGTCGCCATCACCGCCCGCACGCTGAGCGAAGGCGCTCAACTGGAAAACCAGCTGCGCCTGCCCAACGGCCAGTTGCTCAGCGGCAGCCTGGAGTCCACCGCGCAGGCCATTGAAGCCGCTGGCGGCGAGGTATTCGCCCATGTCATGGACCTGATGGACCTGCCCAGTCTGGACAAGGCCGCCGACGCCGTGTTCGAGCGCTTTGGCCGCGTGGACCTGCTGATCAACAACGCCGTCTACCAGAACCGCGAAGTCAACCACCTGATCCCCGAGATCACGGCCGACGCCCTGCAGCGCTCCATGCTGGGCAATGTGATTGCCCCCTTCCATCTGGCCCAGCGCCTGCTGCCCGCCATGGTGGCTCAGGGCAGCGGGCGCATCATCAATGTCTGCTCGGCAGCCGGCCAGTACAACCCGCCGGTGCCCGCCGACAAGGGCGGCTGGGGCTTTGCCTACGGCGCCTCCAAGGCCGCAATTGCACGCCTGGCTGGCTGCATCAATACCGAGTTCAAGACGCAGGGCGTGCGTTCCTTCAGCGTCAACCCCGGCGTGGTAACCACCGAAGCCGTCAAGGCCACCCTGGGCGACGACGGCGTGCTGGCCCAGCGCTACGGTGCCTCCACCCCCGAGGAGATCGCCGCCGCGCTGTTCTGGCTGGGCACCGAAGAAGACGCCCTGCCACTGGCGAAAAGCTACACCATGATCGATCTACAGCCCCTGTACAAGGAGCGCGTGGCCGCAGTCGCTGAGTGATTTCGTAAGCGTGCGCAAACATACGATCTAGTGCAAACCCTGAGCGGTTTGCGCCAGATCAAAGCCACGCTCTCACTCGTCCAAACAGAGTATGCGCGGCACAGACCCTTGGCCGAAGATTCAAGGGTCCAAAACTAAATATGGAGACCCCTGCAATGGCAACCACGAAGGACTATCGTCTCGGTGAATTTACCTACCCACGCGGCTGGTTCATGATTTCCGAGGCCAAGGCGCTCGACACCCACAAGCCCGTGGCCGTGCGCTTCTTCGGCCAGGACTTCGCGCTGTACCGTGGCCGCGAAAGCGGCAAGGTGATTCTGCTGGACGCGTACTGCCCCCACATGAAGACCCACCTGGCTGCGCCCAACACCACCAGCTATGTGGTGATCGACGGCGGCGGCAGCAATGTGGAAGGTGACGCCATTCGCTGCCCCTACCACGGCTGGCGCTTTGGCGCGGACGGCAAGTGCAACGACATCCCCTATCACGACGGAGCCATTCCCGCCGCTGCAGCTGTCAAGAGCTGGACCGTGGTCGAGCAGTACGGCGCCGTCTGGGTCTGGTTCGATCCCGAAGGTGGCGAGCCCGACTATGAGCTGCCCGTCTTTGGCGACTGGTTCGACGAAACCTATGTCAACGGCGAGTGGGACTACCTGGGCGAGCTGAACCAGCACCCCATGGAAGTGGTGGACAACATTGCCGACTACGGCCACCTCAGCCCCATCCACGGCTCTACCGTGGAGCGCTTCGAGAACGAATTCAAGGGCCACAACGCCATTCAGCGCCAGTGCGGCGGCCACCGCACCCTGGTGGGCGAAGGCGGCGCCAGCGAGCTGCTGCACACCGACACCTGGTACCACGGCCCTGCCATTCTGGTCTCCAAGGTCAGCGGCATGTTCAACTCGTTCATGATGATCATGCACACCCCCATTGAGGACGGCAAGATCAAGGTCTGGCACAACCTGCTGGTCAAGACCGCCCACGGCGGCCTGCCCGGCAAGGCCGATGTGGTCGCCGCCAAGCAGTTCCAGGAAGCCAGCCGTCTGGCATTTGCCCAGGACTTCGAGGTCTGGTCGCAAAAGGCGCCTTGCCTGAACCCGCTGTTCATCCCCAGCGATGGCGCCTTCCTCAAGGCCCGCATCTGGTACAAGCAGTTCTACAACCCCCGCACCAAGGCTTCCGAGTATCTGGAGCAGTGCGAAGGCAAGTACATCCCACGCGGCATGGTTGCCTACACGCAGGAAACGGAAGAAGCCGCTGCGTAATTCACGAGTTACTCCAAGTTCAAAGGCCCATGGGAAACCATGGGCCTTTTTTTCATGGGATTTTTATACGCACGGGTGCACGCCAGACACCCATAAAAAAGATAGCTGGCAGCGCATGCCTATCCTTGATTTCAAATAGATAACTCTATGAATACAAGGAAGGACCAGCGCTGCCAGCTATTGTTTTGGAACCGGGAAGTCGATGCTTCCGAATCCGCTCAAGCTCAGGGCCTGGCGTGCGTCACCTCGGTCAGCATGAACACATGCTCGCCCCAACCCCACTCACCTGCGCAGGCTACAGCATCGGTGTGCAAGCCCTGCGCTGCGGCAATCGCCTGCTGGGGCGTGTCAAACCACCACTCCACCACATAGCGAAAGCCGTAGCCCGCTGGCGCTTCTTCGTCCAGCAGATTGCTGACAATGCGGCTGGCCTGACCCAGCCCTCCGGCCTGCCACTGCGGTGGGCAGGCTGAAAGCTCTGCCGCTGCGCCCTGCCATTCTTCACTGTGCTGCAAAAAACCGATCAGCATGACTTGCTCCTTTTGCGGCAGGACCTGCTGAGAGAAGTCCTGCTGCGGCAAGCGGCTGAACAACAGCTGCTGACGAACGAGCACCGAAAAATTACGCACATAGTCGGCAAATACGCGCGGCTCGTCGGGGCGCATCACGGCCAGGGTTTCCGGATCGCTCCAGATCACACTGCCTGCTTCACGGTCGGCCAGCACCATCAGGTTGACGCCGTCATAGTCCTGGCTCAGAGCGCCAGAACCATCCAGCCCTTGCAGGTTCAGCATGCGCGAGCATTGCGCCACGGCCTTGACGCGCTGGCCGACGTTCTTGCACTGTCGCCCCAATGCAGAATGCTCACGCCAGGCCTGGGGAAAGTCCTCGGCTGCCAGCGCCGGGTTGCGCCGCGCCAGATAAATCATCTTCCACACTGTCAAAGCGTCATCTCTCTTCATCTTCTTTTCGCTCAAAACCAGCCCTTACTCTGCAGCGGCAGCTACCGCTGGCGGGTGCGCGCGGCGGTAGGCCTGCGGGTAATGCGACAGTGCCTTGGCAAAGGCCCACAGCCCCGGCAGCAGCATGCACATCATCGCCAGCAGCGCGTAGCGCAGACCCTGGCCCTGGGTGATGGCATTGAGCACATCGCTGAGCCAGCCCGCCACAATCGGCCCCACGCCATTGCCCAGCAAGGCCCCGGCCATCAACACCATGGCGCTTGCCGTGGCGCGGCGCTGGGCCGGCACCACCAGGCTTAGCGCGGCATAGGTTGCCGGCGCCCACCAGGCGGTGAAAAAGGAATAGATCAGCATGCAGCCCACCGACAGCTCGAACAAGTGGTCGCCCACCAGCAAATAAGCCAGGCCGAAGGCCACGGCCAGCGCCACACCGATGACAGGCACCCGGATCTGCCAGCGCACGTCGCGCCTGGCCATGCGGTCGGTGAGCCAGCCCGAAAACAGGCTGCCGGAAACCGACAGAAACGCCGCCACGGCCGACAACCAGCCCGCCTGCTGCAAGCTGAGGTCAAAGCGCCGCGCCAGCAGCGCCACATTCCACGCCCCGATCGACAAGCCCGCTATCAATGCGCAAGCAGCTCCCATAATCAGGAAACGGGTTACAGGCTCATTCCATATCAGAAGCACGGCAGATTTCTTCTCGCTCTCGCCCAGCTTGGCTCCTGTCGAAGCCGCCAGCTGGGTCAGCACCCGCTGCGGCTCCTTCACGCTCAGGCGAAGCACCAGCGACAGCACCAGCGTGGCAACGCCGATGATGACCATGGTCACGCGCCAGCCCCACCACTGAGCAAACAAGGGCCCCAGCAGCAGCGCCAGCAAGGCCCCAATCGCTCCGCCCACGCCGAATACGCTCATGGCACGCGAGCGCTCGTGCGGCTTGTAGAGGTCGGCCAGAATCGACATGGAAGCCGCCCCGCCACCGGCATCACCCAGCGCCGCGCCCGCCCGCGATGCAGCCAAGCCACCCGCCCCCGTGGCCAGCGCTCCAGCAGCGGCCACGCAGCCTCCCAGTCCACGGCACCAGGCGATGAGGCTGCGCCGCTCGTGCTTGTCGGCCAGACGTCCCAGCGGTATGCCCAGCGCCCCGAACGTGAGGGCAAAGCCCAGCCCGGTAATCAGGCCGATCTGCAGATCGGAAAAGCCAAACTCCTCCTTGATGGGCTGCAGCAAGACAGCCAGTATCTGGCGGTCCATGAAAGTCAGCGCAGACAGAGCCGTCAGCAGCACCAGTACATACACTCTTGATTTGTTTTGATCGTTTTTGTCGTTCATTGCTGTCCTGGTTTTTTCACTCGCGGCACTGCCAGCTCTCCCAGCCGGCAGGCTCGATCATCGTGGTCAAGCCGCGCCACACTTACATCGTCTCAATGGACGATTCCCTAACCCCGATAGGCATTGCCGGGGCTTTGTCTCCTAATGTTTTGCGGCTGCATCGCCAGCCACAACCAGAACATCAAGGAGACAGACATGCAGCAACTGGACCTGCTGATTCGCAACGGCTGTGTGGTGGACGGCACTGGCACCCCCGCTTACAGCGCCGACATCGGTGTGCGCAACGGGCGCATAGCGGCCATCGGCCACGACCTGGGCAGCGCCGCCCAGACCATTGATGCCAGCGGCCTGATCGTCACGCCCGGCTTTGTCGATGTGCATACGCACTTTGATGGCCAGGCCACCTGGGACTCTCGCCTGTGGCCCACCTCGCAGCAAGGCGTGACCACGGCGGTGATGGGCAACTGCGGCGTAGGCTTTGCGCCCTGCCGCCCCGAAGATCGCCACACATTGATTGCGCTGATGGAGGGCGTGGAGGACATTCCCGACACCGCCTTGCACGAAGGCCTGCCCTGGAACTGGGAGAGCTTTCCCGAGTATCTGCAGGCGCTCAGCGAGCGTAGCTACGACATAGACATCGCCTCGCTGCTGCCACATGCGCCACTGCGCGTCTATGCCATGGGCGAGCGTGCCGTGCGCCGGGAAGCCGCAACCGCGCAGGATCTGCAGCTCATGCAGGAGCTGGTGCAGCAGGGGCTGGCCGCTGGTGCCGTAGGCCTGTCCACCTCCCGCACCATGGCGCACCGCTCCAAGTCGGGCGACTTCACGCCCATGTACCAGGCCGTGAGCGACGAGCTGCTGGCCCTGGGCCTGTCGCTCAAGAATTATCCCCACAGCGTGTTTCAGATGATTTCGGACTTTGATCAGACCGAAGACGAGTTCGGCATCTTGCGGTCCGTCAGTCAGCGTGCGGGCTGCGCCAGCACCTTGACCGTGCTGCAGTACCCCCACCGCCCACAGCTGCACCGCGAGTTACTGCAACACATAGAGCAGGCAAATGCCGACGGCCTGCGCATCACCGCCCAGGTGCTGGGCAGACCAGTGGGCGTGCTGATGGGCTTTGAGTGCAGTCTCAACCCCTTTTCCTGCAAGCCCAGTTATCTGGCACTGGCTGCACTGGCGCCAGCAGAGCGCATCAAGGCACTGGCCCAACCCGCAACGCGCAGCGCCATCCTCAGCGAAGCGGACGACAAGCCCCATCTGTTCATGGAGTACTTTGGCAAGAACTACGCCGGCATGTACCCCTGGCGTGATGAACAGCCCAACTACCTGCCCCAGGCCGACGACTCGGTGCAGGCACTGGCCGATGCCGCAGGCGTAGCGCCTTTGGAGTGGCTGTATGACTTCATGCTGGGCCAGAACGGACAAACGCTGGTGTACCTGCCCATGGCCAACTACCTCAACCATGACAGCAGTACGTTGCGCGAACTGCTGGAGCACCCGCACACCGTACCCGCCCTGGGCGATGGCGGCGCGCATGTGGGCACCATCTGCGACGGCAGCGCCACCACCTTCTTGCTGACCGAATGGGTGCGCGAGCGCGGTGTACTGGGCCTGGAGCAGGCCGTGCACCTGCTGACGCAGCGCCCTGCCTCTCTCTATGGCTTTCACGACCGAGGATGCCTGAAAGCCGGTCAGCTAGCCGACATCAACATCATTGACCTGGACGCCCTGAAGATACTGCCGCCATACATCGTCAAAGACCTGCCGGCCGGCGGAAAACGATTTTTGCAAAAGGCGCAAGGCTATCGCTACACCATCAAGTCAGGCCACATCACCTATTGCGATGGCGTAGCCACCGAAGCGCTGCCGGGCCGCCTGGTCAGGCGCAGCGAGCAAGCCCTGGACTGACGCAGCCAGCCCCGGCAAGGCAGGACGCAGATAATGGCGGGCCGCCCACTGCAACTGCCAGACCATGGCGATTGCCATGGCCCGCCCACCTCCGGAGTCTGTATGCCCCGCCTTGCTCATGGGTCGCCAAGACCTGCCACTTCGACCGCAGACTGGCTATACCGGCAGCGACGGCACTCGACTCCTGCCGCGCAAGCCCGGGTCAAGGCCTTGCTTTGCGCCTGCCTCAGCGCCTGCACTTTGCCAGCCGCCGCCCAGAGTCAAGCGCTGACACAAGTACAGACTCAGGCCGAGCGGACTGAGATGCCTTCCCCTTCTGAATGGGAGCAGCAAACCACAGGCCAGAGCACCGTCGCCGGAGTCGGTGCCATCTCCTATACGACAAGCTACCGTTACGCAGGCTTTAACCATTACGAAGCGGAAATTTTGGTGCACTGGAAGTCTGCGCAAGGATTGCAGCAGCAGACCCTGTACGAAGGTATTCATGACCAGCCTCCGGCCCGGATCTGGGGACAAGGCCGCCACCTTTGCCTGGCCATGCAGTTCTGCGGGCAAGGCCAGGAGCGCTGTACGAGCAAGCTCACGGCGTACCGCCATGACCTGAGCCAAGCGGCTTTTGTCGAAGATCCCAGCGCACGCCAGCTCTGTCGGCGCAGCAGGCCATAGTCTCCGTGGTCCACATCCGGACAAAAAAAGGAGGCCGTAGCCTCCTCTAAAGTCCCCTCGTCAGGCGCGACGAACAGGGTATTTCTGGCGCGGCTTCACAGCTCGCTGCTCTGATTCGTAATTACGCTTTCTTCTCAGGCCACAGCCGCAGTCGCCGCCGCCAGCGGCGCGTTGTCAGCCGCAAATGCCTTGGCCCAGCGGTAGTCGGCCTTGCCAGCGGGGCTGCGCTTGATCTCTGGCGCCACATACACGGCACGCGGAACCTTGTAGCCAGAGAGGTTGGCGCGGCAGATCTGGTCAAAAGCCTGCAGATCAAACTCATGGCCGGCCTGCACCTGCACCACGGCCACGACCTTGCTGCCCCAGCGCTCATCGGCAATCCCCACCACCACCACATCCTGCACCGGCAGGTAGCGGCGCACTGCCTCTTCCACCTCTTCCGTGTAAACCTTCTCGCCACCGGTATTGATGCACTGAGAGCCCCGGCCCAGCACCACATACTCGCCAGTGGCGTCAATGCGGGCACGGTCCCCCGTCAGCACCCAGCGGCTGCCATCGATCACTACAAAGGTTTCCGCCGTCTTCTTGGCATCGCCGTAATAGCCCAAAGGCGTATGGCCACGGCGCGACAAAATACCCTCTTCACCGGGCTGGGTCAGAATGCGCAGGTCTTCCGAGATGACGCTGAGGTCCGGGCGTGGCGCAATGCGCATAAAGCCTTCGCCATCGGGCGTTTTCTCCCCTCCTCCCAGCACGCCGGACTCCGAGCTGGCCATGCCGTTGTTGAGGATCAGGTGCGGCACCTGCACCAGCAGACGCTCTTGCAAGTGGCGCGAGAACACTGCCCCGCCATTGCCAAAGATCATCAAAGACTTCAGCGGCCAGCGGCCAGGGTTGTTCTCCAGTGCCTGGATGATGGGCAGCGCCATGGCGTCCCCCACCACGGCCATGACATTGATGCTGTTGCGCTCGATCAAGTCCAGCATATAGGCCGGATCGAAGCTCTTGCGGTCATTCACATAGACCGGGTGACCGGAAAACAGACTGATCAGCGTGGACCACATGGCCGCGCCATGCATGAGCGGCGCGGCGGCCAGATACGCCAGTGGCGAGCCGTTGGGCACCAGCTGCAGCAGCTCTTCCGGTGCCTCAATGGGCGGACGACGGAAATAGTAGCCACCACCGCCCAGAGCGCCCATGAACAGCGACTTGTGCGGCCACATCACACCCTTTGGCAATCCGGTGGTGCCGCCAGTGCACAGCATGAAGATGTCATCATCGCTGCGGCCTTCATCGACCAAGGCCTTGTCGCCTTCGGCCAGCACGCGCTCGTAAGCCTGCACGGTCTTGTCCAGGCCCTCACGCAACTCTTCTCCCACACGCAGCGCCAGGCGAAGCGTAGGCACTCGGGGAATCACCTCCAGTACCGACGCATCAAAATCTGCGCCATACACCAGCGCGCGCAGATCCAGGCTGTTGAACAGTCCCTGCAGCTCCTCGCTCACATAGCGGTAGTTCACATTGACAGGGATGGCTCCTATCTTGCAGCAGGCAAAAAAGGCCTCCAGATACTCGGCGCAGTTGTAGAGCTGGATGCCGACGTTGTCGCCGCGGCCAATGCCGCGCGTACGCAGTGCATTGCCCAGCTGGTTGGCCCGCTCGTCGAGCTGCTTGAAGGTGAGCTTTTGCTCGCCACAGCCAAAGGCCGTGCGGTCTGGCACAGCTTGCACCACCAGCTCAAAAATATCTGCCAGATTGAAGGTCCGTGTCATCTTCTTGTCTCCGTCTTCCGTTTTCGAATCCACATTTCCTGCAAGCCCCGCCATGGTGGCCAGACCCGCGCTTTGTCTCATCGTCCGCTTGAACTGAGGGCAGACCCTCGGTTTTCCTGGGCGAACGCCATGCCTTGAACAGACAAAAAATCAAGCCAAATCAGGCTCAATGCTTTACTGGTCAAGCGCCTTAAGCTATGTTTTTTGCATTCACTTGTGCCGCATAAGGCCGAATGACCCAGCCATAGATCAGCACGGCAACTCCATAAAACGCCAGCATGCAGACCAGTGCCCAGCGCAGCGACTCCTGAGCGGCCTGCGCCGTGAACACGTCGCTGAGCAAGCCCACGGTCAGAGGTCCCAGGCCTCCCCCCACCGCCGTAAGCAGCAGGTTGTAGATGGAGAGCGATGTCGCCAGGCGGGTCGCGGCAATCACATTGGTCAATGCCGCAAACGCCGGGGCCGCCCAGAAGCTGGAGAAGACGGCAAACACGCCGTAATAGCCCACGGCATGGGGAATCTTCAGCCCGGCCAGCTCCCAGCTTTGCACCGAGGTGTTGAGGTAGAAGGCCAGACCCAGAGGAATGGAGATCAGCGTGCCCAGCAGGGGCACGCCCACCTGCCAGCGCGTGTCACGCCGCGCCATCACATCGGTGATCCAGCCGCTGAGCAAGGCCCCGGCAATGGCGGCCGGCCCGCCGATAAAGCCCATGATGGCGCCTGCCTCCTTGAGCTGCAGACCGTGGGAGCGCACCAGAAAGGCCGTGTTCCACATGCCGATCGCATAGCCGGAAAACGCCATCAGCATGCCGGCCAGGCCCAGACCGATAAAGGCCTTGTTACGCAGCAAGGCCGCCATCACCACGCTGAATTTTTCTGCGGCAGCCTGTGCCAGGACACGCCCCTCCTGCGCGCCGCGCACGGGCTCGCGGCAAGTCAGGCGCAGCACCAGCGCAATCAGCACACCCGGCACCGCCAGCCACAAGAACGCTGCGCGCCAGCCGTAGTGCTGGGCAATCCAGGCCCCCATACCCAGCCCCACCAGCGAGCCCAGATGCGGGCCCAGGCTGAACACGCTCATGGCGCGGCTGCGCTGCTCGGGCGGGTAAACGTCGGCAATCATGGTGGTCGATGCCGCCGTGCTGCCGGCCTCGCCAACAGCCACGCCGACGCGCGCAGCGGTCAGGCTCCAGAAGCCCACCGCCAGACCGCACAGGCCCGTGGCGATGCTCCAGCCGCCACAGCACCAGGCGATCAGGTTGCGGCGGTTGGTGCGGTCCGCAAAGCGGCCAAACGGCACGGCCAGAATACTGTAGAACAGGGCAAAAGCCAGCCCGGTCAGCAGCCCCATGGCGCTGTCAGACACGTCCATCTCGGCCTTGATGGGCTCAATCAGCACGCCCATAATCTGGCGGTCGATCATGCTCATGCCATAGACGAGCAGCAACACAAACAGCAGGTAATGGCGTCGCCAGCCCGTGACGTTGCTGGTCGGGCGAGCCTTGACCGAAGCGCCTGGCGGCAAGGATTGCGGCACTTGGGCCGCAGCAGATGCACTCATTTCCTGTCTCCTCAGAAAGCGCAATCTCCGTCACGCTGCATGGATGAAATTTCGTACGAAAAAAAGGACGCGGCACACGGGGCTGTGCCGCGCCCAAGCCTAGGCAACCAGTTCGCTGAAAGGCACATCCTTATCCGTGCGTGGCTCGGGAGCCAGGCCCAGCACGCGCTCGCCAATGCTGTTGAGCACCACCTCATCGGTGCCGCCCGCAATCCGCATGCCGGCCGCCCCAAACCACAGGCGCTCAACCATGGCAAAGCGCTCTCCCAGCCCGCAATCCGCCAGTTCGCTGGCCGCCAGCACGCCGCGCTCGCCCAGCAGGTCGATGGCGAAGTAACTGAACGACTGCAGCGCCGCTGCCGCCACGTTCTTGGCCCCGCTCATCTCAGGCCCGGGCTGGCGGCCCTTGCTCAGCGCGGTCAGCGCACGGCACTGCAGCAGCCACAGCGCCTGCTCTTTCAGATACAGATCGGCCCAGCGTTCGCGCATGCGCCCGTCCTGCAGGGCAGGCTTGCCTTCAAATTCATGATCGGCCAGCAGACCCGCCGTGGTGCGCCACAGCTCGGCCGGCATCACGCCACCAATGGCCAGGCGCTCGGCCATGAGGCCGGTGAGCGTGACCTTCCAGCCACCGCCCAGCTTGCCCACTAGCTGGCTGTCGGGCACAAACACGTTCTCGAAAAAGACCTCGTTGAACTCCGACTCGCCGCCCGCCTGACGGATGGGGCGAATCGTGATGCCGGGCGACTTCATGTCGAGAAAGAAAGTGCTCAGCCCCTCGAACTTGCTGGCCTGCGGATTGGTACGCGTGAGCACCAGCCCAAACTGGGCAAACTGCGCCAGCGAGGTCCAGACCTTCTGGCCGTTGATGACCCAGCCCTCACGGCCATCGGTAGCGCGCTCGGCACGCGTGCGCACCATTCCCAGGTCCGACCCGGCACCCGGCTCGCTGAGCAACTGGCACCAGAGGTTTTTGCCGCCCAGTGCAGGTGCCACATGCTGGCCCAGCACTTCAGGGCTGGCGTGCGCCATAACAGACGGCAGCACCATGCCCAGACTCACATTGAACATGCCGGTGGGCACCTTGAACTTGCCCTCTTCCTGGCGCCAGATCAGCTCCTGCATGGGGGTGCCGCCACGCCCGCCCAGCACCTTGGGCCAGGTGATGGCGCCAAAGCCTGCAGCCGCTTTCTTGCCCTGCCAGAGCCGCGCATCGTTCATGCGCTGCTCGGCCGTCATATCGCGGCCGTAATAGTCATCGGCGCTGTTTTTTGGCTGGGCATGGGCCTGCAACCACGCCTGGCATTCAGCGCGGAATGCCGCTTCTTCGGGCGTGTCTTCAAAGTCCATGGACTGGCTGTCTGCGTCAGCAACGCTCTTGGCAGTTGCTGGCGATGCAGGCTGGTCCAGACGCTTTTGCAGCTCGGCCGCGACCTGCTCACGCCAGGCGTGGATATTGCCCAGCTCCACGGCCTGCTGGCGCGCACGGCGATAGAACAGATGGCAGTCCAACTCCCACGTGTAGCCCATGCCGCCGTGGGTGTGCAGGTTTTCCTGCGCCGCATCCGACAGCGCCTGCGTGCTGCTGACCCGCGCCGCCGCCGCTGCTCCTGCAAGCTCTGGCGCACCATCCGCCACATCCATATCTGCCGTCAGCGCCCAGGCACCGTAATAGCAGTGGGCGCGTGCCAGCTGGTTACCCGTATAGAGATTGGCCAGCTTGTGCTTGATGCCCTGGTAGGAGCCGATGGCACGGCCAAAGGCCTTGCGCTCCTTGGCATAGCTGCTCGCCATTTCCAGCGCCGCATCGGCCGCGCCCAGTTGTTCAAAAGCCAGCAGCACGGCTGCGCGATTGCGCACGCGGGCCAGCACATCGGCTGCGCTACGCGTGCCGTCCAGCAATTCAGCGGGAGTGCGGACAAAGCTCAACGCCGCATAGGGCTTGGAAGGGTCCAGCGTCTTGAGTGCCTTGCGCTGCACCGTGTCATCAGCCTTGAAAGCCACCAACACTTCCTTGCCTTGCGCATTGCGCGCCAGCGCCACACCCCATTGCGCGGCCAGGCCATCGGCCACCAGCGGGCATTCGCCCGTCAAGGTTTGGCCATCAAACAGCGGCAAGTCAGCCAGCGACTTGGCACCATCCGTCGCAGCGGCCAGGCAGCCAATGCACCCACCCGAAACCGGCAGCAGCCATTTCTGGCGTTGCGCAGAATGCTCTTGCGTTGATAGCAGCAAGGCCTGCACCGCCAGATACATGGTAGATGCCAGCGGCACAGGGCTGAGCTGGCGGCCCACTTCCTCGGCCACCACGCACATCTCCATCGCGCCAAGGCCAATGCCGCCGCAGTCTTCGGGCAGCATTAGCCCCGTCACACCCAGCTGAGCCATGCCGCTCCACACACCCTGGTCATAGCAGCCATCACCCTCCAGCAAGGCACGCGCCTTGGTCAGCGGCGATTCCTTGCTCAGGAATTTGCGTATCTCGTTGCGCAAGGCATTCTGGTCATCACTGAAATCGAAATTCATTTTCTCTGTCTCCGTTCTGGTTTTTCTGTGTTGAGGCGGCTCAGGTCACCGGCGGCAAAGCGGGTTTCCCCAGCACCAGGTCTGCGCCTTTGGCCCCTATTGCGACCGCAGCTGCATTGGTGTTGCCACAAATCAGGTTGGGCATGAGGGAGGCATCAATCACCCGCAGCCCTTGTATGCCTTTGACTTTCAGGTCTGGTGTGCACACGGCCATCTCATCGTCTGCCGCCCCCATGCGGCAGCTTCCTACTGGGTGGTAGCCGGTGGCCAGCTGAGGGGCAATCCACTCCAGCCACTGCGCATCGCTTTGCACATCCGGCCCAGGCTGAACCTCCTGCTCCACCAAGGCGGCCAGCGCGGGCTGCTGACTCACGGTGCGCAGAAATCGCAGCGCATGAAGCAGCGTTCGCCGATCGCGCTCGTCATGCAGATAGTTCATCCGGATGGCCGGGTGATCGGTTGCATGGGGCGTCTTCAAAGTGATGCTGCCACGCGAGTAAGGGCGCACCTGATAGGGCGCCAGCGTCATGCCGCCAAAGACATCGGGCTTCATCGCGGCGCTGGAGTGCTTGCGACTGCCGGGGTCAGCACTCATGGGCAGGCCAAACACCTGCACATCCTGATAGGGCAGCGATGGATCGGTCTTGAGATACATGCCGAGCTCTGCCGGCGGCGTGGTCAGCGGCCCCTGCCGGCTCAGGCCGTAGCGCAGCAGGGAACACAACATGCGCATTCCAGTAAACGAACGGTTCATGCTCTGGTCTGCGCTTTTCAGCTTCCATGACAGCGGTGCCGTGCAATGGTCCTGCAGGTTCTGCCCAACGCCCGGCGCATGGCTGAGCACCGGTATGCCCAGTTGCTGCAACTGCGGTGCCGGCCCTATACCGGAGAGCATCAGCAGTTGCGGAGACTGAATGGCGCCCGCGCACAGCAGCACCTCTTTGTCGGCATGAACCCGGTGCAGGCCGCCGCGGTGATCCCGGTACTCCACACCGGTGGCCCGCCTGCCCTCCAGCACGATGCGCTGCACTGTACAGCGCGAGCGCAGCGTGAAGTTCTTGCGCGCCAGTGCCGGCTCGATGGCGTTGTGCGCCACCGAAGAGCGCTGGCCCTTGCGGATATTGAACTGGAGCAAGCCCACCCCTTCGGCCTTGCCATCATTGAAGTCACGGCTGCGCGGCAGCCCTGCCTGTACGGCGGCCTCCATCAGCGCTTGTGTGGTGGGATGTACCTTGGGGAGGTCATAGGCAGACAGCACCCCATGCTTGCCATGCAGCGCGCTGGCCGGATGCTGCTGATCTTCGGTGGCCACAAAGTAAGGCAGCATTTCCTGCCACGACCAGCCCGTGGCACCAGCCTCAGCCCAGTCGTCGTAATCCTGACGATGACCCCGTATGTAGATCATGCCGTTGATGGAAGAAGATCCACCCACCAGTTTGCCCCGCGGCATCATCAGGCGGCGCCCACCGGCATAGGCCTCAGGCTCGGTCTCATGCATCCATGAATAGCGCGGGTTGTATGTGGTTGCCGCCCAGCCCGCAGGCATGGTGACAAACAGGGAGCGGTGCGTGCTGTCACCGGCCTCCAGCAGCAATACGCTGTGCCTGCCGTCTTCGCTCAGCCTGGCGGCCAGCGTGCCGCCAGCCGAGCCGGCACCCACAACCACATAGTCATAGCGAGCCGCAGCGCTCATGCCGCTACTCCCTGGGGCAGGCCCTGCTGCTGAGCACCTACCGCGCGGCGCTCCTCGCACACTGGTGCAGGAGCGCCCCGAGCTGGCAGCCCCAGCACCAGATCAGCCCCCTTGTCCCCGATCACGACCGAGGCTGCATTCGTATTGCCCGACACCAGATGCGGCATGACCGATGCATCGATCACGCGCAGGCCTTCCACACCTTTAACCTTGAGGTCGGGCGTGACCACTGTCAGCGGGTCCATTGCATCGCCCATGCGGCAGCTGCCGCTGGCGTGGTGGCCCGAGCCCATATACATGCCAATCCAGTCCAGCAGTTCGTCGTCGCTTTGCAGATTCGGGGCAGGCCGGGTCTGCGCTTCCACCAGATGCGCCAAGGCCGGTTGCCGGGCAATCTTGCTGGCCATGCGCACGCCATACAGCAGCGCCTTGCGGTCGCGCTCGTCGTGCAGAAAATTCATGCGGATGCTGGCCAGCTCCTCGGGGTTGGCGCTCTTGAGCTTCAACTGCCCGCGCGAATAAGGTCGCACCTGATAAGGCGCCATGGTCATGCCGGGAAAGGCTTCGGTGCGGTAGTTCTTGCCGCTTTGCATATAGCCCTCGATATCGCCGGTCACGGGCAGGCCGTGAATCTGGATATCGTTGTAGGGCAAGCTGGCGTCGCTGCTGAACCAGGCGGCAAACTCCGACGCAGGCATGGCCATCGCGCCCTGCTTGGTCAGCATGTACTTGAGCAGCGACGCGGCAATCCCCATGCCGCGCAGCGATTGGTTGAGGCTGGGAGTATCGGCCTTCATACGCCAGGACATGGGCACGATGGCGTGGTCCTGCAGATTGGCCCCCACGCCGGGCAGATCAACCTTGACCTCAATGCCCATCTCGCGCAGATGCTGTGCCGGGCCAATGCCGGAGAGCATCAGCAACTGGGGCGACTGCAGCGCACCAGCGCATAGCAAGATCTCTTTGTTGGCGCGGGCGCTGTGGCTGCCGCCCGCCTTGTCCTTCCAGTGCACGGTGCGCGCACGAAGAGCTTCGATGCCGATGCGCGTGACCAGCACCTGCGTGCGCACATCCAGGTTTTTGCGCTGCATGGCTGGCTCGATGGCATTCTTGGCAACCGAGCTGCGCTGGCCGTTTTTCAGATTGACCTGGAACAGGCCCGCACCATCGGGATGACCGTTGTTGAAATCCTTGCACGCTGGCATACCGGCCTGAATCGCAGCCTGAACCATGGCCAGAGATACGGGATGCGGATTGTGCAGATTGTTGGCAGTCAGCGGCCCGCCCCGGCCATGCCAGGGCTTGGTGAATTCTTCTTCGCCGCGCTGCTGATCTTCGGTGCGCACAAAATGCGGCAGCAGCTCTTCATAGCTCCAGCCCTTGGCACCACTGGCTGCCCAGCTATCAAAATCAGCGCGATCACCGCGCACATAAATCATGCCGTTGATGGAAGACGAGCCACCCAGGCGCTTGCCACGCGGCAGGCTGATGGAGCGGTTGGCGGCGTACTTCTCGGGCTCGGTTTCGTGGCCCCAGGAATATTTGGGGCTGTTGATCATCTGGCCCCAGCCCGATGGCATGGAGACCAGCAAATCCTTGTGCGTTGCTCCGCCCTCCAGCAGCAGAACCTTGTGCTGCCCGCCCTCGCTCAGGCGGGCTGCCAGGGTGCCACCAGCCGATCCGGCACCGACGACGATGTAATCAAAGACTTCATCCATGGCTTGTCTCCATGCATTGATTTGTTATTGGATGAGTGACTGCGCTGAGTTGCATCACGGGTGAACGCGCCCGCCCACCCGTGCTCAGCACCGGATCAGGTTCTTGCCGTTTTTCCGTAGAAGGTCTGGCCCTTGGCCGCCATATCGCGCAGCAGCTGAGGCGGGCGCAGTTGCTCACCAAACAGATCGGCCAGGCGATCAGCCTCGGCCACAAACTGCGGCAGGCCTACGCCGTCGATAAAGCAGAACGGGCCGCCGGTATAGGCCGGAAATCCCACACCCAGAATCGAGCCAATATCGCCATCGGCAGGTGCCAGCAACACGCCCTCTTCCATGGCGCGCGCGCCTTCCACGGCCTGCACATACAGAATGCGCTGCTTGAGGTCTTGGGCACTGGGCTGCTGGCTTTTCAGCGGGTAGAGCCCCGCCAGACCGGGCCAGATGCGCTTGCCGCCTTCCTCATAGTCATAAAAGCCCTTGCCCACCTTGCGGCCCAGACGGCCCAGATCAAACAGCTTGTTGATCACCGGCACCGAGCGACCCTGCTTGTACTCGTCAGGGAATTCCTTGGCCTGTGATTCACCGGCGTGTTTGGACAGGTCGATGGACAGCTCGTCGGTAATGGCCAGCGGGCCCACGGGCATGCCTGCATGCTTGGCGCAGTTCTCGATCAGCGCGGGAGCGATGCCCTCGGCCACCATGCCAATGGCGTCATCGACAAACGCGCCGATAAAGCGGCTGGTGAAGAAGCCGCGCTTGTCGTTGACGACGATAGGCGTCTTTTTGAGCTGGGCAATAAAGTCCAGCGCCTGGGCCAGCGTGGCATCCGAAGTCTGCTTGCCGCGAATGACTTCCACCAGCGGCATCTTGTCGGCGGGCGAGAAGAAATGCAGGCCGATAAAGCGATCTGGCCGCTCACTGGCCTGCGCCAGCAGGCTGATAGGCAGGGCCGAGGTATTGCTGGCCAGCACGCAGCTGGAGGGCAGCACGGCGTCTAGCTTCTTGGTTACCTCGGCCTTGATGGCGCGGTCTTCAAACACGGCTTCGACCACCATGTCGGCGTCGCGCAGCAGCTCGTAATCGGTGCTGGGCGTGATGCGGGCGAGGATGGCATCGGCCTTCTCGCGGGTCTGGCGGCCCTTGTCCACCAGCTTGGCCAGCGCTTTTTCAGCGTACTGCTTGCCCTTGTCGGCGGCGGCCTGATCACGGTCGATCAGCACCACATCAATGCCACGCTGCGCCGCCACCAGTGCAATGCCTGCGCCCATCATGCCCGCGCCAATCATGCCCAGCTTGCGGCACTTGAAAGGCTCAAAACCTGCGGGGCGGTGCATGCCTTTTTCGGCCTTGGTCTTGTTGACGAACAGCGTGCGAATCATGCCGCGTGCCACGGGGCTGCGCGAGAGCGTCGCCATGTACTTGCTCTCGATGCGCAGGCCCTTGTCGATGGGCAGCTGGCAGCCTTCGTAGATGCAGCTTTGAATGCACAGCGGCGCTGGCATGTTGTGATAGGTCTTGGCCTGCAGCATGGTGTTGCCCACCACAAAGGCCGGGGCCACACGCGGGTCCAGCGGGCCACCGCCGGGGATGCGAAAGCCTTTCACATCCCAGGGCTGCTGGGCTGTGGGGTTGGCCAGCAGCCAGGCTTTGGCAGCGCTCAGCAATTGCTCGGGCGCTACCACTTCGTTGACCAGTCCGGCTTCCTTGGCCTTCACAGCCTGCAGTTGCTTGCCTTCCATCAGGAAAGGCATGGCCGCCAGAATCCCGATCATGCGCGGCAGGCGCTGCGTGCCGCCAGCGCCGGGCAGCAAACCGACTTGCGCTTCTGGCAGGCCAACCATGACCGAAGGCGCATCGGCCGCGATGCGGTGATGGCAGGCCAGGCAGATTTCATAGCCACCGCCCAGCGCCATGCCGTTAATCGCCGCCACCAGCGGCTTGCCCAAGGTTTCGAGCTTGCGCAGCAGTCTGGACAGCGAAGCGCAGGACTCGAACAGCTCGGCCACGGGCAGATCAGCCATGGCGTCGATATTGGCTTCCATGCCCATCAGGTCAGCGCCAGCGACAAAGCTGTCCTTGCCCGAGGTGATGATGGCGCCGCGCACTTTTTCATCGCTCTTAATGCGTGCTATGCAGGCGTCCAGGCTGTCCATGAAAGCCTGGTCGATCACATTCATGGTCTTGCCGGGATAGTCCAGCGTCAGCGTGGCGATGCCGTCGACATCCACGGCGTAGCGAATGATCTCTGTTGTCATTGTTATTGCTCCCTGTCTCACACGCGTTCGATGATCATGGCCGAGCCCATGCCCGCTGCCACGCACAGGCTGATCAGCGCCGTGCGCTTGCCCGTTCGCTCCAGCTCATCGAGCACCGTGCCGATAATCATGGCGCCCGTGGCCCCCAGCGGATGGCCCATGGCAATCGCGCCGCCGTTGACGTTCATGCGGTCATGGGGAATGTTCAGCTCTTCCATCATGGTCAGCACCACGGTGGCAAAGGCTTCGTTCAGCTCCCACAGATCAATGTCCGAAGCCTGCATTTGCGCACGCGCCAGCGCCTTGCGCGCTGCGTGGGCCGGGCCATCCAGCATCAGCGTGGGCTCAGAGCCAATGCTGGCAAAGCTGCGGATGCGCGCGCGTGGCTTCATGCCCTGCTTGGCACCCGCTTCTGCCGTTCCAATCAACACTGCCGCCGCGCCATCGACAATGCCCGAGCTATTGCCGGCGTGGTGATGATGGTGAATCTGTTCGATCTGCGGATAGCGCTGCAGCGCCACGCTGTCGTAGCCGTATTTCTGGCCCATTTCGGTAAATGCGGGCTTGAGTGCGCCCAGCGAATCCACCGTGGTTTCGGGGCGAATGGTTTCGTCCTTTTCCAGCAGCGTCATGCCCAGGAAGTCTTTGACTGGTACCACGGACTTGTCGAAACGCCCTTCGGCCCAGGCCTGCGCCGCACGGCGGTGGCTTTCAGCCGAATAGGCATCCAGATCGCGGCGGCTATGGCCGCGCAGCGATGCCAGCAAATCCGCAGAAATGCCCTGCATGACGAAATAGGTCTTGTTGGCCAGTTGCGGGTCTTGCGCCCAGGCACCGCCATCCGATCCCATGGGCACACGGGACATCATTTCCACACCTGCGCCAATCGTCATATCGGCTTGGCCGGACATGACCTTGGCAGCCGCAAAGCTCACCGCTTCCAAACCCGAGCCGCAGTAGCGGTTGAGCTGCACACCGGCCACGGTCTGCGCATAGTCGGCCTGCAGCACGGCCATGCGACCCACGTTGCCGCCCTGCTCGCCCACGGGCACCACGCAGCCCATGACAACGTCGTCCACCACGCTGGTGTCGAGCTGGTTGCGCTCACGCAGCGCCACCAGCGGCTGGGCCGCCAGCCACACCGGCGTCACCTCATGCAAAGCGCCATCCGGTTTGCCCTTGCCCCGGGGCGTACGGACATGGTCAAAGATCAATGCCTCCATCTGCTTTCCTCACATCGCTAGTTGTCGAGTTCTTTTTCAGATTGCCATACGGATTTTGGCCAAACCTACTTGATTCAGACTAGGTGCAGACTATGAGAAAAGACGCCTGAAATGGCTGTAGATGCGGTGTTTTTTGCTATCAAAATAATGAACAGCATCAAGACCTCAGGCTGAGCCCTGCTAGCCCTGCTAGCCCTGCTAGCCCTGCTCTGCAGACTCAGGGCGCGCATCTCTTCGCAGGCAGTTCCATGAAAAAAGCCTTCCAGCTCTTGCGAGACTGGAAGGCTTTGGAGCCAAGGCTTCAGCGCAAACTTGCGCCTTCAGTGGATCAGGACACCACGCCGCCACCGTTGACCGGCAACACCTGGCCGTTGACCCATTCGGCTTCCTTGGAAGCCAGGTAGGTCACCGCCGCACCCACATCCTGGGGCGATCCGGCACGGCCCACGGAGGTGCCGCGCTTGGCGATCTTTTCCGCACCTTCCCAGTTGTTCATGGTGCCCAGCGACAGCGCATTGGCCGTCACGCCATGCGGGCCGACTTCGCCCGACAGGTTGCGGATAAAGCCAATCGCCGCTGCTTTGGCCGCGCCATAGGCGCACAGGCCCATGCCGGTGGCCGTGCGCGCGGCGTCAGAGTTGATGGCCACGATACGGCCCCAGCCCTTTTCCTGCATGGCGGGCAGCATGGCCTGGCAGGCGTGCATCAGGCCGTGCAGATTCAGCTGCAGCCAGGCATTCCATTCGGACTCTGGCGACTGCAGAAACGGTGTGTAGCCCCAGCCTTGCGCGGGGATGCCAGCGTTGTGCACAAAGATATCGACAGTGCCCACTTCGGCCTTGATACGGTCGACCATGGCAAAGATCGCTGCACGGTCGGTCAGATCGGCTGCCTGGGCCGAGGCTTTGAAACCCATCTCCTGCAACTGACGCGCGGCGCTTTCAGCACGGTCGGCATGAAAGTCGTTGACCACCACATGCGCGCCCTGCGTGGCCAAGGCCTGTGCAATGCCAAAGCCCATGCCGCGACCCGCGCCGCTGACCAGTGCCACTTTTCCATCCAGTCTGAACATTGTTCTTATCTCCTTGTTCGGGTTTGAAGCCCACAGTGTTGGTTGCACCTCGGGTCGCTACATACTCCAAACGGACGGGGTCAGCGTGCTGCAGCTGGGCAAAAGTGAAGACATTGCAGCCTTGCAGGAGACAAGAATGAACACAGAGCATCACAACCCAACCCACGGATCAGGCCCTTTGAGCGGCCTGCGCATCATCGAGTTTTCCGGCATAGGGCCAGGCCCCTTCGCCGGCATGATGCTGGCCGATATGGGGGCCGAGGTCATCCTCATAGAGCGCAGCGCCGATCATGCGACTGCCTCTCACTACCCACGCATGGCGCAGAACCGGGGCAAGAAATCGATTGCACTCGACCTCAAGTCCGAAGCCGGACGCGAGGCTGCATGGAAGCTCATTGAATCGGCCGACGCATTGATCGAGGGCTTTCGCCCCGGCGTGATGGAGCGCCTAGGCTTTGGCCCCGAAGAAGTGGCCAAACGCGCGCCGCGCCTGGTCTTTGGCCGCGTCACCGGCTGGGGCCAGACCGGCCCGCTGGCCCAGGCGGCTGGCCACGATATCAACTATGTGGCGCTGACTGGCGTGATGGCCACGTCCATGCGGCCCGGCCAGGCCCCGGTGCTGCCGCCCACCATCGTGGGCGATATGGCGGGCGGCGGCATGTTTTTGCTCTTCGGCATCCTGTGCGCCATTTTTGAAGCGCAAAAATCAGGCAAGGGCCAGGTGGTGGACGCCGCCATGATTGACGGTGTGGCCGCCATGAGCGGGCTGATTCACCAGATGCGCAGCGGCATGGGCTACTGGCAGGATGAGCCGGCGCACAACCACTTCCTGAACACCTCGCCGTTCTACGAAGTGTTTGAATGCGCCGATGGCAAGCACATCACGCTGGGTGCCATCGAGCCGCAGTTCTATGCGCTGCTGCTGCAAAAACTGGGATTGACGGACGCAGACCCCAAGCGCCAGTACAAGACCAGCGACTGGCCCGCCCTCAAGGCCCGCGTGGCCTACGTGGTGCGCAGCAAGACGCAGGCGCAGTGGTGCGAGGAGCTGGAAGGCAGCGATGTCTGCTTTGCCCCCGTGCTGAGCCTGGCCGATGCGCCCAGCCACCCGCACAACGCCGAGCGTCAGATGTTTGTGGATCTGGAGGTCGATGGCAAAACCCAGCGTCAGCCCGCGCCCGCGCCGCGCTTTTCACGCACGCCTGCACGCCAGCCTGTGCCCGGCACGCGCATCGGTCAGGATACGGACGCCTTGCTGGCCAGCGTGGGCTATGCAGAGAGCGATATTGCCGCACTGCGCGAGAGCAAGGCCTGCGCCTGACATGACTGGAGAGTTGCTGCAGGGCGGGCTATGACGGCTCCTCCTGCCAACCCGCTTCTCAAAATAGGAGCTGCTAGCGCTTTCTGCAATTGATTTTCCGATCAATTTTTATCTGAAATCAATAGCAGATAGGCGCTATAAGCTCTTTATTCAATAGCAAACTTTCCCACAGCTTTAGGCCTCAGACCGTGATCCGGCGCACGAACTCCGTCACTTCCTCGCGGTTGATGTGGTTCTTGGTGACCAGGTTGTGCATGACCACACCGTCAATGAACGCGTCCAGAATTTTGGCGGTGCTGGGATCAAAGTAACGGCTCATATAGCCTTCTACCCAACCCATCCAGCGCTGCAGCAGCGGTCGCCCGCTAGGCGTTCTGGCCGCGTAGGCAGACATCTCGAAGACCAGCACCCAGTTGCGCTCGCAGGTCCAGAGTTCATTGCATATCAGGTCAATGATGGCCTGGCACGCCTCGTCCTTGCTCGCTGCCTGCTCCAGCCTGCTCAGCATCTGGCGCGACATATCGTCTGCCAGCTTGCTGAAGGCTTCATGGAGCAGCTGCTCCATGCCCTGGAAGTAATAAGTCATTGCCCCCAGCGGCACATCGGCCACCTCGGCCACGCGCCGGTGCGTGGTGCCGGCCACGCCGTGAATGGCAATCACCTCCAGCGCTGCTTCAATGATCCGGTCGCGCCGCGCCGGGTCATAGCGCCTTTTCGTTGTGCTGTTCATATCCTTGCTTGTCTCTGCTTCCGATCAAAATCTACGCATATGGTACATCTGTACATATAATGTACGTTTGTACAACATACTGAGCATCCCATGCCAACGCCTCTGCAACGCAGAAAGATTGCGCTTTTCGTCTACTTCTTCATTCCCGGCCTGGCACTGGCCTCCTGGGTAACGCGCACACCAGCTATTCGCGATGCAATTGGTGCTTCCATTGCCCAGATGGGCATGGTGCTGGCGGGTTTGTCCGTGGGCTCCATGTGCGGCGTGCTCCTTGCAGGCCGCATCATTCAAAAGCGCGGCACGCGCTTCACCATGCTGCTGGGCCTGTCGATGGTCTGCATTTCCTTGCTCACCATGGGCGCAGGCGTCGTCACCGGGCTTCAGCCCCTGGTCGGCCTGGGACTGGGCTTTTTTGGCTGGGGCATGGGCACGGCTGAAATTTCCATCAACATGGATGCTGCCGTCGTAGAGCACGAATCCGGCCAGCATGTCATGCACATCCTGCACGGCTGCTTCAGCCTGGGAACATTGCTGGGCGCCTTGCTGGGGCTGCTTGCCAATGCCGCTCATATTCCTGTTGCAGTCCACCTCAGCGGAACTTTTGTCGTCATCAGCCTGCTGCTGTGGCGCTTTGCCGCGCACATTCCTGCAGGCCTTGGCATGCAGAGTGCCGAGGAAAAATCTGCCACGCAAGCCACCACAGCGCAGGCCTCGGTTTGGCGCGACACGCGCGTGCTGATGATTGGATTCGTGGTCTTTGCCATGGCCCTGACCGAAGGCGCGGCTTATGACTGGCTGCCCATCTTGCTGGTCGATGAGCATGGTTTCAGCGCGGCGCTGGGCTCCATGATCTTTGTGGTGTTTGCCGCCATGATGACGCTGGGCCGCTTTGGTGGCAGCTTTTTGCTCAAGCGCTTTGGCCGTCTGGTGGTGGTGCGCGCCAGCATCATCCTGGCGGCCGCCGGCGTAGCCTTTGTGGCTCTGGGCCACAGCCAGGTGCTGGCAGGCGTGGCCGTCATGTGCTGGGGCCTGGGCGCGGCACTGGGATTTCCGGTGGCCCTGTCTGCCGCGGCCGAGGGCGGTGGCCAGATGGCCGAGCGCGTCAAGGCCGTGGCCACCATTGGCTACGTCGCCTTGCTGGTAGGCCCGCCCGCCCTGGGCTTTGTAGGCCAGACCTTTGGCCTGCGCGGAGCCATGCTGCTGGTGCTTTGCTTTACCTGCATCGCCATCTTCATGTCGGGCTCCATGAGAACGCCTCGCCCTCACACTCTGAAGAAGCCCTAAACACGCAGGCAGCAAAAAGCGGGCCTGAGCCCGCTTTTTGAGGATTGTTCCCGCAACGGCTTACTTGTTGCCCAGCCAGGCCAAGCTGTTGAGGAAGATGCGCACCAGCTCGGTCTGGCGGCGCACGCCCGTCTTAGAAAAGATGGAGCGCAGATGAGCACGTGCCGTGTTGCGACGGATATTGAGTGCCTCGGCGGCTTCCTCCAGGGACAGGCCGTTGGCCAGCTGAATCGCCAGTGAAGTCTCGGCCGGTGTCAGCTGGAACAGCTGCTGGGCCAGCTTCACGGGTGGATCCGCCTTGCCGCCGGTGTCGCGCACAAAGACGGCGACGCTGGGGCGCTGCTTGCCTTCGGTCCACTCATCGGGGGAGATGCTTTGCACCACCACGCCCCAGTTGAGCTGGCCGGACTGACGGCTCACCGACATGCCTTCGGTCATGGACAGACGCGAGACCTGGGTGTGCATGAGCGCATCCTTGATCAGGCGCTGCAGCTTGCGGTTGTCGTTGGCGTAGTTGGCCTCCAGCATGCCGCCGGAGATCTTCAGTCCGTCCTGCATGTCCAGAATGCTGGCCGCAGCCGGATTGCACTCCAGCACGTTGCCGTTCTGATCCAGGATAACCACCCCCACCATCAGCTGAGCCGTGGCCTTGCTGTACAGAGAGATGACCTGTCTATCCTGGTTCACCGACAGGTGCAGGTTCAGCGCACGCTTGATGTGCGGCAGCATCATGGCGCCAAAGGCACGCTCTTGCTTGGTGAAAGCCGGAGCACCTTCGGGGCGCGTGATGCGCAGCCCATAAACACAGCTGTCCTTGGTGACGATGTCGGCCGCCATGACATGGAAGACCTGCAACTGCTTGCACCAGTCGTTGTAGTAGCTCGAAGCTCTCCACTCCGACTCGGGCATCACATCACCCACCGTCACGATGCGATCCGTAGGCATGCTGCGAAACGGACTCATGCTGATCTTGGGGCAGTTGGGCATCAAATCGCGGCGGTCGCCCGCAGCGGAGACGATCAGACCCACGTCATCGGCACTGCCTGGACGCACGATCAACGACGCGTAGTTGCCGCCCAGCTGCAGGCGCAAGGACTCCAGAAAAGGCTTCCAGCCTTCGGGGTCCATGGCCGCTTCATAGAGCTGACTGATCAGCGCACTGAACTGCTCGGCGGTCACAAAAGGCACATCGCTCGACGTGCGAACGGGAGCCGGGGTATCGAATACGGGTACATCCTTCATCACGCAAGCAATAGAGCTTGGTGAATAGCTGAAGAAACCCATTTTGGCGAAAGCGCTGTCCATCATGTTCAACTCCTCGTTGAAATCGACTTCAGACAGATTAGTTCAGCTCAAACAGGCCAGCAGCGCCCATGCCGCCGCCAATACACATGCTCACAACTACAAAACGCACACCGCGGCGGCGACCTTCCAGCAGGGCATGACCCACCAGACGCGCACCGGACATACCGAAGGGGTGACCAATGGAGATGGCACCGCCGTTGACGTTCAGACGGTCATCGGGAATTCCCATCTGATCGCGACTGTAGATCACCTGGCAGGCGAAGGCTTCATTGATTTCCCACAGGCCAATGTCACCCACGGTCAAGCCATGCTGCTTGAGCAGCTTGGGAATGGCGTAGACGGGACCAATACCCATTTCATCGGCACGGCAGCCTGCCACGGCCACGCCGCGATAGGTGCCCAGAGGTGCCAGGCCACGGGCCTTGGCTTCGTCAGCGCTCATCACCACGCAGGCGCTGGCACCGTCGGACAGCTGCGAGGCATTGCCAGCCGTGATGAACTGGCCTTCCGGCACCCACTGGCCGTTCTTCCACACGGGCTTGAGCTTGGCCAGGCTTTCCAGCGTGGTTTCGGCGCGGTTGCCTTCGTCGCGGGTCAGCGTGACTTCTTCGCTGCCAGTGACATTGCCTTCCTTGTCGAACAGCTGCTTGGTCGTGGTCAGTGGCACGATTTCGTCGTCGAACAAGCCCTTGGCCTGAGCCGCTGCCACGCGCTGCTGGCTGCGCAGTGAGTACTCATCCTGGGCTTCGCGGCTGATGCCGTAGCGCTGGCTAACCAGCTCGGCCGTCTCGATCATCTGGATGTAGGCCGTCGGCTCTGCAGCCAGCACGGCCTTGGACTGTGCACGGTAGGCGTTCTTGTACTTGTTCTGTACCAGAGAGATGGACTCCAGACCACCGGCCACAGCGATGTTCATCTCGCCGGTCATCACACCCTTGGCAGCGGTGGCAATGCTCATCAGGCCCGAAGCGCACATGCGGTCAATGACCATGCCGCCCACGGACTCTGGCAGACCTGCGGTGTAACCACACAGACGACCCAGGTTGTAGCCCTGCGTGCCTTGCTGTGCGGCAATGCCCAAAATGACATCATCCACATCGGCGCCAGCCACATTGGCCTTGTTCAAGGCCGCACGAATGACGTGCCCACCCAGCACCGGTGCTTCGGTGTCGTTGAAGGCTCCACGGTAAGCCTTGCCGATGGGGGTACGTGCCGTCGAAACGATGACTGCGTCTTTCATGATCTGTCTCCTAACTTTCTCTTCGTCGCGCCTTGAGCAGTGGTTACTGCCCTTCAGAGGCTGGCCACTCTTTTGGTAGCTCATTCCTCTTCTCAAAAAATGCCAATGTCAGCGGATGCGGACATTGGCACACACTCAATTTTCCGGGCTGAAAAACAGTCGGCTGATGGTTTCCACCACACACCCGGGTTTATCCTGATCTCTCACCTGCACCGTGATGCGGATCGTGACCTGCACACCATCCTCACCAATCGGCGTTGCCGCCACGACTTCACCGCTGCCGCGCACCAAGCTGTTCACCAGCACGGGGGCGGGAAAGCGCACTTTCTCGCAGCCATAGTTCACGCCCATCTTCAGGCCGCTATAGGCCACCAGCTGGGGCAGGAACAGATTGGCCAGAGACAGCGTCAGATAGCCGTGAGCCACACAGGCACCGAAGGGGCCGTTCTTGGCCTGCTCGGGGTCGACATGAATCCACTGGTGATCGCCCGTGGCATCGGCAAACTGGTTGATGCGCTCCTGGCTGATGGGCATCCACTCGGTCTCGCCCAACTGGCGGCCCACGGAGGCCAGCACCGATGCGGCCGAGTCAAACAAGACTTTTTCTGCGACGTCGCTCATGAATCAAGCCCTTTGCGAGCTGACGGACACCACTTCGCCCGTCATGTACGAGGAGTAGTCGCTGGCCAGGAAAATCATGACGTTGGCCACTTCCCAAGGCTCGGCACCGCGGCCAAAGGCTTCCTTTTCGGACAACTTGGCCAGCAGCTCTTCAGAAGCCGACTTCTTGAGGAAGGCGTGGATGGCAATCGAAGGTGCCACCGCGTTGATGCGGATGCCGAACTCGGCCGCTTCCAGCGCCGAGCAGCGTGTGAAAGCCATCACGCCCGCCTTGGCGGCTGCGTAGTGGGCCTGCTCGGTCTGAGCGCGCCAGCCCAGCACGGAGGCGTTGTTCACGATCACGCCCTTGCCGCGTGGCTGCATGACCTTGAGTGCGGCGCGCGTCATGCGGAAGGTGCCGGTCAGCGTGATGTCGATGACCTTGCCCCACTCGTCGTCGCTCATGTCGACAACCTTGCAGCTGGTGCCAAGACCTGCGTTGTTGATCAGCACGTCGATGCCGCCCATGGCCTGGTCGGCTTCGGTGATCAGTGCCTGAACCTGCTCTTCCTTGCTCACGTCGCAGAGCTTGCCAAAGACCTGGGTCAAACCCGTATCTTTCTTGATCTGCTCCACGGCCTCTGCCAGACGACGTTCGTGCACATCCGAGATATACAAGGCTTTGCAGCCCTCTTCTGCTGCACGTTTTGCAGCAGAGAAGCCAATACCGGCGCCAGCAGCAGCGGTAACGAGCACAGTTTTGTCTTTGAGCAGACCGTGGGGGGCAACGTAGGAGGGAGCGCTAATCATGTGTCATTTAGAAGGTAGTTAGCTTGATCTTCAGGTCCTCGCTGCATTGCAGCATCGTCACTTTGGACGATAGGTCATTCCCTAATGTCGCCAGACCGACATTCAAAACGTAAAAATGCTGCAAACCATGAGCAAAAACCCTTGGATTGCAGCATTTTTTCTATGCCAATCGGAGTACTCTGCTCTCCGATCAAGTCGCCCCTGCTATCAGCGCGGCATGCCCAAAGCGCGCTCGGCCATGAGGTTCATCTGAATTTCATTGGTGCCTGCATAGATCGTGTCCGCACGGCTGACCAGCCACAGCTGCTGCAGCGGAGCCAAGGCCGGATCGCTCAGCGCCAGCTCGCCCTGCTCGCCCAGCACATCCATGGCCAGCTCGCCCAGATCGCGGTGCCAGTTGGACCATGCGTACTTGGAGACCGAAGCCACACGGAATGGCGTGTTTTCGTCGCTGGAGCGCAGCGCATGGGCACGCAGCGTCTGCAGGCCCATATCGGCCTTGGCCAGGCGCTGGCGAATCAGCGGGTCACGCGCAGTGCCATTGCGCTTGGCCAGGTCGATGATCAAGTCCAGCTCATGGCGGAAATGCGCCTGCTGGCCCAGCGTTGAGGCACCGCGCTCGCAGCCCAGCAAGTACATGGCCACTTTCCAGCCATCGCCCACTGGGCCCAGATGCAGTGCGCCTTCGGTACGTGCGCCATCGAAGAAGACTTCGTTGAACTCCGAGCCACCGGTGATCTGGCGAATGGCACGCACTTCCACGCCCGGCTGGTTGATAGGGACCAGCAGCAGGCTCAGGCCCGAGTGGCGGGTGCTGCCCTCTTCGGTACGCGCCAGCACAAAAATCCATTCGGACTCATGGGCCCACGATGTCCAGACCTTCTGGCCGTCGATCACCCACTCGCCCGTGGCTTCATCGCGGCGGGCCTTGGTGCGAATGGCGGCCAGGTCGGAACCTGCGCCGGGCTCGGAATAGCCCTGAGCCCAGTAATCGGTGCCGGCCAGAATGCCGGGCAGAAAGCGCTGCTTTTGCTCGGGCGTACCAAAAGCCATCAGCGTGGGTGCCAGCAGCGTCTCGCCAATGTGGCCGATACGGCCGGGGCCGCCGCAGCGCACATATTCCTCGTGGAAGATGACTTGCTGGGCCAGCGGTGCATTGCGCCCGCCGTATTGCACATCCCAGCCAAGGCCCGTCCAGCCGCCCTTGGCCAGTTCCTGCTCCCACTCCTTGGCCAGCTGCGCGTCATAGCCATCAGAGCCCAGACCCGCCGCATGCTTGAGAGGCGCGAACTTGCCCGTCAGGTGCTGAGCCATCCATTCACGCACCTCGGCGCGAAAGGCTTCGTTGATTTCCGATTCCTGCATGTTCATGCTGCCTCCGCCATCTGATCTTCTTCCGCCGTATCCAGCAAGCGCACCGCAATCTGCTCGCGCCACTGCTCCACCGTGCCCATGCGCTGGCTGGATGCCTGCGCGCGGCGGAAGAACAGATGCGGATCGAACTCCCAGGTAAAGCCCACGCCACCGTGCAGCTGAATGCTTTCACGCGTAGAAAAGAGAGCAGCTTCCGTAGCATCTGTGCGGGCTTGCGCTGCAAAGTAAGTCAGATCTGTTGATTCACAAGCACTATCAGCTATGAAAGCTGCAGCATAAACGGCAGAGCGCGCCGTCTCCACCTTCACCAGCATCTGCGCTGCGCGGTGCTTGACGCCCTGAAAGCTGCCTACGGCCTTGCCGAATTGCTGGCGCTCCTTGGTGTATTCCACAGCCAGGTCCAGCGCACGCTCGGCCACGCCGACCTGCTCGGCGGCCAGAGCAATGGCGGCCACATTGCGCGTCTGCGCCCACAGCTTGGTCAGTGCTTCGCCATAGATAAGAACGGCAGCACCTGTCAGCTTCACATTGGTCGCCGTCACATTGGCGCTGCTGCGCGTGGCATCAATAGTCTTGAGGGCTTGCACGCTCAGGCCTTCGGCCTTGGCGCTGACTTCCAGCAGGCCCAGCGAGCCGCAAGGCAGCGTGGCGGGCAGCAAAAACACATCGGCATGAGCGCCCGAGCCCACCTGGCTCCACTGGCCGTTCAACACCAAGGTATCGCCGTCGGCGTTAACCGTCGCCGCTGCGGGCAACTCGCCGCGCACCGTCATGCCCAGCACGCAAATCTGGCCGGATGCAGCCAGGCGCTCCACCACGGGCAGTCCAGCTTCGGTCTGGCTCAGGGCCTGCCACAACGGGGTCACGGCCACGACCGCATCAAAAAAGGGCACGCAAGCCAGGTGGTAGCCCATCTTCTCCTGCAGCAGCACCAGCTCGCGCAAGCCCAGCCCCATGCCGCCAGCGGCTTCAGGCAAGGACACGCTGCACCAGCCCATGTCCACAGTCTCTTGCCACAAAGCGCGGTCCAGGCCACCTTCGGTTTCAGAGACCTTGCGCACCTGCGCCGAGCTGCTTTTTTCCTGCAAAAACACCGCCGCGCTTTCGGCGATCATTTTTTGTTCTTCGTTCAGACTTAAATCCATGATGGCTCGCGTCCTGAGTTCTTCATCAAAGGGGAAAAAAGCCGGGTACTGCGACCCGGCTCCTGGCATCCGGCATCAGGTGCCGTAGACCTTCTGGGGAGTCTTGCCTTCGGCAATCAGCTGATTGACCACGGCCGTCAGCTCGGAAGGCTCCCAGCGGCCTTGCTTGTCATGGATCTTGCCGGTGAACCAGCCGTCGGCCACGGACAGCTCGCCGCCCTTGGCTTCAAAGCAGCGGCCCGTCACATGCTTGGACTCGCTGCTGCCCAGCCAGACCACGATGGAGGCCACGTTCATGGGGTCCCAGACGTCAAAGCCGGATTCAGGCTTCTTGACCATATCGGGCATGGCGCCTTCGGTCATGGAGGTGCGCGCAGCAGGTGCCAGGCAGTTGACGGTAATGCCGTAGCGCGACAGCTCGGCGGCCTGCACCAGCGTCAGGCCGGCGATACCGGCCTTGGCTGCTGCGTAGTTGCTCTGGCCGATGGAGCCTTGCAGGCCCGCGCCAGAGCTGGTGTTGATGATGCGGGCATCCACATCCTTGCCCGCCTTCTTCTGGTCGCGCCAGTAGCCGCCGAACACCTTGGCCATGCAGAAGTGGCCGCGCAGGTGCACGCGCATGACCATGTCCCAGTCTTCTTCGGACAGGCTCAGGAACATGCGGTCACGCAGCACGCCGGCGTTGTTGACGATGACGTTCACATCGCCGAAAGCAGCCAGCGTGGCATCCAGAATCGACTGCGCGCCAGCCACCGTGGTGATGTCGCCCGTGTTGGCAATGGCCTGGCCGCCTGCGGCCTTGACTTCATCGGCCACGGCCTGAGCGGCTTCGGCACGGATGTCGTTGACCACCACATTTGCACCTTCTTGCGCGAAGGCCAGCGCGTAAGCGCGGCCCAGGCCACCGCCTGCACCGGTGATGACGACGGTTCTCTGGTTGCAAATACCCATTTCTTTCCCCTTTTGCTTGCTATGCAGGGCGGCTGTCATGCCGGCCCTGCCTTCTTGAAATTACGCTTTGAAAACGGACAGATCCGGCATCCGGCCTGCCCATGGAACGGTTTGCTCAAGCTGGGCGGCCAGGCGCAGCAGGCGGCCTTCACGGCCAAAGCGGGCCGCAAAATGCGCGCCCACCGGCACGTTGTCTGCCGTCCAGTGCATGGGCACGGACATGGCAGGCTGGCCACTCATGTTGAACAGCGCCGTATAGGGCGAGGACTTCATCGCCTCTCCAATGAAGGATTCGTATGGCTGATTGAGCGAGAGCTTGCCCAGCAGCGGCGAAGGTGCCGCCGTGGTGGGCGTCAGGATCAGGTCGTACTGGTTCAGGAACTGATCGAGAATGCGCCCGCCCGTATCAAAGCTGCCACGCGCCAGAAACATCTGCTCGGCGGTGTAAGTCCTGGCTTTTTGCAGCGACTGCCAGTCCAGCGGCTCCAGCTCATCCTCGCGCACGGCCCGGCCCAGCAGCTTTTCACGCTGGCTGATGGTGACCATCATGCCCACCGAAGTCATCACGCCCATGCCGGTGAACATCTCGGCCACCGGCAGCTCGGGCATGGCCTCTACGACTTCATGACCGAGTGCCAGGCACGCCTTGATGGCTTTGTCGAGTGCCGCCTGGCAATCGGGATGCACCGGCACGCCGAAATAGTTTTTCTGCCAGACGGCAATGCGCAGCTTCTTCTCAGGCTGAGCCAGCGCCTGCAGATAACTGCCTTCCACATCGCGTGGAGGGATTACCCGCGAACCATCTTCAGGGCCGCGCGTCAAATCCAGCAGATGCGCGCTGTCACGCACCGTACGGCTGACCACATGGTTCATGGACAAGCCCATCCAGCCTTCCATGTTGACCGGGCCTGCAGGCAGGCGACCACGACTGGGCTTGAGGCCGAACACGCCGCAGGCCGAAGCCGGAATGCGAATGGAGCCGCCACCATCGCTGGCATGCACCACGGGCAAGATGCCTGCAGCGACCACGGCCGCCGCACCGCCGGAGGAGCCGCCAGCGCTGTGCTTGCTGTTCCAGGGGTTGAGCGTCTGACCGTAGAGCAAGGACTCGGTCGTGGCAGTCTGGCCGAACTCTGGCGATGCCGTCTTGCCAAAGATATTGAGGCCCGCCGCCTTGTAGCGTGCCACCAGGGTGCTGTCGTAGTCGGCCACTGCCCCTTTGTAGAAGCGGCAGCCATTGGTGGTGACCGTGCCCTTCATGTACTGGTTCAGATCCTTGATCAGAAACGGTACACCCCACATTGCCGCCTTTTGTGTGGCCTGCTCGCGTGCTGCTGCCCCCAGAGCAGACATGCTCCTAGCCTGATTGCGCGCCAGCTCATAGTCCTTAATGACCACGGCATTGAGCTTGGGCAAGGCCTCGACACGCGCAATGGCGGCATCCAGCGCCTCCAGGGGGGTCACATCACCACGGCGAATCTGCTCGGCCCATGCGTATCCGTCCATGCCTGCTCCTTGATCTGCTGACTGGCTCGCAGTCTGCGTTTTCGCTCCAGAGGGCAGCGCTGCCGCTGCAACCGCGGCCCCAGCCCCTTGAATGAAGTTGCGTCTATCCATCAACCAACTCTCCTTCAGGCCTTGAAGGCAGAGAGATCGGGCATGCGCTGCGCCCAGGGCATGGCCTGCTCCAGTTGGACCGCCAGGCGCAGCAAGCGCCCTTCGCCACCAAAAGCCGCCACAAAGTGCGAACCCACGGGCAGGCCATCTGCCGTCCAGTGCAAAGGCACGGACATGGCGGGGTGTCCGCTGATGTTGAACAGCGACGTGAAAGCCGAGGAATTCATGGCTTCAGCGGCATAGCTCTCATAAGGCTGATCCAGCCTCAGAGCGCCAATCTTCTGCGCAGGCACCGCCGTGGTCGGAGTCAGAATCAGGTCGTATTGGGTCAAGAAGGCATCGATCAGGCGCCCCGCCTTGTCAAAGCCGGCGCGTCCGCGATAAAGATCCAGTGCAGAGGCTTTTTTCGCGCCCTGCAGGGCAGCCCAGTTCAGCGGCTCCAGCTCGTCTTCGCGCACGGCACGGCCCAGCTGCTTTTCACGGTAGTCGATGGCGCTGAGCAAGCCTGCGGACATGCCTGGCCCCATGCCGGCAAAGATTTCTGCCACGGGCAACTCGGGCATGGCTTCTTCGACGATATGGCCCATGGCCTCACAGGCCTTGGCTGCCTTGTCCATGGCAGCCAGACATTCGGGGTGCACCGGAGAGCCAAAGTAGTTCTTGCGCCAGACTGCAATGCGCAGCTTCTTCTCGGGCGGCTGATTCAAAGCCTTCAGGTAGCTGCCCTGCACATCGCTGCCGGGGCGCACGCGAGAGCCAAGCTCAGGACCCGCACTCAGATCCAGCAGCAAGGCGCTGTCGCGCACCGAGCGGCTGATAACGTGGTTGGCAGACAGGCCAATGGCGCCATCCAGAGAGTCAGGCCCTGCCGGCACACGCCCACGACTGGGCTTGAGGCCAAACAGGCCGCAATGCGCGGCCGGAATGCGAATGGAGCCACCGCCATCGCTGGCATGCCCCACGGGCAAGATACCTGCCGCCACGACCGCAGCCGTGCCACCGGAAGAGCCTCCGGTCGTATGGCTGGCGCTCCAGGGGTTGCGGGTGACGCCATAGAGCCTGGACTCCGTGGTGGTGGTCATGCCGAACTCTGGCGAGGCTGTCTTGCCAAAGATGTTCAGGCCTGCGGCCTTGTAGCGCTGCACCAGAGTGGAGTCGTGTGTGGCCACCGCATCCTTGAAGAAAGTGCAGCCCTGAGAGGTCACGGTGCCAGCCATGCTCACACCCAGATCCTTGAGCACAAAGGGAACACCCCACAAAGCGGCCTGCGCTGTAGCGCTCTTGCGCTGGGCTGCACTCAGTCCCGACAGTTTTTGGGCATGGGCGCGTGCTTGCTCGTAGTCTTTGATGACCACGGCGTTGAGCCCGGGCAAAGCCTCCACCTTGGCAATCGTGGCATCCAGCAGCTCCAAGGGCGTTACCTCACCCTTGCGCAGTTGCTCTGCCAGGCTCATGGCGTCTGCAGGGGTGTTGCTTTGTGCTGCAACCTTGGCTTGTGCCTGGGCAGCAGGAAATGCCGCTGCAGCAGCGGTGGCCGTTGCGGCCATGAGAAATGCTCTGCGATCCGTATCCGTTGCGTTGTCTTGCATGTCCTTGTCTCCGTTGGTTTTTTATGGGGTGACTTGCGAAACTGCGAACTCGTGTGACCGAAAGGGACTCATCAACGGAAATACAGGCACTCCTTGAGTGCCTGTATTGCTCGCTATCAGAGTCGTTCGATGATGGTCACGTTGGCCTGACCACCGCCTTCGCACATGGTCTGCAGGCCATAGCGGCCGCCCGTGCGCTCGAGCTCATGCAGCAAGGTCGTCATGAGCTTGGCACCAGAGGCTCCCAGCGGATGGCCCAGAGCGATGGCGCCGCCATTGACGTTGGTCTTGGCATGGTCGTAGCCGGTCTCCTTGAGCCAGGCCATGACCACCGACGCGAAGGCTTCGTTGATCTCGACCAGATCGATATCGGCCATGGTCATGCCGGCCTTCTTGAGCGCATATTCCGTGGCCGGAATCGGAGCCGTCAGATGCCAGATGGGATCGTCGGCGCGCACGCTGATGTGGTGGATGCGGGCGCGCGGCGTGAGGTTGTAGCGCTTGAGCGCGGCCTCGGACACCACCAGCACGGCGGCGGCAGCATCGCAGGTGGAGCTGGAGACCGCTGCCGTGATGGAGGGGTAGGTCGGGTCCACCGGCTCCAGCGTGGCCATCTTCTCCAGTGTGGAAAGACGGGCGGTCTCGTCCATCTTGAAGTCGCCGAAGGGCACGATTTCGCGGTCGAAGCGGCCTTCTGCAATGGCCTTCAATGCGCGGTCATGGCTTTCCTTGGCGAACACTTCCATGTCGGCACGGCTCGCACCCCAGTGGTCGGCAATGCGCTGGGCCGCATAGAACTGGTTGACCGGCGCATCGCCAAAGCGCGCCTGCCAGCCCTTGCTCTCGGCAAACGGCGTGGTAAAGCCCAGGGGCTGACCTGCCAGCATGGCCGACGAAATCGGAATGGCTGTCATGGTCTGCACGCCACCGGCCAGAATCACGTCCTGCGTACCGCTCATCACGGCCTGGGCCGCAAAGTGGATGGCCTGCTGGGACGAGCCGCACTGGCGATCGATCGTGGTGCCGGGCACATTCAAAGGCATGCCTGCCGCCAGCCAGGAAGTACGTGCGATGTCGCCCGCCAGCGCACCAATGGTGTCCACACAGCCAAAGATCACGTCATCGTAGTCCGCAGCGGGAATGTCATTGCGCTCTACCAGCGCCTTGATGACATGGGCGCCGAGGTCGGCACCATGCACCGTGGCCAGAGAGCCCTTGCGCTTGCCAGTGGGGGAGCGCAGTGCGTCGACGATATAAGCTTGGGCGCTCATGCAACCACCTCTTCAGCAATATTGATAGCAGCAGCGGCTTGCTGGGATTGGCTGCTGCACGATGTGGCTTCACGATCAAAAGTCGCGCCGGGACCGACAGGAGCGTTCGGGCTGCGCAGCAGGCCCTGTGTCAGGCGTGCCGAATGAAAAGCCTTGTCTCCCCAGGCAGAGTCCAGCACCCAGGCGCGCTTCATGAACATCTGCAGATCCACCTCCCAGGTGTAGCCCATGGCGCCATGCACCTGCAGGCTGTTGCGCGAGGCAAACCAACTCGCTTCGCTGCACTGCAGCTTGGCGTGCGAGATGCGCACGGCCAGATCAGCCTCGCCATGCTGCAGCGCGTAGAAAGCGCGATAGAGCACAGGCTTGGCAAATTCAATCTTGGTGACGATGTCTGCCAGGTGGTGCTGCACCGCCTGGAAGCTGCCGATGGCTTTGTCGAACTGCTTGCGCTGAGCCACGTAGTCCACCGACAGGTCCAGCATGCGCTGGGCCAGACCCAGCATCTGGGCTGCGGCAGCCAGAGCGCCGCGCTCACCGGCCTGATCCCAGACCTTCTGGCCCTGAGCGCCATCCAGCACGCGGGTAGCGTCGCTGGCAGTCCACTCCACCTTGGACAGACGACGCGAAGCATCGATGCTGTTCAAAGCAGTGACTGTGCACTGATCAGGGGTGAGCAAATGCAGCTCCTGCCCGGCGGCAGTCGCGTGGGGCAGCAGCAGCAGGTCAGCCTGCGCCGCATCTGCCACATGCAGATTGAGTGGATGGCCCACTGCAACGCGGCAGCTGCCTTCGGCAATCTTGCTCAGCCAGGCGCGTGCTGCATGGCCGGCAGGCAACGCCGCCAGCATGCCCACTGCCACATAGGCTGTGTCGGTCAGCGAATCAGGCAAGGAGTAGTAGCCCACTTCCTGCAGCAGCAAGGCCCAGTCGATGTCTGCCATTCCCATGCCGCCATCGTCTTCGGGAACGGACAGGCCCATCAGGCCCTGCTCGGCGATCTTGGCCCACAGTTCGGGCGAGCGACCGCTTTCGGTTTCCCAGATATCGCGCAGCATCTCGGGCGCGGCTTCGGTCATCAAGAAACGGCTGACCGAATCACGGAAAGCGGCTTGATCTTCGGAAAAAGTGAAGTCCATGTGTGTCTCCCTGCCGATCAGGATTTGGGCAGACCCAGCATGCGCTGGGCAATGATGTTGCGCTGAATCTCGTTGCTGCCCGCGTAGATGGGGCCGGCCTGAGCAAACAGGAAGCCTTCCAGCCATTCGTTGGCTTCGGCATCGTCCGTCAGCTCTGCACGCTGACCCAGGATGCGCATGGCAGTTTCGTGAATCAGGATGTCCAGCTCGGACCAGACGATCTTGTTGGTGCTGGCCTCGGCACCAATCTGTGCACCCTTGTTGAGGCGGCCCACGGTGTGGTACGAGGACAGGGTATAGGCTTCGGCGCCCTGCCAGGCACGCAGCACGGCATCGCGAATGGAATGGTCGCGGTCTGCATCGACCTGGTTTCGCAGGTATAGATCCACCAGCTTCTGGGCGCTGCGCTGATAGCGGGCGGGAGAGCGCAGCAACAGACCGCGCTCAAAGCCCGCCGTTGCCATGGCCACATGCCAGCCCTTGCCTTCAGCGCCAATCAGGTTCTCGGCAGGCACTTCCACATCATCAAAGAAGATTTCTGCAAAAGCATCCTTGCCGTTCAGCGCCTTGATGGGACGCACGGTGATGCCAGGCGTGTTCAGCGGCACCAGGATGTAGCTCAGGCCATGGTGGCGGCTGGACGTTGGGTCGCTGCGGAACAGGCCAAAGAGCCAGTCGGCAAAGATGGCACGGGTGGACCAGATCTTCTGGCCGTTCAGGATGTACTTGTCGCCCTGGCGAATGGCGCGGCTGCTGATAGCAGCCATGTCGGAGCCGGCATTGGGCTCAGACCAGCCCTGTGCCCACATGTCATCGCAGCGGGCCATGCGCGGCAGAAAGCGGGCCTTTTGCTCTGGCGTGCCAAATTCCATGATGGTGGAGCCCAGCAGCAAGATGCCGTTCTGGTTCACCCGCTGAGGCGCATCCGCAGCCCAGTATTCCTCTTCAAAGATCAGCCATTCGGTCAGATCGCTGCCGCAGCCGCCCAGATCCTTGGGCCACATGACGGCGCTGTAACCGGCCTGAGCCAGCTTGGCTTCCCACTCGCGATGCTGCTCGAAGCCTTCGCGGGTGTCATAACTCTTGAGGCGCTCCTTGGGCACGTTGTCCTTGAGCCAGGCGCGTACTTGTGCGCGAAAAGCTTTTTGCGCAGGGGTATATGTCAAATCCATGTGTTGTCTCCTCGTTGCGCGTTAGGGCTCAGAACTTGGCGTCGCGCTTTTCCACAAAGGCGCTGCGCGTCTCTGCGGAATCGGGGCTCATGTAAGCCTGCAGGGTGAAGCCCTGCTCCCAGCGGTATTTATCTTCCAGGTTGCCGTCTTCGATGCCGGTCAGCGCCTCTTTGGCGATGCGGATCATGGCCGGGCTCTTGGAGGCAATCTTGTTGGCGATATCCATGGCGGTATCGCGCAGTTGCTCGCGCGGCACCACTCGCTCGATGGCACCCAGGCGGAATGCTTCCTGTGCACCAATCATCTCGCCCGTAAAGAACAGATAGCGGGTTTTCTGCACACCGAACATGCGCTGCAGGTGAGCGGCTCCGCCCATGGCACCACGGTCCACCTCGGGCAGACCGAAAGTCGCATCTTCAGCAGCGATCACGATGTCCGATGCACCGCAGATACCGATACCGCCGCCCAGCACAAAGCCGTGCACGGCAGCAATCACAGGCACCTTATTCAGGTGCACCGCCTTGAAAGTCGCGTAGTTGCCGGCATTCACATCGACGATGAGCTTGTCGTTGGAGGCCAGCTCCTTGATATCCACACCGGCGCAGAAGCCCCGGTTCTCGGCGCGAATCACGATGACACGCACTTCGGGCTTGTCGCCCAGTGACTGGATTTCACGCGCCAGGCCATTCCAGCCGGCTGCGTTCAGAGCGTTGACGGGGGCACGGTCAATGACCAGCTCCGCCACACCATTGTCATGAATAGTGGAATGAAATTGTTGATTGGACATATCCAGCCTCTTTGGCTTGTTGTTATGCGGGAGTCATTGCATTCAATGCGGTGCGGCGTTCCATGGCCTGGCGAACAATGCCGCTGATCACGTCTTCGCAGCTGTCGAGCTTGCCAATCAGCGCTGCCACCTGACCGGCCGACATCACGCCTTCGGCCGGGTTGCCGTCCACCATGGAGCGCTGCAGCAACATGGGAGCATTGGCAGCCATCACGGTCTGGGCCACGGAGGACGAGTCCTCGCGCACCGCCTTCATGAAAATGCTGATGGCCTGAGCGGTTGTCATGCCGGTCTCGGCCTTCCATTGCAGCGCCAGGCTCAGGGCGATGCGTAAGCGCTTCATGGGGCTGGCTTTTTCCAGCATCGCCAGGTATTCGTTGGGAATCATGCGCTGAGGCATACCGTCCACCAGATGCGATACCGCAATCTTTTCCGCATCCTTGGTCGCCAGATAACGCTGCAGCGTGGCTTCAGGCACCTTGGAGTCGCTGGTCATCAAAAAGCGTGTGCCCATGGCGATACCCGATGCACCGTAGGCCAGAGCGGCCAGCAGACCTCGTCCGTCGTAGAAGCCGCCAGCAGCAATCACGGGAACCTGGACCGCATCCACCACCTGGGGCAGCAGCACCGTGGTCGGCACGCTGCCGGTATGGCCGCCGCCCTCACCGCCTTGCACTGTGATGGCATTGGCGCCCATTTCGATGGCTTTTTGCGCATGCTTCAAGGCACCCACCGTGGGCATGCAGACGATGCCTGCATCACGCAGGCGGCCGATGACCTTCTTGTCCGGGCCGCGGCCATAGCTCACGGCGCGCAGACGGTATTTCACTGCCAGGTCCAGCAATTGCTGGGCGTTGGGCTGGAACATGTGAAAGTTCAGACCGAAAGGCTGATCGTCGGTCTCGCGCTTGACGCGCAGAATCTCTGCCTCGATCTTGTCGGCAGGAATGGTGGCACCGGCCAGGAAGCCAAAGCCACCAGCATTGGTCGTTCCAATCACCAGATCCGCTCCGGCCACATAGCCCATGGCGGTCTGAATAATGGGGTAGCGGCACCCCAGCAGGTCACAGATAGGGGTATGCAGGCTGCCCATGTCGTTCATATTGCTCATGCCTTTGACTCTTCTTTGTTGGCCTTGACCATGGACTTGGCATCCTGTCCGCCCAGTTGCCCCATGCCCATGGCCTGGCTGTGGGCGTGAGCAAAGTGGTGATAGCCAAAGGCCATGTCCATGGTGGAGCGCAGACCTTGCAGCTCTTCAGCCTTGTTCACGACCATCTTGGTCAGCGCCAGGCCCAGGCGGGGCTGGGCCGCCATGCGCTGTGCCATCGCATAGACCTGCTCCTGCAGTTCGGCGCGTGGCACAACGCGGTTGACCATGCCCATCTGATAGGCACGATCAGCTCCCATGCGATCGCCCAGCAGCAAAAATTCTTTGGCGATGCGAGGATGCAATTCATGGGCGTGAGCGAAATACTCGACGCCGGGGATGCCCATGCGTACCACGGGATCCTGGAAGAAGGCGTCATCGCTGGCCACGATCAGGTCGCAGACCCAGGCCAGCATCAGGCCGCCCGCCACGCAAGCGCCCTGCACCATGGCAATCATGGGCTTGGGAATGTCGCGCCAGCGGCGGCACATGCCCAGATACACCTCTTGCTCGCGGGCAAAGAGTTGCTCGCCACCTGGCTTGTTGGTGTGATCCCACCACAGATGCACGCGGTCAAAGGGCTTGTTGATGTCACGCCCCGGAGTACCGATATCGTGACCTGCACTGAAGTGCTTGCCCTCGCCGCGCAGCACGATGACCTTGACGCTGTCGTCATCGGTCGCCTTGCGCAAAGCCGCATCCAGCGCATAGGTCATCTGCGAGTTCTGCACGTTGTTGAACGTGGGCCGATTCATGGTGACCGTGGCAATGCCGTTGTCCACGCTGTAGAGCACAGGCTCGTCAGTTTCGTAGACGGCCTTGTCTTCACGTGTCACAAATTCGCTGGATGCTGCATCCATATCAGGCTCCCATGGCCGTAGCACGCAGGTTGTGCGGATCGAGCTGAGCCAGCAAGGCCAGCTGCTCAGGCGTGGGATCAGGCGTCACACCCACGTCAGCAGGGACATAGATGGGGAAGCCCGTCGCCTCCTGCACCTGGCCCACGGTCACACCGGGGTGCAAGGACACCAGACGCATCTGGTAGTCAGGGCCGCCAAAGTCAAACACGCACAGATTGGTGAAGATGAAACGGATGTCCGTCGTCTCCTCCAGGGTCCAGCCCTTGGCCAGGCGTGCGGGGTTGTAGCCCACGGAGCCGACCACATCCACCTCGCCCGACACAAACACCTTGGGGCTGTGGTTGGGCACGAAGAAGGAGTTGGCGTGGTTGATGGAGTTACCGGGGAAACCGCGCACGCCCAGCATCATGGACTTGGGACGGGCGTAGTCGCTGCCGACCATGGAGATATTGCCCTGGCCAAAGCGGTCCACCTGCACGGGGCCCACCATGGCGTGGCGCTTGCCACCCCAGACGTTGTCGAAAATCCGGCCAAAGCCCATCCAGCTTTCGCGCTTGATCTGATAGTCACCACGCGGGCCCACGGGCACAGGCTCGTTGACCACCCAGGCTTCGGAGTCCGTCATGATCAAGTCCGTGTTGAGGGACTTCATGCACACCGAGGCCGCCAGGCGCGGCACCAGGCCGATACCTGTAGCCAGCACTTCACCATCGTTTTCCCAGGCTCGTGCCGCGGCGCAGATGACTCGATCTACCAATGCAATTTCACTCATCTTCCTGCCTCCTCAGAACACGGGCAAGGGCAGGCGCTTGATTGCGTCCATGCCACCCACTTTTTCCAGATATTCCTGCTCCGTGCACTGCACGTACTTCTGCTGGTAGTTGTCCCAGCCGCCCTCTTCCTTGCTGCTGGCCACGTATTCCTTGAAGTGCTTGACGTCAAAGCCATACTGGGGTGCGCAGGATGTGGGGTGGGCTCCGCCGGGCAGATGCACCACACCGGTGGTCTCGGAGCGCTCCCAGAACACCAGGCGAGCGGCTTCTGCCGACTCAAAGCTGCTGGCTTCGACCAGCTCGTCGCAGCTCACATAGGTGTTGGTCGCGGCACGGGCAAACAGGTCGTCCATGTAGATGTCGGGACCCGCGATCTGGCAGACACCACGCGCATCGGCACGGTCCACGTGCAGCAGCGCCACATCCAGCTGGATGGCAGGCATGGCCACCCATTCCTTGCCGTCATAGGGCGACTCGATCAGCTTGATATCGCTGTTGTGCTTGAGCACATCGGTGCCCAGGCCCACGCGGGTGGGGATGTAGGGAATGCGCATGGCAGAAGCCTTCAGGCCCAGCACCATGTGACCTTCGTCAATTTCCATGACTTCGATCTCACCGTTCTGGCGGGCCTTGCGGAAATAAGGCTCCAGCGGGATGAAGTCCAGCGACACAAAGGCGAAGATCAGCTTCTTGACCTTGCCCGCGGCGCACAGCATGCCCACGTCGGCGCCGCCATAGGCCACCACGGTGAGATCCTTGACGTCGCTGCGCAGCAGTTCACGCACCAAAGCCATGGGCTTGCGGCGTGGCCCCCAGCCACCAATACCAATCGTCATGCCATCCTTGATGGATGCCACAACGTCCTTCGCTGTCATCAATTTATTGGCCATCTCTCAAGCCTCCTATTAGTTGTTTTCAGGGCGGCCCACGCTGAAGTCATGCCCCCAGAGGCTGACCGTCGTGAATTCGTGCGTGATGTGGTGATCCCAGTCTATGATGGCGCCGCCATAGCCGAACTCCAGGTCGAAGTTCGAGGGCGTCTTCATGTAGAACGAGATCATCTTGTCGTTGGTGTGCTGACCCAGCGTGGCCGACAGCTTGGTCTGGCTCTTTTGCATGCGGTCCATGGCACGGCCCACTTCGGGCATGTTGTCCACCTCGACCATCACGTGCACGCAGCCCGATGGCGAAGGGAACTCGGCCAGGGCCAGGCTGTGGTGACGGCCGTTGGCGCAGTGGAAGAAGTGAATGCGCACCGTGGGACCTTCGTCGCCAGCGGGCTTGAAGTTGTAGATGTCCGAGAGACCAAAGCCCAGGACGTCGCGCACAAAGGCCACGGTCTTGTCAAAGTCGGGGGCGGGCAGCACGGTATGGCCCAAGCCATAGTCACCCGTGATGAAGCGCGAGACACCCTGAGGCGATGCGAAGTGGGCGAAGTCGGACTTGAAGCCCCAGACGATCTCGTGGCGGTTGCCCGAGGGGTCCATCACCACAACCAGTTGCTGCACATGGCGCTTGGCACACAGCTCGGCGCTGCCCAGCTCGTAATGCACATCGGCCGCCTTCAGCGCTGCGAGCGCTTGCTCAAAGGCATCCTTGTTGGCCACTTCCCAGCCTGAAGCGGTGTACTTGTCATTGCTGCCAGGCTGAACCTGGAAGCGGAACTGACGTTCATCCATCTTGATCAGCAAGTCGCCATCGGCTGTGGTGCTGGGCATCATGCCAAGCACATCACGTGCATAGCTGACCCAGCGATCCAAATCAGAGCTCTCGGCGACAACGTACGCGAGTCCACGTATTTCCATCATGATGTCGGGGCCTCCAACCCAAATCCTTTGTAGTGATGCTGATGATTTTGGAGAGGAGAGCCTTTACAAACATCGTCCATTGAGACTAACGATTCGCAGCTTTTACTAGCAAAATCCATAGCATTCACCCTAATATCAGAAAGCGATTGAGGCATATAAAGGCCTTTCTTTCAGCCATTTGCAGTAGCCAAGCACGACGCCCTGGCGACACCCTCGAAAACCCTCATCCGAACCCGCAAAAAAAAGGCCGCACCCCCAAAGGGAATGCGGCCAACACGATGAACTCAGTTTTTGACTAATCGCCTCGGATCAGGCGGTCTGCACCTCGGCTGCGGATGCATAGTCGTTGTAGCCCTTGGCACCGGGGGTGTAGAGCGTGTTGCGATCAAACTTGGACAGTGGCAGGCCCTGGCGCATGCGCTGCACCAGATCCGGGTTGGCAATGAAGTGCCGTGCAAACGACACGGCCTTGCCCTCACCCGCCAGCAGCGCCGCTTCAGCGCTTTGGGCATCAAAGCCGTCGTTGAGAATCAGGTTCTCGCCAAAGTTCTCACGCGCCAGCTTGAAGGCGTCGATAGACGGATCGAAAACCGAACGCATCACATGCAGGTAGGCAATGCCCAGTCTGGATGCTTGACGCATCAGCTCGGCATGCGTAGCGGCGGAGTTTTCGTCCGAGGTGTCGTTAAAGGTGTTGCCTGGGTTCAGGCGCAGACCCACGCGATCCACACCGATGGCCTCTCCCATGGCGCCCAGGCACTCCATCGCAAAACGAGCACGGCTGGCAGCATTGCCACCGTATTCGTCAGTGCGCTGGTTGGTGCTGGAGTGCAGGAACTGCAAGCTCAAGTAGCCGCTGGTGCCATGCAGCTCCACGCCATCAAAGCCAGCATCCACGGCGCGCTTGGCGGCGGCGGCATGCTCGGCAATAGCCTGGCGCACCTCTTCGGTTGTCAAAGCCTGGGGCACATCAAAGTCCTGCATGCCTGCGGCATCCGTCCAGATCTTGCCCTGCGCCTGAATGGCCGATGCCGACACCGAGCGCACGCCTGCGGGCTTGATGTAGCTGCTTCCAATGCGCCCTGAATGCATGATCTGCAACACGATGGAGCCGCCGCGCGCATGCACGGCATCCGTCACCTTGCGCCAGCCACGCACATGCTCGGCAGTCTCGATGCCGGGCTGGCGGCAGTAAGCCTGGCCCGTGACTTCAGGCCATGCACCCTCAGCCACGATCAGTCCAGCATCGCCGCGCTGACCATAGTGCTCGGCCATGATGTCCGTGGGCGTGCCATCGACCTCTGCACGATTGCGCGTCATGGGAGCCATGACCACGCGGTTTTGCAGCGCAAGCTTGCCCAGTTGAACAGGGGTAAACAATGTTTGACTCATGCCAACTCCTTCGCCTTAGCGCACACGCATGCGCGGCGCGGGCGTGCCGCGGCGCATGGTTTTGAGAAACTGTTCCAGCGGCGCAGGGGCAGCTACCTGAGGCAGCTCATCCTTGTCGGGACGGTTCGCCCAGAACTCCTTCCAGCTCGGGAACAGGTCGTGGAAAGCGCCGTGGTAGGGCTCACGACCGGGCCAGCGCATCTTCATGTCACCAATCGGCGGCTTGTTCAGGTCGGTGGCATACCAGTAGCAGGGCAGGCGGCGGCGGAAGAACCACTGACCGTCGATGCGCTCATAGTCATCCCAGTACAGCATCTGCATGATGACCCACTCGGCACCGCACTCATGCTCGTTCTTGGAATAGACCACGCCGGTGGCGTGATCCTTGTCCACGAACTCGATGATGTGCTGTCCCAGATGGTGAGAGGTGCCCGTGAACTGGTCACGCAGAGTGCTGTCCTGCCAGGCCATAAAGTGCGCGCGCCCCACCTTCTCCTTGCCCACCTTGATATCGGGTGCAAACAGGTTTACATGGGCGTCCATGTCACGCATGTCCAGCGACAGGGAGTACTTGCCAGCCAGCTGGCGAATCGCATCCAGCGACTCCAGTCTGTCGATACGCTCGTCCAGCGTTTGTGGCCACTGATTCACGGGTTCACTCATCTCTACAGACTCTCTCTTACAGCGCAGTTACCAGAACGGCAGCACGACCACCATCGACGGGCAGCGAAGCGCCGGTCACGTAGCTGGACTCATCGCTGGCCAGGAACAGAATGGCGTTGGCCACTTCGTCCGAGCGACCGACGCGGCCCATGGGGATCAGCTTTTCGGTGGTCTGGCGCGAGGCGTCATCGGCCAACATGCCAGCGGTGGCTGGTGTCTCGATCACGGCGGGAATGATCACATTCACGCGCACGCCGGCTGCAGCACCTTCAGCCGCTGCAGCACGCGAGAAGTTGATCACCGCAGCCTTGGCTGCCGAGTAGCCCGACATATAGGGTGTGCCCAGCGTGCCGCAAATGGAGCTCAGGTTGACGATGGAGCCGCCACCATTCTTCATCAGCTTCAAGGCCGTGCGTGTGCCCCAGAAAGTGCCATCCACGGAAGTGCCGAAGTTGGCTTGCCAGTCTTCTGTCGACATGGCTTCGATGCCGCCCCAGGTGTAGGCCATGGCGTTGTTCACCAGAATGTCCAGCTTGCCGTGGGTCTTGGCCGTCTGCTCCAGCGCACCGACGATCTGGGACTCAACACCCACGTCAGCCACCACTGCCTCAGCCTTGCCACCCGCAGCCTTGATCTTGGCCACGACTTCATCCAGGGGTTCCTTGCGGCGACCACAGATCACCACGGTGGCACCTTCTTGCGCGAAACGCTCGGCTGTCGAAGCTCCAATGCCGGAGCTACCACCGGTGACGAATGCAACCTTGCCTTCAAGACGCTTGCTCATTTTCTTCTCTCCTTACAGGAAGGCGCTGCCGCCGTTGACTGCCACGTTCTGACCGGTCACAAAACCGCTGTCATCGCTGGCCAGGAACACTGCCACCTTGGCGATGTCGTCGGGTTCAGCCATGCGGCCCATGGGCACGCCGGCGATGATGGCGTCGGCCCATTCCTGGGGAATGCCTTGCATCATGGGGGTGTTGGTGGGGCCGGGAACCAGCGTGTTCACGCGGATCTTCTTGGGTGCCAGCTCCTTGGCCATGCCACGGGTCAGGCCCATGATGGCGGCCTTGGAGGCGCAGTAGTGCGCAGGGCCATCGCCGCTGACAGCGGAGGTGCTGGAGATGTTGACAATGGCACCGCCCTTGCCTTCTTGCATCTGCTTGACCGCAGCGCGGGCACAGAAGAAAGCGCCATTCAGGTTCACGCCGATCACGCGCTCCCAGGTTGCATCGGGAATATCGGCAAACTGGTCCACCGAGCCCACACCGGCGTTGTTCACCAGCACTTCCACGGCACCCAGCGTTTCACGCACTTCTGCGAACAGCTTGTCCACGGCAGCGCTGTCGGCCACGTTGACGGAGCGCGCCAGGTGCTTGCCAGCCTTGCCTTCCAGCGTCTGCTTGGCGGCTTCTTCGTTCAGGTCCACAGCCACGACGGTGGCGCCTTCATCCGCAAAACGCTGTGCAATGGCGCGGCCCATGCCCTGACCTGCACCTGTGACCACGGCCACTTTTCCTGCTAAACGCATTCATGTCTCCTTGTTGATTGGCAATCAAAATTTGGAGTCAAGCGTAGAAAAAAAGCGGCGTCAGACCATCGTCCAACAAGACTAAGCAAATTCAAAAAATCGATACCCGGGGCCACAAGAACGCCGTAACCGCTTAGCAGGCCTGAGGAAAATCACTTTCCCCTCGGAATGCAGGCAAGGGTTTTCACCCATCAGACTTTCCACACAAACCGGCTACCGCTCATCAGCGCGCAGACGCAGGCCACCTTGTCAGAAACTGTTGGCGCGCTCTGCACAGGCACGGCAGGAATATGGGCCTGCATACAGACATACATAGAAGCATTCAAAAAAAGAAGCTTATGGCGCTTGTCAGTTCTTGATTTCAGGCACTAATCCATCTGAAATTCAATACTGCTGAGCGCTACAAGCTCCTTTTATTGAATAGCACAAAACCACTTCGGGATCGCCAAAACGCGCTTAGCCACCGTAGGGCACAAAGCCGCTTTCGTTTTCATTGACCTTGAGCGGCTTGGCCACATACGGGAAAGCGCGCTGCGGACAGGCACTGCGCTCACACACCTTGCAGCCCATGCCGATGGGCGTGGCGGCACTCACATTGCGCAAGTCCATGCCCTGCGAATACACCAGTCTGGCCGCGTGCTGCAAGTCGCAGCCCAGGCCAATGGAGAAGGTCTTGCCGGGAGCTCCCCAGCCCTGGCCTGCATGGCTGATGGTGCGGGCAATCCAGAGGTACACACGTCCATCCGGCATGCTGGCGAGCTGGGGGACGATGCGTCCCGGCTGCGTAAACGCCTCATACACCCCCCACAGCGGGCAGGTACCGCCCGTCTTGGAAAAGTGAAAGTGCGTGGCCGACTGGCGTTTGCTGATATTGCCGGCCCTGTCCACCCGGATGAAGAAAAACGGCACGCCCGGCGCATCGCTGCGCTGCAGCGTGGAGAGGCGGTGGCACACCGTCTCAAAACCCACGCCAAAGCGCTGGGCCAGCAAGTCAATGTCGTAGTGCAGGCTTTCCGCCGCACGCAAGAATTCACCATAGGGCAGCACAAAGGCACCGGCCACATAGTTGGCCAGCCCCATGCGCGCCAGGCGGCGCGTTCCCTCGTCCTGCCACTGCGCGCTTTGCAGCTCGGTGGCAATCAATTCATCAAACTCCAGCAGTGCCAGCTGGGTTGCCAGCTGAAAGGCCTGCTGCGTTGGGCGCAGTTGCGGCGCGATGTACAAGATGCGGGTGGCTGCGTCATAGCGGCGGTGGCTGCCCGCCTTGCCATCCCCGCCTTCACCGGCACGCAAGACCTGCACGCCATGGCGCGCCTGCAGACGGTTTTGCAGCCACTCCTGCAAACTGCCTCCCTGCTCTGCAGCCTGCTGGGCCAGTGCCTCGGCCGCACGATCGAGCACATCAAAGTAATTGCGGTGCGCAAAGACAAAGTCACGTACCGCCTCAAAGGGCATTTGGCGCGGTGACTCGGCCAGAAGGCCCGCTCCCCCCTGACCCGCCGGCCCGCTTTCCTGCGAGGCTGCGCCATCTTGCTCGGCTCGGCCATCTCCCAGGCGGGCACTCAAGGCTTCCAGGCGCTCGGCATCCGCCTGATGCCTTTGGTGCATGAGCAGCAGCATCTGCGCCAGCTGCGGCAGCTTGGCGGCCACTTCACGCAGCTCCGGCAAAGGCAGGCCTCCTTCGGGTTGCGGCATGGCAGCCACAGCATCACGCAACTGCGCCAGCAGCCGCGCCTCCTCATCCTCGGAGAACTGCTGAATGTCCACGCCCAGCACCTTGTGAATCTTGAGCAGCACCGCCACCGTGAGCGGACGCTGGTCCTGCTCGATCTGATTCAGATAGCTGGGCGACAGCTCCAGCGCCTGCGCCAGCGCCGCCTGCGTCATGCCTCGCTCCGTGCGCAGACTGCGCAGACGCACTCCCATGAAGGTCTTGGCCATTTCTTGCTCCCCGCATCTCCATTGAAATTTGCAAACTTCGCAAATCAGCAAATATTTCTTCGCATTCATTCACTAATTCAGGCCTGTACGCCTGAAAAGCAAATGCGTAGATTGCGAAGTATCGCAGACCACAAAGCGTTTGCATCAACAACGTCAAGGAGACACCCATGAGCACCATAGCCTCAGCACCCGCCACCACAACCACGGGCTTCAAGCCCAAGAAATCTGTTGCCCTCTCTGGCGTGACCGCAGGCAATACCGCCCTGTGCACCGTCGGCAAGACCGGCAATGACCTGCACTACCGCGGCTACGACATTCTGGACATTGCAGAAGTCTGCGAGTTTGAAGAAATCGCCCACCTGCTGGTGCATGGCAAGCTGCCCACGCGCGCCGAACTCAAGGCCTACAAAGCCAAGCTCAAGGCCCTGCGCGGCCTGCCCACCAGCGTGAAAGTGGCGCTGGAGCAGCTGCCCGCCGCCAGCCACCCCATGGATGTGATGCGCACCGGCGTGTCGGCCCTGGGCTGCGCGCTGCCCGAGAAGGACGACCACAACCTGCCCGGCGCACGCGACATTGCCGACCGCCTGATGGCATCGCTGGGCTCCATGCTGCTGTACTGGTACCACTTCAGCAACTCGGGCCGCCGCATCGAGGTGGAAACCGATGACGACTCCATCGGTGGCCACTTCCTGCACCTGCTGCACGGCACCGCGCCTTCCGAGAGCTGGGTGCGCGCCATGCACACCTCTTTGAACCTGTATGCAGAGCACGAGTTCAATGCCTCCACCTTCACCGCCCGCGTGGTGGCCGGTACCGGCAGCGACATGTACTCGGCCATCACCGGTGCCATCGGCGCACTGCGCGGCCCCAAGCACGGCGGCGCCAACGAAGTGGCGTTTGAAATCCAGAAGCGCTATGACAACCCCGCCGAAGCCGAAGCGGACATCCGCCGCCGCGTGGAAGCCAAGGAAGTCGTGATCGGCTTTGGTCACCCCGTCTACACCGTCAGCGACCCACGCAACGTGGTCATCAAGGGCGTGGCCAAGAAGCTCTCCGACGAAGCAGGCAGCACCAAGATGTACGACATTGCCGCACGCCTGGAATCGGTGATGTGGGAAGTGAAGAACATGTTCCCCAACCTGGACTGGTTCAGCGCCGTGAGCTACCACATGATGGGTGTGCCCACTGCCATGTTCACGCCTTTGTTCGTGATCGCCCGCACCAGCGGCTGGGCCGCTCACATCATTGAGCAGCGTCAGGACAACAAGATCATCCGCCCCAGTGCCAACTATGTGGGACCGGACGATCTGCAGTTCGTCCCCATCGAAGCACGCCAGTAATCCACGACACGCCATGACTGCCCAGCCCATGCAAGCCCACTCCTTGTGCATTGCCATCGCCGACAAACTGCGCGAACGCATCTTGAGTCATCAGTTGCCTCCCGGCTCCGATATCAATGACGGTGCGCTGGCGCAGGAATATGGCGTCAGCCGCACCCCCGTGCGAGAGGCCATGAAGCTGCTGTGCCATGAAGGCCTGCTGACCGCCCAGCCGCGTCGCGGCATGACGGTCACGCGCCTGAGTGCAGACCAGGTCAGCGAAGCAAGGCTGCTGTGCTCCTTGCTGAGCGAGCACCTCCAACAGCAGCGTCAGTCGCGTGCCGCCTGCACGCAGCTGGGCGAGCAGTTGTTGCGCGTGTCTCAGGCCCGGCTTCAGCTCGCACTGGGCTCTGCGCATTTTGACGATGCCGCGGCCTCACCCTCATCTCATACTCCTCTTCACAGCCACGGTCTGAACAAGACTCCAGCAGCCATTTCCGCACTGCCCCACTGACCCCAAAAAATCTCCCGAGACAATGCCAGACCACAGCGCCCCCAACCCCACTCGCTACCGCAAGCCCCTGCCCGGCACGGCCCTGCACTACTTCGATGCACAGGCTGCCGTCGAAGCCATCCGCCCCGGTGCATGGGCGACCTTGCCCTACACCAGCCGCGTGCATGCAGAAAATCTGGTGCGTCGTTGCGAGCCCGCCATCCTCACCGAATGCCTGACGCAAATCATCGAGCGCAAGCGCGAGCGCGACTTTCCCTGGTTTCCCGCGCGCGTGGTCTGCCACGACATCCTGGGCCAGACAGCGCTGGTCGATCTGGCCGGTCTGCGTGACGCCATTGCCGATCAGGGCGGCGACCCTGCTGCCGTCAACCCTGTCGTTCCCGTGCAATTGATCGTGGACCACTCGCTGGCGGTAGAGTGCGGCGGATTCGACCCCGATGCCTTCGAGAAAAACCGCGCCATCGAAGACCGCCGTAACGAAGACCGCTTTCACTTCATCGACTGGTGCAAGCGCTCGTTCAAGAATGTGGAAGTGATTCCACCGGGCAACGGCATCATGCACCAGATCAATCTGGAGCGCATGAGCCCTGTGATCCATGCTATCAATGGTGAAGCATATCCAGATACGCTGGTCGGCACAGACAGCCACACCCCCCATGTGGATGCACTGGGCGTGATCGCTGTCGGCGTGGGCGGCCTCGAAGCCGAAAACGTCATGCTGGGCCGTGCATCCTGGATGCGCCTGCCCGAAATCATTGGCGTGCAGCTGACTGGCAAGCGCCCAGATGGCATTACCGCCACCGATATCGTGCTGGCCCTGACCCAATTTCTGCGCCAGCAAAAAGTGGTGGGCGGCTACCTGGAGTTTTACGGCGAAGGAGCACGCAGCCTCTCCATTGGCGACCGTGCCACCATCTCCAACATGGCTCCCGAATACGGTGCGACCGCCGCCATGTTTGCCATCGACGAGCAAACCATTGACTACCTGCGCCTCACGGGCCGCGAGCCTGCGCAAGTGCAACTGGTCGAGACCTATGCCAAAGAGGCCGGCCTGTGGGCTGATGCCCTGGAAAACGCTGTGTACGAGCGCACGCTGCAGTTCGATCTGTCCACCGTGGTGCGCAATATGGCCGGCCCCTCCAACCCGCATGCCCGCGTCGCCACAGCCGAGCTGGCTGCCAAGGGCATTGCCGGTGAGTGGCAGGAGCAAGAGGGCCAGATGCCCGATGGCGCCGTCATCATCGCGGCCATCACCAGCTGCACCAACACCAGCAACCCCCGCAATGTGATCGCAGCCGGCCTGCTGGCACGCAATGCCCGCAACCTGGGCCTCACGCGCAAGCCCTGGGTCAAGACCTCGCTGGCTCCCGGCTCCAAGACCGTGCCCCTGTACCTGCAGCAAGCGGGCCTGCTGCATGACCTGGAAGACCTGGGCTTTGGTGTGGTGGCCTTTGCCTGCACCACCTGCAACGGCATGAGCGGTGCGCTGGACCCCGTCATCGAGCAGGAAATCAAGCAGCGCGACCTCTACACCACGGCCGTGCTTTCGGGCAACCGCAACTTTGACGGACGCATTCACCCCCACGCCAAGCAGGCCTTCCTGGCTTCGCCCCCGCTGGTCGTGGCCTATGCCATCGCTGGCACCATCCGCTTCGACATCGAAAACGATGTGCTGGGCGTCTTCCAGGGCCGCGAGATTCGCCTCAAGGACATCTGGCCCAGCGACGACGAGATTGATCGCGTGGCCAAGGCAGCCGTCAAGCCAGAGCAGTTCCGCTCGGTCTACGAGCCCATGTTCGCCATTCATGCCGACACCGGCGTTGCGGAAGAGCCCCTGTACAACTGGCGCCCTCAGTCGACCTACATCCGCCGTCCCCCTTACTGGGAAGGTGCACTGGCCGGCGAGCGCACGCTGCGCGGCATGCGCCCCCTGGCCATCCTGCCGGACAACATCACCACCGACCACCTCTCTCCTTCCAATGCGATCTTGATGGACTCGGCTGCCGGTGAGTACCTGCACAAGATGGGCCTGCCCGAGGAGGACTTCAACTCCTACGCCACCCACCGCGGCGACCACCTGACGGCCCAGCGCGCCACCTTTGCCAACCCCAAGCTGTTCAACGAAATGGTGGTGGACGACAAGGGGCAAATCCGTCAAGGCTCCCTCGCCCGTGTGGAACCCGAGGGCAAGGTCATGCGCATGTGGGAAGCCATCGAGACCTATATGGATCGCAAGCAGCCGCTGATCATCATCGCCGGTGCCGACTACGGCCAGGGCTCCAGCCGCGACTGGGCCGCCAAGGGCGTGCGCCTGGCCGGTGTGGAGGCCATCGTGGCAGAGGGCTTTGAGCGCATTCACCGCACCAACCTGATTGGCATGGGCGTGCTGCCGCTGGAGTTCCTGCCCGGCACCACCCGCCACACCCTGGGTCTGGACGGCACCGAAACCTTTGACGTGATTGGCAAGCGCAAGCCCCGCGCCGAGCTGACACTGCACATCTACCGCAGCACCGGCGCACGCACCGAAGTGCCTGTGACCTGCCGCCTGGATACCGCAGAAGAAGTTTCGATCTACGAAGCCGGCGGCGTGCTGCAGCGCTTTGCCCAGGACTTCCTGGCTAACCAGTAATCACCCCCTGAGCGGCTTCGCCGCTTCCCCCCTCTCTGGCGCTAGGCGCCGGAGGGGGACGACGCCTTCGCTGCGGGGCGGCCCTTGCTCGGCATCCCTGGCTCAGCAGGCAGCGTCCAATCAACAGGCTCACGGCCATTGCTCAAGCTTCGACACCTCCATACCCATGACTCTCTTCGTACCGCAAATCAAAATTCCCGCCACCTACTTGCGCGGCGGCACCAGCAAGGGCGTGTTCTTCAATCTGCAGGATCTGCCCCCCGCCGCCCAGCAGCCCGGTGCCGTGCGCGACGCCATTTTGTTGCGTGCGCTGGGCAGCCCTGACCCCTATGGCAAGCAGATCGATGGCATGGGCAATGCGTCGTCCTCGACCAGCAAGGGCGTGATCCTTTCCAAGAGCAGCCGCGACGGCCACGATGTGGACTATCTTTTCGGCCAGGTCGCCATCGACAAGGCCTTTGTGGACTGGAGCGGCAACTGCGGCAACCTCAGCGCCGCCGTCGGCCCTTGCGCCATCCACATGGGCCTGATCGATGCCGCCAAGATTCCGCACAACGGCGTGGCCACCATTCGCATCTGGCAAGCCAATATTGGCAAGACCATCGTGGCCCATGTGCCCATCACCGGCGGGCAGGTGCAGGAAACCGGTGACTTCGAGCTGGATGGCGTGACTTTCCCTGCCGCCGAAGTGCCGCTGGAGTTTCTAGACCCCGCCGACGATGGCGAGGACGGCGGCGCCATGTTCCCCACCGGCAACCTGGTGGACAGGCTGGACGTGCCCGGCATCGGCAGCTTTGCCGCCACCATGATCAATGCAGGCATCCCCACCATCTTCCTGAACGCCAAGGACCTGGGCTACACCGGCTGCGAGCTGCAGGACGCCATCAACAACGACGCCGAGGCGCTGGCCAAGTTTGAAACCATCCGCGCCCACGGTGCCATTCGCATGGGTTTGATCAAAGACCTTTCCGAAGCCGCCACGCGCCAGCACACGCCCAAGATCGCCTTTGTCGCCCCCGCCCAAAGCTACACCGCGTCCAGCGGCAAGGCGATTGCAGCACAGGACATCGACCTGGTCGTGCGCGCCCTGTCCATGGGCAAGCTGCACCACGCCATGATGGGCACGGCCGCTGTCGCCATTGGCACCGCAGCGGCAGTGCCCGGCACGCTGGTCAATCTGGCAGCCGGCGACGGCGAACGCAATGCCGTGCGCTTTGGTCACCCCAGCGGCACGCTGCGCGTGGGAGCCGAAGCCAAGCTGGTGGGCGGTGAATGGCAGGTCACCAAGGCCTTGATGAGCCGCAGCGCCCGCATTTTGATGGAAGGCTGGATTCGCATTCCGGCCGAAGTGCTGGACGCAAAATAAGTATCAAATCAGGCTGTAGCGCTTGCTGGTCAAGCGCAAGCAGCTACTAATTTGATACCTTTTCTACGTTTCTTGGAAGACCCGCAGCTGGACCTCAGTCCAGTTGCGGGTCTTCTGCCACCGAGCCATCTGGGTGATAAGTGATATCCCAGTCATTGCTCAGCTCGATAAACCAGCGCGGGCCCTCGGTCTGCTGCAGATAGTCGTTTCTGGTGGTTTGCAGATACTGCTCATACAGGCACGCCAGCGCTTGCAGCGATTCTTCTCCCAAAGTGCTGCGATCCACCCCCTGCAGCACACGCGCGGCCTCGATTACATCGTCCTCATAGTTTTCGGGGAAGTAGCGCTGCAAGGTCTGCTCCGAAGGGCTGGCCAGCAGCTGCAGACGATTTTCAAGCACCGCCTTGTATCGGTCGGACTCTGTGGCACCGTCGCCCTGCACTTCGCTCAGCTGCTGCTCAAACCCGGCCGCATCCAATGCAATGCTGTATGCCGCAGTATCCAGCTTGAGGCCGAGCATGGTGCAAACCGCTGCCACCGCATGCTCCATGGGCCGCATTTGCGCCTGCACCCAGCTTTGAGCTTCCTCACGCACAAAGCGCAGACGTGCAAGCTCGAAAGCCTCGTCATTCAACTCGTTGGCAAAGACAAAATCAGTCATAACAGATGTGAAAAGGGATTGAACACCGCCTCATGGCACTTGCTTGGCTTTATGCCACAGGCCTTGCAGCCCTTCGGTGAAAAATCGCTACATCGCATGCAGCGATTGCCTTTCAGCCGTGCCGGTGCACAAGGTTCTACCCCTTCATGCGCCGCCATAGCGTGGCCCGGCTGATGCCCAGAATCTCGCAAGCGCGGCTCTGGTCGCCGTCAACACTTTCCAGCACCTGTGCCATGTGCTGGCGCTCTGCCAACTTGGCTTTGTCTTTGAGCGTGGCTTTACGTGCAGCCTCTGTTTCCCTCAGAGCCGTTGAGGGCGCGCATTCCGGGAAAATCTCCAGCAGTCGCTGGGCATCAACTACCTGCTCTGGCGTGGCCAGATACTCATGGCAGGCCAGCAGGCGCTCTACCCAGTTGTCCAGCTCGCGCACATTGCCCGGCCAGGCATAGGCCGCCGCGCGCTGCAGCACGGTATCGAGCATCTGCACGAGTTTTTCATGCCTGCCATTTTGCAGCTCGCTCGTTCGCGTCAAGCCCAGACGCTGCGCCAGCATGGCTTTGGCCAAGGCCTGCACATCGGCCAAGCCGCGCTCTTGCAGCGCCGGTGTGGCCAGGCGCAGCACGGCCAGGCGGTAGTACAGGTCACGACGAAACTGGCCGCGTTCGACCTGGCTGGTCAGATCGGCATGGGTGGCGGCAATCACCCGTACATCGACCGGAACAGGCGTGGTCGATCCCACGCGCAGCACCTCGCGCTCCTGCAGCACGCGCAGCAGACGCGACTGCAGCGCCAGCGGCATATCGCCAATTTCATCCAGAAACAATGTGCCGGTGTGGGCCGCCTCGATCAGGCCCGTCTTGCCGCCGCGTCTGGCACCGGTGAAGGCACCGTCTTCATAACCAAAAAGCTCGCTCTCCAGCAGGCTTTCGGACAGGGCTGCGCAGTTGACTGCCAGAAATGGCTGGGCCGCACGCCGACTGGCGCGGTGTATGCCCTGGGCCACCAGCTCCTTGCCGGTGCCGCTTTCACCCAGTACCAACACGGTCGCATCGCTGGCGGCAAACTGGCGCGCCAGCAGGCGCACGCGCTGCGCTGCGGCGCTGGCGCCTAAATAGTCCTCGATATGCCAGCGCACTCCCGCGCCGCGCTGGCGTTGATTGGCACGCAGGCTGCGGTCGGCACGCTGAATCACGGCAGGGTCGCGGCACACCAGCAGCGCGCCCGTCACCACCCCGTTTTCCACAATCGGTGCACGGCGTACCACCAGGGTGCGCATGGCCAGTTGCACGACCTCCTCGCCCATTTCGCTGGTTTCGCCCTCCTCACCCGAAGCAGCATGGAGCATTGCCTGCGCCATGCCCAGCACGGGCGCTACCTCGTCCAGCAAGCGGCCATGCAGCGCATCAAGCGGCACACCCAGCAGCGCTGCCATGCGCGGGTTCAGTGCGCAGATGCGGCCACACTCGTCCAGCGCCACCACACCATCCTGCAACTGGTGCAGCACGGTCTCCAGCCGCTGGTGGCGATCTCGCTCGGCGCGCCGGTGGCGCGCCAGCAGCATGGCGTCGTTCAGCGCCTGGCGCACGGAGCTATCGGAGTACAGCAGCACGCTTGCCATGCCGGATTGCTCGGCCAGATCGGCCACCAACCCAGGCGCCACCACCGCACCCACGCCTGCTGCCTTGAGCTTTTGCACACAGGCCGTCGCATCCTGCGTGCCCTGATAGGCGATCTGCACCAGCCCCAGACCGAACAGGGCATCGAACTCGGCCACAACGGGCGAGGGCTGCTCGAAAGTCACCAGCCCCACATGGGGCGCTTTGGCGGTGGTCTGCAGCTTGGCTTGGCGCAGTGCCTCCAGTAAGTCCAGCCCGCGCACTTCGACCATGGCCAGAGGAATATCCACCCGCTCACGTATCCAGGCTCCGCTGGCGCCCGCTCCGACCAGCGCATCAATGGGCTGGCGGCGGTTGAGTGCCTCGATCTGGGTCACCGCATCGTCAAAAGAAGCCGTGATATGCGAGAACCGCGCCTGCCCCGACCACAGCAAAGCCAGCCGCTGCAGCACGCGGGCCACCCGGTAGCGCCCCACTGTGACGATATGCGGCAGATGGCCTGCATCCACTTCCACCTGATCAGCGAAGGCAGAGCTTGCAAGCGACTCACTATCTGATTCATTCATGAAATTCATTATTTCATTTATGAAACATCAATGAATCAATGATTGATGAACTTCTGGATTGACGCAGGCAGAAACTCAATTATTTCAGCCACTTGCGCATCCAAGGGTTTTCCCTTGATTGTGCTGGCACGGTGTTTGCACAAGCCCTCCTATATAGAAATTTGGACATGGATCCAGGAGATATCACGATGTTTACCAACCGCCGCTCCGTGCTTGCCACTGCGTCCCTGATCGCAGCTGCCACCACATAAGCGCTACAGCTCAAAAACACTGAAATCAGCGCCTGCTGACTGGCATCTACAACGGTTTTTTTATCAAAGGAAGTTCCATGGACCCAAAGCAAAAACTCAAAGCCCTGGCCGATGCCCGCCGTGGCGTCATCGTCCCCGGTGCGTTCAACGCCATGTCGGCCCGCCTGATCGCCGACCTGGGCTTTGAAGCCATTTACGTCACCGGCGCAGGCGTCACCAACATGTGGTTTGGCATGCCTGACCAGGGCTTCATGGGCCTGTCCGACATCGCCGACCACACGGCCCGCATCCGCGACGCCGTGGAAGTGCCGCTGCTGGTCGATGCCGACACCGGCTTTGGCAATGCCGTCAACACTTACCATGCCGTGCGCACGCTGGAGCGCGCCGGTGCCGACTGCATTCAGCTCGAAGACCAGGTCAGCCCCAAGCGCTGCGGCCACTTCAACGGCAAGCAAGTCATTGAAACCAGCGAGATGCTGGGCAAGATCAAAGCCGCCGTCGATGCCCGTCGCGACAGCGGCACGCTCATCATGGCCCGCACCGACGCCGCAGCTGTCCACGGCTTTGAAGCCGCCATCGAACGTGCGCAGCAGTTTCAGGAAGCCGGTGCCGACATCCTGTTTGTCGAAGCCGTGACCAAGGAAGAAGAAGTGCGCGCCCTGCCCCAGCGCCTGAAGGCTCCGCAGCTGATGAACATGGTGATCGGCGGCAAGACCCCCATCTTCAACGCCGACGAACTGGGCGAGTTGGGCTTTGGCTTTGTGCTGTATGCCAACGCTGCCCTGCAAGGCGCGGTCGCCGGCATGCAGAAATGCCTGACCCTGCTGCGCGACGAACACAAGGTGGATGAAGACCCCGCCATCGTCGCCCCCTTCCTGGAGCGCCAGCGTCTGGTGAACAAGGACTTCTGGGATGCCCTGGAGCAAAAATACAAGTAAGCCCTGACCGGACCTTGAACAAAACGGCGCACAGTGCTTGTCGATCAGGTACTGCGCGCTATTTTTTCAGCACAGGAGAAGAGCGCTGTAGACCGTGGCTCAGTTCTACCCAGTAAGTGAGCGGCCCAGACCGGCCGCACCACGCATTGCGCTTATGGAAGGCGCAAGTCCATACCCAGCATGTCGGCAAGGCCGAAGGTAAAGGCCAGCACGAACAGCAGCCCCAGCACAAAGACGGCTGCGATCTTGCCGATCGAGAGCAGCAAGGTACGCGTGTCCGCTCCCTTCTTCTTGCCTTGGTCGTAATGCCACTTGATGGCAAAGAACATGCACGCGCCGAAGATGAGCGCTTTGAACACCACAAAGACTACCGGGACCCAATCGATCATTTTGAGAATTTCCAGCCAATGACTTGGCACTGTCTATCGCAAGGCACTCTGCACCAGCCGGTGTGAGCAAAGCGAACATCTGGCGCCCGCAATATCCATACAAGATTGATATTGCCGTACGCTCAGGGAGATACTACTTAAAAGCAATTTCCATACATCAGGACAAAATGTCCTAGCCCCCATCCATGCAAGATGACCCATTGCCCATCTGGTTGCCACGTCTGAGCGCCCAGGCCGGCCCTCGTTTTCTGCAGATTGCCGATGCCTTGCAGGCCGCTGTGGCAGGTGGATCGTTGGCTCCTGGTGATCGCCTGCCGCCACAGCGCTGGCTGGCCGCACAGTTGAACGTGGACCTGACGACGATCACGCGCGCCTACGATGAAGCCAGACGTCGTCACCTGCTGGAGGGGCGCGGAGCTCGGGGCACTTATGTCTCAGCTCCGAAAGTCGAATTGTCCTCCTTCCTCGATTTGAGCATGAATACTCCACCGCCCCCTCAGGGTGTGGACTTCGACGACCTGCTGAAGCAGGGCCTGTCTCAGGTATTGATGCGAACCGATGCCTCCTTGCTGATGACTTATCACCTGGGCGGAGGCAGCGATTCCGACCGTCAGGCAGGCGCCCGATGGCTGGCGCCGATGTTCGGCTCTGTAGATACAGAGCAGGTACTTGTCTGCCCGGGGGCACAGGCAGCCATCGCCGCCTTGATTCTGGCGTTGACAGCGCCTGGGCAAGTGATTCTGACGGAGCCCATGAGCTACCCTGGCCTGCGTGCCGCTGCCAGCCAGCTTGGCCGGCGCATCGTCACCGTAGAGGCAGACCGCCACGGAATGCTGCCCGAGAGACTGGAGCAAGCCTGCCGCGAGCATGGGCCTGCTCTGATCTATCTCAACCCGACCCTGCAGAACCCGACGGCCATCACCATGCCGGAGCACAGGCGCAAGGCGCTTGCCCGCATCGCCACGCACTTCCAAATACGCATCATCGAGGATGACCCTTACTGGCTGCTGGCCGATGCGCCGCCACCGCCTGTTGCCACCCTCGCCCCGGAGCAGGTGATCTATATCTCCACGCTATCCAAGTGCCTGACACCTGGCCTGCGCGTTGCCTTCGTACTGCTTCGAGATCCGCAAGAGCGCGAGCGCTTCCTGACAGCACTCAGATCCTTTGCATTGATGGTCGCGCCACTCACGGCGGCTCTGGCCACACAGTGGATTCTCGACGGATCAGCCAGCGAATTGATGGAGGGTGTGCGCCAGGAGGCCCGCCAGCGCCACTGGATGGCACGGGATATTCTGGCTGGACGGTATGACGGTGCGGGCGATGGGCTGCATGTATGGCTGCCACTTCCCGGATACTGGAGCTCCGCCCAGCTGGCACATGCCGCAGGCAAGGAAGGCATTGCGGTCACGTCAGCTGAGGCATTCGCAATGGAGGGAGATGCTGGACGCGCACCTCCCAATGCCATTCGCATCTCATTGGGCTGCATCAAGAGCCGTGAGCACTTGCAAGCCGGTCTGCAGCGACTGTCATCCCTGCTCGCGCAGCAGCCCCGGGCCTTAAGCGCAGCGGTGGTTTAGCAGCCGGAAAAAGAAGAACGGCTCACGCCGCCCTCCAGCCTGCCAGCATGAGCTCCAGTGCCTGCAGCGCTTCATCCAGCCGCTCGCCGGACGCCCCCTCCTCCGCAATCCAGATCGCCGCTTCAATCAGACTGCCATTGAGCAGGTGGGCCATAGCCTGAGCACTGGAACGCACGATCACGCCCTGGTTCATCAGATCCTCCAAATACGCTGCCATGAACTGCACACACTGCTGGTATTGCGCCCCCTGCTCGGTACCGGTGAGAACGGCCCGCGCATCCTGCAGCACGATGCGGCGGATCTCCGGCTCTTGCGCCATGGCCAGGTAGGCGCGGCAGTAGGCCAGAAAGCCCTCCCAAAGATCGCCATGGTTGCGCAGCACCTGCTCCAGCCGCGCATCCATTTCCGCATCGATCTGTGCAAACACAGCCGCCAGCAGCCCGGGCTTGCCGCCAAAGTGGTGATAAAGCGCGCCACGCGTCAAACCCGCCTGTGCGGTCAGCTCATCCATGGATGCCTGCGCATAGCCATGCTGGGCAAACGCAGAGCGTGCTGCGGCAATCAATTTGGCTCGGGTGGCTTCAATCATGCTGCTGCGGCTTTGGCGAACTTGGGTCACAGAAAGCTCCAGAAAAAAACACATACAACGCGTATGCCAATCATACGACGCCACGCCAGCCGCTCTATAGAATGCCACTCGCATACAAAATGTATGTGAGTAAATTGACGGATTCATCTGTTCGAGGTTTTCATGCTGAATGCTTATCGCAGCCTGTTTGCAGCGCCAGGCAGCACAGGATTTGTGCTCGCCGGTCTGCTGGCACGCCTGCCACTGTCCATGACGGGGATTGGTCTCATCACCATGCTGTCGCAGCAGCGCGGTGCCTATACCCTGGCGGGCATGGTGTCGGCCTGTTTTGCGCTCTCGATTGCCGTGCTGGCTCCGCGCATCTCCGCCCTGGTGGATCGTTATGGTCAATCTAGGGTGCTGCCGTTTGCCGCCGCCAGCAGTGCGCTCTCCATGCTGGCTCTGCTGGCCTGCGCCCATTGGGAGGGGCCGGACTGGCTGCTGCTGGGGCTGGCTGCCGCCGTAGGCAGCCTGCCCAGCATGCCGGCCATGGTGCGTGCCCGCTGGACAGCCATCTACAGCGGCACTCCGCAGTTGCAGACAGCGTTTGCCCTGGAGGCCGTACTGGACGATCTCGCGTTTATCGTGGGCCCTCCCTTTTCCGTGGGGCTGAGCATGATGCTGTTTCCCGAGGCCGGCCCCTTAGCTGCGGCACTGTTTCTCATCGTGGGCGTAAGTCTGTTTGTGATGCAACGTCGCACTGAGCCCGCGGTCAGCCCAGCAACCCGCTCGGAAAAGCACAGTGCGCCCTCCATGCTGCGCCAGCCCATCGTGCGCACACTGGCATTGTTCATGTTGGCTCAAGGGGTCATCGTCGGCGTGATTGATGTGGCCAGCGTGGCCTTTGCCACAGCTCAGGGCCAGCCCGGCATGGCCAGTGTCGTCCTGTCCTTTTATGCACTGGGCTCTTGCGCAATGGGGCTTGTGTTTGGCACGCTGCGCCTGCAAATGCCACTGAGCCGCCAGATTGTGTGGGTTGGCGCATCGGTCGCCATCTCCGCTCTTCCCTTGCTGCTGGCGAGCAACCTGACGGCGCTGACATTTGCCGTTTTGCTGGCTGGCATTACCTTTGGCCCGACGATTACCGTCGCCATGAGCCTGGTAGAGCAACAGGTACTCGCCCAACGCCTGACGGAAGGCATGACCTGGCTGCTGACCGGCCTGGCCAGTGGCGTAGCGCTTGGAGCTGCTGCTGCTGGCTGGCTGATAGACCACTGGGGAGCGCAGCAATCTTTTGTACTGACGCTGGCAGCAGGCGCAGCCATGTGGCTATGGGGTGTACAGGCAGGCCGACAAGCCAGTCAACCCCAACCGGATTCGCATTGAAATTGATAGAAAATCACCCTATAAGCCATACACAGCAAGGGCAACTAGCTATCTATTTTGAAATCCAAGTTGGAGCCTCTTATGCGGGCTGAGCCTGCTGCGGTGCACGCGCCAGAGCGATAAAGGCCTGTAGGTAGTCTGTGTGCAGCTCTGCCGTTCGCGCACCCAGATAGATTTGCTTGGCAATGCCCTTGGCTCCCAGCTTGACGGGGATGACCGCCATCCTCTCGGCATACTCGAGTGCCAGCCAGCGGGGCAAGGCCGCAACGCCCCGGCCGCTGGCCACCATCTGCATCATGATGTCGGTGGTCTCAATGGTCTTGTGACGGCGCGGCGCAACCCCTTTGGGCAGCAGAAACTGGGTATAAACGTCCAACCGGTCCACGGCCACGGGATAGGTAATGAGTACCTCGCGCGCAAGGTCTTCGGGCCGGACATATTCGGCCTGCGCCAGCGCATGATCGGATGCGACCACCAGCACCTGCTCATAGTCGAATACCGGCTCAAAGTGCAGTCCCGGCTTGAACAAGGGGTCCGGCGTGACCAGCATGTCGATCTCGTAGCCAAACAGTGCACCGATGCCACCGAACTGAAACTTCTGTTTCACGTCCACATCGACATCGGGCCAGGCCACCAGATAGGGAGAGACGATTTTCAGCAGCCACTGGTAGCAAGGATGGCACTCCATGCCGATGCGCAAGGTTCCGCGCTCACCTTGGGCAAACTGCTGCAAGCGGGCCTCAGCCAGATCAAGCTGCGGCAGCACGCGATTGGCAACAGCCAGCAAATACTGCCCGGCTTGCGTCAGTCTCAGACTACGGCCCTCCCGCAGCCAGACATCGGTACCCAACTGGGCCTCCAGCTTTCGCATGCTATGGCTCAAGGCCGATTGGGTGACGCAAAGAACATCGGCAGCGGCTGTCAGCGTGCCTTGCTTTTCAACCTCTTGCACGATGGCCAGATGAATACGCTCAATCATTGAAGAAGAAAATTCATGAAAAACTATTGAGAGAGCATCTTAGTTCATGCATTGATGTGATGGAATCACAGCATCGAACGCATGCAAGCGCAGGATCTCGATACAGACTACTCATCAATTCCAGCTAGCACGCCCCCTCCACAAAGGCAAACTTGATAGCAATCCGCACTGAGGGAGTGCGAGATGGCTTGGCTGTTTGCGCTGCTCCGCCGAAAATCGAGGGCATCGCACCAACTTGGTGCTATCTTCCAATACCTCGGCCCGGACAACACCCTTGCCCGGGCTTTGTCCGTTTGCGCCACGTCAAAGCGCCAATCACACCATCTCGCAAGGGAGCTACATCATGGAGCGCAAGCCCAATATCACTTTGTCCTCCTTGGACTTGGACCGCATTGAATCGCTGCTGGAGAAGAACAATTCGCAGTTTCCTGGCCGTGATGCGCTGGAAGCAGAGCTGGACCGCGCGGATGTGCTTGACCCCGCCGAAATGCCCGCCAATGTGGTGACCATGAACTCCACCGTGCGTTTCACCATGCTGGAAATCAAGAAGTCCAACACCCTGACCCTGGTCTATCCCAAGGACATGGATGGCAGCACCGACAAGGTCTCCATCTTTGCTCCCGTGGGCATTGCCTTGCTAGGCCTGACCGTCGGCGATGAGTTCAAGATGCCCAGCCCTACAGGACAGGTTACTGTTCGCGTTGACGCCATCGAGTTTCAACCCGAAAGCTCGGGCGAGCTGCATCGCTGATTCAGCGCCGCTCCCGTAAAAAAAGCAGCTCCAAAGAGCTGCTTTTTTGTTGCCTGTTGTTCAAATTCAGCGCAGGCTTGCCAGCAAGGTCGTCAACAGCCCGGCCCCTATCAATCCGGCTTGCCAGCGCAGCGCCTGGCTCCAGGAGGAAACTTGACGTTCCACCAGCTCATACAACGCATAGCCTGCGACCAAAGACAGTACAAAGGCAAAAGGAATACCCACGACGGCTGCAGTCACCGAGTCATGCCAGAAGTGATTGACCACCGCATTGACCAGCAGACAGATAGAGAAGTGAATGAGAAAGACGGAATAAGAAATTTCCCCCAGCCGGCGCAAAGGCGCAAAGCCTTGCCAACGGGCAATGGTTTCGGTGCGCATCCCCATCACCAGCAGGACGGCCGTCACTCCCGCCAGGAAAATACGATCGCGCCATTCATAAGCCAAGGCGCCAATCACGAGTGCCGCAATCAGCATGGCCCAGCTCCAGGCCGTGCTGCGCTTGCCTGCTGCCACCGCCCAGTAGGCCATCATGCCCAGGCCGTAAGCGCCCATGAAGTAAATGGCCCAGACGTCCAGATCGGCATCAAGATTGAAGCTCAAGAGTGACGCCGCTGTCAGCCCCACAACCAGCGCCTGCATGCCTGTAACGGCCCAGGGCCACCAGGCTTGCACAGCGGACTCACCCCAGCGCTTGATCGCCAAACGCTGCAAACCGCGCACACCTGCCAAAAGCAGGACCGTGCCTGCGAACAGCTGAAAGTCTATGGACACGTACCAAACGCCGGCGGACAAGGACTCCTCACCCACAAGGTTCTGCAGCAGCAGGGCATGGGCGAACAGCTGCCACAGATCCGGGTCAGCCGAGATGGATTCATGGTCAAACCAAGGACGAATGGCTGCCGAGACCACAATCGTCACCACCAGTGCCACGGCATAGGGCACAACCAGGCGCACAAAGCGTTTACCTATCTTGGGCCATGGTGAATCAAAGCGCGCCTGCCCCTGCGGAGCCAAACTGGCTGCGGCCAGAAAGCCTCCAATTACCAGAAAGATCTGAACCGCCATGCGTGCGTATTCATAGAGCCAGTCCAGCAGATCCGGCATGACAGGATGGGCCACATCAGACATGGGCCCATAAAAAGCCAGGTGATGCCAGACGATGGCTGCACAGGCAAGCCCTTTGGTGCAGTCAATAAGAGCGCTGCGAGAGTGTGTGAAGGAGGAGGAATGGGAAGCCATGGCATCCTGGTCGCTGACGGCCACAGGCTGTACAGCCACAGTGCGAGCTTTACCGGGAGAGCGGCAAAGTAAAAAAGGTGACGTAAAACAGGATGGCGATTTTGCGCCGATTCTCAACAATTTGCTGACGAAATTGTAAGTTTCACAATTCAAGGCCCGTCAAATACCTCGGTGCAACATCTGTTAAACAAGATACCGACACTCCGGCTTGATTCCCTAGCGCCACTGTAATTTCCGTGCAAAGGCACAATGGCAACCATGACGCAAGCCAAACCACTATCGGAGCTGAGCCGACAATTTGTTTCGCATTTCGGCGAGATGGGCAGCCGCTGGGGGATCAACCGCACCGTGGGGCAGATCTACGCCCTGCTGTTTATTTCGCCAGAGCCCCTGAATGCCGATCAGATTGCCGATACGCTGGAGTTTTCACGCTCCAACGTCAGCATGGGGCTCAAGGAGCTGCAAGCATGGAGGCTGGTTCAGTTGCGTCACCAGCCTGGCGACCGGCGCGAATACTTCCAGGCACCCGAGGATGTCTGGGAGATTTTCAAGCGTCTGGCAGAGGAGCGCCGCCGCCGCGAAATCGAGCCCACTCAGTCCATGCTGCGCGCTGCCATGATGGAAGAGGCCAGCACAGATGAAGAGCGTTATGCCCAGCAACGCATGCGTGACATGCACGAGTTGATCGACAAGCTCATGAGCTGGTTTGACGATGTCCAGCGCCTGTCACCCGAAACAGCCATGCAGCTCATGGGCATGGGCTCGGCCGTAACCCGCCTGCTGGACCTCAAGGACAAGATTACCGGCAAGAACAGCAAAGAAACGCCATAGTCAGGCTCAGTTCCCAGTCTCTTGCCTTCATTAAAAAAGCCCGACGAATCATCTTCGTCGGGCTTTTTCATTTCATCCGGCTCAGGCGTCCGGCAGAGCGTTGGCTTTTTCCAGCAAGCGACGTCGCGTCACCTCATCCTCCGTCAGCTCAAACCACATGGCATTGAGAACGGCGAAAGCAGCTGCCAGAGGCAGGCCCAGCAACCAGGCGAAGTACCACATATTCAGTCCTTTCTTTCTTGATTAGTACGAGTGACCCTGGCCTGTCGCAATCGCGGTCACATTCACCTTGCCGCGAAGAATGCGATACACCCAGCTCGTATAGGCCAAGATGATGGGCATGAAGATCAGCGCGCAGACCAGCATGATGAACAAGGTCACATGGCTGGACGAGGAGTCCCACACCGTCAGGCTGAAGCGAGGATCCAGCGACGAAGGCAGGATCATGGGGAACATGGCAGCGCCCACGGTCAAGATGATGCAGGCAATGGAGAAGCCACTGCTCAGCAGCGCCAGCCATTCCTTGCGACCACGCAGGCCTGCGGCCGTGACCAGAGGCAGCAAAAGACCCAATCCTGGCAGCAGCCACAACAGAGGCTGAGCCTTGAAGTTCGCCATCCATGCACCGGGAGCCACGGCCGCCGTCTTGAACAAGGGGTTGGAGGGGCCGGTGGTGCTCACGGCGCTGGTGATCTCATAGCCATTGATGCCTGTGGCCAGCCACACACCGGCCACAGCAAACAAGACCGTCGTCGCCACAGCAGCCAGAGCACCATAGCGGGCGGAGCGCGCCTGCACATCGGCTTCCGTCTTGAAAACCAGCCAGGCCGCGCCATGCATGACGAGCATGGCGACAGAAACCAGTCCGCACAGCAGTGCAAAAGGCGTCAGCAGGCCAAAGAAGGTTCCCTCGTAGTAAATGCGCAGGTCATCGCCAAGACGGAAAGGAACGCCCAGCAGCACATTGCCCATGGCCACGCCAAAAATCAGCGCAGGCACGATGCCGGAAATACACAGCACCCAGTCCCAGGCATTGCGCCAGCCCGGCTCTTCACGCTTGCTGCGGAACTTGAACGCCACAGGACGCAGGATGAGTGCTACCAAGATGGCAAACATGGCCAGATAAAAGCCGGAAAAGGACACGGCGTAGAGCTGAGGCCAGGCGGCGAAGATGGCCCCGCCCCCCAGAATCAACCACACCTGGTTGCCCTCCCAGACCGGACCAATGGAGTTGATCACCGTGCGGCGCTCCAGATCCGTCTTGGCCGTGGCTCGCAGCAAGGCTGCGGCGCCCAGGTCAAAGCCATCCATCACGGCAAAGCCGGTGAGCAAGATGCCCAGCAGCAGCCACCAGATGACGCGCAGCACGTCATACGAAATCAGTTCATGCAAGATCATTGCGTTGCTCCTCTCAGCTTTGGCCGCGCGCCAGCTTCTTGATCATGGGTTCATACATGCTCAGATGCGGCTCGCTCACATGCTCCGGGCCCTTCTTGATGGCACGAACCATCAGCTTCATCTCGATGATGAAAAGCACGGTGTAGATCAGGATGAAACCTGCAATCGTCAGCAGCAGCGTGGTGGCACCCAGGTTAGATACCGCCATCACCGTAGGCAAAACACCTTCGATGATCCAGGGCTGGCGACCCAGCTCGGCCACAATCCAGCCGCACTCGGCGGCAATCCAGGGCAGAGGGATAGAGAGCACAGCAAGCTTGAGCAGCCAGGGGTAAGCGTCCAGCTTATGACGTGCAGACAGCCAGAAGAAAGTCGCAGTCAACGCAATGAAGAACATGCCTAAAGCGACCATGATGCGGAAGCTCCAGAACAACGGGCCGACGGGGGGAACCGTATCCATGGCCGCCAGCTTGATCTGCTCTTCGGTAGCCTTGCGCGGATCATCGACATAGCGCATCAGCAACAAGGCATAGCCCAGATGCACGCCATTGTTTTCAAAACGCAGACGGGCCTCGGCAGGAATCTCTGCATCCGTCTTGGCCTGACGGATGGTCTGCAAGGCGTCATAAGCATCGATGCCGTTGCGAATATTGCCTTCAGCGCTTTTGACCAAGTCATTGATACCGGGAATCTCGGTATTCAGCGAACGGGTACCGATCAGACCCATGACCCATGGGATATGCACGGCAAAGTGGGTTTCGCGCGCTTCACGATCAGGGAAACCAAAGGCGGTGAACGAAGCTGGTGCCGGCTCGGTCTCCCACATGGCCTCGATGGATGCCAGCTTCATCTTCTGGTGTTCGGAGGACAGATAACCGGACTCATCGCCCAGCACCACCACCGACAGGGAAGCTGCCAGGCCAAACGAAGCGGCCACCGTCATCGAGCGCTTTGCCAGATGGATATGACGGCCCTTGAGCAAGTACCAGGCCGATACACCCAGCACAAAGATGGCTGCCGTCACATAGCCAGCCGACACGGTATGCACAAACTTGGCCTGCGCTACGGGGTTGGTGAGCACGGCAAAGAAGTCTGAAACCTCCATGCGCATGGTCTGAGGATTGAAAGCTGCGCCAACGGGGTTTTGCATCCAGCCGTTGGCAATCAGAATCCACAGCGCCGAGAAGTTGGAGCCAATAGCCACCAACCAGGTCGCAATCAGGTGGCTGACCTTGCTCATGCGGTCCCAGCCAAAGAAGAACAGACCGACAAAGGTAGCCTCCAGGAAGAAGGCCATCAGGCCCTCAATCGCCAGCGGTGCTCCAAAGATGTCGCCCACATAGTGGCTGTAGTAGCTCCAGTTCATGCCGAACTGGAACTCCATCACCACGCCGGTGGCAACACCCATGGCAAAGTTGATGCCAAACAAAACGCCCCAGAACTTGGTCATGTCGCGCCAGATCGTCCGACCCGTCATCACATACACCGTCTCCATGATGGCGACGAGTATGGACAGGCCCAGCGTCAGGGGCACGAACAGAAAGTGGTAGAGCGCCGTTATCGCAAACTGCAGTCGCGATAAATCGACGATATCGAGGTCCATGGTCAGGTCCTTTCTCTCGGTACTTCAAAAAATCAATCGGAAAAACGGCTGGCTTGCGGCATCGGAGCACTTTGCCCATCGGGCCGCAGCCTGGAAATCAACTGCTCGAACTCGGGTGTTTCGCGCACAGCCTGCGCTATCACCTGCCCATCCTGCAAATACACAATGCGATCCGCCATACGTGCCTCACGCTGCCAGTGCGTGGCAAAGATCACCGTCTTCGCCTGCTCCTTCGCCACTTGCTGCAGACGTCGCAGCACATCCGCCGCCGTTACCGCATCCAGCCCTTCGCTGACCTCGTCCAGCAACCAGCAGTCGTCCGGGCTCAGCAGCAGCCGGGCCAGTGCCAAACGACGTGACTGCCCGCCCGAAAGGCCCAGCCCGCCCTCTCCCAGCATGGTCTCCAGACCCTGTGGCAGCGCCATGACATCTGCATACAGCCCTGCAGCGTCCAGAACTTCCCACAACCTTGCATCACCAGCCTGCACATCGGCCAGCCTCAGGTTATCGCGCAAACTGTCCTGAAACAACTCTGTCCTCTGCGTCATCCAGCTGCTGCGTCCTGCTTGGACAAGGCCAGCCTCCGCTTGCAACTCACCCGCAATCAGATGCAGCAGCGTGCTCTTTCCCGCGCCACTGCTGCCAATCAATGCTAAGCGCTCACCTTTGCGTACATCCAGTGTGAGCGGCCCCAATTGACGCAGCCGAGCTGCTTTCAGGCTGACAGCCAATTCCGGTCTGTGGGGCTCTGCAAGACTCTGTTCAACGGGCTCTTGGCAGGTCAGTGCAGGTGCTAGGCGGCGTGCCGCCAGCCAGGTACGCCCGGCCTGCTCAGCCCCGCGGCGCAAGGCAGCAAATGGCTCCAACGCCGACAAGGCCAGCAAAATCCCCAGCGCAGCGACGGGAGCATTGATATGCCCTTGCTCCATCAGCCAGGCCATCAGCACTACAGATGCACTCAAAGTAATAGCAGACACCGCGCCGTAGGACTTGCTTGCAGCCGATTCCAACCGATAAAGCAAAGCATCAGCCTGTGCTCCACGCGCGTCGCTGTGCAGCACCTGCTCCACCTGAGCCTGCAGGCGCCCAGCCATCAGCAAATCAATCTGCCCAGCCACCAAATCCACTGTCTGTGCGCGCATGGATTCCAGGGCCATTGCACGGCGTATGGCCGCCTTGCGACTGCGCAGGCCATGCCACAGCGCAATGCCCCACCCTGCAAAAATCAACCACAGCAAAGCCAGCACACCCAGCCACCAGCGCATGAAGCCATAAGCCACGGCCAGCAACAAAGCTGCGCCCAACGCCGACAGGGCAGGTACCAGCAGCCGCAGATAAAGGTTGTCCAGTGCATCCACATCAGACGTCAGGCGTTGCAAAAGACGTGCGGGTCGTTGCAGCAGCACGCGGGCAGCCTGGGGTCTGGCCCAGCTCAGAAACAGCTTCTGGCGCAATGCAGCCAGAACTGCCAGCGTGGCATCGTGAGTCACTAGCCGCTCTGCATAGCGAGCACCTGTACGACCAACAGCCAGCAAACGAATGCCGGCAGACGGCATGAACACATCAAACACCAGTGCCGTAGCAGGCAGCAGACCCGCCAGGGCTGTGGCGGTGATAAACCAGCCCGACAGTCCCAGCAAGGCCATGCCCATCAGCACCGTCAAGGCAGCCAATGCTGCACCACCCAGCCAGAGCTTGCGCGGAGCCATGTCAGCCAGCAGCTGCAGCATGACGCGCTCAGCACTTCTTTGTTTTTTCATGACTGTGCTCCCTGCTCGCACAAAACAGGAGCGGACTGCAGCGGCAGCTCAATCACCCGATCCATGGCCTGTGCCAGCTGCACATCATGGGTGGCCACCAGCATGGTGCGCCCCTTGGCCAATTGCCTCAAAGACTGCGCAATCTGCGCCGCTGTGTCAGGGTCCAGATGCGCAGTAGGCTCATCCACCAGCAGCAAGCCGGCATCGGTCTGTGCAGCCATGCGCGCCAGCGCCAGTCGCACCACCTCGCCGCCGGACAAGCCTGCACCGCCCTCACCCAGGCTCATGCCCGGGCGCTGCGCCAGCACTTCATCCAGCGCCGCCTGCTGCGTGACTTGCGCCAATTTTTCGGTCCCTACCGACTCACGCCCCAAAGCGATGTTGCGGGTAACAGAGCCGGCAAAAACATGGGGCTGCTGGCTCAACCACCCCATGCGCTGGCGCAGCTGCGCGGCGCTGTGCTCATCCAGCACTTGCTGATCAATCTCGATACGCCCTTGCTGCACGGGCAGCAGCCCTGCGATCTGAGCCAGCAGCAAGGACTTTCCGCTGCCACTGGGGCTCCACAGCGCGACATGCTCACCGGCCTGTACTCGCAGATTCAGGGGAGCAAGTCGCACGTCAGCTCCGGGAGCCTGAACCTCAAGTTCAAAGACGGAAACCAACACGGCCTGAGCAGTTGGAGCAACTTGCTTTGTCAAAGCTGCTTCGCCAGCCTGAGCCCCGACAAGAGCTACCGATTGCTGTTGCATCTCCTGCAGCGTCTGCAAGGCCGCTTCACCAGAGGCTTTGTCATGCCATACCGCAGACAGATCGCGCAGCGGCTCAAAAAATGCGGGAGCCAGCAAGAGCACGAACATGGCCTGCCCCAGACTGAGTTTGTCGCCCCAGCTGCCAAAGTTCAGCGTGTCCAGCAGGTGAAAACCGATGTAGACGGCCACCATGGCCACACCCAGTGCCGAAAAAAGCTCCAGTACCGCAGATGACAAGAAGGCAATTCTCAGCACGCGCATGGTGCGGGTACGCAGTCCTTCAGCATGATCGCGCAGACGCTGCCCCGTGAGATCGACAGCGTGCAAAGCACGCAAGGTGCTCAAGCCTCGCAGACGGTCCAGCAAAAAGGCGTTCATTTGCCCCAGCTGCAGCATCTGCTCTTCACTAGCCGATTTGGCACGCCAGCCCACAATGGCCATGAACAAAGGAATCAGAGGTGCTGCCACTATCAAAATCAGAGCTGCAACCCAGGACTGCACAAACACAGCAAGCACAATGACCAAGGGAACCAGGCGCACGCGCCACATGGCACTCTGATAGCGAGAAAGCCAGGGAACAATGGCTTCGGCCTGCTCAGCAACCGCGCTGGCCGCCTGCCCTGATGGCGCGCGCCGCTTGTCCAATGGTGATGCCTGCGCCAAAGCTTGGACAACCAGAGACCTCAAGCGGCTCAGTTGCACACGCGCCGCTTGATTGGCCAGCAGGCTTCCTTGGCCATCAAACCAGGCTCTCAGCAAACCCAAGACCAGCACACCAGCTGCCATGGGCCAGATGTCCTTCACCCCCAGCCCATCGGACATTCGCTGCACCGCCCAAGCAAGCAGGGCCGCCTGCGGCAGCCAGATCAAGCTTGCCAACACCTGCCATGCCGCCCCTGCGCCAGGACGACGCACAGACTCGGCCACGGCAGAAGCGCCTGCAATGGCCTTGGGTTCGCTTGCAATGGAAGATGTTTTAGTCATTAATCAATTTTCAGTAATTACTGAAATTAACAGAATACTAACCTTATTTTGACAATCATCATGACTCGAGAGTTAAAAGCCAATCGCAGGACTCGGCCCACATTGACACGCATCAAATCTCTTTCAAGTTATCAAGGGTTAACCCTTGCTGCGCGTCGCTCTTGAGCAACATCAAACCGTTCCTCGCTTCATCCCACTCCATGAAAAACGGCGCCCCAAGGCGCCGCTGCAGTGTCAAAGCCACAGTTATGCAGGCATCAAACGAGATCTGGCCTGCACATATTCGCGCTTGAGCCGGGCCACCAAATCGGCCGTAGGTTGTACCTTGTCAATGACCCCAATACCCTGGCCACAGCCCCAGATGTCCTTCCAGGCCTTCTGCGCGCCACCGCCAAAGTTCATCTTGCTGGGATCGGATTCTGGCAAGTTGTCGGGATCCAGGCCTGCCGCGCGAATCGACGGCGCCAGATAGTTGCCATGCACGCCGGTGAACAGATTGCTGTAGATCACATCGTCGGAATCGCCCTCGACAATCGCCTGCTTGTAGGCATCTACAGCACGCGCCTCATCAGTGGCGATAAAGGCCGAGCCAATATAGGCAAAGTCAGCGCCCATGGCCTGGGCCGCCAGAACAGCGCCGCCTGTGGCGATGGAGCCCGAAAGGGCCAGCGGGCCGTCAAACCACTGACGAATCTCCTGCACCAGCGCAAACGGACTCTTCACACCCGCATGCCCCCCCGCCCCTGCGGCGACGGCGATCAAGCCATCCGCCCCTTTCTCAATGGCCTTGCGTGCAAATTTGTTGTTGATGATGTCATGCAGCACCACCCCGCCCCAACCATGCACCGCCTGGTTCACATCTTCCCGAGCCCCCAGGCTGGTGATGATGATGGGCACCTTGTACTTGGCACAGACCTCCATGTCGTGCTCCAGCCGGTCATTGCTCTTGTGCACGATCTGGTTGATGGCAAAGGGCGCGGACGGCTGATCAGGATGGGCTTTGTCCCAGGCGGCCAAAGTCTCGGTGATCTCTGCCAGCCAGTCCTCCAGTTGCTCGGCCGGACGGGCGTTCAATGACGGCATGGAGCCCACGATGCCCGCCTTGCACTGCTCTATGACCAGCTTGGGATTGCTGATGATGAACAAGGGGGAGCCGATGACGGGCAAAGCCAATCCTTGGAGGGCTTTGGGCAGTTTTGACATTTCAAGTCTCCTTCTTCGTTTTATATATAAAAAAGGGCTCTAGCCCATACTGATATTACGCATTCAGCTCTTATTTCAGAAGCAACTTAAATCGTTAATCAAACGCAAAAGTATCCAGTTTTACCGTCTCACCCATAAATTCCTGTCCCCTGGGCAACAGCTCTGAAGTTCGACATCCGCTTTCACAGCACACATCTGTGCCGGATACAAAAAAGGCCTGAACACAAAGTGCGTCAGGCCTTGGCTGATTACTGTGTCACACGCCCTGCAGCGTTGACGATGGACAAGTCCACATATTTGGACCCCACCTGCCCGGGCTTGAAGTTCACCCAATATCCCCCAAGGTCATAAGACTCCAGCCCACGCAAGGCCGCGCTCACCTTTTCCGGCGTCACCGGCTGGCTGCGGCGCATGGCCTCCACAATGACTTTGGCGTTCACATAGCCTTCCATCATGGCAAAGCTCACCGGCACCTGCAGCGTCTTTCCCGCGGCAAGCGTCGCATCACGAAACTCCTTGTTGAGCTTGCCCGAGACTTTGTAAGGACTGGGAACAACCTGGGCGATGGACAGGCCGCTCATGTACTCCACCGGCAGGCGCTTGGCCAGTTGCTCGATGTCGGCTTCTGCCGTGGCATAGACCTGCGCATTCCCACCGTCCATGCGATACGCCTCGACAAACGCGGCCGTCGCAGGACTGGAGGCCACCAGCAAGATGGCCTGGGGCGAAGCCTTCGCGGCCTGCAAATCCAGCACCGCCTTGTCCGCTCCGCTCTTGCCCTTGATCATGGCTGTCGCCATCAGCTTGGCTCCGCTGGGCTGGATGGCCTGGGTCACCAGAGCGCTCAGCTCCTGTGCATCGGGGCGCTCTTCAAACACCAGTGCCAGACGCGTAATGCCCACCGTTGCCAGATGGGTGGAAATTTTTGCCACCTGCTCGGCCAAGCCTGCACGCGTAGAAAACATCAGAGGTGATGCCAGTACACGGGTATCCGTGCTCTGATAGCCCACCAGCGGAATCTGCGTGCCATCCAGTGTCTTGCTTTCGAGCAAGGCCGAGAGATTGCGGTTACCGAAATAGCCCGCCAGCACGACAGGCTTGGACTCCGTCAACAGCTTTCGGGTCTTGGCAACGGTCTCATCCGGGTGGCCGACATCATCCAGCACCGCCAGTTCCACAGACTGCCCTTGCACGCCACCGGCCTTGTTGACCCGGTCAAAATACAAGCGCATGCCTTGGGCATAAGCACGCCCCTGACTGGCCTCGGCCCCCGACATGGGTGCGACCTGCCCCACCGTCCAGGCCTGAGCCACCAAAGCAGCCCCGGCACACAATGCGGCCACACCGGCTCGCGCCCACACCCAATGCTTGCGATTCATCCCGAGTCTCCCTCTCCATCAATACCCCGAGCACTACAAGTGCTCATGTCGTTGCGGAATTATTGTTGATGACCTAGCCAGAGCGAGCCTACCGCCCATGGAAAAAGAGGGGCTAGAAGCCCCTCTTTTGATTTACGCCAATGTTTACAGCGCGTTGACCAGCTCAGGCACTGCCGTGAACAGGTCTGCTTCCAGGCCATAGTCGGCCACCGAGAAGATCGGTGCTTCAGGGTCCTTGTTGATCGCCACGATCACCTTGGAATCCTTCATGCCGGCCAGGTGCTGGATAGCGCCCGAGATACCTGCAGCGATGTACAGCTGAGGGGCCACAATCTTGCCGGTCTGACCCACTTGCAGGTCGTTGGGGGCGTAGCCTGCATCCACGGCTGCGCGCGAGGCACCGATGGCTGCGCCCAGCTTGTCGGCCAGAGGGCTCATCACTTCGGTGAACTTCTCGGCCGAGCCAAGGGCACGACCACCGGAGACGATGATCTTGGCGGCGGTCAGCTCAGGACGCTCGCTCTTGGTGACTTCGCGGCCTACAAAGGCGCTCTTGCCGGAGTCGGCCACAGCAGCAGTTGTTTCGACAGCAGCGGAGCCACCGGTAGCCGCAGCGGCGTCAAAGCCAGTGGTGCGCACGGTGATGACCTTGACGGCATCGGCGGACTGCACGGTGGCAATGGCGTTGCCTGCGTAGATGGGGCGCTCGAAGGTGTCAGCGGAATCAACCTTGGTGATGTCGCTGATCTGCGCCACGTCCAGCTTGGCGGCCACGCGGGGAGCCACGTTCTTGCCGGCAGCAGTCGAAGGAAACAGGATGTGGCTGTAGTTGCCAGCAATGCTCAGCACTTGAGCGGCGACATTTTCAGCCAGGCCGTCCTTGAGGCTTGCGCCGTCAGCGTGGATGACCTTGGCAACACCAGCGATCTGGGCCGCAGCAGCGGCGGCAGCGCCAGCGCCTTCACCGGCCACCAGCACGTGCACATCACCACCGCAGGCAGCGGCAGCAGTCACGGTGTTCAGGGTCGCCGTCTTGATCGAAGCGTTGTCGTGTTCTGCAATAACGAGAGCAGTCATTTCAGTCGTCTTTCTCTTGAATGTTTCTAGGTGCATGCATCACCTGCGGCCGATGCGTCTAGCGCAGACCTGATGCGAGACACCGAGGAAGGGCCGCCCCGCCCCGAAGGTGTCGTCCCCCTTGGGGGGAAGACGCGAAGCGGCTCAGGGGGCTCAAATGACTTTCGCTTCGTTTTTGAGCTTGTCGACCAGAGCAGCCACATCGGCCACCTTGACACCAGCGCCGCGCTTGGCGGGCTCGGAGACCTTCACGGTCTTGAGGCGAGGCGTTACGTCCACACCCAGGTCTTCAGGCTTGAAAGTGTCCAGCTGCTTTTTCTTGGCCTTCATGATGTTGGGCAAGGTGACGTAGCGGGGCTCGTTCAGGCGCAGGTCGGTGGTGATGACTGCCGGGGTGGACAGCGCCACGGTTTCCAGGCCGCCGTCTACTTCACGCGTCACATTGACCTTGTCGCCAGCCACTTCCACCTTGGAGGCAAAAGTTGCCTGGGGCAGGTCAGCCAGCGCAGCCAGCATCTGACCGGTCTGGTTGGCGTCGTCATCAATGGCTTGCTTGCCGCAAATCACGAGACCGGGTTGTTCCTTGTCCACCAAAGCCTTGAGCAGCTTGGCCACGGCCAGAGGCTGCAGCTCAGCGTCGGTCTCGACCAGAATGCCACGATCAGCACCGATGGCCATGGCTGTACGCAGGGTTTCCTGGCACTGCGCAACTCCGCAGGAGACGGCGATGACTTCCGTCACCACGCCTTTTTCTTTGAGGCGCACGGCTTCTTCGACGGCGATTTCGTCAAAGGGGTTCATGCTCATCTTGACGTTGGCGATGTCTACACCCGTGCCGTCCGACTTGACGCGGACTTTCACGTTGTAGTCCACCACGCGCTTGACAGGGACCAATACCTTCATTGCTGCGGCTCCTTAATGATTACTGCATTGACGTTTACGTAAACTGAATTCATTTTATGCGGCACTGCAACACTCTCCGCACAATATTCCAGACAATCTTGCCGGAGATGTGTGGTCCAGCCTTGTCAGGCGGCACGGCATAAAAACGAACGATCGTTCAATTCTATGCACAACTGTCCTAGGGCAGCGACGCTTGCGCAGGTCAACCCAGGGTAAAACCTAGGTCAAACTTACAAAAGTGCAATCCCTAACTGGCAGTCATCTCGCACGGTATCACCGCCCGTCAAGCGCCACGTCGTTCAAATGGACGGGCTATCTGCACTCGATGGGGCTGCTCTGCATCGCGTGTGCGAATATTTCAGCGCCATTGAGGCTTGCGCTTTTGCGCAAATGCCTGAGCACCTTCCTGAGCATCAGCATCCAGCATATTGGTGGCCATGGTCTGGCCTGCCAGCTGATAGGCTGACTCAAGCCCCATTTCTCGCTGACGATAGACCAGCTCCTTGCCCATTTTTATCGCCACACGCGGCTTGCTCACAATGGCAGCCACCAACTCCTCCACGGCTGCATCCAGCCTCTCAGGCTCCGCTACCCGATTGAGCAAACCATAATGCAGTGCTGTCTGGGCATCGATGAACTCGCCTGTGAGCAGCATCTCCATGGACTGCTTGATCGGCATATTGCGAACGAGCGGCACGCTGGGTGTGGAGCAGAACAAGCCGTATTGAATGCCACTGGTAGCAAAACGCGCCTCGCTGCTGGCGACAGCTAGATCGCACTGGGCAACCAGTTGGCAGCCAGCTGCTGTTGCAATTCCCTGCACGCTCGCAACGACAGGCACAGGCAGCTTCTGAAGCGATAGCATCATGCGACTGCACTGAGCGAATAGGTGCTGGTAATAAGCCAGCTCCGTATGAGCTGCCATGTCTTTGAGGTTGTGTCCGGCGCAAAAGGCCTTGCCCTGGGCCGCCAGAACCACCACCCGTGCCTGCTCGTCCTTGGCCACAGCATCCAGAGCTGCCTGCAAGGCCGTGAGCATCTCACTGCTCAGCGCATTGAAGCGCTGCGGATCGCTCAATGTCAGACGCACCACGCCACGTGCATCCTGGCTGATCTGTACTAATGAGTCATTGTTCATTGCCTGCCTGCTTTCGGACTAAATATCAGCCAACACGCGCAGATGCGCTTCCACGCTGCGCGCCAGCGCATCCATCACATAACCACCTTCTAGACAGGAGACGATGCGCCCCTTGGAAAAGCGCCTAGCAATGTCTTTGACGCGCGTGGTGATCCAGGCAAAGTCGTTCTCGTTCAAGCCCAACTGTCCCATGTCGTCATCACGATGCGCATCAAACCCGGCGCTGATAAAGATCATCTCGGGCTTGAAGGCTTCCAGTCGGGGAATCCACATCATCTCGACAATCTCGCGCACATCCATGCCCTTGGTATAGGCGGGCACGGGCACATTGAGCATATTGGGCGCAGGATCTTTGTCGCCGCTGAATGGGTAGAACGGATGCTGGAAGATGCCGCACATCAGCACACGATCGTCACCCGAGAGGATGTCTTCCGTGCCATTGCCGTGATGCACATCAAAGTCGATCACCGCCACACGCTTGAGCTGGTAGCGCTCCAGCGCATACTTGGCAGCAATGGCCACGTTGTTGAAAAAGCAAAAGCCCATGGCCTGGCTGCGCGTGGCATGGTGGCCTGGTGGACGGACGGCACAGAAAGCGTTTTCCAGCTCTCCGGCCAGCACCGCATCCGTCGCCGCCATGGCTGCGCCTGCAGATCGCAGGGCGGCTTTCAAGGTGTGGCGGTTGATGGAGGTGTCCGTATCCATCTGCTTGTATTCCGGCCCGCCAGCGACCTGCTCCTGCTCCAGCCGGGCGGTCAGGCCTTGCAGCGCCGCCACATACATGGGGTCGTGAGCGAGCTCAACCTCGTCCAGCGAAGCCTCGGGCACCTCGCAGCGCTCCAGCGCGTCGCCAACCCCCGTTACCAACAGCCGGTCTTCAATCGCATCGAGCCGCGCCGGGCATTCAGGGTGGCCCGGGCCCATCTCATGCAACCAGCAATCCCGGTGGGTGAAATAACCTGTCTTGCCCACAACCATGTCTCCGCTATCGCTTATTTAGGATATGTTTCTGCCATGCATGCACAGAACACAATTAATGCGCTTTTAAGTCAGCTTAACACGGTGATGGAGGGGAAACCGGATCAGGTCAGGGACGGGGTGGCCTGTTTGATTGCGGGCGGTCACTTGCTGATTGAGGACGTGCCTGGCGTGGGCAAGACCACGCTGGCCCATGCTCTGGCGCACAGTTTTGGCCTGCAGTTTTCGCGCGTGCAGTTCACCGCCGACCTCATGCCCAGCGACCTCACCGGCGTATCTATTTACGACCGCGGACAAGAGGCTTTTGTGTTTCACCCCGGCCCCGTGTTTGCCCAAGTACTGCTGGCCGACGAAATCAACCGCGCCAGCCCCAAGACGCAAAGCGCGCTGCTGGAAGCCATGGAAGAGCGCCAGGTCACCACCGAAGGCAAGACCCATCGCCTGCCTGCGCCCTTTTTTGTGATTGCCACGCAGAACCCGCAGGAGCAACTGGGCACCTTCCCCCTGCCCGAAAGCCAGCTGGACCGCTTTCTGATGCGCATTAGCCTGGGCTACCCATCGCGCGATGCAGAGCGCAAATTGCTGAGCGATAACGGCCGCCGCGCTGCAGCCGATGCGCTGCAGCCCGTGATTACCCAGGAACAGTTGCAGCAACTCCAGGCCAGCGCTCTAGCCGTGCATGCCAGCGATGCGCTGCTCAACTATGTCCAAGACCTGATTGCCGCTACACGCAACGGCCAGTGGTTTGCACAGGGCCTGTCGCCCCGCGCAGGCATTGCGCTGCTGCGCGCAGCCAAGACCATTGCGCTGATGGAAGGCCGCGACTATGTGGCCCCTGATGATGTGCAAGCCATCTTGCCGCAGGTGGTTGCCCACCGCCTGGTGCCCGTAGGCCATGCCGGGCGCGGCGCTGTAGAGCAGGTGCGCGCCATGATGCAAGCCGTGCCGCTGTCGTGATTTTGTGAATGAACTTCATCATGAATTTCATAGCATGAAGCGCTCACCCAGTAAGCGCGAGACGCCAAAAACACTGAATATCATCCAACCACGCAAAGCCATCCGCGCATGGATGACGGCCCGCCTGCCACGCCGCGACCAGCTCACGCTGACGCAGGGCAATGTGTACATCCTGCCCTCGCGCGCAGGCTGGGCCATGCTGGCCACGCTGATCGTGCTGCTGATTGCGGCCATCAACTACCAGCTCAACCTAGGCTATCTGCTGACCTTCTTGCTGGCGGGCAGCGCTGCCGCCAGCATGGTTGTGGGTCACGGCAATCTGCGCGGCCTGCAACTGAGCCTGACGGGCAGCGGCCAGACAAATACGCCGGGCGGCTGCTTTGCCCACGCGCCCTGCCCTGTGCACCTGAAGCTGCACAACGCCCGCAAATCACGGCGCTGGGGCATAGGTCTGGCCTTGCGCGATGCGTCCCAAGCCCAGTCAGATACCGACACCTGGACCTGGGTTGATGTTCCAGAGCAAGGCGACACCGCCGTGCAACTGAGCTTTGTACCCACCCGGCGTGGCCAGCAGGAACTGCCCGCCATCACCATACTGACCCGCTACCCACTGGGCGCTTTTCGCGTCTGGGCGCTGTGGCGCCCCGCCAGCAAGGTCTGGGTCTACCCTGCCCCCGAAACCCATGCCCCGCCCCTGCCCGCCGCCAGCCCTGAATCCGGTGGCCGCAGCAGTGCGCAGGTGCGCAGCGGTGAAGAGTTTGATGGCGTGCGCGCCTATCAGACGGGCGACCCGCTCAAGCTGGTGGTCTGGAAAAAAGCCGCCCAGGCCTTTGCTGCTGGCAGCCACCAACTGGTCAGCCGCGACCGCCCCACCGCCCACCATCACCGCCTGTGGCTGGATGCACGCCACACCGGGCTGGCCGACCATGAAGCCCAACTCTCGCGCCTGACGGCCTGGGTGCTGATGGCCCAGCAGCAAGGCCGCACCTGGGGCCTGCGCCTGCCCAGCGGCCAGGAAATCGCGCCCGGCAGCGGCGCGCAGCACACCACACGCTGCCTGGAGGCATTGGCCGCATCATGAGCAGCACCATTTCCCAAAACTCCGACTGGCTGCACAAGTTAGGCGCCCTGCCCCGCGATGCGCGGGACACCTTGTTTCTACTGGCCGTCATTGCCTGGATCATGCTGCCCCAGGCACAGCACACACCTTGGTGGACCAGCGCTTTTGCCGCCGCCTTGCTGCTGTGGCGGGCGCGGCTGGCATTGACGGGCGCAGCCCTGCCCAGCCGCTGGGTGCTGGCGGGTGCGCTGGCCGTTGCCATTGCGGCGACCTGGGCATCACACAAAACCATTGTGGGGCGCGATGCGGGTGTGACGCTGGTGGTCATGTTGCTGGCCCTCAAAACCCTGGAGCTACGCGCCCGGCGCGATGCCATGGTGGTGTTCTTTCTGGGCTTTTTTGTACTGCTCAGCAACTTCTTTTATTCACAGTCTCTGCTCACAGCTGCCGCCATGGTGCTGGGGCTGATGGGCTTGCTGACCGCGCTGGTCAATGCCCATATGACGGCAGGCAAGCCGCCTTTGATGCAAGCGCTGCGCACGGCAGCCAAGCTGGCGCTATGGGGTGCGCCCGTCATGGTGGCGCTGTTTTTGTTCTTTCCACGCATGGCGCCGCTATGGGGCGTGCCAGCGGATGATCTGGCCGGCAAATCTGGCCTGTCAGAGAACATGCGCGTGGGCGAAGTTGCGTCTTTGGCTATGGACGACAGCGTGGCGCTGCGCATTCGTTTTGATACGCCGGGACAGAAAGAGCCGCCTGCCAACACCCTGTATTTCCGTGGCCCGGTGCTTAGCCAGTTCGATGGGCGCAACTGGCAGGCTGACACGATGAGTGACGCCATGAGCACGCCGCAGCTACGCGTCAGCGGCGAGCCCATTCGCTACCAGATGCTGATCGCGCCCAGCAAGCGCCGCTGGCTGACCTTGCTCGACGCCGTTCAGGCCGAGCCGCAGATTCCACCCGGCGCATCGGTGGGCCGTTTGCGCATGACATCCAGCCTGCAATGGATGAGCTGGCGCCCCATCACCGATGTGCTGCGTGTGGATGCGCAAAGCCATACCGAGTTCAGCCACGGTCCGCTGCAAGCTACGCCCGAACTCAAACGCTATCTGCAACTGCCGCCGGGCAGCAACCCGCGCACGCAGGAGTTGGGCGCGCAGCTACGCGCACAGCTTGGCGCCAATGCAGACACAGGCACGTTGATTGCCGCCGCCCTGCAGCGCCTGAAAACCGGCGGCTACACCTACACGCTGGAGCCCGGCGTGGTGGACAGTGTTCACACTGCAGACGACTTCTGGTTTGACAGCAAGCAAGGCTTTTGCGAACACATTGCGTCTGCCTTTGCCGTGCTCATGCGCGGCATGGACGTGCCTGCACGCATCGTCACCGGCTACCAGGGGGGCGACCGCAACAGCGTGGACAACTACTGGACGGTGCGCAACAGCGATGCCCATGCCTGGACCGAAGTGTGGATTGCTGGTCAAGGCTGGACCCGCGTGGACCCCACAGGTGCCGTCTCACCAAGTCGAGTCGGGCAGTTCCAGCGCCTGAGCGCACCGCAGGGCACCTTTGCCAGCGCGGTTGGCAATTTTGTCGATGTCAGCACGATGGAGAAGCTGCGTGCCGTCTGGGAAGCCGTGAACAACCGCTGGAACCAGTGGGTCATCAACTACACGCAAAACCGCCAGCTCAATCTGCTGCAAAGCCTGGGCTTTGAATCACCCAACTGGACGGACTTGTTGCGTCTGCTGGCAGGCAGCCTGAGTGCACTGGCCCTGCTGTGGCTGATCTGGGCCCGCGCCACGCGCCCGCAGCGCGATGGCTGGAGCCAGCTCATGCACGAAGCCAGGCAGCGCCTGCAGCGCGCGGGCCTGGACAGCAGCGCCAGCGACTCCGCCCGCAGCCTGGCGCGCGGCGCGCAAGCGCGCTGGGCGGCAGAACCCACACTTGCCCCTCTGGCCGCGAACTTATCCGACTGGCTGCTGGACATGGAACGGCTACGCTATGCACCGTCCTCGGCCCCACCAACGGCTGAACTCAACACCCTGCGCCAGCGCTGGCAGACCTTGAAGAAGCAGCGCTGGCCCACCAACGTCAAAAATTAAAAACATGAGCACCCTCCGCAAGACTGACAAGCGCTACAAGGCAAAAACACTGAGCATTCTTGCCCTGTGCCTGCTGACCGCAGCTGCCATGGCCGCGCCTGCCAAAAAGACCACGAAGGCTGCACGCAAAGCCGCGCCCGCCGTAGCCGCGGCTACAGCAGCCACCGCCGCCGTGGCCTATGCCAGCCGGGGCGATGCCATGCAACTGGCCGACGACATTGCCGCCCGCCGCGACCTGCCTGCCGACTGGGTGCGCGCGCAGCTGGGTGAAGCAAAAAATCTGCCCGTAGTCACCCGTTTGATGACGCCCGCTGGCAAGACCTTTGTGAAGAACTGGACGGTGTACCGCAGCCGCTTTATCGACCCCGTGCGCATCCGCGCCGGTGTGCAGTTCTGGCAGGCCAACCGCCAGGCGCTTGCGCGTGCCGAGCAGCAGTTTGGCGTGCCCGCCGAGATCATCGTCGGCATCATTGGCGTGGAAACCATCTATGGCCGCAATATGGGCAACTTCCGCGTGATGGATGCGCTGGCCACGCTGACGCTGGACTTTCCGCAATCCCACCCTCGCGCCCAGGCCCGCACCGATTACTTCCGGGGTGAGCTGGAGCAGGTACTGGTCACCGCCAACCGCACAGGCTCCGACCCCTTCGCGCTGCGCGGAAGCTATGCGGGCGCCATGGGTCTGGGCCAGTTCATGCCCACCAGCTGGGAAAAATTTGCGGTGGACTTTGATGGCGATGGCCGGATCGACCTGTTCAACAGTGCCACCGATGCCATTGGCTCGGTCGCCAACTACTTCATCGGTCACGGCTGGAAGCCGGGCCTGCCCACAGCGTTCACGGTAGATATGCGCGCCCAGGGTGTAAATCTGGCAACCCTGCTGGCTCCCGATATCAACCCCACATTCACCGCCGCACAAATGGCCGAACATGATGTGCGGGTGCTGGGTGCCGAAAACTACGAACACCCACTCGCTCTGATTGAGCTGAAGAATGGCAACTCCGGCCCCACGGAATACATTGCCGGCACAGAAAATTTCTACGCCATCACGCGCTACAACTGGTCGGCTTTCTATGCGCTTTCGGTCATTGAACTGGGCCGCGAAGTGCACGATGCCTTCCTGGCCAGTCAAGCCGCACTGGCTGCCAGAAACTAAAGAAAAAGGGCCATAGCTCTTGCTGGAAAAGCGTCATCAGCTATGAGTTCAATAGTCTTTTACAAACTTGGAGGCCCTGCACCAGCTACTGCAAACGGCGCGCACAATGGTGTCAATTGCAGGCAATTCAAGTCATTTCAGCGAAATTTATTCTTCCAAAAAATCTCTTGAAATGCGCTTGCGGCTACCTACCTATGAACCAAGCGGCAACAACGCAAGCCGCACAGTTGATAGGAGTTAAACACCATGATCTTCGCCCCCGTGATGAGCCGCAATGCATTTGTTTCCCCTCGCGCTGCCGACCTGGATTTGCAGCGTTTTCTGCAAGGAACTCTGGGTGCTGCAGCCCCTGCGCAGCAACAAGTTCAAGTCAAGCGCGACGACCAGGCCACCACTCTGAGCATTGACGTTCCCGGTCTGGCCCGCGAGCAGCTCAAGCTCTCCATCGAAGGCTCCCTCGTCAAGCTCGAAAGCGTGGAAGGTGCAGCCCGCCAAGTCAAACGCGCCTGGGAACTGGATCATGAAATTGATGCTGCAGCCAGCAAGGCCCGCCTTGAGCATGGTGTGCTGACGCTGACACTGGCCAAGCTCGAACCCCAGAGCAAGGCCGTGACGCTGAGCATCGAATAAGCGCTGTTTACGCCGACCTGCCAGCCTCTTCCTTTCTTCCATCTCCTCTTCGCAAGAGGTCGGCCGGAAAGCACAAAGCCCGCAATGCCTATGCGCTGCGGGCTTTTATTTTGAGTTTGCTCAAAGTGCTATCAGCCCTGGCTTGCTCCAAGCACTCGGCAGATATGCTTACTTGAGCGAGTCCAGCGGCCAGCGTGGCTTCACGTCAAAAGCATATTCGTGCTGTGCCTGCTCGCGCCCCGCCTGTATGCGCATGGCTGCAGCCATGGCAATCATGGCGCCGTTGTCGGTGCACAAATGCAGCTCCGGGTAATGCACACGAATCTTGTGTTTGGCACAGGCTTCATTGAGCTGCTCACGCAGCAGCTTGTTCGCCCCCACACCTCCTGCGACCACCACACGCTTCATGCCAGTCTGCTTGAGAGCTTTCATGGTCTTCTTGATCAACACATCCACGATCGCCGCCTGGGTGCTCGCCGCCAGGTCGGCCTTGCGAGCCTCCAGGTCGTCACCCAGCTTTTTGGCCTGGGTCAGCACTGCCGTCTTGAGGCCGGCAAAGGAAAAGTCCAGATCTCCCGAATGCAGCAAGGGCCGTGGCAGCTTGAAAGCCTCAGGGTCTCCGTCCTCAGCCAGCTTGGAGAGCACAGGACCGCCCGGGTAAGGCAAACCCATGAGCTTGGCCGACTTGTCAAAGGCTTCGCCTGCGGCATCGTCAATGGTTTCACCCAGAATTTCGTATTCACCCACGCCATCGACCCGCATCAACTGGGTATGCCCACCCGAAACCAGCAGGGCAATGAACGGAAACTCCGGCGGATCCTCGCTGAGGAAGGGTGAGAGCAAATGGCCTTCAAGGTGGTGTACGCCCAGCACGGGCTTGTCCAGCGCCGCCGCCATGGCACAAGCCGCGCCAGAACCAACCAGCAAGGCACCGGCTAGACCCGGGCCGCGTGTAAAAGCAACCACATCCACGTTTTCTAAAGTCTCCTCAGACTCGGCCAGCACTTTTTCCGTCAGCGGCAACACGCGGCGAATATGGTCGCGGCTGGCCAGCTCTGGCACGACTCCGCCATAGGCCCTGTGCATCTCGATTTGGCTATGCAAAGCATGGCTCAGCAAGATGGGTACGCCTTGGGCATCCGATGTGCGCACCAAGGCCACGCCGGTTTCATCGCAGGAGGATTCGATTCCGAGGATCAGCAAACTCATGGCCGCAAGTGTAGAACTTGCAGCCACCAAACGCAGAAAAGACGGACATTAGCCCTGCCCGTCTTCACTATTCAATTCATAGCTATTTACGCTTGATTGACGCTGGGCGTACCGGAAATATAGTGTTCCAGCTGCTCAATGGTGAATTGCTGTGCCGAGATGATTTCCTTGACGATGTCGCCGATGGAAATCAGCCCCTGCAGCTCATGGCTGTCATTGATGACCGGTAAATGGCGCATGCGATTGCTGGTCATCAGCGACATGCATTCCTCGCTGGTCTGATGGGGCTGTACGCAATGCACTTTTCGCGTCATGACCTCATCGACTCGGGTAACAGCCGAGCTTCGCCCTTGCAACGCAATCTTGCGTGCATAGTCACGCTCGGTCACGATACCCGCAATTTCTCCGGCTTCCAGCACCAGTAGCGCGCCAATGCCCTTGTCCGCCATCAGCTGCAGTGCAGTCAGCATGGTGTCGGTGGGAGAGACGCTGTAGATGGTGCTATTGCCTTTGGTGCGCAAGATTTCGGCGACGGTAGTCATCAGGTTCTCCTTTCTGGACTGGCCATTCATGCCAAGTGCATGACGACCTGTCCAGTGTGAGAAACATGCTGCATTGCGGCAATCAGGCTATGCCCGTAGATAAAAACAAAAAAGGCAGCCGAAGCTGCCTTGCTACCGTCACAAGCAGTGCTTAGCGCTTGCCGCCCAGCAGCCCTGCACCCAGCTTGAACAAGTCACCCGCATCCAGCTTGCCATCGCCATTCTGGTCAAGCAAGCCACCCAGAATTCCGCCCGCCATTCCGCCTTGTGACTGAATCTGGCTGCGCTCCTGCCCCAGGGCATTGCCTAGGTCATTAGCCCCCATACCTTGCGCCTGCACGCGCTTGGCCAGAAAAGACATGACCAGCGGCGCCAGCATGGCCAGGAGTTGTCCGGCATTACCGCCCAGTCCGGTGGCCTGGCCCAGCTTGGATTCAGCCTGCTGCTGCTGTCCGCCAAAGATATTGCCCAAAATAGCACCCGCATCCAGTTGCGAGCCGCCCGCTGCAGAGCCTCCGCCCAGCACCGAACCCAGAATGCTGCCCAAACCGCCTAACCCTCCCGCAGCTCCGGCACCAGCACCGCCTGCACCACCGAGCAGACCGCCCAGCAATCCACCCAGATCCAGCGCGCCATTGGCACTGCTGTGATCACGCTGCAGCGCGCCCAGCAAGTCAGCTGCGCCTTGAGGCTGAGCCGCGTTCTGCCCCAGCGCACCAAACAGCATGGGCAAGGCCACGCCAACTGCCTGCTCCGCCTGCACAGAGTCAATCCCCAGTTGCTGGGCCAGACCTTGCAAGGGCGCGCCCTTCAACTGGCCCATCAGTTCGTCTGTCAAAGATGCGTTAGTGCTCATGTCGATTACTCCTGAAAAACAGTGCACATGGTACGCGGATCAGGCTGCAGACAATGTGATCAATGGTCAGCATCTCACCAAGTTTTCCCATCCCTGCACCACCCCGGTCAGACTGATTCATTGCGATTTACATATAACCAAATCGTCTTATGAATTGAGTTTTTTATAACGACAATACGCCACCATGAGCATCAGCCACTACATCAAGGAAATCGGTCGCGGCACCAAGGGCGCACGCTCTCTGTCACGCGCGCAGGCCTGCGATCTGATGGGACTGCTGCTGGACGGCAAGGTCAGCGACCTGGAACTAGGCGGTTTTTGCATCGCCATGCGCTTCAAAGGCGAGAGCGCCGAAGAACTCGCAGGCTTTCTCGACGCCACTGAGCAGCGCCTGCCTGCATGGCCAATGCCTGAGAATGCCCCGCCCATCGTGGTCATCCCCAGCTACAACGGCTCACGCAAGCTCGCCAACCTGACCCCCTTGCTTGCTGGCCTGCTCGCTCAAAACGGTCTGCCCGTGCTGGTGCATGGCAGCAATACAGATGACAAACGCCTTGGCACGGCCGAAGTCTGGCAACAACTCGGCTGGAAAATCCTCAAGCACCCCACCGCCTTGCAAGCCGGCGATAAGGCGTGGATCTCTACCCGCCACTTGTTGCCCGCGCTCGATCGTTTGCTGCAAATTCGTCGCCAGATGGGCCTGCGCAACCCTGCGCACAGCATCGTCAAGCTGCTGGACCCCATCCATGGCGGCAGCACCGCGCGGTCCGGCCTGATACTGGCCAGCTACACCCACCCCGCTTATCTACAGCCCATGGCCCAGACACTGGCCATGCGCCACACCAGCGCCTTGCTGATGCGGGGCACGGAAGGCGAAGCGGTCGCCGCCCCGCACCGCGAACCCGCCAGCATGGGACTCATTGCCGGGGAAGTTTGCTTTGAGCGCTCATCTCTTCATAGCAGCCAGCTCATTTCAGGCAATGAAAGCAGCTCTCCCGAGCAAGGCTTGAGCGCAGAGCAAACAGCCCGACTCACGCTGGACATCCTGAATGGTCAGCGCTCCATACCTGCACCGGTTGCCCTTCAAGTCGCACAAATACAAGCCCTGCATCAAGCCATGCAGTCCACAGAAGCCAACGCTGCAGCCTGCCGCGCAGCGCTGCAAGCCTTTAACCGCAGCCCCGCTTGAGACCATCTTCCATGACTGCTTTTTCTCAGACCCTCCCACTCCGCGGCAGCTGCACCCTGGTCGGTGCCGGCCCCGGAGACCCTGAACTGCTGACGCTGAAGGCTGTGAAAGCCATCGCCTCGGCCAGCGTGCTGTTTGTGGACGATCTGGTCAGTGACGATGTGATGCGTCATGCCGACCCGAGCGCACGCGTGGTCTACGTGGGCAAGCGCGGCGGCTGCAAGAGCACGCCTCAGGCCTTCATCGAAAAGCTGATGATTGCCGCCGTGCAAGAAGGCGAGCGCGTGGTGCGCCTCAAAGGCGGCGACCCTTTCATCTTTGGCCGTGGCGGCGAGGAAGTAGAGCATCTGCGCGAAGCAGGCGTTGAAGTCGAAGTGATCAACGGCATCACCTCAGGCCTGGCCGGGCTTACCAGCCTGGGCGCACCACTGACCCATCGCGACCGCGCCCACGGCGTGCTGTTCATGACCGGCCACGCCAAGCCCGGCGACAGCGGCCCGGACTGGCGCCTGATTGCCGCCACCGCCCATGCCGCCAAATTGACACTGGTGATCTATATGGGCGTCAGCGGCGTACAACGCATCCGCGACGAATTGCTGTCCGGCCTGCCCGGCAGCACGCCTGTGGCCATTATTCAGCACGCGAGCTTGTCCCATCAGCGCCACGCGCTCACATATTTGAAGGACTTGCCCCAGTGCATCAGCGACAACGGCCTGGGCAGCCCCAGCATCATCGTCGTCGGCGACGTGGTGCAAGGCATTGCCGCCTGGCAAGCCGAAGAAGCCCAGCGCCGGGTTGCCTGAAGCACCAACAGCACCCAGCAAAAAGGCCGCATTTGCGGCCTTTTTTATTTATCAGACAAACCCAAAAACAGGCATGCCCCACCTTAGAGACAGCGAGCAAGCGCCGCCGCGCAGCGAAGCTGTCGTCCCCCTCCGCAAAGCAGAGAGGGGGAAGGCGCGTAGCGCCTCAGGGGGTGGTCCTAGTCTTCGCGAAGCGCTCCGCCAACTCCTTGCGCAGCTCCTTGCGAATAATGGCCGCATCCCAGCGGCGCTTTTCCTCATCCGTCTCCAGTTGCAGCTGTGGCACCGGGACTGCTTTCTTGTCGTCATCCACGGCCACCATGGTGAAAAAGCAGCTGTTCACATGGCGCACCACCTGGCTGCGAATCTCTTCCGCAATCACCTTGATGCCGATTTCCATGGACGACTTGCCGGTGTGATTCACGCTGGCCAGAAAGGTCACCAGCTCGCCCACATGAATGGGTTGCAAAAACATCACCTGATCCACGCTCAAAGTCACGACATAACGGCCTGCATAGCGGCTGGCGCAGGCATAGGCCACCTGGTCAAGCAGCTTCAAAATCGCGCCGCCGTGCACATTGCCGGAAAAATTGGCCATATCAGGCGACATGAGCACGGTCATGCTCAGCTGATGGGAGGGTGTATTCATGGGCGCGATTCTAGAAGTGATCCCTCATCAACGCAGGGCCGTCAGCCATACCCCAACGTACAGCCCCGGCACTGCCATGGGCACACGGTATAACGCCACTTTTGCGCCTGTTTCCGTTGATTGCCGAGATTGACTCCTGCCATGCAAATTCTGTTTCCCAACCCCTTTGGAGCACCCGCAGCTGCCGAGCAGGACATCCTGGCGCTGCAAGCCCATATCGGTTTTTCCGATGCGTATGCCGACTTTCTGCGCAGCCAGAACGGCTTTTCGCTATGGACCATGGAGAACGCGGCAGACATCCAGCTCTATGTGAAGCCCAGCCCGCTGCAAAGCGAGGAGCGCTACGCCAACTTTCGCGCCCTGCACAGCTTTGCCGCACAAGACCCGCACTATGACCTGGAGTCCGAGCAGGCCGAATTTCTGCTGGCCAACTGGTTTCTCAACATCGGCTGCGACCCGGCGGGCAACCCCTTTGTCGAAGTGCTGCACGGCCAGCACAAGGGCAAGATTGCCAGCCTCGATCACGACCTGTTTGCCGGCGCTGAAGACCTGCAGGAATTTTTCGCCGATATGGAGCTGGAGCACATCGCCGCACTGAGTCTGGCCGAGCAGGCCGATGCCCTGTGCGACGAATCCACAGGCCTGGCCTGGTTCCACGCCCGCGACATGCGCGGCTTTACCGCGCACTGCATTTACTGCGACGATTCCTTCTGGGGCTTTATCGTGGACCAGCCGGAAATCTGAGCCATCTGGGACAATCGCGGCCTTGTTCCCGCTCACCATGACTGCCCGCCGTGCCCTCCTCCACCCAGGTTTCTCCTCAGATTTTTGACGCCATCATCATCGGTGCCGGTGCCGCCGGCCTGTTCTGCGCCGCCCAGGCGGGCCAGCGCGGGCTCAAGGTGCTGCTGATCGATCACGCAGAGAAAGTGGCCGAGAAAATCCGCATCTCGGGCGGTGGCCGCTGCAACTTCACCAACCGCGATCTGGACGTGCGCGCACCGCACAAGCACTTTGTGGGCCAGAACCCGCAGTTCTGCCGCTCGGCCCTCTCGCGCTTTACGCCAACCGACTTTATTGCGCTGATGGACAAGCACGGCATTGCCCACCACGAAAAGCACAAGGGCCAGTTGTTTGCCGACCGCTCGGCCGAAGACATCATCGCCATGCTGCTGGCCGAATGCGCTGCGGGCAGTGTGCAGCGCTGGCAGCCCTGCCAAGTCAAAAAAATAGTGTTTTCAGCCGCTAACGCAGATACATCAAGCGCTGGCAGCTATCAAATTGAGACAGATCGCGGTCTGGTGCAAGCGCCCAACCTGGTGATTGCCACCGGCGGCCTGAGCATTCCCAAGATCGGCGCGACCGATTTTGGCTACCGTCTGGCCCAGCAGTTCAATCTGCCACTGATCGAGCGCACGCCTGGCCTGGTGCCCATGACTTTTGACGGCGAAGGCTGGCAGCCCTACGCCAGTCTGGCCGGTCTGGCCCTGCCCGTAGAAATCAGCACCGGCAGCAAAAAAGAGCGCATGACGTTTCATGAAGACTTGCTCTTCACGCACCGTGGCCTCTCCGGCCCTGCAGTGCTGCAAATCTCCAGTTACTGGAAGCCTGGAGCGCCGCTACAAATCAATCTGCTGCCCGGCGTGGACATGGCCGATTTGCTGGCCGAGGCCAAGCTCAGCTCACGCAAACTGGTCGCCAACGAGCTGGCCGCGCATCTGCCCGCCCGTCTGGCCGACGCCTGGGTCAGCCGCATGCCCGAGCTGCAGCGCCCCATCAACGAAGCCAGCGACAAGGCCCTGGCCAAGCTGGCAGAGCAGTTGACGCGCTGGGAAATCACGCCCACCGGCACCGAAGGCTATAAAAAAGCCGAGGTCACGCTAGGCGGCGTGGACACCAAAGTGCTGTCGCAGCAAACCATGGAATGCAAGACCCAACCGGGCCTGTACTTCATTGGCGAGGTGGTGGACATCACCGGCTGGCTGGGCGGCTACAACTTTCAATGGGCCTGGGCCAGCGCAGCAGCCTGCGCGCAGGCCATGAGTGCCTGCGCAGACCCTGCCGCAAACTGAGCCGCCTTTGCCGCGCATGCTTGGCATTGCGAGGCTTTGAGATAAGGCTATAATGCTCGACTTTGCTGGCATTACCCCGTCGGCCATACTAGTTACAAAGTGGCGGGGAAAACCGCTGTTCATGGCTCTCAGGCCCGATCTTCCCGAGAACCCTCTGTCAGCACAGATATATCTGGAAATTAAATGACTACCATCCGCGTCAAAGAAAACGAGCCCTATGAAGTTGCCCTGCGCCGCTTCAAGCGCACCATCGAAAAGCTGGGTCTGCTGACCGATCTGCGTGCTCGTGAGTTCTACGAGAAGCCTACAGCCGAGCGCAAGCGCAAGAAGGCTGCTGCCGTGAAGCGTCACTACAAGCGCGTTCGCAGCATGCAACTGCCTAAGAAGCTGTACTAATCTCTTGATTAGGACTAGCCGGCCGTAAAAACGCCGCAAACCCGCGCTAGGGACGCCAAGCGCGGGTTTTTTGTTTTCTGGCCACTGCTGCACCCTCGCGCAGTGACCGCTCAAGCCATGGCGCAATCGCGCGAGGACGCGAAGCCTGTGCGCAGACAGTACAAAAAGTACGGCAAGTACAGGCGACAAAGTCATCGCACGATTTCGCCTTGGCCCTTCACCAGGAGAGAGTTATGAGCTTGAAAGCCCAGATTACCGAAGATATGAAGACCGCCATGCGTGCCAAGGACAGCGCACGCCTGGGCACCATCCGCCTGCTGCAGGCCGCGATGAAGCAAAAGGAAGTGGACGAGCGCGTGGAGCTGGACGACGTGGCCATCGTCGCCATCGTGGACAAGCTGATCAAGCAGCGCAAGGATTCCATCACCGCCTACGAAGCCGCCAACCGCCAGGATCTGGCCGATGTGGAAAAGGCCGAGATGGAAGTGCTCAAGGTCTACCTGCCCGAGCGCATGTCCGAAGCCGAAATCACCGCCGCTGTGCAAGCCATCGTGGCCGAAGTCGGCACCGCTGGCCCTGGCGACATGGGCAAGGTGATGGGTGCCGTGAAGTCCAAGCTGGCTGGCAAGGCCGATATGGGCCTAGTGTCTGCCGCTGTGAAGGCTGCTCTGAGCAAGTAATTTGCCCGCCAGATTGCAGCGCTAATTGATAGAGTTGCAATCAAAAGAGAAGCTGCTAGCGCAGTATCTGCTTAAGTTTCGGAGATTAATCCATCTGAAGCTGGCAGATAACAAGCGCTGGCAGCTTCTTTTTTAATAGCTCTCGCGCAGATTCTTTGGCTGTTGATTTTGAAAAAACTGCTGCAAAAATTCCACGCAAACTCGCACCTTGGCGCTGCGCTCCAGCCGCGTCGGGTACACCGCCCAGATATTAGCCTGCTGACGCCACTCGGGCAGCACCTGAACCAAGGCATCCGATTGCAGATCTGCGGCCACATCCCAGACCGATCGCAGCACAATGCCATGCCCATCGCGCGCCCACTGCACGGCCATCTCGCCGTGGTTGGTGGACAGTGGCCCGGTCACCTTCACACTGCGCTCCTGACTGCCTGCGCGCAGCTTCCACACGCCAAACGGGTGATCGCGCTCCTTGATGACCAGGCAGTCGTGCGCCGCCAGCTCATCCAGTGTGCGCGGGCTACCGCGCCGCTGCAGATAGGTGGGCGCGGCGCATAGCACGCGGTGGTTGTCGGCCAAATGCCTGGCAATCAGATGCGGAGCAATCTCGTCGCCCACGCGCACATCCAGATCAAAGCCCTCGGCCGCCACATCGACGATGCGATCAAACACCTCCAGGCGCAGCTGCAGCGCCGGATGTTGCGCAATCAGCTGCGACAGCGCGGGCGCGACCACATTGCGGCCAAAGCCAAAGCTGGTGGACACGCGCAGCAGCCCGCGCGGCTGGCGCTGCGTGACATCGACTTCCTGCAGCAGATGCTCGACCTCATCCAGAATGCGCTGCGCCCAGTGGTAGATGCGCTCGCCCTGCTCCGTCACCGCCACGCGGCGCGTGGTGCGGTGCAGCAGCTTCACACCCAGTTCTTCCTCCAGCAAACGAATGCGCTTGCTGACGAAGGCGGGCGAAGCATGAAGCGCCACCGCCGCTTCACCAAAGCTGGCTTTGCGCACCACGGAGATAAAGACGCGCAGGTCTTCGGGCGAGGGCATTTTCTGCACGATCTGTAAACAATCAGGCCACGATATGGCGATTGTATGCAGCAGCCAGCGCTGCAAAATAGGCAGCTATCGCACACACCAAGAGAGTTCACGCCATGAGCAGCCCCAAAAAAATCGCAGTCATCGCCGGTGACGGCATCGGCAAGGAAGTCATGCCCGAAGGCCTGCGCGCACTGGAAGCAGCAGCCCAGCGCTTCAACCTGCCCCTGGAGTTTCACCACTTCGACTGGGCGCACTGCGACTACTACGCCGAGCACGGCAAGATGATGCCCGACGACTGGAAGGCGCAACTGCAAGGCATGGACGCCATCTTCTTCGGCGCCGTGGGCTGGCCCGCCACCGTGCCCGACCATGTGTCGCTGTGGGGCTCGCTGCTCAAGTTCCGCCGGGAGTTCGACCAGTACATCAATCTGCGCCCCGTGCGCCTGTTTGAAAGCGTGCCCTGCCCCCTGGCCGGCCGCAAGCCCGGTGATATCGACTACTACGTGGTGCGCGAGAACACCGAGGGCGAATACACGGCCCTGGGCGGCATCATGTTTGAAGGCACGGACCGCGAGATCTGCATTCAGGAGTCGGTCTACAGCAAGCACGGTGCCGAGCGCCTGCTGAAATACGCGTTCGATCTGGCCCAAAGCCGCAGCAAAAAGCATGTGACGCTGGCCACCAAATCCAATGGCATTGCCATCAGCATGCCCTGGTGGGACAAGCAGGCCGACGCCATGCACCAGAGCTATCCCGAAGTCACTCTGGACAAGCAGCACATCGACATCCTGACCGCGCGCTTTGTGCTGCAGCCGGACCGCTTTGATGTGGTAGCCGCCACCAATCTGTTTGGCGACATCCTCTCCGACCTAGGCCCTGCCACCACCGGCACCATTGGCCTGGCACCTTCGGCAAACCTGAACCCCGAGCGCAACTTCCCCAGCCTGTTCGAGCCCGTGCATGGCTCGGCGCCCGACATTTATGACAAGAACATCGCCAACCCCATCGCCATGGTCTGGTCAGCCGCGCTGATGCTGGACTTCTTGGGCCACAGCGCAGGCGACTGGCGCGCGGCCCACGATGCCATCGTCAGCGCAATTGAAGAAGTCATCAAAACCGGCCCCAAGACGCCTGACCTGGGCGGCAGCGCCAACACCACGCAGGTGGGCGAGGCCATTGCAGCAGCCATCACCAAGGTTCAGGCGCAAGGCTGAATTCTTGCTGCGGCTGTTGGCAAAAAATGGCAGCTTGCGCCCTGGTTGCGGGTGCAAGCTGCCAGTGAGAGGCAGATGCGGCAACAGCCAGGAGGCGGGCAAGATGTGATTGCTTCAGCCCCAGCCTCTGCCTGCCTCAGGCGCTCAGGCCTGCTCGGGAGCGCTCAGCTTGTCCCAGTAGGCCAGTGCTTCGGAGGCATACATCAAAGCCGGCCCGCCGCCCATCAAGAGGGCGATATTCAGCATCTCCTCCAGCTCCAGACGCGTCGCGCCCAGCTTGTACAAGGCCTTGGTGTGAAAGCCAATGCAGCCCGAGCATTTTTGCGTCACGCCAATCGCCAGCGCAATCAGCTCCTTGTTCTTGGCACTGATGACGCCTTCCGCCATGGAGGCCTGGGCCAGTTGTGCAAAGCCCTTCATGACTTCGCTTTGTGACTTGCGAAACGGCGTCAGTGCCGTATTGATGTCACGGGTCAAATGCTCATGTTCAAAAGTGCTCATCGTTGTGTACTTTCAGGTTCTTTCAAAAATCATGGTGCTCGGGCCATGAGAGCACCGCAGCAAGAAATGACTCGCGCTTAGCGCTTGCAGTTGCCAGAGCAGCTGCTGATGCCCAGCAGGCTGTACAGCGGGCAATAGCGAAACAGCCCCGCCAGCAGTGGAATCACGCCCAGCCATCCCCATGCGCCAATCACATCCAGCGCAGCCAGCACCATCAGCGCCAAACCGCCTGCTACGCGCACAGCCCTATCCAGCCCACCTACATTGGTTTTCATGGTTCACCTCTTTCTGTACCCTCATTAAACGATATATATATTTATATAATATTAAAAGATAGAAAATATCTTTGCATTCAGGCTGCACAGGGCTTGTGCAAGCCGCCCAGCGCTCAGCCGGCTTGCACAGCATCTGTTTAAAAAGGAAGTCTGAAAAATGACCAGCCTCAATGAAGGCTGAGCGAGCCCCGCCCGCTGCACAGCTGCAGCGTGGGCTCGCCGGCTAAAAATAGCTCGGCCTAGTCCCTCTTGATGGCTCTTAATGGCTTCAGCAGCCTCTGCGCCAGAGGCTGAGCCATTTCAATGGCTAGCCGCGCTTCATCCAGCGGCCGCCAAACTGGTTGACCATCATGCCCAGCAGCACGCCTGCCGTTCCCAGCCACTGCAGTCCGTTGGGGGACTCTCCCAACAGCACCATGGCCGACAGCAGGCCAATCACCGGCACCAGCAGTGACAAAGGTGCCACCGTGCTGGCGGCATAGCGCTGCAGCAGGCGCGTCCACAGCCCATAGCCCAGCAAAGTGGACAAGAAGGCCAGATAGGCAATCACACCCAGCTCGCGCCAGCCCATGGTTTGCAGTTGCACGAGCATGGCGTCGCCGCCTTCCATCCACCACGACAGCAGCAGCAGGGGAATGATGGGAAAGATGCTGGTCCAGACAATAAAAGACACCGGCTCGTAAGAGCCCTGCTGGGCAGCCACGCGCGTCAGCAAATTGGAGCCCGCCCACATGGCCGCAGCACCAACCGTCAGCACAAAGCCTGTCAGCGTCATATCCGTCGCGCCCTCACCATGCGCGGTACCAATCAGCACCAGGCCTGCAAGAGCAATCAGCAAGCCCAGCCACTGCCAGCGCTGTGGCTTCTCCTGCAAAAAGGCGGCCGCCATCAGCATGGTGATAAAGGCCTGCGTCTGCAGCACCACCGACGCCATGCCCGCTGGCATGCCCAGTTTCATGCCCGTGAACAGCAAGCCAAACTGACCTACGCCCTGCACCAGGCCATAGGCAGCCAGCAGCCCCCAGCTCAGGTTTTGGGGCCTGCGCACAAATAGCAGCAGCGGCAATGACGCTGCCGCAAAGCGCAGTGCACACAACAGGAGCGGCGACATGGTGTCCAGCCCCCACTTCATCACCACGAAGTTAAGCCCCCAGACCACGATGACGACGAGGGCGCTGATCCAGTCGGGGCGGCTCATGCCGGCTGCGGATGATGTAGGAGAGCTCATGGAAGAAATTGTCGAGGCAAGTGCTTTTATGTAACCCCCGAGTATGACGCTGCAATCCTTGCCGCTCTGCGAGAAGAGGATCCAGTCTGTCGCCTTGCAGACCTCAGCCTGCACTCCATCAAGACTGCCTGCGCCTATTTCAGCTCATAGCGATTGAGCTTGGCAGGCAGCATCAGCAAGGCCTTGAAGCCATAGAGAACGATCAGGGTTCCGCTGAAGTCACCCAGCATCATCACGGCGAACTTATCCATCGGCAGCCCATCGCCGCGCAGCATGGACCAGGCCAGGTGAAGCACAGCATTGGCCAGCGCATAAACAACGCTCAACCACAGCAGCCGCTGCGGGGTGAGCTGGGCCAGCGAGGCACCCAGCCCAAAATAACGGCGTGCCGCACAAAACGTCCCATAGGGTGCGAGCGCAGCCACAATGCCGCCGCCAAAGGAGCGAATCCAGTCATCGGGGAAGAAATACAGAAAGCAGACCAGCCAGGAGACGATCAGCAAGCCTGCTGCACCGGCCTCGGCAAACAACAGGGTGCACAGCAGCCGAACCCCGGCAGGCAGATAGATCCAGTTCACGCCCCGGACAAACTCCAGCGAGGAGAACAGCCACTCGTTGAGCACCAGCATGAGCAGAAACAACGTGATGGTGATCAGCATCATCACAAGTTGTGTCAAAAGGTTCTTCATGCTTTATCGCGGACTCTGCTTATTGGCTGCGCAGTATTATGAGCGTTGTTGTTCGCTGCTTTGCGGCGCCTTCCCCCTCGTCATCGTCTTTTCATGTCAACGTCACTGTCTGCCGACATCTACCTGCGCTTTCTGGAGTTGGCGGCCACCATTCGCAACCTGCCAGTCCTGCCCGCCCTTGATCCGCTTGAAGAGCGACTGCTCACGCAGATCGCCAATGCAGGGTCGCGCCAGCAGCGCCTTTGTGTGCGCGATCTGATGGCGCAGCGTGAACTGGGCTCGCCCGCCACCATTCACACGCGCCTGAAATCCATGCGCCAAAAAGGCTGGGTGCTGCTGGCCGACACCGAAGATGCACGGCGCAAGCAGATCGAGCTCAGTCCCGCCGCTCACCGGCATTTTGAGAAGCTCTCGCAATGCATTGTGGATGCCGCCGCCCAGCGTTGATATTCTTCGCTGATCTTTTTTGATAGCTGATACCGCTTGCCACTCATTGATCTCAGCATAAAAAGTGCCTGAAGTCTTTTAAAGACGCAGGCATGCAGCTATCAAAAAACTCATTACAAGCGACAAAAAAGGCGAAGTACTTCTGCACTTCGCCTTTTTTGATGTCGCGCCTGCAGCGGCCTGATGACCGCCGCTACCGCTGTAACCACCGAAAGCGTCTGACTTAGCTGCCCGCCACCTTCATGCGGTTGATGAGGATGGAGCCCACGGTCTTGGCGCCGTAGTTATAGGCATCCGCGCCGATCGCCTCGATGCCCTTGAACATATCCTTCATATTGCCGGCGATGGTGATTTCATCGACGGGGAAGGCAATCTCGCCGTTCTCCACCCAGAAGCCGCTGGCGCCGCGCGAATAGTCGCCGGTCACATAGTTTACGCCCTGGCCCATCAGCTCAACCACGAACAGGCCCGTGCCCAGCTTCTTGAGCATGGCGTCCAGATCATCGCCCGCCTTGGTGCGGCGCGAAGTCATGACCAGATTGTGCGAGCCACCAGCATTGCCCGTGGTCTTCATGCCCAGCTTGCGCGCCGAGTAGCTGGACAGGAAGTAGCCTTCCACGCGACCGGCATCCACCACCTTGCGGGCCTGCACGCGCACACCTTCTTCGTCAAACGGCGAGCTGCCCTTGCCGCCCAGGATGAACGGGTCTTCTTCGATATCGATATGCTTGGGGAAGACGGGCTTGCCCATGGAGTCCAGCAAGAACGTGCTCTTGCGGTACAGCGCACCGCCGCTGACGGCCTGCACAAAGCCTCCCAGCAGACCGGCCGCCAGAGGTGACTCGAACAGCACCGGGCATTCCACGGTAGGGATCTTTCGGCTGCCCAGGCGGCTCAGCGTGCGCTCTGCAGCGTAGCGGCCTACGGCCTCTGGCGAGGCCAGATCGGCCGCATTGCGCATGGAGCTGTACCAGTAGTCGCGCTGCATTTCGCCGTTTTTGCCGGGCAGCTTGGCAATGGGCGCGACCGACAGGCTGTGGCGCGAGCTGGCATAGCCGCCGCGAAAGCCATTGGTATGGGCCGAGAAGAAATGGCTTTGCTGGGCCGAAACACCGGCACCCTCGCTGTTGCTCACGCGGCGGTGGGTCTTGAAGGCCGCTTCCTCGCAGCGCAGCGCCATCTCGGCGGCGGCTTCGCTGGTGATGTCCCAGGGATGGAACAAATCCAGATCACGGTGCGTGCCGGGCAGCGCGATATCGGCGCTGTCGGGCAGGCGGGCAAACGGGTCTTCGGCCGTAAATCGTGCGATGTCGTAAGCGGCCTGCACGGTTTGCTGGATGGCGGCTTCGGAGAAGTCCGAAGTGCTGGCATTGCCACGGCGCTGGCCCAGATACACGGTCACGCCCAACGACTTGTCGCGGTTGCGCTCCACGGTCTCCAGCTGGCCCTTGCGCACGCTGACCGAGAGGCCGCAGCCCTCGGAAGCCTCGGCGCCCGCATCGGTTGCGCCCAGCTTCTTGGCATGGCTCAAGGCCTGGTCCACCAGGCCTTCAAAAAAGGATTGGCTGAAGCTGAAACCGGCTTGCGGCGCGGATTGGGCCTGTGCACTGGAAGTGCTTGTATGGCTGGAGCGAGGTTTTTTCATAGCGGCGGATATGATAGCCGCCACTGCAGCGCCCTCTGTGCTGCCACCGATATTGCCCCCTTACCATGTCACGCAAACCCACCAAAGGCTATTTTGTTCGCGGAAAGTTCGTCGCCGAAGGCAGCGAACTGGATCTGCAACTCAAGGCCGAACTCAAAGGCACTTACGACTCCACCAAGACCGACCTGAAGCGCGAGATGGATGCGCTGCAGGACCTGGGCAAGGAGTTGACCACGCTGCGCAGCGACTTGTTCAAGCGCCTGCAACTACCCGATCAGCTGATCGACGCGCTGGCCGAAGCCAGGCGCATCACCAACTTTGAAGGCAAGCGCCGCCAGTTCCAATATGTCGGCAAGCTCATGCGCAAGCTGACCGAAGAGCAGGTCGCCGCCGTCAAGCAGGCCCTGGACGAGCAGCGCAACGGCTCGCCCAGCGAAAAAATGTCGCTGCAAATTGCCGAGCAATGGCGCGACCGTCTGGTGCTTGAGGAAACGGCCCTGTCCATCTGGCTCGATCACTTCCCCGACACCGACGTGCAGCAGCTGCGCTCGCTGATTCGCCTGTCGCGCAAGGACATCGAAAAGGCCAAGGAGCAAGCTGCAGCAGCAGCGGCTGCTGCCAGCCCCGATGCCGAGCCCAAGGAGGTCAGCAAGGGCCGCGCCTACCGCGACCTGTTCCAGCTGGTGCGCGAGCAACTGGCCAGCGCGGGCAAGGCCGGCGCTGCCGACGCAGAAGATGACGGCGATGAGTGAGCCTGCGCTGCACGACGCCGTAAAAATCGGCATTGTCTCCATCAGCGACCGCGCCAGCAGCGGCGTTTATGAAGACAAGGGTCTGCCTGCGCTCAAGGAATGGCTGGGCAAGGCGCTGAAGAACCCTGTCGAGTTCGAAGCCCGCCTGATTCCCGATGAGCAAGCGGGCATCAGCGCTGCGCTAGTTGAGCTGGTGGATGCAGGCTGCTCGCTGGTGCTCACCACCGGCGGCACCGGCCCTGCGCTGCGCGATGTGACGCCCGAGGCCACGCTGGCCGTGGCCGACAAGGAAATGCCCGGTTTTGGCGAGCAGATGCGCCAGATCAGCCTGAGCTTTGTGCCCACGGCCATTTTGTCGCGCCAGGTGGCGGTGATTCGCGGCAGCAGCCTCATCATCAATCTGCCGGGCCAGCCCAAGGCGATTGCCGAGACGCTGGAAGGCCTCAAGGACGCCAACGGCCAGCAGAAGGTCAACGGCATCTTTGCCGCCGTGCCCTACTGCATCGACCTGATTGGCGGGCCTTATCTGGAAACCCATGACGAGGTCTGCAAGGCCTTTCGTCCCAAGAGTGCGATTCGCGCACCGCGCACTGCATAAGCCGCAATCCATCGACAAGCTGAAGGTGCCAAAAGCGCCAGCACAGTCACAAAAGCAGCCCCTGGGCTGCTTTTTTCATGCCTGCAGCGGGCAGCGCACCGCCTGTGTTTTCTCTGCTGTTGCTATCAAAAGCAAAGCTTGAGGCGCTTGTCATTGCTTTATTTCAGTGATGAATCCATGCGAAATCAATAAATATCAAGCGCAGCCAGCTATCTAATTTGATAACTGACGTGGGATTTCCCGCAAGTGCTTGCCCCGATGCCATGCCACTTTGCCAGTCCTAGCATGTTTGTTGCCTTGCAGCGAAAGCGGCCATGCGCTGCCACAGCTGCACGCTCTCTCCATATTTCAAAATTTTCAGGAGACTCCATGCACCGCTCGTCCCCGTCTGCGCTCTCTGCCTCTTTGCTCTCGATGGCTCTGGCCGCCGCCTTTGCGGCCCCTGCCCTGGCCCAGGAGAAAGTCAAGATCGGCTTCATCACCGACATGTCCAGCCTCTACGCCGATGTGGAAGGCAAGAACGGTGCCGTCGCCATTCAGATGGCGATTGACGACTTTGGTGGCAAGGTGCTGGGCAAGCCCATCGAGCTGCTGACGGCCGACCACCAGAACAAGGCCGATATCGCCGCCAGCAAGGCCCGCGAGTGGATTGATACGCAAGGCATCAGCCTGGTGTTCGGCGGCACCAACTCCGCCACCGCCCTGGCCATGGCCAAGGTCGCGCAGGAGAAAAAACGCGTCTTCATCGACAACGGCGCGGGCAGCTCGGCCCTGACCAATGAGCAATGCAGCCCCTATACCGTGCACTACGCCTTCGATACTGTGGCCCTGGCCAAGGGAACGGGCGGCGCGGTGGTGGATACGGGCGGCAAGAGCTGGTTCTTCGTGACGGCCGACTATGCCTTCGGCCACGCCCTGGAGGCCGACACCAGCAAGATCATTGAGGCGCGCGGCGGCAAGGTGCTGGGCTCGGTCAAGACGCCGCTCAACGCCAGCGACTTCTCCAGCTTCATGCTGCAGGCACAGAACAGCAAGGCGCAGATTCTGGGCCTGGCCAATGCAGGCGGCGACACCATCAACTCCATCAAGGCGGCCAAGGAGTTTGGAGTGACCAAAAACATGAAGCTGGCCGGCCTGCTGGTCTTCTTCAGCGACATTCACAGTCTGGGCCTGAAGAACACCGAAGGCATGCAATTCACCGCGCCTTGGTACTGGGACATGAATGACGCATCGCGCAAGTTTGCCGACGCCTTCATGGCCAAGACCCAGCGTCGCCCCAGCGAGATTCAGGCCGCCGACTACTCGGCCACCATGAATTACCTGAAAGCCGTGGAAAAAGCCGGCACGCTGGATGCCGACAAGGTCATGGCCACCTGGAAGGGCATGAAGATCGACGACTTCTTCGGTCAGGGCTATATCCGCGAAGATGGCCGCTATGTGCACGATATGTACCTGATGCAGGTGAAATCGCCATCCGAATCCAAGGGCACCTGGGACTATTACAAGATCATCAAGAAGCTGCCCGCCGACCAGATCTGGACCACCAAGGCTGAGAGCAAGTGCCAGTACTGGCGCTAAAAATCCCGGGTTGATCACTGGTTGAACGCAAAAAGGCTTGCCCAGAGGCAAGCCTTTTTTCATGGTGGAAGATGCTGGCGCATCCTCCACCAAACTAGCACTCTCAGTTGCCAGCGGAGCGAGCCGCCTGAGGCGTGAACATGGCAGGTGTCATGTCGTTCTTGTTCAAGATCGGACCTTTCTCACGCTCCTGAAACAGGTTGTAGGCCAGGTAGCCACCCGAGTTCAGGTCGTGATAGAAGGCCGTGCCTGCATGCCAAGCGTTGGCATCAAACGCGTAGTAATGGTTGATGAAGGCATGCTGCCAGAGCTGACCGCGGCCATCAAAGTAGTCGCCCACCAGCGCCTGTCCGGTGTCCTCATCCAGGTACAGAACACGCTTGGAGAACAGGTGACGATAGCCGTCCTTGAGGCTCGCTTCCAGCACCCAGACGCGGCGCGGCTCATAACGCATGAATTCGGGGTTGGCGTGATTGGGCTTGATCAGGTCCGCGTACTTCACACCCTTGCCATGCACCTTGTAGGCGTTGGCGGGCACATAGATTTCACGCTTGCCCAGCATCTTCCAGTTGTAGCGCTCAGGCGAGCCATTGAACAGACGATCCGAATCAATCGTCATCTTGCCGCCGGTACCTGCCATGGGCTGGTCAAAGCCATATTCGGGAATCTGGCGCACGCGGCGTGTGCCGGGGTCGTAGCTCCAGCCCAGGCGCTTGTCCTTGCCAAAGTCCACGGGCTCCATGCTGACGCTGACGCCTCCCTTCTCACGCTCGGGCAGCTTGGTCATGTTCATGCCCTGTGCCATGGCGCCAACCAAAGGCTGACCTGCCACATCGGGACGATTGAGCAAGCTCATGCTGCTGTTTTCAGCACGGCCCCAGACAATGCTGCCGTCGGGCAACACGTTGGCGCTGTCACGCAAGGTGAGTTCCGTGGAGGAACGGAAAGGCAGCAGGTTGTTGAATGCCAGCTCCAGCCCGGTCTTGGGAATGGGGAAAGGCATGGCACCCTTGACCGCATTGCTAACGCCTTGGCCGTCGGCATTCAATGTGGCGTTTTCTGCATTCTTCTTGGCTGAAGCACAGACAAAATCCGGATAACGGAAATCTCTATGTCCGGGATAGACAGGAATACGGAAGGTTTTGGGATATCTGGCAAACATCGCCTTCTGACCTTCTGTCAGACGCTCTGCGTATTTGCTCAGATTTTCTGCAGTGATGGTGAATACCGGCTTTTCACTGGCATAGGGATCGACAGGGTGCTGACCCGTATGTGGCTCATATTTAACGCCTTCCGGCACGCCCAGCCATTTGCCCGTGAACTCAGGCACACCGCTGGCAGTGCCCGCTTTTTCTCCTCCGGTACAAGTCAAGCTGCTTCCCAGCTTGCTCAACTCTTCAGGTGTTGCCTTGGCCCAGGCATTCCCTGCTGCGCCAACCACAAGCAAGACTGCTGCACGGCTTTGTTGCATAAATCGGCCATAGGCCAAGGCATCCCCAATCCCAAATAGATTTACGCAGCAGCGACTGTCTGGGGCGTGCCCAGAGCGGTAAATTGATTGAGGATTGAAGCTCGGATGTGCAGCTCGGTCACCTGGCGCTCAAACGTCCTGGCCATGACCTTCTCGCCGAGTCGCTTGAAGCAATTCATCTTGGTCTCCACCAGTGACCTTCGGTGGTAGCCGCTCCAGCGTTTCCAGATAGCCCGCCCCAACTGCCTACACGCCTTGACCGCTTCATTGCGGTGAGCAAATGCCAGCCCTTTGCGCAGCTTCGCTCCTTTGCGCGGCGGGATGATTGGAATGGCTCCCCGCAGGTAGCACGCCTTATGTACATCCTGCGTGTCGTACGCCCCATCACCGGTAAAGCTAGCTATCTCTTCATTGCTTGGAATTTGACCTAGCAGGTCTGCTGCCATGGGCGAGTCGCCCACTTCATTGGTTGTTACTGCGATGGCCCGAATCTGCAGTGTCTGGGCATCAATACCCAGATGCACCTTGCGCCACTGGCGGCGGCTCTCGGCACCGTGCTTTTTGGTTTTCCACTCACCTTCGCCCAAGAACTTGATGCCCGTGGAGTCGGCCAGCATGTGCAAGCCTTTGTCACTTGCACGGTAGCGCACCTGCACATCCAAGCTCTTTTGCCTGCGACACACCGTGCTGTAGTCGGGCACTGGCCAATGCAGGCCTGCCATACCCAATAGCGACTCAACCAGGCCCAGTGTCTGGCGCAAGGGCTGGCCAAACAAGCACTTGATGGTCAGGCAAAACTGGATGGCCGCATCTGAGAACTTCTGGCAACGACCACGCTTGCCCGTGGGCCGAGCTAGCCACTGCATATCCCTATCGAGCCAAATGGTCAGCTCACCTCGCGCCTTCAACGCTGCGTTGTAAGCCTTCCAGTTCGTTGTGCGGTACTTAACCCGACCCCAGCTCGTCTCTCTCATCTCCCGAGCCTACCTCAGCTGCGACCGGCATTTGTGCAACAACGCCCTGCTGCACTCAAAGCCGAAACTGCGCCTAAACCTGACTTTCTTTTCATTCAAAACCCCGAATTTAAAACACAAATTAAATAATTTGGCGGATTCAAATGTGAAGTGCAACACCTGCAACCGTTAAGGTCAGCAGATGTCAGCAAGTCGTTCGTCCTATCGCCAACTTCAACCAGAAGACAGAGTCACCATAGCCAGTTTGCTGCTGCAGCGTCATAGCGTACGCAGCATTGCGCGTTTGCTAGGGCGCAGTGCCAGCACCGTCAGCCGTGAGATTGCTCGCAACTCAGTATCCAGCGATGGATATGCCAGCAGGCAAGCGCAACAGCAGTGGCTTTACAGAAGACGCAGGCGTTGTTGCACAAATGCCGGTCGCAGCTGAGGTAGGCTCGGGAGATGAGAGAGACGAGCTGGGGTCGGGTTAAGTACCGCACAACGAACTGGAAGGCTTACAACGCAGCGTTGAAGGCGCGAGGTGAGCTGACCATTTGGCTCGATAGGGATATGCAGTGGCTAGCTCGGCCCACGGGCAAGCGTGGTCGTTGCCAGAAGTTCTCAGATGCGGCCATCCAGTTTTGCCTGACCATCAAGTGCTTGTTTGGCCAGCCCTTGCGCCAGACACTGGGCCTGGTTGAGTCGCTATTGGGTATGGCAGGCCTGCATTGGCCAGTGCCCGACTACAGCACGGTGTGTCGCAGGCAAAAGAGCTTGGATGTGCAGGTGCGCTACCGTGCAAGTGACAAAGGCTTGCACATGCTGGCCGACTCCACGGGCATCAAGTTCTTGGGCGAAGGTGAGTGGAAAACCAAAAAGCACGGTGCCGAGAGCCGCCGCCAGTGGCGCAAGGTGCATCTGGGTATTGATGCCCAGACACTGCAGATTCGGGCCATCGCAGTAACAACCAATGAAGTGGGCGACTCGCCCATGGCAGCAGACCTGCTAGGTCAAATTCCAAGCAATGAAGAGATAGCTAGCTTTACCGGTGATGGGGCGTACGACACGCAGGATGTACATAAGGCGTGCTACCTGCGGGGAGCCATTCCAATCATCCCGCCGCGCAAAGGAGCGAAGCTGCGCAAAGGGCTGGCATTTGCTCACCGCAATGAAGCGGTCAAGGCGTGTAGGCAGTTGGGGCGGGCTATCTGGAAACGCTGGAGCGGCTACCACCGAAGGTCACTGGTGGAGACCAAGATGAATTGCTTCAAGCGACTCGGCGAGAAGGTCATGGCCAGGACGTTTGAGCGCCAGGTGACCGAGCTGCACATCCGAGCTTCAATCCTCAATCAATTTACCGCTCTGGGCACGCCCCAGACAGTCGCTGCTGCGTAAATCTATTTGGGATTGGGGATGCCTTGGCCTATGGCCGATTTATGCAACAAAGCCGAAGACGCAGCACAAGATCTGATCCCAAGCTTCATTCACAAGGGATCTTGTGGTTCTTGGTATTGCATTTCTTGCGTTTGCGTTGGTCACCAGAGCAAATTGCGCTGACACTTGCACGCCTGTACCCCAAAGGCCATGAGCTACGCGTGTCGCACGAAACCATCTACAACTGCATCTATGCCCAGCCCGTGGGTGAGTTGCGCAAGGAATTGATTGCCACTTTGCGCCATGCTCACAACAAACGGCTGCCCCGTAGCAAAGGACAGGATCGTCGTGGACAGATCCCAGACATGCTCAGCATCCACGTACGTCCGCCTGAAGTTGAGGATCGGCAGTTCCCAGGGCATTGGGAAGGTGACCTCATCAAGGGTGCTGGCAATGCAAGTGCCGTAGGCACCTTGGTCGAGCGCACCAGCCGACTGCTCATGCTGGTCAAGTTGCCTGCGTTCAAACCAGCCAGTGCAGCCAATGTCATGCAAGCCTTTACAGATAAGCTGCTGGGCATTGCGCAGCCCATGCGCCAAAGCATGACGTACGACCAGGGCAAGGAGATGGCGCTACACAAGCAATTGACCGCCAACACGGGCGTGGCGGTGTACTTCTGTGACCCACACAGCCCGTGGCAGCGTGGCTCCAACGAGAACATGAATGGCTTGGTGCGCCAGTACCTGCCCAAAGGCATGGATCTGAGCATCTACAGCCAAGAGCAACTCGATGCGATTGCTGATGAAATCAACAACCGCCCTCGCAAGGGCCTTGGGGTACGATCACCGCTGTCGGTTTATCGAGAGCTACTGATCAACTCTCCCCAGCACTCCACCCTCATCCATTGAATTCAAGGGTGTTGCACTTCACATTTGAATCCGCCTTTCTTTTATGTCAAATAAACATATTTAAAAATACATTCAAATCTGACAAGGCAAAGTTTTTTTCAATCAAGAAAACAAATCATCGTCCTTTGGGACTATTTCAAATAACTTTTCACAACAATTAAAAATCACTAGAACAACCACCAAATGGAAAACCCTTAAGCCTCAGGGAAAATAAAAATATTAAATAAAATTCAACAACTTAATTAAATCAACCAATCTAAAAACAAACATCCAAAAGAGAAACAATAAAAATTCACAGGGATAGATCTTAGTCCAAATGGACTAAATACTTTTATTGCATTTATTAAAAAATAAATATGCCAAAAGGCTACTTATTCATCATCTACAAATGCAAACAAAAATACTTAAGGCAGACGCAGTGATTCAACGTTTCTTTCATAAATCCGCATTGGCACTAGGCATTACCCTAGCGGCATGCTCTGTCAGTGCTGCCACCGACGGCAGCAAGCCAGACCCACAGTCCGTGCAAAAATTTGAGCTGCGCAAAGAGCTGATGCAGCAATACCCGAATGTGCTCAATGTTCTGACCGGCAATGCCAATGCTGGCTTTGGCGGTGATCAGTCCATCGCCATTGCCAACCACATGTACAGCCGCACCAATGCCGAGGCCATTGCCGAAGCTCGCGCCAAGATGAAGGTTGAGACCCATGGCAAGGGCACCTGGCTGCTGCGTCTGCCCTATGTCAACATTGCCGTTTTCGAGACCAGCGAAGGCTTGGTACTGGTTGATGCAGGTTATGCGCCCGCAGGCCCTGCATTGCTGGAGACGCTGCGCAAAATCAGCAACAAGCCCGTCAACACCATCATCATCACCCACCACCATGCAGACCACGGCTTTGGTGCATGGTCGCTGCTGGACGCCGGAGAGAAGCCCCGCATCATCACGACCAAGGAGTACCTAGCCGAGATGGAGCTGGATACACGAACTGCCAACTTCTCCATGGTGCACCTGAACAGCCAGGATCCCCGCGACGTGCCCCGCAAGCTCGATGATGCGGTTCTGCCCACAGAAACCTTCACCGGCCAAAAAACGCTGAAGATTGGTGATGACGAGTTTGTGCTGACCCACGCCCGCGGCGAATCTGCCGACCAGCTGTGGGTGCATGTACCCACACGCCAGGTCGTGGTCACTGCGGACTACTGGCAACCCTTCTTGCTCAACGCGGGCAATGGCAAACGCCGCCAGCGTCATATCGCCGAATGGGCACAGGCCTTGCGCGATATGGCGGCCACCAAGGCCACCGTAATGCTGCCCATGCACGGCCCGGCTCTGACCAATGCCGCCGAAGTGCAGGACAAGCTGCTGGCATCGGCCGACATGCTGAGCTCTGCCGTAGACCAGGTCATCGCTGGACTGAACGCCAACAAGCGCCCCGATGAAATCGTCGCCTCGGTGCGATTGCCAGAGAAGCTGCGTGGCCGCAAGGACATGGTCGAGACCTATGTGCGCTTCCAGGATGTCGCCAAAATGGTGCTCAAAGAATACGGCGGCTGGTGGAATGGCATTCCCTCGGAATGGGACCCAGCCTCCCGCCAGGCCTTCAGCCAGCAGATCGTGGCCATGAGCGGCGGAGTGGACAAGGTCAACAGCCAGGTTCAACGTCTAAGCAAGACCGACCCGGCCCTGGCCTGCCAGTTGGCCGACATTGCCTTCTTTGCCGCACCCAATGACAAGGGCGTGCTGCAAACAGCACTGGATGCCTATGCCCAGCGTATCCAACCCGGCATGCCCACCCAGGAGCTGACCGTGTACATCCAGCACATGCTCAACCTCAAGAGCAAGCTCAAAGCGCTAGGGCAGTAATCACCTGAGATCACGCAATCAATACAAGCGCAGCCCGACAGATAGAAAGTGAGCGGCTCAATGCTCAACAAAAAAGGCAAGCCCCGCGGCTTGCCTTTTATTTTGATAGCTGCCAGCGCTTGACAGGCAAGCGCTACAGCCACTTTTCACTAAAAATCAACGCGCTGTAGTGTCGGTCGATGCGTTGACGATAGGGATATAGAAGTCACCCCCCGCCTTGTTGAACTCGCCCGCCTTGGCCTGCATGCCTGCGGCCAGCGCCTGCTCTTCGGCGATACCCTTGGCGGCAGCAAAGTCCCGCACTTCCTGCGTGATCTTCATGGAGCAGAACTTGGGGCCGCACATGCTGCAGAAATGCGCGACCTTGGCGCTGTCCTTGGGCAGGGTTTCGTCGTGGTAGGCCTGAGCCGTGTCGGGGTCCAGACCCAGGTTGAATTGGTCCTGCCAGCGGAAGTCAAAACGCGCTTGCGACAAAGCGTCATCGCGTGAGCGGGCACCCGGGTGCCCCTTGGCCACGTCGGCGGCGTGGGCTGCAATCTTGTACGCGATGATGCCTTGCTTGACGTCGTCACGGTCGGGCAGACCCAGGTGTTCCTTGGGTGTCACGTAGCACAGCATGGCCGTGCCGAACCAGCCAATCATGGCCGCGCCGATGGCGGATGCGATGTGGTCGTAACCAGGGGCGATGTCGATGGTCAGCGGACCCAAGGTATAGAACGGTGCTTCGTGGCAGTGCTTGAGCTGCTCGGTCATGTTCTGCTGGATCATGTGCATGGGCACGTGACCGGGGCCTTCGATCATGGTCTGCACATCGTGCTTCCAAGCGACCTGCGTCAGCTCGCCCAGCGTGGCCAGTTCAGCAAACTGGGCATCGTCGTTGGCGTCCGATGCGCAGCCGGGGCGCAAGCCATCTCCCAGCGAGAAGCTCACGTCGTACTGCTTCATGATGTCGCAGATGTCTTCGAAGTGCTCGTAGAGGAAACTCTCGCGGTGGTGTGCCATGCACCACTTGGCCATGATGGAGCCGCCACGCGACACAATGCCCGTGCGGCGCTGGGCCGTGAGGTGGATATAAGCCAGACGCACGCCGGCATGAATGGTGAAGTAGTCCACACCCTGCTCTGCCTGCTCGATCAGCGTGTCGCGGAAGATTTCCCAGGTCAGATCTTCGGCAATGCCGCCGACTTTTTCCAGCGCCTGATAGATGGGCACGGTGCCGATGGGCACGGGCGAGTTGCGCACAATCCAGTCGCGCGTGGTGTGGATGTTCTTGCCCGTGGACAGATCCATCACGTTGTCCGCACCCCAGCGAATGGCCCAAACCAGTTTTTCGACTTCCTCCTCGATGCTGGAAGTGACAGCCGAGTTGCCGATGTTGGCGTTGATCTTGACCTTGAAGTTGCGGCCAATCGCCATGGGCTCGATTTCAGGGTGGTTGATATTGGCAGGAATGATGGCGCGGCCACGGGCCACTTCATCGCGCACGAATTCCGGCGTGATGATCTTGGGGATGCTGGCGCCCATGCTGTTGCCCGCCAGGCGCAGCTCGCGCGCGGCGTCCTGCTGGTACTGCGCCATCCATTCGCGGCGGCCGTTCTCGCGCAGGGCCACGTATTCCATCTCGGGCGTGATGATGCCGCGCTTGGCGTAGTGCATCTGGGTCACGTTCTGGCCCGACTTGGCGCGGCGTGGCTGGCGCTGCAGCGCGGCGGCTTCGGCACGCAACTGCTCCACGCGCAGGTCTTCTTCGCCGCGCTTGCCGCCGTCGTCCAGAGCCACGCGCTGGCGGCCCACGTAGTACTCGCTGTCGCCACGCGCTTCAATCCAGCTGCCGCGGATGCTGGGCAGGCCACTGCGCACATCGATGGTGACGGATGGGTCGGTATAGGGGCCCGAGGTGTCGTAAACGCTGACCTGCTCGCCATTGGTCAGTGCAATATCGCGCACTGGAACGCGCAGTTCGGGATGAATGGAGCCGCTCAGATAGCTCTTGGTCGAAGCAGGAAAGGGCTGGCGCGACTGGGCCAGCAACTCGGCAAAGCGGGCGGCATCGGGGGCATTGCCAGCGGCGGGCGTAAAGATCAGATCAGGGGCATTCATCGCAGTCTCCAAAAAGCGGTTGAAGGTCATCAATCGCTCCGTGGAGTGCCAGGCCCTGTTTCTGATGTATCCCTGGGCTTGTTGACTGCACTTTTTGTCCGGTGCTTCGTCTGTGCCGCTGAAATCCTTGGATTTCAACGCGTCTCACACACTGCTGTAGCCGTCCAGAAAAGACAAAACCCCAGTGCGCGAGGCGCCTGGGGTTTGCTGTGCCTGTGGTTTGAGGCGCTGAGTTTGAAACCCGCTTTCTTCTCAATTCACCGGCCCTGCGTCAGGGTCCCGCTCTTCTTCCGCCGGTATGAACCGGATCAAGTTCGTCGGGTTCGCTAATCAGCAGTTTTGCAACCACCTTTCGCATCTCAGTGCTTTCGCACACCCCGGAGCTGAAGCCAGTATAGGCCGGATTTTTACCTCCCCAAGGAAGTGCTGCCACAGGCAAACCCTAGGTTGGTGCAGGCTCGCCGTTTAATCCAGCCCTTGCAGCGACAGCCATTCATGGCTGACCGCACGGCTGGAGCGCCACTGATTGATCGCTGCACTTTTATCCTCGTAGCCCAGCGCAATGCCAAAAGCGATCTGGTAGCCCTCGGGCATGGAGAGTTGTTCGATCAGCATGTCGTTGTACATGCGCCAAAAGCCCTGAGCGCAGGTAGCCAGGCCTTTTTCCACAGCCAGCAGCATGAAGGACTGCAGGTAAATACCCAGATCCACCCACTGCGCGTAGCCCATGCGCTCTTCCACGGCCACAAAAATGCCCACGGGTGCGCCAAACATCTGGCCGTTCTTGGCCAGTTGCTCCAGACGTGCCGCCTTGTCTTCGCGACCGATATTGAGCGCGCGGTAAAGGTCTTCGCCGTTTTCAAAACGGCGGCTGCGGTAAGGCTCCCACAGCCCAGGCGGATAAGACAAACCTGGGCGCTGCACGGCCTCGGTTTCTCTGACCCGAGCGCTCAAGTCCTTGAGCGCCTGCCCGCCCACGGCAGTCACGCGCCAGGGCTGCATATTGCCGCCGGATGGCGCTTGCGAAGCTGTCTCCAGTAACTCTCGGACTGTGGCCCCATCCACGGCCTGGGGCAAAAAAGCACGCACCGAACGGCGCTGCTGCAATGCTTGACGAATATCCATCTCTGTCTTCTTTCTCCAAATGCTGCACTGCAGTGTAGAAGCTAATCAATGACATATGCCCAAGCCACTCTGGACACGCTGCCCCACACTCTCTCTAGGAGCAACAGTCTCAGTGCGCAGTTCTCTTCCTTCACCCTCCAGATCGACTACGGGCAAGCACCATGAAAAAGCCAGCGTCTAGCGCTGGCTTTTTTATCAGAGTCACTGCGCGAAACGCTCTCAAAACAAGAGCTTATAGCGCTTTCTGCATATAGGTTTCAGGCCTATTTCCCCATAATCTGATCGATCTTATCCTTCTGGAAGGCTTCAGGTCGCTCCGACTCGCAAGGCATACAGTCCTGAACCTGCCCCTGAATCGAGAGTTTCTCTATAGCTGCCCACAACAGGGCAATCTGCTTTTCATGACCGGCAGCCCCTTCGGACAGGGAGCGCATGGCCAGCGCCACGGGATCCACCTCCGATGTCACGCCATAGGCCGTGAAGCCGCGCTTGGCGCAGTCATCATCCACGGCAGACGCATGCACCGCAGAGGGGCTGACATCGGCCTTCGCCGCAGACTTGGCCACTGCTTCATGCTCTGTCACGTCGGCGCTCTGACCACTCTTGCTGGGGATGATGCGGGCCGGAATGCCCACGGCCGTGGCACCTGCGGGCACGGGCTTGATGACTACGGCATTGCTGCCGATCTTGGCGTCATCGCCCACCTCGAAGCCACCCAGCACCTTGGCTCCGGCGCTCACCACCACGTTCTTGCCCAACGTAGGGTGGCGCTTGGCGCCCTTGTACAGCGAGGTGCCGCCCAGCGTCACACCGTGATAGATAGTGCAGCCGTCGCCCACCACGGCGGTTTCGCCGATCACGACACCCATGCCGTGGTCGATGAAGACCTGCTTGCCGATGACAGCGCCGGGGTGAATTTCAATGCCCGTGAGCCAGCGGCCCATGTGCGAGATGAAACGGCCCAGCCATTTGAAGCCATGCGTCCAGCACCAGTGCGCCGGACGCTGCAGCCAGATGGCGTGCAGACCGGGGTAACAGGTGATGACCTCCCAGGTGCTGCGAGCCGCAGGGTCGCGGTCAAGAATGCACTGGATGTCGGAGCGCAGGCGATCAAGCATCAAATTATCAACGTGAGGAAATATTTAGCTTGTGAAGTCTAACGGGTTGGCCGCTCGCTCTTGAGCATGGCTTTTGCAACACCGCGAAGAATATGGATTTCTTCCTGGGTCAGCTGCGCGCGGTTGAAAAGCTGGTTAAGCCGGGGCATGAGCTTCTTGGGCGCAGCCGGGTCCAGAAAGCCGATATGGGCCAGCGCCTCTTCCCAGTGGCCCAGCATGCCCTGCACCTGTGCCATGTCGGCGCGATGCACCTCGGGCGTGTGCTCCACAACAGGAAAGCCACCAAGCGCCTCGCGCCAGTCATAGGCAATGACCTGAATCGCCGATGCCAGATTGAGCGAGCCGAACTGCGGATTGGACGGAATCGACAACGCCACATCGCAGCGGTAGACATCGTCGTTGCTCATGCCAAAGCGCTCGCAGCCAAACAAAAAGGCTACGCCCTTCTGGTTGCAGGCAGCGCCCGGTGTGGATGCGTTATCGACCAAATCACCCTCAACAGAAGGTGCAGTGCGCGTATCCAGCTCACCTTTCAGGAGCAAATCAAAATGCTGGCGTGGCGTGCGCGTGGGCGGACCAAAGTCGCGTGGCGTCATGGCCGTAGCGCATAGATGGCTGATGCCTTCCAGTGCTTCTTCCAGCGTGTCGACAATGCGGGCCTTGTCCAGCACATCGAGTGCACCACTGGCGCGCTGGATGGTTTCTTCCTTGCGCAGCACGTTTTTGTAACGCGGGCGCACCAGCACCAGATCGTCAAAGCCCATGGTCTTGAGCGCACGGGCTGCCGCGCCCACATTGCCGGCATGGCTGGTTTCAATCAGTACGAATCGGGTTTTCATCAGCGCAGAATCAATGCAAAAGGCCCCATTGGTGGCCTTGATAAAACAGGTCAGACCCGCCGCTCTTTAGCTGTAGCCTGCTCTACAGGCTTTAGAAGAAAGCCCTTGAATCACGGGGCTGCACAAGCAGAAAAAACGAAGGCTGGGTAGAATTGCGCCTATTGTCGCCGCCCCGCATCGCCGGTCGCGGCTTTTGACGTTCTTACCCGCGTAGTTCAGCCCACCTTTGTCAGGGCTGCACCGTTAACGGACCCACAATTTATGTCGAACTCCCTGCACCCCATGCTCAACGTGGCCATCAAGGCTGCTCGCGCCGCTGGCGCCCTCATCAACCGTGCCGCACTGGATGTGGAATCGGTGCGCGTTGCGCAAAAGCAGGTAAACGACTTTGTGACCGAGGTAGACCAGGCCGCCGAGCGCATCATCATCGAGACGCTGCTCAACGCCTACCCCCAGCACTCCATCCTGGCCGAAGAATCGGGCAGCGAGCACGGCTCCAAGAACTCCGACCATGTCTGGATCATTGATCCTCTGGACGGCACGACCAACTTCATCCACGGCTTCCCCGTGTACTGCGTGAGCATCGCTCTGGCCTACAAGGGCAAGATCGAGCACGCCGTGATCTATGACCCCAGCCGCAACGACCTGTTCACTGCGACCAAGGGCCGCGGTGCCTATCTGAACGAGCGCCGCATCCGCGTCTCCAAGCGCACCCAGCTGCGCGACTGCCTGATCTCCACCGGCTTCCCCTTCCGCCGTGGCGACAACTTCAAGCAATACATGCTGATGCTGGGCGAAGTCATGCAGCGCACCGCTGGCGTGCGTCGTCCAGGCTCTGCCGCACTGGATCTGGCCTATGTGGCCGCTGGCTTTGCCGATGGCTTCTTTGAATCCGGCCTGTCCATCTGGGATGTGGCTGCCGGCTCATTGCTGGTCAGCGAAGCCGGTGGACTGGTGGGCAACTTCACCGGCGAAGCCGACTTCCTGGAACAAAAGGAAATTCTGGCCGCCAACCCGCGCATCTATGGCTCGCTGATCCCCGTGCTGGGCAAGTACAGCAAGTTTGCCAGCGCTGGCGAGAAGGCCACCGTGCGCCAAGCCGTGAAGACCGGTGAATTCGAAGAAGTGGCCGAAGAAGGTACCGAGGCTGCTGCTGAAGAATCCAAGAAAGACGCTGAATAAAACGGCGGTCGCCCCACGACTGCGAGAAAGGCCAGGCTCACACGAGCCTGGCCTTTTTTATTGCCCAAACACCCAAAACTCTTCATTCCGCATCAGCCCACAAACAGTATCTGAGCGCACCTAAACCAATGCCACATCGAGTGTCGCCAGCCCCCGGCAAAGTTTTACGGCCAGGAAACGTCTCTTTAGAAGCAGACTGCCAACCTGTGAGAGCAAAAGAAGATATCGACACCGCTGATGTGGCACGCCATGCGTCCTGGCCATGTTGTTCAAGTCGGCAAAAAGCGGCAAAGCACCCTGCTATTGGGCTTCACGGATAATGAGCGGTTTGGCGCCCCAGACTCTGGCGCAGCGCCCCCTGTTTTGCATAACGCTGAAGCGATGACCCAGACAAGCACCGATACCCCGTCGCCGGCCCCATTTCCTGATATGAACGATTTGACAGGCCACACGCCCATGATGGCGCAATACCTGTCGATCAAAAAAGACTACCTGGACACCCTCGTTTTTTATCGCATGGGCGATTTTTACGAGCTGTTCTTCGCCGATGCCGAAAAAGTCACGCGCCTGCTGGATATCACGCTGACTTCTCGCGGCCAGACGGCAGGCATCCCTATTCCCATGGCCGGCGTGCCGTTTCATGCGCTGGAAAACTATCTGGGCCGCCTCATCAAAATGGGCGAATCGGTAGCGATTTGCGAGCAAGTGGGCGAGATTGGCGTGGGCAAGGGCCCGGTCGAACGCAAGGTGGTGCGCGTGGTCACCCCCGGCACGCTGACGGATAGTGAACTGCTCTCCGACAAGAGCGAAGCCATTCTGGTGGCGCTGCACACCGCTGGCCGCCAGCGCGTGGGCCTGGCCTGGATGGCTGTGACACAGGGCCGCATTCATATGGCCGAATGCGCGACTGATGAAGTGGGCAGCTGGTTGTCACGCATCGCGCCCAGCGAGGTGATTTACAGCGCTGGCGTGACCGAGCGTTTTGAACAAGCCCTGTTTGCCGTCAAGCACAGCGGCGCCATCACCTGCCCGCTGTCGCCCCGCCCCGACTGGCAGTTTAATTCGGGCCTGGGCGAGCGCAAGCTGCTCGAACTTTTGGGCGCTGCCAGCCTCAAGGCCTGGGAAGCCGAAGACCTGCCGCTGGCCCATGGCGCCAGCGCGGCGTTGCTGTCGTATGCAGAGCACACGCAGGGCCGCAACCTTACCCACATCCACGCCATTGCTGTGCAGCGCGACGATGATTTGATCGCCCTACCGCTGGCCACGCGCCGCAATCTGGAGCTGCTCAAGACACTGCGCGGCGAGGATTCGCCCACGCTGTTTTCGCTGCTCGATACCTGCATGACCGGCATGGGCAGTCGCTTGCTCAAGACCTGGCTGCTGGAGCCTGAGCGCAACCGCAAATCGGCTATGGACCGGCTAGACGCCATTGGCGTGCTGCGCGGCGCTGGCGCGGGCATGGCGCCCTGGCAAACGCTGCGCGCTGAACTCAAGGGCGTGAGCGATGTGGAGCGTATTACCGCCCGCACCGCCCTGCGCCAGGTGCGCCCGCGTGAACTGGTAGGCCTGTCCAAAACGCTAGAAAAAGCGAAGCTGCTCGCGCAGTCTGGGCAAGCGCCGTCGACCTATTTGACTCAAATTTTCGAGGACCTGATTCCGCCCGAAGGCTGCGCCGAACTGCTGGCCCGAGCCATCATGGAAGAGCCTGCCGCGCTGGTACGCGACGGTGGCGTGATTGCCACGGGCTTTGATGCCGAGCTGGACGAGCTGCGCGCCATTCAGAACAACTGCGACGAGTTTCTGCTGGAGCTGGAAGCCAAGGAAAAGCTGCTCACCGGCATTCCCAACTTGCGCGTGCAGTTCAACAAGGTGCATGGCTTCTATATCGAAGTCACCAACAGCTACAAGGATGCGGTGCCCGAGCGTTTTCGCCGCCGCCAGACGCTCAAGAACGCCGAGCGCTACATCACGCCCGAACTCAAGGCCTTCGAGGACAAGGCCTTGTCGGCACAAGAGCGCGCGCTGCAGCGCGAGAAGTTCCTGTTCGAGCAAGTGCTGGACCAGCTTCAGCCCCATGTGCCTCAGCTCACGCGCGTGGCCCAGGCCATTGCCGCGCTCGATGTGCTGTGTACGCTGGCCGAGCGCTCGCTGACACTGAACTGGGCCGAGCCGCAGTTTGTCAGCCAGCCCTGTATCGAGATCGAGGCTGGCCGCCACCCCGTGGTGGAAGCACGCATGGCCGAGACATCGAGCGGCAGCTTTATCGCCAACCACACGCGCATGAATCTGAACACGCGCATGCAGATCATTACCGGCCCGAACATGGGCGGTAAGTCGACCTATATGCGCCAGGTGGCCCTGATCGTTCTGCTGGCCAGCATGGGCAGCTATGTGCCTGCTGCGGCCTGCCGCCTGGGCCCGATCGATGCGATTCATACCCGCATCGGTGCGGCTGACGATCTGGCCAACGCCCAGTCCACCTTCATGATGGAGATGACCGAGGCCGCGCAGATTCTGCACTCGGCCACGCCTCACTCCCTGGTGCTGATGGACGAAATCGGTCGCGGCACCAGCACTTTTGACGGCCTGGCTCTGGCCAGCGGCATTGCCAGCCAGCTGCACGACAAGACCAAGGCCTTCACCCTGTTTGCCACGCACTACTTCGAGCTGACCGAGCTACCCGCCAAGGCCAAGGCCGCCGTCAACGTGCACGTGGGCGCGGCAGAGTCCGGCAATGACATCGTGTTTCTGCACGAAATCCAAGCCGGCCCCGCCAGCCGCAGCTACGGTATTCAGGTGGCAAAACTGGCCGGCATGCCCGCCGGCGTGCTCAACCATGCGCGCCACGCGCTGGAAGCGCTGGAGAGTCAGGCGGGCGAGAACGACCTGCAGGTCAATCTGTTTGATGCACCTGAATTAACGGAAGAAATTTCTACTCCAGGCCAATTGGAGCAAGCGCTGGCCGCTATCAATCCTGATGCCTTGAGCCCACGCGAAGCGCTGGAAGCGCTCTACCAGCTCAAGCTTGTAGCAGCGCGCAACACCTGAACCCGGCACCTGCCACTAAACTGCCCCCATTCCAGAACCGTTTTTCGCTATGACTTACTGCGTCGCTCTCAAGCTCAACGCCGGCCTTGTGTTTCTGTCGGACTCGCGCACCAATGCGGGGCTGGACCAGATCAGCACCTTTCGCAAAGTCATGCTGTACGAGCAGCCAGGCGAGCGTTTCATGGTGCTGCAGTCGGCGGGCAATCTGGCCATTTCGCAGTCGGTGCGCGAGCTGCTGGAGAGCTTTCAGCTGCACGATACAAGCACGGACGAGATGCTGAGCATCTGGAATGTGCGCAGCATGTTCGATGCCGCTCGCGTGCTGGGTGCGGCAGTGCGCCATGTCCATGATCGCGAGGCAGCAGCTTTGCAGCGTGCGGGTGTGGACTTCAATGTCTCCATGATCTTTGGCGGCCAGATACAGGGCGAGCGCATGCGCCTGTTTCAGGTGTACTCGGCCGGCAACTTCATCGAAGCGACCAGCGAAACGCCTTATTTCCAGATCGGTGAGTCCAAATACGGCAAGCCCGTGCTGGACCGCGTCATCACGTCCGAAACCCCGCTGGACGAGGCCGCCAAGTGCGCGCTGGTGTCCATGGACAGCACGCTCAAATCCAACCTCTCGGTGGGCCTGCCACTGGACTTGATCGTCTACGAAAACAACCGCTTCGCTACCGACCGCATTGTCTGTCTGGACGCCGACAACCCCTATCTGCGCATGCTGCATGACAGCTGGGGCGAACGTCTGCGCCATGTGTTCGACAGCATCGACGACCCGGCCTGGGATGGCGGCCAGACCCAGACACCGATCCGCGTGCACAGCCCACGTGCCCACCCGCTGGTCAAGGTCGGCGCGCCGACTGCAGCAACCCAGCCCAGCGGCGGTTCAGGCCATATGCCACCGCAGGCTCTGCGCCAGCCGGTCGTGCCAGCACAAGCGGGCCTCAGCACAGCCAGCGAATACCAGCGCCTGCAGTCTGCAGAGGAACAGGCCCGCCTGCAAAAGCAGGCCTCGCTGTCCAGCCGATAAGCTGCAAAACAGCCTCCCCTGCACAAACCTCTCTCTTGTCCGCCTGACTTTCATACTGCGTGCCCTCCATGCCACAGACCTCTGCCAGTGCCAGCCCTGAGAACACCTTGCCCATCGTGTTCGCGCACGCCAACAGCTTTCCGCTGGGCACCTATCGCCTGTTGTTTTCCCTGCTTCGCCAGCGCGGCATTTCAGCCAGTGGGGTGGAGCGCTTTGGTCACGACCCCAAGCGCCCGGTCACCAACCACTGGCCGCATCTGGTCGATGAGCTGATCGAGCATGTGGAGCAGCAGGTGCAGCAACACGGCCAGCCAATTTATCTGGTCGGTCATTCGCTGGGCGGCATTCTGAGCTTTCAGGTTGCCACCAAGCGCCCGGACCTGGCTCGGGGCGTGCTGCTGATCGACTCGCCCCTGCTCGGCGGCTGGAAGGCCAATGCGGTGGATCTGGCCAAGCGCACCCCCATCGTGGCCTCGGTCTCGCCCGGCAAGATCAGCCAGCGCCGCCGCACCACCTGGGCCAGCAATGAAGAAGCGCTGGAGCACTTTCGCAGCAAGAAAACCTTTGCCCAGTGGCACCCGCAGGTGCTGCAGGACTATGTGGAAAATGGTCTGGTGGACGATGCCAATGGCAAGCGCAGCCTGCTGTTCACCCGCGAGGTGGAAACCGCTATCTACAACACCCTGCCCAGCAATCTGAACAACCAGCTGCGCCGCAGCCCGCTGCGCTGTCCGGTGGCCTTCATCGGCGGGCGCTCTTCCGTGGAGATGCGCCAGGTAGGCATGGAGATGACGCAGCGCATGACCCAGGGCCGCATCATGATGCTGGACGGCAGTCACCTGTTTCCCATGGAGCGCCCCCAGGCCACAGCGGCAGCCATCGAGGCGTCACTGCTGAACATGGAGCAGAGCATCTTGCAAAAGCAGGACTCCAGTGGTCACACTTCTCTTGCTCATGCTTTGAGAGCTTAAGGCGCTTGCAGCTGAACGATTTCAAGCCCTAATCACACTCAAATCCATATCCAACGAGCGCTGACAGCTATAAAAAAAGCCACTTGCTATTGCGCAAGTGGCTTTTATCGAAAGCTCGGTGAACCTTTTAATGGTGCCAGTCCACCACGCCGGTATAGGCCGTCACCAGCACGATGACACCGAAGACGATGCGGTACCAGGCAAAGGGCACAAAGCTGTTGGTAGAGATAAAGCGCAGCAGCCAGCGCACGCACAGCCAGGCGCTGATGAAGGCAAAGAACAGGCCCACGAGGAACAGCGGCACGTCGGCCATGCTGAGCATGTGGCGCTCTTTATAGAGGCTGTAGACGCCAGCGCCGATCAGCGTGGGCATGGCCAGGAAGAAGGAAAAATCGGTTGCCGCCTTGCGCGACAGGCCCATGAGCATGCCGCCGATGATGGTGGAGCCACTGCGGCTGGTGCCGGGCACCAGGGCAAAGCACTGAACGACGCCCACCTTGAGGGCATCCATGGCGCTCATATCGTCCACCGACTGCACGCGCGTCGCAGTAGCAGGGCGATTCTCGGCCCACAAAATAATGAAGCCGCCCACAATAAACGTGGTGGCCACAATCACGGGCGTGAACAAATGCTCTTGCACGTATTTGCCGAACAAAAGTGCCAGCACTACCGCAGGTAAAAAGCCGATGATGACGTTGAGTGCGAACTTCTGGGCCTGGCGGCTGCTGGGAAGCTCCACCAAGGTGCTGCGAATCTTTTGCCAGTACACCAGCATCACGGCAAAGATGGCGCCCGTCTGGATGGCGATCTCAAACACCTTGGCCTTGCCGCCGACAAAGCCCATCAGCGAGCCCGCCAGGATCAGGTGACCTGTGGAAGAGATAGGCAGGAACTCGGTCAGCCCCTCCACAATGCCCATGATGGCGGCCTTGACCAGCAATAAAGTATCCACTCGAAACGTCCTTTGGATGCAGGGTTGAAGCAAAGCCGCCCATTATCCGCTCGTCACTTTCGCTCTCACGGTCACAAGACCCTTTCACGGCGCGAATCGCCAGACAATCGCAAACTTTTACAAGACATGACGGGCAGACATGGGCAAGAGCGCCAAGCTGTGCTGCAATAGCCACGCGTCGGCTGTCGACGTTTTTTCAACAATCATTCCATCATGAAAAAATTTGTAGTCTTGGCTGTTGTGTCCCTGGCCTGCAGCATGAGCATGGCCGCCGGCGACAAGCCCAAAACCGCCCAGCAACAACTGATGGGCACTTGCAATACCGAAGCCACGGGCATGAAGGGCGACGAGCGCAAGGAGTTCATGAAGTCCTGCCTGTCTGACGGCAAAAAGCGCCAGCAAGAACGTATGAAGGCCTGCAATGTCGATGCCACGGGCAAGAAAGGCGACGAACGCAAGGCCTTCATGAGCGAGTGCCTGAAAAAGGACTGATCAAAGGTCTGACCTTCTGAAGGCCTGATCTTTTTCACTTCACAAAAACAAAACGCCATGGGTTTCCATGGCGTTTTTTAATGGCCTGCGGCTGGCGAAGCAAACCGCCTTCGAATCACTCTTGCTTCACTTTCAGGCCCTTGCCGCCAGATGCATGACATTGTCCCAGTCCACACCTGCCATCGCATCCCAGTGGGCCACGATCACGCTGCGCGGATGCTCCGGCCGTTTCAAGTCATGCGCCATGGCAGTCAGCGCCTGCTGCACATAACGCTCGGATGGTTTATCCAGCGCGGCCAGCGGCTCATCGAGCAGCACCAGCTGCGCACCGCTGGCCCAGCCTGCAGCCATCCACAGCTTGCGCAGCGTGCCAGTTGAGAGCGCATGCAGCGGCTTGTGCAAATGCGGCTCCAGACCAAAGCCCTGCACATGCAGCCCGAATTGCCGATCCGACCAGTGGGGGTAGAGTCCACTTCTCCACTCCGTCCAGTGCGCCGCAGTCATATGGCTATGCTCCTCGCTCAGCGGCTGTCGCGGATCTTGCCAAAAGCAGGCGCTCGCATTCAGGTGACCGTCTTTGGAAAATGGATAGTGCAACATGCCGGAGCTCAATGCCAGCTGACCCGCCAGCGCCTTGAGCCAGCTGGTTTTTCCGCGCCCTTCATCGCCTTGCAACAAGCACAGCCCCGCGGGCCAGCGGTGGGAAACCTCATGCGCCACCGCCAGTCCCGGATAGCCAAAGCTCACGCGCACCGCCTGCGCCATGCAAGGCTCAACACAGGTGTCATCAGACTCAAAATCCATAGCTACCATCCCTTTTCAGGCATAAGTTCAAGGCTGTTTTGGCTAAATACCTGAAAGCACAGCAACAGCGTCGCTGCAGGCACAATGGCAGCCCCGAACGAAGCGCAATATGCCATGACTCTGGACTATTTGGAATTTGACTACAGCGAAGACGAGGAAGGCACGGGCACCTGGGATGCCATGGCCTGCGTCAAGGCTGAGCGCGTGCCGGATCTGGCCACTGAGATTCAAACCCTGCTGAGCTGGGCCGGCCAGTGTTTTGCAGGCCGTCAGGGCGCCGTGGAAGAAGGCTTCGACTGGGATTACGACTTGCAGGCGCAAGATGATGAGGGCCAGCCACTGACCGCCCGCTTTGACCCTCGCTCGGCACAGCTGGAGTTGCAGGCATCTGCCACGGGCCGTACCACCGTCAGTCTGGCATTGTCCGGATCAGCGCAATTTGGCGAAGCCCTGCGCGAACGCTTCACACTGGAAGACTAGGAACGCTGCCCCGGATCGATCAGTTATCCATGTCCTGACGCTGTTTGGGCGGCTCGGCGGCATTCCTGCGGCTGGCTCCTGCGCGGCCAGCCTTGCTCCACTGGTAGTCATGACCATCCGGTGTCTTGCCGCCCTCAACCGCCGACACGCCCACGGGCCCGACCATATCGCGCAGCTCCGACGAAATCACCACATGGGCATGGCGCTCGTCCTTGCGCAGTTGCTGGCACAGAGCCAGCGCCTCGCCCATTTGCGCATCGGTAAAGGCCTGGCATTGCGGCAGCCAGACCGGGGTCTGGTCTTCGGGCTCAGAATTGCGCAGGTAGAAAACAGCAATGCTCATGGAGGGATCTTCACAATAAAAACAGCAGCGGTTGTAACCCAGACCGCAAGCCTGCATGGCGCACTCACTCTTTGCGCTGCTCCGCACCCAGCGGCTGCCAGCGCCCTGCCACATTCTTGAGCAAGGTATTCACTGCCGTCAGGCGGCGGCTTTGCACATTGATCAAGCTGTTCTGCGCACTGATGACCGTGGTCTGGGCAGACAGAACATTCAGATAGGCAACGATGCCGGCCTGGTACTGGTTGTTGGCCACGGTCAGCGACTTCTGCGCGGCGGCCAGGGCCTCTGCCTGCACCTGCTCCTCCTGCGCCAGGTTGGCGGCAGCAACCAGGTTGTCTTCCACCTCCTGCAGCGCGGTCAGCACGGTTTGCTTGTAGGTCGCACTGGCCAGATCCAGCGATGCGCGGGCGGACTCCACGGCAGCGCTGCGTGCGCCGCCATCGAACAGGCTCAAGGCCAGCGAGGGGCCCAGCGACCAGAACAGATTGGGTGCGTTCACCAGATCGGACAGCACGGAGTTGCGATAGCCCGCACTTGATGAGAGCGTGAGCGATGGGAAATACGCCGCGCGCGCCACGCCTATCTGCGCATTAGCCGCAGCAACGCGGCGCTCTGCAGCCGCAATATCGGGGCGCTGCTCCAGCAGGGTGGAAGCCAGCATCTCGGGCACCATGGGTGGCTTGGGCAGATGTGCGGTCACCGGCAGGCTGAAGGCGGCGGGAGCCTTGCCCAGCAAGGCGGCCAGCGCATGCTCATACTGAGCGCGCGTGGTCTTCGCCTCAATCAGGCTGGCCTGCGTGCTTTTGTACTGCGATTGGGCCTGGGCCACATCGGCTGATGACACCACACCCGCGCGATAGCGGTTCTGCGTGAGCTTGAGACTTTGCTCGTAGTTGCTCAGACTTTGCTGCAGAAACTGCATCTGCGCTTCCGCTGCGCGCAGCGAGAAGTAGGTCTGTGCCACCGAGGCCTGGGCCGACAGTCGCGCTGCGGCCAGATCATCGCTGCTGGCCTGCGCTGTGGCACGACTGGCATCCGCACTGCTGGAGAGCTTTCCCCACAGGTCAAGTTCCCAACTGGCGTTCAGACCCAGCGAGAAGTTGTTGTTGATACTGCCGCTGCGGGCCACGTTCTCACCGTTGGTATTGCTGTAGGTTCCGCCACCGGTCAAGGCACGCGAGCCACTGCCCGTCGCTCCCAAGGTGGGCAATTGCGCCGCACGGCTGCTGGCCACCGCCGCCTGAGCCGAGCGCAGGCGCGCCACGGCCTGCTCCACACTGGGGTTGCCAGTGGCTGCCTCTTGCTGCAAGCGGTCCAGCGTGGCATCGCCATACACCGTCCACCAGCGCTCTGGCACGCGCACCTCGGCACTGCCCTCTGCGTGCTGCGCCGGCTGCCAGATACCCTGCTTGGCAGCCTCAGGCGTAGCCTCCTTGAAGTGCACAGGAACATCCACAGCAGGCACTTTGTACGCTGGCTGCAGCGAGCAGGCGGTGAGCAACACCGCTGCAACCACAGGCAAGAGACGCGGAATGCCCATGGCGCACGACTTCACAAAAGTGAGCTGCTCGCGCTTACCCAGATTGGGCTGGGTGCCTTTTTGATTCAAAAACAATGCTTGCATATTCTTCTCACTTGGCGGTGGGCAGCGAATGATGAGCAGCCACGTGACTACGGCGCAGCCAGCCTGGCCGCTGCGCCCAGCAGCGCAGAGTGCGCCTGCGCATGCGATCCAGCAACACATAGACCACGGGCGTGGTGTAGAGCGTGAGCAACTGGCTCAGCAGCAGGCCGCCCACGATCGCAATACCCAGAGGCTGGCGCAGCTCGGCACCATCGCCCCGGCCCAGGGCCAGGGGCAGCGCGCCGAACAGGGCCGCCATGGTGGTCATCAGAATGGGGCGCAGGCGCAGGTGACAGGCGCGGTAAATGGCCTGGGCCGCCGTGACATGGCCGCCCTTCTCGCGCTCCAGCGCGAAGTCGATCATCATGATGGCGTTCTTCTTGACGAGACCGATCAGCAAGATCACGCCGATGAAGGCGATCAGCGAGAACTCGGTCTTGAACCACATCAGCGCCAGCAGCGCACCCACTCCGGCCGAGGGCAAGGTGGACAGAATCGTCAGCGGATGCACCAGGTTCTCGTAAAGGATGCCCAGCACCAGATAGATGGTGATGATGGCCGCAAGGATCAGCAAAGGCTGGCCCGCCAGCGCCTGCTGGAAGGCACCGGCCGAGCCGCTGAAGCTGCCGCGAATGGACACCGGAACGCCCAGCTCCAGCATGGCATTGCGGATGGCGTCATTGGCCTGCGACAGCGAGACATTGGGCGCCAGGTTGTAGCTCACGGTGCTGGCCGGCGTGCCACTCTGGTGCTGCACCGATAGCGGCGTGGTCGAGGTCGTGATCTTGGCAAAGGCCGTCAGCGGAATCTGCTGACCCGCGTTGTTGACGAAGAAGAAGCCGCGCAGCGTCTCAGGGCTCTGCAGATACTGGGACGAGGCCGTCATCACCACACGGTACTGGTTGAGCGGGTTGTAGATCACACCCACCTGGCGCTGACCAAAGGCATCGTTGAGCGTGTTGTCGATCTGCGAGACCGTCAGACCCAGGCGCGCGGCCTGGTCGCGGTCTATGACTAGCTTGGTCTGCATGCCGTTGTCCTGCACATCGCTGTTGACGTCAGCCAGCTCGGGCAGTGTGGACAGCACCTGACGGATGCGCGGCTCCCACAGGCGCAGCTCGGCCGTGTCATCGGCCTGCAGCGTGTACTGATAGGACGACATGCTCTGGCGCCCACCGATACGCACATCGCTCTGGGTCATCATGAACAGACGCGCACCGGGTTCGTCCTTGAGCTTTTCACGCAGGCGGTTGATGACCTCGTCGCTGGACACCTTGCGCTCGGCCATGGGCTTGAGCGACATGAACATATTGGCCGAATTGGCCTGACCGCCGCCGGTAAAGCCGGTCACATACTCCACCGCCGGGTCTTGCTGCACCACATCGAGGAAACGCTTGATGCGGCGCTCCATGGCCTGGAAGGACGTGGACTGGTCGGCACGGATGAAGCCCATGACGCGGCCCGTGTCCTCGCTGGGCATGAAGCCCTTGTCTATGGTCTGGTAGAGATGGATGTTGAGGCCGATGACCGCCACCAGACTGAGCAGCACCACCGGCTGGTGGCGCAGACCCCAGGCCAGGGTGCGGCGGTACAGCGCCGTCACACGCGCCTCGAAGCGATCCATGGCCAGCGAGACGCGCAGCCAGAAGGCATCCCAGCGGCGCGTGAACGGGCGCCGGGCACGCTCGGCGCGGCGGCGCTCCTCCTCTGCCGGTGTGCGCAGCAGGGCCGCACACATCATGGGCGTAGTGGTCAGCGAGATGATCATGGAGACCAGAATCGCCGCCGACATGACCACGGCAAATTCACGAAAGAACCGCCCCACGATGCCGGCCATGAACAGAATGGGCACGAACACCGCAATCAGAGACAGGCTCATGGAGACCACGGTGAAGCCGATCTCGCGTGCGCCTTCTATGGCCGCCTGCATGGCAGACTTGCCGCGCTCCATGTGGCGCATCACATTCTCCAGCACCACGATGGCATCGTCCACCACAAAGCCTGCAGCCACCGTCAGCGCCATCAGCGAGAGGTTGTCCAGCGTATAGCCGCACAGGTACATGATGCCGAAGGTGCCCATCAGCGAAGCAGGCACGGCCACGGCAGGAATCAGCGTGGCACGCAGGCGGCGCAGAAACACGAACACCACCATGATGACCAGCGCTATCGAGATCAGCAGCGCGTTCTGCACCTCCTTGACCGAAGCGCGCAGCGTGGGCGTTCGATCGGAAATGACGGTCACATCGATGGCCGGATGAATCGATGCCTTGAGCTGGGGCAGCATGGCGCGCACCTTGTCCACGGCCTGCAGGATGTTGGCGTCGGGCTGCTTGAAGACCTGCAGCAGCACAGCGGGCTTGCCGTTCATCACGCCGTAGTTGCGTATGTCCTGCACGGAATCGGTAACGTCCGCCACATCGGACAGCCGCACCGCATTGCCATTGTTCCAGCGCAGCACCAGCGGTGCGTACTCGGCGGCGGTGCGAGCCTGGTCGTTGGTGGCCACCTGCCAATAGTGATCTTCACGCTCGACCGCACCCAGCGGGCGGTTGGCATTGGTGGCGCTAATGGCATTGCGTACCGAGTCCAGCGACACGCCGTTGGCCGCCAGTCGCACCGGGTCCAGCTCCACGCGTACGGCGGGCAGAGCCCCACCGTTGATGGTGGCCTGCCCCACGCCTTCGACCTGGGCCAGCTTCTGCGCGAGCACCGTAGAGGCCGCGTCATACATCTGGCCGCGCGTGAGCGAATCCGAGGTCAGCGCCAGCATCATGATGGGCGCGTCGGCCGGGTTGACCTTGCGATAGGTCGGGTTGCCCGGCATGCCCGAAGGCAGTAGCGTGCGCGCAGCATTGATGGCGGCCTGCACATCGTGGGCGGCACTGTCCACCGTGCGCGTCAGGTCAAACTGCAGCGTGATGCGCGTGCTGCCCATGCTGGAGCTGGAGGTCATCTCGTTGACCCCGGCAATCGCGCCCAGGGCACGCTCCAGCGGCGTGGCGACGGTAGCCGCCATGGTGTCTGGCGCTGCGCCGGGAAGACTAGCAGTGACAGAGATCGTGGGATAGTCCACCTGCGGGAGCGGAGCCACGGGCAGCAGAAAGTAAGCCATGCCCCCCACCAGCGCCATGCCGATGGTCAGCAGCATGGTGGCAATGGGCCGGAAGATGAAGGGCGTGGAGATGCTCATGGACGCACTCCGTCCCGACCCGCCTGCCCTGCTCCGCCAGCATTGTCTTCACCCATGACTTCGGCTTCTGAATGCGGCACATGCTTGACCGCAGGCAAGCCGCGCTTGATACGCCAGTTTTCAGCCCAGCTTTCAAAGGTCAGATAGATCACCGGTGTAGTGAACAGCGTCAGCAGCTGGCTGACCAGCAAGCCCCCCACCAGCGTGACACCCAGAGGCTGCCGCAACTCGGCCCCCACCCCCGTGCCCAGCATCATGGGCAAGGCACTGAACAAGGCCGCCAGCGTGGTCATGAGAATCGGGCGAAAGCGCAGCAGACAGGCCTGGTAGATGGCATCGCGTGCATTCATGCCCTCCTCGCGCTGTGCGTCCAGCGCGAAGTCGATCATCATGATGGCGTTCTTCTTGACGATGCCGATCAGCAAGATGATGCCGATGATGGCAATGATGTCCAGATCCAGCCCCGCCAGCAGCAGTGCCAACAGTGCGCCCACGCCCGCCGACGGCAGCGTCGAGAGAATCGTGATCGGGTGAATCGTGCTCTCATACAGCACGCCCAGCACGATATACATGGTGATGATGGCGGCCAGCACCAGCAGCAGCGTGTTGGACAGCGAGGCCTGAAAAGCCAGTGCTGCTCCCTGGAACTCGGAGTCCACCGACAGCGGAATCTGGCCCTCATCACGCAGTTGCTGGATCACCCCCTGCGCAGCATCCACCGCATGGCCCAGCGATACGCCTTGTGCCGTATTGAAGGAAATGGTTGCCGCAGGCAGTTGCCCCACATGGTTGACGGCCAGCGCCATGGGACGCTCGCTCACCGTGGCAATTGACGACAGCGGAACCGGCGCGCCATTGCTGGACGCGGCATAGATGTTCTGCAGCGCTTCGGGCCCGATCTTGAACTGCGGCGCCACCTCCAGCACCACGCGGTACTGGTTGGATTGCGTAAAGATGGTGGAGATCAGGCGCTGGCCAAAGGCGTTGTAGAGCGCCGAGTCCACCGACGAGACCGTCACACCCAAACGACTGGCCTGAGCCCGATCGATCTGTACATAGGCCTGACGGCCCTGGCTTTGCAGATCGCTGCTCACATCCTGCAATTGCGGCAGTTGCTGCAATTGCTCCACCAAGGCCTTGGCACTGGCGGAGAGCTGAGTCATGTCTGGCGAGGAGAGCAGCAACTGATACTGCGTGCGGGCCTGACGGTCTTCAATCGTCAAATCCTGCACGGGCTGGGCATAGAGGCGTATGCCGGGCACAGTCTGCGCATCATCCAGCAGCCGGTTCAGAACCACGGGCAAGCGATCACGCTGGCCATGTGGCTTGAGGTCGATCTGAATGCGCCCGGTATTCAGCGTGGTGTTCGTGCCATCCACCCCGATGAACGAGGAAATCGATGCCACCGCCGGATCTTTGAGCAAGTGCTCGGCCAGTGCCTGCTGGCGCTCTGTCATCGCAGCAAAGGAAATGGACTGATCGGCCTCGGTCGTCGCGGCGATCGTGCCCGTATCCTGCTCTGGGAAAAAGCCTTTGGGGACGACGAAATACAGCAGCACCGTGACCACCAGCGTGGCAATGAACACCAGCCAGGTCAGCTTGCTGTGATCCAGCACCCAGGTCAGCATGCGGCCGTACTCGGCCACCACCTTGTCAAAAAAGCGAGCAACTGCGGCGCTAGCACCTTGGCCTTGAGCCATATTTTCATCAGGCGCAGGCTGGTGACGCAGCAAACGCGCGCACAGCATGGGCGTGAGCGTGAGGGACACCACGGCCGAGATCAGAATTGCCACCGTCATGGTGATGGCGAATTCGTGGAACAGGCGCCCCACCACGTCCCCCATGAACAGCAGCGGAATCAGCACCGCGACCAAAGAGATGGTCAGCGAGATGATGGTGAAGCCGATCTGCTTGGCCCCCTTGAGCGCGGCCTGCATGGGCGGCTCACCCTTTTCCACATAGCGGGCAATGTTCTCGATCATCACGATCGCATCGTCCACCACAAAGCCAGTGGCGATGGTCAGGGCCATCAACGTGAGGTTGTTGATGGAAAAGCCCGCCAGATACATGACACCGAAAGTGCCTATCAGCGACAACGGCACCGCCACGCTCGGAATCAGCGTAGCCGAGGCGCTGCGCAGAAACAGGAAGATCACCATCACCACCAGGGCGATGGCCAGGGCCAGTTCGAACTGCATGTCCTTGACCGAGGCACGAATGGTGACCGTGCGGTCGGTCAGTACCTGCACATCCACAGAGGCAGGCAAAGTCTCTTGAAGCTGAGGCAGCAGCGCCTGAATGGCATCTACGGTATCAATGACATTCGCACCGGGCTGGCGACGAATATTGAGAATCACCGCCGAGTTGGAGCCGGTCTCGGGCGTGCCCGACCAGGCGGCCAGACGGGTGTTCTCGGCATCATCCACAGTCTGCGCCACGTCGGACAGGCGCACGGGGTTGCCGTCCTTGAACGCAATGATGAGGTTGCGGTACTCCGCCGCCGACTGCATCTGATCGTTGGCGTCGATGGTCGATGCGCGGTTGGGGCCGTCAAAGCTGCCCTTGGCGGTCTTGACGTTGGCCGCTGCAATGGCCGAGCGCACATCATCCAGTGTCATGCCATAACTGGCCAAGGCCGCCGGATTCGCCTGAATGCGGACCGCAGGGCGGCGCGCTCCTGCAATGGCCACCAAGCCCACGCCCTTGACTTGGGAGAGCTTGGGTGCGAAGCGGTTCTCGACCAGATCATTGATCTTGATGACAGGCAGTGAAGGCGAACTGATGGCCAGCGTCAGCACCGGCGCATCGGCCGGATTGACCTTGCTGTAGAGCGGGGGCATGGGCAGATCGCCGGGGAGCAGATTGCTGCTCGCATTGATGGCGGCCTGCACCTGCTGCTCGGCCACATCCATGGACATGTCCAGTGAAAAGCGCAGGCTGATGACCGATGCGCCGCCCGAGCTGGTCGAGGACATCTGGTCCAGCCCCGGCATCTGTCCGAACTGGCGCTCCAGCGGCGCCGTGACGTTGGAGGTCATCACATCGGGGCTGGCCCCAGGGTAAAGCGTCGTGACCTGGATAGTGGGGTAATCCACCTCGGGCAGGGCCGAGATGGGCAGCAATCGGTAGGCAAGAATGCCCGAGATCAGCACCGCCACCATCAGCAAGCTGGTGGCAATGGGCCTGAGAATGAAGAGGCGCGAAAGATTCATGGTGGCCGTTGGCTCTGACCTGACTCAGCGAGCTGCGCCGTCGTTGACGGAGCCCTTGGCTTCGCGTTCGGCACGCAGCTTCTGGAAGAAAGCGCTGCGCTCTTCGGGCGACAAGGCCTCCAGCTTAGCGCGTTGCTCGGGCGTCAGCTGGGGACGCTCACCCCGGCCCTCCACTCTTTCACCTCGCTCGGTACCTGTCCGGGACTGAGGCTGAGGCTCTCTTGGTAAAGCAGGACTCGCTTCTGACGCAGCCTCAGGCTTGACCGGGCCGCCTTGACCCTGACGAGGCTGGTCACCCCGAGCTCCCGCACCGCGCTCGGCGCGCAGCTTCTGGAAGAACTCCTTGCGCTCCTCGGCAGTCATCTTGCTCACCTTCTCTCTTTGCTCAGGTGTGAGGTTGCGCATCATGCCGCGCGGCTGGCTGGCAGCGTCCTGCACGGCCTGATCGACCTTCTTGACCTTGTCCGAGTCCACCACCGTCACCTGTGCACCTTCGCGCAGGCGGTCGATGCCGTCGGTCACCACCTTGTCGCCGGGCTCCAGCTCGCCGCGTACGCTGACATAGTCGCCATCGCTCACACCTACGGTGATCTTGCGCTGGGTGACCGTGTTGTCGGGCTTGACCAGATAGACGAAATTGTTCTGCACTGCATTCGCAGGCACGACAAGTGCCTGATCGAGCTGACGCACCTGCAATTTCACATTGACGAATTGATTGGCAAACAAGCGGCTGTCCGCATTGTCAAAAGCCGCCTTGGCCTTGACTGTTCCGGTCGTGGTATCAATGGTGTTGTCCAGCGCATTGAGCTTGCCTTTGGCCAGCATCTTCTGTTGCTCTCGGTCCCACAGCTCCACCGGCATGTCCTTGCCTGCACGCAACTGCTCGGCCAGCACGCTCACATGGGCCTCGGGAATGGAGAACACCGCATCAATGGGACGTATCTGGCTAATGGTCACCAGGCCGTTGGTATCCGAGGGGTTGACCACATTGCCCAGATCGGCCTGGCGCAGACCCAGGCGCCCCGAGATAGGCGCCGTCACCTTGGTATAGCTGAGCTGCAGCTTGGCTGCATCAACCTGCCCCTGGTCGGCGGACACCGTACCCTTGAGCTGACGCACCAGCGCCTGCTGCGTATCCACTTGCTGACGCGCGATGGAGTCCTGCGCCAGCAAATCCTGATAGCGCTTCAGATCCAGCTCGGCATTCTTGAGCTGGGCCTGATCACGGGCTAGCGAGCCCTGGGCCTGCGCCAGCGAAGCGGCAAAGCTGCGCGGATCAATTTCGGCCAGCAGCTGACCGGCCTTGACCTCGTCCCCCTCCTTAAAGTGCAGCTTGACCAGCTCCCCCGAGACTTTGGCCTTGACCACCGCCGTGGCTCTGGCGTTCATGGTGCCAATAGCGCTGATGAGCACACGCATGTCGCGCAGCTCCACAGTGCCGACGGACACGGGCTGAGCTTGTCCCATACCTGCGGGACCACCTGGCCCTCGTCGTCCGGGATTCCCTCCTGATTTAGGAGCACCCTGCGCAGACTGCACCTTGACTTCACCGTTTTTTTGCTGATACCACCAATACCCGCCCCCCAGCGCAGCAAGTGCCAGCGCAACGCCAACAAGAATGGCGGGCCGTGTCCGGCCACGCTGTGAGAGTAAGGGAGGGGAAGTCAAAAAGTGGGATTTCAGCATGGTGTGAGCGCAGGAGTTCTAGCCTGAATTGCCGCCAATGTTAGCTATTTGCATTTACAAGCAGACACTGACGAGCCAGCCTTTGCCTGCATTTACCCCGGCTTTACTTTGGGTTTACCTGCCCAGCTTGCCTGCAAGGCCGCAGCAGGCTGAAACAGTGCTGACTTTCACTGCTGCAATCTCGCACTCGTTCTCCCTCATGCTTGGCGGTTGACTCCGCCTGTGCGGAGAGCCGAGTGGCGTGGCCAAGACCTCGCCTCCAAGGAGATGCCTGTATGAACACCGAACGCCTGACCTCTCACCCCGAAGAAGCTGCAGTACGCGTGCCGCTGGAGCTGTATATGCGCGGCCACGCCGAAGACAACGCCGACCACATGCGTGCCGCCTTCATGCCCACGGCCCGCCTGGAGTCCGTGCGTGAAGGCCCGCTGACCTCATGGGACGTGGACTTTTACTGCCAGCGCTTCAAGAACACGCCTGCCGCCGACGAAGCCACCCGCCGCCGCGTGATCGACTCGCTGGACATCGTGGGTACAGCCGCCATGGCCAAGGTCACGCTCTATCACGGTGCCGTGACCTTCACCGACTACTTTGTGCTGCTCAAGACCGAGCAGGGCTGGAAGATTGCCAACAAGGCTTTCCACGCTCAGCCTCAGTAAATCGGACAACCAGACACCCTCAAAAAAGCCCCGCCTATATAAGGCGGGGCTTTTTTATGCGCTCTACACACCAAGGCAAGCTCAGTTGCTCTTCAGAAATACGCTGCACCCGCTCCTTGTCACGACGTCACCAATTAATCCCCTCTCACCATTTTGACTTTGCTCAAACATCTACGGATTTGCCCTAGGGCTGCTCATCATTATTCGCAATAAGTAGCTTGCGCACACTCACATCAAGCGATCTCGGCCTCTTTTAAAAACAAGTAAAAACTCCAATTAGCCAATACAGACAAGCGTTAGATGCTATTTTTTATATAGCAATCCAACAATGACGCTCAAGCGCCACATTTGCGCACCATTTTGTAAAAAACACCTTACCTGCATCCGTAGAATCTCAAACTCGATTCAAAAACTCAGATCGCTCCTGAGGCTTACCAGCCCCAACCGCGCGACGCATGAACAGCCTATTTTTTGGAGACACCATGCAGGCTTTACTCGCCCTGTCCAGGGCTATCGACAGGCTTAATGCCTTCATCGGCAAATATTCCATATGGCTGATATTTGCAGCCACCTTTATCAGCGCTGCCAATGCCATCGTTCGCAAGGTCTTTGACACCAGCTCCAACGGCTTTCTGGAAGTGCAGTGGTATCTGTTCGCCTGGTCGTTTCTGATTGCTGCCGGCTACACCTTGCTGCACCGCGAGCATGTACGCATCGACGTGATCAACTCCCGTCTGTCCAAGAAGGCCCAGGTCTGGATTGACATCCTCGGTTTTTCCCTCTTTCTCACGCCGCTGTGCCTGACCATTCTGTGGCTCTCCACACCTGTGGTTCTGCAGATGTACCAATCGGGCGAAATGTCGGGCAATCCCGGAGGCCTGATTCGCTGGCCCGTATGGGCAGCCATCCCTGTTGGCATCACGCTGCTGATGCTGCAAGGCTGGTCCGAGCTGATCAAGCGCATTGCCTTTCTGACCGGCAACGGCCCAGACCCCATGGGCAAGCTGGCCGACAAGAGCGCAGAAGAAGAGCTGGCACAGGCCTTGCGTGCCGAAGCCGAACGCAAGCAGGCTGAAGCGATTTCCGCTCAGGCCAAGGCATAAGAAGTAGCGGGAGACATCAATGGAATTCATCGCTACCAACTACGCCCCCATCATGTTTGCGGGGCTGATCTGTTTCTTGCTGCTGGGCTTTCCTGTGGCCTTCAGCCTCGGCGCTGCCGGCCTGGCCTTCGGCTTTCTAGGCATAGAGCTGGGAGTCTTTCCTTCTTCCGTCATGGCCTGGTTGCCCCAGCGCCTGATCGGCATCATGGCCAATGACACCTTGCTGGCCGTCCCCTTCTTTACCCTGATGGGTCTGATTCTTGAGCGCTCAGGCATGGCCGAGGATCTGCTGGACACCGTGGGCCAGGTCTTCGGCCCCATCCGCGGTGGTCTGGCCCTGGCCGTGATCTTTGTGGGCGCGCTGCTGGCAGCCACCACCGGCGTGGTCGCTGCTTCGGTGATCTCCATGGGCCTGATCTCGCTGCCCATCATGCTGCGCTACGGCTATGACCGCCGTCTGGCATCGGGTGTGATTGCAGCATCCGGCACGCTGGCGCAGATCATCCCGCCATCGCTGGTGCTGATTCTGATGGCCGACCAGTTGGGCAAGAGCGTGGGCGATATGTACAAGGGCGCCTTCATCCCCGGCTTCATGCTGATGGGCCTGTATGTTCTGTGGGTAGTGCTGCTGGCCATCTTCAAGCCCAAGATGGTGCCCGCCTTGCCCGTGGAAGCTCGTATCTACCGTGAAGCCAATGGCAATGGCGGCTACACCTCGCTGTTTGTCGTCATGGGCCTGTCCACCATCGTCGCCATCTTCCTGGCCAGCCACATGGCCGATCTGCACAGCTGGTGGCAAGGCAAGGAAGTGCTGGACGTTCCCACGGACGAGAAGATCGTCACCGCCATGTGCGGCGGCACCTTCATCGCCTTTGTGATGGCCAGCATCAATCGCATCTTCAAGCTGGGCCTGCTGTCCAAGCTGGCCGAACGCGTGACCTTTGTGCTGATCCCCCCACTGCTGCTGATCTTTCTGGTGCTGGGCACCATTTTCCTGGGCATTGCAACGCCCACCGAAGGTGGTGCCATGGGGGCCATGGCAGCGCTGATCATGGGCTTTGCCCGCAAGCGCCTGAACATGACGCTGCTCAAACAGGCTCTGGCATCGACCACCAAGCTGGCCAGCTTTGTGATGTTCATCATGATCGGCGCCACCACCTTCAGTCTGGTCTTCCAGGCGGCCGATGGTCCCAAGTGGGTGGAACATCTGCTGACCGGCCTGCCCGGCGGCCAGATCGGCTTCCTGATCGTGGTCAACCTCATGATCTTCTTCCTGGCCTTCTTCCTGGACTACTTTGAACTCTCCTTCATCGTGGTTCCGCTGCTGGGCCCTGTGGCCGAGAAGATGGGCATCGATCTGATCTGGTTCGGTGTGCTGCTGGCTGTGAACATGCAGACCTCGTTCATGCATCCGCCCTTCGGCTTTGCGCTGTTCTTCCTGCGCTCCGTTGCGCCAGAAAAGCAGTATGTCGATCGCGTCACGCACAAGGTTGTCGAGCCTGTCACCACCATGCAGATCTACAAGGGTGCCGTGCCCTTTGTGCTGATCCAGCTGGTGATGGTCGGCACGCTGATCGCCTTCCCCGGCATCGTCACCGGCTCGCTGGACAAACCCGTGGTGGTGGACATGAACAAGGTCGGCGATGAAATGCTCAACCAGCTCAACGATGCAGGCGGCGGCTATGGTGCAGACAATCCATTTGATACGCCTGAAGGTGGCGAAGAAGGCTCTACTCCCCCTGAGAGCTCCACTGACGGCGAGCAGCCTGCACCAGAAATGCCCACCCCGGATGCTGGTGGCTATGGCTCCGATGATCCAGCCAAGGCACTGATGGATTCGCTGAACGCAGCGCCTACCCAGTAAGCCTCAGGCTCTCACCCTCACAGCCCCGCCTCGCAAGAGCCGGGGCTTTTTGATGCCGCTATCGCAGCATCACGCCCTGCTTTTGAAACGCTGAAACCGCAGCTCCATCACACAGCAGTCGGCCTCGACAAAGCGCGCATCGCCGCCCGCATTGCGCAAAATCTGCCGGGTAATGGCCAGCCCCAGACCCGCGCCACGGCTGCTCTGCACACCTTTGTGAAAGCGTACGAACATCTGCTCACGCTGCAGAGCATTCAGGCCCGGACCTGCATCGGTCACATGCACATAGATGCTGTCACCCTGCTGGTGCATTGCCACGCCAATCGTTCCCCGCCCATGAAACAGTGCGTTCTCCAGCACATTGCGAATCGCTGTCTGCAGCAGACTCGCATCGCCCTGGGCCTGCACTCCATCCTCAATCTGCACCTCCATCTGGCGGGACTCGGCCTCCGCCAGCGGCAGGATGGCAGCCACGCTCTCACGGATCACGCGCGAGAGGGGCGTGACCGCCCTTGCCATCTCTGCCACGGCATCCATGCCACGCTCCTGTCGTGCCAGCAGCATGAGCTGCGTGGTCAACTGACGCAGGTGTCCCATGTCGGCATCAATTGCCTGCCAGTCGGGTTGAGGTTCCAGCCGCGCCTGCTGCAGCCGCAAGTCCAGCACCGTCAACGGGGTGCGCAGCTCATGGGCTGCATCAGCCACCAGCTGCTTTTCATGAGCCAGCGCCTGGGCCAGCTTGTCCATTGCCTGGTTGGCAGCCTGCGCCAGCTGCTGCATTTCGCGGGGCAGGTTCGCAGTGGGAATGGGTTGCGGATTGTCGGATGAAATGTGCTGCGCAAAGCGTGCCGCCTGCTGCACGGGTTTGAGCGTCCAGCGCATCACGGCGTAGATCAGCGCAAGCGCCAGCAGGCCCACGGGCAGCAGCAAAGCCAGGCTCTGGCGCAGCTTGGCCTGCAGCAGCAGGCCTATGGTCTCGCGCTCCAGCCCATCGCGCTTGGCCACCATCAATGTGGCGCCATCGGCCAGCGGTGCAGCCACATTGATGACCTCGCCGCTGCGCAGTGGCAGGCTGAACAGAGGCCGCTTCTCCGCAGACAAAGGCACGCGCAGGCGGCGCGGTCTTTGCAGGTTGTCGGAGTACCAGAGCGCCTGACCCTCCGGGGAATAAAGAGTGTAGGAAAGCTCACCGCCCGCATAGCTTTTTGGCAGACTTGCAGGATCGCTTTGCAAGGTAAAGCCCGCGCTGATTTCCCGTGCCTGAATGCTCATGGTCACACGCCGCAGCTGATCGCGGGTGTCATACAGCGACAGTGCCAGTGCACCAATGCCTGCGGCAAACGTCAGCGTCAGCCCCAGCAGTACGCGCCGCTCCAGGCTACGGGCAGACATGGGTCTCCTGCGCTGCAGGCTCGGGAAGTACCAGGCGGTAGCCCACGCCACGCACAGTATCGATTTGCACGTTGGCACCGCCGTCGCGCAGCTTGCGGCGTAGCCGGGACACCAGCGCCTCCACCGCATTCAGCGTCACGCTCTCGCGCGAGGCATAGAGATGCTCTTCCAGCCGCTCCTTGACGGTGATGCGCGGCCAGACCCTGAGCATTTCTTCGAGCAGCATGGCCTCCCGACGCAGCAAGTCCACTTGCTGGCCGTTGACGGTGGCAAAGCGGGACTCGGTCTCGAACGCCACATTGCCCAAGCTCAGCTTTTGCTGGTGTACGCCCTGCGAGCGGCGCAACACGGCGCGCAAACGCGCCTCCAGCTCAGACATTTCCACCGGCTTGAGCACATAGTCATCGGCCCCGCCATTGAGGCCAGCCAGCCGGCTGTCCAGCGCATCGCGTGCAGTCAACAAGATGCAGGGGATGTGCTGCCCAGCCTCACGACAGCGGGCCAGCACCTCCATGCCATCCATATCGGGCAGACCCAGATCCAGCACCAGTGCGTCATACCGCCCCATGGCCATCGCATGCAAAGCCCTGCGCCCCGTAGGGACGGCATCCACCGCAAACCCCATGCGCTCCAGATGACGCGACAGCAGCGCGCTCAACTCTTGGTGGTCTTCAACTATCAGCAGCTTCATCGGTCAGACGTTGATCAGGTATTGCAATTACAAATGAAATTGATACGCATTTTAAATTCACATTTCATTTAGAGGATTCGATGAGAGAGCAGTTTTTGGGACATCCATCCGCAGCCCTGACCAAAGGGTGAACGAAGGTGAGATAAAGGTAGTGCATGTGGCGTGATAAATCGAAATTTTTGGGGATGCCAAGGGACATACCGAAATAGCGATTTGAAACTCAGTTGCAGTAGTTGAAATGACTCTGGTGCACCCACCTTGCTACCGTTTTCATAGGTAAGGTGCCCTAAGGCACGCAAAATCAATTCGTGCACCTGCGCTCGATGGCATAGTTCCTCCAAAAATATGGAGGGAATTTTGATGCCACTTACAAAAGTCTATGAAGCCGTCAAGTCTGGTGTGGTCCGCGTCCTCGCACTAGACCCGCAGAGGCAGAACATTGTCAGCTCAGGCTCTGGGTCTGTGATCGGCAATGGGTCGTTAGTTCTAACCTGTGCCCACTGTGTGGTGCCTGGAGCACAAATGGCTATTGCTCACCCGACTCATCGTGGAATTTCAATTCATGGGAATGTAGCGTTTTATGACCCTACCTATGACATTGCGCTACTAAATTTTCATGAGGTGGTTGGAGTCCCTGTGAAACTCGTGGACAGTGCAAATTGCGCGATTGGTAACGGAGCCTTCGTGGTGGGATATCCAATGCAGTTCGAAGAGCAGGTTCTGCTTTCAGCACACATCGCCAGCATCAGTCAGGACAGCATACGCATAGATGCATCGGTCAACCATGGCAACAGTGGCGGGCCACTCTTCAATCTTGCGGGCGAGCAAATCGGGGTAGTGAACGCCAAGCACGGATCGCTTTCTAGATTCCTGGAAGACTTTGAGCGTGCCGATGCAGGGAGTGCAATTAGAGTTGCGGGAGTCCAGCCCATCCAAGCTCTTCAGCAGCTCATTGCTGAGATGAGTATGAACTTGAACTTAGGCATCGGATATGCCGTCCCCACCGCAATATTGCCCAGCCTGCACGATTTTTTTCACTCTTTGATTCATGGCGGTGACAACAAGGCTCAATAGCGCCTCTCCTGTGCAAGTGCCCCATCACGCTAATAAAACCGCTTCAACTCAATTGTTGAAGAGGTCCTTGGTGCGGTGGTCGGCAGCTGCCGCCATGCGCTTTTTGACCCGGTCCAGCAGCTTGCGCATGCTGCGCTCGTGCATGTCGTACTTACGGGCCAGATCGGCGATGTTGTAGCCGTTGAACTCGGCGTAGATCTCAGCTTCGCGCTGGCTGAGCTTCCATCTGAAGTCTTTGGGGATGTTGATCAGCTGGCCACCCCAGTAGTCGGCCAGATGATCGGTCAGCGAGCCTGCAACCAGGTCGGCGGCTGGGCCGGAGACATGCTCCTGCAGGTGCTTCTTGGCCACGTCCATCAGGTCCGCCAGGAACTGATTCCTGCGGATTGCCATGTTGGAGTCACGATCAACGTGGGTGGCCATAAAACAGATGCTCAGCTTGGAAATTTGCGCCCTGCAGCGGTGCGTAAATTCTCCCAGACTTTCCAATAAGTATCAAACGTGCGCTCATCCAAAACCCACGAAAAAGCGAGAGCAGCGCAATCAAGCTGCTCGGAGCTCAAAAGCCCGTTGTCGTGCTTTTCACGCACCTCGATTTTGAGGGCGGCGACGGCCTGGGGGAGATAGCGCATGGCCCAGCGCTTGAGGGTCTCAATCACCAAGAAATGGCGCTCTTTGAACTCAACGCCTTCAGGCGTCTTGACCTTGCGATCACCACGCATCCACTGCACATCGTCCACCTTGGCAATGCGCTTCACATACGCCGTCAACGCCGCTTCTGACGGGTCACGCACAGCGCCCAGTTCGTGCAGGAAGAGCCACAGGGCGCGCACCTTGCTGGCGTCCTTGCCCGTGGCCTGCTTGCGGTCTGTGCGAGTCTTGCGCACCTTGAAGCCTTGGGCCTTCAGGTAGTCCAGCACCTTCTTCATGCCATCAAGGGGCATGGCTGACAGCGATTCGTTGCCGCCCTGGGCGAACAGGATGGCGCGATAGTTGGTTTCGTCCAGGTTGAGGTCGCGGCGAGCGACGTGGATCAGCTTGATCAGGCCGTTTCGGTACTCTTTGGAGGTCTTGGTGGTCATGTCTCGGGGTCCTTGGGGCAAAGAAAAGGCCCCCAGCGGGCTGCGCGCCTGCGTGGGGGCCTGGTGCATGGGTTGGCCTTAGTTCAGGGCGTCCTTCAGGCCCTTGCCAGGCGTGAACTTGGGCACCTTGGCGGCCTTGATCTTGATGGTCTCGCCGGTTTTGGGGTTACGACCATCACGGGCGGCGCGTTCGCTCACGCTGAAGGTGCCAAAGCCCACCAGGGCGACGTTACTGCCCTTTTTGAGCTGGCTTTGGATCGTGCCGGTCGTCGCGTCCAGCACGGCCTGGGCGGCTGCCTTGGTCACGCCAGCCTTTTCTGCGATGGCGTCGATCAGTTCGGTCTTGTTCATGTCTTGCTTTCAAAAGTTAAGGGATTTGCCCGGTTTGAGGCACCGGGCGGCCTGGTGATTAGTGGACTTGCTGGATTTCTTCGGCCACCTTACGTGTGGCAGCGATCCAGGCTTCCTGGGTGGCCTGGTCCAGTTCGGCCCAGGTGGGCATGGGAAGCTGGACTTTGCCCTTGAAGGTGTCATAGGCCTCGTGGGCGATGGTTTCAAAGCTCTTCATTCGGCCTCCTTGCGGTCCATCCAGATTCCATACGTGCTCTTACCGATGTGGCGCAGCACCATCGGTGGGCGGTCCATGGTGGCGATCTGCCAGCTTGTGCCCGATGCAGCCTCATGCAACATGGCCACGGCCTGCTGAATCTGGGTGGCCGCAACATCATTGCCCGCGTCAAACTGCAGAACAGTTTTCCAGGCACCGGAGGTATTGGCTTGCAGCTGAACAGGCCGCTTCTGAGTAATTGCTGTAGTCACAGAACCTCCTTGGCAAAAGCCACGCCATCACGGGGCTTGCGTTTATTGATCCACTTCAGCCATTGGTTGAGGGCTTCCAGACCTGCCGCCTGGTTAGCCGCCTCGGGCACGCCAGGCACCAGCAGCTTGCCTTTGCTCTCGCCATGGCCATGGCGCGCATACACGCTGACTTGGCCGTCGAGGGCGAACTTAGGGCCGCGTGCGATCTCAATGGCATTGGAGCTGGGCATCTCAGTGCCGATTTCGACCAGACCCGAAGCCCAGCACCAGGCGACCTGAGGCGTCATGTCGTACCAGTTCTTGCAACCACATTTGGGGCAAGTGGATTCGGTTGCATTGGCCCATCGTTTGCTAGGCACATCAACGCGCTCAATGGTCATGTGCTGATTGCGGCAGCGAGTGCACTTCACTGGGATATTGAACACACTCATACAGCCGCCAGATCAAGAGGAATGGCCTTGTACTGGTCCGAGTCACCAATACGCTCATACACACGCACATAGATCGCTGTGCCTGTGGTCTGGATGCTGTCGCGGATGGCGTCCATGGCGCGCTTCCACTCGGCGTCATCAATATCCAGGCGCATCAGGTCCAGCACGGCGGCAGTCTTGAGCTGGCCCTTCGTGTCCTTGCTGAAGGCGCGGTCCACGATCGCGCGGATGTTGTCGTTGGCACCCTCGCTCCAGCGGGCAATGCACTGATTGATCAGGGCCTTGGCGGCTTCGATTTCCTCTGTGAACTGGATGCGGTCGGCCACGGAGCGCTGCACCTTGTACTTGCCGTCATAGCTGCTGATGGACACATTGCCCTTCTTGCCGCCCAGGGTGACGTCGTAGCGCTCGCCTGCGATCTTGACCAGGTCGGCCAGCTCGCCCAGCGTGTCCCTCTTGAATTCAGCCAGCTCCTGGAACAGGCGGATTGCACGACCAGCCACCTTTTTTGCGATCTCATCGCGCAGCAGGTCTTGCTCGCGCACATTGGCGCGGGGCACCAGATGGCCCAGGGCGTTCTTCATGTAGCCCTCGGGAATGGTTTCGGGAATATTTTGTTGGGTCATTTGTCGTTGCTCCTTCAATGAATATGGATGCTGCTGGCCGTGGAGTTCGCTTGCGATGCGAGAAGGTTGCCCACCGAAATCAGATGGCTTGCAGCCGTGGTCATCAGCGCCGGGTGCGCTTTGGCAAAGCTGCAAAACGCAATCGTCAGAGCGTTCAAAGTCGTCTCTACAGGGACGGTTTGCGGGTCGCAGAGCATCACCAGCTCTTGTGCCAGCTGAGCTATCGCCTCTTGGTTTTCATTCAGCACGGGGGCCTCCTTTTCCTGTAATGCGGGCAATCTGCTCGCGGATTGCATTGCTGGGCTTTGCCGCATTGCTGCTGCGTCGCTCCATATCTGCCAGCGCGGGGTCCTTGTGGCCCAGTGCCGCGCCGATGCTTGTGGGGCCGCCGTTGACCTGCAGGGGGCCACGCTGGGGCGTGTTGCGCCGGTCTTGCTCAGTCTTGGCTTCGGCTCGGGCCTCTGCCTTGTTGGCTAGGTCGCGGATCGTGCTGTACAGGTAGCCGTGGCCTGACAGGGGCAGCGACAGCTTCCCGTCGTCTGCCACTGAAAACACACGGTCAAACGCCTGGCTCCACACTGCTTTCGGGGCTTGCCAATCCACCCCGGCCAAGGTGATGGCACCGCGCTCCATGTCGGGCAGCAGCTGCTCAATGATCTTGAGCTGCTTGTCCTGCGTGAGGCGGGTCTTGGGCGGCGTGAACAGCGTCAGGTAGCGCGAAACCCGCACCCCCAGCGGAATGCTGAGCACTGCCAGGCGGTTGAAGGTTCGCTGCGCCTCTTCGTTGATGAAGAGCTGGGCAATGCTCAGCTCGCTGCGGCACACGGGGCAAGCCATGCTCATCGAATCACCCCCAGGCCCAGCAACTCAAACTGCACATAACCAGTCAACGCACCCACACAGGCAGCGATTGCGCCCATCACAGCAGCGGACAGCAAAAAGCTGCCGATGCTGTCTGAGGGCGTATCACCCAGGCAGGCATTGAGCACGCCTCGGATGAATTGGCCACCGCGCACCAGGCGGGCGCGCAGGCCGCGCTTGCGGTAGCACTGGACTGCGCCAGGCTCAAAGAAAAAGCGTTTCATGCCAAAGCCTCCTGATCTTGAACTCGACGGGCAACTCGGTTGGGCAAGGACTTGCCGTTGAAGCGGTACCAGTCCACCGTGGCCTCTAACTGAGCCGTGGCCAGGTCCGTGCGAAAAGCGCGCTGCAGCATGCGGGCGCGGCGCTTGATCCACGCCAGGCGCAATGCCTTGTATGCGGCCATCGAGACGACTTTTTTATGCATTGCCACTCTCCTGAAACGCTGCATGGATCAGGGCCGCATTCACCTTCTTGGCGCCGATGCCCACCGCCATGTTCATGGCGCGTGTGACCAGGTTGTTCACGGCCAGGGGGTGGCACTTCGACACGTTCTGTGTCGTGCGCTTGCCGCCAAAGGAGCGGGTCTCATTGCGGCGCAGCACGGCGCGGATGGCATCAATGGCATCGGGCTCCAGCACATTGGCCATATCGGCATCCACGCGCTTGAACTTGTGCTGCAGGTATGCACCCAGCTCGTTATCCAAGGGCGGCAGGGTGATCAGCTCGCAGCGCTGCACCACCTCGCGCACCTCGGGGTCCTTCTCGCTGAGCTTGTCCGCCAGCTCGTTCTGGCCGACCAGGACGATAGACAGCAGCTTCTTGAACCCGTCTTCCTGCTCGTAAAAGCGCTTCAGCGCCTTCAGCGTGGGAATGGCCAGGTCATGGGCTTCTTCAATGACCACCACATGCTTGCGCCCGTCACTGGCACCTTCTTTCAGCATCTGATGCATCTGGTGGGTGCGGGCCTCCAGCGAGGAGCGCACGGCCTTGTTGGGGGCCAGATTGCGAATCACTGCTCCAACGATGTCTGCTGCCACCAGCAGGCGACCCGACTTGGAGGCCGCGCTTGTGGCCACCACATAGGGCTCAATCACTTCAATGCGTTCGCCTGTGGTCCTGATCCATTCAATCAGGTCCTTGCGGATAGTGCTTTTACCTGCACCAGATTCGGCCACCAGGGCCAGCATTCCGCCATGCAAAGCGGTCTGGCGCACAGCGGCGCGTACATAGCGAATATCGTCCGACTCAAACACATCAGCGATGGAGCGCAGCTCGTCTACGAACGGGTCACGTAGAATCTTGAATTGCTGACGGGTCTCAGAAGTCAGGCGGCTGTGTCGTACGTTCATATCATCCTCTTGGTTTTTGGCCTGCTGGCCTTGGGAATAAAGGGCACACGCTGTGGTGGAACACAGCGGGTGCGCCCCCTCGAAAAGTGGTTCAAAGGCGCCGAGCACTTGCTCTTCTGTCGCGCTGTTTCCGCGCAGGAACTCTTCAATCAGAGGTCGCAGCGTGGTCTGGTTGGTCTTCGCAGACTTAGGCCAGGTATCAAACTTGCAGATCAGATTGATCGTTGCCTTCGATACTCGGCAGTGGCGCGCAAGCGCCGCCTGTGATTGCTTGAGCTGCACCAGAATCCCGTGCAGTGCCAGCTTCATGTATTCGTCGCTCATAAGTTCCTCAGACAGCACGCAAGCCACCGGCAGCACGCAATGGCTGCACATCGGCCTGTGGCGGGTTCTTGAACTGGTCGATCAGCGCATCCAGCTGGTCTTCAGGCACACCGCCTTCAAAGCGCGCTGTCATGAACTGGTTTTCTTCCGTAGTCAGATTGCGGCCCAGCTCGGCGCGAATGCGCAGCATCACGGTCACGGCATCCAGCAAGCGAGGGGCTGCCGGTGCGGCGTGAGCCGGCGTGGCAATGTCCACACCTGGGCGCTGCAGATAGCTCGGCTTCTCGACCTCCTGCAGATAGCTGTGCGCCTTCATCTCCCCGCCAAACGGCACCACCTTCTTCTGGCGTGCCTGCTCGGCGTCCTGGTCGGGGAATGCCAGCTCGTCCATGGCCTTGCCCGCCTTCATGGCAGGCGTGTCGGCGTGGGACTTCATCTCCTCGCCAAACACCGCTGCAGACAGTGGGCGCCCAAACTCGTCGTACTCCAGCTCGGGCTCCACGCGGTACACCAGAGGCTCGCCGTCAAAGCGGGGCAGTTCGATCTGAATGGCCAGCTCGCCATACACCAAGGGGCGCACTGAGACCATGTCACCCACATTCACGCCGTCCATGCCCTTCAGGCTGTAGGTCACCGTGCGCTCGGCCTTGGGGTGCTTGAAGGTGATGCGCTGGTGGCCATCCACCTTGCGCTCAACTTCCTTGCCCGTCATCAGCGCCTGGCACACCTCTACCGGGGGCAGCAGGCGCAGCTGGTCGGACTTGATCAGCTGCCACAGGTCATAGCGGGCCACAGGCGTGCTCAGGCCGACACGGCGCAGACGGGTGTCCTGGCCGGGGATCAGGTTGGCGTTGTAGGCCTCAGCCCAAGCCGTGGCTGCCGCGTTCAGCTCTTCAATGCTGTCTACCGGCTCAAAGCGCAGGCGGCTTTCAAACTGTGTTTCCACAATGTTGTTGCCACCTTCCACGCCACCCTTGGCACGAGCATTGCCCGCGATGTGGGTCATGCTCTGGCATTCCAGGCTTTTGAGCAGGCTTTGAATCGCCGTGGCCGTATTGGCGCTGCCCTTGTCCCAGTACAGGATCTTGGGTACGCCATGCATCAACACACCGTCCTGGTTGCCCCAGGCATACATCAGAAAGCTGAACATATTGGCCTGGCTCTCGCCTGCCGCCTCGCAGTACCAGGGCTTGATCGCACTGCTAGCCATGTCCCACAGCACATAGCGCCAGACCTTGAACTTCACCCTGGCAAAGTTCTCCAGCTTGTTCTTGTAGAACTCGCGGTCCTCCATGATGTGCTGGCGGCCGTTCAGGTAGTACACCAGGCATAGCGAAGGGTCGACCTGGTGCACATGGTTGGGGTGCAGTGCACGCATCTGCTGCGCTGGTGCGGCTTGTTGCTGGGCTTCCACGTTCAAGCCGCGGTCACGCATCAGGCGGTTCAGCTGGGCATTGCTCACGCCCACTTCCAGGCCATTGGCTTGCAGCACGCTGCGCGCCACGGGGGTCTTCATCGTCTGCTTGCCGTTGTCGCGCACGCTCTCGCGCTGCATCGTGGCCAGGGTCATCAGCGCGTCGCTATCCACGCTGGTGCTGCCCTTGTCGGAGCGCGCCTTGCGGCCGCTCTCCCAGCCCGCTACCGCCTTCAGGTGGCGGTAGATGGTCTGCTTGCTCATGCCCAGAAACTGGGCCGCTTCGTCCACCAGCAAACCTGCGCCGCCGTGGGGAGCGGTAACCAGCTTGCGTGCCAGCTCCCGCAGGTAGTCGCAGATTTCAGGGGTGAGCGCCATGGTGTCCATCTCCTCCATGACTTACTCAACTTCCGCCTGGCCAGCGTGGCCGGGGATCACACCGGGCCGCATCACATAAGTGCGCGCCGCCTGGATTTCATGGCCAAAGCGGTCAAACACCAGGTGCTGCAGGCCGCCCACCGCTGCCGCAATGCGCTCAGCGTTGTCATGCAGCTTCTGGGCCAAGGCCACCAGCTCGGCGGGCATGGGCACGGCTTCGCCGGGTTCAAAACCGGGCTGCTTGACCATCTCTTCCATCCACCACTGGTCGATGGACTTGATCTGGGCACTGATCTGCAGCAGCGATTCAGAGGCAGCTTTCTGCACCTTGTCCACGTCTGTGGTGATCTCCTCCAGGCGCTCCGACAGCGGCGGCGGTGCCTTGGGGCCTCCCGCCTTGAGCTGCTTTTCAAAATTCTCAGCGCGCTCCCGCTCTTTGGTCTGTTGCTCGCTGGCGTACTTGTGATCCTGCTTGGACTGGCGCAGGGCCGAGCGCAGCTCCTTGACGGACATGGTGGCAATGTCATCCAGCTTCAGTTCGCCGGTTTCGCCAGTGAGTGCAAGCTCATCAATCTGTTCATCGTCCAGCACCAGCATTTCAAACAGCTTGGTCTGGTTGCCGATAGCTTTGGTCAAATGCGGCGTTAACGCCGTATTTGAAAACTTCACTGCCGACTGCATAAAGCGCTGCGCCACCCGGGTCTCCAGGCCCAAAACATCAAGGCGGGATAGAAAACTGCCATGTTCGCAAGCGGCCTTCAGAGCCATCAAACCACGGCCCACTTCAAAGCAGGCCTCAACGCTGCGGCGCATATTGGCAGCGATATCGCGCTGGATCAGGTCGGGGTCGACATAGTCTCCGGGCAGTTGATAGCCCACCTGCAGAGCCACAGCGCGCACACGGGCCTGCATCTGCATGTCTTCCACGGCCAGGGCATCCTGGGTCTTTTCAATCACGGTCACGGCATTGGCATCCAAATCCACGTCTGTCACGGGTTCCTGCGTTTTTGTTGCTGTACGGGACATAGCTCATCTCTCCTTGTTTTGGGTGAATCAGTACGAAGTCATGGAATGGCGGCGGTCATCCAGGCGGCGCTGGGCCTTGTCGAATGAGTCCGCCACCTGAAACGTCAGACGGGTGAACTTGGCCGTGGGGTAAAAGCGCTCTGTCTCTTCGCTCTTGCGGCACCAGCCAAAGGCAATCAAGGTCTGCGTGGCGCGGGTGATGGCCACAGCGCTCAGGCGGCAGGCTTCAGCCAGGTCTTTGTTGGTGGCACCGTTCTCTGCGAAGCCGCACAGAATCTCCATCACCAGCAGCACGGGCTGTGCGCTCTTGGTCGTTGCGGGTGCATTGCTCATGCTTCAAACTCCAGCTGAGGGGTGATGTACTGACCCACGTTGCGGTGCTGAAATGCCACCTGCTCAAGGTGGCGCTGCAGCAGCTCCATCAGCTCCGTGGCGTCCACCTTGCTGGGGTCCACATAGAACAAGGCCAGCTTTTCCATGGCGGTGGAGCAGTCGGTGGTGATCTGCATCAGCTCGGCCTGGCTGGTCTTGCTGCCCTTGGGCATGGCAATCACCATGCGGCCTGCAGATGCAGCCAGCCACTCAGTCACAAAGTGCGCGCCGCACACCATCTCAAAGGTGGGCAGCAGACCCACAGGCATGCGGCCCTTGCTCAGCCAGCCGTACAGGCTGTCTTCGGTCACATCGCCCATCAGCTCGGCAATGCGGGCCACTGACAGCTGGCGCTTCTCCAGCGCGAAGTCTTTGCAGGCTCGCATGGCATCGCGCAGGTTGTTGGCGCGAAAGCGTTTCCAGTTACGCACGGGCATTGGAAGTACCTCCCTGAAGCTGCTTCAAAACAAAAATCTGCATGGAAATGCGGCGCGCATTGACACTGGGCACCAGTAACAACCTGGAGCGAACCAATGGTCGAAAACGTCGAGACTTCCCTGCTGGAAAAACTGGTAGACCGAGCAGTGCAAGAGCGCGTGCAACCGCTGCAAGATCAGCTGTGGGCACACCACTGGCTGCTGACAGAGCTGGTGCGCCAGCTGCCGCGCCAGGCCGTGCTGGACACTGCCCGCCGCCTTGACCAACTGGCAATTGCCGAGGGCCGCAAACAAAGGGAGGTTTCGATGGCTGTGTGGGGCGATTGGCACCAGTACCTGTGCCAGCTATCAGGCGCAGTAGATGGTGATGAGCCTCCACCACTGATCCCTGGGCAGCCAGTGCCTGCACGTCAGCGATATCAAGATTGAGCGCCTGGCAGTGGGCAAGCCATGCTGAGCTCAGGCTGTAGCGAGGCTGCTTCATGCCGCAGCACCTTGCAGAGCCAGGGGCGAGACGCGGGCAGGACGGGTGGTCACAATGCCGTCTTTCATGCCCAGCAGCACGGCAATGTTGTGGCTCTCGCCACGGTGGCACTTCTTCTTGCCGGCCAGAATTTCGCGGACCAGGCTGTCGCTCTTCTTGTGATCGCGTGCCCATTGGGCAATCGTGATGCCTTGAAACTCAAGCCATGCGCGGGCTTCAGCGGCGGTGCGTAGCTGCTTCATGTCAAAATGTGTCGGTTGATGTGAATGGGTGCAGTTGCTCTGTGGAAGGTGCGGCTGCTTTTTTTGCCCTTAACGCGGTGTAGTTAGGCCGCGTTAGGTGGGGTTAGGTGCGATTATGCGGCACAAATGTTCCGCATCGCAATAGTTTTTAGGAATATTTGTGCCTGATATTGCCAATCGCCTGAAAGCCGCCCGTGAGGGGCTTGGTCTCAGTCAGCAGGCCATTGCAGAGCACTGCGGCGTTACAGCGCGCTCCCAACGGAACTACGAGGCCGGGGAGCGCCTGCCAGATGCGGCGTACCTGAGCCGCCTGGTTGAACTTGGCGTTGACGTCGTGTATGTCCTGAGCGGCACCCGTACAGGAGCCCAACCAACTGCGGACCCCGCAGAGCTTCTACTGCTGGAGAACTACCGGCGCTGTTCGCTGGACGGGAAGCAATCCATGCTTCAAAACTCGGTACTGCAAGCTGCGGGAATGAACAGCGCAAAGCCTGCATCCCCGGCAAAGCCAAAACCACAGCCGCTACAGCCAATTTCTCAGAACGCCGAAGGCAATGGCAATGTCCAGATCGGTGCTATGAGTGGCAACTACGGGGGGCCTCCGTTAAAGGCCACGATCAGAAAGCCGAAGACCAAATAGACCGAAGAGTTTTGAAGGGGACAGGGTGAATTTGAGGGAGATATTGAAGTGGCTGGCCAAACTGCTTCCCAAGCAGGAGGCCAAGGGCAATGGAAACTTTCAGGCGGGCCGTGTCGAAGGGGTCCTGAACAATCACCAGAGCACGACAAACCAGACGATCTACAACATCGTGGTTGTCAGCTCAGAAAGTGCGTCCAACGAAGACGGACCGGTGCAACCTCCATCGGAGTTGCGGCCCCCAAAGCTTGCTCCGGCAGCCCAACCAAAGAAAGCTGCAGAGGCCACTGCGGCCCAGCGTGAGTTGCTGCGCTTTATGGCTTCCAGTCCAGCCATTGAAGCCCGCGCAGAAGCCTTTATGCGGCGCGAGTTTGAAACCGACCGAGTTAAAAAGCTCAGTGATTTTGAATGCGTCCGAACGACAAAATACCTTGAAGCCTGCATTCAGCGGGCCACTCCACAACGCGCCTAAGAGGGGGAGCTACGCCATGAGAAAAGCATTGCTGATCGTCGCAGCCTGTGTGCTGGCGGCTTGCTCCGGCTCTGATTCGAGTCTGATCAATACCACCCAGCAGGCTGTTCGGGCAAAGCTAAAAGACCCAAATTCAGCCAAATTCGGTGACGCCTATGTTGTTCAGCCTGAAGAGGAAAGTACGCGCTACACCAACCTGCGCCGTGTTTGTGGTGATGTCGCCGCAAAGAACTCCTACGGTGCTTACGATGAAAGAACCCGGTTTAACGGGCTTTTTGGCAAAGCAGCAGGCAGTAGTGAAATGGAGTTGCTGTTACTTGACATTGAATCTGAACCAGGCAGCCGCGTCTTTGAGATTGGATGGGGCATAGATTGCAAAAAGCCTGCCACAAGCTAAGCACCATAGTGCCCTCGGCCAAAAGACCAAACCTTCACTGACGTCCAGAGTGTGAGCTTTCAAACCCGAAAGTTCACACCTCTGAGGACGTCATGCCATCCACTGCTACTCAAAGCCCCCGCAAGTCCAAACTGCCGCGCCTGACCAGCTGGTGGCTGATTGCCCTGGTCTTGTCCCTGGCCGTCTTTCTGATCGCACCACAGCAGCTGCCGGTCAGCATCTACAAGCTCAATCTCATCGCGCTGGCCGCTGTGGCTGGCTACTGGATTGACCGCAAAGTCTTCCCCTATGCACGCCCCCAGTCGTCGGCGTTGAGCTGGCTGCAGGCCGACTATGAGGTGGAGCTATCTGCAGAAGAAATTGAGCGCGGCTATGTGCTGACCGATGACGGCCGCAAGATTCCTGTGGACTGCCTGGCAGAAGCACTGTGCGGCCCCATCGACCCGAACCCGCTGTACTTCATGCTGGGCTGCATGTTGCGCCGTGCGCTCATCATGTCGGCCGCCATCCTCGCCATCAGCCTGGGCGGTTAAGCCATGCGCAGCCGTCATCTCCGTGCCGCCATCTTTGCGGCCGTGGCGCTGGCTTCTGCCACGCTGGGCTATTGCACCAAGGCGCAGGCCCAGGTGCCCGTAGCCGCCCAGCAGCACCGCACGCTGCTGGTCCGTACAGCCAATGCCACCTGGGGCTTGGGCGCCCCTGTGGCAGTGTTTGCGGCCCAGGTGCACCAGGAATCTGCCTGGAAGCCCGACGCCGTCAGCCGCGTCGGTGCCCGAGGTCTCGCCCAGTTCATGCCGGCCACGGCCACATGGTGGTGCGAGATGAACAAGCTGGCACCAGCAGAGTGCCAGCCCCATAACACCACCTGGGCGCTGCGTGCCCTGGTGGGCTACGACAAATACCTCTACGACCGCACACCTGCCCGCTACAGCGAATACGACCGCATGTGGGTGGCCCTGCGCGGCTACAACGGCGGGCTAGGCCATTGGCAGCGTGAGGCTGCGGCTTCCGGTGCCGCTCAGCCCACACGGCAGCAAGTGGATGCAGCCTGCGGCAAAGCCCGCCGGGCAGCCGTCCACTGCCGTGAAAACCTCGGCTATCCCCAGCGCATCCTGGTTGATCTGCAGCCACGCTATCTGAGCTGGGGGCCGGGCCTATGAATACCGCCGCCAGCATTCTGACTCTGCTGCTGACTCTGACCGCTGGCGCGGTGGGCGGCACGTTCTGGGGGCAACACCTGGAGCGCAAGAACCAAGACGCTGAGACCGTGGCCCAGCTCAAGACCACGTTGACCGCCAGCGCCGACCTAGTCAAGCGCAGCACCGAGGCCAGCCAGGCCATACGCACGGCTACGACCCGACTGCAGCTGGCACAGGCCCAGAACCTCAAGGACTTTCGCCATGAATTGCAAAGCTCGGCCACTGATCGCGCTGGCTGCGTGTTTCCTGCTGGCGTCATGCGCAGCATCAGTGCCGCGCGTGACAACGCCGCCACAGCAGCAGCCCACGGAATTGTCGACACCGTGCCCGCAGCCACCGGAGGCCCCGCCGATGACAGGTGAAGTTGACCCCGTGGCTGTGGCCTTGGTGCAGATGTACGACCTGTACGGCGTATGTGCCGGCCGTGTGGTCGAGCACATCAAGTGGCATGAATCGGAGGCTTTGCGTTGACCGATTTTTACGACCGTGCCCAGGCGCTGGAGTTGCAGCTGCGCCAAGACGCACTGCGTGACCAGGCACGCCGCGCAGGCCTTGCAGGCAAGACCGGGGCCGACTCGGCCACCGAGTGCATTGACTGCGAGGCGTTGATTCCCAAAGCCCGCCGCTGGGCTGTGCCTGGCTGCCAGCGCTGTGTGAAGTGCCAATCCATCCATGAACGGCAGTGAGTCACCATGAATTTCACAGAAATGACTTTCAACTTTGAAGCTGTGCGCTGGTTGCTCATGGCTGCGCTTGGCATTTATTCCTGGTTCATTGGCCGCCAGTCCGCCAGTGCAACCGAGCTGCTGGAGCTTCGCACGCGCATCACCACGCTGGAAGTTCAGATGAAACAAGTCCCCAGCCAGCAACAGCTCCATGAGCTGGCTGTCGGCTTGGCAAGCCTCAAAGGCTCGGTCGAAGCCGTAGGCCAGCGCATTGACCCGCTGGCTCGCGTGATGGACCGCGTCGAGACCCACCTTTTGAACAAGAAAGATTAGGCCGCCAACATGAGCAACTACGCCCAAGTCCTTACCGAAGACCGCCGCCTGGTCATCCTGCGGGCGCTGGCCGAGCTGCCCTCGTACAAGAGCAACAGCTCCATCCTTTGCACGCTGCTGGAGCGCTGGGGCCACTCGCCCAGCCGTGACCAGGTCAAGACCGATCTGCGCTGGCTGGAAGAGCAAGGTCTGCTCAAGGTGGAAGAAGTCGAGTCGGTGCTGCTGGCCACGCTGACCGAGCGCGGCATGGATGTGGCCAAGGGCCGCGTCGTCCAGCCTGGCGTCAAGCGCCCCGGAGCCTGATATGGGCCGTAAGTCTTCTGTGTCGCGCCTGGAGCCGGAGGCCCGCAAGTTCCTCGAAAAGCTCATCCGCGATGGCCGTCATACGCTGGATGAGCTGCTGGGCGCCATGCGCGCCAAATACCCTGCAGCCGATATCAGTCGCAGCGGTATCCACCGCTACCGCGTCGGCTTTGACGAAATGATGGGCCGCATGCGTGAGATTGAGACGGCCTCGGCCGCTCTGGTGGACGAGCTGGGCGAAGGCGTGGGCGACAAGGCCGGGGCTCTTCTGGCCCAGGCCGTGACCACGCTGGCCACGAATGCGGCGTTGAACGCGCATGGCAATGAAAAGGTCAGCATCAAGGAAGTGTCCGAGTTGGCCCGCGCCGCCCGAGCGGCCATGCAAGCCCGCACCATGAGCCTGAAGGAGCGCGAGGCCATTGAAGAGCATGCCCGCCGAAGGCTCCTCGAGGAGCAGCAAGGCAACCTGGAAAAGATCGCCAAGACCCAAGGCATGAGCCAGGATCAGGTGGACTTCTGGGTCAAGGAATTCCTGGGGGTGCGCTGATGGCCTCTATCGTCCAGCCCTTGAGCAGCACCGTCCGCATTGTTGAATGGGACGAGCTGCCCGCCCGTGTGCGCGAGATTCCGGCCGGCTTCAACCCCTTGGACGAAGGCGTGCTGATGGCCCACCAGCGCGAAGTGGTCAAGCTGCAGCGCTCCATCGTGGCCGTCCCCAAGGGCCGCCGCACAGGCATCACTTTCGCGGTCATGCTGCGCAAGACCCTGGTGGCTGCTGCCAGCAAGGTGGCGGGTGGCGACAACGTTTACTACATCGGTGACACCCGCGAAAAGGGCCTGGAGGCCATTGGCTATGTGGCCAAGTTCGCACAGATCATTGCCCGCGCCCAGGGCTCGGTGTCGGACATTGAAGAGTTCCTGTTTGAGGACCAGGACCCAGAGACCGGCAAGACCAAGCACATCACGGCCTACCGCATCCGCTTTGCCAGCGGGTTTCAGGTCTGTGCGCTGTCCAGCCGTCCAGCCAACATTCGGGGCCTGCAGGGCCATGTGGTCATTGACGAAGCCGCATTCCACCCTGACGTTCAGGGCGTGCTGGACGCTGCGACCGCCTTGCTGATCTGGGGTGGCCAGATCACGGTCATCAGCTCGCACAACGGCAAGAACAACCCGTTTGCCCAGTTCTGCCGCGACATCGAGGCCGGGCGCTATGGCGAAGATGCGGCCGTGTACACCGTCACGTTTGACGATGCCGTGGCCAACGGCCTGTATGAGCGCGTGTGCTGGATGAAGGGCGAAGAGCCCACAGCAGAGGGTAAGCAGAAGTGGTACGCCAAGATTCGCAACGGCTATGGCGTGCGCAAGGCTGCCATGCGCGAAGAATTGGACGCCATCCCCCGTGACGGCAATGGCGTGTGCCTGCCAGGCGTGTGGATTGACCGCGCCCAGGTGCTGCCCGAGACCATGGTGGTGCGCCTGGCGCTGGATGATGACTTTGTGACCAAGCCACCTGCCGAGCGTGAATCGTGGGTGGCCGACTGGATCGCCCGCGTGCTAGACCCGGTGCTGGCACAACTGGACCCCAGCGTGCGCCATGTGTTCTCGCAAGACTATGCGCGGCACCGCGACTTTTCCGTCTGGGGCGCGCTGGGCTTGCGCCGTCAGACGCGCCTGGGCATTGAGATGCACAAGGTGCCTTATGCCCAGCAAAAGCAAATCATCTTTCACGCCATCAGGCGGCTGCCAAACCGCTGCGGCGGGGCCATGGATGCCACCGGACCCGGCCAGGCGCTGGCCGAAGAAGCAGCAGACGAGTTCGGCCACAGCCATGTGCACCAGGTCATCCTCAACCGCGCCTGGTACAGCATGTGGATGCCCAAGTTCATCCAGGGCTTTGAAGACGGGCTGACCGATCTGCCGATGGACGCCAACTGGGCAATGGACTTGCGCGCCATTGAAGAGATCGACGGCGTGCCCATGGTCACCAAGCTGCGCCGCAAGGACTTGAAAGACCCGGAGCTGCAGCGTCACGGGGACAGCGCCGTGATGCTGGCACTGGGCTGGTTTGCTTCGGTGAATCTGAGCGCGCCCATCGATTACATCGCCATCCCAACCCACCCACGCGGCTTTGACAACGTGGGCATGGAAGGCATGCGCGATGACCTGGACTTCCCGCTGATCGAACACGAGGGCTGGTGATGCCAAACCGCCAAGCCCCAAAACGGCGATTTAAGCGATTTTTAGCCGGTGGACATGCAATGCCCCCGGTTTGCTGCATTCGGGGCTTTACCGGCGTTTATAAACGCCTGCTTGCCTCGTGCTACTGCAGCCAGCCCAACTACAAAACACAAAGCGAGGTGCCAACATGGCAAAAAGCGTAATTCTGGGCGCTGATGGCAAGCCCATCGACCTGGCCGTGGTGGACGAGCCTCAAACCTCCCGCCTGGGCCACCTGCAGCGCGAGCTGCAGACCCACCCGACCCGAGGCCTTACGCCGTCCAAGCTGGCCAGCATTCTGGACGCCGCCGAGCAAGGCGACCTCTCGGCCCAGTTCGACCTGTTTGAGGACATGGAAGAAAAGGACGGCCACATTGCCTCTGAGATGGGCAAGCGCCGCCGCGCCTTGCTGCTGGACTGGGAGATCACTGCGCCCGACAACGCCAGCGCCCAGGAAAAGCGCAACGCCGAGCAGCTGGGCGAGCTGGTGCAGTCCATCCCCGACTTTGAAGACGTGCTCTTTGACACGACCGACGCCATTGGAAAAGGCTTTGCATGCCTTGAAATCGAATGGCATCGTGTTGAGGGCTTCTGGCTGCCCAAGACGCTCACGCACCGCCCGCAAAGCTGGTTCCAGCTGCACCGGGGTTACCGGCAAGAGCTGCGCCTGCGCAGCAACACAACCGACGAGCATGGCATTCAGGGGGCGGCTCTCAATCCCTTTGGCTGGATCACTCACATTCACAAGGCCAAAAGCGGCTACCTGGAGCGCACGGCCTTGTTCCGCCAGCTCGTCTGGACCTACTTGTTCAAGAACTACAGCGTGGGCGACCTGGCCGAGTTTCTGGAGATTTACGGCATCCCCGTGCGCCTGGGCAAATACCCTCCTAATGCCAGCGAGCGCGAGAAAGCCACGCTGCTGCGCGCCCTGGTGGGCATTGGCCACAACGCGGCCGGCATCATCCCCGAGGGCATGCTGATCGACTTCAAGGATGCCGCCACGGGCGACCCCAAGGCCTTTGAGTTGATGATCAGCTGGTGCGAACGCAACCAGTCCAAGGTCATTCTGGGCGGCACGCTGACCAGCGGAGCCGATGGTGCGGCTAGCACCAATGCCCTGGGCAATGTGCACAACGAGGTGCGCAAAGACCTGCGCGACGGCGATATCCGCCAGCTCAACAGCACCATCACCCGCGACCTGGTCTACGCCGTCGCCACCATGAACGGCCTGACGCCGGACGGCATCAAGCGTTGCCCGCAGTTTGGACTGATCACGGGCGAGACTGAGGACATCCAGGTACTGTCCGAGGCGCTGCCAAAGCTCGTGGGCATCGGCGTGCAGGTGCCGCAAGACTGGGCCAACCAGAAGCTGGGCATTCCCATGCCTCAGCCAGGTCAAGTGGTGCTGGGCGCGACGCCCGTGCTGCAGCCTGCGCTTGTGCCCACCGGCAAGGCTGCACTGACCGCCGTGCAGCCAGCACCCGCAGCGCCGCCTCTGACCGTGGCACAGACCATGCAGCCGCAGTTGGCCAACCTTGCGGAAAAAGCCAGCAGCCCCTGGTTTGCACAAATTCGCAAACTGGTGGATTCAGCGGCCAGCCTGGAAGAAATCCGTGATGGCTTGGAGCAGCTCATTCCCGACATGACGCTGGAGCAGTTCGGCCAGGCCATGGGGGACGCCATGCTGGCCGCGAAGCTGGCTGGGCGCTATGAGGTGCTGCAGGAAGCTGGGGGCCACTGATGGCCAGCGCTGCATTCGGTGCCTTGCCCTTCAAGGAACAGATCGGCTTTTTTCAGCGCAAGCTGAATCTGCCCACCACAGCCTGGACGGACATCTACACCCAGGAGCATGACTATGCGTTTGTGGTGGCCGGTGCCAACCGGGACGCCATCGTCTCGGACTTTCGCACTGCCGTCGAAAAAGCCATCACGAGCGGCACCACGCTGGAAGAATTCCGACGCGATTTCGACAAGATCGTGGCAAAGCACGGCTGGGACTACAACGGCGGCCGCAACTGGCGCAGCCGCGTCATCTATGACACCAATCTGGCCACCAGCTACGCGGCGGGCCGTTGGGAGCAGTTGCAGCACGCGCCGTACTGGCAGTACCAGCATGCGGACTGGGTAGAGCATCCTCGCCCTTTGCATTTGTCCTGGAACGGCCTGGTACTGGTCAAGGACGATCCGTTCTGGCAAACCCACTTCCCGCCCAATGGCTGGGGCTGCCAGTGCAGCGTCAAAGGACTGTGGAGCCGCGACCTGGAAAAGCTGGGCAAAACTGGCCCCGACAAGGCCCCCGAGGTCAAATATGCCGATCACATCATTGGCTCGCGCAGCCCCAATGGCCCGCGCACTGTCAGCGTGCCCGAAGGCATAGACCCCGGTTTTGAGTACGCGCCAGGCAATGCCAGGCTGCGCAGCCACATCCCGCCTGAGCGACCAGACATGCCCACGCCAGGCAGCACTGGCGGCCACGGCCTGCCCAATCAGCGCCCAGACTGGCCCTTGCCGCCGCCGCGCCCGTTTCCTGCCTCTAAGCTGCTACCCAAAGGCCAGCCACCGCAGGACTACGCCAGCGCCTACCTGGCTGAGTTCGGGGCCACGTTGACCCAGCCTGCGGTTTTCAAGGATGTGATGGGCGAGCGCCTGGTGATGGGCGCCGAGCTGTTCACAGATGCCAAGGGCAACATCAAGGCCGACAAGCGCGGGCGTGAGGTCTTCATGCCCTTGCTGGCCCAGGCCGTGCAGGACCCCGACGAAATCTGGGTGCGCATTGAGTGGCTGTATGCCCAGCAAAAAGCCGTGGTGCGCCGCCGCTATATCGCCCGGTATCTGGTGGAGGGTGAAGAGACGCCTGCACTGGCGGTATTTGAGATTGGCAGCGATGGCTGGGTCGGTGTGACCACCTTCCCCGGAGTCAGCCAGCGCGAGGACGACTGGCGGCTGGGCGTGAACTTGTACCGCCGCCTGCAAGACGAGCAGGAATAAAAAAGGCCAGCGGGGCGCTCCCCAGCTGGCCGTATCACGCAGGCTCGGTGGACAGAGGCGCTGCCTTCTACGTGACCAGCCCATTCTACGATGACAGCCAGGAAACACCATGACCACCCAGACCGGCGCAAGCATTTCCATCACAGCTAGCGATGACCAGCTGCTGCGCAATCTGCAGGATCTGGCCGATGCCCCGGACACCACGCCGCTGATGTACCGCATGGGCGAGTACTTCCAGGACAGTACCCAGCAGCGCTTTGCTACCCAGACCGACCCGCAGGGCCAGGCCTGGAAGCCCTTGTCACCGGGCTACCTCAAGCGCAAAAAGCAGAACGCCAGTCTGATACTGACTCTCAACGCCTACCTGCGCCGGGACATCCACTACCAGGTGCTCGAATCAGACACGGTTGCCTGGGGCAGCAACCGCGTGTATGCGGCCATCCATCAAGAGGGCGGCACTATCGACCAGGCAGCGCAATCGCGTCGGCAGCGCTTTCATCTCGTTGATGGAAAGACGCGCTTTGCGGGGAACCGGCATGAAAATGCCACAGAACGCTGGGTTGGGCGTAGTGCCTACCAGGTCGAAATTCCGGCCCGGCCATACCTCGGCGTTTCAGCTTCCGACAATGACGAAGTCCTGGCCATCGTGCAAGACTGGCTGCACCGCCGGCTGAACGGGTTGCCTGACTGAGCAACGCAGCTGAGGCGCATCTTGTGCCCTCGGCCAAAAGACCGCCCCCCGCCCGCCGCCGACCATGGCGGGCATGCCTTCCAAAACCGCTCGCCTCGCTGTACTGACCGCTGCTGCACTCGCTGCCGCAGTGGCCGCTTGCAGCTATACGTTGGGTGACATCAACACCCAGCAGCCCAATGGCAATGGGCGCTACCTGCTGCAGCTCACGCCTGGCCAGGACTTCACGCCCAGCGACGGCCGCCCCATGGATGTGCCCGCCTGGCGCATTAACACGGCCATTGCCAGCTCGGTCATCAACCGCTTCAACACGGCCCAGCCGCTCGTTATCGACTACGAGCACCAGACCCTGCACAAAGAAACCAACGGCCAGCCTGCACCCGCTGCGGGCTGGATTCATGGCCTGCGCTGGGTTGAAGGCTCGGGCTTGTTTGCAGAAGTCGAGCTGACGGCCCGTGCCCTGCAGGCCATTGCCTCGGGCGAGTACCGCTATTTCAGCCCCGTGTTTCTGTATGCGCCCGAAACCGGCGAAGTGCTCAAAGTGACCATGGGCGCGCTCACCAACAACCCCGCAATCCACGGTATGCAGGCGCTCAACGCCATGCAGGCCGCTGCATCCGCGCAGTTTTCTGTCCCGCAAACCCATCCCACCGAGGTACCCATGAACCCAACGCTCAAAGCATTGCTGGCCACTCTCGGCCTGCCTGAAACCACGACCGAGCAAGCCGCGCTGTCGGCTGTGCAGACCCACAAGGACACCGCCGAGGCCGCCCGCACTGCGCTGGCCCTCAAGGCCGAAGACGGAGCCACGGCTGTCACTGCCGCCTGCAGCGCGCTGGTGAGCAAGGCTCCCGACCTGGCCAAGTTTGTGCCGATTGAAACCGTGACCGCCATGCAAGGCCAACTGGCAGCACTGACGGCGCAAGCCAACGCCGACCAGGTCGAAAAGCTGATTGCGCCTGCGCTGGCTGATGGCCGCTTGAACCCCGCTCTGGAGCCTTGGGCCCGTGACTTGGGCAAAGCCAACCTGGCGCAACTCACTGCCTTCCTGGACGCAGCCCAGCCCATTGCTGCGCTGTCTGGCACCCAGACCGGCGGCAAGCCGCCCACGGGTACAGCCAAGGGCGATGCGCAGCTCAGCGCTTCCGAGCAAGCCGTCTGCTCTGCCATGGGCATGACGCCCGAGCAATACAAGACAGGCGCCGCAGCCTGACCTAACCCAGTTCAACCCATTCAAGCGAGCAATTTATGACCGCACTTACTCAAGACCGCAACACGCTGGCCCGCAATGGCGATCAGAAGGAGCCGCCTGTCGCAGCCAATGCACGCATCTTTGGCGGTTCGCTTGTGGCCATCAATGCCACCGGTTTTGCCGTCCCTGGCTCCACAGCCCAGGGCCTGGTGGGCTGTGGCTGTGCCGAAGCCCGCGCTGACAACACAGGCGGCGCTGCTGGTGCCATTCACGTCCGTGTCAGCACCCGCCCCAGCCAGTTCGCCAACTCTGCGGCCGCTGATGCCATCACCTTGGCCGATATCGGCAAGGACTGCTTCATCGTGGACGACCAGACAGTGGCCAAGACCGATGGCACTGGCACCCGTAGCCGCGCTGGCCGTGTGTTTGACGTGGATGCCGATGGCGTCTGGGTCGACTTCCGCTGATCGCTCCATTTCAGGAAAGCACCACTCACCATGATCATCAATCACGCAAACCTCTCCATCCTGAACCAGGCGTTCAGCGCCGCGTTCAAGAATGGCCTGGGCACAGCCGCCTCTCAGTGGAGCGGCATCGCCACCATGGTTCCCAGCAGCACCAGCGAGCAGAAGTACGGCTGGCTGGGCAAGATCACCAAGTTCCGCGAGTGGCTGGGCGAGCGCCAGGTGCAAAACCTGCTGGCGCATGACTACAGCATCAAGAACAAGACCTTCGAGAACACGGTTGGCGTCGACCGTGACGAGATTGAAGACGACCAGTACGGCGTCTACAAGCCGGTCTTTGAGCAACTGGGCCAGGATGCTGCAACGCACCCCGACGAGCTGGTTTTTGAACTGCTGAAAAACGGTTTCAGCCAGGCTTGCTACGACGGCCAGTACTTCTTCGACACCGACCACCCTGTGGGGCTGCCTGGCAAGCAAGCCAGCGTCAGCAACTTCCAGGGCGGCTCTGGCGATGCTTGGTTCCTGATGGATACCACCAAGGTGATCAAGCCCCTGATCTACCAAAAGCGCCGCGATTACGCCTTTGTGTCCAAGACCAGTCTGACTGACGACAACGTCTTCAGCCGCAATGAGTTCATCTGGGGCGCCGATGGCCGTAGCAATGTGGGCTTTGGACTGTGGCAGCTGGCCCATGCCTCCAAGAATCCGCTGGACAAGCAGGCCTATGCAGACATGCGCTCTGCCATGCAAAGCCTCAAGGGAGACAACGGCAAGACGCTGAACGTGCGCCCCACTGAGCTGTGGGTCCCACCCAGCCTCGAACAGGCGGCGCTGGAAGTGGTCACCGCTGAGCGTCTGGCCAATGGCTCCACCAACGTCATGCGCAACACGGCCAAGGTCGTGGTCTGCCCTTGGCTGGCCTGAGCCGCCCAATTTCTGTTCACTCACAGGAGCACTTACACATGAGCAACCCAAAGAAGCCAGCGCAGCAAAAGCCCAAGCCTGCAGGCGCATCCACTCAGGCCATCAAGGTCATTCCCAAGCGTGCGGGCTTTCGCCGCGCGGGCTACTCCTTCCCAGAAGAGGGACTGACCATTCGCCTGAGCGAACTGACCGACAAGCAGCTGGATCAGCTGGAAAACGAGCCCATGCTGGTTCTCGTCCCTGTAGAGGTGGAAGCATCTGCCACGGTCGAAGCCGAGCAGACTGACTCCGCCAAACCCGCAGAAGAAGCCGCTGGCGAATGAGTCAGAGCACCATGCCCTACATCACCCATGCAGAGCTGGCCGAGCGCCCCGGCGCTCGTGATCTGGCCCAGGTGGCCACACCCGACGGCAAGCCTGTCGTGGCGGACGAGCTGATGGACGCCACGCTGCGCGGGCTGGACCGTGGGGCATGGAGCGCCGAGGACACGGCCGACGCCGATGCGGCCCTGCGCCGCATTGACGATGCCGTGTCCGAGGCTGATGCCGTGATTGATGGCTACCTGGCCAAGCGCGGCTATGCCGTGCCCTTGGACCTCTCGGCCACATCCACCCGCAAGCTGGTCGCAGGCTGGTCGCGTGCCATTGCCCGCTACCTGCTGCAAAAAGACAGCATCAGCGACGAGAAGACCTCGCCCATTGCCCGCGACTACCGTGACGCGCAGCGCCTGCTGCAGGCCACGGCCGAGGGCAAGTTCAGCCTGGGAGCTGAAGACCCGCAAGCCGGTGGTGGCACAGGTGCCAACACCGATGTGCGCTTCAGCTACCCGGAGCCCGTGTTCAGTCGCAGCCAGTTGAGGGGCTTTCGATGAGCCTGGTGGAAGCTGTCAAAACCCGCCTGAAGGCCCAGACCCCCTTGCGCATGGTGCAGGGAGCCCTGGAGCTTGCAGCAGCGCTGAAGGCCCCGTCCGTGGCAACGCCAGCGGCTTTTGTAGTGCCCATGGCTGACCGGCCTGGTGGAGATCAGGCATTCAGCGGCAGCACGCTGCAGGCCGTGAACACCACGCTGGCCATCGTTCTGGTGTTGGACAACAAGCGCGACAGCACCGGCAACGCCGCCAACGACGAGCTGGAAAAACTGCGCGCAGAGGTGCGCCAGGCCCTGCTGGGCTGGGCACCCGATGGCTTTGACAGCCCGCTGACCGCAGGCAAGGGCCAGCTCATCGACCTGGACAACGGCCGGGTCTGGTGGGGTGACCAATTCCACATCGACCACTTCTGGAGTAGCAAATGAGTACCACCCATGGCAAAGCCAAAGAAGGGCAAACGCCCGAAACCGCCGCAGGAACCCATGCCGCCCTGGCCGTGGTTCAGCCCGCGCAGACCGGCCCGAATGACGGCCAGGACGAGTTCCACGGCCAAGGCGGACTCTTCCAAGTCATCAACGGCAAACGCCAGCGCGTTGCCGAGCAGCCCGTAACCACCAAGGAGTAAGTCAACATGGCGAAATTCATCAGCAAGCTGGCTATCTTGGCCATGATCGAAGCCGTCTCCGGCACTCTGGCCGCCCCCACGGCCGCACACGCTATCGAAGTCAGCGATGTGACGCTGACTCCGCTGGAAGGCGATGAAGCCAGCCAGGGCGTGATTCGCCCTTACTTCGGCGCTTCGGAAAAAGTCCTGGTCACCGTCTACCGCAAGGTGTCCTTCAGCGTGGGACTGGCCGGTGTGGCTGCTGCGGGCGATTTGCCCGGCTATGAAGCCCTGATGCGAGCTTGTGCCGCCAGTGCCACCAACACACCCGCGCCGGGTCCCAACGCAGCCACCGTATTTGCGCCGGTCACGGACAACCTGCAGAGCCTGACCATCATCGCCACGATGGACAAGCTGGTCTACAAAATGAGCGGCGCACGCGGCAACTGCAAGGCCGTGGTCGACGCCAAAGGCATCCCCAAGCTGCAGTTTGAGTTCACTGGCGCATTCATTCCTGTGGAAGACGCCGCGCAGATGCCCGCTGTGAACTACGCCAAGTTCATGCGCCCCCTTGGCGTCAACAAGCTCAACACCACGCTGACCCTGGCCGGCTACCAGGCTGAAGCCAGCAGCTTCAACCTGGACTTCGGCAACAAGGTGGTCAAGCAGGACTTGATGAACGTGGACAACACGGAAATCACAGGCCGCGAATCTACCGCCAGCGTGACCTTCCGCAATACAGACGTGGCCACCAAGGACTGGATCGAAATGGCCCGCACTGGCGAGAAAGTGCCTCTGATCCTCAAGCACGGCCAGGCGGAGACCAACACCGTCTCCATCGCCGCGCCGCTGGCCCAGATTGGCAAGCCCAGCTTCAGTGACCAGGACGGCATCCAGATGATCACCATCCCCCTGACGCTGATCCCCAGCAACGCAGGCAATGACGAATGGACCATCACGGTCTGACCGCAGCGCCTAGCCCCATTTCCTGAAAACCTGTTTCAAAAAAAGAGAGTCACCATGGCCGTCATCCTTGCATCCGTCGCCTTCTGGACTGCCGTTTCCTTCGCCCGCGTGGGCGATGACGGCGAGCCTGAAATGCTCAATTTCCGCGCCCGATTCAAGCGGCTGAAGAAGTCGGAGCGCATTGCTTTAGACCACCGCATGGCCGCATCCGGCCTGCTGCCCGAGACCCGCAAGCTGCTGCAGGAAAAGATTGACAGTCCGGACACAGAGGTCAGTGTTCGGGACTTTCTGCGTGCCCGCCTGGCAGCCAAGCCGACGAATGACGCTGAGGTTCTCAATGAAGTGCTGGTGGATTGGGATCTGCGCAACCACCGCGACGAGTTTGTTCCTTACACGCACGTGACCCGCACCGAGCTGGAGGAAGAACTGGACGGCATTGAAGGCTGCCTGGTCAAAGCATGGCTCAAAGCTATCACCACACCCGTCACCACCGAGGACGTGGAAAAAAACTCCGAAGCGCAGTCCGCCACCACCTCCTGAGCGGACTTGCGCCACGTAACACCGAAGAGGAAGACGCCGAGCTGCGGGGGCAGTGGAAAAAGCTCGGCGTGGACCCTGACCTTGTGAAGCAGGCCATGCCCCCGGAGGACGAGGATGCCCAGGACGAAGACCTGGAGCTGTCCGAAGACCTCTGGCCTGCCTGGGAATGCTTTCTGGCGACATGGACGCAATGGCGCGTGATCACTGGGCTGGCCCAGCTGTTCTACGAAGGGATTGACTACACATCTCTTCTGGCCGTGATGGACATGCACGGCATCAAGCCCAAAAAGCGGCGCACCGTGCTCATGCATGTGCGCATTCTGGAAGACGAAGCGCGCAAGCTGCGCAACAAGCAATAGCACCATGGCAGGCAGCAACAACACCGTCGAATACCGCGCAAAACTGGACGTCAGCGACCTCAAGGCAAACGCTGCTGAGGCCGCCAAAGCTATTGCGAGTATCAACGGTGCACCTGCCGAGAAAAGTCTGCAAGACGTGGGGGCGGAAGCTGCTCGCATGGGCTCAGAGGTCAAGACGGCCTCTGAGTCCGCCAGCAAAGGCTTGAACCAGGTTGCCAAAGAAACCCAGCAGGTCGGCGACAGCCAAAAGGGAGCCAGCCAGGCTGGGCAGCAGTTCCTAGCCACGCTGCGCGAGCAGATTGCGGTGTCCGGTAAGTCAGCAGATGAGCTGCTGCGGTACCGGGCCGCCCAGTTGGGCGTTGCCTCCGAAGCTTCCCACCTCATCCTGCAGTTCCAGAACCAGAAAGCGTCACAGATCGCAGCGGCTGAAGCCGCACGCCAGGAAGAAGCGGCCCTGCGTGAGTCAGTGGCCGCCAAGCAGCGCGCAACGGCGGCGCAGGAAAGCTTTATGGCCAGCCTGCGCGAGCAGGCAGCTTTGCAAGGCAAATCCGCCACCGAAGTGCTGCAGTACCGTGCAGCGCAGCTGGGTGTCTCTGACTCGGCGGCGCAGTACATCCAGGCTCTGGACAGCGCCAATAACGCGAACAAGCGCGGCACTCTGAGCGCTGCTCAGTACGCCCAGGCCATGCGCATGCTGCCCATGCAAATGACCGACGTGGTCACCAGCATTGCATCAGGCATGCCGATCTGGATGGTGGCTATTCAGCAAGGCGGGCAGATCAAGGATAGCTTTGGCGGTATGAGCGCCGCTGCCCGCGCCATGGTGGGCGCACTCAATCCGGTGACGGTGGCCATTGGTGCCCTGGTGGGCGTGGGCGGTTTGATGGCTGCTGCGTATTACCAGGGCAGCGCCGAGCAGGACAAGTTCCGGCAAATCACCGTGCTCAACGGCAATGCGGCAGGCGTCACAGCCGAGGCGCTGAGTCGCATGTCCCGTGAGGTCGACGGCATCTATGGCACCCAGTCCAAGGCGGCTGAAGGCCTGGCCATTCTGGCCGGCAGCGGCAAGATCGCCCGCGACAGCCTGGTCGAATTTACGACCATGGCCGTGCGCATGGAGGACTTGGCTGGCCGTTCTATTGAGCAAACGGCCAAAGAGCTTGAGCAGCTCGGCACTAAGCCTGCTGAAGCGTCGGCCAAACTCAATGAGTCCTATAACTACCTGACACCAGCCGTTTACCGCCAGATCAGGGCGCTGGAGGATCAAGGCAAGGCGGAGGAAGCTGCGGCGCTGGCCCAGAAGACCTATAGCGACGCTATGACTGCACGCGCCAAGCAATTGGAAGGCGAGTTGGGCTATATCGAACGCGGCTGGCGCGGAGCGCGAGACTTGGCCAAAGAAGCCTGGGACGCCTTCCTAAACATCGGCCGTCCCACCACAGTGCAAAGCCAGGCGGAAGGCCAGATCAAAGCCCTGGAAGAAGCAATTCGCCGTCGCAAGCAGCAGAACGCAGATCTCGGAATCAAGGATGGTAAGGCCACTACCGAAATGGAGGCGCAGCTCGAAAACGCCAAAGGCATCCTGCAGCTGACCACATCGGTAGACCAGGCCACAGCAGACGCCATCGACCGCGAGAACAAGCGCCGTCAAGATGGCATCGATCTGCAACGCGAAGCGGCGCGCAATGCCAGTGATGCCGTCAAAAAGCAGATCGAGCTGAATCAGGCCGCGGCCAAATACAAGCCCCTGACCATTGTTCCCAAAGATGCAACCGCCGAGGAAATCAAGGAAGCCGCGAAGGCAGCTAAAGATTACGCAGCCGTAATTGCAGGCATTGAAGAGAAATTCAGCAAGAAAGGCGGCAGCAAAGGTGCTGGTGGCATTCGTGCCACAGACACCGAAATGGCCAGTATGCGCGGCCAGCTTGCGGCCGCTCAGCAGTATCACCAGCAGCTCATCACCATGGGCAGCGGTGCCACTGAGCTGAATACCGCAGAGCGCGAAAGCCTCAAGATTGGCGAGCAGATCAAGCTGGCCACCGACGCCAAGACCATTGCACGCCTTAAAGAAAAGCAGGCCATTGCAGACACCTTGGCCGCGCAGCTGCGCAGCAATGAAGGCCTGGAGCAGTCGTACAAGGCGCACCAGCAGGCCATCGAAGCCAACTACAAGGACGCGCAATCCTTAGAGCAGCGTGCGCGCGACCAGGAGGCCGCCAATGCCGTGTTTGGCAAAGGCCGCACTGCCATAGAGCAGATGACGCTGGCCACGCTGCAGCACCAGCTAACCGAGGCTGAGAGCCGCGACAACTTTGACCCCAAGTACATCGCAAGCCTGGAACTCAAGATTGCTGCCCAAAAGCGGTTCGTGGCAGCGCTTGGCCAGGCCGACTACAAGGTCGCGCAAAAGCAGGCAGATGAACTGCTGCGCAATGCCAACGAGCTGGGAAAGTCCTACCAGGCGGAATTCGCTCTATCCGGGGCCAGCGCCCAGCAGCGCCAGATCATTGCCGCCCAGCGTCAGGTGGAGCTTAAATATGCCAAGGAAATCGCAGCAGTAGACAAGCTCAACCTGGGCGATGCCGAGAAGAAAGCAGCCCTGGCCACGCTGGAGCAAGCCCGCCTGCAGGAGCTGGCCAACGCCGGAGCCAAGGTCAATCTGCAGGTCTGGTCTGAGTCGGTGCAGCAGTATGACGATGTCTTCCGCAAAGGCTTTGCGGACATGCTCAATCGCGGCGAGGGTAAGTGGAAGTCTTTCACCACCAGCCTGGGTACGACCTTTAGAACCTCTGTTGCGGACCAGCTTTATAAGGCCTTTGCACAGCCTTTTGTGGTGCGCATCGTGGGCCAGATGCTGGGCTTGACTGGCGGCAGTGCTGCTGGCGTAGCAGGAACGGCCGCCAGCCTGGCGGGCAATTCGGGCATCCTGAACGGCGGCAGCAACTTGATGAATGGAGGCTTTGCCGACTGGTCCACCTGGGGCGCGAAGGGCAGCACCTGGATGATGGACCAGGGCATGAGCCTGGTCACCAAGGGCTGGGAAACGGCAGGCTCGTCCCTCATGTCGCTGGGCCAGACTGTGCAGTCTGCGGACGCATGGCTTAAAACGGTGCCTGGCTTTGACGGCGGCTTGGGCTCGGCCTTTGGCTACCTGGGCAGCGTGGTCAGCCTGACACAAGGCAAATACGGTTCTGCCATTGGCTCGGCCATCGGCACCTATATCGCACCTGGTCTCGGCACCATGGTGGGCTCTGTCCTGGGCGGCCTGGTCGATGGCCTGGGCATTTTCGGAGGCAAGACCAAGCAGACCGGCTCTGGCATTACAGGCAGCCTGGGCGGTTCGCTCAGCTCCTATGCGGAGTTTGAGAAGGACGGCGGCTGGTTTGGCTCTGATCGCAGCTGGAGCAAGATCGGCAAGCTGGAGGCCAATGCAGCCCTGCAGGAGACCTTTAAGGGTCTGCAGACCAATGTTGCTGACCAGGCAAAGGCCTTGGGCCTGTCCTCTGACGCGGTCAAGAAGTACACGCGGGACATCCGTTTCAGCACTGAGGGCCTGACTGGCGACCAGATCACGGCGCGGCTGCAGGAAGAGATGGCGGCCGCAGGCAACACCATGGCTGAGCTGGTGCTGGGCACCACCAAATACACCAGGGCCGGTGAAAACCAGTCTGCCACCCTGACACGCCTGTCTACCAGCCTGGCTGCTACCAATGCCACGTTTGAGACGCTGAACCTCAAGCTCTACAGCGTGGGCCTGAGCGGTGCTGACATGGCTAGCAAGCTCGTGTCCAACTTCGGCACAGTAGATTCCTACATCTCGGCGTCCGAGGCTTACTACAAGACTTACTACACCCAGGCTGAGCGGGCCAATGGCAGCACGGCTGCGATGACCAAGCAGCTGGCCACACTGGGGCTGGCCCTGCCTAGCACGCAGTCCGAGTTCCGCGCGCTGGTCTCCAGCCTGGACTTGACGACTGACCACGGCCGCCAAGCCTACGCAATGCTGCTGCAGATGGCGCCGCAGTTTGATGAGACCGCCAAGCAGCTCGATGAGCTGGCCAGGGCCGCCGCTGCAGACCTGATCTCGACATACACCCGCGCGGCCGCAGTCGCTCCAGGCATGCAGATTGCGCGCGATGCCATGAGCGGCGCGAACAGCCAGGCCCAGACGCTGGGCGGCTCGATGTCGAGCATCAATAAGATTCTGGGCAATAGCGCAAGCGGCGTGCTGACCTGGTCCAACCAAGTGCAGTCCAGCACTGCAGTGCTCAACCCGGCGCAGGCCGCTGTCAGTATGCTGCGCGGTGAAATTTTCGATCTGCAGGCCTCGGCCAGTGGCACGGTCATCAACATCGACGGGCTGTCCAAAGCCCTAGCGAACGTCGATACAAAGACCTTTGCAGCCACCGTCTCCAGCGCTTTTGAGCTGATTGCCCAGCGGGTGCGGGATGACTTGAGCAGCATTGCATCTGAGCGCCAGGCCGTGCGCGAAGCCGCCATCAGCATCATTGGCCCCACGACAATGACGCCCGCGCAGATCCGTGCGCAGATCAAGCAGCAGACCGTAGCGCTGCCTGGCCAGACTGGCATTGCCAATGCCCAGACGTCCCTGGCCCGCGCCGATGCCTTGGTCGCGCAGCGTCAGCGCGAGTACGCCACCGCCTACTCGAACAACGCCAACAAGTCCCCCAGCCTGCAAGCCAGCGCGGCCGCACTGGATGCCAAGCGAGGTGATGCTGCCCGCTCGCTGGTTGCCACATATCTGCGCTACGGCAACGTGCAAAACGGAGTCAAGGGCGAGTATGTGCCGGGCAGCTTGCAGGGGCTGGTCACGTATGAAGACACTCAAGCCAACATGCTTGCAAAGCTCAAGAATCTGCCTACATCGGAGATTCAAGCCTTTGCCGACCAGCTCACAAAGCTGGGCTCTGCAGGTCTGCGCGGCGGGCTGAGCAGCACCAACACCTACGTCAACGCCCTGGCCGCGTACCAGAAGGCCATGAACGAAGAGGCCGCCAACCGCGCCAAGGCTCAGTCCTTGCGTGACCAGGCAGCCACGTTGGCCAGCAAGGTGACCAGTGCCGAGCAAGCCCTGGCCGCAGCGCGTGCAGCCCAAGGCAATGCCACCAGCAATGCCCAGAAAGCCCAGCTCGACTACGTCGCGGCGCTCCAGAAGTACAGCCTCGACAGCGGCAAAGCCGTGTCGAACCTGAGCAAGCTGCGCGAAGAGACCGTCGCCTACTACCAGTCGCAAGCCCAGTTGGCCCAAGCCATGAATGCCTCGGCAAGTGGCCTGCGCTCCACGGTGGCAGACATCCGCTTCAGCCAGATGAGCACTGCGGGCCAGTTCGCCAACCTGCAAGAGCGCTACAACGTCGCATATTCGATGGCCATGTCCACTACGGGTGAGACCTTGGCTGGCTATGGCTCCGAAATGAACTCCCTGCTGCAGCCGCTGCTGCAGAAAGCCCAGGAAGCGGGCCTGGGCGGTGCCGAGTACTCAAGCCTGGTCAACACGCTGCTGGCCCGCGCCGAGGCCATTGCCGGGCGCATCGAAAAGGACGCACCCAAGAACTACCAGGAAGAGTCTCTGGGCTTGCTAGGCCAGATCGACAGCACCCTGGCCGCCCTGGAAGCCGGAGCCAAGTCCAGCGACCAGATCATGACCGAAGCCATCAAAGCGGGTACGGACACGACCCGCGACGGTCTGCGCGCTGTGATCGCTGCCCTGCAAGGGCGACCTGTGCCGGCATTCGCGGCCGGTGGTCTGCACGCGGGCGGTCTGCGCCTGGTGGGTGAGCGCGGGCCTGAGCTGGAAGTGACTGGCCCTGCACGGTATTTCAGCGCAGACATGACGCGCAGCATGCTGGCCGCGCCCAGCCAGAGCCTGGACCTTGCGCCATTGCTGGCGGAGCTGGTGCGCCTGCGCCGGGTTATTGAGGTCATGAGCGCTAACAACAGTGCCGAAGCGGGAGCTATCGCAACAAACACAAGCAAGACCGCGCGAATCCTGGACCGGTTGTCCGAAGAAGGCTTCCCTGTGCGAAATGCCCAGGGCCAGCGCTTTGTCATGTATTTGGAGGCCGTTTAAATGCTGTTAATTCGGCCCATCAAGGTCACCCCGCTGATGGTCACAGCCAGCAATGCTGGCGCGGCCGATGCCGAGTGGATGGCCAGCACGAGCTATGCACTAGGCGCACGGGTGTTTTTGTCTGCCACAGGCAAGACCTACGAGTGCGTGCAGGGACCTGCGCAAGGCAAGAACCCGGCATCAGAGCCGCTTTACTGGATGACGGCCGCGCCATCCAACCGGTGGTCCATGTTTGACACCGAGATCAGCACGGCCACAACCACTGCCGGTGACTTGACCACCACGGTCACGGTGGCGGGGCGTATCAATGCCGTGGCGCTCTTTGGCCTGCTCGGCTCTAAGGTGACTGTCGTTCAGCGCAGCTCCACCAATGTGGTGCTGGCCCAGTTCAACAAGACCCTGCGCACCCAGCCCTCGGACTGGTATGAGTATTTCTTTGTGGAACCCGAGCAAATCGCCGAGGCCATATTTACCGGCCTAGTGCCCTCCAGCGGCAGTCGCCTAGAAATCACCATCACCGGCCCGGCCCGCTGCGCAGCCGTGGTGGTGGGCAACACGTTTGACCTGGGCGACGCCCAGTGGGGTGCCACCACTTCCATCATCGACTACAGCCGCAAAAACACCACCACCGAGGGTGCGCAATCGTTTGAGCCTGGCCGGTTCTCGCGCCGCATGTCTGTGCGCTTGGAACAGCCTCGAGAGCGTTACCCCGCCGTGCAGCGCGTGCTGGAGTCCGTCCGGGCCACGCCCTGCGTATGGATTGGCGTACCAGGCCGTGAGGTTTACAGCCCGATGACGATCTACGGCTACTACAAAGATTTTTCTCTTGAAGTGCCGTACCCAACCAAGCACCTGTGCTCATTGGAGATTGAGAGCCTGACATGACAATTTTTATTCCAGACCTGCCCACGCCGGTGCCTCAGAGCACTGACTCGGTAAATTTTGCCCCTCGGGCCGATGCACTGCTGGGGGCCTTTCCGGGCTTCGTGGCTGCGGCAAATAACCAGGCCAGGGAAAACAACCAGCTCAACATATCGACTGTTGCAGCAGCAGCCGCGGCCGCAGCATCGTCCAGCTCTGCCAAAAATGCATCCGACCTGGCCGTGTCCAGTGCATCCGCAGGTCCGTTTGATCCCGCGACGACATACCCGAAAGGCGGGCTGGCATGGAGCCTCATCGACGGTCTGATTTATCGCCGCCAGGCTGCTGGCAAGTCCGCAGCAGACCCCAGCACAGACAAGGCCAACTGGGGCGAGGTGCGCAATCTGCCGGTGGGCGCTGAACCGCATCAGGTGCCCGCTGTCCAGCACCTGGGCGCTTTGGCTTTTGCGGACGCCATCAGCACGCTGCCTGTGTCTCGTCATGCACGCACCAGCCAGCCTGGTGATGTCTGGCGCGAGTGGACTAGCGACACATCGACGACGATCAAATTTCATGGCTTTGACGGAGTGATCCGCAGCCGTGTGGAGGCTTGGACATGAGCAGCAATCTCGAAAACTACCCCAACCTGCGGCCTAGCTTGCTGCTGGACTTCGCCAATTCGCAGCGCGTGCACCCAATGATGCAATGCGCGCGGGCAAGTACTGCCACATGCTTTGGCCCTGATGGACGCCTGCGCACGATTGCGGCAAACGTGCCCCGTATCAACTACGACCCGGCCACTGGCAAATGTAGGGGTCTGCTGGCAGAAGAAGGCCGCACCAACCTGCTGCTGCAGTCAGCGGATATCAATGCATTGCCCTGGAGCGGATCCGCGATTGACAGCGGCGACCTTGAGGCAGGCCTTGACGGGGTCCTCGTGCGTGGTTGGAGAAAAGAGTCCACCTACGGCAATCGGCAGCAATTGTTGGCCAGTGCGCCAGTGGGGCCTTTGACGGTGTCGTTTATCGCTTGGTGCAAGAACCGCACAGGTTCCGTATCCATCGAAATCGTAGATTCGACAAGCACCTCAACGTACCTGCGGGCCTACATCGACACCGTGACGGGCGCAGTCACAAAGGTCTCTGACACAGCTGCTGCAGTCGTCACTGCAACGCCGGTGGGCACTGGCATGGTCGCCGTCAGTGCCACGATCACGAACCCGGCCGTCGGCGCGCGCGTGTATCTGTACCCTGGTCGCAATGACGTGACAGACTCGACAGTGAGTTTTTTTAGCATGCTCCAGGCAGAGACCGGGACCTTTGCGACAAGCTATATCCCAACGACCACGGCTCAGGCCACGCGATCTGCAGACCGCATCTGGATGACGGGCCTGCAACTGCCTGCCACAGGCTACACCCTGGCTGGTGACGCGATGTCTAAATGGGGCGGTGAGTACGTCGCGATCATGAGCGACAACGCTACGGCAACGGGCGCATGTTGGGATGCGCCATGCTTCATACGGCAGCTATATCAACAGCTTGGAGGGCGCCCGCACCCTAGCTGTCGGACCCAGGCCCACAGAGAGTACATCCTTCAAATTCGCCGCCGCAATGAACAACGCTGGTGCCCGCAGCTTTGGCGCAGTCGACGGTGCGCTGTCTCAGACCGCCTGGCTGGATTCGTCGGTGGATCTTTCAGCCCGCAACATTCTCAAGATCGGCGCAACTTCCAGCAGCGTGCTTGGTGCACTGTGGGTCAAGCGCCTGGCGTTTTACCCCGCAGTACTCACCGCCGCGCAACTGCAAAGGCTCACAGCATGACCATTTATCTCAAGTTTGAAGACGAAGCTGCTGGCCGCACTGCGCTGGGCAATTGGTTGGTGGATGGCGCATGGCCCACCTATATAGATAGTGCTGCGGTCGATGTCCTGGGCATCGTCCAGCGGCCTACTGGCGAAATCCTGCAGACGCCCGCTGGCGAAGTGCCGGTCTATGCCGCAATTCCAGGCTGGCACGTCAATCTGTCTGAGCGCGTGCCTGCGCTGCAGGCGCATGAGATCGACCCGCCCGCCACGCCTGACCGCGTCTTTGCGGGTGGAGAGCAGATCGACGTGCCCCGAGTCCCGGTCAAGGTCACACGCCGCCAAGCCCGCCAGGCATTGCTACTGGCCGGATTGCTGGACAAGGTCCAACCGGCAATCAACGCCATCCCAGACCAGTTGCAGCGCAGCCTGGCGCAGATTGAGTGGGATGACTCTCTGGAGTTTGAGCGCAGCAGGCCGCTGCTGGTCCAGCTGGGCTATGCCCTGGGCCTGAATGACTCGGGCCTGGACGCCATCTTCATCCAGGCGGGAGGTCTCTGATGCTTCTGGCAAGCTATAAGTCCACCCGCCCAGGCCTGCAGGGCGTCTTCAATCGCATCATCCGGCTGCGCCTGCGCGGGCAGTACAGCCACACAGAGGTGGTTTTTGAGCCGGGTGACGGCGTTGGCTACCTCATGCCAGACGGCTCTGCAGCTCGTGGCCAGGACGGCTCGCTGTGGTGTGGCTCCAGCGTGGCGGCCGAGGCCTTGCCAGAGTTTTCTCAACGCAGAGCAGGCAAGGCAGGCGGTGTGCGCCTCAAGCGCGTGGTGCTTGACCCGGCCCGCTGGGACGTCGTCAAAGTCGCATTTGACCCCGTGGCCACGGCTCAGTGGTTCAAAGCGCATGAGGGCGAGATGTACGACTGGCAACTGATCCTGGGCTTCCTGAGCTGGGTGATCCCGCAAAAGGATCAGCGCTGGACCTGCAGCGAGGCCTGCGCGGCCGCGCTGGGCATGAGCGAGTCGGAGGCCTGGCGCCTGGACCCTTGCGACATGGCCATGGCCGCTACCTGGGCGGCCAGATAGCAAAAAAAGACGGGCGACCTGGTCGGGTGCTGTAACACCTGGCCAAGACCCCAACCTGCAGAGTGAGCTGCAAGCAAGGCTAAGACCCGCCGCTCTCGAGAGCCCGGCAAGTCTATCGTCTTTCAACAGTTGAAACTGGCTTGCAATGACTGAAATTAGGTGCGGCAGTTGCCGCAAGAAACTGGCCGAAGGTGAATACATCCGCCTGGCCATCAAGTGCCCCCGCTGCGGGGCCTTCAATCAGCTGAGCGCCCAGAGCGCCCCAAGAGAGCCCCAGCGCGGGCCAGAAGCTGAGATAAATGACAAACCCCATCATTCCTTGGATCGGCGGCAAACGCCGCTTGGTCGACATGCTGCTCAAGCGCTTTCCGGCGCATGACTGCTACGTGGAGGTCTTTGCGGGCGGCGCGGCCGTCTACTTTGCCCGCCACCCAGCCGACGTCGAGGTGCTCAACGACGTCAATGGCGACCTGGTCAATCTATATAGAGTGGTGACGCACCACCTAGAGGAGTTCGTGCGCCAGTTCAAATGGGCGCTGACCTCCCGCCAGGTCTTCAAATGGCTGCAGGACACCCGGCCCGAGACCCTGACCGACATTCAACGGGCGGCGCGGTTCTTCTATCTGCAGCAACAGAGCTTCGGCGGCAAGGTCTCAGGCCAGACCTTCGGTACCGCGACCACGGCCCCGGCCATCAACCTGCTGCGGATTGAGGAAAATCTCTCGGCCGCTCACCTACGCATGGCTGGCGGTACATATATAGAGCAGCTCGACTGGGCCTCCTGTATGGACCGCTACGACCGCGCCCATACTCTCTTCTATATGGATCCACCGTACTGGGAGACCGAGGGCTATGGCGTGCCGTTCCCCTGGGAGCAGTACGAGCTGATGGCCCAAAAGCTCAAGACCATCAAGGGCAAGGCCGTCATCAGCATCAACGACCACCCTGCGATCAGGGAGTGCTTCAAGGACTTTGAGATGGAGGCGCTCAAGCTCGACTACACCGTTGGCGGCGGCGCAAACCGCGTCGAGCGCGGGGAGCTGGTCATCTATAGTTGGAACAGAGAGGCGGAGCCTGCGGGCTTGTTCTAATAAGGAGAGGGAATGTTTGAATATGTGCAGTCAGGTGGTGGCTGGATAGCGAGCTGGCCATGGCAGGCGATTGGTTATGGAGTGAAGACTTTTGCCCTGCCAGTTGCAGCGCCCTTGGCGGCCTTCTATGTGGCCAATAAGTTTGGTCACATCCAAGCGGAGATCGGCCGCCGCCAGGCTGAAACAGCCGCCATGGCCATGAACACTGCACGCAACAAGCTGCGCCTTGATCTGTTTGAGAAGCGCTTCGCCGTGTACGACGCCGCTGCTTTGGTGATTGACGCCACACTTGGCAATAAGGTGACCTACGATCAAAGATTCGACTTCATGGAGGCCATCAAGCCGGCTCGGTGGCTTTTTGATGCAGAGGTCGTCGAACACCTGGACCGGATTTTTTCCAAGGTGTTCGATGTGATTGAGCTGAACGACAACATCAACGAAGAGCCCGATGCAGACCAACGTAAAAGTATGGTTCTGCGAAAAAAGAAATACGTCAAAGACCTTCTAGACCATCGAGAGACGCTCCGCTCGTTGATGACACCTTACTTACGGTTCACCGAGGATGTGAAAGCGTAATTCTTTTTCAACCTATGAAATAGGTTCAGGCCCGACTTATCGCGCAACGATGCATGCAGTTATCGCGCCGCGCTTCAAAAGGGGCACTTGCCCTGGCCCTGCCACTGGCAGCCACACTGGCCCATGGCCAGACGAGCGAAAGCATCCGTGAGGTCGAGCTTGGCGCCGTCACGGTGACCGCGTCCGGTTATGAGCAAGAGGTCAAGACCGCCCCGGCCAGCATTACCATCCTCACGCGCGAAGAGTTGCAGAGCAAGCAGTTCCGCTCGCTGACCGATGCCCTGCGCAATGTCCCGGGCGTGGGCGTGATGGGCGGCGACAAGGGCGACATCTCCATTCGCGGCATGGAATCCAGTCATGTCCTCATCATGGTGGACGGTCGTCGCCAGAACACGGGCGGCGTCACGCTCAAGGGCGGTGTCTCCGAAGGCCTGAGCAGCAACTGGATCCCCCCCATCGAAGCCATCGAGCGCATCGAAGTGGTGCGCGGCCCCATGTCCACGCTCTACGGCTCCGAGGCCATGGGCGGCGTGATCAACATCGTCACGCGCAAAGTCGCCACCAACTGGTCTGGTTCCATCTCTGCCGAACATACTTTCCAGGATGCGGGACATGCGGGCGACACCAACCAGGCCGACCTGTATCTGTCGGGCCCGCTGATTGCCGACACCCTGGGCCTGCAGTTCTGGGGCTCGGACAAGCGCCGCCAGGAAGACGACGTGCTGGACGGCTTTGCCAAGTCCAAGCGCCAGACGGGCAATCTGCGCCTGTGGTTCACGCCCCACAAGAATCACGAGTTCATGCTGGAAGCCGGCCGCTCCAGGCAGGAGTTCTGGACAACCCCGGGCCGCACACTGGCCCCTTCTGCCTCGCGCAATCAGAACGAATACATCCGTGAGAACTATGCGCTGAGCCACAAGGGCCGCTGGGGCTTTGGCATCAGCGACCTGAGCCTGTCGCAAGAAACCGCCGTGCGCGAGGGTGAGCTGCAGACTGCCAAACCCAAGACCCACAACACCGTTCTGGATGGCAAGCTGACCATGCCACTGGGCAATCACATACTGCTGACCGGCTTTCAGGTGCGCCGCAACGAGCTCAAGAGCGATGGCTACTACTCCAACCCGCAAGGCCTGGGCCAGGGCATTGATGCATCGTTCACCGAAAAATCGCTGTTCGTCGAAGACGAATGGGCCATCACCGACCAGTTCAGCCTGACGGGCGGCCTGCGTCTGGATGACAACGAATACTTCGGCCGCCACTGGACGCCGCGCCTGCACGGCGTGTGGAGCCCGAGCAGCGCCTGGACGCTCAAGGGTGGTGTGGCCAAGGGCTTCCAGTCGCCGACGATTGCCCAGATCAACCCCAACATCGGCCTGCCCCAGCGCGGCGGCGCGCAGACCTGGGGCAACCCCGACCTCAAGCCCGAAGAAAGCGTGAACCGGGAAATCGGTGCCTACTACGATGCAGGCGGCGCCTTCCGTGGCAATGCCACGATCTTCGACACCGACTACACCAACAAGATCGTCAACACCGGCTCGCGCCAGCTGGTCAGGCCCGATGGCACACCTGTGCCCAACGACCCCTACACAGGCCGCGTCTTCAGCACCTACTTCAACATCACCAAGGCCAAGATTCGCGGCCTGGAGCTGTCGGGCAGCTACCAGTTCAGCCCCTCGCTCACCTTGTCGGGCAATTACACGCTGACGAACTCCAAGGTCAAAAGTGCGGGTGTGACCATTCTGGGCTTTGGCTATCCGCTGGCCGATGGCCAACCGCTGGTCGCCGTGCCCAAGCACGCCGCCAGCGCCACGCTGAACTGGAAGGCCCGCCCAGACCTCTCGGCCTTTGCCACCGTCACCTACCGCGGCAAGGAAGCCCTGATTGCCTGGGGTCAGGGCGGCGCGGTGACCGAGTCCGTGGGCTCTGTGGCTACGCTGGACCTTGGCACGGCCTGGTCGCCACGCAAGGACCTGACCGTCAATGTCGTGGCCTACAACCTCACCAACAATGTGCGTCCGCGCAACACCAGCTCGACCTACTCCTATGCCGAAGACGGCCGTCGCCTGTGGGTGAAGTTGGGCTATCGCTTCTAAGGTGAATATCGCCATGCCCACCCCTACCCACCATTCACTGGATCTGGCGCCTGGTCAGGTGCCCGCCAGCCCACGCCCAGCATCAGCTTCCAGCGCCTCTTCCATGTCACGCTACCGCTGGGCCATTGCATCGCGTGCGCTGGCCGCCACTGCTGGCGGCTATGCGCTGTCTGCCCTGTTTTGCGCCAGCGCCGGGCTGGCACTGGTGCATGCCGGAGCCAGTCGTCTGGATGCCGTCATGACCGCCACCATGCTGGCCTTTGTGCTGCAACCCATCGCAGCCATCTGGGCATTTCGTGCCCGCAGCGCCAGCCGGGTCTGGGTGGGCATGGCGATACTGGCCGCCCTGCTGGGTGTGCTGGCCTTGGCTCTGGGGTGGAAGTCATGAGAGTCGATGGCAAACCCGAAGGGCTGCGCCAGTCCATGTCCTGGCTGCACACCTGGTCCGGCCTGCTGCTGGGCTGGCTGCTGTATGCCGTTTTTTTCACCGGCACGCTGAGCTACTTTGTCGATGAGATCACCGTCTGGATGAAGCCCGAGCTGCACCAGTCCATGCCATCGCCCCACACTGCAGAAAAAGCGATAGCAGGCATGCAGCAACTGGCCCCAGATGCAGCCACCTGGACACTGAACCTGCCCGGCGAGCGCCACCCTTCCGTACAGGCGAGCTGGCGCGCCAAGGATGCAGCCCCCGGTCGCGCAGGCACCCAGCGCGCCGAGCTCAATGCCGCCACCGGTGAGGCCATCCCCGTGCGCGAGACGCGTGGCGGCAGCTTTCTCTACCGCTTTCACTTCGAGCTGTACGCCCTGCCGCGCATCTGGGCTCGCTGGGTGGTGGGCATTGCCACCATGTTCATGTTCGTGGCCATCATCAGCGGGGTGATCACACACAAGAAAATCTTTACCGACTTCTTTACCTTCCGCTCGGGCAAGCAACAACGCTCCTGGCTCGATGCCCACAATATGACGGCCATTCTGGCCCTGCCCTTTCACCTCATGATCACCTTCAGCGGCTTGCTGCTGCTCATGGTCATGCTCATGCCCTGGGGTGCCAGTGCCGTCTATGAGGGCGATACCCGCGCCTACTTCAGCGAAGTGCGCGCGGGCAACCGCCCTGCCGCCATCGAGCAACCGCGTCGCAAGCGCAGCGAACACACGGCCTCACAGGATGCCGCCACCATGACGCCCATCGCCCCGCTGATGGCCCTGGCCCAGCAGCGCTGGCCCGAGCGCGGCGTGGGCGCCATCGTGGTGAGCCAGCCCAACACACCGGGCGCGCGCATCGAGCTGCGCTCTCAGGGCGGCAGCAGCCTCATCAACCGCGGCGGCAGCGAGCGCATGGTGTTTGACGGCATCACGGGTGCCGAAATTGATGCGCCCGTGGCCCCGTCGGTCTCGACACCCACGGCCATCTACAACGTGCTGACCGCCGCCCACCTAGGCCGCTTTGCCGATCCGCTGCTGCGCTGGCTGTTGTTTCTGTCGGGCGTGGTGGGCACGCTGATGGCCGCCACCGGCATGGTGCTGTGGGTGGTCAAGCGCCTGCCCGAGCGGCGCAAGCTGGGCCGCACACCGCGCCTGCATCGGCTGGTGGAGGTACTCAACGTGGGCTCCATCGCGGGCCTGTCGATTGCCACTGCGGCCTACTTTGTTGCCAACCGGCTGATCCCTGCAGATACCTTGCAACGCTCCGACTGGGAGATTCGCAGCTTCTTCATTGTCTGGCTGCTTTGCGCCGTGCATGGCCTGCTGCGCAGCCACCGCCGCGCCTGGGTGGAGCAGCTGGCCCTGGCTGCCCTGCTGTTTGGCAGCCTGCCGCTGCTGAACGCCGCCACGGGCGGCCTGCCCCTGCCCGCCGCCATGGGAGCGGGCCTGTGGAGCGTGGCGGGCTTTGATCTGGTGGCACTGGTGCTGGCGGCCATTCATGGCTTTGCCGCCTTCAAGCTGCTGCGCTCGCCCCAGCCCAAACCTTTGCCAGCCAACAAGGTCTCGTCAGCGCAAGCCAATGGCGCGGCTGCCACGCTGGCTCCGCAAGCACAGGAAAGGCCACTCTGATGCCCTCCACTCATTTGATGGCACTCTGCGCGCTGCTGCTGAGCTTTGGCGGCTTTGCCGCTCTGAGCCTGGCCATGGACAGGCACCAGGAAGAGGTACTGGGCCGCGCTCTCGCTGGCCTGCACAACCATGCACTGCAGGCCGCCGGCACGGGCTTGCTGGTGCTGGCGCTGCTGGCCTGCATGATCGGTAAAACCGCCTCGGTGGCGGCGACGGACTGGCTGGGCCTGCTGACGTTGGCAGCGCTGGCCGTCGCGGCCCTGCTCAGCTACGCCCCACGCGCCCTGCCGCCCGCAGCAGGGCTGGCCTTGCTGGCCGCAGCGACAACGGGTCTGCTTGCCTTGTGATCTTCATGCATGAAACAAGCGCGCTCTTTTCATGCATAAAGACAGAACGCTCTTAATCAAGTTGATAGCTGCTTGCGCTTGATTTCAAAGGACTTCAGATAAGTAAGAAGCTGAAAACCTTGATTGATAAGCGCAAGGCGCTCACAAAATAAAAAAGCCGCAGGTATAACTGCGGCTTTTTTGTGGCCGGATGCAGCCGCTGGCTACACCCTGCTCTGCATCAGATCTTGGCCGTGGCCATGTACTGGTTGAAGGGGTACTCGGAGAAGCGGTTCCACAGGATCTGGTCACGCTGGAAGGCGCGCATGTCCTGGTGGATCTTCTTGAAGTCAGCCGACTTGGCTTCGTGCTCGGCAAACACGTCCATGGAGGCCTTGAAGCCTGCATCCATCAGTGCCTTGGGGAACATCTTGAGCTGGGTCTTGTTGGCCACCAGCTTCTTGATAGCGATGGGGTTGAGCACCTGGTACTTGCTGGTCATGTCCATGGCTGCCACGCGGGTCGCTGCATCCAGGATGGCCTTGTTCTCGGGCGACAGGGCGTTGTACTTCTTCAGGTTGATGAAGAATTCCAGCTCGGCAGAACCTTCCCACCAGCCGGGGTAGTAGTAGTAAGGCGCAACCTTGTTGAAGCCCAGCTTTTCGTCGTCGTAGGGACCCACGAATTCCACAGCATCCAGCGTACCCTTTTCCAGAGCCTGGTACACATCGCCGGCGGGCATGTTCTGCGCCACCACGCCCAGCTTGGCCATGGCCTCGCCGAAGACGCCGCCGCCCAGACGCATCTTCAGACCCTTGAGGTCGTCCACGGTCTTGATTTCCTTGCGGTACCAGCCGCCCATCTGGGTCGTGGTGTTACCGGCAGACGCGGTCTTGAAGTTGTACTTGGCAAAGAAGGCGTCCAGCAGCTTGCGGCCGTTGCCGTGATCCTTCCAGCCGTTCATCTGCAGCGCGGTCAGGCCAAAGGGCACGGCGCAGCTGAAAGCGAAGATGGGGTCCTTGCCCGTGAAGTAGTAGGCCGCCGTCTGAGCCATGTCGATGGTGTCGCCCTGCAGTGCATCGACCACACCAAAAGCGGGCATCAGCTCGCCAGCGGGGTGCACCGAGATTTCGAACTTGCCGCCAGACATGGCCTTGACCACTTGCGACAGCTTCTCGGCGCTGCCGAAGATGGTGTCCAGTGACTTGGGGAAGCTGGAAGCCAGGCGCCAGCGCACTGCGGCCTGGGCGTGCACTGCGGGGGCTGCGCCAGCAGCCAGCACACCGGCAATACCGGCATTTTTCAGAATGGAACGACGATCCACTTTAGTCTCCTTAAGGAAAGAACGAAGCTGACACAGACCACTGATCTATGCCAGCTTGACTCATGTAACAGGCACAAAATGTACACGAGCCCACACGCTCACGCCCTCTAAAAAGTGATCGTTCGCTTAAGAAGTTCTACCTAGTGAGCTGCATCAAATGGGCATTGCCACAGAAAGCAAACATTCACTACAGCCGCACTGCGCTCATATAGCTGGCATAGCGAAATTCAGAGAAGCGATCCCACAGCAACTGGTCGTGCTGGAACCCGCGCATGCTTCTGTGAATTTTCTTGAATTGTGTGGATTTGGCCTCATGCTCGGCCATGGTTGCCATGACGGCCTTGAAGCCCGCATCCATCAGCTCGCGCGGAAAAGCCCTTGGTTGCACGCGCTCGCTGAGCAGCTTTTTGAGCGCCGCCGGGTTGGATGCCAGGTACTTGGCCGTCAGGTCTTTGGCTGCCAGCGCAGCGGCTGCCTCCACCATGGCGCGCAGCTCGGGAGTGAGTGCTGCAAATGCCTTGGCGTTGATGAAATAGGCCAGCTCGGCCCCGCCCTCCCACCAGCCTGGGTAGTAGTAGTAAGGCGCAAGCTTGCCAAAGCCCAGCTTCTGATCGTCATAGGGGCCGATGAACTCCACCGCATCCAGGCGTCCTTTTTCCAGCGCCTGATGGGCATCTCCGATCGGCATGTTGATGGCCTGGACTCCGAGCTTCTGCAGGGCATCGCCCAGCAAGCCACCGCCAGCGCGCATGCGCAAGCCCTTGAGGTCGGCCACGGTCTTGATTTCCTTGCGATACCAGCCCCCCATCTGGGTTCCGGTATTGCCTGCGCTCAGGCTTTTGATGTTGTACTGCGCATAGAAGTCGTCCATGAGCTTGCGCCCACCGCCATATTCCATCCAGGCATCCATCTGCCGCGCCGTCAGTCCGAAAGGCACGGCGCAGCCCAGCGCGAAGCAGTAGTCCTGGTCGGTGAAGTAATACGGTGCCGTCAGCGCCATCTCGACCACACCGTCCTGCACACCCTCCATCACGCCAAAGGCGGGCATCAGCTCGCCTGCAGAGTGCACGCTGACCTCGATCTGGCCACCTGACATCAGGCGCAGCGATTGGGCAAATTTCTCAGCCCCTCCATAGATGGCATCGAGGACTTTGGGAAAGCTCGTCACCAGACGCCAGCGCTGTACCTCCTGGCTTTGCACGGCCGGTGCTATGCCAGCAGCCAGTACACCAGCCATGCCCACATGTTTGACGAGTGAGCGACGATCCATGAATATTTCTCCGCAACAAAATGCCTGTAACCAGAGCGTTATAGCAGCCTGAGCCCAGGCCACAGGCATTCTAAGAATGCGTGTCAGGCATGTGTGGTGATTCACGGCCGCCGTCAGCTTTCTTTACGCAGCGGCCAGAAAAAAGGCCCTTCACTGAAGGGCCTTGATGGAAGCGAATCTCAAGCAGCGTTCTGGGCAAGCCGCTTGCGAATAGAAGCCTCAATGCCCGCAGCATCCAGCCCTTGCAATGCCAGCAGCTTGGCAGGGTCGCCATGCTCGATGAATTGATCGGGCAAGCCCAGTTGCAGCACCGGATTTTTCAGTCCCTGCGCGGCCAGCGACTCCAGCACCGCACTGCCCGCACCGCCCATGATGCAGCCCTCTTCCAGCGTGACGATCAGCTCGTGATCAGCGGCAATCTGCAGCAGCAGCTCTTCGTCCAGCGGCTTGGCCCAGCGCATATTGACCACCGTGGCATCCAGCGCCTCGCCCGCTGTCAAGGCCGGATAGAGCAAGGAGCCAAAAGCCAGAATCGCCACCTTCTTGCTTGCCGATTCACGGCGGATTTCACCCTTGCCGAAAGGCAGGCCTTCCAGGCCTTCCAGCGGAGCGACACCGACGCCAGCGCCACGCGGGTAGCGCACGCAGACAGGGTGGTTTTGCTCATAAGCCGTGCTCAGCAACTGGCGCGTTTCGCGCTCGTCTGCCGGGCAGGCCATGCTCATGTTCGGAATGCAGCGCACAAAGGCGATGTCGTAGGCACCTGCATGGGTTGCCCCGTCGGCACCGACCAGTCCGGCGCGGTCCAATGCAAACACCACGGGCAGGTTCTGCAGCGCCACGTCGTGAATCAGCTGGTCATAGGCGCGCTGCAGGAAGGTGGAATAAATCGCCACCACGGGCTTGACGCCTTCACAGGCCATGCCGCCCGCAAAAGTCACCGCATGCTGCTCGGCAATGCCCACGTCGTAGTAGCGACCGGGAAAGCGCTTGTGGAACTCCACCATGCCCGAGCCTTCGCGCATGGCGGGCGTGATGCCAACTAGGCGCTGGTCCTTGGCCGCCATATCGCACAGCCAGTTGCCGAACACCTGGGTAAAGGTCTGCTTGGGCGGCGTAGCGGGCTTGACCAGGCCCACGGCGGGGTCGAACTTGCCGGGGCCGTGATAGGCAATGGGGTCCGCCTCGGCCAGCTTGTAACCCTGGCCCTTCTTGGTGACCACATGCAGAAATTGCGGGCCTTTGAGGCCCTTGATGTTTTCTAGCGTGGGGATCAGCGAATCCAGGTCATGACCGTCGATGGGGCCGATGTAGTTGAAGCCGAACTGCTCGAACATGGTGGCGGGCACGACCATGCCCTTGGCCTGCTGCTCCAGTCGCTTGGCCAGCTCCAGCAGCGGCGGCACCTGCTTCAAGACGCTCTTGCCCACATCGCGGGCCTTGGCATAGAACTGGCCGCTCATCAACTGGGCCAGATAGCGGTTCAGCGCGCCCACGGGCGGGCTGATGCTCATGTCGTTGTCGTTGAGGATGACCAGCAGATTCGCGTCATGGACGCCGCCATTGTTCAGCGCCTCGAAAGCCATGCCAGCCGTCATCGCGCCGTCTCCGATCACGGCAATGGCGCGGCGGTCTTCGCCTTTTTGCTTGGCCGCCAGGGCCATGCCCAAGGCTGCCGAGATACTGGTCGACGAGTGGGCCGTGCCAAAGGTGTCGTACTCACTTTCCACGCGCTGCGGGAAACCCGACAGCCCGCCCAGCTGGCGCAGCGAGGACATGCGCTCGCGCCGCCCCGTCAGAATCTTGTGCGGATAGGTCTGATGGCCCACGTCCCAGACAATGCGGTCATAAGGCGTGTTGAACACTGTGTGCAGTGCTACCGTCAATTCCACCGTTCCCAGATTGGAGCTGAGGTGACCACCGGTCATGGAGACGCTGTCGATCACATAGGCTCGCAGCTCTGCCGCCAGGGTCTTGAGCTGGGCACGCGACAGGCTTCGCATGGCTTGCGGATCGTCAATGTTCTGCAGCAAAGAGTAAGTGTTCGTTGACATGATCTATATTTTTAGTAGCTGCTCGCACTTGCCAGCATTGGGTTTGAGGGCGTTTTGACTGATATTCAGTGCGTACGCTGCACCACCATGTCGGCCAATGCCGCCAGAGCCTGTGTATCAGGCAAGCCACTGCACGCCAGCGCTGCATGGGCTTGTTGACGCAGCTCCTCGGCATGTGCGCGGGCGGCCTCCAGCCCCAGCAGAGAAACATAGGTCGGCTTGTCGTTGGCAGCGTCCTTGCCGGCCGTTTTGCCCAGAGTCGCCGAATCGGCCACCACATCCAAAATATCGTCTACGACCTGAAAAGCCACGCCCAGTGCCTGGCCGTAGTCCTTGAGCGCAGCCAGCGCCTTGGCATCCGTGTTCGCATTGCAGGCTGCCCCCATGAGCACGCTACCCAGCAACAAAGCGCCCGTCTTGAGGCGGTGCATCTCGCGCAGCTGGGTCTCATCGAGCTGCTTGCCCACGCTGGCCAGGTCAATCGCCTGACCGCCAGCCATGCCCTGGCTACCGGCGGCTGCGCCCAGCAGGCGGCACAGCTTGGCCTGCATGGAGCATGGAATGTCTTCATCCTCCGGCAGCAGCAGCTCAAAGGCCAGCGCCTGCAGCGCGTCGCCCGCCAGCAAGGCCGAGGCCTCACCAAACTGCACATGCACGGTGGGCTTGCCACGACGCAGAATGTCGTTGTCCATGCAAGGCATGTCGTCATGCACCAGCGAGTAGGCATGAATCAACTCCACTGAGCAGCCCGCACGCAAGGTCGCCGCAGCATGACCGCCCACCGCCTCGGCCGCAGCCCAGACCAGCAAGGGGCGCAGTCGCTTGCCGCCGTCAAGAACGGCATAACGCATGGACTCTCCCAGCCCTGCAGGCGCATTGACACCCACCCAGCGCGAAAGCGCGGCTTCGGTGCGCGCCAGGCGGTCCGTCATCCAGGCAGAGAAATCCAGGGCAGACTTGCCCCCGTTCAAAAGAGTCGCAGGTTCGGCAATCATTGATTCATTCATGGGCTGGGTATTCAACACAAGGCAAAAGCAAGAGCGCAGGCGTCCGTCAGTCCTGAGTCCAGGCAGACAGCTTGCCTTCGTCCAGCACCTTGACCTGCTCTTGCACGGCTTCCAGCTGTGCGCGGCAAAAACCCAGCAGTTCGGCCGCACGCTGATAGCCACTGAGCATTTGCTGCAGCGGCAACTGGCCCGACTCGATCTGTGCAGTCAGTTGTTCCAGCTCCTGCAATGCAGCTTCATAGCTGGCAGGCTGTTCAGATTTTTTCGCGGCAGCGGCCTTGGGCATGGATGGTGTTGGCTATGTTGGATGGAAGCGACGATTTTAGGCGTCCCTGCACCAGCAGCGTGCAATGCCCGCAAAGCCCTGTCACGCTTTGCGCCGTGTGGCGGACTGACTCGCCCGGGCACATGCACCAAGCTGCTGGCAAAGCATTGCCCTCGCTGGCTTTGGGCTCGATGACAGCTTGCTGACAGGGCTCACCGCCTTGCCTCAAGCCTGGCAAATCAATACACGTACCAGAAAAACGGAAATAACCCCACAGCCTATAATCCCATTCCCGTCAAGCCGGCCCAGTGCCTGGTCATTCTGGTCGGGCAAGCGAGTCGGTCTGCCATCCTGCAACCGCTGCATTGCCTGAAGCCTGTGTCCAGACAAGGCCGGTTTCGTTTTTTACCGTGTGCGCACGTGCACCCTCCCTGTGGGGAGTCTTTAGGTCAGGTCATCCATGACTGATTTAAGTCTTCAACTGCAGCAGGCCGCAAGCCAACTACCAGTTTCAAGTTATTTCGACGAAGCGCTGTTCCAGCGCGAGTTGGAAACAATTTTCCAGCGCGGACCGCGCTACGTGGGCCACCAGCTGGCTGTCCCTGAAATAGGCGACTACTACGCCCTGCCTCAAGAGAAAGAGGGGCGCGCACTGGTTCGCAATGCCAAGGGCGAAATCGAGCTGATCTCCAACGTCTGTCGCCACCGCCAGGCCATCATGCTCAAAGGCAGGGGCAATCTGCTGGCCGACGGCAAGGGCCATGCAGGCGGCAATATCGTCTGCCCCTTGCACCGCTGGACCTACAGCACCAGCGGCGAGTTGCTGGGAGCACCGCACTTCAGCCACGATCCTTGCCTGAACCTCAACAACTACAAGCTGCGCGAATGGAACGGCTTGCTGTTCGAGGACAACGGCCGCGATATCGAAGCGGATCTGGCGGGCATGAAGCTGCGCGAGCAGCTCAAGTTTGATGGCTTTGTGCTCGACCACGTCGAGATGCACGAGTGCAACTACAACTGGAAGACCTTTATCGAGGTCTATCTCGAGGACTACCACGTCGGCCCCTTCCACCCCGGTCTGGGCAACTTCGTCACCTGTGACGACCTGAAGTGGGAGTTCTCCAGCGAGTACTCGGTGCAGACTGTGGGCGTTGCCCCCACTTTTGCCAGCCCAGGGTCGGACATCTACAAAAAGTGGCATGACGTTTTGCTGGCCTACCGCAATGGCGAGCTGCCCGAGCGCGGAGCCATCTGGCTGACCTACTACCCGCACATCATGGTGGAGTGGTATCCGCATGTGCTCACGGTCTCGACCCTGCACCCCCTGGCCGTAGACAAGACGCTGAACGTGGTGGAATTTTTCTACCCCGAAGAGATTGCGGCATTTGAGCCCGAGTTCGTACAGGCGCAGAAAGCGGCCTATATGGAGACCTGTATCGAGGACGACGAGATCGCCGAGCGCATGGACGGCGGCCGCAAAGCCCTGTATGAGCGTGGCGACAACGAGGTCGGCCCCTACCAGAGCCCCATGGAAGACGGCATGCAGCATTTCCATGAGTGGTATAGAAACGTAATGACCCCCTGAGGCGCTTCGCGCCTTCCCCCCCCAAGGGGGACGACGCCATCGCCGCGAGGCGGCTCTTGCTCGGCGTCCCTGAGTTGGTGCACGCCAGTATTTATGTGTTGTTGACCATGTGTAGAAAATATTAAAACTGATAGCTGCTAGCGCATACCCAGTAAGCGCAGCAGCTATTTTTTATGCTGAATTGAGTGAGATATGCAAGCCCTGTGGATGGTGTTGGCCGCGCTGATTTTTGCGGCCATGAGTGTGTGTGTGAAGTTTGCCTCCCAGGACTTCAATGCAGCAGAAATCATTTTTTACCGTGGTCTGGTCAGCATGGCTTTGCTGGCCTGGCTGGCCAAACGCAGCGGCGTGACACTGGCCACCCAATACCCGCGTGAGCATGCCTGGCGCAGCCTGGTCGGCGTCACCTCCATGGGAGCCTGGTTCTATGCCATCGGCCATCTGCCACTGGCGACAGCCACCACCCTCAACTCCATGAGCAGCATCTGGATGGCGGTCCTGCTGATCGCTCAAGGTCTGTGGATGCGCCACCGCCTGCGCCGAAGCTATGCGGCGGCGCCCGACACTCGCAAAGCCATTCCGCCCTTCCCATGGACTTTGGTCGGCACCGTCTTGCTCGGCTTCATCGGCGTGCTGCTGGTACTGAGGCCGACCAGCGCCCCCGCCAGCGAATGGGTTGCCGCCCTGGGCGGGTTGTTTGGCGGCATGTTTGCCGCCATGGCCTATATGCAAGTCACCACGCTATCCCGCCTGGGAGAGCCGGAAACCCGCGTGGTGTTCTATTTTTCACTGGGCTCAGCCGTTGCAGGCGGCGCCACCATGCTGCTCACGGGCCTGTCACCCTTCCCCGGCTGGAGCGCCTTATGGCTGCTACCCGTGGGTGTGCTGGCCGCCATGGCACAGGTCTGCATGACCAAGGCCTATGCCTCCGCAGGCAGCAAGCGCAACACCCTGGTTGTCGCCAACCTCCAATATTCAGGCATTGTGTTTGCCGCTCTGTTCAGCCTGGTGCTGTTTGGCGAAAGCATTCCGCTGATCGGCTGGGTGGGCATTGCCCTCATCGTGCTCAGCGGCGCAGCGGCCACAGCCTTGCGCTCACGCAGCTGATTCCGGCAACGCCCTTTCGGCCAGAACATCTGCCAAAAACTGGCGAAACAATGGTTTTATGCTCGGTAAAGCACTGTTCAATCGGTGATCCCCATCCAGCAAATGCAGCGCCGCCCTGTGCCGACAGGCAAAGGCCACGCTGTGCGCTGCCGGCACAACGTCATCGCGCCAGCCATGCACCAGCAAGGTATGTGCTGCGCAGGCAACCGGCTGCTGCTGGGCATAGCCTGTGAGATAAAACGCAGGCGCCAGCAAGAACAGCCCTGCAGGCCACAGCTGTTCACTGGCCACCGCTGATACATAACCGCCCATGCTGGAGCCCACCAGCACCAGCTTTTCATGCGCAGGCAATTCGCTTGACAACAACTGCTGCACGCGCCGCTCCGGCTCACCGCAGCCATCCTGGTCAAACAACTGGCCATCAGCCCCCTGGCGATAGTTGATGGAGAGCACCTGCGCTCCCATCTCTTTGGCAATGTCTGCCAGCGCCTGAATCTTGCTGCCCCAAGGCCCCGATTCTTTGCCGTGCGAGAAAACGACCAGCAGCCCGTTGGATTTTGTCTGTTCCATTGCTTTTCTTTCTTTTCAGTTCACCTGGGTCCCATGCTGCCAGGCAGCACTGTCAGGGCGTGACACCGTCGCATAATCTCAGGCAAAGGAGCCTCCATGACCACCTCATTGAACACGCTGATCTCTGCTGAAGATCTGGCCCGTCTCAAAGCCAGCGGCAAGCCCCTGATGGTGTTTGACTGCAGCTTTGACCTCATGAAGCCTTCATCCGGACACGCGCAGTATCTTGAGGCCCATATTCCCGGCGCGGTGTTTGCCGATCTGGACAAGAACCTCAGTGCCCCACACGGCACTCCTGGCGAAACCGGACAGGTTGCCACCAGCGTGCAAGCCGCCTCAGGCGGCCGCCACCCTTTGCCCACGCGGGAGCGCTTTGCCGCATGGCTGTCCTCCGTCGGCTTCTCCAACGAGATGCAGGCCGTCATCTATGACCGCAACCAGGCCAACTATTGCGGCCGCCTGTGGTGGATGCTGCGTTGGGCCGGGCACGATGCCGTGGCCGTGCTCGATGGTGGCTTGCAAGCCTGGCAGACGGCCGGGCACAGCATCAGCAGCGGCGAAGAGCCCCGCCATTTCCAGTCCAACTTCGAGCTGAGCGAACCACTGGAAACCCTCAAGACCGCGGCTCAGGTCGAGGCCGAGCTGGGTCAGCCCACCCAGACCTTGATCGATGCTCGCGCACCTGCCCGCTACCGCGGAGAGGTCGAGCCCATGGACCCTGTGGCGGGCCATATTCCTGGAGCCCTCAACCGCCCCTTTAGCAGCAATATTGCAGCCGATGGCCGGTTCAAGCCTGCCGCCCTGCTCAAGGCCGAGTTTGAGGAGTTGCTGGCCGGGCGCGATCCTGCCACCGTGGTTCATCAATGCGGCAGCGGCGTCAGCGCCACCCCCAATGTGCTGGCCATGCGCATTGCGGGCTTTGCTCCTACAGCTCTGTTTGCAGGTAGCTGGAGCGAGTGGTGCAGTCAGCCCTCTCGGCCGGTGGAGCGGGGCTGACCCTGCCGCGAGCAGGCGCCAGAGACGGAGGCAGCCTGCCCTCTGCCCAAACCACACGGTTGCGTCCTTCACTCTTGGCCCGGTACAAAGCAGCGTCGGTACGCTCCAGCAAGGCCTCGGTACTCTCTGCGCTCTGCAGCAAAGCCGCCCCGATGGAGACGGTGTAGGCGACCCGAAGGCCGGATGCCAATACCGCAGGGTGCTCAGCCACCCTGGCTCTGACATGCTCCAGTCGCTTGGCGCCATCTGCCCGGCTGGTGTTGCTCATCAGCAGCACAAACTCCTCGCCGCCCCAGCGGGCCCAGATGTCCGTGGCACGAATGCAGCTTTGCACTTTGCGGGCAAAGTCCTGCAACACCTGATCGCCTGCCGCGTGGCCATAGCTGTCATTCACCTTCTTGAAAAAATCCAGATCCAGCTGTGCCACCAGCAAAGGCTGCCCGCTGCGTCTAGCACGCAACTCTTCCAGCCTCAGCATGTCCTGCATGTAGCGCCGATTGGGAAGGCCGGTCAGCTCATCTCTGGTGGCCACCTCATGAATCTGTGCCACCGCCTCAGCCAACTCCTGCTTTTGCACCTGAAGCCGCTCTCGCATGGAGTTGGCATGCAGACTCAAGGCCGCCGTCATGATCAAAACGATGCTCACCACTGCCAGGTAAATCGCCGCAAAAAAACCCTGCATGGTGTCATTGGGAAGCCCCCAGTACACCACGGCGCCCGCAACGGCATAGGCCACAAAGCCATACAGCGTCACCGCCATGAGCCTGGAAGGCCGCAACCCGAACACCGCAAACATCATGATGATGCTCAGCACCAGCGGCGGAACGCCGCGCGCAGGGCCCGCTATCACATAGGCCACCACATTGCTGGTAATGGCCAAAAGCATTTGCACTGCGGTGAAGGCCGGATCCTCCCAGTGCCGCGTCACGCCGCTGCGAATCAAGGCAAAGCTCAGCAGCACGCCCGCGCCACTGGCCAAGGACCACCAGCGCACCCATTGAGGATTCGCCACTCCCGCGCGCCCCAGCCACTCCATGACCAGAATGCAAAACGCCATGAGCAAACAGGCAAAGCCGGTGGTGGTCAAGGACATGCGCAGCCGGGGATCGGTCGTCAGCAGCACATCCCGCCAGCGGCTGCGCCTGGCGTCTGGAGGACTGAAGAACTTGCGACTCATACACGCTCCTGAAAACCTTGATGCCATGCATCGACCTGATTCACGCAACTATCACCAGCACTGGCCCACCGCTGTATGTCAGATACGTCCAGATGGCGCGCAAAAGCCGTTTATTTCTCCGTTTGTCGTTTTTCAGACAGTCTCACAATACCCAGGCCAGCAGTCCATGACCTGAATCAATGGCACCCACACTCCGGCGGCCACCTTCTGCCGCCACGCCGTCTGCCGGGTAAGGGAAATCCGACACAGCCCCTTGCGCAACCAGACTTGCGGCACCGTCCTGCCCCGACTTCAGTTCGATTTGGGCTTGAAACACAATTCATTTCAACAGATCGAAACACTTCTGAAGCCTGATGTGTAAGCCGTTGCGGTCTGTAGCGATTGAAAGGACTGACCCATGACGAACGAACAACTGCTTGCCGAGATCCGCGAAGCCAACCTCACTTATCTGATGCTGGCCCAGACCCTGATCCGCCAGGACAAGGCCGAGGCCGTGTTCCGACTGGGTCTGAATGAAGAGTCCTGCGATCTGCTGGGCTCGCTGTCTTCGGCCCAGGTGCTCAAGCTGGCATCGCGCAATACCCTGCTGGCCAGCTTCCGCGCCGATGACGAGATGGTCTGGGGCCTGCTGACCAACCACAGCGGCAACAAAATCGCCAACGCCGCCACCAATACGCTGCACGCCAACATCCTGATGGCCAGCCGTGTCTCCGAAGTGCTCTGAGCACCCGTTAGCAACGACCTGGTTTGAAGGAGAGACTGATGCCCGCCGCCAAGACTGCCACCAAAAGCGTTCTCAACGAATCCAAGCAAATCGAGCGCGCCGCCATGCTCATCGAGATGGGCGCCCGCATGCAGGTGCTGGAGTCCGAGACCACGCTGTCCTATGAGCGCCTGATCCGGCTGTACAAGGAAATCTCGGGCAAGTCTCCCTCCAAGGGCCAGCTGCCGTTTTCCACGGACTGGTTTCTGACCTGGCAGGAAAACATTCACAGCTCGCTGTTTCTCAACATCTACGAATACCTGTCCAAGGGCGTGGAGCTGGACACGGCCGAGCAGCTGACCAAGGCCTACCGCCTCTATACCGAACAGATTCAGGCCGCCGAGCTGGATGTGCTGCTGTCCTTTACCCGCGCTTGGCGCCTGGTGAAGTTTGTCGATGCGCAGATGCTGACGCGCACACAGTGCTCGACCTGCAAGGGCCAGTTTGTGACCGAGCCTTATGAGAACGCACGCCACTACCAGTGTGGCCTGTGCAATCCTCCGGCACGCGCTGGCAAGAGCAAGGCTGCTGGGTCCCTCATGTTGCACTGAGGGGATGACTCCCCCCTGAGCCGCTACGCGGCTTCCCCCCAAGGGGACGACAGCATCGCTGCGGGGCGGCCCTTGCTTGCTGTCCCTTGCCTTGAAGGTGCGCCAGTTTTCACCTTCGCAATCATTTTCATAGCTGGTAGCGCCATATATAAAAGGGTTTCAGATATTTTTATCTCTGAAACCCTTTATTCGTTAGCGCAAGCAGCTACTGTTTTTAAACATTCTCTTTGCCTCAACCCGTATTGCGCACGCCCGCGGCAATGCCGTTGATGGACAGGTGGATGCCGTTCTTGACCTTGTCGTCGGTCTGGCCGGCACGCCAGCGGCGCACCAGTTCGACCTGCAGGTGATGCAGCGGGTCGATATATGGAAAGCGGTGGCGGATGGAGCGTGCCAGCGCGGAGTTGTGTGCCAGCCGCTCCTGATCGCCCGTGATCTGGTTCAGCGCCTCGACCGTCTTCTGCCACTCGGCCTCAATCGCACCAAAGATGCGGCGGCGCATGCGCGTGTCCGTCACCAGCTCGCTATAGCGCGAGGCCAGATTCAAATCGCTCTTGGCCAGCACCATGTCCATGTTCGACAGCAGCGCCCGAAAGAACGGCCACTGGCGGTACATCTTCTGCAGCAGCGCCAGTTGCGCTTTGGCATCCTTGCCGGGTCGCTGAATGAAATTCTCGATGGCCGAACCAAAGCCATACCAGCCCGGCAGGGTCAAGCGGCACTGGCCCCAGCTAAAGCCCCAGGGAATGGCGCGCAAATCTTCGATGGCCTGCGTGGCCTTGCGCGATGCGGGGCGCGAGCCAATGTTCAGCTCGGCGATTTCGCGAATCGGCGTGCTGCTGAAAAAGTAATTGGTAAAGCCCGGAGTCTCATAGACCAGCGCACGATAGGCCTTCATGCTGGCCTCGGACAAAAAGGCAGCGGCCTCCAGGTAGGCCTTGGTCGCGGGCTTGGTCGGCTGCAGCAGCGTGGCTTCCAGCGTGGCAGCGACCAGGGTTTCCAGGTTGCGGCGACCAATTTCGGGGTTGGCGTATTTGGAGGCAATGACCTCGCCTTGCTCGGTCAGGCGAATCTGGCCGCGCACCGTACCTGGGGGCTGGGCCAGAATGGCCTGGTAGCTGGGGCCACCGCCACGCCCCACGGTGCCGCCGCGGCCATGGAACATGCGCAGGCGAATGCCGAAGTGATCTCCCAGATCATCAAACAGCTCGACCAGCGCGATTTCCGCACGGTACAGCTCCCAGTTGCTGGTGAAGATGCCGCCGTCCTTGTTGCTGTCGCTATAGCCCAGCATGATGTCCTGCTCACCACCGCTTTTCTTGACCAGCTCGGTAATGCCGGGCAACTGGTAGTAGCGGCGCATGATGGGCTCGGCGTTGCGCAGATCCTCAATGGTCTCGAACAGTGGCACCACGATCAGATCGCACTGCGCGCCATCTTGCAGCGTGCCACGCATCAGGCCCACCTCTTTTTGCAGCAGCAGCACTTCCAGCAAGTCGCTGACGGTCTCGGTGTGGCTGATGATGCAGTGGCGTATGGCCTCGGCCCCCTGGCGCTCACGCAGGCGCTTGGCAGTCTCGAAAATCGCCAGCTCACTGCGTGTGTGTTCGCTATAGTCCGCCCCCATCACCCGCAAGGGACGAGCATCTTCGAGCAGCCTCACCAGCAGCGCACACTTGGCATCTTCTTGCAGGTGGCTGTAGTCCAGCTCCACCTTGGCCGCGGCCATCAGCTCGCACACCACCTCTTCGTATTTGTCCGAGCTCTGGCGCAGATCCACGGTGGCCAGATAAAAGCCGAACACCTGCACCGCCCGTATCAAGGGCCGCAGACGCTGAGGTGCCAGCGCATCACCGTGGTAGCGCGAGAGCGAATCGTCAATGATTTGCAGGTCGGCCAGAAACTCCTGGGCCGAAGCGTAGGCATTTTGCGGCACCACCGCATGGCGTGCGGCCTCCCCTCCCGTCAGTTGCTTGAGCGTGGCGGCCAGCCGGGCATAGACACCGGTCAGGGCACGTCGATAAGGCTCGTCGCTACGGTGCACATTGTGGTCTGGGGATGCATCGGCCAGCGCCTGCATCTCAGGCGTGATGTTCACCAGATTGGCGGACAGCGACAGCTCGCCCCCCAGATAGTGCACCTCGCGCAGATAGTGGCGCAGCGCCATATCGGCCTGGCGCGAAAGGGCCAGCTCCAGGCTTTCGGCGGTCACAAAGGGGTTGCCGTCGCGGTCGCCGCCAATCCATTGGCCCATGCGCAAAAAGCTCTGCTCGGGCAGCTTCTCACCCAGCTCCTGCTCGAGCTGCTCGTAGATCTTGGGAATCTCCTGCAGGAACGTGGCCTCGTAATAAGACAGGGCGTTTTCGATCTCGTCGGCCACCGTCAGCTTGGAGTGGCGCAGCAGCCGGGTCTGCCACAGCTGGGCCACGCAGGCGCGCAGCTGGGCTTCCACGCGCGCCAGCTCACGGGGTGTCAGCGCATCCTTGGCGCTGTTGTAGAGCTGGGCACGCATCAAGATGTCATCGCGCTCGGCCAGCAGCTGCGCAATGCGGCGCTCTGCCGTCAAAATGCTCTGGCGCTGCACCTCGGTCGGGTGCGCCGTGAGCACGGGCGAGATGAAGCTGTTGGCCAGGGTCTTGGCCACGGTGGCCGACGAAATACCGGCCCAGCGCAAGCGCGCCAGTGCCACCTCGATGCTGCCTTCCTGCGTATTGCCGGCACGTTCGTGCACGGCACGGCGGCGGATGTGGTGACGGTCTTCGGCCAGATTGGCCAGATGCGAGAAATAGGTAAAGGCGCGAATCACGCTCACCGTCTGGTCGCTGGACAGCCCCTTGAGCAGCTTCTTGAGCGCCTTGTCCGCCGCCTCGTCGGCGTCGCGGCGAAAGGCTACCGAGAGCTGGCGCACCTGCTCCACCAGCTCGTAGGCTGCCCCACCCTCCTGCTCACGGATCACATCTCCCAGAATGCGCCCCAGCAGTCTGATGTCCTCAATCAGCGGCAAATCCTTGTCGGTCTTGCGTACCGACTTCTCCGCATTCTTGTCTGCATGTGCGGCACTCTTGGGGCTGGCGGAAGGCATCGACTATTCTCCTTGGGCACTGTGTAAGGCAACTCGCCATGCTAGCATTCCCCGTTACCCGTCAGATACAGCGCCAGCCATGAATTTCCCGTCAACCACTCCCGCCTCCATCACCATTGCCACACGCGAAAGCCAATTGGCCATGTGGCAGGCCGAGCATGTGCAGGCCATTCTGCGCAGCCGTGGTCATGCGGTGCAGCTGCTGGGCATGACCACCAAGGGCGACCAGATTCTGGACCGCGCCTTGTCCAAGGTCGGTGGCAAGGGCCTGTTCGTCAAGGAGCTGGAAGTCGCTCTGGAAGAAGGCCGCGCCGATCTGGCCGTGCACTCCCTGAAGGACGTTCCCATGGAGCTGCCCGAAGGCTTTGTGCTGGCCTGCGTGATGACCCGCGAAGACCCGCGCGACGCCTTTGTCTCCAACAAATACGCATCGCTTGACGAGCTGCCCCAGGGCGCCGTGGTCGGCACCTCCAGCCTGCGCCGCCAGGCCCTGCTGCAGGCCCTGCGCCCCGACCTCAAGATCGAAGCGCTGCGCGGCAACGTCAACACCCGCTTGCGCAAGCTCGATGAAGGCCAGTACGACGCTATCGTGCTGGCAGCGGCCGGACTGATGCGCCTGGAGATGAGCGAGCGCATCCGCGCCAAGTTTGATCCTGCCAAGATGCTGCCCGCCGCTGGCCAGGGCGCTCTGGGCATAGAGGTGCGAGCCGACCGTCAGGACATCATTGATGCCCTGGCACCGCTGGCCCACATGCCCACCTGGCTGACCGTAACGGCCGAGCGTGCCGTCAGCCGCTGCATGGGCGGCAGCTGCTCCATGCCGCTGGCAGCATTCGGCCGTTTCGAAGGTGACACCCTGCACATGGATGCTGCCTGGGGCGATCTGGAAGGCGACAAGGGTCTTGTGCGAGTGCAGGCCAGCGCCACCGTCACCGACTTTGCCAGCGCCAATGCCCTGGGCGAAAGGCTGGCTGCCCAGCTGCAAGCTGCAGGAGCCATTCCAGCCGCCCCCAAGCAAGCCTGAGCCTCTCTAGCCATGCGCCGCATTCTGGTCACCCGCCCTTTGCATGATGCAAAGACGTGGGTAGAGGCTTTTCGCGCCCATGGCCTGCAGGCCGAGGCTCTGCCGCTCATGGCCATAGGGCCCTGCACTGATGCTGCGGCGCAAGCCGCGCTGGCAAGCGCTCGCCAGCGCGCACTGCAGCCCGGCCACTATCGGGCCGTGATGTTTGTCAGCGGTAATGCCGTACAGCATTTTTTTGCATCAAATAGCCCTGAAACACTTGATAGAAAAGCGCTTTTAGCTACTGATATCAGAGCATGGACTCCCGGCCCCGGCACGGAGAGCGCCTTGCTGCAAGCGGGTCTGCCATCGGCGCAAATCGACGGCCCTTCGCCAGATGCTTCGCAGTTCGAGTCCGAATCCCTGTGGCAGAACGTGCATGACCAGATTCGAGCCGGTGACCGTGTGCTCATAGTACGTGGAGCTAGCCCCGCTGGCAGCCCCGCTTACTCCGGCAGCGCCAGCGCCACAGCCCTTCAGGGCGCGGGGCGCGACTGGTTGGCCGCCAAGCTGCGCGAAGCCGGCGCCGAAGTAGAGCTGCTGGCGGTGTATGAGCGCCAGCTTCCTGCCTGGACGCCGCAGCAGCACGATCTGGCACAGCAGGCGGCCAGCGACGGCAGTCTCTGGCTGTTCAGCAGCTCAGAAGCTGTTGCCAACCTGCAACAACTTCTCCCCCGGCAGCAATGGTCGCAAGGGTTTGCGCTCACTACCCATGAACGCATTGCAAACAAAGCACTTTCTGCCGGGTTCGGTCGGATTCTTCACAGTCGCCCAAGTCTGAAAGACGTGGTGGCGTCTATAGAATCAGCGCTATGAGCTCTGATGCCATTCCCCACGCAGAAATCCCTTCCGCCGCCACACCTCCCAGCCCGGAGCAATCCACCGCAGCACGCCCCAGCAAGGGAGCACCGGCAGCGCTGGTTCTGACGCTGGGTGCTGTGGCTGTTGCCGCCCTTGTGGCCTGCGGCATGCTGTGGCAGCGCGTGGGCAATATGCAAGAGCAGCTGGCACGCCAGTCAGCCCAGTCCGGTGCTCAGGCCGTAGAAGCTCGCACCTTGGCCAAGGATGCACAGGATCTGGCCCGCGACAGCGCTGCCCGGGTCTCCGTGATGGAGGCGCGTGTCAGCGAGCTGAACCTGCAGCGCAATCAGCTTGAAGAGCTGATGCAGAGCATGTCGCGCTCGCGCGATGAAAACCTGGTCGCCGATATCGAGTCCGCGGTGCGCATGGCTCAGCAGCAAGCCGAATTCTCGGGCAGCCTGCAGCCCCTGGTCGCCACGCTCAAGTCCGCCCAGAAGCGGGTGGAGAGCACGGCCCAGCCACGTCTGGCTCCAGTGGTCCGAGCCATTGAAATGGATCTGGATCGGCTCTCGCGCATGAGCGTGACCGACACCAAAGGGGTTCTCAGCCGCATCGAAGACTTGATTCGCCAAGTCGATGATCTGGCCCTCATCAACGAAGTGGGCAGGCCGCGCTCACGAGATGCACAGCCGCTCAAGACGGCTTCCCCCTCTTCTGCCGACGCGCCTGCAGAGACCTCGCCAATGCAATGGGCCTGGTGGCAAGGCCATGGCCTGCGCGCCTGGGAAGCCTTCAAGGACGGCGCATCCGATCTGGTGCGCGTGCGCCGCATAGACCACCCCGAAGTGGCGCTGCTGGCGCCCGAGCAAGGCTATTTCCTGCGTGAAAACCTCAAGCTGCAGCTGCTCAACGCCCGCCTTGCCTTGCTGTCGCGCCAATGGAGCTCTGCACGAGCCGACCTCAGCGCTGCCGGGGCACTGCTCAACAAGTACTTTGACGGGCGCTCGCGCCGCACCCAGATTGCCCAAGCCCAGCTGCAGCAGATCCAGGCCAACCTGCACTCGGGTGAGCGCGTGCAACTGGATGACACCTTGAACGCGCTGAGTACTGCGGCGGCTGGCCGCTGAATCGGGGAGGACACATCAAATGCGTGCAGCCCTGTGGCTCATTGGCTTGTTTGCCGTGGCGGTGGCCACGGCTTTGTTTGCGGGCAACAACCAAAGCACCGTGACCTGGTTCTGGTCCCCCTACCGGGTGGACATGTCGCTCAACCTGGCGCTGGTTCTGCTCTTCTTGCTGTTTGCCCTGATTTATTTCGCGCTGCGCGCGCTCAGTGCGCTGCTGCAGATGCCGCACCAGGCACGCCGCTGGCGCATTCAGCAGCGCGAGCGCGGCATGAACCAGTGCCTGCTCGAAGCGCTCTCCCATCTGCAGGCAGGTCGCTTTCTGCGTGCCCGCAAGGCTGCGCTCACGGCGCTCTCTTCCGAGCAGGCCCTGCGCGAAGCCAAGGCTGGCCTGCCTTACGGTGAACGTCTGAGCGCCACGGCCCACCTCATTGCCGCAGATGCCTCTCACGCACTGCAGGACACCGCCCTGCGCGACAAGCATTGGCAAAAGGCACTGGATGCATTGCCTGAGCCAGGCAGCACGCAGGATGCCGAGATCCGCGAAGGCGCGCAAATGCGTGCCGCCCGCTGGGCACTGGATGACCGTGATGCCGCAGAATCCATTCGCCGCCTGGGCGAGCTGCCTCAGGGCGCGGCTCGCCGCACCATTGCCTTGCGCATCAAGCTCAAGGCGGCCCGTCTGGCCGGAGAGACGCAGGTTGCACTCGACACCGCGCGGCTACTCGCCAAGCACCGTGCGTTTTCTCCAGCGGCCTCGGCGAGCGTGGTGCGCGGCCTGCTGCTGGCCAGCATTCGTGACGCCCGCGACACTTCTTCGCTGCAGCAATTCTGGCTGTCCCTGGAAGAGGAAGAACGGGCCATGCCCGAAGTCGCCATCCCGGCAACAGAGCGCCTTATCGGGCTGGGCGGCGATGCCGGTCAGGCCCGCGCCTGGCTGCTGCCGGTCTGGGAGCACTTGCTGACTCAGCCCAGCCCCCGCACCGAAATCCATTTACCCAAGCTGGTGCAGGTGCTCCAGTCCTGCCTGGGCAAGCTCGATGGTGCCTGGCTGGCCCGCATGGAAGCCGCCGCCAACGCCAACCCACGCGAGCCACGCCTGCAGTACCTGGCTGGCATGGCTTGCGTGCAGCGTGAGCTGTGGGGCAAGGCACAGCAATTGCTGACCCGCGCTGCCCCCTTGCTGCAAGACCCGCAACTGCGCACCCGTGCCTGGCAACGCCTGGCGCTGATGGCCGAGCATCGCGGCGACATGGAAGCCTCGGCCATCGCCTGGAAGCTGGCCGCCCAATCCATGGTGGTACTGCAGGACAATCCGGCACGCGAGGAATAGCAACTCCCCCTCTCGCATACAGCCCCGCCCTTCGCAGAGAGGCCGGGGCTTTTTTTGCGCCGCCGCCGTTTATCCATTCAGCTTTTTTGAACTGAGACCTCAATCCCGCTGAACCTTTTTGCATTTGCCGCTTCATACACTGCATGGCAGTTTCAACGAGCCAGGGCTCGTGCCACATTTTCTGATTGCAGTTTCCATGACCCCCAGCTCCCGCTACACCGGTACCGCCATCGCCCTGCACTGGGTTCTGGCCGCAGCACTGATCGGCATTTTTGGCTTTGGTCTGTATATGACAGGCCTGCCCTTTTCACCCGCTCGCCTCAAGTACTTCAACTGGCATAAATGGGCAGGGATGGCGATTTTGCTGCTGTCGGTGCTGCGACTGATCTGGCGCATCACACACCGCCCACCCGCGCTACCCGAGGCCGTTACCCGCACCATGCCCGGCTGGCAGCGCGCCGCCCATCACGGCGTGCACCACCTGATGTATGTGCTGTTCTTCGCCATTCCGCTCGTGGGCTGGATGTACAGCTCGGCGGCAGGCTTCCCTATCGTTCTGTTTGGTCAGATTCCGCTGCCCGATCTGGTGAGCAAAAGCCCTGAGCTAGCCGAAACCCTCAAGCCCTGGCATGGCTATCTGGCCTATGCACTGGCCGCACTGGTGATGATGCATGTTGCAGCCGTCATCAAGCACCAGTTCATTGACCGCGATGGTTTGTTGAAAAGAATCACCCCCTGAGCGGCTTTGCCGCCTCCCTTTCCTCAGGGAGGGGGACGACAGCTTTGTTGTTGGGCTTGCTACCCCTCGCTTCAGAGTTCGCCAGCTTTTGAATTTTCCCCAATGTTTACAGGATGTTTTGTATGAAAGCCTTTTTCACTACCGCCCTGATTGCCAGCTCCTTCATCGGCACGGCCGCACAGGCCGCACAGGCTCTGGTGCCTGCACAAAGCGCCGTCAACTTTGAAGCCAAGCAGATGGGTGTGCCGCTCAAGGGCCACTTCAAGAAGTTTGACGCCAAGATTGCCTTCGACACCGCCAAGCCCGAAGCCAGCAAGATCCACTTCACGGTAGATACCGGCAGCGCCACCATGGGCGCCAAGGAAACCGATGCCGAGCTGCCCAAGGCAGACTGGTTCAACGTGGCCAAGTTTCCCCAGGCCACGTTTGACTCCAGCGCCGTCAAGGCCCTGGGTGGCGGCAAGTACCAGGTGGATGGCACGCTGACCATCAAGGGCAATGTCCAGAAAGTCAGTCTGCCCGTGACGCTGACTCAGTCCGGTGCGACCACTACGGCGACCGGCACCCTTCCCCTCAAGCGCCTGAACTTCAAGATCGGCGACGGCGACTGGAAAGACACCTCCATGGTGGCCGACGAGGTCAATGTGCAGTTCAAGCTGGCTTTGACCGGCGTGGACAAGATTTAAGTGTTTTCAGCCTCTATTGCTTGATGGATAAGCGCTGATAGCTCACATTTTGATAGTTTCAATCCCTAAAGGAGTTTTCACCATGCGTTCCACTCTGTTCGCCCTGGCCGCTGCTTCCCTGCTTGCCACTGCTGCCCAGGCAGCTCCTGCCACTTACGCCATCGACCCCACGCACACCTTTGCGACGTTCGAGATCGACCACTTCGGCGCGTCGACCAACCGCGTGCGTTTTGACAAGAAGAGCGGCACCGTCGAGTTCGACAAGGCAGCCAAGACTGGCAAGGTGGAAGTGAGCCTGGACATGACTTCGGTGAACTCCGGCACACCGTCCTTCAACAAGCACCTGCAAAGCGCCGACATCTTCAATGTCGAAAAATTCCCAGAAGCCAAATTTGTTTCCGACAAGTTTGTGTTTGATGGCGACAAGCTCAAGGAAGTCACCGGCCAGCTGACCATGATGGGCAAGACCGCCCCCATGACCATCAAGGCTCACAAGTTCACCTGCTACGAAAGCCCCATGCTGCAAAAGCGTGAAGTCTGCGGCGGCGACTTCGAAGCCACCATCGACCGTACCCAGTGGGGCGTGAACTACGGCATTCCCTACGGCTTCCCCAAGGAAGTGCGCCTGGTGATGTCGATCGAAGCTGTGAAGCAGTAATCTAGGTCGGCAACAACTCTCGAGCGGAACCCTTGCGGGCTCTCTCTTTGGCCCAGTTCGCGCAAGCGGCCTGGGCTTTTTTGCGGGCCGTCGCTTTTGAGGCACAAACCCCTCTACGCAAAATTTCTTATAGGTTAATAAATTACGAATAGTAGAATCACAACACTGAACCCATTACAGGAGACATCACATGAGCCAAGCCGCCCCCACTCCGGTCTACTCCCAGCCTCAGCGCGTTGACATGAGCGGCCTGCCCCAGCCCGCTGCCGTGCAGCAGCTGCATCACTACGCCTACAAGGCCAAGGATGCGGAGGAGACGCGCCACTTCTACGAAGACATCCTGGGCCTGCCGCTCTACCACATCATCCAGAGCGACTACGTGCCCTCCACGGGCGAGTACTGCCCCTACACCCACTTCTTCTTTCGCCTGAAGGATGGCTCGTTCATCGCTTTCTTCGACATTGGCGACGACGAGGCGGCTCTGCCATCGCCCAACACGCCGATCTGGATCAACCACATCTCGTTTCGCGTCGATACCGTCGAAGAGCTGGAAAACACCAAAGCCCGCCTGCAGGCCTGCGGTGTGGAAGTGCTGGGCGTGACCGATCACCACATCTTCAAGAGCATCTACTTCTTCGACCCCAACGGCATCCGTCTGGAGCTGACGGCCCAGCTGGCCGATGCGGTTCAGATGCAAAAGGAAAGCACCACGGCTCATGCACGCCTGCAGGAATGGACGGCGCGCAAGGAGCAATGGCTCAAGGAGCGCGCCGAGGGCAAGACCGACGCCAACCTCAAGCCCCAGTCCAATGACCGGCCGGAATTTGTGCCTAGCAAATAACACCCCCTGAGCGGCTACGCCGCTTCCCCCTCTCTGCTTCGCTGCGGGGCGGCCCTTGCTCGCTGTCCCTTTGCTGGGACATGCTTATTCAAAGTACCGTTAGCTCAATCAGTATCTGTTTTATAGCTACTTTCGCTTGATAGATAAGCGCCAGAAGGCTAAATAAGGCCTACCGCGCTCATCAGCGCACCGGATCGCTAAAATCATTGGCAATCCGTCCTAATTTCTATGCAGACGGCATCCCTTCTTCTGGATGCCGTTTTCATTTTCAGAATTCCTAGCCACGCAGCCATGAGCGACACCATTCAACAGCCCGGCCTCGACAGCCTCTCCAAGTCTTTTGAACCCGCCTCCATCGAAGCCCATTGGGGCCCCGAGTGGGAAAAGCGCGGCTACGGCAACGCCGGCTATCGTGGCACGGGCCAGCCCGGTGCCGAAGCCACCGCTGCAGGCAACAATTTCTCCATCCAGCTGCCTCCACCCAATGTGACCGGTACGCTGCACATGGGCCACGCGTTCAACCAGACCATCATGGATTCGCTGACGCGCTACCACCGCATGAAGGGCTACAACACGGCCTGGATTCCCGGCACCGACCATGCGGGCATCGCCACCCAGATCGTGGTGGAGCGCCAGCTGCAGACGCAAGGCGTGAGCCGCTATGACCTAGGTCGTGACGAGTTCACCAACAAAATCTGGGAGTGGAAGGAAAAGTCCGGCAACACCATCACCACGCAAATGCGCCGCATGGGCGACACCGTGGACTGGAGCCGCGAGTACTTCACCATGGACGACAAGCTGTCCAAGGTGGTGACCGAGACATTTGTGAAGCTGTACCAGCAAGGCCTGATCTACCGCGGCAAGCGCCTGGTGAACTGGGACCCGGTGCTGCAATCGGCCGTTTCTGACCTTGAAGTAGAGAGCCAGGAAAAAGACGGTTCGCTCTGGCATATCGCCTATCCGCTGACCAGCGGCGAAGGCAATCTGGTCGTGGCCACCACCCGCCCCGAAACCATGCTGGGCGACGTGGCCGTGATGGTCCACCCCGAAGACGAGCGTTACAAGCACCTGATCGGCCAGACTGTGAAGCTGCCGCTGGTGTGCCGCGAGATCCCCATCATTGCCGACGAATATGTGGACAAGGAATTTGGCACCGGCGTGGTGAAGGTCACGCCTGCGCACGACCAGAACGACTACCAGGTCGGTATCCGCCACGGCCTGCCCATGATCACGGTGCTGGACCTGACCGCCCAGATCAACGACGAAGCGCCCGAGAAGTACCGCGGCATGGACCGCTTTGTGGCCCGCAAGGCCATCGTGGCCGACCTGGAAGAGCTGGGCCTGATGGTCGAGATCAAGAAGCACAAGCTGATGGTGCCGATCTGCGACCGTACCGGCCAGGTGATCGAGCCCATGCTGACCGACCAGTGGTTCATCGCCATGAGCAAGGTCAGCGACCAGGACCCCACCGGCAAGTCCATCGCCCAGAAGGCCATCGACGCCGTGGCCAATGGCGACGTGACCTTTGTTCCAGAAAACTGGGTGAACACCTACAACCAGTGGATGAACAACATCCAGGACTGGTGCATTTCGCGTCAGCTGTGGTGGGGCCACCAGATTCCTGCCTGGTATGACGAAGAAGGCAATATCTACGTCGCCAAGAACGAAGCCGAAGCCCAGGCACAAGCGCCCGGCAAGACGCTGCGCCGCGACGAAGACGTGCTGGACACCTGGTACTCGTCCGCCATGGTGCCGTTCAGCACCATGGGCTGGCCCGAGCAAGGCAGCGCAGCAGATGATGACTACAACCTCTACCTGCCCTCCTCGGTGCTGGTCACAGGCTACGACATCATCTTCTTCTGGGTGGCGCGCATGATCATGATGACCACGCACTTCACCGGGCGTGTGCCGTTCAAGCATGTCTACATCCACGGCCTGGTGCGCGATGCGCAGGGCAAGAAGATGTCCAAGTCCGAAGGCAATGTGCTGGATCCCGTGGATCTGATCGACGGCATCTCGCTGGAGCCTTTGCTCGAAAAGCGCACCACCGGCCTGCGCAAACCCGAGACCGCCCCCCAGGTGAAGAAGAACACGCAAAAGGAATTCCCCGAAGGCATTCCCGCCTATGGCGCGGACGCACTGCGCTTCACCTTCGCCGCGCTGGCCTCGCTCGGTCGCTCCATCAACTTCGACAGCAAGCGCTGCGAGGGCTACCGCAATTTCTGCAACAAGCTGTGGAACGCCTCGCGCTTTGTGCTGATGAACTGCGAAGGCTATGACTGTGGCCTGAAGGAGCACACCAAGGAGCAGTGCCAGCCCGGTGGCGAGTTCGCCGGCTATATGCACTTCAGCCAGCCCGACCGCTGGATCAGCTCTCAGCTGCAAAAGGTCGAAGCCGAAGTGGCCAAGGGCTTTGCCGAGTACCGTCTGGATAACGTCGCCAACACCATCTACGACTTCGTTTGGAACGAGTTCTGCGACTGGTACCTGGAAATCGCCAAGGTGCAGATCCAGACCGGCAACGAGGCCCAGCAGCGGGCCACGCGCCGCACGCTGATCCGCACGCTGGAAGCCATTCTGCGTCTGGCACACCCCATCATTCCGTTTGTGACGGAAGAGCTGTGGCAGCAAGTGGCGCCGGTGGCTGGCCTGAAGGGCGACTCCATCGCCGTGGCCCGCTACCCCGAAGCCCAGCCCGCCAAGATCGACGAAGCCTCCATCGCGTATGTGGGCCGCATCAAGCAGATGGTCGATGCCTGCCGTGCCCTGCGTGGCGAGATGGGTGTCTCTCCCGCTCAGCGCCTGCCGCTGCTGGCCATTGCCGGCTCTGCCGAAGGTGGCGACTTCCTGCGCGCCAATGCCGCTGTGCTCAAAAACCTGGCCAAGCTCAGCGAGGTCAAGGTATTCGACGACGAAGCTGCCTGGGCTGCCGAAGCACAGCACTCTCCCGTCTCCGTGGTGGGCGACGCCCGCATGGCGCTGTTCGTGGAAATCGACGTGGCTGCTGAAAAGGTCCGCCTCTCCAAGGAAGCCAAGCGCCTGGAAGGTGAAATCACCAAGGCCAATGGCAAGCTGAGCAACGAAGCCTTCTGTGCCAAGGCCCCTGCCGCCGTGCTGGAGCAGGAGCGCAAGCGCCTGGCCGACTTTGGCGCAACGCTGACCCGCATCAACGAGCAATTGGCTCGCTTGGGCTGATCACCGGTAAACTTCGACGAATAAAAGGCGCAGGCAACTGCGCCTTTTCTCCATCCAGAAACGATAAGCACGATCAACACATGAGCAATCAAACCCGCGTCCGCAAGGCAGTGTTCCCTGTGGCAGGTCTGGGCACCCGCTTTCTGCCAGCCACCAAAGCCTCTCCCAAGGAAATGCTGCCCGTGGTGGATAAGCCACTGATCCAGTACGCCGTAGAAGAGGCCTACGAGGCAGGCATCCGTGACATGGTGTTTGTGACCGGCCGCAGCAAGCGTGCCATCGAAGACCATTTCGACACATCCTACGAACTGGAAAACGAACTGGAAAACGCCGGCAAGCACGCCATGCTGGATCTGGTACGCAGCGTCAGCCCTGCAGATATGAACTGCCTGTTCGTGCGCCAGCCCCGCTCCCTGGGTCTGGGCCATGCTGTGCTGTGCGCCGAGCCTCTAGTTGGCAATGAACCATTTGCCGTGATCTTGGCCGACGACTTGATGACGGGTGAAGATGGCGGCCCCGGCGTGATGGCGCAGATGACTGCCGCCTTCCAAAAGCAAGGCCGCTCTCTGCTGGCCGTGCAGGAAGTGCCACTGGAGCACACCAAGCGCTACGGCATCGTCAAGGGCGAAGCCGCAGGTGGCCCTCTGATGCGCATTGACGAGATCGTCGAAAAGCCCGCACCCGAAGTCGCACCTTCGCGCATGGGCGTGGCCGGCCGCTATGTGCTGACACCCGCCATCTTTGACGAAATTCGCAACCAGCCCAAGGGCGTGGGCGGAGAGATACAGCTGACCGATGCCATCGAGCGCCTGATGGCCCATGAAGCCGTTTATGCCTTCCAGTACGCAGGCAAACGCTATGACTGCGGCAGCAAGGAAGGCTTTTTGCAAGCGACCGTGGAGCTGGCACTGCAGCACCCCGATGTGGGCAGCAGCTTCCGCGAATACCTCAAAACTCTGAGCATCTGACGCAAGTCACTGCTTGATTTCAACGATAAAAGGCCTGCAATTGCAGGCCTTTTATGCGCTATCAGCTCTCAATTCAAGAGCATTTCAGTATCAGCGACGTTTGAGAATGTGTATGAACTCCTCACCCACCGTTTGCTGCTCGACCAGCTCATTACCCGTCTGCTTGGCAAAGGCCTGAAAGTCACGAATGGAGCCGGTATCGGTGGCCACCACCTTGAGCAGCTGACCGCTTTGCATGGCAGCCAGGGCCTTCTTGGCCTTGAGAATAGGCAGCGGACAGTTCAGGCCGCGGGTATCGACTTCTTGATCTACTTGCATGGGAATCCTCTTTTGCAGGGATTGTAGGAAAGCCCGGCTTTGTCAGTGGCAGCGCGGTCTTTGCTCAATCGAGCTTGGGCGCCACGGTGAAGCGCGGATCTTCACTCCAATAACGCACAGGCCATTTGGCGGGGTCCGGCTCCGGATTCTGTCCGGGACGAAAAGCACCAAAACGCGGCTCAAAGCCCTTTTGTCTGACCCACTCGGCCAAGGCATAGCCCGTGCCAGAAGGCCAGCACAGCGACTCTTCTACCGTCTGCCAACGGTATTCCAGCAGCTCGGGGGACAGCCAAACATCCTCTGACTTGCCTTCCACTCGTACGTGATAGGCAATCAAGACCTGATTCATGCGCAGAAACTCCGAGCAGCACAACAGCCGCAAGGCTTTTACCCTCAGCCCGGTTTCTTCCATCACCTCGCGGCAAATACCGGCCTCGGGCGACTCACCCGCCTCCATAAAGCCGGTAATCAGGCCAAACACACCTTCTTGCCACAGCGCATTGCGTGCCAGCAGCACCCTGCCGTCATCGCCCTCAACTACTGCGGCCAGCACCGGCGTCGGATTTCCCCAATGCGTAAAGCCGCAGCTCGGGCAACGCAGACGCTGCACCTCCCCACTGTCCTCCTGAGCGGCAATCCACTGCAACTCGGTTGCGCAATGGGAACAAAAGCGCACCTCATAAGCCATGAGATTCTCCGTATTCTTGATATTGATAGCAGGCAGTGCTTGATAGATAAGCCCTGCCTGTCATTTGGAGCATTGTCTCTCTGAGACGTGCTTATGCGGGGAACACGCCCGTGGAAAGATAGCGATCGCCACGATCGCACACCACAAACACAATGGTCGCATTCTGCTCACGCTTGGCAATTTCCTGGGCCACCCACAGCGCTCCGGCAGCAGAAATACCCGCGAAGATGCCTTCTTCACGCGCCATGCGGCGGGCCATGTCTTCTGCATCATCCTGCGTCACATAGACCAGCTCATCGACCAAAGACGCGTCATAGATCTTGGGCAGGTATTCCTCGGGCCACTTGCGAATGCCGGGAATGCGCGAGCCTTCGGATGGCTGGGCACCGATGATCTTGATATTGGGGTTCTTTTCCTTGAGGAACTTGGCAACACCGGTGATCGTGCCTGTCGTTCCCATGGCGCTCACAAAGTGCGTGATCTCACCGCCGGTCTGCTCCCACAGCTCGGGGCCTGTAGTCTCGTAGTGAGCACGTGGATTGTCGGCATTGGCAAACTGGTCCAGCAGCACCCCCTTGCCCTGTGACACCATCTGATCAGCCAGATCGCGCGCATATTCCATGCCACCACTCTTGGGCGTCAGGATCAGCTCGGCACCATAGGCTTTCATGGTCTGAGCGCGTTCAATGGACAAGTCCTCGGGCATGATCAAAATCATGCGGTAGCCCTTGATGGCAGCAGCCATGGCCAAGGCAATGCCGGTATTGCCCGACGTAGCCTCAATCAGTGCATCGCCCGGCTTGATCTCTCCTCGCTCTTCAGCACGCTGGATCATGGACAGTGCAGGCCGATCCTTGACGGAGCCGGCCGGGTTGTTGCCTTCGAGCTTGCCCAGCACCACATTTCCGCGCTCACGATTCGCATCCGCGCCAATGCGTTGCAATGCCACCAGCGGCGTGTGACCGATAGCATGTTCGATGGTCAAATAATTTTTCATGTCCAATACTGTGCCATAATTCACGTCTGCGCTAAGCGAAGCCCGGGTGGTGAAATTGGTAGACGCAGGGGACTCAAAATCCCCCGCCGCAAGGCGTGCCGGTTCGATTCCGGCCCCGGGCACCACATATCCAAGCCGAGAAAGTATTCTCACTTTCTCGGCTTTTCTATTCTCTGCGCTCATTGCTTGAGCAACTGGCAAACTGCGTACGTCATGCCAGCTTTCAGAGTCTTCCCTTGCCCGGGCAAGGAAAGTCAGCTCTTAGCCACCCATTTCTCCGGGATTGCACAGAATCTGTGCATAACTTTCCCTCAACCACCTTCATGCTTCAGACACTGAAGGCTGCGTTTCTCAAGTCAAATTACATATCACTGAGCATTTGCAGACAGTGCTCTCACGCGCTCACCCTCGTTTAGTTGGGCAAGCATCGAGGCATTCCCCTCTGGAAAATAGCTTTTCAGCGTCAGCGCATGTCTACTGCAAACTAGGCACTTGCATTGTCAATGCAGAGCACCCCTCTTCCCTCAATACACAAAAAAGCGCTGACCGATGCAGCGCCTTTTCTCCACAGTTCATGTGGATAAGATTGTTATCATCCTGTGAATTCAAAGTGACAAAACTTCGTTCCTCCTTGTAATCAAGATGGGTAAAGGTTGATTGCCTTCAAATCAGGCAACTGCATACCAAGGGAAAACCCTTGGTCGCCTCAGAACTGACGCCGGATCAGCATCCGCCCCGACTCAGTAATATGCCAATGCTTTTGTACATCCTGCTCCACTAGGCCTCGCTCAAGCAAACGACGAGACAGGTATTCCCTGGCAGCAGACCAAAGCGATACATCCTCACCCAGCTCCAGCTTCTTGAGCGTCTCCAATTCATCGACCGTAGGTTCATACACAGGTGCGCGGTAGAGTGCGGTTAGCATGATGATTTCTCCTAAGCTCGTTCAGTGACACTAGGACTCCGAATTCGGAGCACCTGACAAGCAAGATATGCCTGTCATTCGCATCAAGCAATAGTCGGCGGCCTGCTTTACCTTAATTCACGCGACGCTCTTTCATCCCACTTCACTGGCTGCATGAGATTTGGCAGCCACTCTTTTTTCAGGAGCTTGCTGCCCTTATGCTGTATGCGCTTGCAGTACTTTTTGCCTTTCAACTACTTGGGGAACTGGTAGTTCGCACGACCGACCTTCCTCTTCCCGGAGCACTTCTAGGCACCCTACTCCTGCTACTCGGTCTGCTTTTTTACAAGCGCTTGCCCAAGGCCCTGGAAGACACCGCACAGCTACTGCTCCAGAACATGATGCTACTTTTCATTCCCGTCATCGCGGGTGTGATGCTGGAGTTTGATCATCTGCGCCGCGAATGGCTGCCGTTTGTCCTTGCCTGCATTGCCGGTGCTGCGGTTACCTTTACAGCCACTGCCCTCACCTTCCGGTTCTTTTTGCAGCGCCAGGCGTCTCTGCAATCCCAGTCCAAAGGCGACTCTGAACTGGAGCAAAGCACATGAGCACCTCATTGCTTGACCGCCTGCACTCGGCTTGGCTGAGCCTTGCTCAAGGCTCCCCTCTTCCATGGCTGGTATTGACTTTGCTGGTCTATCTAGCGGCCATGGCCGTCTACAAGAAAAGCGGCAGCCGCCCCATCTTGATTCCCGTATTCACCGGCGTAGTGGTCATCGTCAGCATTTTGATGTTGACTGGCACTCCCTATGAGACCTACCGCAGCGGCGTCTCTTTGCTGGGGCTGATGATTGGCCCCGCCACCGTTGCCTTGGCCATCCCTCTTTATGCGCAGCGAGAGCGCATCAAGCAGCTCTGGCTGCCTGTCAGTGTCGCCTTGCTGGTGGGCTGCCTGGTCGCACTGTTTTCCGCGTTGGGGATTGCATGGATCTTTGGCGGCTCGGAGGCCACACTCATCGCCGTAGCTCCAAAGTCTGCCACCATCCCCATTGCACTTCCCATGGCAGAGCGCTTTGGCGGCAAACCATCGCTGGCTGCTGTAGCCGTGGCTATCACCGGCATCAGCGGCACCATGATGGCTCCGCTTCTGTGCCGCTTTCTAAACCTCAAGGACCCTGCCGTACAAGGCTTTGCGCTAGGACTGACCGCCCACGCTATCGGCACTGCACGGGCCATTCAAGTCAACCCAACAACTGCTGCCTTTTCGGCCTTGGCCATGGGCCTGAACGGCATAGCCACCGCAGTGATGATGCCACTGGTATTGAGCATCACGCCCTGGCTCTGAGGCTGCCCCAAGCCGCTAAAGCCAATGCGGCACAGCCACACCCGGAGCTTGGACCAGTTTAAGAACACTGGCGCATGCACTTGGCCATGCCTTGGCCTGGCGATCAACGGGCCAAGGCCGGCAAATACCGATCAATGCCGGCCACTCAAAGTGGAGCTCCCAGCACCAAGCCAAGTTCTCCCCACTCAAGACCTACAAGCTTGTGGACAAAGTTGACTGGCCAACTGGATAAGCAACTCAAGCCTTTGTTCTTAAACGATTTTTCAGAACCCGCTTAATTTTTAAGCAAATTACAGTCTGTCATGCTCAAGTCCTGCAGAACATGTGCCTCATGGCAGCTCATAGTCGTCCCGACAGAGCTGTCTGTCAGTTCTCCCCATTAAACAGCTACAAGCTTGTGGACAAGCTCTAGCAACCGCTTGAATAAGCGACTTAACTCCTTGTCACATCAGAAAAAACGGGGTGCTGATTATTTTTTAATCAGCACCCCGTTTCAGCTAAGCCATCAGAAGCTCAACGCAGCGGCTGCAGCCAGTCTCCCAGTTGGTAGGCGCTGTCCCAGAACATCCACTCCAGGCGCGCCGCATCCTTGTATGCGGCATGCATGGCGGCACGCGTGGCTTCATTGGCATCAGCCGCCAAGCGGTTCACCGTGGCGCAGACACCGCGCACTGCTGCATGGAATTCCTCGCTGGCATAGGTGTCCACCCAGACCTGATACGGGTTGTCCTTGGCCGATCGTGCATGAATGTCGCGCCCCACTTCGGCGTAAATCCAAAAGCATGGCAGCAGCGCCGCCACCGCCACGGGGTAAGGCGCGCTCCATGCGGTGGCGACCAGAAAGTTCGTGTAGTGGTGGCAGGCAGGCGTCAGCGGTGTGGCGGCAAACTGATCGGGAGTGATGCCAAAGTCGCGCATAAAACCGTCGTGCAGACTGCGCTCCACCACCACAGCTTCGTTGGCCGCATTGGCAAACTGCACCACGCCTTCGGCGTTGTCGGACTTGGCAGCCGTCACCGCCAGCGCGCGGCCGTAGGCAACCAGGTAATGTGCATCCTGAATCATGTAGTGGCGAAAGCGCTCTTGGCTCAGCGTGCCAGCGGCCAGCTCCTGGTTGAAGGGCAACTCCAGCGTGCTTTGAAACAGCGCCTGGTTGGCATCCCACAGGCTTTGGCTGAAAGACATGACGAATCTCCACTATAAAAATTCATAGCAGTCAGCGCTTTTACTGACTGGGGAAGCGGCCATTCTTGCCCAGATACCTGCTCTTACCGCCCAAAGCCCGCCCGATATCAGGTCAAAGCTGTATTTCAGCGAGCAGTCCCCGGTTTTCCGCTTGCTGCCTTTTGTGCCTTGTCTTGCAGCCATTGACTGAACACCTTGAGCGCCGGCGAGGGCTGAGCCTCGGCCGCCAGCTCGGGCGTGACCAGGTAATAGGCGCGGTTGCCGCGCAGCGGCTGAGGGCAGGCAATGATGAGGTCGCCGCGCGCAATTTCCTGCTCGATCAGCATGGGCGGAATCAGCGCCACACCCAGCCCTTGGCTAGCAGCAACGGCCAGCATGGAAAACAGCTCCAGCCGCATGCCGTCGAGCGCGCGGGGTGCATCGACATTCATGGCGTCAAACCATTGCCGCCAGCCCTGGGGGCGCGTACTTTGCTGCAGCAGCGGCAGACGTGCGATCACATCCGGCCCCACCGGCAGCCAGGCACGGCCCGGGTCGCGCTGCTGGGCCGTGGCCAGCAACTGTGGGCTGCAGACGGGAACGACCTCTTCGTCCATCAGCCACTGGGCCTGCACGCCGGGCCAGCGTGCGACCTGCTCGGGGGTGCCAGCGTAGAGGGCTGCATCAAACACCGTGTCGGCAAACAGAAAAGGCCGGGTCTGCACATCGATATGCACGGTAATGTCGGGGTGCTGCTGGGCCAGCTGCGGCAGGCGCGGCAGCAGCCAGCGCGTGGCAAAGGTGGGCACGGCAGCCAGATTGATGGGGCCACCCTCGCCCTGGTGGCTCATCAAATCCAGCGTGTCGCGCTCCAGCCCCTGCAACCAGCGTCCGACCTGGGTGGCGTAATGCCGGCCCGCATCGGTGAGCAGCACGCCGTGGCGGGTACGCTTGAACAGCGCCACGCCCACAAACTCCTCCAGCGCAATGATCTGGCGCGAGACGGCGCTTTGCGTCAGCGACAGCTCCTGTGCCGCCTTGGTGTAGCTGATATGGCGGGCAGCAGATTCAAAACAGGCCAAAGCCTGCGTGGAGGGGAGAACTCTTCGCATACTTTTCATGCAATCAATGCATCAATAAAATCAAAAACAAAGTAGAAACCCTAATAAATTCATTTATACATGCGTTTTACTCATCCATAGATGATTATTCATCGTTTGCCCAGAGGAGTTTCGGAGTCCTAATATGTGTGCATGCACTCAGGCGACAACCCGCCTGAAGACCAACACTTTGTATTCAGGAGAAGAACATGGCAAATGGCTACCAGTGGGATGACTGCTTCCAACTCGACCAGCAATTGACCGAGGACGAGCGCATGATCCGCGACGCCGCTCGCGACTACTGCCAGGACAAGCTCAAGCCCCGCGTGCAAGCCATGTTCCGCAATGAATCGGTCGATTTGTCCATCTTCCGTGAGATGGGCGAGCTGGGCCTGCTGGGCCCCACCATCCCCACACAATACGGCGGTGCAGGCCTGAACTATGTGAGCTACGGCCTGGTGGCGCGCGAAATTGAGCGCGTGGACTCCGGCTACCGCTCCATGGCGTCCGTGCAGTCTTCTCTGGTGATGGTGCCCATCAACGAATTCGGCACCGAAGCGCAGAAGATGAAGTACCTGCCCAAGCTGGCAACGGGCGAATTCATCGGCTGCTTTGGCCTGACCGAGCCCGACCACGGCTCCGACCCCGGCTCCATGGCCACGCGTGCCTACAAGGTGGACGGCGGCTACAAGCTCAAGGGCAACAAGATGTGGATCACGAACAGCCCCGTGGCCGACGTGTTCGTGGTCTGGGCCAAGGAAGTGGCCGAAGACGGCACCGTGGGCCAGATTCGCGGCTTCATTCTGGACAAGGGCATGAAGGGCCTGAGCGCCCCCGCCATCCACGGCAAGGTGGGCCTGCGCGCCTCCATCACCGGTGAAATCGTGATGGACGATGTGTTCTGCCCCGAAGAAAACGCCTTCCCCGATGTGCGCGGCCTCAAGGGTCCGTTCACCTGCCTGAACAGCGCCCGCTACGGCATCGCCTGGGGCGCGTTGGGCGCGGCAGAAGACTGCTGGCACACCGCCCGCCAGTACACGCTGGACCGCAAGCAGTTCGGCCGCCCTCTGGCCGCCAACCAGCTGATTCAGAAGAAGCTGGCCGATATGCAGACCGAAATCACGCTGGGCCTGCAAGCCGTGCTGCGCGTGGGCCGCATGAAGGACGAAGGCCAGAACGTGATCGAAGTGACCTCGCTGGTCAAGCGCAACAACTGCGGCAAGTCGCTGGACATTGCCCGCATGGCGCGCGACATGCTGGGCGGCAACGGCATCTCCGACGAGTTCGGTGTGGCCCGCCACCTGGTGAACCTGGAAGTGGTCAACACCTATGAAGGCACGCACGATGTGCATGCACTCATCCTTGGCCGTGCACAGACTGGCATCGCGGCGTTTAACTGACACCCCCTGAGGCGCTTTGCGCCTCCCCCTCTCTCTACGCGCTGCGCGCTATGGGAGGGGGACGGGAACTTCGCTGTGGGGCGGCCCTTGCTTGTTCCCACTCACCTCTGGGCGATGGCAACGTTGGATCGCGTTCCCTGCAAAAGGGCGATGCCAACTTTCCGCAATAAAAATTATCTCGCTACTGATTTGTTAGCTGGTACCGCTTTATTGGCATGGGTTTTAGGTAATTTTTTATCCAAAACCCATACCAATACAGCGCAAGCAGCTTCTGTTTTCATAGTTTCCGCAGTTCCCCGACTCGGCTTCTGGATTGATCTGACATGAACGCATCGACAACCACTCCCACAGGCGCACTGACTGGCATCAAGGTGCTGGATCTGTCGCGCGTGCTGGCGGGGCCCTGGGCCACGCAGATGCTGGCTGACCTGGGCGCCGATGTGATCAAGGTCGAGCGCCCTGTGGCCGGTGACGATACGCGCCACTGGGGGCCTCCGTTCCTCAAGGACGATGCGGGCAACGACACGCGCGAGGCCAGCTACTTCACGTCCTGCAACCGCAACAAGCGCAGCATCACCGTAGACATGTCCCACCCCGAAGGCCGCGCCCTGCTGCAGCGCATGGCGGCCGAGGCCGATGTGTTGGTGGAGAACTTCAAGACCGGGGGGCTCGCCCAGTACGGGCTGGACTACGAGAGCCTGAAGAGCGCCAACCCGCGCCTGATTTACTGCTCCATCACCGGCTTTGGCCAGGACGGCCCTTATGCCGAGCGCGCTGGCTACGACCTGATGGTGCAAGCCATGTGCGGGCTGATGAGCATTACCGGCCAGGCCGATGACCAGCCCGGCGGAGGCCCGCTGAAGGTAGGTGTGGCGGTCATCGATGTGTTCACGGGCCTCTATGCCAGCAATGCAATTTTGGCGGCGCTGAACGCTCGTCACACAACGGGCGAAGGCCAGTACATCGACATGGCCTTGCTGGACGTGGGCATGGCCGTGCTGGCCAATCAGGCTGCAGGCTTTCTGGCCACCGACAAGGCCCCAGGCCGCGCCGGCAATATTCACCCCAGCCTGGCGCCCTATCAGGACTTTCCCACGCTGGACGGCAATGTGCTGCTGGCCATTGGCAACGACGGCCAGTTCGCACGTTTCTGCGCGGCCATCGGCCAGAACGGCTGGGCGCAGGATGAGCGCTTTGCCACCAACACCGCCCGCGTACAGAACCGCACTGCGTTGCTGGATCTGATGGGGCCTGTGATGCTGCAGCGCACTACCGCCGACTGGATTGCACTGCTGGAAGACAAGGCCGTGCCCTGCGGCCCCATCAACACCATTGCCCAGGCATTTGAAGACCCCCAGGTCAAGGCACGCGGCATTCACAAAACCCTGCCACGTCAGACGGGCGACGGCATCAGCCAGGTGGCCACCGTGGCCAACCCCATGCGCCTGTCCGCCACACCGGTCAGCTATCGCAGCGCACCACCCGCGCTGGGCCAGCACACCGACGAGGTATTGCACGAATTCGGGCTTGAGGACAGTGCGATTGAAGCACTGCGCAAGCAGGGAGTGCTTTGAAATTTTTCAAACCAAGGCAGCTTCCCGAAAAAGAGGGCTCAAGCCCCAGGACGCAGGCAGTTCCACGAGTTCTGTACTGCAAATTACACATTCCAAGGAGACAGAAATGTTCAAACTCACAGCCACTGTTCTGGCAGCCATGGCCTTTTGCGGTGCCGCACAGGCACAAAGCAATTACCCCAACAAGCCTATCCGCCTGCTGGTGCCCTTTGCCGCCGGCGGCACAACCGACCTGATTGCCCGTGTCCTGTCCGAGCCCCTGAGCAAGGAACTGGGTCAGTCCGTCGTGGTGGAAAACAAGGGCGGCGGCGGCGGCAGCATCGGCGCAGCAGAAACCGCTCGCGCCAAGCCCGATGGCTACAACCTTGGCATTGCCACCGTGTCCACCACGGCCACCAACCCCGCCATCAACCCCAAGCTGCCCTACAACGCCTTCACCGACTTCACGCCCATCGTGAACATTGCGGCCACGCCCAACATCATTGCGGCCAACCCCAAGTTTGTCGGCAAGGACTACAAGAGCTTTCTGGCTGAAGTCAAGAAGAACCCCGGCAAGTACTCCTACGGCTCGCCCGGCACCGGCTCCATCGGTCACCTGATGATGGAAATGTTCATGCTGGCCACCGGCACCGAGATGATCCACGTGCCCTACCGCGGCTCCGGCCCGGCCATCAATGATGCGGTTGCCGGTCAGATTCCTCTGTTGTTCGACAACTTTCCCTCCACCCTGCCCTTCCTGAAGGGCTTTGTTGCATAAATCGGCCATAGGCCAAGGCATCCCCAATCCCAAATAGATTTACGCAGCAGCGACTGTCTGGGGCGTGCCCAGAGCGGTAAATTGATTGAGGATTGAAGCTCGGATGTGCAGCTCGGTCACCTGGCGCTCAAACGTCCTGGCCATGACCTTCTCGCCGAGTCGCTTGAAGCAATTCATCTTGGTCTCCACCAGTGACCTTCGGTGGTAGCCGCTCCAGCGTTTCCAGATAGCCCGCCCCAACTGCCTACACGCCTTGACCGCTTCATTGCGGTGAGCAAATGCCAGCCCTTTGCGCAGCTTCGCTCCTTTGCGCGGCGGGATGATTGGAATGGCTCCCCGCAGGTAGCACGCCTTATGTACATCCTGCGTGTCGTACGCCCCATCACCGGTAAAGCTAGCTATCTCTTCATTGCTTGGAATTTGACCTAGCAGGTCTGCTGCCATGGGCGAGTCGCCCACTTCATTGGTTGTTACTGCGATGGCCCGAATCTGCAGTGTCTGGGCATCAATACCCAGATGCACCTTGCGCCACTGGCGGCGGCTCTCGGCACCGTGCTTTTTGGTTTTCCACTCACCTTCGCCCAAGAACTTGATGCCCGTGGAGTCGGCCAGCATGTGCAAGCCTTTGTCACTTGCACGGTAGCGCACCTGCACATCCAAGCTCTTTTGCCTGCGACACACCGTGCTGTAGTCGGGCACTGGCCAATGCAGGCCTGCCATACCCAATAGCGACTCAACCAGGCCCAGTGTCTGGCGCAAGGGCTGGCCAAACAAGCACTTGATGGTCAGGCAAAACTGGATGGCCGCATCTGAGAACTTCTGGCAACGACCACGCTTGCCCGTGGGCCGAGCTAGCCACTGCATATCCCTATCGAGCCAAATGGTCAGCTCACCTCGCGCCTTCAACGCTGCGTTGTAAGCCTTCCAGTTCGTTGTGCGGTACTTAACCCGACCCCAGCTCGTCTCTCTCATCTCCCGAGCCTACCTCAGCTGCGACCGGCATTTGTGCAACAACGCCTTCCTGAAGGACAAGCGCCTGACGCCCCTGGTGATCGCTGCTCCTCAGCGTCTGGCCGTGCTGCCCGATGTTCCTACACTGGCAGAAGTCGGAGCCCCTGGCGTGAACCGCATGGCCTACTACGGCATCGTCGGCCCCAAGAACATGCCCAAGGAAATCGTCAACAAGATCAATGCCGCCACGCTGAAGGTTCTGCAGGACCCTGCAGTGCGCAAGCGCATTGAAGATACCGGCTCGCTGATCGTTGCAGGCACACCCGAGAAGTTTGCCCAGGAAATCAAGGCCGAATACGCTGCTTACAAGGAAGTGGTGGACAAGCAAAAGCTGACCATGGAATAAGCGCCAGCCGCTTTCTGCTCATCTCATCCCCGCCTAGCGGGGATTTTTTATGTCCGCACCAAACGGTACGGCACTGGTCAAAGCGAAGGCTTGAGTCTGAAGCTACCCGCCAGCTTCACCATCATGAAGAGCCACAGCACACCGCCCATGGCAATCAGGCAGCCCCCGACATAGCCAATCTGGCCCATACCCCATTGCTGGCTGACGATGCTGCCCAGCAACGCACCGCCACCAATGCCGATGTTGAAAATGCCCGAGAACATGGACATGGCCACATCGGTCGCATCGGGCGCCAAGTTCAGCACCTTGGACTGCATGGACAGCGCAAAGCAGATCATGGCAATGCCCCAGATGGAGCTTTGCAGATACAGGCTCCAGACATGCGCACTGCTCATGACCAGCAGCAGCAAGCTCAGCGCCAGCACCGCAATGGCCGACAGCAAGAAGCCGCGCGGAAAGCGCATGCCAAACCAGCCAAACAGCACGCTGCCCACAATACCCATGCCGCCGTACAGCAGCAGCACAGCCGTGGTCACATTGCCCACATGGCCGGCAATGTCCTGCACAAACGGCTCGATATAGCTGTATGCGGTGAACTGGCCGGTGATCACCACCACCAGCAGCGCATAAATACCCACCAGCGCCGGGCGCTTGAACAGTACGGGCACGCTGGACAGCGAGCCTGCGTTCTCGCTGGGCAGCAACGGCAGCAGCTTGCCCAGCACCAGCATCACCACGGCTGCCACTCCGCCGATGGCCAGAAACGTCATGCGCCAGCCCAGCCACTCACCCACGATGCGCCCCAGCGGAATACCCAGCACCATCGCAATCGACGTGCCCGTAGCCAGCAAGCTCAGTGCCAGGGCCTTCTTGCCAGGCGGTGCGACGCGCACGGCCAGCGATGCTGTAATCGACCAAAAAATGGCATGCGACAGCGCAATGCCGATGCGGCTCACGAGCAGCGAGGCATAGCTCCAGGCCACGCCCGAGAGCACATGACTGAGCACAAACACTGCAAACACGCCCATGAGCAGCTTGCGCCGCTCCACCTGGCGTGTCAGCAGCATGAAGGGCAACGAGGCCAGCGCCACGATCCAGGCATAGATGGTCAGCATCAGCCCCACCTGCTCCACCTTCATGTCAAAACTGGCGCCAATGCTGCTGAGCAAGCCCACAGGCACAAACTCGCTGGTATTGAACACAAAAGCGCCCAGCGCCAGCGCAATCACGCTGAGCCAGGCCTGGGTGCTGGACCTTGTCGGGGAGGAGGAATCTGTGGCGGTGGCGGTAGAGGGCTCGGTCATGCAAAGAAACGGTTGGGCGACGAAGGTCGCCCCAGCCGAAATTGTGCGCGTGCAGCATGACAAAAGACCGAGAGCCCAGCCTTGCCCCGGCAAATGCTGGGGTCAGGCTGGGGCCAGGCCGCGCTCGGAGAGATCAATAAGCCACCGTAAAGCGAGCCTTGATGTGCTCGCGCCTGTCCAGCGCATCCACCAGCGCCACGGCCAGATCCTGCACCGAGATATCGCCGGGCTGGCCATCGGCCTGCATCAAAGGCTCATCCTTGCCTGTTCGGTATTGAGCAGTGCGGCCCTTGGACTGCGCAGCCGATCCACCATGAAAGCCCACGGCAGGGCTCAGCACCGTCCAGTCCAGAGACTGCTCTTTTTGCAGCTCGGTGTACATATCGCGTGCGGCCGTAGCTCCTGGCTTGATGACAGCAGGGAAGTCGGGCGAATCCACCAATTGCTGACCGTTCACGTACAGGCTGCCGGCACCGCCGACGACCAGGTAACGCTGGATGCCTGCGGCCTTCACGCCCTGCACGATGGAGCGCGAGCCTTGCATGAAATCGTCATAGATATTGGGATTGGTCCAGCCCGCGTTATAGGCGCTGACCACCGCATCGCAGCCCGCCACGGCACGCTGCACTTCATCGGCCTTGAGTACGTCGGCCTTGACGAACTGCACATGCTCACGTTCCGCAAGCGCCTCGGGCTTGCGCACCAGGGCAACGACTTCATGACCACGGCGCAGCAACTCGTCCAGCACGCCTGCACCCACAAAACCGGTAGCGCCAATCAATGCAACTTTCATTTTTCAACTCCTTGTGTTTTCAACAAGACTGAAGATTAATCAGCATCGATCTGCAGAAAAACCCCTTTCAGCCACCATGACCTTGAAGCACAGCTTCACAATAGACCGATGGAAGACTTCAAACGCATGGCCATTTTTGCCGCCGTGGTAGAGCGCGGCAGCATGAGTGCTGCGGGCCGCCAGCTGGATATGTCCCCCTCGGCCGTCAGCCAGCACATTCGCCAGCTGGAGCAGAATGCGGGCCTGACACTGCTGCATCGCTCCACGCGCCAGCTGACGCTGACCGATGCAGGCCAGCGCTTCTACACCCAGTGCGCCGCCATGTGCGAGGCCGCCAGTCGGGCTCGGGCCGAGCTGGCGGCAGAGCAACAACAGCCCAGCGGCGAGCTGCGCCTGTCGGCCCCGGCCGGCTTTACCCAGCACGCCGTGCCTGCGCTGGGTGAGTGGCTGAGCCGGCACCCGGCGCTGCGCCTTCGTCTGCTGATGGACGACACGCCGATTGACCTGATCCAGGCGCGTGTGGATCTGGCGCTGCGCTTTGACCATCTGCCGGACTCCAGCTGGGTTGCCCGTCCGCTGGGCCGCAGCCCCACAGTGCTTTGCGCTGCGCCGCAATTGCTGGCAAGACTTGCGCAACGGCCTCAGCACCCGCGCGATCTGTCCGATCTGCCCTGGCTGGACATGAGCCGCAGCGACCCGCCACAGATCAGCACCCTGTGGCAGCACAGCGCCAGCGGCGAACATTTTCAGCTGCAAGCCACACCGCAGATGAGCAGCAACCACCGCGCAGCCGTGCAGCAGTTTTGTGAAGCTGGTCTGGGTCTGGCTTTGCTGTCCGCCCATGACGTCACCGCCAGCCTGCGTGATGGGCGGCTGCTGCGCCTGCTGCCGCAGTGGGATATGGGCCAGCTCGACATCTGGGCCGTCACCGCCCAGCGCGATGCGCTCAGTGCCAAGGTGCGCCAGGCCATCGAGATTCTTCGCCAGTACTTTGCGCGACTGGAAGGCATGCAGCATTCGCTATGAATTTCAAAGCTTATGCCGCTTGATCAGCATGAATTTCAGAATGATTTATATATAAATATGATGCTCAGCAAACGCCAGCAGCTCCTTTTTCAGGAGTTTTCCCAAGCACACGCGCATGAAAAAGGCCTGCTCGAAAGCAGGCCTGTGGCAGCAGGCAGGCGCAATCAGTTCAGATCGATAGGCGTCTTGTTGCCATTGATGTAGCGGCTCAGCGTGTAGCTGGGGTTCTTCATCTCGCCGTTTTTCTCGAACTGGATCTTGGAGGTCACCCCCGAATAATCGGACTTCTGCAGGAAGGGGATATAGACCTTGGGGTCCCAGGAGTTGGCGCGCTTCATCGCATCGGCCAGCAGCATGGTGCCGTCGTAGAAGTAAGGGCTGTAGACCTGGAACTGGCCGGGGTACTTGGCGTCATAGCGCTTCTTCCACTCCGTGCCGCCGGGCATCTTGGCAATGGATGCTCCGCCATCGGCGCAGACCACATTTTCCAGCGGCTTGGCACCTGCAGCCACCTTGGCCAGCTCGGTCACGCAAATACCGTCACCGCCGAACATCTTGACGTCATTCATGCCCAGCTGGGCCATCTGGCGCAGCATGGGGCCGGCCTGGCCGTACATGCCGCCGTAGAAGATGGCGTCGGGCTTCTTGGCCTTGATGGAGGTCAGAATGGCCATGAAATCCGTGGCCTTGTCGTTGGTGAACTCATTGGCCACGATCTTGATGCCCAACTTGGCAGCATCTCGCTTGAACACATTGGCCAGGCCCTGGCCATAGGCCGTGCGGTCGTCGATCACGGCCACATTCTTGAGCTGGAGGTTCTTGGCCGCATAGGTGGCCAGCGCAGCGCCCAGGGCGTTGTCGTTGGCGATCACGCGGTAGGTGGTGTTCCAGCCGGGCTTGGTCAGGTCTGGGTTGGTGGCCGCGCCCGTGATCATGGGAATGCCGCAGTCCTGGAAAACCTTGGACGAGGGAATGGCCACACCAGAGTTCACAAAGGCCACGGCACCGGCCACCTTGTCGTCGCACAACTTTTGTGAAGCAGCCGTTCCCTGCTTGGGGTCGGCCACATCGTCTTCAGCCACCAGCACGAACTTGACCTTCTTGCCGCCGATTTCCATCCCCTTGGCGTTCAGGTCCTCAATGGCCATACGCACGCCGTTCTCATCATCCTTGCCGAAGTGGGCCTGAGGTCCAGAGGTCGGGCCGATGTGGCCGATCTTGATGACCTGCTCCTGAGCCATCACGCCTCCTGCCATACCTGCTACGACTGTCGCGATACACAACTTGCCAAAGTTCTTCATTGCGCACTCCACTCGGTTGAGACAAGCCGCCACCTTATTCCTCGCACCCAGTCATTGACAATGAGGCAATCACATAGGTGCACCGAGTGCTACACCGGCACAACAATCAGTGTTTTCAGGGATCGGCAAGCGGGCATGGCTGTGCTGCAAAAGTCCCTTCTCTGCTCCCGCGCCTGACTGGTGGCTCAGCCAAAGAAAAACGCCCCTGAGCGGGGCGTTTTTTCATGATGGTCTTGCGACTCAGGCCGCCTTGGCCTTCAGCAAGGCATCCACCTTGGCGTGCTGATCCAGCGTCGCCAGGCAGGCATGGGCCACTTCCACGCCCTTTTTCACAAAGTGGTGGCGGAAGAACTCCACATGATCGCCATGCTCATGGAAGTCACGCGGCGTCAGCACGGCGGAGAACACGGGCACTTCGCTGTCGAGCTGCACACGCATCAGACCGTCGATCACGGCCGTGGTCACAAACTCGTGGCGATAAATGCCGCCGTTGACGATCAAGGCGGTTGCAATCACGGCGTCAAACTGACCGCTTTGCGCCAGCTTCTTGGCCATCAAGGGAATCTCCAGCGCACCGGGCACGCTGAAATGCGTGATGTTGGAGGCTGCAACGCCTTGAGCCTTCAACTCGGACTCTGCGGCATCACGGGCCTGATACACCACCTCGGTGTGCCAGCTGGCGCTGATGATGGCAATGCGGCTGCGTGCGGCCACGGCTCTCCAGGGCGTACCTTCGGAAGTAGCGTGGGGTTCAAAGTTCATGGAGATAGGGGTCTGATTCATGGTGGTATTTCCAGAAATTCCAATGAATCAGGGCGTGCGCAAACGCACCCACTCATGAAGCAGCCAATGCGGAGCCACAAGTCGATGCTGCGCGATCTCTTTCATCCGGACTGTGACCGTCGGCCCTGGCATCTCACCAGATCTGCTGACCCTGCAGGCTCTGGTGAGACCGCAGGCGCTCGCGGGCTGCTGCAGTCAATGCCAGGCACTGCTACAGATACCGCCGGTGGGGAGTTTCACCCCGCCCTGAGAACGCTGCTTTGCAGTGAAGTGTGATTCACCACAAGACCAGGTCATTCTAGCGACGGTTTGACACAACTTCTGCCAAAAGGGTCACCCAGGCACCAAGCGGAGAAATATGAGCACAAAACACATCAATCGCTTATCCAGCATGCGACAACAGCTATCAATAAAAGAGTTGCTTCAACCCAGGCAGTCAACCTATCCATGCCCTGACACGTTAAAAAGCAGACTCGCCAGACCCTGCCTCAAGGCGGTGCGAGCTCACCAGATCAAGGAAGAGCATGAAAACTCCGGCACTGCACACATTTCTCCGTCACTCATCCCGCTGGGCAGGAGTGGGAGCACTCGCGATTCTGTGTACCGCCTGCGTGACCATGGATGAAGGCTATGGTGGCGGATACGGTGGTGGCGGATATGGCGGCGGCAACTACGGCTATTCCAACCCGCCCATCTATGGCGCTCAACCTGTCTACCCCAGCTATGGCTACGACCGTGGTGAGTGGGCTGCCCGCGAGCGTCAACGTGAACGCTTGCAGCGTGAGCGCGAATACAACCAGCAAATGCGTGAGCGTGAGCGCCAAGCCAGAGAGCGCGACCAGTGGCAGCGCCAGCAACAGCGCGAACGCGAGCAGCAAGTGCGCGAACAGCAGCGCATGCAGGAGCAGCAACGCCGTGAATGGCAGCGCCAGCAAGAGCAAAACCGCCGCGACCAGGAACAGGCCAGGCGCGATCAGGAGCGCAACCGTCAGCAGCAGATGCAGCAGCGCGAACGTGAGCGTCAGCAGGCTCAACGTCAGCAGCAGCAAGACCGCCAGCAGCAATGGCGTGATCGTCAACAGCAAGATCGTGACCAGCGTCCACCACAGCGCCGCGAATTTGAGCGTGGCAGCTAAAGCCTAGGACATTGCTTCAGATTTTGCGGCGCCCGCCTCATAATTCCCCGCTATATAAAAAGCGAACAGGAGGCCCGTCATGATCAAGATGAAATTGCCAGCAATGGCGAGGCTGCGCCTGGGTCTGCCTGCCTTGCTGGGACTGCTGGGTCTACTGAGCCTGAGCCATACGGCCCAGGCGCAAATCATGCGCTGCACCGATGCCAAGACGGGTGAAGTCACCTACACCAATGGCCGCTGCCTGGGCGGCGAAGCATCCGCACAGATAAGCGCGGCGCAAAGCCCTCAGGAAATTGCCGAGGAGCGCGATGCCGCAGCCAAGGCGCGTGAGCAGAGCAAAGCCCAGATTGCACGCGACGAAGCGCAACGCCGCCAGCGAGAAGCCGCCGAACGCAAGGAGCGAGAGGCCGCCGAAAAAGCCCAGGCCAGAGCCAGCGCCAACCCGGAAAACACCCCCGCCTGTCGCCAGGCACGCGAGCGCTACAACAGCATTCTTGCCGAAGCCTCCCCCGATCCCGCGACCTGGGGCGAGCGCAGCCAGGCTGCCCAGGCACAGATGGAAATGAGCTGCCTTGGCAGTGCGGCCTATCAGCAACTGCAGCAAAGCAGAGCTCTGCAGCCCAATGCCATCAACCGCCCGCAATGGGGTTACGGCCACCCACCCCACCACTATCCACCGGTACGTCCCACACCATCGCAGCCCCCGGCCAAGATCATCAATTGCAATGTATTTCGCTGCTACGACAATCGTGGCGGGGTGCATCCCGTGCCCTGAGCACACTGGACGGTGCAGCCTTCTCTAAAAGAATGCTGCTTTGATTCGCGGCGGCGCTTGCTTGGTGTCTCAGATTTTGGAAGCGCCCCTTTGCTGGTCGCTATTCTTTTTCAAGCAAGCCTTGCTGCACTGTGGGGTAGCGCAGCCTGAACCCCAGCTCTTTCTTGAGCCGCTGATTCGACAAGCGCCGTGATTCGCTCATGAAGCTCAGCAAGCTTGCGGGCAACTCGGCCCGGGCCTGCTCCCTGGAAATACGTGGCGGCCTGGGCAGAGCATAGAGGTCTGCTGCAAGGTCGAAATAGTCCCCCATCTTCAGCTCGGTATCGTCACTGGCGTGATAGACACGCTGCGCCTGTCCTCGCCACAAGGCGCGAAGACAAGCCCGAGCCAGATCATCTGCATGAATGTGATTGGTATACACGTCGTCGGCAGGCTGCAGCGCAGGCGTGGCACGCATCAACCGGGCTTTGGGCGTTCCTGCTGCTCGGTCCGGCGCATAAATACCAGGAATGCGCAAGATGCTGGCACGTATCCCGGCTCGCCCCGCAAAGCGCACTGCCCGTTCGGCGTTCACACGCCGCTGCGCCCTCGGAGTTGCAGGGGCAACCGGGCGAGTCTCTCTCACCCACTGCCCAGCACAATCGCCATACACCCCCGTTGTAGAGGCGTAGACCATGCTGCGCGGCAGACTGCGCAAGCGCAGTGCCTGCATCAGTGTCGTCGTTCGTGCGTCCAGCCACCAGCCTTCTGACTCTGCACTCAGTGCAGCAGGAGGCGCCAGGTGCAGCACACGCGTCGCAATGCCAGCGAAACGCCGCAGACTGTCCGCATCGTCCAAGTCCCCATACAAGGGCTTCACGCCCTGGCTTCTGATGACCGCTACGCGGCTGGAATTGCGACTCAGGGCCAGTATCTGAAAGCCACGCCCTGCACCGGAGGAGGCATTCAATAGCCGGGCAATGCGCTGCCCTACATCGCCATGCCCGACGATCAATACACGTTCGCGACGAAAGCGCGCTGGTAGCGCGCCCAATGGGTTTTGGTTTGAGGGCAAAATCGGGGCCTGCTGCGTAAGGAGTCACCACGTTGCTGCACCTGCAGCAACGCTTGGCAATGGCTGCCATTTACGCCTTCAAGGATAACCAAAACGTCATGACCGAGATCGCCAACGCTTCGTTTGAAATTACCGTCCAGCCCAGCGGACGTGCTTTTGCCACACAAGGCGCTGAGACCATTCTGGCTGCGGCCATTCGTACCGGCGTAGGCCTGCCCTACGGCTGCAAGGACGGAGCCTGCGGCTCCTGCAAGTGCAAGAAGCTCAATGGTGAAGTCAGCCACGGCCCGCACTCAGACAAGGCGCTGAGCGCCGAAGAAGAGGCCAATGGCTATGTGCTGACCTGCTGCGCCACCCCCCACAGCGATGTGGTGCTGGAGTCGCGCCAGGTGACCGACGCCAGCTCTTTCCCCATCAAGAAGATGCCAGTGCGCGTAGCTGCACTGGAGAAGAAGTCTCACGACGTCATGCAGTTGCGTCTGCAATTGCCCGCCAGCGAGAAGTTCCAGTACCACGCAGGCCAGTATGTGGAGTTCATCCTCCGCGATGGTTCACGCCGCGCCTACTCCATGGGCACCGCTCCTCATGTGCAGGAAACCTCTCCTGGGCTTGAGCTGCATATCCGTCACATGCCCGGCGGCAAGTTCACCGATCATGTTTTTGGTGCCATGAAGGAAAAGGAAATTCTGCGCGTGGAAGGCCCATTCGGCAGCTTCTTCCTGCGCGAAGACTCCGACAAGCCCATCATCATGCTGGCTTCCGGTACCGGCTTTGCGCCCATCAAGGCTTTGATCGAGCATATGCGCCACAAGGGCTTCAACCGCTCTGTCACCCTGTATTGGGGTGGACGTCGCCCAAGCGATCTGTACTACGCAGACTGGATCGCCGAGCAGGCTGCCGCCATGCCCGGCCTGACCTATGTGCCCGTGGTGTCCGATGCCTTGCCCGAGGACAACTGGACAGGACGCACCGGCTTTGTGCACCAGGCCGTCATGGATGACTTTGCCAGCCTGGCCGGTCACCAAGTCTATGCCTGCGGTGCGCCCATCGTGGTGGATTCAGCCCGCGCTGCTTATACCAGCGAACGCGGCTTGCCCGCTGAAGAGTTCTACGCCGACGCCTTCACGTCCGAAGCGGACAAGTAAGCACCCTCTTTTGCAGAAACCCTGATGCATTTGACACCGCACCAGGGTTTACACGCAAAATTCCTGCGCAAGTAACCACCTCCCCGTGAGCGGCTGCAATTTTTTGCACAATAGAGATCTATGAACCGTAGAAACAGCCTTCTCTCGGTCATGGCGGCCGCTGCTGCCTTGGCCTCTCCCCTGTCCCAAGCCCAAGAGCCCATCCGTCTGATCGTGCCCTATGCGCCCGGAGGTCCTCTGGACATCACCTCGCGCGCACTGGCAGAGCGGGTGCGTGATTCTCTGGGCGTGGTCATCATCGACAACAAGGCTGGCGCTGGCGGCAATATTGGTGCCGACGCCGTGGCCAAGGCCAACCCCGACGGCTTGACCATTGGTCTGGCAGCTACCGCCACCCACGCCGTCAACCCCTGGCTCTACACCAAGATGCCCTACGACGCGGGCAAGGACTTTGCCGGCATCACGCAAATGGTGCGCGTGCCCAATGTGCTGGTGATGAATGCCGCCAAGGCCGAGCAACTCAAGATTCGCAGCGTGGCGGATCTGGTCAGCTATGCCAAAAGCCACCCCGGCAAGCTCAACTACGGCAGCGGCGGCAATGGCTCGGCAGGTCACCTGGCCGGTGAAATGCTCAAGCAAAAAGCAGGATTCTTTGCCTTGCACGTGCCTTATCGCGGCGCCAACCCTGCACAACTGGCCCTGCTATCGGGTGAGGTCGACTTCAATATCGACAACCTGGCTGCAGCCGCCCCTAATATCCGAAGCGGCAAACTGGTGGCTCTGGCGGTGACATCGCAGAACACCTCGCCCCTGCTGCCCAATGTGCAGCCACTGTCCAAGACCTATCCTGGCTTTGCCATTGATACCTGGTGGGGTCTGGTCGCTCCCGCCGGAACCCCCAAGCCCGTGCTGGACAAGCTGAGCAAGGCATTCAACGATGCACTGCAAGCGCCGGAGACCAAGACACGCTTTCACGCCTTGATGGCTGAGCCCGTGGGTTCCACACCTGCTGAGTTCGACCAGTTCATGGCCGCCGAGCGCACCAAATACCAGCCCATCGTCAAGGCATCAGGCGCCAAGGTGGACTAAATACACTGCCTGCAAAAAAGCCCCGACGCCAAGGCATCGGGGCTTTTTTTACATCTTTTATGGCTCAAACGCTTACTGGTAAAGCGCCAGCAGCTATCAATTCTGAAGTTTCCACCAACCCTGGCTCTGGCTGATCTGGATGCCCTGCTCAGCCACAGACTGCAACTGCTGCGCACTCACACATTCGGGCGCAATCTCGGCCAGCGGCACCAGCACAAAGGCTCTTTCCCACATACGCGGATGCGGCACGATGAGTTCTGGATCATCCGACTGCCAGTTGCCCCACAACTCAATATCCAGATCTAGTGTGCGTGGCGCATTGCGGTAAGGGCGCTCACGCCCGGCTTGCAGCTCCAGCGCCTGTAGTGCGTACAAAAATGCCAGCGGCTCCTGCTGAGTACGCACCAGCGCCACCGCATTCAGATAATCCGGACCGGATGAGTCAACAGGTTTGGTGCTGTAGAGCGAAGACACCGCCAGCAGCTCGGTCTGCGCAAGAGCGCCAACAGCAGACACGGCCCAGGCCAGCGTCTGGCGCGCCTCTCCCAGGTTCGCCCCCAGACCAATGGCTACCGTATCGGCAGCCAAAGCTCCGGGCTTATTCATCAGTACCGACTGCCGAAGCGGCACCAGCCGATGGCTTGCGGCGGCGACGGCGGCGCTTTTTGGGCGCTGCGGCATCGCCTTCTTCCGCAATCTGATCGAGGGGACTGCCTGCCTCATCCGACTCGGCTTTTTTCTTGGCCACGCGGTGCACCTTGGGCGCTGTCTGCTGCTGGGCGCGCTGGCGTGCCCGGTGTTCGTCACGTGCCTGGGCAATCAGATCGTCGCGACGCGCATCATCGGCCTGCGAAAACTCCTGCCACCAGCTGGCCAGGCTTTCCTCGACTTCGCCGATATCAGCACGCAGGCGCATGAAGTCAAAGCCCGCCCTGAAGCGTGGTTGAGCCACCATGGAGTGCGGCGTAGCCCCGGTGCGCTTGTCAAAGCGAGGTTGCATGACCCAGATTTCACGCATGTCCGCTGCCAGCTTGCCGCGCCCCGACACATCGCCAATGCGCTGGTCAAAGACTTCGTCAATCGACTCCTGCAGTGCAGGGAAGGGGTGATAGCCCTTGGCCAAACGCTTTTCCCAGCCGGTCTTGACGTCTTGCCACAGTACGCAGGCCAGCAAGAAGCTGGGCGCCACGGGCTTGCCTTCGGCCACACGGCGGTCGGTATCCATGAGAGCGGCCTGCACAAACGGATGGTCGGCACGCTCCATCACCACATCCAGCAGCGGATAGATGCCGCGCGACAGGCCCAGTGCCTTGAGCTGCTCCACCGACGCCAAGGCGTGACCGGTTTGCAGCAGCTTGAGCATTTCATCGAACAAGCGGCTTTGAGGCACATCGTGCAGCAGCGGCTCGCACTCGACCAGAGGCTTGACGGTCTTGGCATCCAGCTTGAAGCCCTTGCCATGCAGCTTGGCCGCGAAACGCACGGCACGGATGATGCGCACCGGGTCTTCGCGGTAGCGCGTGGCCGGGTCACCAATCATGCGCAGCACCTTCTTCTTGGCGTCTGCAATGCCACCGTGATAGTCGACCACGATCTGTGTCTCGGGGTCGTAGTACATGGCGTTGATGGTGAAGTCGCGGCGCGTGGCGTCCTGATCCTGCGGACCCCAGACGTTGTCACGCAGAACGCGGCCGCTGGCATCCACAGCATGCTTCAAGCCAGCCAGCTGATTCTTGCTGGTGCGCTCGTTACCACTGACCTGCTCGGCCGCGCTGTTGTCCAGAAAGGCGCGAAAGGTGGAGACTTCAATGACCTCGTTCTCGCGGCCACGGCCATAGACCACGTGCACGATGCGAAAACGCTTGCCAATGATGAAGGCGCGGCGAAACAGGTTTTTGACCTGCTCGGGCGTGGCGTTGGTGGCCACGTCAAAGTCCTTGGGGCGCAAGCCCAGCAGCAGGTCGCGCACGGCGCCGCCCACGATGTAGGCTTCAAAACCCGAACGCTTCAAGGTCTGCACCACGTCGATGGCACGGCGATCCACCAAGTTGGGGTCAATGCCGTGCACCTGCACCGGCACTTCATCACGTTTTCCGAACTTGGGCTTGCGCGAGCGGGGGGCTGCGGGCGCCTTGCCCAGCAGCTTGTCAATAATGGTCTTGATCATGGTGCTTCGCTAAATAGGTCCACAATGCGCCAGCCGCGTTCCTCGGCCAAGGCACGCAAGCGCGCATCGGGGTTGGTGGCCACCGGGTGATCCACTTTCTCAAGCAGAGGCACATCGTTCATGGAGTCGCTGTAGAAGGTGGTCTCCACATCGCTCCAAGACTGACCACGCTGGGTCAGCCATTCGGTCATACGCACCACCTTGCCTTCACGCATATTGGGAAGGCCTGCAATTTCGCCAGTGAACCAGCCGCTGGCATCGCGCTCCAGGTTGGTAGCCAGCAGATGCTGCACGCCAAAAGCCTGAGCAATGGGTGCAGTCACAAATTCGTTGGTAGCCGAGGTAATGACCACCGTGTCGCCGGCATCCAGGTGCTGCTGCACCAGGGCAATGGCCGCAGGCTTCATGGCCGGACGGATGATCTCGTCCATGAAGCGCTGATGGGCTGCATTCGCTTGGGCTTCGCCACGCTCAACCACGGCAGCCGTGGCAAAGCGAACATAGTCAGGGATATTGAGCTTGCCAGCCTGGTAGTCGTCAAAGAAAGCATCGTTTTGGCGACCGAATTCTTCTCGATCACACCAGCCAATGGCGATAGAAAACTCTCCCCAGCCATGGTCGGAGTCCAGCGGCAGCAATGTGTGGTCCAGGTCAAACAGCGCCAGTTTGGGCTTGTTTGGCAAATCAGAAGAAATCGACATGCAAATCCAACAAAAAGTACGATGGCAAAGCCAAAGCGGAGAGTGAGGCGCGTGACTTCACTCGGTTTCCAGCATGGTCTTGAGCAGCGGGATCGTGATGGCACGCTTGTTGCGCAGCGCAAAGCCGTCCAGCATATCCAGCAGTTGCATCAGACTGCCCAGATCGCGCGAGAAGCGCCTGAGCATGTAATCCATCACGTCATCACTCAAGAACACGCCACGGGCATCGGCCTCCTGACGCAGCACGGCACGACGAGCAGACTCGTCGAGCAAATGCAGTTGATACACATGACCCCAGCCCAGACGGGTGCGCAGGTCTTCACGCATCTTGAGATCCGCCACAGGCAATTGACCTGCAGCCAGTACCCAACGTGGCAAACCGGTCGCCGGACTGGTGGCATTCACAAACCAGTTAAAGGCACGCGCCTGCTGAAATGGGGTGTAGATGTCCACGTCATCCATCAGCACTGCCGCCCAGCGCTCATCGAATTCCGGAGGGAACGGAGTGGATGCATCCATCCAGCCCACCATGGCACCTTGCTCACGCAGCGCCTCACGCACCGCCTTGAGCAAATGGCTTTTCCCAGATCCTGCCTCACCCCAGAGATAAGTGGGCACTGGCGTTCTGGATTTCTGCAACTGGCCGTCGCCCACCCAATGGCGAAGGTGGTCAATCACTGCCGCATTGGGGCCCACAAAAAAACGCGCCAGCGTGGGGCCGGGCGCCATGCTGATATCCAGAGCCAGCTGTTTCATCTGCGGCATACGCGCAGCGCCCCCTTCCCTGGGCATTCGACAGCCCATGCGGCGAAATCTGGCAGGAGATTCATCAGCATCAATGGTGAGAGAGACAATGGCCCGGACGTGCTTTCAGATCAGGCCTTGCAAATATGCTCCAGCATGACCACTCGGTAACAAAGGCTCCAATTTTAGTCTGCACTCGCAGCCCCCGAGCGGCTTCGGGCTGATTTTGCCTACTGCCGTTGTTGCACAGAGGCCATGAATGCTCCAGCAAAACCCTTTGGCGCATGCCCAGCCGCCCCCGTGGCCCAGGCAAGAGCCGTAGAATCCCGAGGTTTCCGCCCAGCAGGGCGCCCCCGCACCGGATCCATCGATGAGCTCTTCCGCATCCTCCTCTACCCCCATTTCCTACAAAGACGCAGGCGTTGACATCGACGCAGGCGACGCTCTGGTCGAACGCATCAAGCCCCTTGCCAAGAAAACCATGCGCGAAGGCGTGATGGCCAGCATCGGTGGCTTCGGCGCCCTGTTCGAAGTGCCCAAGCACTACAAAGAGCCCGTACTGGTTTCCGGCACTGACGGCGTGGGCACCAAGCTCAAGCTGGCCTTCGAGTGGGGTATGCACGACACCGTGGGCATCGACCTGGTGGCCATGAGTGTGAATGACGTGCTGGTGCAAGGCGCCGAGCCCCTGTTCTTTCTGGATTACTTCGCCTGCGGCAAGCTGCACGTGGACACGGCTGCTGCCGTGGTGGGCGGTATTGCCAAGGGCTGCGAGCTGTCGGGCTGTGCACTGATCGGTGGCGAAACCGCCGAAATGCCTGGCATGTACCCCGATGGCGAGTACGACCTGGCTGGCTTTGCCGTGGGTGCCGTGGAGAAGTCCAAGATTTTGACCGGCCAGAACGTCCAATCCGGCGATGTGGTGCTGGGCCTGGCCTCGCACGGCGTGCACTCCAACGGCTTCTCGCTCGTGCGCAAGTGCATCGAGCGCGCCGAAAGCCAGGGCACTGTGCCTGAAACCCTGGATGGCAAGCCTTTCAAGGCCGCCATCATGGAACCCACCCGCCTGTACGTGAAGAACGTGCTGACGGCTCTGGAAAAGCACCCCATCAAGGCCCTGGCCCATATCACCGGCGGTGGTCTGCTGGAAAACATTCCTCGCGTGCTGCCCGAAGGCACTGCCGCTCACCTGAAGGCCGGCAGCTGGCCCCAGACCGAGCTGTTCGCCTGGCTGCAAAAGACCGCGGGCATTGACGATATCGAGATGAACCGCACGTTCAACAACGGTATCGGCATGGTGGTGGTGGTCTCCGCAGAAGAGGCTGAAGCCACTGCAGCCACACTGGCCGAACTGGGCGAGAAGGTCTACACCATCGGTTCCATCACCGAAATCGGCTCCGGCAAGCCTGTTGAAGTGCGCTAAACCCCACTTCATCACTGCACCTCTTTCCATGAGAGCCTGAATGACGCAGCACTTGCCCGCCCCCATCACAACGCAAGAGGCTCCTTCGCCCAAGGTCGTATTGGCCAGCTACTTGTTGATGGGAGCAGCACTGCTGCTCGTCATGCACCAGGGAATACTTCCAGGCCTGCTGTGCGTGTGCGTGGGCTTCATGCTCACCCGCGCACTGTCTCGCCTGCTGTCCAGGGCCAGCCCGCAAGCCTTTGCCAGAAGGCAGCTGCCACGCTGGACCCAGGTGGTAGCAACCACCATCATCATTTTGGCGCCACTGGCTTTGCTCAGCGGCGCCCTCTCCCAGACCCGCACTTACATCACCGAAGCCCCTGCCCAGTACAAGGAACTGCTGGACTATCTGGCCGGCACCGTGCTGGAGTTGCGCGAGAAGCTTCCTGCCGACATTGCGGACCAATTGCCCGATGGCGCCCAGGAAATTCAACACAAGCTGGCCAGCTACCTCGCCGCCAAAGCCGGCGTTCTGGCCAATGCGGGCCGCGCCTGGCTTACCGGACTGCTCTATGCCTATGTCGGCCTGATCATTGGTGCACTGGCTGCTGTACGCCCCATTGCCACACGCCACCCTCCTCTGGTCATGGCTTTGCAGCAGCGCATCGGCTACTTTGCCCAGGCCTTCAGGCAAATCGTGGCCGCGCAGTTCTGGATTGCCGCTTTCAACACGCTGCTGACTGCGACCTTTTTGCTTGGCATTTTGCCCATCTGGAAGCTTCAGCTTCCCTATACGCCAGCCCTGATCACCCTGACGTTCATCGCCGGGCTGATTCCCATCGTCGGCAATTTGCTGTGCAATGCAGTGCTGACGCTGGTCGGCCTGTCGGTCTCGCCTGTGGCCGCCGCTGCCTGCCTGGGCTTTCTGATCTTGATCCACAAGGCCGAATATGTGATCAACGCCAAGGTGGTCGGCACCCGCACACACATGGGAGTGTGGGAGTTGCTGGCTGTGATGTTTGTGGCCGAGTCCGTCTTTGGCCCGGCAGGCCTGGTGGCTGCGCCACTGTTCTACGCTTATCTCAAAAAAGAGCTGGAAGCAGCTCAACTGGTTTAACCCAGTCATCTGCCGTCACGTGTTTGGGCACTTCAGCTCGCCTCTCGAAGGCCGGCAATGGTTTTTTGAATAAAAACAGCCTCAACCCCTTGCGCAGCCTGCGCATAGCGCTCCAAATCCAATAGCGCCTTATCCTTGACGCCCCATTGGGCGTAAGCCATTCCCCGATCCCGGTACAGCTCTTCACTGTCCGGCTGCAGCAAGATCAGGCGATTGAACACCGCCACCAGCATGGGCCAGTCCTGCTGCACCTGGTGAATCTCCTGCAGATTGCGCAGCATGCGCGTCATCACATCTCTTGGCTGGGCAGTCTGCAAATACAAGCCAAGGGGCGGTGCTTCGTCGGGTGCAGCTCCCATCTGTTCCAGAAATGGCTGCAGTCGCTCTGCCAGCGCATTGGCAGAGTAGGAGTCTCCCGTCAACGGGTCCTGCACCACCTGCCCTTGCGGCAGGATCGCCTTGACCAGAAAGTGTCCAGGAAAGCCTATCCCTTCCACATTCAATCCAATACTGGCGGCCAGCTCCAGCCAGATCAGCGCCACACTGATAGGAATGCCACGGCGCGTCTGCAGTACATGGTGGATATAGCTGTTGGCAGGGTCGTAGTAGTTATTCAGGTTGCCGGCAAAGCCCAGCTCTCCATAGAAAAACTTGTTGAGCTCGCTGAGCTTACGAAGAGCATCGTGCTCTCCAGCCAGTCTCTGGGCCAGGCGCACCTGCAGCCTGTCCAGCTCGGCCTGCACGGTTTGCAGATCCAGATCGGGCTCCGCATCCTGAGCGATGCTGATGGCGGCTTCCATCAGGGCAAAGTCGTCATCGCTCTGCACCAGAGATGCAAAATACTTCAGGGCCGTGGGGTGCTCGTCAATCGTCCAGCTCATAGCCGGTTTGTAAGCCGCCTTGGCGACTCATGCAAGCGCAATAGCCCTGAGGTGCTTGAGCCGCTTGCGCGGCCCGCTCACTTTTTCGCCAGAAGCATGCATCAGCGTCGCAGCAACTGACGCAGATTCAGTCCGGACAGCGCCAATACACCGAAATACAGCACGGCAGCGGCCAGCATCATGATGGCCAGCAGGCCCGCACGCAGCAGACCATTGCTGCGCATCCCCACCCAGTCAAAGGACTGACTGCCCCAAAGCAGCAGTACAGACAGCAAAGCACTGGCAGCAATCACTTGCAATATGAACTTGAGCCATCCCGGATTGGGCTTGTACGTGCCACGACGCAGCAAACCTGTGAGCAGCCAGCCCGCATTAATCAAAGCAGCCAGTCCAATCGACAACGCCAGACCCGTGTGCTTTAGCGAAGGCACGAGCATCAGGTTCAGCAACTGCGTGATGACCAGCACCACGATGGCGATCTTGACCGGGGTGCGAATATCCTGGCTGGCGTAATAACCGGGGGCCAAGACCTTGATGGCCACCAGACCCAGCAAGCCTGCGCCATAGCCCATCAAAGCCAAGGAAATTTGTCCCACATCGCTGTCCTGCAACGCGCCGCGGTGGAACAGCGTAGCAACCAGCGGCGTGGCAAAGGTCAGCAGGCCGACAGCGCAAGGCACAGCCAGCAGCACGACCAGGCGCAACCCCCAGTCCAGCATGTTCGAGTACCGCTGCGCATCGCCCGCCGCCTTGGCCGACGCCAGTTGCGGCGTCAGCACCACGCCCAAAGCCACACCCAGCAAGGCCGTAGGAAACTCCATCAGCCGATCGGCGTAGAACAGCCAGGTCACGCTGCCGGGAGCCATATAAGAGGCGATCTGGGTGTTGATCATCAAGGAAACCTGGGCCACGCCCACACCCAGCAAAGCTGGCCCCATCAGCGAGAGAATGCGGCGCACACCCGCCTCATTCCAGGCCTCACGAATGGCCGCTGGCGAAAAGCCGATACGCGGCATCAGCGACATGGAGCGCAATGCAGGAATCTGCACCGCCAGTTGCAGCACGCCGCCAAGCATCACCCCGCCCGCCATGGCATAGATGGGTTCGATGCCATGCTTTTGCAGCCAGGGGGCGCCCAACACAGCCGCCACAATCATGCTCAGGTTCAGCAGCACCGGCGTGGCCGCTGGCACGGCAAATTTCTTCCAGGTATTGAGAATGCCCGCCGACAGCGCTACCAGCGACATAAAGCCGATGTAGGGGAACATCCAGCGCGTCATCACCACGGCGGCCTGATAACCATCAGGGGACTGGCGCATGCCGCTGGCCAGCAGCCAGACCAGTAAAGGCGCGCCAATCACCCCCAGCACACAGACAACGACCAGCGCCCAAAACAGCATGGTCGCCACATGACCAATCAGGCGGCGCGTGGCCTCCTCACCATCCCGGGTCTTGCTGGCCGCCAGCACCGGCACAAAAGCCTGACTGAATGCCCCTTCGGCAAACAGGCGCCGGAACAGGTTGGGAATTCTGAAAGCGACATTGAAGGCATCGGTCAGGGCATTGGCCCCGAACATGGAAGCCATGAGCAGATCGCGCACCAGCCCCGAAATGCGGGAGGCCAGCGTCAGAAGAGATACGGTGGAGGCGGCTTTGAACAGTGACACGCAGCGAAGTGTATGCGTTCACGCCAGCGCTCGCTTGCCAAGATCGCACGCTTTGCACTCTGTAGCACTCCAGCAAAACCGAACAGCCAGATCATTGCCCCAAACCAGGCATGCCCCATCAAAGTGACAGCGAGCAAGGGCCGCCCCGCAGCGAGGCTGTCGTCCCCCTCCCCTAGCGCGCAGCGCGTAGAGAGAGGGGTGAAGCGGCACAGCCGCACAGGGGGTGCTATAATCTCGCGTTTTGCTGACATCATCCTCAGACACACAAGGAAATAAATCATGGCAACTAAAGCCAAAAAGAACCCCCGCCTGGCTTCCGGCCGCAAGCGCGCTCGCCAGAACGTCAAGCTGAACGCTGCGAACACTTCGCTGCGTTCCAAGTACCGCACTGCTGTCAAGAATGTCGAAAAGGCTGTTGTGGCCGGCGACAAGACCAAGGCAGCTGAACTGTTTGCCAAGGCTCAGTCCGTGATCGACACGATCGCTGACAAGGGCATCTTCCACAAGAACAAGGCTGCTCGCGATAAGAGCCGCCTGTCCGCCAAGGTCAAGACCCTGGCTCTGGCTGCTTAATACCAGCCTCCCTCAAGCACGGATGACTTCGGTCATCTGCCGTTTGTAATGGGTGCGCTGTCAGCAAAAACATCAAAACCGCCTTCGGGCGGTTTTTTTGTGTGCCCGCGCAGCTGGCTGGGTTGAACAAGCACAGTTCAAATCAGGGACAGCGAGCAAGGGCCGCCCCGCAGCGAGGCTGTCGTCCCCCTGGGGAAGGCGCGCAGCGCCTCAGGGGGATGCAGATACAAAAAAAAACGCACCTTTGTGCGTTCGTTCATTTTGTTTGCAGGAAAAGCCGTCTCAGGCTTTCTTGTTGGGCTCATCGGGAATCAGGCAGGCCTCGGCCACTTGCAGATCGTTGTCCTTGGCGAAGTTCAGGCAGAAGTCCCAGGCCATGGGCTCATAGTCGCGCAGATCGCGATTGATGACCACACACTTGGTGCCATTCATCACTGTGGGGACACACCAAGGGGAGTAGCTCAGATGACTTCCCGCGCAAGCACCACCAGGTCGGAACTGACTCATGACCCCGGCCAGTCGCTCAGCCCAGTCGCTGGGGCGGAACGTTTTGCCGGCATGGGTCATACCCATGATGAACAATTCTTTGCTGGAAGGGGTAACCATCAAATATTCACTATATAAAAACCGGGCAACCGGGCGGGATCTCCGCCAACATGCCTAAGGGTTCATTCTAACTCTTATATAAGAGCCATGCTGTCAACCCCACAATGACGTAGGCTCATTGCATGGCAGCGATGCGCAAAGCGCAATGTTGGGGTTATCTGAGCACTCTAAAATCAGGCCTCGCATTTTTCGAGGTGCAGTGTGCACCATTGACCATCCTTTTCAGGAGATTCTTGCAATGACCGCTTTCATCGAGGCAGCTTCGCCCCACGTTATGCCCACTTACGGCCGCGTTCCCATCGCGCTGGAGCGAGGCCAGGGCTGCCGCGTTTGGGACGTGAACGGCAAGGAATACCTGGATGCGCTGGGTGGCATTGCCGTCAACACGCTAGGCCACAACCACCCCAAGCTGGTGCCCGCCTTGCAGGAGCAGATCGCCAAGCTGATCCACACCAGCAACTACTACCATGTGCCCGGCCAGGAAACTCTGGCCAAGCTGCTGACCGAGCGCTCGGGCATGACCAACGTGTTCTTCTGCAACACCGGCCTGGAAGCCAACGAAGCCGCCATCAAGATCGCGCGCAAGTACGGCGTGGACAAGGGTATTGAAAAGCCCGAAATCGTGGTCTATGACCATGCTTTCCATGGCCGCTCCATGGCAACCATGAGCGCAACTGCGAACCCCAAGGTGCGCAACGGCTTTGGTGCTCTGCTCGACGGCTTCACCCGCGTTGCCCCCAACGACTTTGATGCCTTGATCAAGGCCACCGAAGGCAACCCCAATATCGTCGCCATCATGATGGAACCCATCCAGGGCGAAGGCGGCCTGCATCCCATGCGCGCCGACTACCTGAAGCAGGTGCGCGAGCTGTGCGATGCCAAGGGCTGGCTGCTGATGATGGATGAGGTGCAGGCCGGCATGGGCCGCACCGGCAAGTGGTTTGCCCATCAGTGGGCCGGCATCACTCCCGACGTCATGACCCTGGCCAAGGGCCTGGGCTCTGGCGTGCCTGTGGGCGCGGTCGTGGCTCATAACGCAGCCGCCAAGGTGCTGACTGCTGGCAACCATGGCTCCACCTTTGGTGGCAACCCCCTGTCCATGCGCGCCGGCGTGGAAACCATCCGTATCATGGAAGAAGACGGCCTGCTGGCCCACACCACGGAAGTGGGTGAGTACCTGAAGGCACAGCTGCACGCAGCTCTGAGCAGCCTTGACGGCTATGTGGAAGTGCGCGGCCAGGGCCTGATGATTGGCGTGGAGCTGACCAAGCCCTGCGGCCAGCTGATCGGCCAGGCGGCAGAAGCCGGCCTGCTGCTGAGCGTGACCGCCGACACCGTCATCCGCCTGGTGCCCCCACTGATCCTGAGCAAGACGGAAGCCGACGAAATCGTCACCAAGCTCAAGCCTCTGGTGCAAGCCGTTCTGGCAGCCTGACCTCACAAGGAATACCGCATGAAGCATTACCTGCAATTCAGCGACTTCACCGCTGACGAATACGACTACCTGCTGGAGCGGGCCGCCCTGATCAAGAAAAAATTCAAGGGCTACGAGAAGCACCACACGCTGACCGACCGCACCATGGCCATGATCTTCGAGAAGGCCAGCACCCGCACCCGCGTGAGCTTTGAGGCCGGCATGTACCAGCTGGGCGGCTCCGTGGTGCATCTGACCAGTGGCGACAGCCAGCTGGGCCGTTCCGAGCCCATCGAAGACAGCGCCCGCGTCATCAGCCGCATGACCGACCTGGTCATGATCCGCACCTTTGGCCAGGATCGCATCGAGCGCTTTGCCGAATACTCGCGCGTGCCCGTCATCAACGGCCTGACCAACGAGTTCCACCCCTGCCAGATCCTGGCCGACATCTTCACCTTCACCGAGCACCGCGGCTCGATCAAGGGCAAGGTCGTTGCCTGGGTGGGCGACGGCAACAACATGGCCAACACCTGGCTGCAGGCTGCAGACCTGCTGGGCTTTACCGTCCATGTCAGCACGCCTGGCGGCTATGAGGTGGACGAAAAGCTGGCCTTTGGCGGCAAGACACCTCGCGAAGGCTGCTACAAGGTCTTCAAGGATCCGCTGCAAGCCTGCGAGGGCGCAGACCTGGTCACCACCGACGTGTGGACCAGCATGGGCTATGAGGCCGAGAACGCCGTGCGCATGAAGGCCTTTGCCGACTGGTGCGTGGATGCAGAAATGATGGCTTCCGCCAAGGGCGATGCGCTGTTCATGCACTGCCTGCCCGCGCACCGTGGCGAGGAAGTCACTGCCGAAGTCATCGACGGGCCTCAGTCCGTCGTCTGGGACGAAGCAGAAAATCGCATGCATGTACAAAAGGCACTCATGGAGTTCCTTTTGCTCGGCCGGGTGAACTGATGGCGCAAACATCGGTGCGCACGGCGGCTCGTCAGAGCCAGCATGCGATTTCGGCGCAGGCTCATACCCGCATCGCGGGTGTGAAGCGGCAGCATGCCGCGTGCCGCAGCCACAACGGCATGCACGTGCAAAAGGCACTCATGGAGTACCTGCTGCTGGGCCGCCAGCCAGCCTGATTCGGCATGTCCGGGCTCATCTGCATATCACCGCACCCATGCACCTGAGCCACATCACATCTCCACACCGTCAGCGGGCTCTGCGCCAGCTGACGGTGTTTTTTTCTCCGCTGCGCCCCAGCCTCGGGGATGCACGCTACGGCCAGTGCGGCGGCCTGCTCGCCCTGCGCCAGCCCCATATGGCACGCCACTCGCGGGTGCCCTCTTTCTTTGGTCCGCGCAAATGCTTTGCCGCGCGCGTGCGTGCGCTCTACGTACGCATTCACCACTTCTATCTGAAGTTTCTTCAAGGCCACACCTAGTGGCCCAGGCCCAGAAGCCTTTGGCAACGCCTCTGCCCGCTGGCTTCACTCATCTCCCATCAAAGCCGTCCTTCTTCGAGGAGGACGGCGCGACCGCGATGCCTGATTTTTTGAAGAAACTCGATGACCGAATCCGTTCACCCCTGCCTGACCTGCGGGGTCTGCTGCCAGAACTACCGCGTGGAATTTTCCATTTACGAGCTGCAATCCATGGGCGGCACCGTGCCCGATGAGCTGACCCATGATGTGCCCGGCAAAGGCAACCGCGTGCGCATGAATGGCACACAGCAGCACCCTGTGCGCTGCGTGGCTCTGCGCGAGCTGCCCGAGGTGGGCGAAGGCTGTGTGGGCTGCGGCATTTACGAGCAGCGCTCGCGCCCCTGCCGCGACTTTCCGTTTGCCTCCTATGGCTGCCACGACACCCGCGAAAAATTTGGCCTGCCAGCGCTGAGCGAAGAAGAGATTGAGCCGTGGCTGGAAGCCGCCTGAAGCGAGGCACTACTCGGTGATACGCAGTGATGTGCAGTAACACTGCTATCAAATAAAAAGCTGCTTGCGCTTGCCAATCAAGCATTTCAAATACAAAAGTATCTGAAGTACTGATTCAGCAAGCGCAAGCAGCTATGTTTTTGAAGAGTTTGGGTGTCTTAAGACATCAGCGCCTTCATCTCAGCTCTTGCGTGTGTCCGAGCAGCTGTCGCCGCCACAAGCACTGCAACCGCCACAGCTGCCGCTCTTGGCTGCCGCAGCCAGCGAAGGATGGGCCCGAACCAGCTTGCTGCGCAGGCCGGCCGGCATGAATCGCCAGGCCAGCGATACGGCGGCCACCAGCACGATGGCGCCCACAATCAACTCCTGCCACATAGTCAACCCCTTTCAATCCTCACCTCAGCCCCAGCCCAGAGCCAGGGCCGCGCGATAGGTCACGAAGCTGGCCAGATAGGCCAGGGCAAACAGATAGCCGGCCATCAGCAGCGGATAGCGCCAGCCATTGGTCTCGCGCTTGACGATGGCCAGCGTGGAGAAGCACTGCGGCGCAAACACAAACCACACCAGCAGCGACAGCGCCGTGGCCAGCGACCAGGTGCTGGCAATCAGCGGGCTCAGCTGCTGGGCCATGGCGTCATCGCCCACCGCCGACAGCGCATAGACCGTGCCCAGCGCACCCACAGCCACCTCGCGTGCAGCCATACCCGGCACCAGCGCAATGGCAATCTGCCAGTTGAAGCCGATGGGCGCCAGCACCACTTCCAGCGCGCGGCCGATCTGGCCGGCAAAGCTGTAGCGAATCGCGCCTTCGGTCACGCCCTCGGGAGCACCGGGGTAGCTGGAGAGGAACCACAGCACGATGCTCACCGCCAAAATAATGCCGCCCACACGGCGCAGGAAGATCATGGCGCGCTCATACAGGCCCAGCACCAGGCTGCGCAGGCTGGGAATGCGGTAGGAAGGCAGCTCCATCAGCAGAGGCGTGCGCGTCTTGACCTCGCTGAACAGCTTGGCCACCCAAGCCACTCCCATGGCACTGAGAATGCCGCCGATATACAGCGCAAACAGCACCAGGCCCTGCAGGTTGAACAGGCCCGCCACGGTCTGTTCGGGAATAAAGGCCCCGATCAGCAGCGTGTACACGGGCAGGCGTGCCGAGCAGGTCATGAGCGGCGCGATCATGATGGTCAGCAGACGGTCGCGCCAGCTACTGATGGAGCGCGTAGCCATGATTCCGGGCACGGCGCAGGCAAAGCTGGACAGCAGCGGAATGAAGGAGCGGCCGGACAGGCCCACGCTGCCCATGATGCGGTCCAGCAAAAAGGCGGCGCGCGGCAGATAGCCGGAGTCTTCCAGCACCAGAATGAAGAAGAACAGGATCAGGATCTGCGGCAAAAAGACCACGACCGAACCGGTGCCGGCAATCACGCCATCCACCAGCAGGCTGCGCAGCACCCCGTCGGGCATCACGCCCTGCACCCACTGGCCAAAGTCTGCCACCAGCCCTTCGATGCCATCCATCAGCGGCTCAGCCCAGCTGAACACGGCCTGGAACATCAAAAACAGCGTCGCCACCAGCAGTAGCGTGCCCCATACGGGGTGCAAGACGACAGAGTCAATGCGGTCGTCACGCTGCGTGGGCGCTGCGGGCTCCTGCACGGCCTGGCGCACCATGTCGGCCACCTGCTGGTGCAGCGCCAGCAACTGGGCACGCGAGTTGCTGCCCGTCACGGGCTTGAACTGTCCTTGCAGCGCTGGTGCCTTGAGTTGGTGGGCTTCATCGCTGTCCAGCCAGTTCAGCAAGTCCTTGGCACCGGACAGGTGAATGCCCACGCTCTCCACCACGGGCACGCCCAGCAGCTCGCTGAGCTTGGCCTTGTCGATGACCAGCCCTTGGCGGCGTGCCATGTCGCTCATATTGAGCACCACCACCATGGGCAGGCCCAGGGCACGCGCCTCTAACACCAATCGCAGGTTCAGCCGCAGGTGGGTGGCATCGGTTACGCAGATCAGCAGCTCGGGCGGCGCTTCACGCGGGTGCTCGCCCTTGACGATGTCACGCGTGATGCGCTCGTCTTCGCTGTGGGCGTCCAGACTGTAGGTACCGGGCAAGTCCAGCACGCGCACGCGGCGCTTGGCTGGCGTGGTCAGCCAGCCTTCCTTGCGCTCCACGGTCACGCCAGCGTAGTTCGCCACTTTCTGGCGTGCCCCCGTCAGCAGGTTGAACAGCGCCGTCTTGCCGCAGTTCGGGTTGCCCAGCAGCGCAACACGCAGCGGTGCCTGCTCCGCCGCTTCAGACGTCATCATGGTGATCTGGGATTCACGCGCGTTCATGCTGCGGCCTCCAGTTGCACCAGCACCTGCGCGGCCTCATGGCTGCGCAGGGCAAACGTCGCTTGGCCAATGCGCACGGCCAGTGGGTCAGGGCCAGGGAAGCCGGTGGCGACGATGCGCACCGACTCTCCTGGCAGAAAGCCGATCTCCATCAGTCTGAGCAGCAGGCTGTCATCCCCATCAGGGCCAGCAATCAAGTCCACCACACGGGCGGGCTGATTCGGGGTCAGAGCATTCAAGCCCATCACAGGCATGCCGGACTCGGCGTGACCCGAACCGGTTGAGGTATTGGAAGATTGCACGCCGGATTCAGACGCTTGAACAGAAGAGGCATTCATGGACGAAGTAACTGACACGGCCTCAGACATGGCTGGGGCGGACTGCAAAGAGCTCATACCGCATTATTAATTGATTTTGATTCTCATTTTCTATTAACTGTAGGTGATTGACAGGCCGCGGTGGTGACATGGCATCAGCAGCAGGGATTTTTGGGCGGGTATTGAGCAACCCGGTTGACAAGATCCAGGCCCAATGTTTTTGCCAACGCTGAAAAAATGGCTTCCAGCCGTCAAAGTGACGTGCAGAAAGCGCTGATTTTTTCAGCCAAGGCCTTGAGCAGCTGCGAAAATTTCCGCCCCACCGGAAAAATTCCGCCACCGCCATGTCCCACCCCTGCCTCAGTTGCGGCGCCTGCTGCGCGTCCTTTCGTGTCGACTTCTCCGTACACGAATCCCAGGAACATGGAGGCCGCGTCCCCGCCGGCCTGATTGAAGAAGTCACGGACTACACCTGCCGCATGCGCGGAACCGACTGGGCCAGACCGCGCTGCGCAGCCCTAGTGGGCCGAGTGGGTGAAAAAGCCAGCTGCGGCATTTATGAATGGCGCCCCTCCCCTTGCCGGGAGTTTGCTGCGGGATCGGATGCCTGCAATCGCGTTCGCCTGCGCAACAACCTGCCTGTACTGGAGAGTGGCTTGCTCTGAATAAAGAAGCGCCATCCCCTTGACTGGAAAGGGCTCAGCTTTGTTTCTCCATCAAAACCACGCCAATATTGTCCTTGCCACCTGCCGCATTCGCGGCCTCAATCAGCGCATCCAGCAGCTGTGGCAAGGTCAGGTCCTCTTCAAACAGTGACTGCAGGCTGGTATCTGCCAGCATGTCGGTCAGGCCATCGGAGCACAGCAAGATCCGGTCCTGGGCCTGCATAGACCAGTGAGTCAACTCCGGCTCCACCTGAGTCATCACCCCCAAAGCACGCGTGACCAGGTGGCTGTAGCGCGAAGCCTTGGCTTCTTCTTCGGTCATCAGTCCGGCGTCAATGTTTTGCTGCACCAAGGAGTGGTCATGGGTCAGCCGCTTGAGCTGGCCATCGCGCCAGACATAGGCGCGAGAGTCTCCCAGATGGGCGATCAGCAGCTCATGGCGGAGCACCATGGCCACAACCACCGTGGTGCCCATGCCTCTGCAGCCCGGTGTGGACTGGGCCGCCGAATAAATGGCGGTATTGGCCATCTGAAGTGCATCCACCAGTTCGCACTGCGCCGTCTTCAATGTGTCATCGGTTGCCGAGCCGCTTTGCACAGCGGCCGTGACCAGCTCCACGGCCATGACGCTGGCCACCTCTCCGGCGTTATAGCCCCCCATGCCATCGGCCAGCACGGCCACGGGCCAAGGCGTGGCCTGTGGAGCCACGCCCACACAGTCCTCGTTATTGCTGCGCTGGCGCCCCATGTCTGCGCGCCCGACCATGTTCACGGCTGGCCAGATGCGGGAATGGCTGGAAGTGGCAACAGGCGGCATGGGTTGAGGAGCGGTGAGTCGGTGCGCGAAAAGAGCGTCCAAGCGTAACGCAAGTTACAACATCTCTTGACCCCAGGAGACACTGTTTTGCACTGTGAACACCGAAGAAGCTGCAATTTTGTTCAATACCCATGTGACATGAAGCATCAGACTGCGCCATCTGTTCTTTCTGGCCTGCCTGGCTCTTGCGGACGCTCTTCATGAATTCAACACTTGCGGCCATGGCCGGATTTGCACTGACCGGGGCCATCACTCCCGGTCCTGTCAACGTTATTGCCTTGCGCCACGGTCACCAGAGCGCATGCGCAGCTTTCTTTTATGTCATGGGGGCCAGTCTCAGCTACGCGCTGATCGTCTGGCTGATGGGTCAAGGGGGTCACTGGCTGCTTGAGAGGCCACAGCTGCTGTTCTGGGCTCCCTACCTTTGCGCCACCTATCTTCTGTGGCTGGCATGGCGGCTGGCCAGCGCCCGCACCGGCAACGCCAGCCTTCCCAGCCAAGCGCCGCCACGGGTGATGCTGCCGCAGAGCGTGCTAGGTGCATTTGCACAAGGCATCACCATTCAAAGCCTCAACCCCAAAGCGTGGCTGGTGGCACTTTCAGGCGTAGGCATGTTCGTGGTACCTCTGGCTGGCCAGCAATTCTCCCTTGCGACCGCCTTGTTCGTGTTCTGTGCAATCTCCTTGCTGGCCTGCCTGATTGGCGTGGGCTGCTGGGCCGCCATGGGTCATGTCCTGCTTCGCTGGCTCAGTACGCCTTTGTGTCAGCAGCGACTGAACCAGGTTCTGGCCCTCACCCTGGTCGCCTGCGTGCTCAGCATGCTGGCATGATGACAGCACCATGCCAGCTCCCAGCCACCAGTTTCACCGTCATCCCGCCATGCCGTGGGCTGAGTTACGCATCAGCCACCAGTCCTGCCACAGCTATCGACTTCATGCCCATGCCCAATACTCCATTGGCATCGTGGACGAAGGAGAGACCGTATTCCTCCATGAGGGCGGCCCCCAGACGCTGAGCGCCGGAGACGCGGTAGTGATTGAGCCAGGCCACTGGCATGCCTGCAACCCAGGCACAGGGCTGCCCTGGTCTTACCGCATGCTGTTTTTACAGGCGGACTGGGTGCATGCCCAACTGGGTGTGAGTGCCTTGCACTTTGCACAGCGAGCCATCCATGACGCCGCCCTCACCCGCTGGGCAGACCAGCTTTGCCGCCCCATGGCCAGCGACACGCCCTGCTCAGCGCTGCAAAGCCAGGTGCAATCGCTGACAAGCTTTCTGCGCCAGCTCGGTCAAGCCACAGCCTCCCCCCACAAGCTCAGCCACAAGTCTGCAGCCGTGCTGCCCGCACTGCAGCACATGCATCGCAGCCCGGAAGATGAAACCTCGGTCCAGACACTGGCGCTGCGCTGCGGCATGAGCCCCAGTCGTTTCATCCGCCACTTTCGAGCCGTTACCGGCGTCACACCCGGTGCCTACCGGCTCAATCTGCGCCTGAATGGCATGCGCCATCTGCTGGCCCAGGGCGAGCCCCTGGCCTCGGTCGCACATCAGATGGGTTTTGCCGACCAGGCCCACATGCAGCGGGCCTTCAAGGCCCCACCATGCGCTGACGCCTGGCAATTACGCCCCGACGCCGCGTTGAACCTGCCGCCACTTCAAGAAAGCCCAACCCTACGCCGCCCTCTGCACACATTCGCGGGATACTTGCCGCTTCGCTTTTTTCGTACGCGCAAGTGAGCAATGGCCAACTTTGACAGTATTCAGCAACGCGAGACCGGGCTGCAGCAGCACCTGAACTCCGCCCAGATGACCATGATCGCCATCGGCGGCGCCATTGGTACCGGCCTCTTCATGGGCAGCGCCTTTGCCATTGGCTTTGCCGGCCCCAGCGTGCTCATCAGCTATGCCATTGGCGCGTTCATCGGTCTGCTGCTCATGGGCTGCCTGGCCGAGATGACGGTGGCTCACCCCACCAGCGGCTCTTTTGGCGCCTATGCCGAGCACTACATCAGCCCGCTGGCAGGCTTTGTGGTCCGCTATGCCTACTGGGGTGCCGTCGTACTGGCCGTGGGCATGGAGGTCACGGCCGTGGGCAAGTACATGGCCTACTGGTTTCCCGATGTGGAGCAGTGGGTCTGGGTCGCCCTGTTCTCGGCGCTACTGGCCGCCGTCAACGCCACCAGCGTCAAGGCTTTTGGCCAAGTGGAGTATTGGTTCTCCATGGTCAAGGTGATTGCCATCGTGGCCTTTATCCTCATCGGTGCCTATGTGGTCTTCGGCACAAGGCCCGAGGGCGTGGGCTTTGACAACTACTTTGTCGACGGCGGCTTCTTCCCCAATGGCTGGTGGGGCACCTGGGTGGGCGTGATCGTGGCTATCTTCAGCTATCTGAGCCTGGAGTCCATCGCCATCGCCGCAGGCGAAGCCCAGAACCCCAAGCAGGCCGTGACACTGGCTTTTCGTACCACGGTGCTGCGCCTTGTGCTGTTCTATCTGCTGTCGCTGGCCTTGATGCTGGCCATCGTGCCCTGGAGTCACGCCAGCACCGACAAGAGCCCCTTTGTGAAGGTGATGGAAATCCTGCAGATCCCCGGCGCTGCTGCGGCTCTGAACTTCGTGGTGCTGCTGGCCTCGCTCTCAGCCATGAACAGCCAGCTCTATGTGACTTCACGCATGATGTTCAGCCTCTCGCGCGGCGGCTATGCCCCCAAGGGCCTGAGCAAGCTCAGCAAGAGCGGTGTGCCCCTGGGCGCGATTGCCGTGTCCTGCCTGGGCATGGCCGTGGCCATGGTGCTCAATGTCTGGAAGCCCGAGCAATCGCTGGAGCTGATGATGTCGATTGCCATGTTCGGCGCCATGTTTGCCTGGTTCATGGTGTTTGTGACGCACCTGTTCTTTCGCCCCCGCTGGCAGCGCGAGCATCCGGGCCAGAAGCTGGAGTTCCGCATGTGGGGCTTTCCGGTGCTGACGCTGATCGGGGCCTTGCTGATGCTGGGCGTCATCGTCACCACACTGTTTACCAAGGAGTTCCACACCACCACCCTGGTGGGCGTGCCCTTTCTGATCGTGCTCATACTTGCCTATACGCTTTGGTACCGCAAAAAATGACAGTCACCATGACACGCCAACTCTGGGATATTTCTCCCGCCATTGCTCCGTCCAGCCCGGTATTCCCCGGCGACACCGCCTATTCGCAGGAATGGTGCGCCACGATTGGACCAGGCTGCCCCGTCAATGTCAGCGCCATTCACATGAGCCCCCATGTGGGCGCGCATGCCGATGCGCCGCTGCACTATGACGCGCAAGGCGCTGCCATTGGTGCGGTAGACCTTGACGCCTTTCTCGGCCCCTGCCGCGTGATTCACGCCATAGACTGCGGAGCGCTGATCGAGTGGCAGCATATTGAGCACGCCATCAGCGCCGACCTGCCCCAGCGCGTGCTGGTGCGCACCTACCAGACCGCGCCCACCAACTGGGATCCCCACCTTGCCGCCTATGCACCAGAAACCGTGCAAAAACTGGCCGATCTGGGCGTCAAGCTCATCGGCATAGACACAGCCAGCATCGACCCCGCCACCAGCAAGACGCTGGACAGCCATATGGTCATCCGCGAGCGCGGCCTGCGCGTGCTGGAAAATCTGGTGCTGGACGCCGTCGCCGAGGGCGACTATGAGCTGATTGCGCTGCCGCTCAAGCTGACAGAGGCCGACGCATCACCAGTTCGAGCTGTGCTGCGAGCCCTGAGCTGATTCAAAGCAAAAACCGGCTGCAACGCAGACACGATCAGCGCTAGCAGCTATCAAAAATAGAGAAAGAAACGAGGAAGACGATGACCACTTTGCAAGACTGCCAGGCACTGGATGCCCAAGATGCTCTGCGCCCCCTGCGCGATCGCTTTGCCCTGCCAGAGGGCGTGATCTACCTGGATGGCAACTCACTGGGTGCACAGCCCAAGGCCGCCGCTGCACGCGCCACAGAAGTTGTCACCCAGGAGTGGGGCAAGGACCTCATTACCTCCTGGAACAAGGCGGGCTGGATCACCCTGCCCGAGCGCCTGGGCAATCAGTTCGCGCCATGGCTGGGCGTGGGGCAAGGAGAGCTGGTGTTCACCGACACCACCTCCATCAACCTCTACAAAGTGCTGAGCGCAGCGGCGCGCATCGCCCGCGAAGATTCGCCCAGCCGCAAAAAAATCATCAGCGAACGCAGCAACTTCCCCACCGACCTCTATATCGCCCAGTCCGTCTGCCAGGAGTACGGTCTGGAACTAGTGCTGCTGGAGCCTGAAGAAATCGCCGGAGCGCTGCAGGCCGACGTGGCGATTTCCATGCTCACCCATGTCAACTACCGCACCGGCGCCATGCACGATATGGCCGCCGTCACCGCTGCAGCGCACGCCCAGGGCATTCTCTGCATCTGGGACCTGTGCCACAGCGCAGGCGCCGTGCCCGTGGACCTGAAGGGCGCAAACGCAGATTTCGCCGTCGGTTGCAGCTACAAATATATGAACGGCGGCCCCGGATCGCCCGCCTTTGTCTGGGCACATCCGCGCCTGATCAACCGCTTCTGGCAGCCGCTGTCGGGCTGGTTCGGCCATGCCGAGCCTTTCAAGTTCGTGCCCGACTACCACCCCGCCCAGGGCATTCAGCGCTATCTGTGCGGCACCCAGCCCATGATCAGCATGAGCGTGCTGCAGTGCGGTATCGACATCTACACAGAAGCCGAACAATTCGGCGGCATGGCCGCGCTGCGCGCCAAATCACTGGCGCTGACCGATCTATTCATTCAACTGGTCGAAGAACGCTGCCAGGGCCACGGCCTGGGTCTTGCCACACCGCGCGAGCATGCAGCACGTGGCTCCCAGGTCTGCCTGACGCGTGATGAAGGCCTGGGCGTGGACGGCAAGGACAGCGGTGCTTACGCCATCATCCAGGCGCTGATTGCACGCGGCGTGATTGGCGACTTCCGCAAGGGCGACGGCGGCACGGGCAAGCACAAGGACATTCTGCGCTTTGGCTTCACGCCGCTGTACGTGGGCTTTGAAGATGTGTGGAACGCGGTCGAGCATCTGCGCCAGGTGCTGGAATCTGGCGAGTGGAAGAAAGCCGAATTCAACACCATTAATGCAGTCACTTGATCCCCCTGAGCCGCTCACGTGGTTTCCCCCAGGGGACGACACCCTCGCCACGAGGCGGCTCTTCCTCGGCGTCTCTGACTTAGAACATGCCCGTGCCACAAGCCAGAGCCCATACCCATCGCTCTGGAAACGGGTTCAATAAGACTGATCGCTGAGCGAAGCCCACAGATGCGCTGCCACAAGCGCTCTGAAGGGCTGAAACTGATCGAGCCAGATGCGTGCAGCCGCTGCATCTGGCTTTTCTTTTTGCTGCAGCAGACCGATGGCCCGGCGCACGGCCACGTCGCCGTGCAGGCTGCCATCGGGCCAGCCATAGCCGCGCAGCAAACAGTAGTTCACCGTCCACGGACCTATGCCTTTGATGGCCAGCAGTTGCTGAGTCATGTCCTCCACCACTTGCGCATTCCACAGCCCTTGCGCGCTTTGGTTGGCCCAGTCATCCAGCGACAGCTCTCCATCCATCACGGCTTGCGCCACGCTCAGCAGGGTCTGGGCCTTGGCTTGCGAAAAGCTCAGCGCTCGCAGCTGCTCTAAATCCAGTTGCAGAACTTGCGGAGCATCGGGGTAGGTCAGCAGATGTGCGGCTTCTGGCATGAGTTTTTGCGTCTGCTTGTGCAGCGGCAAACCTGCCGCTTCAATCAGCTTGCGCCGCAGACTGACAGCTACGGCCACCGAAATTTGCTGTCCCATGATGGCCCAGCTAAGCGCCTCAAATGGCGTAGGCGATGCAGGCACATGCAGGCCGCTGTGCCGCACCAGCAACGGCCCCAGTTCTGCATGCGCGCCATGGGCTTGCAGCAGGGCGCTGGGCGGATAAGCCAGGTCCAGCATGCGCTGCAGCATGGCTTGCAGCTCCTGCTGACTGGCAGCCGCTTCATCGGGCTTCACATCAGGCTGCACATTTGGCGCATGCAGCTTTGCCGCGACCTTGTGCTCATCCCACTGCAGCACCAGCAGCGCAGGCTGGCCCTGCCAGATCAAGGCCTTGAGCAGACGCTGCTCGGTCACTTGCAGCAGCTCGCTGCGCTGCTGTTCATCCCGGCCATGAAAGGCCAGAAATTCCTGCCAGCGATAGGGCTGAGGCAAGTTTTGAGAGCATTCAATCCACATGCGATCCCTATGATTTTGAGAGCTGGCTGCGCTTGTTATTCATAGATATTTCATGAAAAACACTCTGAAAGGCCTATGCATCATGCGCTGGCAGCTATGGTTTTCAGATCATGCAGGCTTGCATTGCTGGGCTTCACGCAGCAGCAGCGCTCTTTTGCGCTCCACGCCCCAGCGGTAGCCAGAGATACTGCCATCATTGCGCAGCACACGGTGGCAGGGCACGGCCACGGCAATCGGGTTGGCCGCCACGGCACTGGCCACGGCTCTTGTGGACTGCGGCACGCCCATCTGCCGCGCCAGCTCGGAATAGCTGAGCGTCTGGCCCGCCGGAATCTTTTGCAAGGCCTGCCACACGCGCTGCTGAAACGCTGTGCCCTGAATATCCAGCGGCAGGGCCAGACCCAGCTTGGGCTGCTCAATCAACGCAACGACCTGGGCCACAGTTTGCTCGTACAACCCGTCCGCCCCAATCAATTCCGCTGCGGCAAAGCGCTGCTGTAAATCTTCGATCAGCATCTGCGGGTCGTCGGCCAGCAGCACGCAGCACACGCCCTGCTCCGTGCTGGCCACCAGCAGGCTGCCCAGCGAGCATTCGGCCAGTGCAAAGCGAATCGTCTGATGCCGCCCGCGCTGGCGATAGGTTTGCGGCGCCATGCCCAACATGGCGGGCGCATCTTTATAGAAGCTGCTGCTGGCCTCGTAACCACTCAGATAAGCCGCATCGGTGACCGAGCTGCTTTGCTGCGGCTGCAGCGCCGCGCGCACATGCTGGCCACGGTGTGCCTTGGCATAGGCCTTGGGCGTCAAGCCCGTGGCGCGCTTGAAGCTGCGGTGCAACTGCCAGGGGCTGAGCTGCAGGCGCTGGGCCAGCTCGTCCAGCGAAGGTGCGGTCTCTTCGGTCTCCAGCCAGCGACAGCATTGCGCCATGCGCTCATCGATTGAGAGCATTTCAGAGTCTGGAGCAGCGGTGTATGCGGGTCGGGTCATGGCAGAAACCTCTTCAGTGATGGCTGGACTTTACGCAATGCCGGGATGCGCCGCATCCACGTTCTTGCACACTGAACATGACAACTTTCGGTTACGCTGCGCGCATTGCATCAGATTCCATCGATTGACCATGACCACCGAATCCTTCGGCTGCCCCATGCATGGCGGCGCAGCCATCGTCCGCGACGAGAAAGCCCAGCTCGACTTCAGCCAGGACATGAGCTATGGCGACTATCTGCATCTGGATCAGATTCTGACGGCCCAGCACCCGCTGTCGCCTGCGCATGACGAGATGCTGTTCATCATCCAGCACCAGACCAGCGAGCTGTGGATGAAGCTGATGCTGCACGAGGTGCGCGCAGCCACGGCAGCCATTGCCAATGCCTCGGGCGAGACCCGGCCCGACGCTTTCAAGATGCTGGCGCGTGTGAGCCGCATCATGGAGCAGCTGGTCAGCGCCTGGACGGTGCTCTCGACCATGACGCCGCCTGAGTACACCGCCATGCGCCCGTATCTGGCCCAGTCCAGCGGGTTTCAAAGCTATCAATACCGCTGCATCGAATTCGCGCTGGGCAACAAGAACGCGGCCATGCTCAAGCCGCACGAGCACCGCAGCGACCTGCTGGCCCAGGTGCAGGCGGCTTATGAATCGCCATCGCTGTACGACGTGGCCCTGCAACTGCTGGCGCGCGAAGGCATTGAGGTGCCGGCCGACCGCCTGCAGCGCGACTGGACCCAACCCTATGAAGCCAGCGAAGGCGTAAAGCAGGCCTGGATTACCGTGTACCGCGACCCGCACAAATACTGGGATCTATACCAGTTGGGCGAGAAGCTGGCCGATATCGAGGACGCTTTCCGCCTGTGGCGCTTCCGCCACCTGACCACGGTGGAGCGCGTCATTGGCTTCAAGCGCGGCACGGGTGGCACTGGCGGCGTGAGCTATCTCAAGAAGATGCTGGGCGTGGTGCTGTTCCCCGAGATCTGGAGCCTGCGCACCGAGCTGTAAAGCCGCCAACTGATTCTTCATGCCATCGCCTTTCAGGCTGCCCCTGCTGCTCTTTCGTGACAGCGCGGGCAGCCTGAACTCTTTAGGCTCCGGGCAGCAACCTCCTGAACTATTCGCCATGTCTTCCGCTCCGCGCCCTGCCTCGCAGACCTCTTCTGCGTCCTCTTCCCTGTGGGCCATGCTGGTCTGCCTGCTCACGGGCTTTGCCCTCAGTCAGGCCTTTCGCACCGTCACCTCCATCATGGCCGACGGGCTGCGCACCGACTTTGGCCTCTCCGCCCAGTCTCTGGGCTCGTTCGCCGGGCTGTTCGCTCTCTCCTTCGGGGTGGCCCAGTTGCTCATGGGCATCGGCATGGATATCTACGGCCTGCGCCGCACCGTGCTGCTGGCCTTTCCGCTGTCGATTGCCGGTGCTGCACTGTCGGCCCTGGCTCCGAACTACTCCGGCCTGATGTTGGGCCAGCTCATGATTGGCGTGGGCTGCTCCCCCGCTTTCCTGGCCAGCACCATGTTCATCGCCCGCCACTTTCCGGCCGACAAGTTTGCCTATATCTCGGGCATAGGCCTGGGCATTGGCGGCCTGGGTCTGCTGTTTACCGGCACGCCCATGGCCTGGCTGGTTCAGTACCTGGGCTGGCGCGCAGGCTTTGTGCTGCTGGCGGTGCTGAGTGCTCTGTCCTGGCTGCTGATTTTCTTCAAGGTGCATGAGCCCGAGTTGCCCAGCGACTCTCAGCCCAAACCCGGCTTTATGGAGGCTCTGCGAGGCTTTGGCAGCCTGCTGCTGCTGCCACACACCTGGGGCATTGTGCTGCTGGGCATGGTCAGCTATGCATCGTTTCTGACAGTGCGCGGCCTCTGGCTCAGTCCCATGCTGATGGACCGCTATCAGTTCTCCCTGGTCACCACTGGCAATGTGGCGCTGGCCAGCTCTCTCATTTCTCTGTTTGTCCCGTCCATGTTCGGTCGCCTGGACCCCGGCCCCGCCAGACGCCGCCAGCGCATTGCCCGCTTTGCGGTGTTGATGGCCAGTATTTTTGTGGCACTGGCACTGGTGCATCATCCTCTGGGCAGTGTTCTGCTGCTTCTGGCGATGAGTGTGCTTTCGGGCTATGGCACCTTGATTTATGCCGATGTGCGATCTTCCTACCCACCCGCCACCACGGGGCGCGCGCTGTCCATCTTCACCATGGCCATGTTCCTGGGAGCGGCGCTCATGCAATGGCTTTCCGGCGTCGTGGCCGGCATGGCCGAGCGCCAGCAGGCCGATATCTACCAGGCCGTCATGCTGATGATTGCTGCCATGCTGGGCTTCGGGGTGCTGGCTTACCGCCTTATCAAGCCCTCACCACTGCTGCTCAAGGCAAGTCACTGATTTGACTGAAAAATGGCTCAAGCGCTTTGTACAAAAGCGCTTGCAGCTATCTTTTTTGAAGAGCTACAGGGCTCCGTCATAAAGCCAGGGCACATCCATGATGCGCCCGCCCAGAGCCCGCAATGACAGATCGCGCCCCCAGCGCACCAGTCCCGTGGCGTGAAAAATCTTTCCGTTGCGCAAGGAGCGCTCCTGCACCCTGGCATTGCGCTGCCAGCGATTGAGGGCATAGCGGCGCAGGCGCAAGCTCACATCCAGGTCATGCATGGACAGCGCGCTTTGCAGCTCGGCCGCGTCTTCAATGGCCATGCCCGCCCCCTGCGCCAGATAAGGCCGCATGGGATGGGCCGCATCGCCCAGCAAAGCCACCAAACCCTGCGCCATCTGGGTTTCTGACGACACAGGCACGCGATCAGCCACAGGCCAAAGACGCCACTCCCCTCCGACGTCCGGCACATGCTGCACCAGATCCTGCAAGTAGGTGCAGGTGCCGTGAAGGTGCTTCAGCAGGTCAGGGAGATTGGCTGAATGATCCCAGTGGTCAAGATCTTCGGGCGGTGCACCCTGCACAATCACCACCAGGTTTTGCAACTCGCCTCTGCGCACAGGGTATTGAATGGCATGCAGATGGGGACCCAGCCAGGCTGTCACTTCATGGGTGCGCAGGCGCTTCGGCAAATTGGCCTGATGCACCATGGCTCTGTAGGCCAGATGCCCAGTCACGCGAGGCAGTCCATCGCTCAGCAACTGAGCACGAATGGAGCTCCTCACGCCATCGGCACCGATCAGGGCGTCGCCCTCAATCAGCTTCCCTGCACTGGTGCGAATGGTGACGACATCGTCCTGCGAGCTGTAGCTGCTGACCGTCTGATTCAGGTTCAAATGGACCTCGGGCAAGCCCTGCAGAGCCTCCAGCAAGATCTGATGCAAGTCCGCCCGGTGAATCGTGACGTAACTGGCACCATAGCGCTGTACCATCTCCGCCCCCAAAGGCAGGCGCCCCAACTCCTGCCCCGTCACGGCATTGCAGGCTCGCAGCCCTGTAGGCACAGCGACGACTTGCTGCAAAGGTCGCTGCAGCCCCCAGGCCTGCAGGCAGCGCACCACATTGGGGCCCAGCTGAATACCCGCTCCAACCTCGGAAAACTGAGCCGCACGCTCATAAAGGCGCACATCCCAGTCTGCCCGCGCTGCAGCAATAGCGGCCGCCAGCCCCCCGATACCGCCCCCTGCGATCAACACCTGCTTATTCATGGGCGCTTATTGTGCCGCGTCCTCATTCGAATACGACAGGCAATCATTGAAGCCAAAGCAAATCAAGACAATAAAAAAGCCCGCCGAGGCGGGCTTTTGCGTGCGCAAACAGCAAATCAGATTGCGAACTTTTCGCGGTCCTGATCAGCAATCCACTTTGGCGGCTTACCGCGGCCGGTCCAAGTCGCGCCCGATACGGGGTCACGATACTTGGGAGCCACCTTGGTGCCCGCATTAGCGGAAGAACGCGCACGAGCAGGAGGGAAAACATCTTCCGCAGTCAAGCCGTATTCAGCAATCAGGCTGCGAACTTTGCCCACAGCGTCTGCCAGTTCACGCGAACGGGCTTCGTTGATTTGCTGCTCCAGCTCCTCTCGCTGCTTCAGGAGTTCCTTGTAAGTGCTCATGATATGCGCTTCATGGTTGATTAAAGTGCATTCATTATAAATGTGCCATTTAGAAATATCAGCTTTTAAAGTAAGCAATAACCACAACTCAATTATTTATAAAATGTAACTTTATGTTAATATTCTGAGAATGTAGTCTCCAGAGTCGCCAATATCTGATCTGCGCTTCTGCCATCCAAATCAATAACTTCGAATATCAAGTGAACAGATGCCACCTTTTCTCAAAGTGCGGCAAACGTCAAAACTCCGAAGAATCAAACCTACCAAGATGCTATAGGGAGTCTTACCTCCACCTGGAAGCCCAAATTGCCAGCCTGGCCTTCAACTCCGGCGCAAGTATCAGCTCATCCAGCAACCAAGAGCCATATTCATTTACGGCATAGACCATGCGTACGGTTTGAGCTCTGAACTGACCCAGACGTTCTAAGTAGAGTCTTCTGCCCAGGCCTCCAAGGCCCGCACCATCGTCATGTCTGCTCCCAAGCAATCCACATCAGCGCGTCGCCCCATCAATGATGGTCAAAAGTCTGTCATCAGGATAAAGGCGTTTTTCACCCTATGACGATCAAAAAGCTCCTCTTCCATCACGCCTCTGCCTGCAGAATCATTAATACCAAGCAGTGTCAATATGACATGAAGAGAAAGCGCCAAGATGCAGATTCCACTTTATATGGACACCCGTTCCAATATTTCGTGGACAGCGAACCAATTTAATGTGATCAGTTGTAGAGGTTGATCTGGCAGTTGCTCCAAAGCAGAGCGGTCCGCCTGCCAGATCAGTGCATTCTTGTGCTTGAGCGTGCCAGACCTTTTTTGCGCCGATCAATGTTTGCATCGGCGTTCTGTCACAAAAAATCTCACTCAGACCTGCCCACCCACGCCCTTGAACTTCTCCACAAAAGCAGCGATCTTTTGAAACACCGTCTGCTTCTTGGTCAGATATTGAGGGTTCAGCGGGCTCATCTTGGGCAGCACGCTATTCAACTCGGTGCCGCTATCACTGGCGAATTCGCGCTTCAGGGAGTTGGTGATGTAGCGCTTGGCAGCATCAGTATTGAGCTTTTCCTCGGCGATGAGCTCTTGCACCTCTCGCTGCTGCTCCTCTTGCGCAAACAGGAAGAAGGCATCAATCACGCTGGCCTTGTCGCCAATCTGGTCCAGGTCGGTCTGGTTGATAAAGTCCACCACCAAATCCTCTTTGGCACGGTTGCCAATGCTGGAGCGGATGACACGGCGCACATCCTCAACCAAGGTGGCTTTGTCCTTGAGTTTTTTGTTGTTCTCAAAAATCAATTCGAGGATGTAGTCCAGGTTGATTTCCTGCGACTTGAGCAAATCCACCTCAAACACCACGTCGTTCCAGTCGATGGTGGAGATATCTTTCTCATCCCCCTCTCTTTGACGGCGCAACCAGTCACGCACATCGTTGTAGGTGGAGCGGTAATCCTGCGCCTCGCGCTCGCTGGGGATGGTGACGGCTTGCAGCTGCTCAAAATCCTCGTCGCTCAGGTAATGCTGGGCCTTGAACGCCTCTACCGCCTGCGCATCGTTCACGTCGATGTTCTGCAAGTCTTTCAGGCTGGCAAACTCATCGTAGTTCTGCAGCACGTTCTCCAGGCGCAAATACTCGCCAAACAGCTTGGCAAAGGCTTTCTTGTCCGACTCTTTTTCGATGGCGGCTGGGTCTGGGAATTTTTCCTGCAGCTCCTTGACCACCTCCATAAAGCCGCGCTTTGCTGCACCCGTGGCCACATCGGTGAAGCCCTCCATGTATTCCTTGTAGCTTTTCTCCAGCACTACGTTGCGGGTGTTCTTGTCACCAAACAAGGTGATGGCGTCCACCGTGGCCTGCTCCAAATCGCGGAAGGTCACGATGTTGCCAAAGGTCTTGGTGGCGTCATAAATGCGGTTGGTGCGCGAATACGCCTGCATCAGACCATGAAAGCGCAGGTTCTTGTCCACAAACAAGGTGTTGAGCGTGGGCGCATCAAAGCCCGTCAAGAACATGCCCACCACAATCAGCAAGTCAATCTGTTGGGCTTTGACCTGCTTGGCCAGGTCGCGGTAGTAGTTCTGAAACCCATTGCTGTCCACGCTGAAATTCGTCTTGAACAGCGCGTTGTAATCTTTGATGGCCGCGTCCAGAAACTCTTTGGCGCTGCTGTTCATGGCAGACACCTCAAAGCTTTCATCCTGGATGTCGCCCACGGCATCTTGCTCCTCGTTCGCGGCAAACGAGAAGATGGTGGCCACACGCAGCGGCTTGTCCGCATCTTTTTGCAGCGCCTTGAAGCACTCGTAATACGCCTTGGCCGCGTCCACGCTGCTGACGGCAAACATGGCGTTAAAGCCTTTGGCGCCAGGCTTTAGGCGGTGGGTTTTCTGGCGGTAGTGGCTCAGAATGTACTGCGTGATTTCGCTGATGCGGTCCGGGTGCAGCAAGGCCAGCTTGTTCTCGGCGGCGCTGAGCTTTTTCTCGTCTTGCTCTTGCTCAATGGCCTTGAACTTGGGGCGCACATCGTTGTAGTCCACCTTGAACTTGAGCACCTTCTCATCGCGAATCGCATCGGTAATCACATACGAGTGCAACTCCCGGCCAAACACGCTGGCCGTGGTTTCGGCCCCCAGCGCATTACCCTTGCGGATGAGTTGGCCGTTCTCGATCACGTCGCCAAAAATCGGCGTGCCCGTAAAGCCAAACTGGTAGAACTTCTTGAACTTCTTCTTGAGGTTCTTCTGCGCCTCACCAAACTGGCTGCGGTGGCACTCGTCAAAGATAAACACCACCTGCTTGTGGTAGATGGGCAGGTCGGCCTCGCTCTTCATCAGGTTGTTGAGTTTCTGGATGGTGGTGACAATGATCTTGTTGTCGTCCTTTTCCAAGTTGCGCTTCAGCCCCGCTGTGCTGTCTGAGCCATTGACACTGTCTGGCGAGAACCGCTGGTATTCCTTCATGGTCTGGTAGTCCAGATCCTTGCGGTCCACCACAAAAAACACCTTGTCGATGAACTCCAGCTCGGTCGCCAGCCGCGCTGCCTTAAAGCTGGTCAAGGTCTTGCCCGAGCCCGTGGTGTGCCAGATATAGCCACCGCTTTCCACCGTGCTCCAGTTCTTGGCCTCGTAGCTGCTCTTGATCTTCCACAGAATGCGCTCCGTCGCGGCAATCTGGTAGGGGCGCATCACCAGCAGCGTATCGCTCACATCAAACACGGAGTAGTTCAACAGCACATTGAGCAGCGTGTGCTTTTGCAAGAACGTGGCCGTGAAGTCCTTCAAATCCCTGATCAGCGTGTTGTCGGACTTCGCCCAGTTCATGGTGAAGTCAAAGCTATTCTTGTTGCGCTTGGTGGTGTTGGCAAAGTAGCGGCTGTCTGTGCCGTTAGAGATCACAAACAACTGCAGGTACTTGAACAGGGAGTTGTCGCTGTTAAAGCTCTCCTTGCTGTAACGGTGCACCTGGTTAAAGGCTTCACGTATCGCCACGCCGCGCTTCTTCAACTCCACCTGCACCATGGGCAAGCCGTTGACCAAAATCGTCACGTCATAGCGGTTGGCGTGGCTGCCCTTTTGTTCAAACTGCTTGATCACCTGCAGCTTGTTGCGGGCAATGTGCTTTTTGTCGAACAGGTAGATGTTCTGGATGCGGCCATCGTCAAACACAAAGTCCAGCACATAGTCGTCATGCACCTTGCGGGTCTTGTCCAAAATGCCTTCGCTGGGCTTGTCCAGCCAGTCACTCACAAAGCGTTGCCACTCCGCATCGGCAAACTGCACGTTGTTCAGCGCCTGCAAAGCTACACGCACATTGGCCAGCAGCTTCTCTGGCGTGTTGATGCTGGGCACAAACTCATAGCCTTGGTTCACCAAGTCCTGAATCAACTCACGCTCCAGCGCATCTTCAGTCTGGTAGCCCTCTGCCGCTTTCCACTCTGGAGTATATTTATCAAGAATAATAAAATTACGGGACTCGGCGATACTGCTGTATTCATTCATGTGTTTCTCCCTTGCCAGAATCGATGCTGCTCAATAATGTGTTTAACTAGTTTTTCCAGAAGTTTCTTTTCTTCCGGTTTCAGTGTTTGAACTTCTGCAGCAGAATGTTTTGAATGGCTTGAGAAATTAACGATACGTTTGGCATACGGATTGGGCATTCCTCCCCCTGCATCCGGAAGGGCTTTGTTGCATAAATCGGCCATAGGCCAAGGCATCCCCAATCCCAAATAGATTTACGCAGCAGCGACTGTCTGGGGCGTGCCCAGAGCGGTAAATTGATTGAGGATTGAAGCTCGGATGTGCAGCTCGGTCACCTGGCGCTCAAACGTCCTGGCCATGACCTTCTCGCCGAGTCGCTTGAAGCAATTCATCTTGGTCTCCACCAGTGACCTTCGGTGGTAGCCGCTCCAGCGTTTCCAGATAGCCCGCCCCAACTGCCTACACGCCTTGACCGCTTCATTGCGGTGAGCAAATGCCAGCCCTTTGCGCAGCTTCGCTCCTTTGCGCGGCGGGATGATTGGAATGGCTCCCCGCAGGTAGCACGCCTTATGTACATCCTGCGTGTCGTACGCCCCATCACCGGTAAAGCTAGCTATCTCTTCATTGCTTGGAATTTGACCTAGCAGGTCTGCTGCCATGGGCGAGTCGCCCACTTCATTGGTTGTTACTGCGATGGCCCGAATCTGCAGTGTCTGGGCATCAATACCCAGATGCACCTTGCGCCACTGGCGGCGGCTCTCGGCACCGTGCTTTTTGGTTTTCCACTCACCTTCGCCCAAGAACTTGATGCCCGTGGAGTCGGCCAGCATGTGCAAGCCTTTGTCACTTGCACGGTAGCGCACCTGCACATCCAAGCTCTTTTGCCTGCGACACACCGTGCTGTAGTCGGGCACTGGCCAATGCAGGCCTGCCATACCCAATAGCGACTCAACCAGGCCCAGTGTCTGGCGCAAGGGCTGGCCAAACAAGCACTTGATGGTCAGGCAAAACTGGATGGCCGCATCTGAGAACTTCTGGCAACGACCACGCTTGCCCGTGGGCCGAGCTAGCCACTGCATATCCCTATCGAGCCAAATGGTCAGCTCACCTCGCGCCTTCAACGCTGCGTTGTAAGCCTTCCAGTTCGTTGTGCGGTACTTAACCCGACCCCAGCTCGTCTCTCTCATCTCCCGAGCCTACCTCAGCTGCGACCGGCATTTGTGCAACAACGCCATCCGGAAGGAGATGCTCCCACTTTTTGTATCCAAGGAATGTGGCGGTTTTTTCAAGAATATTTCTCAATAAATTGAAATGATATTTTTCAACATTCCCACTTTCTATAACTTCTTCTAGTTTTGATATCAGATGTAGATGATATGAAAAAGGAGAGTCATTTGGTTGATCAATCAGATTAAAACTACCATCTTCATTTCTCTCTAGTCGATACTTATTAAACCACTTTGATTTCCAGTTGTAACTATCATTTTTATCGTCACTGCCAAGTTCATTGCAGAGTACGTTAAAAAAAATAGGACTATGCGTTGTAATAATAAAATTTATCTTTGACTTATTTGTTTTTATTAGTTGAGCCAAATCTACAGCCACCTGAATTAAGTGGTTATCATCCAAAGAGGGCGTTGTTGCACAAATGCCGGTCGCAGCTGAGGTAGGCTCGGGAGATGAGAGAGACGAGCTGGGGTCGGGTTAAGTACCGCACAACGAACTGGAAGGCTTACAACGCAGCGTTGAAGGCGCGAGGTGAGCTGACCATTTGGCTCGATAGGGATATGCAGTGGCTAGCTCGGCCCACGGGCAAGCGTGGTCGTTGCCAGAAGTTCTCAGATGCGGCCATCCAGTTTTGCCTGACCATCAAGTGCTTGTTTGGCCAGCCCTTGCGCCAGACACTGGGCCTGGTTGAGTCGCTATTGGGTATGGCAGGCCTGCATTGGCCAGTGCCCGACTACAGCACGGTGTGTCGCAGGCAAAAGAGCTTGGATGTGCAGGTGCGCTACCGTGCAAGTGACAAAGGCTTGCACATGCTGGCCGACTCCACGGGCATCAAGTTCTTGGGCGAAGGTGAGTGGAAAACCAAAAAGCACGGTGCCGAGAGCCGCCGCCAGTGGCGCAAGGTGCATCTGGGTATTGATGCCCAGACACTGCAGATTCGGGCCATCGCAGTAACAACCAATGAAGTGGGCGACTCGCCCATGGCAGCAGACCTGCTAGGTCAAATTCCAAGCAATGAAGAGATAGCTAGCTTTACCGGTGATGGGGCGTACGACACGCAGGATGTACATAAGGCGTGCTACCTGCGGGGAGCCATTCCAATCATCCCGCCGCGCAAAGGAGCGAAGCTGCGCAAAGGGCTGGCATTTGCTCACCGCAATGAAGCGGTCAAGGCGTGTAGGCAGTTGGGGCGGGCTATCTGGAAACGCTGGAGCGGCTACCACCGAAGGTCACTGGTGGAGACCAAGATGAATTGCTTCAAGCGACTCGGCGAGAAGGTCATGGCCAGGACGTTTGAGCGCCAGGTGACCGAGCTGCACATCCGAGCTTCAATCCTCAATCAATTTACCGCTCTGGGCACGCCCCAGACAGTCGCTGCTGCGTAAATCTATTTGGGATTGGGGATGCCTTGGCCTATGGCCGATTTATGCAACAAAGCCCCGGACAACCTCAAGGCAGCAGTTTCTAAAAACACACGCACAGAATTGACTCTTAACCGCTACTACGCCGAGATGGCGGACCACTATCAATGCATCATCAATCCGGCGCGAGTGCGTAAGCCAAAAGACAAAAGCCTTGCAGAGGTTTCCGTCCAAATTGTTCAGCGCTGGGTGCTGGCCCCATTGAGACAGCAAAAGTTCTTTGATATCGAAACATTAAATGCAGCTATCGCGCAGAGAATGGCTTTGCTGAATTCCAAGACATCAAAAAAATATCCGGTATCCCGCGCAGAAAAATTTGAAGAAATTGATCGTCCGCGACTTACGCCGCTACCTCATTCCGTGTTTGAGCATAGCCGTTGGAGGTATAGCGTTCGGGTTCCCATGGACTACCACGTTGAATTTGAGCGCAGCCATTACTCTGTGCCACATTCCTACATCCAGCAATTAGTGGACATTCGAGCGACGAACAGCATGTTGGAAGTTTTGATGGCAGGGCAAAGGATTGCCAGTCACTCAATTCTCGATCTGCCTGGCACCAGCACCCATGATGAACATCGTCCTTTGGCACACAGCCAACAAAGCCAAGACGAGCCGGATCAATTGCAAGAGTGGGCCAGAAAATTAGGCCCTAACGCCGAAGAGTGGGTACGCCGCAACCTCACACTGCGCAGAGATTTCGCGAATGGTCTGAAGTCCACAAGACGTTTACGGCGTTGGGTTCGTGAGCAGCAAAACGCAGAAAAAATTGATGCTGCATGTGCATTCGCACTTCAATTTGGTCATTTGGGATTTAAGCAACTGAAAACGATTGTCGAGAGCAATGCTGATAAGCGACCTCATGCAGAGACTACCGCTTGGGTGAATTCCCACAAAAACATAAGAGGAGCGGCCTATTACCGCAGTGCTCAACTCAGCCACATCGGAGGCGAAAAATGCTAAATCCTATTACTGCTCAAAAACTGGAGCAACTTGGCCTCAAGGGGATGCTGCGCGCTTTGCAGCAAACGAATGCCACAGAGGCCAAAAAACTAAGCTTTGATGAGCGATTCGGCATGTTGGTCGATATAGAACTCTCCGACCGTGATACCCGCCGAGTGGAGCGCCTGCTTCGATCAGCCAAGCTTCGTCATGCCAGTGCTTCCCTAGAGGAAGTGAATTACACGGCTGGCCGCAACTTGGATCATGCAACGCTGATGTCACTAGCAAGTTGCCAGTGGATACAGCAGAGGCAAGCGGTCATTCTTTGTGGCGCAACCGGGGTCGGCAAATCATGGTTGGCCTGCGCACTTGGCAAGCAAGCATGTAGAAACGGGTTCTCCACCTACTACGTCACGGCCACTCAGCTCTTTGAAGATATACGTACTGCCTTAGCCGCTGGAACCATCAACAAGCTCAAGAGATCACTTAGCAAAACAGAGCTGCTCATCATTGATGACTTGGGCATTGGCGGTATTGATGTCAGCCTTGGACCATCGTTGCTGGAAATTATTGATTTGCAATCCTCTGTCGGAGCACTTCTTGTCGCAAGCCAGTTCCCGGTAGAAAGTTGGTACGACTTGTTCAACGATTCGACGGTAGCTGATGCGGTGCTGGACCGAATTGTGCACAGAGCACACAAAATCAACCTAGCAGGAGAGTCGCAGCGAAAGAAGCTCTTGGCCTAAAAATTTGAGGACACCTACTGTCCACGTCGAGTGGCGAGGTGTCCATCTAATTTTGGACTACTGTCCACGAGCACTGGAACGGGCGATCAAGTAAGACTGGAATCTGCACCAAGAGTCACACAAAAGGGTTTTTCATGCAGGCAAGCCATGTCATAGACCGGGTCATCAAAGCGGATACCGTTGCGGATAAAGCTATCCAATACGTTGGGAAACGAACTCCCAAAAGATTATTGTTATAAATGTAATGACAGTTACAACAATAGCGGTCGACAAAATGGATGAGGACTTCTCAGATATGTCTATCGAGATCAGCCTGTCTGCCAAACCTTCACTAAAGCCGACCTCCTCAGAAATACCCTTCAGTAGGCCTGCAAAGTCAATTCACATCTGCCCGGACGATAAAATTTGAGTGGGATTTCTAGCAGACCCAGAGCCGCCTGAGCCTTTGATCTCCTGCTTCATCTCAGACCAACAGTCTCACCTTTCGACTGGATGCTTGTGCCAATTGCGACATTGCAAACATCCTGTTGAGCAGTATCAGCAATCTAATCAGCAGAAAATCCATGCTTGTCTATAAGAAAGAAGACCATGGCACTTTACTGTATCGGGGATATCCAGGGCTGCGACGACGCCTTCGCTCAGATTTTGCAGATCGTGGATTTCTCTGCCAGCCGGGATACGCTGTATGTACTCGGTGATCTCGTCAATCGAGGCCCCAAGTCTGTGGAAGTCTTGCGCCGCTGCATGCAAGCTGGCGATGCCATGCGTCCCTTACTCGGCAATCACGATCTGCACCTGCTCGCCGCTGCACAAGGACTGCGCCGCCAGAGCAAGCGCGACACGCTCGATAAGGTACTGCAGGCACCGGACTGCGGCGCCCTACTGCACTGGCTGCGCCAGCAGCCTCTGGCACGGCTTCACACTCATGCCAGCGGTGAGCAGCTTCTCATGGTTCACGCAGGCGTGCTGCCGCAGTGGAGTCTTGAAGATGCCATGGCCCTGAGCGCTGAAGTTCAGGCCGTGCTTCAGGATGCTGACTACGCGCGCTTTTTACAGAACATGTATGGAAACCAGCCCAGTCACTGGTCTTCTGATCTACAAGGCGATGAACGCTTGCGCTGCATCGTCAATGCTTTTACCCGGCTGCGCTTTTGCAGTGATGCAGGCGTCATGGACTTTGAAAGTTCAGAATCCGCCGAGCAGGCTCCACAAGGACTCATGCCGTGGTTTGATGTCCCTGGGCGCTTGACCAAAGACACTCCCATTGCTTTTGGGCATTGGTCCACACTGGGTCACATCAACCGCCCACACTTGATCGCCATGGATACCGGCTGCGTCTGGGGTGGCTGCCTCAGCATGATGCGTATCGGGGAGCATATGAATGAGCGAGAGCTCATCCAAATACAGTGCCCGCAGGCACAGGTGCCTGGCAACAAAACTTGAGGCCTTCTTAAAAAGAAATGCCTGCTTGATGCAGGCATTTTTTAATCGAGCGTACTTTTCAGCAAACAGACTCAAGAGGCAGTGACTGGAGCCTTGAACAAAGCGGCAATCTTGCGCTTGGGCTTGACATTCGTGCTCTTTATCGGGGCAGAGCGATGATCCCAGGCTGCAGGCTCGGTAACCACACTCGCCTCATAAGGCTTGTCAAAAAATGGATCCAGATTGGCCGAACGTGTTGCCATGCGAGAAGGGCGACGCGCATGACTGCTGCCCTCTGCTTCCCGCTCGCGGCGCGGGCGATGCTCATCGTCACGGCTGCGGCGCGGAGCACGAAAATCAAGCATGGGAGCTGGCTCCACATTGATTTTTTTCTTGGTGAGCTTTTCAATGTCCGCAACATGACGACTGTCATGGTCCGTCACCAAGGTCACAGCCAGTCCCGATGCTCCTGCACGGCCTGTACGACCAATACGGTGCACATAGTCTTCGGCGCTGAAAGGCACGTCGTAGTTGAAGACTGCAGGCACGTCCTTGATATCCAGACCACGCGCGGCCACGTCGGTGCAAACCAGCAAATCCACTTCGCCGGCCTTGAAGGCTTCCAGTGCCTTCAGTCGCTCGTCCTGGCTCTTGTCACCATGCAGCGCAGCGGCACGCAGACCATCACGCTCCAGAGCCCGCGTCAGACGCGAGCAGCCGAGCTTGCTGTTCGAGAAGATGAATGCCTGACGAATATCGCGCTCCTTGAGCACGGAGCGAATCGCGTAGCGCTTGTCGTCATCCGTCACCTTGTAGAAACGCTGCTCCACGGTAGAAGCCGTCTCATTGGGACGCGCCACTTCAATGGTGATGGGGTCTTGCAGATAGCTGCCGGCCAAGCGCTTGATCTCTGGCGAGAAGGTTGCCGAGAACAGCAGCGTGGTACGGGTCTTGGGCAGATAGGAGAGGATGCGCTGCAGATCCGGCAGAAAGCCGATATCCAGCATGCGGTCAGCCTCATCGAGCACTACATATTCGACCTGGTTGAGCACCACATTCTTGGCTTCGATGTGATCCAGCAAACGCCCAGGCGTTGCCACCAGCACTTCAACCCCTTTTTTCAGCTCAATAGTCTGGGGCTTCATGTCCATGCCACCAAAAACCACGGTGCTGCGCAGCTTGGTGTACTTCGCATACATAGCAATTTGCTGCGCCACCTGATCCGCCAGTTCTCGCGTAGGCAGCAGCACCAAGGCGCGAACAGGGTGGCGGGCTGGTGAGGCCGAAGCGTTTTCGTGGCGCATCAATCGCTGCAGCAGCGGCAGCGAGAAAGCCGCAGTCTTGCCAGTGCCTGTCTGGGCTGCGCCCATGACGTCCTTGCCGGTGAGTACTACCGGAATGGCCTGTGCTTGAATCGGAGTCATGGACTCGTAGCCCATGTCGGCCACAGCGCGCGCCAGGGGCTCGGCCAAGTGAAGATTGGAGAAAGAGCTTGTCATTGAGGGCGTTATTGTCGCACCGAGTGGGTTTTTCGCGCTGGCTTTCACGTTTTCTGTTGCCCTGAAGCCTTCTTCCCCTCTGTCTTCAGTCGAAGGAAGCCCTTGCAATATCCCGTGCAATCTATCGGGATAACCCGAGTTTTCAGACTTGTCAGTCATAAAAAAGGCGTGTGACTCAAGCACACGCCTTGTTCATCTTCACAGAAACTCAAAGCGCCTGAGCCGCAAAGGTATCGCAGGCTTTGACACTTCCCGTCTTGTAGCCTTGCGTGAACCAGCGCACGCGCTGGGCACTGGAGCCGTGCGTGAAGCTGTCGGGGCGCACGGTGCCGGTCGCTTCTCGCTGCAGCTTGTCATCGCCAATTTGCTGGGCGGCATTGATAGCGGACTCTATGTCCCCTTGCTCCATCCAGCCTTTGGCCTGCTGAGACTTGTTCGCCCAGATACCAGCCAGGCAGTCCGCCTGCAGCTCAAGGCGCACAGACTGGGCGTTTTGCTCTCGCTCACTGACCCGGCCACGCATGGCATCCACCTTGCCAGAGATACCCAGCAGGTTCTGCACATGGTGTCCCACCTCGTGGGCAATCACATAGGCACGCGCAAACTCCCCGGGCGCCCCCAACTGACGGCTCATGGTGTTGAAAAAGTCCATGTCCAGATAGACCTTGTAGTCACCGGGACAGTAAAATGGCCCCATGGCCGACTGTCCGGTGCCGCAAGCCGTACGAGTCACGCCTGTAAACAGCACCAGTCTGGGCGGTTGATACTGAGCCCCGCCTTCTCTGAAAATCTGGGTCCAGACATCCTCGGTAGAGGCCAGTACCGTAGAGACGAATTTTGCGCCTTTGTCATCACTGGCCGGACGTTGCGCAGGTGCCTGCTGCACCTGAGGCGAGCCTCCACCAGAGAGCACGCCGATAGTGGTGAGTGGGTTGATGCCAAACACCCCCCAGCCAATCAGCGCCAGCACCACCGTGCCAATGCCGATGCTTCGCCCCCCGATAGGGAAACCACCTCCGCCGCTGCCGCCGTCTCCACGGCGGTCCTCGACGTTCTCTGATTCGCGGTTACCTTCCCATCTCATGGTGCTTCTCCTTGCTGATCTTGCTCACGGCCTTCGCCGGCTGGCGATGTTAAAGGCTGTGAATCCGATTGAACGTATCAGGCTGTGATTTTTCTTACTCAGCACATACCAACGCAGCATTGTTGACGTTTAACGCCCGGCAGGCACCGAGATCAGGGTCATGCCACTCGCTCCTGCTGCCGGGTGTGGCTGATTACGAGCCACCTGCTCCTGCACCACACTGAACATGCTCAGCATCAAATAAGCAACCACCAGCAGTCCTACCAGGGCCAAGGCCACAGAGATCCAGACCCGGCTCGAAGAGCGCTTGCGTGGCAGGGCCGCCTGCTGCTGCGTAGGCTCATGAGCCACGGCCACAGTGCGATCCCGCCAGACAGGCTCTACATGCGCATCGCCGGTGGGTGCCTGCGTCCAGGTAGGTTCCTTGCGTTGCCTTGAGCGAGAAGATAAGCCAAACATGTGTGTCACAGAATCAGAAAGACAAGCGCTATTGTGCTCGCAGGCCATGCCGACTTTCTGCTTCAATGCAGTCATCACCTGTCAGCCCATCCGCCCCTCTTACGTACAAAAGCAGCCCGTCATGAATGCACTGACTCCGCCCACAAGCCATATGGCATCCACAAGTCTGGATGCAGACTCCACCGCTGCGCTGCTGCCCTGGGCGGCACTGGCGGACGAAATAGAGGTGCTTTTGCAGCAAACGCAAAACAGCCAAAGTGTCTCGGTTCCGCCACGCATCGTCATGCCAACCACTGCTGGCAACTGCCTTTTTTGCATGCCTGCCACCGATGGCAAGGTCGCCATGACCAAGCTCATCAGCTTCACCCCCGGCAATGCCGCAGCGGGCCGCCCCACCATCCAAGGCGACATCGTGGTGTTTGATGCACTCACTGGCGAGCGCCAGCTCATTCTCGATGGCCCCACCATCACCGCCCGCCGCACCGCGGCCGTTTCGCTGCTGGCCGCCCGCCGTCTGGCTCCTTCGCCTCAAGGTCCGCTACTCATCATTGGCGCCGGTGTTCAGGGCCTGGCGCATCTGCAAGCCTTTGCCGCAGGCCTTGGCACGCGCGAGGTCTGGGTGCACTCGCGCAGCAGCGCCAGTGCGCAGAAACTGGTGCAGCAGGCGCGTGACATGGGTCTGATCGCGCAAGAAGCCAGCGATCTGGCGCAGGCCGTGCGCCACTGTTCACTGATCGTGACCTGTACGCCCGCCCAAGCGGTGGTATTGCATGAAGCTCCGCGTTCCGACGCCTTCGTCTGCGCTGTGGGGGCATTTACACCACAGATGGTGGAGCTGTCCCCAGAGCTGTGCCTGCACTTTCAAGAGCAAGGGAGCGTTGTTGTGGATACCGAAGATGCCGTGCATGAAGCAGGAGATTTGCTGCAAGCCGGCATGGATGTCGCATCTCTTCCCACGCTGGCCCACGTAGTCCAGCAAAACTGGCAGCGCCCCACTGGGCCTGTACTCTTCAAATCCTGCGGCTGGGGTGGCTGGGATCTTGCAGCCACCCGACTGGCCTTGCGCCAGTATCAGCACCTCAAATCATGAACTGGTGGCAAGGCCACTGCACTCATTCGCAACAGCCTTGCTCGCCAGTCAAACCACAACTCAGGCCTTGGGCAGCGTCACGCCGTGCTGGCCCTGGTACTTGCCGTTGCGGTCCTTGTAGCTCATCTCGCACTGCTCGTCGCCCTGGAAGAACAGCACCTGGGCACAGCCTTCACCGGCATAGATCTTCGCGGGCAGCGGCGTGGTGTTGGAGAACTCCAGCGTCACATAGCCTTCCCACTCGGGCTCGAAGGGCGTCACATTGACGATGATGCCGCAGCGCGCATAAGTGCTCTTGCCCAGGCAGACGGTCAGCACGTCGCGGGGAATGCGGAAGTATTCGACCGTGCGGGCCAGCGCAAAGCTGTTGGGCGGGATGATGCAGTAGTCACCTTCCATATCGACAAAGCTTTTTTCGTCGAAATTCTTGGGGTCGACCACGGTGCTGTGAATGTTGGTGAAGACCTTGAACTCACGCGCGCAGCGGATGTCGTAGCCATAGCTCGATGTGCCGTAGCTGATGACCTTCTTGCCGTCGACCTGGCGCACCTGGCCGGGCTCGAAGGGCTCGATCATGCCGTGCTGCTCCGCCATCTGACGGATCCATTTGTCGCTCTTGATGCTCATTGCTAATCCTGTATCGCTTGATTTTTGATAGCGCCATACGGCTATTCAACCAGCGCAAGACCGCTATTTTGCTTGAGAAACAATGGTTTGCTCAATCAGGCGGTCATCGCCCAGGATGATCATGGCAAACAGCAGCTCGTCCAGATTGCGCGCCTGAGCCGTCTTGCGGGCCAGCAAAGGCGTGCATGCCGGATTGATGACGACCAGGTCAGCCTCGCAGCCCGGCTGCAGATTGCCGATCTCGCCCTGCAGACCCAGCGCCCGCGCAGCGCCTGCCGTGTGCTGCCACCACAGGTTTTGCGGCGACAGGCTCTGACCCTCCTTGGCATGGCCTTCCCTACCCACCACATAGGCCGCCTGCATGGTGCGAAACGGCGAAAAGCTCATGCCGCCGCCCACATCGCTGGCCAGGCCATAGAGCATGTGGGATTCATCGGCCTTCAGATAGTCAAAGTAGCCGCTGGAGAGAAACAGATTGCTGGTAGGGCTCACCGCAGCAGCCGATTGGGTGTCGTGCATGAGCTTGCGGTCGGTTTCGTCGAGCCAGATGCTGTGCGCATAGACGGCGCGCTCGCGCATCAGGCCGAAGTCGTCATAGACGGCCAGATAGCTGCGCGCCGCGGGGAACAGCTGCTTGACCCAGGCAATCTCGTCCAGGTTTTCCGCGACGTGAGACTGAATCCACACGTCGCTGTACTTGGCCGCCAACTCACCTGCACCGCGCATCTGCGCCTCGGTACTGGTGGGCGCAAAGCGCGGCGTGATGGCATAGCCCAGGCGATCCACACCATGCCAGCGCTGGATCAGGGTTTCAGTGTCGATCAGGCTTTGCTCGGTCTCGTCGCGCACGCCGTCGGGGCTGTTGCGGTCCTGCATGACCTTGCCGGCAATCATGCGCATGCTGCGCTTTTGCGCGGCCTCCATGATGGCGTCCACCGACGCGGGGTGCGATGTGGCAAAAGCCAGCGCCGTGGTCACGCCATTGCGCTGCAGCTCATCCATGAAGAACTCGGCCACGCCGTCCGCATATTCACGGTCGTGAAAACGCGATTCGTGCGGGAAGGTGTAGTTCTCCAGCCAGGGCAGCAAACCGGGTGCCGGTGCGCCGATCACATCGGTCTGCGGGTAGTGAATGTGCAGATCGACAAAGCCCGGCGCCAGCAGCTTGCCGGGCAGGTTCACCACTTCCACGCCTTCGCGGTGGATGTACTGATCGGCCAGGGTCTGCCAGCTTCCCGCAGCCACCACGCGCTGCACACCGGCAGCGTCGGGCGCAATGGCCAGCAAGGCATCGGAGTCATAAACCGCCTGGCCGTCATCGGCAAAGCGCAACAGGGCACTGCGATAGATTTTCATGGCCCAAGCTTAAGCGGCTTGGGCCAACTACAGCACACAGCGGGACTTATAGGAGCTATATGATTTGCTGAAACAGTCGCTCTCTTTTTAAGAGCTTATCCCGCTTACCCTGCTTATATCTTCAATGGTTTTTATTCAAGAAACGAATGCAGGCAAGCGCAACAAGCTCATATTTCAGAAGCAACTGCCCTGCTGATATCTACACGTAAGTGCAACAAAGCTGCCTCCCAGCCTCCGCAGCGCCAACCTAGCAAGAGTTCTCAAAAGGAAGAGCCCGCCGCCCTTACTGCGGCCACTTCATTTCACCCTTGTACACCTTGGCAGACAGGTTCAGCGATTCGCTCTCGCCCAGCGCCGGGTAGTCACGCTGAATGGCCTGCACCAGGGCACCCGCATCCTTGGCCGTGGCCGACTGGCGCGCAAAATTCTGCACATAGTCCTTGGTGAAGCGCACGGCCTCCACTCCCTTAGGGACGTCGCCCAGATAGTGGCCCGGCACCACCTTGGCAGGGTTCAGCTGCTGAATCTGATCGAGATTGCGCAACCAGGCTGAGCGCGCTTGCGGGGCCTGGGCATCGGCCATCCACACATGAATGCCGCTGGACACCGCCACGCCGCCCAGCACCGTCTTGGTGGACGGCACCCACAGATAGCCCGGAGCGCCCTGCCCGGCATAACCCTTGATGTCGACTCGCTGACCGTCCACCGAGAAGTGCTCGCCCTTCCATGCCGTGGGCAGCACCAGTTTCTGCGGTGCGTTGTCTTTCAGAATGGGGCCCCAGTAGACCAGCTTGCCCTGCATTTGCTGCGCAATCGCATCCACGGTCTGCGCAGTGGCAACGATGGCGACATCCGGGAAAGCAGCCTGAATCGTGTCCAGCCCGAAGTAGTAGTCCGGGTCGGCACGGGTGATGAAAACCATCTTCAGTGTCTTGCCGCTTTGCTTGATCTTCTCGACCAGCACCTGGGCGTCGTTGCGCTGAAACTGCGCATCGATCAGCACCACCTCTTTAGGGCCGCTGATGAGCGAGGCCGAGACCGGAAACACGGACTGGCGGCCGGGGTTATAGGTCTGCACCTGGAGGGCTGCGTCCTTGGCCTGCGCAAAGCTGCTGCCAAGCAAGCTGGTGATGGCGATCAGGCCGGATGCGGCCAGGGTCTGACGTCGGTTCATGTGATTTCTACCTATCAAGAAAAGAATGGAATGGCGCTTTGGTTCCGCGCCGTAAAAACCACAGCTTATTTCGCCCAGATCGATCAATAAACAGCACAATGATCAACAGCTTGTTGCATCAATCGATCACATCACCACCACTTGATTCCATGGACCGTCTTACCGCCGCCCAAGTTTTTGTCACCATTGCCCAGCGCGGCAGCCTGACCGCCGCTGCCGATGCGCTCGATATGTCGCGCAGCATGACCAGTCGCTATCTGGCCGAGATGGAGCACTGGGTGGGCACGCGGCTGTTTCACCGCAACACCCGCCGCATTGGGTTGACCGCCGCTGGCGAGCATGTGCTTCAGCAAAGCCAGGCGCTGCTGGCCCTGTCGCAGCAACTGGTGCAACTGCCCGATGGGCCACCGGCGCAGCTCAGCGGCCTGCTGCGCCTGGCCTGCTCGCCTTCCATGGCACAGGCTGTGCTGGTCGACATGCTGGGGCGCTTTCTGGCCTTGCACCCGCAGGCCCGCATTGACCTGCAGACGACGGAGCAGACCGTGGACCTGGTGGAGGAGCGCATTGACCTGTCCATCCGCATCTCCAACGAGCTGGATGGGGCGCTGTTCGCCCGGCCGCTGGGCCGCTGCCCCTCGGTTGTGTGCGCAGCGTCCGCCTATGTGCAGCGCCATGGCCGGCCGCAGCAGGTCAGTGACCTGGCCCAGCACAACTGTTTGAGCTTTGCCTACTTTGGCCGCAGCCAGTGGCAGTTCACCCAAGACGGCCACGCCATTGATGTGCCCGTCAGCGGCAACCTCAGCGCCAACGACAGCACCGCCCTGCTGCGTGCCACGCTGGCAGGCGTGGGAGTCAGCCTGCAGCCCTGGTATGCGGCCGCCCCACATGTGAGCAGTGGCGCTCTCGAGGTGCTGCTGCCCCAGGCCCAACCCAAGGCGCTGGGCATTCATGCGGTTTACACCTCGAAAGAGCATCAATCGCCGCTGATGCGCGCCCTGCTGGACTTCCTGGTGCAGGCATTTGCGCAAAGCGATATGCGCCTGGCAGGCAAAGCGGCAAGTTGAGCCGGGCGACTTAAGGTCAAGGCAGCTTGCCGACCACGCCTTCGGCCAGCCAGTTCATTTCCAGAATCTGCAGGTCGGTCAAAGACATTCCGGCGGGAATGCGCACCGCTCCCTGGTTGTCACGCACCGGCTGTTTGCCCGCAGCAAACGGTGCCAGCTGGCCCTTGGCCATTTGCTGCTCACGCATCAGCACTTCATCACGCGCCGCCTTGGATAGTTTGGGACCAAAGCCTTCCACGCCCACCATGCCGTCCTTGACGCCACCCCAGAAGTCCTGACTCTTCCAGCTGCCATTCAGCACGGCATTGGCTCGCTGCTCGTAGTACTTGCCCCAGCGGTGGGTGACCGCCAGCAGCTGCGCATCGGGCGCGACCTTGCGCATGTCGGAGTGAAAGGCAATCGCCATCTTGCCCCTCTCCTGCGCGGCCTGCATCACGGCCGTGGATGCGACCTGAAAGGCCACCACGTCCACATCCTGGTTGAACAGCGTCATGGCCGCATCGCGCTCGCGCGGTGGGTCAAACCAGTTGTTAAGCCAGATCACGCGCACCTGCGCCTTGGGGTTGACGCTGCGCATCCCCAAGGCAAAAGCGTTGATGCCTTGAAGCACTTCAGGGATGGGGAAGCCCGCGACAAAACCCGCCACGCCGGTCTTGCTGGCGCGTGCGGCAGCGATGCCCGACAGATAGCGCCCTTCGTAATGGCGTGCGTTGGCCGTGGCCACGTTGTCTGTGCGCTTGTAGCCCGTGAGATTTTCGAACTTCACATTCGGAAAATCGCGCGCCACCTTGAGCGTGGGCTCCATATAGCCAAAGCTGGTGGTGAAGATCAGCTGGTTGCCATTGGCGGCCAGATCGCGCAGTACGCGCTCGGCATCCGCGCCTTCGGCCACGTTGTCGACGGCAATGGTTTTGACCTTGGCTCCCAGCGCAGCCTGCATGGCCTTGCGCCCGTCTTCATGCTGGCGCGTCCAGCCCGCATCCAGCACCGGCGTGACATAGACAAAGGCGGCCTTGAGCGGCGGATTGGCCGCGGCGGGGGCAGTCCCGCTAGACGCCGCAGCAGCAGACAAAGACCCCGTCAGCAGTGCCAGGGGAAGAAACAATGCACCTGCACGCTGCAGGCGATGAATGGTTTTGAACATCATGGTGTTGCTCGACTAAAGATGCGAAGAGCAAGACATCAAGTTCGCAAAGCGCTGCCCAAGTCCGTAACACAGCGCACACCGGCAGGTATGCGCCATTGGCGAGACAAAGCAGTTGCACCCAAGCCGCGCAGGCTGGCGCCACCTCACGAACGGAAGTCTGAACTCAGATCAGAAGTAGTTATGCGCGGCGGCCAGCGGAACGTGGCGCAGCAAAGTGAAAGACAAATCGGGTGCAGAGATCATCACCGGCGCACAGGTGATTGATTTGTCTGCGTATTTTAGAAGTGACGCTCTTCATGGACTACCTCGATGGGATAGCGGATGGGACAGTCAGCGCCCTATTGCAAGGCGCTGACACGGGCCGCCATTGTCCTGCCAATTCACGCCAGGCAGGCGTTGGACATTCATTTCCGGAGTCCAGGCTACGGTTTATGCCCGCCCCTGCTCCACCCCGCTTTTGGCGACGGCCAGAAACGCCCGCACCGCCGGCGAGTTTTCGCGCTCTCGGTAGGCCAGTGCCATGTGAACGCTTTCCTTGAAGTCACGCAGCGCCCGGAACACCACGCCCGGCTGCTTGATCAGCCGGTTGGACTCGGGCAGCACCACAATGCCGTAGCCAGCCGCGGCTAGGCTGGTGGCGGTCACGAAGTCATTGACGCGATAGGCCTCGCGCGCGGAAAAGCCCGCCGCATCGGCCAGCCTTGCCAGCACTTCTGCAAAGCCTTCGCTTTCGTTGATGAACTGCGGTGCGATAAAGGTCTGCCCACGCAGGTCGGCCACGCTGATCGCATCCTTGCGCGCCAGCGGGTGAGCCTCGGCCAGCGCCACCATGAAGGGCTCGCTGTGCACGACCACTGCCTTAACCCCCTCGGGGTAGCGCCGGCGCGGGCGCAGCAAGCCCACATCAATCTCCCCCTGCTGCAGCGCCTGCAGCTGGCGTGGTGTTTCCATGGCCAGCAGCTGCATGTGCACCTGCTCATGACCGGGGCGAAACTGTGTCAGCGCCCGAGTCAGCACGCCCGATGTCACTGCCGAAGAGATATAGCCCAGCTTGACATGGCCACTCATGCCTTGCGCCGCCAGCTGGCCGATCTGCTGGGCGCGCTCCATGTGACGCAGCACGATGACAGCCTCGTCGTAGAGCAGCTCTCCCGCATCGGTCAGCGTGATGGGTTTGCGCTTGTTGCGCTGCAGCAGGCGCACACCGAGCTGCTGCTCCAGTTGCTGCACCTGCACGCTGACGGCCGACTGGGCCACGCCCAGCTTGTCGGCGGCACGAGAAAAGTGCAGCTCCTGGGCCACGGTGACAAAGTGCTCGAGTTGGCGATAGCTGAGCATTTATTTAATCTGAAATAAATATTAAAGAATGCATTTAAACCTGTAGATCGTATCAAACAGACGGTGTCCAATCAAAGCCATTCCTGATTGAACTTCCCACCATGAACGCGACTACCCCTCAGCAACTGATTCAGCCTGCCGCCTACGAAATCTCCGCTCATCCTGAGCATCCTCGCCTGCTCAAGCTGAGCCTGAACCCCGATGCCCTGGCCGCCTACCTGGCCGACGTGCGTGATATCGACGTCCAGAACCTGGAGTACGTACCTTTCATGCGCTTTCACCTGGCGCGTCGCCTCAAGGCCCACTTGGGTGCCGACTTCGGTGACACGCTGGTGAACATCATCAAGGACCGCAAGCACGGCGGCTTTGTACTGGGACTGGAAGGCCTGACCCAGGACAGCGATGACTATGTGAAGTTCGGTACCGCCATCGGCCATATCCTGGGCCCGGCCAACCACGACTCCATGTCGAACAAGTACTACGCGCGCTTCCTGGTCAAACACACCGACGCCAGCGACTCCTATCTGCGCCAGGCCTACCGCCTGTTCACCATGCACACCGACGGCACCTTCGTGACCGAAGCCACCGACTGGCTGCTGATGATGAAGTTCGACGAGCAAAACGCCGTGGGCGGCGAGTCGCGCTTCCTGCACCTGGACGACTGGAACGAGCTGGACCGCTTCGTGAGCGACCCGCTGGGCGCCAAGCCACTGCTGTACAAGGCCCCCGGCTCCAAGAACGTGAACGAGCGCGTGGAGCGCCCCGTGTTCTTCCACGGCGAGTTCGGCCTGTCCATGTCCTTCATCGACCAGTTCGTGCAGCCCGCCAACGATGCCGAAGCCGAATATCTGCAAAACCTGTCGGAGTCGATGGAAAATTCGCCCGGCACCCGCACCGTCAGCCTGCCCGCAGGCGATCTGGTGGTGCTGAACAACTACTTCTACGTACACGGCCGCGCCCCGTTCGAGCGCAATGAGCAGCTGCACCGTGAACTGATGCGCCAGCGCGGTACATTTGCTCAGTAAATCGCTCAGCAAACCTTGAACATCTGATGTTTCTGGCCCGCCCCCGTGCACCGCAAGTGTGCGGGGGCGTTGCCCGTTAGATCCTGAGTTAGCCCCTGTCTTTCGCTCTCGAAGCGCACCACCATGGCACAGTCCCCCGCCCCAGCAGCCAATACAGCCTCCGCCCCTCAGGCGCAAACGCCGCAAGCCTCGCAAGCCGCCTACGGCCAGCGCGCGGGCCTGCCCCGTCATCTGCAGAGCATTCTGTCGCTCAACGACTTCGAAGCCGCCGCACGCAAGCACCTGCCCCGCCCGCTGTACGGCTATGTCTCCGGCGCGGCCGAAGATTGCGTCTCCCTGCAGGCCAACCGCGACAGCTTTCAGCAATACGGTTTCAGCTCGCGGGTCATGACGGATGTGTCGCAGCGCAACCAGAAAGTAGAGCTGTTCGGCCAGACCTGGGACTCGCCCTTTGGCGTAGCGCCCGTGGGCATCAGCGCCATCTCGGCCTATCGCGGTGATCTGGTGCTGGCGCAGACGGCAGCGGCCAACCGCATTCCCGCCATCATGAGCGGCACCTCGCTGATCCCCATGGAAGATGTGGCCAAGGCCGCGCCTTCCACCTGGTTCCAGGCCTATCTGCCCGGCGACACCACGCGCATTGACGGACTGATCGACCGCATCGAGGCCGCAGGGTTTGGCACGCTGGTCATCACCGTGGACATTCCCGTCTGGGCCAACCGCGAAAACAATGTGCGCACGGGCTTTTCCATGCCGCTGCGCCCCTCGCTGCGCCTGGCCTTTGACGGCATCACCCGCCCACGCTGGATGGTGGGCACCATGCTGCGCACCCTCATCAACCACGGCATGCCGCACTTCGAGAACTCGTTTGCCACACGCGGCGCGCCCCTGCTGTCCAACACCGCCATCCGCGACACCACGGGCCGCGACCACCTGAACTGGAAGCACATTGAACGCATCCGCCAGCGCTGGAATGGCAACCTCATCATCAAGGGCATCCTCAACGAAGACGACGCCGTGATGGCCACAGATATCGGCGCACAGGGCATCGTGGTCAGCAACCACGGCGGCCGTCAGCTCGACGGCGTGGTCGCGCCGCTGCAGATGCTGCCCTATGTGGTGGACCGCGTGGGCCACCGCACGGCCGTGATGATGGACAGCGGCATCCGCCGCGGCAGCGACGTGCTCAAGGCCGTGGCCCTGGGCGCACGCATGGTGTTTCTGGGCCGCCCATTCATGTATGCCGCCGCTGTCGGTGGTGCCCAGGGCGTTGACCACGCCATCACGCTGCTGCGCGACGAGGTGGACCGCAATATGGCCATGCTGGGGGCTACGTCGATGGCGGAGATCACCAAGGACTGCCTGCGCGCCACACCGCGCTGAGCCTTGGCTGACCTAAGATACGACGCTTGAACCATCAAAAAGGAGAGCGTCATGCCCATGTTTGTAGACCACTCGCCCCCCGGCGAGTGCATCTTCTGCAAGCTCGTCAAAGGGGAGATTCCGTCGGCCAAGGTCTATGAGGACGATCTGACCATTGCCTTCATGGACATCGGCCAGGCCACGCGCGGCCATGTGCTGGTCGCCAGCAAGCGCCATGCCGTCAACCTGCTGGAGCTGACGCCCGAAGAAGCCGGCGCCGTGATGCAGACGGCCCAGCGCGTGGCCGATGCGGTGAACAAGGCTTTTGATCCCGATGGCATCAATATCTTCCAGGCCAATGGCGCGCCTGCGGGGCAGACGGTGTTTCACTTCCACCTGCATGTGCTGCCGCGCTTTGAGGGCGATGGCCTGTCCGTAGTCTGGCAGCGCGAGGAGCCGGGCTTTGCCGTTCTGGGCGAGCTGGCCGAGAAAATTCGCGCGCAGCTGACCAGCTAATCCAATCCTGCACTGCACCAAAGCAGCAATGAAAGCGGCGTCCTTGGACGCCGTTATTCATCTAATTCGATAGCTGCTTGCGCTTGCATTTATTGGGTTTCAGATGCTATTCAATCCAAAACCTATGAATATCATGCGCAGCCAGCTATCAATATTCAAGCAGCAAAGTCGCTGAAGGTCTGGTCCAGCTTGGCAATCCACTGCGCTTTTTGCGCATCGCTGGCAAAGCTGGCTTCCAGGCTGTTGCGTGCCAGCTGGTAGGCCTCTGGCGCGCCCATGCCGGTGGCGGCAAACAGCTGGGTGTAGTTCTCGTTCACATAGCCGCCAAAGTAGGCAGGGTCGTCCGAGTTGATCATGACCTTGAGCCCGGCCTTGAGCAGACGCGGCAGGTTGTGGCCGGCCAGATCCTTGACCACGCAGAGCTTGAGATTGGACAGCGGGCAGACGGTGAGCGGAATCTGCTCCTTGGCCAGTCGCGCCATCAGTTGCGCATCTTTTTCGGACTGCACGCCGTGGTCGATACGCTCCACGCCCAGCACATCCAGCGCACCCCAGATATAGGCGGGTGGGCCTTCCTCGCCCGCATGGGCCACCAGATGCAGACCCAGTTCCTTGCAGCGCGCAAAGACACGGGCGAACTTTTCAGGTGGATTGCCCAGCTCGCTGCTGTCCAGCCCCACGCCGATGAAGCGGTCGCGCAGCGGCAGTGCAGCTTCCAGCGTCTGCATGGCGCTTTCTTCGCTGAGGTGGCGCAAAAAGCTCAGGATCAGCGTGGCCGAAATGTCCTGCTCGATCTGCGCATCACGGCAGGCGCGGTACAGGCCGTTGATGACGGTTTCCATGGACACGCCGCGCTCGGTGTGCGTCTGCGGGTCAAAGAAGATTTCCGTGTGCACCACGTTGTCGGCCACGGCGCGGTTCAGATAGGCGCGCGCCATGTCGTAGAAGTCCTGCTCATACAACAGCACGCTGGCACCGGCGTAGTAGATGTCCAGAAAGCTCTGCAGATCCGTGAAGGCATAGGCGGCGCGAAGGGCCTCAACGCTGTCATAGGCCAGCGGCACATTGTTGCGCTGGGCCAGCGCAAAGATCAGCTCGGGCTCCAGCGAGCCTTCGATGTGCATATGCAGCTCGGCCTTGGGCATGGCCCGCAGCAAGTCAGGCAGGCGAGAAACTTCTATGGATGGCACGGTATTCATCTCGATTCTCCATGGCACGGTACACGCTCGTAGCCTATCAAAATAGCATCCCTCAAACCACAGCAGATCCACGCGAGAGGCGGCCTGCAAGAGCCGCCCCGCAGCGAAGGCCGTCGTCCCCCGCTGAGGGAAGCTGCAAAGCCGCTCAGGGGGAGGCGATTAGCACACGCCGAAGCCGATGGCCTGCCCCTTGAGGAAGCGGCGGTAGGCCGAAGACATACGGTCGGCGGCCGAATGCATTTCTGCACGGGGGTCCAGCGGCAGAGCCTTGGGCAGTTGCGATTCCAGCACGGGCTGGTCCTGCACAAAAATGGTGTGCTGGAAGGTCTGCAGTTGCTCGTCGGTCGATTCAAAGTCTGCGACCGCCAGACGGAACCAGACGCGGCTGGTGTCCGGTGTGATGGGGCAGATGAACAGGCCGATCTGCTCGCGCCAGCCTTGCTTGGAAGTGCCCTCTTCGGGAATCTTGGTCAGTACGGCGGTGTACGGAGCGGTCACCTCGTAGGTGTATTCCACTTCGGCTGCCTGGGTGGAATGCAGGTTGGACTGAGGCTGCACGGCCTTGCAGCCCGTGGCCAGCACGCCCGTGGGAGTGACTTCGACCTTGTAGGCTGCAATGGCTGTGGCATCGCGGCTGCCCAGCCAGCCTTCGTGCACAAAGCCAAAGTGGGACATGTCGAGGAAGTTCTCGATGATGCGCGGCGCACTGGCAGCCACATCGTAAGGGCCGCAGTTGACCTTGCGCAGGTGCGTATCGGACTCGGCGCCGAACACGGGCAACTGGCTGTCGGAAGGCTCCAGGCGCACCCAGACCAGACCATAGGCTTCCTGCACCTCAAAGGCCTTGACGCGCTGCGATGCGGGGGGCGTGAAGTCAGGCACGGCCGGCACCTTCACACACTGCCCGCCCGTGGAGAACTGCCAGCCGTGATAGGGGCACTCCAGGTTGCCGTTTTCGACACGGCCCATGGACAGACGAGCACCACGGTGGGGGCAGCGATCGACAAAGGACTGAACCTGTCCCTCTGTATTGCGCCACAACACCAGGGGCTGCTCCAGCAGTTGCACAGAAAGCGGTGCATCCACCACGTCGCTAGATTGGGCAACAGGATGCCAGAGGGTACGTTCAGTCATGGGGTTACTCATCATTTATCAAAACAAAGGGCCGCTCTGCGGCGGCCCTGTCACAGCTCAATCGGCTTGCGCAACTGGCGCTTACTTGGCGTCACCGCCGGGAACCTTGCCTTCAACGCCCTTGACGTAGAAGTTCACTCCCTTGAGGAAGGCATCATCGGCCACTGCATCGGCAGCCACCAGCTCCTTGCCATCCTGAGAAGTGATTGGTCCCTTCCAGATATGGAATGTACCGTCCTTGAGTCCCTTTTTCACTTCCTCAACTTTTGCCTTGGCTTCTGCAGGGACGTCATCGGCGATGGAAACCAGATCAATCCCCTCTTCCTTGACACCCCACCAGGACTGCTGGCTCTTCCAGTTGCCTTCCAGCACGGACTTGGCGGTCTCGATGTAGTAGCTGGTCGGATTGATGATGGACGAGGCCAGGTGCGCCTTGGGGCCAAAAGCCTTCATGTCCGAATTCCAGCCAAAGGCACGAATGCCTTTTTCCTCTGCGGTTTTCAGCACTGCTGCAGAGTCCGTGTTCTGGAACAGCACGTCGGCGCCGCTGTTGATCAGGCTGGCTGCGGCTTCGGTTTCCTTGGGCGGAGCAAACCAGTCATTGATCCAGACGACCTTGGTGGTGATCTTGGGATTCACCGACTGTGCGCCCAGCGTGAAGCTGTTGATGTTGCGCAGCACCTCAGGAATGGGCACCGAGCCCACCACGCCCAGCGTATTGGATTTGGTCACCGCACCCGCCAGAACACCGGCCAGGTAAGCGCCTTCATAGGTACGGAAGTCGTAAGTACTCGCGTTGGCGGCCGTCTTGTAGCCGGTGGCATGCTCCCACTTCACATCCGCAAACTCGGGAGCCAGCTTCTGGATGGTGTCCATATAGCCAAAAGTGGTGCCGAAGATCAGCTTGTTGCCTTGCGTCGCCATGTCGCGCAGCACACGCTCTGCATCTGCGCCCACAGGCACGCTCTCCACAAAGGAGGTCTGGATCTTGTCACCCAATGCGGCTTCCAGCGCCTTGCGAGCCTGATCGTGCGCAAAGGTGTAACCACCGTCACCAACAGGGCCCACGTAGGCAAAGGCAATCTTCAGGGGCTCGGCGGCGGCCGGTGCCTCTGCAGCAGGAGCAGCGGCAGGTGCTGCAGCTTCTTCCTTTTTGCCGCAGCCCACGAGAGCGGCGGATGCCACGGCCGTCAGTGCCGCGACCTTGATCAACGAGCGTTTGTGCAGATCAGTCATTGGTTTTCCTTGGATCAAAAATGTGGATGTGAGAATTCAATGCAAACGCCATGCCGTCGTCGAGGAGCATCGCATCTTGGCGAAATATATGCAGAAACCGCGCCAACTTACAGATGGTTATCGAGAAAACGACAGCGCAAAAAAGAAAGGCCCCCTAGGGCCTTTCATGGACACAGTGCATGCATCCTGCAGATCGCGCTTACTTTGCGCCCGGCACGTTGCCGTCAATGCCATCGACATAGAAGTTGATGCCGCGCAGCCAGGCATCGTCAGCCACCTTGCCAGCTTCCAGCACTTCCTTGCCGGTGTTGTCCTTGATGGGGCCTGTCCAGACCGCAAAGCTGCCATCCTTCAGGCCAGCACGCGCTTTTTCAACCTTGTCCTTGATGTCCTGGGGCACGTCCTCGGCGATCTTCTTGAGGTCGATCGCACCTTCCTTCACACCCCACCAGTAGTTGCCGGTCTGCCACTTGCCGTCCAGAGTGTCCTGCACCACCTTGGTGTAGTAGGGAGCCCAGTCGATCACCGCCGAACCCAGATGGGCCTTGGGCGCAAAGCCGCTCATGTCGCCGTCCTTGCCAAAGGCACGGGCACCGCGCTCCTCAGCCGTCTTCAGCACGGCGGGAGAGTTGGTGTTCTGGTACATCACGTCGACACCACCGTTGATCAGGCTGTTGGCAGCTTCGGACTCCTTGGGAGGCGCAAACCACTCGTTCACCCAGACCACCTTGGCCTTGATGGAGGGGTCAACGCTCTGCGCGCCCAGCACAAAGCTGTTGATATTGCGCACCACTTCGGGGATTGGGACTGATGCCACCACGCCCACTGTCTTGGTCTTGGTCATAGCACCTGCCACGATACCGGCCAGGTAAGCTCCTTCGAAGGTCTTGGTGTCGTAAACGGCGGCATTGTCAGCAGTCTTGTAGCCGGTCGCGTGCTCGAACTTCACCTCGGGCGAGTCTGCTGCCACGCGTTGCACAAAGTCCTGATAGCCGAAGCTGGTGGCGAAGACCAGCTTGTTGCCCTGACCGATCATGTCGCGCATCACGCGCTCAGAGTCAGCAGACTCGGGCACGCTCTCGACCATGGAGGTCTCGATCTTGTCGCCGAACTTCTCCTGGATGGCCTTGCGACCCAGCTCGTGCTGGAACGTCCAGCCACCATCGCCAACGGGGCTCACATACATGAAGCCAATCTTCAGCTTGTCGGCTGCAGGTGCTGCAGCTTCAGGAGCTGCGGCGGGAGCGGCAGGAGCCTCTTCCTTCTTGCCACAGGCGGTCAGAACGGCCATGGAAACAGCCGACAGGCCGATCATCTTGATCAGAGTGCGCTTGCCCAAAGTTGTCATCGGATTTGTCCTCTCGTATTTTTGAAAAGCGGATTGCACCACATTCGAGCGTCAAGCTCCAGGATAAAAAGGTTTGCCCAAAGACGCGGGCATGTTGGCTCGAATCCAGGTCGGGTTGCGCGAGATCAGCACCAGCACCACGATGGTGGCCAGATACGGCAGCATCGAGAGAATCTGGCTGGGGACCTGCACGCCGGTAGCCTGCAGATGGAACTGCAGCATGGTCACGCCACCAAACAGGTAAGCCCCCAGCAGCACTCGGGCCGGACGCCAGGTCGCAAAGGTGGTCAGTGCCAGCGCAATCCAGCCACGGCCGGATACCATGTTTTCCACCCACAAAGGTGTATAGACCACGGAGATAAAAGCCCCTGCCAGCCCGCACATGGCGCCGCCGAAGATCACCGCCATCAAGCGGATGCGACGCACCGGGTAGCCCAGGGCATGGGCCGAAGACGGCGACTCACCCACCGCGCGCAGCACCAGACCAGCGCGCGTACGGTAGAGAAACCAGACCATGACGACAGCCAGCACGATCGCGCCATAGACCAAGGGGTGCAGCGTGAACAAGGCTTGCCCCACCACAGGCAGATCGGCAAGCCCGGGAATGGCGAACTTGGGCAGCTCGGGCAGCTTTGCCTGTACATAACCCAGGCCGACAAAGGCCGAAAAGCCTGCACCAAACAGCGACAGTGCCAAACCGGTTGCGTACTGGTTGGTGTTGAGCCAGATGACCAAGACGCCAAAGATGGCTGCCAGCAGCCCCCCTGCCAGCATGCCGGCACCAAAGCCCGCCCAGGTGCTGCCGGTGTGAACCGTAGCAGCAAAGCCAGCGATGGCTGCGCAGAGCATCATTCCCTCGGCACCCAAGTTGACGATGCCGGACTTTTCATTAATGAGCAGACCCAGAGCCGCCAGCGCCAGAACGGTGCCAGCGCTCAGCGTAGAGCCCAGAAGCAGTGCATAGGATTCCATGGATCAGGCTCCCTTGACTGCAGAAGTGGCAGAGGCGGCCTTTTGTGCCACCCAGCGAACGCGATAAGCCACCAGCGTGTCGCAGGCCAGCAGCGCAAACAGCAGCAGCCCCTGGAATACGCCCGTCAGCGCCTTGGGCAGACCCAGACGCGACTGCGCCAGCTCACCGCCGATATAGAACATACTCATGAGAATGGCCGAGAAAATCATGCCCACAGGATGCAGGCGGCCCACAAAAGCCACGATGATGGCGGCAAAGCCGTAGCCTGCCGGCACATAGGGAGTCAGCTGACCCAGAGGTCCTGCAACCTCAAGGGCTCCTGCCAGACCCGCAGTCGCACCAGAGATCAGCAATGCAGTCCACAGCGCCTTGCGCGATGAAAAGCCTGCATAGCGTGCAGCTGCAGGAGCAAGACCGCCGACTTGCAGCGCAAGACCAGCTCTGGTGCGGAACAGAAAGACCCACAGCAGGCCAGCACCGACCAGCGAAATGATGACGCCTATGTTCATGCGCATGCCTTGCACCAGACGTGGAATCTGGGTGACGCGCTCAAAGCTCTTGGTCTGCGGGAAGTTGTAGCCCATGGGGTCCTTCCAAGGCCCATAGACCAGATAGCCCAACACCAGGATGGCGACATAAACCAGCATCAGGCTGACCAGAATCTCGTTGGCATTGAAACGATCACGCAGCAGCGCCACAATCCCCGCCCAAACCATGCCTCCCAGCACACCTGCAATCAAAATGGCCGGAACGATCCACGGCCCGGTGGTCTTGTCAGCAAGCAGTGCCATTCCGCCTGCTGCCACAGCCCCCATCACAAATTGACCTTCGGCACCGATATTCCAGATATTGGAGCGAAAGCACACAGCCAGCCCCAGCGCAATCAGCAGCAATGGAGTAGCCTTCATAGCCAGCTCGCCCAGCGCGTAACCAGACTTGACGGGTTCCCAGAAAAAGGCCTGCAGGCCCTTGACAGGATCTTTACCGAGCAGGGCGAACAGGCACACTCCCACGAGCACCGTGATCAGCAGCGCCAGAACGGGCGAGGCATAAGTCCAGAGCTTGGAAGCCTGAGGTCGTTGTTCAAGCTTAAACATGGGCGACTCCCTGCGCTTCACCCGCGCTCTCCCAAAGACCGCTCATCCATTCTCCGATCTGCTGCACCGTGGCATCCGCTCTTTCCACCGAAGGACTCAGGCGGCCCTTGGCCACCACATGCAGTCGATCACAAATTTCGAACAACTCGTCCAACTCCTCACTGACTACCAGCACGGCACAGCCTTGGTCGCGCAGTTGCAAAATCTCGCCCCGAATCTGCGCAGCAGCTCCCACATCCACCCCCCAGGTGGGTTGAGAGATGATGAGCAGACGCGGCTTGGCATCAATTTCGCGGCCAACGATGAACTTCTGCAGGTTGCCACCTGAGAGCGACTGAGCCGCCGAGTTTGGGCCGCCCGCCTTGACATTGAAGCGACGAATGATGTCTCGCGCTTGGGCCTGCAGCGCCCCCATGCGAATCCAGCCGCCTTTGCCCACAGCCGTCTTGCGCGTCAGCAGCAGGTTATGGGCAAGCCCCATGCTGGGCACTGCTCCACGGCCCAATCGCTCTTCCGGCACGAAGTGCAGCCCCATCTCGCGGCGACGCCCCGGCCCCATGCGCCCCATGCCTTTACCCAGCATTTGCACGGCTTCAACTTCTGCACGCGTGTCTTCTCCAGACAGCGCATACATCAACTCTTTCTGGCCATTGCCGGAGACTCCTGCAATTCCCACCACCTCACCAGCCCGCACCTGTAGCGCGATGCTTTGCAGGTCAACGCCAAAAGGGTCCTGGCTTTTGAGCGACAGCTCCTGTACACGCAGCACGGACTCCCCCGTATGAGCGGCTTGCCTTTTCAGCTCCGGAGGCTCAGAGCCAATCATCATGCGTGACAGAGACGCATTGGTCTCATTGGCAGGATTGCATTCGCCCGTCACCACGCCGCCTCGCAGCACCGTGCAAGCCGTGCACAGAGAACGAATCTCATGGAGCTTGTGGCTGATATAGAGAATGGAGCAGCCCTCTGCTGCCAGACGACGCAGCACGACAAACAGCATCTCCACAGCTTGCGGGGTGAGCACCGAGGTGGGTTCATCCAGAATCAGCACACGCGGATTGGTCAGCAGCGCACGGATAATTTCTACCCGCTGCATCTCTCCCACCGAAAGAGTGTGCACGGGTCGGTGAGGATCAACCTCCAGTCCGTAATCACGGGCTGTCGCCTGAATACTGTCGATGACCTTGGGCAGAGGAATGCTTTTGTCCAGACCGAGCCAGACGTTCTCTGCCACGGTCAGCGTGTCAAACAGGCTGAAATGCTGGAACACCATGGCGATGCCCAGCGAGCGCGCTTCCTGCGGGTTGCGAATTTGTACGGGCTTGCCATCGACCACGATGGTGCCCTCATCGGGCTTGACCGCGCCGTAGATGATCTTCATGAGCGTGGACTTGCCAGCGCCGTTCTCGCCCAGAATGGCGTGTATCTCGCCAGGACTAACTTTCAGCGATACCTTGTCGTTGGCAACAACAGCCGGGTACCGCTTGGTAATACCCTCCAGTTGCAGACGTGCAGGCGCACTCGCAACTGGGGAATGTGTTGGGGGGGGATTCATCGCTGGATTGTCTCTCAATTCCAATAACAAATTGACTCAAACAGGCTCTCTGCGCTGAACAGGAATACAGTACAAGCTATTGATTTCGCAGCGTTAGTGCCACGCTGCGCACTACCTCCCTGAGCCAGCGTGTGGCTTCTCCCTGGTGAGAGCGGGCATGCCAGAGCTGGTAATAGACCAGCGCAGGAAGTGGAACAGGGCAAGGCAATATCGCCAGCGACAGGCGTTGACTAAAGCGTTCACAGAACAGTCGACCCGAGGTCAGCACAAGCAAACTTGATGCCACCATGTCGGGGATCAGGCTGAAATGAGCGCAACGCGCCACCACTTGCCGGCTAAGCCCCATGCCCGCAAGTTGCTCATCGATGACTCCCTGTGCGCCCGGATAGGCCGGGGTCGGAGCAATGTGCTCGGCCTGCAGCCACTGCTGCAGATCCCAGCCGCGTCGCACTGCAGGATGCTTGGGACTGACCAGGCAGACGACCTCGTCCTCAAACAGCTTGGCCATATGCAGCCCCTCAGGCGGACTCGGCCAGTTGCCAATAACTACATCCACTTCACCTTCAGCCAGTTGCCCTTCGTAATGAGCCTCGGCACTCAACGGCAGAAAGTCCACGGGGCAATGGGGGGCCTGCATTTTGAGCGCCGCCATCAGTCTGGGTAAAAACTGCGGGTCCAGATAATCGCTGGCGGCAATGCGGAAGGTACGCGTGGACGTTCGTGGATCAAACTGCCGGGCATCACTGAACAGCCCTTCCGCCGCACGCAGAATATCTGCCGAAGGCTGAACCATTCGCAGGCCTACATCCGTGGGCTGCATCTGTGCACCCGAGCGAACAAGCAAAGGGTCGCCCGCCAACTCTCGCAAACGTCGTAAAGCAGCCGAAACTGCAGGCTGGTGCATGCCCAGACGCAATGCAGCACGGGACACACTGCGCTCTGTGAGCACCGTGTGCAATACCCTTATCAGGTGCAAATCTATTTTTTCAAACAGGGTTTGGTCACGCATAGCTCATGGCCAGCCAGGATCGTTAGCTTGGTTGACCGCATCCATTTTGTATACAAAATCAGTCGCAGAGCGTAACCCAGTTGGCCCGTTTCGACAGCCAAGGGATTGCCCTTTGCTGCGACTGCAACAACAAAGCCCAACTCAGGCAGCGGCAGTCATGACCTCCACACGATTGCGCCCTTTGCGCTTGGCGGCGTAGCAAGCCATGTCCGCCCCTTTGAAGGCGCTGGCCGCTGTGTGGTAACTGGCATCCAGCAGCAGCATGCCAATGCTGGCACTCAACATATAACGCTGCCCCTGGTAAGAGCCATCCCAGTCCTGAATGGCCATGCACAGCAGCTGAGCGTGGCGCATCCCTTCTTCGCGACTGACACCGGCCATGAGGACGGCAAACTCATCGCCTCCCACTCGTGCCACCCAGCCGTGCGGGCGCACTGCAGCGTCTATCAGGCGTGCAATATGGCAAAGCACTTCATCTCCCACTTCACGCCCGCCCAGACGGTTGACCTGGGAGAAGTGATCCAGATCCACATAGAGCACGATACCGTGCACCTTGGGCACCGCAGTCGATCGCATCACCACCCCTTCCCCAGCCAAACTCTCCAGATAGTCCGGTGATGCATAGCCTCTGAGCCACTCCTGCAGGCGCAATGCAAAAGCCGTGCGATTGGGCAAGCGCGTCAAGGGGTCATGCATGGCTTTCCAGCTCGACTGCTCGCGCACCTGCCTTTGTGCGGTCACATCTTCTAGCTCCCAGACCAGATACTGCTCATCCAGCACCTTGCCCGGTTGATCCCACGACCGACGCATGCGCTGCATGCTCTGGCCGTGAATTCTTACCCAAATCGGCCTTCCATCCTTACGCAGAAAGCAAACCTCGCTATCAAATTGACCATAGGTATCCAAAGACCTGCGCACACGCTCCATCAGTTGCTCATAGTCAGCATCCGAGCTGCAAAGATCTCGCACCGCCAAACCTTGCATCTCCTTGGGCTGATAACCCAGCACTCGTGCCGCAGGCATACCTGCACGCTGCACCTTGACCCCATAAGTCACCACCAACCCCACTGGCGCGTAATCCATCAAGGTTTGCAGTTGCAGCTGCAATTCACGCTCCAGCTCGCCATGGGCTTCATAACCGCCGCCAAGCGCCTGCAGGGCAGTACGCAGAGCATGTGCCTCCCCCCAGTCCTGATCCGGCAGTTCATGCCACCAATGCGCGCCTCGAATCGAAGAGTCCACCTCCAGCATCAATCCTCTTCGCGATGCCCACTCTGCAGACCGGAACAGTGCCGTCAGAGGATGTGCAATCAGATTCAGTCCAGCTACCAGCAACAAAACCAACACCAGCAGAGCTGCACTCAGCAGCCCCACGGTTTTGCTCGTCACACCTGGAGACCATGTCTTGACATCACTTACTTTGAGCAAAGTCCATTGCGACCATGGCAAGGGCATTGCACTCCAGACTTTGTGATGCGCCAGCTCGCTGACGGCACCTTGCTGGGCGGCCCTGAGCCAGGTGTGATCGATCTCCGCCGGCAAGGCCGCCTCCTGCGCGGCACCTGGCAATTGCCACTGTCCTTTGCTACTCAAAGCCAAAGGCTTGAAGTCCCCATCCAGCAGCCAAAGCTGACTGCCTGCCTCTGCGGAAGCCCCCTCGAGATTGAAAAGCACGGACAAAGGTGTTCTGTAGCTTCCCCCCAGAATCCCCTGCAGCTGTCCTTGCGCATCTCTCACCGGGGCCACGCTCTGAAACTCCAGCTGCAAGCCAGCATCACTGGAGCGCACCCAGGCATGCGTGATGGGTTTTCCCTCGGCCAAAGAACGCTTGAGAGCATCGCGCAGCGGCTCCTGCAACTGCTCCACTGGTTCAAGCCAGTTTTTATGCTGGTTGATCAAGAGCCGCCCTTCAGCATTGGCCAGCTGAACCTGGTCATATTGCTGCGCCATGGACGATGGTCCAAGCAGCGCTTCCTGGAACGCTGTGGATTCATGCATGTGATCAGCCAGCACCTGCGCCAGACTGTTCAACGTCTTTTGCTGCTGCTCCACCCTGAAGACCAGAGAGCGCCCTGCGTATTCAAGTGCCCGGGTATGCGCGGGTAGTACGCCCTCCATGGCTGCCCTGTGCTGGGAATAGGCCACCCAGGCAGCCGAGCCTATGCCAGCCAGCAGAACGGCCACCACAGCCAAGAGCAGCATGCTGAGCAACATCGGGCCGGGGCCACGGCGAAGTTGACCTGAAGCAGGCGCAACAAACACATCCACAGGCTGCGCCGGAGCAGCCCAAGGTGGCTCTGCCTGCAAGGATGAAATCGCGTCTGACATGGACTTCAATATAGAGAGCCCACACCAACAACCCAACAAGAGTAAACCCCGGAAGCTGTCGGCAAACACAGCGCCGGCCGATCATATTCAGCGCAAGATCAAGCGCGTCTTCGCTGACAGACTCCTGGCATTTACCCCAGTGCCAGTACTTCCAACGCTCCAGGCTTGGGCAGTTCAATGACATTGCCGCGCCCTGCAATCAACCCATGCTCACGCAGTTGCCTGAGCACACGTGAGAAGGTTTCAGGTGCAATGCCCAGCTGTGCCGCAATCAGGCGCTTGCGCGCCTTGAGCGTGACATGTAGTCCCTCTCCCGTTGCACCAGGGCTGGCATGATTCAGCAGCCATTGCGCACAACGGGCTTCTGCATCCTGAGCCAGGCGGCTGACAGACAGCTCAGTCTGCGCGCAGTAAGCCTGCGCCAAATCCTTGAGCAGGAGCTGCACTGCAGGAGGCAGCTCCGCCACCGAGCTACGAAAGCGCGCCAGAGGAATGATATATATGCGGCCCGCCGTCTGCGCCTGCATATCAAGGCAGGACGAGCGCTCTTGCAGCGCAAAGGCCGCATCCAGCCAAGTCGGCCCATCCACCTGCCCCAACTGATGGCGCATGGACGAATCCTGTGCGACGCCCAGCATCACGCTGCCACTTTCAAGGTACAAGACCGAATCAAGGGGTTGACGACGCTGTCTGAGCCACGAGCCAGGAGCAAAGCTCTCGGGCTGCCCAAACGTGGAAGCGACTTTCGACATGGAGGGCATAGTGAACATATGCCGTGCAATGTGCCTTGGTTTGCAGAGGTCCATATTGAGCCAAGTCAACAAGCCATGGCTACTGAACAAAAAGGCCGCAGTCAAAGCTGCGGCCTTTTTTGCTTTAGCGCTTTTTCAAGCTGCTTATCAGTTCACGGCAGCACCAGACTCATACCAAGTCTTGATCAGGTTTCGCTCGTCGTCCGACAAAGCTGCCGGATTGCCAAAAGGCATCTTGCGCAGCTGGACCACCTGCTGGTAGATCTGCTGAGCATGAGACTTCACAGCCTCAGGCGAATCCAAGCGTACCGACTTTTGCTGAATGGCTGCCCCGTGGCACAGCACACAGTGCTGCTGGAGTACAGCATTCACCTTCGCAAAGCCTTCCCCCTCAGCATCAGGTGCAACAGCCTCAGGTGTTGCAGCAACAGGAGCCTCAGGTGCCGTAACCGCCGCAGAAGAGCTAGCCGCAGGAGCAGCGGCAATAGGAGCAGCAACAGGCGAAGGGGCCGGCTTGAGCCAGGCGAACACTGCGATCAAAGCGACTACACCCACTGCGGCATAGGGCCAAGGATGGCTGTTGCGACCCAGTTTGTAGCCGTGGCGCATCACGAAGAACTGACGGATGGCAGCGCCGGCAAACATCATGCCGATCAGAACCAGCCAGTTCAACTTGTGGCTATAGAGCCAGCCATAGTGGTTGGACAACATGGCAAACAGCACAGGCAGCGTGAAGTAGGTGTTGTGCACGCTGCGCTGCTTGGCTCGTTGACCATGCAAAGGATCGACAGGCTGACCTGCCTTCAGGGCTGCAACCACCTTGCGCTGGCCAGGAATGATCCAGAAGAACACGTTGGCGCTCATGGAGGTAGCGATCATCGCGCCCATCAGCAAGAAGGCCGCCTGACCGGGGAAGATGTGGCAAGCCAGATAGGCTGCAATGCACACCAGCACCAGCACCATGCCGCCAACCACGCCATCACCATTTTTCTTTTGACCAAAAATGCGGCAAATGAAGTCGTACAGCAGCCAGAACACCACCAGGAAAGCCAGTGCAGCCGCAATAGCTGCAGGAGCGCTCATGGCATTCGGGTCACCCGGATTGACCAGATAGATATTGGCATTCCAGAGATAGGAGACCGTCAGCAGCGCAAAGCCCGATAGCCAGGTCGTATAGCTTTCCCAGTAGAACCAGTGCAGATGGTCCGGCATCTTGGGAGGGGAGACGTTGAACTTGACGGGGTGATAGAAGCCACCTCCGTGCACTGCCCAAAGCTCACCATTGACACCTTGCTTCTTGAGGTCTTCATCGACAGGCGGCGTCAGGCTGCTGTCCAGAAACACAAAGTAGAAGGAAGAGCCAACCCAGGCGATGGCGGTAATGACGTGGAGCCACCGCAACAGCAGGTTGGCCCAGTCGAGAATGTAGCTTTCCATAGCTCTCAACCTTGGCAGCGTGGGGCTGCCGAACAACCTGCTCACCACTGCGGGCGCTCTGAGCAGAAGAAAAGGCCACGCTCCCGAGCTCTACGCGCGAGGCACCGCTGCGACCATTCTGTCGACTGAAAGTGTATGCAGTTTCTGCAAGCAAAACGATAAATTCAGAAAAAACAGTCTCAGTAATTTCCCGAACACTTCATCTGTCAGCAAAATAAATATCGCTCCCACATTCAGCACCCGCAGTCTGGAAACTACAGCACTCTGCATGCCTCACTTCAAAGCAGGCATGAATACGTCAGGCTATGCGCCGCTGCTGCAACAGCTGAGCCGCCACGGCGACGGCTATGACTTCTGGCTCCTTGCCCTCTATGCCTGATACCCCAATCGGACAGGTGATATGCGCCAGCTCTTGCTCCGAGAAACCTCGCCTGCGCAAGCGACTGCTGAAGCTGGCCCACTTGGTCTTGCTACCAATCAGCCCCACAAAGGGCAAGTCCGCCTTTTCACGCTGACGCAGCAAACATTGCGCTACCACCTCCAAGTCTTCGGCGTGGCTAAAGCTCATGATCAAGACCGAACTATGCGATGGAAGTTGTGCCACCGCAGCCTGCACCGGGTCGGAATGTTCGCAATGCACGCCTATCTGCTCCTGCTCAGGAAAGACTGCATCACGGCTGTCGACCCAGATCACACGGTACGGCAAGCTGCGCAAAATGCGCACCAGCGCATGACCGACATGTCCCGCCCCAAACAAAGCCACACATTGCGAGGGCTCAGGCATCAAGGCTTTCAAGCGCTTTTCATCCCCCTGGTCAAACCGCTCATAGTGCAGCTCCAGCGCCCCGCCACAGCACTGCCCCAGGCTAGGACCCAAGGCATATCTTTGCACCTGCTCTCGCGGCATCGCTGCCGATTCCTGCCACTGCTGCAGCAGCTTTCTAGCCTGCGCAATGGCCTGCCACTCCAGATGTCCACCGCCAATCGTTCCCATGACCTCATCGGCGAATACCGCCATCCAGGCGCCCACCTCCCGAGGCACCGATCCTTGCGCAGCCTGCACTTTGACCCAGCAAAGAGGCTGCTGCGTCAAACGGCTCAGAACGGCTTGCTGTGTCTCACTCCACATATCGGCATGCTATTAATGACTGATTGCCCATATTCAGTCATTTTCCCGGGCACTCCAGAGCGATAGGGTTATGAACACCTTAACAAGATGCGTATCTGCACCCGCCTGACGAGTGGTTGCAGTTTTTTCCTGCCACATGTACTCCTATCTCCCTTCCTACGATCGAGCTGCGTAATTTGCCGCTACGCTTGCAAGCATGCGCGATCTTCACAAATCACCCCATAGTCCAAAAAGCCGCCCTCTGGGCTGGCTGATGGCAGGCCTGATCACCGCCGTCACAGCGGTACTGACGGCCTGCCAGACAGCACCTCAAGGCCCAGGCATAGGCACCACACCCACCGACAAGGCCAGCCCTGCCTATCGCAAGCAGGCTGCTCAGCATCTGTACCAGCGCTACCCCGAGCACATTTACCGTGGAATGCTCCCCCCCATGCTGTATGCCATAGGGGTGGTCCAGGTACAACTCGATGGTCAGGGCCGCGTTCGCAGGCTGAACTGGTTGCGCAAGCCGTCGCATGCACCCGAAGTCACTCAAGAAATCGAGCGCTCCATACGTGCGGCTGCCCCGTTTCCGGCACCGGGGCGCAGCGTGACCTATACCGACACCTGGCTCTGGGATAAGTCAGGCCGCTTCCAGCTCGACACTCTGACCGAAGGCCAGCTAGGCCAATAAAAAACAGATCCATAAAAAACACCGGCCAAGGCCGGTGTTTTGCGCTCAGGCCAGAGCCGAATTATTGAGTTATTCCACGACCTTGGTGATCTTGGAGCCTTGCAGCGAGACTCCCGCTTCCAGGCCCGCATTGGTCAATACATAGCTGGTGACCGGAGCTTGCGCCGTGGTGGTATCAATGCTGCCATTCGCACCAATCTTGCCGGCAGCCACCGTTGCATCAGCCCCCACGGACCAGCCATTGCTGTTGAGGAACTTGTCCAGTGCTTCCTGAGTGTTGAAGACATAGATCACAGCCTTGGACTGACCACCAGCCTGCCAGCCGATAGAGGCGCCTGTGGTGCTGTAGTGACCACGGTTATGCCCGCCCACACGCAGCACGCCACGGCCATGCTCCACACCCACGACAAAGCTGCCGCCGATGACCGAGGGGAAGATCAGCACGCCCTTGGCGTTTTGCACCATCTGCTTGGAGCCGGGAGCGGTTTGATACAGGCGCTCCAAAGCTGCATTGGCCCTGGTGTTCACCGTCGTCGCATCCGCACGAGGCGCAGAGGAAGTCTCGGGCTTGGTGGTTGTGCAGGCTGTCATGGCCATGGCACCAGCGGCCACTGCAGCAGCCATCACCACAGAACGCAGAGTCAATTGACGCATATCTAAATCCTTTCACGGGATGAATGTGAAAACACATTCCAAGTCTGAAGATCCTGAGTTCCGGCATCCATGGCTTTTGCATATCCCCTGATGCGCAAGCAGCCGGAAGCAGGGTTGACACGATGCTAGTGCGCGACGTTGTCCAGCCCACCCTGCAATGACAGCTTGCGCCTTCGGCCTACAGAAGGCAAGTCCAGTTGTCAAAAAATACTGACACAAGAGCACCCTCTGCTCTCGTTCTCAATATGTCGGCTGCGTGAAAGGAACAGCGCGAAATAGGCGCTAGCATTATTGATACGCAAACAGCGCTGATGACAGGAAGTTCATGAAGTTCTGGAGTTACTTTCACCACCCAAAGGCAGCCTTGGTGCTGCTGCGCGTCACACTGGCCTTGCTCATGCTGCTGCACGGCTGGGCCAAGATTCGTTACGGGATCGGCAGCATAGAGGCCAAGATCGAAAGCCTGGGCGCCCCGGGCTTTCTGGCCTATGCGGTCTATCTGGGAGAAGTGGTTGCTCCCTTGCTGCTGCTGGTGGGCCTGTGGGTGGTTCCCGCCGCGCTGGTGATTGCAGTCAACATGCTGGTGGCATTTGCGCTCATGCACACCCGGCAGATTCTGATGCTCAACAATACCGGTGGCTGGGCGCTGGAGCTGCAGGCTTTTTATTTTGTGAGCGCCTTGGTCGTGGCCATGGCCTACTCCAAGGAAAAGTAAGCCTACATAAAACAAGAGCATCTTGCGCTTGTCAGATCTTGATCTCAGCATCTTTCAATGCTGAAACCTTGCAATGACATACGCAAGCTGCTCTTATTTTTGCCATGTCTCCCGCATGGAGAGACTCGCGCGCCTCTCAGGAGCCGCGATAGGTGGAGTAGCTCCAGGGGCTGACCAACAAAGGCACGTGGTAGTGCTGCTCGACATTGGCCACGCCGAAGTCCAGGCTCACCTTGTTCAGGAAGCTGGGCTCTGGCAGTTCAACACCACGGGCCTTGAAATAAGCAGCCACATCGAAAGTCAGGCGATAGGTGCCGACCTTGAGCGTGTTGTTGTCGAACAAAGGCGCATCGGTACGACCGTCGTGATTGAGCACCAGGCTCTTGATCAGCGTGGCTTTTTCGCCTTCGGTGGAAAACAGTTCAACGGCCATGCCAGCTGCGGGGCAGCCGTTCATGGTGTCGAGAACGTGGGTGCTCAGTCCCATGGAAATCTCCTCATGGACAGTTCAAACCTGCCCTGGTTGTTGCAATCTCCAAGCTCGTGGACGCAGTCGCCCTCGGCTTAGACCATTAAAGTGTATACAGTTTCTGTACTCCATCAAAGGCAGTACAGACTTGACTTCTAGGCACATACCCGCAAAGGCACTGCCCGTGGGGCTTTGGCACAAGTCAGCGCTTCTAAACTGTCTGCGCCGCATGGCTTTCATGCATCATCACACCAGCCAAGGAGACTCCCATGCAATTACGCGCCACCGCTTTAGCGAGCAGTCTGCTCATCGCCGTCGTCAGTCTGGCCGCGTGCAGCACCACCGCTTCCAATCCCGGATCGACCACGGCAGCACCTGCTGTCGTCACTCAGAACGCCAGTGCACAAGCGGCAGCAGCGGCCTATGACTTCGACATGGATGTCTTTCACCCCATCGAGGCCAAAAACGGCATGGTGGCGACCGAGCAGGAACTGGCCACACAGATAGGCGTGGACATTCTCAAGGCCGGGGGCAATGCCGTGGATGCAGCCGTAGCCGTGGGCTTTGCGCTGGCCGTGGCACTGCCGAACGCGGGCAACATCGGCGGCGGCGGCTTCATGATGGTGCATGACGCCAAGAGCGGCAAAGACATTGCACTGGACTTCCGCGAAGTGGCGCCCAAGGGCGCATCGCGCAATATGTACCTGGACGACAAGGGCAATGTGGTGGATGGCAAGTCGCTGTTCACCCACTATGCCGTAGGCGTTCCAGGCACCGTGGCCGGCATGACACATGCGCTGTCGCGCTGGGGAAGCATGCCTTTGTCCACAGTGATGGCACCGGCGATTGCCCTGGCCGACAAGGGCTACCCCGTCAGCATCACGCTGGCCAAGACCTTGGGCCAGGAAAAGAAGAACATGGGCAAATGGCCCGCAACGCAAGCCATTTTCTGGAAGAACGGTGCGCCATTGCAGGCCGGCGAACCTCTGGTGCAAAAAGACCTGGCGCAGTCGCTGCGCCTGATCAGCCAGCAAGGCGCCAAGGCGTTCTACCAGGGCGAAATCGCCCAGAAGATTGCGGCAGAAATGGCCCCTCACGCCAACGCCATCACGCTGCAGGATCTGCGCGGCTACAAGGTGGTGGAGCGCGAGCCGGTGCGCGGCACTTACCGCGGCTATCAGATCGTGACCATGCCGCCCCCCTCCTCCGGCGGCGCACACCTGCTGCAGATTCTGAACATGATGGAACGCTGGCCCATGAAGCAATGGGGTGCGGACAGCGCACAAAGCGTGCACTACATGACCGAGGCCATGAAGCTGGCCTATGCCGACCGCGCCGAATATCTGGGCGACCCGGATTTTGTGAAGATCCCGCTGCAAGGCCTGATCTCCAAGCGCTACGCCGATGCGCTGGCGACAGGCATCAAGCCTCAGCAGGCAAAGCCCAGCCAGGACATCAAGCCCGGCAAGCCTCAGCCTTATGAAAGCGACCAGACCACGCACTACTCCGTGGTCGATAAAGCCGGCAATGCCGTAGCCGTGACCTATACACTGAACACCAACTTCGGCAGCGGCATTGTGGCCAAAGGCACCGGCATCCTGCTCAACAACGAGATGGATGATTTCGCCGCCAAACCCGGTGTGGCCAATGCCTACGGACTGGTCGGCGGCGATGCCAACGCCGTGCAGGCTGGCAAACGGCCGCTGTCATCCATGACACCCACGCTGGTGCTCAAGGATGGCAAGCCCGCCCTGGTCACCGGCAGCCCAGGCGGGGCGCGCATCATCACCACGGTGCTGCAGCAGATCGTCAACTACATCGACTACGGCATGAACCCGCTGGAGGCTGCGGCCACACCGCGCTTTCACCATCAGTGGACACCCGACGAGCTGCGCATTGAAAAAGGTTTCAGCATCGATACGCTGAACCTGCTTCAGCAATGGGGCCACAAAGTCGCCCTCAAGCCCGCCATGGGCCGCACCCAGACCATTGAGATTCGCAACGGCTTGCTGCTGGGCGCATCCGATCCGCGCAATCCGGATGGCAGGACCATGGGTTACTGATTGACCTTATGTGTCACTGCGGAGGGTTCCTTGCCTGAAGCCATTTCAAATGGGCAACAGGCGTCTTAGGTCCTTTCGATCATCAAAAAAGCCGCGCTTTCGAGCGCGGCTTTTTTGATGACTCAATCAGCTTGACCGTTACCCCTTCACCTGCTCTCCATACTCTCGCGCAATCGCCTCCAGTCCGCCCATGGCAAAGTGGAACAGGTGATCTGCAGTTGTCTGTGAAGGCGTCTGAAAGATCTCCTTCAAGGGGCCTGGAAAATTTCTCCCACTGACCAGCAGTATCAGACAGGGAGCAATTACATTCAGCAGACAGCGGGTCACTGCGGGGTCTTGCGCAGGAATCCCAGTGATCTCCTCAAGCATGCGCTTGAGGAGCGTCATTTTTGGCAGCGCCTCATCCTGAAAAAGAATTTGCAAATGCGAGGTCGGTGCCAGTACCTCCCTGACTAGAACACGCAATTGCCAAGCCTGAGGCTCCTGCATCGCGCACTCGACCAATTGCGCGATCAGTTCACGCAGCTTCAATTCGGGAGATTGATCGCTGCCGACAAGCTGCTGCAGAGCCTGCATGTCTAGCAGGCGACCATGGCACTCCGCCAATACGGCCTGATACAGACCACTGCGGTTGCCGAAGTGGTAGTTGATCGACGCCAGGTCCACCTGAGCCTGTGCGGCAATGGCTTTGCTGGAAGTCTCGGCATATCCCGTCGTAGCGAACAACTCTCCCGCAGCATCAAGTATCCGGGCGCGTGTGACTTCGCCATCCGAGCGCAGTCCGCGTGCAGCTTTGTTCATTCCTCGATCTTCCATTGCATCAAAAACAGATTGCATTTTCGCTCACACTAAATTTAAAATCAATTTAGTCTTTCCCGGCGACATGCTGTCGCCTCCATTTCGACCTCCTGGATTTGCTGACATGAAGAAGCCTCTCATTGCCCTTGCTCTCCTCATCGTGCTGGCTCTCGGTGCCTGGGCCTGGGTGCATCAGCGGACTAAGGAGCACACAGATACGCTGGTGCTATACGGCAATGTTGACATCCGCCAGGTAGCGCTGGCCTTCGACGGCAGTGGTCGCGTGGCCGAAATGAAAGTGGACGAAGGCGATATCGTGAAAGCCGGTCAAGTGCTCGCCACTCTCGATACCCAAACACTGGCCTTGCAGGCCAAGCAGGCTCAGGCACAAATCAACGTGCAGCAGCAAAACCTGTTGCGCCTGAAAAACGGCGCGCGCCCACAAGAGCTTGCGCAAGCTCGCAGCAGCCTCAGAGCTGCACAGGCCGAAGCGGTACGCGCACAAAAGGACCTGGCTCGTTTGCAAGGCATTGCCGACAGCACCAACGGACGTGGTGTCAGTGCGCAGGAGCTGGATCGCGCCCGCGCCGCCATGCAGGTCGCCAAGGCGCAGGCCGCACAACAACAAAATGCATTGCGCCTGACCGAAATCGGTCCGCGCCAAGAAGACATCACCGCCGCCGAGGCACAGCTGCAGGCCTCCGAGGTTCAATTGGAGCTGCTCCAGCATCAGCTCGCCCAGGGTCAGCTGACCGCCCCCACCGAAGCCGTGGTGCGATCACGCCTGCTGGAACCAGGCGACATGGCCACACCTCAGAAGCCCGCGTACGCCTTGGCGATCACAGAGCCCAAGTGGGTGCGCGTGTACATAAGTGAGCCTGACCTGGGCAAGGTCAAGCCCGGCCAGGCTGCGCGCATCACTACGGACAGTGCTCCGGATCAACCAATCACTGGAAAGGTCGGCTATATCTCCTCAGTGGCGGAGTTCACCCCTAAATCCGTGCAGACCGAAGAACTGCGCACCAGCCTGGTTTATGAGGTTCGCGTGATCGTTGAGGACCCAGGCAACATGCTTCGCCTGGGGCAGCCCGCCACCGTGGCACTGGAAACCGGCCTGCCCCAATGAATACGCTTGCAGCCAGCGTCGTTGCCGAAGGCTTGCGCAAGACCTTCGACGCACCAAACGGCAAGCCATTTCATGCAATCGAAGAGATATCGCTGAGCGTGCGCCACGGTGAGCTGACTGCCTTGGTCGGCCCAGATGGAGCAGGCAAAACCACGCTGCTGCGCATGATGGCTGGCCTGCTCAAGCCCGATGCAGGCAGCCTGCAAGTACTCGGTATCGACGTGGCACAAAGGCCGCAGGCTGTACAAGACCTCATCAGCTACATGCCGCAGCGCTTCGGTCTCTATGAGGACCTGAGCGTTCAGGAGAACCTTGACCTCTACGCCGACCTGCACGGCGTGCCATTGCCACAGCGCCGCGAGCGCTTCGCCCGCCTGCTGGAGATGACAGACCTGGGGCGCTTTACCGACCGTCCTGCCGGCAAGCTTTCAGGCGGCATGAAGCAGAAGCTCGGCCTGGCCTGTACCCTGGTTCGCTCACCCAAACTGCTGCTGCTGGACGAACCCAGCGTTGGCGTCGATCCGCTTTCGCGGCGTGAGCTGTGGAAGATTGTCCAGCAACTGGTCGAAACGGAAAAGCTGAGCGTGATCATCAGTACCGCCTACATGGATGAGGCCGAGCGCTGTGCCCAGGTATTCGTGCTGAACCAGGGCAAGGTACTGGTCGATGGCACGCCTCAGATGCTGGCCCAGCGTGCACGCGGACTGACCTTTATTGCATCGCCAAGACCAGGCGAGCCGGCACGCAATCTGCAAGCCAGGCTGATCGACGCCAGGGACGTCATCGTCGATGCCGTGCCCAGCGGCGGCTCGGTGCGCTTCATCCGCCAGGAGAATGTCGATGCAGCGTCCATCGCGCAATTGCTGGACACCTCGCCCGCACAACCACGCAAAGAAGAGCTGGAGGACGCGTTCATGATGCTGCTGCGCCAGCAGCAGGACAGCGAGACGACGAGTTCTGCGCCAGCCACTCAGCAGCCGGCAACCGGTCAGGTCTCTGATGACAAGCCTGCCATTATTGTGCGCGACCTGGTACGAAAATTCGGGGACTTCACCGCCGTCGCCAGCACCTCTTTTGAAGTAATGCGAGGAGAGATCTTCGGCCTGCTTGGCCCCAACGGCGCAGGCAAGACCACCACCTTCCGCATGCTGTGCGGTCTTCTGCCCGCCACCAGCGGGCATCTGGAAGTGGCGGGGCTGAATCTGCGCCATGCCCGTGCTCAGGCCCGTGCACGGATTGGCTATGTATCTCAGAAGTTTGCCTTGTACGCAAACCTCTCGGTACGCGAGAACCTGGAGTTTTTCGGTGGAGCCTATGGTCTGCGCGGCAAGCATCGCAATGAGAGAGTCAGCGCAATCATCGAGCAATTCGCGCTGGATCCCCAAGCCATCAGTGGTCAGCTACCTGGCGGCTACAAGCAGCGCCTGGCAATGGCGGCCGGATTGCTGCACCAGCCAGAAATCCTGTTTCTCGACGAACCCACCAGCGGCATCGACCCGCTGGCCCGACGATCCTTCTGGCGCACCATCACCGCATTGGCGCAGGCTGGCACCACCATCATCATTACCACCCATTTCATGGAAGAGGCCGAATATTGCGACCGCATCGCCATCCAGGATGCGGGAAAAATGCTCGCGCTGGGAACACCCCAGCAGGTGCGAGAGCAAGCAGGTCATGCGGACTACGACATGAACAGCGCCTTCATCGCCATCGTCGAGCAAGGTCGCGCGAAGGCTGCGCAAGGAGTTATGACGTGAGCACAGATAACACGCAAAACGGCTTCCTGCGTCGCTTCGCAGCGCTGCTGCGCAAGGAAGTGCGCCAGATGCTCCGCGACAAGAGCAATCTCGCTGTGGGCCTGCTGCTGCCGCTCGTACTGATCCTGCTGTTCGGCTACGGCCTGTCGTTTGACGTAAAGAATGCTCCTGTGGCCGTGGTTCTGGAAGACCGTGCAGCAACCGCACGCAGCTTGGTAGGCAAGCTCGAAGGCTCCGGCTATCTGGCACCCGTTTTTGCGGCTGACATGTCCGAGGCCGAGCGCTTGATGATGAATGGCGTTGTCGACGGTATCGTGCGTGTGCCGGTAGACTTTTCGCGCCGTTTGAATGCAGGTGATGCGCGCATCCAGCTCGTGCTCAATGGTGTGGACTCCAGCTCCGCACAGACCATCGAAGGCTATGTGAGTGGAGCCATTGGTGCATGGGCGCAGCAGCAGGCCGACCGCAGCGGCAGCAAACCCACCGGCAATGGCCATGTTGAAGTGGTGCAACGCATGTGGTTCAACGAGGCCGGGGAAAGCCGCTGGTTTCTGATCCCTGGCCTGATCGTGCTGGTTCTGACCTTGATTGGCGGCTTTCTGACCTCCTTACTGATTGCCCGAGAGTGGGAACGCGGCACGCTGGAGTCGCTGTTTGTCACCCCGGTTCGACCGATGGAGATCGTGCTCTCCAAGATCACCCCATACCTCGTTGTCGGTGTGATCGACCTGCTCATGTGCCTGCTGGCTGCACATTTTCTGTTTCAGGTGCCGATGCGCAGCTCCCTGGTCATCATCGTTGTCGCAGGGCTTCTGTACCTGCTGGTCTCACTGTTGCTGGGGTTGTTCATCTCCGGCGTCACGCGCAACCAGTTTCAGGCCAGTCAGATGGCGCTGTTGGCCAGTTTCATGCCCGCCATGATGCTCTCTGGTTTTGTCTTTGATCTGCGCAATGTGCCGGTAGTGATACAGGTGATCAGCCAATTGCTGCCAGCTACGCACTTCATGGGATTGATCAAGACCCTGTTCATGGCGGGCGACCACTGGCCGATGATCATCCGCAACTGCAGCATCCTCGTTCTGTATGCCCTGGTGCTGACATGGGCCACGCACAACACCTTGCGCAAAACTCTGAGGTGATTGAAATGTATGCCTTCATCACTACCCTGGCCCAGATCAGTGCTCTGATCCGCAAGGAGTTGCTTGCCCTGATCAAGGAGCCGACCAGCCGCATGCTGCTTTTCGCTCCTGCACTCATGCAATCACTGCTGTTCGGTTACGGTGCGACTTATGACCTGACCAACGTGCCCTATGCCGTGATTGACCAGAGCCGCGGCGCTGCATCAACCGAGCTTCTGGCCCGGCTGGACGGCACCGGCGTTTTTCATCGCGCAGCCACCCTGACTTCACCCGCACAGATCGCCAAGGTGATCGACGCAAACAAAGCCCTGGTCGTACTAAGCATTCCCTCGGACTTCCAGCAGCGCTTGAATGCGGGTCAAAGTGCACCTTTGCAGGTCATTCTGGACGGCAGAAACTCCTCCACAGCCGGGTCCGCTGCCAGCTATGTCGGCTCCATCGTTTCCAGCTACAACGCCACGCTAGGCGGCAGCACATCCGGCATCCGCCTGGAGCGCCGCGCCTGGTTCAACCCGAACCTGGAGTCGCGCTGGAACATGATGCCGGCGCTGATTGGCGCGCTCAGCATGCTGCAGACCCTGCTGATTGCCGCCTTGTCCGTGGCGCGCGAACGCGAGCAAGGCACCTTCGATCAGTTGCTAGTGACGCCACTGACACCCTTTCAGATTCTGATTGGCAAGGCAATTCCAGCCATCCTGATCGGCCTGCTGCAGTCGACCATCATCTTTCTGGTCATCCTCTTCTGGTTCCAGATACCGATGAATGGTTCGGTGGGGCTGCTGTATGCAGGACTGCTCGTCTTCAACATTGCCGCCGTGGGCATAGGGCTGTCGGTCTCGGCCGTGTCGCTGAACATGCAGCAGGCAATGCTCTACACCTTTTTGCTCATCATGCCTCTGATGCTGCTTTCAGGCCTGCTCACGCCGGTGAAAAACATGCCTGAGGTCCTGCAGCTCGCGACCTACGTCAACCCGTTGCGCTTTGGCATGAGCATCGTGCGCCGGGTATACCTGGAAGGTGCCGTCTTCATGGACATCTGGCGCGACTTCATTCCTCTGCTGGCGATAGGTGCTGTTTCGCTGCCGTTGGCCGCGTGGCTGTTCCGCAACCGCCTTTCCTGATCGGCAAACCCCATGCTCGCACCTCGCTTCTCCCCTAGCCTCGCCCCTGCACTGCTGACAGGCGCTCTGGCCGTCACACTTGTCACAACATTGACTGGCTGCACCAGCGGCCCGGACTTCGTCAAGCCTGCCCCCGCTGCGCCGGACGACTGGAACAGTTGGCGCAGCGGAGATACATCGCTGCGTATCCCGACTGAATTCACTCAGTCCTTACCTGCCCAGTGGTGGCTGGCATTCAACGACACAACCCTGAATGCGCTGCAGCAGCGCGCCTTCGATGCCAGCCCCGACCTGCGCACTGCCGCGTTGCGCTTTGCGCAATCACGCAGCCAGCGTGCCACCGCTACGGCACAACGCGGGCCGGAGGTCAACGCCAGCGGCAGTGCGGCCCGCCAACGTCAAAGCGAGAATGGCGCCGGTACACGCATGATCGGCATCATGGGCGCAGACCCTAGCCTCACCCGACTGCTGGCCGAGCCATTCACGCTGTACCAGACCGGGTTTGACGCCTCGTGGGAGCTGGACTTGTGGGGTCGCGTGCGCCGCTCCGTGGAAGCCGCCGATGCCGATGTAGAGCAGCAAAGCGCACTGCTCGACCTGGCCCGCCTGAGCCTCGCCAGCGACGTCGCCCGTCATTACTTTGAGCTGCGAACCACACAACGTCAGATTCGTCTGATGCACGAGGACATTGCCGCGTTGCGGGAACGTTCCGAGCTGCTGCAAGCACGCGTTGACGGCGGCGTGCTCGATCATTCCGACCTGCAGCGCCAGCGCGCCGAATTGAGTGCCTTGGAAGCACAGTTGCCTGCTCTGCTGACTCAGGAAGGTGCCCATGCCAACCAGATCACCCTGTTGCTGGGAGAGCGTCCCGGCACACTGCGCACAGAGCTGGCTGCACGCGATGCAAAAGCGTCTGTATTGCTCCCCGATCTCGCTCTCGGCCTGCCCTCGGAGATTGCACTGCGCCGTCCTGATATTCGCGCTGCCGAAGCACGCCTGCACAGCGCCACCGCCAGCATAGGCGTGGCACGGGCCGCCCTGTACCCCAGCATCCGCCTGGGTGCGAAATTCGGCTTTGAATCCTATCTGAGCGGCGATTTTTCCGATTGGGGCAGCCGTGCATGGTCGATAGGCCCGAGCCTGAATCTGCCACTCTTTGATCATGGCCGGCGCAAAGCCACTGTGCAGCTGCGTGAACTTCAGCAGCAAGAGGCTGCTATCAACTACCAACAGACCGTACTGAGAGCCTGGCAGGAAATCGACGATGCCCTCAGTGCCTATACCGCCGAGCAGCAGCAGGCCAAACAGCTCGAAGCCCGAGTGCGCCATGCCGGAGACGCCTATCAGCTGGTTCAGGCCCGCTATGCTGGCGGCGCGGCCAATTTCATCAACGTGCTCGACAGCCAGCGCAGCTACCTTCAAGCTCGTCGCGAGCTGGCAGCCAGCGAAGGACGCTTGAGGTTGCGCTACGTGACGATAAACAAGGTCATCGGCAACGTGCCCTGGAGCTCTCAATGAGCCCAGGAGATACCGTGCTGTGAGGCCGGGGCAAGACCGAGTCTCCCAATGAAAATGCCGTCCACTTTTTCAAGTGAACGGCATGACGCTCAAAGCATTCTTATGCTCTTAGGCTGTGCGTCCTTTGGCTGCGGCCCAGCTTAGCCTTCAGCCTTCTGACCGATTTCAAAGTTCGCCTGGATTTCCAGAGCACGCACCATGCCGGAGTGGTCCCATGCAGCGCCGCCGTGGGCCACGCAGCTGTTGAACAGCTCTTGAGCCTGAGCCGTGTTGGGCAGCGACACGCCCAGCTGACGGGCGCTGGACAGCGCCAGGTTCAGGTCCTTCTGGTGCAAAGCGATACGGAAGCCGGGATCGAAAGTGCGCTTGATCATGCGCTCGGCGTGCACTTCCAGAATCTTGGAAGAAGCAAAACCGCCCAGCAGGGCTTCACGCACACGGGCTGGATCGGCACCGGCACGCGATGCGAACAGCAGGGCTTCGCCCACGGCTTCGATGTTCAGCGCCACGATGATCTGGTTGGCCACCTTGGCGGTCTGACCGTCGCCATTGCCGCCAACCAGCGTGATGTTCTTGCCCATCTTTTCGAACAGGGGCTTGACGCGTGCAAAGGCTTCGTCAGGGCCGCCGACCATGATGGACAGGGTGCCGTTCTTGGCCCCAACTTCGCCGCCAGACACGGGAGCGTCCAGGTACTGGGCACCCAGGGCTTCTATGCGCTTGGCAAATTCCTTGGTTTCCACGGGCGAGATGGAGGACATGTCCACCACGATCTTGCCGGTGCTGCCCTTCAGGCCTGCTGCCACACCATCTGCCCCGAACAACACACCTTCCACATCGGGAGTGTCGGGCACCATGATGAAGATGATGTCGGCGCGCTCGGCCACGCCCTTGGCGGTGGTGCACTGCGTGGCGCTGGTTTCAGCGATGGGCGCGGGCACTTTGCCGCGGGTGTTGACAAACAACTGGTGGCCGGCGCTGATCAAATGACCGCACATGGGCGCGCCCATGATGCCCAAACCGATAAAGCCCAGCTTGAGAGACGATGCGTTCATGGTGTTCTCCTTGGATTTTCAGATATGTTTTTTCAATTTCGATAGCTATAAGCGCTTACTCAGCAAGCGCTACAGGCATATTTGGCTTTGGATCCGATCGGCACCCCCGCTCAGGCGGCGATGGCAGCCTTCTTCCAGCCACCGATCTTTTCCAGCCAGCCCAGGCCCGACTCGGTGCCGTTGGCAGGCTTGTATTCGCAGCCGATCCAGCCGTCGTAGCCGATGCGGTCCAGGTGCGCAAACAGGAAGGGGTAGTTGATCTCGCCTGTACCTGGTTCGTTGCGACCGGGGTTGTCCGCCAGCTGGATGTGACCAATGCGGCCCAGCTGCTTTTGCATGGTGGCGGCCAGCTCGCCTTCCACGCGCTGTGCGTGGTAGATGTCGTACTGTACGAAGGCGTTGGGCGCACCCACTTCGTCCAGGATGGACAGCGCTTCATCCGTGCAGTTCAGGTAGAAGCCGGGGATATCGAAGGGGTTGATCGGCTCGATCAGCAGACGGATGTTGGCGGCGCTCAGCGCGGCTGCGGCAAAGCGCAGGTTTTCCACGAAAGTGCGGCGCACGACAACGGGGTCGGCACCGGCGGGCACCTTGCCAGCCAGGCAGTTGAGCTGAGGCACACCCAGAGCGTGGGCATAGGTCACGGCCTTAGCCACGCCAGCGCGGAACTCGTCCACGCGGTTGGGGTCGCAGGCAATGCCACGCTCACCGGCATCCCAGTCACCAGCGGGCAGGTTGTGCAGAACAATCTTCAGGCCCGTCGCGTCCAGACGTTCCTTGATCTCTTCCACGGTGTGTGCGTAGGGAAAGAGGAATTCCACGGCTTCAAAGCCAGCGTTGGCGGCACGCTCAAAACGCTCGAGGAAAGGCACCTCGGTGAACAACATGCTCAGGTTGGCTGCAAAACGGGGCATGATAAAAGTCTCCGGTAATCGTTAATCGTTGGACGCCCAGCAAGGGCCACCCCGCAGCGAAGGCCTCATCCCCCTCCCACAAAGAGAGGGGGAAGCGGCAAAGCCGCTCAGGGGGATTTTTCTTATCAATCCAGCAGGGCCAGTGCGCTGGGCGCGTCGGCCTTTTCGGTGGCCAGGTCCTCGAACTCGACCACGTTGTCGATTTCGGCGCCCATGGAGATGTTGGTCACACGCTCCAGGATGCACTCGATCACCACAGGTGTCTTGTGCTCGGCCATCCAGGCTTCGGCCTGCTGCATGGCAGGGGCAAAGTCTTCGGCGCGGTGAACGCGGATGGCCTTGCAGCCCAGACCTTCAACGACCTTAACATGGTCAACACCGTAGCCACGGGTCGCATCACCCTCATCCATGTTGATATTGTCGAACGCCAATTGCACGCAATAGTCGATGGAGAAAGCGCGCTGCGCCTGGCGAATCAGGCCCAGGTAACTGTTGTTCACCAGCACGTGAACATAGGGCAGCTTGAACTGCGCACCCACGGCCAGTTCTTCGATCATGAACTGGAAGTCGTAGTCGCCGGACAGGGCCACGATCTTGCGAGTGGGGTCAGCCACGCGCACACCCAGGGCGGCGGGAGTGGTCCAGCCCAGAGGGCCGGCCTGGCCGCAGTTGATCCAGTTGCGGGGCTTGTACACGTGCAGGAACTGGGCACCGGCGATCTGCGACAGACCGATGGTGGACACATAAGTCGTGTCGCGGTCCAGTGTGTTGTTCATGCACTGGTAAACGCGCTGGGGCTTCATCGGCACGCTATCGAAGTTCGTCTTGCGCAGGTACTCGACGCTGTTCTTGCGGCCTTGGCACTCAGCCACCCAGGCCTTACGGCACTTGAGCTTGCCCGCAGCCTTCCACTCCTTGGCCACGGCAACGAATAGCTCCAGAGCCGCCTTGGCGTCGGAGACGATGCCGTAGTCAGGAGCAAACACGCGGCCGATCTGCGTGGGCTCGATGTCCACGTGCACAAACTTGCGCCCCTTGGTGTAGACCTCGACCGAACCGGTGTGGCGGTTGGCCCAACGGTTGCCGATACCGAACACGAAGTCCGAAGCCAGCATGTTGGCGTTGCCATAACGGTGGCTGGTCTGCAGACCGCACATACCGACCATCAGAGGGTGGTCGTCAGGGATGGTGCCCCAGCCCATCAGTGTGGGGATCACGGGCACGTTCAGGATTTCGGCCAGCTCGACCATCAGGTCGGAAGCGTCGGCGTTGATCACACCGCCACCGGAAACCAGCAGAGGACGCTCGGATTCGTTGAGCATCGCTATGGCCTTCTCGGCTTGCTTGCGCGAAGCGGTGGGCTTGTAGGCTTCCAGAGGTTCGTAGGTGTCGATGTCGAATTCGATCTCGGCCAGTTGAACGTCGATGGGCAGGTCGATCAGCACAGGGCCGGGACGGCCGGAGCGCATCAGGTGGAAAGCTTGCTGGAATGCGCGGGGCACTTGAGCAGGCTCCAGCACCGTGGTGGCCCACTTGGTCACAGGCTTGGCGATGGAGGCGATGTCCACCGCCTGGAAGTCTTCCTTGTGCAGACGCGAGCGAGGTGCCTGGCCGGTAATGCACAGAATTGGGATGGAGTCAGCGCTGGCCGAGTACAGGCCGGTGATCATGTCGGTGCCAGCAGGGCCGCTAGTGCCGATGCACACACCGATGTTGCCGGCGATGGCGCGTGTGTAGCCTTCAGCCATGTGGCTGGCGCCTTCCACGTGACGGGCCAGAATGTGACCGATGCCGCCGTGGTTCTTCATTGCAGCGTACAGCGGGTTGATGGCCGCGCCGGGCACACCAAACGTCACGGTTACACCTTCTTTTTCGAGCACCAGGACTGCGGCGTCGATTGCTTTCATTTTGGCCATGGGGGTCTCCTAAAAACTTGGTTGAACTTTAGTCAAGACCTTTGCTTGCTGGAAGCCGCTCTCAGACCATAAAATTTATTCCACCCAAGAATAAATAGGAGACAAAACCATGGACAGACTCGACGCCATGCACATGTTTGTGCGCGTGGTTGAGACCGGCAGTTTCACCAAGGTTGCGCAAGAATTTGCCACCACACAGCCCACCGTGACCAAGCAGGTCGCGGCCATGGAAGCGCGCCTGAAAGTGCGGCTGCTCAACCGCAACACACGCGGCGTGAGCCTGACCGAAGCGGGCGCGCTGTATTACGAAAAATGCAAGATCATCGTCAACGATGTGGCCGAGGCGGAAAACGTCGTCAAGGTGCGCCAGACGCATGTGCAGGGCCAGTTGCGCATCGGCAGCTCGGTCGCATTTGGCCGCCGCGTGCTTATTCCGCTGGCCATGGAATTCATGAAGCACAACCCGCAGGTGCAAGTCGATCTGAGCTTTGAGGACCGCTATACCGACCTAGTGGCCAACGGCATCGACGTGGCGCTGCGCATGGGCAAACTGGCTGATTCATCGCTGGGAGCACGCGTGCTGGGCGTCAACCCCTGGGCGCTGGTAGCGTCCAACACCTATCTGCGCAAACACGGCACGCCGCGTCGCCCCAGCGACCTCAAGGAGCATTCCACGCTGATCTACAGCAGCGTGCAGGGCAACGATATCTGGCGGCTGCGCAATGCCAGCGGTGAGCCGGTGTCGATTCCGGTGACGGGCCGTTTGCGCTCCAACAACCTCTCGGCCCTGCTGGCCGCTGCGCGTTCGCACATGGGCATTGCCGCCCTGCCCAGATATGTGGCCCACGACTCGCTCAAAGACGGCCGCGTGGTGGAAGTGCTCAAGACCTGCCGATTGCCCGAGCAGGAAATTCACGCCGTCTACCCCTCGCCGAGACTGGTGCCGCAAAAGGTTCAGTCGTTTATCGCATTCCTGCAGGGCAAGTTTGATGATGCTTGGTGGGAAGACCTCCCTCGTGGCGGCTGACTTGGCCCGGTATTCCGGTATCGCCCCTTGTGATCACGCCTGCGACGGCGGTCTCTTGTGGTGCGCAGTTGCACCGCAGAGTGCAACTGCATCGTCATCAAATTTGCGGCAACGTGTTTGAACGGAGCGTCGAAGACGCGCAGTGAGTTTTGCCGCATAGCCACAAGAGATTGACGACGCAGGTTGCCCGCAGCGAAGCGGAGGGGCGTGGGCAGTAGGGGCAGTGCTCTTTGCCTACTTTCTGGCACGCCAGAAAGTAGGTCGTCCGCCGGGGCGAAACCCCGGCCTCTGCCGGCAAAGCAGGCATGCAGTCAAAACTGCTCAGGCGCTGCCAGACGAACGAGAGCGCTGGCCCTGCTTGAATCTGAAATCCTTATCGCTCTCAAAAACAAAGCAGCTACCGCTTGTTTAGCAGTAGCTGCAGATCATTTTCTATTTGAAACCGTTGAATAGCCTGCGCAAGCAGCTATTCAATTTGATAATTTCAGAGAATCAGAATCGCGCGGAAGTCGTTCACATTGGTGTGTGTAGGGCCGGTGATGACCAGGTCACCCAGCGCTTCAAAGTAGCCATAAGCATCGTTGCGATCCAGGTGGTCGCTGATGCGCAGGTTCTTTTCAGCTGCGCGCTTGAGCGTGCAGGGAGAGACACGTGCACCGGCGTTGTCTTCGATGCCGTCAATGCCGTCCGTGTCTGCAGCCAGCGCCCAGACCTTTTCCTGACCTTGCAGTGCCTGCGCCAGACCCAGGCAGAACTCGCCAGCACGGCCGCCGCGGCCCTTGGCTGCACCGGGTTGGCGCGGGCGAATCGTGACGGTGGTTTCACCGCCGGACAGAATCACGCAGGGCTTGGCAAAGGGCTCACCACGCTTGGCCACGGCGCGGGCCAGGGCCGCATGCACCTTGCCCACTTCGCGTGATTCACCTTCCATTTCGTCGGACAGCACATGCACGGCAATGCCGGCTTCGCGCGCTGCTGCGGCAGCCGCTTCCAGCGATTGCTGGGGCGTGGCAATCAGGTGCACTTCGTGGCCTTCAAAGCGCGCATCACCGGGCTTGGGCGTTTCCAGCGCGCCGCCTTCCATCGCAGCGCGCACGGATTCGGGAATGCTGATCTGGTAGCGGTTGAGAATCGCCAGCGCATCGGCGCAGGTCGAAGCATCAGGCACCGTAGGGCCGCTGGCGATCACCGAGGGATCGTCGCCGGGCACATCGCTGATGGTCAGCGTCACCACCTTGGCGGGGTAGCAGGCAGCAGCCAGGCGGCCGCCCTTGATGCGCGAGAGGTGCTTGCGCACGCAGTTCATCTCGCCAATGGCGGCACCGCTTTCCAGCAGCGCCTTGTTGATGCGCTGCTTCTCAGCCAGATCAATGCCGTCCGCAGGCAAGGTCAGCAGCGACGAGCCGCCGCCGGAGATCAGGCAGATCACCAGATCGTCTGCGGTCAGGCCTTTAGTCAGCTCCAGAATGCGCTCGGCAGCCGCCAGGCCAGCCGCATCGGGCACGGGGTGCGCAGCTTCCACCACTTCCAGGCGCACAGGCAGACCTTCGGGGCGTGGAGGGATATGGTCGTAACGTGTCACCACCAGGCCGGACAGCTCAGCCTCGGCAGGCCACAGCGCTTCCAGGGCCTGCGCCATGGAGCCGCCGGCCTTGCCCGCGCCCAGCACCAGAGTGCGCCCCTTGGGAGGCTTGGGCAGGCTGCGCGCCAGCCCTTCAATAGGCAAGGCATTGTGCACCGCTACCTCGTAGAGGTGACGCAAAAAGCCTTGCGGATCTTGCTGTGGCGAAGGCGCAGAAGCGTTCTGCGCACGCGAGGATATATTCGGTGCTTGCATAACTGCACATTGTGCATTCCGGCTTTTTTGCATCACAGAGAGGCCCGTGTCACAACACTGCTGATCTTTGCCACACCAATGACGCAAGCCCTTGCTCCCATTGACTTTTCGGTATTGCGCACAGCTTTCTACCTGCCACCATCAAGATAAACACCCATCTTGGTGAACAGAAACTGTATACAAAACTTGTCTTCAACCGCTATGATCAATTTATGGAAACTTCTACCACTAGTTTCATTGTCGAAAGCCTGACCAAGGCCATCGTTGAGCATCGCCTGATGCCCGGCACCAAGCTGGCCGAGCAAAAGCTTGCCGACCACTTTGGGGTTTCCCGCACCCTGGTTCGCCAGGCCCTGTTTCAGCTCTCGCAAAACAAGCTCATCCGGCTTGAGCCCGCGCGCGGCGCCTTTGTGGCCACACCTTCGGTCGACGAGGCGCGCCAGGTGTTTGCCGTGCGCCGCATGCTCGAAGCCGAGATGGTGCGCAGCTTCATTGCACAAAGCACCAGCGCCAAGATCCGCGCGCTGAAAGCACATGTGGCTGCCGAAAAGAAAGCCATGGAAGCCAATGACATCGGCCAGCGCACCGAGCTGCTGGGCGACTTCCACGTGCGCATGGCCGAACTGATGGGCAACGAAGTGCTGGCACAGCTGCTGGGCGAGCTGATTTCCCGCTGCGCATTGATCATGCTGATGTACCAGTCTGCATCGGCAGCCGAGCATTCGCACGAAGAACATGCCGACATCGTCGCTGCGCTGGCAGCGGGCGATGCAGAACATGCGGTGCAGCTGATGCAGCTGCACCTGGACCACGTGGAAGCAGGCCTGACCTTCGACCGCGACCTGCCAACGAACGATTTATCGATGGCACTTTCTTCCGTTCCTCTATGACTTACGATTCCACCGCCTCCTACCCGCGCGACCTGATTGGCTACGGTCGCAACACACCACATCCGCAATGGCCCGGCAAAGCCCGCGTGGCTGTGCAGTTCGTGCTGAACTACGAAGAAGGCGGTGAGAACCACATCCTGCACGGTGACCCCGGCAGCGAGCAGTTTCTGTCGGAGATGTTCAATCCCGCCAGCTACCCTGCCCGCCACATGAGCATGGATGGCATCTATGAATACGGCTCGCGCGTGGGCGTGTGGCGCATTCTGAAAGAGTTTGAAAAGCGCGGCCTGCCGCTGACCGTGTTCGGCGTGGCCACGGCCTTGCAAAAGCACCGCGAGCTGGCCCAGGCCTTTGACGAGCTGGGCCACGAAGTGGCCTGCCATGGCCTGAAGTGGATTCACTACCAGAACGTGCCCGAAGAGATCGAGCGCGCCCACATGCAGCAATGCGTGGACATCTTCGAAGAACTGTACGGCCACGATGGCGACCACGGTCTGGGCTGGTACACCGGCCGCGACAGCCCCAACAGTCACCGCCTGGTGGCCGATACCGGCCGTTTCACCTACGACAGCGACTACTACGGCGACGACCTGCCCTTCTGGATGAAGGTCGCCAAGACCGACGGCAGCACCCACAACCAGCTGATCGTGCCCTACACGCTGGACTGCAACGACATGCGCTTTGCCCTGCCCCAGGGTTACTCGTATGCCGATCCGTTCTTCCAGTACCTGAAGGACACCTTCGATGTCCTGTATGCCGAAGGCGATGCCAACGGCGACGACGCCCCCAAGATGATGAGCATCGGCATGCACTGCCGACTGCTGGGCCGCCCCGGCCGAATTACAGCGCTGCAGCGCTTCCTCGACCACATCCAGAAGCACGACAACGTGTGGGTGTGCCGCCGTATCGATTTGGCTCGCCACTGGGCCAAGCGTTTCCCCTGCAAGGATTGATTGCGTCATGGCTTTGACCCTGGAACAACTGAATGCCGCCGATGCGGCTACCGCTACCGACCTGCTCGATGGCCTGTACGAGCACTCGCCCTGGATTGCCGCCAAGGCGCTGGAGCAGCGCCCCTTCAAGTCCATGGCGCACATCAAGCACGCCATGGCCAAGGTATTGGCCGAGTCCAGCGAGCAAGCCCAGCTCGACCTGATCCGCGCTCACCCGGAGCTGGCCGGCAAGCAGATGGAGACCAACACGCTCACGGCCGAATCGACCAATGAGCAAAAGAAGGCGGGCCTCACCAACTGCACGCCCGAAGAGCTGGAGCACATCCGCAAGCTCAATGCCGAGTACGGTGCACGCTTTGGCTTCCCCTTCATCCTGGCCGTGCGCGGCGCTCGCGGTCTGGGTCTGAACAAGGCGGAAATCATCGCGACTTTCGAGCGCCGCATGTTCAACCACCCTGCCTACGAGCAGGCTGAAGCGCTGCGCAACATCCACCGCATCGCCGAAATTCGTCTGAACGACAAGTTCGGCTACGAGCCCGTGGAAGGCAACGAAGTCTGGGACTGGCAAGAGCGCCTGTCCACCAACAGCGACCCCGGCTACGCCGAAAAGGGCCAGCTGACCGTTACTTACCTGACCGACGCCCACCGTGCCTGCGCCCAGCGCATCAGCCACTGGATGCGTGAAATCGGCTTCGACGAAGTCGAGATCGACGCCGTCGGCAACGTGGTTGGCCGCTACAAGGCTGCCCCGGAATACGAAGCCAAGGGCGCCAAGACGCTGCTGACCGGCAGCCACTACGACACCGTGCGCAATGGCGGAAAGTACGACGGCCGCCTGGGCATCTTCGTGCCTATGGCCTGCGTCAAGCAACTGGCCCAGCAAGGCAAGCGCCTGCCCTTCAACATTGAAGTCGTGGGCTTCTCTGAAGAAGAAGGCCAGCGCTACAAGGCCACCTTCCTGGGCTCTGGCGCTCTGGTGGGCGACTTCAAGAACGAATGGCTGGAGCAAAAGGACGCCGACGGCATCACGCTGCGCGAAGCCATGACCCACGCCGGTCTGTGCATTGACGACATCCCCAAGCTGCAGCGCGATCCCGCCAAGTACCTGGGCTTTGTCGAAGTGCACATCGAGCAAGGTCCCGTGCTCAACGAGCTGGACATCCCTCTGGGCATCGTCACCTCCATCAACGGCAGCGCCCGCTACGTCTGCGAATTCATCGGCATGGCCAGCCACGCAGGCACCACCCCCATGAACCGCCGCCGTGACGCCGCCGCTGGCGTGGCCGAGCTGTCGCTGTACATCGAAAAGCGCGCTGGCCAGGATGGCGACAGCGTGGCCACCATCGGTCAGCTGAACGTGCCCTCGGGCTCGGTCAACGTAGTGCCCGGCCGCTGCCAGTTTTCGCTGGATCTGCGTGCCCCCACCAACGAGCAGCGCGACGCCATGATCGACGACATCATGGCCGAGATGGCTTCGATTGCCGAGCGCCGCGGCCTGCGCTACACGACCGAGCTGTCCATGAAGGCATCGGCCGCGCCTAGCGCCCCCGAATGGCAAAAGCGCTGGGAAAACGCCGTTCATGATCTGGGCGTGCCCCTGTTCCGCATGCCCAGCGGCGCTGGCCACGACGCCATGAAGCTGCATGAAATCATGCCCCAGGCCATGTTGTTCGTGCGCGGCATGAACGCCGGCATCAGCCACAACCCGCTGGAAAACTCCACCTCCGACGACATGCAACTGTCCGTGGACGCCTTCGCTCACCTCCTCCAACAACTGGCTCAAGAAAAGCAATGACCGACATGAACCAAGACAAGCAAGCCACCTACGCCGCCATCGATGCATGGATCGACCAGCACTTCGACGAAGAAGTGAAGTTCCTGCAAGCCATGGTGCAAGTGCCCACAGACACGCCTCCCGGCAACAACGCGCCCCACGCAGAGCGCACCGCCGAGCTGATCAAGGGCTTTGGCTTTGACGCTGAAAAGCACGTGGTGCCCGAAGCCGATGTGAAGGCCTACGGCATGGAGTCGATCACCAACCTGATCGTGCGCCGCCAGTACGGCGACGGCGGCAAGACCATCGCCCTGAACGCCCACGGCGACGTGGTGCCCCCAGGTGAAGGCTGGACCAAGGACCCCTATGGCGCCGAGATCGAAGACGGCAAGCTGTATGGCCGCGCCGCTGCCGTGAGCAAGAGCGACTTCGCCTCGTTCACCTTTGCCGTGCGTGCACTGGAAGCCGTGGCCAAGCCAGCTAAGGGCGCGGTGGAGCTGCACTACACCTACGACGAAGAGTTCGGCGGCATCATGGGCCCCGGCTGGTTGCTGGAAAAGGGTCTGACCAAGCCTGACCTGATGATTGCTGCTGGCTTCAGCTACGAAGTCGTGACCGCTCACAACGGCTGCCTGCAGATGGAAATCACTGTGCAGGGCAAGATGGCTCACGCCGCCGTGCCTCACACCGGTGTGGACGCAATGCAAGCTACCGCTGTGCTGCTCACGGCTCTGTACGGCGAAAACGTCAAGTACAAGCAAATCACGTCGCAAGTGCCCGGCATCAAGCACCCCTACCTGAACGTCGGCCGCATCGACGGCGGCACCAACACCAATGTGGTGCCCGGCAAGGTGATGCTCAAGATCGACCGCCGCATGATTCCTGAAGAGAATCCCGCCGAAGTGGAAGCCAGCATCCGTGCTGTCATCGCCAAGGCCATAGCAGACTTCAACACGCAAGGCGGCTACACCGGTGAAGACGCCGTGCGCGTGGACATCAAGCGCCTGCTGCTGGCCAACGCGATGACGCCTCTGGACGGCAACAAGCCTCTGGTGGACGCCATTCAAAAGCACGGCGAAGCCGTCTTCGGCGAAGTGCCTCCTGCCGTGGGTACGCCTCTGTACACCGACGTGCGTCTGTACGTCGAGCGCGGCATCCCCGGCGTGATCTACGGCGCCGGCCCCCGCACCGTGCTGGAATCGCACGCCAAGCGCTCCGACGAGCGCCTGGTGCTGGAAGACCTGCGCCGCGCAACCAAGGTGGTTGCCCGCTCGCTGGTGGACCTGACCGCCTGAAGCCTGCATAAACTCACGCTGCCCGATCAAGCCCCTGGCTGATCAGGCCCCCAAGAGCCCGGAGCAATCCCGGCTCTTTTTTTATGCCCTGCTGCATCCCAGGCAGTGCAGATCAAGACCCGGCCAAGCACCGACATGCAAGCGCCAAACCAGTTCAGGCACGCCTTTTGCATTGCAGTCATGCATCAGCCCCTGCAAGGCAGGCCCAGAGACTCCAATGCACGCTTTTGCACATTCGTGCACCAATAAAGAGCTTTTCGCATTTTTTATAGGAGCAGCCATCAGCAATCCAGCCCCGACGCTCTCAAGAGCGCTGCAACTTTCACCCAGGAAAAGTTTGAACAGCCATGACTCGCGTGAACATAACTTGAAGCGACCGACAGCGAATCAGCCTGATCAAGCATTAATGCTTCTTTTTTAATAGCTTGTAACGCTTATCAGCAATTGATTTAAATATTAAATCTTATCGAATTCATTGATTAACAAGCGCTGAAAGCTATCTTTTAAGTAGCAATCAATGCTGTCGCGAGAGAAGTCATGCAAAAAGCGCATAACCTCAAAATCTAAAGCAGCTTGATGCTTTTTAAGCAGGGTTTACCGGGAGATATGGCGCATTTTGAGCTGTATACACTTTTTGTATGGATTGCATGAGCAGCCGTCGCTGCTCGGCAACCCGAGACCAAATATGAAGTGAGGAGACTGATTTCTATGACTACCCAAGTGCATCCAGTGGATGAAGTCTTGCCGTTTGGCAAGCTGACCGCATTGGGCCTGCAGCACGTGCTCGTCATGTACGCAGGTGCCGTGGCCGTTCCCCTGATCGTGGGCCGCGCCCTGAACCTTCCCCCAGAGCAGGTCGCGCATCTGATCTCCGCTGACCTGTTCGTCTGCGGTCTGGTCACCCTGATTCAGGCACTGGGCGCCACCCAGTGGTTTGGCATCAAGCTGCCCGTGATGATGGGCGTGACCTTTGCCAGCGTGGCTCCCATGGTGGCCATTGCCCAGTCCACCGGCGGCCATGCAGGCGCGGGCCTGATCTTTGGAGCGGTGATCGGCGCAGGGGTGATCTCCATCCTCATTGCGCCGCTGATCAGCCGCATGCTGCGCTTTTTCCCGCCGGTGGTGACCGGCACCATCATTGCCGTCATCGGCATCAGCCTGATGCGCGTAGGCATCAACTGGATCTTTGGCAACCCCGTGGGCCCCACGGCTCCTTCCGTGCCCAACCCTGAGCACCTGAAGTGGCTGGCCGAAGCACAGGCCATGGCCGGTGCCCCAGGCTCCGCGCTGCCAGCCATTCCCAAGGGCTTCTCGGTGCTGCCCACCATGCCCAACCCCAAGTACGCAGACCTGCAAGGCGCCGCCGTCTCGGGTGTCGTGCTGCTGTCCATCTTGCTGATCGCACGCTTTGCCAAAGGTTTCCTGGCCAATATCTCGGTGCTGATGGGTATCTTGATCGGCGGCGTCATCTCCGTCGCCCTGGGCTTGATGAACTTTGAAAAAGTCACCAAGGCCGAGTGGTTCACCCTGGTGCTGCCCTTTGACATTGCCTACCCCGTATTCGATCCGATTCTGATTCTGACCATGAGCCTGGTGATGGTCGTGGTGATGATCGAATCGACCGGCATGTTTCTGGCCCTGGGCGATATGACCAAGCGCGAGATCTCCCAGGACGAGCTGACACGAGGTCTGCGCACCGATGGTCTGGGCACGCTGATCGGCGGCATCTTCAACACCTTCCCCTACACCAGCTTCTCGCAGAACGTGGGTCTGGTCGCCGTCACCGGCGTCATGAGTCGCTGGGTTTGCGTGGCCGGTGGTGCCATCCTCATCATCCTGGGCGTGCTGCCCAAGATGGGCGCTCTGATCGAGTCCCTGCCCACCGTGGTGCTGGGCGGCGCAGGCCTGGTCATGTTCGGCATGGTGGCTTCGACCGGCATCCGCATTCTGGCCAACGTGGATTTCCGCAACAACAAGCACAACGCCATGATCGTGGCAGTGTCTATCGGCGTGGGAATGATTCCTTTGGTTGCACCTAATTTCCGTCAGTGGATGCCCCATTCCATCCATCCACTGATTGAATCCGGTATCCTGCTGTCCTCGATTACCGCCGTGGTACTGAATCTTTTCTTTAACGGAGCCGCCAAAGACAACAGTGCTGCCATCCATGCAGCACGTGAGGCAGACGCCCACTAATCGTTCTGCCTTTTCAGCGACTGCTGGCCTACCCGCCAGCCCAAGCCCCCTGCCGCCTTTCAGAGTGTCAGGGGGTTTGTTGTCGATGCAGTTGAAGCAAAACAGACCTGACCTCAAAAGCCTCTCACCATCCGGTAAGCTTCGAGAGCAACTTGCTGATAAAAATTTCGTATGACACAAAACCTGTCCACCGCCGAACAAGCCTTGCGCGATGCGGCCCGCGAATACCACCGCAGTCCTGTCAAGGGCAAGATTTCGGTCACTCCTACCAAGCCCCTGTCGAATCAGCGCGATCTGTCTCTGGCTTACTCCCCTGGCGTGGCTTACCCCTGCCTGGATATCGAGGCTGACCCCGCCACCGCGGCCGAGTACACCTCGCGAGGCAACCTGGTTGGCGTGATCACCAACGGTACCGCCGTGCTGGGTCTGGGCGATATCGGCCCGCTGGCCTCCAAGCCCGTGATGGAAGGCAAGGGTTGCCTGTTCAAGAAGTTTGCCGGCGTGGACGTGTTCGACATCGAACTGGCCGAGCGCGATCCAGACAAGCTCATCGAAATCATCGCAGCGATGGAGCCCACCCTGGGCGGCATCAACCTGGAAGACATCAAGGCGCCAGAGTGCTTCTACATCGAGCAGGAACTCTCCAAGCGCATGAACATCCCCGTGTTCCATGACGACCAGCACGGCACGGCCATCATCTCCAGCGCCGCCTTGCTCAACGGCTTGGAACTGGTGGGCAAGGACATCGCCAACGTCAAGGTGGCCGTCTCCGGTGCCGGCGCAGCGGCTATTGCCTGCGTGGACGTGATGGTGGGCCTAGGCGTCAAGCGCTCCAATGTCTACATGGTGGACTCCAAGGGCGTGATCTATGAAGGACGCCCCGGTGGTCTGGACGCCTCCAAGGCCCGCTACGCACAGAACACCGAAGCCCGCACCCTGGCCGATGTGGTCAACGGCGCTGACGTCTTCCTGGGCTGCTCCGCTCCCGGCGTGCTGACAGCCGACATGGTCAAGACCATGGCCGACAAGCCCGTCATCCTGGCCCTGGCCAACCCCGAGCCGGAAATCCGCCCCGAACTGGCCAAGGCCATTCGTCCGGACTGTATCGTGGCCACCGGCCGCTCGGACTACCCCAACCAGGTCAACAACGTCCTGTGCTTCCCCTACATCTTCCGTGGCGCGCTCGATTGCGGCGCCACCAAGATCACTGAAGCCATGAAGCTGGCCTGCGTGCGTGAAATCGCGGCTCTGGCCAAGCAGGATGTCAGCGACGAGGTCGCCGCCGCCTACCAGGGCAAGGAGCTGACCTTCGGCCCCGACTACCTGATCCCCACGCCTTTCGATACGCGCCTGATCCTGCGCATCGCTCCCGCCGTGGCCCAGGCCGCTGCCGAATCCGGTGTGGCCACCCGCCCCATCGAAGACATCGCTGCCTATCGCGAAAGCCTGACCCGCTTCGTCTACCAGACCAGCATGTTCATGCGCCCTGTGTTTGCCGCCGCCAAGGCCAACCAGCAACGCGTGGCCTATGCCGAAGGTGAAGACGAGCGCGTGCTGCGTGCCGTGCAAGTGGCGCTGGACGATGGTCTGGCCAAGCCCATCCTGATCGGCCGTCCCGCCGTCATCGAAGCCCGTATCCTCAAGGCCGGTCTGCGCATGCAGCTGGGCAAGGATGTCGAAATCTGCAACCCAGAAGACGATCCACGCTTCCGCCAGTACTGGGAGACCTATCACAAGCTGATGGGCCGCAATGGCATCACCCCCGAAGCCGCCAAGGCTGCCGTGCGCCGCTCCAACACTTTGATCGCCGCCTTGATGGTGCATCTGGGTGATGCCGATGCCATGCTCTGCGGTCTGGTCGGTCGCTTCGACAACCACCTGCTGCACCTGGAAGATGTGCTGGGTCTGAAGAAGGGTGCCAGCGAATTCGCCACCGTCAACGCCGTCATGCTGGAATCCGGCACGCTGTTCGTCGCCGATACCTATATCAACGACGCCCCCAGCGCCGAAGAACTGGCCGAGATCGCCAAGATGGCTGCCGACGAAGTCGCCCGCTTTGGCCTGCCACCCAAGGTTGCCTTCCTCTCGCACAGCAACTACGGCTCCTCCACACGCGGCTCCGCTCGCAAGATGCGCGCTGCCCGCGACCTGTTCGCTGCAGCCAACCCCGGCATCGAATGCGACGGTGAAATGCACGGCGACGCCGCACTGGACGCCAATGTGCGCAACCACGCCCTGCTGGACTCCACCCTGACCGGTGCAGCCAACGTGCTGATCTGCCCCAACCTGGACGCAGCGAACATTCTGTTCAACGTGCTCAAGACCACCGGCGGCCACGGCACGACCATCGGCCCCATCCTGATGGGCTGCGCCGCATCTGCCCACGTGCTGACTCCGTCGTCCACCGTGCGCCGCGTCGTCAACATGACGGCGCTGGCTGCGGCTCAGGCGATTGCGCTGCGCGGCTGATCAATCTCACTTTCTCAGGCCCCTGGCCTTCACAACAAAAAACGCCCCTAGGGGCGTTTTTTGTTGTTGCTATTCGTCACTAAATATCAAGCTTTCATTCATTTTTTGACGGAATACCCAAGGAAATCGTCGCTTTTAAACCACCAAAATGCAACAAAGTGTCAAGTGATCGTCGACCAGCATCTAAATGAAATTTGGCACTTAGAATTGCCCATATATAGAAAAACACAATTTCCTTCTATTAGCAATAGGAAATTGTCGCTTAGTGTAAGTATTCACTACAGAAAAAATCCTCATGAAATGAGAGTTTTTTCCTACAGAAGCTGAAAAACGCTTGAATTGCAAAGGGAAACCATGGCACAAAAACGCAAACCATCTCGCTCCTCCAGCCGTCTTCTTGCTCTGGAGCCACGCCTGCTGTTTGATGGTGCGGCTATGGTTGCTGCCCAGGATGCAATGCAGCCTGAAAGCGAGCATTTAGAAGCTCCCCCTGAAGTACAAGGAGCTGATGAGGCTAGTAGCTCACCCTCTTCTGAGGCGTTTGGTAACGCCGCTTTATTTCGACAAGCACTCTTCAGCGCTGCAGACGACACTAACTCTGCTCCCTCAATCAGCAACTCAACTCCTCCATTAGAAGTTGCCGAACACAGCGTCCTAAATAACCCCGGCGCAGACTCCGTAACACTTTCGGGCGTCACCGTCAAAGGGTCTGGCCAGATCACCGTCACCGTCTCTCTGGATGACCCCAGCTTGGGCACACTGAATGGCTCTCCTCATGTCAGTTTCACAGGCACCGCAGCAGAGGCAAATGAATGGCTGAGAAATCTGACATTCAAGTCCACACAAGATCATGAGATCGGCAAAGAGTCCAAGCATGCCGTCATCACGGTGTCTGCTCAAGCCAACGGGCATTCATCCAGTACCACGCTGCGAGTGGACATCAATCCAACCAATTCACCAGTCGAGTTTCAGGATGAGCAGGGCAACGTCATCGACTCCACTGAAACCAGCGTTGTAGAGGGCTCGGTTACTACACTGAATGGATCTTTGCTGAATCCAGTGGACCGCGAAGTCACTGCTGGTACCCAGTCTCCCGATCAAATCATCTATCAGATAGAAACAGAGAGCCAGTACGGCTACCTCATTCTGACCGCTACCGCTGACGCCGATAGCGGCAAGCGCCTGGGCGCAGGCTCGATCTTCACGCACCAGGATGTACTGGACGGCAAAGTCAAATACGTGCACACCGCCAAGGGCACAGATCAAAACTTAGCAGATAGCTTCACCCTACTCGCCAACGACGGAGCCACGCCTCAGACCAAGTCGGCCTCGCTGACCGTCGCGCTGGACATCATTCCAGTCAATCAGGAAGTCATCATTACCGGCCTGGACGCCGTAGCCTGGGAAGGCCAGCCCTGGAATGCCCAGAATGTACCCTCCATCGGCAGCAGTATCACCGCCACCAATGGCGGCGATCCGAACGACCCGCTGTTCATCATCATCGATTCACTGCCCGCCAAAGGCGACCTGTACTTTGACGGCACGCTGGTCGTGGCTGGCCAGCGCATCGCCTACGCAGACCGCGACAAACTGACCTATCAGGCCGAAGCGGGCGAACCCGACACAACAAACGTTACCTTCAATATCACCATCGAAGACTCTGGCGGCGGCACCGACAGGCCTGACAGGCAGAGCGGCGTAGTCAACATCCAAGTTCGCGCCATCAATGATGACCCAGCCGTAGACATCAATGCAGGCGCCCAGGCTTCGGGCGCTCCTTCCGTCGTGGACGGCGCAGGTCAGACCGATGGCAACTACACCCTGACGTTGAGGCCCGGCCAACTGAGCTTTCGCGACGACGACACCGCCCCCGAGCTGATCACCTACATCGTCACCGAGCTTCCGCAGAATGGCGTTCTGGTCTTGACGGTAGGCGGCGAGCGTGTGCGCCTGGCAGCAGGTGCGACCTTCACCCAGGCCGACATCAATGCCGGCCGAGTGCAGTTCATCCAGACCTCCGCCGCGAATGACGCCACGCCGGCAGACTGGACGGATTCCTTCAAATTCAACGTGGTGGACAACACGCTCTCGGTCTTCTGGGATGAAAGCGGCAATCCTTACACCCGTCCCGGCGGCAGCTACGGCAGCACCGGTCCCGATGCCCCCCTGACCCAGCATGTCTTTCACATCGGCCTGAATACGGACAAAGGTCAAGGCGACGACTCCGACGCTATCGACGGCGTGATTCCGAACTTCGACAAAAATGTCGACCACAGCGGCATCAGCCCTGACCCCACAGCATCCAACAAGGGCGATCCGGTAAACGAAGGCGGCACCGTCACTATCGGCAAAGAAACCCTCTCACATACCGCCACCATCACACTTCCCGGCGGCAGCACGTTCCCCGTTCCGCCCAAAGACATCGTCTACACCATCCTGGGCTTTGGCTTTGATTCGGGCGACGCTGCCGCCGACCAGGCCATGCGCGAACAGTGGGGCAATGGCTGGAACGGCTTGATCTATCGCGACGGCGTGGCCCTGGGCCAGTACGACACCTTTACCCAAGCCGACATTGATGCTGGACTGATCACGTTTGCTCACGACGGCTCGGAAAACTTCCTGGCCCGCCTGAACCTGCAGGTTTCCGCCCCCGGCTATGGCACCGGCCAGTTCCAAGCGGATGCCTTCACCTACGACATCCACATCACCCCGACCAATAATGCGCCCGACATCGACGGCAGCAAGCATGTGGTGATTAAGGAAGGCACGCAGGATAAAGTCATCGATCTGGACACCCTGACCTTCTCGGACAAGGATGACGCCAACAGCGGCACCCAATTCGAAGGCGGCGCCTTCGATGGCTCGCTGGCCCCCAATGCCGCCGACAAGAACATGGCTGTCAACCACGATGGCGATCACCCCTTGGTCTATGTGATTACCAGCCTGCCCGATCATGGAAAACTGACCTACACCGACAAGAACGGCATCACCCGTGACGTCACGTTAGACGACCTGAACACCACGCGCTTTGAAGCGCATGCCGACGGCAGCAGCGGCCTGAAGTACAGCCACGACGGCAAGGAAAGCGCCGTCGACTCGTTCAAGATCCAGGCCATCGACAATCGCGGCGCGAAAAGCGGCGAAGCCACAGTGAGCATCGACATCGTGGGCGTGAACGACGGCCCGCAAATTCCCGCGCCCGGCCTGCCCGGCTCGGGCGGCACCGCCGACTACGACAATGGCGACAACCAAGCCAGCATGGCCCCTGGCGACAACCAGGGCCGCAACGTACCCGTCACAGTGGACGAAGGCGGCTTCATCGTCATCAACTCCAGCAATCTGAACGCCTACGACCCCGACTCGTCCGCGCGCCAGGTTCAATACACCATTACCGCCAAGCCCGCGCAGGGCCGTCTGTACTATTTGGCTCACGACGGCGAGATCACCTATCTTGATGTCGGCTCTTCGTTCACTCAAGACGACGTGAACAATGGCCGAATCCACTACACGCACTCCGGCATGGAAGTGCCCGCCGACCAAAGCGGGCCTGTAGATAAATTCACCTTCACTCTGGCCGATGGCGCCAAGGAGGTGAAGGGCAATGAGTTCCACATCTACTCCCAGCCCACCAACGACGGTCCCACCGTCACTGTGCCAAACGGTCCTATCTCGGTCACTGATCCCACTGAGCCAACCAACATACCCAACGTAAGCGTCGGCGACCAGGATCTGGACAACGGCGGCAAACTGGTCGAGGACTTCGTTCAGGTCGTGGTACGCCTGCAGGACAACCAAGGCAAGCTTCTGAGCGCTTACAGCGGCATCACCATTGCCGTGGGCGCAGGTACGAACCTGATCGTGGGCGGCAAAGACGGCAACGGCACCTACTTGGTGCTGCAAGGCTCGCTGGAAGACGTCAATGCCGCCTTGGCTACCTTGAGCGTTAAATTCGACAGCGACCGCGATGCGATCTACAAGCTGGAAATCATCGCCGACGACCGTCTGCGCAACGATAAGGGCGAGCTGATCCTGGACGAAAACGGCCAGGCCACTGCCAACGGCGGCAACAAGAACCAATCGAACACCCGCACCGAGCCATCCACGAAGGTAGACACGGAGAATTACAACTGGGAAAGTGACCCGGTCCCAAAAAACTCGGACAACCTGAGTTCCAAAACCATCACGCTGTGGGCCAGTAAAGACAACGATCTGCCTACCGTTACGTTGCCCTCCGAACCGACGGATGTTTATGAGGACGTAGGCTACGAATTCAGCGCGGCCAAGGGCAATGGCGTCAAGGTCGGCGACACGGAATCCGAAGTCTTCGACAGCAGCATGCGCCTGACGCTGGAGGTCGAAAAGGGCTCGCTCAGCTTCAAGAACACCGCCGGTGTCACCGTGGTCGAGAGTGCCGACGGCAAGTACGTGTTCGAGGGCTCCCAGACGCAGCTGCAGGCCATGCTGGATGCCGGTTTCACCTTCAAGGGCAATACCAACTACCACGGCGACGCCAGCATCAAGGTCACCGTCCAGGAAGACAACACGCAACTTAATCCCGAAGACAGCACCAATCGGGTCAGCGACACTCTGAACCTGACGGTCATCCCGGTCAACGACAAACCGGTGGTGGACGTCGGCGGCAAGGTCGATCTGGGCGGCAACGACTTCGTGGATCTGAAGATCACGGGCATCACCGATACCAGCGACATTCAAGGCACCGATAACAACAACAGCCTGAATGTGCGTGTTGTGGTCCGCTTCACGGATGCGCAAGGCAATGTCATCACCACCCATGGCGGCCTGCCGATCCAGTTCCGCCTGGGCACGGACGATGCCACCATCACCGACGGTTACCTTGAACTATTCGGCTCGATCGCCGAGATCAATGCCAAGCTGGCATCGCTGCAAGCCAAGTTCGAGGGCGACGCCAACGCCACCTACCACCTGCAGGTCATCGTCGATGACCGCAACTACAGTGCCGACGGAGCCCTGACGGGCGGCGCCAATGGCGGCGACTTCAATCCGGACAGCAGTTCGGCCACCGGCGTCAGCTCCGTGGACGGAACGACAACCTGGGGCGCCACCGACAAAAACGTACCCACGCTGTACAACATCGTGCAGGGCGGCAAGAACATCAACGTTTCGGGCGTCAACGACGCGCCCGCCATTGTGGGCAATGGCCCGCTGGCCGTCACGGAAGACACGACCACCCTGGTCAAGGACGCCGGCGGCAACTTCCTGCAGATCACCGACACGGACGACTTCGGCAGCAACTTCACGGTCGAATTAAGTGCCACCAAGGGCACGCTCAGCTTCTCGTCCATCACCGTCGACGGCGTGACCATCAGCAAGACCGGCGAGGTCTACACACTGGTCGGCGACAAGTCGTCCATCAACACAATGCTGCAGCGGCTGCAATTCACGGCCAATGCCGATTTGCATTCTGCCGTGAACAATCCTGACGGCCTGGGCACCTCCATCACGATGAAGGTGACCGATACGGCACTGCCCGGCAGCGGAACCGCCCTCAGCAGCCAGCAGACCTTCGTCGTGCAAGTGACGGCGCAGAACGACAGGCCCACCATAGACAAAGACGTCAGCCTAGGGGCGATCAACGAAGACAATGCCTCGACGCCCGTCCGCGTCGATAGTCTGGACTTCGGCTATTCGGATGCGCGCGATGACCAGAGCGCCAATGGCGGTGGCAACACGGCCACCGATTTCAGCTACATCGCTATCGTGGGTTCGGACGGCTACGATGCGCGCCAGGGCACATGGCAGATCAATGACGGCAATGGCTGGATAACGATTCCGGCCAGCGGACTGAGCGACACCTCCGCCCTGGTCTTCAGCAGCTCGGCGCAGATCCGCTTTGTGCCGGCCGACAACTTCCACGGCGAACCCGGCAAGCTCGTCATCCGCGCCGGCGACGGCAGCATCCAAAATCTGGACACCAGCGCAAACGCAAACGCGACCAAAAACCTCACCCTGGGCCAGACCAGCCCCTGGTCCAACGAAAAACACACCATCGGCATCACCGTCACAGGTGTCAATGACAGCCCCATCATCAACGCCGGCGGCACCCTGCCCGCCGACACCGAAGATGTCACAAACCCGGACGGCAGCACCATTGGCAGTCTGATCCAGGACTATGACGACAGCCGTGACGATCAAAGCGCCATCCCCGGCGGCGGCAGCAACGCCGGCGCACTGGGCGGCGTGGCCATCGTCGGCCTGGAGGGCCACGATCCGGCACAAGGCAGCTGGCAATATTCGACCGACAACGGCGCCAACTGGACCACCATAGACAGCAGCGTCAGCACTTCGTCGGCCATCGTGCTGGAAGTCGGTGCCAAGGTACGCTTTGTGCCGGCCGCCGACTTCAATGGCGACGTCAGCGGCAAGCTGGTGCTACGCGCCAGCGACCAGCCTGTCACCGGTCAGACCGTCGTGCGCGATATCAGCGCCGACCTCGTCGCTAACGGCCCATGGTCCAACGAAAGCAAGATTTCGACCTCCGTGGCCGCCGTCAACGACGCGCCTACGCTAAGCGGCACGCCCAACAACACCACAGTCACAGAAAATGACGGACGCGGCGGCACCACGATCAACGAGACGCCTCTGTTCTCCGACGTGACAGTGGGCGACGTGGATCTGGGCACCACGCCGGGCCTGGACAGCTCCATTTTCGGGGCCGGCACCATTACGGTCACCATTGGCGGCTACAAAGACGGTGATGTGCTGAGCATCCCGGAAGATGCCAACGGCGTCGCCAAGTTCACCCAGAACGGCGCCACCGTCACCATCACGCTCACGGCCAGTGCTACCCTGGCTGACGTGAAAGCGGTGATCGAATCCCTGCGCTACTCCAGCACCAGCGACAACCCTACTGATTCCCAGGCCAGCGCCACCCGCACTTTCACGGTGGTGGTCAACGATGGCAAGAATCAACAGAACGGCGGTAATGCCGGCACAGGCGCAGGCCTGGACAGCGATGCGCTGACGGCAACCCTGACGATCCTACCAACCAACGATAATCCGGAGCTGAAGCCCGGCACTCCAGCACTGCCCCCCATCAATGATGCGGATGGCAACACGACGCCCACTCTGGATCTGGGCCAGTACTTCACCGATGTGGATGGTGACACTGTCACCGTCACCTCTGTCACAGACCTGCCTCCTGGCCTGACGTTTGACCCAACGACAGGTCTGGTGACCGGAAAGCTGACACCCGACGCCTCTCAAGGTGGCCCCAACAGTGACGGTATCTACACCGTCACAGTAATGGTCAGCGATGGCAAGGGTGGTACGGCCACCGAGACGTTTACCTACACCGTCACCAACCCCGCCCCTGAGGCTCATAACGACAGTCGCACAACGCAGGAAGACACGCCTGTCTCTGGCAACGTCATTACCGGCAACACCGATGGCGATGTGGCGGACCGTGACCCCGATGGCGATGCACTGACCGTGACGCAGTTTGAGGTGGACGGTACAACCTATACCTTCAATACCAACACGTCCACACATACGGTGAATCTGGCAGAGGGAACGCTGATCTTCAAGGAAGACGGTAGCTATACCTTCACGCCTGCCAAGGACTGGAACGGCAAAGTTCCCACGGTGACCTACACCATCAGCGATGGCGAGGGTGGCACCGCTACCGCAAAGCTCACCATTGTGGTGACGCCAGTCAATGATGCCCCGACACTGAAGCCCGGCACTCCAGCGCTGCCCCCCATCAATGATGCGGATGGCAACACGACGCCCACTCTGGATCTGGGCCAGTACTTCACCGATGTGGATGGTGACACTGTCACCGTCACCTCTGTCACCGGCCTGCCTCCTGGCCTGACGTTTGACCCAACGACAGGTCTGGTGACCGGAAAGCTGACACCCGACGCCTCTCAAGGCGGCCCCGGCAAGGATGGCATCTATACCGTCACCGTGGAGGTCAGTGACGGCAAGGGCGGCACAGCGACCGAGACGTTCACCTATACCGTTACCAACCCCGCCCCTGAGGCTCATAACGACAGTCGCACAACGCAGGAAGACACGCCTGTCTCTGGCAACGTCATTACCGGCAACACCGATGGCGATGTGGCGGACCGTGACCCCGATGGCGATGCACTGACCGTGACGCAGTTTGAGGTGGACGGTACAACCTATACCTTCAATACCAACACGTCCACACATACGGTGAATCTGGCAGAGGGAACGCTGATCTTCAAGGAAGACGGTAGCTATACCTTCACGCCTGCCAAGGACTGGAACGGCAAAGTTCCCACGGTGACCTACACCATCAGCGATGGCGAGGGTGGCACCGCTACCGCAAAGCTCACCATTGTGGTGACGCCAGTCAATGATGCCCCGACACTGAAGCCCGGCACTCCAGCGCTGCCCCCCATCAATGATGCGGATGGCAACACGACGCCCACTCTGGATCTGGGCCAGTACTTCACCGATGTGGATGGTGACACTGTCACCGTCACCTCTGTCACCGGCCTGCCTCCTGGCCTGACGTTTGACCCAACGACAGGTCTGGTGACCGGAAAGCTGACACCCGACGCCTCTCAAGGCGGCCCCGGCAAGGATGGCATCTATACCGTCACCGTGGAGGTCAGTGACGGCAAGGGCGGCACAGCGACCGAGACGTTCACCTATACCGTTACCAACCCCGCCCCTGAGGCTCATAACGACAGTCGCACAACGCAGGAAGACACGCCTGTCTCTGGCAACGTCATTACCGGCAACACCGATGGCGATGTGGCGGACCGTGACCCCGATGGCGATGCACTGACCGTGACGCAGTTTGAGGTGGACGGTACAACCTATACCTTCAATACCAACACGTCCACACATACGGTGAATCTGGCAGAGGGAACGCTGATCTTCAAGGAAGACGGTAGCTATACCTTCACGCCTGCCAAGGACTGGAACGGCAAAGTTCCCACGGTGACCTACACCATCAGCGATGGCGAGGGTGGCACCGCTACCGCAAAGCTCACCATTGTGGTGACGCCAGTCAATGATGCCCCGACACTGAAGCCCGGCACTCCAGCGCTGCCCCCCATCAATGATGCGGATGGCAACACGACGCCCACTCTGGATCTGGGCCAGTACTTCACCGATGTGGATGGTGACACTGTCACCGTCACCTCTGTCACCGGCCTGCCTCCTGGCCTGACGTTTGACCCAACGACAGGTCTGGTGACCGGAAAGCTGACACCCGACGCCTCTCAAGGCGGCCCCGGCAAGGATGGCATCTATACCGTCACCGTGGAGGTCAGTGACGGCAAGGGCGGCACAGCGACCGAGACGTTCACCTATACCGTTACCAACCCCGCCCCTGAGGCTCATAACGACAGTCGCACAACGCAGGAAGACACGCCTGTCTCTGGCAACGTCATTACCGGCAACACCGATGGCGATGTGGCGGACCGTGACCCCGATGGCGATGCACTGACCGTGACGCAGTTTGAGGTGGACGGTACAACCTATACCTTCAATACCAACACGTCCACACATACGGTGAATCTGGCAGAGGGAACGCTGATCTTCAAGGAAGACGGTAGCTATACCTTCACGCCTGCCAAGGACTGGAACGGCAAAGTTCCCACGGTGACCTACACCATCAGCGATGGCGAGGGTGGCACCGCTACCGCAAAGCTCACCATTGTGGTGACGCCAGTCAATGATGCCCCGACACTGAAGCCCGGCACTCCAGCGCTGCCCCCCATCAATGATGCGGATGGCAACACGACGCCCACTCTGGATCTGGGCCAGTACTTCACCGATGTGGATGGTGACACTGTCACCGTCACCTCTGTCACCGGCCTGCCTCCTGGCCTGACGTTTGACCCAACGACAGGTCTGGTGACCGGAAAGCTGACACCCGACGCCTCTCAAGGCGGCCCCGGCAAGGATGGCATCTATACCGTCACCGTGGAGGTCAGTGACGGCAAGGGCGGCACAGCGACCGAGACGTTCACCTATACCGTCACCAACCCAGCCCCTGAGGCCCATGACGACAGCCGCACGACCGCAGAGGACACGCCTGTCTCTGGCAACGTCATTACCGGCAACACCGATGGCGATGTGGCGGACCGTGACCCCGATGGCGATGCACTGACCGTGACGCAGTTTGAGGTGGACGGTACAACCTATACCTTCAATACCAACACGTCCACACATACGGTGAATCTGGCAGAGGGAACGCTGATCTTCAAGGAAGACGGTAGCTATACCTTCACGCCTGCCAAGGACTGGAACGGCAAAGTTCCCACGGTGACCTACACCATCAGCGATGGCGAGGGTGGCACCGCTACCGCAAAGCTCACCATTGTGGTGACGCCAGTCAATGATGCCCCGACACTGAAGCCCGGCACTCCAGCGCTGCCCCCCATCAATGATGCGGATGGCAACACGACGCCCACTCTGGATCTGGGCCAGTACTTCACCGATGTGGATGGTGACACTGTCACCGTCACCTCTGTCACCGGCCTGCCTCCTGGCCTGACGTTTGACCCAACGACAGGTCTGGTGACCGGAAAGCTGACACCCGACGCCTCTCAAGGCGGCCCCGGCAAGGATGGCATCTATACCGTCACCGTGGAGGTCAGTGACGGCAAGGGCGGCACAGCGACCGAGACGTTCACCTATACCGTTACCAACCCCGCCCCTGAGGCTCATAACGACAGTCGCACAACGCAGGAAGACACGCCTGTCTCTGGCAACGTCATTACCGGCAACACCGATGGCGATGTGGCGGACCGTGACCCCGATGGCGATGCACTGACCGTGACGCAGTTTGAGGTGGACGGTACAACCTATACCTTCAATACCAACACGTCCACACATACGGTGAATCTGGCAGAGGGAACGCTGATCTTCAAGGAAGACGGTAGCTATACCTTCACGCCTGCCAAGGACTGGAACGGCAAAGTTCCCACGGTGACCTACACCATCAGCGATGGCGAGGGTGGCACCGCTACCGCAAAGCTCACCATTGTGGTGACGCCAGTCAATGATGCCCCGACACTGAAGCCCGGCACTCCAGCGCTGCCCCCCATCAATGATGCGGATGGCAACACGACGCCCACTCTGGATCTGGGCCAGTACTTCACCGATGTGGATGGTGACACTGTCACCGTCACCTCTGTCACCGGCCTGCCTCCTGGCCTGACGTTTGACCCAACGACAGGTCTGGTGACCGGAAAGCTGACACCCGACGCCTCTCAAGGCGGCCCCGGCAAGGATGGCATCTATACCGTCACCGTGGAGGTCAGTGACGGCAAGGGGGGTACGGCCACCGAGACGTTTACTTACACCGTCACCAACCCTCCCCCTGTCGCCCAACCTGACCAGCAAATCATTCATGGTGAATCCTCTACTACAGGCAATGTCCTGTCGGGACAAGGCAGCACATCGTCCACTCCGTCAAATGACTTTGACCCTGATGGCGACCACTTAGTAGTAGTAGGCGTTGCGGCGGGCAATCAGCTTGGCCAAGGCAATGTGTCTGGCTTGGTTGGCGTAACCATCCCAGGCTCCCATGGCAGCTTGCTACTTGATGCCAACGGCAACTACACCTATATCCGCACTGATGGAGGTGTACCTGGCTCCTTTACGGACACTTTTACCTACACGATCAGTGACGGACAAGGCGGCTACGCGACAACAACGCTGACAATCAGCATTGATGACAGCACTCCTGCTCTGACCCCTCCAGCAAGCGGAGGAGTTACACCGGGTAATCCATCTGTCTACGAGTCTGGCTTGCCAGACGGAAGCACGCCGGACTCTGGTAGCAACAAAACTACGGGCAAGCTGGAGATTGACTCTCCAGATGGCCTAAGCACCATCACCGTCACGCCTCCTGGAGGTGGTACACCTGTGACTCTGGATCCCAGCAAGGGTATTACCAGTGGAACGGTGGATACGCCCAACGGCAAAGTCACGGTGACTTACGACCCGGGCAATGGCACGGACAAACCCAGCATCAGCTGGGAGTACGAGCTCACGACACCCGTCGATAACAGTGGCGGCCAAACGCCTACCGATAGTTTCACTATTACCGTTACCGACACGGACGGAGACCCCAGCTCACCCACCACCATCACAGTTGATATCGTGGATGACAAGCCTGATGCACAGGACGACAGCAACTCCACGCTGGTCAATGTGCCTATCTCAGGCGAGCTGGGCGGCAATGACAAGCCCGGCGCCGATGGCCCGCTGACCTGGACCACCGACAAGCAGCCTACTCATGGCACTGTCACCATTGACCCGGACACGGGAGCGTACCTCTACACCCCTGAGCCAGGCTTTGTGGGCACGGATACCTTCACCTATACGGTGACAGACAAGGACGGCAGCACCAGCACTGCCACGGTCACCATTACCGTGACAAATCAGCCCCCTGTGGCCGTGGATGACAGCAATGTCTCCGAGCCCGGCAAGCCCGCAATAGGTAATGTGCTGACAGGTGGCTCTACTGGCGACCGTCCGGACAGCGATCCAGATGGACAGCCTGTCACCGTGACGGAAATCACGGTAGATGGCAAGACGGTGCAGATTCCATCCAATGGGTCGATCACTGTAGAGCTGCCTAACAAGGGTACTCTGCTCATCGGCAGCGACGGTAGCTACAGCTTCACGCCCTTGCCTATGTGGAGCGGTCAGGTGCCAGATATCAGCTACGCCATCTCTGATGGTGCGGGTGGGACGGATACCGCTGTATTGCGCATCACGATCACGGCCATTCCCACGGCATCGGATGTACCTCCGCGCATTCCTGTCGAGATCCCTTCGTTTGCCAACCAAGGCGAGCGACCTCTGTATGACATGCGCGGCCAGACTCCCTGGTCGGGCAATCAGTTCTACTTCCCAAGCGTGTTCTGGGAAAACCCAGGCTTTGGAACCGGATCGCTTTTCCCGCAACCCTTCCACCCCGTGGTCTATGTCAATGATGAGGTCCAACGCTCTCAAACATTGCAGCAGACCTATGCGATTGACGGTCAGTGGGCGAACTGGTTTGAAGACAGCAATGTCTTGCGCACCTTCTCTAAGCACCTGGGTATGGACCCGGCGCTATTTGTTCAGCACGCTGTACGAGACATTCAGTGGGAGCGTCGCCTGAATGAGTTCCTGGCGCGCAATATGCAGACCAACTTGCCGACGGAAAGTCCGCAACAAGATCTGCCTAGTGCCTTGCTCAGCACCTTGCCTGAGTCGCTCAACGACACAAGCACTCCGGCTTCGGACTCGACTCAACCTACAGAGGCCAACGGTACCTCGACTGAACCGTTGACCTCCGCAGACTTTGGTAACGAGAGCTTCAGCGAATTGCTGGAGCGCTGGAATACCGCCGAAGCACAAACAGAAGGTTCTGAAATCGTGAGCCTGCCTGCCAATGGCAAGTCCAGCTCCTTCTCTGAGCAGCTCCAGCAAAGTGCTCATCAACTGCCAAGCCACATCGGTTAACAGCATCAAGCCCCCAAAGAACCTGAAAAGTCAGGTTCTTTGGGGAGTCTTTACCTTTTTTTGATTGACGGGAACAACCACATGAACAGCCGTATCCCCCCTTTCGCCCTGCGCCTGACCACTGCTTGCCTGCCTCTGATGCTGGCTGCCTGCGGCTCCATTGCCCCCAAGGCCTTCACCTCTGACGAAATCCGCGAACGTGCTGCCGAAGACGTGCTGGCCATGTACAAGGATCAAGAGGCTATCAATGCTCCCATTGACTTCCATGAGGCGGCAGCCCGTGCCCTGAAGTACAACCTGGATTACAAGCTCAAGCTGATGGAAACCGCTCTGAGCCGTAGCCTGTGGGATGTATCCACCTATGAAATGCTGCCCAAGGTCGTCGCAGGTGCGGGTTACTCCACCCGCAACAACGACTCCGGCGGCACGTCGGTTCTGATTCTGGACAAGTCTCAGGTTTCACTGAACCCATCAACGTCTCAGGAGCGCAGCCACACCACCTCCAACCTGTCCTTCTCCTGGAATGCGCTGGACTTTGGCGTCTCCTACTACCGTGCCCAGCAAAAGGCTGACCAGGTTTTGATGGCTGAAGAGCGCCGCCGCAAGGTTATTCAGAACGTACTGCAGGACGTGCGCAACAGCTACTGGCGCGCTCTGGGTGCCCAGAAACTGCTGGGCCGTGTAGATACGCTGCTTGAGCGCGTGAACACTGCACTGGTGCGTGCGAAGGAAATTGAAAAGCAGGGTCTGATGCCTCAGGCTCAAGTGCTGGGCTACCAGCGTGCATTACTGGATGCCGTGAACACGCTGACCCTTCGCCGCCAGGATCTGGAGCTGGCCATGGCAGAGCTGCGCGCCCTGATGTCTGTGGCTCCTGGTGTGAAGTTCACCCTGGCTGAGCAAAGCGAAATGTCCCTGCCCCGCATTCCCGTGAATGTAGAAGGCTTGGAAAAGCTGGCTCTCGAAAAGCGCCCCGAAATCATGGAAGAGTGGTACCGCAAGCGCGTGACCGAGAACGATATCAAGGCCGCCAAGGTTCTGCTGTGGCCCAACGTCTCCGTCGATGCCGGATGGCAGTACGACTCCAACAAGTACACCTACAACAACGACTGGTTTGACACCGGCATTCGCGTGTCCTGGAACCTGCTCAAGCTGACCCAGTACCCCGCTCTGCAAAAGGCCCACAAGGCTCAGAACGATACTGACGATATGCGCCGTCTGGCCCTGTCCATGGCTGTGCTGACACAGGTACGCGTAGGTATCCAGCGCTACGGCCTGACCCTGTCCGAGTTGAAGTTTGCTGAAGAAAGCCTGAATGTGGACCAACGCCTGCTGAACTATGCCAAGGCAGCGTCCAAGAGCCAGTTTGATTCCGAGCTGGAAGTGATCCGCACCGAAGCTCGCGCATTGCTGGGTGAGTACCAGCGCTATGCTGCCTATTCCAACGCACAGGCCGCCTGGGGTCGCCTGTACAACTCCGTCGGCCTGGATATCCTGCCCGAGACGGTGGAAGGCCATGATGTGAAGACACTGGCAACGGCAATGCAAGACACTATGAGCCAATGGCAAAAGACGGTGTTCCAAGCCGAAAGTAAGTGAAACTCGTACGATCGCCCTCCATGTCCTTGAAGAATGCAATGCGATGGGCTCTGGGTGGTACAGCCTTCTGGCTGGCCACCTCGGCTATCGCTCAGTCCCCAACTGCTACCACGGTACCCCGCTCCAACCCAGCCGCTCCTGCCTCCATCCATGCTGATCCTCATGCCATACGCGTGCTGCTCAGCCCAGAGCTGGAGACCGTTCTTGCTTCTCAAATGCTGGGGCGTATTTCTCATCTGAATGTAGGCCTGGGTGCACGCGTCAACAAAGGCCAAACCTTGTTGAGCTTTGACTGCAGCGAAGCTGCCGCCCGTTTGCGCATGGCACAGGCCGAATACGCCAATGCCAAAGAAACGCAAGACGTCAAAGAGCGCTTGCGCAAGCTGGATGCAGCTGGCGATACCGAAGTGCTGCTGGCCAAAACCATGGCAGACAAAGCCAAGGCATCCATCTCCTTGACTCAGGTGCAGATGGGGCAATGCGTGGTGAAAGCCCCATTTGCAGGCCATGTGGTCAAGCTGCACGTCAAGCCTGCGCAAGGCGTGAACGTCGGTGTTCCTCTGATCGAAATGGTCAGCGACGGCCCTCTGAAGTTGCGCCTGAACGTGCCATCACGCTGGTTGCACGCACTCAAGACGGGAGCCAGCTTTGAAGTCGCCATTGACGAAACTCGCAAAACCTACCCGGCCAAGATCAGCGCCATCAACGCCCGCGTGGATGCCGTCGCACAGACCGTGGAGATGGAAGCTCGCATTGATGGCAAGCACCCCGAGCTGCTGGCCGGCATGAGCGGCGTGGCCCGATTCCCCGGACTGCAATAAATCATGGCAAGCGCTTCCCCTTCGGCCGCCGCCATGGTGGCCCAGTTGGAGGCGCGAGCCCGCGCCGCCAACACGCCAGCCGAGCTGGCTTTTTCCATTGCCAATGACAGCTTTGGCCTGCTGGGTTTCCGGCAGGCCTTTGTCATGGCTGGCAGCGACAAGCAAGCACGGCTGCTCACGCTGTCCGGCTTGACCGTCCCTGCCGAAGACAGCCCTTATTTGATATGGCTGCGCCGCAGCTGGCCCTGGATGCAGGAGCAACTCGACAGCAAGGCTGGCTGGTTGCCTTCCCCTGCCCTTGCCCCTACGCCTGCTCAAGAACCTGCTGAGCAGACACCCCCTCCCGCTCAGAAAAAAACAGTCTCTAGCACAGCTGCCCCTACATCTGATGCGCAGGCGCTGGAATCCTCGCCTGAGCCTTTAGCACAGCCCCAAACTCCACCTCCAGCCGAAGTTTTAGATGGTTGGCTTGAATGGTGGCCCGAAGGCTTATTTGCCATTCCGCTACGCAGGCGGGATGGCGTCATACTCGCCTGGGCAGGCTTTCTCATGGAGAAAGAGCCCAGCACTTTGCAAAAGCAGGCTCTTTCCCATCTCTCCACCCAGTGGGGCTACAGCTGGGAAATGCTGGGCGGCAAGCCGCGGCCCAGCCTTCGCGAGCGCTGGCAATCTCTGGGTCGCAAGCGCTACGCCGTCTGGGGTGCGCTTGCATTGCTCTGCCTTTTTCCAGTACGCCAGTCAGCACTGGCACCCGCAGAGATCGTGGCGCTTGACGCCACCACCATTGCTTCACCTCTGGACGGCGTGGTCAAAACCTTTCATGTGCGCCCCAGCCAGCCCGTCAAAGCGGGGGACTTGTTGATGTCTCTTGACGAAACCACGTTGCGCAACCGCCTGGAGGTTGCTACACAATCAGTAGCAGTAGCCGATGCTGAGTGGATGGCTGCAAGCCAAAAAGCCTTTGATAATTTTCAAAGCAAGGGAGAGCTGACCCAACTGCAAGGCCGCGCTCAGGAGAGGCGGGCAGAGCTGGCTGCCGTACAGTCTCAACTATCCCGAATCGAAGTGCGCGCCCCTCATGACGGTATTGCCGTCTTTGGTTCGGCCGATGATTGGCTGGGTCGTCCCGTTGTCACAGGTGAGCGCATCATGCAAGTCGCCAACCCCCAGTCGGCGGGCGTGCTGATCTATCTACCCGTTTCGGACGCACTGGTGCTGGACGAAAAAGCTGCCGTCAAACTTTTCCTGACGGTCAAGCCTCTGTCGCCGCTCAAAGCCACGGTGACGGAAACCAGCTATCAGGCCAGTCTGTCGCCAGACAACGTCTCCAGCTATCGCTTGCGAGCATCCCTCGATGCAGACCAATCGCTGGACGACACTCGCATCGGCTTGCACGGCACTGCCAAAATTTCGGGAGGCTGGGTGGCTCTGAGTTACTACCTGCTGCGCCGCCCCCTGGCTACCGCCCGTGAGTGGAGCGGATTCTGATGTCACAGCCCATTGCACCCTCAGGGGTGGTGAGCCAACCAGGAGGAAAAACCTCCGACACCCAGACGCCTCTCATCCCTGCCGGCCTGTCCGGCAAAGCTCCAGCCGCACAAAAGTCCCAGGCAGCACCTCCTGCCCCCCCGCTACGTGAAGACCTGAAGCTGCATCAAAGTGCCCCCTTTCCTGATGGCTCACCAGCGTGGGCCATTCAAGATCCGATTACCAATCGTTTTTACCGAATTGGCTGGCTGGAGTATGAGTGTCTGCTGCGCTGGCATCTCCCTCCAGCCAAGATGGTGCAAGACATCAACACCAGCACTACGCTGGAAGTCGATGAAGAGCAGGTCACCGACTTCGTCAAGTTTTTAGACCAGCACAGCCTGCTACGCGCCACTCCGCAAAAAGTGGAGCAGCTTCAAAAGAAAAGCGGAGAGGCCAAGTGGAAAAGCGGCAAGTGGTGGCTGCACACCTATCTGTTCGTTCGCATCCCCGTCGTTCGGCCTCAACGCTTTCTACAAGCCCTGATGCCCTGGGTCGATCCGCTCTTTACCCGCACTGCACTCTGGCTGCTGCTCGGCGCTACGGCGCTGGGTCTGATTCTGGTTGCTCGCCAGTGGGACACCTTCGTCAACAGCTTCATGGACATGCTCTCGCCATCAGGGCTTGCAGGCTTTGCACTGGCCTTGATTGTCTCCAAGACGCTGCATGAAATGGGGCATGCACTGGTCGCGACACGGCTGGGCGTGCGCGTCGCCCATATGGGCTTTGCCATGGTTGTTCTATGGCCCATGCTCTACACCGACACCAGTGAGTCATGGCTGCTTCGCAATCACAGGCACCGACTCGCCATCTCCATCGCCGGTGTCAGCACTGAGCTGGCTCTGGCCGGTCTCGCTACCTTGGCCTGGGCTTTGCTTGATGACGGCATGCTGCGCCAGTCCATGCTGTACTTGGCCACAACCGGTTGGATTCTGTCCCTGGCTCTGAACGTCAGCCCCTTCATGCGCTTTGACGGCTACTTCATCCTCTCGGACATCATCAATTTTCCCAATCTGCACGAGCGTGCAGGAGCTGTCGCCAAAGCCTTCATGCGCCGCAAGCTGCTGGGTTTGAACGAGCCAGACCCAGAGCCTTTTTCTCCTAAGGTGCTCTGGAAGCTGCGCCTGTTTGCCTATATCACCTGGCTGTACCGTCTCACCGTCTTCCTCGGTATTGCCTTTGCGGTTTACTACTTCTTCTTCAAGGCTTTGGGCATTTTTTTGCTCGGCGTGGAGCTATGGTGGTTTGTCGCCAAACCTGTTTGGACTGAACTCATGGTCTGGAAAAAACGCTGGTCAGAAGTCCCACAACGCAACCGCCTGATGATCTGGAGCCTGATAGGCTTGCTCGGCTTCTTTGCACTCTTCCCTTGGTCGGCCGACCTCCAAGCCCCCGGCGTCGCACGGGCCGAGCGCCAGCAAGTCGTCTACAGCCCACAAGCCGCACAGGTCATCAAACTTGCTCCTCAAGGCTCGGTCAAAGCGGGGCAGCCATTGGCCCAGCTTGATATGCCTGATTTACAAGCACGCAAGGAGCGCACAGAAGCCAGCGTGACGGCACTCTCACGTCAACTCCCCCAGCTCATGGGTCAAGAGCAAGGCCTGGATGCCCAGCAAGCTACCATTCGCCGCCTTGAAGAGCAGCTAGCCGAAACGCGTGCCATCGATGAAGAAGCCGCACAACTTCAGCTCAAAGCCGAATTTGACGGCCAATGGAGTGATGTCGACCCTCACCTGCGTGCCGGCTCCTGGGTCAACACCAAGATTCCACTCGGGGTACTCGTAGATTCTCGAAGCTGGGTCGTAGACGCCTATGTCGACCAGCAGCAGGTCCACCGCATCAGCACCGGGGCCTCTGCACAGTTCTGGCCCCAGCGCTGGGGTCAGCCTCTTGATGCCATCGTTCTTGAAGTCGATAGCGCTCGCAGCCATCAAGTCCCCTACTCGACATTGGATGCTCGTCATGGAGGCTCCATCGCTGCACAGCCTCATGAAAAAGAAGTTCGCCCCATTCAGCCCATGTACCGGGTGCGCCTGCAGCTCAAAAGTCCCCCGCAACAAATACGCGAGCTGCGAGGTACTGCACACATCAGCGCCCAGCGCAGTAGCTGGCTGTGGCATGTGCTACAGACCGGTATAGCCGTAGTTATTCGCGAAAGTGGGTTCTAACCCAATTAAAGCAAGTGCTAAGCGCTATGTTTTTTCATTCAGAACAAATTTCAAACGACTCGAGATCAAAGACAATCCTTGTGTAGAATCCTTGCATCCGGAGGTTTGGGTGAGTGGTTTAAACCAGCAGTCTTGAAAACTGCCGAAGGAGTGATCCTTCCGTGAGTTCGAATCTCACAGCCTCCGCCAGTCGTTTGGAAAAGCTGCCAGCATTGCCTTTAGGCTCTCGGCGGCTTTTTTTTCGTCCTCGTTTTCTGAACCGTCTAGGTCTTCTGCCATCGCGGTCACGAATGCATGCGCGGGGTCTTCACCCAGTATTGCGCGTAGCTTCCCTTTCACTCTCCAATTCACATGACGCTTGCCTTGCTTCATCTGTGTGATGTTGCTTTTTGGCATGCCAAGCATTTCCGCTAGTCGTACTTGATTGCCTGCCACAGCTGCAGCTTTGTCGATCAATAAATTTATTTCTTCAATGGTTGCCATTTTGCTAACTCCGATTTATCATCCGGTTACCAAATTGCTAACCGATACCAATTTGGCAACTTCATTCTCTCATGGAGCTACCACATGCCTACATCCCCTCAACGTCCCCTTGCTGGCTCTACAAGCACTGATGCGTGCGTGGTAGCTCCCATTGGTGCCAGTCAGCAGGGGGGCACCCATCACCTTATCCGTGCGTACTGGTTGGTGGCGATCACCAACAAGGACGGCTCTACCCGTTCCTTCCGCTGGCCTACTCGGGCCAAAGCTCGCACCTGCGCTCGTGACTTTCCCCATGGCAAGCCTGTTATTGAGGAAGTGCTTGGGTACACGACTGGCTTCTCTGGTTTCGTTCGCGTTCGCTGACAACTCTCCGCGCTACCTCGCGTGCGGGGTAGCTCAGAGCGCTGTTGCTCTTTAGCCCAGATGAGAGGCACACATGTCCTATACGTCCACAGTCCAAATCCTGAAGCTTGAAACCAAGCAATCTAAGAAGCTGAATCCTGAAACAGGCAAGCCCTTTGAATCCCTCGAAGCCCGTGTTGCTCTGTTGGATGACGATGGTGTCCTTGAAACTGTGGGCCGTCTCCGCGTCCCCCGTGCCCTGGCCGATTCGGTGAAGGTAGGCACATTCCGTGCGTCCTTCGCGCTGACTGTGCCTGACTACGGCGAAAACAAGGGTGATGTCGTGAGCGTCCTCACTGGCCTCATGCCCATGGCTCCCGCCCGTGCCTCTGCGCCTGCTGCGGCTCCTGCTAAGGCTTGACTATGACTGCCGATGAAGCTTCTCAATTCCTCCGCTGGATGATGCTTATGGCCATGGTCGGCGGCTTCTTGGGTTCGATGGCTTGGGACGTTATCAAGGTCGAAATTGCTCGCCTGATCGCCTTCCTGGCTAATGCTCTGGCTCGACGTCAACGCATCAAAGCTGCTCGCTCTCGGGTGCACGCCTCAGAGCAGTGAGATTGAAGCCTGAAGCCTCACGTGTGGGGCTTTGGGCTGCAATTTCGCAGTGATGAAGGGGTAACCCATGTTCCAAAAAACTCGTTCCATGGCCCGTAAGTACGGTGCCCGTCTGGTGGCAGTTCCTGCCACTGCTCTCGCGTCCTTCGGCGCTTTTGCTCAGGAAACTGGCCCCGGTGCTGACATCCTGGCTAAGGTCACTGCTGGCATGTCTCAGGGCGAAAAGATTGCCGCTGCTGTGGTGCTCGGTCTGTTCGTCATCTGGATCGTCAAGCTGCTGTGGCGCTCCAAGTAAGGGGCTGATATGTGGCAAGTAGGCGGCATGTGCTACGGCACGAAAACCCAAGCACTGCAAGCAAAAGCATCGGAGCAATCCGGGGCTGTTGTGCAGCATGCTGGTGCCGCCTACGTTGTCACTGTCTCGGCTGTTGGTGAGGATGGCGTCCAGTACTCGCTACAGCCACTTGGGGGCGGTGCCCCTGTCATTTCGCAGGTTTCGCAAGAGCCCATGCCTTGCAACCTTCTCACTACTTCAGATGGGCAAGCCATCGGCTGGGCCATCGCTGCTGGCTGGATCGGGATCTTTCTCATCAAGTCATTGCTGCATGCAAAGGATGACTCATGACGCCCGGATTCTGGATTTCAATCGTCGCTATTTTGGGGGTCGCATGGATCATCGTTCAACGCTGATTTTGGCGGCCTCTCTGCTTTGTGGGGGTGCCCATGCCTTCTATGCTCAGGCAACTCCGCCGCCTGGTTTTGTCGCTGGCGCGATCAATACTTTTAACGGAGCTAAGGCGGGCGCTACGGCGTCTTTGGAGCTAGGCCGTATTGCTGCTAACGCTACTTTGAACGTGGGTGGTAAGGCTATTGCTCTCGCTTCAAGGACGTCTCTTGCTGCTAATGCTGCCCGTGTTGCTGCTCTTGCCATTTATGCACATCCTGCTACTCGCCTTGGTCTAGGTGTTGCCACTTGGCTTGGTGCAACTGCTTTTCTTTACAACGCTACAAAGGGTGTTTGGGAAGAGCATGATCCCAATGCGCGTCCTGAGACTGGTTTGGAATATTCCACTGCTCTTTCCGGTGCGCCGTGGTATCCGGATTTTCAGGCTGCATGTAGCGCAAGGGGGTCGACTTATACGGTTGTTAATGGGCGCTGCATGCGGAATAGTTCGCCTTATGACACTGTACAGGTTCCGATTTTTACTCGGCCAAAGACTAACCAAAACTGTCCTACTGGTTGGTATGACATTTCCGGGGTTTGTTCTCAGACGGCACCAGCGCGTGTAGTTCCTCCTGAGCGGTTTGCTGATGAGGTGGTGAAGAAGCCCATGCCACCCAATATTCTTCCCGAGCTGCCTTTTGATTTGCCGGTTGAAGTGCCTTATATCGAGCCTGTTTTTGTTCCTACGGGCAATCCCGTCAAGAACCCAAGTTACGACCCCGCAAAGCCGCAAACCGGTGACAACCAGCCATGGGTTCAACCTGGCGTAAAGATTGACCCTGCAAACGATGCGAAGAATCCGTTTCAGGTCAATGTGCAACCGGTAAACCGTCCGGTCGATAACCCCCAAGGCTCGATGGATCCTGTTCCCGATACCGGTGGCTCTGGTGATGGAGACAAGCCGCGTGACCCTGAGAAGGATGAGCGTGACCTTTGCGAAAAGCATCCCGACATCCTTGCTTGTCAGAAGCTTGATGAGCCCGAAGATCCCGGAAAACTGAAGGTGCAGGAAGTTGATTTCAACTTTCAGCCCGAATCAGGTTTCGCTGGGTCTGCATCCTGTCCAGCGCCCATCAATGTCAACGTGAATGGGACTGTCTACAGCATTAGTTGGCAACCCTTTTGCAACTCCTTGAACATGATCAAACCGTTCCTTCTGGCAATGGCTTGGCTGTCTGCTGCGTTCATCATGCTTGGAGCGCGTCAAGAATGAGCACCATCATCAGCCTCATCATCAAGTTTGCGCTGATCAGGTTTCTGATTAGCTTGGGCTTCGGGATCATTTCCTATACCGCTGTGATGACGGCCATCAATAACGCGATCGCGTATTTGAAGACCGGCTACAACTCAATGCCCGTTGAGGTGTTGAACATGCTCGCCATCGCGGGCATCCCTGAGGTTCTGGGGATCATCACTGGCGCTCTTGTCGCTCGCATGTCGCTGCAATTCATCAAGCGCGTGGCGCTGATCGGGGGCTAACATGATGACCCTCTTTACCGGCAACCCAGGTGCCGGAAAAACTGCCTCCATGATTGACCTCGTAATGCGTGAACTGGCGGATCGTCCGCTGTTCGTGCATTTCGATGAAGCTGAGCGGATCAGGCCAGAGCAGACGCTACTGGCTGAATCGCTCAAGATTCCTCATACCCGGTGCAACGCAAAGAACTGGTTCGATGAAGTGCCTGATGGTGCTGTGCTGCTGATTGATGAGGCTCAGGGGGCTTTCAGACCACGTGGATCAGGCTCAGCAGTCCCCAAGGCTGTCCAAGCCTTTGAAACCCATCGCCATGCCGGTATTGATGTATTCATGACCACGCAAGGCCCCAAGCTGGTTGATTCCAACCTGCGCAACCTGATTGGGCGGCACGTCCACATCAGAGACACGGGCTGGATGGGGCGCTGGTGGTATGAGTGGACTGAATGCAATGAAAACCTTGCCTACAAAAAGTGTGAAAACAAGCGCCGCTATAAGCTCCCCAAGCGGGTGTTTGAGTTCTACAAATCGGCCAATGAGCACACCAAGGCTCCCCGAAAAATCCCCCCGGTAATCTTTCTGGCCATCGGTGCAATCTTGCTTTGCGCCTGGTTGCTTTTCTCGGCTTTTCACAAGCCCGAACCTGAGGGCAAGAAGCTACCGACACTGGAACATTCGCAGAATGTTTCTGCGGCGGTGGCTGCTTCGGCTGTGCCTGGTCAAGGTCAGCATGCTCCCAAGGTCTATGACTTCGGTGAATTCATTCCACGGCAAAGCAGCAGGCCAGAGACGGCCCCGGCCTATGACGATATCCGCAAGGTTGTTGTCATGGCCATGGTCGCCGGTGGCGTCTGCAAGCGTGGGCAATGCACCTGCTTCACCCAGCAAGGCACGCACGCTGGGCTCTCCCACGATGAGTGTAAGGATTGGATGGAGAAGCCTCCATTCGATCCTTACACGGTGCCTCTACCGCCTCCTGTTCAAGCTCCCATGCCGTTGCAGCAGGTCAAGCAGGAAGAGGGGCCGCAAAGCGTCCCAATGCCTGTGCCGCCTGCTAGGCCGTCCAATGAGGTAACTCTCTCTGATGTGACCCGTGCTGCTCGCACTGGTCAACTCGCCAAGACGGGGGCGCTGTGATGGCGGGTATGGGGTGCAGCCCCATGTCAACACTAGTTCTATCTCTGGCCGGTGAATTCGTCGCGCTGTATCCCGCAGCTTTCGCATATCAATCTGGCTCATTCGCGGGGCGCAGCGTCCAGCAAGGCGGGGCGCTCGCTGCGTGTCCTGATAAACAAACTACTGCCTTTGCTTTGGCATGTCGTGTCCATGTGTCGGGGTATGGATCAGAGGCCGCCCAGCGAGGCCGCGGGGACGGCTCCCGCCGGCCGCGGGGCCGCGCGCAGCGCGGCCTAGATTTATACCTAAGACACATTGGCACACAAGACAAAAACAGAAGCTAGAAAAAGGTGAACCCGGCAGGGACTGGCATCCCTCCGGGCTCGTGATGTCAACCAACACAACTGGTCAACATGATTCGAATTATCGATGGAATACCGTTCTACGGAAAGTCCGGCAATCATTTAAAAGTCAAGGCGTATGACTTAGGAAACGGTCATATCGAAGTCACGGCTTCCCGCACTGTCGAATGGCATGAATGCAACTGGGACGCCAATGTCTGGGAGCATTACCTTGAATGCATCGAAGCAAAGAAGGCTGAACCCGGCTATGAGGAAGAGCAGCGCAAGAAGCACGCTGAGCAATCGGCCAGAAGGGCCAAAAAGCGCGTCAGGCAGCTTTGCAAGGTCATGGGCGTGGATACCATGCTCACTCTCACATATCGCGCAAATCAGCAGGATTTGGCCCTCTGCAAAAAGCATCTCAAGGAATTCAATCGGCGCATCTTGCGTGTCCTTCCTGATTTCTCCTTTGTCGCGGCATTCGAGCGTCAAGATCGCGGCGCCTGGCATGTCCACATGGCCACACGGCGGATTCCTGAATCCCTCGGTGATCGCAATCGGCAAAACGCTGTCAAGGTCAGAAGCTACAACGTCATTCGCAGCATCTGGCGCTCTATCACGGGTGAGCTGGGCGGCAATATCGACGTCTCACGCCGAAAGTGCCACGCGCATCGCTCTCCAGCTCAAATCGCTAGCTATATCGCTGGTTACATCACCAAGGAATATGCAGAGGGTGACAAGTGGGCGAATCGGTGGACAAAGTACGGTAAGGGTGAAGTCCCTGAACCTGTCGCACTGGGCCTTGTTTCCACGCCTCTCGAAGCTGTTGAACTGGCTTACTCCTTACTCGGTGAACTGCACACCATTGCCGCTGAACGGCTTGACCGCTTCAAGGACTGGTTCGTCCTGCACGCTGAACTGCGCCCGGACGTTAAAAAGGCCTCGTAAGAGGCCGTGCGAAAGGGATCGTTAGTAGCTCGTCTATTGAGACCTAGGCTCAACCGTAGGCCAGAGCCCGGTGCTGCTTGCAGCATTCGCCCTGCAAGTGATTCTGTTGAATCTATAAAATTGCATTATTGCTATGAAAAGCGTAGCTATACATCTAATTAATGCTTACGTTCTGACCTATCTTGAGAAACTCTCGCTACTCATTGAAAGGGGGCTTCTGTGTTGATTGGATATGCTCGAGTGAGCACTCAAGAACAGGACACTTCTGTCCAGATTGCAGCTATGCGTGCTGCTGGCGTGCATACGATTTTTGAGGAAAAGGCCAGTGGTGCGAAGTTTGATAGGCCTGTACTTCGTCAATGTCTCGCGTCTCTAAAAACTGGGGATCACTTTGTTTTCTATAAGCTTGATCGGGTTGCCCGATCGCTCTCTGACCTATTGAAAATTCTTGACCGTGTGGAACGTGCGGGGGCCTCTATTAGGTCTTTAACTGAGCCAATTGATACCAGTACACCTACTGGTCGGCTTATGCTTCAAATCCTTGGAGCTATGGCGGAATTTGAGCGCTCTTTGATTCGGGAACGTTGCATGGCTGGTCAAAAGGAAGCCATGGCCAGGGGTGTGCACTGTGGTCGTGCTTTGTCTGTTGATGCTGCTACTGCTATTGCGATTGTTGATGCCTATTCGACTGGCCTATACACCTTGAAGGGTGTAGCTCAGCGCTTTGGGGTATCTGACTCTGTTGTAAAACGTTTGGTCTATAAGAAGACGAAGCCTAATTACCGCTCTTGAAGTCCATTGAAGTCTGTTCGCTAGGTACAGCCTCCGCCAGGAATACTTCTAAGCCCCTGTTTTCAGGGGCTTTTTTGTTTTCACAATCAATCTATCTACCATACCATCTACCATTAGATTTCTGATTGATCCGGCCCTGTTCGGACTACACCGGACTGCAACTAGCAATCTTGTTTTTTCATTTCTAATTTTTTTCAACCACATATCACTGAACTGAGGACATCTACAGATCCTCACCAACCCAACGTCACAAGCCCCTGTGTATCTGCGCAGGGGCTTTTTTGTTGCAGCGTAAAGGAGATCACTTTGGAAATATCCATTCCCTCGCTTCTGTCTTGCCCCTTCTGTGAACACACGAAAGTCACCCCTCGAACTCCTGCCACCTATGTCTGCGCTGTACTTGGATGTGCTGTCGGTGCTGCAGGAGGCTTTCATGCCTCGAACAAAGGGCTATCGATTGCCAGTCTCCCCAGCACTTCTCTTGCTTCAGCGGGATTCGCTTTCAATGGCGTTGCTGGTGCAGTGGTCGCCGCAATGACCGCCGCAGCCATTGGCTGTGATCTGGGTGCTAAAGCTGGCGCCAAGATTGACCTCGTGCTGTTTGATAACTATCGCTGCAGCGCATGTGAAAAGACTTTTAAGGTCTGAGTCGTTCCCTAGCGCGACGCTTCACATTCTTTTTATTGAATACGTCTCATTTATTAATTAAGGAGCACTCTCATGGCACATCTCGTTGAAACCATGGCCTACGCTGGCCAAACACCTTGGCATGAACTGGGCAACGCCCTCCCCGCCAAACAAAGCATTGATGTCTGGGCACAAGCTGCAGGCATGGACTGGCGCATTCAGGAAACCGCGGTGCGTTATCTGGCCACCGATGCAGATTCTGGTCTTTCAGGCCTGTATGGCGAGCCCAAGGAGTTTCCTGAGCAGAAGGTGCTTTACCGCAGCGACACCCATGCACCACTGTCTGTCGTTGGAGGCCGCTACCAGGTGGTACAGCCACGTGAGGTGCTGGAGTTCTACCGGGATCTGACCGAAGTGGCGGGCTACGAGCTGGAGACAGCGGGCGTGCTCAAGGCTGGCCGCAAGTTCTGGGCTTTAGCCCGTACTGGCAAGTCTGTCGCTTTGAAGGGCAACGATGTGGTCAACGGCTATTTGCTGCTAGCAACGTCCTGCGATGGAACGCTGGCCACAGTGGCAATGCCAACGACAGTGCGCGTGGTCTGCAATAACACTCTGACTATTGCTCTGCGTGATGGCGTGGGTGCCGTCAAGGTTCCACACAGCACGACTTTTGATGCTCAGGCGGTCAAGCGTCAGCTGGGCGTTGCCGTGGGGCAGTGGGATAGCTTTATGTATCGCATGAAGACGCTGGCCGAGCGCAAGATCAAGACCCATGAGGCGATGAACTACTTTCTCAAGGTGATCTGCAATACAGACAGCCACTCTGATTTGTCGGTGGGGTTGACCAATGAGCGAGCCTTGAAAAAGGTACAGATGCTTTATGAGGGTCATGGTCGAGGAGCAGAGATGCATGCAGCCAAAGACACTGCCTGGGGCTTGCTGTGCTCTGTGACTGAGTTCGTTGACCATGAAAAGCAAGCACGCAGCCAAGACAACCGCTTGGACAGTGCGTGGTTTGGTCAAGGTGCTGCCATCAAGCAGCGAGCCTTGGATCACGCCTTGCAGTTGGTGGCTTGACCGTGGTTGCTTGCTTTCTTCTGTGGCCTCATTGGCTGTACCCACTCGGTTTTCCCATCTACATTCCACCCCCACAAACCGCCTGCTGAGGCGGTTTTTTTATGCCCGCAATTTTGGCGGTTCAAGGAGATTCGTATGTCTGTTCATTTGCTGCGCAATGCCAACCTGGATGCGCCTTCTGCTATCGCCCCCTCCCGCGCAGGCACTTTGCGCAAGGGGGCTGCCTTGCGTCTGGTATCAACCAAAGACATGGACCGTGACGATTGGCTGGAGGTACGTCGCACGGGTATCGGCAGCTCTGACGCTGCGACTGCCGTAGGCCTTAATCCTTACCAGTCTCAACTGGAGTTGTGGATGCAAAAGACCGGCAAGGCTGATCTGCTGCCTGCCATTGATCCCAGTGATGACACCAGCCCCATGTTCTGGGGCACGTTGCTGGAGCCCATTGTGGCTGCGCACTACACCAAGCGCACGGGCAACAAGGTGCGCCGAGTGAACGCGGTACTGCAACACCCCAAGCATCCTTGGATGCTGGCAAATGTGGACCGTGAGGTGATCGGATCTGCAGACGTTCAGTTACTGGAGTGCAAGACCGCGGGCATCCACGGTGCAAGGCTGTGGAAGGATGGCGTGCCGGAGTATGTGCAGCTCCAGGTGATGCACCAGTTGGCTGTCACAGGCCACAAAGCGGCTGATGTGGCCGTACTCATTGGCGGACAGGAGTTGCGAATTTTTCGTATCGAGCGGGACGAGGCTTTGATTGCTCGCCTGATCGAGATGGAGCATGCGTTCTGGCAGATGGTGGAGAGCAAGACACCGCCTGCGGGCGATGGCTCCGACAGTGCAGAAAAGGCCTTACGCAGCCTCTACCCGCACAGTGCAGGTGAAGACGTTGACATGAGTGATGACCCGGAACTCAATGCCACGTTTGAAGCCTTGCTGGCAGCCCGTGACCAGCTCGATGTGGCGCAAAAGCACGAAGCCCGCTTGCGCCAGGCCATCCAGATCCATATGGGTGAGGCTGGCAAAGCAACGTTTGCTTGCGGCGGCAGCGTGACATGGCGACGCAGCAAGGATGGGCAAGTGTTCAACACAGCGCAGTTCAACAAAGACCATCCTGAGTTGGCCAAAGCCTACTTGTCCACGCGGGCCGGCTCTCGGCGGTTTTGCGTCAATGAATCGTGACCTGACCCACGGGGCTCTTTTACCCATCCCTCATGCTCTCTGCGGCTCACTGCCCCAGAGAGCTTCTTTTTTTGGAGTACGACATGATCAAAGGCTTGATGATCACCCCGCCTGTAATTGGCAGGATTTCGATTGGCAAGGTGGTGGAGAAGAATGGAAAGCGTCTGCCTGAGAAGGACGATGAGTTCACCATTACGACGCAAGTGCAGCAGCGAGGCCAGTGGGTGCTACACCCCTTGGATGAGGCGTTGCGCCAGAGCCAAGCGCCTGGTCAAGTTTCCAGCGGCATAAAAGAAGGCCAGCAGCCTTCGGAGATAGAAAGTGAGAATGTCTCCGACAAGGCTCCTGTCCGTCAGTCCAAGCGCTCACTCAGAGACAAGATGGGTGTGACAGATACGCCAACAGCTGCTCCCAGCCCTGCAAGGCGCAAACTGCGCAGCATCCCTGTTCGGGTGCTGTTCAACGAACCTGACTTGAACCTGCGAGCTGATTACTGCATGTTTGACCGCAGCACCGCTCGCCCGTTGTGCGTGGGCAATGGCGAGAGCTGCAAGCGTGCAACGGACAAAGGTCTGGAGGAGCTGACCTGCCCTGGTCCTGATACGTGCCGGTTTGGCATGGGCAATTGCAAACCCTACGGCCGCTTGAACGTGAGCATTGGCGACAGCGACGAGCTGGGCAGCTTTGTGTTTCGCACCACAGGCTTCAACAGCATTCGCACCCTAGCAGCACGACTGCAGTACTTCGCTGCGGCCTCTGGCGGGCAACTGGCCTGTATGCCACTGGAGCTCAAGCTACGAGGCAAGTCCACCACGCAGTCTCATCGCTCAGCCATTTACTACGCTGATCTGATTGTGCGCAGTGGCATGTCTTTGAACACTGCCATTGCTCAAGCCAAAGAGCTTTCTGCACAGCGCCAGATAGCCGGGTTTGATCAGGCGGCTTTAGATGTGGCCGCTCGCCAGGGCTATGCCAATGGCAGCTTTGAAGACTCGCCCGATGAGGCCGCAGACATCGTGGAAGAGTTTTATCCAGAGGAAGCCGAGCCACCGGCTGCGACAGCAACGACAGGGCAACAGCGAGCCAGCCATGCCAATGGTACGCATAGCCCGTATGCACAAAGACCGTGATCCAGTGATCTGTGATCTTTGAAGCCGTGAATGCAAGCCCCGTGTTTTCAAAAACTGTGGCTTTGGCGTCTGTGGCTATTCGCTGAACTTGCAGCAACCATTGCATCCCATGGAACAGCACTCCTCCATCAATGACGCGAGATTGCCTGTGCTAGCGGCCTTTGGCCAGATGGTTCGGGAGTTTCGGAAAGCGCAAGGCTTCTCGCAAGAGAGCTTTGCGTATTACTGCGGGCTGGACCGTAGCTATATGGGCGGTGTGGAGCGGGGTGAAAGAAACATCACCCTGGCCAATATGGAAATCATCATCACTGCGCTTCAACTCAAGCCTTCTGAGTTTTTTGCAGCGCTGGATGATTACTTTGCCAACCAGAAAGCGCTCGGGCAAGTGATTCAGTTCAAGCGTTTTGCAGACCGCGCTCAAGTTCATATCCGGCAACGCAAGCAATCGAATTAACAGCATGCTTTCCCCCGATTGAGAAACATGAATGTAACAACTAGTTTCATGACATAAACTCGAATTTCTGGATCGGAGACAACCAAAGACTTGTTTATCTGCGCTTCCAAAATATTGCCCGCTATTAAGCGGGCATTCACATCCAATAAACCATTGATGAGGGAATAAATGAAGAAAATTACGAATAAGGGAATGACTCAAATCGCTGTGAGCGCCATCATGGCAGCCGTGCTTGCAGCCTGCGGAGGTGGCGGCAGTGGAGACACCAGCAGCGGTAATGCAGGGAACTCTGGCAACGGCGGCTCTACCAGCACCTCCACCGCTAGCGGTGTGGCTGCAATCGGTGCTCCCATCGTAGGTGGCACTGTCTCTCTGAAGTGCGCCTCGGGCGCTTCTGCAACAGCCACTACTGGCGCTGACGGAGCTTGGAAAGTCTCTCTCAAAAGCAGTGACTACCCCTGCGCAATCCGCGTGGATGGCGGTCAGGCCAATGGCCAAGCCCTTACCACCGCTCTGCACTCGGTTGTCACAGGTGCAGGCATTGCCAACATCACACCTCTGACCGATCTGATGGTGAGTATCCTGAGCAGCAGCCAGCCCAACGCTTGGTTTAACTCTGCCACCAATGGCGATCTGAGCAGCAAGATTTCTGCTGCAGCTTTGGACAATGCGCAAGACAAGCTGAAAGCCACCCTGGCCAGCCTGCCCGGCAAACCTGCACTGCCTGAAGGTTTCAACCCACTGACGAGCGCATTCAACGCGCAAAAGGGTGACGCTGGCGATGACCTGCTGGAAAGCTATGGCGCAGCGCTGACTTCTGCAGGCTTGACGCAGACCGAGGCTGCAGACAATGCATCAACCGGCAAGCCTTTGACCGCAGAGGCATTTGCAGGAACTGCCTTCACTTTTCCGAACATGACTGCTTTCCGTGCAGGCGCAGCCAAACTACTCGGCGGTGACTACGTGCTGTCGATTCCTGATCCTGTGCGCGAGCTTTTAACAGTGAAGGCAAGCATTGATGGCTCTGGCAATGTGGTCCAAGTGGGCCTGCCGCTGGTCCAGGTCGCAAGCTTGATGGGCAACCGCATTGCGCAGTATTGCAAGGGCGAAGCCGGTGCAATGAGTGCACAGCAGCGAGGCTTCTATGCATACATCTCCGAAGACTGGACTCCCGTGACCGACACCAAGGAACTGCATGGGAAAATTTTTCAGGACTATGAAGATTGCCGCAACACCGGCACCGTGGAATTCTTGCCTGACGACTCGGTCGTCTTCACAGAGACTGGGAAAGCTCCTGATGCTCCGGACTTTGGCTTCTCGAAGGCATTGACCGATGCAGGCATGGAAGACACAGGAGAGAACGCTCTGGTCCATGCGAAAGCCTACAAGATCACTCTGGACGGCAAAACTACCTATGCCTACATCTCTGTTGCAACCTCGAAGAACAACGATAAGGTATCGCGCTGGGGCAACTACCTGACGATGGGCCTGTCTCAGTAAACACGTTATTACCGCACAGCGGTGCATGAAGCGATGTGGCTCTCAAGGCCACATCGCTTTTGTTTTGTGCTTCGTGAACACGCTGCCTCACTGACTGCTCGAGCGTCCAGCACTCTCAGAGTGACGCGCAGATCTGTGCCTTTGCGCCCTTCTTCAATTGAAAGAAATTTAGATGAAAAAGCTGCTACTTCTTTGCTCTGCCTTGGCCTTGGCGGGCTGCAACTCTTCACCCAGTACGAGGGATGTAGAAAAGTTTCTAGAACCCAAATTTGCATCTTGCGAAAACATCAAGATCATTGACATCAAAAAGACTAATGGCTATGAGGAAGATGGCTACTACCGTGCCGAGTACTCCTATGGCATCAAGCTCAAAAATCCCAGCGTCTTAAAAGATTTTCTGAAGACCTACGAACAAGAGAAGGAAAGCATGGAGTCCTGGCAAGCGGCGATGGATGACTATGACAAACGAGAGCATAGCCTTTTCGAGGAAATTGAGCGCATGAGACGCGAGCGCATAGAACAAGGACCCAAACGAGAGCAGTTTTCCACCACAGGCAACTCTTTGTACCTCTCTCGCGAGCAAGAGCAAGAACATTCCGCTGCCTTCGAACTGTGGAAAGCCCAGAACCCTCCTTCTCCTTTGATGCAGAAAAAGACTGCCGAGCTCAATCAAGTCTACGAGGATCGCACTAAAAAGCGTGAAGCGAAACCCAAGCTGAAATTTTTCAGAAATGCCGATACGGCAATCGAGTCCCACTACCTCAAAGGTTGCCCAGGTGGTACGTACATGAAATTCATGCGAGGCATCTTTGATGGGCCCCGGCAAGCTGCTCAAAGCAATCAAGATGCCAGATCCTGGTTTAAAGAGTATGAAATCAAGATGCAAGGTTCAGCGACCATGCGTAAGACCGAAAACGGTTGGCGCGCTTTGAGTGAAGGCTAACCATGCCCTTCATGCCCAGCGTCTTGTGCGCTGGGCATGTTGTGGAACATAGCTTTTATTTTTTGGCTTGACTGCTGATCGCCAGAGTGATCTTTTCTCAACCCCCATGAGAGCTACGAGCTGATGAACCTTGACGCACAAAGACACCTATGCACATCATTCTTGGAATCATCGTTTTTTTAATTTTTTTAGGTTGTGCACCGAAGTTTTTCAAATGGCTGCTGCTGATAGATGTGATCGCCTTGGCGCTGTATTACATCGGGCTACGGATTTGTGCGCTCATCATTGGAGCCTCCAAAGGAGGTACACGCTCTGGGGCTCTTGCTGACTATGCGATGTATGGCATACAGATGATGCTCGCAGCTCCAGCCATCGTAGCTCTAGGCATCCTCTCTGGCCTTATCGTTGCACTGACCAAGCCCAAGACTTAAAGGCGCTCCTAGTAGCCTTAGTTTCCATAAGACTGCTTTGCAGCGGCAGCGGCAGCGGTCGCTGAAACCAATCTTCGCCAATGACTCGGATCGGCTTTGAAGCGGAATTCGGGTGGATTACCGCTCTGCCAGCATCACGCGAACCACGAGCGAGATCGTCCCTCTAGAAATATGGGCGACTCGCCCCTTGGAAAGACAGTTGCCGACAGTTGGTACTGATAAGGAACCATCCCTCCCAAAATGATCAGCAAGGGTTCGGCACAAGCGTACTGCGCATCTAATGAAATGGCTGCCATTGCAAGCATGTCCGGGCCACTTGGCGTGCATCCAGTATTGGGGTGAAAATGCCATTCGCCCAAATAGTGCAGACCTTCATGCCATCTGCTCGCTAACAATGGTTTCAGTCCTTTCGATCCGCGCTTGAACCAGGCCCAGCCAGCGGACGAGTCGGTTGGTTTGGAAGTTGCCTCGCACACCGAGGCTTGTCGCCCATCACGTTCGTATCTGCCAATGAGGATGCCGCCGGTTTCCATAGATCCGGCCCTTGCGCATGCATCCTCTATCGTGCAAAGAGCTGCGTCTTCCACGACAACCTCAAAACGCTCATATCTCGGATGCACAAATCGTTGGTGTGGTTTAGTTTTTGACACACTCAATTTCTCCACTGGCGGACTGCTGAAAGTAGGCAAAACGTCGAGAGCGATCCGTGAGGGCATGCCGGATAAACTTGCAACTGACCCCAGCCCAAAGCTGTACGTCATCGGCGGACGCAGGAAAAACAGGTAGCCAACATCCAATCCCCTCAATACGTGCATCGACAAAATCTACTGCTGGAGCTGGCGCGTCATTGAACCGGGTTCGTGCATCGAGAGCTGGAAAGGAGGCTTCGCTGGCACTAAAGGCGAACAGCCCACTCGCACGCCATGACATGGACAACGACACAAAGGTCTTTTCACCTGTCCACGAATAGTGCGCCATGGCATCAAGTACCGCATCAGATGCCGTGCAATCAATGATTACTTTGCAGGTATCTACAGAAGCACGACACTTCGGATCCATATTAGGGAAGTCCGCAGAGATCCCGAGGACTTCCGAATCCGGCATGGCTGAATTCAGGTGCCTTGCGAGTGCCCTGGCCTTGTTATGGCCAACATCAGACATTGCGAGAACGTGTCGGGTCAGGTTCCCCATTTCTAAATCTTGAGCGTCCATAATGACCATGCGGGTCACCCCCATCCGCAACAAGCTGCTCGCAACCGCTGCACCAAGACTTCCAGCGCCGATGATCAGGAACTGCTTGCCAAGAATGTCAGCACCGACATCACCTCGAGTTCGCAACTCGTCAGATGCCCAATTCATAGTCTTCTGCCACCGAATGGCATCAGATGACTGGCTGATCTCACTGTCCCAGCGACGGTGGTTGAACTCATTTGATCTGAAACCATTCCGTTTGAGTTTCTTCGATGCTAGAGGGATGTTATTTATCGCGAGCCAGTGAAGCTTTGATGCCACCTCGCCGATGCGCTCAGATAGAGGGAAACACAATAGCAGCTTGATCCGTTTTGCCGGTTCGCGCTCCGATCGATGCCTAATCCCAGCCTTAGTAAGAATGTCGGAGAGACTGATGCTCTGAGAAGCCAGTATGTCGTTGAGCTCGGCCCAAGTTTCAGGGCGGCGCCATGGGGGCAAGACTGGCAGTCCATTTAACCGTATCCAAACGCAGGGCACATGCTCACGCGCCTCAGCAATCAAGGGTGACCAGTTGAACCGTTCGATGGTTCTACCCGCTTGGTCCTGTCGCTCTAGCAGCGCTGAAACCTCTATGCCTCCTGCTATCTTCGCCAGGCGAGCGTATCCCCACTTTGCAGTTTCATTTGTCATACGCTCCAGACCGTCCGGTATTTCACGAAATCCTATGACGCCAACAGCCAGTTGATCTCTAAAGTCTGGTAGCTCCATCGGATCGCCAGTCCCGCTCAACTCGTCCGCCGCCGCGGCCTCGATCCACTTGATCAATCGGCGGAAGTGCCACTGCACACGAGGCAACAGATCTGCTGGCTCGTCGTTCCATGCGACCCGACCTAGGCGCGCGACCGGTAACTCAAGACATGGATGTCCTGCTCTCCAAGGTAGTCTGGCGTCGCTCACCCCGTTGTGAGTCTGATGTGGGAAAGTTGCTGAAATTCCTCCGTCCTTGTCAGGGTAGAACCTGACCTCGACAGTTGAACCTTCCGGGCTCAGAACCAAGTGCCAGACGGTTTCACTGGCGACATACTTTGACGGCTGGCCAGTCAGTTGTATTGCGATTGGAAGCGACCACGCTTTCGATGGGTACCACTTCCACCTCCCTCGTAATGCAAGACAAGAGTAGCCAGTCAGCCATTCGCTGATTCGTTCGAGGGCCTCGGGGGGCGTGGCACTGGCAGTCATTCAGGCGAAGCGTTGCGTCGGTGGAGGATCCGCGGGACGCGTGGGCTGAGTGAATCCGTCGCGAGGACGATCCCCACCCTGGGGTCCCGGCGAAGGAAACTTCGTGCCAAACAACCCCTGCCACAGTCGAGCACTTTCTTGGGGGTCAGCGGCATCGTAAGCCTTGCGCGCTTGAGCAGCCGCACTTGACGCTGCCCTATGAAATGCGGCGAAATCATCCTCGCTCAGCCGAGCGAGAACATCATGCTCGGGCACACCATGATCAGAAAGTCGAGGCTTCTGACATTGTTCAGCCAGGCATGCCCAGCGATCAGAAATCGTCTCGAATGCTTGGACCACGCCTGCGGCCATGGTCGTAGTGCCGTCACTCAAGACATTGCCAATCATGTGTTCCAAGGGGTAGCCCTTAGGATATTTCGGAAGCGTATCTTGATTTGTTTGCCGCCACCATTTAAGAGCACGGACGACATCAATGTAGAGCTTGTTGCAACGACGATTCTTAGCCGCAGTCCATTGGATTTGAGCCAATGGATGCGTGCGCCCCCAGGTTCCGAGGTCACGGTCTGGGAGATACAGGGGATTAGGTTTCCAATCCGACTCAGGTGCGTCTTCAGTCAGTACCGAGTTGAAGAACAAGTTCCCCCCCGCAGGACTCCATGACTTGTTCAGTCGCCAAGTGGCGTCATCTTCTAGCGTCGAGTCGTTCAGCACTGACTGTGAACGGTACAGGCTCTCCATTAACGATCGAGCGCTAGGCTCAACGGGTAACGACGTAATCACTAGATCCAACTCGACGTAGGAAAGCTCAATCCCAAAGGACCGGCCTTGTGGCCTCCACTTCCCCTCATAGTACTTATTGAGAAAAGGAACGAACAACTGCATCGCGTCCTTCGGCGTGGTCCGCGTGTAGTCGATATCAGTGACAACAACGATGTCCACATCAGGACGTTTGTCACCTACCGGCCGAATCGCTGTCGAGCGGCGAATGCTTCCCTGCAGAAATGTCGAAACAATGCGGCTGCTCAGCTCCGAGTCACTGTTGAGCCGCGATCGCATTGTCGTGGCGCCAACCTTCCAGTCTTCCTTCTGTTTCTCGGTGGGACGAATGTTGGCAAGAAAATCCCTGAACTGTGGATTGAGTTCCATGGCTTATCGAATCTTGAAAGTTGGCTGGTAGGAACCAGTGCTGGAGTTGTTGAAGTCGAATTCGTAGACGTTGCAAGGCCCCATCGCATCCGCATGCTGCCCAAGGTAAAAAGCGAAGGAATTTGGACCAATGATGAAGATGTGCGTCGCATGTCCCCGTGGCCGGTCCAATGTCCGTACGGCCTCTGCGACCTCGTCAGCCAGCTGAGCGGCGTGAGCCCCTCCGGCAACCACCGCTTGCCCTGCACCTCTTTCTAACTTGGCGTGCAGAACCACGCCAACGTTGGGTAGGTCCCTTGCGACATAGTCCAGGACATTCCTAAGGCCATCTCGTGACAAACTGACAACGACAGCGCACTCGTGACCGGTACCAAGGCCCTGCGCGGACACAGGGATGGAAGGGCCGCTGCGCTCATCATCCGGTCGCCAAATGGAAAGGCCAGCACGCCCCTTTTGAACCAACTCCACATGCACACCCGATTTGAAGCCGAGAACCGAGCCAGCTAGAAACGCAATCGAGAGATGTGCATCGAGGTGGAGACGCAGCCTGTTGCGACGTTGCCGTATCTCCTGAAGGAAATCCACGATCTTTGGCTGCACGTCAGTGGTCCACGACAACCCTTGGCAGAGGTGCCTTCCATCGAACTTGTCGAGAAGCGATAACGCGTTCTCATGAGCTGCGTCGAGATGTGCGGGAAGCACGTCCGCAAACGAGCGGACTGACACATTCAAAAAGCCCTGGTCAGAAGCGACGGTCCGAATCCACCCTTCCTGCTGACAGAGCATGTTGAATGATTCGCGAGTAAGACAATTTCGCTGTTGCTTCTTCAACTCACGCGCAACTTGGTCATAACGGAAATCGGCCGTTTCCCTGCACGTCACAAGGCCGACGACACGAAACCGGTTATTCACTTCATCGCGCATATCCTCCAGCGAGCGGGCAACCTGATTGATGTGCAAACCTTGCAAAACTTGCTTGAGTTCGTCGTCGGTGGCTAGTTCAAGATGATCACGCCACAGCTTTCGCACCTTCCCCAATCTGCTCCGATCGCCCCCTGCAACGAATAGCTTATCGAGTCGAATCGAGTGATCTTTACCAGAGATGATTTCGCCCAAAGGGTCGTCATCCGCGATGCGATCCGTGGTCACGAGGTGGAAAGCACCATCCAGCGAGGTGGCTGTCTTCTTGGCATTACGCAACCCTTGCAGCAAGGAGTTGGCAGTCGCATTGATGAATTCTGGGCGAATGAGATCTGCATACCCGAATCGTCCACCTTGTACCGCGTGAAACTTGACCTGATGGAAGTCGACCGCTATTCGGCCTGGAGGAGAGCTTGAGGGGCGTCCTGGGGATCGGTAGCGCACCACAACGTCGTCGAAACCCTTCGGGCCATCAGCCTCAAAGGTGACCTCTAAGACGTGCTGCTGATCATCATCGCGAAGCGCTGCTGCGTGATACCAAAAAAACCTCGCTTGGAAATCGTTGCCATTCCAACTTGGCTCCAACGTGTTTGCCATCACTCCCTCTACTTTACTTAGTGTTTGATTACGCCCCAAATGCAACAATAAGTGTACAGAGACATCCTGAGTCTCCCTACTTCGAGTTAGAGGGGCCGCTTGTGCGAGTCAGTACTGGTTCGACTCTCAAACTGATTCCGTGAACACAAAGAATGATGTGCTCACTTTGCTTGAGCAACTCCACTGAACGACTGGTGTTGGCGGTTGCTGTCTTTCAGGTATTGGACTGTGAACGACTCAGATCAGCCTAAAGCTGCCTGCTGCCAGGCCCTTTCAGGGACGTAGCCCCGGCTGATTTCCACCACGCGCACGTAATGCCTCATACAACTGCGCCGGTCCAAGCAAGATGGACTTCAGGCCAGCGCGCACACGCTCACTGTCCAAAGCCTGTTTGCTCATCGTGGTGTAGGCATCAAACGCATCAATGATGGCATCGGTCAGTGCGCTATCCAAGTCTGGTGAATTGTCAAACTGACCTTTGCTGTTATTGCTTGCTTGCTGCACCAAGATCTCAGACTCCAGCAACTTGCCTTTGACGTGGTTCACATAGACAAGCCGGTCTTCGTCGCTTAGTTCACCTTCGAACAAGTCGTTGACCTTCTCCACAAGCTCCGATAGCAGTACTTTTTGCTTGTCTTGAACGGAGCCACCTCCAGCTTCTGTCATTGGCTCCAGCTTGTGCTGACCATCTGCCTGGTGCAGCGCCAAATTACGCTGGCCTTGGTCTTTTAAACGATGGTGTGTCAAAACCACTTTGGACAAGTCCACGCCTTCGCGCTCACGCCCAAAGTCCAGCAGAGGCAACAAGCGTTTAAAGAAAAGAGCGCGCTTTTCAATCGCTGTATTGCCATAGTCAAAGACTTGCCCCAAGAAGGCATAGACTCGAACAAAGGTCCCCAAATCACGTTTGAACAGAATCAGCGCATCCAGTTCATCTTTGGCGGCCTGTGTCAAAGGGCCATCCACAATCGGCCCACCTTGAGCATCTTGCAGCGCTTGTTGTGCCGCTTTGTAGCGCTTGAGCAATCTGTCTGCCACAGGTTCAATCGCGGCCACCAGCATCGCTTGCGTGGCCTTAGGATTCATTTCCACCTGTACGACACGATCCACTTCAAAGTCATCGTAGTGACCTGCAGCATCAAGCTTTGCGCGCAAGTCATAGACCAGGTGCGGATCTGTCACACCCGCCAGTTCAGCGGTTTCGTAGTACGTCTTGAACGCAGCCAAGACGTCATCGGGCTCGTTCACGAAGTCCAGGATATAGGTCGTGTCCTTGAGGCCATACGGGCCGCTGTAGGCACGGTTCAAGCGGCTCAAGGTCTGTACGGCTTGGATGCCACCCAGGCGCTTGTCCACGTACATGCCGCACAGCAAGGGTTGGTCAAAGCCGGTCTGGAATTTGTTGGCCACCAACAGGATTTGGTACTCATCGGTGGCAAAGGCTTCGCGCATGTCGCGGCCTTTGAGGAAGGGGTTGAGCTGCGTGCTGTTTTCCGTCACTGGATCTGGCAGGCTTTCCGGGTCGTTCACTTCCCCTGAGAACGCCACCAAGGCACCCAGCTTGTAGCCCTGCTCTTGGATATACGCCTGAATAGCCAACTGCCAGCGCACGGCCTCTTGGCGGCTGCCGACCACCACCATGGCTTTTGCGTGGCCGTCCAGCAGGGGCTGTACGTTTTCGCGAAAGTGCTCGACGACTACGGCCACCTTCTGGCTGATGTTGTAGGGGTGCAAACGTACCCAGCGCATCAAGCCTTTCATGGCCTCGCTGCGCTCGACTTCTTTTTCGTCCCACTCTTTACCGTCATTGGCCAGTTTGAAGGCCAGCTTGTACGGCGTGTAGTTCTCCAGCACATCCAGGATGAAACCTTCTTCAATGGCCTGGCGCATGGAGTACACGTGAAACGGCGCAGGCAGATTGCCCTGACCGGCGGGCAGGTCTGGCTGGGGGCGACGACCAAACAGTTCCAGCGTCTTGCCTTTGGGCGTGGCAGTGAAGGCGACATACGTGATGCCTGCATCATTGGCCCTTGCAGCCATTTGCACTGCCAATAGATCTTCAGTCCCAACTTCTCCCCCGTCAGCCAGCTCCTTGAGCTCTTCAGCACTCAGCAATTGCTTGAGCTTGCTGGCGGCTTCACCAGTCTGGCTGCTATGCGCTTCATCGGCAATTACAGCAAAGCGTTTTCCTTGCGTCGCAGCTAACTCCTGTACGGCTTTGAGTGCAAACGGGAACGTCTGGATCGTACAGACGACAATTTTTTTGCCGCCTCCCAAAGCTTCAGCCAGCTCAGTGCTTTTGCTACCACCGTCGCCTTTGATGGTGGCCACTACGCCCTTGGTGCGTTCAAAGTCAAAAATGGCTTCTTGCAACTGTGCATCCAGCACGTTGCGGTCACTGACTACCAACACACTGTCAAACAGTTTTTGGTTGTCAGCGTCGTGCAGGTCGGCAAGAAAGTGTGCAGTCCAGGCAATAGAATTCGTTTTGCCTGACCCGGCACTGTGCTGAATCAGATACTTCTGGCCTGCGCCTTCCTCCAACACAGCACCCACCAGCTTTCGCGTAGCGTCCAGCTGGTGATAGCGAGGGAAGATAAAGCCCGAGACCTTCTTTTTGCTGTCATGCTGAGTGACTAGGTAACGGCCAAGAATCTCCAGCCAGCTATCGCGCTGCCAGACCTGTTCCCACAAATAAGCTGTGCGATGGCCATTGGGATTGGCAGGATTGCCAGCGCCACCGTGATCGCCCAAATTGAAAGGCAAAAAGCGTGTGCTCGGGCCTTGAAGGCGCGTCGTCATCATCACCGTGCGGTTGCTCACAGCAAAGTGCACCAGTGCGCCTCTTGGGAAATCCAGCAAGGGTTCTGCAAACGGTTTGCCCTTGGGCTTGGGTATGCGCTCAAAGCGGTATTGGTCTACCGCCGCATTGTTGTCCTGCGTGAAATCCGTCTTAAGCTCTGCAGTGGCAACCGGAATTCCATTGAGAAAAAGCACCAGGTCAATGATGTCGCCATGGTTGGTACGACACTGGCGCACTACACGCAAGCGATTAGCTGCGTACCGCGCTTGCAGATCAGGGTTCATCGCCAGGGCAGGCTTGAACTGTGCCAACTTGATCGGTGCTCTGACGCCTAGCATTTCAATGCCCATGCGCAGCACGTCCAGCGTGCCACGCATATCGAGCTCTTTGCGCAGGCGGTCCAGCAGCATGGACTCGGCAGCAGCGCCGTGGTTCTTGGTCAGCGCCTCCCAAGCCTGCGGCTGCGTGGTCTGCACCCAGGTCAGCAAGTCTTCCGGGTACAAAGCACGGGCAGTGTCATAGCCTCGCGCATCACCATCTTGTCCAAGCTCTGCATACAACCAGCCGTGGCTTGCCAGGTGGTTGCAAATGTCCAGTTCAAACTGAATTTCTTTGTGCAGAGCCATGGTCTCCCCTTGTATCTTTTGTTTATGCGCTTGCGCTGCTTATCGCCTGGCGTTTGAGTAGGTCCAAAGTGGTCCCATTGCTGTCTTTCCACTCTTGCCACCCATTGGCGGTGCGCCCCAGCACTGCCATCGCGGCACGGCTTGGAGATGGGAAAAGATGGTCTTTGAGAAAAACGATGCTGTCACCGTCAATCTTTACCAAGTCAGAGGCCAGCAGCTTGTCTCTAAATGCAGCGTCACTGGTCCCCATGATAGAGGGCACATTGTTTTTTCGACCTATTGAGCCTTCCAGCACCACAAACCCTTCGGTGGTGTAGATGCCCTTGGCATTGACACCGCCAGAGGTGCAATAGAAAAACTCCAATGCTTGGTCTTTTTGCCCTGCCTGCGGGGCTACTGCATCAAACAAGGGGTAGCCCAAGGTTGTCAGCAAGGTTTGGCCTGTCTCGAAAATCTCCAAACAGTCCGCTTCCATCGGCGCCGGGGTGTAAGGTCGAGAGCCTGCATTCCCGTTCTTGGGCTCATAGCGCTGCGCTTTAGTAGCCGCCTGAATGCTTAGCCACTCCAAGTAAAGCGCATGTGTCTGCGTGATGGATTGGGTGCGCGAAATCAGCACCAAGGCGCGCTCCCAGAAGTCTTTATCGCTATCGTGCTTCGCGAGGCGACCACGCAAGTCACCCGTCTGCCCAACATAGACCTCCGGCTGGCTGTCATCATCCGGCTTGGAAACTAGGTAGTAGACCCCGACCTGCTCAGACTCTGCCATTTTGAAAAAGTCTGGCAGCAGTTTGCGCGGCACTTCAATGACTTGCACGATGCGTGTCGTGATCTCAGCCACGCGTATGCCTGAGGGCTGACCACCGGGCAAAAAGATTTGGATAGTTTGAGGTCTGAGAGTCATGCTGCCCCCTGTGGAGTCCAGGTGCGCACATCGATTTGACCGGTGACGGTAGCGGAGATCAGGGCTGTGCGGCGTTCTTGTAGCAGGGTGATAGCAGAGCGAGCTTCAGTCATCAGGGTGTCGAATTGAGAAGTTTGCTTTGCGATGAAAGTCAGTACCGCAGCTTGTTCATTTCTCGGCGGTAACAGAACAGGCAACTCCATGATGCTGGTTGAAGAAATCGATGCGAGGTTTGTGCTCTGCTTCGATCGAGTCATGAAATAGAACTGTGCATATCCCGACCCTGTGATGGCATTGAGCCATTCAGACGAAACGCCATGCGGGCGCACCGCGAACACATGGTTTTGGTGGATGCAAGACTCAATTTCTCCCCGCCAGATGTGACCTCTGCCGAGTTTGTCAAAGTCGCCACCTTCATTCATCAGCACGTCACCCGGTTGCAAAAGATAGCGTTGCAAGTCGCTTGCTGATATTTCGATTTCTGCCATGTCATCCAACGCCAGGTAGCCGTCCTGCACGTTGGCGACTCGTAGATAAGGCACCGTGATCGTTTCTTTGCCGGTGTTGTCCTTGCCTTTGGCGATGCCTGTTTGAACCGTGGCGATGAATTTGAGCACCTTCACCTCCCAATGCTCCGGCACCTCCCCCAGCCACTCCACGCCCGAGTCTTTCATGGGCACGTTGGGGTTGAGCCCCTTGGTTACGGCGTGGGAGATTACGGCTTGGCGCTTTTCTTGCAGCAATGTGATGAGCTTTTCTTGCTCTGCTACCAGTGCGTCAATTTTGGCGGTTTCGTGGTCGAGGAAGGTGGCGATAGCGGTTTGTTCTTCAACGGGCGGAATCGCCAACATAATCTGTCCGATCATGGTGCCGTTCAAATTTGCAAGCCCAGTCGTGGAGTTGGATAACAGATCAAATTGAAGTCGGGCAATGTCGTTGTTCAGGATGTACCAAGCGAGCAGTGGGCTAAAAGACGGCTTCATGCGCAAGCGCTGCATGAAGTTGGAATAGCAGCAGCCCATCTGCGCAATTTCATCTGTGACAAGCGTGGTTTTGCCAATGTGCAATGAACTGCCGCTTGACTTAGTCACGACGAGGTCGCCCGATTCCAGTAGAGCTGCCGCTCGTTCAGTTGCTGATAGTTTGCGTGCCGCAGCGCTTTCCAGCCGCCAGTGACCGTCTACGGTTTGCTCTGTTGATCGAAGTACCAAAGTGTCATCAGCGCCATCTGGATCATCACCCCAGACACCTCCATCATTTCGGTCAAGTAGCCATTTGAATGGACTGACCTTCCAATGCTCCGGCACCTCCCCCAACCATTCCACACCGCTGTCTTTGTACGCGGGATACTTTGCAAAGCTCATGCCGACAGCCCCTTGATCATGTCCAAGATGCGGTCGGTGGTTTGCTTGAGTTCAGCGTCAATCACCTCCAGCGGGCGCGGGGGCTTGAACACGTAAAAGTGGCGGTTAAACGGGATTTCGTAGCCCACCTTGGTTTTATCGGGGTCAATCCACGCATCGGGGGCGTGAGGTAGTACTTCGCGCTTGAAGTATTCGGCCACGTCTTTCAGGTAAGGCACGTTTTCGGTATCGCGCAGGCTGCTGTCGGGCTGGGGTTTGCCTTTGAGCTTGCCTTTTTGAGCCAGTACCACGTTGCCAGCTTCGTCGCGCAGGGGGCGCTCTACGGTGATGCTGTAGTAGCCAAATTCTTCGTTGTCAAAGATGCGGCTGATGGGTACGCCGTCTTCGCCTTTGGCCTCGACAAAGTCACCAAACAGGCGGGTGATGTGGTCGATGTGGGTATCACTGAGCTCTTTGCGTTTGGAGCCCAAGCTTTTGCGCATTTTATGCCACATGCCCGAGGCATCAATCAGCTGCACCTTGCCTTGGCGCGCTTCGGGCTTGCGGTTGCTGATGATCCACACGTAGGTGGCAATACCGGTGTTGTAGAACATGTCGGTGGGCAGGCCGACGATGGCTTCCAACAAGTCGTTTTCCAGCACGTAGCGGCGGATTTCGCTCTCGCCACTGCCCGCGCCACCGGTGAACAGGGGCGAGCCGTTGAGCACGATACCAAAGCGGCTGCCGCCTTCGCTGGCGGGGCGCATTTTGGCAATGAGGTGCAGCAAAAAGAGCATGGAGCCATCGGACACGCGCGGCAGGCCGGGGCCAAAGCGGCCGTTGTAGCCTTGTTGTTCGTGCTCTTTGCGCACTTCTTTTTCGACTTTTTTCCACTCCACGCCAAAGGGTGGGTTGGAGAGCATGTAGTCAAAGTGCTTGGTGGCGTGGCCGTCGTCGCTCAAGGTGTTGCCAAAGGCGATGTTGCCTACGTCTTGGCCTTTGATGAGCATGTCTGCCTTGCAGATGGCGTAGGACTCGGGGTTGAGTTCTTGGCCAAAGACGGTCAGGCGCGCTTGGGGGTTGTGCTCGGCCAGGTATTCGCCTGCTACGCTAAGCATGCCGCCGGTGCCAGCAGTGGGGTCGTAGATGGTGCGCACGACGCCGGGTTTGCTGAGGATGTCGTCGTCCTCAATAAAGATGAGGTTGACCATGAGACGGATGACCTCACGCGGCGTGAAGTGCTCACCCGCGGTTTCATTGCTAATTTCAGCGAACTTGCGAATGAGCTCTTCAAATACCAAGCCCATTTGCATGTTGCTCACACGCTCAGGGTGCAGATCAATTTGTGCAAATTTTTCTGCGACTTGGTAGAGCAGTCCAGCTTTGGCCAGACGCTCTACCTGTACGTGAAACTCAAAGCGCTCAAACACATCGCGCACGGCAGGCGAGAAGCCTTGCACGTAGCTGTAGAGGTTTTGCGCGATGTTGTCAGCGTCGCCCAGCAGCTTTTTGAGATCCAGAGGCGATGCGTTGTAGAAGCTATGCCCAGACTTGCGCAACAGAAACGGTTCTGGGTTGACGCCCTGTTTTTCTTTGGCAGCGAGCTCTGACAGCACGGCATCTTTGGTGTCAGCCAACACACAATCCAGACGGCGCAGAACGGTAAAGGGAAGGATGACTTTGCCGTAGTCCGACTGTTTGTAGTCCCCACGCAGCAAATCAGCGACAGACCAGATGAAGGCGGAGAGAGATTGTTGGTTCATTGACTGCAAAAGCAGCATCCTGCTGCTTGGTATCGAAAGAGACAAAGGCATGCAACCCAAAGCACGCCCAAGGTAGAAGAGCCGTTATCTGGCTCAACTCAGCGCTATAGCGGAACAACACCTCTTGCCAGTAAATCTTTCGTTGTTGCTTCAATACGTGCTTGCACATCAACTGGCTGCAAAGACAACTCAGGCAATTTGGCTTCAGGAAAATCTAGGTTTTCGATGATGTTGCCTTCATCGTCATACCGTTTTGTTCCAGGATGGCTTGCCTCCAGCACAGCGCTCTCCTTCAAAGCAAGGCTGATAGCGTCAGCCTCCGCCATCCCCTTGAAGTGCATCAACATGGAAGCCCGTGAGGCATGCACTTCTTGCATCTGCTGCAAAAAAAGCTCTTGCCCCTGCTCAACGGCAACTGTGCTACCTAAACCCATTTACTTCTCCTGAAAACAGAAGATTCTAGGGTTGTTTCTCCATTGCCAACCAGACTGGCACACCCGCACAGATCAACTCACACAGCCTAGGTTGATTTCGCGCCGGTCGGCTGCAACACGCTCCGTGCAATAGTTCGTCTTCTTCCTGATGAGGTCAGCGTGTGTGGATATTTTTTATTTCTTCGTTCGTTATCGATACTTGCTTTATGCACATCGCCAGCAAAAAACCGCTTTCTCAGCGGTTTTTAGGTATTTTTTCAGTGTGACTAAAGTAGTGCACAGGGCGCACGGGTCGTAATTTCAATTTGCATCTTTCAGCAAAAGTGCCTTGCTGTAGGCCGTGAAGTCACCCAAATGCTTAGTGATAACAGCCTCTACGATGGGTAGCTGTAACGCTTGGTAGTCGTGCACGGCAATGTTTCTAAAGCCGACCATCTTCTGCAATCGCTCAGCAAGTGCCGCTTCAATCCAACGGGCCTGAGCCAGCAAAGTGAATACATCCCTCGAACTTTGAGGAATGCCTAAGCGTTCGCGCCGGATCAAGTGCTGCCCCATGTCCAGTGCAGCTTCACAAGCCCGCTGGACATTCAAGATCGCCGCATCTTGACGTGTGTGATCCGATGCAAATGTCGCTGGAGATTTTTCGTACTCCTCTTTAGCCCGCTGGACGCAACGTTCAATCGTTGCTGCTTTGTTTATGAGTACGTCATCAACCATAAACGGTTCCTGTTTTTTGAATGTCTTGTAGCAATCCTGCGCGTGCCTCGTCCAATGCTGTTTTTTGGCTAAGGATGAAGGTTTCATAGAGCGCTGCCTGCTCATCTCTGGCCCACAGTCGTTGGCCCGTAGTCACAATCCGGTACTGCATCACCGTCGAAGCAGAGCGTAGATTAAGCAGGTCGACAGGACAGCCAACAATCCCAGCTAAACGACTAGCGAGGTCCCAAAGCACCTCAGCACCAAGAGTCTCGTCAGCCATCAACGCCACATCCAAATCACTCTCAGGGCCTGCATCACCACTCACCTGACTGCCGAAGGCATAGACAGCAGACAGACTGGGGACCATGTCCTTCAGTGCAGCTACTACAGCGGAAAAATCAATGGGACGTGGGGCAGGCATGAACAGCTTGGCAAAGTACTTCGGTAAAAGGGGAAGGCTAATGATTCTGGAGTATGCCAGCATGACATTTGGCATACCCACACAGATCAGCCCGATCCGCCTAGGACCAGGAGCGACGCCCCCTGGGCAAATTGAGACGCCTATAACGTAGCTCTTTGACAAAGAGATCATCTACCAGCTTATGCATAGCTTGCATTGGAGAGCCTGGCTGCTTCTTCAGCGCTTCCGTCAAATCAGCGACATCAAGCCGCACTGGCGCAACGCCTTTGCTCATACGCTTATTGTTGAAATCAACATTAAATGCTTGCAGCAGTGTTTTCCAACTAGCTGGCCCCGATGCCTGTGGAAGGAAAAATAGCATCACGCACTGCGGGCGAGCTTCCTCCGATTGCGTAACCCTTGCTAGTTTTCCTAGCAACGCTTCAGGCCACACCTTCTGGAACTGCGTAATGTATGAAGACGCATTTTTGAAAAAATCCACGTACGAAAGCGCACTGCACTGATCCAGTGATGAAGCTTTAAGTTCTGTGGACCCACCTCCTTCGTGCACCTTCATCTTCACCAAGACTGTCACTGCATTGGGCAGTTTGGATTCCAGCGTTTGGACGTACTTCTCGATGGAGCGCTCGGTCTTCGTCTTCTCGACGGACAAGCGTCTGTTCAGGCCACATGACTGCGACTTCGCCATCCAACGCAACGCAACACTCACACCCCTATTGAGCAAATCGATGTCTTCTTGCTTTAACCTGCGACAGTCCACATAGTTCAGCCCTTGCTTGCCGCGAACCTGGTCAGCAGCAACCGCTACTGTTGCCCGAAACAATGTGACGTAGGCACTATGAAGGTGAACGTCACCATCATTCCAACCCAGAGGAATTCGAGACCCTAGGTACTCATCCAAGAGGTCTGCACACAATAGCAATCTAAGGCCAAGCGCCGAAAGCTGCGCACACTGCCTAGCAGCATCCCACTCGAAATGCGGCCCAGCGACCTTTACAAGCAGTCCCATGTACGTGTGCATTGCAATGCACAGCTTGAGCTGGCTATCGTCGATATGGCGACTCACTTCTAAGGCAATACTTCCGGACTGCAGCTTAGACAACACTGCCGCGCTTCTGCTCTGCTCAGGCTTGAAAAGCTGAACTTTTAATCCGACCTTACTCTCTTCCCTCTCTATCAAACTTCTCTTCTTATCCACGGTTTAGTCGCATGCAGCCTTGATGCATCAAAGATACCACCTAGCGCTGCATGCCCCGCTTACGCTGTCTAGGATTCATTCAGAAGAATCAGAGCTAAAGGCACTGAAGTCTGCTTTGCAGCGATTGCTGTCGGTCATTCATGCTGCTCTAAATTCCGGTTTCCCGCAGATACCAGTCGTTCCGAGAACCGTGGCTGCGAATCCACAACAGCAGCTTTGGGGGGACTAGCAGCCAGTAGATACAGAGGAGTCAAGTTGGTGCTGAGTGTCTGCTATCACGCGAGGGGCTAGTGGTCCTTCCGACCCTAAACAGTCATTGACAATGTGCGGAGCGCAATCACAAAAGTGAACACTAGGACTGCCTTGTTGACCGCTAACGCGAGCCTTTATCTTGCAGTGTTCATAATCAATCAATGACATCCATTCGAATTTCCCGTCCTGACGATGGCGAGCGCTCCATTGAAATTTGGCGTCACGCGGTTGATGCCACTCATCACTTTCTGTCCCAGGAGGATCGCCAAGCGATTGACGCGATGGTGTGCGACTTTCTGCCTCAAGTACCGCTCTGGCTAGCTGTAGACGCCAACGATTTCCCGCTGGCTTTCATGTTCATCGACAACGGGCACATGGAAGCCTTGTTCGTTGACCCCGCATACCGGGGAAAGAGTATTGGTGCCATGCTGGTACGGTACGGTCTTTCGCTTCACCCCGACATGACAACCGATGTCAATGAGCAGAATCAGCAGGCATTAGGCTTCTACGAAAAAATGGGCTTCGAGCGCACTGGTCGTTCAGCGCTTGATGGGCAAGGTCGGCCTTATCCCATCATTCACTTGAAATACGGCAGGTCCTAATAAAGGACTGCTCATGGCCGGTAGGCGACCGCCTCAGAGCCCCCCAGAGTTGCTGGTCGCCCCCACGGAATTGACGTCTAGAAACAGTCACTTAGTGCAAAGCCGGTGCGTAAAGAACCTAGATATCTCTCTTCATTGAGATCTGTTTCTTGCGAATGAGAACCTCACCAAGCGGCTTGTCAGGCCATTTCCGCCATTGCCTCGGCTTCGTTGATCGAACCGAGTTTTCGACCGCATCCAGTTGATGAACGTTTGTGGCCACAACAGCCTTCGCCAGCGCGGAGTCTTGCGCACGGCGTTCAGATCGAATATCGAGAGCTTTAGAAAGAGGAATGTTCTTACGCGAGGACTTATTATTTTCGCCGTATGTGTTCCGTCGATCTTTCGCGTAGCTGAGTTGCTTCTTCTGCTGGGGTGTCATAGCAATTTGTGTTCGAAGTTGGGCTCGCATTGTTAGCGTGTGCAGTAAGCCTACCCGAAACTGCTATTGACCATCGGCTGCTTCTGGCCGAGAGCACCATTTCGTAGCTCTCCCCGAAAGCAGTCCTTCAAGCAGCTTGCCACTCACCTGTTGGACTGCTTTATGGACGCTTCTCGAACTCACGCTGCCGGCCAGAAGCTGCCGTCCTGCGCGTGAACGCGAGCGGCAGATCCAAGCTGAGAGCAGTCGGTCACGTCAGAAGATCTGTAGAAGTCCAATGACTGTTTTTGCCCAAAGCAGTCATGCGACCCTGTAGTCCGATCGGTGACCGAGGCCCGTTTTTTCCACTTCGCTACCGTCTTCTGATTAATGCCATAACGCGCAGAAAGCGCTCTCAGTCTCTCTTGGCTATTTTGTATAGTCCGACGGACTACCTCTGTCGTTCTGGCGCTTGCGTGCAGAACCTGCCCCATAGTGCGTCCTTCCATTCAAGGGAAAAGATTGCACCATCAAAACTTTGGAGCCAACACCTAGCCTATAGTTGTTGGCGGCCTCACAACCAATTAGGAGATATTCATGAGCGACGACACCAAAAAGTGCCCGGCAACCCACATGACTACTGACTTCGGTGCCCCCGTGGTCAGCAACCGCGACAGCCTCACTGCAGGTCCTCGCGGCCCCTTACTAGCCCAGGATGTCTGGCTGAATGAAAAGCTAGCTGGCTTTGTGCGCGAGGTCATCCCAGAGCGCCGCATGCACGCCAAGGGTTCGGGTGCCTTTGGCACATTCACGGTCACGCACGACATCACCAAGTACACCCGCGCCAAGATTTTCAGCGAGGTGGGAAAGAAGACGGAGATGTTTGCCCGCTTCACCACGGTAGCCGGAGAGCGTGGTGCGGCCGATGCCGAGCGCGACATCCGTGGCTTTGCTCTGAAGTTCTATACCGAAGAGGGAAACTGGGACATGGTGGGCAATAACACTCCTGTGTTCTTCATCCGCGATCCTCGCCAGTTCCCTGATCTGAACAAAGCCGTCAAACGCGACCCTCGCACAAACCTGCGCAGCGCCACCAACAACTGGGATTACTGGACGCTTCTGCCCGAAGCTCTGCACCAAGTCACCGTCGTGATGAGCGATCGAGGCATCCCTGCCAGCTACCGTCATATGCACGGTTTCAGCTCGCACACCTACAGCCTGTGGAACCAGGCCGGCGAGCGCTTCTGGGTCAAGATGCACTTCAGAACCCAGCAAGGCATCAAGAACCTGACCGATGCAGAGGCCGGCGAAATGGTCGGCAAAGATCGTGAAAGCCATCAGCGCGACCTGTATGAAGCCATCGAGCGTGGCGAATATCCCAAGTGGACAATGTTTATCCAGGTCATGCCAGAAGCCGATGCCGAGAAGTATGCCTTGCATCCGTTCGATCTGACCAAGGTCTGGTACAAGGGTGACTATCCGCTCATCGAAGTTGGCGAGTTCGAGCTGAACAAGAATCCCGAGAACTTCTTCGCCGACGTTGAACAGGTGGCCTTCGCCCCTGGCAATCTGGTACCTGGCATCGGCGCCAGTCCGGACCGCATGCTGCAAGCGCGCCTCTTCAACTACGCCGATGCTCAACGCTATCGACTGGGCGCCAACTACCATCAGATCCCGGTCAATCAGGCTCGCTGCCCAGTGCATAGCAACCACCGCGATGGTCAAGGACGGGTCGATGGCAACTACGGCGGCTTGCCGCACTACGAACCCAACAGCTTTGGCCAATGGCAGGGCCAGCCGCAGTTCACGGAGCCGCCGCTCAAGCTCACCGGCAACGCGGCCCACTGGAGCTACGACAAAGATGATCACAACTACTTCGAGCAGCCTGGCAAGTTGTTCCGTCTGATGAACGACAGCCAGAAGGAAGCTCTTTTTGGCAACACCGGCCGCGCCATGGGCGACGCTCCGGAGTTCATCAAGTTCCGCCACATCCGCAACTGCCACGCAGCCGATCCTGCATACGGTGCAGGCGTAGCCAAGGCCCTGGGTATCGATCTAGCAAAGGCATTGGCCTCAAAAAAGGATGACCCCATGTACGGCAACCCACTGGTCGCCCTGCCAGCCTAGTAACAGCACGGAAATAAGCAAAAGAGCCTTGGTAGCTATCTACCAAGGCTCTTTTCTCATACGGCATGGTGTTGTTGCAAAAATCAAGTTCTGGGCGAACGACAGCGGATATTTCGGTCCATGTTGGCTAGCTTACCCCCACTGTCCGCAACTCACCAGATATCAGCCAGTGAGGGGGCTGACGTTGTACTGGGGTGACTGCTATCCGGCTGAAACCGGAGCTTCGGCTTGCAGGCATGACTGGCAACAATCGATGCACAGCAGACATCTGATGCTGATGCATGGATGACAGCAACGGGTCGAGAGCACCAGTTCGACCCAGGTAAAAGCGATCACTCGAAACTGATGTCAGTCCAGTGACTGCTTGGAGGTTTGGAGCGGACCTTTGTGGAGGTCGCGCTCCAATGACTGCTGTGGACATTAGCAGTCATCGGCATCTTTGAATTGGGCGACTGTAGACAGCCTAGACCTCCCATTCGCGGCCTCGTGCTGAGCGGGGCTGCTTCTGGCCGAACGCTGCCATAACAGGCTGAGGTGGTCGGTTCAATGAGAACGCCCAATTCGACCCGTTTCTCACGGTGGGTATCGATTGACGGGAATATTTGCTCTATTGGATACATCCAATGCGTAGATCCATTGATTGCGAAGGAGTGAATCATGGGCATAGAGCACAGCAAAATCCTCGGACGCGAAGAGGTTGCACAGGGCACGATGGCATTCCATCTCGCCAAACCGGCCGGGTTTGATTTCCGCCCTGGACAGGCGTTTGAAATCCAGCTGCCGGGCGCGGTCCCTGGGGAGAGCAAAGAGGAGCGATGTCACGCATTCTCCATCGTCAGCGCGCCGCACGAGAGTGAATTGGTGTTTGCCACGCGTATGAGGGACAGTGTTTACAAACGCGCTTTGCTAGCTCTGCCCCTAGGTGCGGAGTTGGATATCGATGGACCATTTGGTTCGCTTACCTTGCACAAAAACACGGCGCGAGCGGGTGTGCTCATCGCCGGTGGGATTGGCGTGACGCCGTTCATGAGCATGCTTCGAAACGCTGCAATGCAGCAGTCACAGCAGGATTTGCTTCTGCTGTACTCCAATCGTCGTCCAGAAGATTCGGCGTTTCTCTCTGAGCTTCAAGCTCTCGAAAAGAAGAATCCAAAATTCCGGCTCAAGGCCACCATGACGGATATGGCGCACTCTGCCGTGGATTGGAGTGGTGATACACAAACGATCGATAGAGAGTGGCTCCAGCAGGCCATTGAGGGCTTGGCTAATCCGATCTTTTATGTTGCTGGCCCACCTTCCATGGTGGCGGCAATGCAGCAGTTGCTGTTATCAGCCGGCATTGATGAGGACGATGTGCGTAGTGAGGAGTTCTTTGGATATTGAACTGGCAGACTTTCCCCCTTGATCAGGGTGAGTCTGCCATGACGCATTTGGATGCAGCCGCTTGGCATACCTCGCCAGGCTCTTACCAGTGCAGATAGAACATGGCCTTGGCCAGCAAGACAATGACCAGCACATGGCAGAACACGCTCAGATGCAATCGGTGCGAGCGTCGTCCATTAAGTTGTCCTTGGCGGCGCCACCACATGGCGCTGGCGAAGTGCGCAAGCACGCTAAGCGCCAGCGCAATCTTGAGCACCATCAGCATGCCTGTACTGCTGGCCAATGGGTGCGCCAGTACCGAGCGGTGCTGCCAGGCCAAGCCTGCTCCCGCAGAATACAGCACTAGCAACACCCAGGGCATGACGGCGGTCGCGCGTGTCCCCAGCGCCTGCTCCACGGGGAGCATGTGCTGCTGCGGCACTCGGCTGTGCACATTGGCCAGCAGCACGACTTCGAAGAACACTGTGCCTGCAAACGCCACGGCGGCCAGCAGGTGTAGTGTGATCAGCAGGCCATAGCTCATGTCTGGGCCTTCTCTCTTGACAATCGTATGGCAGGAATCAACGGCACTGCGCTGACAGACGTTGGCGGTATCAGGTCCGCAAGAGTGAATCCATCTAGATGCGCCATGAAGCTGTGCAAAGCTCCCTGCAACATGCCTGCGAGGCGGCAGTTGCCGGTCAGCGTGCACCGGTTGTCGTTGCCAAAGCATTCCACCAGCGTGAAGTCGGACTCTAGTCCACGTATCACTGTACCGATATGGATCTGCTTAGGCTCACGGGCGAGGCGCATGCCGCCTCCCTTGCCACGTACCGTCTCGATCCAACCCTGCAGGGCCAGTTGATGCGTCACTTTCATCAGATTTGCCTCGGAAATGCTATAAGCCTGCGCAACCTCGGAAATCGTGCACAGGCGCTCTGGCCGCTGGGCCACATGCATGAGCAGCCGCAGCGCATAGTCGGTCATCAGGGTTAGACGCATTGAGTGATCTCGTTCAAACAGATTTTCTGGACTTGCTGGCGACATGTCCTGGGGGTTGAGCCGCTGAGAGTCCAGCTGGTGGCAGGCGCGGCCGAATCAGCAAGGGCGCAAATCGCCACAGGTACAAAGCAAAGGCCAGCACCCATGCAAGCGCCGAGGCATGCAGCGCGGCTTGAGGGAGCACCCCGGGCAGAAGTGCCAGCAGGCGCAGCAAAGCGGCGGCAAGCACCAGCACATACATGACCACGATGCTCCCATCGGCGCGCAATGGTCGCCCGAGATGGCCCAAAGCCGTACGTGTCACCATGCCGATTATCAGCACCGCAAAGCCGGCCACACCGATCACATGGACCGGCCAGGCCAAGCGCAGTACCCAGCCGCTCGCCTGGAACGCTGCCACCAGCAGGCCCGTGCCCAAGGCCGCATGACCCAGATACAGAATCCACAGCAACGGCACCTGACGCACAGCCCAGGGTTTCCAGGCCAGCACCTGCCATAGGGTGATTAGTCCCGTGACAGCCAACGCGGTCACCATACCCGGCACCCATCCCAGCAACAAACAGACAATGCCAAGCACGCCAGCCCAGAGTTGCCACTGCCCGCTGGCCGTATGCATGGGAATCTGCAGATCCGTCACCGCCCGCATAGCGAAGAATGGAATAACGCGCCGCGCCACCAGTAGTGCAATCACAGCCATGCACAGCAGCCCTGTATAAAGGTAATGCATCAGCGTTGCGTAGTCGCTGCCTTGCCATACCGAGCGCAGAAAGAGTGCATCGGCCACACCCAGACCTGACACCAGCAGCGGCAGGCCGTAATTGCGTCGGCTGCGTGCTGTATAGATCACCCGACCCAGAACTACGGCAGCGACGGCGAAAAACAGCAGTTCACACACTACGGCAAAAGCAAAAGCTGTATCACCCACCACCAAGAAACCCACGCGCGCCAGCAGCCACAGCACGCACAATCCGCCCAGCGCCCGGCCCTGAATAGGGTTGCTCCCAGTCCAGTTACTAGCCGCCGTGAGCAGAAAGCCCACGGCAATCGTCGCCACAAAGGCCCACAACATCTCGTGCGCATGCCACAGCACGCCACCCAAACGCCCCGTAAGCCACTGAGGCGCGAACACCCACAGCGCGACCGACACCGCAGCCCACAGACAACCGGCCATGTACAAGGGCCTGAAGCCAAGCTCCAATAAGGCTTTCCACTGGGGTGCAGGAGCTTTGGGCTGAGGCACAGACCCCATAGGCTCCTCGATCTGCAGCAGCTCAGACATGGCTCACCACCGTCGGTAGTGCCTTGGGATCACGGCTCATCTGATAGCCCGACCACAGGCTCCGTGCAATACGACGCGCCGCCAGCCACGCTTGATCGGCCATGGCGCGGTTGGGTTGCTCGGCCAGCGTGACCTCGAACAGGCCCAGCCAGCGCTCAAACAGCTCTAGGCTTAGACCCGGTAGCGCAGCATGCTTGGGCATAGGAGCCCCTGAAAAGCGTGCTGTGCGTCGCAAAATGGCCGACCAGAAATCCACCAGCTTGGTCAGATGATGGTCCCAGTCCGCGATACGTGCATCGAAGATGGGGCCGAGCACCTCGTCCTGGCGTATTCGCGCATAGAAGGAGTGCACCAAGCTGACGACTTCCTCTTCAGTGCAAAGCTCATGAGTCCTCATTGCACAATTCCTTTCGCTGCCGTTACTGCACATAAGATTCATTAATTATGCATCTTATAACTAGGCATGTCTCTAGGTGCATGGTGTTGTTGCATAAATCAGCACAGGGCCAGACTACCCCTGACCCCAGACGTGGCTATGCCACAGCCACCGCTTGCGGGCAGCCCAGCTCAGTGAACCAATTGAAAAATAGCGGCTCGGATATGAAGCTCTTTGACCTGCCGCTCGAACGTACGTGACATCACCTATTCACCGAGTCGCTTGATGCAGTGGCTTTTGGTCTCCACCAGGCTGCAGCGGTGATACCCACTCTGGCTCTTGCATCGTTTGCGCCCGAGGCGCCTGCAGGCGGCGATAGCCGCATTGGGATAAGCGCCCGTATCCCTCCCTTCTGGCATAAGTACCCAAAGGTCGGTTAATTAGCACTTTGCGACTGAAAGAGGCTCTTTTGTAAGCGGTTTGATTGCGTTTAAATCCAGCTTCGCCTGCAAGTCAGCTGGTGAGCTTGAAGTATTGAGAGCCGGTCGGCTTGGAAAGGTCTCTGATCGACTGCTATTGGCCGGGAGCGTGAGGTCTACATGAGTCCCCAGAGCAGGTACTCGATGTGAACGGCAAGTCATCCAGTGACTGTTTTTGGGGACATGAGTGAAATGGAACTCTCGGCCATGAGCAGCCGTTGCCGGTAACAATAAGCCGTCATTCAACGTTGCAATGAGAAAGGCATCACTGGCATGGCAAAACCTGACAGACGTTGACTGCCATTGTTCGCCAGCTCAACGGACAGATTGAGCCTCAGGAGCTGGGCGCGTGCCGCATTGGGCCACGCCATTTAAAAAGTGAAAGCAACTCCTGAAGAATGGATTGCAAGCGTTGCATTGATTCTGGCGACACGTCAACTTCCCCATAGTGCCCATCGGACATAGTGGAGCCGTATTTAGATCCATTCAGGCAATTGAGAACTAGCGCACCTCCGGGCGCATTGATGAAGTTGTTCGCAATTGGCTTTAGTTCAAGCGGTTGCGGGTTTCTTCCCGCTCCGAGCCCTCTTGAGCGGTCTTCAAGGTGCTGAGATGTATTTCGTACCCCACGAAGATCCGGGAACTCTGTAGCGATCTGTTGCTTTAGTTCACTAATCCTTGGTGGTACGTCCGGCTCTTTCGCTAGCACGCCAAGAAACTTATCGAATGCGTCAAGTGCATACAGAAACGCACGCGCATAGATAAACGGCAGATTGTGTTCAAACTCACGGGGGATAGCACCGTTAGCCCACTTTTCCCGCTTGAAGCGAACCTCTGTTTCAAAGCGAATCGCATCCCAGTTCTCATGAGACATGCGGCTGCCGATTTCTTGTTCAACTGCACGTTGAATCTCTGCTCGGCGCTGCGAGTCGCGCTCCCAAGCTTCGTGACCAGCAAACGAAGGACGGATTGATTGGACACTAGTGAACAAGTTGAGCGCAGCATTGGCCTCAAAGAATTGAGATTCAAGAGAGCGAAGTTGTCCCTCAATTTGCCAAGCCCAGTCCCTATCGTCAGAGTCGATCCAGGTTCCAGGGATAGTGATTTCAAAAACAAACATGATGTCCAAAGAGATGTACGTCGCACGAAACCGCAGGCCATATATGGAGCACATAGTGCAAGCTGCTTGCGGCTGAATCGACTTGCGAGGAATGTAACCGTACTAAGCTGTCATCACTATAGCCGTCTGCTTTAGGGAATTCTTTTGCAAGACTGCTCAGGGTCGACAGCACAAGGTCAGCACACGCCAAAGCAGTCACTTGGCAATGGTCAGATTCCACTGGCAGCTTTAAGGGGTAGAGCGGACCTTCTCGAAAGTCCTTGGGCAATGACTGCTTTCGGTAGCAGCAGTCATTGGTACCTCTGAGGTGAACGGCGGCAACCAGCCTGAAACTGCCATCTAAGCAGCGATTGCCACTGCTCGTAGCCGCGTCGTGGCCTATCGGTCAGCGCTCCATACCGGTCATCCGAGCATTGACGCTGGAGACAGCCCAACGACGGGTATCAGGTGAGCAGCGGACAATGCCCATCAGTTGTAGGCGGATATGTTGCTGGATGTCCGTTGTCACCTCGGGCGAATAGGTGCTTGCGCTGCAAAGCCAACCTAAGTGCCAGAAAGCGGCGTCAGGCTGAGGTCCATCATCAGGCTCTGGCCGCTTAATACTGATTTCCATCCAGAAGTAACTCGCTAGCCACCAGCGCCCTCAGTAGCGTTGGACTTTAGATGGTCTAGCTCTGGTCCTGGTGGCAGGAATGTGCGCGGTAGCAATACACACAGATGACCTAGCTTCGACAATCGGAGAAATCTAGTAGTTGCCTATGGCATAGCAAGCATTAGGGAACCTCTGCAAAACTCGATTTCAAGCGTGATAGTGCTTGAACGAGTGTGATGTTTGCTTGCCTGTGACACTCAAGATGCCCGCGTTTCGCGGGCATCTTGCTTTTTACGCACCCACACCAGGCTTGGGTTGGCTGTTCACTAGCAAACGGCCACGGGCCATCCACAAGTTCGCCAAGGCAAACAGGGTATGCAATTGCTGCGTGTTCTTTCTCAAGCCTCGGTAGCGAACTTTGACGTGGCCAAACTGACGCTTGATGACTCTGAATGGGTGTTCGACCTTGGCCCGGATTTTGGACTTCACCTGCTCAAGCTGCTCTTGCATGGCCGATACCGGGTGCTGAAGGTCTAGAGCCTTGCGCTGGCTGCGCTTCATGGCGATATGCCATTGGAATTTGCGCTCAGGTTCTGGCGTCGGCATGTCGGGGCGTTTATCTGCACCTTGGTAGCCTGCATCGCCATAGCCATCAACCTCTTTTCCATGCAGCAGGCTGTTGGCTTCAACGACATCACTGACGTTGGCCGAAGTGCCTCGCACTGTGTGCACCAGACCAGAATCAGCATCCACGCCAATATGGGCCTTCATGCCGAAGTACCACTGATTGCCCTTCTTGGTCTGGTGCATTTCAGGATCACGAGATTTGGTGCTGTTTTTGGTTGAACTGGGAGCTGCAATCAGCGTCGCATCCACAATGGTTCCCGTGCGAAGCAGCAGCTTTTTACGCTCCAGCAAGTCCGTGACCGTCTTCAGAATTTGCTCGGCCAGTTTGTGTCTTTCCAATAGATGACGAAACCGCAGGATAGTGCTCTCATCAGGCGTGGCACTGCCCCATGACAGGCCAACGAATTCCCGAAACAAGGGCATGTCATGCAGCGCTTCTTCCATAGCTGGATCACTGAGGTTGAACCACTGCTGCATAAAGTGAATGCGCAGCAGCATCTCCACAGGAAATGGAGGCCGCCCTTTGTGACCTTCAGGTGCATATGGCGCAATCAAGTCCACCAACTCTTGCCATGGAACGACTTGCTGCATCTGCTCCAGGAATTCGCGTTTGCGTGTTTTTTTGGTGGAAAGGTTCAGGCCAAGATCAAATTGCTGCATAGGCCGGGATGCTGCCGCACCCGGCACGCATGTGCAAGCACATGCGTTGGGGATTTATGCAGAGGTTCCTTAGAGCGGGGCCAAATTGTAGGCAATCATTTCGGACGCCTTTTCCTTTGATTTGTTGAATATGGAGCCGCTTCAATAGAACTACTCTGTTGCACTGCAAATCAAATCGCAGCTGTACAATTAATCACATGTCGCGTGCAATCCAGATACTTTCTCTGCGGAGCGCATTGCTGCTGCTGATCATGGCGGCGCAACTGCTCATACCGCTTCTGCACGGCCACTTCGGGACTCCGAATCAATCTGGCCTGCATGTGCACGCGACACCTTCCAGAATTGCTGATTCTCATTTCCATCTATTCACTGGACAAGACTCTGTCAGTGACCACGAAGTCCATCAAGCTCAATCCGAGCCTTTTGAAGTTGACGTGCAAAATGCACTGCAACCACTAGATCTGCTCCCTGTCCCACTGTTGGCCGTTATTGGCCTAACTCTGCTGACTTGGGGTCTGCGTGCTTCGCTCATGCGTTGCACTGCCGCAAGGCCCACATCCCCCCCCGAGCCGGCGCACAGACTTTCACGCTGGCAAGGTCGCGTCATACGACCATCTCCGGCCCAAGCTCCGCCTCAGTTTTCCTGACCTCCCAGGGCCTTCGCAGGCTTGCCAGCATCCATGCATGCGCATGGATGCATGTCTTTTCTTTTTCCGGAGTCAGGAATGTTCTTCCACCAATGGCTGTTGGCCGGCGCACTTGCGCTGCCAGTCGCAGGCATGGCCGCCGAGGCCGTGTCTCTATCCCCTGAGCAGGCGCGTACCTTGGGCGTGCGCTTCCAATCCATCCAGAGTTCTGACGAGCTCAATATTTCGGCTCATGCGCGTGTGGTTCTGAAACCCGATGCTCAGGTCGTTGTGGCTGCGCCTTATGCGGGGGGGCTGCCACGTGTGCTGGTCGCTGTAGGCCAGTCCGTGCGAGCGGGTCAGCCCGTGGTGACTTTCACCAGCCCTCAGCTCTATGAAGCGCGTCGCGCAGTGGCGGAAGCCGAGTCACAGTCGCGGCTGGCACAGCAATCCCTGACGCGAGACCGATTGCTCCATGAAGACGGCATCATCGCTGCCAGTAGATGGCAGTCAACACAGGCACGCGCCACAGAGGCTGCGGCCATGGCCCAAGCCCGACGCGCCGAGCTGGCTGCCAGTGGTGTGAAGCTGGCTGGGAATGAGGCGCAGTTGCTGGCAACGCGTGCAGGCATTGTGACTGAAGTAATGGTCCAACCTGGCGCGCGTGTTGATGCATCGGCACCCTTGGTGAGAGTGGCTGATCCCAAGGCGTTGGAACTTGATTTGCTACTGGGTCGAGAGGTCCCACTGCCCGCCGTAGGTGACAGTGTGCAGGTCATCACTCGCGGCGCCGCAGGCCGTGTCGAGGGTATTGCGCCAGTTGGGGACGGTAGCGCAGGGATGCGTGTGCGTGTTGCGCTAACCAAGAGCGGGGATCTGCGCTTGGGAGAAAGTGTTACGGCCCTATTGACGCTGAAAGATTCAGACACGGACAAGGCGCAGTCGAAAGCAGGCAACCGTCTGCGCATCCCCGCCTCGGCACTGGTGTACTGGCAAGGCCAGACCGGTGTGTTCATCCGCACGGACAAGAGCGTGCGCTTCACCCCCTTGTCGGTGGAAACCAGAGACGAAGCTACAGCCGTGGTGCGCGGAGTGCTTCCAGCAAATGCGGGGATTGCGATTGCAGGTATCGCTGCGCTCAAGAACCTGCTGTCCGGAGGTCAGTGATGCTAGCCAGGCTGATCGATTTTTCGCTGCGTCAGCGGGCTCTAGGGAACCTCTGCAAAACTCGATTTCAAGCGTGATAGTGCTTGAACGAGTGTGATGTTTGCTTGCCTGTGACACTCAAGATGCCCGCGTTTCGCGGGCATCTTGCTTTTTACGCACCCACACCAGGCTTGGGTTGGCTGTTCACTAGCAAACGGCCACGGGCCATCCACAAGTTCGCCAAGGCAAACAGGGTATGCAATTGCTGCGTGTTCTTTCTCAAGCCTCGGTAGCGAACTTTGACGTGGCCAAACTGACGCTTGATGACTCTGAATGGGTGTTCGACCTTGGCCCGGATTTTGGACTTCACCTGCTCAAGCTGCTCTTGCATGGCCGATACCGGGTGCTGAAGGTCTAGAGCCTTGCGCTGGCTGCGCTTCATGGCGATATGCCATTGGAATTTGCGCTCAGGTTCTGGCGTCGGCATGTCGGGGCGTTTATCTGCACCTTGGTAGCCTGCATCGCCATAGCCATCAACCTCTTTTCCATGCAGCAGGCTGTTGGCTTCAACGACATCACTGACGTTGGCCGAAGTGCCTCGCACTGTGTGCACCAGACCAGAATCAGCATCCACGCCAATATGGGCCTTCATGCCGAAGTACCACTGATTGCCCTTCTTGGTCTGGTGCATTTCAGGATCACGAGATTTGGTGCTGTTTTTGGTTGAACTGGGAGCTGCAATCAGCGTCGCATCCACAATGGTTCCCGTGCGAAGCAGCAGCTTTTTACGCTCCAGCAAGTCCGTGACCGTCTTCAGAATTTGCTCGGCCAGTTTGTGTCTTTCCAATAGATGACGAAACCGCAGGATAGTGCTCTCATCAGGCGTGGCACTGCCCCATGACAGGCCAACGAATTCCCGAAACAAGGGCATGTCATGCAGCGCTTCTTCCATAGCTGGATCACTGAGGTTGAACCACTGCTGCATAAAGTGAATGCGCAGCAGCATCTCCACAGGAAATGGAGGCCGCCCTTTGTGACCTTCAGGTGCATATGGCGCAATCAAGTCCACCAACTCTTGCCATGGAACGACTTGCTGCATCTGCTCCAGGAATTCGCGTTTGCGTGTTTTTTTGGTGGAAAGGTTCAGGCCAAGATCAAATTGCTGCATAGGCCGGGATGCTGCCGCACCCGGCACGCATGTGCAAGCACATGCGTTGGGGATTTATGCAGAGGTTCCCTAGTGCTACTCGCAGCACTGGCACTGGCACTGGCCGGCGCCTGGGCCTATGTGCATCTACCCATAGATGCGTTCCCCGACATCTCACCAACCCAGGTCAAAGTGATCCTGAAGGTGCCGGGCATGACGCCTGAGGAGGTGGAGCAGCGCGTCTCCACCCCCGTAGAGCAGGAGCTGCTGGGTCTGCCGCACAAGACCATCGTGCGCTCGGTTTCCAAGTACGGCATCAGCGACGTGACCGTGGACTTCTCGGAAGGCACGGACGTTTACTGGGCTCGCCAGCAGGTCTCCGAAAGGCTGGCCGGCATACAGCGCGACCTGCCTGCTAGCGCAGAAGGAGGGCTGGCCCCCATCACCACGCCGTTGGGCGAGATGTTCATGTTTACGGTTGATGGCGAGAGCTACTCTCTGGCCGAGCGCCGACGTGTGCTGGATTGGGTGATAAGGCCGGCCTTGCGCACTGTCGCCGGCGTTGCCGACGTGAATGCCTTGGGTGGCGTGGTACGGAGCTACGAGGTGATTCCCGACCCCGCGAGGCTGCGCGCGCGTGGCGTGGCCTTGGAGCAGTTGCGTCAGGCACTCGACACCAACAATCGCAACGATGGAGCAGGCCGACTGGACCGAGGTGAGGAGCATTGGGTGGTACGCGTGGAAGGTGGCGTGCGCGGGATCGACGATTTGCGGGCCGTCGTGATCGTTCCGGCCAGAAACGGACAGGCCGCAGCCACGGTAGGTGATGTGGCCACGGTGCGCCTGGGCGAGGCCACTCGCAACGGCGCCGTGAGTCGTGATGGCCAGGGCGAGGCCGTCCAGGGACTGGTTCTGGGACTGCGCGGCGTGGATGCTCGCAGTCTGGTCGATGCAGTGCAGGCCAGACTGGACGAGCTGGTACCGCGCCTGCCCAAAGGGATGAGCATCCAGGTGTTCTATAACCGAGGCGAACTGGTTTCGCGTGCCGCCGGCACCGTAGTGCGCGCATTGGTCGAAGCCAGCGTGCTCGTAGTCGTCATCCTTTATCTGTTCCTTGGCGGCGTGCGCGCTGCATTGGTAGTGGCTGCCACACTCCCTCTGTCCATGCTGGCCACATTCCTGCTCATGCGCTACGTGGGCCTGACGGCCAATCTGATGAGCCTGGGTGGTCTGGCCATCGCTTTGGGCATGTTGGTGGATGCCTCGGTGGTTGTGGTGGAGAACATCGAGACAGCACTGGCTCACAAGCAAGAAGATGCGTCTTCGGCAAAGTCCGTGGACCGTTTCGGCCTGATCCGGGATGCCGTATCGGCAGTGTCTGCCCCCATGCTGGCAGGCGTTTCCATCATCGCCATTGTGTTCCTGCCGCTGCTGACGCTGCAAGGCCTGGAAGGCAAGCTGTTCGCGCCAGTCGCCCTGACCATCGTTCTGGCCCTTGGCGCGTCTGTACTCATCGCATTTACTGTTGTTCCGGCGCTGGCTTCACTGCTGCTGCGCTCGCATGCCATTGATGCACCCTGGCTGATGCGAAAGCTGTCCGGCGGCTTTGCCTGGGGCGCACCGGCGCACGGTGTTTGGCATCGCACTGGCGACACTGGCCGGCGCAGCGGCCCTGTATCTGTCAGTGGGAAAAACCTTTATGCCAACCATGGACGAAGGCGATCTCATCGTGCAGCTGCAAAAAGCCCCGTCAATTTCACTGACCGCATCGCTGGATATGGATCAGCGCGTGCAACAAGCCCTACTCGAAGGAGTCCCGGAAATCAGCTCCATCGTGGCGCGCACGGGCTCGGACGATCTGGGACTGGACCCCATGGGCCTCAACGAGACCGACACCTTTCTGGTGCTCAAGCCACGTGCTGAGTGGCGTGGCAGCAAGGAAGATATTGCAGATGCCATCCGCCGCGTGATGGAAGGCTTTCCGGGCCTGATCTACGGCTTTACGCAGCCCATCGAGATGCGCGTGTCCGAGATGCTGACCGGCTCGCGAGGCGACGTGGCCATCAAGATCTTCGGTACCGACCTGGCCAAGATCGATGCCGCAGCCCAGGCGATTGCTGCACGCATGCGCACCGTCTCCGGCGCCTCCGAAGTCATTGCCCCCAGCAACAGCGGCGTGCAATACCTGCAAGTCGTTCTCAATCGTGCTGCACTTGGTCAATCCGGCTTTTCTGGTGATGCCTTGCAGGCCCAGCTACGCGCATTGATTGAGGGCGATCGTATAGGCATCGTGCCCGAAGGCATGGTACGTACGCCGCTACTGCTTCGTGGTGGAACGGCGCTGCGGCACTCCCCCGAAGGCCTGGCAAGCCTTCTTGTGACCGCCCCCGATGGGACCACCTGGCCACTCACTTCGCTAGCGACACTTTCCCCTCAGGACGGACCGGTACGTATCGACCATGAGGACGGAGCGCGTTTCGCCGTGGTTCAGGTCAATGTCGAAGGACGCGATCTCGCAAGCTTCGTAAGCGAGGCCCAGGCATCTGCGGCTGCCGACCCCGCACTCAAGGATCTGCGCATTGTCTGGGGCGGCCAGTTCGAAAACCAGCAGCGCGCGGCCGCCCGCCTTGCGTTGGTCGTTCCTGTGGCGCTCTCGGCGATCTTCGTGTTGCTGGTTCTCACCTTCCGCTCAATGCGACAGGCCTTGCTGGTCATTGCCAACATTCCGTTCGCACTAGTGGGAGGCATGGCCGCATTGCGCATAAGCGGCGAATACCTGTCGGTGCCCGCCTCTGTGGGCTTTATTGCACTGCTGGGCATTGCCGTGCTCAACGGCGTGGTGCTGGTTTCGCACTTCAACGCACTGCTGGCGTCGGGGATGGAGCTGACCCAGGCTGTACGCCAAGGCGTGCGCGACCGCCTCAGGCCTGTGCTGATGACGGCCTGCATCACGGCTCTGGGCATGGTGCCGCTGCTGCTGGCTACTGGCCCTGGCTCGGAAATTCAGCGTCCGTTGGCAGTCGTCGTGGCAGGGGGATTGATCAGTTCCACGGCTCTGACCTTGCTGTTGTTACCACTGCTGTTTGAGCGCTTTGGCGTAGCACGTAGTGCTAGGAAGGTACAAAAATGAAAGCTGCAAACGCTTTTTGCAATAGAGCCCACGGTAGCTCCAAATCGTATTTTCTGAGTTTGCCAATGAAAAATCGTCTGCTTCATGCCTGTGCCGTAGTTCTACTTTTTACGAGTGCAGCCCAGGCTCAGAGCTACCTGCCTTCGGAGACGGCGGTGCGCATGGCGGTAGAACAGTCGCCTACCGTGCAAGCGGCCGACGCAGCACGAAGGGGCGCTCAGGCTCGAGCCGACGGTCTGCGCGTGGGCCCTCATGAAACGGTAATCCGAGCTAGTGGTCAGCGCCGTTGGACCCATGATGGCTCCGGTCAGCGCTTTACTGAAGGTCAGATCGCGATAGAGCGACCACTGAGACTATGGGGAAAGGCCGCAGTTGATGCAGAGCTAGCCGAGGCAACTAGAGCCACAGGTCGTTTGGCAGCGCAAGACGCCCGGCACGAAACGGCACGTCAGTTGCTGGCTTTGTGGTTCGCGGCTCTACGCGCTGGTCAGGCCCGCCAGGCGGCACAGGGCAATGCCGATGCCGCTGCGGAATTGGCCAACATCACCGAGCGTCGCCTGCGTGTTGGCGACGCGGCCAGACTTGAAGCCGAGTTGGCTGCCGCCGAGCAGGCCCGCATGCAAGCAGCACTGGCAGGGGCGGAGGCCGCTCAGACCTCGGCAAGGGCCGATCTCTGTGCGCGGTTTCCCGATCTGTGTCCCATGGCCAGCACTTCCACTGATGCGGCCACCTTGCCCACACCACCGAGCGGATCAGAGACTCAGCTGCGTTTGCGCTACATAGAACACAGCCATGAGTATCTATTAGCACAGTCCGAGGAGGCCTTGGCTCTGCACCAGGCCCGCCGCACGGATCTCGAGCGCCGCCCGGATCCCACTGTAGGAGTGTTTGCGACTAGCGAGCGTGGTGGCTCCGAACGTATTGCAGGCATCAGTATCAGTCTGCCACTAGGTTCGGTACATCGACAATCGCAGGCAGCGGCTGCGCTGGCAGATGCCGACGCGGCACTGTCACGCCGTTTGGCAGTGGAAAGGCGACTGGGCGCTGAGTTCGATGTGCTCTGGAGTCAGTTGAAAGGAAAGCGTGCGGCAGCCACGGCACAGGCTCAAACAGTAACGCTTCAGCGCAGTGCGACCGACCGAGCAATGCGAGCCTATCGTGCCGGTGAATCTGGATTAGCCGATCTGCTGGCGGCACGCCGGGTGCTCGCTGAGGCAGTGCTGGCTGAGCGCATGTCACACATCGACACGCTGGAAAGCGATAGTCGTCTGCGGCTGGACTTGCATGAGATGTGGGATTTTGATGATTAATGCAGCCTGAATCTACCCTCGACGTTTTCTGCCCTGCAATCTGAATCAAACCAATTCGACGCAACGTGATGAATGACGGAAATCAACACGTTCTTCGCCGAAAGATAAGGAAACAACAATGACCCGTTCAGACTCATATCCTCGCTCGCTGGTGCTGTTGCACTGGATGGTTTTCGTCGCAGCAGCGCTCACAGTCGCTGCCATCGAACTCAAGGGCTTTTTCCCAAAGGGGTCAGCTGATCGTGCGCAGATGACTCTATGGCATGAAAGCTTTGGCCTCGCCGTACTGCTGCTCATGACAATCCGCCTTGTGGTGCGCGTCAGCGTCCAAGTGCCGCCGCTGCCCCCAGGTCCTCGTTGGATGGAGATTTCTGCTCACGCTATGCACTGGTTGCTGTACCTGTTGATGCTGGGTATGCCGGTGCTGGGAGTATTGACCTTGACTTGGTCCGGTAAGCCCATCGCTTTTTTTGGCGCCTCTTGGACATTGCCGTTGACTGTCGATGTGCCACTGAGCCGCAGCATTAAGGAGATTCACGAGGTAGGAGCAAACTTGGTATTCGCTGCCGTGGGTCTTCATGCAGTCGCCGCTCTATGGCACCAGTTCATAGTTAAGGATGGCCTTCTGCTGCGTATGCGTTGAGCATTGGCTACGTCAACATTCGATGGGGCCAATGCCTGGCAGCTCAGTCATAGTAGTGACAGGCAAGCTCCTATCTCCATTGCGGCCAAGCCAAGGCGGATACTTGTCCCATACTTGGAGCAGCTTGTATGTATACAGGTGTCGGGGTAGAGGGGCAGGCCGCTATCGGCTGTTAGCGCAGACAGAATATGCTATGACGTCTCCAGCGGTCCTTTGAGCCAATGCGTGGCAAACCGCGCAATCGAGCGGCCGGTCCCGAGGGTGAAGCGGCCGTTGAGAACAGGTAGCCTTCAACGGCTGGTGTTGGCCATTGCTGCCGCTCAGGTACCGAACCGTGAATGACTCAGATCAGCCTGAAGCTGCCACGCCGGAGGTCGGTTCTGCAGCGATGGAAGTCGATTGAGACTGCAGCTCGTGTAGGTACGATGGTGCCAGAAGCGCACGCCACGTTAGCACGATTAGACACTATCGACCATGTGCAGCACCTTGATATCCATTGCCACGAAGCCGAACGGCTTGAACCGTTGCAAGCCTGCGGCTGGTCGCGGTCAGGCGCGCCTCAATCGAAGTTGGTTTCAATTTTGGTGAGGTAACCTAGCGCCTCTATGAGTGGTGCAGGCGGGGTCTTTCGGGCATCTTTGATGAGACCCATGCCGACGAGACGGATCGTGACGGCTGCCCTTGATGCGCCGAACTGCATCATCAGTTGGGGTGTCACGCCATAATAGTTGTTGAGGTTGCACTCCTGGGTGTCAACGAACAACGGGCCGAACCCCTTGTTCTGGACGCCACGAATCTGAATTTGCTCGTAAAACGCTTTACTGACACGCTCCCTAGGCATCAGCAAGCACGATGCAAGGTAGTTGGCCTGGATCTCCATGCGCCGTAGCGCAGTGCCGTCGTCGTGGATGCCCTCGATGCCTTCGTTATCGGAATCGTTGCGCCACTCCGCCTTCAGGTACTTGCCGTGGCCGAGCAAAAGATGGCCGATTTCATGCGCCAGCGTGAAACGATCCCTTCCGGAACTAGATCCTGGTATCTCGAACAACTCGATGACCAGCGGCTCGAAGGTTATACGGGCCAGTGGGTGGTTCGGCACGGCGTCGGGTGCCGCTGCCGTGCGAATCAGCTTCAGGCCTTTGGCCGCGGGATGACGCGCGCACAATTGCTCCAGGTCAATCTGTCCAGTATCGGCATCGGCGCCAATGCTCGCCAATGCATCTTGGGCGATCTCTTCGAGCTCGACGAGCTTCAAGTATGGCACCGTATCCGGGCGCTTGGCACGCGCGCACGGCAGCCTGCGCAGTGGGTCATTCTTTGCAAGCCCGTGAAACACGAGGTCCGCAAAGAAAGTGTTGAGAGAGTTGGTTACACCACGCGGGGACTGCATGTACAGCTCAAATACGGAGCTGCGGTAATCGGGAAGTGTGAGGCCCGAGTAGGCTTCCAAGTCCCCGGCAGCAGACTTGCCGGCAAAACTTGCTGACGCAGATCGCTGAAGCTCCCACTTCGATCCTGACCGTCGAAGTAGCGAGCGACGCCCATCCCCTGCGATTTGCAGTAGCTCAGTGCGCTGGATTGGAGCGCGTTGTTAGAAATGAAGATCCCCTTGGTATTGGCCACACCTGCCTGTTCGACCTTGGCAAAAAACTCCTCTACGTCATCGACAGGGACAGTCTTTGCGTAGCTTTTGCACTCTACGAGAATGAGCACGGAATAGTCGGAGGCGCCTGGGAAGCTGATCTCGATCGAAATGTCGAAGATGATGTTCGCCTTGCGCTTCTCGGAGTAATACCCTTTGCGTCGAAAGATACGGCAACAGTCCTTCCGGGCGAAGAAGCGATCAGTATCGATCTGAGCCTCGAGTAGATTGAAGACCGCGATTTCGAGCGCATCGCCTTTTTTCGTGGTGTTCACGGGCATCGGTGGGGGTTGTGACGGCTTATTTTCATGGAAGTTAAGGTCATGCCGTTCACAGTCCCTTGCCGCGCTCACTGGCGCCAACGACTGCTTGCCACAAGCTTCCGCCGGCGAAGGTGACGAGCGACAGCTTCAGGCGCAGAGCTGCAGTCTGAGTGTCTCCGTTGAACGTCGGCAGTCAGCCTATACCTGTCCTTCAAACAGGCTCATCACTCAGTCACCGACACCTACCTAGGCCTTTTCACTCATACGCCTCCTCTTTTCAATACGAGAGCGCTGCTCTTGCCTGATAGTGCCTTTGCGCAGGGTACGTGACAGCCCTGGCACGGCAAATCGCACCGCAAGATCTTGTTCGGTGAGGTACTTAGCGATGCACTCTAGCCCTTTGCGAGTACGTTCATCAAACTGGTGAAAGGTACCTACTGCTGGATAGCTCATGTTCCTGAGGTGCTCTGGAGTGTTGCAGTTGCTATAGGTGCCCTTGCCATTGGTCACAGAAGCATTCCAGTACTCTCCTATGGCCTTAGCCATCGTTACGTCCTTGCGTACGACAGAGCCGTTAAAAAACAGCAGGGTGTGCATGTGCACCCCTCTTTTCTCCCCGTATTCAAACTTCACCGCATAGCCCACGTAGGAGCTCATATAGCGGTCTTCGACATACTTCTTCAAACGCTCCCAGCTTTGTGGAGCTCCTTCGCTATCCTCTTCTGTGTAGAGGTCTAAACGAATGATCATCAGCTTGGAATAGGCAGCCTTCAGGTCTAGGATGTACTGAAGCAATGACTTGCTGGTAGCGCGCTCATTGCGCTTAAGGTTTTCCAGCTCATCACAGATGTCCTTACCCTCTAGACCATCCCGAACGCGTTGGAGTAACAGACTTGCTTGCACCTGCTGGAAGTGCCCAACATCCTGGCGCACAACCTCCTGCTCAAGGCTGGCAATGAAACACTTTAGATATGGGTTAGAGTTGGGACCTTGGCCTAAGCTGAAGGGGTCATCTACGGGACAGTTCTGGACCAAGTCATTGAGATCTTGCTCAAGACCTTGGTCAAATGAATCGCTATCGAAGTTTTCTTCATCAAGGTACTCTTCCAAATCTTTCCGGATATCCTTCATCTTTTGGTTGAGCTGGCAAACCCATGCAGCGATGGCTGCATGGTCTACATCAGCTTCGATATACTGCTGAGAGAAGTCGTTGTTAAAGCGCATTAATTTACCCGGTAAGTGATTGAAGTTAAACGCTCAAACCTCCTAAGAGTTTGAGCTCTGCATCAGATACTTATCTTGAGTAAAAATATGCCTAGAAACCTAGCTACCCTAAGTAGGTAGCTAGGGTTAAAAACTATCATTTCATCTTTAGGCAAAGAAAAACCTGCCTGACTGCCATGTCAATGGCAGACACCATAAAGCTATCAAATCTCTTATTATTTTTACATCTACCCTGTCTATGCATCTGCTAGAACAGATGCTAGAAATCATAGCCTATCATTTAAAAATATAAGAGACTAATCTTCCAATGGTTATTTATCATTAATAAAAATTACTACTACAGCATTAATAGATAATATTTTTAATATTAATAACCTACACTCCCAATTCTTTCGATTCAAAAACAAGTAAAAACAAACAAAAAACCTTGAGCAAACAATGAAAATATAGTCCTGGTTTTATCCAGGACTATAAAAGTTATATCCGATTCATACAGCAGATAGTTTACTGGATATCCAGCTATCAACCTGGTGCTCTATCCAAGCCACCGAGTGGGCTCCGATACTGATTTGCCGTGGGAAATGTGGATCGTAGTATTTAGAGCTTTTATCTAGTTTGGCGTACAAGGTAGTTTTCGAAATATTTAGCTTATTGCAAACTTGGGTTGCACGCAAGAGTTTCAGAGGGGTAGTGGCTGCAGTAGACATCGTTGGACTCGCTGTATGTGTGCTCCAGTCCAGGCTGGGAGCAATGCTGTGAAATGAGCCGACGAAACCGTTTCGCAGTGTCCGAAGCGGTTCGACTCAAAACATCTGTCAACGGGTAAAAAAACGCTCAACCACCTGCGTGGCCTCTGGGTCTATGGTGCACCCACGCTATAGAAAAACCCTCACCCCATCAGCTTACCCGCCCTTCTTTGTCGTCCATCCATGAGCCACGTCCTTAGCCATGAGCAATTCACTAAAAGCCACTTTAAAGCACACAAATTACCTAGAAAAGATACTTAACTTTTCAATAAAAAAGAAGAATTTGTACTGAAAAATAAGAATTTTTTAATCTCAAAAAAGAAGAACTTAAAAAATTACCGCTTGAGCTTCACGTCTCTCATGCAGTGGATTGACCCGGCGTTAGCATCACCCGTCCTTCCTGGAGCAACGAAGCGTCTCTCCAAGGTTAAGAACTCTGCCAGCCAGCCAATCCCTTCAGCTGTTGCTGGGGTGAACTGACACAGCCCATCAACAGATGGCACCAAGTTCTTAGCAAGGGGCTGAGTTGGAACAAAGTCCAGCAGACCACGATGCTTGGCTTGTCCCGCAAACTCTTTGAGTTTTTTTAAGTTGGCAGCTACTTTTTCAGTGGAAACCAGTAAAATTTGCCCCACTGGTGAATTTGACGGTCTTAAATTTCCCTCAAGCACTGCCGACGGGAAAACCACTTCCAAAGCAGAGTCGAACAATCCCAGAGCTTCAAAGAATTGCCCAATATTTCTTCTATACTCCTCCAGAGAAATTCGCTCTGAGGCTTTAAAGCTTCCTGCACTCTGCAAAATAACATCCAGCCTACAAATAAATATATTTTTCTTTCCAATAAATTTCTCAATCAAAAAATCATTAACACGCTTTCTCTCACTGTTTGCAGAACGAATAAAATAAGCTTCGGCTTGCTTATATTCTTCTGAAGCCATAGTTTTAAGAAAATATTCATCACTACTATTCAAAATCAGATTGATGTAGGGATGAAATCTATGTTCAAATATTTTTTGATCTTTATATTTTTTAAAATTATCTCTAAGAACAAAAATAGACTCTTGTAAATAATTATTCAAAACATTAATGTCATTAAAATAATTTATTGTTTTTTCTTGATTTTTCAACCTGATCAATATCTTTGCAACAGCAGATGAGATAGTAGCCTGTGCAAAAGCATCATAAAATTCAAAATCATCAATACCAAGATTTAGAAAATCATCTCCTAACAAGTAGGTACTGTTATAGTGTTTTTTGTATTCAAATATTATTTTTGCTATACGCGCTTCAAAATTTAATCGTTTTCGTGCACTAGAATTATTTAGCCAATATCCATGCTCTTTGGCGTAAGCATCGTCAAAAAATTTATATCTCTCTGGATAAGTAGTTTTCTTTTTATCCAAGTGAGCAGAAGCAAGTTTTTGCCCTGACAACTTTGGTTTACTTTGTGTCATACAAAAAGTCATTCCACTCCTGCATCATTGTTCTACGCTTCTCCAACGCATCCCCACGCCGATAAGCTGCTTCGACTTTGTTCTCTAGTGTGTGCGCAAGAGCTTGTTCAGCGAGCTCTCTTGGATAGTCTGTACGCTCTCCAACCCAGTCTCTAAAAGTTGAGCGAAAACCATGCGGGACCGCATCTACCTCCATGCGACGCATGACAGCCAAGAGCGCCATATCAGACAGCACTTTGCCACGAGGCGATGGGAAAACAAGCTCATTACCGACAAATCTTGGCACCTTGTGCAGCAGCTCAACTGCTTGTGCACATAGTGGCACTCGATGTTCACGCCCTGCTTTCATCCGGTCACCAGGCACCACCCATACCGCAGCATCCAAATCGATTTCACTCCACGTTGCCCCGCGAACCTCGCCACTACGTGCTGCAGTAAGGACAACAAACTCTAAAGCCCTCGCTGCGATCCCCTCCTTATCGTGCAGATCACGCATAAACTGCGGGACAGCATCGATGGTCAAGGCCTTACGATGTACCGTTTTTTGAATTTTTCCAGGTGCAGGAAGCAGTTTGTCCAACCGCCCCTTCCAGCGGGCCGGATTTTCTCCCTCGCGATACCCTCGAACGGTAGCCCAATCAAGTACTGCTTCAATCCGTCCGCGCAGGCGTGCAGCCGTTTCGTTTTTAGTCTTCCAGATAGGCTCTAGAACAGCAAGAACATGCGCCTGGGTTACATGTGCAGTTTGTAAGCTTCCAATCACCGGGAATGCATAAGTAGCCAGGGTTGCTGACCATTGAGCCCTATGCTTAGGGTTCTTCCAAGTGTCACCATGAGCTTCGATGTAAGCCTTCGCTGCACTCTCAAATGTGACAGCATTGAGATTTTCTTCTTTGAGTTTCTTCAGCACCTCGCTACGTGCGGCTATTGGATCAACACCAGCCTCTACCTCGCTTCGAGCAGTACGGGCTTTTTCACGAGCCATTGCTAAAGTGACAGATGGGAACGCTCCCAACCCCATATGCCGACGCTTACCTGCAATCAAAGTTCTAAGAACCCATGACCTAGCCCCAGTCGGGGTGATGTACAAGTAAAGTCCTGTCACACCACCAACAGCGTGATGTCCTGACTCAGTCAGCCTGCTAACCTGTAGAGCAGAGAGTTCTTTGGCTATCTTAGGCATTTATAGTTCGGAGGAGATTAAATTTATCTACCATCCTTTCTACCATAAAAAATCTAAACAATCATAACTACGCCGTACTAATTCGGACAACACACCAACGTAAATTGTTGTTTTAAAATATATTTTTATTATTAATTTAACTACTTCGAACCAATATCCAGCGGACACAGCCTCCGCCAGGACATCGACGCACACAGCGTCAAATCGCTTCAAAACCCGCTTCTCTCATAGGAAGCGGGTTTTTCTTTGTCGCAAGTAATCGCACCACGCCTCAAGACAACCCAGATTTTTGTTGCTACTTTCGTTGGTAGCTCAATCAGAGCCAAAATCAGATACCAACAACTAGGACCAACGGAGCCACATGGCACTGACCGATACGTTCACAAAAAGCACATGGCAAAGCATCTGGAAAGAAGCTAAAAAATCCAATTATTTGATTTCATTTGGATTTTTTACACTCACTGGCAAAACTTAGCAGGAGTAGGGAGCTTTCCCATCCCATCCTTGAATCCAAAGTCTGTGGCTGCATATGGCAGATTTACGGCATGAGCAACTCTGAAGTTGAGCTGGATGTAACTCTTTTCGCACGAGCAAGTTCGAAGAGTTCGTCAACCCACTTCAGATTTTTTCTCAATTGACAGCGCAATGCACCACTCAGGCATAGAGATGAGCACAGAGGTGGAACCCTGCGTATCGCCCCAATGGGGAGAGCTTATCTTGGTCCTCAATCAGCTATACCTCGTCAGACGAGCAGATGAGGTCGTCTTTACCAAGCCTCGCATGAAGTACTAGCGCTTTTGTTTTTTGCAAGACTGAATGTATGTGCCAGGCAGCAGCACTATCTGGCAGAGGACACAGTTGTGCAATCTCGCTTTTAGAGCGACTCTCCATAGCCCTTGATATACCGCTGCTTCAGTAAGCGTCTTGTTTATCCGCGAGACTATGTTTTTTCTGCCTAACGGACGGTTTGCCTCTCCAACCCCTTCTTTAACACTAGGTCTATAACGGGCTGCTCACGCTTGTTCGCCCTTTGGCAGTGCCCTGACTGGAACAAGATCACAGCGCGCGCCCAGCGCTTCTCTCGCTCGCGCCACGCATGCGAAGAAACACTCTCCCATGCATATCCGTTGAACACCGTCGCATTGACAAAGTGATCCAGCGCTCGAACTCCCGCACGGCCTCGCTCAGCTTGGCCGCACAGGCCCACCCACCACAGTACCAGGTAGCCCAGCACTGCCAAAGGCACCATGACACACATCAAGGCAAAGCCCGCTATACGCTCTTTCATGGGTTGTTAATTCCACCCGCCAAAGAAGATGTCCCTTGCGGGCACAAGCTCCGTCCAGTCTCTGCTTCCGCCTGGCGCTTGCGCAACTTCAGACGCACACCATTCTCAGATCGAATCGTGAGTCTTCCTACTGGCTGTGGCACATGTCCTTCAACGGGCAACAACTCATAGCGCCTCAACAAACAAGCCAGAATCAACACGGCCTCTTGCAAGGCAAACGCAGCCCCCAAGCACACACGTGGCCCCATGCTGAAAGGCATGTAGGCGTTTTTGATGGCAGGCTTGCTGGCTTCTTGATCGAAGCGATCCGGGTCAAATGCATCCGGGTTCTGCCACCACTTTCGGTGACGCTGCAACAACCATGGAGCCACCACCACCGTACTACCGGCTTTCACCTGCTTTCCACGCATAGGGCAGGCTTGGGTATTTTCACGCGCAAAAAAACCAACTGGAGGAAAGAGCCGCAATGCCTCCCGGAAAATGTTCCATATCTGCGGCAAGCTCTTCATATCGCTTTGCGCCGGCTTGCGCCCTTCTTCCCCCAACACCTCCAGCACCTGTTCATGTGCTCTTTGCTGTACCTCTGGTGATTTCGCCAGTAAATAGCACGACCAGGTCAAGGCGCTGGCAGATGTTTCATGTCCCGCCAAAAACAGCATAGCCACCTGGTTCACAAGCTCATCAAAAGAAAAAGGTAGATCTGTTTTGGGATCCTTCGCCATCATGAAGGCTGCCAAAATATCTTTGGGTTCCTCATCCACCTCGCCCTGCTGGTGTGCCTCATAACGCGGGTGCACCATCGCGCTGAGCAGACTACGAATTTCCTTGGCAGCCTTTCGGCTACGCCAGCGCTGCCACGGCAGCACCGTCCAGCGCACCCCGAACAATGCGGGCAGCATTAGCTTGGGCGCCAGTGCTTGGTAACGCGCAAATGCATGAAATATTTTGTGTGCGTCCGGGCCTTGCATGGGCTCCGAGAAGATGGTGCGAAAAATGATGTCAGCAGTGACATGAGTCATCTCCACCTCAATGTCGTATTCATCTCCATCTTTAAGCGTATCCAAGCGCTCCAGCATCGCCTGGGCCGCATCCAGCATGCGGGGGAACGCCACATGCAACCGGGCCTGCTCAAACGCAGGATTCATCATCGTGCGCTGACGCTGCCACTGCTCACCATTAGTAGTGAAAATACTATCGCCTAGCAATGGCTCCAGAGCCTCGTGCAGCAAATGACTTTTAGGAAACGCAGCCGCTTCTGTCTGCATGACACGCTTTACCTGCTCGACATCGTTGAGCATATAAAGATCAACACCGGGCAAGTGGACTTCACCCATCTGCATGCTGTAACTACGTTCATACAGCGCATCCATCCAAGAGCGCCGGGCATGCCAGAACATCTTGAATTTGGATGCCTTCTCAGGATGAGGCTTCGGATAAACAGGACAAAAGCGACTCATCGCACCAATCTCTTAGAAATGAAATCCATCCACTGCCCCGGATATGTAAGCAGCGCAAAATAGTCATACGCGCCAGGCAACTCTGCCGCCATGAGGTATTGAAAATGCATACGCATCTTGTTTCGCCTCGGCTCTATGCCGTTTTGTGTGGAAACGCTTCGCGTCATGTCGGCATGGCTGGCGCGAACGGACTGGCCGGGGAATACCAGATCAGGCGATCCAGGTAATTTCTTGTCGTGGAGTCGATAACGAAGGCCTGCGGCGTGCAGGGCCTTGCGAACACGTATTTCTGGTTTGGTGTCGCGTCCTCGCACGAGAGCCATTTGGGCGCTGCGGGCGGGATCGACATCGTTATCGCCGCTATTCCGAGCTTTTTTCTTCATTGCTGTCGCTGTCCTCGTTGTCGGCGGGTTCGTCCGGCGACAACGAGGCATGCTGTACGAACGCGGACAGGAAGTCGCGCACGATATGATCGGTATCGAGATAAGGCGGATTTCGCTCGAAGTGTTCCGCGATACGTCTCTCAATATCCTCGGGCGATGCCTTGTTATCCAAGGACTCAGCCATGGCCCATGCCCGTCCTGGGTGCATGACATCCCAAGGCGAACGCTTGTTAGATCGTGTGGTGGCCGCGTCCCCGTGCTTGCTGATACCCCAACAGATGCCGATCTCGTTATTCCAGATCGGTCTGAACATGGCGATGAGGTGCCGTTCCGCGACGAGTTGGGCATTGGTGGCGCACACCAATCGCCTTGCCAGGAAATCATCGATACGCAACGGGTGTGGAAGACCATTCTTCTCTGCGTAATCTCCAACTATCTCGATCATTCGCCGGTGATCCTTCAAACGACCGAAAAGCCGAGGGCCTTGCTCTCGTGGTGTACGAGCGTTTGGGTTATCAGGGTCGGCTTTGCCCACGTAGATCGGAGTTTCCGTGCCGGCGATTGGAGCGTAGAGCGGGTGATCTCCGCAGTAATAGATGGCATACACCCCGGAACCGTAGGTTCGCGGGACTCGTCCCAATGGAACGCGCTCTTGCGCGATCAGGGCGAGAGCGACCAGCCGACCGGCCGTGTCAGGATCGGCGGGGTCGAACGATGCTCCTGGGTCTTTGATCGGGTCGAGGTCAGCTCGTGCCGACTCTATATCGCTCATCAGCGAAAGAAGTTCAGCCATCGTCTTCTTGGCGGCTGGCTTGCTCAGCGTGGGGAGCAGCGCGCGAAGCCGGATCAGGCGTTCGCGCATTTCCTAAAACCCGCGACATATCAAGACAATTTCAGCGTAAGCCTAAGGCGATTGATTGCATTACAATGTTAGTGCATAGTACAGACGGCGTTATTAAGAGGATGCAGGATGGAACAGCAAACAAACTTCACCTGCCGCGTCGATGCTGACCTGAAACAAGCCTTTCTGAGAGCGGCCAAGGCAAACGACCGGCCCGCCTCGGTATTGATTCGGGATTTCATGCGCGAGTATGTCCAGCAGTCAACACAAGGCCGGCAAGCCAGCCTGCCCTTTGACCGAAGGACTACCGACCAGAAGGGGGCGGCATGTTGAGCGATACGGAACGCGAGAACGTAACGAAGGCGGCGCAATGCGCCGCCTTGCTTGTCAGTGATGTGAAGGCCCTAGCGGCGGCAAACAATCCGCTGCTGGCTGAACTAGACATCGAGGCCCTGAAGGCTGCGACCGACCTGGAACAGCGCCTGAAGCGCCTGGAAGCGATCTCGAACGCGGAATAAGAAAAGCGGCTGACTGACCGGGGGCAACCGGTCGATCAGCCTAACCACAACCAGCCTTTCAAGGAGGCATAGCGATGGCTGCAAACACTTTACATGAGCGAAGAACAAGATCCAGATCTGGACAACCAGACAGAGGGCGACGAGCTGCCCGAAGAGAACGGCGCGGATGATGTTTCACTCCGGCCCGGCCCGAATGCCGACGATCAGGCAGACATTGAGCAATACATCAGCGCAGAAGTGCGGGCGCTTTATGACGTGTACAGCTACCGACACATAGGTGGCTCTTTTTAGCAGTGGGAGCACCATGAACGAACAACTCGAAACCCTATTCAAATACATCGAACCAGCCAAGCTGCTGGACCTTGGTTTGCAAGCAGCAAAATTTTTTCTGATCATCGTAGTTGCCCTGATTGTGTTGCGCTTGGTAAAAGCAGCAATCGATCGCGTGGGTACGCGCATACAGGCACGCAGCAAAACGCTGGATGATCAAAAACGAATCGAAACCCTGATGCGCGTGCTGAAATACGTGGCCAATGTGGTCATTTTGCTGCTCGGCGCTTTGATTGCCTTGGGCACCATTGGTATATCCATTGCCCCTGTGCTGGCCGCTGCCGGTGTGGTGAGTTTGGCCGTTGGTTTTGGTGCACAAAGTTTGGTGAAAGATTACTTCACCGGTATTGTGCTGCTGATCGAAAACCAGATTCGCGCAGGCGACTTCATTGAAGTGGGTGGCAAAAGCGGCACGGTCGAAAATGTAACCCTGCGGTATGTGCGTTTGCGTGACGCACACGGCAATGTGCATTTTGTTCCAAATGGTCAGATTGATTCGGTGACCAACTCCACCATGGACTTTGCCTATGCAGTTGTTGATGTGGGCATCGCCTACAAAGAGGAAGTCGACGTAGCCATTCAGGTGATGCAAAAAGTGGGCACTGAATTGGCGGAAGACAAAGAGTGGGGACCGAAAATTACCGAACCCATGTCGACCTTTGGTGTGCAAGAACTTGCCGATTCAGCCGTGATTGTTCGCGTGCGATTTAAAACGCTGCCGGGCGAGCAATGGGGCGTGCGCCGTGAGTACAACAAGCGCATTAAAGCGGCGTTTGACAATGTTGGCATTGAAATTCCATTCCCTCACGTGACCATTTGTCCAAGTGGTGGAAGTGCCGTGAAGCTGCCAGCGCAGATTTCGTCGAGCTGAGTTTCAGAGCATGGGCGAGATTGCGAGGCCGCATGAATGAGTTTCGTATCGGCATCTGCAAAGTCGCATGCCCTCCTCCGCCAGAAAGCCTGAATACTCCCTCTTTGTTGAATTCCCTGACCTAAGGAAGCTCTGAACAATTCCCCCGCCCAACGGTAAACTTCGTCTGTCACGCCCTCACGAGTCTGTTCATCATGAGCCAACTGAGTTTTTCTGGCTCTATGCCGTTTTGTGTGGAAACGCTTCGCGTCATGTCGGCATGGCTGGCGCGAACGGACTGGCCGGCAGGTGCTTGAGCTTGGACATGCGCAGGTAGGCGATGGCGATGAAGTTCTGGCTCGTCCTGAAGCCGCGCGCGGCGCGCTTGGCCTGCTGCAGCAGCCCGTTCATCGCCTCGACGAAGGCGTTGCTGCGGTGATCGACCATGCCGCGCACCACCGCGTCGAACCGCTCCTTGAGCGTGGCGGCCAGCTTCTTGAACGGCTCGAGCCGACAGCGCCGCGCCCAGCTCAGCCAGGCCCTGAGGTCGGATGCGGCCTGTTCGATGCTGTTGTGCGCTGTGGCCCGTGCGTACACCGCGCGCAGCGCCATCTTCAGCCGCCACGCCCGCGCGCTCTTGAGCGTCGAGCGCTGCAGCCAGTGCATGGCATCGAGCTGGCGGGCGCTCCAGGTGCTGGGGTTGCGCCGCATGCCCCACAGCAGCTGCCTGAGCGTCTTGCGGCCGCCAGCGCCCAGCGCGGCTCGCACCGCCTGCGCGTCGGTGGCCATCTCCGCGCGGCGCACCTGGTCCATCGCATCGATGGCCATCGAGACGACGTGAAAGCGGTCGTAGCTGATCTGCGCCTCGGGCAGCGCCAGCGCCACGCCCTTGGCGTAGGCTGCGCTCATGTCCATGCACACGTGCCGCACCTGGGCGGGATCGCCGCCATGGGCCTTCAGATCCTCGGCGAACTCCACCACCGTGCGGTGCTCGCGCCCCTCGGTGGCGAACAGCAGCCGCTTGCGATCCAGGTCGTGCACGACGGTGATGTAGTGCTGCCCGCGCCGCAGGCTGGTCTCGTCGATGCCCACCGTGCGCACGCCGGCGAAGTCTTCCAGCGCACGCGCCTGCGCGACGTAGAACTCGATGCGCCGCCACAGCCGCTTGTCCTTGCAGCGCAGCAACTCGGCGGCCTGGCGCACCGGCAGGTCCAGGCACAAGGTCAGCGCCAGCGCTTCGAACGCCGCGGTGAAGCCCGAGCCCGGACGCGCCCAGGGCACGGCCACCTGCGTGGTCTTGCCGCAGGCACCGCAGGCCACGCGCGGCACGTCGCAGTGCAGCCAGGCCTCGAACTGGAAGAAGTCCAGGTGCCGCCAGGATCGGCGCAGCCGGTCGTGCACCGGTTGCGTGGCCGCACCGCATGCCGGGCAGGCGAGCCTGCTGGTGTGGCAGCCGATCTCGAAGTCGATACGCCGCTTGGCGGTGTCGAGCCTGACGTCATCGACGACCCACGGCGGCTGCAAGCCCAGCGCGCTGGTGAACAGAGCTTCTACGGCAATGCCCATGGACTCATCCTCCTGATCAAACACGCCTCGTGGACATGTGCACAGGCCGGCCAGCGGCCTGCACACATGCCCACCGGGCTCAACAACCAGGGGAGCATTGTGAGTGTTGTGTTCCACACGAAATGACGAAGGACCTTCGCCTCAGCCAGCGATAAGTGGAGGGTTTAAACAGTTTGTGAAACCTGGGAGAGCACATGTACCGAGGATTCACACATTTCGCCAGTTGCGCAGCCTCAACAGCCGGCAAACTCAGCGGCAATAAATGGCACATGCCAAAGCTTACGCTGTCGCCGGGAGATGAAATATCTACCCAATCCAAATGCTCGTCTTGCGCTACAGCAAGCAACTGCTGCTGTAATCCATTCGCGCTCTGAGGCATCAGGCTAAACAGTGGAATGCAGTTCCCTAAGGTGAGCAAGTTTAGTCTCTGTGTTCCATGGCCCATCTTTTGCAGCCGCAAACGTAATGTATGTACCAAAGGAATAGCCATCACACTACCCACACTAAACCCGACCACCGCCACTTCGCGATAACCGGCCTGACTCATTTGCTTAACCACGGCCTCAGCGGTTGCCTCCATGCGCGCTTGTAACTGTGCTATCGGCTGAAGGGAAAAAAGATGTGCAAAATTCAAAATACGCAGCAGCCAACTCACATGCAGCAGCTGATCCAGTTTGTACCCAGCCAGTAGCATCAGACCTGCTATCAAAGTTCCAAAAAGGACACCCAGTACTGGATCTAGCCAAGCCATCCCTACCCCAAAAGCCCCAAAAGCAAGCGCCATGCACAGCAACATGTAGACCAATGGGTATGACAAAGTCCACAGGGTGTAAGGCGTCTCACGGGACAATGACTTAAGTGCAGTTCGCTCTTTCAAGATAGTTGCATAAGTGCGCCAAGCCTCAGTCACAACTTGCCCAGTACGTGATGGCCAGTGACTGCGCACTACATCAGACCAGTCCACGAACACGTAATCACAGGCACCACCCTCTAGAGACGAAATCTCCCAGCCTGCGTGTTGCCCCTCTTCAGTTGTAGATGGCCAGCGTGTACGGCGTCCAATGTGATAACTTGCCCCCGTCACTTGTGCCTGTTTAGCTGCCTCAAGGCACATCATTTGGTGGTAGTGCCGGGCGCCGCGTGGATCAAACCCGCCCACAAACAATACCAGCCGTTTGGGCTGAATTCCCTGCTGCTCAGCATGTTCTTTGTGTTCACTGCTCACGCGCTATACCTTTTTCTTTCGCAGGGTCACAACGCTGCCACTCTGTATCTTTACATCTTCGTCATCATCCCTTTCGAGCACATCAGAGTTGCCCAAGCCCTGGTCATTTGCTGCTGCATTGCGCAGCAATGCTTGGGTAGGCCTCCTAGATAAGGTCGCGTGCGCTTGTGACATAGCTTCCGGCCACAAACGCTCTGCCATTTGCCCGTCCAATGCCACTCCGCACGCCCATTGAACTGTCTGCAGCTTGCGGTAAAAACTCCCGTTGAGCTGGGTGCGGCGAATCAAAGCATGCCGAAAGCGCTGTAACTCATCCTGGCATGGAATAGCTTGGTGCCCCAGATGCCAGAAAGTACGCAAGTGCCCTTGATATGTCAGCCCAGGCATGTCGTACAGCGCTGTACCGCACACTTTGACTGGTGCTCGGTGACCCAATGCGGACAGCCCTACTGTGCTGTTGACTACTACTACACCGCGCGTAGCCTTCAGCAGTGAAGGTAGATGCTGATCATGGATGTACTGCACTCTGCCTTGCAAGCCATAACGCTGTGTTAAGACTCTCAGTGCTCTGCCGTAATTTCGATGACCTCTATCCATCGGGTGATGCTTGAAGACCAAGGTCACCCCCTTCAAAGACTGCCCTCCCTCTGGCACGCCTTCAGCCTGCTCTTGATCCCACGCTTTCTTGAACGATCGCATTACATAATCAGCAAAACTGCAAACCGATTCAAAATCCGAGTGCACGGTGATTTGCGCATCGTTGTAGACCTGCAAGGGCACTAGAAAAAACTGCCCTCGCCTGTCCTCACACAAGGTTCGCTCCACGCCGTACTCCTTGATCTTGTACCAGGCCTTACGCGCAAATGAGAGCCACCACCACGGCGCGTCCAGCACTGTCATACGCCTATGGTGCAAAGCATTGTTCCAGCACCACTGCCCCAGCCAAGCCGCCAAAAAATAAGCCATTCCCCACATGGCGGAGTGCCAGAACGTATTTCCTACTGGCAAAGTCGTTGGGGCTGCAGAGCTCTGCTGAGGACTATGTGGCTGTGAGCGCATAGCCTCCTGCACCAGCCAGGGCGCCAGACTTTGTGCAAACTCTGAATTGCCATTGACACCCACGGGTTCAAAAGTCACATAGTCGGGCCGCAAGTACCCCTCTTCAAAAACGCCCAGTGCACAATTCAGCTTTTGCGCTATCTCCCGCACGCAAAGGTGTACTGGACGGCAATCTCCAAAAAGGAGCACAACATCAATCTGGTGCTCCTTCATGAACGCCTCAAGCAGCTTGGGCCATTGCGCCAAATCACCTTTGAAACTTCTCGCTTTCAAGGGGGCGGATTCAAATGTGAAGTGCAACACCCTTGAATTCAATGGATGAGGGTGGAGTGCTGGGGAGAGTTGATCAGTAGCTCTCGATAAACCGACAGCGGTGATCGTACCCCAAGGCCCTTGCGAGGGCGGTTGTTGATTTCATCAGCAATCGCATCGAGTTGCTCTTGGCTGTAGATGCTCAGATCCATGCCTTTGGGCAGGTACTGGCGCACCAAGCCATTCATGTTCTCGTTGGAGCCACGCTGCCACGGGCTGTGTGGGTCACAGAAGTACACCGCCACGCCCGTGTTGGCGGTCAATTGCTTGTGTAGCGCCATCTCCTTGCCCTGGTCGTACGTCATGCTTTGGCGCATGGGCTGCGCAATGCCCAGCAGCTTATCTGTAAAGGCTTGCATGACATTGGCTGCACTGGCTGGTTTGAACGCAGGCAACTTGACCAGCATGAGCAGTCGGCTGGTGCGCTCGACCAAGGTGCCTACGGCACTTGCATTGCCAGCACCCTTGATGAGGTCACCTTCCCAATGCCCTGGGAACTGCCGATCCTCAACTTCAGGCGGACGTACGTGGATGCTGAGCATGTCTGGGATCTGTCCACGACGATCCTGTCCTTTGCTACGGGGCAGCCGTTTGTTGTGAGCATGGCGCAAAGTGGCAATCAATTCCTTGCGCAACTCACCCACGGGCTGGGCATAGATGCAGTTGTAGATGGTTTCGTGCGACACGCGTAGCTCATGGCCTTTGGGGTACAGGCGTGCAAGTGTCAGCGCAATTTGCTCTGGTGACCAACGCAAACGCAAGAAATGCAATACCAAGAACCACAAGATCCCTTGTGAATGAAGCTTGGGATCAGATCTTGTGCTGCGTCTTCTGTAAAGCCACTGCTGTTGCGCTTGCCTGCTGGCATATCCATCGCTGGATACTGAGTTGCGAGCAATCTCACGGCTGACGGTGCTGGCACTGCGCCCTAGCAAACGCGCAATGCTGCGTACGCTATGACGCTGCAGCAGCAAACTGGCTATGGTGACTCTGTCTTCTGGTTGAAGTTGGCGATAGGACGAACGACTTGCTGACATCTGCTGACCTTAACGGTTGCAGGTGTTGCACTTCACATTTGAATCCGCCGGGTAAAACAGCGCATCCCCGGCGTTGAAGTTGAACTTGAACACGTCCGCTCCACGCTTTTGGAGATCTTTGGACAAGTTCCAAAAAAAAGGCCCCACAGGCCCTTGTAGCAAAAGCACCCGCTTACCCGTAAAACCCGAAAATCTCATACACGAATTTTTCAGTAAAAGCACATCTTCAAACACCATAGCCCACGAATGGCGGCTCATTGGTGTGCATCAACGCTGCTTATAAACACTCTGAAGCAGCACCTTCAGCTTGCGCAATTGCCGACGTACAACGCCAACGCGTAAGGCGTGCAAGCCCCCTGCACTGCGCAGTGCTTCACGTTGTTGAAGTAGCTGGCGCAATACAGCTTCGCATGTGGTATAGCCTTTGAGCACCGGATCCCAATACAAGGGGTAATGCAACAAGGCACATGCCACCAGCTCATCCAGCGTGCGTGTGCGCGCTCTACGCGGTACAACCAGCCTGTCCTGCGTCAAACCCCAACCTGCATAAAAAGGGCGGCCATGTACCACGACTTGCTTGTGACGCAGCAAGGCATCAAAGCCAGTCAACGAAGTCATGGTGACCACCACATCACACGCTTCAATGCAGCTCACCACCGAAGCCGTCGCTTCCACATGGTCAGCCCACTGCATGGCAGCCCTCAGCGCCAACGCACCACGGCGGTTGCCACTGGTCACATCCGGATGCGGCTTATACACGATAAAAGCATTGGGAAACTCCGCGCGCGCGGCCTGCAACAAACCAGCGTTGGTACACACCCCTGCGGCATCACAGCCAAAGCGTATCGAGGCATCGTCCTCAACCTGTCCCGGCACCAGCACCACCCGGCGACCTTCGCAGTTCCAGTTCACTGGCTGCAAAGGCTCCAAGTTGTACTTGGTGATACCGTGCTGCACGATAAAAGACCGCACAGTTTGCGCACGTTGCACATCGTGCTCAGTCAACACGCGGGAGTTGAGCATATCTTCCAACTCCGAAGGCTGGCTAGGATCGAAATAAATACCTTGCGCATCCAGCACAAAAGACTGAGGCGGTATTAGATCAGATCCCAGCCCTACAGAGCGCACAAAGCCATCTTCCATGCGCAGCAGACGTACACCGGATGCTTCAGCCAACTCCTGTAAACCTTCTGGTGGCACCCGGCCCCAGAAGACCAGACAATCTTCAGCGGCAGGTCGCGAAGCCTTAGCCGCTGCAGCATTCTTGACAAACACAACTTTGCCGGGATGCAGGGACAGCATGGCCTTCACGTTCGCAGCCTTCCAGCGTCGAAAGCCCACCACAATCATTCTTCCCGGGAAACGCTTGGCAATCTCCCTTTGACGCTCAAGCCAGGTAATCGCATCCAAGATATTGCCACGCTGCCTAGTTTCTGGATTGAGATAGCGGCAATAACCTATGTATGCCGCTGCAAAAAGCTCATTCACTGAACGCTTGCAGCCAGCCCTTCTCAATATGGCAGGGTGCTTTGGCTGCCTATCATCAGTCACTCCCCAGCCTGCATACCAAGGCACTCCAAAACAGACCACAGGCTTACCCACCAACAATGCTTCAAATCCCATCGTCGAAGTAACAACATATACCTTGTCCATCTGTGAAATGAGGCTAATGGGCGTTGTTGCACAAATGCCGGTCGCAGCTGAGGTAGGCTCGGGAGATGAGAGAGACGAGCTGGGGTCGGGTTAAGTACCGCACAACGAACTGGAAGGCTTACAACGCAGCGTTGAAGGCGCGAGGTGAGCTGACCATTTGGCTCGATAGGGATATGCAGTGGCTAGCTCGGCCCACGGGCAAGCGTGGTCGTTGCCAGAAGTTCTCAGATGCGGCCATCCAGTTTTGCCTGACCATCAAGTGCTTGTTTGGCCAGCCCTTGCGCCAGACACTGGGCCTGGTTGAGTCGCTATTGGGTATGGCAGGCCTGCATTGGCCAGTGCCCGACTACAGCACGGTGTGTCGCAGGCAAAAGAGCTTGGATGTGCAGGTGCGCTACCGTGCAAGTGACAAAGGCTTGCACATGCTGGCCGACTCCACGGGCATCAAGTTCTTGGGCGAAGGTGAGTGGAAAACCAAAAAGCACGGTGCCGAGAGCCGCCGCCAGTGGCGCAAGGTGCATCTGGGTATTGATGCCCAGACACTGCAGATTCGGGCCATCGCAGTAACAACCAATGAAGTGGGCGACTCGCCCATGGCAGCAGACCTGCTAGGTCAAATTCCAAGCAATGAAGAGATAGCTAGCTTTACCGGTGATGGGGCGTACGACACGCAGGATGTACATAAGGCGTGCTACCTGCGGGGAGCCATTCCAATCATCCCGCCGCGCAAAGGAGCGAAGCTGCGCAAAGGGCTGGCATTTGCTCACCGCAATGAAGCGGTCAAGGCGTGTAGGCAGTTGGGGCGGGCTATCTGGAAACGCTGGAGCGGCTACCACCGAAGGTCACTGGTGGAGACCAAGATGAATTGCTTCAAGCGACTCGGCGAGAAGGTCATGGCCAGGACGTTTGAGCGCCAGGTGACCGAGCTGCACATCCGAGCTTCAATCCTCAATCAATTTACCGCTCTGGGCACGCCCCAGACAGTCGCTGCTGCGTAAATCTATTTGGGATTGGGGATGCCTTGGCCTATGGCCGATTTATGCAACAAAGCCGCTCAAAGGTACAAACATCATTTGTTCAGCAGTCGTTTGATGCAGTTGATCTTGTTTTTCATCAATTTCTGTTCATGACAGAAATTCCTGAGTTTTCAGACATTGCCTCTCCTACAGGCTGTATGCCGCAATTGTTGTATGTCAATGGAAAGGCGCACACCTTGCGGATAACTGCACACTTGCGTGTAGTGTGTCCAATGTTGCTCCACGCTGAATCACTGCCGCATGCACCGGTTGAACGTCACAGACTTCAGCCCCAGAAAAACTGAAAGAGGCTTGTGTGCAAGGAGCTTGCGCCAAGTGACTACGGCATTACTTACTTCATTGCCAGTGACGTGTATCACACATATTTGCAAGATTTTTCACTTGAGGCTGCATTCAGCACCTTACGCTTGCCTAAGAGCTTGATGCCCATGGAGTGCTGCTGCAGATGCAGATGCAGATGCAGATGCGGACCTGCTTAGCTAAAGTGATACTGCTTCTGAGCATGCAGCAGGCTAAGCTGACGACAGCCAGCCGCGTTGCAGACAGACACACGTCACTGCCGCCTCGACAAATGTGAAAGGGAGTTCGCCATTCCCACTCATAGTTCGCAGCAACACCCTTACAGTTCAATCCAAGCATAGGAACGAAAAAGCCCGTCTACGAACATAGACGGGCTTTGAAATCTTGGCAGGGGAAGAAGGATTCGAACCTTCGCATGCTGGAATCAAAATCCAGTGCCTTAACCAGCTTGGCGACTCCCCTAAAGAAACGAGAGTATATCTCAGTTTTCACCTACTCTCAGCAAACTCTTCATTTCAAACCAAGTCATGCAGCTCGGCCCCGAAGATTGCACACATAGAGCAGAAGACGCTCTTGCGCTGCCATACATGAAGGATGAAGGCAAGAGGTTAAGCAGTGCAAGCCGTTCAAGAAATGCTTTGCGAGACTGGAAGAAAGCCGTCGTGCCGACGCAGACAAGGTTGCGGCTTTAAAGCTTGTCAGGGAACTGCTCCGACAACATGCCCTCATGATTTCAGAGTCACCGTTACTCCCCCTAAAGGAGACAAGAATCCGCTCCGTAGCAAACCGGTTTAACCGTGTGCAGGACGGGCAGACAGGCTTCTCACTCACTGACGTTTCAGTGGGTGTTTCAATATTTTTGATAGCTGCTTGTGCTTGCTATTCATTGAGTTCAGATACTTTCAGCCCTGAAGCCCATAAAAATCAAGCGCTAACAGCTCCTCTTTTTAATTAAGCAGTCGATAAAAACTTGCACGCCCTAACGGCAGACTGCCGAGCAAGGGCCGCTCCGCAGCGAGGGCAGCGCCCCCTCACGCGAAGCGAGAGAGGGAGAAGCCGCGCAGCAGCTCAGGGGGTGTTACTTATTCAAACTTTCGAAGTTCTTCCCCTCGGCCACCAGCCTCTGCAGCAGCGGCGCAGGCTGCCAGAACAGCGCATCTTCCTTGGCAAAGGCTTCGATATCGGCCAGCACCTTGTCCAAACCCTGCATATCGGCCCACTTCATGGGGCCGCCGCGATAGCGGGGGAAGCCGTAGCCGGAGATAAAGGTCACGTCCACATCCAGCGGGCGCAGCGCAATGCCCTCGCCCACCACCTTGGCGCCTTCGTTGACCATGGCGGCCATGTAGCGGCGCATGATTTCCTCGGCCGTGAACGGGCGCGGCGTCACGCCCTTTTTGGCACGCACTGCATTCACAATCGCCAGCACTTCGGGGTCGGGCTGACCGATGCGCGCGCCTTGTGGGTAAAGGTAAAAGCCTCGTCCCGTCTTCTGGCCGAACCAGCCCTGCTCGCAGATGCGGTCGGCAATCTCCACATAGCGGGCGACCGGAGCATTAGGGTCGCGCGTGGCAGCGCGGCGTTTGCGCCTGGCCCAGCCGATATCGCCACCGGCCAGGTCCGTGACCTGGAACGGGACCATGGCAAAGCCGAAACCGCGCACGGCCTCGTCGATTTCGTAGGGACTGGCTCCGTCTTCCATCAAGTAGTCAGCGGCCTGCTTGTAGGTAGCCAGAATGCGGTTGCCGATAAAGCCATCGCACACGCCTGCGCGCACCGGCACCTTCTTCATCTTCTTGGCCAGCTCAAAGGCCGTGGTCACCACATCGAGTGCCACCTTGGCGGGCACGACGATCTCCAGCAGCTTCATGATGTTGGCCGGGCTGAAGAAGTGCAGGCCGATCACATCTTGCGGGCGGCTAGTGACGGCGGCAATCGCGTCGATGTCCAGATACGAGGTGTTGGTGGCCAGCACGGCGCCACTCTTGCAGACGCGGTCCAGCTCCTTGAACACAGCCTTCTTGACTTCCAGATCTTCGAAGACCGCCGCGATCACCAGATCCACATCGGCGATGTCGTCATAGCTGGTCGACGGGGTGTAGCGCGCCATCACGGCAGCCTTGGCCTCTTCCGTCATGCGGCCCTTGGCGATCAAGCCGTTGTAGACCTTCTCGACATTAGCCTGGCCACGCGCGATGGATTCGGCATCGCGCTCGATCATGGTCACGGTCAGACCTGCATCCAGTGCCGACACGGTGATGCCCGCGCCCATGGTGCCGCCGCCGATGATGGCGATCTTGCTGAAGGCTCGCGGCTGTGCGGCCTTGGCTTCGGGAATCTTGGCAGTTTCTTTTTCGGCAAAGAAAGCGTGAATCAAACCCTGGCGCTGCGGGCTGTCAATGCAGGCCAGAAACTGGGCGCGCTCGAACTTCAGGCCCTCGGCGAAAGGCAGTTCTACAGCGGCCTGCACGCAGTCGATGATCTTCATGGGCGAGAACAGGCCGCGTGACTTCTTCGCGGTATCGGCACGCAAAGCTTCCAGATCAGCCAGCGCTGCGGCCTTGTCTGCCAGACGGCTCTGCTCAGCACTGGTTCGGCGCAGCGGTGCGCCCTGCGCCAGCAACTCATGTGCATAGGCCAGACCGGCGGCCACGGGGTCTGCGCCCTCTTCCAGCTTGTCCACCAGACCGGCTGCCAGCGCAGCCTGCGCACTGATGGGCTTGCCGCTAAGCATCAGCTCGGTTGCGGCCTTCACTCCCATCAGGCGCGGCGCACGCTGCGTGCCACCGGCACCAGCAGTCAGGCCCAGAGCAACTTCAGGCAGGCCCACCTTAGCACCAGGAAGCGCCAGGCGGTAATGGGCCGACATGGCAATTTCCAGACCACCACCCAGTGCCGGGCCATGTACCACGGCCACCACCAGCTTGTTGCAGGCTTCAATGCGATTACAGACATCAGGCAGAAAAGGCTCAACCGGAGGCTTGCCAAACTCGCGAATATCGGCGCCTGCAATAAAGGCCTTGCCAGCACCCACGATGACCACGGCCTTGACGGCGGCGTTGGCATCCGCCTGCTCCATCGCAGCAACCAGGCCCTGGCGCACCGCAGCGCCCAGCGCATTGACGGGCGGGTTGTTGATGGTGATGAGGAGGATGTCACCGCCCTGCTTGAGTTCAACAACAGAAGCTGTGGCTTCAGCAGTCATGTTTGTCTCCGATTTCGCTTGATGAAACAGTGTCGATTCTTGCGATATCAGCGTTGGATAGCAATCCGATAAGTCACTCGGTGAACGCCACTTCAAGCTGATCCTGCGGTTAAGAACTGCGTCCTCTTCCACGATGCGATCCCGGATTGTCTGGACCTATTGCACACACCTCATTCAAGGATCGACTCCCCCTCTAGGGCCCACCACCATCACTAAACCTTGCCTTTTATAAGCAGTGCTTTTGCTGTTTCTGTAGGAGCAGCCCTAGGTCTTTTTACTGCTCCGACGGTCAGGATTTTTCACTGCACGTCCGCTACAGACAATGTTTGCTCGGCGCAAATATTGACCAGGTGCTACCAAGACTCGCCTGAGTCCACCGAGTCTGCTTTAGATCAAGTCAGTGCACAGCAATTTTGTCTAGTCATATAATGGTCTATACATATATAAGACCAAGTTCTTGAACCTACGATCTGCTGACGTCATGAAATTCACTCTGAACGGCCAGGAAGTGGATGCGCAAAGCGCCGCTGCCGACACTCCTCTTTTGTACGTGCTGCGTAACGACATGCAGCTCAACGGCCCCAAGTTCGGCTGCGGCCTGGGCGAATGCGGTGCCTGCGCTGTGTTGATCGACGGCAAGGTGGCGCGCTCCTGCTCCGTTCCCTTGAAAGCCGTCGATGGCAAGAAGGTCACCACGCTGGAAGGCCTGTCGCCTGACGCCAGCAAGGCCGCCAGTGCCCAGGCTTTGCAAGACCGTGCCGTGCTGGATGTCAGCGCTGCCAAGAGCGAGGCCCCCGCCGCATCGCGCAGCTACACCCTGCATGTGGTGCAGCAGGCTTTTGTTGGTGCACAGGCTGCGCAATGCGGCTACTGCACCAACGGAATGATCATGGCGCTGGTTGCACTGTTCAACCAGCAGCCCAAGGCAACGGACGAAGAGGTCAAGCACGCCTTGTCGGGCCATCTGTGCCGCTGCGGCACCCATGTGGAAATCATGCAGGCCGCCGCACGTGCTCGCGAGCTGATTGCACAAGGCCACAGCCCCGCTCTTCCTGCCGCAGTCGCATCCACACCAGCAAAGGCTGCCTGATCATGAAATTCTTCACCAAAGACAATCAAGCCCAGCTCACCCGTCGTCAATTGCTCAAGGCAGGCGGCATGCTCATGGTCGGCTCCGTCGCGGGTGGCCATCTGCTCATGGCCCAGACTGCGCCAGAAACCGCTGCCAAGGGGCCATTTGCCATTCCTTCGGTTAAGCTGGTGGACAGCTTTATCGCCATCGGTGCAGATGGCTCCGTCACGGCCTACAACGGCCACGTGGACTTGGGCACAGGCATACGCACGGCGCTGGGACAGCTGGTGGCCGATGAGCTGTATGTGGACTTCTCTACCGTCACCATGGTGCTCGGCCACACAGCCCGTACCCCCGACCTCGGCCCCACCATTGCCAGCAACACCATCCAGGTTTCATCCCTGCCCATGCGCCATGCCGCAGCGCAGGTACGCCAGCTGCTGATCAAGCTGGCCAGCGAAAAATCCGGCATTCCTGCCGAGCGCATCACCACGCAAAAGGGTTTTGTCATCGCGGGTGGCAAGCGCTACGGCTATGGCGAGCTGGTGCAAGGTCTGGATCTGCAGATTGAAGTCGATGAAAAGATCGAACTGCGCAAGTCGGGCTTCGAATACATCGGCAAATCGGTGCAGCGCGTGGACATTCCCAACAAGGTGCTGGGCGCCTTGACCTATATCCACGACCTGCGCGTTCCCGGCATGCTGCATGGCCGCGTGATCCGCCCCCCGTATACCGGTGCTGACGCCACGGCACCATTGGGCTCGAGCCTGGTATCGGTCGATGAAAAGTCCATCGCCCATCTGCCCGGCATCGTCAAGCTCGTGGTCCAGGGCGACTTTGTCGGCGTGGTTGCCGAGCGTGAAGAGCAGGCCATTGCCGCCATGCGCCAGCTCAAGGTCACCTGGAAGGACTGGGCAGGCCTGCCCGATCTGTCCCTTTCCGGCCTGCACCAGACCCTGGTCGATCACGACAAGACCGATCGCGTGCTGCAGGAAGATGAAGGCGCACTGCAAGCGGTAGAGCAAGCCAAGATTCAGCTGACACGCGACTATGTCTGGCCCTATCACGCTCACGGCTCCATCGGCCCGTCCTGCGCGATTGCTCAGGTGGGCGATGGCCAGATTCAGGTCTGGACCGGCTCTCAAAACCCTCACGACGTGTGCAAGGACATCTCCAAGCTCATGGACGTGAATGCCGACAACGTCAATGTGACCCGCCTCGAAGCCTCGGGCTGCTACGGCCGCAATTGCGCCGATGACGTCTGCTCCGATGCCGTGCTGATGTCCGCAGCCGTCGGCGGAAAGCCGGTGCGCGTGCAACTGATGCGCGAGCAGGAGTCCGGCTGGGAGCCCAAGGGCACGGGCCAGTTGATCCGCGTGCGCGGCGGCATGGACGAGCAGCACAATGTCACGGCCTATGAGCTGCGCACCTGCTACCCCTCCAACAACGCCTCTGCGCTGGCCCTGATCCTCACGGGCAAGGTTTCCGCCAAGGTCGATGCCCAGCAAATGGGCGACCGCACGGCCATCCCGCAGTACGAGTATCCCAAGATGCGCATGATCTCCCAGGATGCCGTGCCCATCGTGCGCGCCTCCTGGATGCGCGGCGTCTCGGCCCTGCCCAATGTGTTTGCCCACGAATCCTGGATCGACGGGTGCGCCTATCTGGCCAAGGCCGACCCCATCGAGTACCGCCTTCGCTACCTCAAGGACCCTCGCGCCGTCGCCTTGATTGCCGAGGCCAAGAAGCAATGCAGCTGGGTCGATGGCCCGGCCCACCGCAACCCCGCACCTGCAGAGCAGCGCCTGGTCAAGGGCCGCGGCTTTGCCTATGCGCGCTACATCCACAGCAAGTTCCCCGGCTACGGCGCTGCCTGGGCCACCTGGGTTTGCGATGTCACCGTGGACCGCGAAACGGGCGAGATCAAGATCGACAAGATCTTTGTCGCCCAGGACACCGGTGCCATGGTCAACCCCGCAGGCGTGCGCCATCAGGTGCACGGCAACGTGGTGCAATCTGCCAGCCGTGTGCTCAAGGAATTCGTCACCTTCGACAAGAGCGGTGTGACCTCTCTGGAATGGGGCGGCTACCCCATCCTGCGCTTTGACGAGCTGCCCGAGATCGACTCGCTGCTGGTCGAGCGCCCCAACGAAGCGCCCATGGGTGCAGGCGAGTCGGCTTCCGTGCCCAGCGCTGCGGCAGTAGCCAACGCCTTCTTCGACGCCACCGGCGTGCGCCTGTTTGAAGTGCCCTTCACGCCCAGCCGCGTGCTGGCCGCACTCAAAAAAGCCAAGACTGAGGCCAGCGCTGCCTCGGCCCAGTGATTCCACAGATAAAGAACACCCCCATGCGAAAGCTTCAAAAAATCCTCGTCGGTGGCGCTGCCGTGGTTGTCGTGCTGGCAGCCGCCGGCATGGCACTCACCCATCAGGGCGAGATCGCACCCCAAGCCGCCATTCCCGCCGCAGACTTCACACCCCAGCAGATTGCCAAGGGCAAGCTGCTTGCAGCCATGGGCGACTGCGCGGTCTGCCACACAGCACCCAACGGCAAGACCAATGCGGGCGGCCTGGCCATGCCCAGCCCCTTCGGCACCATCTACACCAGCAACATCACGCCCGATATGCAAACCGGTATCGGCAGCTGGAGCTACGCGGCCTTTGAGCGCGCCATGCGCCATGGCGTGGACCGTGAAGGCAGCTACCTCTACCCCGCCTTCCCCTACACGGCCTTCAGCCGCGTGACGGACGAAGACATGCAGGCGCTTTATGCCTTCCTGATGAGCGAGCCCGCTGTGCAGAACGAAGCGCCCAAGACTGCGCTGAACTTCCCCTACAACGTGCGCCGCGGCATTGCCGCGTGGAACTGGCTCTACCTCAAGCCCGGCGTCGTCAAGGACGATGAAACACAGGCTCCCGAGTGGAATCGCGGCGCCTATCTGGTCGAAGGCCTGGGGCACTGCAGCGCCTGCCACACACCGCGCAACGGCCTGGCGGCGGAAAAGACCGGTGAATTTCACTTCGCCGGCGGCAGCGCCGAAGGCTGGGATGCACCAGCTCTGACGGACAAGACGGCCTCGCCCCTGCCCTGGACCAGGCAGGATCTGGTCGACTATATGAAGACCGGCTTCTCGGCCCGCCACAGCGTGGCTGCCGGCCCCATGGCTCCCGTGGCCCACGGCCTGTCACAGCAAAGCGATGCCGACATCAACGCCATTGCCACCTATCTGATGAGCTACCGCAACGCCGATGCAGCACCCGGCGATGCCAAGGCATTGATCGAAGAAAAAACAGGTAAGCCCAAGCTGGCGCTGGACTCCGAAGGCTACCGCCTCTATCAAGGTGCCTGCATGGCTTGCCACAAGGCCGATCCTTCGGCCAGCAGCTTTGGCGTGCGCCCGCAACTGGCGCTGAGCACCAGCCTGCATTCGTCCTCGCCCGACAACGCCATCATGGCCGTTCTCGAAGGCGTGCAGCACCCAGCCCATGCCGACCTGGGCACCATGCCGGCCTTCCGACATGCCCTGAGCGATGCACAGATCGCCACCTTGCTCAACACCATGCGTGCCCAGTACGGCGTGGATGAGTGGAAGGATCTCGGCGCCAAGGTCGCCCAGTTGCGCCGGCAAACACAGGCTGCAGCGCACTGAGCCCACTTCTGCAGGCGGCCTTCCCCGGTCATATCTGTTCATATGAACCGGGAAGGCCTTTTCCCCGTACTTCAAAGGCCTGTGTGGAGGCTGCACGGCCTTCCAAGCAAGTGCCGACTCCACAGATGGCGGCATGCCAAAGCAACAGAGAAAGCAAGCAATGGACAACATCGACGTCCTGGTTCTCAAGGCATTGCGTGACTGGCGTAGCGCCGGTCAGCGCGCCCTGCTGGCCACGGTGGTTCGTACCTGGGGCTCATCGCCGCGCCCCGTGGGCTCCATGATGGCCTTGCGCGAGGATGGTCGCGCCATTGGCTCGGTATCCGGAGGCTGCATTGAAGACGACTTGATCGCCCGCCATACCAAGGCGCTGAACCAGAATCTGGGCATTCCAGACGCGCCGCCCGCGCTGGTGCGCTACGGTGTCAGCGCCGACGAGGCCCACCGCTTCGGCCTGCCCTGCGGCGGCACGCTGGAGCTGTTGCTGGAATTCAACCCCGACGCGGCCAGTCTGCAAAAACTGGTGGCCCAGCTGGAGTCAGGCTCACTGGTCAAGCGCAGCGTTGACTGCAGCAGCGGTGAGGTGACACTGCAAACGGCCGAGCAGCCCGTTGCGCTGGAGTTCGACGGCCGCACACTCACCAACCATCTCGGCCCCGGCTACCGCATGCTGCTGATCGGTGCCGGTGCCCTGTCCGAATATCTGGCCACCATGGCCTTGTTCAATGGCTTTACGGTCACCGTCTGCGACCCGCGCGAGGAATACATGGGCAGCTGGTCGGTACACCAGGCCAGCAGAGTCACCGATATGCCGGACGATGCCGTCACCGCCTTCAAGCCCGATGCGCGCAGCTGCATCGTCGCCCTGACCCACGACCCCAAGCTCGACGACCTGGCCTTGCTCGAAGCCCTGCACAGCCCGGCCTTTTATGTCGGCGCCATAGGCTCGCGCCGCAACAACCACGCCAGGCGCGATCGCATGATGGAGCACTTTGGCGAGACCGAGGCCTCGCTGGCCAAGTTGCGCGGCCCCATCGGCCTGTATATCGGCAGCAAGACGCCGGCGGAAATCGCCGTGAGTGTGATGGCCGAAATTCTGGCGGTGAAGAACGCTGTATCACTGCCGCAGGCCATGTCGGTCGAAGTGGCCAAGCACGAGCATGACATCGCCATGAACGAGTCCGCCACGCATTGCGCAGCGCCTGAAATCAACCGTCCGGGCAGTGCTGCACGGCTTCACTGAAGCCGCTCCCGCAAGGCGGCTTAACAAGTCGCAACACAAAGAGCAGCCTGCGGGCTGCACTATGCTTTTGGAAGCACTCAAGCGGCGTAACATTGCCGCCTGAATGACGACCGCCAAGAAAAAGAAAACGCCTGCGCGCAAGCGCGGCACTGCCTCCAAAGCTTCAGCCTTCAGCTTCTCCCGCATCAAGCGCTTTGCGCTATCTGCCGGGGCAGCGGCTCTCGCCAGCTTTCAGATTGCCAGCTGCAGCTTCAACCCCGGCACTTCTGCCGAAAAGCTGCTCGACCAGGCCCTTGCTGCCCTGCATATTCCTGCTCTGGATAGCCTGAACCAGACGCTGCAGGCCTTTCGCAAAAACGGCTGGCCTGACTTGCAAGGGCCAAGCTCGCCCTCCATTGCCCACTCGGGCAGCGTGGCCGGCAGGGTCGATAGAGCTGACACCAACGCTGCGGCTCAGAGCACACGCTTTGCCAGCTGCCCTCAGTTCTTTCCGGGTGGCAAGGCCCCGGCCTTGCAATGGCAGCCCCATGAGCGCGAGCTGTGCTTTTCCGGCTTTGCCGTATTGCATAACGGCAGCACCAAGACCCCGGTTTTTGTCGCCCAGCGGCTGAATCGAAAAATGCTGCAGCAAGCGCAGGGTCTGCAGCGCACCGACAAGTTCTATGCCGATGCCCGCCTGCCGCGTGCCGAGCGCTCCGAGCTGGACGACTACAAGCGCTCGGGTTATTCACGCGGCCACATGGCCCCGGCTGCCGACATGAACACGCCCGAAGCCATGGCCCAGAGCTTCAGCCTGGCGAACATGGTGCCGCAGAACCAGAGTCACAACGCCGGAGCCTGGAGCCAGGTGGAACAGGCCACGCGCAAGTACGCACTGCGCGCCCAGGGCGATGTCTATGTCTTCACCGGCCCGGTATTCACACAAAACGCATCCACCATCGGTGCTGGCAAGGTGGCCGTGCCTGACTACATCTTCAAGCTGGTTTATGACGCCAGCACGCGCAAGAGCTGGGTGTACTGGCAGGCCAACAGCGCCGGCACACGCATGGGCCCGCCCATCAGCTACGAAGAATTCACCCGCCGTACCGGCATGCCACTGCTGTCCAGTGTGGGCTTGTCGCAGGCATAAAAAATGAGCTGACTGCGCACGTCCTTCAAAGGATTCAGGGTGATTCAACCCTGAACTCAAAGAATGGCGTGCGCCATCAGCTCATATTTCAAGAGCAGTCTGCAGCAGTAGAAGCAGAAGCTCTGTGAATTCAGGCGGCCTCGCCCGACAGCTTGCGCACCACGTCGGACAGTACCTGCGCCTTCTGACGCGTGCGCTCATTGGCCATGCCCGTGAAGCCACGCTTGGTGGCCGTGTGGTGCAAGGTATGGCTGACTTGCTTGCGGTACAGCGCACGTGCACGGTCACGCATGCCGCGAGCGCGCTGCAGGTGCAGGCGGCGCTGGGCCGGGCTCAGCTTGCCCAGCTCGGCGTCGGACTGAGAAAGATCGTAGAGCTCACGCTCATTGGTGGCGAGAAGTTCATGCGCGGAATGGATCGCACGGCCCATAGTTGGCTCCTGTCATCAAATGAAATGAAAAAAGCACTTTGGACGTCAACACATCCAAAGTGCTTCGGTGAGTACAGAGCAGCACTCTAGGGCAGCTTGCCGCCGCAGCCGCCAATACCGCACCCGCGAGAGCGGTATTGGACAGTGACCAGCGGGCTTAGTGGCTTTTAGAGTCTCTAAAACGACCCAGAAAACCTAAGGTTTGCGGTTGAGATCAAGGGCTGTGTTAGCGGCTCTTAGAAGGTGATGACCTTGTCGGCCGCCAGCGTCCAGTCCGCCAGCTCGGGCAGCGTGCCGATTTCCACGCCCGCAATCAGCGTCAGCCCAGCCAGCCCGCGCGCCAGCACACAGGTGCGGCACAGCTTGACGGCCACGCCCTCGGCCACAAGATGCTCGACCATGGTCTGCAGACCGCTGCCCGCACCGTCATGCTGATGGGGCAGACCGACCACGGTGGCATCGGACATCAAGAACACCTTCACCTCAGGCTTGTCATCGTGCCCACGCAAGGCCGTCGCCACGCGCAAAGCCGACAAACAACGCTCGCTGCCATAAGGCGCGGCGTGAACGATCAAAACGATTTTTTGTGTCATGGCGAATTTCTCAAACAAGGATTCAGAGCGCAGCGCCTAAAACCGCCACACCCCAACAAAGAGACAGCGAGCAAGGGCCGCCCCGCAGCGAGGCTGTCGTCCCCCTCCGCGAAGCAGAGAGGGGGAAGGCGCAAAGCGCCTCAGGGGGTGTCACTTCCGAATCAAGTATCGGATCGTGGGTCCGTCTTGCTGAATCTCCAGCACTTCATAGCCGTGGTTCTTGGCGTCCAGCGGGATGTTGTTGATGGACTGCGGGCAATCCGACACCACTTCCAAAATCTGGCCGGGCTGCAGGCTGGGCATGGCTTCCAGCGTGGCCACGGCGGGATAGGGGCAGGGCTCGCCCAGCATGTCGAGGCGGAAGTCGGGAATGTATTTGCTATCACTCATGATGAAGAATCCTTTGATTACGCGATGCTCGCTGCAGCAGCGGCCAGACGGGCTTTTTGGGCAAAGAAATGCTTTTCCCACCACAGCACCAGGCCCAGCGAGATACCCAGCATCACATAGGTCACCAGCAGGCCGCCTTGCGGGCCCAGTTCCTTGAGCAGGTTGACCTTGTCGTAGTTGACGGCGATCACGGGAGCCAGATCGTCCCAGACCAGCGCCAGCAGCGTGGAGCCGATCACATTGCCCAGGCCCACCCACCAGTAGTGCACCTGGCCCTCAACGGCGCGGTACATCCAGCCGGTTTCGCAGCCGCCGGCCAGCACAATGCCAAAGCCGAACAGCAGGCCGCCGATGACGGCATTGGGGCCGGCCCAGAAAATCTTGGGGTCCATGCCCAGTTGCACATAGCTGTAGATGCCGATGGTGCCCACGGCCATGCCGGCAATGATGGCCTTGGCCATCTGCGTGCGGCCCGTGATCCACAGGTCGCGGAATGCCGAGGTAAAGCAAACCTGGGCGCGCTCGATGATCAGGCCAAAGGCCAGACCGAACAAAATTGCCATGCCCAGCTTGGGCGCTTCAGCGGCCTTGCAGATGCCCCAGGCCACGCAGGCCAGAAACAGTGCCATGCCGATGCGAAAACGACGCTTGGCCTGGGCCTCGCGCTGGGCCAAAGGCTTGGGTGCGCTGACTTTTTGCAGCTTCACGGGAATGCGGAAGATGGGCAGCAGGCTGACCTTTGCACCTGCCAGCGAGCCAATGGCCGTGGCAATCGCAAAGAACCAGGCGTGCAGCGAGAACTGGGGAATGCCGGTGAAGAAAGCGGCCAGATTGCAGCCCATGGCCAGACGCGCACCAAAGCCCGCGATGATGCCGCCGATGATGGCCTGATACACACGAATGCGGTGGTTGGGCATGCGCAGCTTGACGTTATTGGCCCAGAGCGCGGCCGAGAAACAGCCGACGAACATGCCGATGATCATCAGCCCGTCAATGCGCGTCAGCGGCGTGCCCTCCAAGCCGATGACTTTGAAGTAGCCCCAGTTGCTGAGGTCCACGCCCGCGAACTGCAGCAGATGCCCACCCCAGCGGGTGAACTCCCCGGTCACGGCCCAGAAGGTGCCGGTGATGCCGAAGTAATACGCGGATAGAACGCCCGCCGCAATGACTGCGGGTACGGGCGACCAGAAGCGCACCAGGTATTGGTGCTTGAAGTCTTGCCAGCTCATGCCTTGCTTTCCTGCCACGCCTGTATGCGTGGACGTTTTTCCAGTCGCACCAGCAAAAAAGACGCAAAAACCATTGGCTTTTGCGTCTTCGACAAACTGATGGATGGCTACAAAAGGTGCCCTCTCAGGGGCGGCCAGCGCAAAGAAAACCTCTCTGACACTGGCACAGGCACAGGCTGGCGATTATCCGCCTGCGGCCTCAGGCCTGCAGCCGGTGCCGGCGCTTACCTTACTGGGCTGCTGTGTCACCCGCAGCAGGAGCAACAGCAGCGGCTGGCTCGGCTGGAGCAGTCACCGCTGTGGCAGCGGGTGCACGCTGCCAACTGGCTGGCAGCACACTGTCCAGCCAATGCATGCGCCAGGCCAGCAACACTGCCACCGCAACCAGCGCCAGCACACACAGGGTGTTGCGCAGGCCATGGCTGTCGGCATAGGGATCAGCCAGGCTGCGCTTGGCGTTCAGCGGCACCTTGGCGGTTTGCGACAGGCTTTGCCCCAGGCCCAGATTGATGTTCATGCGGCCATTGATGGCCCAGCCACTGGCATCCAGAATCGGCCCCAGGCTGCGCTGGCGCAGCTTGAGCCAGGCAATCATCATGCTGGGGCCAGAGATGGCCAGGATGATGCCCAGAATGGCCATGGGAATCCACGGGCCCAGCTCGATGAACTTGCCAAAGATGCCCACCAACACTGCACTCAAGGAACCCAGAGCCACGCCAATGGCGGCCACCGTGCCCACATCGGTCTTGCGCGGTGCAGCAGCGGGGGCCAGTTCCTTGGGTGCGGTCGTCAGCTTGGCGGCGCTATCGCTCAGGTTGGTGTTGACCAGGTCGTTCTTGGCTGCAGCGTGCTTGGCCACCTGCTCCTCGATCATGCGCAGGAACTTCTTGTAAGGCGAGAAGAAGGCCTGGCCAATACTGGTCGGGTTGTCGATGAGCTTGACGATGGTCGCATCCCAGTCATTGCCCGCGCGGTCATAGAACACGCCGTTGCGGCCCACGAACAAGAAGTCCACATCACCGGCGGTGAAGGCCGCCACAATCGTTTTCTTCTCCGCACCGCGCCTGCATTCGCAGTAGGCCAGATAGGTTTTGGCCATGGCCGCCAGCGCCGAGTGGGCAGCGGCATCGACCACCTCCACGGTCAGATCGCAGCTGCGTCCATCCAGGAACAGCGTACCGGCCTGAAAGGCAGCACCCTCGCGGCGGTAGAAGCTGGAGAAGGACACAAAGTTGTTCAGCAGCGGCAGCAGATCACGCTGCAGGCGGATCAGCTTTTCCAGCGCCATGGCCTGCTCGGCATGCTCCTTCTCCGCCTCATCCTGGTCGAGTAACTGCGCCAGCGACTGCTGCATTTCGCTGACCTGCAACTGCAGCACTTCGGCTTCGCTGATGGCACCCAGCGGCGTGGCGGGGCAAGCCGCCAGCCACTGCTGGCAGTTGGCCAGCATGGTCTTGAGCTGCTCCCATTGCTCTTCAGTGATCGCGACCAGCGCTTCACCGAACACCGGCTGTACGGCCTGCTCGCGCAGCGTCTGCAAAGCGGCTGCCCAGGCAGGGTTCACACCCTGCACCAGCGGCAGGCAACGCTCGCCGGTCACGCTGGCCAGTGGCAAAGCGGCCAAAGACTCCGATGCATTGCTGAGCACCTGGGCACCCAGAGCTGCATACCCTTCAGCCGTGGGGTTGAGCGGTGCACGCGCATTGGCATCGAACTCCACCAGTCGCGTGCGCGCAAAAAAGTCATCAATCTTGGCCTGGACAGCATTCACCGCCTCGGCCGCAGCCAGCGCCAATGCACGCGGCTGCAGATGGCAGCCCAGCTCGGCAGCCTGCGCAAACCAGGTCTGCAGGCTTTGCACATCCGCCCAGAAGGCATCGGCCTTGCTGCGGTCAATGCCGGACACGCCATCGCTGCCGTCCACGGCACCATACAGCTCCTGGATGCGCGCGATCAGCGCCGCCAGCGCCTCATCGCCCTCTGCAGTGACTGCGCTGACCACACCGTCACCGTTGAAGCGCAAGGCCTGCAGCGATGCCAGACGCTGCTGCACCTGCTCCAGCGTGATGGCCTGGGCGTCGGGCTGGCCGGCCAGGACCAGCACGCGGCGGGCTTCGGCCAACAGTTGCGCACCTTCGGGCGTCGCGTCATTGATGCTGGCCAGTTGCAGCACATCACCGCCATCGGCCAGCACCTGCGGGTCACGCACACGGGCCACGGCCCACTCGCAGGCGGCCACCAGCTCGGGCGGGCGAATGCGCCCATCCTTGCTCTCGTCAATCAGGTCCAGCGTGACGCTGTCGAATTCAATGCCTCTTGTGGGGCAGGCCAGCGCCACCCACAGCTTCTGATCCAACTCTCCGATATGGGCAATGTCCTGGCCTGTGCGTATGACCACCTGGTCCACATCACCGGCGCGGAAAAACTGCCACTCATAACTCTGCTGCATGAAACGTCCAAACTTCCGGGCACACTTTGCCCTGTCCATGCGCCCTGCAGCCAAAGGCTGCGCGCGCTCTCTGCTATCAAATCGCTGAGTTTAAAAGTCATTCGTGCCGCAAAAATGGTGACATTTGTGAACTCTTGAAGAGTTTTTGAACAGCGCGATTCATCACCACAAATAAAGTATCAGTTTGAATACTTTATTTGCTAAACTGCATCCACTTCTATCTGCCATGAGCTCCGTGTCCCCCGCCCCACAGACCCGCGACAAGCTGCATCTACAGCTGGCCCGGCTCTTTCGAAACAAGATCGCAACTGGCGAATGGCCAGTCGGTGACAGCATTCCCACCGTGGAAGAGCTGGAAGCCCTGCATGGCGTCTCGCGCACCACGGTGCGCATGGCTGTTCATGCACTGGTTGACGAAGGCCTGCTGGAGACACGCAAGCGCGGCGGCACCAAGGTCATGGGCCAGCCTTACAAGCCACCCTCCTTTTTGCTGCCTACCACCTGGCAAGAGCTGGTGGCCTTTGGGGAGCAGATTCAGCAAACCACGCTGCAGCAAGCCAATGACAGCGTGCCACCCATTCCCGCCGGCTTTCCCAGCCCCGGCGAGCTGGCTCCTGCCTATACCTATTTTTTGCGCGTGCACAGCCATGACGATGCACGGTTTTGTCTGTCCGAGCTGTATCTGGCGCAAGACCTCTATCCCAAGCTGCAAGAGCAACTGGAGCGCGCAACGCTGGCTCAGGCACTGGGCAGCGATCCATCGCAAATCGCCACAGCCCGCCAGTACCTGAGCGTGGCCCCCGCCGACGAACTGATTGCCGAGCATCTGGGCGTGCCGCTGGGCACGCCGCTGATGCAGGCGCTGCGCTGGGCCTGCAACCCGCAGGGCTTGATCGTCTACTGGGCCAAGGTACGCTTCATCAGCGAATACGTACACATGGAAATGGACTTGCTCAAATGACCACAGTCCCTTCCTCCTACCCGCCCCCCAAGCCCCATGCTGGCCGTGTAGCCTGGATCACCGGATCCACCAGCGGCATCGGCTGGGCGACGGCCAGGCAACTGGCCCGCGAAGGTGCTGCCATTGCCCTGCATGGCAGCAAGCCCGCATCCGCCGATACTGACGCACAACTGGCCGAGCTGCGGTCTCTGGGTGTGGCAGCCCGTTACTACACGCTTGACCTCAGCCACAGTGAAGCCATCGCCCCCCTGGCCCGGCGCATCGCTGCCGAGTTGGGTGAGGTGGACATCCTCGTCAACAACGCAGGTGTGCAGCATGTGGAGTCGGTATTGAGCTTTCCCGCCGAGCAATGGAACACCTTGCTGGCCGTCAACCTCAGCGCTCCGTTTCACACCATTCAGGCCTGTGCCCCCGCCATGCTGGCGCGCGGCTGGGGGCGCATTATCAATATGGCCTCCGTCAGCGCTTTGGTGGGCGTGGCCCACAAGAGCGCCTATGTGGCCAGCAAGCATGGACTGCTGGGCCTGACCAAATCTGTGGCACTGGAGTTGGCGACTACCCCCGTCACCTGCAACGCCATCTGCCCCGGCTGGGTGCTGACACCGCTGGTGCAGGCCCAGATCGATGCCCTGGCCCTGCGCGAAGGACTGGATGAGTCCACCGCCCGCGCCAGACTGCTCGGAGCCAAGCAGCCCTCGCAGGCTTTCGTGACGGTGGAGCAAGTGGCCGCACTGGTCAGCTTTCTGGCCAGCGACAACGCAGCCCAGGTTCGTGGTGCGCAATGGAATATGGATGGAGGCTTTACTGCGGCCTGAAGTCCCCGCACCATAAAGATAAAAAATTAATAGCAGATAGCGCATACCCCATAAGCGTTACAACCCATTTTTACTGATATTGATTCAAGGAGATGAACATGGCATTGAACGAAACCCACGACACCGGCCTGCAAAGCTGGGTGGCCAGCGCCAACACCGGCAAGAGCGACTTTCCCATCCAGAACCTGCCCTTTGCGGTCTTTCGCCGCAAAGCGGGTAATGAAGCCTTTCGCGGCGGCGTAGCCATTGGCGACCAGGTGCTGGACATGGCCGCCGTGCGTGATGCCAACGCCCTGCCCACCGATGTGCTGGCGCAGGTGGAGGCCGCTGCGCAGGGCCAGCTCAATGCACTGATGGGCATGAGCCCCGCACAATGGTCCGCCCTGCGCCTGGCGCTGTCGCGTGCGCTGCGTGCCGGTGCCAAGGAAGAAGCCGCGCTCAAGGCCTGCCTGGTGCCCCAGTCCGAAGTGGAATACACCGTGCCTGTGCAAGTGGGCGACTACACGGACTTCTACACCTCCGTCTATCACGCCACCAATGTGGGCAAGCTGTTTCGCCCCACCAACCCGCTGATGGAAAACTACAAGTGGGTGCCCATCGGCTACCACGGCCGCGCCTCCAGCATCCGCATCTCGGGCGTGGATTTCAAGCGTCCCAATGGTCAGCTCAAGGCCCCCGATGCAGATCCTGCTCTCTTGCCCTGCAACCGCCTGGACTACGAACTGGAGATGGGCATCTACGCCGGCGCAGGCAACGCCTGGGGTGACGCGATTGGCATTGATGATGCGGAAAACCACATCTTCGGCCTGTGCCTCTTGAACGACTGGTCGGCCCGCGATGTGCAGGCCTGGGAATACCAGCCGCTCGGCCCGTTTCTGTCGAAGAACTTCGCCACCAGCATCTCGCCCTGGATCGTGACACTGGAAGCGCTTGCGCCCTACCGCACCGCCTTCACCCGTCCCGCAGAAGACCCACAGCCCCTGCCCTACCTCAGCTCCGACGCCAACTGGCAAAGCGGCGCGCTGGATGTGCAGCTCACCGTCGCCATCCAGACCGCCCAGATGCGCGCTGCGGGCCAGGACGCGGCCCAAATCACCCAGACCAGCTACCGCCACGCATACTGGACCATGGCGCAACTGGTGGCCCACCACACCGTCAACGGCTGCGACCTGCAACCTGGCGACTTGATGGGCACAGGCACGCTGTCCGGCCCCACAGCCACTGAAGCTGGTGCGCTGCTGGAAATCACCGAAGGCGGCAAGAACCCTTTGAGCCTGCCCAACGGCGAAACCCGCACCTTCTTGCAAGACGGCGATGCCGTAGTCTTCACCGGCTGGTGCGAAAAGCCCGGCGCCGCCCGCATCGGCTTTGGTGAGTGCCGCGCCACCGTGCTGCCAGCGCGCCAGGCCTGAGTTCGCTTCAGCTCCGCAAAAAGCCGGCCTTGTGCCGGTTTTTTGTTGAAATCGCGCCTGCAGCCAGCATGTGGGGCCATGACACAATTGCGGCCATGCCTTCCGCCTCGGACACCCCTACACCTGCGTCCCCTTCCTCAGCCTCCGATCAGCACCACGAGCCGGCTCAGTCGCCATCACGCGGCAGCAGCGCCAGCCCTCTTCCGGCCTCCATTGCGGGAGCATTCGCGGCAGCGGCCTACTCCATGCAGCACAGCCTGCAAAGCGAAAAGCCCGAAGTGGAACATGTCGCAGAAGAAGACACAGGCATGCTGCCCCAGCTCTATGCCAGCCGCCTGAGGCCCCGCTCTCGCAGCTTTTACCTCTCCCAATTCAAGCGCTTTGATGCGCTGGATCGCAGCCTGCCCAGCTGGAATATGGCTGCCGCCTTTTTCACACTGTCCTGGTGCTGCCTCAATGGCTTGTGGCGCGAAGCGGGGAAATATCTGATTGCGGTCGCAGCCGGCGCGCTGATCTGGTGGTTTGGCATTCGTCCTGCACTGCCACCGGCCATCGCGCTAGGAGTTGCAGCAGCTCTGTGGCTGCTGGCACTGGCCATACCGGGTCTGCTGGGCAACGGCTGGTACTGGCGCAAGATCAAGGCCCAGACGCTGCAGGCGGTTACAGAGTCACCCAACATGGCCTCCGCCCACGCCGTGCTCCAGGCACAAGCTCAGGCCCCGCACCACAAGACGGCTGCGATGCTGGTACTTGCCTTGCCCCTTGCCGCTGCCGCCGGAGCCGGGCTGGCCTTGCTGCCTGCCGCAACCGACCCGGGCAGTTCGTCAACCAGCTCGCAGCCACTTCAAAAAAGCACGGCAGCAGCTCTTGCCACCACACGTCCGGCAGAAAATGTCGACGCCCCAGCGGCAGCCTTTTCACCAACCCACGCAGATGTCTCCGGCGAGCCATCTCAGCCTGCTCCTCAGCCTTTTTCCGACAACGCTTCACCACAGACTGAGGTGCAAAGCACACCTGCGGGCAATGAAAATCACGACCAACCCGAAACCAATGCGGATCTCGTCCCCGGCAAGTTTTATCTGAATGTAGGCGTGTATTCCGATGCAGCCAGTGCCAGCAAAGCTCTGGCACAGCTAAAGAAGTCCAAGCTCCCAGCGCTGACGCAAAAGCTGGCCAGCAACAAGGGCGAAGTCACCCGTGTACGCAGCGGCCCGTTCGAAAGCCAGAAACGTGCTGAAAAAGCCGCGCGAGTGCTGCAGGCTGCACAGATTGAGGCCAGCATCTTTCAAAGCGAAGCTCTCGCCAGCAAGCCCTGAATGCGAAGACTTGCGGCCAAAAAAGCATCAAAACAGCCGATTAACAAGCACTGACAAGCGAATGCAGCTATCAGTTTTTTGCATATCGCCGTTGCAGTCGCTTGCATATTGAAGGCGTGGTCTGGCATCCCTGAGGGTCATGCTGGCGCTATGGTGTGAGGCATGACACATCACTCCCCTCTTCGCCCTTTGCTGGGCATTGCAGCAGCCAGCTTGGCTGTGCTGATGGCCGGCTGTGCCAGCAATGGCCCAACCTCCTCAGGCGATCGCACAAGAGCCCCTGCAGCACGTCAGCTGCAGGTTTGCCATGCAGAGCCGGTACAAATTTATCTGGGTCACAACACCGTGGCCTCGACCCTGGAGACCATTCGGCAGAAGTCCGGCTCGTACTTGCTGCGCGTCATGCGTGAAGGCCAGCCTGCAACCATGGATTACAACCAGGAGCGCCTGAACGTCATCACCAACGACGCGGGCAAGATCACCGCCCTGCGCTGCGGCTAAACGCCAGACGCTGAGCGATCAAAGGAACATTTCCTGCAGATCACTCAGAAAGTCAAAGCCGCGCTCCGTGGGTACCACACGACCCAGATCGCGGGTGATCAGGCCCTTGCTCTGCGCCTCATCCAGCCCCTTGGCGATGGACGACATAGGCAGGCCCGTGCGCTCCATGAATTCCTGCAGCGCAAAGCCGCCGCGCAGGCGCAGTGCATTGAGCATGTATTCAAACGGCAGCTCGGCGCGTTTGATCTCGAAATCCTGCGCCAGCGGCGTGCCGGCCAGCGCCATATCCATATAGCGGGCCGGATCGCGAAAGCGCACCTGGCGCACGATGCGATGGGCAAAGCTCAGCTTGCTGTGCGCGCCCGCGCCAATGCCCAGGTAGTCGCCAAACTGCCAGTAGTTGCTGTTGTGAAAGCACTGGTGGCCTTCCTTGGCATAGGCGGAGACCTCATAGCGCTGCATGCCCACCTGCTGGGTGCTGGCCGTGATCAGGTCCAGCATCTCGTAAGCCGTATCGTCCTCGGGCACCACGGGTGGGTACTTGGCGAAATAGGTATTGGGCTCGATGGTCAGGTGATAGATGGACAAATGCGGCGGCGCAAACGACAGCGCCGTATCCACATCGCGCTGCAGATCGGCGATGGACTGGCCCGGCAGCGCATACATCAGGTCGATATTGAAGGTCTCGAAGTTATCGGCCGCTTCACGCACGGCCGCCTTGGCCTGCGCCGCATCGTGCACGCGGCCCACAGCCTGCAGATAACGGTCATCAAAACTCTGCACGCCAATCGACAGACGGTTCACCCCCGCACCGCGAAAAGCCTTGAAACGATCTTTCTCGAAGGTGCCGGGGTTGGCCTCCATGGTGATTTCACAGTCAGGCTCCATGCGCAAGCGCGCGCGCAGACCGGCAATCAGCTTGTCGATGGACTCTGGCGAAAACAGGCTGGGCGTGCCACCGCCCATGAAGACGCTGTGCACCGTACGCCCCCAGATCAGCGGCAGCGCCGACTCCAGATCGGCCATTAGCGCATCGATATAACGATCTTCAGGCAGCGCATCCGTGCCCTTGCGCGCCTCATGCGAGTTGAAGTCGCAGTACGGACATTTCTTGAGGCACCAGGGCAGATGCACATACAGCGACAGCGGCGGCAGGCTGCCCAGTTGCAGCGTGCCGGGCCGCATGTAATGCTGAATATCGCGCTGCACCGCAGCGTCTGCAGTCTCAGAAGATTGAGGCTGAATGGGGATCATGGGAAAAATCTCGTCAGAACCAATGCTGCAAAAAATAGCATGTCCCAACAACGAGACAGCAAGCAAGGGCCGCCCCGCAGCGAGGCTGTCGTCCCCCTCCGCGAAGCAGAGAGGGGGAAGCGGCAAAGCCGCTCAGGGGGTGAAGCTGATTACAGCCATCTTTCTTTCACCATGGCCAGCATCTTCTGCGAAGACATGCCGCGGTGGCTGTGAGCATGCTTGACCTCAGGCGTCATCTCGGCAAAGGTCATACCCAGCTCGGGAATCAGCAGCACAGGGTCAAAGCCAAAGCCATTGCTGCCACGGCGCTCGGTGGTCAACACTGCCTGCACACGACCCACGGCGATCAGTGGCTCGGGGTCTTTGGGCGAACGCACACCGACCAAAGTACTGACCATGGCGGCACGGCGGTTTTCCACACCCTGCATCTGCTCGAGCAACGCGCGCACATTGTTGTCGTCGCTTTTCTCGTAGCCAAACTGGGTGCAGTAGTAAGCAGTATCTACACCTGGCAGGCCGCCGAAGTGATCCACGCACATACCGGCATCGTCGGCAATGGCGGGCAAGCCGGTTTTCTCGGCGGCAAAGCGGGCTTTGGAGAGTGCATTCTCGACAAAAGTGCCATAAGGCTCGGGGGCCTCACCCTCAAACAAATCACCTTGGCAAATCAACTCCACACCCAGTGGAGCAAACATGGCCTGCAGTTCGACAAGCTTGCCGCGGTTGTTCGATGCCAGCACAATTTTCATGATAAAAATCCATGCAAGTGCTTTACACACCTGCGTTATCAGCTATTGATTAAGTAGTGAATTGAGTCCCTTGGATCCACTTGCCTTTAGCAACACCCAAGCGTGGAGACGCCTTACCTAAGCACACTGAGGCATCACCTGCAGCGCCACTCCTGCCTAGATAGGCCACTCTCAGTTGAGCAGATTGGTCCGCAGCACAGGTCAGATCTTGGCTTTTTGACGCTCTGCTGAGCGACGTATGGCCTCGTTGATTTCAGCAATCGATCGCTCAATCGCTTCATCGTCGAGTGCATCCTCACACTCTTCGAGAGGCCCAGCCTGTATCGTGGACTCAAAGCCCTCGTCGTCAATCTCCAGAGTAGAGATGGAAGAAGGCTCAAAATTATTGGGCGTTTCCCATACCATTGCCAGCACGGTGACATTGTCACTACTGCCACCCGCCCGCTTGAGGGCCGTATCAACCAGCATAGGCACGAAATGCGCCACCGCCTTGCCGCTCATGAGCTGCAGGATTTCCGGAGTGGAAACTGTCCCCCAGAGCCCGTCGGAGCACAACATCAGTTGATCGCCTTCCTGCAGGCGCCGGGTCTCGCTCACATCAAAAATAGGCTTGGAAGGAGACCCCAGGCAAGTGAACAGCACATTGCGGTTGGCTGGTGTGATGACGCCTGAAACCTTGCGCATCTCACTGTATGAGTGGTCTCGCGTGCGCTCTACCAACTCCCCGTCTCGCACCCAGTAAAGACGCGAATCGCCACAGTGAATCCAGGTGACCTTGCCTTCCTGCAAAACAGCAGCCACCAATGTGGTCCGCGGCGTATCCATCATTCCCTTGGCGCTGGCATAGCGCAGGATCTGGCGATGCGCCTGCAGCAGCGCCTCTTCCAGAAACAGCCTTGGCTCTTCCAGCAATGGCTTGGCCTTTTGCTGAAAAAGTGCTGAAACGACTTGCAGCGCAATCTGTGCGGCCACCTCTCCGTCCGGATGTCCGCCCATGCCGTCCGCCAGTACAAACAGGGCTGCCTCTCTCGTATAGCAATAGCCCATACGGTCTTCGTTCTGCGCTCTCCCACCGCGACGACTGAGCTGGAATACCGAGAATTTCATGGCTTGCGATTGTTCTCTGTCAACGCGTCACGCTCGGAACTGCCGAGCTTTTGCAGGTTTTTCTTGGCGTCATGCACCATGTTGTCGAACTGCATGCGCATGCGCTCTTGCACGCTGAGCTTGGTGTAGCGGCGCTCTCCCTCACGGCTCAGCTCTTTTTGCAGCGCAAAAACCGACTGCGGACGCGACAGCGGGTCCATGGCCATGCACCACTCCACCACCTCGATTAGGTTGTCGGAGTAGACGCCACGCAGCTTGTTCAAAGCCAGGGCCAGCCTATCCTTGTCCTGACGCTGCGGTGCCTCATTGGGGGGAATGCCCTGCATGCAGGCATAGATACAGGCTCCGATGGCATAGATATCGGTCCAGGGTCCCAGCTGGGAGTCGCGCCGGTACATCTCCGGGGCAGCGAAGCCCGGTGTGTACATGGGCCGAATGAAGTTACCTTCCTTGGACAGCACCTCTCGCGCCGCACCAAAGTCGATCAGCACTGCACTGTCGTCATTGGTGATGAAGATATTGGCAGGCTTGATATCAAGATGCAGCATCTTGTGCTGGTGCACGATGCGAAGGCCACGCAGCACCTCGTCAAACAGAGAGCGAATGGTCGACTCCCTGAACACCTTTTCAGCCTTGAGGTCACGCGCAGTGACGATGAATTCCTGCAGGGTTGCCCCTTCCAGGTAGTTCATCACCATATAGACAGTTTCGTTTTCGCGGAAAAAATTCAGCACGCTTACAACAGAAGCGTGAGAGATCTGCGCAAGCGAACGGCCCTCCTCAAAAAAGCTCTTGAGTCCGAGCCGGTATAGGGACAGTTTTTCTGGGGCGACAACAGGCTGCAACTCAGCAGGCGTCCGAGTGGCTAGCGAGGCCGGCAGATATTCCTTGATTGCTACTTGCTGGCCGTCGGCGTCCAGTGCCAAGTAAACAATCCCGAACCCTCCCGAGGAAATCCTGCGCACCACCCGGTATCCGCCTATTGTGCTGCCCGGCGGAAGGGGCGCTGGCTTGGTTTTAGTAGACATTTTTTACCGGTAAACCTCAAGGATGATACGAAACCCGGATAATCGGGAAATTGCAAGCATCCATCAAAAGTCCAATGCCAGTTTACAGCATGACCGGATACGCCAGTGCTCAGCACAGTGCATCCGTTGAGGGTGGTCAAGAGTCCCTGTCCAACAGCCGACTGGGCCTTGAGATCCGCGCGGTCAATAGCCGCTTTCTGGATTTGTCCTTCCGCCTTCCCGACGAACTGCGCGCCCTTGAGCCGGCCCTGCGCACCTTGCTCACCGCACGCCTCAAGCGCGGCAAGGTCGAAGTGCGTGCCGCCATCGACGTCTCCAGCAACTCCTCCCTGTCCACCCCTGCAGCCTCCCAGTTGCAGCGGCTGATGTCTCTTCAGGATACCGTTCAAGCTTGGTTGCCCAAGGCTCGTGACTTGTCCGTTGCCGACGCCCTGCGTCTGTGCAGCGGCTCAAGCGCAGCCAGCACCGACTGGAGCGAGATCGCCCCAGCACTGGCGGAGCAAGCCATTACCGAGCTGCTGGCCGCCCGTGCCCGCGAAGGTGAGCGCCTGTCCGCCATGCTGCTCGATCGCATCAAGCAATTGCGTGAGCTGGCCAAGACAGCGGCCCCGCTGGTGCCCCAGCTTGTAGAGCAGCAACGCCTGAAATTCCTGGATCGCTGGAAAGAGGCCATGGCTCTGGGTGAAGGCTCCGTTGCCCCCGAAGCTGCGCAAGACCGGGCTCTGGCAGAAGCCACGGCTTTTGCCATCCGCATTGACGTCGCAGAAGAGATCACTCGCCTTGGCTCCCACCTTGACGAAATCGAGCGCCTGCTCAAAAAGGGCGGCGATATCGGCAAGCGACTGGATTTTCTGATTCAGGAACTGCACCGCGAAGCCAATACGCTTGGCTCCAAATCTGCCACGCTGGAGCTCACCCGCATCAGCGTGGACATGAAAGTGCTGATCGAGCAAATGCGCGAGCAAGTGCAAAACATCGAATAAGCCAACCCTGAGCGCATGCAAACCATGCGCTCAATTTCATGCCCAGTCATGCCCGAAGTCATGGACCATCCCGGAAATCTATTTGTCGTTTCTGCTCCCAGCGGAGCCGGAAAATCCTCCCTGGTACGCGCGCTGCGTGAATTCGATGCGCGCGTTTATCCTTCTGTCTCCCACACCACACGCGCGCCCCGCGGCCAGGAAAAGCATGGTCGCGAGTACTATTTCGTCTCGGATGCCGAGTTCGACGCCATGGTCGCCAACAACGGCTTTGTCGAATGGGCCAATGTGCACAGCCGTCGCTACGGCACTGCCAAGAAGTCCTTAGAAGAGCGCATCCAGGGCGGCACCGACGTGTTGCTCGAGATCGACTACCAGGGCGCATTGCAGGTCAAGCAGGCCTTCCCCAATGCCGTGCTGATCTTCATCCTGCCGCCCAGCTGGGACGAATTGCGCGCACGCCTGGAAAACCGTGGCGAAGACACCCCCGAAGTGATCGAGCTGCGCCTAAAAAATGCCTCGGAAGAGATGGCGCAGGTCGAAAAATTCGACTTCGTTATAATCAACGAACTGTTTGAGAGTGCGCTCTTTGATCTGAAAGCGATCATTCACGCGCAACGCCTCAAATATGCGGCCCAGCGGCGCCTTCGCGCCGACACCTTCGAGTCGCTCAATATCCCTGAATCCAACTGACCGTTCCCGGAGTTCCTGATGGCACGCATTACTGTTGAAGATAGCCTGGAGCAGATCCCCAACCGCTTCCAGCTCGTTTTGGCCGCGACTTACCGCGCCCGCATGCTCAATCAAGGCCACACCCCCAAGATTGAAACCAAGAACAAGGCCAGCGTCACTGCCCTGCGCGAAATTGCAGACGGCAAGGTCGGTCTGGAAATGCTGAAGAAGGTGCCAGGCTAAGCTGTTGCATCGCAGCACCAAAAAACACAATTAAGCACCGCTCGCCGGTGCTTTTTTGTGCCTATCGACTTGCGCTTCATACTTGCAGGCTACATTTAAGGAATATGACAGCGGCCCAGAACTCGACGATTGCTCCCTCTAATTCAGCACAGGCCAAGCCCCAGCGCATGCCCGCTGAGCAGGCAGCGCGTGTGTCAGCCGCTGCTTTTGACGGATTGATGGAGCATCTGGGCTACCTGGATGCCGACAGTGCCGAACGTGTGCGACAGGCCTATCTCTATGCAGACAAAGCCCACTTCGATCAGTGGCGCAGCAGTGGAGACCCCTACATCACCCACCCCATAGCGGTCACTGACATCTGTGCCAACTGGAAGCTTGACGCTCCAGCCCTGATGGCCGCTTTGCTGCACGACTCCATGGAGGACTGCGGCATCACCAAGCTGGACCTCAAGGAGCGCTTTGGCGAGGATGTGTCCGAGCTGGTCGATGGCCTGACCAAGCTCGACAAACTGCAGTTCAACACCCGCGAAGAGAATCAGGCCGAATCCTTTCGCAAAATGCTGCTGGCCATGGCCCGCGACGTGCGCGTCATCCTCATCAAACTGGCTGATCGCACGCACAACATGCGCACCATGAGCGACATGCCGCGCAGCAAATGGGGGCGTATTTCCTCTGAAACGCTGGAAATCTATGCACCCATCGCACACCGCCTGGGGCTGAATCAGACTTATCGCGAGCTGCAGGATTTATCGTTCAAGCACCTCCACCCCTGGCGCTATGCCACGCTGGAAAAAGCCATCTCTCGCTCGCGCACGCGTCGTCGCGATCTGGTGCAGCGCGTGCAGGATGAAGTCAGCTCTGCCTTTGCCGGCCAAAGCCTGCCCGTGCGTCTGCTCGGGCGCGAAAGCACGCTGTATTCGCTGTATCTGCGCATGCAGAAGAACCAGCTGAGCTTCGCCAAAGTCACTGACATCTACGGCTTTCGCATCATCGTCCCCAAGACGCTGGACTGTTACACCGCTTTGGGCGTGCTCCATCAGAAGTACAAACCCATGCCGGGCCGCTTCAAGGATTACATCGCCATTGCCAAAAGCAATGGCTACCAGTCCCTGCACACCACCTTGGTCGGCCCATCCAGCGTCAGCATCGAGTTCCAGATCCGCACGGAAGAGATGAACATCGTGGCCGAGGCCGGAGTGGCTGCCCACTGGCTGTACAAGGCCCAGCAGGGCCATGACTCCGAGCACCTGTCCACTCAATGGCTGCAGTCCCTGCTGGATATTCAGAACGAAACCCGCGACGCTGCCGAGTTCTGGGATCACGTCAAGGTGGACCTCTTTCCCGATGCCGTCTATGTGTTCACGCCCAAGAGCGAGATCATGGCCATGCCACGCGGCGCCACCGTGGTGGACTTTGCCTACGCCATTCACAGCAAGATCGGCCACCGCACAACGGCGGCCAAGATCAATGACGAAGAAGTGCCTCTGCGCACCGAACTCAAGAGCGGTGACGTGGTGCAGATCATCACCTCCGAGGCCTCCACACCCAACCCGGCCTGGCTGGGCTTTGTGAAAACAGGGCGTGCACGCTCCAAGATTCGCTCCTTCCTCAAGAATGCCGCCCAGACCGAAGCCGGCCAGCTGGGCGAGACCTTGCTGGCACAGGCTTTGCGAGCAGAAGGCATTGACAGCGTTCCGCCTCAGGACGAAGCCAGTAAAGGTGTCTGGGACGAGATTCTGCGCATCACCGGCAACCGCACTCCCGCAGAGTTGATGGTCGATATCGGCATGGGCCGCCGCATCGCCTCTTTGGTCGCGGCACGCATGACCAGCTTCATGGCCAAGCAAGGCGTGCGCCCGGATGCCCTGCTCATCACGCAGGAGCGCTTCAACACAGACAACCGCCCCTCCGAAGGCGCCGTCATGCTCAACGGCGACGAAAGCAGCTCGGTCTACTACTCGCACTGCTGCCGCCCCGTGCCCGGCGACCCCATTCTGGGCTACCTCGGCGGCCAGGGTCTGGTCGTGCACCACGCCCATTGCCACAACGCCATCAAGCTGCGCGAAAAAGATGCCGACCGCTTCATTGCAGTGGACTGGTCCGACGAACTCACCCGCCTGTTTGAAGCGGGCATTGTGGTCACCGTTCAGAACAACAAGGGCGTTCTGGCGCGAGTCGCCGCAGAGCTGGCCAACGCCGAGGCGGACATTGTCCGCGTCGAGATGACCGATGAAGCCGCAATCGGCACCACGGACCTGCGCTTTGTCATCTCCGTACAGAACAGCGTGCAACTGGAGAATGCCCTGCGCAACCTGCGCCGGCTGCACTCCGTGATTCGTGCCAGCCGCATCATTGCCTGAGCGCTGCCAGGACACCTCGCACCAAGGCTCCCTAAGGCAGCCTTTTTCATGGGCGAAAGACTGAGCGAAAGGTTTTGTTGCATTCTGCAATGGCAATCTTCTGAGACAAGCGGTGCCTATGCCCGGCAGCAAGCGACAATCGCATTCATGCTCCAAACCGCTCACCTGCTTCCGAACACTCGCCGCTCTTTGCTGACGGGCGCAATTGCCACCGCCTTGCTGGCAGGCTGCGCCACCCGGCCCGAGCCACCTGTGGCAAGCTCGGCTACCGCCCCCGCAGCCACACCTGCACAGAGCAACGAGAGCCAACCCAGCAGCCCCGTGCAAACCAGCGAAAGCCCTGTTGCAGCCAGCAGCTTTGCACACTGGAAGCAAGAATTTGCACCGCGCGCCCGTGCAGCGGGCATTTCAGAGCGCACCCTGAGCAGTGCCCTCGCCAGCGCCAAGCTTCAACCCAGCATCATCAAGCTCGATCGTTCACAGCCGGAGTTCACTCGCACGCCTTGGCAGTACCTGGACACGGCGGTCTCGGCCCAGCGCATCAAGACCGGCAAGCTCAAAATGCGGGAATATGAATCGGCCCTGCAAGCTGCCAGCCGGCGCTACGGCGTTCCGGCCGAGATCATCACTGCCATCTGGGGCATGGAGAGCAATTACGGCAGCAACTTCGGCAGCTTCTCGGCTGTCGATGCTCTGGCCACCCTCGCCTTTGATGGACGGCGTGCGCAATGGGCAGAAAAAGAGCTGATGGCTGCGCTGCGCATCATCGACAACGGCGACATTGATGCCGCCCACATGATCGGCTCCTGGGCGGGCGCCATGGGCAACACCCAATTCCTGCCCTCGGTATTTCTGCAATACGCCGTCGATGCCGACGGCGACGGGCGCCGCGACATCTGGGGTTCCATGGCCGATGTGGCCGCGTCCACCGCCAACTATCTCGCCAGCTCGGGCTGGACCGCCGGAGAGCCCTGGGGGGCAGAGGTACGTCTGCCCAGCAATTTCGATTACGCCCGCACCGAGCTTTCCACGCGCCAGAACAGCAGTGCATGGGCCGCCGAAGGCGTTCAAAGCATGAGTGGCCAAGCTCTGCCAGCCATGGCTGGAGCCAGCATCATCGCGCCAGCAGGAGTGCGCGGCCCGGCCTTTATGGTGGGCAGCAACTTCCGCGCCATCCTGCGCTACAACAACTCCACCAATTACGCGCTGGGCGTGAGCCTGCTGTCATCCCAGCTGGCAGGCAACGGCGGCGTGACGGCCGACTGGCCACGCGAGCTCAGCGCCATGACACGCGAGCAGACCAAGGCTCTGCAAAGCGCCCTCACCCAGCGCGGCTTTGCCACCGGCGCTGCCGACGGCGTGATGGGCCCGGCCACCCGTGCCGGACTGCGCCAGTACCAGCAAAGCCAGGGGCTGGTGGCAGACGGCTACCCCACACTGGAGTTGCTGCAGCGGCTGCAGAGCAGCAACTAGCTATCAAAAACAATAGCTTCCAGCGCTTGATGGTCAATGAACTCAATATCAAAACCATCTGAAATCATTGACTGACAGGCGCTAGCAGCTCACAAAATAAAAGCGCAGCCTCCATATCGGAAGCTGCGCTTTTTGTTGGCCTGCGAACTCAGGGATGTGGATAGCTGACGTCCAGAATCTCCAGCATGCGCACGCCGGCTGGCGTGGGCAGGGCCACCTCATCGCCCACACGCGCCTTGAGCAGTGCGCGCGAGACCGGCGCAATCCAGCTGACCTGGTTCTGTGCGCTGTCCGCCTCGTCAATGCCCATGATGATGATGGTGCGCTCGACCCCTTCATCGTCCACATAGGTCACCGTGGCCCCAAAAAAGACCTGGTCGCTGCCCGCATGCACGGCCGGATCGACCACCTCGGCAATCTCCAGACGCTTGGTCAGAAAGCGAATGCGGCGATCAATCTCGCGCAGGCGCTTTTTGCCATACAGATAATCGCCATTCTCCGAGCGGTCGCCGTTGCTGGCCGCCCAGTGCACGATCTCCACGATCTTGGGGCGCTCGTTGTCGATCAGGTCCAGCAACTCATTCTTGATGCGCTGGTAGCCCTGGGGCGTGATGTAGTTCTTGCCGCCTGGGGGCAAGGGTGGCAGAGCACCGATGTCATCATCGTCGTCGCCATCCGATTCTTTGGTGAAAGCCTTGCTCATGGTGCCAATCTTCACACAGATCGCCTGCATCGTCGGCCATGAAAAAATCTCAACCAGAAACGAAAAAGTCTCAGAACTTTTCAGTTCTGAGACTCGTCGTTTGGTGCGGCTGGCAGGAATCGAACCCACGACCCCTTGGTTCGTAGCCAAGTACTCTATCCAGCTGAGCTACAGCCGCTAAGCCTCTATTGTATTCGATTTCCGAGACCTCTCAGTGAAAACCCGAATTTTCTTTACAGAAACAGCCTCAGCAGAAACTGTAAAAACAGGCCCAGAAACGAAAAAGCCTCAGAACTTTGCAGTTCTGAGGCTTGTCGTTTGGTGCGGCTGGCAGGAATCGAACCCACGACCCCTTGGTTCGTAGCCAAGTACTCTATCCAGCTGAGCTACAGCCGCTAAGCCTCGAATTATATACAGATTTTCTCGCCTGAAAAATCTCAGGCAGAAATTAATGCGCCATCCGACCCCTGTCTGCACTGTGACGCTGTCCCACCTATGAAAAGGCCTGATTCGATCAATCCGTAGATGCGCTAACCTGTCTTATATAAGAAGGCCAGCGACCTCGGCCTCAAAAAAGATCACTCCGGTCATGCCTGCAAACACCTCGACGCGGCCGGAGCCTGGAGACAACTTAGCCTGAGCCTCAGCCGCAAAGGCAGCGATCACAACAATAAATGACCAGCGACAAGCAGACAGCCTCTCCGTCCATCCCCCCCCTCCGTTGCCATGTGGGAGCAACTGTTTCGCCGCAGCGCGAAACCCACTCAGAGCCTGCAAGGGCAAATTCGTGAAATGCTGGTGGACGCCATCCTCACGGGTGTTCTCACCCCCGGAGACGCGATTCCCTCCAGCCGCGAGCTGGCAAAGATGCTGGGGGTTGGCCGCATCACAGTCGTCATGGCGTATCAGCAGCTGACCGAAGAAGCCTTCTTGCTGAGCCGCGAACGAAAAGGACACTTCATTCACCCTGATGTGCTGCAAGGGCGCACCACCAGAGGCAGCGATGGCTCACCGCGCCATCCGCAGCAGCAGCCTCCGGGCTTGCATACCAACTGGTCAAGGCGGCTGTGGCTACGCCCTAGCCTGCAGCGCAGCATCACCAAGGAAGACGACTGGCAGCGCTTTCCCTATCCCTTTCTCTACGGTCAGTTCGACAAAGACCTGTTTCCCACCGCAGCCTGGCGGGAGTGCTGCCTCAAGGCCCTGGGAGTGGTGGATATTCGCATGTGGGCCCCCGATCACATCAACCGCGACGATGAATCGCTGATCCAGCAGGTGCAGACCAAGATCCTGCCTCGCCGCGGTGTGTGGGCCTCGCCCGATGAGATCATCATCACGGTGGGAGCGCAGCATGCGCTCTACATGGTCGCCGACTTGCTGATGCGCGAAGGCACATCCATAGGCATAGAGGACCCTTGCTACCCCGACGCCCGCAATATTTTCAGCAGCCGCACCTCTCAGGTCATCCCCATTGCTGTCGATGCCGATGGCCTGCCCATCAGTCCTGTCATGAGCAAGCTGGAGTACCTCTACGTCACCCCCAGCCATCAGTGTCCGACGGGAGTCACCATGCCTTTGGAGCGGCGGGAGGCCTTGTTGGCCACGGCCCAAAAGCATGACCTGATCATCATTGAGGATGACTATGAAAGCGAGAGCAGCTTCGATGACAGGCCTATCCCGGCACTCAAAAGCCTGGACCACAGCAACCGGGTCATCTATATCGGCAGCCTCTCCAAAAGCCTGGCTCCCGGCCTGCGTGTCGGCTACATCGTGGCGCCTCCGGAGCTGATTCAGGAACTGCGTGCCCTGCGCCGCCTCATGATCCGCCACCCCAGCACTTTCATTCAGCGCACTTTGGCCATGTTCATTTCTCTGGGGCACTATGAAGCGCAGTTGCGCAGGCTCGGTCAGGCCCAAAAGGATCGCCACGCCGAGCTGACCCAGGCGATGAAGCAATACCTGCCTGAGTGCCGCATTACTCCCGTGCGTGGCGGTGGCTCCTGCTGGGTGCAATTGCCCAGTCACATTCCCGCCCAGAAGCTGGCGCGCCAGGCAGCCCACCACGGAGTTCTCATCGAGCCCGGCGATGTGTTCTTCACGGCCACCCGCAACACCGGCAATTTCATTCGCCTGGGCTACCAGTCCATTCCCGCCGACCAAATCCACCAAGGCATCAAGGCCCTCGCCGAAGCCCTGCACAGCCTGTAGATTGAAAAAAGGCTCTGAACTCGACGTTCAGAGCCCTTGACCCGATAGCGATCAGTTTTTGTACAGCTTGGGCTGCGCCAGCTCCTCCAGCGCGCCATCGGGAATCACGCCTGCGCGAAGTGTCTGACGCACACGGTAGGCAATCAGCAAAATGCACAGGCTCGCCACTCCCAGGGCCAGCGGCGTTCGTTGCTCGGGGATGAAGCCCATCGCAATGACGATAGAGAGCATGCCTGCGATTGCCAGCCATGTCAGATACGGAAAGCACCACATACGCACCTTGAGCATGTGAGGAGCTTCACGCTCCAGGCGCGAGCGCAGACGCAGCTGCGAGAGGGCAATCAGGATGTAGACAAAGATCGCCACGGTTCCATAAGAGTTCACCAGGAAGGCAAATACCTTGTCCGGAGACAGATAAGACATGACGATGGCGCCATAGCCGAACAAGGTGGCCGCCAAAATGGCATACACGGGCACGCCATTGCGGCTGACACGGGCCAGCACCTTGGGCGCATCTCCTCGGCGCGTCAGTGCAAACAGCATTCGCGAGGAAGCATAAAGCCCTGAGTTGAGAGCCGACAGCACTGCCGTCAGGACGACCGCATTCATGATCTGAGCGGCTGCAGGGATGCCAATCACTTCCAGAGCGCTGACATAAGGCGTGAACATGCTGGCCGAGTCCCATGGCACCAGGCAGGCCACCAAAAGCACCGAGCCGACGTAGAACACCAGCACACGCAAGATCACCGAGTTGGTGGCCTTGGCTACCGCTTTTTGCGGCTCGGCCGTTTCTGCTGCAGCGATCGTCACGATTTCAGCGCCAAAGTAAAAACCTGTCGCCGCAACGGCTCCCGTGAGCACGGGGACAATGCCGTTGGGCATGAATCCACCGTTCTGCGTCAGATTGGCAACCTGCATGCCGCTGGTGCCGGGCGTCAGGCCCAATACATAGATGCCGGCAATAAAGAGAAAAACGACAATGGCAGCCACCTTGACGGAAGCCAGCCAGAACTCGCACTCGCCAAAAGACTTGACGGACACCAGGTTGGTCAGGGTCATCAATACCAGCAAGACTAGGCTGATGGTCCAGGCCGGTACATCCGGCAGCCAGTAGCGCACCAGCTCGGCCCCGGCCACCGCTTCAATGGCCACCACAATGACCCAGAAGTACCAGTACATCCAGCCGGTGAGAAAGCCTGCCAGCAGCCCTACTGCCGGCTTGTCGCTCCAGGCTTCGCGGGCGTACTCGTAAAAAGAGCCCCCGCTCATGGAGCTCGCCATCTCGCCGAGCATGCGCATCACCAGAACCACCAGCAGTCCGGTGATCAGAAAAGAGATGACAGCAGCCGGCCCGGCGGACTTGATCACCACGCCACTGCCGACGAACAGGCCTGCACCAATCACGCCCCCCAGGGCGATCATGGTCATATGCCTTTGTTTGAGGCTGTGCGATAGCCCAGCTTGCTCCGTGTGCGGATTTCCAATCATTTTTTGTCTCCTGTCTTGCTGGCATGGAAGTGCCAGTCGCCACGGCTTTTTGTATGTCGTTCAGCCTGCGTCTCATACAGGCTGCTGCCGCGGTCGTTCAGTTATCTGCTTGAAAATGGAGGCAGGATGCAATGCGTGCCGGCCTCAGGAAAATACTGTGTGGAAGTGCTGATCTGCGATCAAGTCGCTGCCGTGGGAGGCCGGTCTTTTCGGTAGGCATTTTTCACCGCAATCTTTCCATCCCGAAACGTAAAGACGTCCACCATGCGCGCCTCCACGCGCAGGCCATCGGCCTTGGTGCCTTTGAACGTGCACTCGGAGATGCCGCGTGCGCCGCACACAAAGTGCTCTCCATCCACCCAGGCGGCATCGGGAAAAGCCTGCCAGGCCATCTGAAAACCATCTCGCACCGCTTCACGCCCCACGAAGCTGCGCCCCATCAGGTCTGGCCCAGCAACGGCGTGAAACTCGCACTCATCGGCCATGAAGCCCATCAAGGCGTCAATGTCATGGCGATTCCATGCCTCAGCAAAGCGTGCAAGCAACTGGGCATCAGGTTGAACATGGGGGGAACTCATACTTACTCCAAAAATGGCTCATGCCTTGAGCTTTCGCATTGAACAATGCGCACCTCCTTGACAGAAGCAAACTCCGATTTCGATAAGCCATGCTAGGAAGCCTAAGCGCTATTTCGTAGAACCAGCGCCGAACAATCGTTAAGTCCAATCAAATCAAGACCGGCCCACGAAGCTTTCTCCCCCTCAGAAAGCACGCTTCAAAAACTCAATAAACCATTGAAAATATTGAATTTATTTACGCAATTAGACATCTAAATCCGGTGGACTCTTAGCCCTTGCTAATCTCGCGACCTAGGTAAAACGATAGGCCCTGCCAACGCCAGAATTTCCTGCCTTTCGGAGATCTCGGGCATCAAGACCGGACGCAAAAAAGACCAGGGCTTGAGACCCTGGCCTTTGCTGTTTTTGAGCGTTTCGGACTTAACTCCGCAATCGATCAATAGCCCATTTGCTTTGGCAGCCACAGAGAAAGCTGCGGGAAGAAAGCAATGATGAAGACAGCGAGTACGGACACGATGGTGAACGGCAGCACTCTGGCCACGATTTTTTCCACCGGCTCCCCTCCAATCCCTGAGGCCACAAAAAGGTTTTCGCCCAGCGGTGGCGTCTGGAAGCCGATCGAGAGCGCGCAGATCACCACGATGCCAACATGCGTGGGATCAGCGCCCAGCATGTACATGATGGGCAAGAGCACAGGCACCAGAATCATGATGGCGGCCAGCGTCTCCATGAACATGTCAACGAACAGCAGGAACAGAATCAGAATCGTCCAGATCAGCAGCACGTTATCCGTGAAGGACAGGATGGACTCCGCCGCCATGGCCGGAATGCGCGCCTCCACCAGCAGGCGCCCAAATGCCGTGGCTGTGAACAAGATGAGCAGCACCCGCCCCGTAATCCATGTCGTGGTGCGCAGGGATTGCAGCAAGGAAGCCAGCTTCAGTTCTTTGTGCACAAAAATGCCCACGAACAACGTGTAGAAGATCGCAATCACAGCCGACTCGGTGGGCGTAAAAAAGCCTGCGTAAATCCCCCCCAGAATAATCAGCGGAGCCAGCATGGACCAGATACCGGCACGCAGCGCCTTGCCAATGCTTTGCTTGCACCACTTCTCCGTCAAGCCCTTGTACCCACGCCTGCGAGAGATGAAGTAGTTCATCAAGATCAGGCTGGTCGCCATCACCAGGCCCGGCATGACACCCGCCACAAACAGCTTGGGGATCGATGGCGTGGCAAAGCTGCCGAACTTCTCCAGAGCCTGGGGCGGAGGCGCCATACCCAAGGCTGAAATGCCAAAAATCACCATGGGAATGGACGGAGGAATGATGATCCCCAGCCCTCCGGAAGCTGCCGTCACCGCAGAGGCATAGGCACGGTCGTAACGCCGCTGCGTCATGGCAGGGATCATCAGCATGCCAATGGCCGCCGTCGTTGCCGGGCCCGAGCCTGAGATGGCACCAAAGAACAGGCAGGCCAGGATAGTTGCCAGCCCCAGGCCTCCGGTAATCGGCCCTGCAAAGGCTTCTGCAATATCCACCAGCCTTCTGGATATGCCCGCCGCCTCCATCAAGGCGCCAGCCAGGACAAAGGCCGGCAAAGCCATCAGGGGGAAGCTCCCCACCGACGTAAAGGCAATCTGAACCAAGGCAATCGGATCCTTGTCCAGTACCAGGTAAGCCGCCATTGCGCTGCCACCCAAAGCCACCGAAATCGGTGCCCCCATGATCAACAGCAAGCCAAAGCTGCCAAACAATATCTCTACTAAATAGTTTTCCACGGCATCACCTTTGCAGTCATGGATTGGAGGTGGTGGCTTGCTGGTTCAGAGCCTGCAGCTCTTTTTGCTCGGGATCCAGCAACTCCTCTCCACGAACCACCGTCAAATACAGGTTGATCAGCACCCGCAGCGCCATCAGCGCAAAGGCAATGGGCAAGATGAGATAAATCCACTTCATGGGGATGCCCAGGGTCTGGGATTTCCAGAAACGATTCATGTGGTTGAACACGAAGTCGTAGGCCAGATAGGCGAAGTAGAGGTTGAAGGCAATCCAGAGCACATCCGATGCCGCCAGCATGAACTTGCCAAGCGCCTTCGGCAGATACTTGAACTGGAACATCACGCGGTTGTGGGCCGAGATCTTGGCTGCAACCACCGCGCCCATGTACGCAAACCACACAAACATATAGGTGGAAAGCTCTTCACTCCAGGCGATGGAGTAGCCGAAGACCTGGCGTGCAACGATCTGCACAAAAAGCAGGGTGACAAAGGCAGCCAGCAAAAGCTCGCACAAAACCGTCTCTGTCTTGTTGAGGCACTTGAGTAGTGCTCTGAGGAAAGACATGGCATCTCCTTGAGGCAAGCATCAGCCCGGTGCTACGCCAGAAAGCACATGCCAGCGGCATTCAGGCGGGCCCGCAGTGCCCATTGGGTTGAGGCAAATAGAAAGTGAGCCTGGAAGTCAGAACGCTTGCTCCCTCCAGGGCAGGGCCTTGGAGGGAAGAAGAACTCTCAGACTCAACGCCCCAGAGTGCGCAGTACTTGATCCAGCTTGGCCTTGCCGCCGATGCTGTCGTAGAACTGTGGCCAGACCGCCTGAGTCGCCTTGCTGATCCACTCTTTTTCGCCGTCCGCCGGATCGACGATTTGCATGCCCTTGGCCGTCAGCTCCTTGCGGATGCGCCCTTCGGTGGCCTGAATCCAGGAATAGCTATGCTCCGAGGCTTCAGCACCGGCTTCGAGAATCGCTTTTTGCACATCCGCGGGCTGCTTTTTGAACACGGCCTCGCTGACAATCAGCGGCTCCAGCGAGTACACGTAGCGAATGTTCGTGATGTACTTCTGAACCTCATTGAACTGCATTGCAGAGATGGTCATGAAGGGATTGTCCTGACCGTCCACCACGCGCTGCTGAAGTGCGGTAAATGTTTCCGACCATGCCATGGGAGTGGGGTTGATGCCCCAGGCCTTGTAGCTGGCGATCATGATTTCATTCTTGGGAACGCGAATCTTGAGCCCTGCCAGATCCGCCACCTTGGTCACCGGCTTTTTGGAGTTGGTGAGCACTCGAAAGCCCGAGTAGGACCAGCCCACGATACGCACGCGGGCATCGCGCAAGGTATTGGCCGTCAGTTCCTTGCCGACCTCACCCATGGTCAGCTTCTTGGCCTCTTCCGCGCTCTGAATCACATAAGGCAGCGTCAACACTCCCACCGAAGGAGAGAAAGGCGTGATGTTGTTGACCGCCAGAATGGAGAAGTCCAGCGTCCCCATGGCGGCGTTGTTGACCGTGTCTTCTTCGCTTCCCAGCGCGCCGTTGGGAAACAGATCCACCTTGTGTTTGCCCGCTGTTTTTTGCTCGAACAGCTGCTTGAATTTAGTGCCCAGCTCCCACTGTGTGCCGCCCTGTGCGTCGCCCACTGCCACCTTGAAGGTGGCGGACCATGCATTGCCTCCAGCCAGCACGGCTGCAGCGCAAGCGACATAAGAAATCGTTTTTTTGATATTCACCATATTTGTCTCCTTATTTGTATTGAGTGCTGTGAAACCACCCAGCAGACCGAAGGAAGGTTTGCGATCGAGACGAGGCATGAAGCCGCAGGCAGTACAAAAGTACGACAGGGCGAAACAGCAACGTATCGAGGGTGGTGTCAGCGGCTCTTATCTATGGCTGGCTCTATCGCTGTCAGCCCACAGCAATCGGCGGACGATCCTTGCGAAAGGCGTTCTTGACGGCGATCTTTCCATCACGGAATGTGAAGACGTCGACCATGCGTGCTTCCACGCGCTGGCCATCGGCCTTCGTGCCCTTGAACGTGCACTCGGAAAGGCCCAGGTCTCCATGGGCAAAGTGCACGCCATCCACCCAGGCCGCGTCGGGGAAGGCCTGCCAGGCCATCTGAAAGCCCTCGCGCACTGCATCTCGCCCCACAAAGCTGCGGCCCATCAGATCAGGCCCGGCAACGGCATGGAATTCGCACTCATCGGCCATGAAGCTCATCAGCGCCTCAATGTCATGGCGATTCCAGGCAGCGGCAAAGTCCGCCAGGAACTGGGCATTGGGTTGGCTCGTTGTCAATGGTTTCTCCTCGTAGTTGGTTGGCTTGCCACGTTTCTCAGGAAACGTTGCGCTAAGTCATCGAGTCTTCGATGAGCCATAGTAGGTTGCAGCCTTGCAGACTGGTTAGAACCAGATCACCCCAATCGTTAGGTCCAGATGACAGTCCCCATGCTTCTGGCTCCATCAAAACCTCAGCCTTGGCCCTAACAAGCTTCCCCTGTCGCTGGCTATGCTGCATTCAACAACCCGTGCCCTGGTCTGTGAAACACGCCCAGGTGAATACCCGCACTGGCTTGCAGCAATCAATTTCATAGCAATAGAGCGACGCTTAAAGCGCAGCCGATATCAGGAGACAAGCAGCATGAAAGCCGAGGACATTCGCCCCAGCCACCGCAACCCCTATGACCCGCAATACGACCCCTTGGTGGCCGCCAACCCCGGTCACGGTGCAGGCTATGCCCCCACTTACTGGGTCGGAACGGCGGGCCGCCCCCCCGAAGATGACGGCCCCATCGAAGCAGACACCGAAGCGGATGTCGTCATCGTGGGCTCGGGCTTCACCGGTTTGTCGACGGCTCTTTTCCTGGCGCGCGAGCATGGCATTCGCGCCATCGTTCTTGATGCCAACCAGACGGCCTGGGGCTGCACCAGCCGCAACGGCGGCCAGGGTCAAAATGCCAGCGGCCGCCTTTATCGCTCCCAATGGATCGATCGCTGGGGCAAGGACGTGGCCCTGAAGCTGGATGCGGAAATCCGCGAAGGCTTTGAGACCTTCAAGGATCTGGTCGCGGAGTTTCCAGAGTGCGAGCCTCAGCCTGGCGGGCACTTGTACATTGCCCACCGCGACAGAAAAATGGACTTTCTGCGCAACGAGACCCGGGTGATGCGTGAAGTCTTCGGCTATGACGCACGCATACTCAGCACCGCAGAGGTGCGCCGGGACTATGTCGATGATGCCGACTGCCGCGGAGCCATGCACGAGCCCGACGGCATTGGCGTACACCCTTTGAAGCTCGCCTTCGCTTACTTGCGCAAGGCCCGCGAACTGGGTGTGAAGGTACACCCCGCGAGCCCTGTGATCGGCATGAAGACCGTCAATGGCGTGCACTACCTGCAGACACCGGGCGGCACGGTCAAAGCCCGCGCTGTGGGCTTTGCCACCGGGGGCTACACCAGCAATGGCATGCACCGCAGCCTGAATTCGAAAATCATGCCGATTCTCTCGAACTCGCTGGTCACCCGCCCTTTGACAGAAGAAGAGCTGGAAGCCACGAGCTTCAAGACCACGCAGGTCATTACCGACACCCGTACGCTGCGCTTTTACTACCGCAAGTTGCCGGACAACCGCGTCCAGATCGGCAGCCGCAGCGCGATCACGGGCGCTGACGCCCCCAACCCTGTGCACATGGCCAAGCTGGTCGATGGCCTGCACCACAAGTTCCCTGCCCTCAAGGGAATTCCCATCGATTACTCGTGGTGGGGCTGGGTCGATGTCAGCCACGACATGATGCCCCGCATCTGCCAGCCCGACCCCAAGGAAAGCGTTTTTTACGCGACCGGCTATGGCGGCAACGGCGTGTCTTTTTCCGCCCACGCAGGCCGCCGCATGGCCCAGCGCATCGCTGGCGTGCAAAGCCCGGCTTTCACTTTGCCCATCTACAACTCCGAGCTGGAGTACCCCAATGTCTTCAACATGGTGCGCTCTCAGGCCTTCGCACCGTTTCGCCGCATGGGCCAGCGCTTCCTCTATCACTGGTACCACATGAACGACGAGAAGCAGTGAGCACGCTTCGCTCAAGCAGCCACCTTGATCCATCAGCATCCATGCCGCCCTGAGCGGTCTGGATGCCGAGAACATCAATAAAAGGAGCTGGTAGCGCTTGTCAATCTTGAATTTCAGATAGTTTTGTATTTGAAATCAAGTAGTGACAAGCGCTATCAGCTCCTTTTTTTAATATGTGGGAACGACCAAGCAAGCTGAGGAAAAGCGCTGTGCAAGCGCTCTCTCCTTCAACCCCTTCCACTTCTGCGCTCTCTACTTCAGCGCTTGCACAGCAAGGCAGCAATCTCCAGCATCAGGCTTTCGTCGATTTGCTCAAGCAGATCAATCGCCAGGCGACGGCGATAAAACACGCCCAGATCCAGCCCCACACCCAGGGCACAGACCTGAATGTCGCCAGCCCGCTCCTGAGCAGCCAGCACCTGACGCAGGTGCTGATCCAGATAGTGCTCATCATTGGCCTGGTGCGTCGCCGTATCCATGGGGCAGCCATCCGAGATCAGCAGCAGGATGCAACGCTGAGCCGTTTGCGCACGCAGCCTCTGGCAAGCCCATTCAACGGCTTCACCATCCAGCCCTTCGCGAAAGATATCGGGCTTGCGCAGCGCAGCCACGCCCTGTCTTGCATGACGCCAGCGCTTGTTGCCTTCTTTGAAAACAATATGCAAGCGCTCGTTCAGGCGCCCCGGAAACTCCGGCCTGCCCGCCCTTTGCCACTGGCGCCGCGCGCGGCCACCATTCCAGGCCTGCGTTGAAAACCCGAGAATCTCTACGGCTGCGCCCGCCATTTCCAGAGAGCGGCCCAGCACATCCAGCAACAAGGACAAAGGCTTGGCGTGAGCCTTCATGGAGCCCGAGCAGTCCATCAGAATGGTGACCGCCGTTTGATTGACGGGCCTTTGCATTTCCTGCTTGAAGATGGCCGACTGCTGCGGATCGGTCACCAGCTGGGACAGGCGGCTGCCATCAAGGTGTCCTTCTTCCTGCGCAAAGTTCCAGCCATCCGGCTGATGGCTGGCCAGGCGCTGCTGCAGATAGCGTGCCAGCCGCCCTGCGTGCTGCAGGCCAGCGCTTGCCAGCTCCTCATCCATCTGGCCGCGAAATTGGCGCAGCTGCTCCGCACGCACCAGGGACGCCGCATGCACCTCGCGATCAAACTCCCGCGTAAAGACCCGGTAGCTTTGCGCCGTGCTGGCCCAGGCGCGGCTATCGCCGGTCTGCGCCACGGGCAGATCATCAAGGCTCTGAGACTCGAAGTGCAGTGGCAGTGCAAAGTTGCCGCGCCGCCTGGCCCCAGCAGTGCCGCGCGGCGCATCTTCCTGGGCCGCCAGCACGGCCGCGCTGACCCAGCGACTGATCGCAAGCGCCGGTGCAAGAAACTGTTGCTGATCGCCTCTGAAGCGCCGCAGCTGCACCCAGTACTGCCCCAGCTCGGGTGCCATGGACAGGCGTGTGGCCTCCACCAGATCGGCCATGCCATGGGGTATCTCGTGCCCGGTCAAGCGACTCCAGGCAGTGATGGAGACCGTGAACAGCAAGATGCCCAGACTGCTCTCCGTCAGGCCGGAATCCACAAAGGCCTGGCACCAATGCTCAAAGCGCTGGCGCATGTTGTCGCGTGCACCAGGCCAGCTCTCGGGCACCAGGCTTTCCACCCGCAACTGCTCCAGCAGCTCAAAGATCATGCGCTCCACAGGCTCCTTGGCCACATGCGCCTGGAACAAGGACGCATCGCTCAACTGCAAGCGCAGCCCCATGCTGTCGAGCAGGCCCCGCTGATCGGTCTGCAGCGCTGGCACTTCAATATGGTGAGCCGCCGCCTGCGGCACGGGGTTGATGCCTTGGTACAGGGTCTGCCCGCTCCACTGCAAGGAGTCATCCCCCGTGATGGCACGCAGCATGGCCCCGCCCCAGGCTTCCATCTGCAGCAAGGAAACCGATTTGGATGAGGCAGCCATGTTCATGCGAGAGAGGCGATAGAGGCCAGCGCCGAATCCTGTGACGACTCTTGCGACGGCTCCAGCTCCTGGGCAAAGCAACGCTGGAAATACTCCGTCACGATGGCCCGCTCTGCGGGCTCACATTTATTGAGGAAGGACAGCTCGAACGCCAGCTTCAAGTCATTGAAGATGGAAAGGTTCTCGGCCCAGGTAATGACGGTTCTGGGAGACATCAGCAAAGACAGGTCGCCCACCGCAAACCCTTTTCGCGTCAGCCCGGCCAAAGCCACCATGGCCTGCACCGTCTTGAGGCCCTCAGGGCTGGCCAGCTCCGGCACGCGGGCAACCACAATCGCCGCCTCCTCGTCCTCTGGCAAATAGTTCAGGCTGGTCACCAGATTCCAGCGATCAAGCTGCGCATGGTTGAGCTGCTGCGTGCCGTGATAGAGGCCGTTGAGATTGCCTTGGCCCAGCGTGTTCATGGTGGCAAACATGCGGAAATGCGGATGCGGCTGAATCACCCGCTTTTGATCGAGCATGGTGAAGCTGCCTTCACGCTCGAGCACACGCTGGATCACAAACATCACATCGGGGCGGCCGGCATCGTACTCATCAAAGACCATGGCGACGGGTCGCTGCAATGCCCAGGGAAGAATTCCCTCCTGAAACTGCGTCACCTGTTTGCCATCCTTGAGCACGATGGTGTCCTTGCCGACCAGATCCATGCGGCTGACATGACCATCGAGATTCACACGCACGCAAGGCCAGTTCAGCCGTGCGGCCACCTGCTCGATATGGGTGGACTTGCCTGTGCCGTGCAGCCCCTGAATGACAACGCGCCGGTTGTGCGCAAAACCGGCCAGGATGGCCAGTGTCACTCGTGGGTTCAATCGATATGCAGTGTCGATGGCCGGGACATGCTCCGTGCGCTCTGCAAAGGCCGGCACAAGCATTCCGGAGTCGATCCCAAAGACGTCGCGTACTTTCACAAGTTGGGGGGGCTGCAGCTGGTTCAGGTCAGTCATCGTCGGCTTCCGGTGGTATTTCGTCGTTGATTCGGGCAATGGCAGCGGCCGCTGCCTGCAGCTTGGGGAGAAAGGACAAAGCCTTCTCCTTGGAAAAACGCATGATGGGAGCCTGCACTGCCAGCCCCATATTGGAGTTGCCGCTGGGCGCGGGAACCAGCACTCCCAGGCACAGCAGACCAGGCAGGAATTCCTCGTTATCAAAGGCATAGCCCTGGGCCTTGACCTGATCGAGCTCCTGGTCCACCGCTTCAAAGCTTGTCAGGGTGTTGGCAGTGAAGGCCTCCAGCGGTACGTTGGCCAGCAGGCGACGACGCTGGGCGGGCGCCATCTGGCTCAAGAACAGCTTGCCGGTGGCAGAGCAATGCGCAGGAACGCGAGAGCCCGGGTGCAGATAAAAGCGCAGAGGCGCTGGTGTTTCCACCCGGTCCAGATACAAGACTTCGCTGCCTGAAAACGCCGTAATGTTGCAGCTCTCCCCTAAATCGTTGACCAGCTGCGTCAGCACCGCATGACGCGCGCCATGCGTCGTGTTGTTGAGCAGCACGTTTTCAGCCAGACGCATCAGGCGCTGGCCCGTGCTGTAGTGCCTCCCATTGCCATCTCTTTGCAGGATTCCGGCGCTTTCCAGCTGCGCCAGCATGCGGTGCATGGTGGGCTTGGGAAGCCCCAGTTCATCGACCAGGTTCTGCAAGGTAAACGGCACGCTCTTCTGGGCCACGGTCTCCAGCAACGCAAACAGTCGCAGGTTCGGCGTGTCTCCATCAAGGCGGGCTGTGCCTGTGTTTTCGCTGTGTTTCATATCTTGATCGATCATATTAAGTTCCATTTTTTTAGTCAATTTATTCCGAAAAAAGAAATTTGTTTGACACAAGATCCTAAAAATGTCTAAGATTGCATCGTGATTTCTTTTTTCGAAACCATAAGTTCCATTTTCAACAAAGGAGACAAAGATGGCTGCAACAGATAATCGTAAGGTGGTCGAAGGCGTTCAGAAGATGACCCCCTCGGAAGCATTCGTGGAAACCTGTGTTGCCAACGGCGTCAGCGAGATGTTCGGCATCATGGGCTCGGCCTTCATGGATGCCATGGATATTTTTGCCCCGGCTGGCATTCGCCTGATCCCCGTTGTCCACGAGCAAGGCGCGGCCCATATGGCCGACGGCTACGCCCGCGTTTCTGGTCGCCACGGCGTGGTCATCGGTCAGAACGGCCCCGGCATCAGCAACTGCGTGACCGGTATCGCCGCCGCTTTCTGGGCCCACAGCCCCGTGGTGATCGTCACCCCCGAAACCGGCACCATGGGCATGGGCCTGGGCGGCTTCCAGGAAGCCAATCAGCTGCCCATGTTCCAGGAGTTCACCAAGTACCAGGGCCATGTCTGCAATCCCAAGCGCATGGCCGAGTTCACGGGCCGCGTGTTTGACCGTGCCATGTCCGAGATGGGCCCAACCCAGCTGAACATTCCCCGTGACTATTTCTACGGCGAAATCGAGTGCGAGATCCCCAAGCCCATGCGCGTGGACCGCGGCCATGGTGGTGAAGCCAGCCTGCAAGCAGCAGTGGATCTGCTCAAGACCGCCAAGTTCCCCGTGATCCTGGCCGGTGGCGGCGTGGTCATGGGTGATGCCGTGGAAGAAGCCAAGCAACTGGCCGAGCGCCTGGGCGCACCCGTGGCCACCGGCTATCTGCGCAACGATGCCTTCCCCGCCAAGCACCCTCTGTGGGCCGGCCCTCTGGGCTACCAGGGCTCCAAGGCTGCCATGAAGCTGATCGCCCAGGCCGACGTGGTGATTGCACTGGGCTCGCGCATGGGCCCCTTCGGCACCCTGCCCCAGCACGGCATGGACTACTGGCCCAAGACGGCCAAGATCATTCAGGTCGAAGCCGATCACACCAACCTGGGTCTGGTCAAGAAGATCTCCGTGGGCATCAACGGCGATGCCAAGGCCGTGGCCGCCGAGCTGGTCAAGCGCCTGGCCGATGTGAAGCTGGACTGCGATGCCACCAAGGCAGCACGTGCAGACACCGTTGCCACGGAAAAAGCCGCATGGGAAAAAGAGCTGGACGAGTGGACGCACGAGCGCGACGCTTACAGCCTGGACATGATTGAAGAGGCCAAGAACGAGCGCACACCCACTGGCGGCACCTACCTGCACCCCCGCCAAGTGCTGCGCGAGCTGGAAAAAGCCATGCCCGCACGTGCCATGGTGTCCACCGACATCGGCAACATCAACTCCGTGGCCAACAGCTACCTGCGCTTTGACGAGCCACGCAGCTTCTTCGCTCCCATGAGCTTCGGCAACTGCGGCTACGCCCTGCCCACCATCATCGGTGCCAAGTGCGCGGCTCCCGACCGTCCCGCCATTGCCTACGCCGGTGATGGCGCCTGGGGCATGAGCATGATGGAAATCATGACCGCCGTGCGTCACGACATCCCCGTGACCGCCGTGGTGTTCCACAACCGCCAGTGGGGTGCGGAAAAGAAGAACCAGGTGGACTTCTACAACCGCCGCTTTGTGGCGGGCGAGCTGGAGAGCGAAAGCTTCTCCGACATTGCCAAGGCCATGGGCGCCGAAGGCATCGTGGTGGACAACATTGAAGACGTCGGCCCCGCCCTGCAAAAAGCCATCGACATGCAGATGAAGGAAGGCAAGACCTGCGTGATCGAGATCATGTGCACGCGTGAGCTGGGCGACCCCTTCCGTCGCGACGCTCTGTCCAAGCCTGTGCGTTTCCTGGAAAAGTACAAAGACTACGTCTGACCTTCCCTATCAACCCCGCGGTTTCAAAACCCGCGGGGTTTTTTCGGACCCTCGACAGGAGCACCCATGGCACTCGTCACTCTTCCCGACGTCACCACCGCCCCACAAAGCGCCACCCCACACCGCCCGCACCTGGATCGCCTGCTGGAAAAAGCACGTGCTCAAGGCCCCATCTGTGTCGCAGTTGCCTATCCGTGCGATGCCAGTGCCTTGCAAGCCGCAGTGCAAGCCGCAGAGGCCGGGCTGATCCAGCCTTTGCTGGTCGGACCACGAGAGCGTATCGAAGCCGCCGCTCAAGCAGCCGGACTCGACCTCTCCCATACCCAGATTCACCACACTGCCGACGATGCACGTCTGGCAGCCTCTCAGGCCGCCGCCCTGTGCAGAGACGGCCAGGCCAAGGCCTTGATGAAAGGCAGCCTGCACAGCGATGACCTGCTGGCAGCAGCTGTGGCCCGAGACGCAGGACTTCGCACGGACCGCCGCGCCAGCCATGTCTTTGTCATGGACGTTCCTGCCTATAACCGCCCCCTGCTGATGACCGACTGTGTCGTCAATATCTTTCCGACTCTGCTCGACAAACGCGACATTGCGCAGAACGCCGTCAATCTCGCCCATTCGATCGGCATCGCCCAGCCCCGTGTCGCGATTCTGTCTGCCGTAGAGACCGTCAACCCCGCCATTCCCGGCACGGTCGATGCAGCAGCCCTGTGCAAAATGGCCGACCGCGGCCAAATCACCGGCGGCATTTTCGACGGCCCGCTTGCCTACGACAACGCTATCTCCCTGACCTCTGCCACCAACAAAGGCATCGTCTCCGAGGTCGCAGGCAACCCCGATGTGCTGCTGGTCCCCAGCCTTGAAGCGGGCAACATGATCTACAAGCAGCTGGTCTACATGGCCAACGCGGAGTGCGCCGGTCTGGTACTTGGCATGCGCGTTCCCATCGTGCTGACCAGCCGCTCGGACTCCATCGCCAGCCGCATTGCCTCCTGCGCCCTGGCCGTTCTCGCCAGCAAGGCCAAGGAGCAGACATGAGTCCGGCCAGCGCTCCCCTGACCCCGCCCACGCCTCTTTCCAAGAGGATTCCAAGCCTGGGCCTGCTGCCCGGCATCGCACTCTCGGGCGTGATTGCATTGGCAGCCACGTTTGTCTCGACCCTGCACGGTGGCCCTCAGCTGCTGTATGCACTGTTCTTTGGCGTCGCTTTCCACTTCCTGAGCCAGGATGCCAAAACCAAACCCGGCATCGAGTTCTGTGCACGAGGCGTGCTACGTCTTGGCGTGGGTCTGCTCGGTGCGCGCATTACCGCCACCCAGATTGCAGGCCTGGGCTTGAGCACTGCGCTGATCGTCATCGCGGCTGTCGTGACCACCATTCTGTGTGGCTCATTGCTGGGTCGACGCCTTGGCATGACCCGCCCGCAAGGCGTGTTGTCTGGCGGAGCCGTTGCCATTTGCGGAGCATCTGCAGCCCTGGCCATCTCTGCTGTCCTGCCCCGCGACAAGAACAGCGATCGCTTCACCCTCATGGTTGTCGTGACGGTGACCGTGCTCTCCACCGTTGCCATGGTTCTCTACCCGCTGATTGCCCGGCTTCTAAACTTGCCGCCAGACATGGCTGGCCTTTTCATCGGCGGCAGCATTCACGATGTGGCCCAGGTGGTAGGTGCTGGCTACACCATCGATCAGGCCACAGGAGATTACGCCACCATCGTGAAGCTGTTCCGTATCTCCATGCTGGCAGTCGTCGTCGTTGTGGTCTCTGCAATCTTCAAGCAGCAGCGCGAAGCAGCCACCGAACAGAGCTCGGGCAAGAAGCCGCCCTTGGTTCCCTGGTTTCTCTGGGTCTTTGTCGCCCTGGTCTGCATCAACTCGCTGGGCTGGGTGCCAAGCACCTTGCAATTGCAGTTGACCGACCTGTCCAAGCATTGCCTGGTTCTGGCCATCGCCGCACTGGGCATGAAGACCTCGTTCACACAACTGGCACAAGCCGGCTGGCGCCCCTTTGTTCTGCTGCTGGTCGAGACCGTCTGGATGGCTGCATTCGTCCTGCTCGCCATCACGCTCACGCCCTGATCATTCCAAGCAAGAAAAAAGGCCCTAGAGTATTTCTACTCTAGGGCCTTTTTTCTTGATCGGGGACTGAAATACAAAAGCCCTAGAGCATTTCTACTCTAGGGCTTGTATTTGGTGCGGCTGGCAGGAATCGAACCCACGACCCCTTGGTTCGTAGCCAAGTACTCTATCCAGCTGAGCTACAGCCGCATTCCAACAATGGCGGAGAGGGTGGGATTCGAACCCACGGTACGTTATTCACGTACGCCTGATTTCGAGTCAGGTACATTCGACCACTCTGCCACCTCTCCTGTGTGTCGAAGCTGAAATTATAGCCTAAAAAATCAGGCCTTCAGCAAAGTTTTTCCGCCCATGTACGAAACCAGCGCCTCAGGCACGGTGATGGAGCCATCGGCATTCTGATAGTTCTCCAGCACGGCAACCAATGTACGGCCCACGGCCAGGCCGGAGCCATTCAGGGTGTGAACCAGCTCGTTCTTGCCCTGAGCATTCTTGAAGCGGGCCTGCATACGGCGGGCCTGGAAGGCTTCGCAGTTGGAGACCGAGCTGATTTCGCGATAGGTGTTCTGTGCAGGTACCCAGACTTCCAGGTCATAGGTCTTGGCTGCGCCAAAGCCCATGTCGCCCGTGCACAGGCTCATCACGCGGTATGGCAGGCCCAGCTTTTGCAGCACGGCTTCGGCATGAGCAGTCATCTCTTCCAGCGCTTCGTAGCTCTTTTCGGGATGCACGATCTGCACCATCTCCACCTTGTCGAACTGGTGCTGGCGGATCAGACCACGCGTGTCGCGGCCGCCGGAGCCGGCTTCGGAGCGGAAGCAAGGGCTGTGGGCCGTGAGCTTGATGGGCAGACGGTCTTCGGCCAGCACTTCGTCGCGCACCAAGTTGGTGAGAGGAACTTCAGCCGTGGGAATCAGGTATAGAGCTGCTGTGTCAGGCACAGGCTCCGCGTCCTGGCCACCCTTTTGCGCCGCAAACAGGTCGCCTTCGAACTTGGGCAACTGGCCCGTGCCCTTGAGCGAGTCGCTGTTAACGATGTAGGGCACATAGCATTCGGTGTAGCCGTGCTCTTCGGTCTGCAGGTCCAGCATGAACTGGGCCAGCGCGCGGTGCAGGCGGGCGATCTGGCCTTGCATGACGGTGAAACGCGCACCGGTCAGCTTGACGCCGGATTCGAAGTCCAGACCGATGGACGCACCCAGATCGACGTGGTCCTTGATCTCGAAGTCGAAGTTCTTGGGCGTGCCAAAGCGGCGCACTTCCACATTGCCTTCTTCGTCGGCGCCCACGGGCACGGATTCATGGGGCAGATTGGGCACGGCGGCCAGCATGGCCTGCAGCTCGGTCTGGATCTGGTCCAGACGCGTGGCCGATTGCTCCAGCTCGGTCTTCATGGCGGCCACTTCGGCCTTGGCGGCTTCGGCGGCGTCTTTCTCGCCCTTGCCCATCAGCATGCCGATCTGCTTGGACAGCTGATTGCGCTTGGACTGCAGCTCCTCCGTGCGCGTCTGGATGGACTTGCGTTCGGATTCCAGCGCCTTGAAGGCTTTCACGTTCAGGAAGGCTTGGGGGTTCTTGCGGGTTTGCAGTCGGGCGACGACTGAATCCAGGTCTTTGCGGAGAAGTTGAATGTCGAGCATAGGTGGTGATTTTAGAGCGACTGGCCATACACGGCAGGCGCTGGAGAGCTGGCCCTTGCCAACTATTAAAAGCAGAGCGCCTTGCGCAGGCTATTCATAGAATTCCAGATTTAACAATGCTGAACTTCTTGAATAACCTTCGCAAGGCGCTATTAAATTTAAAGCAATTCGTGAAAGAAATGCTTAGTGTCCGGTCTCCGGAGCCTTGCGCACTTCGATTTCCAGCCCGGTCGCCGCGTCGATCTTGAGCCCCTTGGGCAACGGGAACTTGATGGTTTCCTCGATCCCGTCCATCTTGCGCACAGCCACCGCACCCAGCTGCTTGACGCGATCGATGACCTCCTCGACCAGCACCTCAGGCGCCGAGGCGCCCGCCGTCAGGCCCACGCGAGCGGTATTGGCAAACCACTCTTCCTTGAGCTCTGAGGCGTTGTCCACCATATAGGCGGGCGTGCCCAGACGGGCTGCCAGCTCGCGCAGGCGGTTGCTGTTGGAGCTGGTGGGGCTGCCGACGACGATGACGACATCCACCTGCGGTGCCAGCACCTTCACGGCGTCCTGGCGGTTTTGCGTGGCGTAGCAGATGTCCTGCTGCTTGGGCTCGCGCACCTGTGGAAAGCGGGCCTTGATCGCAGCCTTGATGCCGGCGGCATCATCAACGGACAAAGTGGTCTGCGTCACCACAGCCAGCTTTTCCGTCTGGCGCGGCGCCACCTTGGCCACATCGTCCTCGTCTTCGACCAGGTGAATGCCTTCGGAGAGCTGGCCCATGGTGCCTTCGACTTCCGGGTGGCCCTTGTGGCCGATCATCAAGAATTCGTAGCCTTCCTTGGCCAGCTTCGCGACCTCTACGTGCACCTTGGTCACCAACGGGCAGGTGGCGTCGAAGATGGAAAAACCGCGGCGCTCGGCCTCTTGCTGCACGGCCTTGGAGACACCATGCGCCGAAAAAATCAGCGTGGCGCCGGGCGGCACATCGTCCAGCTCTTCAATGAAGATAGCGCCCTTGGCCTTGAGATCGTTGACCACAAAAGTGTTGTGCACGATCTCGTGGCGCACATAGATGGGCGCGCCGAACTTGGCCAATGCACGCTCGACGATCTCGATGGCCCGGTCAACACCGGCGCAAAAGCCGCGTGGCTCGGCCAGCAGAACTTCCTTGGCGCCCAGCACGTCAGAGCACTCCGATCAGCTTGACTTCAAAGGTCACGGGCTGGCTTGCCAGCGGGTGATTGAAGTCGAACAGTACGGCTCCGTCCTCGCGCACCTGCACTACGGCACCGGCGTAGCTGCCCAGCCCGTCGGGCGTGGGGAACTGCACCACATCGCCTGCGGTGTACTGCTCATGCGGGTCGCCCAGCTCGTTCATGAGCTTGCGTGCCACCCACTGCATCATGTCGGGGTTGCGCTCGCCAAAAGCCTCGCCAGCGGGCAGCTCAAACGTCGTATGCGTGCCTTCAACCAGGCCGATCAGCTTGTCTTCCATGGCGGGAGACAGCTCGCCCGCGCCCAGCGACAGCGTCGCCGGTTTCTCGTTGAAGGTATTGATCACATCGCCTGCAGGGCCCGCCAGGCGGTAATGCAGCGTGAGAAAAGAGCCAGCCTGCACGACGGGCAAATCCGTGGCGGCGGCGGAGGGGGTTGCGCTTGTGGTCATGAAAGTCCCGATAAACTGGCCTGCATTGTAGAAAATCCCCCATGCCCCCGCGCCTTGTGCTGCAGTTTGCAGCGCGAATGCAGGGCCACTTGACTCAAAGCTGATGCCCATCAAAGACCTGCCACTCGATGCCCAGCCGCGCGAAAAACTAGCGCAGCGGGGGGCGGCTGCGCTCTCGGATGCCGAGCTGCTGGCCATCATCTTGCGTACCGGCATGGCCGGAAAGTCTGTATTGCAGATGGCGCAAGAGCTGCTGGAACTGCCCGGCACGGGCACCGGAGCCCATGGGCTGGCCGGTCTGCTGGCCGCTGACTACAAGGCGCTTGCCTCCGTCAAAGGCCTGGGCCCCGCCAAGCGCGCCGAGCTGATGGCGGTGCTGGAGCTGGCCCGCCGCGCCATGGCGCAGCAGCTGCGTGAGCGGGAAGTTTTTTCCTCCCCCGAAGCCGTCAAACACTATGTGCAGCTGCATTTGGCCTCCAAGAGCCATGAAGTGTTCGGCGTGCTGTTTCTGGACAGTCAAAACCGCTTGCTGGCTTTGGAAGAAATGTTTCGCGGTACCTTGACACAAACCTCTGTTTACCCACGCGAGGTCGTTCTGCGCGCCCTGCACCACCAGGCCAGCGCCGTCATCCTGGCCCACAACCACCCCAGCGGCAGCGTGCAGCCCAGTCATGCCGACAAGGCACTGACCAGCACGCTCAAGGCCGCACTGGCGCTGCTGGATGTGCGTGTGCTGGACCACATCATTGTCGGCCCAGGCGCGGCCTGCTCCATGGCCGAGGAGGGCTTGCTGTGAACCACGCCCACCGATCACTGCAGGACCTGGCCGGCATCTCCCGCCATCTCAAGCAGCTGCGCGAACAGGCCGAAGCCCTGGCTCTCGCCCAGGCCGAGGCGCGTGCAGCGCGCGAACGCGAACGCAATCTGTTTGCGCTCAGCGTCGGCAAGGTCACGCCGCTGCGCGCACGCAATGAGGTCAGCTTTCAGGATCCGCCTCCCTCGCCTTTGCCTTTGCAGTTGGTGATTGACGAGCAAAACGTGCTGCGCGAAGCCATGAGCGACGAGTTTGACGTCAGCACCTTGCTGGATGTGGATGACCAGCTGAGCTTTCGCCGCCCCGGCATCGGCCTTGATGTCACACACAAGCTGCGCGGCGGTCACTGGAGCATCCAACGCCAGCTCGATCTGCATGGCCTGCGCTCGGACGAGGCCCGCGAAGCGCTGGGCCAGTTCATCCGCCTGTCGCACCGCACCGGCGTACGCTGCGTGCGCGTCGTGCATGGCAAGGGGCTGGGCTCGCCGGGCCGCACGCCCGTGCTCAAAGGCAAGGTGCAGCGCTGGCTGGTGCAGAAAAAAGAGGTACTGGCCTTTGTACAAGCCCGCCCCGCCGAGGGCGGTGCAGGGGCTCTGGTAGTGTTGTTACAGCCTGGAAAGCGGCGCATGTACTAAGCTCTTTCATCTGCATGCGCCAGCGCTGGCGCTCTTGCTTTGAGCCAGCTTTGAGCCAACACAAGTGCCTTCACGGCAACACTGCCTGTACAGGCCTCCAACCACCTTATTCACACCGCTTTTATGCAGCCCCCTTTTTCTGCGCCTCTTCGCCTTGCCGCTCTTCTTTTCACAGCTTCTGCTCTGATGACAGCCTGCGGAGGCGGGGGCGGAGGTGACAGCTCATCCGAAGCTGGCGGATCTGGATCGACCAAGCCAGACACCGGCTCGCCAGCGCTTCAGATTCTGGTTCCGGCCTACTTCTACCCCAGCACCAAAGACTCTCAATGGGATGTGCTGAGCGCAGGCGCGCAAGCCTACCCCGGCGTCAAAATCACGGCCATTCTGAACCCCAGCAACGGCATCTTTGACAAAGCCAACCCCGCATTCACGGCTGCAATCCAGGACTTTGAAAGCCACGGAGGCAAGCTGCTTGGATACGTCAACACCAAGTATGGAACCAGGACGGCTCAAGCGGTTCAGAGCAATATTGACGACTACCTGAAGTTCTACCCCAGCATTCAAGGTTTGTTTCTCGATGAGATGGATGCGCATGGAAAAGAGATCAGCTTCTACCGCCAGGTTGCGGCTCACATCCGGGCTCAGAACTCGAAGCTGCAAATCGTGGGCAACCCCGGAACCCCACCCACCTCTGACTATGCGGCAGTGGCAGACACATTGGTGAGCTTTGAGGGCAAGGAGGTGGACTACCGCAAGCTCGATCCCGAGCGCACTCACTCCTGGATCTATCAGCTCCCCACTTCCAGCAATGCAGTCCTGATACATGACGCCGACAACTGCGAACTGATGCAGTCCACACTGCGCAGCGCCAAGACCACGCAGGCACATACCGGGTATATCTATGTCACCGACCGTCAGTACGACTACCAGAACAACGTCGGCAACCCATGGGCCACCCTGCCCTCGTATTGGCTGAAGATGCTGCAGACCGTGGACGCGCTCAACAAGGGCCAGCCACTGCCCAGCTGCACATCACCGTCCTAACGTCCCTGAGGCACGGTATTGAGTGGCAAAGGCAGCGGCTGCATGTCCCGTCCATAAATGCGACGGATGCGCTCGCGCACCGAAGGATGCGACTCCAGCCACTCTTCCAGCCGGCTGACATGGGGCGCATCTGCCAGCAGCATGTGCTGCACCGTTCGGTGATCCAGCCCCTGATGGCTGCGCACATCGGCCTGCCAGTGGCCATACTGACGCCGTGATATCTCGCGCTGTGCCAGCACCTTGCGCAGCACGCCGCCCAGACCGTCCTTGCTGCGCGTCCACTGCACTGCCCGCGCATCGGCCAGGTATTCGCGCTGGCGGGAGACTGCGGCCTTGAGCACTTGCCCGCAAAGCCAGCCGATAAATCCCGATGCCTGAATGAACAGGCCAAACCACTGTGTAAGCACGCTGTCGCGCTCGCGCAGGCCCTGGCCAAAGTTGTGTATCAGCTCCAGTCCATAGACCATGCTGGCCAGCTGCATGTTCAGCCGGGTATCTCCCTCTCGCAGATGTGACAGCTCATGCGCAACCAGTCCCTGCATTTCTTCACGGTTGAGCTGCTCTAGCGCCCCCTGCGTCACCGCGATCACAGCATCCTGTGCATCCCATCCGGCCGCAAAGGCATTAATGGCTTCGGTGCGTGCCAGCACAGCGACCTGTGGTGTGGGCCAATGTGCAGCAATGCACATTTCATCGACGATGTTGCACAGCTGCTGCTCGGCCAGTGAACCGCCTGGCCGCGCCTCGCGTGCGCCCACCCGCTCTGCCAGCTTGCGCCCGCCATGGCGCAACTGATCGAGCTCTATGCAGGTGCCGCCCAGCACCAGCAGCAAGGTCACACCAATATTGACCGCCGTGAACCCTGCGGGGTAGCTCCAGCCACCAAGAACCCAGGTACCCAGCCACCATGCCAGCGCCAGCCCCAGATGCACGGACACCACGACGGCCAGCACACACAGGCCAAAGGCCAGCAACAGCCACCGTGTGCGGCGACGAGCCTGCTTTTGCTGCTCCCAAAAGCGCATGCTTTAAAACTTGACCTGAGGGACGGCACGCTCCTGCTCGCTCTGGGTCGAGGCCAGCATGTCCAGGTGAGAAAAGCCCGTCAGGCGTGCCACCAACAGGTCGGGAAACTGGCCGGCTTGATTGTTGAAGTCCAGTACCTGGTCGTTATAGGCCTGGCGCGCAAAACCGATGCGGTTTTCCGTGCTGGTGATTTCTTCACTGAGCTGCTGCATTTGAGCATCGGCCTTGAGAGAGGGATAGGCCTCGGTCAGCGCCATCAGCCGCCCCATCTGGCTGCCCAGTACCTGCTCAGCGGCCATCAGCGCCCCCATGGCCTGCGGCTGCCCCGGCGCCTGGCGCGCCTTTTCTGCAGCGCCGACGGCCGCACTGCGGGCTCGGGTCACGGCCTCCAGAGTCTGCGCCTCATGCTGCATATAGCCACGCGCCACTTCCACCAGATTGGGGATCAGGTCATGGCGACGCTTGAGCTGCACATCAATCTGGGCAAACGCGTTTTCCACCTGATTCTTGAACGTGCGCAAGCGGTTGTAGACCGCCACGCCCCAGATCAGAGCCACCACCGCCACTGCAAGAGCAATCCAGCCAGCCATTCACGCCTCCCCTTGATTGTCGAAATGGAGGAAATGGTAGCCGACCACCATGCTCAGCGCGAAAAAATCAGGCTTGCAGTGGCCCGTGGTTGATGGCGCTCAGCGCTTCATTGACTTCAAAAATCTTGCCACGCAAGTTGCGCACACCGGCCTCGGTCAGCCTGGCCGAATGCATTTGCAGATACTGCTGAGCATGCTCATGCGTGTCGAACAGATAAACCCCGCCGGCCTGCTTGGCCTGCGCGTCTTCGGTCCAGATCTTCCAGAGCATGCCGGGCTCCTGGTTGATGCTCTGGGCCAGGCCACTAAAAGCCTGAACCATGGCTTCGCCAAAAGGTCCGTCCATCTCGAAATCGACTTGCAGCAAAAAAGGCATTGCGTCTTCCTTTCAAAGAATTCAAGCAACCGAGCGCTCAGGCGCCGCGATTGCGCATCCAGTCCGCCGTGTTCATGAAGCTGGCTTTCAGGCGCGTGCGCAGCGCTTGCGGCACCTCGGTCTCACCCATGGCCTGGTCCATGCAGGCCACCCACTGGTCACGCTCTTGAATGCCAATTGAGAACGGCATGTGGCGCATGCGCAGACGCGGGTGCCCGAAGCGCTCCTGATAGTAGTCAGGGCCGCCCAGCCAGCCGCAGAGAAACCAGAACAGTTTCTGACGAGCATCTTCGAGCGTGCTGCCATGGGCGTCGCGCAGCTCCTTGTAGCCGGGCTCCAGGTCCATGAGGTCATAGAAGCGCGCAACCAGTTGCTGCACTTTTTCTTCGCCACCTATCCATTCATAGGGCGTATCAAAGGGGGGCTTTTCTTCAATCTGCATGGAGCAGATTGTCGGTGCCCCCGCTTCCCCTGCGCTGCCGCATGACAATTAAGAGTAAAAAGTGGCCTGAGCCCAATACTGACAAGCGCAAGCAGCTATCAAAAACGAATAGATTCACTCCTGCGCCTGGCGCAAAGTCTGCATGACCGGACGACTGACCACCTCGCGCAGCGCCCACCACCCCGCAAGCCAGGCCAGCAGTGCGCCCGCCAGGGCTCCCAGCAAAGGCACCCACCACAGCACGCTCCACTCAAAGTCAAATACCCAGCGGGCCAGCGCCCAGCCCACTATCAGGGCCACACAACTGGCCAGAAAGCCGGCCATCAGCCCCACCCCAGCCAGCTCCGCACTCTGCACCTGCTGCAGCAGACCCGAGCGGGCTCCCACGGCGCGCATGATGGCGTATTCACGCGCACGTTCCTCACGTGTCCCCGTGACGGAGGCAAAAAGCACCACCAGGCCTGCCACGAGCGTGAAACCGAACAAAAATTCCACGGCGCGTATGACCTGAGCCATGACCTGCTGCACCTGGGCCAGCGTGCTGCTCAGATCGACATTGGTGATGTTCGGAAACGCGTTGACCAGCGTGTTGTCAAAGCCCTTGATGTCCGGCGCACGATAGGCCGCCAGATAGGTCACGGCCACATCCTCCAGATGCTGCACCGGGTAGATCACAAAGAAGTTGGCCCGCATGGAGCTCCAGTCAACCTTGCGCAGGCTGGTGATGCGCGCCTCGTTTTCCTGCCCGCCCACATCAAAGCGCAGGGTGTCACCGAGCTTGAGGCCCAGCGTCTTCGCAATGCCTTCTTCCATGCTGATGGTGCCCTGCTCACCCGTTGTCCAGCGCCCGCTGGTGATCTGGTTGTGATCGGGCATGGTCTCGGCAGTGGAGATATTGAACTCTCTATCCACCAGGCGCTTGGCGCGATCTTCCGCATAGTCTTCTGGGCTTACGTCTTTGCCGTTGATGGCAATCAGCCGCCCGCGAATCATGGGGTACCAGTCGTAGCTCTGCACGCCCGCTTTCTTCAGCGCCGCCTGAAATTCCTGCGCCTGATCGGGCTGGATATTGATGACAAAGCGATCGGGCGCATTGGCAGGCGTGGCCTTGCGCCAGCTGGCAATCAGATCGGTGCGCAGCAGCACCAGCAATACCAGCGCCAGCAAACCCACGGCCAGCGAGCTGACCTGCACCACGGCATAGGCGGGCTTGGCCGAAACCTGGCGCGTGGCCATGACCAGCCAGCGTGGTGCCGTAGTCTCATTGACCATGCGACGCAACAGCTTGACAGCCAACCAGGCCAGGCCCGCAAACAACAGTGCCGCCAGTGCAAAACCGCCGACGGCAATCAGGCCCAGCTGGATGTCGCGACTGGCTGCCAGCAGCAATGCGGCAAAACCGGCTACCCCCACTCCCAGCACCAGCCAGGAGGCCGGCTTGAGCGCCCCCAGATCACGCCGCAGCACACGCAGCGGCGGCACCTGCGCCAGCTGCAGCACGGGCGGCAGGCCAAAGGCCAGCAGCAAGGTCATGCCCATGCCCAGCCCCAGTGCTGCAGGCCACAGGCTGGCGGCGGGCAAGGCGGTATCCACCAGCCCCGCCAGAAGCCAGACAAAGATGTGGTGCACCGCCCAGCCCAGCAGCACGCCGGCAGCACTGGCCGCCAGCCCTATGCAGGCAAACTCCACCACATAGCTCATGGCAATGCGGCGCTGACTTTGCCCCAGCACGCGCAGCATGGCTGATGCATCCAGATGGCTGGCGGCAAAGGCCCGCGCCGCCAGTGCCACGGCCACGGCAGACAGCAGCGCCGACAGCAAGGCCACCAGGCTCAGAAATTTCTCGGCTCTGTCCAGCGTCTGGCGCATCTCGGGGCGGCCGCTTTCCAGCGACTCGATGCGCAGGCCGTGCAAGCCCTTGGCCTGCTCCTGCGCCCAATCCAGGTAACGCCGGGCAGACTGCTCACCGGCACGGCCCATTTCCGCCGCCGCTGCCACAGCCAGGCGATAGGTAATACGGCTGGCAGGCTGCACCAGACGCGTGGCAACCAAGTCCTCCTCATTGATCATCACGCGGGGCGCAAAGCTCATGAAGCCAGCGCCTCGATCCGGCTCGATGGCAATGATGTGGGAGATATGAAAGCTGGCATCCCCCAGCAGCAGCTGATCGCCTAGCTTCAGGCCCAGCGCCTCCAGCAAGGGGGCATCCACCCAGGCGTAGCCACTCTCCGGCGTGGCCCTGACCTCCAGATCAGGCTGGCCTGGCCCCTGATTGAGATGCATCACCCCACGCAGCGGGTAGCCCGCTGCGACGCTTTTGAGAGCCACCAACCGGCTGGCTCCACCCTGCTCCTGCGCAGCTCGCGCCATCGTGGGAAAGCTGGCCGTTGCCACGGCCTGCAAATGCATGGCATGGGCATGCTCGACAAAAACTGCGGGCGCGGGATTGTCGCTAACCACTACCACATCACCGCCCAGCAGTTGGCGCGCATCACGCTGCAGTCCCGCTTGCAGGCGGTCGGCAAAAAAGCCCACGGAAGTGAGTGCGGCCACGGCCAGTAGAACGGCCACGATGATCAGGCGCAGCTCGCCCGCGCGCAGATCACGCCAGAGATTGCGCAGGCCCAGAGCCCAGACAGAAGATGCTTGCATGGCCTGCACGATAGCGCAGCAGCCTGCACCCATACGAAAACTGCGCAGCCAATGACCATCTATTGCGGCCGATAATTCGCGTCCGCCCACAAAGACAACAACCTGGAAGCCATGCTGTCGCAGCACTTCGCTAATGCTGCGGCCAGGTTGCACAAAGGCTTTCGAGCTTGGCATGGTGGCGCGTCGCTCCGACCCTGCGCTTCGCACATGGACGTAGAACTGCCTACGACAAGCCCTGCTCGCAGCCTCTACTATCTGCGGCATGAATGCCGCCCCCACTGAACCTACTGCCGAACTGACCGCCTTTTGCCAGGCCATTCCAAAGATGGAGCTTCACTGCCATCTGCTGGGAACGGTACGCAAGAACACCTTCATCGAACTGGTTGAACGCGCCAAAGCGCCGTTGACGCGCGAAGAGATAGAGGCTTTCTATACACGTGGCGACAAACCCGTTGGCGTGCTGCGTGTGCTGCGTGCGCTGGACCAATGGCTGCTGCAGGCACCGGCCGATCTCGAGCGCATCACCTATGAATATCTGCAGAATGCCGCCGCGCACAACGTGCGCTATGCCGAGTTTTTCTGGAACCCCACAGGTACGGTGCAATGCTCCGGCATGAGCTATGCACAGGCCCAGCAAGCCATTCTGGCGGGCGCGGCTGCGGCACAGAAAGACTGCGGCATACGCGGGCGCCTCGTGCCGTCGATTGACCGCGAAGCCTCGCCAGAGGCTGCCGTGCAAATGGTGCAATGGATGCTGGACAACCGCCACGACAACGTCCCCGGCATAGGCATCGACTACCGTGAAAACGAACGCCCACCCGAGCTGTTCATCGAAGCCTATGCGCTTGCGCGCAAAAATGGTCTCAAGACCACGGCCCATGCCAGCGAGTTTGGTCTGCCCTGGAACAATCTGCAGACAGCCATTGAAACGCTCAAGGTAGACCGCGTGGATCACGGCTACACAGTGATCGACAACCCCGAGCTAGCTCAGCGCTGTGCCGATCTGGGCATTGTGTTCACCGTGGTGCCGACCAACTCCTACTATCTGCGCACCCTGTCGCCTGAGCGCTGGGCTCTGGATCATCCGATTCGCAAGATGCCATCCATGGGCATTCGCATCCACCCCAACACCGATGACCCTACGCTGCACCACATCAACCCCACGGGGGCCTGGAGCAAGATGGTCAGCGACTTCGGTTTTTCTATGGCTGACCTTCAGAGCTTCATGCTCAACGGCATCGATGCGGCCTGGCTTGACGAAAGCGAAAAGCGTGTTTTGCGCACGCAGTGGAATACAGAGTTCGAGACTCTGAGCCTCCGGAAAGCTGCGATATAAATCGCATCAAAAACGCTGCAAGCTCTTTTGCATAAAGCACTTGCAGCTATCAAATCAATACCCCTTGAACATCAACCCAGACTTGATGAAGTGACGCCAGTCTTGCCGGGCAAGACACGTCCCGCCTGCACATTTTTCGGCTTCATCGCTGTTCATAGTGGCACCCGCCATAGGCTTAATTTTCAAATCGGGGACAGAAAAAATCTCTGCGATTAAAATTCCCTAACGCCCTGGCGATCTACTGTCAATAAAAAGCCATGACAGAAGAAATGGTTAGTCACAGCTTGACCTCCAGGAATTCGAACCCTTGACGCGATTAAGGAGTTGAAAAAATTTGGTTAATTCCATCACCAAGGAGCAAGGCCTCCAGATCACCTCGTTGAGTAACGCAGGTAAATCCCCCCGCAGCATCGCCACCGAGTTGGGTATTCCCCTGACTGCAGTCAACCAGCACCGCAGCACCACAGGCAGGTCTCCCTCACTGACTGCACTCAGCAACCGCAGCGTGAGCAAGACCAAGGCATCGCCGCATGCCATACCCACCAAGACCAGCGATACCAAGTACACGGTTATCGAGTTCAAGCCCGACCCAGATGGTCCCTTCGTGAATGCCACGATGACCGAGCAATATCAGGGTCTGGAACTGTCCTACCGCAGATAAGCACGTACAGGGCTCCCGCCGCAACCAGAACTCGCGCACCAGCGCAGTGTCTGCCTGCCCCGGGAGCCTTTTTTCCTGCTCCACAGTGCCATGGATGCAGCGCCCTTTACTGGCTTTCCTGACTTTCCTGCTCGCAGGGAATACGGGCAAATCACGACACCACCCCTTCAAAATCATGGATCGCTGATCCAATCCAAAGAAAAATAGGCTCTACCGCTTGCCAGACAAGCGCTGAAAGCTATCGAAATTGCATTCAACGCCCTCCCTTCTCAAGCAATTTGGAGTGCGGAGTTTGAGTACGACTGCACTGTCTCTTGCACCAGCAGGCATGATGGCTGCCATCTTTCTTCTCGATAAAAGCACGATCGCCCTCCACTTGAGTTGTGCAACGCCTGCACTTCCTCTCATGGGACTGGCCCGTCTTTGTTCACCGTCTCTTCATCTCTGAATTTCCATGCCTTCCGTCCAAGACACTTCCTCCTCCGCCACGCTTGAAGAGCTGCAAGCCTCTCTGGATCAACTCAAGGCCACAGGTGTCAAGCTGCAAGCCACTCGCCTTCAGTACGAGCAAAAGATGCAGCGCTCAAGAAAATGGAATTTTTTTGCCGTGGCCATGGCGGCCGTGGTTTGTCTTGTGGCCTGGATCAACCATGCTTCGCCTTGGCTGCGCTGGGGCGTGCTGCCTCTGGTGCTGTTTCTCACGCTGTTTTTTGAAGGCATGCGCCGACTGCTGGGCGTGACCATGCAAAGCAGCATCCGCCAGCTGCAGATTCAGATCAGCGGCTTGGAAGCCCAAATGGCCGCGGCACGCGAAAAGCTGGTTACACCAAAGCAAGAGGCCTCCACCCATGAAATCTGAGCAGTCTTACCGCGTCCTCATGGTCTGCACCGGCAATATCTGCCGCAGCCCTACGGCCCATGGCGTGTTCGAAAAAATGGTGGCCGATGCCCAGCTGCAACAGCGCATCAGCGTGGACTCCGCAGGCACTCACAGCTACCACGTAGGTGAGGCACCAGATGCCCGCAGCCAGAAGCGTGCGCGCCTGCGCGGTTATGACCTGAGCACGCAGCGTGCACGCCAGCTGACGGCTCAGGACTTTGAGGATTTCGATCTCGTGCTGATGATGGACTCCGCCAATGAAGCCGCCGCACGCCACATTGCCAGTCCCGCTCAGCTGCAGCGCATGAGGCGCCTGACCGATTACTGCCAGCGCTTTGATGACAAGGAAGTGCCCGACCCCTATTACGGTGGCGAGCGCGGCTTTGAGCATGTGCTGGATCTGGTGGAGGACGCTTGCCAGAATCTGCTGCAGAGCATTGCTGGGCAAGCCCGGCCCTAAAAACGGAACATGCCTCTACAAACGGCAGGCGCACACTCCCTCAAGCGCGATTGCTCCCGCCCGATATCAGGACACCGCCATGCAAGTCCAATACAGCCACCATATCGACGCCAGCGACCCCAATGCCAACGGCGATTACGAGTACTACTATGAGTACGACATCTTCCTGTTTAGCGAAGGCGAGCTGACGCTGCAGGCGCGCAGCTACAGCGATGAGAACAACAGCGTCAGCCTGATGGGGCTGAGGCAAGCGGGCAAGCACCGCACACTGGAGTACAAAGACTTGCAGCGCCCACTGGTACAGCAAGCTGTGGACTATCTGCGCAATGCGGGCAAGACCGAGGTGCGCTGGTTCAATCCCCAATATGCACGCTACGAGCCGGTGTAGCGATCAACATCGCTGCCCCTCCTCGCGCCTTAGCCTCTGCGCCCCCAGTTCATCACCGCAGTACCTGCAATGGCCATGGCTCCGCCCAGCAGCATGGAGCCATCAATACTCTCTCCTAGCAGCAGGGCCGAGAGCACCACGCCAATCACAGGCACCAGCGTGATATAGCCGGAAGCTGCGCCTGCCCCCAGCTTTTTGACGCCTGAAAAGTACCAGGCATAGGCCACGGCAGTAGAGCCATAAGCCATAAAAATCATTGCAGTCCAGGCTGTTCCACTGGCCTGAAAGGCCGAAGCCAGCCCCTTAGGCCCTTCCACGATCAGACTGGTAAACAGCAGCAGCAAGGCGCCAAAAATAGAGGTCACTGTGGTGGCGGCCAGCGCATCCACTCCCGCCAGCATGGCTCGGCCAATCAGCGTATAGCCCACCCAGCAGGCCACGCAGCCCAGAATCAGCATCTCCCCCACACCAATCGTTCCTTGCAACAGTTGCAAAGGCTCTCCATGCGAGATCACCACCACTGCACCGCAAGCGGCCACCAGCATGCCCAGCGCAATGGTGAGATTGATACGCTCTTTGAACAGCCACACGGCCAGCGCCAACGTGACCACGGGGTTGAGCGTGATCAGCAAGGCGGCCTTGCCTGCAGGCAGGTGCTGCAAGCCCGTCAAAAAGAAACTGGCATAGCCAAACACGCCTGTAGCGCCCGCAGCAAACATGCCCAGCCAAGTCTTGACCGACCACTTCTTGAGTGCACCCAGCCCTCCAGACCAGTAAAGCCAGGGCAGCAGCATGGTGGCGGCCAGAATAAAACGCAAAGCCGACGCCGCCAGCGGCGGCATATTGAGCGCCAGGATTCGCCCTGCAGGCCAGGATGCCCCCCAAAGAACGGCCATACCCAAAAGGCGCAGATGTGCGCTCATCAAAGCGCTTTTGACGAAGTCGGTTGTCATGACAGAAGAAGGCATGCAAGGCCACTGCCACCCAATGGCAGGCAAGGGCTCATATCAGAGAATTGAGGGCTCAATATACCCGCAGCCAAGACACAGCAAGCGCATGCTGCTCTCGTTTTACGAACAGTCAGATGCTTGCACCGGCCTCAACTGCACGGCGCTCAGTGGCAGTGCCTCATTCGCCAGAGGAGTGAAACCGCTCCGCCTCACCTGGCTGGGCTTCAAAGAAATCGCCAGTTCGATGACAGCGCTGGTTGCGGGATATGACAGACCTGCGCCGCCCTTGCGAAAGGGCGATGCGCATTGGAGCGCCACCGGATAAAACATGGCAGTCAGCAGTCTAGTAAAGATTGAACTGTCGAAGATGACAAGTTCTGCCTGCACCTCAAGCCTGTTCCCCCGCACTTTCCAACTCAGGACACCAAGCAAGGAGCGTCCCGCAGTGAAGGGACACCCTCTCCGCAAAGCAGAGAGGGAAAGGCATGCAACGCCTCAGAGGTTGAAGATCCTCAAGTGCCTTGAGAAACCGTGATCGTGGGGAACTTGCTGGAGAAGTCCTTGGCCTTCAAAGCCACCTTCACAGCCAGATCGCGCGCCACCTTCTTGTAGACCTGAGCGGCTTCGCTTTCAGGGTCGGCCACCACCGTGGGTGTTCCGCTATCGGCCTGCAGACGAATCTGCAGCGAAAGAGGCAATGCGCCCAGGTAGTCGATATTCTGCTCGCCAGCCATCTTCTTTCCGCCATCGGCGCCGAAGATATGCTCGACATGACCGCAGTTGGTGCAGACATGGGCGGCCATGTTTTCGACCAGACCGAGAATGGGCACGCCCACCTTCTCAAACATCTGCACGCCCTTCTTGGCGTCGATCAGTGCAATGTCCTGAGGCGTGGTCACCACCACGGCGCCCGTCATGGGCACACGCTGGGCCAGCGTCAGCTGGATGTCACCGGTGCCAGGGGGCATATCCACAAACAGATAGTCCAGATCACGCCAGTTGGTCTGGCGCAGCATCTGCTCCAGCGCCTGCGTGGCCATGGGGCCGCGCCAGATCATGGCCTGGTCGTTGTTGACCAGCAGGCCGATGGACATGACTTGCACGCCGTGGTTTTCCAGCGGCTCCATGGTCTTGCCATCATGGCTTTCGGGCTTGCCCGAGACACCCATCATCATGGGCTGGCTGGGACCGTAGATGTCGGCATCCAGAATGCCCACGCGCGCGCCTTCGGCGGCCAATGCCAGCGCCAGGTTGGCTGTAGTCGTGCTTTTGCCCACACCACCCTTGCCGGACGAGATGGCAACAATGTTCTTCACACCAGGCAGCAGTTGCACACCACGCTGTACGGCATGCGAGGCCACCTTGGTGGTGATGTTGACCGAGACATTGCCGACACCAGCCACGCTCTTGGCTGCAGCAATGAACTGGCTGCGCAGATCGGCATGCAGGCTCTTGGCGGGATAGCCCATTTCCACATCGAACGAGACGTCGTCGCCCGAAATCTGCAGATTGCGCAGAGCGCGAGTGCTTACAAAGTCCTTGCCCGTGTGCGGATCGAGCACCGCTGCGAGTGCGCCCTGAAGCGCTTGTTCGGTTACAGCCATTGGTTCCAGTTTTCCAGAAGGTTCGTCAATGGGGATAGTCTAGCGAAGCTCTCCAACCCTAGTGCGCAGCGGCGATCTCCGCCAACCAGCCCGGCGCAGGAGACAATGCAACCCTTTGCCCCAATTTTGAGAGACAGTCCGTGAAACTGAAGATGGCCGAAAACTCCCTGTTCGCAGTCCTGATGCGCTCGCGCTGGTGGATCAGCTTTGCGATCTGCGCTGCGGTAGTGCTGATATCGCTGGCAGTGTTTCCCAAGGACATTTCGCCTTTTGCCGCCCTGGGGGCGTTTCCGTTCTTCATCGTGGGCTGCATTGCCTGCTACAAGCAGCTGCGCGCGCCCAGCCCCGCGCGACTGGAGCAGATTCAGCAAGTCATTGCCGAGCAGTCCTGGGCCGATTTCAGCACGCAACTGCAGACAGCCTGGCAAGCCGAGGGCTATGAAGTTCAGCGACTGAACCAGCCCGGCGCCGACCTGCTGCTCAGCCGCAATGGCCAGACCAGCGTCGTCAGTGCACGCCGCTGGAAGGCCGCCACCCATGGTCTGGAGCCGCTGCGCGAGCTGCAGGCCGCACAGACTCGCCTGCAAGCCGATCAAAGTGTCTATGTAGCGCTGCAGCCGCTGGGTGAAAATGCCGCCAGCTGGGCCGCCAAGCAACAAGTGGTGGTGCTCGACGCCCATGGCATTGCCACCTTGATTGCCAAAACCCCAAAGAAGGATCCAAAGCGCAGCCATTAACACGGGCAAGCCCAAGGCTCATGCGCCCTGCATGGGGCCGACGCCGTCACCAACTACCGCTTGGCAAGCAATCCGGGCACACTGCGGCCATGGCGGCAGAGCAGTTCCCCCCCTCCTTTCCCCCGGTGCCCGGGCCGGTTGTACGGCCTCTTCAGTCAGGCCCGGCCTCCAACATCGGACAAACCGGGCTGCTGCTCAGCGGCGGCGGTGCCCGGGCTGCCTACCAGGTTGGCGTACTGGCCGCCATTGCCGAGCTACGCCGCAGCCGGGGTTTGCAAAGCGCTCCCAACCCCTTTCCCATACTTGCAGGCACATCGGCCGGCGCCATTAATGTGGCGGCCCTTGCCTGTCATGCCGATGCCTTTGACAGTGCCGTCAGGCGGATGCTCCATGTCTGGGGGCACATGCACACCGAGCAGATTTACCGGGCAGACTCTCTGAGCATGCTGCGCAGCGGCGCTCACTGGCTGACCCTGCTGTCCCTGGGCTGGGCACTGGCGCGCTGGAGCCGCATGCGGCCACGCTCGCTGCTGGACAATTCGCCGCTCAAAGCGCTGATGAACAGTGCCCTCATGCCCTTCGAGCGCATTCCTCAGCTCATTGCAAGCGGTCACCTGCACGCATTGGCCATCACGGCATCCAGCTACAGCAGCGGCCAGCACATCACCTTCTTTCAGACCCGCGAAGCCTTGAGCCCCTGGGTACGCGATCAGCGCAAGGCCGTGCAGACGCAGCTCACGGCAGAGCACCTGCTGGCGTCATCGGCCCTGCCCTTTATCTTTCCGGCCATGGCACTGCCCATCGATGCGCATGTGGAATATTTTGGCGATGGCTCCATGCGTCAGACCGCCCCCCTCGCTCCAGCCATCCATCTGGGTGCGAGCAAGCTGCTGGTCGTGGGAGCAGGTCGCCGACATGAGCCGTTTGACACACCGGTGCCGGAAGCGAGCTACCCCACCTTGGCCCAAGTCGCCGGGCATGCGCTGTCCAGCATTTTTCTGGACACGCTGGCCGTGGACATAGAGCGCGCAGAGCGCATCAACCACACCCTGAGCCTGATCTCGCCCGCAGAGCGCATTCACAGCCGACTGCGCCCCATAGAACTGCTGGTCATCACCCCCAGCGAGCGCATTGACGATATCGCCACCCGCCACATCGAGCAGCTGCCACGGCCTGTGCGCACGCTGCTGGGTACACTGGGCGTGCGCTCCGGCGCAGGCAATCCCATGCGGGATGGCGCTTTGGCCAGCTACCTGCTGTTCGAGCAAAGCTATACCCGCGAGCTGATTGCCCTGGGCTGCAAAGATGCCATGGCCAAACAGGAGGAGCTCTGCGCCTTCCTGGGATGGCCCGGCTCTGTGACAAATCTTGATGATGCCGCTTGAGCAGCTTCCGCACAGAGCGATACACTTTGTTTCAGTCAGACCCTCTCCATTCGCACAATCAGTGACTCCAGCCACACCACCTCTTCGTGCATCCAGCTCGCTCAAGCTTTCGCTGATCCTGCCCTTTGTTGCTCTGATTGCGCTGCTGACTTCGGCGCTGGGCATGCTCTGGTACTGGACCGGCTGCAACACCATCTCCGCCCTGTCCGAGCAGGTCATGGAGGAAAAGGTGGAGCGCATTTCACTCATCGTGCAGCAGCACCTGTCGCCCTCCAATGCTGTGCTGGAGGCCGCCTTTCCCGAAGGGCAAAGCACTCCAGCCGATATTCGCCCCCACATTTCCGCCCTGACCGCCCGGCTGTGGGTGGCCACTTCCCTGCACACCTAGCCCAATGACTATGTCTACTACGGCAATGTGGCCGGCCAGGGTATCGCCCTCAAGCGGCTGAGCACAGGGCAGGCACAGTTGCGGCTCAAGACAGAAGCCAGCGAGCATCGCAGCTTCTTCAGACTTGACGCCATGGACGGCGAGCCTGTGCACGAATCCACCGAGAGCAATCTGTTCGACCCGCGTAAGCGGCTCTGGTTCAAGCTGGCCGCCGCATCTTCCGAGCCGGTCTGGACACCGGTCTACATCGACTTCGGTGCCAAGGATCTGGTGCTCACACGCGCACGCCGCATCCTGTCGCCCCTGGGTCAGCTCGAAGGCGTGGTGGCGGCCGATATTTCGCTGCGGGCACTCAATGACTTCATCAGCCAATTGCAGTTGAGCGAGCATGGCCGTGCCTTCATCATCGAAGGCGATGGTTCCCTGATTGCCGCTACGGGCATGCCCAACATCCATCAAAGCCCCGACGGCAAGATGGAGCGCATGAGCGCGGCCAACAGCCAGGATCTGCTGATTCAGGCCGTCTACGAAAAGATCCGCGACGTCTTCTCGTCCGACCTTCCCAGCAATGCACCGGGCACGGCTTTGCTCACCGACGCCAAAGGAAGCAGCATACGCATTGCCTATCGCCGCCTCGGTGATGGAGCGGGTCAGGAGTGGATGGCCGTGGTTGCCGTTCCCCACAAGGACATGCTGGCCGGCGTGTACCGCCACATGCTGCTGGTCGGCGGCCTGGGTCTGCTGGCACTGGTCATTGCCGTCTTCATCGGCACACGCATCTTCGGTGCCGTGGCCAACGACATGCGCTTGCTCACCCGTGCGGTGCGGCGCGTGGGTCAGGGCGAGATCGACACACCTATCGAAGTGCAGCGCCGCGACGAAATCGGCGAGCTGGCCCACAACTTTCACCGCATGCGCCACAGCCTGTTCACCGACCCGCTGACCGGCGTCAGCAACCGCAGCGCACTGCAGCACATCCTCACTACCCTCACCCGCCCCCAGCCCGGCCAGCATGCAGCGGCTCCGTTTGCGCTGCTGTTCCTGGACCTCAACCGCTTCAAGCCCCTGAACGACCGCTGGGGCCACGACAACGGCGACCTGGCCCTGGCCGAAGTCGCGCTGCGCCTGCGCAACCTGCTCTCCCCCAACGATGTAGTGGCACGCCTGGGTGGTGACGAGTTCGTCATCATCTTGCGCGGCGTCAGTGAAGAAGATCAGGTGCAAGCCACGCGCGTGAAGATCGATCACGCCCTGCAGCAGCCGCTGAACACCCTGCAAGGCCTGCCGGAGGGTGAGATCGTCACCGTTGGCGTCTCCATAGGGCAGGCACTCTACCCTCGCGATGCACTGGACCCGCAAGCCTTGCTCAAACTGGCCGACCAGGACATGTACCGCAGCAAAGAGCCGTCGATACGCTGAAGACACACAGCACATGCTATCAATTACAAAGCATGTTCCGATTGCTATTCATTGACTTTCATATCATTCATATCTGAAATCAATGAATATCAGGCGTTACAAGCTACTAAAAAAGAAGCATTGCGCTTGTACCGCCATCTCCACTCAAACCCCACTGGCCCAGCCTGAGGCCAAGCCCTTCTAGAATGACGGGTTCTCTGTGAAAGCTGTTTCCTCATGACCGCACGCAAATTATTCGTCACCACCGCCCTGCCGTATGCCAACGGCAACTTCCACATCGGCCACATCATGGAATACATCCAGGCCGACACCTGGGTGCGTGCACAGCGAATGCAGGGCAATGCGGTCAACTTCGTGGGCGCCGATGATGCCCACGGCGCGCCCATCATGATTGCCGCCGAAAAGGCCGGCAAGACGCCCCAGCAGTTCGTGGCCGACATCGCCGCCGGCCGCAAGCAGTACCTCGACGGCTTCCACATCGCCTTCGACAACTGGAGCAACACCGACAGCGCCGAAAACCACGAGCTGTCCAAGCAGATTTACCGCGATTTGAAGGCCGCCGGCTTCATCGAAACCCGCACCATCGAGCAGTTCTTCGACCCCGAGAAGAACATGTTCCTGCCCGACCGCTTCATCAAGGGCGAGTGCCCCCGCTGCCACGCCAAGGACCAGTACGGCGACAACTGCGAAGTCTGCGGCGCCGTCTACGCACCTACCGAGCTGATCAACCCATTCTCCGCACTGTCCGGCGCCAAGCCCGTGATGAAGGAGTCCGAGCATTTCTTCTTCAAGCTCTCCGACCCGCGCGCCGTCGAGTTCCTGACCGAGTGGACGCAGAACGGCAAGCATGTTCAGCCTGAAGTGGCCGCCAAGATCAAGGAATGGTTTGGTGTGCGCACCAACCCCGATGGCTCGACCAGCGAAGGCCTGGACGACTGGGACATCAGCCGCGACGCACCCTATTTCGGCATCGAGATTCCCGATGCACCGGGCAAGTACTTCTATGTCTGGCTGGATGCGCCCGTGGGCTATCTGGCTTCGCTGAAAGAGCTGCTCAACAAGCGCGGCGAGGACTACGACGCCTACATGGCCGACCCCGAGCTGGAGCAGTACCACTTCATTGGCAAGGACATCATCACCTTCCACACGCTGTTCTGGCCCGCGATGCTCAAGTTCAGCGGCCGCAAGACGCCCACCAAGATCTGCGTGCACGGCTTCATGACCGTGAACAACGGCGAGAAGATGAGCAAGAGCCGCGGCACGGGCCTGGACCCGCTCAAGTACCTGTCGCTCAAGATGAACCCCGAGTGGCTGCGCTACTACCTGGGCGCCAAGCTCAACGGCAAGAACGAAGACATCGACTTCAACCCCGAAGACTTCATGCTGCGCGTCAACTCCGACCTGATCGGCAAGTACGTCAACATCGCCTCGCGTGCCGCTGGCTTCATCAGCAAGCGCTTTGACGGCAAGCTGGGTGTGGTCAGCGAAGACGGCCAGGCCGTTCTGGCGGCTCTGCGCACGCAAAAAGACGCCATCGTCGCCGCCTACGAAGCCCGCGACACCGCCCGTGCCGCGCGCGAAATCATGCTGCTGTGCGACAAGGTCAACAGCTATGTGGACGCCAACAAGCCCTGGGAGCTGGCCAAGAAGGAAGGCATGGAGCAGCGCCTGCACGATGTGTGCACGACCTGCATCGAAGCCTTCCGCATCCTGACCATCTACTTGAAGCCCATCCTTCCCGGTGTGGCTGCCGAAGTGGCCAACTTCCTCATCGTGCCGCCCGAAAGCTTTGCTGATGTGGTCAAGCCTCTGGGCGAAGGCCACCAGATTGGTGCCTACCAGCACCTGATGCAGCGCGTGGACCCCAAGCAGCTCGAAGCGCTTTTTGAAGCCCCGGCTGGCGTCACCCCGGCCCCTGCAGCCCCAGCCAAGGCCGAGAAAAAGGCTGGCAAAAAGGCCGAGCCTGTGATCGACCCCAACGCCCCCGGCGGCGAGCCGCTGGCCGAGACCATCGGCATCGACGACTTCGTCAAGATCGACCTGCGCATTGCCAAGATTCTGGAATGCAAGGCCGTCGAAGGCTCGACCAAGCTGCTGCAGCTGACGCTGGATGTGGGCGAAAAGGACGAAAACGGCCAGCCCAAGACCCGCAACGTCTTCAGCGGCATCAGCAGCATGTATAGCCCTGAGCAGCTGCAGGGCAAGCTGACGGTGATGGTGGCCAACCTGGCACCGCGCAAGATGAAGTTCGGCATGAGCGAAGGCATGGTGCTGGCCGCCAGCCACGCCGACGAGAAGGCCAACCCCGGCATTTATGTGCTGGAGCCCTTCCCCGGCGCAGCGCCCGGCATGCGCATTCATTGATAGCGATGTTTGAAAAGACCTGATGCGCCCGTCTTGGCGCATTGGGTCGGCTCATTGAAACGACAAAAACCACAACGACAGAGTCATGCCCATCTACCGTTGCAATAAATGCGGCTTCATCTCCGAGGATTCACAGACGCCCATTCATACACAGACGCCGTGCTCTCGCTGTGGGACCTCCTGCATGGTCTATGGCACGGTGTTTTTTGTGGAAGAGATCGTCAAGCGGCTTGCAACTGCCAGCCGTGAACTGCAGCAACTCAAGGCCAGCGCCACTTCCTCGCCGGCAACCTCTGCAGCGAGCATGTCGTCCGCTCCCCCTCACGGGACAGAACCACTCAAATACTGGTTCACGGAGAAAAAGATCAATGCCGAATTCGATCCCTCACTCTCCGATACCAGCGGATTCTTCGACGACATGGCTACCCGGATCGGAGATGACTACGGGCTGTTTGCTGAGTTGATGGATCGCGTGCGCTATGCCTATCGCAAAAGCCACAGCAATGTGACGCTGGAGTTGGCACAGTTATCGCAAAAAGACGGGCAGGCTGTGACAAAGCTTTGTCGTGAGCTTTATGAGCACACTTTTTTTTCACGCTTTCATTATCAGAAGCCCGAAAAAATCGCCCGCCTCACTCTACAGACGGCACCCGCTATTCGCCAATTCTTTGAAGGTGGGTGGCTTGAGTGGTATGCACTCATGGCAGTGCGTCAACAGTCCCAGAAAGCGCTTCTCGGCAGCGCAAGAAGCGTCAAAGTGCACTTCCCTAATGAAGACTTGCATGAACTGGACGTTGTCTGCCTGCCCGAAGACAAGCTGCCTATCTGCATCGAATGCAAAAGCGGTGAATTTCGTAGAGATATAGACAAATATCTGCGTCTGAGAAAGCGCTTGGACATTCCAGCCCAGCGCTTTCTGATTCTGGCTCCTGAGTTAACGCAAGAACAGGCTCAAGGGCTTAGCGCCATGTATGAGCTGAGCTTTGTCAACCTGAGCACGCTCAAGCTGCATTTGCAGCAGCTTCTCCCCTCTCAGTAATGCCTCTGCTGAAATCACAGCCCCTGCGACGGCCTATCGCTGGGGCTTTGCTGTGCCTGAGCTTGTCGGGCTGCACCGTGATCGCGGTGACTGGCACTGCCATCAGCATCACAGCGGGTGCCGTGGGTCTGGCTGCCGATACGGCCATAGGTACGGCAAAAATTGTGGGCAAAGGCGTGGGCAAAGCTGCCGATGCCCTGCTTGATGACGACAAGCCCGACACCAGTGGCGTGCACATTCAGTACAGCGATTCCGCCACTCCAGCCTCCCAGGTCGCGCCGATGCCAGCACCTGCGGCCACATCAACACCTGTTGCCCCACCTTCATCGCCGCAGCCGGAGTGGCAATAAAGCGGCACAAGCACCTTGCGCAGAAGTTGCAAAAGCTATTTATTCAATAGCAAAGTGCGCTTATCTCAAGCCCCTGAGTGACCTGCCAAGCACAAAATAAGTGCATAACTAAATAACCAAAAACCTCCTGTTACACCATCGGGATATTCGGCTTGCTGCTCTGCGGTCAGTTCCTAGAATTCGAGACTGCCCACCTTGCTTGTTCTGCAGCGGATCGTGCTGTCGACTGCGCAGTTGCAGCCCATCACTGACATTTGCGTCCAGGCATTGAGGTCATCAATCACCCGCACCACCATGGTCGGGAAACAAGGGAGGCCCCATGCAACCGAAATCTTTGCTCACTTCAGCGCGCCCTGCGCTGTGGCTGGCGCTGGCTCTGGCAGCTCCGCTACCCAGTCTCGCGACGCCTGCCGCGACATCGCTGCGCGCTCAGGATGTGGCCGTGCTGGCTGCCAGCTGCGCCAACTGCCACGGCCCCGATGGCCGCTCTACCGGCGGCATGCCTCAGTTGCGTGGTCTTCCCGAGTCCTACCTGCTTGAACGCCTGCAAGCCTTCAAGGCCGGCACCGCCAAGGACGCCACCGTCATGACCCGTCTGGCCAAGGGCTATGACGATGAACAACTCAAAGCGCTGGCCCAGTGGTTCAGCAAGAAGGGGCGTTAAATGCAGATCAATCGTCGTCAAATTCTGGGCGGTGCCGCCGCCAGCGCTGCCAGCCTGAGCTTTCCCGCCCTTGTGCAGGCCAAGGCCGCATCCGCCCACGTCGTTGTCGTCGGCGGCGGCTTTGGCGGAGCCACTGCCGCGCGCTATCTGCGCCAGTTTGCGCCGCATATTCAGGTCACGCTGGTCGAGCCTGCTGAGCGCTTCTACACCTGCCCCTTCTCCAATCTGTATCTGGCTGGCCTGCGCAGCTGGGACAGCATTGGTCACGACTACGACGGCCTGCGCAAGGCAGGCGTGAACGTCGTCCATGCACGTGCCGACAATGTGCTGGGCGACGCCAAGCGCGTGCTGCTGTCCAACGGCCAGGCGCTGAGCTACGACAAGCTGGTGCTGTCGCCCGGCATCGATATGCGCTGGAATGCCCTAGAAGGCTATGACGAAGCGGCTTCGCAGTTGGCGCCCCATGCCTGGAAGGCCGGCGCACAGACCCAGTTGCTCAAGAAGCAGCTGCAAGCCATGCCCGATGGCGGCAAGTTCGTGATGGTGATTCCTGCCAATCCCTTCCGCTGCCCGCCCGGCCCTTATGAGCGCGCAGCCATGGTGGCGCACTACTTCAAGCAACACAAACCCAAGTCCAAGATCTTGCTGCTGGATGACAAGGATGCGTTCTCCAAGCAAGGTCTGTTCATGCAGGGCTGGAAAGCGCTGTATGGCGACATGATCGAATGGGTCAAGCAAGCCGATGACGGCAAGGTGACGCACGTGGACGCCAAGAACCTGGAAGTGGAAAGCTCGTTCGGAACCAAGCACAAGGCGGATGTGCTCAACGTCATCCCGCCCCAGAAGGCTGGCTTCATCGCCGACCGGGCAGGTGTGACGGATGCCAGCGGCTGGGTCCCCATCAAGCCTGAGAACTTTGAATCCACCCGGGTCAAGGACGTTTATGTGCTGGGCGACGCCACCATTGCCGCGCCCATGCCCAAGTCGGGCTTTGCGGCCAATACGCAGGGCAAGGTGGCCGCTGCCGCCATTGCTGCCGAGCTGACCGGCCAGCCCCTGCCTGCCGCAGCCTTTGCCAACACCTGCTACAGCCTGATCGGCACCGACTACGGCATCTCCGTCGCGGGCGTGTATCGCAGCACGGCTGGCAAGCTGATTGAAGTGCCCGACTCGGGCGGTGTCAGCCCCATGGATGGCAATGCCGCCTTCCGCAAGGCAGAAGCCGACTACGGCGCTGCCTGGTACAAGGCGATCAGCGCGGATATCTGGGGTGGGTGAATAGAGACATCCCCCTGAGGCGCTGACGCGCCTTCCCCCTCTCTCGCTGTGCTTTGCACTGCGGGAGGGGGACGCTGGCTTTGCTGCGGGGCGGCCCTTGCTCGCCAGCCCTGGTGTGCAGCGCGCCCATTTGCAGGCATCTGCGGATGCTTTGAGCAACTCAATTTCAATCCATATGTTGTTGTGGTCTGTTTTTTTGCTGGGCATGGCGTTTGGCGTCGCTGCTCGACTGGGGCGCTTCTGCCTGCTGCGCGGGCTGCGCCAGCAGATGGGGCGGGATACGGAAGTCGCTGCGGGCCAGGCGCCTGCGTTGCAGGGCTTTGCCCTGGCATTGGCCGTGGCCTTGCTGGCCTCGCAGGGGCTGCAGGCTCTGGGAATGCTTGATCTGGGCCAGGCCGCCATTGCGCGGCCCAGCTTTTCCATGGCTGGCGTGCTGATTGGCGGTGTGCTGTTCGGCATCGGCATGGTGCTGGCCCACGCCTGTGGGGCGCGCTCTCTGGTCTTGCTCGCGGGCGGCAATCTGCGCTCTCTGGTCACCCTTGTGTTTCTGGCTCTGGGCGCCCAGTTGGCCATGACAGGTGTGCTGACACCGGTGCGGCTGTGGCTTCAGACACTGGCTCCCATCACCTTGGAGCACGCTACGCTGCCCGCTTACCTGCCTTCGGTCAGTACCTTGCTGCTGGCACTGCTGCCTGCTGTGATGCTGTTGGTCTTTGCCCTGCTGCGCCCTGCATTGCGCCAGAGTCCAGTGCAGCTCATCAGTGCCATGGTCATAGGTCTGCTGGTCGCTGGCGGCTGGTGGCTGACGGCACATATCGGTGTCGATGAATTTGAGCCCGCCAAGCTCACCTCTCTGAGCTTTATCGGACCGATTGCCGAGAGCCTGCTCTACCTGCAACTGTCCGTGGGGCGCGAGTCCGGCATCGGGCTGGCACTGACGGCGGGGGTGCTCACCGGTGCCTGTGGCACTGCGCTACTCAGCCGCACGGCACGCTGGGAGGGCTTTGACTCCACAGCCCGCCTGGCAGCCAGCTCCGGGGGCGGCTTGCTGATGGGCTTGGGCGGGGTTCTGGCGGCAGGCTGCTCCATCGGCCAAGGACTGAGCGGTCTGTCCACACTGTCCTTAGCCAGCTTTGTAGCCATCGCCGGTATCTTGCTGGGTACAGCGGCAAGCTTGGCCTTGCAAAAAAAGCGATCTCAATAGCGCAGGCTTCGCTTGGGTATTTCCCATTTCAGGCAGCAGCCACCTCTAGAATCTGCAACCACTAGCTCTGCTTGTGCCGCGTGTCGGCTGAGAGGGTCTCACACAGCTTGCGCACTCCGATGCGCAACGCGCCCAAGCTTGCTTCCATTGGCTGAATCAGCGGCACCTGATCAGCTTTCATTTCCATCACAGGAGCAATGCTCATGCAACGTCGCCACTTTCTCTGGACTCCGCCTGCACTCGCACTTGGCGCTGCCGCCAGCCCGGTACTGGCCGCACCCTCCATCATCAGCAGCCAGTCGCCCATCCTGCCGCGCAAGGGCAAAGGGCCGCGCATTGTGATCTGCGGCGGTGGCTGGGGTGGCATGACTGCTGCGCGCTACCTGCGCGAGCTGATCCCCAATTCCGACGTCGTGCTGCTGGAGCGCAATGCGACCTTCTGGTCCGGCCCCATGAGCAACAAGTGGCTGGTGGACATCGTGGGCACAGACTTTGTGAACCGCGACATGCTGCACCCCGCCAACCAATACGGCTACACCTTGCTGCAAACCGAAGTCAATGGCTTTGAGCGCGACAAGAAGCTGGTGCGCACGGCCCATGGCCTGATCGAATATGACTTTCTGATTCTCTCGGGCGGCATTCGCAACGACTACGAAGCCTGGTTTGGCAACGACCAGCGCGCCATCGAGTACACGCGCACGCACTTTCCCAATGCCTACATCCCCAACCAGGAAATGCTGTCGCTCAAGCAGAAGGTCAAGAACTTCAAGGGCGGCACGCTGGTGATGACCTTGCCCCCGCCGCCCCACCGCTGCCCACCCTCGCCCTATGAGCGCGCCTGCCTGATCGCCTGGCATATCAAGAAGAACAAGATCCCCGGCAAGATCGTCATCCTCGACCCCAAGCCCAAGATCGCGCCCATCGGCGTGGGCTACCAGCAGGCGTTTGAAGAGCTGTATGCGGACATCATCACCCATGTGCCCAATGCCGGCGTCAAGGAAGTGGATCCCTTCAACAAGCAGATCAAGACCGCTGCGGGCGACTTCAAGTTTGACGATGCCATCCTCATGCCCCCACACCAGGCAGCAGACATGGTCTGGAAAGCCGACCTGATCGGCAAGGACCCCGCCACCGGCAAGCCCACAGGCTGGGCCGACATGCACAACCGCCTGTTCCACGCTAAGAGCGATGACCGCGTGTACTTTGTCGGCGACCTGATGGGCGCCATCTCGCCCCAGTTCGGCCACTACCCCAAGAGTGGCCACGTGGCCAACTACATAGGCAAGATCGTGGCCCAGAACATTGCCGAGCGCGTCGCCGGCAAGGAAGTCGTGGCACGCCTGCCCGACAACCTCTGCTACATGATGGTCAATGGCGAGCCGCAGGAAGAAATTTCGGTCAAGTTCGAATACGAGGTGGATGCCAGCGGCCAGGTCAACCAGACCCAGATCGACATGGATGTACGCACGCCAGACCTGGTCAAGGAAGACTTTGACTGGATCAATGGCAAGTTCCGTGACTTTTTAGGGACCTAACACCCTGAGCCGCTAACGCGGCTTCTCCCAAGGGGGACGACGCCCTCGCCGCGAGGCGGCTCTTGCTCGGTGCTTTTGAGTTGAGCCATGCCAGTTTTACCCGCCGCTTGCATGCAAGCATTTGATAGAAGAAGAGACATGTTCAAGAACACCACCCGTAGAACTCTGGTGCTGGGTGCGGCAGCCGCCGGGGCCGGTCTGGCCCTGCCGGCCTCTGTGCTCGCTCAGGCCAGCACGGCAGCCAAGGCTCCGCTGGTTGGGCCGCTAGCCCCCAACCCTGCAGAGTTCAAAAAAACCATGGACCAATTCACGGGCGGCAAACCCACGCAGACCGATGGTCTGCAGCTCGATGTGCCCGTGCTGGCCGACAACCCCAGCGCCGTGCCCATCAAGGTCAAGGTGACGCTGCCCATCACCGAGCAGGACTGGTGCGAGGAAATCATCGTGCTGGCCGAACTCAATCCTTCCCCTCTGGCCTGCCGGCTGCAGTTCACCGCTGCAGCCGGCACGGCCGAAGCTGCCGTGCGCATTCGCCTTTCTCAGTCGCAAACCGTGCACGCTCTGGCGCGCATGAAAAGCGGCAAAGTCTTGATCGCCAAGCAGGCAACCACAGTGGCCGCCAGCGGCTGCGGCATGTGAAAGGAATTGTGATGAGCAAACCACCTCGCGTCTGGGTCAGCAATGCCACGCCAAAGAAGGGCGAAGTACTGCGCGTGCGCGCGCAGATGGAGCATGTGATGGAAAGCGGCCTGCGCACCGACCCCGCTACGGGCAAAGTGCGCCCTCGCAATATCGTCAACCGCTTTGAGGCCAAGCTGGGCAACAGCTTGCTGTTCACCTGGGAGCCCGGTATTTCGATTGCCCAGAACCCCTATATCGAGTTCACCTTTATGGCCCGCGAAAGCGGCGAGCTGCACATGCAGTGGAAGGACGAGCAAGGCCAGACTGTGACCGCACAAAAGACGATCACCGTCGCCTGATGGCGAGCCCCATGAAAAAGCCCCGCTCCGGTGCAAACCGGGCGGGGCTTTTTGACGAGCTTTGGGCAGCTCAGTTGCCCTGATAGCGACCGGGACGGTGGCTGACCCACAGGAACAAGCTCATGATGACCGCCGCCAGCACCGAGTAGGCCACGCGGTCAAAAGGCACGATGGCCAATGCCAGCAACACAACGGTGCAGTCAATCATCATCTGCACCTTGCCCGCGCGAATGCCGTAGCGGTCCTGCAGATAGAGCGAAACGATGGTGGCCCCACCCAGACTGGAGTGGTGGCGCGCCAAAAACAGACAGCCCGAGCCCATGAGCAAGCCACCGGCCACCGCCGCATACAGCGGATTCAGATAGTCGATATGGATAAAGCGTGGCCCCACATCGGCCATCAGCGCCAGCATGGCCACCGAGATAAAGGTCTTGATCGTGAACTCCGCCCCCATGCGCTTCCAGGAGAACCAGTAAAAGGGCAGGTTGATGACAAAGAAGATCGCGCCGAATGGCAGCCCCGTCACATAGTGCAGCAGGAATGCAATGCCCGCCGTGCTGCCCGTCAGCAGTCCGGCCTGCGCAAACAGCATCATGGTGATGGAGACAAACAGCGATCCGGTGAATAACGCCTGAGCGTCTTCAAAACGACCGTGACGCAGGCCCAGATTCGCGGGCGCGGAAACAGCGGCAGCATCAAGGCTGCGGACTAAGCCAGAACTGGCGGGAGACGATAGCGGTGCGGACATGTCAGGTAAGACAGCAAGATGAGTGCCCCAGATCTCGATAAAGACCAGGACTGACCGGAGCGGGTAGCTCCGGGAAACCCCTTAATTTTACGGATGGACTCATGCTTTGCGTGCATTATTTGCTGCAACGCAACAAGCCCTCAAGGGGCTTGCAATACCTTGGCCTCTGAGTTTTACAAGCCTTTTCAGCCTCAAACCTTTACCAGTAAAGCGCCAACAGCTATCTTTTTAAAAGCATTGCAAGACTCACACCAGCTCGCGCTTGGTCACAGCAGCGCCAGAGACGCATGCCTCCTCTGTACAAAAGCCCTGGCTGCGCAGTCACAGTCAGGGCTTTCAGCAATTCACGCGGCTCCACGCCGCTGAGCATCAGCCGCGCGGCTCGTCACGCAGACGCTCACGATTCATGGTGCGCAGCACACGGCCGTCGGGGCCAAAGGTCACGGTGAACTGCATCTCGCGTGTGGGCGGGTCGATGTAGTTCCAGTCCCAGTCCCTTTCCTGCTTGAGCTTGTACGTCATCATCTTGGCGGGCTTGCCCAGCATGCGGCGCACAGCCTCCTCTTCCATGCCCGGCACGATCTTGACAAACACATGCGGGGCCAGTACCTGGCGCAGCGCACTCATCTTGCCGTCCGTACCAATGGTGATCATGTAGTTCTTGGCACCTGCTGGCTGGCGGTTGTACTCCAGCGTATGCGAGCCATCGGCCTCCTGCCAGATGCGCTCGGGCTCACCAAATTTGGCGCGCACATCAAACTCGGTGGAAAGGCCTTCTTCCAGCTCCTTGATCTTTTGCTCATCGCAGCCCATCAGGCTCAAGGTACTGATCGCTGCAGCCGCCAGAGCGGCCGTCACACGGGAAAAAATATTCATGGGCTTGAATCACTATGCTTGCCAAACAGAATGCGAATTCTGACAGCAAGATACCCTCTCAAGCAGGCCTGTTTTGCAAACGCTTGTCACCCATGGAGCCATATCCCGTGAGCACCCCTATCGAAGAACTGTTTTCCCAATTCCGCAGCGCCGCCCAGGCAGCCAGCGAACAGCACGACAAATGGCTGATCATCGACCCCGTCTACGAGCATCTGGAGACACTGCAAGCCAGCGCACTGGAGCAGGTCCTGCCCCATATCCTGGCGCTGATTGAAGCCTACCCCGAGCTGGACTACGGCGGCCCCGGCCCCTTTGGCAGCCTGATCGAAGAGCACCCCATGGCCGCCTATACCCCGGCCTTGCTGGAGTCGCTGCAGCGCCAGCCCAGCGTTCAGGTCATTGGTTGGCTGGACCGCACCATGCGCGTGAACGAAGACTTTCAGCGCGGTGACCCGAACCCGGTCGGAGCCGCCGAGTTTGCCGCGGTGCTGAAGAAAGTGATCGATTCGCCCCTGGCCTCGGACGACTGCAAGGGGTTCGCCCAACTCTGCCTCAAGGACCTGTAATCGCCCAAAGCAGGCTTTCCTCTCATGAGCGGCTAAAATCCCCGCTTCTGAGAGGTTTTATACATATGTCTTTCTTCCGCCGCCCCGACTATCGCTCCGACACCACCAACTTCATCAATGATCTGAAGAAGCAAAAGCCCGAGCTCGATCAGCAACAAGTGGCTGGCCGTGCCCTGCTGTGGGACAAGGATGTGAACTACGAAGTCTGGGAAGACCTGCGCGCTGGTCGTGTGGATCAAAAGCCCTACGTGTACCAGACCAACCACTCCTGATTTTTCAATGAAATCAGCCTCCAGCGCTTATCCATCAAGCGCTCATAGCTCTGTATTCAATAGCAGATCATGAGCGAGGCTGAAGCACAGAACCTGTTGCCGGGCCAGATCCCGGATGCGCCTGAATCGTCGCCCTCGGTTATCGATCAGGTGGCTTTGGCACGCCTGTACGGCGAGCCTTTGTTTGCGCTGCCGCAGGATCTCTACATCCCGCCCGATGCGCTGGAGGTCTTTCTCGAGGCCTTTGAAGGGCCGCTGGACTTGCTGCTGTATCTGATTCGCAAGCAGAACTTCAACATCCTCGACATTCCCATGCTGGACGTCACGCGCCAGTACATGACGTATGTGGACGAGGTGCGCAGCCGCAATCTGGAACTGGCCGCCGAATATCTGCTGATGGCCGCCATGCTCATCGAGATCAAATCTCGCATGCTGCTGCCGCCCAAAAAGCAGGAAGACGGCGAGGAAGCAGAGGACCCGCGTGCCGAGCTGGTGCGCCGTCTGCTGGAGTACGAGCAGATGAAGCTGGCCGCCCAGCAGCTGGGCCAGTTGCCCGTGTATGGACGCGACTTTCTCAAGGCCACGGTTTATATCGAGCAAAGCATGCAGCCGCGCTTTCCCGATGTGGAAATCAGCGAGCTGCAGGCCGCCTGGCGCGACATCATGAAGCGCGCCAAGCTGGTGCAAAGCCACAAGATCACGCGCGAAGAGCTGTCGGTGCGCGAATACATGAGCCAGATCCTCAAGCAGCTGCAAGGCCAGCGCTTTGTGGAGTTCGAACGCATCTTCAATCCCGAAAAAGGATCGACGGTGCTGGTGGTGACCTTTATCGCCATGCTCGAGCTGGCCAAGGAAACGCTGATCGAGATTACGCAGGCTGAAGCCTATGCGCCGATTTATGTGCGCTTGGCTTATACCCCTGTTTGATGGCTCCCCCTGAGCGGCTGCGCCGCTTCCCCCAAAGGGGGACGACAGCCTCGCTGCGCGGCGGCGCTTGCTGGCTGTCTCTGGGGTGGAGCGCGCTAGTTTTACACCCTCGCATCTGGTTGGGCACCGCCGTGGCCCTCTCCACAGAAAAAGCCTCGCATCGCGAGGCTTTTGTTTTGCAAAGGCTCCAAGGCTTCCCCACCCGAAGGCCTGACCTTGCAACAGCAGCCGATGTGAAAGCCTGAGGCTTTCACATTCAGGCGACTTCTACTTAGAAGTTGTGGCGCATGCCGATTTCGTAACCGGTCATGCTTTTGCCCGTGACAGGGGTAGGAGCCAGCGACGAGCCCAGCTTGCGCTTGGCGTTGTCATCATTGCTCATGCGCGCCACGGCGGCATACAGCTCGGTGCGCTTGGACAGCTTGTAGCCATAGCCCAGCGCCAGGCGCTGGGAGTCGGCGTTGTCGCTCTTCTTGTCCTTGTACCAGGAGTAAGCAGCGCGCAATTCACCAGCGCCCAAAGGCAGCTTCACACCCACGCTGTACAAGTCCACGCGCTTGTTGTTGCCGCGCTCAGAAGCCAGCAGCAGCATCGGTGTGATGGCACCAAACTTGTAGGAAGCTCCCAGGTTGAAGTTCTTGTAGTCCACGCCCACAGCGGGGGTACCGCCCTTTGCAATGCCATAGGCTGCTGCAACATTCAGAGGACCGTTGGCATAGCCAAGGCGCAGGCCTGTGGAGCTGGCCAGGCTATGGTCGCCGGCTTGCTCGCCAAAGCTGTGGCTGATCTGACCATAGACGCCGCCCAGCTTGGGCAGCAGGTAGCTGACCATGTTGGAGTTGCGCTTGGGGTTGGAGCCTTCGGAAGTACCGACGGCCGAGCTGCTGATCAGGTTGTGACCATTGATGGCCCCCATGCCGGTGTCACCAAAAGCATGGAAGGTTTCCAGGTTCTGGTACGACGGTGTCTTGTCGCGGCCCAGACGCACTTCACCGAAGTTGCCCATCAGGCTCACGGTGCTGCGGCGGTCGAACTTGAAGCCAGAAGCGGCACCATCGTCCACGCCAACGCTGCCTTCCAGCCAGAAGCCAGCCTTCAGGCCGCCACCCAGGTCTTCCACGCCGCGAAAGCCCAGACGGCTGCTGGAGTTGCCGCCGTTGGCCATGCCAGTCACGCTATTGCCGGAGGTGGAAATATGGGCCACAGAAGCATCCACCACACCAAACAGGGTGACGCTGGAGCTCTGAGCGGAAGCCGCTGCTGCAAAAGTCATGGCAGCCAAGGCGATCAATGTGTGTTTCATGCTGTTCAATCAGGAATATCGAAATGGGAAAGGCCTTGATAAAGATCGACCGCTTCAAACCGGTCGCCCTCCCTCTTCTGGCACGCTGCCACGCCTGCTGGCTGATCAACGCCCATGAATCAAGGACTGGGTCGATTACACAAACTGCAGATGACAGACCCATGAAATCCCGAATCTTTGCAACAAAACAACAATCAAGGTTTCTGTTTGTTTGCACCACTCATACGGACTACGTGATCCGCAGGTTTTTCCAATCCCTATATGGACATCCACTGGGGCAGTCGCTCCATCCCATTTAGACTTGGGCCCTTTTCCCCAGAGCCGACTCCAACGAGCGGGTCGGGGACAATACTGTTATTTCATCCCCAGAACGAAGAGACACCACATGTTCCGCACCCTGCTCAAGTCCAAGATTCATCGCGTCAAGACCACTCAGTGCGAGCTGCACTACGAAGGCTCCTGCGCCATTGACGAAGATCTGCTGGATGCCGCCAACATTGCCGAAAACGAACAAGTCCATATCTGGAACATCGACAATGGCGAGCGCTTTGTGACTTACGCTATCAAGGGTGAGCGCGGCACGGGCATGATTTCCGTCAACGGCTCCGCCGCACGCCGCGCCAGCGTGGGCGACTTGCTCATCATTGCGGCTTTTGCCCAGGTTCACGAAAAAGATGTGGCTGAACACCAGCCCCAGCTGGTTTTCGTGAACGAGCAGAACCAGCAAGTCGAGCTGCGCCACAAAGTGCCTACCCAGATGCTGTAATGCACGGCATCTATCCTTGAGCGAAAGAGCACCATGCCTCATCTGCATATTGAATACACCGACAACCTGAGTGGCCTGAACGAGCGCGAGCTGATGCAAGAAATCAACGCCGTGGTCTGTGCACACCCCACTGTTCCCGATGAAGCCGATGTAAAGGCCCGTATTGCGTGCCTGGACATGAACAAGGTCTACATAGGCACCCAGCCCGACAACCGAGGCTTTGTCCATGTGGAGCTGAAGCTGATGGCCGGTCGCAGCACTGAGGCCAAGAAGCAGATGTCGGACGGCATCTCTGAAGTGTTGCGCCGCCTGGTGCCACATCCTGACGGCCTCATGGTGCAGCTGAGCGTGGACGTCGCCGACATGGACAAGGCCACTTACTTCAAGGGCCGCCTGTAAGCCCTGTCTGTCTCACTCGGCAACGCCCGCAGCCTGTGCTTGCGGGCGTTTTTATTGCAGGCTTGTTTTTCAGAAAAAATGCCTCTGCCGCATATCAACAAAGCGTAAGCAGCTCTCAAATCATGAGCAAGAATCATCCGCGTCCTCGCTGCCCAGACTGCCTGCGAGCGCTGAGCACCTGCATCTGCTCGCTGGCACAAGTCATCGAGCATCAGGTCGAGGTGCTTATCCTCATGCATCCTCTGGAAGAGCGAGAGGCCAAGGGCACCGGACACTTGCTGCACCTGTGCCTGCCACACAGCCGCATCCTGGTAGGAGAGAGCTTTGATACAGCACAGCTTGAACAAGCGCTGCATGGCAGTTGGACCCATCAGGCACCGCGCCACAGCCTGCTGCTCTATCCAGACACTGCAGCCCAGGATGCCGCCTTGGGCCTTGCACTGCCAGCCCCTCTGCCGCAGCCCTGGCCCCAAATTCCACAAGGCCTGCGTCTGGTCGTGATTGACGGAACCTGGAGAAAAAGCCGCAAGATGCTCTACCTCAACCCGGCGTTGCAAGCTCTGCCACGCGTGGCTTTGCAGGAGGTAGGCAGCTCAGGCTACGCCATTCGAAAGGCCCATCTACCAGGACAGCTCTCCAGTTTTGAGGCTGCAATCATGGCCTTGGCTCAACTGCAGAGCTGGTCTGCAGACTCTGCAGCCGTTACAGGTTTGGGGCGGGTTTTTGAACACTTTGTGGCACGACAAGTGCAAATGCGCCAAAGCCATCAGGCACTCCAGAGAGTGCCTGATGAGGCGCAGTAAGACGGCTTGTTTGATTGGCTTGATTAGCGATTGTGAGCGGCTTGCTCCTGGGTCTCGGCCAGCTTGCCAGCCTCGGCCACCAAGGCAGGGCCGCTGCGCTCACTCTTGATGCGCTTGCGCTCTGCGGCAGCGTCATCTGAGCCCAGGTTGTCCCGGGTGTTTTTCTGCACGGCAATCGCTCCAAACAAGGCCAGTGCAAAGGCCATGGCATAAAAGCCTTTCTCACTGAGCTGCAGCGAAGCATTGAAGAGTCCTGCACCCAGCAGCACGACAGCAATTACCAGAGCCAGCCAGCTGATACCGTAGTAGATACCGGTGACTGCAACGCCTTCCAGCTTGTCACGCACGGTCTTTTGCAACGAAATCGCCGAGTACAGCCCCAGCACCAGAACCGCAAAGTAAAAGCCTTTTTCACTGAGCTGCATCTCCGCATTCCACAGCCCGCCCATAAAGGCCAGCATGCCCAGCAGCAAGGCCGCCCAGGATGCGCCGACAAAGGCAGAAGATGGCTTGTAACTGGTGATGGTTTGAGAATTCATGAGCTTGCCTCAGAAGTGAAAGTGGGCGAATCGTAGAAACTCTGCATCACCCAAGCATCACATCTTCACAAGGTATCTTTAATTGATACCTGTGGCGCTATTTCTCTCACCAGCCTTGAAGCGTAGAGCACTCCTAGTCCTCGTCTCCCACTTCATCGCCATCCATAGCTGCGTTCAGTGCCTCCTGCACATGAGGTGGCATGCCATCCTCCCAACCCTGCTCGTCGACATAGGCATAGATATCCGGCTGCTCACCTGGAACCGCCTGCAACATGACGGCAGGAATCTGCCATTGGGCTTCTTTGCCCGTGACCGCCTCACTGGTCCAGTCATAGCCGGGATGCTTGTCGTTGCCTGTGGGTGAGGCCAGATCATTGGCCGGGTCCCAGCCTATGGTGGCTGGCGCCAGATCACCTTGCTCAAAGCGCTGACTCAAGGCCTGCACACGCGCCCAGCCTTTGCGGTTGATGCTGGGAACTTTGTCTTGTGAGGCATACCGCTGGAAATAGCCTGGCTGCTGATACCAGTACAGCGCCTTGGCCACTGCAGGCTCCAGCTTCGGATGCTTGCTGATCCAGTCTGGCAGTGCACTGCCGTTGTCATAGTTCATGGTGGTGACTACCGCCAGCCACTGCATCGGGCTGGCAGACCCCAGAAACTCTTTCATCAAATCCAGGTACAGCGCATCAAAGTCATCGTCATCCATGGTGGAGACTCCTACTGGTTACCAAGGTCTGCACAATAGCAAACCCTATTCAGGCGAGCAAACGCGCATCCAGCCAGCCGCGCAAGCTGTTGATGAAAGCCCAGCCCGTGGCTCTGCGACTGTCCTCCACGGTCACGATTCGCTCCTGCAGGCGCCCTTGTGAAAGAGCCAGCGCACGCCCCACGCCGGGCAGCAGTCCGCACTGCAGCGGCGGCGTGACCCAGCATCCATCGAGTTGCACGGCAATATTGCCGCGCGTGCCCTCGGTGATCTGACGACCTTCGTTGAACAGCACGGTGTCCAAGACATCGGCCCTCTGCGGTGCAAACGCGCTGTAATGCTGGCGCACGGAAGTTTTGAAGCGCACTACGTCGCTGTGCGCCAGCGCATTGGCAATCGGCTCCTTGGCCAGCTGCAGCAGCACGGGCTCTGCACTGGGCGCCAATGCTTCAACCGTGAACTGCACGGCTCCGCTGACTGAGAGCGCCAAGCGTACTCGCCAATCACCCAATGGATAGGTCTGCTGCGCCAGGCGCTGCATATCGGCCTCCAGCTGCATTTGCATCAGTGGATAGCGAAAGTGCTGTGCCGTAATCTGCAAGCGCGCCCAATGCAAAGGCCAGTTCTGCCAGTGCCCATCCTTGAGAGCCAGGGTTTCGAGAATTTCAAAATTCGTGCTCATGCGCCCTCTCCTTGCTCCAGCACTTTCAGAAAAGCCTGCTTGTGCTGCCACTCCATCCATTCATCGGCCGCATTGGCGCTGGCCGTGATACCACTACCTATGCCGCAGCGAAGACGATCATTCTTCAACACTACTGTGCGAATAGGAACATTGAACGTGGCATGAATACGCCCAGGTTCAGCCCCTGCCCGCACCACACCCAATGCGCCGCAGTACACGCCTCGGGATTCCGGCTCCAGCTCACGAATCAGGCGCATGGCCTGACGCTTGGGCGCCCCGGTGATCGAGCCGCAGGGAAACAAGGCTGCAAACACATCCACCAGTCGAACCTCTTTACGGGTGCGAGCCACCACATCCGAGGTCATCTGCCAGACAGCCGGCAGCGCCTGAACCTGAAACAGCTGTGGCACTTTCACGCTGTGCGGGACGGCAATGCGCGAGAGGTCATTGCGCAGCAAGTCCACAATCATCACGTTCTCGGCACGCTCCTTGGGTGATTCGTGCATGGCCTGAGCCGCCTGCGCATCCGCTTCAGGGGTCTTGCCACGGGCAGCCGTCCCTTTCATGGGCCTGGTCAGAATCTGCTCGCCATCCCAGTCAAAAAACAGCTCGGGCGACACGGAAAGCACCTGCATGTCACCGCTATCGACCAGCGCTGCATAACCGTCCGGCTGAGCCTGCTGCAGCCGCGCAAAAATGGCTTGTGCAAAAGCCGATGTCTCAATGCCTGAGGCTCCGGCCAGGTCGGCCCACAAGGGAGCCGTGTAATTAATCTGGTAGCAGTCGCCCGCAGCAATGGCCGCATGAATACGCGCCACACCCGCCTCAAACTGTTCACGCCCCAGCGATGCCTTCCAGCGCATTGCTGCAATCTGTACAGGCGGGGTTGAAGGTGCATCTGCCTGAGCTGCCAACGGTGCATTGTGCACTCCAAACCAGGCCAGCGGCTGCCCCGGATCAGCGACATGAACGGCTTCGGCATAAGCCCGATCAAAGGCACTGGCCGCCTCATAGGCCAGCCACCCCACGCACCAGAAGCCTTGCTCTGCGGCCTGCTGCACGGCCTCGAGCACAGCAGGCACCTGCGCCGGGCTGTACGCCTGCAGCACCTTCTGCGGCACGCCAAAGCCATGCTGCAAGCGTGCCTCATGGGGTTGCCAGGGTGCGGTGAAGTCTAGAACGGTTTTCAAGTCAAATCGCCTGGAAGCACACTATCAATATGCGTTACATGCTATCAAACTTGAGGCAGCCTCTCCAGAAGCAAACACCCATAAAAAAGCGCGCTGCTGGCCCAAGGCCGTCAGCGCGCATCCACCAAAGGGCTGTCTCTGTCGGACAGCTATGAGAGAGATCCGGAAGGCTTACTCTGCCGTCATCTGTACATCAGCGCCTGTCTGGTACTTGGCTACAGCCGTGGCGTAGGCCGGGCTGGCCAACAGTCGCTGATACTCAGCATAGGCTTGGCGATATTCACGACTTTGCTCGGACTCGGTATAGCCCGCTGGCGAGGGCAGGTAGCCCAAGCCTGCTTTATGGAACATCTCCAAATCCGCCAACACTTCAGCGCGACTCTTTGTGGCGCCGGAGGAAGCTGCCTGGGGAAGCTGCTGCGCCATGGCAGCAGCGGCGCTGGCGGTCAGAGCAACAGTGGCAAACAAGCGGGTAGTGAAGCGCATTTTCAATCCTTTTCAGTCACAAGGCCAAAGCCTCAAAGCGGTATGGCTGAACTATGCGTCACACCCCGGCCTCGGGTCTGTGCGTTTTCTCACGTCGGAATTCATTTCGCTCCGAGCCCACTTGCCACCGAACGATTGGACGGCCTCAGCGCGCCTCCTCCAGCAGCAAGCGTAGACCGTCCACATGACAGATGCGCAGATTGCGCCCCTCGCGGCGCAGCAACCCCAGACGGGTCAGTCGCGACATCTCGCGTGCCACCTCTTCACGGCTGGTGCCCAACATACGTGCCAGATCGTTCTGGCGTGGTGATGGAGTCAGCAGGGCCTGATCATCCTGTATGCCTTCTTGCTCCGCCTGCTCCAGCAACTGGGCATGCAGTCTTCCTCGCACGGATAACGTTCCCATGTTCACCACACGGCGCGCCAGCATGGTCGACAGCTCCACCAGGTGCTCAATCACCACACGGATGACCTGAATGTCGCTGGCGATCAGAGCCTCCAGCTCCTCTTTGGACAGCGATGCCACCAGACTGGACTCCATGGCCTGAACCTCGACAGACAGTTGCGCGTTGGCGTCTGGCCGCGTCATAGGCCCGAAAAAGCGCCCGGCCACGATCTGGCCCAGCATCAGCTCCCGCCCATTGACGCCATAGCTGCTGACGCTGAGACTGCCTACGCACACCATGTAAAGCCGCTGATCGATATACGGCCCATGCAGCACCTGCCCTGCCTCCAGCCTGTGCCAGTAACAGCGCTCGGCCAGTTGCGCCAGCTTTTCATCCGTCAGCGAGTCCAGCAAACGTATATTGCGCAGTCCTTGCCAGGCCATGACTGGCGGCGTGGGCAACTCAGGGGCGATAGGCGTCGATGTTGAATGAGACATAAAGACGTCCAGCAAACAGATTGGCTCACAGCATAGTGACAGCCCGCAGAAGGGAAATGGTCTGTTTGCAGTTGTTGTGCGAGTGCAGCATCGCATAGACTCGCGAACAATTTGCCTTGCAAGCCATACCTACAAACCCCATCAGGAGACACATATGACCGCCACCGGCACCCCTTACGGCACCATTCCGCCCTCCTCACCCCAGCCACAGCGCCGCCCCATCAGCCTGCCGCGTCTGGCACAGATGCGTGCAGCCGGTGAAAAGATCACCATGCTCACCGCCTATGACGCCACGTTTGCTGCCGTCGCCGATGCCGCAGGTGTGGAGTGCATTCTGGTGGGTGACTCGTTGGGCATGGTCTGCCAGGGCCTGCACAGCACCGTAGGCGTGACGCTGGAGGACATGGCCTATCACACAGCCAGTGTCATGCGTGGTCTACACCGTGCCCAGGGCACCGCCTGGGTCATTGCCGACCTGCCCTATGGCAGCTATGCCGAAAGCCCCGAGCAAGCCATGCGCAGCGCCTGCCAGCTGATGCAAGCCGGCGCGCATATGGTCAAGCTCGAAGGCGGCGGCTGGACAGCGCCCACGGTGCGCTTTCTCGTCGATCGCGGCGTGCCTGTCTGCGCCCACCTGGGCCTGACACCGCAGACCGTTCATGCCCTGGGCGGCTACCGCGTGCAAGGCAAAGACGAGCAAGCCGCCGCCACGCTGCGCCAGCATGCGCTGGAGTTGCAGGATGCCGGCGCCAGCATGCTGGTGCTGGAGATGGTGCCCGCAGAGCTGTCAGCCAAACTGACCGACGAGCTGCTGCACTGCCACACCATCGGCATCGGTGCTGGCAACGGCACCGCCGGACAGGTACTGGTGCTGCACGACATGCTGGGCGTGAACCTGGGCAAGATGGCCAAATTCGTGCACAACTTCATGGCCGACGCAGGTAGCGTCAAAGGGGCCATGGAAGCCTATGTACAAGCGGTCAAAAACGGAACATTCCCCGACAACGCACTGCACGCCTGGTAAAAACGCCAGCGCGCACCTTCCTCAAAGGACTTCTCTTGAACACACTCACCCACGCTTATTTCGGTCTTTTGTCCACGGCCAGACTGCAGGACACGGATGTGATCTGGGAAGTCCCTCAGAGCCTGAACGGCCAAGCGGTTGAAACCTGGCTCTGGGCCGATCCTGCCACCTCGCTGGATGCCGCCCTGCTCGATGACTTCGCCAGCACGCTGGACATGCTGCCCCAGCTGGATCAAAAAGCCCGCGCCGCCCTGATCCAACACCTGCAAACAGAAAGCGATTTCATCCGCATGCTGGCCGATGCCGCCCGCCAGGACAGCGCCGCCAAGATGCCCACCATGCAGGCCTTGCTGCAACAAGCAGACGCCGCAGGTCAGGAACATCTTCAAGCGGGCGACTTTGTCGCCGCGCTGCAACTGAGCAATATCAGCCTCTGGTGCAGCCACGACGATGAACCCGTGGTGCTGGACTACCGCCTGGACCCCGAAGGCAACGACCAGATCCTGGCCGTGAAGTGCGACGCACAGGGAAACATTACTGAAATCGTCTGGGAAAGCTGAAAACTTCGATCATGCAAATCGTTAACACCATCACCGATCTGCGCACCGCGCTGGCAGGCGTACAGCGCCCGGCCTTTGTGCCCACCATGGGCAACCTGCACGAAGGGCACCTCAGCCTTGTGCGAGAAGCTTGCCAGAAGGCCGAAGTCACCGTGGCCAGCATCTTTGTGAACCGCTTGCAGTTTCTGCCACACGAAGATTTTGATAGCTACCCGCGCACATTTGACGCCGACTGCACCAAGCTAAAGGCCCAAGGCTGCAGCATCGTCTTCGCCCCCAAGGAAAAAGACCTCTACCCCGAGCCTCAGACCTTCAAGGTGCAACCCGATGCACAACTGGCCGACATTCTGGAAGGCGAGTTCCGCCCGGGCTTCTTCACCGGCGTCTGCACCGTGGTCATGAAACTGTTTCAGGCCGTGTTTGCCACCACCGGCGGCGGTACAGCCGTGTTCGGCCAGAAGGACTACCAGCAACTGATGGTGATCCGCCGCATGGTGCAGCAGTTTGCGCTGCCAATTGAGATCATCGGCTGCGCCACAGCGCGCGCTGACAGCGGTCTGGCGCTGAGCTCACGCAACGGCTACCTCAGCGACGCGCAGCGCGTCCAGGCCATGGCGCTGTCCCAGGCCCTTAAAGCTCTGGCCGAAGCTGCGCGCCAAGGCAGCAATCTGGCCGAGCTGGAAGCTCAGGCCATTTCCGATCTACGCGCTCAGGGCTGGGCGCCCGACTACCTGACCGTGCGCCAGCGCAGCGACCTGCAAACGCCTGCCGATGCCCGCCAGGGTGAACTGGTTGCGCTGGGTGCGGCACGCCTGGGCGGCTCCAATGGCACGCGCTTGATCGACAACCTGGAGTTTTGAGCTCGAAGTCACCCCCTGAGGCGCTTCGCGCCTTCCCCCTCTCTCGCTTTGCTTCGCAATGCGGGAGGAGGACGACAGCCTCGCTTTGGGGTGGCCCTTGCTGGCTGTCTCTGATTTTTGTGCTGCGCCAACTTTCAGCACCAGCTGCGTTGGCCTAATCCCTTCTCAGCACTGATAAGAGCCCACGGCACATTGGCTGGGAAAGTCTCGTACCTCAAGCCCCTGCCCCTTGAGTCGGCAGAGCAGGCCCCCCGCAAACTCCAGCTCCAGAGCAAAGTCGGCATCGCAGTCAAAAGGCAGGGGCAGGCTGCGCAAGCGCTGCCCGGCGATCTGCAGCTGCGCGTGCTGCACACGGCCTACGGCTGACAGAATTTCAGTCAAATCGGCCTCCAGCCCTTTATCCACCTGCACAAGCCGCTTGCATATCAATAGCAAAGGCTGCCACAGCCCTTCTCCTGCACCAGTTCGTTCAGCCTCATACAAGCGGGCTGCGGAAAAACGAACCTGCAATCCATCCCCCTCCAGGCTGACCTGCGCGACCTCGGAATCTTCAAGCTCAAAAATCATGCGACCAAGCATAGCGGCAGAGAGCGCAGGCTGGCACCTTGGCAACAGCAGCTCGAAGCAGGCTCACTCATACTGCGTGGCACCGGACGCCAGAACCCAAAGGAGCCAATATGAGCGAAAAGCTCTATCTCGACGACCTGTACGTGGGCCAAAAATTCATCAGTGAGGGCTACCCGCTGGATGAGGCCCAAATCATTGCCTACGCCAAGCAGTTCGACCCGCAGGTCTTTCACACCGACCCCGAGGCTGCCAAAAACACCTTTTTTCAGGGTCTGGCCGCCAGTGGCTGGCATACGGCCTCCATCAGCATGCTGCTGGTGACGCAGAGCATTCCGCTGGCCGACGGCGTGATCGGCAGCGGCATGGAAGAGCTGGCCTGGCCCCAGCCCACACGCCCCGGCGATGTGCTGCATGTGGAGTCGGAAATTGTGGAAATCATTCCCTCTCAGTCCAAACCCAACCGGGCCCTGGTGCGCGTGCTCTCGCACACCAGAAACCAGCGCGGTGAAGTGCTGCAACGATTTCGGCCCAAGATGGTGTGCTTCAAGCGACCGACCTGAGCCCCCTCGCGCAGCAAAAAAATAGGGCACTGCTTAATATCGCCCACCGGCACTGCCTGCCCTGCACAGGTAGCGCCTCACTTGCTGCTGCGATATGAACTCCCATTTTTCCCTGAACCGCTGGCGTGCCGAATGGGCGCCCAGCGTGCCGCGTGAGCTTCTGGCCGGTGCCGTTGCCACGTTTGCGCTGATTCCCGAGGTCATTGCCTTTTCCTTTGTCGCGGGCGTGGACCCCGCTGTGGGGCTCTATGCCTCCTTCATCATCAGCATCGTGATTGCGGTGTTTGGTGCGCGCCCAGCCATGGTTTCGGCGGCGGCCGGTTCGGTGGCGCTGGTGGCGGCACCGCTGGTCGCATCGCATGGTCTGCAATATCTGCTGGCGGCAGGCCTGCTGGCGGGGGCCATGCAGATGGCTTTCGGCCTGTGCAAGATGGGCTCTCTGGTGCGCTTTGTCTCCAGCTCGGTGCGCACGGGCTTTGTCAATGCGCTGGCCATTCTGATCTTTTCTGCCCAGCTGCCGCATCTGCAAGGTGCCAATACCGCCACCTGGGCCATGCTGGCGCTGGGTCTGGCCCTGATTTATGGCCTGCCCTGGCTCGGGCAGAAACTGCAGATCAAGGCCCTGACGCTGATTCCCTCCCCGCTGATCTGCGTGCTGATATTGACGCTGCTTGGCAGCTTCATGGGTCTGCCGCTCAAGACAGTGGCCGATCTGGGGCATCTGCCGGACAGCCTGCCGCTGCTGGCCCTGCCCGAAATCCCCGCCAGTCTGGAGACGCTGCGCATCATTGCCCTGCCCGCACTGGCCATTGCCATGGTGGGTTTGCTGGAGTCCGTACTTACCGCTGCCGTGGTGGACGACCTGACCGGCACGCCCAGCAACAAAAGCCAGGAGTGCACGGGTCTGGGTCTGGCCAATGTGGCATCCAGCCTGTTCGGTGGCATTGCGGGCTGCGGCATGATTGGTCAGGCCGTGGGCAATGTGAAATATGGCGGTCGCGGTCGCCTGTCTACCCTGTTTGCCGGTGTCTTTTTGCTGGTGCTGATGGTGGTGCTCAAACCCTGGGTGTCCAAGGTTCCGGTGATTGCTCTGGTGGCCATCATGGTCATGGTCTCGGCATCGACCTTTGAATGGCGCTCACTGGGCAGCCTTCGCCGCCTGCCGCTGATGTCCACAGCCGTCATGCTGCTGACCGTGATCATCACCATCGCCACCCACAACCTGGCGGCTGGCGTGATCTCCGGAGTACTGCTGTCAGGCGTGTTCTTCAGCGTCAAGGTGGCGCGCATGCTGACCGTACAAAGCCATGTGGATGAATCCAACGGGCGACTGATCTGGACAGTGAGCGGCCAGGTATTTTTTGCCTCGGCCGATGCGTTGATCGAGGCCTTTGACGTGCGCTCAGCCGCCGGTCAGCCGGTTTGCATCGACGTCACAGCCGCGCATTTCTGGGACATCACGGCCATTGGCGCACTGGACAAGGTGGTGCAGCGCCTGCGCCGGCATGGCTGCGACGTGGAAGTGCGCGGGCTGGATGCCAGCAGCCAGCGCCTGATTGAGCGCATCAAAGTTTAGGTTCTAGCAAGCTCTGCGCCTGCTGGAGCAAAGCCTGCACCAGCCATTGCACGCTGCCGTCCGCAGGACGGTGCAGCGGCAGCAGCATGTGCACCTGAAAGGGAATGGAAAAAGCCAGTGGACGCACCACCATCTGCGACCCGGCACAGGCCCGTGCCGTCAGCGGGTTGACGATGGCCACACCCAGACCATGCTGCACCATGGCGCAGACGGCAACTGCGCTGGCGGTCTCCAGCCCGGTCTGCCGCTGCACGCCGGCTGCGGCAAACACGGCGTCGATCTGCACACGATAGGGATCGTCGCGCGCCAGGCTGATAAAGCTCTCCCCCTCGAAATCCTCGGCCTGCAGCAGCGGCTTGCGCGCCAGTACATGGCTGGCTGGCAAAACCGCCACCTCATCCATGGCAGGCAAAGGCTGGCTGCGAGTGCCCGGCGGTGCATCGGCCTGCTCGCTCAAACCCAGGTCAAAGCGCTGGGCCGCCATCCACTCCTGCAGCAAAGGCGCTTCCTGCGTGCTCACGCTCACTGCTACCTCTCCGTGACTTGCTCGCAATCGCGCCAGCGCTCCCGGCAGCAAGGCATGGCTGAGCGCCGGCAGACACAGCACGCTGATATGGGCGGCCTGCGGCCGTCCCAGCTCCTGCGCGCGGTCAATAACGCGTTCCAGCCCCTGCCAGCTGCGCTGCACCTCATCCCACAGCAGCAGCGCCCGTGCATTGGCGCGCAAGCGACCCTGTACCCGTTCGAACAAGGCGTAGCCCAGCAACTGCTCCATGCGCGCCAACTCGCGACTCACGGTGGGTTGCGAGGTATAGAGCAAGGCCGCAGCCCCGGTCACGCTGCCAGCGGTCATCACGGCGCGAAAGACCTCGATATGGCGGTGGGTGATGCGGGTGGACTGGCTTTCATTCATGCATCAAAGCATATCCAATATGAATCAACTTCACAAAAACAAGCATTGGACTGAATGCATGCAGACAGGCACCATGCAGAGCAATATCGGCAAAAAAGGTCTGAAAAGACCTCTAGCCCAATACCCGCCTGCGCTGACAGCTACGAAAGTTAAAAGATGTCCAACCCCTTCGCTCCCGCCCAACTCTGGAATCTGGCCGACGAATTCGGCACCCCGCTGTGGGTCTATGACGCCGCCACCATCCGCGAGCGCATCGCCCAGCTCAAGGCTTTCGACACCGTGCGTTTTGCGCAAAAGGCCTGCTCCAACATCCATATCCTGAAGCTCATGCGCGAGCAAGGCGTGAAGGTGGATGCGGTCTCGCGCGGCGAGATTCTGCGTGCGCTGGCTGCGGGCTTTACGCCCGGCTTTGGCGAACCTGCCGACATCGTCTTCACCGCCGACGTGATGGATGAAGCGACTCTCGCCACCGTGGTCGAGCACAAGGTGCCCGTGAACGCCGGCTCCATTGACATGCTGCACCAGCTGGCTGCTGTCTCCAAGGGTCACCATGTCTGGCTGCGCATCAACCCCGGCTTCGGCCACGGCCACAGCAACAAGACCAATACCGGCGGCGAGCACAGCAAGCATGGCATCTGGCACAGCGAGCTGGAAGACGCGCTGAGCGCCATCAAGGCCGGCGGTCTGGTGCTGGCCGGTCTGCATATGCACATCGGCTCGGGCGTGGACTACGGTCACCTCCAGGAAGTGTGCGGAGCCATGGTCAAGCTGGGGGAGCGCACCAAGGCAGCGGGCGTGGATCTGCATGCGATTTCCGCTGGCGGTGGCCTGTCCATCCCCTACAAAAAGGGCGATGCCACCATCGACACCAACCACTACCACGGCCTGTGGGATGCAGCGCGCAAGCAGGCCGAAACCATCGTCGGCCACAGCCTGGGGCTGGAGCTGGAACCCGGTCGCTTCCTGGTCGCCGAATCCGGTGTGCTGCTGGGCACCGTGCGCGCCACCAAGAATGCGGGCAGCAACCACTTTGTGCTGGTCGACACCGGTTTTAACGAACTGATGCGCCCCAGCATGTACGGCAGCTACCACGGCATGGAAGTGCTGCGCCGCGACGGCGCCAGCCTGCCCGCGCAGGACAGCGTGGTGGCCGGCCCGCTGTGCGAATCGGGTGACGTGTTCACCCAGGGCGACGGCGGCGTGGTGCTGCCGCGCTCGCTGGCCGGTGCCAGCGTGGGTGATCTGCTGGTGATTCATGACACGGGCGCCTATGGCAGCTCCATGTCCAGCAACTACAACACCCGCCCGCTGGCCGCCGAAGTACTGGTGGATGGCGACAAAGTGCAGCTGATTCGCCGCCGCCAGACGGTGGAAGAGCTGCTAGCGCTGGAGCTGGGCCTGTAACTCAAGCGCCCCCCGAGGCGCTTTTCCTGGACTGCTCCACGCCTTCCCCCTCTCTCGCTTTGCTACGCAGTGCGGGAGGGGACGACAGCATTGCCGCGAGGCGGCTCTTGCTTGCTGTCCGTCCCTTCAGGGTCGATCCTCTCTCAAGCTGCTTTATATTTTCAATAGCTGCTAGCGCTCGCTCTTCTTAACTTTCAGATGTAAAAGCATCCGAAATCTATGAATACCAAGCGCAAGCAGCTATTGTTTTTACAGCCTATTCACCGCGCGGGTCACGCGCCATGAGATGCTGCACGGCTTCGCTCACTGGCAATTGACCGTCCAGCAAGGCCACCACGGTTTCGGTGATCGGCATCTCCACACCCGCCTGACGGGCTCGCGCCAGCACGGTGCGAGCGCTGTAAACGCCTTCGGCCACATGGCCCAGCGATGTCACAGCCTGCTCCAGCGTCTTGCCTTCGGCCAGCAGCAGGCCTACCTTGCGATTGCGCGACAGATCGCCGGTGGCAGTCAGCACCAGATCCCCCAGACCGGACAGTCCCATAAAGGTTTCGGTACGCGCACCCAGCGCCACGCCCAAGCGCGTCATCTCGGCCAGGCCACGCGTGACCAGCGCGGCGCGGGCATTGAGCCCCAGGCTCAGACCATCACACAGTCCAGTGGCAATGGCCAGCACGTTCTTGACGGCACCGCCGACCTCCACGCCCACGATGTCGTGGTTGGCATAGACACGCATGGCCTCACCGTGAAAAGCATTGACCAGCAGCTCACTGACGCCCTCGTGGGCGCTGGCCGCCACCAACGCCGTAGGCTGCTGGCGCGCCACCTCGGCCGCAAAGCTGGGGCCGCTGAGCGCGCCACTTTTAAGCTGCGGTGCCACCTGCTGGCAGACCTCATGCGCCATCAGCCCGTAGCTACCGACCGGCGCGTCGGCGGGCACAGCCTCAAAGCCCTTGCACAGCCAGACCACGGGTACGCGGCAGTCTTTGAGCTGAATCAGCCACTGGCGCAGCGCCGCCATGGGCGTGCCCAGCACGATGAGATCAGCCGTAGCCACCTGTGCCATCACATCGCCGCTGACCATTTGCAGCGCTTCGGGGAAGGCAATACCCGCCAGATAGCGGTTGTTGGCACGATCAGACTGCATGCGCTGGGCCTGCGCCTCATCACGCGCCCACAGGCGTACGCTGCGTGGGTCCGGATGGGTGGCCGCGCTGATGGCCATGGCCGTACCCCAGGCACCAGCGCCGATGACAAGAATGTTCATAGGAAGTTTGATAGCAGTTTGCGCACAGCCCATAAGCGAAAGAGGCCTCTAGGGCCTCTTTTTTTGTGCCTTGATGCCGATTCTTGCACAGCGCAGGAGTCGGTCTTGGCAACGAGCTTACTGTCTTACTGAGCCAGCTGACCTTCGGCTTGTGCTGCGGCAGCGGCTTGCTGCTGCTCGTACATGGCTTGGAAGTTGATTTCGGCCAAGTGCACGGGAGGGAAGCCGGCGCGGGTCACCACGTCAGCCACGTTGCCACGCAGGTAGGGATAGATGATCTGGGGGCAGGCAATGCCGATCACGCCGCCCATCTGGTCTTCGGGCACGTTGCGGATTTCGAAAATGCCGGCTTGCTTGGCTTCGACCAGGAACACGGTCTTGTCCTGAATCTTGGTCTGCACGGTGGCAGTCACGGCCACTTCGTACACGCCTTCAGCCACGGGGTTGGCTTCCACGCCCAGTTGAATGTCCACGCTGGGCTGCTCTTGCTCCAGCAGGATGGCGGGAGAGTTCGGCTGCTCCAGGGACAGGTCCTTAAGGTAAACGCGCTGGATCTGGAACACGGGGCTGTTGTCTTGTTCGGCCATGATGAACGAGGTCTTTCAGAAAAATCTTGAGGGGAAATGCAAATGCCTGCGATGACAGTTAGCACCAGGCTATCTTCACAGCAGGCATTTCCATGAAATAGCGCTTTGCATTATGCAGTGACAGCCAGAGGCTGCATCTTAGCAAGCCGCTCAAAGCGCAAATTCATGCCATTGATTCGCATTACTGCAGCGTTTGCAATCAGCTTTGCAGCAAAGGCAGCAAGCCACCCTTGGCGTCCAGAGCCATCAGGTCATCGCAGCCACCCACATGGGTTTCGCCGATAAAAATCTGGGGCACGGTGCGGCGGCCGGTGATCTGCATCATGTGCTCACGCGCAGCGACGTCGAAATCGATACGCACTTCTTCAATGTTCTCCACGCCCTTGGACTGAAGAATCTGCTTGGCACGAATGCAGTATGGGCAGACGGCGGTGGTGTACATCTTTACGGCTTGCATGGGACAACTTCCTTTGATCTCTCTGTCGGTACAGGCATCTGCTGCACTGCTCAAAATAAACAGCTGAGGGCTGAATCAGGCTTTTTCAACCGGCAGGCCAGCATCGCGCCAGGCCTTCATGCCGCCGGCCAGGGCCTGGGCCTTTTCGTAGCCCAGCTTCTTGGCCACGGCTTCGGCGCGCACGGCGCGAGCGCCCGACGCGCAGACCAGCACCACGGGCAGCTGCTTGTTCTTGACGACGGAGGGCAGCTTTTCTTCCAGTTGGCCCAGGGGCAAATTCTTGGCCGCATTGACATGGCCAGCAGCAAACTCTTCGGGCTCACAGACATCAATGATCACCGCCTTTTCGCGGTTGATCAGATGCACGGCAGCGGCTGCGGACAGCGAGCCACCGGTAGCTCCGCGCAATGCAGGCAGAAGCAGCATCACGCCTGACGCCACAGCAATCAGGATCAAATACCAGTTATCGATGATGAAATTCACGTCATTCCTTGGGATGGCAAACCGGTCGATTTTAGAGGCTGAGAGCGTTTCCAGCCTTGAGTTCATCCTTCCAACCTGCACTCTTCAATCCCTCACTCCCGTCTGGCATGGACCTCCAAGAGAGCAGGCGCTCTCTTCAATGACCGAAAGGCCCCACAGGAATCCAGCCCAGCAAGAAGAAAAGCCGGCACCCTCTTTCCATATCCAGGGCCTGGGCAAAGGGCCTGCCTCTAGAATGTGCGGTTTTGACTTTGAGTCATTACTGCTTCGCTACTTTGAGAGAATCCATGTACAAGCTCGTTCTGATCCGCCACGGTGAATCCACCTGGAACCTTGAAAACCGCTTCACCGGCTGGACCGATGTGGATCTGACTGCCACCGGCGTCGAACAGGCCAAGAAGGCCGGCCAATTGCTCAAGGCCGAAGGCTATGACTTCGATGTGGCCTACACCAGCGTGCTCAAGCGCGCCATTCGCACTCTGTGGCATGTGCAAGATGAAATGGACCGCACCTGGCTGCCCGTGGTGCACAGCTGGCGCCTCAACGAGCGTCACTATGGTGGTCTGCAAGGCCTGAACAAGGCTGACATGGCCAAGCAGTACGGCGACGAGCAAGTGCTGATCTGGCGCCGCAGCTACGATGTGCCGCCTCCCGCTCTGGAAGCGACAGACCCGCGCAGCGAACGCAGCGATGTGCGCTATGCCAAGCTGCAGCCCGAGCAGATTCCTCTGACCGAATGCCTCAAGGACACGGTCGAGCGCGTCGTACCCTTCTGGAACGAGTCCATCGCCCCTGCCATCAAGGCCGGCAAGCGTGTGGTCGTGGCAGCACACGGCAACTCCATCCGTGCCTTGATCAAGTATCTGGACAATATTGCGGACGACAAGATCGTGGCCGTCAACGTGCCCAACGGCATTCCTCTGGTCTACGAACTGGACGCGGACCTCAAGCCCATCCGTCACTACTACCTGGGCGACGCGGAAGCCGCCGCCAAGGCAGCAGCAGCCGTGGCAGCCCAAGGCAAGGCCTGAGTCCCACACACGGCCCTGGCTTCGGCACGCTGAACCAGGGCTGACTCAGTCGCAGAAGGCCTATGGAACCTCATAAGTCTTCTGTCGTCCAAGGTGTATATTGCGAATGGTTTAAGGGGTGCTATGGGTCAAAAAATCAAAATTGCAGGCTGGATCTCTGTAGGCGTGGTCGCTGGTGCATTGACTACCGTATCCCTGCAGACGCTGGCTCGTGGGGGTGTCACCCCTCTGCCACTGGAAGAAATCCAGCAGCTTTCAGCCGTTTTCGGCCTGATCAAGACCGACTATGTAGAGCAGGTCAGCGACAAGAAGCTGATCACCGATGCCATCTCCGGCATGGTCTCCAGCTTGGACCCCCACTCCCAGTACTTCGACAAGAAGACTTACAAAGAATTCAAGGAAGGCACTTCCGGCAAATTCGTGGGTGTAGGCATCGAGATCACCATGGAAGATGGGCTGATCAAGATCGTCTCTCCCATTGAAGGCTCTCCGGCCTTTCGTGCCGGACTCAAGACGGGTGACCTGATCACCAAGATCGATGACACCGCGGTCAAGGGCCTGAGTCTCAATGATGCCGTCAAGCGCATGCGTGGCGAGCCCAATACCAAGGTTCGACTGAACATTTCGCGCAAGGATGAGAGTCGCAGCTTCCCCGTCACCATCACCCGCGAGGAAATCAAGACTCAGTCCGTCAAGGGCAAGATGGTCGAGCCTGGTTACGCTTGGATTCGTCTGAGCCAGTTCCAGGAACGCACTGTCGATGACTTTGTGCGCAAGGTCGAAGAAATTTACAAGCAGGATCCCAACCTCAAGGGGCTGGTGCTGGATCTGCGCAATGACCCAGGTGGCTTGCTCGATGCCGCCGTTGCCATTTCTGCGGCATTCCTGCCACCCGATGTCCCCGTGGTCTCCACCAACGGACAGTTGGCTGAGAGCAAGGCCGTCTACAAGGCCTCTCCTGACTTCTACGCTCCACGCGGCTTCGGCGACCCTTTGCAGCGCTTGCCTGCTGCACTGAAAAAGCTGCCTCTGGTGGTCTTGGTCAACGAAGGCTCGGCCTCTGCCAGCGAAATCGTGGCAGGCGCACTGCAAGATCACAAGCGTGCCACCATCATGGGCAGCCAGTCCTTTGGCAAGGGTTCGGTGCAAACCGTTCGTCCACTGGGTCCTGAGACCGCACTCAAGCTGACGACAGCACGCTACTACACACCCAGCGGAAAATCCATTCAAGCCAAGGGCATTGTCCCGGATCTGATGGTTGATGAAACTGCAGAAGGCAATCTGTATGCCGCTCTGGGCATGCGAGAAGCAGACTTGGAAAAGCACCTGTCCAGCGGGCAAGAAGCCGAGGTCAAGAACGAAGCTCTGGAGAAGGCTCGCGAAGAAGCGCGAAAGCGTCTGGAAGAAGAGGCCAAGAAGCCTGCAGCAGAGCGGCGCTTGCCGGAATTTGGCTCGGAGAAAGATTTCCAGCTGCAACAAGCATTGAACAAGCTCAAGGGCCAGCCCGTCAAAGTCAGCAAAACTCTGACGGAACGCAAAGCCGAAGAAAAGCCTGGCGATGAAACATCCGCCGACAAGAAGTCATCCGAGCCCAAGAAGGCTCCTGAGAAAATCGAATCGGATAACAATAAAAATTAGTCACCGGGCTGGCAGCCCACTCAATAGGATCAGCCGGGCTTGCCCGGCTTTTCTCTTGGAATCATGGAAGCAAACCGATGAATGACGATCAACTGCTGCGCTACTCTCGCCACATCATGCTCGATGAAATCGGCATCGATGGTCAGGAGCGCATTCTGGCTTCTCATGTAGTAATCATTGGAGCAGGCGGCCTTGGCTCCCCTGCCGCGCTCTACCTTGGCTCTGCCGGTGTGGGTCGCATCACCATTGTCGACAATGACACCGTCGACCTGACCAATTTGCAGCGCCAAATAGCACACACAACGGAACGCATAGACATGCCGAAAGTAGAGTCCATTCGTGCTGCCGTGCTAGCCATCAACCCAGGTGTCGAGATTCATTGCGTCCAGCAGCGTGCAACTCCAGCCTTGCTAGATGAGCTGCTTCCTCAAGCGAGTGTTGTCCTCGATTGCACCGACAACTACAAAACCCGACACATCATCAATGCAGCTTGCGTACGCCACAAAGTTCCACTGATCGAAGGTGCAGCCATCCGCCTTGATGGTCAGTTGATGGTCATTGATCCTCGCAACCCAGACAGTCCATGTTATGCATGCGTTTTCCCACCCAATGCGGAATTTGAGGAAGTGCAGTGCTCGACCATGGGTGTCTTTGCCCCCGTGGTCGGCCTGATCGGAACTATGCAGGCTGCAGAAGCACTGAAAATCATTGCCGGGTTTGGCCATTCCTCTGTCGGACAACTTCAAATGCTGGATGCTCGCTCCATGGAGTGGAGTAGGATGAAACTAGCTAGGGTTAAAACCTGTGAAACCTGTTGCTCCTAAGGAGTTCTTTATAAAAAAGAACCATACAATGGCGTTTCTTTGAGCGTAATGAGTTCGCCTTTATGAGATTTTGAAACAGCAGAAATCTCTAAGTCACTTCTTCATCAAGCAACTACTGCCGTGAAATTACGTACTTTTTTCGTTGAAGACAACCCTACGATTCGCGAAAATTTGATTGCGACGCTGGCTGAGCTTGCCGACATCGAAGCAGTAGGGACTGCAGAGACTGAAACTGATGCGATTCAATGGCTGAGTCACCACCCTCACGCTTGGGACCTGGTCATTGTTGACCTGTTTTTGCGAGAAGGAAGTGGTCTGGGTGTCGTTGCCTCACTTCAACACAGAGACCCTAGCAAGACACTGGTCGTATTGAGTAACTATGCCACAGCTGATGTTCGAGAACGCTGCATCGAGCTCAATGCGAACTCAGTATTTGACAAATCCAATGAAATTGATGCCCTAATAGACGGCGGATTCAAATGTGAAGTGCAACACCTGCAACCGTTAAGGTCAGCAGATGTCAGCAAGTCGTTCGTCCTATCGCCAACTTCAACCAGAAGACAGAGTCACCATAGCCAGTTTGCTGCTGCAGCGTCATAGCGTACGCAGCATTGCGCGTTTGCTAGGGCGCAGTGCCAGCACCGTCAGCCGTGAGATTGCTCGCAACTCAGTATCCAGCGATGGATATGCCAGCAGGCAAGCGCAACAGCAGTGGCTTTACAGAAGACGCAGCACAAGATCTGATCCCAAGCTTCATTCACAAGGGATCTTGTGGTTCTTGGTATTGCATTTCTTGCGTTTGCGTTGGTCACCAGAGCAAATTGCGCTGACACTTGCACGCCTGTACCCCAAAGGCCATGAGCTACGCGTGTCGCACGAAACCATCTACAACTGCATCTATGCCCAGCCCGTGGGTGAGTTGCGCAAGGAATTGATTGCCACTTTGCGCCATGCTCACAACAAACGGCTGCCCCGTAGCAAAGGACAGGATCGTCGTGGACAGATCCCAGACATGCTCAGCATCCACGTACGTCCGCCTGAAGTTGAGGATCGGCAGTTCCCAGGGCATTGGGAAGGTGACCTCATCAAGGGTGCTGGCAATGCAAGTGCCGTAGGCACCTTGGTCGAGCGCACCAGCCGACTGCTCATGCTGGTCAAGTTGCCTGCGTTCAAACCAGCCAGTGCAGCCAATGTCATGCAAGCCTTTACAGATAAGCTGCTGGGCATTGCGCAGCCCATGCGCCAAAGCATGACGTACGACCAGGGCAAGGAGATGGCGCTACACAAGCAATTGACCGCCAACACGGGCGTGGCGGTGTACTTCTGTGACCCACACAGCCCGTGGCAGCGTGGCTCCAACGAGAACATGAATGGCTTGGTGCGCCAGTACCTGCCCAAAGGCATGGATCTGAGCATCTACAGCCAAGAGCAACTCGATGCGATTGCTGATGAAATCAACAACCGCCCTCGCAAGGGCCTTGGGGTACGATCACCGCTGTCGGTTTATCGAGAGCTACTGATCAACTCTCCCCAGCACTCCACCCTCATCCATTGAATTCAAGGGTGTTGCACTTCACATTTGAATCCGCCGACTTCTGCATCAATCTCAGCGCTTGCAAAGCTTGAAACCCAATAAAAAAGGCTTGAATATTCAAGCCTTTTTTATTGGGCATTTTGATTAATCAATCAGGCGATTTTTCAATGCATAGTAAGTCAAATCACTATTTGAAGAGAGCCCCATTTTCTCCATAAGCCTTGTTCGGTAAGTACTCACAGTCTTTACACTCAAGGAAAGAGATTTCGCAATATCACCTGCTGTCTCTCCTCTAGCAAGCTTCAGAAAAACCTGAAACTCGCGTTCAGACAGTTGCTCATGCGCGGGGACATCATCTTTGCGGTTGAGCTGCTGAGCAAGAAGATCTGCAACAGTAGGTGTCAAATAGCGCCGCCCTAAGGCCACCGTTCGAATTGCCTCTGCAATATCCTGAGGGTCGCACTCCTTATTCAGGTATCCGCTAGCGCCTTGTCGAATCAGATTGATTGCATAGTGCTCCTCAGGGTATCCACTAAGTATCAAAATCCCCATATCTGGCGCTTTGGCTCTGAGCATGGCTAAAGCATCGATGCCACTTTGCCCAGGCATGGACAAGTCCATCAGCAGCACGTCAATTTCTTGCTCTCGAACCAGGTCAATGGCTTCTCGCCCATTACCGGCCTCTCCAACCACTCTCAGATCCACATGCTCCGACAGGAATTGGCGTAGTCCTGATCGAACAATTGCATGGTCATCCACTATGCCTACTTTGATCATGAACACCTCTTTTCAGGAAGTTGCGCTCCTCTCAAAGCGCATAACATTCTTAAAACCCGCACTATGATGTCAGTCATTGACGCTAGGATTATGCAGAATATCAGGGATTTGCCTTGTAGGTGAGAGGATGTAGATGCGCTGGACAAATATCCGCAAAATTGCAGTCAGCCTGACGATCGCAGTCATTGCGGCAGTCTTAATGGTAAGCATTAATGAAGCAGGCTATAAGCGCTCATTACAAGCACTGGAAACTCTTACACAGAATCAATCAACAAGGGCCAAGCTCAATGTGCTGATGCAGCAAATGCTTGATGCGGAGACAGGTCTTCGCGGCTATCTGCTGACAGGCGAGGATCGCTATTTATCCCCTTATACCTCCGCAATAACAGACATCGGCGGAAGCATGGATGAATTGCGCAAGGTCTTCATCATGAACCCCAAGGACCTGGCCACATTCACGCCACTTGCCAGACAAATTGAGCGAAAAGCCAGTGAGATGGAGTTAAGCCTGCGCCTATACCAGCAGGGAAACACTGAGGCTTGGCGCTTCGTCATGTTTACGGATGTGGGTGTCGAGAACATGGAGGCCATACGCACTCATATCCAGTCTTTGATGCGCAGCATCGACCAACGCGTCAAATCCAACCTTTCGGATATCGAACAGACACTGGGCTTATCGCGCCTCGGCATTGCAACCGTCACAGCTCTTGGAATCCTTGGGTTCTTCATGTATCTGCGTCAGGCGAATGCGCTTCAACACGCTCACCTTCGAGAGCAAGAAATCCAACGTGACGAACGCAATCGTCTGGAGGAAGTCGTACGCGAACGCACTGCAACCTTGACCGAACTTGCCACCCACCTGCAACAAGTCCGAGAAGACGAGCGTGCACATCTGGCACGAGAGCTGCATGACGAGCTTGGCTCTCTTCTGACAGCCGCAAAGCTGGATGTTGCTCGTCTCAAATCCAAGATTGATATATCCGCACCAGAAATCGCCGAGCGCGTGACCCACCTCATCGAAACGCTCAACAGCGGCATCGCTCTCAAGCGCCGCATCATCGAAGACCTGCGCCCGTCTTCTTTGTCCAACCTGGGGCTGACCACCGCTTTGGAGATTTTGACTCGCGAGTTCGGAGATCGCAGCAGCCTTGAAGTGGAATGCAGCCTAGAGCCTGTTGACTTGCCGGACTCCACACAGTTGACTGTCTACCGAATAGTTCAAGAGTCATTAACCAATATCGGAAAATACGCAAAGGCCAACCATGTGATTGTCACTGTGCACAACTACCCCACCTATGTAGCAGTGCAAATTCAAGATGATGGTCAAGGCTTTGAGCCAGCTAGCATGCGCCCTAATTCACACGGTCTGGCCGGCATGAGACACCGAGTCGAGGCTGTTGGAGGCAGGCTGACAGTGGCCTCACAGCCTGGCAAGGGCACTACCATCTCTGCTGTCATTCCTCTCTCCAGCGTCAATAGCTAAAAATGAGAAGTGAATATTGTTCAGGCTATCGAAATTGACCTACGCTTGAGCCCATTGATGTTCCGACTCTTCTGACTGAATCTCACCGGCAAGCGCCCGCCACGCAACTCTCTACAGTCAAAGCATGGTCTCTTGAATCCATCAAAAGACATGCATTTCAGTGGAGAAAATCATGTTGCACTACGCCATCGTCTTCCTAGTCATCGCATTGATTGCTGCGGTCTTTGGTTTTGGCGGCATCGCAGCAAGCGCTGTAGGCATTGCCAAAATCCTGTTTTTTGTTTTTCTGGTCATGGCAGTCATTACCTTCCTCGTAGGCATAGTCAAGAAGTAGCGGTTGCCGTGAATATGTAGAACTTTGTAGTCATACATTGCACAAACTTTAAGGATTGGCCATCATTGGATCCAGCCTCTGAGCCTCAGAGGCGTAGATTCCAAGACATGGCACGCTTGATTACTTGCCATCACAAAAATTTCCAGACTTCAGGGAGTTCCCAACAATGAGCCAAGTTGTAAAAGATGCCAAAGACACGGTAGAAGACCTCAAGGATGCAGCGAAAGAAATCGCAGGTGATGCCAAGGACGCAGCAAAGCAAGCTGCTCACAAAGCAGCAGATGTAGCAGAGGATGCAGTGGATACTGGCAAGCAAGCCGCAAAAAAAATGCTGCAAGATGGCCAGGAAGTGGCTGACGAGATCACTGACAAGATTCAAGACACTGCACGTCGTGCACGTCGCACAGCGTCTGAAGCCATCGACTCATCCGGGCGTCACATGCGCAACGCTGATGAAGAAGAGAATCCGCTGATCGACAACCTGGCCAACCGTGCACAGGATCTGGCGGAACGCAGTATCAACTTCTGGGCTGAAAGCTCTCACAAGGCTCGCCGCCAAATCAATACTGCAGCCGATGCAACCAATAAGTATGTGGCCGAGCAACCAGGTCGATCCATCCTGATTGCGGCTGCCACTGGCGCAGCTCTTGCGACGGCCTTCTTCCTGGGGCGCTCACGTAAAAAATAACCCCTATTTTTACGTGAGTCCTTACACAAAAATTTCCAACCCAAAGGAGAAAAGCAGATGAAAAATTTGACTCGTGCTTTGGCTTTCAGCCTCGTCGCAGCAACCGCAGTGCTTGGTACCACAGCCTGCTCTGTGGCTCGTGATCAGCAAACTGTTGGCTCCTATGTGGACGATGCCGGAATTACTACGGCAGTGAAGGCCAAAATGGCTGAAGACAAGAGTGTCTCTGCAACCGCCATCAGTGTGGAAACAATGAATGGTGTCGTTCAGCTTTCAGGCTTTGCCAAGTCGGAAGCAGAAAAGGCACGTGCTGCGGAAATTGCTCGCACCACCAAGCATGTACGGGAAGTGCGCAACAGCATCGTGGTCAAGCCCTGACCTTCTGACAACACACGGGGTTGGCAGGCCATGTCTTTAGCCTGTTCACCCCTCCCTCAAGAGTCGGCTTCAAGCCGACTTTTTCTTTTTTGTCGTGGTTTTGCAAACCATCGCCCTTAAAGTATCTGCATGCAAGTTTTCAACTGCGAGGCCTGTGGCCACCTGATCTACTTTGAAAGCCTGCAATGTGTGTATTGCGGTGCTTCTCAGGCATTTTTGCCAGACCAACTGCGTGTTGGCATTTTGCCTGCCGCTGATACCACCACGGTCAGCCCCCATGCACGCTACCGCCCTTGTGCCCATCGTCACAATATCAGCCTGTGTAATTTTGCGATTGAGGCTTCCGACCCTCAGCCCTTATGCGTTTCATGCCGCCAGACTGAATGGCTGCCCGACAACACGGATCCCATCAATGAGCTGCGCTGGGCCAAGATAGAAGTTGCCAAGCGGCGCCTGTTCTATACCTTGGCCAAACTCGGCTTGCTAGACCCCTGCGAGCATCGCATCGCCGAACCCCGTTTTGCCCTGCTTGCCGATCTGCCAGGGCAAAGTCCTGTGATGACCGGCCATGCCAGCGGCATGATCACGCTCAATGTCGTCGAGGCGGATGATGATGAGCGCGCCAGACGTCGTCTGGCGTTGCAGGAGCCCTATCGCACGCTGATTGGACACTTGCGCCATGAATCGGGACATTTTTACTGGGACCAATTAATAGCGGGAGGCTCAAACCTGGAGCGCTTTAGAGCTCTGTTTGGCTATGAGCATCAAGACTACGCTCTGGCTCTACAGCAGCACTATGGCAAAGACCCACTGGATAGCAGCTGGCAAAACCACTTCATCAGCGCCTACGCTGCCTCCCATCCTTGGGAAGACTGGGCAGAGACCTGGGCACATTACCTGCATATGGTGGACTTGCTTGAGACAGCTGCCAGCTACGGAACCTGCATCACGGTTCCAGATACTCCCAGCACAGGCCAACAGGTCATTCAGAACCCGCTCGGGCCTGCGTCCACCGACTTTGCGATCATGCAGTCCCAATGGATTCCGCTCACGCTGCTACACAACAGCCTGAACCGCAGCCTTGGCCACGGAGATGCCTATCCCTTCGCCATCTCGGCCCCTGCCTGGGACAAGCTGCGCTTTGTGCACGAAGTCATTCAAAGCCACCGCACCGGACTGCCAAGCCCACGCCGTTGAATGCCTAAGCCGTGCGGCCGACCTTGGCCATTAGCTTGGTATGCACGCCCTGGGAGACGAACTTGTCCACTTCACCATCCAGCGATGCAATCTCACGCACAAAGGTAGAGCTGATGAACTGATAACGATCACTGGGCGTGAGGAAAACAGTTTCCACATCCGGCATCAAGGTACGGTTCATGCCTGCCAGCTGAAACTCATAGTCAAAGTCCGTCACCGCGCGCAAGCCTCGCACCATGGCCTTGGCGCCACGCGCCAGCACAAAGTGCGCCAGCAAGCCGTCAAAGCTCTCCACCTGCACTTGTGGATATTTGGAGCAAGCCTCGCGCACCATGGCAATGCGCTCATCCAGCGTGAACAGCGTCTTCTTATGATGTCCTGCCGCCACTGCCACGATCACCTTGCCAAAAAGCTGCGCAGCCCTGCGCACAACGTCTTCGTGGCCCAAGGTGATGGGGTCAAAGGTTCCGGGGTAAACGGCAATCAGATCCTGACTCATGGCTTATCTCTCTCCTGCGGGTCTTGTACTGAACGCTGCTGCAGCGCAGCATGACAAGGCATTATGCATTTGCCCTCTATCAAGATGAAATTTCCATGAAAAAGAGCTGCTAACGCTTTATGGAAAAGCGCTAGCAGCTCTTATATTGATAGCATCCAGCTTAGTGTTTTCGCAGCAGATGGGCGTGGACAGATCCCGCCTTCAGGTAACGATGCAGCTCCAGTCCCATCTCGGCCAGGCGCTCTTCACTCCAGGCTTCTGGGGCTTCCAGATAGATATAGCCGCCGTCCGCCACCGCATTGATGGCGGCCTTCAAAGCGGGCTCGAACAGCTCCACCAGATCAAATGGCGGATCCAGCAGCACCAGATCCTGCGCGGTCACAGTCTTCAGGCAACTCAGCGCATCGCCGCGCTGCACCTTGAGCATCTTGGCGTCCAGCTTTTGCTGCAGTTGCTGCAGTTGCTGCACCAAGGCCGCATCCTGCTCGTTCATGATGACGCTGGTGGCGCCACGTGATGCAGCTTCCAGGCCCAGCGCGCCGGTGCCGGCAAAGGCGTCCAGCACCTTCCAGTTGGTCAGGTCCTGACCCAGCCAGTTGAACAAGGTCTCGCGCACGCGATCAGGCGTGGGGCGCAGACCAGGCTTTTGCGCCACGGCCAGACGCGTGCGGCGCCACTGGCCGCCAATGATGCGGATTTCACCCGCACCGGTGGCAGCAGGCTTGACTGAAGGCCCGGCCTTGGCGCCAGGACGACCGGGACGGATCGCAGCCAGCTCCTGCGCCTTGCGCTCACCCTCCTGAATCATTTTGTCCAGCGCCTTGCGGCCCGCCGGGGTGTGCAGCTTGATAGCACTGCGGCTCATTGTTTCGCTCCCAAAGTCACAGTCACCATGCGCTCGGGTTGCACCATGCGCTGCATGGCGTCCTTCACGTCCTTGGTGGTCAGAGCCTGAACGCGCTCGGTCCAGTGCTCCAGATAGTCGAGTGGCAAGCCGTTCCAGGCGATGTTGGCCACATTGCCCAGCAGCTTGCGGTTGCTGTCGATTCGCAGCGCAAAGCCGCCAATCAGGTTGTCCTTGGCCGCCTTGAGTTCTTTCTCGGTCGGGCCTTCGGCTATGAATTTTCGCAGCACCTCCTGAGAGACCTTCAAAGCCTCTGCCGCTTGGTCGGGACGGGTCTGCAGACCGATCACAAAAGCACCACGGTCCAGACCCGGCGAGAAGTCGCTGGAGACGCCATAGGTCAGGCCGCGCTTTTCACGCACCTCTTCCATCAGGCGCGAGGTAAAACCGCCGCCGCCCAGAATGTGATTGCCCAGCATCACGGCCAGAAAATCGGGGCTGTTGCGTGCAATACCGGGCTGGCCAATGATGACCTGGGCCTGGGCGGACTCGAACGGAATGTTCTCGACCTTGGCTTCTGTCAAATCCTGCACCTTGGCCACATCGGGCAGCGGCGGGCAATCATTGCCATTGGTCGCCTGCAGCGGGCCCAGCAGCTGCTTGACCATGGCATCGGCCTGCTGGCGGCTCACGGCACCGACCACGCTGACCTTGGCGCGGCAGGCCGCAATCAGCTTGCGGTGAAAGTCCTGCATGGCAGAGATATCAATCTTGGCGAGACTGTCGGCCGTGGTCTGGTACCCATAGGGAGAGTTGCCAAAGACACCCTTGCGAAAGGCCTTGGATGCCACGGTACCAGGACGGGTGTCGGCCTCCTTGAGGGCTGCACTCCAGCGCTCGCGATCACGCTGCCAGACGGCCTCGGGCCAGCTCGGGGTCGCCACCTGACGCGCAGCCAAAGCCACGGCTTTTTGCAGCAAATCAGGCTGGGTCAGTGAGCGCAGACCATAGGTAAAGCTGTCGCGGCCCGCATTGGCACCAAAGCTGGCACCCAGATCGGCCCAGGCCTGACCTAGGCCGTTTTCATCCAGCGCCGGAGCATCGCCCGCGGCCTTGATGCCCTTGGAAGCCATCATGGCTGCGGCTGCGGCCAGCCCCACTTTGTCTTCAGGATCGCGGCGGCTTCCCGCGTCAAAGTCAATCTGCACATCCACCATGGGGATGCCGGGGCTTTGCACCAGCCAGACCTGAGCGCCGCTAGGCTGAGTCCAGTGCTCAATCGGCAACAAGGCCCAGGCGGATTGCGTTAAAAATCCCAGCCCAGCGCTTGCTACAAAAGCGCTAGCAGCTATCTTTTTCATAGTTTGCATTGTTTTCTCCGCTGCGCTCAGTGAACAGTGCCACCTGTATCGGCCTTGCCAGACATGGAGCGAGCCTTGCTGCCCGCAGGCAAAGGCTGTGGCACCAGCGTGCCCACCGTGAGCTGATCGTCGCCAAAATACTTGGCGGCTACGGCCTTGACGTCGTCCGAGGTGACTTTTTTCAGCTCGGCCAGCAGCTTGTCTTCTGCGTCCAGCGGCATGTCCTGAATCCAGTAATTGCCCAGGTTCTGGGCCTGACCCATGACGGAATCGCGCTCGTAGACGTTCGATGCCATCCACTGCGTCTTCACGCGCTCCAGCTCGTCGGCCTGCACGCCTTCCTGGGCGATCTTCTGAATCTGGGCACGCAGGGCGGCCTCCACATCGGCAGCAGTTTTGCCTTTGGCGGGCACGCCCGTCAGCATGAACAGGCTGGGGCCACGGCCCATGATGGATGCCGAGCTGCCTGCGTTGTCTGCCACGCGGCCATTGGCCTGGCCTTCACCCTGCACCAAGGCGCGCTCCAGACGGGCACCGTCATAGCCATCCAGCACGGCAGACAGCACCAGCAGCGCCAGCGCGTCGTTGTCGTCGGCCTGCAGCTTCTCCACCTTGTTCAAGGTAGGCACGCGATAGGCCATGGCGATAAAGGCCTGCTCTGCGGGCTGCTTGACTTCGATGCGGCGCACGCCGATCTGCCTGGGCTCGATCTGCGGCTTGCGCTCAGGCACGGCGCGGGCAGGAATGCTGCCGTAGTATTTCTCGGCCCAGGCACGCACCTGGGCCACATTCACATCACCGACCACCACCACGGCCGCATTGGCGGGCACATACCAGCGCTTGTAGAAAGCGCGGGCGTCGTCAGGCTTCATGGAGTCAAGATCGCTCATCCAGCCCACCACGGGGTGGTGATAGGGCGAGGCCATATAGGTCGCCGCCATCAGCTGCTCCATCAGCATGGCGCGGGGCTGGTCTTCGGTGCGCATGCGGCGCTCTTCCTTGATGACCTCGATTTCCTTTTTGAACTCGGAGTCTGGCCATTGGTTGTTGGCAAAGCGGTCGGACTCCAGCTTCATCACATCCTCCAGCCGGCTGGACGGAATCTGCTGGTAGTAGCCCGTGTAGTCACGCCAGGTAAAGGCGTTTTCCTGGCCGCCCAGCGCGGCCACGCGGCGCGAGAAGTCGCCAGGTTTGACGGTCTTGCTGCCCTTGAACATCATGTGCTCCAGCGCATGCGCCACGCCGGTGACGCCATTGATTTCGTCCATGGAGCCCACACGTACCCAGACCATATGCACCGCCGTGGGCGCGCGCCGGTCTGGCTGCACAATCAGCTGCATGCCGTTCTTCAGCGTGAACTGCTGCACGGCAGGTGCAGCTTGCACGACCGCGGCAGACACAGGTTGAGACGATGCGCCCGGTGCAGCCAAGGCTGCCCCAGCGCTCAAACAGGCCATTAAGCCCAGTACAGGGAGTGCGCGTACATGTTTCATAGAATGATGCGATTCTAAAAACCCGCCAATGTTCAGTTTTTTCAAGAAAAAGCCCAATCCATCCGATGTGGTGGACTCCACGCCCGCAGCAGAGACAGTTGCGGAGCCTGTTGCTGCTCAGCCCAAGCCTGCTCCACAGGATACGCCTGCAGTGCCTGCCGAAGGCGGCAGCAACTCCTGGTGGCGCAAGCCTTTTGGAGGTGGTTCGGCGCCCAAGGATACCGAAAGCGCGCCTGTCACTCAGGATTTTGTAGCAGCCCCCGAGCCTACCGCAAAGCCTGAAGCGGAAAATGCCCGCCAAAGCTGGATGGAGCGCCTCAAAGCCGGGCTGCGCAAGACCGGCTCCAGCATCGCCACCGTCTTTACCGGCACGCAGATCAATGACACGCTGTACGAAGAGCTGGAAGAAGCCCTGCTGATGGCCGACACTGGCGTCAAGGCCACGCAGCATCTGCTCGACGACTTGAAGCGCCGCGTCAAGGAAAGCAAGACCACCGATCCCGCTGCCGTCAAGGCGCTGCTGGCCGATGCACTGGCCGATTTGCTCAAACCTCTGGAAAAACCGCTGACGATTGGCGAGCACCAGCCCACCGTCATCATGGTGGCGGGCGTCAATGGCGCGGGCAAGACCACGTCGATTGGCAAGCTGACCAAGCACCTGGCCGACAGCGATCAATCCGTACTGCTGGCCGCCGCCGACACCTTCCGCGCCGCCGCGCGTGAGCAGCTTGGCGTCTGGGCCAACCGCAACACGGTGGAAATCATCAGCCAGGAAGGGGGCGATCCCGCTGCCGTGAGCTTTGATGCGGTCAGCGCAGGCAAGGCCCGCAAGAAAGATGTGGTGCTGGTCGATACCGCCGGTCGTCTGCCCACGCAGCTGCACCTGATGGAAGAGCTGCGCAAGATCAAGCGCGTGGTCAACAAGGCCGATGGCACGGCGCCGCACGAGGTGCTGCTGGTCATCGACGGCAATACCGGCCAGAACGCGCTGGCCCAGGTGCGTGCCTTTGACGATGCGCTGCAGCTGACCGGCCTGATCGTGACCAAGCTGGACGGCACCGCCAAGGGTGGCGTACTGGCCGCGATTGCGCAGGAGCGCCCCATTCCCGTGTACTTCATCGGCGTGGGCGAGAAGATTGAAGACCTGGAAACCTTCAGTGCCAAGGAGTTTGCGCAGGCGCTGCTGTCCTGACGAACTATGCATTTGATAGCTGCTTGCGCTTGATATATCAAAGAATCAAGAGAAAATAGCCATCAAACCCAAGAAAGGAGCGCGCAAGGCGCTCCTTTTTTATTTAAGCCCGCGCTTTCAGGCTTGCACTTGTTGCTTGAGCCATTGGGCGTAATCACCCAGGCAACGTTCGGTGCGCATGGTGATCTGCGGAACCTCATAGCTGTGCTGCTCACGCATGAGTTGCGTCAATCGCGGCAGTACCTCAGGTAATGTCTTGCAAACCAGCCGCCACTCGGCACTGGTCTGCAGTACCCCATCCCACTCGTAATACGAGGTGATGCGCTCGGTCTGCACACAGGCCGCAACCTTCGCGGCCACCAGTGCCCGTGCCATGTCTTCGGCTTCCGCCGAATGCCCCACGGTCGTGGTCACCACGCACAGCGTGCTCCAAGGCAGATCCTGAGATGGAGAGGACTGGGAGGGTGCAATCTGGGTCAATGTGGTGTTCATGTCGCCCAGTCTAGAACCAAGGCGGCCCAGATATTCCGAGCGTTACAACGGATACAAACCCAGTTGCTGCGCACGCAATCTGGATAGCCCCAGCAAGGCATCGGTAAACGGAGTGGCAATGCCGCACATCGCCCCCATCTCCCGCACCGCGCCCACCAGCGCATCCAGCTCCACAGGCTTGCCCGCTTCCACATCTTGCAGCATCGAGGTTTTGAAACCACCCAGCTTGAGCGTGACCTGATGCCTGTCCTGCGGGCTGTCCTCAATAGGCAGGCCGATGCGCGCGCCGATTTCCTTGGCCTCCAGCATCACGGCGGTGATGAAGTTGCGCACCAGCTCGTCGCCCAGAATTTTGTCCGTGGTCGCGCCCGTGATGGCACTGACGGGGTTCATGGTCATATTGCCCCAGAGCTTGTACCAGGCATCGCGCTGGATGTTGCCCGAGACCTTGACCTCCAGCCCGCCTGCACGCAGCAGCTCGGCCAGCGCCAGCAGACGTTCCGTGGCCGCATCGCCGGGCTGGGCCGTGGGCTCGCCCACGATGATGCTGTTGCCAAAGTGGCGGCGCACCACGCCCGGCGCATCGAGTGAGCAGCTGGCATGCACCACCGAGCCAATCACCTGCTCCGTGGGAATGGAGCGGGCGATATCGCCCTGCGGGTCCACCGTCTTGAGCTGCAGGCCGCGCAGGCTGGCATCCACGCCACCCGCCAGAAACCACCAGGGCACACCATTCATGGCTGTCAGTACCAGCGTCTGCGGACCAATCAGCGGCGCAATCTGCCGCGCCACATCGGGCATGGCCGGTGCTTTGACGGCTATCACCACCACATCCTGCACGCCCAGCGCAGCGGGGTCTTGCTGGGCGTTGACAGCCACGGTTTCGCGCGCGTCGCCATGCACCAGCGTCAGCCCGTTTTGCTGCAGTGCAGCCAGCGTCTGACCACGCGCCACGGCGCTCAACTCGCAACCTGCCTTGGCCAGCGCCACGCCCAGCCAGCCGCCAATGGCTCCTGCGCCGTAAATACACACTTTTTCCGGATTCATTCTTGTCTCTCGTTCTAACTATCAAAGAAGCAGATGTCAGCTCAGTGCCAGCAGGCACTCAAAGGAACTACTCAGGCCCTCGTATCCTCAAACCCAGCACGGCCAGCATCTGCTCACCCCTCATCCAGGCGGCATAGGCTATTGAAAACGTCATCGTGCTTGATGCCCAGCCGAACTTGAAAAGTGAAAATAATCTATGGAGCTGAAAAATCGACAGCTGGGTCTTGAGTAATGGGAATGCTGCGCTACGTAATTTAATGGTTAATCTAAGTTCGGGAACTTTGTCTTTAGCACTCCCTCTAACAGAGTGCTAATATGAAGATCATGGAAGAAAGGAAACCTGCAATGAAAACTGCCTCCGGCTCCATTGCGACTGCCTTGGCGCCCGCGAACCCTTGGGCGCTGGTACCTCCGCTGGGCAACCTGGATGCCTATATCTCGGCCGCAAACCGTCTACCAATGCTCACCCTTGAGGAAGAGCAGGACTACGCACGCAAGCTCAAAGAACACAACGATCTGGATGCCGCAGGGCGTCTGGTGATGTCTCACCTGCGCCTGGTGGTGTCTATTTCCCGCCAGTACTTGGGCTATGGCCTGCCTCACGGCGACCTGATCCAGGAAGGCAATGTGGGCCTGATGAAAGCCGTCAAGCGCTTCGACCCCGATCAGGGCGTGCGTCTGGTGAGCTACGCCATGCACTGGATCAAGGCTGAGATCCACGAATACATCTTGAAGAACTGGCGCATGGTCAAGGTCGCGACGACCAAGGCCCAGCGCAAGCTGTTCTTCAATCTGCGCTCGATGAAGCATGACATGAAGTCCGATGCCGCCATGGCAGACGGCGACGCCATCATGCGCGAGACGCTGACCGCTGGCGAAATTGACGCCATGGCTGCAAAGCTCAACGTCAAGCGCGAAGAAGTCATCGAGATGGAAACCCGCCTGTCGGGTGGCGATGTACTACTGGACCCCTCGCCCAGCGATGATGGTGAGCAGGCTTATGGCCCCATCGCCTATCTGGCAGATGCCAACCACGAACCCACGGCCATGATCGAGTCGCGTCAGCGCGACCAACTGGCAACGGATGGGCTGTCCATGGCTCTGGAAGGTCTGGATGACCGCAGCCGCCGCATCGTGGAAGAGCGCTGGCTCAAGGTCAACGACGACGGCTCCGGCGGCATGACGCTGCACGAGCTGGCGGCCGAGTACGGCGTGAGCGCTGAGCGTATTCGCCAGATCGAAGTGGCCGCCATGAAAAAGATGAAAAAAGCGCTGGCCGAGTTCGCGTAAACGCTAACTTGCGCACCAGCGACTTAAAAGGCTGAAATGCTGAACCTCAAACCCGGATAATTTCCGGGTTTTTTATTTTCTGGCGCTGATGCTGCTTGCATCTGCGCTGATCTCCATACCGATAAGACTCAAGAGACCTGACATGCCTATTTGCCACTCCCGCACTTCCAGCGTACTCAAAAAACTCTCCCGCCGAAGCGTGGTTGCAGTGGGCGCAGCTTTGATGGCTGCATCTATGGCACCCGCCGCCATGGCGGCTGACAACTGGCCCGACAAGCCCCTGCATCTGATCGTGGGCTTTCCCGCAGGCTCTTCGCCCGACCTGACGGCGCGAGCGCTAGCCGAGCCGCTGGAAAAGAAGTTGGGCCAGACCATCATTGTGGAAAACCGCGTGGGCGCGGGCGGCAATATCGCTGGTGAATATGTAGCCAAGGCCGACGGCTACACCTTCAGCGTGATGATCAACGGCAATATGACCATCGCCAAGCTGCTCAACCCTGCTGTGCGCTACGACCCCATCAAGGATTTGCAGCCTGTCAGCCTGATTGGCGTGGCACCGTTGGTGCTGGTGGCCCCTGCCTCTGCACCGCAAGGCAAGGCCTTTATCGACGCTGCCTCCAAGGCTGGTGACAAGTGGAGCTATGGTTCGCCCGGCGTGGGCACCGTGGGCCATCTGGGCATGGAGCTGCTCAAGAGCCGCTCTGCCATCAAGGCAGTGCATGTGCCCTATACCGGCTACCCACAGGTGTTCAATGGCATCCAGGGCGGCGATCTGCAGCTGTCCATGCTGCCTCCAGCCCTCGCCATGGCCCAGATTCAGTCTGGCAAGCTGCACGGCATTGGCGTGACCTCAGCGGCCCGCAGCCCGCTGGCCCCCGGCCTGCCCAGCCTCAAGGACCTGGGCGTCAACAACTTTGATCTGGAAATCTGGAACGCCGTAGCAGCGCCCAAGTCCATGCCCAAGGCCCATGTGGAGAAGCTGGCTGTGGCTGTGAGCGAGATTGTGCGTACGCCCGAAATGCGCCAGAAGCTGGCCATGCAAGGCTGGCAAGCCGTGGGCAGCTCACCCGAAGGCCTGCACAACCGCATTCAGCAGGATGTGAAGGCGCTGGGCAGCATCATTCGGGAGCAGCACATCACCGCGCAGTGATGGCTCCCCCCTGAGCCGCTTTGCGGCTTCCCCCCAGGGGGACGACAGCTTCGCTGCGCGGCGGCGCTTGCTGGCTATCTCTCGCTTGAGGTGTGACGGTTTTTACGGCCGTCTCGCTCACTGAAGCCCCTTTGGGTATCAGCTGATGCTACTGCGGCGTCCGCTATCATGCGCCCGACTGGCATGCGTTTACGCTATGCCTTTCGGGCGCATTGCTTTTGTCTGGCTGCGTCAATGTTTACGGAGCCTTCATGGACGCAGGAACGTGGTTCACTCAGCTCAACGCCTGGCAGGTCATGGCGTTGGGACTGGTCTTTTTTGGCGGAATTTATGTGCTGGGTGCACTGGCCATGCTGGGCCTGACACGCCTGCTGGCCAGCGCAGGGATTGGCAAGCCGCTGGATACGCGCCCGCTCAAGCCCGATCAGCTGCAGCGCGAGTGGCGTCAATCGTTTCATTCCATTCTGGTTTTCGGTCTGGGCATGATCGTGCCCTGGGGCTTTCTGCAATTGGGCTGGGCGCATCTCACACCCAATGCCAGTGTAGGGCGCATTGCGCTGGAGATCATCGCCCTGCTGATCTGGAACGATGTGCATTTCTGGATCAATCACCGCCTGCTACACACGCGCCGTCTGGTGCGCTATCACGGCGATCACCACCGCTCCGTTGTGACCACACCCTGGTCCACCTACAGCTTTCACCCCATCGAGGCGCTGATGCTGGGCAACATCATCTTGCTGCCCATGGTGGTGCATGACTTCTATTTCTGGTCGCTGGCATCCGTTCCGGTGCTGAGCCTAATGCTCAACCTGATCGGCCACTCCAACTGGGACTTTTTCCCCAAGGTCTCTGATTCCCACCCGCTGGCCGCCAGCCGCCGTCACCATCTGCACCACGCGCGCCCTGCGGGCAACTATGGTTTTGCTCTGGCCTTTATGGACCAGATCATGGGCACCAAGGTCAAAACCACATCCACCCAGCCATCCAGCCACTGAATGAGCAAGCACCCGAGTCAGCGCTTTCTTCCCACGCTGCGCCATTGGCGCGACTGGCAGTCTGTGCTTTATATGGTGGTGATGCCGCTCATCGTCTGGTGGCAGTGGACGCATGGCTTCAACTTCATTCTTTATAGCGTCGAGCTGTTTCTGACACTGGGCGTGGGCGTGATTCACCACAACCACACCCATGTGCGTATGTGGCGGGGCCGCTGGAGCAATCGTGCTACCGACTACTGGCTCACGCTGCTGCAGGGCCACCCCACTTTTGTGTTCTGGCCTGCCCATGTGGGCAACCACCATCGCTTTCGTCACGGGCCGCGCGATATTGCGCGCACCTACCGGCCTGAGTTTGGTGGTGATACCAACCATCTCTGGGGCTATCTGGTTCACCCGATTCAAGCGGGCCTGAAGCTCTACCCTCTGTTCTTTCGCTGGCTGAACAACCTGCGCATTCACTGGCCCGGTGCGTTTCGCTACTGCATGGGGCAATACGCGCTGTGGCTAGGTAGCTGGGGATTTTTTCTGTGGCTGGACTGGCAGAAAGCGCTGCTCTTCATCATCGTCCCCCAGCTGCATGGCCTGCACTGGCTGCTGGCCACCAACTATCTGCAGCACGCCCATGCCGACGGCAGGCTGCTGACCAGAGCGCAGCGCAATACCCCAGGTATCGAGCTGAACTACGCGCGCAACTTCGAGGGGCTGGTCAATCCGCTTCTTTTTAATATTGGCCTGCACACCGCGCACCATGAGTGCCCGCATGCGCACTGGTCCGAGCTAACAAACCTGCACGCTCAGACCTATCGCCAGCGAGTCACTCCCGCCCTCAATGAAGGCGGACTGTTGCCCTATATGGGGCGCGTGTTTGTATTGGGTCTGGTCTGGCCCGCGGCAAGAACCAAGCCGCAGATGCCTCCAGACGCTGTGAAATAAGAAACCTGTTGAGAACATATGCCTGTTGCCTATTCAAACGTCTATCTGCAATCCGCTGGCATGTTTCTGCCCGGCGCTCCCGTGGACAACGCTGGGATGGATGCATATGTCGCGCCGCTGAATCGCATCTCCGAACGCATCAAGCGCCGCATCCTGGCCGAAAACGGCATCCAGAACCGCTACTACGCCATTGATGGCGAAGGCCAGACCGTCTTCAGCAACACGCAGATGGCGCAGAACGCCATCGAGCACACCTTGGCACTGGCGGGCAAGTCGCTGGCCGATGTGGGCTATCTGTCCAGCGGCTCGTCAGGCGGCGATGCGCTGATGCCCGGCTTTGCCAGCATGATTCAGGGCGAGATGGCCGCGCCGCCCATGGAAACGCTGTCCGTGCATGGCGTCTGCGCCGCCAGCGTGGGCGCCATGCAGGCCGCCGCCATGGCGGTGGAAAGCGGCGCACATGATCTGGCCCTGTCCGTCGCCAGCGAAATGCCCTCGCGATTGTTCAAGCGCTCGCGCTTTGCCGCGCAGGGCTATGACACAGACTTTGATGCGCACTTCTTGCGCTGGATGTTGTCGGACGGCGCAGGCGCCGTGCTGCTGGGCGGCCCCAAGGCCTTGCCCCAGGCCAATGGCCTGCGCCTGAAACTCAAGTGGACGCACCAGCGCAGCTTTGCGGGCGACTACCCCGTCTGCATGCAACTGGGGTTGACAGCAGACCGCAAAAAAAGCCATCTGGACTTCCCCGCCTGGGGCGATGCCGAAGCCGCCGGAGCGCTATCGCTGCGCCAGGACATTCGTCTGCTGCCGCATCTGTTTGATGTCTGCATTCACGAATACGCCGACTTGGCCCACAAGGGCTGGGTACCCGAGCGCGGCATTGACCACTTTCTGTGCCATTACTCGTCTGAGCGCTTTATCCCCGTGGTGGACGATCTGCTCAACAAGGCCCAGCTGGCTATCCCGCGTGACCGCTGGTGGAGCAATCTGGCCTGGCGCGGCAACACGGGCGCGGCATCCATCTTCATCATGCTGTCCGAGTTCCTGCAAAAAGAAGGTCAACGCCTTAAAGCGGGTGACACCGTGCTGTGCTTTATCCCCGAATCGGGCCGCTTTACCGCTGGCTACATGCTATGGGAAGTAGAGCTGGATGCGCCCACCCAGCAATCGTTAGCGGCACATTTCCCTCAAAAATCTAGCGCAACTGAAACCATCGCCAACGACGCCCTGCCCGATGTCTCCACCATCGCCGCACCGCACGACCCGGCCACTGCGCCCCAGCAGCTCGCTCCGCTGCTGACCGAGCTGGCCAGCATCTGGCAGGACTACCGCAGCAATGTCTGGCGCACGCCGCTGCTGCGCCGCATTCGCACTCGCCAACTGCAAACGCAGGACTATGTGCGCTGGATGAGCCACTGGATTCCCCAGGTGCGCGAAGGCAGCCTGTGGATGCGCGAAGGTGCGGCATCGCTGACCGGCGACTACGCAACCCTTGCCAGTCTGATCGACCTGCATGCAGGTGAAGAGCAAGACGACTTCAAGATTTTGCACAGCGACTATCTGACTGCGGGCGGCACCGAAACCGACATCAGCAAGCTGCGCCGCAACCCCGGTGGCGAGGCACTCAACGCCTATCTGCACAATCTGGCGGCCACGCCCAACCCGATTGGCCTACTGGGAGCCATCTACATCATCGAAGGCACGGGCCAGCGCATCGTACCCAGCTTGCTGCCGCTGCTGCGCGCCGCCCTGCCCTTGCCGCCCGAGGCCTTCCGCTTTCTGGAATATCACGGCGCCAATGATGAACACCACCTGGAGCGCTGGCTGATGGCGGTGCAGATGGCGCTGGACCTGGACAGCGAAGGCTCGGCCCAGCAGGCCATACTGCAGACGGCGCGCAATACAGCGGCCATGTATCTGATGCAGTTCCAGCATGTGCTGGCGGATTGAGACGACCCACGCAGGACAAGAAGATGAAGAACGAGTTCAACGACCATGTCTGGGACGAGAGAGACCCCAGCCCCTGGCTGGCCCTTTATCTCGACCAAAGCACCCCGCTGCCCGACGAGGTCAAAGCAGCCTGGCTGCGTGACTGCAGCAGCGGCTCACGCCAGTTCTTTCTGCCTGCCATACGCCCATTGGCCCGGCTGTCGATGATCATCATCCAGGCGCTGAAGATTTTCTTGCCCAAGCGCTGGTCGCATTCCATGCTGTTGCACCGCTTGCTGGCCTTTGGCATGAAGAAGTTTCTTTCGCCCGAGGCCAACTGGCTCATCATGCGGCACTTCCACCTCGGCTCTCAGGTGCTGCAGTTTGTGGCTGCCAATGCACCCACCAAAGTCAGCACCGCGCCACTTACCCCGATGGAAATTGATGAGGTCAAGGACGAGCTGTTTCTCAAGCATGACCTCAATCTCTTCAACTTCGTCATCCGCCTGAACAAGGCGCTGCGCGAGAACAATCAGGAGCTGGTGCCCGTACCCGAGCCCGACTTTTCAATGATTTGCGAGCCAGACTTGAAGCTGGAAGACATGCCGCGCGGACGCTTCAATGTGATCGACCTGCAAAGCGCCATCGAGATATACACACCGGTCTATCAGCTGCTGCTGACCGACAACGACTTCTGGCGCGCCAGCAACTCGCTGCAGCTCGATGAGACCATTGCCATTTACTGCGCCAAGATTCTGGCCTCTCCCGAGCATCTGGTGCTGCTCAACAACAAGCACCCGATGGTGCCGCTCTCCACGCTGTATGCAGCTTACCGTCTGGTGCTGCATGGACTGTCCACCGAAATGCTTCACTCCCTGCTGACGCGCATGGCCCAGGGAGAACATCCTGTTCCCGCGCGCGAGCTGGCCAAGATGAAAAGCTCAGCCACGAGCAAGGTGGCCGATGACAAAGAGGGCGAAACGCCCTCTTCACACCAGCCCTGAAGCGCCTTCAACCCAGCAGGATCTTGACGTCCTGCGTCAGCACCTGCGGGCCCGCACCGTAGCGCTCATACACGCGCAAGCGGCCCTGGGGGTCAAAGAGATAGGTGCCTGCCGAATGGTCCAGCGTATAAGTGCCTTCGACCTTGCCCGGAACCTTCTTAAAAAAGATCTTGAAGTCCTTGGCCACGGCGGCAATTTCTTCAGGCGTGCCACTCAGGCCCACAAAGCTCTCGTCAAAGTTGGCCAGATACGCCTTGAGCACTTCGGGCGTGTCACGCTCAGGGTCGAGTGAGACAAACACGGGCTGTAACTTGTCACCATCGGCTCCCAGCGCCTGCTTGACTTCAAGCAGCTCCTGCAGCGTGGTGGGGCAGACATCCGGGCACTGGGTATAGCCAAAGAACACGGCGACGACCTTGCCGGAGAAATCCTTGAGGCTGCGCTTGTTGCCGTGGACATCCGTCAACGGAATGTCCTTGGCGTAGTCAGCACCTGTTACATCCACGCCCTGAAACTTGGGCTTGCCATCGTCTTTGCAGGCCGTCAATGTCAATGCGGCCGTGCAGGCCAATGTTGCAGCGCCCAGAATGCGCAGCGCACCTCGTTTATCCATGGTCAGTCAAGCTAGGTAGTGATCCACCAGCAGTGCGGCGAACAGCAGGCTCAGATGGATCAGGGAAAAGCGGAAGGTCTTGCGTGCCAGCGCATCCGAGTAGTTGCGCAGCAGTGTCCAACCATAACCGCAAAAGCCCAACCCCAGGATCACTGCGGCAAAGAGGTAAACATAGCCGCTCATGCCCACGACAAAGGGCAGCAGGCAGCCAGCAAACAGTACCAGCGTGTAGAGAAACACCTGCAGCCGCGTGAAGGCATTGCCGTGCGTGACCGGCAGCATGGGCAGTCCGGCGCGGCGGTAGTCCTCCACCCGATACAGCGCCAGCGCCCAAAAGTGCGGTGGCGTCCACAGAAAGATGATGAGAAACAGCAACAAGGCCTCATGCCCCACCTGCCCTGTCATCGCTGCCCAGCCCAGCACCGGTGGCATGGCCCCCGATGCCCCACCGATGACGATGTTCTGCGGCGTCAGCGGCTTGAGCACCAGTGTGTAGATCACGGCATAGCCGACAAAGGTGGCCAGCGTCAGCCACAGCGTCAGAGCATTGACTGCCAGCAGCAAGATGGCCGCCCCCGCAGCGCACAGCAAGGCTGAAAACAGCAGCGCCTGTGAATGCGACAGCTCGCCACGTGCCGTGGGCCGCCATGCTGTGCGCTTCATGCGTGCATCAATCGTGCGCTCTACCAGGCAGTTGAAAGCCGCCGCCGCTGCCGCCACCAGCCAGATGCCCGCACAGGCCACCAGCATGTGTCCCCAGTCCTGCCAGGTAGGCACACCGGGCACAGCCAGCACCATGCCGATAAAGGCACAGAATACGATGAGCTGTACGACCTTGGGCTTGGTCAGCGCGTAGTACTGAGACCAGCGTGAGGCAGCCGCCGGTGCGGCTGAAGCAGCGCTTTCCAGTTTCGAGATTTCTGCTTGCATACAGCCCTCCCAGCTATGAGTTCAGTAGCTACTTGCGCTTTACAGTAAAGCGCCACAAGGCAATTTGACTCTTACTTCGGCAGCTCGCCCATATCGCTGCGGCCCGCCTCATCCCAGGAAGAAGATGCGCGCAGCAATCGCTCCAGATCGCGCTTGGCCTTGCCTGCCGTGGCTTTGTTCATGTTGGCTGGAAAGCGCATCATCCAGTGGCCTTGCGGATCGACGACATATAGATGTTCGTCCAATTCGTGTCCCTCCCCGGCCTTGAGCCAGCCGCTGATAACGTCAGCAGGCACACGCAGCGTGGCGGCCTGCTCTGCGGCGGGCAGGATTTTTGCGGGCACGGCTTGCTGGTCGTTGATCAGCCAGACCCAGTCCAGCCGCTCTTTTTCCCGCCCCAGGGTTTCGCGCAGCTGGCGCTGCAGGTACAGATGATCCTGGCAGCGCTGCTCGCAAGCCCCAGCACTGGTGCTGACCAGCAACCACTGACCTTTGAGGCTGCTCAGATTCACAGTGCGCCCGTCCAGCGTCTGCGCCTGCACATCGGGCAGGCCGGGCTGCTCGGCAATCAGCTCGCCATAGCTGCGCTGCTGCGTGGGTCGCAGCACGTAATAAGTGAAGTAGGAGGCGACCACGGGAGCTGCGCAGACCAGCAGCACGGCCAGCATCTTCCAGCGGCCACTGCGCGCTTGCGCTGCCTGGTTTTTCGCCGGATCAGGCAGGCTGTGAACGGAAAAGCTCAGCGGCTCATCACTGCGGTTGTGCTGCGCTGTCTGCAGCGCGGCGGGAGGGGTAAAAGCGTCGGACGAGTTGAAACCAGACATAGAGCAACACCACCAAGACACTGAGTCCGAACCACTGAAACGCGTAGCCGTAATGCTTTTGCACACCGGCGTTGATCTGCGGCCAGTCGCGCAGCAAACCTTCGCTGGCTGCGCCGCCCTGCACCACGCTCAGGCCCAGCAGCGGCAAGCCGCTTTGCTGCGCCCATTGGGCAATGTCTGCATTCTGTCGGATGCGCGACTTTTGCTCATCAGGGTCTGCCCCGCCATGAGATGCTTCCAGCTCCATCAGTTTGGAAGGCGGGGCCTCCAGCCTGCCGCCGATGGTGACAGTGCCTGCAGGCGTCTGTACCTCGGGCAGTACCGTGCGATCCATGAAGTTGCGCGGCGCCCAGCCGCGCTGCACGATCACGACGACACGCTCATAAGGAGCGTTCAGCCTGAAAGGCGTGAGCACATAAAAGCCGGCCTTGCCCTGCATCTGACGGTTGTCGAGAAACAGGGTCTGCTCGGCCAGCCACTTCCCTTGCAATTGCACCGGCCTGTGCAGTAGATCGGCTTGCTGCACTTCACTTATAGGCTCCGCAATCACTGGCACCTGGGCAGCCAGTTGCGCGTTATGCCAAGGCTGCTGCGCCTGCTGGCGTGTGATGGCATCAAAGACGGCCTGCTTCTGTGCTGCGCGATCGAGCTGCCAAAATCCCAGCGATGCCGTAATGAGCACGCCAATCAACGCAGCCACAGAGATCAGTAGAAACCGCCAGAAGTCTGGAAATCGGGAAGTGGGCACCAGATAATCCATTCATGAAATTCGTCATCATTCTCGCTTTTCTAGCCATTTTGGCGAGCCTTGGCAGTGCGCTTTTCTTCATGATGCGCAAGGGCGATGGCAGCGCCAGCTCTGCTGCCGATGATGCCGAACGCAGCCGCAAGATGTTTCGCGCTCTGGCGCTGCGTGTGGCCTTGTCCGTTGCGCTTTTCCTCTGCGTGCTGCTGGCAGCCAAGCTCGGTTATATACAGCCCACAGGGTGGCAGCCAGGTCAGTAAATAGCGCAGCAGCCCATACATCAGCTCTCAAAAACAAAGCGCCTTGCGCCTGTCCATTCTTGATTTCAGCATCAAAAATAGCTGAAACCCTTGAGAGACAAGCGCAAGGCGCTTTTAGTTTGATAGTGATATATAGAGATGGTGACTTACATCCAGTACACCAGGATGTAAAGAAAGACCCAGACCACGTCCACAAAGTGCCAGTACCAGGCCGCGCCTTCAAAGCCGAAGTGGCTCTTGTCGGTAAAGTCCCCCTTCATCAGACGAATAGTGATGAAGAACAGCATCAGCATGCCCACCAGCACGTGAAAGCCGTGGAAGCCCGTGAGCATGTAGAAGGTGGAGCCAAACACGCCCGAGTTGAGCTTGAGGTTGTAGTCGTTGTAGAGATGGTGGTACTCATAGCCCTGCACGAACAGGAAGATGACACCCAGAATCACCGTCATCCACATGAAGCTGATGCAGCGTGCGCGCTTGTTCGCCTGCAGCGCATGATGGGCAATGGTGAGCGTCACGCCCGAGGTCAGCAGCAGCGCTGTGTTGATGGTGGGCAGCCAGAACGGGCCTACGGTCTTGAACGGCTCGACGATATGAGCGGGCGATGCCGTGGCTCCCGCTGCGACACTGGGCCAGACCGCCTGAAAGTCAGGCCAGAGCAGACTGTTTCCCAGGTCTCCCAGCGCTGGCACCGAATGCGCTCTCGCCCACCACAAGGCCGTGAAAAAAGCGCCGAAAAACATGACTTCGGAAAAAATGAACCAGCTCATGCTCCAGCGATAGGACAGGTCAATTTTGCGACTGTTCAGCCCCGCCTCGCTCTCGCGCGCAGCGTCGCGGAACCAGAAAAATAGGATGGATAGCCACCAGATCAGGCCGAAGAACAGGGAGTACATTCCCCATTCATGACCATTGATCCAGGTACCGGCACCCAAGATCATGAAGAACAAGCCGATGGCTGCCATCACGGGATGACTGGACTCGGCCGGCACATAGTAGTAAGGGGCTGCGCCCTGTGGGGTTGCACTCATCACTCGGCTCCTGACACTGTTGATCGTTGTTTTTACCGACGCTCCACTATCACTTGCACTTCATTCGCTGCACCTGTCTTCTGCCAAGGCTAAACGACAAGATTGACGATCCATATCAACGCTAATACCAAGACAAAAATCGCCACCAGCCCCACGGCAATCACATGCAGCGGCGTGATGCTGGCAAAGTCTTTTTCATATTCCTTGCCCTTGCGAACCCCCAGCATGGCCCAGGCAACAGCCACCATGCTGCGCCAGAAGCCACCTTTCTTGGGGTCCTGTGTCATGAGTTCTCTCCGGGGGCAGCTACGGCAGCCGTATTGCCAGCGGGTGCTGCAGGTGTCTTGCCACCCACTTCAAAAAACGTGTATGACAACGTGATGGTTTTCACATCCTTGGAGATGCGCGGATCAATCACAAAAGCCACCGGCCATTCGCGCTTTTCTCCAGGATCCAGTGTGTATTGCGAAAAGCAGAAGCACTCCATCTTGTTGAAGAAGGCCGTGGCCTGGCGCGGCGCATAGCTGGGAATGGCCTGAGCAGCCATGCGCCGGTTCTGCACGTTCTGAAACTCGTACATCACCGTGGCCAACTCGCCGGGATGCACCTGAACCGAGCGCTTGGCAGGCTTGAAGTCCCAAGGGCCACGCGCATTGGCATCAAACTCCACGGTGATGGTGCGGCTGGTATCGATCTGGCTGTTGGGCGGCACTTTCACATCGCGCCCTGCCACACCTGCACCTGGAACCTGCTTTTCGGACAACGACAGGATGTTGATGCCCGTCAGCTCGCAGATGTGCTTGTAGATGGGAATGAGCACATAGCCAAACGCGAACATGCCGAAGGCAACAATCGCCAGCTTGCCCACCATCTTTGCATTTTCCTTGGCGATGCTCACATTCGTCTCCTTGCTTCAAACTCCCGCCTGCCGCTTCAATGCAGCCAGGTCATCTTCACCACAAAGCCGATAAAGAATGCTGCGGCTGTCGAAGCCAGAATCAGCCCCAGCTTAAGGTTTGCCTTGCGCTGCTCTCGCTGCCTGGTTTGTGCTGTCATAGGCCTCTCCTCAGCCGATCACCTTGGTTGCCGTCTCGTCGAGCTTGGGAGGGTTCTCGAAGGTATGGAAGGGTGCTGGCGAAGGCACTTCCCACTCCAGACCTTCCGCAGCTTCCCAGGGCTTTTGCGGCGCTTTTTCTCCATGGCCGCGCATAGCGGGCACCACGACGAACAGGAAGAAGTACACCTGCATCAGACCGAAGCCAAAGCCGCCAATGGAGGCAATCATGTTGAAGTCGGCAAACTGCATGGGATAGTCTGCGTAACGACGAGGCATGCCGGCCAGACCCAGGAAGTGCATGGGGAAGAAGGTGATATTGAAGGTGATCAACGAACCCCAGAAGTGAATGCGACCACGGGTTTCGGAATACATCACGCCCGTCCACTTGGGCGCCCAGTAGTAGTAGCCGGCAAACATCGAGAACAGCGAACCCGCCACCAGCACATAGTGGAAATGCGCTACCACGTAGTAGGTGTCCTGCAGCTGAATGTCGATGGGGGCCATGGACAGAATCAGGCCAGTAAAGCCGCCCATGGTGAACACGAAGATGAAACCCACTGCAAACAGCATGGGCGTCTCAAACGTCATGGAGCCGCGCCACATGGTGGCCGTCCAGTTGAACACCTTCACCGCCGTCGGCACCGAGATCAGCATGGTCGCGTACATGAAGAACAGCTGTCCCGTGACCGGCATGCCGGTGGTGAACATGTGGTGTGCCCAGACGATGAAAGACAGGATGGCAATGGCCGCCACGGCATAGACCATGGATGTATAGCCAAACAGCTTCTTGCGGCTGAAGGCAGGCACGATCTGGCTGACGATGCCGAAGGCCGGCAAGATCATGATGTAGACCTCGGGGTGGCCGAAGAACCAGAAGATGTGCTGGTACATGACCGGGTCGCCGCCGCCCGCAGGGTTGAAGAAGCTGGTGCCGAAATGACGGTCCGTCAGCGTCATGGTGATGGCACCGGCCAGCACGGGCATCACGGCAATCAGCAGGTAGGCGGTGATCAGCCAGGTCCAGGCGAACAGCGGCATCTTCATCAACGTCATACCCGGTGCGCGCATGTTCAGAATGGTCACGATGATATTGATCGCGCCCATGATGGAGCTGGCACCCATGATGTGCATCGCAAAGATGCTGGTGTCCATCGATGGCCCCATCTGCAGCGTCAGCGGCGCATACAACGTCCAGCCCGCAGCAGGTGCGCCGCCGGGCATGAAGAACGAGCCCACCAGCATGATGGCGGCAGGAATCAACAGCCAGAAGCTGAAGTTATTCATGCGCGCAAACGCCATGTCGGAAGCACCGATCTGCAGCGGCAGCATCCAGTTCGCAAAGCCCACAAAGGCCGGCATGATGGCGCCGAACACCATGATCAGGCCGTGCATGGTGGTCAGCTGGTTGAAGAGTTCAGGATTGACGATCTGCAGGCCGGGCTGGAACAGCTCGGCTCGGATCAGCATGGCAAGGACTCCCCCAATCATCAGCATGGTGAAGGAGAACAGCAGGTACATCGTTCCGATGTCCTTGTGATTCGTGGCGAACAGCCAGCGGCGCCAGCCAGTGGGAATGGCGTGGTGATGGTCGTCGTGCCCATGGTCATGACCATGGGCCTCATGGGTGTGGACGGGAGGAACTACGACGCTCATATTCTTGTCTCCAATCTGTCTCTATACCCAGGGACTTATTTCGCAGCCGTGATGTCTACACGGCGGGCCTGCTGGTCGGCTCCTTCGGCAGCCGTGATGGTCTCGGGCTTGCGCAGCTCGATGCGATCAGCGGCAATGCCACTGTCCTCCAACAACTTGGCTACTGCCTTGGCTCTTTCCTTGGCCAGCTCGGCGTTCTTGTCGGCGTTGCCGGTGGAGTCCACAAAGCCGGACAAGGCAATCTTTGCGTCCTTATGAACCGCCCAATATTCGGCAGCTTTCTTCACCGCAGACTGAGCCTGCTCGTCCAAGGTGCTCTTGCCGGTTTCGAAGAAAACCTGCTGCGTAGCGATTTCCTCAGCTGCAGCAGGTGCACTCTCAACGACAGGTGCAGCCGCTGCAGCAGGAGCTGCACTACCGCCACCTTCCGGAAATTTTCCACCACGTGCTGCTACGAACTGAGCAGGCTGGACCAAGGCTCCGGTCTGGTTGCTCCAGTGATTTTTTGCAAAGGTCACCACTGCAGCCAGATCGGTATCGCTCAATTGTTTCCATGCAGGCATGGCTCCATTGGCTCGCCCCTCCAATACGGCATGCATCATGTCTGCAATGGGGCCCAGCACCACGGCGCTACCGTCCAATGCTTTGATCGGCCCGGCACCTTTGCCGTTGGCCTGGTGACAGGCAGCGCAGTTGGCGGCATAGACTTTCTCGCCTCGCGCGACCAGATCGGCCAGCGCCCAGACCTTGTTCGGGTCATCGGCCTTGGCCGCCAATTTCTTCTTTTCTCCCTCTACCCATGTGCTGTAGTTCTCGGCAGACAGCACCTTCACATGGATGGGCATATAGGCATGCTCCTTGCCACACAGCTCTGCACACTGACCGTAGTAGTCGCCGGTCTTCTCTGCCTTGAACCAGGTGTCGCGCACAAAGCCCGGAATTGCATCCTGCTTGATGCCAAAGGCTGGGACCATAAAGGAGTGAATCACATCATTGGCCGTGGTGATGATGCGAACCTTCTTGCCAACAGGAACAACCAAAGGGTTGTCTACCCTGAGCAGGTAGTCATTGGGCGCATTGCTCACATCTCCGCTGTTGGACATCTGGCGCTGAGCACTGTCCAGTGTGGAAATGAATGCCAGCCCTTCTCCCTCGCCGCTCAGATAGTCATAGCCCCACTTCCACTGGTAGCCAGTGGCCTTGATGGTGAGGTCGGCGTTGGTCGTGTCTTTCTGTGCCACCAGCACCTTGGTGGCAGGCAGAGCCATCAGGATGACGATGATGAAAGGGGCAACCGTCCAGGCCACTTCCACCTTGACCGACTCATGAAAATTCGCAGCCTTGGCACCCTGGGATTTGCGATGCTTCCAAATGGAATAGAACATCACCCCAAACACCGCAATGAAGATCACCGTACAGATGATGAGCATCATCCAGTGCAGCCAGTGCTGCTCCACGGCAATGCGGGTCACAGGCGGATGCAGATTGAGTTGATTGACGGCAGGTCCTCCCGGCAGATCCTGCACGGCATAAGCCATGGAGCTACCCCACGCAGCCAAGGTCAGACTCAAGGGAACCAGCTTGGTGGAAAATTTTTTCATCGTTTTCACTTACCTCAAAGCCTCAGTTGTCCACTCTCTCACACCACTTCCGCCGCAATGACCGGAAGGCTGTGTACTCACACTACCTCGCGAACTTCGACACAGCATGCCCCAGAATTTGATAGCAATGTCTGCGCGCATTCACTAATACATGTACCGAAAGTCCATGCCAATCCATCCGACTTGGGCAGGCTCCACCGGAGCTTGAAACTATTGCGGGCAAGCTCGCGCCACAGACAGCACACAGAGTGTCTGCAACGGGTTTGGAACCCAGAGCAAAAGAAGAAAAGCTCAAATGTCCGCATGCCGCTGCCCAAGCCTGATTCACAGAGAGAGGCTTGCGCACAGCATGGATCTGGCTTGTAGAGATGATGAAATACGAAAACCGGCCGCTGTTCTACCCGCTGGCCAGTCCCCTTGGCAAAGCGAAACACCCGATATCTCCCCTGCGGTTGAAGCCGCACTGTCTTGTTTTCTTCAAGCTGGAGAGAAGCCCGAAGAAATGCTGCTTTCTATGAAATAACCTGAAGAAATTGTAGGCAGCTTTGTGTCGAATCAATGACTGGAAAGCGACAGATGCGCTATCGCAAACCCGCGTTACGAGGCTGCTTGAGCATGGCCTTCATATCTTCCAGTGACACCGCACTATTGGCTTCCAGGCGCACCTTGGGCTGAGGCTTGTACGCATGGCCATAGACGATCTCGAAGGTCAACGAAAGCTGTCCGTCCGCCTGCTTGTCCGCCCAGCAGTCGGCCATCTTCTGCAGCAGGTCTTCTCTCCAAGCTCGTCCACGCAGACCTGCAAAACGTGCTGGATGCAGATTGCGCCCCAGCTCACGCAACTCTTGCAGCAGGCGCTGCGGCGTCGCGAAGGTCAGGGTAATGCGCTCCATGTCCATCACCGGCTCCGCAAAGCCGGAATGCACCAGCATGTCACCCCAGTCATGCATGTCCGTAAATGCATGTCCTGCAGGCCCCAAACCCAACTCGGCATACAGACGGTGCAACTGCTGTACGGTGTCCGGCCCCAGAGCGGAGAACATGACATAGCCATCAACCTTGAGAGCCTTATGCCAGCGCTCGATCAAGGTCTGCGGATCGCCTGCGGTATGCAGCAGCATATTGGCCCAGAGCATGTCCATGCTGCCGTCCGCCGGCTCCCCAACCTGCGCTGCAGCCCCCTTCCAGCGCGAGAGTTGCCACCAGCGACTGCCCAGCTTCTCCTGAGCCACAGCCTCCCGCTTCGCCACCGGCTCATACATCGTACATTCGGCTTCGGGATAGCGCTCACGCAGCAAGCTGTGCGCCTTCATCCCGCCACGCACAGGCTCCCAGTGACACCATTTCTCGGGCGGTTTCACGATCCAGTCCAATCGCTGCTGCATACGTTCTGCCACCTCTTCATGCAGCCACGGCGATTCAGCCGGAGCGTTTACATGCCAATGATTGGCGGCAACAGAATCAATAGTGGGAGGCAGAGCGTGAGACATGGGCAGACAAGGCAGGCAGAGGATCAATGCGCCGCGAGTATATTGATTCCATGGCCCACCTTCATGCGACATGGCTTTCGCACTTGCTACAGCGCTTGCACCGCCAGCAGCAGCATTGGCTGGACGCATTGCCCAGCCAATGCGCAGTCTGCAGGCGCTGGCCGGGGCCTCGCATATGCAGTGATTGTCAGGCCCGCTGGGCTCGCCCTAGACACCGCTGTCAAGGCTGCGCATTACCGCTACCAGCCCTGGTCAGTCTCTGTGGCAACTGCCTCAAGAAGCCCTCCCGCCTCAAGCGCTGCACTGCCGTCTTGGACTACGGATACCCTTGGCAGGATCTCATTGCCAGCTACAAGTTTCGGGCCGATCTGGGCCTGGTTCGCGGCTTGTCCAAACTTATGATCCAGCACCCAGAAGTCAGAGAGCAATTGCGCTTTTGCGAAGCTCTGCTACCCATGCCATCCTCAGCTCAGCGAGTACGCGAGAGAGGGTTTGACCACATCTTGTTGCTGGCGCAGTCGGTCTCAGATCAGTACGGAACCCCACTGCTGAACAACGCCCTACAGCGCGAGCACTTGAAGCTGCCTCAGCACGCCTCCAGCCGAGAGCAACGCCTGCGCCAGCTGCGTGGCATGTTCCATCTTGCCCCTGAGCAAAAGGTAGGCATTGAGGGAAGACACCTTCTACTGCTCGACGATGTGATGACTACGGGAGCGACTTTGAATGCCGCAGCCGACTGTCTGCTTTCAGCCGGAGCCGCCTCTGTCAGCGCCGTGGTGCTGGCACGCACAGCTTGACCCATATTCGCCAGTCTGGAAATGCAGTGCCCGCTGCGCGCAGGCAGCCCGAAATGCACAATAGCGCCCCATGTTTCATATCGTTCTTGTGGCGCCCGAGATTCCCCCCAATACGGGCAACGTCATCCGCCTGGCGGCCAATACAGGCTGCAGCCTGCACCTGATCGAGCCACTGGGCTTCTCCATGGAGGACCGGCACATGCGCCGTGCCGGCCTGGACTACCACGAGTACGCCAATGTGGCCCGCCACGCCAGCTGGGACGTCTTCCTCGAAACCTGTCAGCCGCAGCGCGAGCGCATGTTCGCCATGACCACGCATAGCAGCAGTCCGGCCCATGCCATGGAATTCAAAGCAGGTGACTGGCTGGTATTTGGTTCTGAAAGCAAGGGTCTGCCACCAGAGGTGCGCGCCCAGTTCCCCAACGAGCAGCGCCTGCGCCTGCCCATGCTGGCATCTCAGCGCAGCCTGAACCTGTCAAATGCCGTGGCAGTGACAGTCTTTGAAGCCTGGCGCCAGCAGGGCTTCGCGGGAGCTGCCCTTGCGGAGCCCAAGACAGCTCTTTAAGTTCCCGCTTATTGTCTCTATTTTCGGAACAATAAGTTGCGCAACAAGGGGTTTTTCTCGCAATTAGATCGTCCTAAAGTACTCCCATGGACTTGCAGCCAACCGACGATATCCGCCAGGACTGCAGGCCCGATGCACCCAAAGGACGAATCATGAAATATGCCAACAGCCTCGCCATCGTTGCCACCCTGGCCATGTCCGCCGCCGCGGCACAGGCCGCAGGCTTTGACTTCACCGGCAATCACTACCCTCCCGAAGTGGCCTCTCAGTCCACCCTGACCCGTGCCCAGGTCAAGGCTCAGGTGCAGGACGCCATGGCCAAGGGTCAGCTGCAACCCGTTGGCGATGCCTATCTGCCTCTGTCCCAGCAACAGCAATCCAGCAACCTCAGCCGTGAGCAAGTGCGCCAGGAAACCATTGCCGCAGGCCAGGCCGGTTTGCTGGACAACTATGGCGAATGACGGCCTCTGCGAAGCACCCTGCTGTGCAAGGTGCGGCTCAATAACAAAGCCCCAAGGCCGATGCCAAGGGGCTTTTTCATGGCTTGAAGATTACGCCGCGAATCAGGCCACAGCACCGAAGCTGCGCGCCAGCGACTCGGCCACGCACACAGGCTTGTCGCCACCTTCGCGCTCCACTGTCACCAGCCAGGTCATCTGTATGCCATCGGGCTCTATGCGCTCAGCCGCCTGCAAGGTCATGCGTGCGCGCAAGCGACTGTTGACGGGCACCGGGGCCATGAAGCGCACCCGGTTGAGCCCGTAGTTCACGCCCATCTTGGCGCCTTCAATCTCGAAAGTGCTCTCAAAGAACTGCGGCAGCAGCGCCAGCGTGAGAAAGCCATGAGCAATCGGCGTACCAAACGGCCCTTTGGCGGCCCGCTCGGGGTCGGTATGAATCCATTGCTGATCGCCGGTGGCATCGGCAAACATCTGGATCTGGGCCTGGGTGATGGTGATCCAGTCGCTGACCGCGACTTCCTGCCCAATCGAGGCCAGCACTTCGGAGTAGGAATGAAAGGTTTTCATGCCTGCCACTGTAGAAGCAGCCATCGCACCCGCTTGTCTGGCACGAGACAAGGGTTAGCCCATAGAAAAAAGTATGAAAACAGCCTCTAGCGCTTATGGATAAAGCGCTGCAAGCTATCTTTTTTAAAAAAATCAGGCTTCAGACGATCGCTGCACAAAGAACAAGCCCGCCCCCACCGCCATCAGCAACCCACCAAACACACGGTTCTGATTGCGCATGGCGCGTGCACTGCGCATCAGTCCACGCAAGGCGCTGGCACCTGCGGCATAACTGTGCATCACCGTGGTATCCACAGCCAGCATGGTCACCGCCAGAATCGCCAGTTGCGGTGCCAGCGGGCGACTGGTGGTCATGAACTGAGGCAGCACGGCCACCATGAAGATGATGCCTTTGGGGTTGGTGGCATTGGTCAGAAAACCAGTCAGCACCCGTTTTTTGACACTCACCTCAGCCATGGTTTCCTGGGCCGCCAAGGGAGATCCGCTGGATCGCCACTGGCTGAAGCCCAGATAGATCAGATAGCAGGCACCGACGATCTTCACCACATTAAAGGCCCACTCAGACGCCATCAGCAGCGAGCCCACACCTGCACCCGCGATCAACAAAATGGCCAGCAAACCGATTTGCAACCCCAGGATGGTGGCCGAGGTCTTGCGCACACCATAGGACAGGCCATGACTCATGGACAGTACCGCCCCAGACCCCGGTGAGACGGCAATGATCCAGGAAGCCACAAAGAACGCCAACCATGTATGCCAGTCCATCAGAAACCCCGAAATGCTTGAAAGCCTGAAAGGTCACCATCTTAAAAGTTGCGCCCAAGGCTTGCAGGCGCCGCAGGGACAAGTCGATATAAGCGTTCAGTAACGATTCATTGAAATTTCTGGCCTGTCAAAAATCTGACACTCATTACAAAGTGCCAAAATGGTTCTGACCAGGGTTAACACCAAACATCCTCCATGGAACACAGCACCCCCATCTGGCTGAGCTACGGCTTTATCTACCTCACCGCAGCCGTACTCGCCGTACCCATTGCCCGCGCTCTTGGCTTGGGCGCCATCATTGGTTACCTGGGTGCAGGTATTGCCATGGGTCCCTGGGGCTTGGGCCTGGTCAAGAACGTGGACGACATCCTGCACTTTGCCGAGTTCGGCGTGGTGCTGATGCTGTTTGTCATCGGTCTGGAGTTACAGCCCAAGCGGCTGTGGGAGCTGCGACGCCCTATTTTTGGCTGGGGCATGGCGCAGATGCTGGTCTGCACCGGGATTTTGTTTGTCGCCTCCTGGGGCTTTGGCTTTTCCTGGCGCGTAAGCCTGATTGCCGGCATGGGCCTGGCGCTGTCGTCCACCGCCATCTGCCTGCAGGTGATGGCAGAGCGCAACCTCATGCGCACACCCAGCGGCCAGGCTGCGTTTTCGATTTTGCTGTTTCAGGACGTGGCAGCCATTCCCATCCTGGCGCTGATTCCCATTCTGGGCGCCTACAAGGCCGCCAACGCCACTCATACCGATAGCCATATCTGGATTGCCATCTTCAAGACCGTGGGCACAATTGCCGCCGTCATCATCGGCGGACGCCTGCTGCTGCAACCTGTGCTGCGCTGGATTGCACGCAGCAAGACACCTGAAATCTTTACCGCCACATCCCTGCTGCTGGTGGTGGGTATTGCCATGCTGATGATTCAGGTGGGTCTGTCCATGGCGCTGGGGGCTTTTCTGGCAGGCGTACTGCTGGCTGACAGCGAATACCGCAGCGAACTGGAAACCAATATCGAGCCGTTCAAGGGGCTGCTGCTGGGCCTGTTCTTCATGGCTGTGGGCATGAGCATTGACTTTGGCGTCATTCTCAAATCGCCCTGGGCCATGGCTGCCATGGTGATTGGCTTCATCAGCCTCAAGGCTCTGATGATTTTTGGCCTGGCCAAGTTCATGAAGCTGCCCTGGCGTGAGCGCCCCGTCTTTACGCTGATGCTGGCCCAGGGCGGCGAATTTGCCTTTGTGGTGTTTCAGACCGCCGCCCAATACAAGGTGTTCCGCCACAACGTCTCGTCCATGCTGGTAGCTGCAGTGGCGCTGTCCATGCTGCTGGGCCCGCTGCTGCTGGTGGCGCTGGACAAGTTGCTGCTGCGCCGTTTCTCCACCATCAAGGAAGAAGATGGCGAGACAGAAAAAGCCCGCGAGATTTCAGAGCCACAAGAGTCCCCCATCATCATTGCGGGCTTTGGCCGCTACGGCCAGATCGTGGCCCGCGTGCTGCTGGCTCAGGGCCAGCGCCCCACCATCCTGGACCACAGCGTGGAAATGCTGGAGGCCGCCCAGACCTATGGCTATCGCGTCTTTTATGGCGATGCCACTCGCGTCGATCTGCTGCGCATTGCCGGAGCAGCCTCGGCCCGCGTATTGGTCATTGCGGTAGATTCGCCCGAGCAGTCCATCAAGATTGCAGCCCAGGTACGCAAGCATTTCCCCAATCTTGAGATCGTGGCCCGTGCCCGTGACCTGGATCACTGGTTCCGCCTGCGTGATTTGGGCGTGGAGCATGCCGAGCGCGAGGTCTTCGAGTCCAGTCTGGTGTCGGCCCAATCCGTGCTGGAACTGATTGGTGAAAGCCCTGCCGAAGCCAAGCGCATGACGGAGCGCTTTCGCGACCACAACCAAGCCTTGGCCGAGCGCATGTATCCCCACTACAAAGACCAGAACCAGCTGATTGCCGTAGCCAAGCAAGGCCGCCAGCAACTGGTGAAGCAAATGGCCAAGGAGCGTGCCTCCCTGCTGGAAAAGCTCGAAGATGATGGGCAACCGGCAGTTCCTTCAGCCGCGCAAAACCACAGTGCTGCTGGCTCGCGGCAGCCGTGATACGCTGCGCGCCATCATGTTCAACCCCAGTCAAGCCGACGTACGGCGATTTTTTTGCGGTGTACGCACCAAGATGATCAGCGGCGCCCCTATGGAGGCTATCGAGACGCTGGCCAGCCTGTGGATAGAAGAGCACCCCGAGTATTTCGATGAGCTCGCCGATGTAGAGGCTGCCGTTGCCCGCAACTACGACGAGGAGCCTGAGCGTACTAACCCGTTCCTGCATCTGTCCATGCATCTCTCCATCAGTGAGCAGTGCAGCGTGGACTCGCCCCGTGGCATTCGCCAGGCTGTGGAACTGCTGGCCAAGAAGCAGGACTTGCATGATGCCCACCACGCAGCCATGGAATGCCTTGGCCAGATGCTCTGGGAAAGCCAGCGCTCGGGCCGTCAGCCGGATGGAGAAGCCTATGTCGCAGGTGTTCAGCGCATGGCTACCACGGACGGACGCTTCAAAAGCGCGTCCTAGCGCCTGCTTTCCATCAGGTCTCTTCTGGTGCCTCACCTCCTGACGGCTTCATTTCATGCCCGATAAAAAGCCCGCTATTGCGGGCTTTTTTCTTGCAGCAGCTCTTATTTCTGCCCTAGCCGGAAGTGCGGCTGTGTCACGGTCTGCAGTTCCGTATCCAGGCTACCAAGGTATTTGGACAGTTGTCGCAGCTCATCATTGCTGAACTGCTTGACCATGCCCGCCATGATCCCGTTGCTGCGCCCTATGAGCCGGTTGTCGGCACCGTTTTGATAGGACTTGAGCGTGGCATACAGATAGTCTGAGTACTGGCCAGCCAGTTTGGGATATGAAGGGTCAATCGATTTGGAAAAGCCTTCGCCGTGACAAGAGATGCAAGCACCTTTTTGCAGCAAGGCTGCGACTGCTGCCGAGGGCTCCTTGGCTTTGCTGGCTTCCTGCTTCTTGCCATGACCTGCATAGAAGGCAGCGACATCGGCAATATCCTGCTCACCCAGCGGCTCTGCAACAGCGCGCATGCTCGGGTGCTTGCGCTCACCTTTTTTATAGGCCTGCAGCGCAGCGACGATATAGGCCTCGTTCTGCCCCCCGATCATGGGAACCTTATAAACCTGAGGAAAGCTGGCCTGATAGCCGGGAATGCCGTGACAGCCTATGCACATGTCAACCTTGCTCTCGCCGGCCTTGGCATCTCCCTTGACGGTCTGAGCATTTACCATGCAGGTCACTGATGCGACAGCCACTGCCAATATCGTTGTCCAAGTCTTTGTCATTTTGCGCGCACAATCCTTCAAAAGTTCAGACGGGTGCTCAAATGCCTTGCTGCAGTGCAAATGATTATGGCAGTGAGAATTTGGCACGTTTATCAATACTTACGCTGATACCGCCCATGAAGTTTCAAGGTTCCGACAAATACGTGGCCACGCAAGATCTGATGCTGGCCGTCAACGCTGCAGCCACACTGCAGCGCCCTTTGCTCATCAAGGGCGAGCCTGGCACAGGCAAGACCATGCTGGCCGAGGAAGTTGCATCTGCCCTGGACATGCCTTTGCTGCAATGGCATATCAAATCCACCACCAAGGCTCAGCAAGGCCTGTATGAATACGACGCCGTAAGCCGCCTGCGCGACTCGCAAATGTCGGACGTGGATGGCGGAGAGCGTGTCAAGGACATCAACAACTACATCGTCAAGGGCGTGCTCTGGCAGGCTTTCACCGCAGACCGCCCAGTGGCGCTGCTGATCGATGAAATCGACAAGGCAGACATCGAGTTTCCCAACGACTTGCTGCGCGAAATCGACCGCATGGAGTTCTATTGCTATGAAACGCGCGAAATGATCCGCGCCAAGCACAGACCTCTGGTCTTCATCACCTCGAACAACGAGAAAGAGCTTCCCGACGCATTCTTGCGCCGCTGCTTCTTCCACTACATCAAGTTCCCCGAAGCGGAGACCATGCGCCAGATCGTGGCCGTGCACTTCCCCAAGCTACAGGGCGAGCTGCTGAACGCAGCGATGAAGGTCTTCTACGATGTGCGTAATTTGCCAGGCCTCAAGAAAAAGCCTTCGACGAGCGAGCTGATTGACTGGCTCAAGCTGCTGATCGCCGAGGAAATTCCGGCTTCCTCGCTGCAGGACATCGACGGCAAGGTCAGCGTGCCGCCCATGGTGGGGGCGCTGCTCAAGAACGAGCAGGACATGAGTCTGTTTGAAAAGCTGGTTTTCATGAACCAGCGCAACCGCTGAGTCCGCAACACTGCACACGACCGAGGAGGCCCAAGCCATGAGCACTGCACGACAACTGCTGCTGGAAGGTGGCTCCGATGCCATCGGCTTTGTGGCTGGAGCCCTGCTGGGCTGGGGCCTGTCTCATGTGCTGGGCTTTGACCTGTTTGCCCAGGGGTACGGAGCCGGCAGCATTGCTGCCATCGCCCTGGTGGGACTGGGCGGAGGCGTAGGTCTCAAGCTGGCCCGCCTGTGGCGGAGCAAAAACCATACAGTGGAGTAACGCACCATGTCTTTTGTCACCCCCGTCACTTTGCGCGACCGCGGTGTGCGTCTGGAGCCGCTGGCACTGAGCCATGAGCCGGGCCTGGCGGCTGCCGCTGCCGATGGCGAGCTGTGGAAGATCCGCGTGACCTCCGTGCCAGAGCCAGGCGAGGTACACAGTTATATCGAAACCGCGCTGCAGGGCCGTGAGCAAGGCCACCGCTTTGCCTTTGCCGTGGTCGATGACAACAGCGGCAAAGTTCTTGGCACCACCAGCTATCACGACATCGCCCCGTCAGTGCGGCGCCTGGAGATCGGATACACCTGGTATGCCAAGAGCGTGCAGCGCACCCATGTCAACACCTCGGCCAAGCTCCTGCTGCTGGCCCATGCTTTTGGCACCCTGGGTTGCCATGTGGTGGGCTGGCGCACGGACAACTTCAACTTCGCCAGCCAGCGCGCCATCGAGCGCCTGGGAGCCAGGAAAGACGGCGTGCTGCGCGGCCATGCACTGCGGCGCGACGGCACGATTCGCGACACGGTGATGTATTCCATGCGCAGTGGCGAATGGCCCGAAGCCCGTGCGCAATTGCTCTATCTTTTAGAGCAGCATGCGCCCACCACATAAGCGCCAGAGGCTGATTTCATGCTGATTGATTTTTTCTACACCCTGCGCGCCGCCAAGCTGCCGGTCTCGGTCAAGGAGTTTCTGGCCCTGCTGGAAGCGCTGGACGCAGGCATCATCGGCCCCAAGAGCGAAGACCGCTGGAGCCTAGATGACTTCTATCACCTGGGTCGCACGATTTTGGTCAAGGACGAGAAGCACTACGACAAGTACGACCGCGCGTTTTCCGCCTACTTCAAGGGCGTGGAAATGCTGGCCGATCTGACCAAGGAAATTCCCCAGGACTGGCTGCAAAAACTGCTGGAGCGCGAGCTCAGCCCCGAGGACAAGGCCAAGATCGAAGCCATGGGCTGGGACGAGCTGATGGAGACGCTCAAGAAACGCCTGGAGGAGCAGAAAGAGCGCCACGAAGGCGGCAACAAGTGGATTGGCACGGGCGGCACCAGTCCCTTCGGCCATGGCGGCTACAACCCAGCAGGCATACGCATTGGCGGGCCGGGACGCAACAAGAGCGCCGTCAAGGTCTGGGAGCAGCGCGCCTACCGTGACTATGACGACACCCAGGAACTGGGCACGCGCAACATCAAGGTCGCTCTGCGCCGCCTGCGCAAGTTTGCGCGCCAAGGCAGCGAGCTGGAGCTGGATCTTCCCGACACCATCCGCTCCACGGCAGCCAATGCCGGGTATCTGGACATCAAGATGATTCCCGAGCGGCACAACAATGTGAAAGTGCTGCTGCTCATGGACGTGGGCGGCACCATGGATGAGCATGTGCAAAAGGTTGAAGAGCTGTTCTCAGCCGTCAAAAGCGAACTCAAGCACCTTGAGTTCTATTACTTCCACAACTGTGTCTATGACTTCATGTGGAAGAACAACCGCCGCCGCTTTGCCGAGAAGTTTTCAACCTGGGACATCATTCGCAAGTACAACAAGGACTACAAGCTGATTTTTGTAGGGGATGCCACCATGAGTCCCTACGAAGTCCTACAGCCTGGTGGCTCGGTTGAGTATATGAACGAGGAAACCGGCGCCGAATGGCTCCAGCGACTGACCAACGCCTTTCCTCACTTTGCCTGGATCAATCCAGAGCCTCAGGGAGTGTGGCAATATCGTCAAAGTATCAGCATCATCCAGCAACTCATGAGCGATCGTATGTATCCGCTATCGCTCAAAGGCCTCGAGGATGCCATGCGTATGCTGTCAAAATAATTGTTATGCCCCAGACATTGCTTCCCCCAAAGCCGGCACTGAAGCCGGCTTTGTTTTTAAGCGCCGCATTGATACTCAGCGGCTGCAGCCTGCTTCCGTCCAAGGACAAAGATGTAGAAGCCATGGGCATAGACTCCAGCGGCCCTCCTGCCTTCACTCTGGAAGTGGAGGCACCCAAGGAAGTTCAGTCACTGCTAGAGCAGCACCTGGAGCTCAAGCGCTTTCGTCACCAGCCCGACCTGCAGCGTCGGGAGCTGACACGGCTGCTGGGCGCAACCGATGCCAACGTACGAGAGTTGATCGGTACTCTGGGCTACTTCAGCCCCACGGTTACGGTGGAGCTGACGGAAACACCCGACGAAGAGGTTCCGCGCACGGTACTGGTCAAGGTTGACCCTGGCCCCCCTACTGTCATTGAAAAATCCGAGCTTCGTTTCACCGGCATCAATGCCAACGACGAACTGGGCACCTCGCAGCGCCTGCAGATTGAGGAAACCTGGCCTCTGCAAACAGGAGAGCAGTTCTCCCAATCGGCCTGGAGCAGCGCCAAAAGCGGCGGCCTCAAAGAGCTGCAAAAGCGCCGCTATCCACTGGCTCGCATTGACACCAGCTTGGCCGATATCGATGCAGATACCAACAAGGCGCAGGTCAGCGTCAGCTACGACCCCGGCCCTGCTTACACATTTGGCCCGTTGCTAATCGACGGTGCCGAGCGCTACGACCCCGTGGGCACGGCCCGTATTGCACGGCTGCCGGAAGGCAAGGAATACGACCTGCAAAACATGCTCGACGCTCAGCAAAGGCTGGTCAGCAGCGGCTACTACGACTCGGTCTTTTTGTCATTGGCAGACTCTCCACAGCAAGATGCCACTGAGGCCCAGCGCGACGAGCAGCGCAACAACCAAGGCGCCGCCATTACTTCACCCGTCATCGCAAAGGTTCGCGAAGCCAAACTGCAAAAGTGGGTGTTTGGTGTGGGCGCCAGCACCGACACCGGACCTCGCCTGTCGATTGATCACATCTATAACAAGGTTCCAGGCCTGAACTGGCGTGCCACCAGCAAGCTGCAGCTGGACAAGAAAAATCCGCTGATCTCCACGCAGCTGGTCGGGCTTCCCGGTGACGACCTCTGGCGCTGGTTTACCGGTGCCAAGTTTGAGCGCGCACCTGCCGGCGACTTCAACACCAACAGCGCACAACTGCGCTTTGGCCGCTCCAAGGCTGAAGACCGCATTGAGCGCAATATGTACCTGCAGTACGACTACGCCAAGACGCAAGGCGCAGGCGCACCTCCCGGTGCCTCGTCCCTGCTGGCCAACTATGGCTGGACGGCTCGCTACTTCGACAACAACCTGCTTCCCTCATCCGGCTTTGGTCTGGCCCTGGAAGCCGGTGCAGGCACGACACTGACACCGCAGCGCTCGCCCTTTGGCCGCATCACCGGCCGCTGGCTGAGCCTGATCCCACTGGGCGAGCGCGATGAAACCACCCATCGCCGCAGCCGCCTGCAGATCAGGGCCGGTGCAGGTGCCGTCATCGCCAAAAAAGACGTGGACCTGCCCACCACCATCATGTTTCTCACTGGTGGTGACAACACGGTGCGTGGTTACGGCTATCAGTCGATTGGTGCACGCACCGACAATGGCCGTGTGATTGCAGGCCGCTACATGGCCATGGGCAGCGTGGAGTGGCAGCGCCCCATCTCCATCAAGGGCAATACTCAGGATTTCGAGCACGCCATCTTCATTGACGCCGGTACCGTAGGTGACGACATCAACCACCTCTACACCCGCGTTGGCCTGGGTACCGGCATACGCTGGAAAAGCCCGGTCGGACCGATTCAAGCAGATCTCGCCTGGGGCGCACAAGAGCAGCGACTGCGCCTGCACCTGCGCCTGGGCTTCACGTTTTAAGCATGGCAGAACAAGACTCCTCCCCCTCCTCTGCGACGGTCGCTGCTGCCGCGCCCGCTTCGCCTGTCAAACGCCGACGCTGGCTACGTGCACTCGGCTGGTTCTTTACCGCTATTTTTCTCGCAGTTGCTCTGGCACTGGGCACGCTGCTGTGGTGGATAGGCCATGACGACTCCCTCAATCAGATCCTTCAGCGCGTCGCCGGATGGATGCCGGCCAACCAGACGCTCGTAGCCAAGGATGTCACGGGCAGCGTGAAGAACGGCGGCCATATCGGCTGGCTGCAATGGCAAAGCCCGACCATGAAGGTCGAAGTCAAGAACGCCCAGATTGGCTGGCAGTTCCGTCCTCTGGTGCTGTCGCGCACACTCAAGCTGGGTGAGGTTCATATTGCCGAGCTGAGCATTGCCAGCACCCCGAACCCCGACAAGGAACCCAGCGACCCCATGCAGTCGCTGACCCTGCCAGTCAAAATTGAACTGCCTTTCAAGGTCGATCACATCACTTGGCAAGGGCCACCGCGAGCCGTGGTGCAAGACCTGAGCGGCCGCTATGAATACACGGGCACGCACCACGAACTGAAGGTCAGCAGCCTGCGTTTTGCGCAAGGCAACTACCAGGCTCATCTCAAGCTGGAAGGTGCAGCCCCCATGGCACTGCAGGCAGAAGCCAGCGGCGATGTACAAGTACCCAACCCACTGGGAAAGTCTGAAGAGCAGGACGCCACGATTGCCGTTCAAGCCAAGGTCAGCGCACATGGCACGCTGGCCACCGAGGCTGCAGCCCTGGAAATCAAGGCCAGCGCGCAAGCCCAGCCTCAAATCTCCAGCACCGAAAATATCAATGAAATTGACCTAAAAGCCTCTACAGACAAGGGCAAGCAGCTATCAAATTCAAAGTCCAGCAGTGATGCTGCCACCGAGCCCATGCATGCCGATATTGAGGCCAGCATCATGCCCTGGCGCAGCCAGCCTCTGCTGGCTGCCAAGGCAGATCTTCACAACCTCGATATCTCTGCCTTCTGGCCTCAAGGCCCACGCACTTTGCTGAGCGGTGAGCTACAGGCCGGCCCCGACAAGGCCTTGCCAGCAACAGACGATCTGGCGACGCAGCCCTGGGATCTGAACGCCCGTTTCCGTAACACCCTGTCCGGCCCTTGGGACAAGCAGCGCCTGCCTGTGGCCGACCTGCTGGCCCAGGTGCACTATGACGGCCAGCAATGGGCTGTGTCGGACTCTCACCTTCAGGTTGGCAAGACGCAAGGCCAAGGCAAGATTGCGCTCAACGGCCACTTCACGCCCGCCACCCAGCTTTTTGAAGGCCAGGCCGTGGTTGAGCAACTCAACCCGGCAGACCTCTACAGCACTCTGGACGCCTCTCCGCTGCAAGGCGAAATCACTGCAAAGGCAGTACAGCCTGATGCCGACCACAACAGCAGCGACAACGCCGCGCCCAGCAAGATCGTGTTCGGTGTCAGCCTGCAGGCTGCTGCTGCCAGACGAGACAGCAAGGCATTGCGCATTCAGACTCTGGCCGCCCAAGGTCAATGGCAAGCGCCGCTGCTGCAACTCGACAAACTGCAACTGGAGGCCCTGCAAGCCAGCATCGAGGGCAAGGCCATTGAGTTCAACACTGAAACCCAACTGGCCAAAGCTCAGATCAAAGCAGCCGCGCCCGGTGCACAGCTGAGTTTTGATGGAAAGATCGGCCCCGACAGCGGCGATGCGCAAAGCCTGCTGAGACTGAACTCGCTCTCCACACTTTCACAGTGGCTGCGCAAACTGCCCGGCATCAAAGACCCGCTGGGTGGAGCCCAGCTGGATGGTCGTGCAGACTTGCAACTGGCCGTCAAAGGAGGCTGGGAGAACCTGCTCAAACGCCTGCATTCGGCTCATGGTCAAAGCATTCCCGCCAGCGGCATGCAGCTTCAAGCCAAACTGCAGGCCGAAAAAATTCGCTATCTTGCTGCGGGCTCCGCTGCAGATCAGGCCGCGGTTGTACCGTCGCTTGTGTTGAGCCTTAACGGTAGCCCCGAGAACGCCACCATCAGCCTGAGTGCTCAAGCCCAGCAAGCGGGCAAAAGCGCGCAGCTCGACACTGTTGTGCAGGCCGGTTTGGCAGGCGGTAAAGGCACTGCACCACTGGACTGGCAAGCCAGCTTCGAGAAGCTCCAGGCGCAGTTCACCCTCGATAAAGACAAGCCAGGCCCCTGGCTTGCGCAATTGCAACCCGGCGCTCCGCTTCAAATCAAGCAGCGCACCAGCGGCCAGACGGTGCTGAACACCGTCTATCAATTCAGCGCGGGCCAGCTACAGCTGATCCCCCCGAAACTGGGCATTCGCCGCACCAGCACTGAAGCGCTGAAGCCAGCCCAGCTCGTATGGGACAGTGGCTCCATCACTCACACCGGCAGCGGCCAATGGGGCGTGCAAAGCTCAGGTCAGGCCAAGGGCCTGCCCCTGGCCTGGGTCGATGCATTCAGCTTTGGGGATGATGAGCCGCCACTGGAGGCGGCAGGCCTGTCTGGCGACCTGAGCTTCAATGCCCGCTGGGATCTGGACACGCTGGGCAAGAAGCTCAAGGCCGATATCACCGTGGAGCGTGCTGACGGCGATCTGCGATTGGCCGTCGATGATGGTTCCAGCACCACCGTCATTCACACCACCGGCCCCACCGCAAGCAAAGCCGGCCGCACACGTACCCGCAAGGTCGGTGGCACGGGCATGCGTGCGCGCATCAAAGACGTACGCCTGAACGTAAGAGCCGAAGGCTCACAGGTCAACGCCAAGCTTCTGTGGGATAGCGAACGTGCCGGCAAGCTCAGCGCCGATCTGCGCACCCAGCTCAGCTACCAGCAAGGCGCCTGGACACTACCCAGCACAGCGCCGCTGTCTGGCCAGCTCAATGCCAACATGCCCGATATTGGCCTGTGGACCTTGTTCGCACCTCCGGGCTGGCGCGTGCAAGGCACTTTGGCAGCCGACGCTGCTCTCAGCGGCACACTTCAAAATCCGCAATGGCGGGGTGATCTCAGAGCCGATGGGCTTCATATTCAATCCCTGCTTGACGGCGTGGACCTGCGCGATGGCATTCTGCGTGCCAAGCTGCAGGGCACTCGACTGGATATCACCGAGCTACGCCTCAAAGGAGGCAAAGGAAGTCAGGCCCGTATTCTGGGCTACAGCGGCAACCTGACCCGTGCGCCTGAAGATGGTGGCCTGCTCACCGGCTCCGGCTATGCCCAGTTCACTCCCGGCACCGGCGCAGATGCTGGCCTGAGCATGAACCTGCAAGCCACAGCCAGCCAGCTACAAGTACTGGTTCGCGCCGACCGTCAGGTCAGTGTCTCCGGTGCTCTGCAGGCAAAACTGGAGCAAGGCCAGTTCACTCTGCGTGGCGATCTCGCCGTTGACCGAGCCTCCATCATTCTTCCGGAAGAGTCGGCCCCCTCTTTGGACAAGGACGTCGTAGTGCGCTCAGCCGCCTTGCGCAAAGCCGAAGAGGAAGAGCGTCAGCGCGCCGAGCGTGAAGCCCGCAAGGATCAGGCACGCGCCACACCCCGCAAGCTGCCAGACATTCTGGTCAAGCTGGATATGGGACGAGACTTTGCGCTGCAAGGCTTTGGCATCACGACACGACTGCAAGGGCAGCTTGAAGTGCGCGGAGCCAGTTATGCAGGCGGCCCGCCCAGCATTACCGGCGAGATCCGCACCGTCGAAGGCCGCTACCGCGCCTGGGGCCAGTCACTGAACGTGGAGACCGGGCTGATCCGCTTCAACGGCCCCTACAACAACCCCTCTCTGGACATTCTGGCTCTGCGTCCCAACATCGCCGTCAAGGCCGGTGTGCAGGTGCTCGGAACAGCCAGCGCGCCGCGTGTGCTGCTGTATTCCGACCCTGTCCTGCCGGATGCAGAAAAGCTGTCCTGGGTCGTCATGGGCCGCGACCCTGCTTCAGGCGGCGCCAGCAGTGCACTGCTGCAGCAAGCGGCCATGGCGCTTCTGGCCGGCGGCAACAGCAGCAGCGGCAAGATTGCCGGCAGCCTGGGGCTGGATGAAGTGGGCTTCAAGGGAGGCGGTGATGGCGACGCCGAAGGCGCAGCCCTGACCATGGGCAAGCGCATCTCGGACAAGCTCTACCTCACCTATGAGCAAAGCCTGTCGGGGGCCATGGGCATCATCTATATCTTCTACGACCTGTCCCGCAACCTCACGCTGCGCGCCCAGACCGGCGTAACCAGTGCCATGGATCTGGTCTATACCGTGAGAAAGGATTAAGCATGAAATCAGCCTCTAGCGCTTTTATGACAAGCGCTAGCAGCTATCGTTTCTGATATGTCTGCCACACACACGCCACAGCAAACTGCAGCGGGCCAGCTTGTCTCTGCCATTCAAAAAGAATGGATCGCCGAGATGGGTGAGGCCGCTGCGGCGCACAGCGAACAAGCCATGGATCGGGCCCATGAAATACTGCAGGCAGTCACACAAAATCGCCTGCACGAGTTGCTACAAGAACGCAGCATTGAGGAGTTTCTGGATAACGACTGGGTCACGGCGCACACCAAAGTGATGCCAGCCATCAAGGCGCTAAAGCAATACGCCCGACCTCGACATCCTGCATCAAAGCCCGGAGAGGCAGGCTAACGCAGTTAGAATCCAGCGTCCCTCCCCGTAGTTCAATGGATAGAACGGTCGCCTCCTAAGCGACAAATACAGGTTCGATTCCTGTCGGGGGGACCAAATTCAAGGCCGCGAAGGTGCATAACCTTCCGGCCTTTTTCTTTTTCCCCTCGACAGAGGCAATTTTATTGTCCACCGTCGTTCACTGAAGTGCACGGCAATCCGGGGGTATCTGGGGGTACATCTGGGGGTATATTTTTCAAAACTGGGGGTACATCGCAAACAAGGGCATAGCAGTACCACTAGCACCAGGCAGTGACACCCCCACCCCTCCAAAACCTGCGCACGCAAAAATTTCACTAGGCGCTCGGTTTCCGCTGGCATCGCGTTGAAGTTTTGCCCCACCCCTGCCCCATGGCAGCAAGCCCCCTCCCCCCATTTTTCCCGCATTTTGCGAGCGCACTGGGAGGCTCGGTCTTGAGCTATTCAGCTTTCAACAATTTCATCCCCCTGCCCTATTGATTCATTTCAGGAATGAATCACGAACGCCGCGCCGCGCACTTTCTTCGGGGTATCGTTCAAAAATCTTGGGGACATTGGGGACAAATGCAAAAACAACACCTAACCCATTGTCATCATTAGACAAAACTGTCCCCAAAAAGTTTGGGGACAAACGGTTTTGGCTTGGGGACATTGGGGACAAATCGCCAGTTTTTGGGGGCGGAGCGCATTAAAAGCTACTCATGAGGCGCATTCATGCAGTAGAGCAAGCGCGGCACCTGTTTTTCTTGGTGCGGCTTTCTCGCTGGCTTTCGCGCACTCACACCGAATTATTTATTCCATCGCGGAATTAAATCCCCCTGCGCCCCACACGGCGCGCCCGTCCTCGCACTTAGCTGCATTGCCGTCTGGCTGCTGGGTCAGAATCGCAAAAGCTGGCCATGCCATGCAGACCCATAGACAGGCCCGGCCACAGCCGGGCAATGCAACGAGGGGGAGCCTGTTGCTACGCACAGGCACCCAGGCCATGCCGTGCCTGCCGCAGATAACAAAAGGCCCAGGGCTATGAACCTTGGGCCTATGTCTATGTGCTGGCGCTGGGGGCTGGCTATATGTCCAGCTCCATGATGGCGGGGCTGATGCGATAGCACCAGGTAGGCCCCATGCCAGGCAGGCGCGGCTTGGCATCGACCTCGCGGCCTTTGTCGGGCTTGAGGCAACCATGCTGCAGCAGCACCTTGCACACCGCCTTGTGGTCAAAGCCCCGGCATATCTCGGTGCGGAACACTTCGGGCAGCACAAAGTACTCAATGCGGGTCTGCTCGCCATCAATGGCCGTCAGCTCGTCGTATATCTCTTTATCGGCGCGCGGCGTGTAGACCGTCTTCTGCACCTTGATGGGCTGCCCCTCTTCATCAATCAGACGCCGGAATCCGGCCCGCATCAGCGTCTTGGCATTGTGGTCATCCATAGCTCTGTGCCACCAGGTAAAGCGCCCTTCTCCGTGCGCCTCTAGGAAGCCGCGCACCTGGCGCAGCATGGCCTTGACCTCACCATTTCCAGCACCACCACGGGCCTGCAACCAAGCATCAAAGCAAGCCTTTGCCGCGTCCTCGCTCTCGCCCTCATCCCAGCCCGTCAAGCCCGCCTCAGTGGCCAGTGCACCCGCCACCCCAACCAGAGCAAAGCGCGCGGCCACGCGGGCCACCTGACCACTGGCACCGCTGGGCACCCAGGCATAGGAAAGAACCGCAGTCGCATCACGTACACGCCGAGCCAAGGTATCCGAATGCTGGGCAGCCCACTGCAGGAAGGCATGCCCTACAGCGCCATGACAAAGCCCCGCCTCACGCGCCAGATGCGAAGAGAAGGCCGCCCCATCACCCAAGCTGTGCAGGCATTCAAACGCCCCCATACCTGCGCCAGCATCAGCGGGAATATCAGCCATGCGCACCTCTTGCCCAGTGCGCGTGCGCTTGCCGCCTTCGGCCATGTGGTCAGCCAGGCCCAGCTCGCCCGCACTCAGAAACAGCAAGCGCCAGGAAAGGCGTGGGCGCGCAGCCACATTGCGTGTGGCGCGCGCCTTACTTTGCTCATTGGCCAGCATGTAGGCACACTCGCCCGCCACCTTGCCCTCAACCTGCGCCAGCTCGTCCAGGATCAGCAGGCTATCGCAGTGCTGTGCAGCAATGACCTCCAGCGCGTTATCGGTCGTGCGCCAGCGCTGCATGTAACTGGGACCACCGTACACACTGGCGGCCAGGCGCAGCGCCGTGGTCTTACCGCTGGAGCTATCACCCCGCAAGTGAAACCCGCCAGACTCCATACCCGCAGGGCGCAGCAGCGGCCCCGCAAAGGCACAGGACACAGCAAACACCAGGCGGCTATTGCCAGCGCACAGGCGACCTATGCGGTCTGTCCAGTCCTGCACCTCACGCTTGATGCGGAACGTGTTCTCCATCTGGTTTTCAGACTGAAACACGATGCGCTCGGCATCATCGCCAATGGTTTCATGCGGTAGCACAAAGGCGCGACCATGCCAGCCTATGCGGTCTGTGCAGCTCGCAAACTCTTCGGGCTTGCGTGTCTGTATGTACTCGGTCAGCCGGTTGCGCGCTGCAGGCGCTGTGGCAATGCGCAGACCCATATTCAGCAGCGCGGCGCGGTACTCGCCACCATCACCGCTCAACATGCGCGCGGGCATGGCCCACTGCTTGGGCACGCCCAGTGGGTCAGCAAAGGTCAGCAGATAACCCCACCCCGCGCCCTCTTGGTTGCGTGTCAGCGCCTCCACATGCAACGCAGAGCACAGCCACAGCGCGCGGGCCGGGTTGCCATCCTTGTCACGGCCATGGAACCACACGCCGCCTTCATCAAGGGTGAATGGGTCATCCCAGCCAGGCGCATCATCAGGATCGTTTGCCGGGCCTTTGCGCTTGCCGCCGCGCCCGCCGCCATTGCCACCGCCTGAACCCGCACCACCAGCACCAGAAAAAGGCAGGCCAGCGCTACCCCCTTGACCAGCGCCAGCATCATCGCGGCCCGTCCTGGCATGCAATGCATCAATGGCTTGCTGTACACACGCCTGCACGGCCTCCAGGCCGCACGCTTGGTGCATATCGTTGAAGTCTTTGCCGCCATCCGGCAGATCAATAGGGAACACAGCCACACCGCCCACAGCGCGCGCCACGGCTTCGGCTTTGTCGCGGCCAGGGTTGCGGCCTGTACGGGCTTGCGTGTCCGTATCGTCATCACCGCACACCACCACCAGCGCGCCCGCATGCAAGGCCTGCAGCGCCTTTGCCACATGCATCAGATTGCCCGCATCAAACGCCACCACCACCGGCCAGCCCGTGGCCATATGCAAGCTGGCTGCAGTGGCATAGCCCTCGGCCACCAGCACCACAGCAGCGCCTGCCAGCTCACCTAGCACATGCCACAAGCCCGACTTGCGCCCACCCTTGCCCAGAAACTTATCTGTGCCCTTGGCTGGCTTGACCGGCGCAATGCGTTGCACATTCCACAGCCTGCCATCACCATCGCGCAGCGGCACCAACAGCCAGCCATCAGCCCCGTAGCGCACGCCAAAGCCTTGCACACCCTTGCGCTCCAGGTAAGCACTGGAGCCGGTTTCGCTGGCGCTGGCCCAAAGTGCTGCAGCCTCACCCGCTGCTGCCTCTTGCGTGGCCTGTATCGCGGCATCCTCGGCTTGCTGGCGCTGCCTGCGTTCATCGTCCTGGCGCTGACGCTCTGCAGCGCTCACGGGCTTGGATTCTTGCCCCTGGCGCGGCAGCTTGAAGCCGTGCTGCTTGGCCAGGTAGAGCAAGGTTGACACACCCACACCGCCCCCGGCCTTGATGCTGCGCCAGGTGGCACCCACAGCGCCAACATCAAAGCCGCCGCTGGCCGCGCTCCAGTCGCTAAAGAGCTGCAGGCCCGTGTCGTCGGGATACTCGCTCTTGATAGCCATGCCCACACGCGCCCATTCATCGCGCGGTAGATTGGCCGGGACAAAGCTCAAGGCATTGCGCAGCAGCTCGGGGGTGATTGTGGTTTGAGACATTACTTAATCCAACTCAGAGGCAGCACCAGGAATAGCCTGGCCTGCATCATTGGCCGCTGGCTGGCGCACAGGGCACAAGCATTGGCAGTTCGTGAGGCGGGCTAGAGCCGCTGTATTTCTGTCGATTGCAGCGCTCAAGGTTTGCGCCGCATCCAAAGTCGCATGCGCTTGCAGAGCTGCTGCACTCAGGGCACAGACACCGTGAAAGAAGTCAGCGCCTTGCACCTCAACACCATCCGCAGCGTTCACCACGTTGCAGCAAGCCGCCGCCATATCGGCACCGTATTCAAGGACTGCACGATCAATGTCATTCAATCCATCAGACTCAGTGGCCTGAGAGAGCAAGACTTTCTCACCCATGGAAAGTTTGCGAGATTTGCTCATGCTTGGGCACCTCCGATACGCTCTTGCACCCAGGTCAGCACAGCCGACTCAGGCCATGCCACCATGCGCGTCCCCAAGCGAACAGCCGCAGGAAATTTCCGCTCTTTCATCAACCGATAAATGGTGCTTTTCTTCATGCCAGTCAGGCCCTCAACACCAGCCAGGCGCAACAGGCGATCACGGGGCACCGCAGGGCGGGCAGAATGAACAACTTGCATCACACGAACCTTTCAACATCACTGCCACCAGCGCCAGCGCACCGAATGGAATGCTTTAAAAACGCGGGAGACATTGAGGGAAATGCTCTTTGATTCGACTACTAACAAGCGCTAACAGCCTTCCAGGAATTGCCCGCACGAATGAAGGTCGGCTCATGTAGTCCCCGCCCTTGTCAGCGTTGTTAGTCGGGCCGTTAGCACCAAGGCCATTACCCGGCAGCACGCCGCCCAGAAAATGGATTACTGGCAGCAGCGTTATCTGCCATCCGCTGCTTTTCACGCGCCATAACCGCATCTTTCAGCTTTGTCATTTCCTGCACGATGGACGAGCGACCAATACCAAGGCACACACCTACCCAGTCACCGGCCTGGCTGATACCCATGCCGCCCGCCTCCAATGCATCCAACCGGGCGCGCACCACCTGGCGCATATCAAATGTCCACTTCTGAGGCGTCAGAACCACCTTGCGGCCTTGCTGCAATGCCGCCGACTGCACAGCATGGGCTGCATCCGTCAGCAGCGCCTCAAGCTCTTGCACGGTCTTGGGTCTGCTCGCAATGGCTGGTGCTGCATCAGCCACCGCATCCGGTAGTGCCACAGCAGCCGCAGCATGGCCCCAACCCCAAAGCTCATGAGCTACCGATACAGGCACTGCAAGGCGGCCCAGAGACCGGACGTACCGTTCACACCGCTCCTTCCAATCCCCAAGGTTGATGTAGTAGTCCTCGCGGTATTTCTGCTCCCAAAGGATCGGCAACTCATTGGCCTTCGCCACCCTCTTCATCGCCTTGCAATACGCCACCCAGCCAGCACGGTAAAAAGGCTCTGCATTCGCTACATACCCTGGCCAGGAGTCGCGCCATGCTTCAGCAATCTCCCTCACCGTGCACATGGAGTAGGTGTGAGCGTATGAAAACGGCAAGTCCCCCCAAGCATCAACAGCCGCAGGGTTCAACCTGTCACCAAGAGATAGTGGATATGCATAGCCTTCATGGTTGAGCAAATACAGCACTTGTCGCCGGTACTTAGAGTCAGCCTCATCCCATTGAATCAATGGACTGAAAACGGCATACAGCGACTTATCCCTCGGCCATTCTTTTTTGAAAGCCATCCAATGCAGCGCCTCATCAAGGCGCAAGAGTCGATCATTCACACCAGCGCCGCAACGCTGTAGGCCGTAAGGGCCAACGGCCTGAAACCCTTCTTCCGGCTCAATCTCTGCACTACCCGCGTCGTGTTCAGCGCCAGCACCCATTTGCACACCTCTTCAAAAAGGAAAGCGCCAGCCCGTGCACACGCATGCACAGTGCTGGCGCTGGTTTATTGCTGCGCTTGAGCCATCCTCAGCCGCCGCGCAGCAGCATCAATCACGCACTGCAGCCCGCCCAGCAAACTAGCCTGATGACTCAGAAAGAACAGCAAGTTTGAGCATTCACCAGCATCCTGAAAACTGCCAATGTGACCCGAGCCAGGCCCGTCATTCACCACCAGACATCCAATACCCTCGGTTAAATGCGCCAGGTATGAGGCCAGATCCCCTGCCATGTCAGAACTTCCATTAGTCAGCCAATGCAGCTCATGCAGCGTCAAATTCGGTACGGCACGCTCCATCAACACTTCCAACAGGGTACGCAGGCCAAAAGCGGGCAGACGCTCTGCCTCATTGGCCTGCTGCACAGGTGCTTTCTTCGTCATTGCACACCCCCTTGCATGGCACCAGAGACATGCGCATCAGCACAAGCCAACAACTCAGCCGCCAAAGCCCGCGCCTGCTCAGGCGTGAACGCCATAAAGGTCTGATGAGAGACAAGATCGGTAGAGCAGGACAAACCCAGCTCCACCAGGCCCGTGCTGCGGGCCGCGTTGACGGTCAAATAACGCCCGCCTGATAGGTCAGTTTCAGAACTGAGCACGCAGCGCGAATGCTCATCCATGCGCCGGGTAAAGGTGGTTTTGCTCATGCTGCAGCCCCTGCCTTTTCAAAGCCTTGACCACAGTGCCAAACGCCCACGCTGCCAATGATTTCACCGCCCGTAGCCTGATCGGCCAGGCAGCCCACGCCCTGCGCCAGCGCCTGTGCAGCATCGACCAGGCGGGCACGCTCCCAATCCTCCTCACAGGTCTGCGCAACCAGCAGCAGGCCATTGAGTGCCGCCATCTGGGTTGCGATGCTCTGCATGAGCATCTGCAGTTGCACCAAGTTGTAGCCGTCACGGCCTTTGCTTTGCATCGTCATGGCTCAGCCCTCCATGCTCAAGGACAAGCCACGCAGCGCGGCCAGGGCCTGTACGGCTTTGCGGCGTGCACCGGACACATTGGCTTGCGGCTGGCGCAGGTAGAACACGGCCATGCTCAGCGCGTTATGCGCATCAGCATGCAGCTGGATAGGGTCAGGGGTGCCCGTAGTGGGCAAGGTGGACGCAGCTTTGTGGCTGGCCAAGGTAATAGCGGTCATGGTCTGGATTCCTGCGTGAATCAAGCGAACCACCACTTGCGTTTTCAAGCGCAGCAGGTGGACGGGATGTTGAAAACACGCACGCAGGCGTGCGGCCATCCTTACGGGTAGGCCCATCCCGCCCATAACCATGGGGGAGCGATGCAGGCGCACCAGTCCCCAGAATTTGGGCGTGACAAAACCCCGCTTATCGGTGGGGGTTGCAACCTCTGCGTGTTTGGTGTTTTCAAGCACCGGGCCTCTCGGCTTGCCGCGATTGTGCCATGAAGTGCGGCAGGGGCGTCAAGCCTTGATTTGGCTTTTTTGTTCAGTTGTCCACTTTGTCCATGGATTTTCTATAGGAGTAGAACGCATGGACTCGCAAGCACCCGCGCCCGTGCTTATGCGCCTCTGCATGCCTGGCGCGCGCTTAAAGATCAATGAAGTGGACGCCAGGGAATGCTGCAGCCTCAACCCTGAAAAGGGTCAAAAGCATATTGTTGGTGAACTCAGTGGAAATGCTGGACACCCTGGACAACTGAACACTACATGCAGCAAAAGGCTCACCATTCCGGCCACTGCATCACAAGCTAGGTGCACCATCACCTAAGCCACTGTACGGCAGCGAATCGCGCCTCCAGACGTACAGGCAATGCAGCGCAATTCAGGCGCGCCGCCGTTTAAAAACAAGCGCCTATTACACCAGAAACCGCAGCCGGTACGGGGCACCAGGGGAATGCCTTTCGCGTGCTTTTCCCGCACTGTCCACCCACATGCACCACCGTGCAGACCAGCGCCAGCACAGGCCAGCCAGGCACAGCCGCGCGCCCCTTGGCCCAAGCCCCATCACCCAGGCTTTGCCATGCCATTTTCTGGAGCCATGCGCGCCCCCAAAAGCTAGATGCAACAGAAGCAAGCAAGAGGCTAAAAACAAAGAGAAAAGAGTAAATATTTCATATCAAGAAAAAACTCTCTATATGTCCCCAACTTGACCCCACTTTGACCCCAAAATGTCCCCAAACTATTTGATAGCGCTAAATCCTTTATTCATCAGTGTTTCAAGGACATAGCATTTTCAGAAAACGCCGTGTCCCCATGTCCCCACGGAAAATCATCTCCTACGCGAGTTGATTTGCCTTGCGGGCCGCGCCGCAGCCTGGCTTACAGGCACAAAAAAGCCGCCTCGGTGGGCGGCTTGTGAACCAGGTGCAGGCGTGTGGCTGGCGCTGCCGGTCGGGCCTGACTTGGCCAGACTACCCAGCGCGCTGGCGCAGGTGCAGTACCTTGCCGCTTTTGCAGCCCTCCAGGTAATCGGCCCACCACTGCAGTAGCTTGGTGCGCTCGGCCATGTAGGTGCTGCGGTGATATGCGGCCCGCACTTCGTTGCGCTCCTTGTGGGCCAACTGGCGCTCAATCACATCAGGCCGCCACCCGGTTTCATTGGCCACAGTAGAGAACAGCGCCCGAAAGCCGTGGGCCGTGGCCAGGTTTTTGTAGCCCATACGGGCCATGGCTGAGTTGAAGGTGTTCTCGCTCAGCGGTTTGCTGGGATAGAAGGGGCTGGGAAAGACCAGTTCACGCCCGCCGCTCAGGGCCTGCATGGACTGCAGCAGCTCCAGAGCCTGGCTGGACAAGGGAATGCGGTGCTCTTGCCGCATCTTCATGCGCTCGGCAGGGATGGTCCACATGGCTGCATCCATATCCACTTCATCCCAGCGTGCGCCGCGTATCTCGCCGGGTCGTGTGGCCGTCAGCATCAGCAGACGCAGTGCGTGCACGGTGTGGAGGTCACCGTCGTAGGCGTCCAGTTGCGCCAGGAAGGCAGGCAAGTCTTTCGCATCAAGCGCGGCACGGTGCTTGACTTCACGCGGCTTGAGGATTTCGGCGGGCATCAGATCCAGCATAGGGTTGCTGTCCACACGGCCATGGATAACAGCCCAGCGAAAAATCGCCTTGACCCGCTGCAGCACGCGCCCGGCTTGCTCGCCTGCACCGCGCGCCTCAATCGCCTTCACTGCATTCATCACCTCCAGCGGCTTGATGCTGGCCAGCGGGCGCGCGCCCATGGTCTTGAGAATGTCAGTCTCCAGCGATGCATGAATGCGCTCTCGCGTCTGCTGCTCCCACTTGGCCGACTGGTGCTCCATCCACTCCAGGGCCACGGCCCGGAAGGTATTGACAGACTCATGCACGGCTTTGGTCTTGGCGGCCTTGCGCTGCTCGGCGGGATCATCCCCCGACTGGATGGCCTGGCGTGCTTGGCTGGCCAGCTCTCGCGCATCCTTCAGGCTCACTGCTGGATAGACCCCCAGCGCCAGCAGCTTTTCTTTTCCGGCAATGCGGTACTTCAAGCGCCAGTAGCGGCCACCGGCAGCGGTCAGTTCCAGGTACAGGCCACCGCCGTCAAAGTGTTTGCCGGGTTCGGACAGGGTTCGCAGCTTGGCGTCGGTCAGCTTCATGGGGGGTATCCTCGACAGTCTGGGGGTACATTTGGGGGTACATTTCTAAATCACATCCAGACTATCAAGCATTCATGCGGGTTTCAAGCCTAAGTGTGAGTTCTGTCGGGGGACCAAATTCAAGGCTGCGAAGGTGCATAACCTTCCGGCCTTTTCTGTTGGCGAGTGCTAAAAGCCAGTGTGGCGTGATTCATCCGCCCCGGCGCTTCTCTCGGATGCATGCTTGCGAACCGATTTGATCTGATACATGGCTGCATCGGCTTTCTGCAGTGCATCATCCACATCGGTCTCATCTGGGTTCAGGCCGACCAAGCCCACGCTTGCACCCGGGTAAGCAATGCGGCGGCCATCGGCTAATTCAACACAGGTAACGGACACGCTAGACAAGCGTCTCTGCAGCTCTTGGAGTGTGGGGGAGCAATCCTGCGTCAATTGAGGGCCCACGCCCACCATGACAAATTCGTCGCCACCAAACCGTGCCAGCATGTCGCTTCCGCGCAAGGCAGTACGCAATTTTTCGGCCTGCGAGCGCATCAATGCATCTCCTGCTTCATGCCCAAAATGGTCGTTGATCTGCTTGAAGTCATCCAGGTCAATAAATCCGACCAGAACCCACTCACGCGTACGCCGGCAGTGTGCAATGACGCGTTGCAACTCCTCTGTGACACAGCGCCGGTTAGGCAAGCCCGTCAACGCATCCAGCATGACCAGCGATGACAGTTCCTCATTGGCTTTCTGCAAGGATCTCAGCAACTGTTCGCGCTCTGCAAATCCTCCAATGATCGTGGCAAACAGTCGCAATGTGTCTTTGGCCTCATCGCTCAGAGACTGCGACTTTGTGCTGGCTGCACACAGCGTTCCATAGAGTGATCCATCCGCAAATCTGACGGGGGTGCTGACATAGGTCTTAATCCCCAGCTTTTGGGCAGCGCCCGAGTCAGCCCAACATTCCGTCACGTTGTTCACGTAATTGCGACCTTCATCCAGCGCTCTTTTGCACAAGGTGTCGGCCCAGGGAACTTGCAGCCCTTCGGGAATATTCATCTTGCCCTTGTTGAGTGAATACAGAACGCTCTGGACGCCGCGCGACTCATCCACGGTCGTGAGGTAGGCCGACTCTAATTCGGTCACCTCGATCAATATCTCCAGCAAGGGTTGCGTGAATGCGCACAGCGTCTGGGAAGAAGTCACAGAGCTGGAGAGGCGCTGAACTATCGATGGCATCGGGCAACCTTTGATGAAGTAGAGGTGGCGGAGAGAAAAACACAGGCGAGGTCTGCATGTCTCGTGAGTACAGAGTCTGAGTGTGCGTTGCACATCATGCAAAGTTTTGCAGGCCTTGCCAGGCGCCACTCCATGTCAATGTCTGTAAGACGATTTCTTCGGCCACCGTACCCTGACTCTCAGTCCACCCAACTGGGGGGAAGCATCGAGTAGCAACTCGGCTCCACTCGCTTGAGCGATGCTTTGCACGATGGCCAGTCCCAGCCCACTGCCTCCAGCCTTGCCTGCAGCATCACTTCCCCGAACAAAGCGCTGCAATACACGCTGACGCTCGGACACTTCAATACCCGCACCTGAGTCCTCAACCACCAGCGAACGCCCTTGGGCATCGCTGTGCCAGCCGATATCCACGCGCCCCCCAGCGGGAACGTATTTAACAGCGTTATCCAGCAGGTTGCGCAATAAAACCTTCAGCGCCTGTGCATCAGCATCGACGGTGAATGCGCTTTGCTGTTGAGGGTCTTCGCTCAGCCCCATATCAATGCCCTTGGCATGGGCTGCGGGGGCTGCATCGGCCAGCGCCTGCTCCACAAGCTGGCGTAAATCCACCCGTGCAGTTGAGGCTGCCTGCTCAGCACTCTCTTGCCTGGCCAAATCCAGCAATTGCTCGACCAGTCTGCTCGCTCTTTCAATGCCTTGTGCCAGATGCATCTCGGCAGCTGCTTGCTCATCTTGGTCTTGCGCTTTGTGCAGCAGCTGCAGTTGCAGTTTCAAAGCGGCCAATGGCGAGCGCAGTTCATGGGCTGCATCTGCTACAAAATTCTGCTGCGCCTCGAATGCCAGACGTACACGCAGCAACAGGCTGTTGAGCTCTTGGACTAATGGACGTATTTCATCGGGCAAGCCTTCTTCTGCCACAGGCGCCAAGTCCTGCGGTTGGCGCAAGGCCAGCTCGCGCCGCACCCGCTGCACCGGCATCAATGAATGGCGAATCACCCACCATACGATCAGCGCCAACAACGGCAGCAAGAGCACCACCGGCAGCAAGCTGCGCCAGGCCGCCTCACGTGCCAGCGCCTGACGTACGCGCATATCCTGCGCAATCTGGATAACCTGAGATCTTGTTTGCAGAGAGAACACTCTGTATACCGTGCCCCGTACCGGAATATTGGCAAACCCCAGCACCGCCATCTGAGGCAAAGCATCCCCCAGTGCCGACTCAAAAATTCTCAGCCCTTCATTCGTCCAGACCTGCACGATGAATTCATGGTTCTCATCTTCAGGCGGTGTTCCCTGCGGCCTGCCCTTGGCATCCACAGGCAGGCCCGCGCGCAATGCAAATGCTGTTTGCTGCATCTGATAGTCGAACAGTGTGTCCGTCTGCTCCAGCGCATTGCGATAGGCAAATACGCCTTGCAGCACCATGATGCCCCAAATGGCCATGCCTATCAGTGACAGCAAGCGCCCCCCCAAGGAGCCTGGAAGTCGGAATGCGCCGGGCACTTTGAAACCCCTCATGGCCTGGGCACCATATAGCCAAGACCACGCACATTGAGTACCGCCGAGGCTCCCAGCTTTTTACGCAGCCCGTGGATGTAGACCTCTACGGCATTGCTGCTGACCTCATCGCCCCAGCCATAGAGCTTGTCTTCGAGTTGCTGACGCGACAAGGTAGCCCCCGGCCTGGCCAGCAATGCCTGTAAAACAGCCCACTCACGCCCTGAAAGACTGACCGCCTGCCCTCGAACACTGGCCTCCCGTGTATGAGGGTTGAGCACCACTCCGTCATATTCATAGATGGCATCGAGCTGGCCGTTGGCCCTGCGTGTCAGCGCACGAATACGGGCCAGCAACTCATCCATGTCGTAAGGCTTGATGACATAGTCATCGGCCCCCGCATCCAGCCCGGCAATCCGGTCACGCACTGCATCACGCGCAGTCGTGATCAAGACCGGCGTTGTGATCTTGCGAGCCCTCAGCTGTCGCAGTACCTGCAGGCCATCGACTTTGGGCAAGCCAAGGTCCAGTAGCACTAGGTCGTACGTATGGGCAAGCAAAGCGGTATCCGCCTGAGCGCCGTCCTGCACCCAGTCCACCACATAGCCATCGGTACGCAACAGCGCCTGTACGGCCTGGCCGATCATGGTGTCATCTTCAACAAGCAGCAATCGCATGTCAGAAGAATAGCGCCTCCTGAACGATTGCGCGCTACCGCGCTCTGAAGAAAAAGGCGATGCCAGCACAGCAGGAATACTTGCGAAGGGTGATCTTCAAGCCACTGTCATATGCTCTCTCAACACAGTCCTTCAAAAATAAAGGCGCGCCGCTTTTAACGGCACGCCTTCATGCTCAGGAGTGTCAGGCAAGAGCAGCCTCGCAGAAAAGCTGCTGCCTCCATCGCTCACGAGAGAGAAAAACTCAGCGCCATGCGCCTCAAAAAATCACGGTCACACTGCAGCTTCCAGACCTGGCATGGCCATGCGGGCCTTTGTCAAAGCCATGCCCAGATTGGCTGTGCGGCGGCAGACAAAAACGGCTACATAGTCAGGCACCGCCTTGCTGCGCAGAAAGACGTGAATCAGGTTGTCGCTGTTGATAATGATTTCCTGAAAATAATGATGGTCGTCCGTATTGACGCCTCGCGAGCGCTTGAACAGTGTCTCGATCATGGAAACATTGGGACCGTTGAACAAGTCGGCTGTGGCAGCTGCCACGAGGTCAATGACTTCACGCGGATGGGAGTCCACGGTACGAATAGACAGCAACATGCCCGAAGCAGCATCCACATAACCGGCAGCCAGACATTCGGGCACAGAGGCCACGGCCTGCGTCAACACAGCATCCAAACTCATTACATACTCACTTTCTTTTTACAGGACCCGCACGTCACCTGCCTCGGACTCGAAGCAGGTATCGCACGTTTCATCGTTATCTTGAAAGCTCAGCCCATCTTCTGGAGCAGAGCGTTTTCGAATTCATGCAACAGTGCTTCCTGGGCATCGGACTGCACATACTGCGCATCAATCAGTCGCACACGGCGCAAGGCCTCTTCTGCCGTCAAGCCTTCGCGCACCAACCAGGCCGCCAGTACTGTTCCTGTTCGACCCAGACCCGCCAGGCAGTGCACAGCAAGCACCTCTCCTCGTCGCAAAGCGCCAGACATGCGAGCCAGCAGCATCTGCATCTGGGCTACGGTTGGCGGCTCTTGGTCATAGACCGGCAAATGGAAGTTCTTGAGACCATGGCGAGCCAGCGCATCCTGCGGAAAATCTTTTTCCGTCAACGTGATCAGCATGGTGATGCCGCAGCGACTCAAGGCCTTGAGGTCTGCATCCATGTCATGGACTACGCCAGGCCAGGGGGTTCCTGCCAGTCTCCCCGGAACCAGCCAGGAAAATCCATTGGGGCCACGGCTTGCCGCCACTGCATTGTCAGCAGCCACAAGTGGCTGCATTTCCATCAACACAGCAGCATTGACTGGCCGAGGTTGATAGGCAGCAGGAGCAGAGTCGGCCAAGACAGCCACAGGCTCAAGCGCCACTTCTGGGCTCTCGGACACTGGATGCGCATCAGCTGGAACTGAATCAACAGCCACCTTTGGCGCATCCACGACAACGACTGCGGGGCTTGCAGGCACTGCTTCAACAAACTCAGCAATCGCCGCCAGTGCAACTTCTGGCAGTGGTGGTGGAGGCAGGACGTCATCCGCCAACTCATAGATGGGCGTTCCTGGCATGGGCACGGCACAGCTTCCAGTACGCAAAAACTGCTGTCCGGCAGCGCTGACCGGGCGCTGAGTAAAAGCGGCCATGCTGGCCGCCTCCTGAATACGTCCACCCGCAAGCAGCAGCATCTGTTCGGCTGCCGCCTGAGCGTGCTGTTGCTGGTGCGTCACCAGCAACACACTGCTGTGCTGACCAATTTGCTTGATCACATCCAGCAGCAAAAAAGCTTCGTAGCCTTCCAGATCAGCCGTTGGCTCATCCACCATCAAGACTGCAGGCTTGGCCCATGCCTCTCGCAAGATGGCAACAGCACGCTGCTGCACCGTGCTCAGCAACATGGTCGGACTGTCCAGCACCTGGGCAAGCTCGGCAAAGCCAAACCGCTGCAGTTGCTCTGTCACCCACTGGCGCCACTCCAGTGGCGACCGGCTTTCGGTCTGGCGCCCCATCTCGATCAGGGCATCCAGCGTATTGGCGCGCATGAGACGAGCGTGCTGCTGCACCAGTCGTGGCAAGGCCTGGCTGCTGTCTGCACTCAGCGGCATATCCAAGGGCTGGCCTGTGTAAGACACCTGACCCCAAGTGCGAAAACGTGGATTGGCGGCATTCAGACCGGCCAGAGTGCGCAGCAGCGTAGACTTTCCTGTGCCTGCCGGGCCCAGCAGGGCCGTAATACCGGTGGTAGGCAAGACAAAGTCCACCTCGGCCAAGACAACACGCGGGCCATACGATGCCCCCAGGCCTTGCACCTGCAGACTGTTTTGCTGTTCCAAAGAAGTCCCCCTCGCAGCGCCTACTTCGGAGGCTCTCACGTTTGATGGCAGTCACGCCCTGCTGCTCTCGCTGGCAGTCAACAGGCAAATGAGTGAATTGACCAGTCTATTTCATTACACCTTTGTGAATCTGACAGCTAATAAAACGTGACAAATCCATGGGGAGATCCCGATTTATCCCCGCAATTAAGCATCCTTTTGCGATAAATCAAGGCAATCGAGGCTTTTCACAAGGATTCATCAAAAAGCCGCTTTTGTCTAAAGCGGCTTTTTTGGAAGGCCTCACTCAGCCCAGTCTCACCGGCACAAAGATCTTGTTGCCATCACGCCAGATCAAGATGGCCACCGTCTTATCTGCCTGAGCCACCGCAGCACGAACTGCATCGATATTGCTGACAGACACTCCGTTGATGGACAAGAGCACATCCCCTTGGACAATTCCTGCGCCTGCCGCCGGCCCAGAAGACTGGGCCACCAACAAGCCTGAGTCCAAGCCAAGCTGAGCCTTCTCCTCAGGCTGCAAAGGCCGCAAGGCTAGCCCCAGCTTGCCCTTGTCTGAATCTCGGGCAGCTGCGCTCTCTTTCGCTGGCTTGTCGCTAGCATCTCCCAAGGTTGCACTCAAGGTCTTGGCTTCACCTTTGCGCCAGACTTCCAGCGTCACCTTCTGCCCCGGCAAAGCCTGGCCTATCAATGCAGGCAGGTCTCCTGAACCCACGATAGGCGAGCCATCAACCTTGCGCACCACATCGCCGGGCTCCAGGCCCGCCTTGGCAGCAGGCCCATTCTTTTCGACACTGGCCACCAAGGCGCCTTCCGGCTTGTCCAGCTTGAAGGAGTCGGCAAAAGCCTGATTCACCTCCTGCACACTCACCCCCAGCTTGGCGTGCTGCGCCTTGCCTGTGGACTGAATCTGTTGCTGCACACGGGTTGCAAGATCAATCGGAATCGCAAATGACACGCCTTGATAACCACCCGAGCGGGTGTAGATCTGGCTGTTGATTCCTACCACCTCTCCTTGCGCATTGAAAAGCGGCCCCCCTGAGTTGCCGGGATTGATGGCCACATCCGTTTGCAGGAAAGGCACAAAGGAGTCATCCGGCAAAGAGCGCCCCTTGGCACTGACCACACCTGCCGTCACGCTGTTTTCAAAACCGAAGGGCGAGCCGATGGCCAGCACCCAGTCACCGACACGCAACTGGCTGGTCTTGCCCAGCTTGACGACCGGCAAGTCCTTGGCCTCAATCTTGAGCACGGCCACATCCGTCTTGGGATCACTCCCCAGGACCTTGGCCTTGAACTCGCGGCGATCCGTAAGCTTGACCGTGACCTCATCAGCACCATGAACGACATGGGCGTTGGTCAGAATGACGCCATCGCTGGAGACGATGAAGCCTGAACCCTGGCCTCGCACGGGGGCCTCTGGCTGTGGCTGCAACTGCCTTCCTGGCCCCATCCCCGGCATACCAGGAATACCGAATCGACGGAAAAACTCAAAAAAAGGATCATCGGGATCCATCTGTGGCGATCCACCATGGGGACTTTGCCGATCCGCAGTCGACTCACCGTCGCCATCCACCATGGAGCGCGAAGTACCGACCACGCTGATGTTGACCACCGCAGCACCATTGCGCGCTGTGATATCCGCAAAATTAGGAGCACCAACCGCAGGCAGATTGCTTGGCGCCATCGTGCTCAAAGGCGCAACTTGGGCCGTCGCCGTGCTGCGGCTGCCAACTAGCCCAGCCCCGGTAGCTCCAAGCGCACCAATGGCACCTGCAGCCACTAAAGCCATAACCAGACGACGCGGCGTAGAAAGAAGTGTGTTCATGGCAAACCTTTCATAGATACACCCAACCGGTGTCATTGAAAGCAAGTTTGAACCTTCACACTTAGGCCAGACTTAGGAGGAGCAAGATCAGTGCTTGTGTCTCAAAAACTCCTAAAAGAAGTGCTTCATGCCCTTCCCCTATAAGGGGTAGGAGGCAAATTCACTCAAAAAAAACTTTCACGTTATCAAAGCAGATCCAGCACCAGCTCTGGCGGGCGGCACAGCTTCGCGCCCTTGGGAGTCACCACGATGGGGCGATTGAGCAGCACCGGATGGGCTGCCACTGCCTCAATGATTTGTGCATCGCTCACGGCCTCATTGTCCAGACCCAGCTCCTTGTATTGCGACTCCTTGGTGCGCAGCAGCTCACGCACAGGCACGCCCAGATGCGCAATCAACTCTGCCAGCTCAGGCGCTGTCAGCGGCGTAGCAAGATACTCGACGATATTGGGTTCAATGCCACGTTCGCGCAGCAGGGCCAGCGCGCCGCGCGAATTGCTGCAGCGGTTGTTGTGGAAGATGGTGATATCGGGGCGGTTCACGGGGGCTTCAGTACTTGTAGTCATGGCTGCAGTGTAGCCATGCCAGTCACCAGTGGCCCCGTGCAGGCCCATGCCTGGGTGAGCTGCGGCCAGGTCGTTCCTACCCAGTTCGACAGCGCACCGACAAGGCGCTTTCAGACCACGCTGAACCCTGAGCTTGGGCGCACAGCGCGGCCTTGTAACCGCACCCTTTACGTTGAGCGCATCAGGTGCCCTTCAACAGCACTGCAGACCTGATCTGCATCAGGCTCCGGCCAAGACATCTCCCACGCACAGGTACTTGATTTCCACATAGTCATCAATCCCGTGATGCGATCCTTCACGGCCCAGGCCCGACTGCTTGACACCACCGAAAGGCACATGTTCGGTGGCCAAAATACCGACGTTCACGCCCACCATGCCGAACTCCAGCTCTTCACCTACGCGGAAGATGCGGCCCACATCACGGGTATAGACATAGCTGGCCAGGCCAAACTCGGTCGCATTCGCTGCGGCAATGACTTCCTGCTCGGTATGAAAGCGCAACACCGGAGCCAGCGGCCCAAAGGTTTCCTCACGCGCACACACCATACCGGCCGTGACATCGGCAAGAACGGTTGGCTCGAAGAACTGACCGCTACCCAGGCTACTCAGTCGGTTACCACCCGCCACCACGCGCGCACCGCCCGCCAGTGCATCGTCAATGTGACGCTGCACCTTCACCAGCGCGGCTTCCTCAATCAGCGGCCCTTGCACCACCCCATCCTCAAAGCCATTGCCCACACGGGCCTGACGGACACGCTGCGCAAATTTTTCGACAAATGCCTCATACACACCGTCCTGCACATAAAAACGGTTGGTGCAGACACAGGTCTGTCCCGAGTTGCGAAACTTGCTCGCAAACGCTCCTTCCACGGCGGAATCCAGGTCTGCATCGTCAAAGACGATGAAGGGAGCATTGCCACCCAGCTCCAGCGACAGCTTCTTGACCGTAGGTGCGCACTGGGCCATGAGAATGCGGCCCACTTCCGTGGAGCCAGTAAAGCTCAGATGACGCACGGTGTCGCTCGCACAAAGCAGGCGACCAATGGCAATGGAATTGTTGCTGTCGGCACACAGCACGTTGATCACACCGGCAGGAATGCCAGCGCGCACGGCCAGCTCGGCCGCTGCCAGGGCAGTCAATGGCGTCAGCTCTGCCGGCTTGACCACCACGGTACAGCCCGCAGCGAGCGCCGGAGCAACCTTGCGGGTAATCATGGCCAGAGGAAAGTTCCAGGGCGTGATCGCTGCACACACGCCAATAGCCTGGCGCAACACCAGCAAACGGCGGTTGTTATCAAAGGTGGGTAGCGTCTCGCCGTTGATGCGCTTGGCTTCTTCCGCAAACCACTCCACAAAACTGGCTGCATAGGTCACTTCACCACGTGCCTCAGCCAAGGGCTTGCCTTGCTCGGCCGTCATGATGCGGGCCAGATCATCCGCGTTTTGCTGCAGCAGATCGAACCAGCGACGCAGCAGCTGACTGCGCTCCTTGGCAGTCTTGCGACGCCATTCCAAGCCTGCTGCTTCGGCGGCATCAATGGCCTGCTGGGCCTGCTCTACTCCAAGGTTCGCTACATCGATCAGATGCTCGCCCGTCGCAGGGTCATACACAGCAAAGCGCGAAGGGCCAGAAAGCCACTGCCCGTTCACTAGTGCATCGGCACGCAGCAAAGAGGGGTCTTTAAGCGCCAGCAGAGGGCGTGAAGCATTGTTTTGAGTCATTTTTTATGATCAGTTCTGCGGAAAGAATGCCGCTGACGCGGCAAAAAAGTACAGGCGCAAGGCGCTGCGGCAAACAGCAGCGGCCATCAAACAGTAGCCAGGCATCGCCCGACATTGCCAGCACGAACGTTTACCCGCTCGCGCTGGCAACGGCCGGACATCAGGCCTGCCCGCTGGTGTAGTCGCGCAGGAAATGCAGATTGCGCTGCGAGGTGAAAGACGGAATGGTGCAGCCAGGAGCCAGAATGAAATTCTGGCTGCCCACCTGCTGCAGGCAGTCATCGATCTCTGCGGCGATTTCGGGCAGAGTGCGCTCCTGAATGCGCGTTTCGTCAATACCGCCCATCAGACACTTGTCGGTCATGGCGCGCAGTTGGGACAGGCTGGGGTTGGTAGGCAGACGATCCGAGACGCTGAGCACTTCAAAGGGGTAGCCGTCGATGCGTTCCATCTCCAGCGCACTTCCATGCACGTGCAGCACACGTGCCATGCCTTCGGCAGCCTTCAGCACGGCCACCGTAAAAGGCTTCTGGAATTGTTCATGCTGCTCCTCGGTGGCACCACGCGCCATATGCGCAGGCATGGCTCCGTTGATGGACAGGAACATGCCCTCGATACCCAGTGCCTTGACGGCAGCCATGTACTCGCACATCACCTCGGTCACGACTTCCAGCGCAGCCAGCGCCTCACCGCGATGGGCATACATGCGAGGGCCTTGAGAAAAGCCAATATTGCGCACGATCTGCTGGAAAGGCTCGAAACCAGTCTCCAGCAGCGGTGTCTCCGGGCAGGCATCCTGAATGCGCTGCAAACATTCGAGCTGGGCCACAAAGCCCGGATCCTTGAGCGAGATACGCGTATAGGCACGCAGGCTCTCGGCGCTGTCCAGTGTCTGCACACCCGCCGGCACGGGATAGCGATAGTCATTCATGACCTTGAGCACATCCCATTGGTACTCGCGCAGAAACTCGATATGCAGGTCGGCGGACCTGCTGCCGCTGAGGTGGTCGGAGAGAAAGTGCACCCATGCCGTGACAGGTGCTCTATCGACAGGCTGGCCTTTAACTGCAGCAAGAAAGCGTTGACGTTTATTCATGTTCTGGGGAAATCTCAAAAAGGAAAAGCAGGCAGCGTGAAGCCGAAAAAAGCGCTATGAGCCATGTGCTCGCGTTTACTGAGGTTGCACATTCGCACCGCGCAGCAACTCACCCACCGTGGTCATGCTGTCTTGCAGACGCTTTTGGTAGGCCGCTGGCGATGCGCTGGGTGCTGGGAACATGGCCTGGCCTTCCACCGCAGTACGAAACTCAGGATCCGCCACAACCTTGTTGATCTCGGCATACAGCTTGTCCAGGATGGGCTGGGGCGTACCACCGGGCGCTGCCACACCAATGCGGGTCACAAAGCGATAAGAAGGAAAGCCTGCTTCGGTCGTCGTGGGCACTGCAGACAGCATGGGAAGACGCTGCGCCGATGTCACCGCCAGAGCCTTGAGCTTGCCGGCCTGAATATGAGGCAGCGGTGTCTGTGGCAGGTCGAACATGACCTGAATGCGCCCTGCCAGCAAATCCAGGATCGCCTGCGATGCGCCCTTGTACTGCACGTGGTTGAGTTGCACCCCGGTCTGGCGCGAGAAGTTCTCGCCTGCCAGATGCAGGGTATTGCCCAGCCCGGCCGAGCCGAAGTTCACCTCTCCTGGATGAGCCTTGGCATAGTCCACGAACTCTTTCAGGGTGGACACCGGGAACTGCTTGGGCACGGAGATCACCAGCGGCGACTCCACCAGGTTGGTAATGCCGGAGAAGTCCTTGACCGGGTCAAAAGGCAGCTTCTTGTTGAGAGCCTGCAGCGAAGCATGGGTCAGCTCACCAATCAGATAGATGGTGTAGCCATCTGGCTTGGCCTTGGACACATGCTCGGCCGCAATGATGGTGTTGCCACCGGGACGGTTGTCCACAACAAAGCTGTGCTTCATGTTGTCACCCATCTTGCGTACCAGCAGTCGTGCAACAAAGTCGGATGAGCCTCCGGCTGCGTACGGAACCACGATGCGAATCGGCGTATTGCCAGCGGGGTAGCTCCCAGCCTGGGCCTGCGACAAAGCCGGAGCTCCAGCCAGCAAAGCGGCTGCACCCCATGCAAAGCTGCGACGTGTAATCGAGGACATGCTTGTCTCCTTGGTGTTCGTTAAAAGTTATTCAAGGGTCGTTCGAGCAGTCGGCGTTCATCCAACTGCAACTAAGGCCGGCTCTGTATCCGGAATCAGCCGCGAGGCTGCCTCCAGCGCCTGACACAGATCAGCGGCCAGATCACCGGCATCCTCCAGACCCGCATGGATGCGCACCAGCGGCCCCTTCAGATCCCAGGTCTGGGTATTGCGCCTTGGTGCATCCATGGGCAGCACCAGGCTTTCATAACCGCCCCATGACAAACCAATACCAAACAGCTGCAAGCTGTCGATGAAGGTCGCCAGAGCCTGGCGTTCCATAGGGCGCAATGCCATCGAAAAAAGTCCACTGGCACCGGTGAAGTCACGCTTCCACAAGGCATGGCCTGGGTCATGCGGCAGCGCAGGGTGCATGACACGCTCCACCAGCGGGTGCTGCTGCAGCATCTGTGCCAGGTGCAGCCCTGTGGCCCAGTGCTGCTGCATGCGCAATGGCAGCGTACGCATGCCACGCAGAGCCAGAAAAATGTCGTCCGGCCCAATGGTCTGGCCAAAGTCCTGCACGCCCTTTTGCAGCAGGGGCCAGGCCCGCTCGTTGGCCGTGGCCACACCAAGAATGGCATCCGAATGGCCCACGATGTACTTGGTTCCCGCCTGCACCGAGACATCCACACCATGCTCGAAAGGCTTGAAGAACAACGGTGTGGCCCAGGTGTTGTCCATCACCACATAGGCACCCACGGCATGGGCCTGCGCGGCAATGGCCGGAATATCCTGCATCTCGAAGGTGCCCGAGCCTGGAGCCTCTACAAACACAACCCGCGTGTTCTTTCGCATCTGCGTGGCAATGCCCGCACCGATACAGGGATCGTAGAACTCGGCCTCGATTCCAAAACGTGCCAGCACGCGTTCGCTGAAGGCGCGGGTCGGACCGTACACACTGTCGGGCAGCAAGACATGATCTCCTGTACTGACAAGTGCCAGGATGGCATGCGTGCAGGCGGCCAGACCGGAGGGCAGAACGATGGAGCGAAAGCCGCCTTCCGCTTCTGCCATCGCTTCTTCCAATGCGCCCGTTGTCGGCGTTCCAAAGCGCCCATAGGAGGCATAGGGGTTGTCAGGCCGCTTGCGACTCTCCCACTGCTCAAGGCTTGTCGAGATGATGGTGGAGCCTCGGTAGATCGGCGTATTCACCATCCCATGGTGAAGCTCTGGCCGGCGCGCGGCATGCGCCAAGAGAGTGGAGGCCTGGTGTGCAGTGGACATGTAAGAGGGCATCAATTAAGTCTTGTAATGCCTTCCAGTCTAGGAACTAGCCGTTAGAAAAGGGATTTAATTTTCAGGCTGTTTTTTCCAATTCATGCAAAATATTCCTAAAAATATTTCTTTTTTGAGTGAAAATTTTTCATGGACCGCATAGACATAAAAATCCTATCCCTGCTTCAAGAGGATTCCAGCCTCTCCTTGCAGCAACTGAGCGAAGCTGTTCACCTCTCATCCACACCGTGTTGGCGGCGACTGCAGCGACTTGAGCAAGAGGGCTATATCCAAAAGCGCGTGGCCCTGCTGTCACCACAAAAGCTCAACTTAGGAGTCACGGTCTTTGTCTCCATTCGCACCACCCAGCACAACGATCAATGGATGCACGAGCTCACGCGAGTGATTGACGACATTCCCGAAATCGTGGAGTTCTATCGCATGAGCGGCGACATCGACTATCTGCTGCGAGTGGTCGTGCCCGATGTCCAGAGTTATGACGCCGTGTACAAGCGCCTGGTCAAAGGCATAGAACTCTCCGGTGTGTCGTCGAGCTTTGCCATGGAGCAAATCAAGTGGACTACCGCCCTGCCGCTGGACTACATTCCGCTGTCCAAATCCTGAAGGCAGCAGGGCCTGCAAAAAGCTTCTCAGGCTGTCTTAAGCCATCATGCGCGGCGCAGGCGGTCCACCTCGGTGTGCAAATCCTTGGCCCAGATGCGGCGATCCCGGCCCTGGGCTTTTTGCGGCAGCCCATAGTGCACAACGGCTGTCAGCTTCTCGGCACAAAGTACCCGCCAGATGGAGCCCAACAGCGTCTCATCCCCCACATAAGTGGCCGCATAGCTGGTCTGACCGGTTGTTCCATCCACAAAGCTCAGCCCCACGGGTACAACGGGCACATCGGACTGAACAGCGGGCTCCAGCAAGTTGGAATGAAACGAAAGCAGCTCTCGGCCATCGCCCGTCGTTCCTTCGGGGAAGACCGCCAGAATTTCGCCGCGCTGAAAAGCCTGGGTCATGGCTGAAACCATGCGCACAGCATCCCGACGTGAGCTGCGCTGGATATACAGCGTGCCCGCTGCCGTGGCCAGCGTGCCGATGATGGGCCAGCCCTTGACATCGGATTTCGAGATAAAGCGGCAATGTCGCGCCGCATGCAGCAGCGGGATATCGAGCCAGGAGATATGGTTGCTGACGATCAGTACCGGCCCGCTGGCAGGCGGCTGCCCCTTGATCTCCAGCTGAACACCGGCCCGCACCAGCAAGGTTGCAGCCCAGGCCTGCACATGTTCATGCTGCTGCAAGTGATGCAACTGGGGAAAGCGGAAGGCCACAGTCCACGCGCCTTTGGCCACATGGGCCAGCAGCCGCAGCCCGCGCCAGACCGCGCGCAAGCTGGTTTTGATTTTGTGCAAGCCGTTTGCCATGATTCCCAGGAAGTTTAGCGACTCAACTCAGAGGAGATGCAGCAACTTGAAACGGCTAACGCCTAAAACAGACGCACCCTAACAAAGTGACAGCGAGCAAGGGCCGCCCCGCAGCGATGCTGTCGTCCCCCTCCCGCAGCGCGAAGCGCGTAGAGAAAGGAGGAAGGCGCAAAGCGCCTCAGGGGGTGCTTACCTCTGATACGCCACAGCCCCATCAACAATAGTCGCAACCACCCGGGCAGGAAGCTCGTAGCCGCTGAAAGGCGTGCTCTTGCCCTGGCTTTGCAGCGCCGCGGGCTCCACCGTCCATTCGGCATCGGGGTCAACAATGCACAGGTCGGCCACACCGCCCACCTTCAACTGGCCCAGCAACGACTGCTGCTCGCCCAGCGCATTACCCAGCACCGCAACAGGAGCCGAAGTGACGGCAGCCAGTGCCCGGCTCAGGGATACGTTGTGGTCACGACTCCACTTCACGGCCACGGACAGCAGCAGCTCGACACCGGTCGCACCAGGCTCGGCTTCGGCAAAAGGCAGCACCTTGGCATCGGCATCCACAGGTGTGTGATCGGAGACCAGCGCATCAATCGTGCCGTCGGCCAGCGCAGCGCTCAGCGCATCGCGGTCGCGCTGCTGGCGCAGCACGGGCACCACGCGGGCGTTGCTGTCGAAGTAGCCGATGTCGTTTTCAGTCAGCAGCAGCGAGTTGATGGACACGTCGGCCGTCACGTTCAGGCCTTCGGCCTTGGCGCGGCGCACCAACTCCACGCCCGCAGCGCTGGAGATGCGGCACAGGTGCACACGAGTTTGCGAACCACGAATCAGCTCGAAGATGGTGTGCAGCGCAATCGTCTCAGCCGCCACGGACACGCCTGCCAGACCCATGCGGGTGGCCAGCGCACCGCTGGCGGCCACGCCCTTGCCCAGATCCTTGTCCTGCGGGCGCAGCCACACGGCATAGCCAAAGGTGTTGGCATAGGCCAGTGCACGGCTGAGCGTGGTGATGCTGGGCAACGGAACCTCTGCCTGACCAAAGGCCACGCAGCCGGACTCCGTCAGTTCGGCCATCTCGGTCAGCGTCTCGCCCTTGAGGCCCACGGTCAGCGCGCCCATGGGGAACAAACGCGACTTGTGCCGCTTCTCCGCACGGAACTTGAGCATTTCCACCAGGCCCTGCTCGTCCAGAACAGGGTCGGTATCGGGCAGGCAGACCAGGCTGGTCACGCCACCAGCGACAGCAGCAGCCATCTCGGACTGCAGCATGCCTTCGTGCTCATGCCCTGGCTCGCGCAGGCGCACAGCCAAGTCCACCAGACCGGGCAGCACCCACTGGCCAGCCGCGTCAATTTCACGCTCGGCCACAAAACCGGCAGGCACAGAGCCAATAGCGGCAATTTTGTTGCCATCGATGGCGATATCGGCCTGCTGGTCGAAACCGCTTGCCGGATCCATCACCCGGCCATTGCGAATCAAAATCTTCATGGTTTGGCACCAAATTGGCTTCTAGCCCTTAATGGATAAGTGCTAGCAGCTATCAAAATATCTATAAACATCACCACTTCTACCAACTGCGACTTGCTTCGTCGACTTTCGCGCGAGACACCAAGCTAGGGCCGTCCCGACGCGAGGGTGTCGTCCCCCTCCCGCTTGCGAGAGAGGGGGAAGCCGCGCAGCGGCTCAGGGGGTGTTTAAGCTTCATTCCCCGCGACGATAGACATAACCGCCATACGCACCGCAATACCGAATGTCACCTGCGACAAAATCACGGCCTGTGGGCCATCGACCACAGCGGAGTCGATCTCCACGCCGCGATTGATAGGGCCGGGGTGCATGACGATGGCATCGGGCTTGGCCAGCTCCAGGCGCTTTTCGGTCAGGCCGAAGCTCTTGAAGTATTCTTGGCTCGAAGGCAGCAGCGCGCCACTCATGCGTTCGTTTTGCAGTCGCAGCATGATGATGACGTCGCAGTCCTTGATGCCCTCTTCCAGGTTGTGGAAGACGCGCACGCCCATGCTGGCCATGTCGGCAGGCACCAGGGTGCGGGGGCCGACCACGCGCACTTCGGCGGCGCCCAGAGTGGTCAGAGCATGGATGTCCGAGCGTGCTACGCGCGAGTGCAGCACGTCGCCCACAATCGCCACGCGCAGGTTCGAGAAATCCTTTTTGTAGTGGCGGATGGTGTACATATCCAGCAGACCCTGTGTGGGGTGTGCGTGGCGGCCGTCACCGGCGTTGACCACGTGGACATGGGGCGCCACATGCTTGGCGATCAGATACGGCGCGCCTGATTCGCTGTGACGCACGACAAAGATGTCGGCAGCCATGGCGCTCAGGTTGTCGATGGTGTCCAGCAGGGTCTCGCCCTTGGCTGTCGAGCTGCGCGAGATGTCCAGATTGAACACGTCAGCCGACAAACGCTTGGCCGCGATTTCAAAAGTGGTGCGGGTGCGCGTGCTGTTCTCGAAGAACAGATTGAACACGCTCTTGCCACGCAGCAGCGGCACTTTTTTCACTTCGCGGTCGTTGACGCTGACGAAGTTGCTGGCCGTGTCGAGGATCTGGGTCAGGATGTCCTTGGACAGACCTTCGGTGGTGAGCAAGTGGATCAGCTCGCCATTCTTGTTGAGTTGGGGGTTGCGCTTGTACAGCACGATCAGGCCTCTTGAATGCGGAAGTGGAAAACGCCGCTCTCATCGCGCGCCAGCGCGAGAGACCGGTCGGCCGGCAGCGCCACGCGCGCTGCGGCAAAGTCGGCCTGGATAGGCAGCTCGCGCCCACCCCGGTCCACCAGAACGGCCAGTCGCACGCAAGCGGGACGGCCGTAGTCATAGAGCTCATTGAGCACGGCGCGCACGGTGCGGCCCGTGTAGAGCACATCGTCCAACACCAGAATGTCGGCGCCATTCACATCAAAGTCGATCTGAGTCTGCGCGCTGCTGGACATGCCACGCTGCGAGAAATCATCACGGTGCAGCGAAGACGACAGCACGCTGGGCTTGCCCGCCAGGTCCAGGTCCTTGTGCAGACGCTCGACCAGCCAGGCACCACCCGAGGTAATGCCCGCCAGACGCGTGCTGGGCCCCATGAGGCGCTGCACGCCGCGCAGCAGCTCGCTGTACAGAGCTTCGGCATCCAGAATCAGGCTACCCTGCCCCGACTGGTTTCCTGCAATGGTTTCACTCATGGAAGACTCCTCAAAAACTGTTCAAGAATGATGCAGGCCGAAGCCGCGTCGGCGTCGCGTGCGCCGCCCGCCAGTGCTTCGGTCGTGCTGTAGCGTTCGTCCACCTCGTACACCGGCAGTTTGAAGCGGCTTCTGAGCTGGCGGCCAAATTTCAGGGCGCGCGCCGTGTTCTCGTGCGCGGCGCCATCGGGGTGGTAGGGCACACCAATGACCAGCGCATTGGGCTGCCACTCACGGATCAGCTTGTCCACGGCCTGCAGCCGGGCGTCGGCTCCTTCGGCCTTGATGGTGGGCAGTGGACTGGCACCGCCCATCACACGATTGCCCGAGGCGCAGCCCGTGCGCTTGGTGCCGAAGTCAAAAGCCAGAAACTGCTGAAAATGCGCAGGCACCTCAGGCTTTGCAGGCACTGGGGCTGCCGTATTTTCGGCCGGAGAAGCAGTCGGTGAAAAGGCCGCATCGGCGGCCTTGTGGGAAGAGGAAATATCGTTCATGCGCGTCCCGCTTCGGGCGACAGCATCCAGCGCTGCAGGCCCAGCAGGCCCAGGGCGCGGTCATAGCGTTCATCGACCGGCGTGCTGAAAATCACCTCGGGGTCGGCCTCCACGGTCAACCAGGCGTTCTCGCCGATTTCGGATTCGAGCTGGCCCTCGTCCCAGGAAGAATAGCCCAGCGTGATCAGCACGCGCTTGGGGCCAGCGCCGTCGGACAGGGCTTCGAGCACATCCTTGGAAGTCGTCATCTCCAGCCCGCCCGGGATGGTCATGGTCGAGGCATAGGCCGACTCATTCTCCGGCGCACCCTCAATAATCATGGGCTCATGCAGCACAAAACCGCGATCGGTCTGTACCGGGCCGCCGGTGAAGACTTGCTGATCGCGCAAGTCTTCACGCTTGAGACCTAAATCCACCTTTTTCAGCAGCCCTTCCAGGCTGAGCTTGGAAGGCTTGTTGATAATCAAACCGAGCGCGCCACGCTCGCTGTGCTCGCACAGGTACACAACGCTGCGCGAAAACGACTCATCTTCCAGGCCAGGCATGGCGATCAGGAAGTGGTGCGTCAAGTTGATAGGCGCAGATTCTGCAGACATGCCTGCGATTTTAATGGCGATCCATGACTCCTTCTTACCCTGTGGGCTTGATTTGGTTCCGGCGCGACCTGCGCCTGAGCGATAACACCGCCCTCTACCATGCAGCCCAACAATGCAAAACGCTGTACTGCGCCTTCATCTTCGACGACAGCATTCTTGCCGCCCTGCCCCACTCAGACCGGCGCATCGAGTTCATCTGCCAGAGCCTGAGCGAGCTGGACGAGGCCATGCGCCTGTGCGCAGGCCGCGCACAAACCGGCCTCATCACCCGGCGCGGCCTGCCGCAAGACCTCATCCTGGCCCTGGCGCAGCAACTGGGTGCAGCCGCCGTCTTCTGCAATGACGATGATGAACCCGCTGCCCTGGCACGCGATGCACAGGTGGCTCGCAGCCTTCAGGCTAATGGCCGCGTACTGCTGCGATTCAAGGATCACCGCATCTTTGGCCGCGATGAGGTGCTGACCCAGAGCCTGTCGCCCTATTCGGTCTTCACGCCCTACAAGAATGCCTGGCTCAAGAAGGTCACGCCGTTCTACCTCAGCAGCTACCCCAGCGAACGCGACCTGCCCGCAAAAATAGCCGACCTGCCCGAGGCCGAGCGCCGCCCCATCCCCACGGCGGCCGAGCTGGGCTTTGCCGCCGATACGCTGGCCGGCCTGCGCCTGCCCACCGGCGTCAGCGGTGCACGCCAGTTGCTGGCTGATTTTCTGCCACGCCTGCCGCAGTACAAGGCCGCACGCGACTTTCCGGCCCTCAAAGGCCCCAGCTACCTCAGCGTGCACCTGCGCTTTGGCACCGTGTCGATACGCGAGCTGGCACGACTGGCCCACGAAGCGGCGAATAACCAAGACTGGTCTGAGGCGGCCCGCGAAGGCGCGGCCACGTGGCTGAGCGAGCTGATCTGGCGCGACTTTTACTTCCAGATTCTGGCCCACCAGCCCTATGTGGTGGAGCGCAGCTTCAAGCCTGCATATGACGTGATCGAATGGGAATCAGGCCCAGAGGCCGATGCACTCTTTGAGGCCTGGTGCCAGGGCCGCACCGGCTACCCGCTGGTTGATGCCGCCATGCGCCAGCTCAACACCAGCGGCTATATGCACAACCGCTTGCGCATGGTCACGGCCAGTTTTCTGGTCAAGGATCTGGGCATCGACTGGCGGCACGGCGAGGCCTACTTTGCCGAAAAGCTCAACGACTTTGACCTGGCCGCCAACAACGGCGGCTGGCAATGGGCCGCATCGACAGGCTGCGATGCCCAGCCCTGGTTTCGCATCTTCAACCCGGTGACCCAGAGCGAGAAGTTCGACCCCGAAGGCAAATTCATCGCCCGCTATGTGCCCGAAGTCGCGACACTGCCAGCCAAGCTGCGGCACGCACCCTGGCAGGCCAAGCCGCTGGATTTGCTGGAAGCCGGCATTGCGCTGGGTAGCGACTATCCACTTCCCATCGTCGATCACGCCGCTGCCCGCGAAAAGACGCTGGCCCGCTATGGCATCTTGAAAGCCAACAGCTAAAAAAGAAGCGGCTTGCGCTTATCCTGTCTAGACTTCAGATCACTTTCAATCTGAAATCTAATCAGGACTTGCGCAAGCCGCTTTCTTTTTAATAGCAGCCTTTATTCGGCAGCAACTCCTTCTTCGTCCAGCACCGGCCCACTGAGCGGATTGCGCTCCGGTGCCGGGCCGCTGCGCTGCAGGGCGTAGTGCTGAATCAGGCCCAGCAGTTCCTCGTCCGAGTACGGCTTGCCCAGATAGTGATTGGCTCCCAGCTCGCGTGCCATCTCGCGGTGCTTCTGGGCAATGCGCGAGGTGATCATCACCACGGGAAGGCCTTCGAGCTTGTGGTCGGCGCGAATATTGCGCAGCAGGCCGAAGCCATCCATGCGCGGCATTTCGATGTCCGACAGCACCAGGGTTGGGCGCTCGTCCTGCAGTCGCTCCATGGCTTGCAAGCCGTCGGAGGCCAGGGTGACACGGTAGCCTTCGCGCTGCAGCAGACGCTGGGTGACGCGGCGCACAGTAATGGAGTCATCCACCACCAGCACCAATGGCACCGTGGTCTGAGCACCATCCAGCAGGCCTGCGCCAGCGCCCTTGGCATCCGGCAGACCTTCGGCGGCAGCCTTTTCGGCCTTGGCCAGCATGGCGCGCACGCTGTCACCATAGACGTTGGCCAGCGCCACCGGGTTGTAGATCTGCACCACGGCACCCGATGGCAGCACGGACATGCCCCTCAAGCCCGGCAGTCGCGAGAGCTGCGGCCCCAGGTTCTTGATCACCACTTCCTGGTTGCCCAGCACTTCATCGACGTGCAGTGCAATACGCTGCGAGGCACTGCGAACAATCATCACCGGACGAGTACGCCCGACGGTCTCCTCGCTGCGCAGCGAGGTCTGCCACAGAGCGCCCGCCCAGTAAAACGGCATGACTTCGCTGCCGTCCTGGAACTCCTGCTTGCGGTAGCTGTCCTCCAGCACATCCACAGGCACGCGGCGCACAATTTCCACCAGATTGGCAGGCACGCCCATGGTCACAGACCCCATGCGCAGCATGACCACCTGCGTCAAGGCCGTGGTCAGCGGCAGCACCAGTCGGAAGGCGCTGCCACGGCCGGGCTCGGTATGCGTTTCGATACGGCCGCCCAGGGCATTCACCTCGGAGCGCACCACGTCCATGCCAATGCCACGGCCAGCCACACCCGTGACTTCGCCGGCCGTGCTGAAGCCCGGCTCAAAAATCAGGCGGCCTGCGTCTTCCAGCGTCATATGACGCTCGTCGCTCCACAGCTTGAGGCTGATGGCCTTGGCACGAATGCGCTCCAGATTCAGGCCGGCGCCATCATCCTCCACCGACAGCGCCACGTCGTTGCGCTCCTGGCTCAGCACGATTTCGATGGTGCCCACGGCGGGCTTGCCCAGCTCCTGGCGCTGCTCGGGCGACTCGATACCGTGTGCCACGCAATTACGCAGCAGGTGCTCGAAGGCCGGCATCATGCGCTCCAGCATGCCCCGGTCCATTTCGATGGTGCCGCCCAGAATATTCAGGCGCACCTGCTTGCCCAGCTCCTTGGAGGTCTGGCGCACCACGGCGTACAGACGCTCGGCAAAGGAGTCGAACTCCACCATGCGCGTGCGCAGCAGATCGCGCTGCAGGTCGCGGGCCTGACGGCCCTGCGCGACCAGATCGTCTTCGGCAGCCGCCAGATCGCGCTGCAGATTGCGCTGCACGGTAGCCACGTCATTGACCGACTCGGCCATCATGCGGGTCAGCTCCTGCACGCGGGTGAAGCGGTCAAACTCCAGCGGGTCAAAACCAGCCGCCGTGTCCTTGGACAGGGCCAGACGCGACTGCATCTGGCTTTCAGCCTGTACCTCGATATCACGCAGCTGAGAGCGCAGGCGCTCCAGGTTGCCTGTCAGGTCATCCAGTGCACTGCGCGCCTGATTCAGTCGCGAGTCCACCCGCGAGCGGGCAATCAGCACTTCGCCCGTCTGAGAGATCAGACGATCCAGCAACTGCGCACGCACACGCACGGTCTGCTGCGATGCGGCACGTGGCACCACCGGTGCAGGCATCTGGATAGGCTCGGAAGACTGGGCCGCGGGTTCAGCGGTAACGGCTTGCGCATCTTCAGCAGGCGCTTCCGTCGGGGCCGTACTCAGATGCAAAGGGGCTGAGGTCAGGTGATCGTCCAGCTGCACCAGCGGCTGCTCGGCCTCCTGCTCTCCAGCCATACGCAGCACATCAAAGCTGGCTTGCAGCGCATCAAAGCTGCTCAGCAAGGGCTCGATGGCATCGGCCGTCGGCTTTTCCTGGTCAATGCGCTCTACTGACGACTCCAGGCGGTGGGCCATTTCGCCCATGCGCATGGCTCCCGCCAGGCGCGCACTGCCCTTGATGGTGTGCAGGGCACGCAAGACCTCATTGCGCGCTTCATCCAGCGCGGGGCGTCCATGCCAGCGGCGCAGCGCAGCACCCAGCTTGGGCAGCAACTCAACGGCCTCTTCCTCAAAAATGGGGAACAGATCAGGATCGACCTGATCGAGCACATCAATGTCGTCCTCGTCGCCACCGGCATGCACGGCCAGAGCAATGGCCTCATCAATGCGGCGCTGCAACTCGGCCTCATGCTCCACGCTGCTGCTTGCCGGCACCATGGAGTACGACGGCGGCATGTCTTCCTGCGCAGCAGCGTCCAGCAGCTGATCTGCAGCCAGGCCTGCATCTTCTGCCGCATCGCTTACCTGCGCCTGCACTTGTGGCTGCACCTGGGCAAAGTCCAGCGGCACATCCTTGGGGTCGGCAGGTGCCGAAAGCCCAGGCACCTCGGGCCATTCGGCCTCGGTCAGCTCCGCCAACTCGGTGAACCCGTCATCGATAGGCTCGGGAGCGCTGGCATCGATCGGCGAATTCAGAATTTCACGCAGCGCCTCCTCGACGGCAGGCACTGCTTCCTTGAGGAAGCCGGCAGCAAACTGATGCAACAGGCGGCGTACTTCATCTGATGCCGTCACGCTTTGCTGAATCTGCAGCGCGCTGGCATAGCCCTGGGGCTGCAAGTGCAGCAAGGCGTGCTCAAGTAGGCGGGCCAGATCCGACAAGGCCTTGAAGCCCACCGTTCCCGAGCTACCCGCCAGCGAATGCGCCAGGGCAATGGCATCTTCGGGGATGGGAGCTGTGGGCTCCTGCGACCATTGCTGCAGCACCTCGCCCAAACGCTTGGACCAGTCGTCTGCCTCGTTGAGATAGACGCCGTACAGCGGTGCACTGATGCGCAGGCCATCGATATTTCGATAGCCATCAGCATCCAGGTCTTCCGTGACTTGGGCCTCAGGCTCTGGCTCAGGGGAAGCCACCTCCGCTTCGCCTGACTCCAGCTCCGCAGAAAGCTCTGTCTCGCTCACATCCACAGCAGCTGGCTTTTCAACCTTCTGATCTGCGGCATCGACTTCGGAAGCCGTGCCGTCAAGCAAAGCCTCAATCGCTTCGAACTCTGGCTCCTGCACAGCCAGCGGCACTTCGGGCAACGCCGATTCGTCATCTTCTGCAACCTCGGCCTGTGCCTCAATCGCTGCCTGTTCACTTTCGCGCATGGCCGCCTCAAAGGCGGCAAAGTCCAGCTCTTGCACCGCTTCGGCAGAGGCAACCTCCGGGGTCTCGTCGCTGACCTCAGAAGCACGCTCGTCCGCGACGATGGGCTGCTCATTGGCATCCAGCTGCTGGTGCAAGTCCTCAGGAATATCCAGCTCGGGCAGTGCGAATTCGGTCGCCAGTGCTTGAGGTTCGGTCCCTGACTCAGTGACAGGCTCCAGAGACAAGCCTTCCTCGGGGAAGTCGAGTTCAGGCATGACGAACTCCACCGCCTCGACGACCGGCTCCTCAAGAGTGCCTTGTGGCTCCCCTTCCTGGGCCGATGAAAGCTCCTGCTCCTGCGGCATTAGCAGCTCGGAGGCTTCGGCAAGCTCCACGACCTCAGGCAAAGCCTGATCAGGCTCTGCAAGCTCAGCCACGCCCCCGTCAGATGCCACCTCTTCAGGTTCCGCAGCCTGCTCTGGCGGCGTAGCCTCGGGCGCTTGAAACTCAGGCTGCGCCAGCCCTGCACGCTCACCACGGCGCGGCAACAAGCCGACTTCAGCACGCTCTCCATGCAGGCGCATGGCATCGGCCGCCGCACGGAATGGCGTCGCCGACCAGCTTTGTGCCTGCTTGTTTTCAATATCCTGAGCCCAGGCGGCAAACGCCTTCAAGGCATCCTGTGCCAGCATCTGCATGGGCTCAGGCATGGGCTGCTGCTCTGCCAGCCAGGCATTGAGCATCTGCTCCATGGCCCAGCCTGCTTCGCCAAACTCATCCAGCCCCACCATGCGCGAGCTACCCTTGAGGGTGTGGAAAGCTCTGCGCAATGTGGTTTGCTCGCTCAGATTGGCAGCATCTTCCGCAAGCGCCTTGAGCGCTTGCAAGCCGTTCTCCACCACTTCACGCGCTTCTTCCAGAAAGATGAACAGCAGTTCATCATCGCCGTCCAGCTCCTGCGCACTGAGCTCTTGAGCGGGTTCAACGGCTGCGGGAGACACGGAATCAGCCGCGTCCATATCCGGGCTGATCAAGGCGGCGAAATCCGCAGCAAGGCTGTCAGCAGGCAAAGCGGCTGCCTGCTCATCGTGTGCTTCGGGCTTGCTGGACTGCATGCCCGCAAACACCTGTGCCATGGCATCGGCCAGAGCGTCCGAGCCCACATCTTCCGGCTCTTCGACTGCAGGAGCTGCCGCCATCATCTCGAAGTCAGGCAAAGCCCCTGGCTCAGTCGGAGCCCACAGTCCCCCGTCATCCTCGGCATCCAGCTTGGCTTCAGGCTCTGCCTGCAAGAGTGAGCCAGAAGCTGCCTCATGGCTGGCCGAGCCTTGCGACTGGACTGGCAAAGACAAGGATTCTTGCGCTGGTGGCGGCGGTGCTGCGACTGAGGGCTCAATGGCCGGTGCTTGCGGCAACACGGGAGCTGTTTGCGTTACCGCAGCGGGTGCAGCCTTGAACGCAACAGCCTGTGCCGCGGCCTCCATAGGAATGTCCACGGTAGGCCTAAAAGCCTCCGGCCCACGGTTGCGGCTGTGCCCCATGACAATGCGCAGCTCGTCTTTTTCCTCGTCGTAGACAAACAGCTTGCGCGCCATATTGCGCTGATAGCTGAGCATGTCGATGAGAAAGCCCATTGCCCCCAGACTGCTTCCCAGCTTTTCGAACACACGCGGCTGGTTTTCCAGCGTCACCTCGCCAAGCATCAGGTGCTCGACGGTCTCGCGCATGCGCTGCATGGCAGTGGCGGCCTGGTCGAAGCCCAGCACTGACAGCACGCCGCGCATCTGAGCCATCTGTCCTGGCACGGAAGCCAGTACCGACGCATCTGCAGGATTACGGAAGAACAGATCCAGCTGCTTTTCGGCCTCTCCCAGCGTGATGCGCAACTCACCAACCACCGACCCCATGGTCTGCTGGTCGCTGGCATGGCGGTACAACTCCTCCATCCAGCTTTCCAGAGGCTCGGACTGAGCCCCATGCAAAGCCGCGTCCAGACGTTGCACCAGCACTCGTGACTGCGCGGCCTGAATTTCCTCGTCATGCCCGGCGGTCATGAAACTGGCTTGCAGGTACAGCACTGCCGTCGCCACTTCCATCGCCAGCTCTGCCGGAGGCGGCTCGCCAATGCGATCCACTGTTTCCGCCACACGAATCAGTGCGCGAGCCAATCCATGGCTGACCGGCTGCAGCTTGACCAGAGACTCGGAGACCTGAGCAAACTGCTCCACCATGGATTTGATCTTGCTGCGGTCACCACCGGCCACGCCCGACCATGTTTCCGCAGCTGCCGCTATGCGTTTGCGCGCCTGCACCAGCACTGCGGGGTCAAAGCGGCCATAACGCGCCACGTGATAATCCACCAGAGGCATCTGCTCCATGGAGTAGGCGTCATGCACCGCCTTCAGACTGTCACCCGCTTGCTCACGTGGCTTGGCCTGAGCACAGAAGAACATCAAGTCCTGCAACAGACGAGCAGGAGGCAGGCTGTCGCCTTTGGCCATGGCTGCATACTGCATGAGCACGCGTGAAGCCATGCGCTTGACATAGATGTCAGCGGTAATCAGGCCCCGCGCCAACCCCTCAAAGAAGGCCGCTGCGATCTTCCAGAAGCTGCGTGAGGCGACATCCTCAGGCTGGCCGGCGGCAAAGCGCAGGCACAGATCGCGCATCTGGGCTGCAGCCTCTCGGTCATCGCTTTTGACCATGCGCAACACCACGCCATCCAGCATGGCACGGGCATGAGGCCCATAGGCCAGCGGCTCTGGCACCTTGCCAGTCCAGCTAGGTTCACACGCACGGCGCTCGGCAGGCCACAGATCTGCTGGGTGGGCCTTGTCATTACCAGCCAGAGCCTGAGTCTCTCGATATTGAGGAAACAAGGCCACAGCAGACACCTGCTGCCCGGCCAGAACTGCCTCCAGAAATTCCATCAGCGCAAAGTGAGTGCGTTCCAGTGTGTTGGCCGCCTCAAGAGTGCAGTATTCAGGCCTTTGCACGAAGCGGTTCACCGCAGCTTCCATGCTGCGCAAAACCTGTGCCGGAGCCGTGACGCCCACCATCTCCAAAGCACCACAGGCCTGATGCAACTGCTGGCGCGCAATGCGCAGGGCCGAGGTGTCCAGTTCTTCAAGATCCGAGAGGCGGGCCGCATCTGCATCGCGCATGAAGCGACTTACGGCCTTGGTCGCCGCTTCCAGCGACTTGCGCACTTCATCCAGCACCCAGGCCAATGGCCCCAAGTCCTGCTCTGCAGGTGCAGACATGGCTGCACGGTGTGACGAGTCGTCAACCACTGACATGCTCTAGTTCCTTAACCCTCAGGGGTCGTGCATTTTTATGAGAAGGAGAGCCAGTCAAATCAGGCAATCTTGAATCGGGAAACAGACTGACGCAGTTCTTCAGCCATGTGAGAGAGTTCGCGCACCTGCTGTGCAGTGGTACGAGTACCCTCACCGGTCTGTTCAGTCACAGCAAAGATGTGCTGAATGTTTTCAGCCACGCCGTTAGCCATGTTGGCCTCTCGCGATGTGGAGCTGGAAATTTGCTCAATAAGCTCAGCCAGCCTGCGCGAGACGCTATCAATTTCAGAAAGTGCCGTACCGGCAGAGTCGGACAGGCGAGCCCCTTCCACCACACCTTGCGTGGAGCGCTCCATAGCGGCCACCGCGTCCTGGGTGTCGGTCTGAATGGCCTTCACCAGTGCCGCAATCTGGCGTGTCGCGTCTGCCGAGCGCTCGGCCAGACGCTGCACTTCTTCCGCCACCACCGAGAAGCCTCGGCCCGCTTCACCAGCCGAGGCTGCCTGAATGGCGGCATTCAGCGCCAGCACGTTGGTCTGCTCGGTAATGTCCGAAATCAGTTCGGTAATTTCACCAATCTCCTGCGACGACTCGCCTAGGCGCTTGATTCGCTTGGAGGTGTCCTGAATCTGGTCACGGATGGAGTTCATACCGCCAATGGCGTTCTGCACAGCCTTCAGACCCGAATCAGCCGCTTGCAGCGACTGACGGGCCACCTGGGCCGACTCCTGCGCCTGTGCCGAAACATTATTGATACGGCCGGCCATGTCCAGAATCGACTTGCCGGTTTCGCGAATCTCATGCAGCTGCTCGTTCGATGCTGCCAGCAGCTCGGTCGATGTCAGATCCACCTGCTCGGTGGTCTGAGCCACGCGGGTCACCGTGTTCTGCACCGATCCCACCAGCGCGCGCAGCTCTTCCACCGTGTAGTTCACCGAGTCGGCAATCGCGCCGGTAATGTCTTCGGTCACGGTGGCTTCCTGCGTCAGGTCACCCTCGGCCACGGACTGCAGCTCGTTCATCAAACGCAAAATGGCAGCCTGGTTGGCGTCGTTGATGCGCTTGGCTTCCTGCTCCTGCATGCGGGCATCCACCTGGTGACGCTCGGCTTCTTTCTGACGAGAGCGACTGTCCAGCAGCTGCACGCGCGAAATGCCAATACCGCTGAGCACGGCAGTCAAAATAGCCAGCGCCAGCAACGCCAGCTGCAGCATATTGGCGCCACCCAAGCCCTGCAAAGATGCCTGCAGCTGCTCCAGTTGCTGACGCAACGGCTCACTGTCGTTGTTGATGCTGGCCTGTGCTTCACGGGCCGACAACAAGCCTTGCAGGTTGCCCAAAATGGCACTGGCCTGTGTACGCGTATCGTCGTATTGCTTGATCAGTGTTTCCAGCTGCTCCCGCACCTGCGGATCACGGGCGGCAGACAGGCGCAATTCTGGGCTGCCATTGAGCAAGCCCTCGGAAATTTCCTTGAAGGTGTTCAAGTCCTTGCCCAGCAAGAGCACTGCTTCGGGACTCACCCCCTCCAGCGTCTGGAATTCGTTGGCAGACTTGGCAATACGCTGCGTCAGCATCACCAGCTGACCAGCAGCAGAAATCTCGGCTGCACCAGCGCCTTGCTGCAGTTTCAAAGAGGAAATGATTTCAGCGGTTTCCAGCAAGTCGGATGACTGGCGGTTGACAGAGCGCAGCGCATCCCCCACCTGAGTCAATGTCTTTTGCTGGCCCAGAATCAGCGCCGCACTCTTTTCGGCACGCTCCATCAGCGTATTCACAGAGCCCACCTGCTCTTGCAAACCGCTACTGAGCGCATTCACATCCAGCTCATCATCGCCAGCTGCCAAGGCACGCACATTGCGCGCCAGAACGCCAGCGCTGTCTTTAACGTCTGCAAATGCAGGAGCTGCCCCCGTCATGGCAATGGAGACAGACTTGGCCAGTCGCTGCGACTGCATCAGAGCCTGACCTGTCGCTGCCAGTTGCTGGTTGGAGTTGTTGGCATCTCGCAGCATCCAGACGGCACTACCCACCAGCACCAGCGCAGAGCCACCCAGCAAGGCAAACAAAGTACGTTGATGCTTGGAGGCTGTGGCCGCTCCCAGAATGGGCAGACGAACCAGCTCAGCTTCGCGATCGGCTTCTTCGACGCCAAAGACGGATGGTGCACCTTGCACACTGTTGAGCGCTCCGTCATACATATCCTGCACGACGGTATCACTCATCATGCTGCTCTCACTGCTGACAGTGGCCGCAATGGGCTTGCGTCGGAACAACTGGTTTATTTTTTGTGCAAAGGACATAGCGCTGTATCCAGAAACCTCAAGCACGAATGCTTAAAAACTTGGCCGTTTGAGACAGAAGCTGCAACTTCAGCTCCTGCCAACGGCGACCATTCGCATCAATATGAACGGCACCGAAAAAACTGGGGGAATGCTCTGGCGCAGGCTCAGCTCTGGTAAAGGCATCGGCTGCCCTCAAGCCCAGCAAGCGGTCAGCCAGCAAAGCGGCATTGACTTCCAGAGCCGGATTGAATGCCAGCAAGCTGCAGTCCAGGAGCTCCTGTTCATTGCGAGTGCCGCCATGCCCTAGCAGTTGCCCCAGATCGACGACCCCCATCAGGGCACCACGCAAATTGGCGATACCCAGAAACCAGGCCTGTGTGTAAGGGACGGGCTGAACGCCAGTCCAGGGGAAAATTTCTCCCGCCTGATTGAGCGGGAGCAGATAGTCTCGTCCGCCGGCCTGAACTGCCAGCCAGGCCGCGACACTGACGCCTTCGCTGCGCGCTGCCTGCAAGCGCCCGGCCAGACGGGATTGAAGATCTCTGAGGGCTTCGCGATTCGCCATGTGCAGCGCAGCCCTTTACAGCGCTGCGATCTTGGCCTGCAGCTCGGCTGCATCCACGGGCTTGGTGATGTAGCCGCGCGCACCTTGGCGCATGCCCCAGACCCTGTCCGTTTCTTGGTTCTTGCTGGTGCACATGATGATGGGCACATCGGCGTACTGAGGATCGCGCGAGATGGCACGTGTGAGCTGAAAGCCATTTTGCCCAGGCATGACAACGTCCATCAAAATCAGATCAGGCTTGTCTTCGGCCAGGCGCTGCATGGCCTCTTCGCCATTTTCTGCAGTACGCACCTGCATGCCTTGTTTTTGCAAAATATCGCTCAGAACCATCAGTTCTGTCTTGGAATCGTCAATGACTAGTACTTTTTGAATTGTCATCATGCAGCTCCCACATCTGCCGCCTGCAGCGCAAACTGTTGGACAGTCTGCAGCAGTTGATCTTTGGTAAAAGGTTTGGTCAGGTAGTCTTGACAGCCCACCATGCGTCCACGCGCCTTGTCAAATACACCGTCTTTCGATGACAGCATCACGACAGGTGTGTTCGCGAAACGTGCATTGCGCTTGATGATGGCGCAGGTCTGATAACCATCGAGCTTGGGCATCAGAATGTCGCAGAAGATGAGCTGCGGCTGGTAGTCATTGACCTTGGAAAGTGCATCGAAGCCATCATCGGCCAGAAGAACTTCATGCCCACCTTGCTTGAGGAAGATTTCAGCGCTGCGGCGGATGGTATTGCTGTCATCCACCACCAGGATGCGCAAAGGCGCACTAGATGCTGTCACGTTGAAATTCCTCCAAATTCATTCTTCAATGGAATTGAGCGTCTCTTGCACTCAGATTTCCACCATTTCAAAATCGTCTTTGCGGGCACCACACTCTGGACAGGTCCAGTTCATAGGAACATCTTCCCAGCGGGTGTTCGGGGCGATTCCGTGTTCAGGGCAGCCTTCGGCTTCGTCATAAAGCCAGCCACAGGTCAAACACATCCAAGTCTTAGGGTCAGTCACAGCTTAAAGGGGCATCACATAGAATGCAACGATTGTATCTAGTCACAGCCCTGGCTCCCACCCTTGCATTCCCGGGTGCAAACTGGGGTGCGCCATGGCATTGAACCCCATCTCCTCCACTCCCCCACGCCGAACCAGTCAGGAAGAAGCGACAGAATCCGCGCCCGTTTGCGTGCTGTCTTTCAACAGCAGCGACCCCTGCGGAGCCAGCGGGCTGTCGGCCGATATCGCCACCATTTCCTCCATTGGCGGTCATGCACTGCCCGTGGCCTGCGGAGCCTACGCCAGAGACACAGCCCGCATTTACGAGCACTTTTCGCTCGATGATGAAGCGGTGACCGAGCAAGCCCGCACCGTGCTGGAAGACATTGCGGTTACCGCCATCAAGGTGGGCTTTGTAGGCAGCCCTGCCAACCTCGCTGCAATCGCCACTATCTCGTCTGACTACCCCAACATCCCCATCATCAGCTACATGCCGGACTTGTCTTGGTGGGAGGACGACAAGCAGGATCAGTACCTTGATGCCTTCAAGGAACTTGTTCTGCCTCAAACATCTGTGTTGGTTGGAAACCACAACACCCTATGGCGCTGGCTGCTGCCCGACTGGGAAAGCAGTCGCTCCCCGAGCGCCCGCGATATCGCCATGGCAGCCGAGGCACTGGAAGTGCCTTATGTACTGGTCACAGGCATCCCCCTGCCCGACCAGTTCGTGGACAACGTTCTGACCACTGCCCAGTCTGTACTGGGCAACAGCAAGTACGAGATGTTTGACGCCACCTTCACCGGGGCCGGTGATACGCTGTCTGCTGCAATTACAGCCCTGCTTGCCACTGGCAACGACCTGGGCGCTGCAACCCTGGAAGCGCTGGAATATCTGGATCACAGTCTGGATGCAGGCTTTCGCCCCGGCATGGGCCACTATCTGCCTGACCGCCTCTTCTGGGCTCAGCCCGTCGAGGAAGAAGAGTCCGAAGACGACCCGGTCGAAGAATCCACTGATGACGAACCCGATCCCAAGCCGATTGAAGGCTTTGTGATCCCATCACATGACACAAAACACTGACTTGAATATTGCATTGTTCGAACGCGCCAAGGGCGTGATCCCTGGCGGCGTGAACTCGCCCGTGCGTGCTTTTGCCGCAGTGGGTGGTACCCCCCGCTTTGTGAAGCGTGCCCAAGGCCCCTATTTCTGGGACCAGAACGACCAGCAGTTCACCGACTACATCGGCAGCTGGGGCCCCATGATCCTGGGCCACGGCCACCCCGAAGTGGTGGAGGCCGTGCAGGCCGCCGTGCTGGAAGGCTTTAGCTACGGAGCCCCCACCGAACGTGAAGTGGTGCTGGCCGAAAAAATCCGCGAGCTGATGCCCAGCATGGACATGGTGCGCATGGTCAGCTCCGGCACTGAAGCCGGCATGAGCGCGCTGCGCCTGGCGCGTGGCTTCACCGGCCGCAACACCATCATCAAGTTCAACGGCTGCTACCACGGCCACGCCGATGCGCTGCTGGTCAAGGCTGGCTCCGGTCTGGCGACCTTTGGTGCATCCTCGTCTGCCGGTGTGCCCGCCGATGTGGCCAAGGACACCGTGGTGCTGGAGTACAACGACGTCGCCCAGCTGGAAGAAGCCTTTGCCAAGATGGGCAGCGAGATCGCCTGCGTGATCATGGAGCCGATTGCCGGCAATATGAACTTTGTGCGCGCCAGCGTGGACTTCACCCGCCGCATCCGCGAGCTGACGAAAGAGCACGGCGCGCTGATGATTTACGACGAGGTGATGACTGGTTTCCGCGTCGCCCTGGGTGGCGCGCAAAGCGTGTACGCCAAGGAAATCGAAGGCTTTGCGCCCGACATCACGGTGATGGGCAAGGTGATCGGCGGCGGCATGCCCATGGCCGCCTTTGGCGCGCGCCGCGAGATCATGGAAAAGCTCTCGCCTCTGGGCCCGGTCTACCAGGCCGGCACGCTGTCGGGTAACCCCATTGCCACGGCCTGCGGCTTGAAGACGCTGGAGCTGATCAGCCAGCCCGGCTTCCACACCGATCTGCACATCAAGACCGGCCACCTGATGCAAGGTCTGAAGTCCGAAGCCAAGGCTGCGGGCATTCCTTTCAGCGTGGACTGGCAAGGCGGCCTGTTTGGCTTCTATTTCCTGCCCGAGCTGCCCACCACCTACGCCGAAGTCATGAAGACCGACGGCAAGGTGTTCAACAAGTTCTACCACGGCATGCTGGGGCGCGGTCACTACTTTGCGCCTGCACTGTACGAGGCCGGTTTTGTGAGCGCAGCCCATACCGACGAAGACATCGACCGCACCATCGAAGCGGCGAAGGAAGTGTTCAAAACACTGTGATTTAGTGGGGCGTAAACCCCAGAATATTTCGTAACTTAATAAAAAAGCCCCGAGTTTTGCGCTCGGGGCTTTTTTATTTCGGCAGCTGAAAAGCCTTGCGTGCCTTGTCCACCACTGCGCGCGTGGCGCAGCCCGGCGCATGGTCGTTGACCATGCCCATGGCCTGCATCAGCGCGTACATGGTGGTGGGGCCGACAAACTTCCAACCGCGCTTTTTGAGTTCTTTGGATAGGGCCAGCGACTCGGCGGTCTGCGCCTGAATGTCGGTACCGGTGGAAGCTTTCTTAGGTGCATAGCGCCAGAAGAAGGCAGCCAGCGAACCTTCTGCCTCCACCATTTCGATAGCGCGCTGTGCATTGTTGATCACGGCTTCGATCTTGCCGCGATGGCGCACGATGCCCGCGTCCTGCAGCAGTCGTTCTACATCGGCCTCGCCAAACTGGGCGACCTGGTGGAAGTCAAAGCCCGCAAACCCAGCACGAAAATTCTCGCGTTTGCTCAAAATCGTCCACCAGCTCAGGCCTGACTGAAAGCCTTCCAGACACAGCTTTTCAAACAGGCGCTGGTCTTGCCCCACAGGGAAGCCCCACTCGTTGTCGTGATAGTTCACATACAGCGGCGTGGCCAGGCACCAGCGGCAGCGGTGCTGGCCATCTTCGGCGGGTTCGGTGGGAGAGCGGGTCTGTGTGGTCTCATTGGGTTCGGTACTCATGCAAGCACTCTACCCAAGGAAAAAGCCCTGTAGATGATTATCTGCAGGGCTTTTATTTTGATAGCTGCTTGCGCTTTATTTCAAATGATTTCAGCCATTAACTGCATTAAAACCTATAAATAACAAGCGCTAGCAGCTCACTTTTTATCAGCCAATGCCAGACGCGAATGGCGCATGCCGTAGGCCATATAGATCACCGCGCCCAGCGCCATCCAGCCCAGAAAGCGCAGCCAGGTCAGCGTGGTGAGGTTGAGCATCAGATAAAAGCACAGCACCGCCGAGAGCACGGGCAGCACGGGCATAAAAGGCACGCGGTAACCAGCGCTTGATTCGGGCCGCTTTTTGCGCAGCACCACCACGCCAATGCTGACCAGCACAAAAGCCGACAGCGTGCCAATGTTGATCATCTCTTCGAGCAGCTCCACCTTAGTAAAGCCCGCCAGCACGGCCACGATCACGCCCACGACCAATTGCAGGCGAACGGGCGTCTTGCGCTTGACCGATGTCACGCCCCAGCTGCGCGGCAGCAGGCCGTCGCGGCACAAGGCCAGCAGCACGCGGGAGCTGCCCATCAGCAACACCATGACCACGGTGGTCATACCGATCAGCACACCCACCGAAATCACCTGTGCGGCCCAGCCCGCGCCCACAGCGATGAAGGCGGTGGCCAGCGACGGGTTCTCGGCCTTGGCCAGCTCGGTGTACGGCACCATGCCGGTCAGCGCCAGCGTGACCAGGATGTACAGCACCGTGACCAGCGCCAGCCCGCCCAGAATGCCGCGCGGCAGCGTGCGCTGCGGGTCTTTGACTTCTTCAGCCGAGGTGGCCACCACGTCAAAACCCAGAAATGCAAAGAACACCAGCGATGCGCCGGAGATCACGCCCAGCCAGCCGTACTGGCTGGGCGCGGCGCCAAACAACCAGGCCAGCATGGGCTGGCCCCACATATCGCCGCTCACGCCATGGGCCACCACCGGCGGCTGCGCGGCGGGAATGAAGGGCGTGAAGTTGTCGGTGTTCATATAGGTGAAACCGACCACGATCACAAACACGGTGATCGCCAGCTTGATGATGGTGAACACATTGTTGACCTTGGCCGAGATCTGCGTGCCCGCAATCAGCAGCGCGGTGAACACAGCCACGATGAAAAACGGCCCCCAGTTCAGGCTGAAGCCTGCAACCTGAATGGTCTGCGCAATATCGATACCCGCCGTGGAAAACACCGCCGCCAGATAAATGCCCCAGTACTTGGCCAGCACGGCGGCGGCCGAGATCATCTCCAGCAGCAGATTCCAGCCAATGATCCAGGCCAGCCCCTCGCCCAGCGTGAGATAGGTATAGGTGTAGGCACTGCCCGTGACGGGCACGGTGGACGCGAACTCCGCATAGCACATGATGGCCAGTGCGCAGGTGGCGGCTGCCAGGATGAAGGAGAAGATCACCGCCGGCCCGGCAAAGCTGCCCGCCGCGCGCGCCCCCACCGAGAAGATGCCTGCGCCCACGGCCACGGCCAGGCCCAGAATCATCAGATCAAAAACACCCAGCGTGCGCTGGAGCTGGCGGCCCGGCTCGTCCGAATCGGCCAGCGCCTGTTCAATGGTTTTGGTTTTCAGCCACTGCATGCATATCCGCGGGCTCTTTCGCCCAGCGCTTGTGGCGCAGCGGCGGTGGCCCGTTTGTTTTGGTCAAAAAAGCATCCTAGGGTTTTCACCCGGTGTTTGCAGATTCCCTGCAACATCACCGCTGCTGCTGCATGTTTTGTGCAAGTGCAGTCACACCGCTTCGCCAAAAAGAACTAGCCAGCATCGCGATTCACGAAGCCTGCGTACGGTTGGTGATCGACGCCGTACTCCTGCAAGTAAGCAAGCACTCAAGCAGGATTCAAAAACACCCCAGCGCGGCTCTGGGTCATGCGCGATCGGGGCTTTGGGCTTGCTGCAGCGGCTGCGCTGCGGGTGCCGGGCGAATCAGCACGCAAAGAAACGCCACCAGCACCAGCGCCGTGACCACATCCAGCACATGGTGCTGATGCACCAGCATGGTGGATGCGCAGATGGCGATGCTCCACAGCACAATGCCAAGGCACAGTCCCACCCTGCCCTTGGGCCACTGGCACTGACAGACAGCCAGGCAAGTCAGCGCGGTATAGACGATGTGCAGCGAGGGCAGCAGATTGTGCGGCTTGTCCACAAAAAACATGGCCGAGAAGATGCTGCGGTAAGGCTCAGCATCGGGGATGACGCGCTCAAACGCCAGATTGGCCGGGAACAGCACAAAGACCAGCCCGCAGATCAAGGTGCCCGCAATCTGGCGCTTGCCCAGTGCTGACAGCACCGGCTGCTGCACCAGCCACAGCGGCAGCACCAGAAAGGGGAAGAAGGAGAAATAGACAAAGATGAATTCCGGCACCAGCGGAATCATCGCGTCCCAGGGCGTGAGAAAGTCATAGCGCTGATCGCGCAGGCTGGCCAGCCAGTTGGCAGTGGGATACACCGCATAAGAAGCGATCAGCACCCAGACCGCCCAGAACACAAAGCCGCGCTGCTTTTGCGCGGAATGAGGCTGGGCTTTGTGATGGTGAGGAGTGGCGGTCACGGGCTTGGTCATGCGCGGATTATGAAATAGCCGCGCAAACTGCTCCGCAGTCTGAAAGTTAAAAAGCAAAGACAAGGCCCAAAGCACTGTGCCTTGGGCCTTTGGACATCGCTTGCAGCTTACTTGTCTGATGTGTCTGATGTATCCAATGCCTTGGCCGACATCACCCAACGCGCCATTTGCAAGGCATCCGCCTCGCTGACCTGTAGGTGGCGAGGCATGATGACATTGCCCCACACCCCAACGCTGCCGCCGCGAATCTTGCCAGCCAGATAACTCTGGGCATCGGCCTCCGTCGCGTACTTCTGCGCAACCTCGGTAAAGCCCGGACCCACAAATTTGCGATCCAGCCCATGGCAGCGCATGCAGTCAGCGCCCTCCACCAGCTTGCGGGCCTGCGCTAGTTCAGGCTGAGATGCAACCATCGCATCCGCCGCCTTCTCAGCCGTGCTGACCCGCATGATGCGCCAGCCGATATTGGCCACGCCCGCCGCAGAAGCCAGTATGACCAGCCCCATCAGCCAGCCAATCCAGCGCGGCCGATCCGGGTAGGTTTCTTCATCGTCGATAGGGTCAGTCATAGCAAGCAGATTCACAAAAAAGTATGGCCAGCAGAGGCTGGCCATAGAACGCGGAGCAAAAACTGGCGCGATCCAAGCCAGGGACACCGAGGCAGCGCCGCCGCGCACCGAAGGTGTCGTCCCCCTCCGCAAAGCAGAGAGGGGGAAGGCGCGGTAGCGCCTCAGGGGGAGTTTTTAGTGCCTGAAATGGCGGACGCCGGTAAAGACCATCGCCACACCACGCTCGTTCGCCGCATCAATCACCTCCTGGTCACGCATGGAGCCGCCGGGCTGGGCCACGCAGGTTGCACCTGCATCGACCACCACATCCAGACCATCGCGGAAGGGGAAGAAGGCATCCGACGCCACCACGGTGTTCTGCAGCGACAGCTTGGCTGCTTCGGCCTTGATGGAGGCGATGCGAGCCGAGTCCAGGCGCGACATCTGGCCTGCGCCCACGCCCATGGTCATGCCGTTCTTGCAGAAGACGATGGCGTTGGACTTGACGAACTTGGCCACCTTCCAGGCAAACAGCAGGTCTTGCAGTTCTTCCTGAGTAGGTTGCTTGATGGTCACGACCTTCAGCTCTTCCAGCTTCAGTTCGTGGTTGTCAGCCGATTGCAGCAGCAGGCCCGAGCCCACGCGCTTGGTTTCCAGCGCGTTGCGCACGGCGCCGTAGTTGGCGGGCAGCGCAATCTTCATCAGACGCACATTGACCTTGGCCTTGAAGATTTCCAGCGCTTCGGCACTGAATTCAGGGGCCATCAGCACTTCGACGAACTGCTTGGAAACGGCTTCGGCAGCGGCCTTGTCCACAGGGCGGTTGAAGGCGATGATGCCGCCGAAAGCGCTGGTGGGGTCGGTCTGGAAGGCCTTCGAATAAGCCTCGAAGGGGTTGGCGCCCACGGCCACGCCGCAGGGGTTGGCGTGCTTGATGATGACGCAGGCAGGCACGTCAAAGCTCTTGACGCATTCCCAGGCGGCATCGGCATCAGCGATATTGTTGTAGCTCAGTTCCTTGCCTTGCAGCTGCACGCCAGTAGCAAGCGAACCGTCCGCCACGTTCACGTCGCGGTACCAGGCAGCTTGCTGGTGGCTGTTTTCGCCATAGCGCAGGTCTTGCACCTTCAGGTACTGCTCGTTGAACTGACCGGGGAAGGATGCGCGCTCGGGCACATATTCTTCGCTCAGCTTTTCGTCTTCGAACTTCACGGAAGACAGGTAGTTGCTGATGGCACCGTCGTACTGGCTGATGCGGTTGAACGCAGCCACCGACAGCTCAAAACGCAGCTTGTTGCTCAGCTTTCCGTTGGCCTTCAACTCGGCCAGCACGGCTTCGTACTGGTCGGCAGCGGTGAGCACGCCCACATCCTTCCAGTTCTTGGCGGCGGAACGCACCATGGCGGGGCCACCGATGTCGATGTTCTCGATGGCATCAGCCAGTGTGCAACCCGCCTTGGCCACGGTGGCTTCGAAGGGGTAGAGGTTCACGACCAGCAGGTCGATGGTCTCGATGCCGTGTTCCTTCAGCGCAGCCATGTGCTCAGGGAAATCGCGGCGGGCCAGCAGGCCGCCGTGCACCATGGGGTGCAGGGTCTTGACGCGGCCGTCCAGCATTTCGGGGAATTGGGTGACTTCAGCCACTTCGGTCACGGGCAGACCCTTGTCGGCCAGCAGCTTGGCCGTGCCACCGGTGGACAGCAGCTGCACGCCCAGGGCGTGCAGGGCTTGCGCAAATTCAACGATGCCGGTCTTGTCAGAGACGGAGATCAGAGCTTTCATGGGCGTCAATTCAAAGTTTGGATAAAAACAAGCTGCAAACACATATCTATCAAGCGCTTGCAGCTATGGATTCGGTAGCTTTATCGATTTAGAGCAGCTGATGATCGACCAGCTTCTTGCGCAAGGTATTGCGGTTCAGGCCCAGCCATTCGGCAGCGCGAGACTGGTTGTTGTCGGCCTGGCCCATCACCACCTCCAACAGCGGCTTTTCGACCAGGCGAATCACCATGTCATAGACATTGGCCGGTGTCTCGCCCTCGAGATCGCGAAAGTAGCCCTCCAGGCTATCGCGCACAACTTGTTCTAAATTCTGATTGCTCATGCAGTCATTTCTGCGGGTTCGTTCAGCTCGCTGCTGGTTTCAGCAGCGGCCGTGACCGCCGGGATCCGCTCCATCTGCTGCCCCAGGGCATCCAGATAGTCGGCCACGGCCTGCCATTGCACCGCGCAGTCCTCAATAGTGTTGATGTGTTTTCTGAATTCTTCCCCGCCCGGCAGGGCCCGCAGATACCACGCAATATGCTTGCGCGCGCTGCGTACGCCCGTTCCCTCGCCGTACAGGCTGTAGTGATCCTGCAGATGCTCGAGCAGCAGGCGGCGCAGCTCGGCCACCAGCGGCGGCGCCATGTGCTCACCTGTCGCCAGAAAGTGTGCGATCTCACGAAAGATCCATGGCCTGCCCTGCGCTGCGCGGCCAACCATGATGGCATCCGCCCCCGTGTAGGCCAGTACATCGCGGGCTTTCTCGGGGCTGTTGATATCACCATTGGCCACCACGGGCACGCTCACAGCCTGCTTGACGGCGGCAATCGTGTCGTACTCGGCAAAGCCTTTGTAGCCCTGCTCGCGCGTGCGGCCATGGACGGTGAGCATCTGAATGCCCACGTCTTCAAATTGGCGCGCCAGCAGCACCGCGTTCTTGTGCTCATCGCACCATCCGGTGCGCATCTTCAGCGTGACAGGCACATTGAAGGGACGCGCGGCATCGACCACGGCACGGGCAATCTCCACGGCCAGCGGCTCGTTCTGCATCAGGGCGGAGCCCGCCCATTTGTTGCAGACCTTCTTGGCCGGGCAGCCCATGTTGATGTCGATGATCTGCGCGCCGCGCTCGATGTTGTAGACAGCCGCCTCGGCCATCATGGGACCATCGGTGCCGGCGATCTGCACCGAGATCGGGCCGGGCTCGCCCTCATGGTTGGCACGGCGGCTGGTTTTGAGGCTGTTCCACAGGTCTTTGCGCGAAGTCACCATCTCGCTGACCGCGTAGCCCGCGCCCAGGGCCTTGCACAACTGGCGAAATGGCCTATCCGTCACACCCGCCATGGGAGCGACAAACAAACGATTTGCCAATGGAATATGACCAATGTGCAGGGCGGGCATGAAAGGGGTTCTGGGGTCGCTGCAGGCTGTGCATGCCTGAAACTGACCGGGTGCAGGAAAAGAGGGCTGGATTATACCTGCCCAAAATTTCAGCAGATCAAGCCCTGACCATTACCCTGCAGTGCAAATCACTATCCAGGGCGGTCGCACAACACTCTAGTTCTTGCGCACCGGCACATCGAAGTACTGCTCGGGGTAAGGCTCTGCGATCAAGGTGTAGTGCCACCACTCTTCAGGCAGGTTCTTCCAGCCATTGCGCTGCATGAGGGTGCGCAGCCAGCGGCGGTTGTGTTGCACATCCGGGGACAGGCGTGCATTGTCGGTATGGGACTGTTCATCAAACATGTCGAAAGGCGTGCCCATATCGACATCAATGCCATCCGCCAGAGGTCCATTCACATGCTTGCTGGCGCGCCGGGCATCCACCACCATCAGCGTCAAATCCGCTGTACTGGCGCGGCTGTGCCCGGACTTCTCGGCAATATAGCCACGCTTGAGCAGCTCGTTCTTGGGCACACGCGGGTAGTACATGTCCTTGTTCTTCTGGTCGGCCATATCCTTGCTCCAGCGAACAAAGTCATTCACTGCAGCCTGAGGGCGATAGCAGTCGTAGACCTTCAGGCTCAGCCCCTTTTCCTGCAGCTCCTGCTGAACCGCAGCCAAGGACTGTGCAGCCGTACGGCTGAGCCAGCAGACACCCGCCTCGTACCCTGCCACGGGCCGGCCCATGAAGTTATGCCGACCGGCATAGCGCATGTCCTGCCTGATACCCGGCGCCAGCGTGGCCAGTGCCACCAGATCAGCTGACTGCGGCTGACCGGTTTTCTTGTCTGGCGAGGTCTCTGTCTTTATTCCTTGGGCACACCCTGCTATCAAAAGTACGGCAAAGCCCAGCCCCATCACCTGTCCCCATCGCATTTTTTTTGTCACAGGCCTGAAAACCATTCTTACTCCCATTGATCTGACGTTACCCAGACACACCTGCACATGCATTTGGAAAAGAAACCATACAACAGCCTGCAGCACCTAGACAGACCAGCGACTGCAAATTCCAAGGGAATTGAGCAAGCAGCCTAAACTAGCCGCCCTATGGAAGCTTGGATACATCAGTTGCTGCAATGGCTGGCCCTGCCTGAAATGGGCCTGAGTACCGTGTTCGTCGTCGCTCTGGTGTCTGCAACCTTGCTGCCTCTGGGCTCCGAGCCCGTGGTCGCAGCTCTGGTCTCGGCCAACCCCGACCTGTTCTGGCCTGCCATCTTTGTCGCCACGGCCGGAAATACGCTGGGCGGCGCCATCAGCTGGTGGATGGGCCTGGCCGCCAATCAAGCCTGGAGGCAGGCCAAAAAGCTGCGCCAGCACGGAGACCCTGTGCCGCAGAACATGCACCACAAGTCTCGCTGGAACCGCATCGCGCGCTACTGGCTACGCAAATATGGTGCAAAAGCCTGCCTGCTGAGCTGGCTGCCTGTCGTAGGCGACCCTCTTTGCGCTGTGGCAGGCTGGGTGCGCCTGCCCTTCTGGCCTTGCGTGGCTTATATGGCAGTTGGCAAGTTCCTGCGCTACACCTTGATGACTGCCGGACTGCACCAGATCATTCAGCGCTTTTTCTGAGTCCTTCTCAAGGCAGAAACGAAGGTGTCAGCAAGCGCAAGCCCAGTGAGAACCAGCGCTGGCTGCCTTCACCCATACGGTTGCCGTAGGTAGCATCGACCTGCACGCGATCCGGCACCACCCAGTAACGCACACCGACCTGCATGAATGGCTTGCCCGAGCCCTGACCATAGGTCTCGGCAATCAGCCAGGTACGCTCATGCAACTGGGTCTCGCTGCCCAGCCCCCAGGTGAGATGGTGGCTACGCGTGCCTTGCTCTCGCAGCCACCCCAGATTGGTATGCAGGACCACCTTGTCATCGGCCAGAGACCAGCTCACAGGTACATAGGCATACATATCATGGCCACCGCCCGCCTCGCGGCGTGGATCACGTGATACGCCTGCAGCCAGTCCCCACCCCCAGCCATTGCTTTCCAGGGTTTTGAACAGAGTCTTGCCCTGCAGCATCTGTGCACTGCCACGTGTACGGCCATCTTCGCGATTCAAGGCTCCACCCACGGTGAGCTCCAGATTTCCCGTGAAGTTACAGGCGGGTTGGGCCCAGAACTCGGTATGCCCCTTGGGATGCTTGACCCAGCTCTCCAGCTGGCAGGCTTTGGGATCAACGATGCGCGCATCATCGGTATTCATGGGGCGCGCGGCATGCGCCACTGTGCTCAAGGCGGCGGCAGACACCAGCAGCAGTTTGTGGAATGACATGGATTTCCTCCCTGTTATGTGCGTTTTTCAGAGGTAGCGCTCTAAGCCGGCAAGGCACTGAGCAAGACTTTAGCGCCGCACTGTGACACAGCTTTTCCAGGCCGGCAATTTCAGCATTTTTAAACCCTCAGCCCTTGTATAAAAAGCCCTTTAAGCTATAAATAAATGAGCAAAAAAAAAAATCGCCCGAAGTCACTGGGCGATTCATCGGCAGGCAGTGAAGCCTCCGCTCAGGCTGCAAGCCTCAATCCACCTTCAGGCCCAGACTCTGGGTCACCACGGCATAACGGTCCATATCGCTCAGGATCTCCTCGCCAAACCGGGCGGGTGACTGCTGGACCAAGGTGTAGCCCTGCTGCTGCAGCGACTGCTGCATCTGCGAATCAAGCTGAATCTGCGCCAGAACTTCATGCAGCTGCTTGACCACCGAGTCCGGAGTAGCTGCAGGTGCCAGCAGACCATGCCATTGCTCTACAGCAAAGGCCTTGATGCCCTGCTCGGCCACCGTAGGCACATCGGGCAGCTGTGCGATGCGCTGAGGAGCCGTGATGGCTATGGCACGCACACGCCCCGCCTCCAGCAAAGGAGCCGCACTGCTGGCCGTCACCACCCCAAACGGCACCTGACCGGCGGCCACCGCAGTAACAGCTGGCCCACAGCCTTTGAACGGGATGTGCAGCAGACGCACCTGTTGCGCCTGAGCCAGCATTTCACCCGCCATATGCTGAGGTGTGCCATTGCCGCAGCTGGCAAAAGCCAATGGAGCCTGCTCCGAAGTGCTCTCCAGCGCATCGCTCAGGCGATGAATGCTGCTTTGCGCAGGAACGACCAGCACCGAAGCAATCGTGCCTGCGTTGAACACAGCCTTGAAGTCATGACGGGGATCAAAATCCAGATGCCGATACACCCCTGGATTGATCGAGAAAGAGCTGTTGGCCATCAACAGCACACTGCCATCTGCTCTGGCATGGGCCACCTCACGCGCACCAATGTTGCCACTGGCACCCGGACGGTTTTCCACCACTACTGGCTGACCAATGCGCTGCTGCAACTCCGCCCCCAGCTTGCGTGCCAGCAAGTCCGTTCCGCCCCCCGGCGGAAAGGTCACAACAATGGTGATGGGCTTTTCAAAGCGCATGGCGGCAGTACCTGTGCGGGCCTGCCACAGGCCAGCAGCAGCTGTTGCAAAAACCGCCGCCGCCAACACGACAAGCCCACGACGCTTAGATGTCGATGACATCACACCCTCCCTCTAACCGGCAAATCTCAAACGAAGCACGGCCCAACCCAGAGACAGCAAGCAAGCGCCGCCGCGCAGCGAAGCTGTCGTCCCCCTCGGGGGAAGCCGTGCAGCGGCTCAGGGGGCTTTCATACATCCAGGCCAATATCCAACACCTTGGCACTGTGCGTGAGCCAGCCCACGGCGATCTGATCAACCCCAGTGGCTGCCACTGCGGGCGCAGTCTCAGGCGTAATCCGACCCGATGCTTCAGTAATCGCCCTGCCCTTGCACATGCCCACAGCGGTGCGCAGATCGTCCAGGCTCATGTTGTCCAGCAGCACCACATCCACGCCCAGCGACAAGGCCAGATCCAGCTGGGCCAACGTATCCACTTCCAACTCGATCTTGACCATATGGCCGACACCAGCACGCGCGCGACCCACAGCGGTAGCCAGATCGCCCGCCAGCGCAATATGGTTGTCCTTGATGAGTACGGCGTCATCCAGACCAAAGCGGTGGTTGCTGCCGCCCCCCACACGCACCGCATATTTCTGCAGCGAGCGCAGGCCCGGCATGGTCTTGCGCGTGCAGGTCACGCGCGTGCCAAAAGGCTTGATGGCTTCGGCAATCGAATTTGTGGCCGTGGCTACACCGCTGAGGTGACAGAGGTAGTTGAGAGCCGTGCGCTCGGCCGTGAGCATGGCGCGGCTTTTGCCGCGAATGCGAGCGATTTCCGTGCCCGGCTTGAGCAAAGTGCCATCGCTGCAGCTGGCTTCGAACTGCATTTGCCCATCCATGAGCGTGAACGCCAGGCGCGCCAGATCCAGCCCCGCCAGCACACCGTCCTGACGCGCCACCAAGCGCAGCTCATCCTGCGCATCTGCGGGCACGATGGTGTCCGTGGTCAGGTCACCGGCGCGGCCCAGGTCTTCCAGCAAGGCCATGCGCACCAGCGGCTCCAGCATCACATCGGGCAAGGGAGAAACAGGCAAGGCAGCAACTTTATTAATGCTCATTTTGAGTATTTGTATAGTGTAAAAAACGCGATGCTTGTCTCAGGCATCGCGTGGTAGTGGGTTACATGCACTTATGCTAAACCTGAGCATTAATCAGGTCAAGCCTTACCCTTCAACCTGGTCATCAGATAAGCAATGGTGAAAAAGCTCAGTGACCTCTGGCCAGAGGCAGCTTGTTGCCAGCAATGGCACGCTCCAGCATCACATTGCGCTGAAAGCGAAACAGCTTGGCGGGTCGCCCGGCACCGGCTGCCGTCATCTGCCCGGTTTCCTCGACCAGCGCTTGTTGCTCGATCAGGCGGCGAAAGTTCTGCTTGTGCAAGCAGCGCCCTGCCAAGGCCTCGACCGCCTGCTGCAGCTGCAGCAGTGAAAACTCCTCGGGCATCAACTCAAACACCACGGGTCGATATTTGATCTTGGCCCGCAGCCGCGCCATTCCCGTGGCCAGAATGCGGCGATGGTCATTGCTCATGGCCATGCCTGGCAGCAGTTGCGCAACAGGTGCGGGAGCTCCGTCACGCCAGGACTCGGCCACAAAACCGGCCTCAAACAGCAACTCGTAACGCTGCAATACCAGCTCTTCATTCCACTCATGGCCATCCAAGCCAAAAGTCATTGAAGCCCTTTGCCAACGAGCGCTTCTAGCTACACTATCTGAAGCAGACTCGCTCCAGTCATGCAAAGCGGGGCCAATCTTTTCCTGCACCACGGCAGGCATGCCATCGCGCCAGTCCTCCCAAGGGAAGTAGCGATACCAGTCCTGCCAGCCGGGCTGGGTTTGCCCCGCTTCATCCAGCTCGCGCGTCAGCGCCAGATAGCTGATGGAGATGGCGCGCATGCCCAGCTCCTGCGAGCGATCACGGTCTGCAAAGGTGTAGAGCTGCTCCACAAAGCCCAGTGGATGGTGGGTCTGCGTCTCCACCCAGGCGCGCAGGCTGGCCTGCAGCGAGCGGTGGTTGCTGGTGAACGGCCCGGCAGGCAGGGCCAGCCCCGACCGGGTGGTCAGGATGCGGGGCTGACCACCGGTGACGGCGACCAGCACCGCCACCAGATCCGCCTGTACGGAATGCTGCTCGGTATCGCTCAACGGCTGCCTGTCCTTAGACGTTGAACAGGAAGTTCAGTACATCGCCATCCTTGACGATGTATTCCTTGCCTTCAGCGCGCATCTTGCCGGCATCCTTGGCGCCCTGCTCACCCTTGTACTGGATGTAGTCGTCAAATGCGATGGTCTGCGCACGGATGAAGCCGCGCTCGAAGTCGCCGTGAATCACGCCTGCAGCCTGAGGGGCAGTCGCACCAATCGGCACGGTCCAGGCACGCACTTCCTTCACGCCTGCGGTGAAGTAGGTCTGCAGGCCCAGCAGCTTGAAGCCGGCGCGGATCAGGCGGTTCAGGCCCGGCTCTTCCAGACCCAGCTCCTGCAGGAACATATCGCGGTCTTCGTCGTCCATTTCGGACATTTCGGCTTCGATCTTGGCGCAGATGGCCACCACAGGGGCACCCTGGGCTTCGGCGTAGGTCTTGAGTTGATCCAACAGGGGATTGTTCTCGAAGCCGTCTTCGCTGACGTTGCCCACAAACATGGCGGGCTTGGCGGTAATCAGGCAGAACTGCTTGAGCAGGGGTGCGTCTTCCTTGGACACGGGCACCACGCGGGCAGGCTTGCCTTCATTGAGCGCGTCCAGGATGGGCGTCAGCAGTGACACCAGCTTGGCGGCTTCCTTGTCATTGCCCGACTTGGAGGCCTTGGTATAGCGGTTCAGCGCTTTCTCTACCGTGGCCATATCGGCCAGACACAGCTCGGTCTGGATAACTTCGATATCGGCAATCGGGTCGACCTTGTTGGCCACGTGGATCACATTGGGGTCTTCAAAGCAGCGCACCACGTTGACGATAGCGTCGGTTTCGCGGATGTGAGCCAGGAACTGGTTGCCCAGGCCTTCACCTTTGGAGGCACCAGCCACCAGGCCCGCGATGTCCACAAATTCCACAATGGCAGGAACAATGCGCTCTGGCTTGACGATCTCGGAGAGCTGATCCAGACGCGGATCAGGTACTTCCACCACGCCGGTATTGGGCTCGATCGTGCAGAAGGGATAGTTTTCCGCAGCGATGCCGGCTTTGGTCAGGGCGTTGAAGAGAGTGGACTTGCCCACATTGGGCAGGCCCACGATGCCGCACTTGAGGCTCATGGAAATTCCTTATGTATCAATGCACTATCGAGCACCACACCCATGTGGCGGAAGTGCCCGATCCGCATTGAGGCGTGTTCGGTGTTCTGGAGAGATGTGACTCAGAAGCACTCTGTTTTGCAGAGTTTTGTTCTGGTTTTGTCACTGAAATCTATGCCGATTGTAATGATCAGCGAATCTCTGCTGGTAAGGGACGGTTTGAAGCAAGGGACTGTCTTGAGGGATAGAGTCGTTTGCGGCTTCTGCCTCAAGGTCAACGCTCGCACAAAGACATTCATGGTTGCCACCAGCGTCCGGGGCAGGCAGTTCCGTCGCACCTTGGGTCGCTGGCCTTTGCTGAGCGTCAGCGAGGCCCGAGACAGGGCCATAGAGTTGATCCGAGACTGCCGCAACGGGGTCATGCCAGCAGCGCCAGCAAAGGCCGCCAGAGAGCTTCCTACGCTCTCGGAGGTCATACCGGCCTATAGCTCTGCCAAGAAGCTCAAGGCATCCAGCCAGACCCGCTATCAGTCTTTCTTCCGCACCCACTTTGCTGACTGGCTGAATCGACCTGTGGCGGACATGCAGGGGCAAGCCTTCGCGGCCCACTGCCACGAGTTCGCCAAGACAAAGGGCGCAGCCTTGGTGGAGCTGGGCCGAGGCGTCATAGGCTCTTTATTTAAGTATGTGAATGCGGTTCACGGGCTTGACCTCGCAACCCCCTTCAACAAGCTGGCGGCTGCAGGCCTGATGCCCGAGCGCGCGAAGCCCAGACCGCGCACCCTGCAGGCCTCAGACCTTCCCGCGTGGAAGAAGGCCGTGGATACGCTTTCAGAGCCGCAGCGGGACTGCCTGATGCTCTTGCTCTACACCGGTCTGAGGCGAAGCGAATGCAGCGAGCTAAAACGCGCTCAGATCGACTTCGAGCGTGGATTGCTATCCATCCCCATGACCAAGAACGGGAAGCCTCACAGCCTGCCTATAACGCCCGCAATGCAGGACATACTGAACCGGCGCTGCCAAGGCCTTAAGCCGGATGCCAAGCTGTTTCAAGGGGTCAGTGCCGAGCACCTGTCTGAAATGGCTGTGAGAGCCGGAGCGCCCAAGTTCATGCTGCATGACCTACGCAAGCTGCTCGCCTCAGTGGGTAAAGCAGAGGGCTTCTCGGATGCCATCCTTCGCCGTGCGCTGAATCACACCCCACCTAAATCCGACACTCTGAATCGGCACTACATATCTGCCGACATTGACCTACTTACCGAAGCTCTCCAAAGAATCCAGCTCAAGCTACTAAGTCTCTCCAAGACCAATGACAGATAAGGCAGCAGACCTCTTGCTCACATGGATGTATAAGAATTTTCTGTCAGCTCGGATTTTGATCACTGCAATGTATTGACGCGATCCATTTCCCCCTAGGACTTCGCTCCGAACTTGCACAGAAAAAAGGCCGAATTCTGTAGCGTCACGGTAGCGTTTGAGTAGCGTCCAGCAGGAGCTAGAAAACGCTGAAACCCAATACAGGATTGGGTTTCCGGCGACTCTTTACCTTCACAAAGAAGCTTCAACAAAAATACAAAGAATTTTTGACCGCGCTAAGCATCGAAATGGAGCGGGCGATGGGAAGTGGCACACACTTTTGTGCACCTCTAGCAGCCCTGCTGCGATATGTAGATCGTAGAGGAAATCGTGCTGCTGTGTCACACTCTTCCGGCACATAACAAGGAGGGGCACATGTCACAACTTTCAGCCGAGCAACTGGCTTTTTTGAAATCACAGGGCATCTCACTGTCCTTGGTCGTTGATGCTGGCCATCTCTCCAAGTCAGCCCGTGAAGCATTTATGAACGAAAGCGGCCATAAGTTCTACTACGGAGGCTCTCCATGCAAGGCTGCAGGACATACCTTACGCAGTAAGGCCGGGCACTGCATCCAGTGTGACACCTCAAAGATCGCCTACCAGCTAAGAAGCTCAGCTGCTGGATACGTCTACCTTGCGCACTCGGAGCGCAACGGCTTCATCAAGGTTGGATTCAGTGAGGTTGATCCTGATGGCCGAGTTACTTGGCTGCAATCCAGTTCATACGGAGGCGTCAATGACTGGGATATCAAGCGCAGTGTCAGAATTCTGAAAGATGCAGGCAAGTGTGAATTTGAAATACACGGAGCCCTTGAAAAATGGCGTAAGCCCATCGTCTATCAAAAGAATGGCGAAGCTGTCGAGTGTCGAGAGATTTTTGTATGCCCACTTGTTGACGCAGAAAAGCTGTTCCTCGCCATCACTCGCACCTACCAGTAAAAAGCTCACTCGGCTTGACTGAGGCGAGTGCGTAACCGGCTCAGGGTGCTCCGGCTACACCCTGTTGCCTTCTGAATTTCGCTCCACGTCAGGCCCTTTGACAGCATAGACACAATGGCTGCATTGCGCTCTGTATCCTCCCTGCGCCCCTTGTAGACGCCCTCAGTCTTGGCCTTGGCAATCCCCTCAGCCTGACGACGGCGGCGGTCTGTGTAGTCCTTGCGGGCAATCGCAGCCAACATATCCAGCAGCATCCCATTCACGGCAGCCAATATACGTGCCGTAGTCTCGTCAGTGCTTGTCATGCACTGCCATGAGGTCGGCAAGTCCAGCGCCACGATGCGCACACCGCGCGCACCAATTTCGCGCTTCAGGGCATCCCAGTCCGCATCGTTCAAACGCGACAGGCGATCCACCTGCTCGATTAGCAGCACGTCACCCGCTTGGCAGTCGCCAAGCAAGCGGAATAGCTCAGGACGCTTTAGGCTGGCCCCTGACTCATTCTCCACATACCACGCAGCTACGGTCAGACCCCGCTCTGCAGCGAAGGACTCAAGGGCGGCACGGGCGCGAGTAGCGTCCTGTTCTTGTGTGGAGGCTCGAAGGTAGGCGCGGACAAACATGCTTCGGTTCGTTATAGATGGTTCGCAGGATTTGGTTCGATTTAGGTTGTAAATCCTCATAAGCAGAACCAGAAATAGCTAGTTCTATTGAGGTATACCTAAAAAGAACATTCTACATTGCAGTAGCGCTTGACCGCTGCCATGTAAGCCCCAAAGCGGATATCACTCCCAAGGAAGGGCCGAACTTGGGTCGACCTCAACGCTTGCTGGTCCCGTCGTGGAGTGTCCGGCCTTGCTAGAGCAGCCAGAAGAGGCCCTGACGCGTTTAGAAGGGAATGCGCCACCTCGCGATGCCTGCACCGCCCTGACGCCGTTAGCAGCCCTCCTAGAGGCTTTGTCTGAAGCCTTGAGGCCCTTCGGCCACCAGCGAGAAAACACATTGATATCTAGGCCGTGGGGCACATACCAACACCTTTCGGTTTGCTCCCAACGTGCACCCAAAGCCTTGGCAACATCTTTTTGTTCGAACGGGACGGATAGTCGGAGTTGGACGATTGAGTTCATATGTCTGTTTATGTAGTGAGGCATTGATGCGACCTATGGAGATCACATCCGGAGAGGAGGCAGGCGCACATATACCCAAGCATCAACATTCCGCATGCGAGAGTTGAGTCGGGCTGCAGGCAATACATGGACAGGAGCCGCTTGGACGCTCGCGGAGTCAAGACCTATGGGACTGCGTCAGGAGCAACCATCAAGCACACACATCGACTGACCGTCGGCAGCATTAAGTTCAACCCCTACCCAAGAAGGTCCGATGAGTGACGAGCCACGAAATTCTTCCAAATTCGTCACAAGCCGCTCATACCTCCTTACTTACATCTAGAAGATAAGTAAGTAGTTATTGATTAGGTAATAGCATCGTCGTCAAAAGCCTTGCCAATTCATGAGGAATGCGTCAAATCCGCTCGAACTTTGTCCAGGCCTTAACCAACGAGCCAAAAGATTGGTAACGGCATCCCGAAGCCTCTTATCGTCCTCACGGCACGACTCAGTCCACTTGGAAAAAACGCGTTTCCCCTTAGGAGCGCACCACGACAACGCATCCACCTGCTGCCCCAAGCTGGCACGTGCATGGTGCAACGCACGGACATGCAACGGCAACTCCGGCGACATATCCAATTCCTTGACCTGGCGAAGCTTGACCTTTTCCATAACTTCCTTGGCGGTCATCTCCTTGAGCATGTCCAAGCTTTGGTAATGCTCTCGCATGTAGGCTTCCCTCAAGGTCAGTTCAAAACGCGCATGCCACTTTGCTGGGTTCAGCGGCTGCCCCCCGTTATCCGTTTTCTTGAAATAAAAGCGGTGGGTGTATGGGGAAGGATTTTTGGCCGTCTCGTTGTGGCCGAACGAGACCACCCAATCGTCTTCAAGAAGTTGTTCGAGCTGCGCCGTGCTTTGAGGCATAACCCACAAGTGCTTGGCATAGATACGCGGCTCACTGAGACCGGAAGCCAGCTTCGGAATAAGCCTGGCCAGCTCAAGGGCGCCAAGGCTGTCAATGAGCTGCCATGCAATCTCCAGCTCGATTGGAGCTGCATGTGCCGTAAATCCGTGATGGCAATGTAAGTGCCGCACCAACCTTTTCATCCAATCCAGCGATGGCACATCATGGAATTTGACGCGAAACACGCGTGCTGAATGTCCCTCAGTCTCATCCATAGGATCTGCAAACACTTTGTAATGCAACGGCTGATCGAACAAATCTTTTACTGCCGTATTGATGCTCCTCTGCACCGCTGTGAAGTTCGAGGACTCAACCGTCTTCAACTCCAACATCAAGTAATCCACCTTGGCGGACACCTTCGTCACACTTTCCAAAACACTCACAATCGACCCCAGCTGTGCGAACAAAAATTCAGATGCATTCAGTATATGAATCGAACTTTTTGCGCTCTCGAACTTTTTTCTAGCTCCGTAGAGTCGCGCGGAAAAGTTACCCAACGCACCCTATTAGCAGGCATAAAAAAACGCGCCAGAAGCCCTCCCGAGGGCTTTGCGCGTCCTTCTTCAAACCGTGTGGAAGCAGGTTAGACTCTGCGGCTGAGTCATATCTTTGTCTCGATTTTGAGGATGCCGATGCTTCCACCCATCGGATCTCATTGATATGTAAGGACTTCCTTACAACGCCATCACAAGGGATAGTTCTCGGCGGCGATGCCAGCCTTGGTCAGCGCGTTGAAAAGAGTGGACTTGCCCACATTGGGCAGACCCACGATGCCACATTTGAGGCTCATGGAAATTCCTTATATATCAATGCACTTGCCTGGCACCACACCTGCGTGGCGGAAGTGCCCGATCCGCATTGGGGCGTGTTCGGTGTTCTTTTGAAGAGGTGGCTCAGAATCACTTTGCTTGAATAGCAGTGACTGGGTCTGGGCTCGGAAAGCCACCGATTGTAATGACCCGGCAATCTCTGCTCATCTTGGGCAGAATGCACCGCCGCTTCACTGCTGCAGCAAAAAGCCTGCACCAAGGCAGGCTTGAAGAATCGTGAGGAAAAAGTCTGACGACGCAGGACTAATCAGGCTATTGCCTGAGAAAGTTCATCGCGCATGGGCCCAAACAGCAAATCCAGCCCTGCTGTCTGCTCCAGCCTGCGAAGCTGCGTCTGCGAGATACAAAGGTACTTGGTCATGCAGGGCGTCTGACAGCCACGCATCAATGCAGGCACTTTCTGCGCAAACTCCAGCACCCAGTCACCGTGCTGGCCTGCAATATGAGCATTCCCATCCGGCAGCCGGAAGTCTTTAGTCGGGGCCGGAAATGCGAGACGGGCGATCTTGCCAGCGAAGGCGCTGCTGCCCGTGATAACAACGAAATCGCCCCCCAGAAACTCAGCCATGAGGTCCTCCCTGTCATGCTGCGATCAATATCCCTATTGGACACTGTGAGTGTCGCCCGACTATGACATGAGTACCCCAAGCGCTTGAAAGACAAAGGCTTACAACCGCTGCGCTATTCGCCAAAGCGCAGATTGCCCGCCAGGTGCTGACCTAGTCGCAGCTCTGCCAAGGCGTGCGGCTCTGGAGGCAGTCCCTGAACGATGGCGTTCATGCCAAAGGTGATCGCGCCGTCCACGCGGGCATCCTGGCGATAGCGGCCCATGGCCTGTCCCACCGCCACGCCGGCCACGGCGGTATCAGGGTCAATATCAGGAATGGGACAGCGCGTGCAGGGTTTGCAGGGGACAAGACTCAGCCCGGGGAACTCCTGCACCTCCAGTTGCTCCACTCTGTCTTCGTCATGGGCCTCCAGACCGGAGATCACGATATTCGCCCTGAAGCGGCGCGCATCCACAGCCGCTTCACCGGCCTGCAACAGCCGCTGATTGAGCTCATCTACCGCCGACTCGCTGAGCACCAGCAAAGGGTAACCGTCGGCAAAGTGCACAGGAGCTTGGTTTTGACCCACCCAGCGCTCACTGGCCTGGCGAGGCTGGGCTGGATCAAAACGCACCAGACGGCAGTCCTCACCCAAAGCCTGGCTGAGCCACTTTTGCGCAGGCTCGGCCCACTCCCCCAGATCCCAGGCCTCCACCGTATCTTTCCAGACCTTGGCTCGACACCGCCGGCCCTGCGCCAGCAAAGGAATTTGCAGACTGTCCAGTCCCGGGAAGTGCAGCCCCAAAAAATCATCCGTAATCTCGGGGCGGATCAGCGCCATGCGTGGATGACTGCGCTGGGTCAAGAAATCACCTTGTGCATCCACCACCATCCAGTGCCTGTCCCATTGCAGGCCATGGTGTGAAAGTCTGGCGCTCTGCACGGCAATGCCGGCGCAGGATTTGACGGGATAGATCCACAGCTCGGCAATCTGCCCCTGCACGTCATAAAAAGAGTCAGTCATCGCTGTCCTTTGATCTTGGATTTATGCTCATTTTGGCCTCAGCCCCTTATAAATCCTGCGCATAGCGCTATCAACAAAATAGTTGCATCCAGCCCACAGCGCCCCTGACCGAGGTTTCCTCTATGGCCGCAAGCCCAGCCCGCGCCTCCTACAATGCCGGGCATGGCGCAAACCTTTGATGTATGTATTCGTGGAGCCGGCATTGTGGGCCGGACCTTGGCTCTCTTGCTGGCGCGTGAACGCCTGCGTGTCGCGCTGGTGGCGCCGTCACAGCCGCGCTCGCAGCAGCACAAGGATGTACGAGCCTATGCGCTCAATACCAGCTCCAGAGCCGTACTGCAGTCGCTGCGCTGCTGGCCCGACGATGAAGATGCCACACCAGTCACCGGCATGCAGGTGTTTGGCGACCTGGACGGCCAAGTCCAGTTTGACGCGGCTTCTCAGGAAGTGGAAGCACTGGCCTGGATTGTCGATGTGCCTGCACTGGAGCAGCGCCTGTCTGAAGCCGTGCGTTACCAGCCTCAGGTCGAAATCGTCAAGGAGCCGGTGGAAGCGGCCCTCACTGCCGTCTGCGAAGGTCGCGCCAGCAGCACACGCGCCGAGTTTGGCGTGGACTTCTCGGTCACCCCTTATCCCCAGCACGCCATTGCCACGCGGCTGAGCTGCGAGCTGCCCCACGGCGGCATTGCCCGCCAGTGGTTCACGCCCGAAGGCATTCTGGCCTTTCTGCCCATGGGCGGCCCTGAGGGCCATGAAGTGGCCGTGGTCTGGTCGCTGGACAAGGCCCTGGTACCAGACTGGCTCGATAGCGACGAAGAGAGCTTTACCGCCCGCCTGCAGGCCATCAGCCAGAACGCACTGGGCCAGCTGGAGCTCATTTCCGAGCGCTCCACCTGGCCACTGCAGCAAGCCGTGGCCGACCGCTGGTGCGGCCCATCTGTGCACAACAGCGGCCAAAACTGGGTGCTGGCCGGCGATGCAGCCCACAACGTCCATCCTCTGGCTGGCCAGGGCCTGAACCTGGGCCTGGGAGATGTGCAAGCCCTGGCGCGCATTTTGCAAGAGCGTGACTACTGGCGCAGCCCCGCAGACCTGAAGCTGCTGCGCCAATATGAGCGTGAGCGCAAGGCCTCGCTGGCCCCCATGGGGCTGGCCATGGACGGCCTGCAGCAGCTTTTTTCCCGCCCCGAAGTACCTGTGCAGATGCTGCGCAACTGGGGTATGAAGGGCTTTGAACGCAGTGGCCCGCTCAAGTCCTGGATGGCCCGACAAGCCATGGGCCTGCTTTAAGGGAACCCCTGGCGCCCACGGGACTCCAACCCTCAGCCCTGTCACCCCGGCTCAGCCGGGATGACGGAAACCGATAGTCTCATCTTGCCGCTGCCGCGGCCTTGCAAATCCCCCATGAAACTTGTTGCCTGCTTGCTGGCTTCTGTCAGCCTGACCTTCGGCCTGAGCGTCCATGCCCAGGATGCCAATCTCAAGAAAACACTGATTGAGCGCATTCCTCAGCTCGAAAAAATCGACGAGGTGCGCTCCACCCCCATGAGTGGCCTGTACGAAGTGCGCGTGGGCACGGACATCTTCTACACCGATGCCAAAGGCAACTATCTGATTCAGGGCGAGCTGATCGACACCAAGGCCAAGCGCAACCTGACCGAAGACCGCATGACCCAGCTCACGGCGGTGGACTTCAAGCAGTTGCCCATCAAGGACGCCATCACCATCGTGCACGGCAAGGGCGAGCGCAAGATGGCCGTGTTTGAAGACCCCAACTGCGGCTACTGCAAGCGCTTTGAAAAAGACCTGCAAAGCGTGGACAACGTCACTATCTACGTGTTCCTCTATCCCATCCTGAGCGCGGACTCGGCCGAGAAGTCGCGCAATATCTGGTGTGCCAAGGACCAGGCCAAGGCCTGGCAGGATCAGATGCTGAACAGCAAGAATGCACCGGCCGCGCAATGCGACCCTGCCCCCATCCAGCGCAATCTGGCATTTGGCCGCAAGTACAAGATCACCGGTACGCCCACTGTGATCTTTTCCAACAATGTGCGCGTGCCTGGCGCCATCTCGGCCACCGAGGTGGAAAAGCAGCTGGCAGCCGCCGCCAAGTAATCTCTCTCTCATTGCCGGGGCAGCGCACTGCGGATGCAGAAATCCCGTGCGCTGCGACAGCCTCGCATGCTCCGGCCGCATTTCTGGAGCTGTCATGACTGCTGTTCTCACCCCCTCCGGCATCCACCCCGACATCCGCTACACCGTGCAGGCCAGCGCGGTGGACGCCCATCTGTTTGATGTCACCCTGCATATCGCCAAGCCAGCCACCGGGCAGTTGCTCTCGCTGCCAGTGTGGATTCCCGGCAGCTATTTGGTACGCGAGTTTTCCAAGAGCCTGCAAGGCCTGAGCGCCGTGCAAAACGGCCAGCCTGTTCAAGCGCAGCAGCTCAGAAAAAATCAATGGAAAATCGGCTGTAGCGCAGACACAGAATGCGTTATCAGCTATCAAGTTTGCGCCTGCGACACCTCGGTGCGCACCGCCTGGCTAGACCGCCGCCGTGGCTTTTTCAACGGCACCAGTCTGTGCCTGCGTGTGCATGGTCAGGAAGACCAGCCTCATGCGCTGGAGCTGCTGAGCAGCCCTGCCACTGAGGGCTGGCAAGTGGCGACCGGACTGACGGCCGCAAAAACCGATACCAACGGCTTTGGCCTCTACACAGCAGCTCATTACGACGAGCTGGTGGATTGCCCTGTGGAAATGGGCCGTTTCTGGCGCGGCAGTTTTGTGGCGGGCGGTGTGCCTCATGAGTTTGTGGTTGCAGGCGCTGCTCCCAGCTTTGATGGCGAACGCCTGCTGGCTGACACGAAAAAGATCTGCGAAGCCGAAATCGCCTTCTGGCATGCCGACGGCAGCCTGCCGCCCATGGATCGCTATGTCTTCATGCTCAATGTGGTGGACGACAACTATGGCGGGCTAGAGCACCGCAACAGCACGGCGCTGATCTGTGGCCGCCGTGATCTGCCGCGAAAAGGTGAAGCCCGGGCCTGCGAGGGCTACAACACTCTGCTGGGCCTGATCAGCCACGAATACTTTCACACCTGGAACGTCAAACGCCTGCGCCCCGCCGAGTTCGCACGCTATGACTATGAGCAGGAAAACTACACCGAACTGCTGTGGTTCTTCGAAGGCTTTACCAGCTACTACGACGACTTGTTCCTGCGCCGTGCCGGACTGATCGACAGCGCTCAGTATCTCAAGCTGATCACGCGCACCATCAACCAGGTACTGCAAACGCCCGGCCGCCAGGTGCAGTCCGTGGCCGAGGCCAGTTTTGACGCCTGGGTCAAGTACTACCGCCAGGATGAAAACACGGCCAACCACACGGTCAGCTACTACACCAAAGGATCGCTGGTGGCGCTGTGCCTGGACCTGGCGCTGCGCGCTGCGGGAGCGCACAGTCTGGACGATGTAATGCGCGGCCTGTGGACAAAGTCTGCAGGCGGTCCCATCAGCGAGGCCGATGTGCTGGACGTCATCAGCCGCCTAGGCCATGCCGATATCGCCGAGCAACTGAAAACCTGGGTGCATTCCACCGACGATCTGCCGCTGCGCGAACTGCTGGCCCAGCATGGCGTGAACAGCAAGGTCGAACCCGCCCAGCTGGCACAGAAACTGGGCCTGCGCGTGCAGGAAAGCCAGGGTCTGCAGGTCAAGACCGTGCTGCGCGGCGGCCTGGCCGAGCAGGCCGGCATGATGGCAGGCGACGAATGGCTGGCCCTTGAGGCCGACGGCCAGCGCTGGCGTATCAGCAAACTGGACGATGTGCCGCTGTACGCCAGCGGTTGCAATCAGGTCACTGCCTGGGTAGCGCGTGACCGGCAGATTCTGGAACTGCCTCTGGCGCTGTCCGCCGTGCTTGCCAAACCCGCCAGCGAGGATGCAAATGCCGCCAGCACCATCAGCAATCTGGGCCTGGAAATCACCGACAAAGCCGCCGCAGAGCGCTGGCTGACGGGCTTAGCCGGCTAAGCACGGCGTGCACAACGCTGGTGCTAGGCGACAGACCTCGGCAAGCACCAGCGGTTATTCTTAGCAAAACCTTGGCAAAAGCAACGATTCATTCTTTAGCAGGAGACAAACTTGGCCTACGAAACCATTGAAGTCCGCGTCGAAGCGGAAAAAGTCGGCGTCATCACATTGAACCGCCCCAAGCAGCTCAACGCCCTGAACGATCAGCTGATGGATGAGTTGGGCGATGCGCTCAAGAAGTTCGATGCCGACAAAAGCATTGGCTGCATGATCATCACCGGCAGTGAACGCGCTTTTGCCGCCGGAGCCGACATCGGCGCCATGGCCAAGTACAACTTTGCCGACGCCTATGGCGGCGACTACATCACCCGCAACTGGGAAGCCATTCGCAGCATCCGCAAGCCCGTGATTGCCGCCGTCAGCGGCTTTGCACTGGGCGGCGGCTGCGAGCTGGCCATGATGTGCGACTTCATCATCGCCGCCGACAACGCCAAGTTCGGCCAGCCCGAAATCAAGCTGGGCGTGATTCCCGGTGCAGGCGGCACACAGCGCCTGCCTCGTGCCGTGGGCAAGAGCAAGGCCATGGACATGGCCCTGACCGCCCGCATGATGGACGCCACTGAAGCCGAGCGCGCCGGCCTGGTCAGCCGAGTTGTGCCTTTTGACAAGATGATGGAAGAAGCACTGGGCGCAGCCCTCATCATCAGCGGCTTCTCTCAGCTGGCTGTGATGGCGGCCAAGGAGTCCGTGAACCGCGCATTTGAAGGCAGCCTTGCCGATGGCGTAATGTTCGAGCGTCGCCTGTTCCACGCGCTGTTTGCCACGCAGGATCAAAAGGAAGGCATGGACGCCTTTGTGAACAAGCGCCCTGCCAACTTCACGCACCAGTAAACCCATCAGCGTTGTTACACGCCATGAAAAAAGCGCCACATGACTGTGGCGCTTTTTCTATTCAGAGCTGTAATCAGCTGATCAACCTACCGCTGCCGTCAACCGTCACCGTATCGGTATAGCTATTGCCCTGGCGCACGTTCTTGCCAAAGTTCAGGCGCACGCCGCCGATATCAAAGTTGGACAGACTCTCCAGCCCTGCTATCAGGCTCTCACGATCCGCCTTGGGCCCAGCGCGGCGCAGGCCTTCGGCCAGCACGTAGGCATCCACATAGCCTTCCAGACTCACCAGAGATTCACTCTCGAACCCAGCAGTCTTCATGTCACGGCGGTACTGACGCACGATCTCGAACTTCTGTGCATTGGGCGAAGGCACGATTACCGAGAAAAAGGGCCTGTCATTGCCTTTGGACAGTTTGGCCAGGTTGGCCGCTGTACCGCTGACGGAGAGGCCATAGCACAGCGATGCGCCGCCCGCGGCACGGTAGGCCTGATAAAAAGCCGGTGCAGTGCCCGCCAGACTCATGATCAGCACCTGCACCGGCAATTTCGCCAGTTGCTGCGCCGCAGCCTCAACCTCAAGACTGGCCGTGCCCGGCGTGCTGGCGATGCCCACGGCCTCGATCTTGCGCCGCGCCAGCGAAGCCTGAAACGACTCCAGCACGGACTGACCAAAGGGGTCGTTGGGATAGACCAGACCAAAGCGCTTGAGACCCAGGTTGTCCGCCAGCTTGACCAGTCGCTCCACCTCCTGGTCATAGTTCGTTCGTACCCAGAACACGTTCTTCGCCCCGCTCTTGTGCAGCGCCGTCGCGCCCGTATTGGGGCCGATGATGGGCAGATCGCGCACAGCCTTCATGATTTCCGCCGTCTGGCGTGTGCCTTGCGGATGAATCAGCGCCAGCACGCTAGGGTCGGCCGCAAAGCGCAGCGCGTTGTCCTTGGCCTTGTCTGCATTGAACTCGTCATCAGCCTTGAGCAATTCGATCTGGCGTCCATGAATACCTCCGGCGCGATTGACGGCATCGAAATATGCCTTGGCGCCATAGAGCAGGCCCTGACCATTGAAGCGCTCAACGCCGGTATCGGCAATCGTGGCGGCAATGCACAAGGTTGGGGACTGGGCTTTTGCCACCCAAGGCGCACTCAGCAGGGAAGCACCGGCTGCAGCCAACAAGGTACGGCGGCGGGGGGAGAAAGAAAGGGGGGATGTGGGAAACTGGCTCTCAGACACGCTCACGACTCGCTTCAAGTTTGCAGAATCGCAAACTATTGTTAGAAGCCGTATTTGCGTCAACAGTACCGTCACCTATACGACACTCAACTCCTATCAGTCCTTGACCGGATACTGATCGAGCGCAATGAGTGCAATAGGCAGAAAAAAGGCAGGAAAAAATTCTGTGCCTGTTTTTTGGCAGCAGGTTATTTCTGTATATAATTGCTATCTCTGGTCGTGTAGCTCAGTTGGTTAGAGCGCAGCATTCATAATGCTGATGTCGCAGGTTCAAGTCCCGCCTCGACCACCAGACAGGAAACCGCAGTGTTTGCAAAAACACTGCGGTTTTTTCTTGTGAGACCTGGTTCTCAGGCCTCACAAAAATCTTCAAATCGCCGGACAAGGTCATTTTTTGATCTACAATTGCAGACTGTCGGTCGTATAGCTCAGTTGGTTAGAGCGCAGCATTCATAATGCTGATGTCGCAGGTTCGAGTCCCGCTACGACCACCAAATACAAGCCCCAGCTGCTCACGCAACTGGGGCTTTCGCTTTTTACAGAGGCCACATTGCGCCGCCCTGCCCTTTCTGCACCGCAGAAACCAGCGCAGATCGCGTCGCGCCATGCTCCCGCCGCTCAACTCCCCTTCAAGGACTTTTTCGTGCCCGTTGCACCCCAAGGATGCTGCACGCACGCTGCGTGCCCGCGCGCTGGCCTTTTGCCCAGCGAGGGCCTGCTTTTTTCCGCAAAAGCAGGCGCACCGGCTCCAAAAGTTCGTCTTCGCTCAAGGACTCTACCGTGACCACACAAACCACAGGCACCGTGGCAGGCACAGCCGCGCACGCCGCTCCAACAGAAGTCAACGGATACAGCTGGAAAGCACTCATGGGCTCGGCCGTCGGCTACGCCATGGACGGCTTTGACCTGCTGATTCTGGGCTTCATGCTCTCGGCCATCTCCGCCGACCTCAACCTCACTCCCGGCCAGGCTGGCTCCTTGGTGACCTGGACGCTGATCGGCGCCGTCTTTGGCGGCATCGTCTTCGGCATGCTCAGCGACAAGTACGGTCGCATCCGCGTGCTGACCTGGACGATTGTGCTGTTTGCCGTCTTCACGGGCCTGTGTGCATTTGCTCAGGGTTACTGGGACTTGTTGATCTTCCGCACCATCGCCGGTATTGGCCTGGGCGGTGAATTCGGCATTGGCATGGCACTGGCAGCTGAAGCCTGGCCCGCACGTCACCGCGCCCGCGTCTCTTCCTATGTCGCCCTGGGCTGGCAGCTCGGCGTGCTGGGTGCCGCTTTGCTGACGCCGCTGCTGCTGCCTTATATCGGCTGGCGCGGCATGTTCCTGGTCGGCGTGATCCCCGCCGTCGTGGCCTGGGTCATCCGCAACAAGCTGCACGAGCCCGAAGTGTTCGTGGCCCGCAGCAAAAAAGAGCAGCCTTCGGCCATGCACTGCCTGAAGCTGCTGATGAAGGACAAGACCACGCGCAAGATCAGCCTGGGCGTGATCGTGCTGACCTCGGTTCAGAACTTCGGCTACTACGGCATCATGATCTGGATGCCCAGCTTCCTGTCCAAGCAAATGGGCTTCAGCCTGACCAAGTCCTCCATGTGGACGGCAGTCACCATCGTCGGCATGTCCATCGGTATCTGGGTCTTTGGGCAGCTGGCAGACCGCATCGGCCGCAAGCCGACGTTCCTGCTCTTCCAGGTCGGCTCCGTCATCTCCGTGCTGACATATTCCCAGCTTACCGATGCCACGGCCATGCTGTGGGTCGGCGCTCTCATGGGTATGTTTGTCAACGGCATGATGGGCGGCTACGGCGCCGTCATCAGCGAGGCCTACCCCACCGAAGCCCGTGCCACGGCACAGAACGTGCTGTTCAACATCGGCCGCGCTGTCGGCGGCCTGGGCCCGGTCGTCATCGGCGCATTGGCCATGGCTTACTCCTTCCAGGTCGCCATTGCCCTGCTGGCTGCCATCTACGTGCTGGACATGCTGGCCACTGCCTTCCTGATTCCCGAGCTCAAGGGCAAAGAGCTTCAATAAAGATAGCTGCAACCCTTTTCTGAAAAAGCGCTAGAACCTCAAAAGGCCTAGTGCTTTTTTCATCAATCAGCCCCTTTACCTGCGTCGGCGAAACACACCACCCACCAGCGCTCTCAACCACTGATTGGCGGGCTCCTGCGCAAAGCGCCAACTCCAGTGCAGGGAAACATCGAAAGCGCTCTGTGGCAAATCCGCCTGCAGCATCACATAGTCTCCTTGACGCTCGAAAGTCTCGGCAATTTCGGCCGGCATGATGACGGCCAGATCCGTCTGGCGAACGATGGTTGGAACTGCCATGAAATGAGCTGCAGACAAGCGCACCTGATCCTGCAACTCCAGTTTGCGCAAAATGCGCAGCGTCTCGGAATGCGAGCGCACCGCCACATAGTCCAGGCGGCGCAAATGCTCGAGGCTGAGCTGAGTCCCCATCAGCCCCTTGAGCACAGGATGCTCCTTGCGCAGCAGCACCGCATAGTGATCGGCCAGCAGCACTTCCTGCTGGGTTCCGGTGACACCGGGCAGAAATCCAATCGCAATGTCGAGCGAGCCCCGGTCCAGCGCATCGGCAATCTCGCCCATGGGCATGGGCAGGGTCTCCAGCTGCACATTCGGCGCTTGCTCGCGCAGCGCCTGCATCAATGACGGCAGGAAACGCGCCTCTCCGATATCACTGAGGTGAATGCGAAAGCGTTTGTGGGCCTGCAAGGGATCAAAAGTATGAGCCTCTGCCAGTGCCACCTCCAGCGTGGCCATTGCCGTGCGCACGGCGATGGCAAGGCGCTCGGCTCTGGGCGTAGGCCTCACCCCACCATGCATGCGCTCAAACAACGGATCACCCAGCACTTGCCTCAAGCGCGTCACGGCCTGACTTGCGGCAGGCTGAGACAGCCCCAGCTCCTGCGAAGCACGGCTGACACTGCCATGGCGAAACACGGCATCAAAGACGCGCAACAGATTGAGATCCAGGCCCGATATATCCATAAAACGAATATCTCTTAGATGATTTATTCAATTGTTGGAAATTATGCCGTCATGCAAGATTGTTCTCTGAAGCGCTCCAGTCCATGAAGAGCGCCCCTACAAGGAAACATTCCGTGCAAGCCACACCTCAAGCCGCCACCCCGTCCGACCTCTACACCGTGCGCCATGCTGTCATTGACATGCTGCGTGAGCTGGGCATGACTCGCATCTTCGGCAACCCCGGCTCGACCGAGCTGCCGCTGTTTCGCGACTACCCCGAAGATTTCTCTTACGAGCTGGGCTTACAGGAGACCGTGGTCGTGGGCATGGCCGACGGCTATGCCCAGGCCACACGCAATGCCAGCTTTGTGAACCTGCACTCGGCTGCCGGCGTCGGCCATGCCATGGCCAATATCTTCACCGCCTTCAAGAACCGCACGCCCATGGTTATCACGGCAGGCCAGCAAGCCCGCTCACTGCTGCAGTTCGACCCGTTTTTACACGCACGTGATGCCACCGAGCTGCCCAAGCCCTATGTGAAGTGGAGCTGCGAGCCTGCGCGTGCCGAAGACGTGCCCCAGGCCCTGGCCCGTGCCTACTACATTGCCATGCAGGAGCCACGCGGCCCCGTGTTTGTCTCGATTCCTGCAGATGACTGGGATGTTCCCTGTGAGCCCGTCACGCTGCGCCAGGTGGGCTTCGAGGCCCGCCCCAACCCGCAAGTTCTGGCGGCCATGGGAGACGCACTGGATGCTGCCCAGTCCCCCGTTTTTGTCGTCGGCGCAGCCGTGGATCGCGCCGGAGCCTGGGATGCAGTGGTCGCCCTGGCCGAACGCCATCAGGCCCGTGTGTTTGTGGCCCCCATGAGCGGGCGCTGCAGCTTCCCTGAAGACCACCCGCTGTTTGCCGGTTTCCTGCCCGCCATGCGCGAGCGCATCGTCGAATTGCTGGGCAGCCATGACAAGATTTTTGCGCTGGGTGCGGCCGCCTTCACCTATCACGTTGAAGGTGCTGGCCCCTTCATCCCGACAAGCTCCGAACTGTTCCAGCTGATTGACGACCCTGCCATTGCCGCCTGGGCCCCTGTGGGCACAGCCGCCGTGGGCAATATCCGCCTGGGCATAGAAGAACTTCTGAAACGCCCCACAGTCACCGAGCGCCCCGCCCCCGCACGCAAGTCTGCGCCTTCTGTGCCTGCAGCACCCGCAGATGGCGAGCGCATGTCCGTTGCCTACGCCATGCACACCCTGGCCACCGTACGAGACCCGCACAGCATCATCGTGGAAGAAGCCCCCAGCTCACGCCCCACGATCCAGACCTATCTGCCCATCTTTCATAGCGAGACCTTCTTCACCATGTGCAGCGGTGGCCTGGGCCACAGCATGCCGGCAGCCGTGGGCGTTGCCTTGGCCAAGCCTGAGAAAAAAGTGATAGCAGTCATCGGCGACGGCTCTGCGATGTACGCCATTCAGGCGCTGTGGAGTGCGGCCCATCTGCGTCTGCCCATCACCTTTGTGATTCTCAAGAACCGCCGCTATGCCGCGCTGCAGGATTTCTCCAAGGTCTTTGGCTACCGCGAAGGCGAAAAGGTGGAGGGCACTGACCTGCCCGACATCGACTTTGTAGCCATGGCCAAGGGCCACGGCTGCGACGGCGTGCATGTGGAAGATGCAGCCCAACTGGCCCGGGTGCTGCAAGAAGCCATTGCCCACCCCCGCCCCATCGTCGTCGAAGTTGAAGTGGCCTGAACCACTCCAACCGCTTTCATAAAAATATCCAAGGAGACAAACCATGGCCCACAAGCCTTCACTCAACCGCCTGCGCCGCATCGGCTTGGCTGCGATTCCCGCCTTGCTGGCAAGCAGCTTTTTCCTGCCTGCTTCTGCGGCGGACAAATGGCCGGAGCGCCCCATCCGCCTGATCGTGAACTTTGCGCCCGGCGGCGCTGCCGACGTGATGGGCCGTGCGATTTCGCCCACCATGAGCCAGGTGCTCGGGCAGTCCGTTATCGTTGACAACAAGCCTGGTGCCAACGGCAATATCGGCATCGGCGAGACTGTGCGCTCGCCCAAGGACGGCTACACGCTGCTGCTGAGCAGTGGCGGCGGCATCAGCATCAATCCGATGATTTACAGCAAGCTGCCTTTCAACCCTGAAAAGGACCTGATCCCCGTAGCAGCCGTAGCGCGAGTACATGTCTTTCTGGAAACCAACCCCGGCCTGCCTGTGAGCAATGTGCAGGACTTCATCAAGCATCTGCAGGCCAACCCCGGCAAGCTCTCCTATGGCTCCCCCGGTCCCGGCAGCTCGCCTCACCTGGCTGGTGAAATGTTCAAGCGCGCAGCCAAGGTCGATGCCACCCATATTCCCTACAAGGGTGCGGGCCCGGCCTTGACCGACGTACTCAGCGGTCAGCTCCAGTACTGGTTCGATCCAGGCCCCGGCCTCAAGCAGGTGGAAGCCGGCAAGCTCAAGCTGCTGGCCATTGGCAGCCCCCAGCGCTCGCCGCTATATCCCAACGTTCCCACGCTGGCTGAAAGCGGGCTGCCCGGCTTTGATGCCGACACGCTATTCGGCATCTACGCCCCGGCAGGTACTCCTGCTCCTGTGATTGATGCGGTGCGCGCCAGTGTGCTCAAGGCGCTTGAGCAAAAGAATGTGATCGATGTACTGCAAGGCCTGGGCTCCACGCCCGAGCCTCGCATGAGTCGACAGGAATTTGTGGACCACCATGCCAAGGAGCGCACCCGCTTTGCACCGCTGATCAAGGAGATCGGCCTGAAAGTGGACTGAAGAAACATTGTTTCAACGTGGGAGTCCGGATTCCCGGGCACTCCCTTTCGGCCGCCCGTCTGCAAAGACTGGCGGTCTTTTTTTACTGCGAAGCCACAGCCACCACCACGGCGGACTCCGGCACCTCCAGCCAGACCTGATCGTCGGCCACAAGGCCACTCATGGCCGGCGCAAAACCGACAATCTGCGCGCCCCATCCCAGCTGACAAATGGCTTCATCCGAAGCACTGGCATCCCCCACGGCAGGTGCTGCGCCATAGGTTGCGCGCTGCACGGTTGCAGGCCAGAGGTTGATGCTTTGGCTGGCTGTAGCGGGCTTCTCCTGCCCCAGCCAGACCTTGACTGCCGTGGCCTTGCACAGCGCCAGCACTGGCACGCCGGGCGCAAGACCCAGCAGCTCATAGCTCTCGGGCGTGATGCGCGCAGCAATAGTCCAGTCAGAGCCCGCATCGCTTGCCGCGCGCAGCCAGACCCGAATCTGTCCGCCAATGGACTCCACCTTGAGCACCACACAGGGCCACTGGTTGCGCATGCTGGTCATCAGACCCAGATTGGGGTGCGTACCCCCTGGCGTGCCTGACTGCATGCGCTGCAGCAACTCCGTGCGCAGCCGCATCATGGCTTCTGCGGCATACAGCAACTCTTCGCCCGCAGAGGTGATCTGGGCGCCACCGCCGCCCGCGCCGCCCACACTGCGCTCGACCAGGGGCGCCCCAGCCAGGTTGGTCAGAGTATCAATCGCCTGCCAGGCCGCCTTGTAGCTTACCCCCACGTCACGGGCTGCCTGAGAGATGGAGCCGCTTTGCGCAATACCGCGCAGGATGGCGATGCGACGGTCGGCCATGTCATAGCCCAGCGCCTGAGAAACCGAATCGGACGACAGTCCGCTCCCCTGCGCCGCCTCTTCGTCGCGGGAGATATCCAATTGTTCTTGTTCGAAATTTTCTGTATCTGGCATAGACCGCCATCATGCCCTGACAAGCAATTGCCTCGCTCGACCTCAGTTGTTCATTCACGCTACACTCGTTATTCCATTAATGAATAACATGACTTCAATGACTCAGATCACTGCCCGTTCCACACGCTTTTCCTTTCAACAGGTTCGCTCCGTAGCCGTGATTGCGACCGTGACCAGTTCGGCCGTGCTGAGCCTGTGGGCCACTCAGGCCCAGGCCGCTGAAGTGGCGGTTGCCGTGGCCGCCAATTTCACGGCTCCCATGAAGAAGATCGCTGCCGAGTTCGAGAAAGACACTGGTCACAAGGCAGAACTGTCCTTTGGTGCTACTGGCAAGTTCTACGCCCAGATCAACAACGGCGCGCCGTTCGGCATCTTGCTGGCTGCCGATGACACCACCCCCGAAAAAATCGCCAAGGAAGGCAAGGGCGTAGCCGACTCGCGCTTTACCTATGCCATCGGCACACTGGTGCTGTGGAGCCCCAAGGCCGGTTATGTGGACGACAAGGGCGAAGTACTCAAGACCGGCGACTACAAGCACATCGCCATCGCCAATCCCAAGCTGGCCCCCTACGGCACGGCTGCCATGGAAGTTTTAACGAAGCAGGGCCTGACCGCGCAGGTGCAGCCCAAGGTCGTCATGGGCGAGAACATTGCCCAGACCTATCAGTTCGCAGCCTCGGGCAATGCCCAACTGGGCTTCGTGGCGCTGTCGCAAGTCATGGAAAACGGCAAGATCCGCGAAGGCTCGGCCTGGCAGGTGCCTGCCAATATGCACGAGCCCATCCGGCAAGATGCCATCGTGCTCAACAGCGCCAAGGACAACGAAGCCGCTGCCGCCTTGATGAAGTACCTGCGCAGCCCCAAGGCACACGAGATCATTCGCTCCTACGGCTATAGCTTCTAACCCTTGTTTCCTATTGGTTTGAGGCTGATTTAGCTTCAAACCTTTCGTCTCAATCGTCCGCTCTGCCCTTGGTGCCACTCGGCTAAGCTGGGACACCAAGGGATTTTTTTGACCTCATGCAACTGAACGCCGAAGACTACGCAGCCATCTGGCTCACGCTCAAACTCGCGGGCGTGACCACCGTGCTGCTCATGCTGCTTTGCACACCACTGGCCTGGTGGCTGGCCCACACCCGCTCTCGCTGGCGTGGCCCGATTGGTGCCATCGTTGCCCTGCCGCTGGTACTGCCGCCTACCGTGATCGGCTTCTACCTGCTCGTCACCATGGGCCCCAACGGCCCCATTGGCCAGCTCACACAGGCTCTGGGCCTGGGCAATCTGCCCTTTACCTTTGCCGGACTGGTCGTCGGCTCACTGATTTACTCCCTGCCCTTTACCGTACAACCACTGCAGCGCGCGTTTGAAGCCCTGGGCTCTCGTCCCATGGAAGCGGCTGCCAGCCTGGGGGCCAGCCCCCTAGACCGTTTTCTCACCGTAGCCGTGCCACTGGCGCGTCCGGGCTTCATCACCGCAGCCGTGCTGACCTTTGCGCACACCGTGGGCGAGTTTGGTGTGGTGTTGATGCTGGGCGGCAATATTCCCGGCGTGACACGCGTGGTGTCGGTTCAAATTTACGACCACGTGGAAGCCATGGAGTACGGCCACGCCCATCTGCTGGCCGCCGGCATGGTGGTGTTCTCCTTCCTCATTCTTCTCACCTTGAACTGGCTGCAACCGAAAAAATGACCCCCACGCTTGCTTCACTGGCGTGTAGCCGCTGCCCCCCAGGGGGTTCCCGACCGGCTGCGCCGGTTTTCGCCTTGGGGCGGCCCGGCGGCAAAAACATCGGGTAATCATGAGCACTCTGAACTTCATACAAGCGCGGCTGCAACTCACCCGCGCCGACTTCTCTCTGGATGTCGACCTGAAACTGCCTGGCCATGGCGTCACCGCCTTGTTCGGCCCTTCCGGCTGCGGCAAGACCACCTGCCTGCGCAGTCTGGCGGGGCTGGAGCGCTCCCAGGGCCGCGTTACCGTCAACCAGCAAGTCTGGCAGGACGACGAGCACAAGCAATGGGTGCCTACGCATCAGCGCGCCCTCGGCTATGTGTTCCAGGAAGCCAGCCTTTTTGCTCACCTGTCGGTGCAAAAGAACATTGACTATGGCTTGAAGCGCACCCCTGCCGTCCGGCGCAAGGTCTCCAAAGAAAAAGCGGTGGATCTGCTGGGCATAGGCCATCTCATGGAACGCATGCCCATCACACTCTCGGGCGGCGAGCGCCAGCGCGTGGCCATTGCCCGAGCTCTTGCCACCAGCCCCGAAGTGCTGCTGATGGACGAGCCGCTGGCCGCGCTCGATGCCCAGCGCAAAGCCGAGGTTCTGCCTTATCTGGAGCAGTTGCAGCGCCACCTGCAGATTCCCGTCATCTACGTCAGCCACTCCATGGACGAAGTCGCGCGACTGGCGCAGCACATGGTGCTACTCAGTGCCGGCCGGGTTCAGGCCCAAGGCCCGGTCACTGAGCTGCTGTCCAGTCTGGATCTGCCACTGGCCCATGGCGACATCGCCTCCAGCGTGGTCCACGCCACGGTGCAAAGCCACGATGCAAGCGACCATCTGAGTACACTGAGCTTTGATGGCGGGCAACTGCAGCTGGTCATGGCCCGCCCTCGCGAGATCGGCACCCAGGTTCAGCTGCGCGTGCAGGCCCGTGACGTCAGCCTGAGCCTGAGCCAGCCCGAGGGCAGCAGCATTCTCAACATCCTGCCCGCACAGATTCTGGCCTTGCGCGAGGACGGTCCGGGCCAGACCATGGTGTCGCTGCAGGCGGGCAGCACCCGGCTGCTGGCACGCATCACCCAGCATTCCGCCAAGGCCCTGCAGCTGCAGGCTGGCATGCCGGTCTATGCACAGATCAAGGGCATGGCGTTGCTGGATTAGCCCCTGAGCGGCTTCGCCGCTTCCCCCTAAGGGGGACGACGTCCTCGCTGCGCGGCGGCGCTTGCTCGACGTCACTCGCCTATGCGCTGCGACAGTTTTAGCCGCGCTTGCGCTTTGGCTTAGACAGATCACTATCATCGACCCATGACCGAATCTGCCTGCCCCCTGCCCTCGCTTGAACCTCTGCCAGCGCTGCAAAGCCATGCCGTGGAGTTTCACAACGGTGGGCAGACAGAGGCGCAGCAGCGCGTGCTGGCAGCAGAAGTGCCGATTGCGCTGGTCTTCAACGGCATCTCGCACGCCGTGATGATGGGCTCGCCCGGCGATGTGCAGGACTTCGCACTGGGCTTTGCGCTGACCGAAGGCATCATCGACAGCGCCGCTGATTGCTACGGCATCGAATCGCACACCGTCTCCGCTGCCGCCGCAGGCTTGCCCGCAGGCATGGACGGCATGGAAGTGCAGCTGGACATTGCCTCGCGCTGCTTTGCACGGCTCAAGGACAAGCGCCGCAGCATGACAGGGCGTACGGGCTGCGGCGTCTGCGGCGTGGAAAGCTTTGCGGCGCTGGATCTGTCGTTTGACGCCCTGCCCGCCCATGACTGGGTGCAGCGCGTTAATGCCGCCACCGTACTCAAAGCCATTGACGCCCTGCCACCTCACCAGATTCTGAATGCCGAAGCCGGAGCGATTCACGCCGCAGGCTGGGCCACGCTGGACGGCCGCATCACCGATGTACTGGAAGACGTGGGCCGCCACAACGCGCTGGACAAATTGATCGGCCGTCTGGCGCGTACCGGCAGACTGGGCGAGCCGGGCTTTGTCGTGCTATCCAGCCGCGGCAGCCACGAGCTGGTGCGCAAGTGCGCCAAGGTGGGCATTGCGGCACTGGCCACTATTTCCGCACCCACCGCCATGGGCGTGCGCATGGCCGAGCTGACCGGCCTGCGCTTCTGGGGCCTGTGCCGCCCGCCCAAGGCGGTGCTGTATGCAGCAGGCCCCGACACTCTTAACCCCTCCACGACCGCTTGAACTCCTATGACTCTCCATCTGCATGGGAACCCGTGGCTGTCGCTGCGTAAATTCTTCTACGACTATCTCCACGACGAGAAGAACGAGACCCGCCTCAGCAAGACCTTCAACTACCTGCTGATTGCCTTGATCATTGGCAATGTCATCGCGGTCTTGCTGGAATCCGTCAACGACATCTACAAATCCAACCAGCGGTTTTTTGATGTTTTCGAGAATATTTCCATCGTCATTTTTTCGGCGGAATACATCTTGCGTTTCTGGTGCGTGGTCGAAGAAAAGCCGCAGCAGCCGGCCTGGAAGACACGCTGGCAATGGATTACCAGCGGTGGCGCCATCATTGATCTGCTGGCCATCCTGCCCGCCTACCTCAACTTCTTTGTCCACATCGACCTGAGATTCCTGCGCATTTTGCGGCTGCTGCGCCTGCTCAAGCTCACGCGCTATTTCACCTCGCTGCAAATGCTGCTGCGCGTGATTGAAAGAGAAAAAGGCTCTTTTCAGGCGGTGATCTTCATCCTAAGCATCCTCATCGTCATGGCCGCCGCTGGCGCTTATGTCGTAGAAAACCAGGCCCAGCCCGATGTGTACAGCTCCATTCCTGCCTCCATGTGGTGGGCCGTGGTGACCTTGACCACCGTGGGCTATGGCGATGTCACGCCCATTACGCCGCTGGGCCGGGCGCTGGGCGCGGTCATCACCATCCTGGGTCTGGGTCTGGCGGCGCTGCCGGCCGGTATTTTGGCCACAGGCATTGCCAATGAGCTGGAAGCGCGCAAGCAGGAGATCTTTCTGAAGTTTCAGGAGCTGCTTCATACCCAGAAGATCGACCTGCTCAGCGACAAGGAGCACATCGAGGAAATTCGCCTGCAGGTAGGCCTGACGCCCGAGCAAACCCATGACATCGTGCTCAAGCTGATTCGCGAGCAAAAAGAACAGGCGCTGGCCGACCAGCGCTATCAATACTGCTTTTGCCCGCACTGCGGCAACCGCCTGCCCGAGAACAAGCCCGACTGAAATGGCCGAGTGCAGCGATGATGAAGACAGAACTTCGTAGAATCCCGGCTCCAGCCCCTGGATATACACCATGAATCGCTGCACCACTTCTTCTCTGCGCCCCTCTCTCAGCCGCCGCCTTCTCGGCTCGGCCCTGCTGGCTGCGGCTGCCGGCGCCAGCCTGCCGACACTGGCCCAAGGCCAGCCGTCCAACGACACGCGCAACTTTCCGCCCTCGGCGATGTTTGGCGAGCTCACCGTCACCAACTTCCCGGAAGTGGCCATCAACGGCACGGCCATCCGCACCACGCCCGGCTTTCGCCTGTTCAGCCAGGAGCGCACGGTCGTCTTTGCGCACAACTACGCGGGCCAGAAGATGCTGGTCGGCTATGTGATCGAGCCGCAAACCCAGGGCCTGCACACGGCCTGGATTCTGACGCCCGCCGAGATCGAGAAGTACAAGCCGATTCAGCCGCGCACCCTGTTGCAGCGCGTCTTCGGCAGCTGAGTCAGCCCCGCTGACTGCTATTGATTTCAAAGCTGCTTGCGCACGTGGTGCAAGCACTTCAATGCCTTTTCTATTCCAAATCAAAGTCTGACAAGCGCTAGCCGCTATGACTTTGCAATGAATTTGTACCTGGCTTGCTGCAAGCCATACACCCCACACAAGATACAAGAGCGCCCCATGAGCAAAAAAGTCTTCATCAAAACCTTTGGCTGCCAGATGAACGAGTACGACTCGGACAAGATGGCCGACGTGCTGGGCGCCGCCCAGGGCTACGAGCCCACACAGGATGTGGAAGAAGCCGACCTGATCCTGTTCAACACCTGCTCGGTGCGTGAAAAGGCGCAGGAGAAAGTGTTCAGCGATCTGGGCCGCATCCGCCACCTCAAGGAAAAAGGCGTGCTGATTGGCGTGGGCGGCTGCGTGGCCAGCCAGGAAGGCGCCGAGATCATCAAGCGCGCGCCGTTTGTGGACGTGGTCTTCGGCCCCCAGACCTTGCACCGTTTGCCTGAGCTGCTGAACCAGCGCGCGGCCAAGGCCAAACCCCAGGTCGATATTTCCTTCCCCGAAATCGAAAAGTTCGACCACCTGCCGCCCGCGCGCGTGGAAGGCGCTTCGGCCTTTGTCTCCATCATGGAAGGCTGCTCCAAGTACTGCAGCTACTGCGTCGTTCCCTACACGCGCGGTGAAGAAGTCAGCCGTCCGTTTGAAGATGTGCTGGTGGAAGTCGCCGGTCTGGCCGACCAGGGCGTCAAGGAAATCACGCTGCTGGGCCAGAACGTCAACGCCTACCTGGGCAAGATGGGCGATACCGCCGAGATGGCCGACTTCGCGCTGCTGCTGGAATATGTGGCCGAGATCCCCGGTATCGAGCGCATCCGCTACACCACCAGCCACCCCAACGAGTTCACGCCACGCCTGATCGAAGCCTATGCCAAGATCCCCAAGCTGGTCAGCCACCTGCACCTGCCCGTGCAGCACGGCAGCGACAAAATTCTGATGGCCATGAAGCGCGGCTACACGGCCATGGAATACAAGAGCACCATCCGCAAGCTGCGCGCCATCCGCCCCGATCTGGCCATGAGCAGCGACTTCATCGTGGGCTTTCCCGGCGAGACCGAGGAAGACTTCCAGAAGATGATGAAGCTCATTGACGATGTGCGCTTTGACAACAGCTTCAGCTTCATCTTCAGCCCCCGTCCCGGCACGCCCGCGGCCAATCTGCACGACGACACGCCGCATGAAGTCAAGCTGCGCCGCCTGCAGGAGCTGCAGGCCGTCATCAACAACAACGTGCGCGAGATCAGCGAAGAGCGCGTGGGCACGGTGCAGCGCCTGCTGGTCGAAGGCGTGAGCAAGCGCGACGGCAGCGAGCTGATGGGCCGCACCTTCTGCAACCGCGTGGTCAACTTCCCCGGTAACGAGCGCCTGATCGGCCAGATGGTGGACGTGAAGATCACCGAAGCAAAGGCTTACACCCTGCGCGGCGAAGTTCTGGTCAAGGACTGAGCACGCAGCCGTTCAAAATAGCGGCTCCTGTCAAGCCTGCCTGCAATGCTGCGGCAGGCTTTTTTGTGCCCGAATGCGCAGAGCGTAACAAGAAGTGACTCCCCGTTGCTTGCCTGAAACTGCCCCAATCCCCCGCTAGGATGGCAGTCTATTGGGGCCAAGCTGCCTCGGATTTTGATCTGGACACCATGAACCAAACTGCTGCACTTCAGGGCGATGCCCTGTACGCCCTGCTCGACCAGGCCCACGAGCTGCTGAACAACTACGACGAAGACGACTCCACCCACATCAGTCGGGAAGAGCGCGTGGCGGCAGCCACCGAGCTGATGGGGCAGCAAAGCTTTGCACCGGCCAATGTGCTGGAGCTGGAGCGGGTCCATGACTTCTGGCTGTTTCTGGAGCAGCCCCAGGCCGCCAATGCCCTGCTGCAGCAACACAGGGACGCCGCAGTATCCGGTACCGATGACCTAGGCGCAGAAGAGGCCGCGCTGCGCCTGAGCCTGAGCGATATCCAAAGCCGTATGGGCTTTGACCCGGAAGGCGCCCGCACCTTGCTGACCCCCACGGCCAACGCCATTGCGCAGTTGCCCGAAGAGGTGGATAGCGACAACTACTGGCACGGCTGGCACTGGATGGCCTCGCAACTGCAGGCCTGGGAAGCCGCAGCCATCGGCCTGCAACTGCAGCGCGAGCAAGAGCGCCACAATCCCGATCTGGCAGAAGATGCCGCCTATCTCGACGCCATCTTGCTGGCGCGCAAGGCAGAGCTGGCACACAAAGGCGGGAGCAGCAGCGAGGCCGCCAGCCTGGCGCAAAACGCCATCAACACCTTGCGTGATGCCGCCGCCGATCAGGTCGTGGACTTTGACCGCTGGATGACACTGGCAGACCATGTGCTGCCTCTGGCTCCGCAAAGCCTGCCCGCACTGCTCATGGCTTGCGAGCAGCAACTGAGCCGTCAGGAAGACCCGCCGCCATCCCAGGCCGTCAAGGCCCATCGCCAGGTCAGAATCGTGCGCCTGCAGGCGCAGGCCTGTGCACAGGCCGGCCAGATCGAAGCGGCCCTGCAACTGGCACCCCAGGGGCACTTTGGCCTGACCGATGACCAGGGCTGCCCCTTCTCCGCCCAGTACCTTGAATGGCTGGTGCAGGCCGGCCGCCTTGATGAAGCTGCCGATCTGGCGCTGGAAAACACGCTGCACGCCCGCCCTGTTGTCGCCGTCACCGCCTACCATCTGGCCCGCCAGCGCATTGATACCGACCCGGCTCGCTCCATCACCTGGGCACTGATCCTGGCCATGGGCGGCATCGACGAAGACATGCGCCAGCTGCTGGCGCAAGAAGAGCAGGCCGCCCACCCGCCAGAGTTCTACATGAATATGGTGCGCGCCGCCCAGCCTCAGCACCCGGTGCTGGCGGCCATCGAAGGCATGAAGTGGGCCGAAAAGCGCAAGATGGAACTGGCCCTGCCGCTGCTGGAGCAGTCGGTAGGCCTGCACCCCGAGTTTGCCGACACCGACAAGCTGCCCGCCCTGTGGGCGGCCCGCTTTGCCGTACTGCCGCTGGAAGAAGCGCTGGCCCGCCCCTTCCCGCAGTCCCATGGCGGCCACTGGTGCTATGCAGCCGGCGTCGTCCTCGATGACGAGGACGATCTGGCGCCGCTGATGGGTGGCAAGAAAAAAGTGCCCTCGCAAGAGGTGCGCAACCCGCTGGTGGTGCGCTACTACGAAGAAGGCCTGCGCCGCTTCGAGAACTTCTGGGCCACCGGTCAGGGCCGCTTCAAGGATGCCGACCTGCATGTGTACTCCATGCTCTGCAACAACCTGGCCATCAAGTACCGCTTCATGGGCCGCTACGACGAAGCGGCCGAGCTGCACCACAAGGGCTTGAACAGCAGCCCCTTTGCCGAGCATCAGGACGGTTTGCTGTGGTGCGCCATCGGCAAGGACGACGATGCCGAGACCGTCACGCAGGCCGAGCGCCTGTGGCACTTTTCGCAAGAGTACGGCTATGGCCGCCATGAGCCGACCACCTACTTCTCCACCGTCGCGCTGTCGCTGTACAAGCTCGATCGTGACGACGAGATCAGCATCTGGATGGAGCGTCTGGATCAGTGGTTCAACGACCTCGATGAAGACGAGCAGCCCGACAACCGCCGCAACTACCTGGCGTCCCTGATGTCCATGCTGGACTTTTTCTCCAGCACCCGACCCGAGCTGGTACTGCCGCGCCTGCGTGCACACCAAGAGGAAGTCATCGCCTTGCGCGACTGCTACCCGCTGCGCCGCCTGGCCTGTGCGCTGGAGGCCTATCCCGAGCACCTTGAAGAATCGCTGGCCCTGCACCAGCAGGCCAGCAGCTACCTGGACAAGGACGACGACGAAGACGAGCGACGCATGACCGCCCAGGGCATAGAGCGCGCCGAGCGCAAGCTTGCCGAGCGCGACGCCCAGAGCAGCGCCTCTGCAACGGGTCGCAAGCCATGGTGGAAGTTCTGGTGAATCAGACCATCGACAAAGCCCAGGCTGCCACCACCTACAAGGCTCGTGACGTTGTCAACGCACCGGCGATCAAGCAGCGCATCAAGGAGCGCAGCGCAGCGCGCGAAGACGCCCCCGATGTCGCCGCCTGGCTGGGCAACCATTTCTATCGCCATGTAGTGGGCAACCTGCAGGCCGACGAGCCTGCGGTACAGCGCATTGCCGATGCCCAGCAATTGCAGGAGCTGCTGGGCCGCCAGGAGCCACCTGCCTGGGCACTGGAGCGACTGGCCCGCCAGCGCGCCGGGTTTGAGCTGCCCGACCTCTGGTGGGTGCAACCCGACAGCGCTGCCCTGCTGGCGCTGGAGACGCGACTGGTGGAGTTTCTCTCCACCCGCAAGGGCACCTCGCTGGAAGGCAAGCTGCAGCGTGTGAATGCCCCGCAGGCACTGGCACGCTGGACTCTGGAGCACCTGGCCTTCGAGAAAAAGCAAAGCAGCGGCCGCGTGGAGCACAGCAAGGAAGCCGTGCACGGACTGCTGCGCGGCCAACACGGCACCTTTGTGGAGTTTGACGGCAAGAGTTCGCAAATGCGCCAGGAAATGGCCTATGAGAGCCAGATGATGGGCCACTGCGTGGGGCAGTTTGCCAATCGCAAATCCTTCAGCGGCGGTTATGGCGAGCATTACGCAGAAGGCCTGGAAGCGGGCCGCATGCGCCTGTTCAGCTACCGCACGGGCACGGCCCAGCCACGCATCACCGTCAACGCCTATGTGCAAAAAGACGGCGCTTTGCAGATAGAACAGATCAAGGGCAAGCAAAACCGCCCCCCCATTGCACGCTATGCGTCCGATGTGGTGGCCTTGCTCAACCACCTGCCGCTCAACGACGAAGTCCCCGACGACGCCATTGCCATGGGCATTGTGCGCCGCCCTGCCGATGTGCTGCAGGCCCATCCCGGTCTCGCTCCCTGGTGCTCGGTGCAAGAGCTTCAAAGCGATGCCGAGCAGCTGTGGCTGATGCAGCAGCACCCGAGCCTGCTGGCCCAGCTGGAGCTGAAGTCGCCGCTGATGCAATGGATGGCAGCCGCCCGCAAGGAGTCGCTGGACAGTGAAGTGATCGAGCGCATGCCCAAGTCCAGCGCCCTCGAGAAAACCTTGCAGCTGGCCCGCAAGCGGCCCGCCCGCACCAGGAGCAGGATATGAGCAGCTGGTTGATGCTGATCCTCGTGCTCACGCTGATCTGGAATGGCTGGACCAAGCTGGCCATAGCGATGGTGCTGCTCTTCTGGATTGTGCGCAGCAGCCTCAAGCGCATCAACGCCGCCAAAGCCCGTGGCGACATGGTCAGCTACCAGGCCGGCAGCCCAGAGCACAACTGGGCCCTGGCCCTGGCCCACCCCATGGCCTATCACGCCATGCAGGGCGGCTTTGCCAGCGATCTCGATGGTGCCTCCGATGCGCTGGCCAAACAGCTGCGCCCCATGATCCTGCACCACCTGGGCCTGCGCACCGACCTCGGCGACGAGCAGGTGCGCCAGCAATTGCCGGACGCCCTGCGCCAGCGCTGGTTCATGCTCGACCTGCAACGCCTGCAGCGCAGCGACGATCCGCGTGCCGCCATGGCCTTTGCCTGTGCCCGCGTGACATTCTTTGTGCGCTGCGCCCGCCTGCTGGACTGGATTGATGAAGAAGCGCAGTGGCAGGTGCTGATGCTCAACGCCCAGCGTGCCCAGCAATGCTTTGACAGCTGGCTGGCCTTTGGCCAGGCCTATGCCCAGGGCCGCGCGCAATGGACCGCCACCGGGCGCAGTGATGTGCTGGGCATCAGCTTCACCGCCGAGGAAGTCGCGCAATGGGTGACCGAAGAGCAGCACCCCTGGCATGCGATGGACTGGAATCTGCCACTGGATGCGCCAAAGGCCGCATCTTCCAATTCGGCAGCAAAAATGGCTGCAGCCTAAGCGCATAAAGCGCTTGCCGCTATCAAAACAAAGGGACTGCCTAGCAGTCCCTTTTTTATCGACTCCATGCCGTTCAGGCAAAAATGCTGCGAGCCTCGGTGAAGCGCTTGGCAAAGTACACGTTGTCCATGCGCACGCGCTGTACGGTGCCGCCGCTGGACGGTGCATGCACAAACTGCCCGTTGCCCACAAAAATGCCCATGTGCGAATAGCGCCCGCCCAGCGTGTTGAAAAACACAAAATCGCCACGCGTCAGATCTCGTCTGCCCACTGGATTGCTGGCCTTGGCCCATTGCGCCGTGGTGCGTGGCAAGCGCTGCTCGGTAATGCCGCCCACCGCCCACTGAATCAGGCCGCTGCAGTCAAAGCCACCTTCGGGGGAATTGCCGCCATAGGTGTAAGGCGTGTTGACCACCAGCATGGTGCGCGCCAGCAGGGACTCGCGCAACTCGCCATCCAGGCTCAGCGCACTCGCGGAACTGGCCCCGGTGCCGCTTTGCGCAGCAGGTTTGGGTTTGTGCCGGGTGGTGGAACAACCGGCCAGCACCGCCATCAGAGAGCCCGCCAGCAACAGCGCGCCGCGGCGCTCCAGATCAAGAGGCCGACTTGCCTCGACCAAAGTCCTGTCTTCTCGCTTCATGAGGCAGCATGTTCTCAGAAAGCCCGTGGCGCATCTACCTTCAGCCCTGCCCTTCTGCGCTTTCTTACAAAAAAGTGAGCTGCTTGCGCTCATGAAACCTTGGTTTTAGATGCATTTCGCATCCAAATCCATCAGTAACAAGCCCAAGCAGCTCACTTTTTAGAACCAGACAATCTCAAATCAAGCACGCTCCAACCCAGGGGCAGCAAGCAAGCGCCGCCGCGCAGCGAGGCTGCCGTCCCCCTGGGGGAAGCCGCAAAGCGGCTCAGGGGAGATCGATATCAGAACGGGAGCTTTGGCATCCCACCACCACCCATCATCCCCTTCATGGCTTTCATGCCGCCCATCTTCTTCATCATCTTCATCAGACCGCCGCCCTTGAACTTCTTCATCATGGTCTGCATCTGCTCAAACTCCTTGAGCAGGCGGTTGACTTCCTGCACCTGCACGCCTGCGCCGTCGGCAATGCGCTTTTTGCGCGTGGCCTTGATGAGGGCGGGGTGCTTGCGCTCCTTGAGCGTCATGGAGCAGATGATGCCTTCCTTGCGCTTGATCTCACGCTCGGCCTTGTCCATGTCGACCTGACCGGCCTTGCCGGCCAGCTCGGCGGGCAGCTTGTCCATCAGGGTCGAAAGACCGCCCATCTGCTTCATCTGCTGCAGCTGCGCCAGAAAGTCGTTCAGATCAAAGCCGTCGCCGCTTTTGAGCTTCTCGGCCATCTTCTGCGCGGCTTCCATGTCCACGCCCTTGGTGACCTGCTCGACCAAGGCCACGATGTCGCCCATGCCCAGCACGCGCTGTGCGTGGCGGTCGGCGTCAAAGACTTCCAGACCGTCGAGCTTTTCGGAGACACCGGCAAACTTGATGGGCGCGCCCGTGATCTGGCGCACCGACAGCGCCGCACCGCCGCGCGAGTCACCGTCCAGCTTGGTCAGCACAATGCCGGTCAGCGGCAGCGCTTCCTTGAAGGCCTTGGCGGTGTTCACAGCATCCTGACCCTGCATGGCATCGACCACGAACAGGGTTTCGACGGGCTTGAGCGTGGCGTGCAAATCCTTGATTTCGGCCATCAGCAGCTCGTCGATGGCCAGACGGCCGGCCGTGTCCACCAGCAGCACATCAAAGAAATGCTTCTTGGCGTAATCAATCGCCGCCACGGCGATGTCGTGGGGCTTCTGATCGGGCGTGGAAGGGAACCACTCGGCGCCGGCTTGTGCAGTCACGGTCTTGAGCTGCTCGATGGCCGCGGGGCGATACACGTCGCCCGACACGGTCAACACCTTCTTCTTGCGCTTTTCGATCAGGTGCTTAGCCAGCTTGGCCGTGGTGGTGGTCTTACCCGCACCCTGCAGACCCGCCATCAGGATGACGGCAGGTGGCTGGGCATTGAGATTGATGTCCGCAATGCCTTCGCCCATGGTCGCCGCCAACTCCTTGTTGACGATGGAGACCAGCACCTGGCCGGGCTGCAGCGAGCTGATGACTTCCTGACCCAGCGCTTTTTCCTTGACGCGGGCAATGAAGTCACGCACCACAGGCAGAGCCACGTCGGCTTCCAGCAAGGCCATGCGCACTTCACGCAGCATGTCCTGCACGTTGGATTCGGTAATGCGGGCCTGGCCACGCATCTCCTTGACGAGGCGCGAAAGTTTATCGGTCAGTGCGGAGGCCATAAGCAAAAAGCATTCGAAGTTGTGGACAGACAAGAATCAAAACGCAAGCCCATTGAGATGGGTGCTACGCAGCCTGCCATTAACGTCGGGCCGTCCATCACCAAGACTGGGCCAAGCTGCGTGAACCTGCCATTTTACCCGCTAGCCTTATCCGAAGCTTGTTGCCGGCTTGCTCTGCTGCTTGTCGAGTGCTGCCCAGCAAAGTAGATGCCATGAAAGACGCCCACAAGCCGGCTCTCGCAGGGTTGTGACGAGCTTGCGACCAATGGCTACACAGGTAACATGAAGACATCGTGCGGCTTCCAAGAGGGCCGAATTGACAGCGGCCTCCACCTTTTCCAAGGCACTTCATGTCTGACCAGTTGTTGTACCGGAATTTCCTCGATCACTTTGCCGATGCATTCTTCTTGCACGACGATCAGGGCCTGCTGCTGGATGTGAATACCCAGGCCTGCGACTCACTGGGCTTCAGCCGCACTGAGCTGCTGAAGTGCAAGGTTCAAGACTTCGTTCTGAGCCATGACGAACCTCAGTTGCTGGCGCTATGGGGCAGCATCGCCCCAGGCGTCAACACCATGGTGGAAAGCCTTCACCGCCACCAAAGCGGCGCGACGCTCCCCGTCGAGATCAAGATCTCCTGCCAGCAGGTGGAGGGACGCAAGCTCTTCTACACCATGGCCAGAGACATCTCGGAGCGCATGCGCCGCGAAGAGGAAATTCGCCAGCTCAACACCGAGTTGGAGCGCCGCTGGAAAGACTCCGCCCTGCTACTCAACTCGGTCATGCGGGGCACTTCCGACATCGTCTTCGTCAAGGACCTCAAAGGGCGCTATCTTTTCTCCAACCCGGCTGCGGATCGCATCGCAGGTCTGTCCGAAGGTGAAGTCATCGGCAAGACCGACCGCGAGATCTGGGGAGGAAGAAACAACTTTTCCGACGACGACGCCCGGGCCATGCAGAGCAGCCAGCCCGTCATTGCGGAGAGCTACGCCATGGTGGCCGGAAAAAAGGTGCTTTTCCAGTCCATCAAAAGCCCCTACAAGAATGAACACGGCGAGGTCATCGGCTTGCTGGGCATTGCCCGCGACATCACCGCACAGCGGCAGGCAGAGCAAGAGCTGCGCGCAAGCTACGAATCTCTTCAGCGGGCTGAAAGGCTCTCGCGCATCGGCAGCTGGCGCCTGAGCCTGGACACCGGAGAGTTCTGGGCGTCCGCGATGATGTACGAAATGAACGGTGCCGATCCCCAGGGTCCGCAGCTGACACCGGATGATCTGGGCCGCCTGATGCCTCCCCACGATCACGCCCGGGTCGTGGAAGCCATCAATCTTTGCGCCCAGACCGGCCAGTCCTACTCACTCGACGTCACCCACTCCACCAAAGAGCGCGGCAGCTTTCCGGCCTGCATTCTGGGTCAGGCAGACCGGGATGCCAGTGGCCGCATCGTGAGCATCAGCGGCACGGTTCAGGATCTCTCCGAGCGCGTGAATGCCAAGCGCAGGCTTGAAGCCCTGGCCGACAACCTCCCCAACGGAGCGATCTACAGCATTGAAGGTGAGGCCGAGGACATTCAGATGTCCTACGTGAGTGCAGGTGTTGAAAAGCTCATAGGCATCAGCGCCGCCGCCATCATGGCGGACCGCAATGCCTACCTGAATGCCGTCCATCCGGAAGACCGGTCTGGCTACCTGGCCCACGCCCAAGCCGTGCACCTGTCGCGCGGCATGTTTGACTATCGCTTTCGCATCATCCAGCCCAATGGCCGCATCCGCTGGCTGCATTGCCGCTCTGCCCCCAGGCGCATGGACAGCGAGGGCTGCCGCACAACCTGGGACGGCATCATGCTTGATGTAACCCGCGAATACGAGGCGGAGCAGGCACTGCAGGCCGCCAAGGAAGCAGCCGAAGCCGCCGAACGCACCAAGTCCGAGTTTCTGGCCACCATGAGCCATGAAATCCGCACGCCCATGAACACGGTGATTGGCATGACACGTCTGGTGCAGCAGACCTCACTGTCTCCCAAGCAGCGCAACTATCTGGAAAAGGTGGAGCTCTCGGCCAATGCGCTGCTGTCAATCATCAATGACATTCTTGACTACTCCAAGATCGAAGCCGGCATGCTCAGGCTGGAGAGCGTGGACTTTGCCCTCGACGATATTCTGGAAACCGTCTCGGCCGTCACCACCTTGCGTGCAGAGGAAAAAGGGATTGAAGTCATCTATTCGGTTTCACCGGAAGTGCCGCGTCAACTGCGTGGTGACTCTTTGCGCCTGAGCCAGATCCTCAACAACCTGGTGAGCAATGCCATCAAGTTCACCCACCAGGGGGAGGTTGTGGTTTCAATTGAAAAAGAGCGTCCAGCCATCGCCCGCAACGATGCGGATGCAGACGAGCCGCAAACCCTGCTCATTTCTGTGCGCGATACCGGCATCGGCATGAATCAGGCTCAGGTTCAGCAACTGTTTCGCCCCTTCTCTCAGGCCGACAGCCAGACCACGCGCCGCTATGGCGGCACCGGCCTGGGGCTGGCCATCTGCAACCGGCTGGTCCAGCTGATGAGCGGCCAGTTCGATGTGCTCAGCACCCCTGGTCGTGGCAGCACCTTCCGCTTCACGGTGGAAATGCAGGTTGCCCAGCAGCCCGTCAAACGACCTCAGATCTACCGGGTGGGTGCTGTCGACAGGGTTCTCATCGTCGATGACAACGCCAGTGCACGCGATATTCTCAGCACCATGGTGACTAGTTTTGGCATGCGCACCGATGCCGTGGACAGCGGTGCCAAGGCACTGGCAGCGCTGCATACTGCCTCCCAAAGCGGCAACCCCTACAGTCTTGTGCTGATGGACTGGCGTATGCCCGGCATGGATGGGCTGGAGACGGCCCGCCGCATTCGCGAAGTCGAGCATCTGGCGTCCATTCCCGCAGTGCTCATGGTCACAGCCTACGGCCGCGACGAAGTGCAAAGACAGGCAGAGCAGTTGGGCCTGCAGGGGCTGCTCACCAAGCCGGTGACCGAGTCCGTGCTGTTCAACTCGATTCTGGAGATCCTGCAGACACAGGCTCCAAGTCCTGCGCATGCGCAGGGCCAGATACAGGACTCGGCCAGCCATTACCCGCAACTCAAAGGCAAGCGCGTGCTGGTGGTCGATGACAACGCACTGAACCGCGAGGTTGCAGCTGACTTCCTTGAACTGGTCGGCATCAAGGTGGAGCTGGCAACCGACGGTGTACAAGCCTTGAACGCCCTGAGCAAGCAACCCTTTGATCTGGTACTGATGGATGTGCACATGCCCAATATGGATGGCATGCAGGCCACGCGCGCCATACGGGCGCAACCCGCGCTGAGTCGCTTGCCTGTGATTGCTCTGACCGCCCAGGCCCGTACCGAAGACCGCGATGCCATTGAGACCGCAGGCATGAATGCACACCTGAGCAAGCCCATTGACGACAAGCTGCTCTATGAGACGCTGTGCCAGTGGATGTGCGCAGGCGACTCTGCTGCGCCCAGAGCGCCCACTCCCCCTCAAGCCAATGCCCAGCTGAAAAGCGAACCTGCTTTTGACCTCCGGGAAATGCAGCGCCGCTTTCGCCACAACGCACCTTTGATCAACCGCGTCCTTCATGGTTTTGTACGCGACTTTTCCCCGGCGCCTGCACAGCTGCGGGAGTACCTGGCCCAGAGCTGCTGGCAGGACCTGGGCATGCTGACCCATTCGCTCAAAGGCTCTCTGGGCTACCTGGGTGCGCCCGCGCTCATGGAGCAGGCCGCCCAACTGGAAGCCTCATGCCGCACGCCTCAGGGAGTCATGAGCCTGCCACCACAGGCCTTGCATCACCTGCAGCAGCAAGTGCCCGTCTTTGCCGAACACCTGCAGCAGCTACTGAATCAGTTGCCGACCGCCCTTGAGGCCGTGAGCGAATCCGGGACGCCTGCACCAGCGCACAGCCTTGCGGGCATTGAGTCCATCATTCAGGAGCTACGCCAATTGATTGCCGATGGCAATTACGCGGCCCTGGGAGTGTTCGATCAGCTCCAGCACCTACTGGAGCAACGTCAACATGACGCCCAGTTACAGCGCATTCGCAAAAACATAGAAGACCTGGAGGCCGATGCCGCACTTCATGACCTTGATCAACTTCGTCAGCAACTGACCTAGATGTGATGTCCAGGGACGTTGTTGAGTCGGTCGAAGGGTACGCCGCCAATCGCAGAGTGGTGTCGGTGGTGGTTGTAGAAGTGGAGCCAGCCGGGCAGCGCCAGGCGTCGTTCGGCCTCTGAACCGTAAAACCTGGCATAGGCCCAGCCGTCCCCGAGCGTGCGGTGGAATCGCTCGATCTTCCCGTTCGTCTGCGGCCGGTAGGGGCGTGTCCGCTTGTGTCGGATGCCGAGCCGAGCGCAGAAGTCCCTCCATGCGTGGGATCTGTATGCCGACCCGTTGTCGGATAGGACTCGCTCGACGGTCACGCCTCGTTCGGCGAACCAGGCCACGGCGCGTTCGAGAACTCCCACCGCTGTGCTCGCCTGCTCATCCGACCAGATTTCTGCGTATGCGACGCGGGAGTGGTCGTCGATGACTGTGTGAACGAACGCCGTCCCGGTGCGCGGCTTGTGATCTTTTCCTCGTGGTAATCCCGGAGTCGCGAGCTTGTTCCGTGCGCCTTGCTGCCGACCTACGTAACGATGTCCACCGCCGTCGGGGATGTTGCCGAACTTCGTGACATCGACATGAATCAACGATCCCGGATGAGGATGCTCATATCGCCGCAATGGCTCGCCAGTGACACGATCGATATGCGAGAGGCGGTTCACGCGGCAACGGACGAGGACCGCGTGAACAGTCGACGTCGAGAGACCAAGTCGCGCAGCGATCTGGGCTGGCCCCAGTCGAAGCCGCCAGCGCAGGTTGATGATCTTCTTCTTGACATGCTCGGGCGTCCTGCCTGGGATCCGGTGCGGCTTGCTGGAGCGATCCTGCATCCCAAACTCACCCTCTTCCCGGTAGCGGCCTGCCCATTTCCGGGCAGTGATCGGGGAGACCATGAACATCTTTGCGGCGATCGTGGCCGGATAGCCGTCTTCGACAATCAGCCGGGCTAACCGGAGACGGGCACGAGGAGTGAGAAGAGCGTTCGGATGGGTCATCAATTGGCCTCCGCCGCGGTCTTCGTAAGCGCGCGTCTGGTGAGAAGCATGATGACGAGAGCGATCGCTGTCAGCACCGAAGCGACCCAAACCGGCGCGAGCAGCCCCAGCCCGGTCGCGAGCCCGAGCGCACCAAGCACGGGCCCCGCTGCAGCTCCGATATTCAATGCTGCGGTTGCGTACGAACCGCCCATCGTTGGCGCACCCGATGCTGCATACAGCACACGCGTGATCAGAGTACTGCCGACGCCGAACGACAGGAATCCCTGAACGAGGACGAGGACGATAAGCGCGACGGGATGAGATGCGACCACTGCCAACACGATCCAGCCTGTCAGCAATAGCGGTCCGCCGACTGCGAGCACGAGGCCAGGTCGTTGATCTGATAGTCGTCCTGCGATCGTGACGCCAAGGAACGATCCGATGCCGAACATCACCAGCGCGACGGACACCCACGCTTCGGCCAAGCCCGCGGTCTCGGTCACGATGGGTGCCAGGAAGGTGAATGCCGCAAAGGTCCCTCCGTTGATCAGCGCTCCGAGTACCATGGCCAGGATGAGCCGCGGCGTCGCCAACTGGCTGAGCTCGACACGGAGCCTTGGTGAGGTCGCGCTAGTCTCGCTCCGACCAACATTGTTCGTGACGCCACGAATGACTCCAACGGCCGCGGGAATACAGAGGATGGCGATCGCCCAGAACGTCGTTCGCCAGCCCAGCGCTGTGCCGAGCAGTGCCCCGGCGGGGACGCCCACGACGGTTGCGATCGTCGTGCCGGAGAGCAGGATCGACAGTGCACGCCCCTTCTGGTTCGCTGGCACGAGGGTAGTGGCCGTGCTCAGTGCTACGGCGAGGAATCCTGCGTTTGCGAGAGCGCTGAGCACCCGGGTGATGAGCAGGAGAGAGAACACTGGTGTCATCGCTCCGATGACGTGGCTTCCCGCGAACACGAGAAGGCAAACGATCAATGTGAGCCGCGGTGGCCAACGGCGAGCGAATGCCGCCATCACTGGCGCGCCGACGACCATACCGACTGCGAATGCGGAGGTCAGCAGTCCCGCAGTGCCGACCGAGACGTCAAGTTCGGTCGCGATCGCGGGGAGCAATCCCGCGAGCATGAATTCTGAAGTGCCCATGACGAAGACCGCCAGGGCAAGCATGTAGAGGGCAAAAGGCATCGAGTACTCCGAGGTGTGAGATCAAGAAATGGTTCTTCTTGTCACCACGGCCAGCGCCCCGGGTACGCCAGACATACGCCCACACAGATCGTGGGCGTCGTAACTAGTGGTTCAAGGGGCTGGCGGTGTGACCGGCAACCCCTGACCTGTCTGATTCGGGACTCGACATGCCCCAAACTCTAACATGCCTTCAATGGCGAGCGGTCTGGACAGATACTTCTTGAATCGGCACGGTGTCATTACGGGCGGGGGCCAGAACAACGTCCCTGGACATCACACCTAGAGCACACCCTGTTGCAGCCGCTTGTCGCCTGTCCCTCTACCTGTGAAGCGCCATTTATGTTGGAAGAACTGGAACAAGACCTGCCCTCTTTGCTCATCGTGGACGATGAGCGCCTCAACCGCACCATGCTGGCCGAACTGCTGGGACAGCAATACCGGGTTCTGCTGGCCAAGGATGGTCCCAGCGCCCTGACGGTTGCCAGCCGCGAAGCTCACCGGCTGATGCTGATCCTGCTCGATGTCAGCATGCCGGGCATGGACGGCTACGAAGTCCTGGCTCAGTTGCGCAACAACGAAGCCACGGCAGGCATCGCCATCATCTTCATCACCGGGCAAAGCGATGCAGCAGCCGAGGAGTACGGCTTGCGCCTGGGCGCGGCGGACTATGTCTCCAAGCCCATACGTCCCGCCGTAGTAAGTGTGCGCGTGCGCAACCAGATTCAAATGGCCCAGCAGCGTCGTGCGCTGGAGAAGCTGGCCCATGTCGATGGCCTAACCCGGCTCTCCAACCGCCGCCATTTTGATGACATGCTGCAACGCACCAGCCGCCGCTGCATGCGCACGGGCGAAGCCCTGAGTCTGGCACTGATAGATATCGATCACTTCAAGCAGTACAACGATTACTACGGTCATATTCAAGGGGATGAAGCTCTTAAATCTGTCGCAGCAGCGCTAGCGCTTCATGCGCGGCGTTCGTTTGACATCGCAGCCCGCTTTGGCGGCGAGGAATTTGCCCTCATCCTGCCCGGTCATACTGAGCCGCAGGCGCTGGTGGAGCAGCTTCGATCCAGCATTGCCGGACTGGGGATAGCCCATGCCTCCTCTGGAACAGCGGCCCACCTGACCGTCAGCTGTGGCGTGCTGACCATTACCCAGCCTGCGCCGGACGCCTTTGAAGACTGGCTGCAGAAAGTGGACGAGCTGCTCTACAAGGCCAAGTCTCAAGGGCGCAATCAGGTTCAGGCTGCGCTTTATGCGCAAAATTGACGAAGGACAGCACCCCACAGAGGGCGAGTGTCAGCCAGCGGCACTATCATAGAAAGCATGCTTTCCCAACCGCTCACCGCAGCCAGCTCCATAGGCTGGATTCTGGCCATTGCGGCAGCCATTGCCTATGCCCTCCCCGCACTTGCCACGCAGCAGCGCCTGCAAGAGGCAGGTGCACGCCGTTGCCTGCGCCTGGCCTGGGCCTTGCATGCCTTGCTGCTGGCATGGGGCCTGCTGGGCAGTACACCCCACTTCGGTTTTGCACCGGCTCTTTCCATCACCGCCTGGCTGGTCTTGACTGTTTATGCGGTAGAGCAGCAGCTTTATCCACAACTGCGCTCACGCTGGCCTCTGTCCATACTTGGCAGTGTCGCCGTGCTTTTGGCCGTGGTGTTTCCCGGTACTCCCTTGCACATCAGTGCCTCTCCCTGGCTGCCGCTGCATCTGGCCTTGGGAATTGCATCCTACGGCCTGTTTGCCGCAGCCGTAGTTCATGCCGCCCTGATGAGCCATGCCGAACGACAGATGCGACTGGGATCGGAGCATGAGGGTGGTCTGCCCCTGCTGACCCTGGAGAGGCTGACTTTCCGCTTCGTAGGCGCTGGCTTCGTCCTGCTCACCGCGACCTTGGCCGCCGGCTGGCTGTTTGGCGAGCAAATTTATGGTCGCGCCTGGGTATGGAGCCACAAATCCGTGTTCTCGCTGCTGTCTTGGCTGGCCTTCGCAGTCTTGCTGTTTGGTCGCAAGCGGTTTGGCTGGCGCGGACAAAGCGCTGTGCGCGTGCTCTACATCGGTGCCATCTTTCTGCTGCTGGCCTATGTCGGCTCCCGCTTTGTGATTGAAGTGCTGCTGGAGCGCGTTGCATGAAATACCTGCTCGTTCTGCTGGTTGTAGTCATTGCCTTCGGCATCTGGCGCAGCAAGCGCCGGGCTGTGGTTGCGGCAACTGCGCACCCCCGACCTGGGCCTGCTCTCAAAAACCCACAAGCCATGGTCGCCTGCGCTCATTGTGGCCTCCACCTGCCGCTGGCTGACGCCGTCACAAGCACATCTGGCCATGTTTTTTGCTCTGCAGAACATCAGCGCCTGGGTCCACAAAGTACCGCCTCTCACTGAGCACGTATGGAGAACTCCGCCTCCCCCTGGCAGCACACAGCCATACCGCTGGATACTGCCATCAGCAAACGTGCGGATGCCAGCCTCAACGCACCCTTTGTGCGCCTGTGGCAGGCCTTTCTCAGCGGCCGGGTGCTGCTGGCACTGGCACTGATTCTTCTGCAGGCCATGAACCTGCAGCTGCAAAACCTCAGCTCCCCCATCATCTGGCTGATTTGCTGCACCTACCTGGCCTTGACGATCGTTTTGCGCCTGACGGCCAACCGGAACCTGCCGGCACCTAAAGATGCCCTGCAGTGGTTCCCCGTCATAGGGGTAGACATTGCCGTCATCTTCTTGCTGCAGATTTTTCAAGTCGGTGCACTGAATTACACCGCTCTGCTGGCCATTCCAATTCTGATTTCAGCCGCACTCGGGGGCCTGATGCTGGCCTTGGGCACCACCGCCAGCATCACGCTTTTGACGCTGGCCTATACGTTCTGGAAATACCAGGAAGGCTTCAGCGACGCCGCTCAGTCTTTCTACCAGGTCGCTTTTTCCTGCGCTGGGTACTTCTGCATTGCCTATCTGACCCATGAGCTGGCCAAGCGCGTGCGACGGGAACGCTCTCAGTCCCTTTTCAATCAGCTGCGTACCCGGACGCAGGAGCAGGTCAACGGCCTGGTGATCAACCATTTCTCGGATGGCGTGCTGGTGGTGGACTCCAGCTTGCAGGTACTGCAGGCCAACCCCGCAGCCCTGCAATTGCTCGGGCTGCCTGAAAACGCCCCTCAGCCGTTCTCGCTGCAAGCGCAGGGCTGGTGGGAGCCGCTGACCAAATCTGCACAAGCCAGCTTCGCCCACTCTCGCCCGCTGTCTGCCACCATCTACCTGCAGCCGCATGAGCAACGCGGCTCAACCGGCATCCATGTGCGCACCCGCATCACGGAAGTCGGGGCACCCTACCTCGACGCCGATCCCCAGCCCGAGACAGGTCACGCCCTGTGCGTCATGTTCTTGCACGACCTGCGTGAGATGGAAGCGCAATTGCGCACCGAAAAGCTCGCTTCCATGGGCCGCATGTCGGCAGCCGTAGCCCATGAAATCCGCAACCCGCTGGCAGCCATTACACAGGCCAATGCCTTGCTGGCCGAGGACCTCGCCAGCCAGCCCGGCCCCCAGCAGCTTTGCCGCATCGTGGGACAGAACGCAGACCGACTGGCACGCATTGCCGAAGAAATTCTCAACCTTGCTCGCGTGCAGCAAGGCTCGGGGGCTCCGCAGGGGCAATCGCTTCCCCTGGATGCCTTGATTTCACAGATCAGCCGCGAATGGCGCACGCAATCCTCGCCGCCGCGCCAGCTCTTGCTGCAGCTCAATGCCACGGCTCGGCACATCCTGTTCGACGAAGAGCATTTGCGCCGCGTGCTCATCAACCTGCTGGACAATGCCCAGCGCCACCGCCGCAATCCAGAAGACGCCGACGGCCTGCAGCTGATCACCGGTCACGGTTCCCTGGATCCTCTGAGACACGACGCGGACATGCAAAAGGACTCCTGCTGGTTCATGGTCTGGAGCGACGGCGCCCCCTTGGATTCCAGTGTGGAGCGCCACTTGTTCGAGCCTTTCTTCTCCTCACAAAGCCGCTCCAGCGGCCTGGGGCTCTACATCTGCCGTGAACTGTGCCAGCGCTACGATGCCTTCATCAGCTATCAGCGCATGTCCCGCAGCACGCCCCAGGGTAACGTCGATGGCAATGCCTTCATCGTGATTTTTCGCAGCGGCCCTTCCTCTCTCGCCAACCATTCCCTGTTTGACTCGATCATGGTGTAAGCCCAGTGACTTTTTTGCCCTCCTCACCTTCGTCAGCTCATATTCTTGTGGTCGATGACGAACCCGATCTGCGCACGCTCTATGAGCTGACCCTCCTCAGGGAAGGCTATCGCGTCGAAACCGCTGGCTCGGTCCAGGAAGGCAGTGAGCAGCTGCAACAACATGTCTTTGATGTAGTGATCACCGACATGCGCCTGCCCGACGGGATAGGCATGGAGCTGCTGCTGCAATTGCGCGACACCTCGCGCAGCGAGCGCTGCATCGTCATGACTGCCTATGGCTCTGCCGAAAATGCCGTGGAAGCGCTGCGCGCCGGAGCCTTTGACTATCTGACAAAGCCTGTGGACCTGCGCCAGTTTCGTCAGGTCGTCGCCTCCGCCGTGCAAGGCATTGGTGCAGTTCCTACCCCTGGGAAATCATCTCCCAGCACCGGCTCTGCCAGCACCACGGCCACCCCGGATAGCGAGAACCACGCTCTGCAAGCACTGGTGGGCAATTCTCAGCCCATGCAGCAAGTCAAGCAGCGCATTGCCAAGGTTGCCAAGGGCATGGCACCGGTGCTGATCCACGGCGAATCGGGCACCGGCAAGGAGCTTGCCGCACGCGCCCTGCATGCCTGCAGTCAGCGCGCCGACGGCCCCATGGTCGCGGTCAACTGCGGCGCCATTCCTGAAAATCTGCTCGAAGCCGAGTTCTTCGGTGCCCGCAAGGGCTCCTACACCGGTGCCACACAAGACCGGCCCGGCTACTTTCAGGCGGCCCAGGGCGGCACCCTGTTTCTGGACGAAATCGGTGACCTGCCCCTGGCCATGCAGGCCAAGCTGCTGCGCGCCATCCAGGAGCGCAAGATCCGCCCTCTGGGCAGCACCCAGGAAGAAGCTGTCGATGTGCGCATCGTCAGTGCTACCCACCGCGACTTGGGTGCGGAAGTCCAGAACGGCAACTTCCGCCAGGACCTATTCTACCGTCTCAACGTCATTGAAATTGAGCTGCCCGCGCTGCGCGAGCGTCGCGAAGATCTGGGCTTGCTGTGCCGGGCGCTGCTGCAAAAGCTCGCCCATGAGTCGGGCCTGGACACCCCCGAGCTGGACGAAATCAGCCTCTCCCAGATCGCTCAGCTCCCTCTGCCCGGCAATGTGCGTGAGCTTGAGAACGTATTGCACCGCGCTATTGCCCTGGGCGATGCGGGCCCGCTTCGGCTGCCAGACTTCAACGCTCAGCCCGAGGTTGAGAGTTCGCAATCTTTGGCTGGCCCGTCCACCTTATCCACAGCTGCGCCAACCTCGGCACAGGCTGCAGCCAGCGCCTGCCCTGCAACACTGCCCGAGGATCTTCAAGGCTGGCTGGACGAGCAAGAGCGAGAGATTCTGATCCGTGCGCTGCAGGACAACGGCTTCAACCGCACAGCCACGGCGGCCAGACTGGGCATCAGCCTGCGCCAGATTCGCTACCGCATCGAGCGACTGGGCATCGATCTTCCTGCCGATGGCGGAAAGCACCACAGTGACCTTGCCTGATTCCATGCCCTCACAACAGCACCAGGCGCAATGGCAGGCAGGTTGGTACCCAGCAGCGCACCGCCTGCCCTCACCCAACTTCGGTCCACGCCCTGAAGCGGCGCAGATAGACCTGGTCGTCATTCACTCCATCAGCCTGCCACCGGGCCAGTTCGGCACAGGCGCAGTCCAGCAGCTATTCACCAATCAGCTGGACTGGGACGCCCATCCTTACTACCAGAGCATTCGTGGCCTGGAGGTTTCGTCCCACTTCTTCATCACGCGCCAGGGTGAGGTCTGGCAGTTCGTCAGCTGCGACGACCGGGCCTGGCACGCAGGCGTCAGCCAGTGGCGCGGGCGCGAGCGCTGCAACGATGACTCCATTGGCATCGAACTCGAAGGCCTTGAAGGCCTGAGCTTTGAGGCGCCGCAATACCAGGCGCTTGAGCAACTGTGCGCCGCCATTGCCGTGCAATACCCCGTGCGCTATATCGCCGGACATGAGCACATCGCGCCAGGGCGCAAGCAAGACCCCGGCCCCGGCTTTGACTGGCCACGACTGCGACTGCAACTGAGCAGCACAGGCGGAACGCAGGATTGGGAGTTTCCGCCCGGCCTGCCAAACAATGCATAAATTTTCATAGCGCCTTGCGCTTGATAAGCAATGATTTCATAGCTTAACCAAGCTAGATTCATTGATTGACTAGCGGTATGCGCTCTCTTTTTTGATACCCATTCCCTGGCACCGCGTTTTCACGCTCCAGGAAGCTCTGTCAATGGCGTGCGCGCAACAACTGTCGCCTGCATCAAACACGCAAATTTTTTACATATTTCCAGCGCAAAAACTGCCGCCATACGACTCTCCCCAAAGCCTTTATTCATGCGGGATGAAGTCATTTTCAAAGCTGTCAAGCGGCTGTTGAAATGTCCTCTTCAGTAGTTTCATCAGGCCCATCCAGCTCCAGCGAGATACACTACCCCTAGTGTTTGAGAGCGCCTCAGACCCCATATCTAGTGTTTACAAGTTGTGCACACCCTGTGCAAACCATGTGTAGACCAAGGCGCCGAATCGTGTTTTTGATGGCCTGCCCAGAGTGCAGGCCTTTGTCTGCCTATCCACATCCTGACTCAGAGGAACTTATGCAAGAAGCGTTGAACTCACTGCCTTCTGCCGCGCCCGACAGCGCAGCCAATTCTTCCTCCCCCAACGACAGCTACCAGATCATCCGCCGCAGCGGCGATGTGGTGGCCTTTGCACCTCAGAAGATTGCCGTGGCACTGACCAAGGCATTCCTGGCCGTGCGTGGTGCGCAAGGCGCGGCTTCGGCCAGCGTGCGCGACACCGTCAATGAATTGACCGAAGGCGTGGTGCGCGCTCTGCTGCGCTCGCGCCCCGAAGGCGGCACTTTCCACATCGAAGATGTGCAGGACCAGGTCGAGCTGGGCCTGATGCGCGGCGGTCACCAGGACGTGGCCCGTGCTTACGTGCTGTACCGAGAAGCCCGCAACCAGGAACGTGCCGAGCAGAAGAAGGCCGCCGAAGCTGCGGCCAGCGCTGCCAAGGCCAGCAAGCCCACCCTGCACGTGACCGACAACGGCCAGCGCGTGCCCCTGAACCAGGAGCGCCTGGAAGCCCTGATTGCCGCCTCCTGCCGCAATCTGAATGCCGACATTCAGGCCGCCCCCATCGTGGCCGAGACGCTGCGCAACCTGTACGACGGCGTGCCTCTGAGCGAAGTGTTCAAGGCCTCCATCCTGGCCGCCCGCACGCTGATCGAAAAAGACCCCGACTACACCTACGTCACCGCCCGTCTGCTGCTGCACACCATCGTGCGCGAAGTCATGGGCCGCGATGTGCAGCCCGCTGAAATGCAGGTGGCCTACGCCGACTACTTCCCCGGCTTCATCCAGAAGGGCGTCGACAACGAGCTGCTCAACCCCGAGCTGCTGAACTACGACCTGCCCCGCCTGGCTGCTGCCCTGAAGGCCGAGCGCGACGAGCAGTTCGACTACCTGGGTCTGCAGACCCTGTATGACCGCTACTTCCTGCACGTGCGCAAGACCCGCATCGAGCTGCCCCAGTCCTTCTTCATGCGCGTGGCCATGGGCCTGGCGCTGAACGAGCCCGACCGCAACGCCCGTGCCATCGAGTTCTACGAGCTGCTGTCGTCCTTCGACTTCATGTCGTCCACCCCGACGCTGTTCAACAGCGGCACGCTGCGCTCGCAGCTGTCGTCCTGCTACCTGACCACCGTGCCCGACGACCTGGACGGCATCTACGAATCCATCAAGGAAAACGCCCTGCTGTCCAAGTTTGCTGGCGGCCTGGGCAATGACTGGACCCGTGTGCGTGCCCTGGGCTCGCGCATCAAGGGCACGAACGGCGAATCGCAAGGCGTTGTTCCCTTCCTGAAGGTCGTCAACGACACGGCCGTGGCCGTGAACCAGGGCGGCAAGCGCAAGGGCGCAGTCTGCACGTACCTGGAATCCTGGCACCTGGACATCGAAGAGTTCCTGGAGCTGCGCAAGAACACCGGCGACGACCGCCGCCGCACCCACGACATGAACACGGCGAACTGGATTCCCGACCTGTTCATGAAGCGCGTGATGGAAAAGGGCCAGTGGACCCTGTTCTCGCCTGCCGACACGCCTGACCTGCACGACCTGTACGGCGAAGCTTTCGAGAAGGCCTATACCGCCTACGAAGCCAAGGTGGACAGCGGTAAGCTGACCCTGGCCAAGCGCATTCCCGCCGTGGACCTGTGGCGCAAGATGCTCTCGATGCTGTTCGAGACCGGCCACCCCTGGATCACTTTCAAGGACCCTTGCAACATCCGCTCGCCCCAGCAGCACGTGGGTGTGGTGCACTCGTCCAACCTGTGCACCGAGATCACGCTCAACACCAGCGACACGGAAACCGCGGTTTGCAACCTGGGCTCGGTGAACCTGGTTCAGCACATCAAGGACGGCAAGATCGACCACGACAAGCTGCGCAAGACCGTGAACACGGCCATGCGCATGCTGGACAACGTGATCGACATCAACTACTACGCCGTGCAAAAGGCCAAGGATTCCAATCTGCGCCACCGCCCCGTGGGCATGGGCCTGATGGGTTTCCAGGACGCGCTGTATGAAATGCGCACCGCCTACGCCAGCCAGGGCGCCGTCGAGTTCGCCGACGAGGCCATGGAAGCCATCTGCTACTACGCTTACTGGGCGTCGACCGAGCTGTCCAAGGAACGCGGCACCTACTCCACCTTCAAGGGCTCGCTGTGGGATCAGGGCATCCTGCCCCCCGACACCCTGAAGCTGCTGGAAAAGGCCCGCGGCGGCTATGTGGAAGTGGACCGTTCGGCCAAGCTGGACTGGGATGCACTGCGCGCCAAGATCGCCCAGGACGGCATGCGCAACTCCAACTGCGTGGCCATTGCGCCCACAGCCACCATCTCCAACATCGTGGGTGTGGATGCCTCGATCGAGCCTTCGTTCGGCAACCTGTCCGTGAAGTCCAACCTGTCGGGTGAATTCACCGTCATCAACCAGTACCTGGTGCGTGACTTGAAGCGCCTGGGCCTGTGGGACGACGTGATGGTCATGGACCTCAAGCACTTCGACGGCTCGCTGCGCGCCATCGACCGCGTGCCGCAAGAGATCAAGAACCTCTACGCCACCGCGTTTGAAGTCTCGCCCGAATGGCTGGTGGAAGCCGCCTCGCGCCGCCAGAAGTGGATCGACCAGGCCCAGAGCCTGAACATCTACATGGCTGGTGCATCGGGCAAGAAGCTGCACGACACCTATATGCTGGCCTGGCTGCGTGGTCTGAAGACCACCTACTACCTGCGCACCACCAGCGCAACGCAGATTGAAAAATCGACCGTGCAAAGCCGTACGCTGAATGCCGTGTCCTCCAGCGCACCGGCTGCTGCTGCACCTGCCATGAGCGCACTCGAAGCAGCAGCTGCTGCAGCGCGTGCACAGGCTCCTGCCACAGACGTCAAGTTCTGCGCGATTGACGATCCAGGCTGCGAGGCCTGCCAGTAAAGGGCAACACCCCCTGAGGCGCTAACGCGCCTTCCCCCTCTCTCGCTTTGCTTCGCAATACGGGAGGGGGACGACACCCTCGGTGCGCGGCGGCGCTTCCTCGGTGTCTCTCGCTTTAGAGTGCGCCAGTATTTGAGTGGCGGCACCCTATCAATCAATGATTGAAAAGCTGGATGTCGATTGCATTGCGCCCAGCTTGTCTCATAGAGGAATACCTTCATGCTGAGCTTTGACGACGACACCTTCACCCCTGCTGCTACCAACGCAGAAGCCGAAGCGCCCACCAGCACTCACAAGCGCGTGAATGCCGCTGACAAGCGCATCATCAACGCCAAGACCGACGTGAACCAGCTGGTTCCCTTCAAGTACAAGTGGGCCTGGGAAAAGTATCTGGCCACCTGCGCCAACCACTGGATGCCGCAGGAAGTGAACATGACCCGCGACATCGCGCTGTGGAAGGACCCCAATGGCCTGACCGAAGACGAGCGCCGCATCGTCAAGCGCAACCTCGGCTTCTTTGTGACAGCCGACTCGCTGGCCGCCAACAACATCGTGCTGGGCACCTACCGCCACATCACTGCGCCCGAGTGCCGCCAATTCCTGCTGCGCCAGGCCTTTGAAGAAGCCATCCACACCCACGCCTATCAGTACATCGTGGAATCGCTGGGCCTGGATGAGTCGGAAATCTTCAACGCCTACAACGAAGTCAAATCCATCCGTGACAAGGACGAGTTCCTGATCCCCTTCATCGAAGCGATCATGGATCCCAACTTCCACACCGGCACACCCGAGACCGATCAGACACTGCTGAAGTCGCTGATCGTCTTCGCCTGCCTGATGGAAGGCCTTTTCTTCTATGTGGGCTTCACGCAGATTCTGGCTCTGGGCCGTCAGAACAAGATGACCGGCGCTGCCGAGCAGTACCAGTACATCCTGCGCGACGAGTCCATGCACTGCAACTTCGGCATCGACTTGATCAACCAGTTGAAGCTCGAGAACCCGCACCTGTGGACCGCAGAGTTCAAGGAAGAGATCAACGGCCTGTTCCGCAAGGCGGTTGAGCTCGAATATCGCTATGCCGAAGACACCATGCCTCGCGGCGTGCTGGGTATGAACGCGTCGATGTTCAAGGGCTATCTGCGCTACATCGCCAATCGTCGCGCCACACAGATCGGTCTAGAAGAGCTTTTCCCGGGTGAAGAAAATCCATTCCCATGGATGAGCGAGATGATCGATTTGAAGAAAGAACGTAACTTCTTTGAGACACGAGTGATCGAGTATCAAACCGGAGGCGCACTTTCTTGGGATTAATCGCTTCTAAGCAGGCACAATGCGAGTCATGACTTGCTTCACTTCATTGCTACAAAAAACTGAGATTTTGGCGTGAAGCAAATTTGTGTTCCTAGCGATGCGTAACTCCACATCGCTTTGAATCGTCCGGCACTGAAAAGCGCCGGACGTCTTATGCAAATCAACGAAGGAGAAAATGATGGCAACTGCGAAGAAGACGGCCGCCAAGGCCACACCCGAGAAAAAGACACCTGCCAAGAAGGCGGCCGCGCCCAAGGCTGAAGCTGTGAAGAAGGCAGCTGCAACCAAGACTGCTGCCGCCCCCAAGGCTACAACGACCAAGGCTGCTCCAGCAAAGACTGCAGCCAAGGCTACTACCGCTAAGACAGCTACCAAGGCTGCAGCACCCAAGAAGACTGCAACCGCTGCCAAGGCCGCTCCTGCAAAGACCGCCGCCAAGGCTGCTGCACCCAAGAAGACTGCAACCGCTGCCAAGGCCGCTCCTGCAAAGACCGCCACCAAGGCTGCTGCACCCAAGAAGGCTGCAACCGCTGCCAAGGCCGCTCCTGCAAAGACCGCCGCCAAGGCTGCTGCACCCAAGAAGGCTGCAACCACTGCCAAGGCCGCTCCTGCAAAGACCGCCGCCAAGGCTGCTGCGCCCAAGAAGGCTGCAACCGCTGCTAAGGCCGCTCCTGCAAAGACCGCCGCCAAGGCTGCTGCACCCAAGAAGGCTGCAACTGCTGTTAAGGCCGCTCCTGCAAAGACCGCCGCCAAGGCTGCTGCCCCCAAGAAGACTGCAACTGCTGCCAAGGCCGCTCCTGCAAAGACCGCCACCAAGGCTGCTGCACCCAAGAAGGCTGCAACCGCTGCCAAGGCCGCTCCTGCAAAGACCGCCGCCAAGGCTGCTGCACCCAAGAAGGCTGCAACCACTGCCAAGGCCGCTCCTGCAAAGACCGCCGCCAAGGCTGCTGCGCCCAAGAAGGCTGCAACCGCTGCCAAGGCCGCTCCTGTGAAGGCAGCAGCAAAGAAGACTGCAGCCCCCCGCAAAACTGCGGCCAAAAAGGCTGCAGCTCCTGCACCAGCTCCTGTGACTGAAACAGCAGCACCCGTGGCTCAAACGCGCCTGGCTCCTCAAGCCGCCTGGCCCTTCCCCACGGGTAACAAGCCCTGATAGGCTCGCTGACCTGAACGTCATAAAAAAGCCCGGCTCTCTTGCGAGAGTCGGGCTTTTTTTACGAACTGCTGCAACTCACTGCAGCAGCATATCCATCAGGGCTGAAAATTCAGCTGATAGTTTTGCGGGCCTCGGCTGGCAATCTTCAAGGCTCCCATGCGGTTGCCCAGCTCGGCACAGCGCACCAGCTCCCAGCCGCGCTCCAATCCAAACAGGAAGGCTCCTCGCCAGGCATCACCGCAGCCTGTGGGATCAACCACAGCCTCGGGCTTGACCGGTGCTACCAGTGTTTTTTTGCCTTGCTCCCAGACTTCGCAGCCTTCAGCACCCAGAGTCACGATCAGGCCGCGCACTTGCTGGGAGATCTGCTCGAAGCTCAAGCCTGTGCGCTCGCTCAGCATCTTGCCTTCGTAATCGTTCACAGCCACCCAGTCGGCTTGATCAATGAACACCTTGAGCTCATCACCATTGAACATGGGCAGGCCTTGGCCTGGATCGAATACAAACGGAATGCCTGCTGCCTTGAACTGGGCGGCATGGTCAATCATGGCCTGACGCCCATCGGGAGCCACGATACCGACCTTGACCTCGGCTGCCATATCGGGCGTGATCTGGTTTTCGTGCGCCTGCATCATCGCACCAGGGTGGAAGGCCGTGATCTGGTTGTTATCACGGTCCGTCATGATCATGCACTGCGCCGTATGCGTGTTCTGCAGCTGACCCACATGGCGCGTCTCAATGCCCAGCTCCTTGAAGCGCTGCACATAGTCAGCACCATCGCTGCCCACCATTGCCATGGGACGTGCATCGCCACCCAACAGCTTCAGGCTGTAGGCAATATTTCCGGCGCAACCACCAAAATCGCGACGCAGCGTGGGCACCAGAAATGACACATTCAGGATGTGCAGCTGGTCGGGAAGAATCTGGTCCGCAAAACGACCCTCGAAGGTCATGATGTTGTCGAATGCCAGCGATCCACAGATCAAAGCGGCCATGGTGCTTTCTCTTTCAAAAATCAAATCAGGGATAGAAAACCAGTGCCCTATAGCCCGCAACAGCAGCGTCAAGGCCCTGCACTTGCACAGGCACGTTCACGCTCCATTCTTCGCGGGCCCGCAGTTGTGGCGGGGCACCCAGAGGTTTCAGGTCAATCACGCGACGCAGCAAAGGCTTGTCCTGTGCGTCGGTCAAGGTCAGCTCGGCCATAGGAATGGCCACGGATACATCGGAGCGATTCTCCAGCGTCAGACTCCATTGATACTGATGAGCATCGGCAAGCTGTTTGAAGCCCGACCCGCTGATCACCACATCGGCGATTTCACGGCGAGCCTGCAGCTCACAGCCTGCCAAGCGACAAGCTTGCTCCAGAGTCGGTGCCAGTGCAGGATATTGCGCAGCCAGCGCATCACGCTGCTGCCACGCATATTGACCTGCAACACCCGCCACGGCAACCAGCGACCCCAGCACCAGAACCACGCGCATACCTGCTGAATGCCAGAACGCCTTGCGGCGGGCTTGGCGCACAAAGCCTGGCTCATCACCAGCAGCAAGTCCGAGCTTATCGCCGTCCTCTGCTTCGACTTGCTGCGCTTCCTGAAGTGGCAGAGACTCGCCCTCATCAAAAGGGGCTGAGACATGAGATACATGAGCCAATACAGGCTCCCCTTGCGCAGCTTCGTCTTCACTTTCGCCCCAAGGCTTCGCCTGATCAGCGAATGAAGGCTTGGCCGTTGAAGGAGGTGCTTTCTCCGCCTCCGCCTCATCTTGCGCCTCGGCTATCTGCTCAGCCGCCTCCACATTGGTAAAGGCCATCGGCTCAGAATTTGAATCAAAGTGAGCCTCAGCCTTTTCAGGTGTTGAGCCAGCCGCTTCCAAAGAAGGAGCATCAAGCTGTGTTTCCACCGCCGGCGCCACCTCCTCAGTTGCCGGTATCACAGGCACCTCAGCCGGTACCGATGGATGCTCTGCAGCTTCTGCGTGCAGCAACTCATCGGGTACAGACTGCAAGTCCTGAGAGGCATCAAAGACAGCCTGGCACATTCCGCAGCGCACCCAGCCTTGCGAGATACGCAACTGATCCGCAACCACTTTGAAGCGGGTTCCACAGGAGGGGCAACGGGTGACTTGGCTCATCGGGATGCAATTGTAGGCAGCAACACCCCGCACACCAGCCGGTGCACGGGACAGGGGCAATCAGTCAGCGCGCTGGGCCGTCATCAAAATCCAGCCATCTTCGCTATCGGCCACTTCGAGCTTGAGATAAGGCGCATAAGCCTCCTTCAGCTCGTCAGCCTGGCGCTCCAGAATACCGGCCAGCACCAGGTGGCCACCCGCCTTCACGCGACCGCACAGCAGTGGCGCCAGCACCTTCAGGGGCGTGGCCAGAATATTGGCCAGCACCGTCTGGTACTCACCACCGGTGGCATCAGGCAGGCCTGCGTTGACCTCCACATGGTTGGCACTGGTGTTGTAGTTGGTGGATTCCACTGCGGCAGGATCGATATCCACCGCATCAATTTCGGTTGCACCGAACTTGGCTGCGCCAATGGCCAAAATACCCGAACCACAGCCGTAATCCAGCGTGCGACCCAGTGCCCCCTTGGGCTGGCGTGCAATCCAGCGCAAGCACATGCGGGTAGTCGGGTGGGTGCCGGTGCCAAAGGCCAGTCCGGGATCCAGGCGAATGCTGACCTTGGCCTGCTCTGGCAGCTCATGCCAGGTGGGTACGATCCAGAACTCGGGTGTGATTTCCACAGGCTCGAACTGCGACTGCGTCAAACGCACCCAGTCCTGCTCAGGCACAGGTTTGACAGCCAGCACCTTGCAACCTTCAAAGAAGTCCTGCAGTTGCAGCAGCGTGCGCGCTTCCACGGCCTTGGCTTCATCGGGATACAAGGCAATCACACGGCTGCGGTTCCAGCCGCCCTTGGGGGCGGGCATGCCGGGCTCACCAAACAGAGCCTGCTCTGCATCGGTCTGTGCATCGGCATCTTCGACGGACACGCTCAATGCATCCAGTGCATCCAGCGCTTCGCTAATGGTTTCGACCCGGTCTTCGGGACACATCAGGCTCAGCTCAAACATGGCCATCCTTTCTTGCAACTGCAGCGCTCCCATCAGCTTGATGCCTGACAAAGCAGCCGTGGCAGTTGTACTTTCCTGAAAAACGAAAATGCTGGCCTCCGTTTCCAGAGGCCAGCATGGGAACTTAGAGCGGCAAGGCTCCTGATCTCATCGCTTGTTGGTATTGCGATGCGTCAGCCACTCTTCCAGGTAGTGGATGTTGGTGCCGCCTTCCATGAACTTGGAGTCGACCATCAGATCCTGGTGCAGCGGGATATTGGTGTTGATACCTTCCACCACGGTCTCCAGCAAGGCCGTACGCATGCGGGCCATGGCCTGCTCACGCGTGTCGCCGTACGTGATGATCTTGCCGATCATGGAGTCGTAGTTAGGGGGCACAAAGTAGTTGTTGTACACGTGGGTGTCCACGCGCACGCCAGGACCACCGGGTGCATGCCACATGGAGATGCGACCGGGCGAAGGAATGAACTTGTAAGGGTCCTCAGCGTTCACACGGCACTCGATAGCGTGTCCCTTGAACTCAACCTGACGCTGGGTAAAGGGCAGCTTTTCGCCCGCAGCGATCATGATCTGGGTACGCACGATGTCGATGCCCGTGATCAGCTCGGTGATGGGGTGCTCCACCTGCACGCGGGTGTTCATTTCAATGAAATAGAACTCGCCGTTTTCGTACAGGAACTCGAAGGTACCCGCACCGCGATAACCGATCTTCTTGCAGGCCGCAGCGCAGCGCTCACCAATCTTCTCGATCAGGCGGCGTGGAATGCCTGGGGCCGGCGCTTCTTCGATCACCTTCTGGTGGCGACGCTGCATGGAGCAGTCGCGCTCGCCCAGGTACACGGCGCTCTTGTGCGTATCGGCCAGAACCTGAATTTCCACGTGACGTGGATTTTGCAGGTACTTTTCCATGTAGACGGCAGGATTGCCGAAAGCAGCACCGGCTTCCGCCTTGGTCATCTGCACGGCATTGACCAACGCAGCCTCGGTGTGCACCACACGCATACCGCGACCACCGCCGCCACCCGATGCCTTGATGATCACAGGGTAGCCAATGGTCTTGGCAATACGCTTGATGAGCACAGGATCGTCAGGCAGCTCACCATCAGAGCCCGGCACGCAGGGCACGCCAGCCTTGATCATGGCTTGCTTGGCCGAGACCTTGTCACCCATGGTGCGGATGTTCTCGGGAGTCGGGCCAATAAAAGTGAAGCCGCTCTTTTCCACACGCTCGGCAAAGTCGGCGTTCTCGGACAAGAAGCCGTAGCCAGGGTGGATGGCCTCAGCATCTGTCACCTCTGCCGCCGAGATGATGGCGGGCATATTCAGGTAGGACAGAGGAGAAGGCGCGGGGCCAATACACACGGCCTCATCGGCCAGCTTGACGTACTTGGCATCACGGTCGGCTTCGGAATACACCATCACCGCCTTGATACCCAGTTCACGGCAAGCGCGCTGGATGCGCAGGGCGATTTCACCCCGGTTGGCAACCAAAATTTTCTTAAACATGAAGTTCCTCGCAGCTTGTTGCCTGTGCCTCGGCACGGACCACTGCCAATGACTCAGTCGCGCAGCCTTCGGCCAACGCACCTAGGCGCTGCAGTGCTTGGTGCATGCAACGCCTCATGATCTATCACTCGATCACGAACAGAGGCTGACCGTATTCCACAGCCTGACCGTTTTCGCCCAGAACGCGAACGATGGTGCCGCTCTTGTCGGCTTCAATTTCGTTGAGGATCTTCATGGCTTCAACGATGCAGATCGTTTCGCCTTCCTTGACCTGGCTGCCAACATCCACAAAGGGCTTGGCGCCGGGGCTGGAGGCACGGTAGAACGTACCCACCATCGGAGACTTGACCACATGGCCTTCAACGGCTGCAGCAGGTGTTGCAGCGGCGGCGGCAGCCACAGGAGCTGCAGCAACGGGAGCGGCCATCACAGGAGCAGCTTGCACGGGCGCTGCAACGTATTGGTGAACCACACCTTCGCTCTTGACGATACGGACCTTGCCCTCTGCTTCGGTGATCTCCAGTTCCGAAACATTCGATTCGGACACCAGGTCAATGAGGGTCTTGAGTTTTCGCAAATCCATGGGAGCTCCAGCGACTTATTTCTAAACAGGGCGCGAATTTACCTCAAATTCGCCCTTCTGCGTGCATTGGCGCATATTTTTCAACAACGTCGCCATGGAATTTGGTTACCTACACTTTTCTGACGACAAGAGCAATGCTCATTCGCTCTATTTGCTCCAATTTGCCAGATCTTCGCTGGAAAGCTCGCCTATTTTACGTTGCCTGATTTGTCCCTTCGCATCGAAGAGTACCGTGAACGGCAGTCCCCCTTGCAGGTTTCCCAAGGATCGCGTCAGGCTCAGCCCTCCTTGCATGCTGATACCGACTGGAAACTGCACTGGTTGACGCTGCAAAAATCGCTGCACAGCCTCGCTTTTATCAACCGCCAGACCCACAACCTGAATGCCATGACGGCCCTGGCTGAGCGCAAATTCACTGAGCATGGGAAGCTCTTTGACACAGGGTGGACACCAGGTAGCCCAGAAGTTCAGTAGCAATGGGCGCCCCTTGAAGTCTGCCATGGTGAAGGGCTTGCCGTCAGGGGTTTCAAGAACCTGAGCCCATAACTGCGCTTCTGCACCCGACTCCATCGCTTGCGGCTCGCTTCTGCGCCACGCCACGCCGGCTCCCACCGCAGCAGCGACGACTGCCACCGAGCCCGTCAACCACATTCGGCGCGAGCGATCTGTCGCTTTGTTCTCAGAGGTGTTTTCACTCATCTCGGCTTTCCTCCAGCAGCTTTCGCAAGGCGTTGGCATCTCCGCGTGGGCTGCGCCCCTGAGCATCAGGCTTCATGGCTCCGCGCATGTCGTCATGGTCATAGACCATCAGATGCACGCCAACGCTTTCATTAATAGGCTTACATAACGCATGGATGGACAAGGCCTCTACCGGCTTCCCCTGAAAGCCCGTCACCGTGCTTGGCTCGTACTGCACATGGTTGTTGATCAAGGCAATTTCTGCCGACTTAGGGTCATCACAGAACAGCTGCAGATAAATATCCGACAGCCTTGTGGCCGTGCCGCGCCAGACGGCTCCCGCCAGGTGCGGGCGAAACTCCTGCAGTCTGTCCATCCAGACCAGCGCCAGCTCGCGCAGCGCCTGCAGCTCCCTAGGCTGCGTGTCGCTGCAAAACAGCTCTATATATTCACGTACGGCCGCTTCCAGCAGATCGTTGTCAGGCAGGGCTGTGCGCGAAGGCAAACCCAGCTGACGTACCGCTCGATGCTTGGCAGGGCCCCATTCCAGCCCCTCTTCCACCACGATTCGAGCCGCTGTTTGAGCGATTTCAGCAGTCACGTTATCCATACTCATAGCCCAATTCCATCGCGCCCACCGCAGCAGACGCGGCAGGTCATGCAGGCATTGTGGCTCAGATGAATACAGGCCTTGAATGGCCGTACCGAATGGGCGCATTTGGAGTTTGTAGCCGCTTACCTCTGCTAACCGTTTACTTTTGATAGCTGCCTGCGCTTGACCTACCTAATATCCAAAGAGAAATTACCTTGAAATGCCCATGAATCGAGCGCAAGCAGCTATCAATTTGACAAGAAACGTAACCACAGAGCTTGCTGCAGCCCATGGCTCGCATCCAGGCCATACGGGCAAACGTAGAATCCCCGCCCATGCACATACATATTCTGGGCATTTGCGGCACCTTCATGGGAGGTCTGGCCGCCTTGGCACGTGAAGCCGGCCACAAAGTCACGGGTTGCGATGCGGGCGTCTACCCGCCGATGAGCGACCAGTTGCGTCAGCTCGGCATTGAGCTGATCGAAGGCTACGGCGTCGATCAGATCGCGCTCAAGCCTGATATGTATGTGATCGGCAACGTCGTCAGCCGCAAGCGCCTGCCCGACGGCTCGCCCAAATTTCCGTTGATGGAAGCCATTCTGGACACGGGCGCCGCCTACACCAGCGGCCCGCAATGGCTGGCCGAGCATGTGCTGCACGGCCGCCATGTGCTGGCAGTGGCCGGCACGCATGGCAAGACCACCACCACGTCCATGCTGACCTGGGTGCTGGAATGCGCCGGACTGCAACCGGGCTTTCTGGTCGGCGGCGTGCCGCTGGACTTCGGCGTCTCCGCCCGTCTGGGTGCCTCTCAACGCCCAGCCACCGGCCCAGGCCCCGTCGGCAACAAGCCTGTGTTTGTGATTGAAGCAGATGAGTACGACACCGCCTTCTTCGACAAACGCAGCAAGTTTGTGCATTACCGCCCACGCACAGCCGTGCTCAACAACCTGGAGTTTGATCACGCCGACATCTTTGATGATCTGGCCGCTATCGAGCGCCAATTCCACCACCTGATCCGCACCGTACCCTCCACAGGCCGCGTGGTGGCCAACGGTCTGGAAGAAAGCCTGACCCGCGTACTGAGTCAGGGCTGCTGGAGCGAAGTGCGCAATTTCGGCTCCGCTGTCAGCGATTTCAGCGCCGAAGGCGACCCCAGCAATTTTGCCGTGCTGCACCATGGCAAAAAAGTGGCACAACTGAACTGGAGCCTGACAGGCACACACAACCAGCTCAACGCACTGGCAGCCATTGCCGCGGCTGACCACCTGGGCGTTAGCGCCGAAGTGGCTTGCGAAGCCCTGTCGCGCTTTCAGAACGTCAAGCGCCGTATGGAGCTGCGCGGCACCGTCAACGGCATCGATGTCTATGACGACTTTGCACATCACCCCACGGCCATTCGCACCACGCTGGACGGCCTGCGCCGCAAGATTGGCCCCGATGCCCGCATCCTGGCCGTCTTTGAGCCACGCAGCAACACCATGAAACTGGGTACCATGAAAAGCCAGCTGCCCTGGTCGCTGGAAAGCGCCGACCTGTCCTTTTGCCACACCGCTGGCCTGGACTGGGACGCCGCCGAAGCCTTGCAGCCCATGGGCGAACACGCCAAGGTGGCTGACAACATCGATACCCTTTTGCAGCAAGTCACTGCAGCGGCACGGCCTGGCGACACCATCGTCTGCATGAGCAACGGCGGCTTTGGCGGAATCCACGCCAAGCTGCTGGAAGCGCTGAAGTAAAGCCAGAGCCCACAACGGAAACAAAAAATGCCCGCTTTTAGCGGGCATTTTTATCAACAGCCTTTAAAACTGACGCACTCCAAGCAAGGGCCGCCCCGCAGCGAAGGCATCGTTCCCCTCCGCGAAGCAGAGAGGGGGAAGCGGCAAAGCCGCTCAGGGGGTGCTGTTAGTAACTTATCGACATCGCCGGCACATCCACCCGAACCAGCGGTTTGGACAACACCGCCTGCGCTGCGACGGCATAGGCATTGCGCCACTCTTCGTTTTCAAAAAGCTCAGGACGATTGCGCGCTGCGCGAGCGACGACAACCAGCTTGTCTGCCAGCAGCACCTTCCCCGTGGCACGCAAAGGCTCACAGTCCAGAGAGACAAACTGTTGATCCAGCCAGCGACGCCCTTCATCCGAACTCACAGTGGGCAAGGCCTGGGTATCTACTCGGTATTCACGCTCACCATCCAGAACCACGATTACTTCACTACGCATAAATCTCCTATCGCCAGGTGACTCTTGCACCATTTGTTGTCATATCCACAGCTTAATAGGGGTTCAGAGGCCCAAACCGCTTCAAGCTGACGACTTGTCGCAATTGAGACTGGCTCATTCAACAAGCCAGTGCTCTGTTTTCTGTATCACAGCAGTTACCAAGTTCATCTGTAAAAGATGATGATGAATCATCAAACTTCATAGCAGCCTTGGCACAACTGAAATCAATATAAGGGCATAAATCTTTTTCTCAAGGTCCACCGAGGGCCTGTAACCCGCTGGTTATCACAAGTCACTTTTCATCTTGAAATAACCGCAAGAGGTCGCATCTACCAGACTCCTCTTTGCCAGCACTTGTGCAAAGTTTCAGGGAATACCATCATGACCGCCGACAACATCCATCAAGAACTACGCGAGCATCTCCAGCAACTGGAAGCAGAATTGCAAGTCCAGAAGCTCTGGTCAGCTATCGCCCCTGACCCCAAAGCCTTGGAGTCGGTCACGCCTTTCATGTATGACACGCTCAAGCTGCATGAGTGGCTGCAATGGGTTTTTATCCCTCGTCTGCATGCCTTGATGGATGTCAAAGGCAACCTACCCCATCAAAGCCATATCCATCCGCTGGCTGAACACGAGTGGGAACAGCGCACAGACTTTGACAAGCATCACCTGCTGCTGCTGCTTTCTCGCATTGATGCCACGTTGAACGGCTGTGAGATGACGCCAACATCCCCCATTGATACCAAGCACTGAACGGCGCTTCTCTACTTCTGACATATAGAGTCCGAAGATAAACAACAGGCCACGAGACGCAAGTTTCGTGGCCTGTTTGTCAGCATTCATGCAGTTCGCTTTGTAGAGCTTTGCATTCAGGCAACAGCTTCCGCCTCCTTGTGCGCTGCCACCACCGCTGCGCGGCGCTTGAGCACTGCCTGCGACAGCTCCTCCAGCGTCGTCAGAGAATCATCCCAACCCAGGCAAGCGTCGGTAATGCTCTGGCCGTAGGTCAGATTGCAGACCTCATCCTTGCCAGGTGTGAACTTCTGGGCGCCGCCCACCAGGTGACCTTCGATCATCACGCCGAAGACGCTGTTTGAGCCACCGGCGATCTGGTCAGCGATATCACGCGCCACATCCTTCTGGCGCTCATGCTGCTTGCTGCTGTTGGCATGGCTGCAATCGACCATCAGCGTAGGCGTCAGACCTGCAGCTTCCAGATCCTTGCAAGCGGCAGCCACATGCTCGGCGTCGTAATTGGGTGTCTTGCCGCCGCGCAGAATCACGTGGCAATCCTGGTTGCCGCCCGTGTGCACGATGGCGACCTGGCCATTCTTGTGCACCGACAGGAAGTGGTGACCACGGCTGGCCGACTGGATGGCGTCGGTGGCGATGCGAATATTGCCGTCCGTGCCATTCTTGAAGCCGATGGGCGCCGAGATGCCGGAAGCCAGTTCACGGTGCACCTGGCTCTCAGTAGTACGGGCACCAATCGCCCCCCAGCTGATCAGGTCGCCGATGTACTGGGGCGAGATCACGTCGAGGAACTCGCTGGCGGCGGGCACGCCCATACGGTTGATATCGATCAACAACTGGCGCGCAATGCGCAGGCCTTCGTCAATGCGGTAGCTCTGATCCAGGTAGGGGTCGTTGATCAGACCCTTCCAGCCCACAGTGGTGCGGGGCTTTTCGAAGTACACGCGCATCACCACTTCCAGCGTGTCCTTGTACTGCTCACGCACCACGGCTAGGCGGCGGGCATAGTCAAGAGCTGCAGCAGGATCGTGAATCGAGCAAGGGCCGACGATCACCAGCAAGCGGTCATCCTGCGCACGCATGATGTTGTGAATGCTGCGACGGGTGTCGCTGATCAACGTCTCCACGGCGGTGCCGCGAATGGGAAAGAAGCGGATGAGATGCTCTGGCGGGGGTAACACTGTGATTTCCTTGATACGTGCGTCGTCGGTCTGGCCTGTCTTGGGAGAACCGGGGCGATACCAGGAATCGGTAGAGGAAGTGTTCAGAGCAGTCATGGCAATCTTTCGTGAGAGTCGTTGATCGTTGGAAACCGGGGTTGCTGAAACGTAGGGGTGAAAAAAAACCGCCGGGCTTTGCAGCTTCGGCGGTTCTTTGGGAGGTGTTTGCAGGGTGCGCGCGTTTACCTCTCAGCCGCCGGGGGCGAGAACCAAAAGTAAAAGAAATAAGCGCGTTGCGTTTGCATGTCTTTCAATGTAGCACAGCTGTTTTGCATTGCAACATTCACTGCCGGCGCGACTGTCTTGCCTAAAAGCTGGCTTCCCTCTGAAAAACAGATTTTTCTCAATCAATTTAAAACGCAATTTTTATGCGTATTTTTCATTTTTTCTGATTTTTATTCAATTTAAAATGAATTTTTCAGGAATCAATGCAATTTTTTATTGATTCCACAGGTTTCGAAGCCATGAGGCCGAGAGTCTGCAAAAAGCCTTGCCAACGGATGCTTTGAAGCCTGTTTTCGGCCCAGAAATGACAAAACCCCGGCCTGCCATGCAGAGCGGGGTTTCAGAGAGACAGCGAGCAAGCCCGCTGAATGAAGCTACTTGCTTAAATCAGGCAGTACCGCCCACGGTCAAGCCGTCGATGCGCAGCGTAGGCTGGCCCACGCCCACCGGCACGCTCTGGCCTTCCTTGCCGCAGGTGCCCACGCCAGAGTCCAGGCGCATGTCGTTGCCGATCATGCTGATGTGCTTGAGCGATTCAGGGCCGCTACCAATGATGGTCGCGCCCTTGACGGGGTATTGGATCTTGCCGTTTTCCACCCAGTAGGCTTCGCTGGCCGAGAACACAAACTTGCCGCTGGTGATGTCCACCTGACCGCCGCCGAAGTTGGTGGCGTACAAGCCCTTCTTGATGGAGCCGATGATTTCCTGCGGGTCCTTGTCGCCGCCCAGCATATAGGTGTTGGTCATGCGCGGCATGGGAATGTGCGCATAGCTTTCGCGGCGGCCATTGCCCGTGGGCTTGACGCCCATCAGGCGCGCATTCATCGAATCCTGGATATAGCCCTTGAGAATGCCGTCCTCAATCAGCACATTGCTCTGGCTGGCGTGGCCTTCATCGTCCACATTAAGCGAGCCACGACGGTCAGCAATCGTGCCGTCGTCCAGCACAGTGACGCCCTTGGCAGCCACGCGCTGGCCGATGCGGCCGCTGAAGGCGCTTGATCCCTTGCGGTTGAAGTCGCCTTCCAGGCCATGACCCACGGCTTCGTGGAACAGCACACCGGGCCAGCCCGAACCCAGCACCACGGTCATCACACCAGCTGGTGCGGGGCGCGAGTCCAGGTTCACCAGCGCAGCATGCACGGCTTCGTCCACATACTGGCTGATTTGTTCATCGCTGAAATAAGCCAGACCGAAGCGGCCACCCCCACCCGAGGAGCCGACTTCGCGGCGGCCCTTTTGCTCGGCAATCACGGTAACCGACAAACGCACCAGCGGGCGCACGTCGGCAGCCAGCGTGCCGTCAGCACGGGCCACCAGCACCACGTCGTATTCACTGGCAAGGCCTGCCATGACCTGCACCACACGCGGGTCCTTGGCGCGAGCCAGCTTTTCGACTTTGCCCAGAAGCTCGACCTTGGCCGTGCTGTCCAGCGTGCTAATGGGATCCAGCTCCGGGTACAGCGAACGACTTTGCGCAATTTTCGCGGCACGAGCCTTGACGCGGCGCGTCTGAGATGCAGCAGAGATAGAACGCACGGTACGCGCAGCGTCCAGCAAAGAGGCTTCGGAGATATCGTCGGAATAGGCAAAGGCCGTCTTCTCTCCGCTCACAGCGCGAACGCCCACGCCCTGGTCGATAGAGAAGGAGCCGGTTTTGACAATGCCTTCTTCCAGACTCCAGCCTTCGGCGCGGGTGTATTGGAAATAGAGATCGGCGTCATCCACCTGGTGCGAGCGAATTTCCGCCAGTGCACGGGTCAGATGGGACTCGTCCAGGCCAAAAGGCTCAAGCAGCAATTGACGGGCCGTGGCCAGACGTTCGATGGTGGGTTCGCGGGAAATCATGAGTGCATTGTAGAGATAGCTGCAAGTCCTGACTTGCTACAGGCTGCGCATAAAAAAGAGCGGAATGCTGCCCCACCAGGCTGAACAACATTCCGCTCCATTCAATTAGCTTCGCGCTTACCCAGGTTCCGGCCTACCCGCTTTGCAGAACAGAACCCCCAGAGCCTTTGCCGCTCCCGCTTGATCGGTCTTTTGGCTCTCCAGAGCCGTTTGTAAACGCTGTTGGCAGTGCAGGCAAGGTTTTCCAGGGAACTACTGACATTTTTCTACGATCTAAGCGCGCCACCCTGTCATCAAATTTTTCATCAAATCGCACTTAAACCTATATCACGAAAGCCCATGAAGCTCCTTTTTTAGAAGCATTCTCGCCTGACACCGGGTCTTCACGCATGGGGAAGATGCCCATCACCACCCGGCAATTGCCGCTGCGCCCTGGACACAGACATCAGCACTCCCAGCGCCAGACCCAGGGTAACCATGGCCGTGCCTCCATAGCTGATGAAGGGCAAAGGCACGCCTACCACCGGCAAGATTCCACTGACCATACCCATGTTGACAAATGCATAGGTGAAGAAAATCATGGCCACGGCAGCCGCCATGAGTCGCCCGAACAGCGAATTGGCATTCATGGAAATGGCCAGTCCACGCCACACCAGCAGCAAGAAGCCAACGATGATGAAGAGATTTCCCATCAGACCGAACTCTTCGGAATAGGCTGCAAAGATGAAGTCCGTGGTGCGCTCGGGGATGAATTCCAGGTGGGTCTGCGTCCCCGCCATGAACCCCTTGCCCCAGACTCCCCCCGAGCCAATGGCAATCATGCCCTGAATGATGTGAAAACCCTTACCCAGAGGATCACGCGTGGGGTCCAGCAAGGTACAGACCCGGGTACGTTGGTAATCATGCAAGAAGTACCAGCTCACACCATCAGCGCACAGCTGCGGCTCAAACCAGACGATCAGAAAAATGCCAATGGATGCCAATGCCACGGGAGGCACGATGAGCTTCCAGGGCAAGCCCGCAAAGAAAATGACCGATAGGCCTGCTGCCATGACCAGCAAGGATGTCCCCAGATCCGGCTGCTTCATGATCAGCCCCACCGGCACCATCAACAGCACAAAGGCGATCACAAAGTCCGAAGCGCGCAAATTGCCTTCACGGCGCTGAAACCACCACGCCAGCATCAACGGGGTTGCAATTTTGAGTAGTTCGGACGGCTGAATCACCACGCCCACATTCACCCAGCGCGTCGCCCCTTTCTTGGTAATGCCGAACAGCGCTACGGCCACCAGCAAGACCACCCCCAGCGCATATAGCGGCACGGCCACCTTCATCAGCTGCTGCGGCGGGATTTGCGCCAGCAAAAACAGCAGGCCCGCCGCAATCAGCATATTGCGGCCGTGATCCACAAAGCGTGTCCCATGGTCGAAGCCAGCCGAGTACATGGCCAAAAGCCCCGCCCCGGCCAGCATGGCGATAAAGAGCAGCAACCAGAAGTCAAAGCCGCGAAACAGCGGAACAATGCGTTGCAACAGCGAGGGCTTATCGAATTCGATGGCGGACATGGGCGGCAATTATCGGGGGAGAGGGCTGCCGTGCACGCTGCAGGGTTGCAGCTTTGCTGACAAGTCCTTGTGCCTCCCGTCTTCGCCTCACTCTCTTGGGCTTTATCCCCTGATAGTCTTGGGGCTGACCATCCACAATGACGAAGAAACGAGCGCTTTTTACAAGAGGAGATTGCCGCCATGACGACCACCCACCTGCTGTATCTGCACGGCTTTCGCTCCTCCCCCCAGTCCAACAAGGCTCGCATCATGAGCGAGCATGTCGCAACCCGGCACCCCAAAGTCCGCTGGTGGAGCCCTCAGCTGCCACCCTCCCCTCGCGAGGCCGCTGCGGTCATTGCCGAAGGCATCGCCAACTGGCCACGCCAAAGCATGGCCGTCATGGGCTCATCACTGGGTGGCTATTACGCCAGCTGGGTGGCCCAGCTGGCACGCTGCAAGAGCGTAATGATCAACCCTGCGGTCAACCCGGCGCGGGACCTGGAGAAGTACATCGGAGAACAATCCAACTGGCATGACCCTGACGACACTTTTTTCTTCCGTCCCGAATACATCGAAGAGCTGCGCCAGCTTGACACCAGTGCCATGACTCCTGCAGCCCCCGAGATGGTGCTGATCGCCCAGGGAGATGAAGTGCTGGACTGGAACGAGATGAGTGAGCGTTACCCGCACGCACTGCAGCTGGTACAGGAGGGCGGAGATCATGCTCTAAGCAACTTTGCGGAGTATCTGGACAGAATCGACGAGTTTCTGGCACTGGCGTAAGCCTTTGAAGCGTGGCCCGCCTTCTCCAGCACGACATCACGGCCGAACAACACCTGCGCCCGCCAACAGCCTGATCTCATCAGACTCACGATATTGGCTGATCTGAGACATGAACTCGGTCACTTGTAAGCGCCGGTTGTTCGGCTCGTGGGAAAATGCGCGGCTATGCACGCACTGTTTGAAGAAGCCGGCAAATTTCTGGCCGGTCGCATCCTCTCTGAAGCCGAGTCCTCTGCCCAGATCGAGCTGGACTCCGGAAAACGGGTCAAGGTCAAAGCCGCCAATATCCTGCTCAAGTTCGAAAAGCCTGCCCCTGCCGAGCTGATCGCTCAGGGCCAGGCGCAGGCCACCGAGATTGATCTGGATCTGGCCTGGGAATTTGCCCCTGACGAAGAGTTCGGCTTTGCCGACCTGGCGCGTGACTACTTCTCCGAATCTGCCTCGCTGGCTCAGCAGGCCGGTGCACTGTTTTGCCTCTACGACGCCCCGCACTACTTCCGCCGCGCAGGCAAGGGCCGCTTCAAGAAGGCGCCTGCAGAAATCCTGCAGCAAGCCCTGGCTGCCATCGAGAAGAAAAAGCAGATTCAGGCCCAGATCGATACCTGGGCCGAAGAGCTGGGCCGTGGCGAATGCCCTCAGCCTATTCGTGAGCAGCTCTACAAGATTCTGTTCAAGCCCGACAAGAACGCGCCTGAATACAAGGCCGTTGTCGAAGCCAGCCGCGCCACCAAGATGGCCCCGCTGGAGCTGCTGCACCGCGCAGGGGCCATCGACTCGGCCTATCAGTTCCACTGGAAGCGCTTCCTGTTCGACAACTTCCCCAAGGGCACGGGCTTTCCGGCCCTGCAGGCGCCTCAGCCTCCTGCAGACCTGCCTCTGGCCGATGTGCAAGCCTTCTCCATCGACGATTCGGCAACCACCGAAATCGACGATGCGCTGTCCGTCACAGGCCTTGGCACTGGCACGGTGACCGTTGGCATCCACATTGCCGCACCCGGTCTGGCCATCACGCCCGGCAGCGACCTGGACAAGCTGGGCCGCACCCGCCTGTCCACGGTCTATATGCCGGGCTACAAGATCACCATGCTGCCCGACGATGTGGTGCATATCTACACACTGGACGAGGGTCACTCCAACCCCGCTGTGTCGCTGTACGTGCAGATCAATGAGGAGACGCTGGAGACCATCTCCAGCGAAACCCGACTCGATCGCGTTCCCGTGGAAGTCAATTTCCGCTACGACAAGCTCGATCACATCGTCACCGAGGAATGGCTGGCCGATCCGTCGATTGAGGTCGAAAACACGCCTGAGACCTTGCTGGGTAAGCGCAAGGAGCTCACCTTTTTGCAGCGCTGGTCCAAGTTCCTCAAGGCCAACCGCGAAGTGGTGCGCGGCAAGCCCGAGAACTTCAACCGCCCGGACTACAACTTCCGCCTCGTCGGCAACGACGGCGCCGAGCCCGATGGCAGCGAGCAGGTGCAGATCAGCGTACGCAAGCGTGGCGCGCCGCTGGACCTGATCGTGGCCGAAGCCGCCATCGTTGCCAACAGCACCTGGGGCCTGATGCTGGCCGAGCATGGCGTGCCCGGCATCTACCGCAGCCAGGCCAGCCTGGCCCCTGGCGTCAAGGTGCGAATGTCCACCAAGGCCCTGCCCCATGCCGGCATCGGCGTGAAGGCCTATTCCTGGGCCACCTCGCCTCTGCGCCGCTATGTGGACCTGGTCAACCAGTGGCAGATCATTGCCTGCGCCCGCCATGGCAAGACAGCTGCTCTGGCCGCCCCGTTCAAACCCAAGGATGCCGAGCTGTTCGGCATCATCAGCAGCTTTGACGGTGCCTACAGCGCCTACAACGGCTACCAGGCTGGCATGGAACGTTTCTGGACACTCAAGTACCTGGAGCAGAACGGCATTACCGAGCTGACGGCCAGTGTGTTCAAGGAAGGCCCCAACGGATCCTTCCTGGTGCGCGCCGACAATCTGCCGCTGGTGCTGCCCGTGCTGGGTGCGCAAAACCTGCCGCGCGGCGCACAAGTGCGCGTCAAGCTCGGCGAGATCGATGAAATCTCGCTGGATATCTCGGGCACGCTGATCGAGCGCCTGGATGCGGGCGCCGATGCCCAGGCGGAAGGTGACGACAGCGGCGAAGACGATGATGACGCTGTTGCCGGCCCCATCTCCATTGCCGTGGACATGAACGACGCCGAAGCCCCTGCTGCCGACAAGCAGCAATCCTGACCTCACTTCTCATTGCTCCAGACGCTGCTGTGAAACTGCCCACCTCTCTTCAACGACTGAGCACGCTGCAACTGGCGCTGGGCGTCTCGATTGCCGTCCACGCCGTGCTGCTGACCATTCGGTTTGTAGATCCGGAGCGCTTTGAGCGCGTGTTTCAGGACACGCCGCTGGAAGTGATTCTGGTCAATGCCCGCGCCAATGAGACCCCGGACAAGGCGCAAGCCATTGCCCAAACCTCGCTGGCGGGTGGTGGCGATGCCGACAAAGGCCGGGCTACCAGCCCCATGCCCTACTCGGCACTGACCAGCGTCGGTGACGACTTCGAGGAAAAGCAGCGCCAGATCGACGCCATGCAGGAGCAGCAGCACCAGTTGCTGACCCAGTTGCGCCAGCAAGTGGCGGCGCTGCCTCCCATCGACCCACGCTTGTCCGCCGACGCCAAGGTGCAGGAGGCGCAGGAAGAAAAGCGCCTGCAGCTCATCAAACTGCTGGCCGAGATCGAAAAGCGCATCAACGAAGAAAATGCCCGTCCCAAGAAACGCTACATCAGCCCCGCCACCAAGGAAGCTGTGTACGCCGTCTACTACGATGCGCTGCGCCGCAAGGTGGAAGACAAGGGAACGGAAAACTTCCCCGAGAACAAGGGCAAGAAGCTGTATGGCGAACTGGTCATGATCCTGACCGTGAACCACGATGGCCGAGTGCTTGCGACCGAAGTCGTGCAAGGCTCGGGCAACCGCATGCTGGACACCCGCGCCGAAGCCATTGCACGTGCCGCTGGTCCCTATGGTCACTTTGGCCCGGCAATGCGCGCCAAGGCCGACCAGATTGCGGTGGTCTCGCGCTTTCGGTTTACGCGGGAGCAGACTCTTGAAACGGATGTTCGCTAGCCTCCCCCTGAGCGGCTTTGCCGCTTCCCCCTCTCTGGCTTTGCTTCGCAATGCCGGAGGGGGACGACACCATCGCTGCGGGGGCGGCCCTTGCTTGGTGTCTCTTTGTTGGGCCGCGCCAGTTTTAGAGGGCATAGCCCCTGCCCAAGCTTTTCAATATGACAACGACTCTTGACTCCTACTGCGTCACAGGCAACCCTGTGGCCCATAGCCGATCGCCCTGGATTCATGCGCGCTTTGCCGAGCTGACGGGCCAGCCGGTGCAATATGACCGGGCTCTGGTGCCACTGGACGGCTTTGCCGACTTTGTACGCGACTTTGCCGCGCAAGGTGGCAAGGGCTGCAATGTGACCGTGCCCTTCAAGCTTCAGGCCGCCGAGCTGGCCACCAGCGCCAGCGAGCGTGTGCGGCTGGCCGGTGCGGCCAACACCCTGGTCTTTAGCGACAGCAGCATTCATGCCGACAACACCGACGGCCTGGGTATCGTGGCAGACATCACCCGCAATGCTTGCATCGCCATCGCCGGGAGCGATGTGCTGCTGCTGGGTGCGGGCGGCGCAGCAGCAGGCGCACTGGGCTCGCTGCTGGAGCAAAAGCCCCGCCGCCTGGTCGTGGTCAATCGCACCCATGCCAAAGCGCAGACTCTGGTGAAACAGCATGAAGCCATTGCTTCGCTACATAAAGTAGAGCTGATAGCGCTTGACAGGAAAGAGCTTGAGGCCGATTTGACTCAAAATTTCGACATCGTCATCAACGCCACGGCCAGCAGCCTGGCAGGGGCTGATGTGCCAGCCCCCACATCGGTACTGCACGCGCGCACTCTGGCCTACGACATGATGTACGGCCCCGCCGCCCAGAATTTTCTGGACTGGGCCAGCAGCCATGGCGCGCTCGCCCGCGACGGACTGGGCATGCTGGTCGAGCAAGCTGCTGAGTCCTTTGCCCTGTGGCGCGGTGTGCGTCCGCCATCGGCGCAGGTGCTGGCCGAGCTGCGCGAGCTGCTGAAGGCAGAAGCTGCACACTGAGGGCCCGCCTCCACCATGAAAGCGCTTGGCCGTCTATTGCTGCTGGTGCTCTGCGCCGGCCTGCTGCTTCAGCTGTTTTTTGCAGCTCGCATCGCAGTCATGGCATGGATTGATCCAGAGTCAACCACTTATCAGCGCTCCGAAGCCTGGCAGCTTGCGCATAGTGAAACGGGCCTGCGCTGGCGCCAGCAGTGGGTCGATTACGCACAGATTTCCACCAACCTCAAGCGGGCCGTGATCGCCTCTGAAGACGCGGGTTTTATGGATCACCACGGCGTGCAGTGGGATGCCATCCAGAAGGCTTACCAACGCAATGCGAAGGCGGAAGCCAAAGCTGAAGCCAAGGCCGTCAACGCAAAGCCCGCCAAGGTCTATGGCGGCTCCACCATCACCCAGCAATTGGCCAAGAACCTGCTGCTCTCGGGTGAGCGCAATATGCTGCGCAAAGGGCAAGAGTTGCTTCTCGCACAATGGCTGGAGCTGACACTGAGCAAGCAGCGCATTCTGGAGCTCTACCTCAACAATGTGGAGTGGGGTCAGGGCGTGTTTGGCGCAGAAGCCGCCGCCCAGCATTACTTTCGCAAGAGTGCTGCCCAGCTCAATGCCGCCGAAGCGGCGCGGCTGGCGGCCATGCTGCCAGCACCCAAACGCTTCGAGAAAATGCCGCAGTCGCGCTATCTGGCGCAGCACAGCCGCACCATCGCCCGATACATTCCGATGATCAGCCCTCCCTGAGGCGCTACGCGCTCTCCCCCAGGGGACGACACCTTCAACTCGGTGCCCCTGACTTGCGCCGCAGTCTGATTCGACAGCGACTCGCAAACGGACACATGGATAATTGCAAGCATGCGCATTCTAGGAATCGACCCCGGCCTGCAGACCACGGGCTTTGGCGTCATCGACATGGAAGGCCAACGGCTCACTTATGTGGCCAGCGGCACCATCCGAACCAACAAGATGGAACTGGGCGACCTACCGGGCCGCCTCAAGGTACTGTTTGACGGCATCTCCGAGGTCGCTTCACGTTATCAGCCCCAGGTCGCTGCGGTGGAAATCGTCTTCGTCAACGTCAACCCCCAGTCCACCCTGCTCTTGGGCCAGGCCCGCGGCGCGGCACTGACGGCACTGGTCAACGCCAATCTGGCCGTTTCGGAATACACCGCGCTGCAAATGAAAAAGGCCGTGACCGGCCATGGCCGAGCTGCCAAGAATCAGATCCAGGAGATGGTCAAACGCCTGCTGCAGCTGCCCGGCTTGCCCGGACCCGATGCGGCCGATGCGCTGGGTCTGGCCATCACCCATGCCCACGCCGCCGCCGCCATGGGGCTGATGGCCAAGTCCACCGAGCTGCACCGCAAGCAGCATGCCATGTACCGCGCAGGACGGGTGTACTAAGACGGGTGTACTAAGACGGGTGTACTAAGACGGGTGCACTAGGAGAGCGGCCAACATTTCCAACAAGCTACCGGTTTGTATGGGAGACGAAATGCTCCCGCACGACAAGGCTAAGTGGCGACACCCAAGGGCTGACTGTCTTCCGCATCACAGGCCTTCCTTGCCTGCATAAAAAAGCCGTGACATGTCACGGCTTTTTGCTGTGGGGTGTTTCTTAATAGGTGCTCAGCACCATGGAAGCAATCACACCCGTGGCAATTGCGACCAGCAAGTAGTCACCGCCATTTTGAATCCAGTGATAACCGCGTGGCGGTGCCGAGAGGTGATGGCCACGCCAGTCATTCACCACATAGTGCTGACTGCGATACTGGGGCGGTACGCGACTGCCTTTGTGCCAGTTATGGTCAGGTCCGCCACCACGACGACCGTTGTCGTGACGCTCCATGCGACGATCATCATGCTTTTTAACGCGGTGATCATGTCGGCCACGCTCATCGTGGCGACCACTGTGGCGAGCATCCTGCTGACCATGGCCTTTGCCATGACCCGAAGAATGGTTTGGTTGCGCCTGTACGGCAAGGCTGCCCAGGCAGAGACAGGCTGCAACCGATGCACAAAGAATGCGAGAGCTCAGATGAGACATGGTCTTCCTTTCTGAAACAAGGCCCACGCTTGATCACGTGAGCCATGCTGCATCTTCAACGCTTCTGTCGGCCTCGCAAGCAAAAACGACTGGCTTTACTCTTTTTTGCCTGCCATTTACACAATCAAATACAGCTGCAGACAGCTTGAATCAAGCGCCAGCAGCTACATTTTCAAGAGCAACCATCTCCCCATCAGATGATTCGCCCGACGAACATCACGGCAAAAAAAGCCAGAGCTGCAATCACCGTCCACTTGAACAGCAAAAAGCCAAAGCGCTTGTACTGCACTTTCCCGGTTCCCAGATAGAAGGCAAAGCTCAGTGCCGAAGCAAGAATCAGAAGGGTAGCCAACCAGCGAAAGATCAGCATATTGCCCGCCTACCAGGCCTGCACCGGCAGGGCAAAACCCTGTGGTGCCTGTCGTTCGCTCTCGAAGGTCACGATTTCCCAGGATTCAGGCTGGGCCATGATGGCACGCAGCAGCTTGTTGTTCAGACCGTGACCCGAGCGAAAAGCGCTGTAGGCGCCCAAGATGGGCTTGCCGATCAGATACAGGTCACCGATGGCATCAAGAATCTTGTGCTTGGCAAACTCGTCGTCATAGCGCAGGCCGTCGCTGTTCAGCACCTTGTAGTCGTCCATGACGATGGCATTGTCCAAGCCACCGCCCAGCGCCAGACCATTGTTGCGCAGCATTTCCACATCCTTGGTGAAGCCAAAGGTGCGAGCACGGGCGATATCGCGCGTGTAGTTGTCCAGCCCCATGTCGAACTCGACGCACTGCCCGGTAGAGTCCACGGCAGGGTGAGCAAAGTCGATCTCGAAGCGCAGCTTGAAGCCGTGATAAGGGTCAAAGCGCGCCCACTTGAGGTTCTGGCCTTCGCCTTCACGCACTTCGACGGGACTTTTAATGCGGATAAAGCGCTTGGGAGCCTTTTGCAGCTCAACGCCTGCGCTTTGCAGCAAAAACACAAACGAGGATGAAGACCCATCGAGAATCGGGACCTCTTCGGCGGTGATATCGACATAAATATTGTCGATACCCAGTCCAGCGATAGCGGACATGAGGTGCTCCACCGTATGCACCTTAGCATCGCCGCTGCCAATGGTCGATGCCATACGGGTATCGGTCACGGCCTCGGCGGAAATCGGAATATCCACAGGCTCAGGCAAGTCCACCCGACGGAACACGATGCCGGTATCAGGCTGGGCAGGGCGCAGTGTCAACTCGACACGCTGGCCGCTGTGCAGGCCCACGCCTACGGCACGGGAAATAGTCTTGATGGTGCGTTGCTGAAGCATGGCTGTATTTTAAATGGGACAACCCCGAGCAGGCATAGGCCGTCTCAGGGTTGTCTTAATCGCTGCGATACAGCGAACTGATGAAGGCCTCAGTGCTTAACGCGCCAAAGGCCTTTGCGGCTGACCACGACTCATCTTGGAACAAGCATGCTCCAAGTCAGGGAAGCCGAGCAAGGGCCGCCCCGCAGCGAGGGCTTCGTCCCCCTCCAGCGAAGCGAGAGAGGGGGAAGCGGCAAAGCCGCTCAGGGGGTGTTAATCAGCCTGCTTGCGCAGGAATGCAGGAATCTCCACATCATCCATACCGCCAGACGCCAGGGCGCTCACGCGCTCCGAGGCCTGGGTGCGGTTGGTGCGCCATACGCTGGGTACATTGGTATTGGCAGTGCCAAAGTCCACGCCGCCCAGCGGAGGCAGGCCCACCGCCACGTTGTCGGTACCGGTACGCAGACCGCCTTGCACCACCTGGATGTTTTGGCGACGCACATTGGGGCGCGACAGGCCGGTGGCTACCACGGTCACGCGGATCTCGTCACCCAGCGAATCATCGTAGGCAGCGCCGTAGATCACATGCGCATCGGGCGATGCGTAGGCATTGATGGTGGACATGGCCAGACGCGACTCGGACAGCTTCAGGCTGCCCTTGGCCGCTGTCACCAGCACCAGCACGCCCTTGGCGCCGGACAGGTCAATACCTTCCAGCAGCGGGCAGGCAACGGCCTGCTCGGCAGCGATACGAGCGCGATCAGGACCGGCAGCCTTGGCCGTGCCCATCATGGCCTTGCCGGGCTCGCCCATCACGGTACGCACGTCTTCAAAGTCGACGTTCACATGGCCGTACTCGTTGATGATTTCGGCAATGCCGCCCACGGCGTTCTTCAGAACATCGTTGGCATGGGCAAAGGCCTCGTCCTGGGAGATGTCGTCACCCAGCACGTCGAGCAGCTTCTCGTTGAGCACAACGATCAGCGAATCCACATTGGCTTCCAGCTCGGCCAGACCGGAGTCGGCATTCTGCATGCGGCGGCCACCTTCCCACTCGAAAGGCTTGGTCACCACACCCACAGTCAGAATGCCCATTTCCTTGGCCACTCGTGCGATCACAGGCGATGCACCGGTACCCGTACCACCACCCATGCCAGCTGTAATGAACAGCATGTGTGCGCCTTCGATGGCCGCACGAATATCGTCCACAGCCAGCTCAGCAGCCTCGCGCCCCTTCTCCGGCTTGCTGCCTGCACCCAGGCCGCTGCCACCCAGGTGGATGGTGCGGTGGGCGCGGCTGCGCAACAGAGCTTGAGCATCGGTGTTAGCCGTGATGAATTCAACGCCTTGAACGCTGCGTTCAATCATGTGGTCAACGGCGTTGCCGCCGCCGCCGCCGACGCCGATCACCTTGATCTGCGTGCCTTGGTTGAATTCTTCGGTTTCAATCATGTCGATAGGCATGGTGGTGCTCCTGTTCTCTGTTGGTGGTTTGTCGCTGCTGTGGAAAATCAATCGTGAACTCTTGAGGCATTCGCGGTCTTCGTCGCCGATACCGCGAAAAATCCATCTGTGGCGGCCCTGTGATGAACATGCGATAGGTGTCCATATCAGAAGTTCCCCACAATGAAGTCTTTGAAGCGCCCAAAGGCGGTCTTCATGGAGCCGCTCTTTTGAGCGACCTTGTAGCCGCGCATGCGTGCCAGGCGTGCTTCATCGAGCAAGCCCATCACGGTGGCGGCACGGGGCTGAGCGACCATGTCGGACAGCGCTCCGGAATATTTGGGCAGGCCACGGCGAACGGGCTTGAGGAAAATATCCTCACCCAGCTCGATCATTCCCGGCATGACAGCGCTGCCGCCCGTGAGCACGATGCCCGAGGACAGCACTTCTTCGTAGCCCGATTCGCGAATGACCTGCTGCACCAGCGAGAAGATTTCTTCCACGCGCGGCTCGATCACACCGGCCAGAGCCTGCTTGCTGATCATGCGAGGGCTGCGGTCACCCAGGCCCGGTACTTCGACCTGGGCATCGGGGTCGGCCAGCAGTTGCTTGGCGTAGCCGCTTTCAACCTTGATGTCTTCGGCGTCCTTGGTAGGTGTGCGCAGCGCCATGGCGATGTCGCTCGTGATCAGGTCACCAGCGATTGGGATCACTGCGGTGTGGCGAATTGCTCCACCGGTGAAGATGGCCACATCGGTTGCACCCGCGCCGATATCGACCACCGCCACACCCAGTTCGCGCTCGTCGTCAGTCAGCACGGCCTGGGCCGATGCCAGCGGGTTGAGCAGCAGTTGCTCGACTTCCAGGCCGCAGCGGCGCACGCATTTGATGATGTTTTCGGCCGCGCTCTGGGCGCCGGTCACGATATGGATCTTGGCTTCCAAGCGAATGCCGCTCATGCCGATGGGCTCGCGCACCTCATGGCCATCGATGACGAATTCCTGCGCCTCCACCAGCAGCAAGCGCTGGTCAGACGAGATATTGATGGCCTTGGCGGTCTCCATCACACGCGCCATATCGGTCGCCGTGACTTCCTTGTCCTTGATCGCCACCATGCCGCTGGAATTCAGGCCGCGAATGTGGCTGCCGGTGATGCCTGTACATACGCGCTGAATCTTGCAGTCAGCCATCAGCTCGGCTTCTTTGAGTGCCTGCTGAATGCTCTGCACCGTGGCGTCGATGTTCACCACCACACCACGCTTCAAGCCATTGCTGGGAGCCACACCCAAGCCTGCCAGCTTGAGCTCGCCATTGGACATCACCTCGGCGACCACCGCCATGACTTTGGCTGTGCCGATATCCAGCCCAACAATCACATCCTTGTATTCTCTTGCCATATCAGCTTCCGCCCCCGATAGGTTCTGTCTTGTCTTTATGTGCGCCTTGCATCTTTGCTCCTTCGTCCCCACTCATCGCCGTCGGGCAGAAACTGCCGCAGCCGTTGACCCAGTGGTCACGCCCTTCAAACGCAAGGCATAGCCGTCTTCATAGCGCAGGTCGGCAGACTCCAGGTCCGCTGCCGAGCGCTGGTATTGAGAGCTGATCTGCGGCAGCGTGCGTACGAAACGCTGCACTCGCTGCAGCAAGTCTTCGGTCGAACCACCACCCAGCGCCACCACCGCCGCGTTGTCAAGCACCAGCTCCCAGCTGCCACGCGCATCCAATGTCAGGCCATCTATTCCCACATTGAGCGGCTGCAGTGCAGGCGCCAGCGCGTGATAAACCTTCAGCACACGCGAAGCCGAGCCGTCCGGGCCTTGCAGACGCGGCAAGCCTTCGCGATCGAGTTCACCCAGATTGGCCTCGAATACCTCGCCGGCCTTGTTGACCAGGCCAGTGCTGGTCTCCGGTCCCCAGAAGGCTTCGGCCACATGCTCTTTGAGCGCCACACGCAATCCATTCGGATACTCGCGGCGCACCTGCGCCTCCTGCACCCAGGGCACTTGCTCGAATGCGTGCTGAGCCGCCTTCAGGTCCACCGTGAAGAAGTTGCCTTTGAGCACTGGTGCCACATTGGCTCGCAATGTCACGGCGTTGTTGTGCACCAACTCGCCCTCCACCACGATGCGGCCGATATTGAAAGCCGGAGTTCGCATCAGCCACCAGCCCACCGCAGCCACGCACGCCGCCAAGCACCCCATGAACATCACTGTGGCAGTGATGTTCATGAGCTTGACGTCGAACGGGACGGCTGCGGTGGGCTGGTGGTGATTCATACCTGCTCCGCTTCTCCATCCAGCGTGCTCATGGCCAGAATGCCCAAGCACAGGTTTTCATAGCTCACGCCAGAGGCACGTGCCGCCATGGGGACGAGAGAATGCCCCGTCATGCCTGGCGAGGTGTTGATCTCCAGCAAGAAAGGCTTGCGATCACCAGCACGAATCATGATGTCGGCGCGCGCCCAGCCTCGGCAGCCCAAGGTACGGAAGGCTTTTTCCACAATGCGCTGGATTTCGGCTTCTTCTTCGGCAGGCAGGCCACTGGGGCAGTGGTATTGCGTGGTGTCGGTGAAGTACTTGTTCTGATAGTCGTAGTTGCCTTCGGGCGCCACGATGCGGATCACGGGCAGCGCAGCGGCCTTGGCGCCAGTGCCAAGCACGGGGCAGGTAGTCTCGTCACCGGCAATGAACTGCTCGCACAGCACCTCGGCGTCATACTGAGCTGCCAGTGCATAAGCCTGGGCACACTCATCGGCATTCATCACCTTGGTCAGGCCAATGCTGGATCCATCCCGGGCAGGCTTGACGATCATGGGAGCGCCCAGTGCCTCCAGTGCAGCGCGGGTTTCGTCAGCCGAAGCCACCATGCGCCAGTCGGGCGTGGGCAGGCCTTCAAAGCGCCAGATGCGCTTGGTCATGATCTTGTCCATGGCAATGCTGGAAGCCATCACGCCAGAGCCCGTATAAGGAATATCCAGCAGCTCCAGAGCGCCCTGCACCGTACCGTCTTCACCGTAGCGGCCATGCAGCGCGATGAAGCAGCGGTCAAAGCCTTGCACCTTGAGTTGATCCAGGCTTTGCTCTGCGGGGTCGAACTTATGGGCATTCACGCCCTTGGACTGCAACGCGGCCAGCACGCCGGAGCCCGACATCAGCGAGACCTCTCGCTCGGACGAGCGTCCCCCCATCAGCACGGCGACCTTGCCCAGAGCCTTCACATCAATATTTTGACCAAATGTGCTCATTGCGCTTTTCCTTTCTGCGCAGCCTGCTCACTATTCGAGAGCATTTCAACCAGTTTTCCAGGCACGGCTCCAATCGAGCCTGCGCCCATGCACAGCAGCACATCACCGTCCAGAGCGTTGGCGGCCAGTGCGGCAGGCAGTTCATGGATGTCTTCTACAAACACCGGCTCGACCTTGCCTGCCACACGCAGGGCTCGGGCCAGAGAACGTCCGTCGGCAGCCACGATGGGTGACTCACCGGCGGCATAGACCTCGGTCAGCAGCACGGAGTCCGCACCGCCAATGACCTTGACGAAGTCCTCGAAGCAGTCGCGCGTGCGGCTGTAGCGGTGGGGCTGGAAAGCCAGGACCAGACGTTGCCCGGGGAAGGCCCCGCGTGCAGCAGCCAGCGTGGCCGCCATTTCTACGGGGTGGTGACCGTAGTCATCGATGACCGTGAAGCTGCCACCATTGGCCGCTGGCAGTTCGCCATAACGCTGAAAGCGTCGGCCCACGCCCTTGAAGCCAAGCAAGGCACGCAGCAGCGCTTCGTCAGAAATTTCCAGCTCCATGGCAACCACCACGGCAGACAGCGCATTGAGCACGTTGTGCTCACCGGGCAGGCTCAGCACCACATCCAGATCGGGGTAGACATGCTCGCCCAGCTGACGCTTGACGGTAAAGCACATGCGACCCGATTCGGCGCGCACATTGACGGCGCGCACCTGGGCATCTTCGGCAAAGCCGTACGTGGTCACGGGGCGGGCCACCTGCGGCAGGATTTCGCGGATAGCGGGGCTGTCGACGCACAGAATGGCACGGCCATAGAAAGGCATGCGGTGCAAAAAGTCGACAAACGCCTGCTTGAGACGGCCAAAGTCATGGCCATAGGTTTCCATGTGGTCGGCGTCGATATTGGTGACGACGGCCATCACGGGCAGCAGGTTCAGGAAGGAGGCGTCGGACTCGTCGGCCTCGACCACGATGTAGTCGCCATGGCCCAGCTTGGCATTGGCACCCGCGCTGTTGAGCTTGCCGCCGATCACAAACGTAGGGTCCAGCCCTGCCTCGGCCAGCACACTGGTCACCAGCGATGTGGTGGTGGTCTTGCCGTGCGCGCCAGCAATCGCAATGCCTTGCTTGAAGCGCATCAGCTCGGCCAGCATCAAGGCGCGCGGCACCACAGGAATCGTCTTCTCTCGGGCAGCAACGACCTCTGGATTGTCTTCATGCACAGCGGTGGAAGTCACCACTGCATCGGCGCCCAGCACATGCTCGGCAGCATGTCCGACAAAGGTCTTGATGCCCAGGCCCGCCAGGCGACGCAGCGTGACACTGTCAGCCAGATCAGAGCCTGAGACGGTGTAGCCCAGGTTGTGCAGAACCTCTGCAATACCACTCATGCCGGAGCCGCCAATACCGACAAAGTGAATGTGATGAATGGCGTGTTTCATGCGGCCAACTCCTCACAAGCGGCGACCACCTTTTCGGTGGCATCAATCTTTTGCATTTTTTTCGCGAGTTCAGCGCGCTCCAACAGCGTCGCACGCTGCATATTTTGTAGCATTTCGGCCAACCCTTGGGGGCTCAAAGTACTTTGTGGCTGCAACCAGCCGGCACCGGCATCCACCAGGAAGCGCGCATTGGACGTCTGATGGTCATCCACCGCCGCAGGGAAAGGCACATAGACCGCTGCCGCGCCCACGGCGGCGATCTCGGTCACGGTGCTGGCACCGGCGCGGCAGACGATGATGTCGGCATCGGCAAAGGCTTTGGCGGTGTCTTCGATAAAGGGCGTCAGCTCGGCTTCAACGCCTGCTGCCTGATAGTTGGCGCGCAGTGCATCGATCTGCGCGGTGCCGCTTTGGTGCAGCACCACGGGACGCTGCTCGGCAGGCATCAGAGCCAGGGCCTTGGGCACGATGTCATTAAGCGCCTTGGCTCCCAAGCTACCGCCGACCACCAGCAACTTGAGCGGACCGCTACGGCCTGCAAAGCGCTGGGCTGGTGCGGCCTGTTCGATAAAGGCCTGACGCAGAGGGTTACCCACCCATTCGCCCTTGGCAAACACCTTGGGAAATGCAGTGAACACGCGCTTGGCCACCTTGGCCACAACCTTGTTGGCCATGCCAGCCACCGAGTTCTGCTCATGCAACACCACGGGTACACCAGACATGGCCGCCATCAGCCCACCAGGCACGGTCAGATAGCCGCCCAGACCAATCACCACATCGGGCTGCACGCGCTTCATCACAGCACGGGCCTGAGAGAACGCCTTGCCCAACTTGAAGGGCAGTTGCAGCAGAGTCTTGATGCCCTTGCCGCGCACGCCACCAAACTCGATCAGCTCCAGCGCAAAGCCCTGGGGCGGCACGATGCGCGACTCCATGGAGCCGGGCGCACCCAGCCAGTGCACATTCCAGCCCCGCGCGCGCAGTTCCTGCGCCACGGCCAGACCCGGGAAAATATGACCACCTGTGCCGCCAGCCATCACCAGCGCCGTGCGTTGCTTGTTTTGTTGAACGGGAAGCGTCATGCGTGGCCTCCCTTCATCAACAGCTTGTTTTCGTAATCGACTCTGAGCACCACAGCTATCGCAATCAAATTCATCAAAATGGCCGAACCGCCAAAACTCATTAACGGCAGAGTCAGGCCTTTGGTTGGCAACGCGCCCAGATTCACACCCATATTGATAAAGGCCTGAAAGCCCATCCAGATCGCCACGCCCTCGGCGACCAGTCCGGCAAAGACCCGGTCCAGCGCAATGGCCTGACGGCCGATCAGCATGATGCGGCGCGTCAGCCAGAAGAAAACCGCCGCAATCAGCAGCAAGCCGATCAGTCCAAACTCTTCACCGATCACGGCTAGCAAGAAGTCGGTATGCGCTTCGGGCAACCAGTGCAGCTTTTCCACACTGCGGCCCAGGCCCACGCCAAAGACCTCGCCGCGCCCAATCGCAATCAGCGCGTGCGAGAGCTGATAGCCCTTGCCCAGCGCATGCTTTTCATCCCAGGGGTCGAGATAGGCAAAGATACGTTCGCGACGCCACTCGGAGGTAGCGATGATCATGCCGAAGGCCGCCACCACCAGCAGCGCGATAATGAAGAACATGCGCGCATTCACGCCGCCCAGAAACAGAATGCCCATGGAGATCACGACGATCACCATGAAGGCCCCCATGTCCGGCTCGGCCAGCAGCAGCACGCCGACCACCACCACGGCCAGCCCCATAGGCAGCACGGCGCGGAAGAAGCGTTCCTTGACCTCCATCTTGCGCACCATGTAGTCGGCGGCATAGATCAGGATGGAGAACTTGGCCAGCTCTGACGGCTGGAAATTCATGATGCCCAGCGACAGCCAGCGCCGCGCACCATTGACCACCGTGCCCACATGCGGAATCAGCACCGCAATCAGCAGGACGATAGAGACCAGAAACAGCTTGCGCGCCACCTTCTCCCAGACCTTCATCGGCACCTGAAAAGCCAGCAGCGCGGCCACAAACGCCATGCCTATCGACATGGTGTGACGCAGCAGAAAGTGATAGGGCTCGATCTTGCCGAAGCGCGGGTTGTCCGGCATCGCAATCGATGCCGAATACACCATGACCAGACTCCAGGCCAGCAAGCCGATCACCACCCAGATCAGCGCCTGATCCAGCCCCAGCACGCTCGCTGGCGTACGGGTCGGGCGGTCGTACAGCGGCCCGCCCACACGCACGGGCAGCACGTCAATGGGCTTGTCCTCGGCACTGCGAAACCATGAACGCATGCGCCCAGAGAGGCTGGTCATGAAGGAGGTGGTCATGCACCGTCCTCCAGCTGCTGGCCCGTCTCAAGCGCCAGCTCGCGCACCGCTTCCACAAACTGGTGGGCACGCTCCGCATAGTCCTTGAACATGTCCATGCTCGCGCAGGCGGGCGACAGCAACACGGCGTCATTGGCATGGGCCAGACGCGCAGCCTGCTCCACGGCGTCCTGCATGGTGGAAGCATCGACCAGAGTCACCCCGGTATCGCTCAGTGCTTCGCGAATAGCGGGAGCATCCTGACCAATCAGCACGGCCGCGCGCACGTAGCGCGAGACGGGCGCGGCCAGCGGCGCAAAGTCCTGGCCCTTGCCCAGACCACCCAGAATCACCACGATGCGGTGATCGGGGCCCAGGCCCATGAGAGCCGCCACGGTGGCCCCCACATTCGTGCCTTTGCTGTCGTCAAAGTATTCGACATCACTGACGCGGCCAATGGGCTGCACACGGTGCGGCTCACCCCGGTATTCACGCAGACCATAGAGCAGCGGCGCCAGGGCACAGCCCGCACCGGTCGCCAGCGCCAGCGCAGACAGCGCATTGATGGCGTTGTGGCGACCGCGAATGCGCAGCGCATCGGCCGGCATCAGGCGCACGATGTGCAGATCATCGGCATGCTTGCCCTTGCTGGTTTCATCGGCCTCATGGGCGCGCACCAGCCAGGTCATGCCGTTGACCACCTCCAGCCCGAAGTCGCCAGGGCGGCGCGGCATATCGCCACCAAAGGTGACATGGGCACGCTGGAAGGTCTTGCCGCGCTTGCCGGGCACAGGCACCGGTGCAGGTAGCATGGCCATGACGACGGGGTCTTCGCGGTTGAGCACCATCAGGCCCTGCTCGCCAAAGACATGGGCCTTGGCATCGGCATAGGCCTGCATGCCGCCATGCCAGTCCAGATGGTCTTGCGTGATATTGAGCACGGTGGCTGCCGTGGGCTCGAAGCCGTGGCAGTCGTCGAGCTGGAAGCTCGACAGCTCCAGCACCCAGGCCTGGGGCAGCGTCTGGGCATCAAGGCGTGCAGTCAGCGTATCCATCAGCGTAGGGCCGATATTGCCAGCCACGCCGACCGTCATTCCTGCATGCTCCAGCAACTGACCGGTCAGCGAGGTCACCGTGGTCTTGCCATTGGTGCCGGTAATGCCCAGCACCTTGGGCGCGTAGCCATGGGCTTCGCGCAGGCCCTTGAGCGCAAAGGCAAACAGATCCAGCTCGCCGCCCGTGGGCAGACCAATGCTGCGCGCTGCATTGAAGACAGGCGCGACGCTGGCGGGGCTCAGGCCCGGCGAGCGGTAAACGGAGCTGAGGCTCTGGCCATCGACCAGCGCCGCGGTGAATTCACCGGCCACAAAGCGCACGCTGGGCAACTCGGCCTGCAAAGCTGGCAGGAAAGGAGGTGCTTCACGCGTGTCGGCCACCTTGACATCGGCACCGGCGCGCACGCACCAGCGTGCCATGGCAATGCCCGAAATGCCCAGACCCAGAATCAGCACACGCTGACCTTGCAAGTGCTGGGCAGCACCTTGGGGCCAGTGCGCTGGCACGGGGGGCAGCTCTACCGCTTCTTCCAGCTCGGACTCAGGCTGCTGTTCAAGTTCGGTCACGTCGGCATCCGCAGCATCAGAGATGCTGGGGTCGGCAAAAATCTGCGCCACAAAGGCCGCAGCATCCTTGGCAGCGGTCAGTGAGGAAATATCTGGAACCGGCTCAGCGCCCAGTGCCTGCGCCAGTTCTGCCGTGGTGACTGGTGCAGCAACAGACTCCTGGCTTACTTCAGATTCAGGAGCTGCCAGCGCTTGCTCTTGCTGTATTTCAGCAATGTTCTCTACCGAATCTGTTTGCAGCTCAGCGTCAGCTGCTTGCATATGCATAGCAGCCTCGGACTCCTGCGCCTGAGCCTGATCCTTGTGCTGGAGGTCTTCGTCTTGCATGGCGATTACCTCAGCTTCAGGGTCGACAGACCCAGCAGACACAGCAGCATGGTGATGATCCAGAAGCGGATCACGACCTGGGTTTCCTTCCAGCCGCTCTTTTCAAAGTGGTGGTGCAGCGGTGCCATCTTCAGCAGACGGCGGCCTTCGCCATAGCGCTTCTTGGTGTACTTGAAGTACGTCACCTGCAGCATCACGGACACGGCTTCAGCCACAAAGATGCCGCCCATCACGGCCAGCACGATTTCCTGGCGCACGATCACGGCGATGGTGCCCAGTGCAGCACCCAGCGCCAGCGCGCCCACGTCGCCCATGAAGACCTGGGCAGGGTGAGCGTTGAACCAGAGGAAGGCCAGACCGGCGCCGGCCATGGCGCCGCAGAACACCATCAGCTCGCCCGTGCCGGGGATGCTGGGGAACAGCAGGTATTTGGCATAAGTGGCGTTACCGGTCACATAGGCAAAAATGCCCAGCGCCGTGCCCACCATGATGACGGGCATGATGGCCAGACCGTCGAGGCCATCGGTCAGATTCACGGCATTGCTGGCGCCCACGATGACCAGATAGGTCATGACGATAAAGCCCAGCACACCCAGCGGATAGCTGACTTCCTTGAAGAAAGGCACCATCAGGCCCGCCTTGGGTGGCAAGTCCATGGAGAAGCCGGACTGCACCCAGGAGATGAACAGCGCAAACACCTCGGCATTGCTGTTCTCGGAAATGCAGAACACCAGATACAGCGCCGCCAGCAGACCAATGACGGACTGCCAGAAATACTTCTCGCCCGAGCGCATGCCTTCGGGGTCTTTGTTCACGACCTTGCGCCAGTCATCCACCCAGCCAATCGCCCCAAAGCCAAGCGTGACCAGCAGCACGATCCAGACAAAGCGGTTGGAGAGGTCAAACCACAGCAAGGTGGACACGGCAATCGAGAACAGAATCAGCACACCACCCATGGTGGGCGTGCCGCTCTTGACCAGGTGGGTTTCCATGCCGTAGCCGCGCACGGGCTGGCCAATCTTGAGCGCGGTCAGCATGCGAATGGCCCTGGGGCCCACCACCAGACCAATCAGCAAGGCCGTCACAGCGGCCAGCACGGCTCGCAGCGTCAGGTACTGGAAGACGCGCAGAAAGCCAAAGTCGGACGAAAGCCCCTGCAGCCATTGAGCAAGCATCAGCAGCATGTGGATGCCTCCTCGCAGTTGCCTTGCTTGCCATCTGCGCAGGCTTCAATGCACTGCACCACTTGCTCCATCTTCATGAACCGCGAACCCTTGACCAACACGCTACCTACCTTGGGTAAAACTGCGCATACCGCCTGCTGAAGGGCGGCCATGCTATCAAAATGCTGAGCACCGCTGCCAAAGGCAGTTGCTGCAGACGCGCTCTGGTCGCCCAGAGCAAAGAAATGGGAAATGCCTGCCTGCTGGGCCAGCGCACCGGCTTCGGCATGGAACTGCGGGCCGTTGTCGCCCACCTCGCCCATATCGCCGAGCACCAGCAACTGCGGCGCGGGCAACTCGGCCAGCACGGCAATCGCAGCAGCAACGGAATCAGGGTTGGCGTTATAGGTGTCGTCCACCACGGTGACGCTTTGGCCCTTGATCTGCACGGCCAGCGCACGCGAGCGACCCGTCACCGGCTCAAAGCCCGACAAGCCTTGCGCAATCGCGGCCAGCGAAACGCCCGCAGCATGGGCACAGGCGGCAGCAGCCAGTGCATTCATGACGTTATGACGGCCGGCGATATGCAACTGCACCGCAGCCGCGCCTTGTGGCGTGTTCAGCTGCAGGCTCCAGGCACCGTTGTCCCAGCGCTCATCGCTGGCAAAGACCTGGGCGCCGTCGGCGGATTCTCCAAACATCAGGCAAGCGCGGCCAGCGGCCAGTTGCGTCCACAGCGGTGTGTATTCATCACCAGCGGGGAAGATGGCCACGCCATCCTGCGGCAGAAAGCTCAGCACCGAGCCGTTTTCACGCGCCACGGCTTCCACCGTGCCCATGAATTCCTGGTGCTCGCGCTGGGCGTTGTTGACCAGCGCCACCGTGGGCTGACCGATGGCGGCCAGCTCGGCAATTTCGCCAGGGTGGTTCATGCCCATCTCCAGCACGGCAATGCGGTGCTCGCCGCTCATGCGCAGCAGATTCAGCGGCATGCCAATGGAGTTATTGAAGTTGCCGCGTGTCGCCAGCGCCGCATCACCTGCGCCACCCACATGGGCACGCAAGATGGAAGCAATCATCTGCGTCACGGTGGTCTTGCCATTGCTGCCGGTGACGGCAATCAGCGGCAGATCAAACTGAGTGCGCCATGCGCGCGCCAATGCACCCAGCGCCAGCAAGGTATCGGGCACTTCAATGCCGGACATGCCTGCGGCCGCAAGCCCATGGCTGGCAATAGCAGCCACCGCACCAGCGGCCTGCGCCTGGGGCAGAAAATCATGGGCGTCAAAACGCTCGCCCTTGAGAGCTACAAACAAGTCCCCGTTCTGCAGCGTGCGCGTATCCGTGTGCACACGTGCCAGCTCCAGCTGGCCGTTACCGACCAGCTTGGCTTGGGGGATATGCGTCTGGATCAGCTCCAGCGCTTTTTCCAAGGTCATCATGACCGCTTCTTTCCTTCGCGAACCGCCAGCGCCTTTTGCGCTTCGTCCATGTCGGAGAACGGATGGCGCACGCCCTTCGTCTCCTGGTAATCCTCATGCCCCTTGCCGGCGATCAGCACCACATCGCGTGCATCGGCACGGGCAATGGCTTGGGCAATCGCGGCTGCGCGGTCGGCCTGCACATGCAATGCATCGCCCGCCTTCATGCCGGCCAGAATCTGGTCGATGATGGTTTCGGGTATTTCGCTGCGCGGGTTGTCGCTGGTGACGTACACGCAATCCGAATGGGCTTGCGCCGCCTGTCCCATCAGGGGGCGCTTGCTGTTGTCACGATCGCCACCGCAGCCAAACACACACCACAGCTTGCCGCCGCGCTGCTGCGCTGCAGGCTGCAGGGCACGCAAGGCTTTTTCCAGCGCATCGGGCGTGTGGGCATAGTCCACCGCAATCAGCGGCATGTCTGCCTTGGCGATCTGCTGCATGCGACCAGGCACAGGCTCCAGATCGGCGCAGGCTGCCACGGCTTCGTCCAGCGACAGTCCCAGACTGCGCAGCGTGGCCAGCACGCCCAGCAGGTTGGAGACGTTGTACTGCCCCACCAGACGCGTATTCATGCGCAGGCTGTGACCGGCTTCGAACACCGTGAAGCTAAGGCCTTGCTCGCCCAGACCGATGTCCTTGGCTTGCAGGCGAGCTGGCCCTTGAATAGAGACACTCCAGACATCCAGCGGCTTGGCCTGCAGCTTGGCCCAGAGCTTGGCACCATGCGCGTCATCAATATTGACCACCGCAGCCTGCAAACCGGGCCAGTCAAACAACTGGGCCTTGGCCTGCCAATAAGCATCCATGCTGCCGTGGTAGTCCAGGTGATCCTGCGTGAAGTTGGTGAACAAGGCCACGCGAATCTTGCTGCCGTCCAGTCGGTGCTCGACGATGCCGATGGAAGAGGCTTCAATGGCGCAAGCGGCCAGCCCCTGATCGGCATAGCTGCGGAACACGCGCTGCAGCAGTACCGGGTCAGGCGTGGTCATACCCGTCGATTCCAGTGCTGGCGGTACACCTACACCCAAAGTGCCCACCAGCGCACAGCCGGTGCGCGCATTCAGCTTCACTTTTGATAGTGCATGCGCCAGCCACCAGGCGGTGGTGGTCTTGCCATTAGTGCCAGTGACAGCCAGCACATCGATCTCGGTGCTTGGATGGGCAAACCACTCGTCGGCAATCAGACCGGTTGCAGCCTTTAAACCCTTGAGAGCAGCGACCTTGTCGCCGTTCAGTGCAAAGGCTTCCAGACCATCGGCTTCAACCAGCACGGCTGCAGCGCCCTGCTCCAGCGCCTTGCCCACATAGGCACGGCCATCGGTGGCAGCACCAGGCCAGGCGATAAAGGCATCACCGGCCTTGACCTTGCGGCTATCGGTCCGCAAGTCACCTTGCACACGGCTACGCAGCCAGGTCACGGCCTCGGCTGCGTTGTTCAAAATTTGAATGGAGGTGCTCATAGCACTGGCTCCTCAGGTGGCGCAGCCACGATCAGAGGCTTGACTTCCTTGTCGGGCTGGACGCCCATGAAACGCAAGGTCTGCTGGACTACATCCGCAAACACGGGACTTGCCACCGTACCGCCGTAGTAGGAGCCTGCGGTGGGCTCGTCCACCATCACAGCAACGATGATGCGAGGATTGTCGATAGGGGCAATGCCAGTAAACCAGGCGCGGTATTTACCGGCCGCATAGTGCTTGCCAACCTGCTTGCGGGACGTGCCCGACTTGCCGCCAATGGTGTAGCCCTCGGCCTGGGCCTTCTGGCCCGTACCACCAGGGCCGGCTGCCAGGCGCAGCATGTGCAAGACTGCATCGGCGTTTTCCTTGGAGATCACGCGCACGCCGACAGGCGGCTCCGAAGTCTTCAAGATCGTGGAAGGAATGACATTGCCGTCGTTGGAAAAAACGGTGTACGAGCGTGCCATCTGGAACAGCGAGGCCGACAGGCCATAGCCGTAGGACATGGTGGCTTGCTCGATGGGCTTCCAGGTTTTCCAGGCACGCAGGCGACCCGAGACCGCACCAGGAAACTGGATCTGCGGTTTCTGACCAAAGCCCAGCGCACTGAAGTACTCCCACATTTCCTGCGGCGAGAGCTTTTGTGCCACCTTGGTTGCGCCCACGTTGCTGGACTTCTGAATCACGCCCTCCACCGTCAGCGCGCCGTAGTTGTGCGTATCGGTGATGGTGGAGCCTGTCACCGTGTAGCGGCCAGGTGCTGTGTCAATAATGGTCGTGGGCTTGACGCGCTTGAGTTCCAGTGCGGCAGCCACGGTAATGGGCTTCATGGTCGAGCCGGGCTCGAAGGTATCGGTCAGCGCACGGTTGCGCAGTTGCTCGCCCGTCAGGTTCTTGCGGTGGCCGGGGTCATAGCTGGGATAGTTGGCCAGGGCCAGCAGCTCACCGGTATGCGCATCCATGACCACCACGCTGCCTGCCTTGGCCTTGAAGGTCTCGACCTGCTGCTTGAGCTTCTGGTAGGCGTAGTACTGGACCTTGCTGTCGATGGACAGCTGAATGTCCTGTCCATCCTGTGGTGGCACTTCGTCACCCACGCCTTCGACCACGCGGCCTAGGCGATCCTTGATCACGCGACGAGAGCCAGCCTTGCCGGCAAGCTCCTTGTCGAACGCCAGCTCCATGCCTTCCTGCCCATGGTCTTCCACATTGGTGAAGCCCACGATGTGCGCAGCCGACTCCCCTTCAGGGTACTGGCGCTTGTATTCCTTGCGGTTGTAGATGCCCTTGATGTTGAGGGCCACGATCTGCTGGCCAATATTCCAGTCCAGCTGGCGCTTGACCCAGACAAAGGTCTTATCCTCGTCATCGAGCTTGTCCAGCAGCTTGGCCAGCGGCATCTCCATGAGCTTGGCCACTTGCTTGAGCTTTTGCTGAACTTCGGGATCCTTGAGATCCACGTCTTCGGGAATCGCCCAGATGCTGGCAGCCGGAACGCTGGAAGCCAGAATCAAGCCATTGCGATCAAGCAGGCGCCCACGGTTGGCTGGAAGCTCCAGAGTACGTGCAAAGCGCACCAAGCCCTGACGCTTGAAGAAGTCATTGCCGAACACTTGCACATAGGCGGCACGCGCTCCCAGCCCTACAAACCCCAGCGCCAGCGCAGCCACGATGAACTTGCTGCGCCACAGTGGTGTTTTCGACGCCAGCAAAGGGCTGGTGGTATAGAGCACGCTGCGTGTCATTGCGCAGCTCCTGCAGCCGTTTCATGCACGTACTGCGTAATGGCCTGGGAGGCCTGCTTCATCTGCAACTTCTCTCGCGCCAGCGTCTCAATGCGCAAAGGCGTAGCCTGAGCACGCTTTTCGACCTGCAGGCGCAGCTGATCCGTCGCCAGCCGCCGCGCTTCGGCCTCAGCACGGTCCAGCTCGGTGAAAAGCTTGCGCGACTCATACTGGGTATGCACCAGGAAAATGGCGCTCATCATCACTGCCAGCAGCAAGAGCAGATTTATGCGCAGCACGGCAGCCCTCCCACCATGCCTGAAGCCGCACGGCCCAGCATCATGCAGGCACCTCCGTACGCTCAGCCACACGCATCACCGCCGAGCGAGAGCGCGGGTTGCCATCGACCTCTGCAACACTGGGCTTGATCCTGTCGAGCGCCTTCAGGCGCATGGGAGTTGGCGCAGCAAAGGGTGCACGGCGGTCATAGACCTCCTTGGAGTGCTTGGCAATGAACTGCTTGACGATGCGGTCTTCGAGCGAGTGAAAGCTGATCACCACGAGTCGGCCACCAGGGGCCAACACCCTCAAGCTGGCTTCTAGCGCCTGCTCAAGCTCCTGAAGCTCTGCATTGATGAAAATCCGAAGAGCCTGGAAGGTACGTGTTGCCGGGTTCTGCCCAGCCTCGCGGGTCTTGACCGCGCCAGCCACGAGTTGGGCCAGCTCACCGGTTGTGCGTAATGGGCCCTGGCTCTCGCGCCGAGCAACAATCGCCTTTGCAATGGGGCCAGCAAACCGCTCTTCGCCGTAGTCACGTATCACCTCCGCAATCTGATGCACTTCCGCATCTTCCAGCCACTCGGCCACGCTCTGGCCGCGTGTGGTGTCCATGCGCATGTCCAGCGGACCATCAAAACGGAAGCTGAACCCCCGGTCTGGGTTATCGATCTGGGGCGAACTCACCCCCAGGTCCATCAAAACCCCTTGCACGCTAGCCTCTGGCAGCTCGCCAAGATGGCGAAATCCTTCGTGCCGAATCGAAAAACGCGCATCGGTGATGCGCGCCGCTTCAGCGATTGCGTCCGGATCCTTGTCGAACGCAATCAACCGCGCGTCCGGCCCGAGTCGCTGCAAAATGAGCCGGGAATGACCTCCCCGACCGAACGTTGCATCCACCCAGTCACCCGCTGGTTCCTGGCTTGCGCCACCCAGCAGAGCGTCGACGGCCTCGTCCAGCAAAACGGTGATATGTTGCAACGGCTGATTCACAAGCACGTCTCTTCCTAAAAAACAAAATCCTGGAAAGCCGCTGGCATCTCCTGCTGCATGGCTTCCGCTTCACGCGCCTCATAAGTGGCTTTGTCCCAAAGCTCGAAGTGATCGCCCATACCGAGCAACACCACCTCCTTGGTCAAACCCGCACCCTCACGCAACTCCGGTGACACCAGCAAGCGTCCAGTGCCATCCATCTCTGCATCCATGGCATTGCCCAGAAAAATGCGCTTCCACCATTGAGCACTCATGGGAAGCTGCGCAATGCGATCGCGAAACTTCAGCCACTCGGGGCGGGGGAACAACATCAGGCAACCATGGGGGTGTTTGGTAAACGTCACCTGCCCCTCGGCCATGGACAACAAGGCGTCACGATGCCGGGTCGGCACTGAAAGCCGCCCCTTTCCATCGAGATTCAACGAAGACGCCCCTTGAAACACGGCTAGCTACTCCGCTCATCTGGAGCCAGTCACATTCAAAAAATTGAATGCGATGGCAGTTTTCACCACTTAATTGCACTTTTTTGCACTGTAGCAGCAATTTCGAGGGATTCCAAACGACAGGGGACAATTATTTGCAATGAAATCAAGCACTTAGAGATAAAAAGAAAAGCCTCATTCTGAAAATACCTTTCCTTTACAAGCACTTAGCAAAGTCAATGCAAGTGGACTCTCATTAGTCAACGTCAATTGCAACCATTCAATTCAATGGAAAGAACTGATTTAAGTCTCGCTCTTCTCCTACAAATGCAAACTGCCCGCCAAGGCGGGCAGCTCGTTTCAAGCACTTAACTCCTCAAAGAATAAAGCGCGACAAATCCTCATCCTTGCTCAGCACTTGCAGGCGCTGATCCACATAGGCCGCATCAATCACCACGGTCTGCCCCGACAGCTTGGCTGCATCGAAGCTGACTTCGTCAAGCAGACGCTCCATCACCGTGGACAGCCGGCGTGCACCGATGTTCTCGGTACTCTCGTTGACGTCGAAGGCAATCGTCGCGAGGCGGGTGATGCCCTCGGGCTTGAACTCCAGCGTCACGTCTTCAGTCGCCATCAACGCCTGATACTGCTTGACCAAGGAGGCGTGAGTCTGCATGAGAATCGCCTCGAAGTCCTGCACCGACAGCGAATCCAACTCCACGCGAATGGGGAAGCGGCCTTGCAGTTCGGGAATCAGATCGCTGGGCTTGGACAGGTGGAACGCACCCGACGCGATGAACAGAATATGGTCGGTCTTCACAACGCCGTACTTGGTGGAGACCGAAGTACCCTCCACCAACGGCAGCAGGTCGCGCTGCACTCCCTGGCGTGAAACATCAGAGCCGCTGCTTTCCTGACGCGTAGCGACCTTATCGATCTCGTCGATGAAGACAATGCCGTTTTGCTCAAGGTTGGCAATAGCACGCGTCTTGGCATCTTCCTCATTGATCATCTTGGCCGCTTCCTCATCGGTCAGCAGCTTCAATGCCTCAGCAATCTTGAGCTTGCGCGTCTTGCGCTTTTCCTGACCCATATGGCTGAACATGCCGCGCAGCTGCTCGGCCATCTCTTCCATGCCCTGGGGCCCCATGATCTGCATCTGCGGCATCTGCTCGGCGATGTCGATCTCGATTTCCTTATCGTCGAGCTGGCCCTCGCGCAGCTTTTTGCGAAAGACCTGGCGCGCGGTGTTGTCGGCAGACACTTCGCCTGTGCGGGCCTGTGGCACCAGCACATCGAGAATGCGGTCTTCGGCCGCATCTTCGGCGCGGGTGCGCATCTTCTTCATGTCCGACTCGCGTGTCTGCTTGACGGCGACTTCGGCAAGGTCACGAATGATGGCATCCACATCCTTGCCAACATAGCCGAATTCTGTGAACTTGGTAGCTTCGACCTTGATGAAAGGCGCATCGGCCAGCTTGGCCAGACGACGCGCAATCTCGGTCTTGCCCACGCCGGTGGGGCCAATCATCAGAATGTTCTTGGGGGTGATTTCCTGGCGCAAGCCGTCAGCGACCTGCTGGCGACGCCAGCGGTTGCGCAACGCAATGGCGACGGCGCGCTTGGCACCATTCTGGCCAACGATGTGCTTGTCCAGTTCGGAGACTATCTCCTGGGGAGTCATGGCAGAGGACATGTGAATTCTCAGTCAAATATGCCTCTAACGCTTATACACAAAGCGCTAGCAGCTATCAATTTAGATAATTGCAGCGCTTACAGCGTCTCAATGGTGTGATTCATATTGGTGTAGATGCACAGCTCACCGGCAATCGCCAGCGACTTGCGCACCACATCCTCGGCCGACAACTCGGTGCTGTTGATCAGCGCCTTGGCTGCAGAGTGCGCATAGGCACCGCCCGATCCAATGGCCACAATGCCCTGCTCTGGCTCCAGTACATCGCCATTGCCCGTGATGATGAGCGAGGTTGTCGCATCGGCCACGGCCAGCATGGCTTCGAGCTTGCGCAGTACGCGGTCAGTGCGCCATTCCTTGGTCAGCTCGATCGCGGCACGGGTCAAGTTGCCCTGGTGCTTTTCCAGCTTGGCCTCAAAGCGCTCAAACAGCGTGAACGCATCAGCGGTTGCCCCTGCAAAGCCCGCCAGCACCTTGCCGTGATAGAGCTTGCGCACCTTGCGCGCCGTGCCCTTGACAACGATGTGACCCAATGTGACCTGACCATCACCACCGATGGCGACTTGAACGCCTTCGGGAGTCTGGCGGCGCACGCTCAAAATGGTGGTGCCGTGAAACTGTTCCATCTCTTGCAGATGGGGACACCAAGGCACAAGCTCAAGAGCACAAAAAAGAAAATTTAGAGAATGCTGCCACTCAAAAACTGGCGCCCCCCATCTCAGAGACACCAAGCAAGAGCCGCCTCGCGGCGATGGCGTCGTCCCCCTTCCATAGCGCGAAGCGCGTAGAGAAAGGGGGGAAGGCGCGAAGCGCCTCAGGGGGTTAATCCCGCCGGGGTATCACCTGCGCATGCTCCTGAATGCCAACGACATTGAAGAACACGGCCAGCAACTGATGCAACTGGCTGAACTGAAGCACATGGCCCAGCTCCTGCATCTGCGCAGCCCAGTTCAGCACCGAGCCCGCCGCGGCAAAGTCCATCCGCACCAGGCGCGTGCAATCAATGGCAATCGCTTCGCCGAGCTTGGCCTTGGCCTGTACCTCAGCCAGCCAGGGCAGCGCATCGCCTTCAATCACTCCTTGAAGAGAAAAGCGCGGTTTACGCTCTTTCCAGAGCATGCCAGGCTGAATGGTTTCCGGCCCCAACAACCGACTGTCAGGCACCACAGACTTGTTGCCTTGCCCTTCATTCGAGTACGCACTGACCGGATCGATCCAGGAAGGAGGCGACGACTCATAAGTCACGCAGTAGTCAAGAGCAGTCAGCTCAAAGTCGTCCTGCAAATGCATCAAGCGCTGCATTGCCAAACGCAAATACCAGCAACTCTGATCCACCGAACGATCGCCTGAGGGGCAATGCTTGCTGAGTACCGCGAGCAGCCTCTGATGTCCGGCAAAAATCAGCTCGCCTTTTTCAGATGTCCACTGCTCAACTGCCTCCAGCAACGGCTTTTGCACTGCAGGATCAATGCTCTCCAGAGCACTCCAGTCCATGGTCCAGGGGGCAGGGCTGCGGGCCTTGCTGGTCATCAAGGTCTTGAGGCTCGACTCCCCCAGTTGCACAGGCGCTTGCCAGCGAAAGCCCGCCTGAACAGGTGCATCCGCCACGTTCTCGCTGAGCTTGCCCGCCTGTTGAGGCATGACAAACCATTGGGGAGCAGAGCGACCAAAGCGCGCTACAAAATCCATTGCAGCATCTTCGAACTCGGCCTGCATGCCTGCTGCGCGGTACATATCCAGCAATGCCAGCCAGACCTTCAACTGTGCTGGCGTATCCTGAGCCCGCTCGGCAATCAATCCCTTCAAGCTGACTTCTGCTGCTGCGTTGTCGCCGCTGGCAAAGACAATTGCGGCATCTTCCAGCGCAACATCGTGCTCAAAATTCGCAAAGGAAGGAGGCACCATGTTGATATCCGCAGGGGCGGACACCTCGGTCGTAGCAAAACCGGGAGAAAAATCCGTCTCACCACGCATGGAGGCCGCAGTCGGTGCCCCAGCAACAACCGCTCCCGGCGGAGGCAAGGTCACATCACTGCTCACGGCATCATTGAGCACCGGCAGCGAGCCGACGGATGCAGGGAGCTGCGTTCTAAAGGCGGAAGGCATGACGTTGCCCCCCTCGGGCAGCTGCAAAGGCATGGTGGTGGCATCAGCCATCTGCTTGCCACGCCACCATTGCTGCGCCATCTGCGCTTCAATCTCATCAATTTTCTTGATGGTTTCTGCGCGTTCGCCCGGCATGGAGCTTTGAGCAGTCTGCAAAAACGAAGAGCCAGCCAGAGGGGTAGGCGATTCCAGAGGAGCTCTGGCTGTCGAAGCCGTTTTGCTCAACTGAGCCTGCCGCAGCTTGCGAAGCTGTTCAAACTCGCGCTTACGCACAAAGTCATTCTGGCGCTTTCGCTCCAGCATCTCTTTGAGCGCCTGCTTGCTGTACTGGCTTTCTTCGCTTTCCTGGTTCAGATTTTCCAAATCAGACCAGTTGACGGTCGGATGGCGCACAAAACGCGCCATCTTGGCCAGCAACCCTCCCGATTTGTTCTCTTCTTTTGCCATGGTTCTCTACTTTGATGCCTACAGCTCCATTAGCACTTGATGCAGATCAATCGCCGTACATCTTTTGCTTGAGCTCACGACGCTGCTGAGCTTCCAGCGACAGTGTAGCCGTAGGACGTGCCAGCAGTCGGCCAACGCCGATAGGCTCGCCAGTCTCGTCGCAGTAGCCATAGTCACCGGCATCAATGCGGGCAATGGACTGGTCGATCTTCTTGAGCAGCTTGCGCTCGCGGTCACGAGTACGCAGCTCAAGCGCATGCTCTTCCTCGATGGTGGCGCGATCGGCTGGATCAGGAACCACCACCGTGTCTTCACGCAGGTTTTCAGCCGTTTCACCGGCATTCATGTGCATGTCATTCTTGAGCGTAACCAGCTTGAGGCGGAAATAGGCCAGCTGGGCATCGTTCATGTAATCGTCATCAGACATGGCCAGCACTTCAGCATCGGTCAGCTCGGCAACCGACTTGGTCTTCCAGGCATTGGCCAGCTTGGGATCTTTTTTGGGCACAGCTTGCTTTGTGGTGGTCATTGCTTTCGTATCTCTCTTCGTTACCGCTGCCTGGAGCGCCTGGGCAGTCCTGGGCGGAACATCTGTTTCAGACTGCCGCGCGATGGGCGATGCAGAACGCTTGGTTTTGAACGACTTGGAGGAATTCACCGCTGCAGCAGGTGCCAGCACCGGCTTGTCCAACTCGGCGTTCACCAAAGAGGTCTTGGCGCTGCGGGTGCGTTCAGCCACTGCTGCTGTTTTGGCGGCAGCCTTGGGCAAATTACTTTTCACAGCGGTCACGTCCTGTCTCCTTACAGTACAGAGCCCTTGCCGGGCCGGATTGCTCCAACACCCTCTTTAGGGGCGGCATTGTAGCTACGCCAGCCCCCCTGCCCAGAATCCGTTGCTCATAGCCCACAATTTGCGGATAAGCCAGAGGCTATTTCAACCAGTTTTCAAGAAATCACCAAAGAAAAAACGGCCCGCAAAGCAGGCCGTCAGTCATTGTCAGAAATCTGTTAGCTTAAGAAGCAAGAACTCTGAAAACGATGTCTTACACCAGACACTGATCCAGCCCTTGTCGGAAGATGTCCTGCGGCAGGTCAATACCGATGAAGACCATCTTGCTGACGCGCTTTTCGCCCTCTTCCCACTCGGGGCCCAGATCGCTGCCCATGAGCTGGTGCACACCCTGGAAGATCACCTTGCGGGTGGTTCCCTTCATATCGAGCACGCCCTTGTAGCGCAGCATCTTGGGGCCATAAATGTTCACAATGGCGCCCAAAAAATCTTCCAGCTTGGCGGGGTCAAACGCACGCTCGGCACGGTAGACAAAGCTCTTTACATCATCGTCGTAGTGATGGTGATGCAGGTGATTGCAGTGTTCGCCATGCTCGTGGTCATGGTGGTCGTGGCCGCAATGCTCGTCATGCTTGTGCTCATGGCCGTGATCGTGACCTTCATGCTCGCACTTGCCATGTTCGTGATCGCAGTGGCTATGGTCGCCATGGTCATGATCGTGCTCGTCTTCCTTGAGGAAGTCGGGGTCGATATCGAGCTTGGCATTCAGGTTGAAGCCGCGCAGGTCGAACACTTCGTTCAAAGGCACATCACCAAAATGCACGGCGCGGATAGGCGCGCGGGGGTTCATGTGCTTCAGACGATGGATCAGTGCATCCTTTTCGCCATCGGTCACCAGATCGGTCTTGGACAGGAACATCTGGTCGGCAAAGCCCACCTGACGACGCGCTTCCTGGCGGTCTTCCAGCTGCTGGTTGGCATGCTTGGCATCGACCAGGGTGATGATGGAGTCGATCAGATAAGTCTCGGCGATCTCGTCATCCATGAAGAAGGTCTGCGCCACGGGGCCAGGGTCGGCCAGGCCGGTGGTTTCGATCACGATGCGGTCGAAGTCCACCAAGCCCTTGCGGCGCTTGGCGGCCAGCAGTTGCAGCGCTTCTCGCAGGTCTTCGCGGATGGTGCAGCAGATGCAGCCATTGCTCATCTGCAGAATCTGTTCTTTGGATTCGGTCTTGAGAATGTCGGTGTCGATGTTTTCCTCACCGAACTCGTTCTCGATCACGGCAATCTTCATGCCGTGGGATTCGTGCAGCACGCGCTTGAGCAGCGTGGTTTTGCCCGAGCCCAGAAAGCCCGTGAGGATGGTGACTGGAATGAGAGCCATGCTTTGAAACCTCTTGCTGCGGCCTGTCGCCTGATGCGCCAGCCCTGGAAACACGGGCAGCGGCCTGAATATGGCGCCGCCCCGGTAATAACAGCTGGGGAGTGTAGCGGCGCTTTCAAGCGCTTATCGACAGCAGGGCCGTGCAAAAATTCAAGAAAAAACTGCCCCAAGCGCTTATCTATCAAGCGCCAGCAGCTATTAATTCAGGACTTTGTTAGTCTTCAGCATCTCGCCCTTGCCCACGTTTGGAGGCAGGCTTGTCACCGCCCTCTTGCCGCCGGGCACGCGGGTGGGCGTTTTCATAAGCCTGGGCCAGATGCTGAAAATCCAGCCGGGTGTAGATCTGCGTGGTGGTGATGCTGGAGTGGCCCAGCAGTTCCTGTACCGCCCGCAAATCGCCGCTGGACTGCAGCATATGGCTGGCAAACGAGTGGCGCAGCACATGCGGATGCACGCCAGACGCCAGACCCGCCTGCTGCCCACGCAGCTTCAGCCGCGCCCAGATGGACTGGGTGCTGAGCCGCTCGCCCCGGCGGCCAATGAACAAGGCGGGCTCCTCAAGAGCCTTGGCCAGCGCAGCCCCCGTCAGCGCGCTGCTGCGCTGGGCCAGCCAGGTCTGCAGCGCCTCCAGCGCCTTGCGGCCCACGGGCACAATGCGGCGCTTGCTGCCCTTGCCCTGCACATGGGCGTCGCCCGCCTCCAGATCGATCCAGCCGCGCCCTTGTTGCAGGGTCTGCGCATCGGGGCGCACATCCAAGCCCGCCAGCTCGGCCGCACGCAGGCCGCAACTGTAGAGCAGCTCGGTCATCGCGGCATCACGCGCTTCGATCCACGGGTCGGCGTCGGCATTGTGGAAACTGGCCAGTTGCACGGCATCGTCCACGCCCAGTGCCTTGGGTAAAGGCTTGGGCGCCTTGGGGCCGCGCACACCTTCAACGGGGTTGAAGGGCACCAACTCCTGCTGCGCTGCCCAGCGAAAAAAGCTGCGCCAGCCCGACAAGATCAGCGCAATACCGCGTGGGCTGCGGCCTGCGCTATGCATTTGCGCGGCAAAACGGCGAATCTGCGCGGGCTGCAGCGCCAACAGGCCTTCTGCACCCTGCTGCCCCGCTTGTTGGGCAAACTGCTGCAGCTTGATCAAATCCAGCGCATACAGCGTATGCGTGCGATCGGCTAGGCGCTTTTGCACACGCACATGCTGCAGATAGTTGTGGACAACTTCCGGCAACTGAGCGTATTGCTCTTCAAAAGGGAGCTGATGGCCCTCGTGCACCAATGGTTTGAGCCCTTTTCAGCTCAAATCAGCCATGTGCCAATGTCAGTGCTGGCGTGCGCATGCGTGATAGCGATGCACTGGCCAGTTCTGAAATGCGCGTCAAAAACTCTGTGCCCATGGTTGCATCAAAGCGCATGGGGTCGGGCGATCCCAACACCAGCATGCCAAAGGCATTGGTCGTGCTGTCCATGGCTCCATCGTGCAGTGTCAGCAATGCCACCGACTGCACGGCGTTGGGATTGGATAGCCAGGTAACGGGCTCAAAGCCCATATTGGGGCCACAAAACGGCATGGTCAGTGACGATGCAAATGCCTTGGCATCATCGCTGACTCCCATGGTGTAGACCGTGCCGCTGTGTGCACCCGCCACATTCCACAGGCGCAGCGCCACCTGTGGCACATCAAAAATATGCTGCAGGCTGGCCGTCAGTGCATGAGGCAGCTCGCGCAGATCCTGCACCTTGACCAGCGCATGGGTCCACTGGTGAATCTTGTTGGCAATGGAGGCGTTCTCGCTTCCATGGCGCACCATGTCCATGATGCGGTGCTCCAAGCCCTTGATCTTCTCGCGCAGCATCTCGGCCTGGCGCTCCTGCAGGCTCACGGCACGCGGGCCGTGGCCACTGATCAAACGCACTCCGGTCAGCATTTCGGCATGGCGCTCAAAGAACTCGGGGGTTTGCTGGAGATAGTCGGCAATCGACTCTTCGGTCAGGGCGGTGTCGGTCAAGCTGTTCATAAGGTATCAGGGATGTCGATCTGGCCTTCAAAAACAAATTCGGCGGGGCCGGTCATGCGCACACGGTCATGCGCCTGACCCGCCCATTCAATGGTAAGCAAGCCCCCTCGGGTGCGGACGTCCACGCGGCTGTCCAACAAGCCCCAGCCAATGCCGGCTACCACGGCGGCGCAAGCACCTGTGCCACAGGCCAAGGTCTCGCCAGAGCCACGCTCGTAAACGCGCAGTTTGACCTCGCCCCTGTGCATGATCTGCATGAAGCCTGCATTCACGCGCTGTGGAAAACGTGCATGTTGCTCAATCAGCGGTCCATGCTCGGCCACTTTTGCCGTCTCCACATCATCCACCCATTGCACGGCATGCGGGTTGCCCATGGAAACTGGCGCTATCCAGACTGTAGCTGACTGCCCATGCTCATCAAGGTCTAGAGGCCATTTTTGTGCCAAACCCAAAGTTTGAGGCTGCAGACCTTGGGTAATGAACGGCACCTTGGCCGGATCAAGCTGGGGCGCCCCCATGTCCACGGTCACGCGGCCATCGTCATGAATTTCAGGGGCAATGATGCCGGAGAGGGTCTGTACCCGGATCACACTCTTGCGGGTCAAGCCCTTGTCACGCACATAGCGGGCAAAGCAGCGCGCACCGTTACCGCATTGCTCAACCTCTCCGCCATCGGCGTTGTGGATCACATATTCAAAATCCACATCTTCTGCAGGTGCCGGGCGCACGCTCAGTATCTGGTCGGCCCCTACGCCAAAGTGGCGGTTGGCCAGATAGCGGTATTGGGCCGTGCTCAGGCCCAGTCGACCCTGGGTCTCATCGAGCACGACAAAGTCGTTGCCCGCGCCTTGCATCTTGGTAAAGCGAATCTGCATGATGGCGCACATTATCGCGCCATGCCAGCAGCTCAGCGGTACAGCTTTTGCAGCAGCTCCATGAGCTGTGCCTGCTCAGGTGCAGTCAGATGCGCCACCGATTGCGCCTCGCTGCGCTTGAGTTCAGGCTCGGCGGTCTCGACCAGTGCACGACCTTCGGCGGTCAGATACAGGCCGGAAGCACGCCCATCGCGCGGGTGGGGACGCCGCTCCAGAAATCCGCGTTTGCTCAGCGCATCGATCATGCCCACCATATTCGGCGGCAGCACCGCCAGTTGCTGGCACAGCTGACGTGAAGTAATGCCCGGGTTGCCCCCCACGAGTGACAACACGGAAAACTCGACGATCTTGAGCTCAAAGCGCTCCATGCAGCGCACGAAGACTCCTACCAACGCCAGCGATGCACGCCGCGCGTTGTAGCCCAGCAAAGACTCCAGAAAGCCTGCATTGACTTGGTCGACTGCAAACACCTCGGCGCCAGCCAGTGTTTCCGGCTCCGCTCCCTGAGGGCGGGAGGATCGTGAAGCACGGGCAGATTTGGATGCGGTTTCAACAGTCTTTTGAGCAAGCATGGTCAGAGTCAAAGTCGATGGCAAAAAATCAATTCAGGATGGCAGCAAAAAGAGCGCAATTTTGCCGTTTCTTCCCACATCTTGCAGCCATATCAGCTCAATGCGCGGGTGCAAACAGCTGGTTGCCGTGTATCACAGAAGCCTGCGCCCACTGCGCCTTCATCAGACCCTGCCGCCAGTCCATTTCCGGCAGCACTCGCTGCATCACCTGCTTGCAGGCACTTTGCCAGCGCAGCCCGTCAGCCCCCGGGGTAGCGGCAATACGAGCCCAGGCCCAGCCCAGCAGCACCACGGCCACGCTGCGCAGATAGTCGTCGGCCACGCGCCAGGCCAGCGTGTCATCTTCCTTGCAGGCTTGGGCCAGCACGGTGGTGAAGTAACGCAGCTGCGCCAGGCAACGCAACACCTCGGCATCCAGCGCACGGCCCGCGTCCAGTGTCTTGCGCAGCGACAGCAGCCACTGCCCCATGGCCTGGCCACCATCGGGCAAGACTTTGCGCACCAGCAGATCAATGGCCTGAATCTCGTTCGTGCCCTCATAAATCATGGCTACACGTGAATCACGCACGATCTGCTCAATGCCCCACTCGCGGATATAGCCGTGGCCACCAAAGACCTGCAGGCAGGCGCTGGCACCTTCGAACGCCTGCTGCGTCCAGGCCGCTTTGAGGATGGGCGTAATCAGGCTACACCATTGCTGAGCCTGCTCTCGCTCGGCTGCGCTTTCGGCATGGCGCGCCACATCGAGATAGATGCCGGTCTGATAGGCCAGAACGCGCCCGCCATCCACCCAGGCACGCTGCAGATCCAGTGTGCGACGAACAGTCGGGTGCTCGATGATCAGATCGGCCGCATCGCCAGCGCCACGCGAAGCAGGCACAGCCCCTGGCGCGCGCATCTGGCGGCGCTCCAGCGCATAGGCATGGGCTTTTTGCCATGCGGCATCCAGCAAGCCTATGCCTTGCAGCGCAACGTGCAGACGCGCCGCATTCATCATGACAAACATGGCATTCAGTCCCGCGCCAGGCTGGCCAATCAACCAGCCGGCAGCCGCATCAAAGCGCATGACGCAGGTAGGGCTGCCATGCAGACCCATTTTTTCCTCGATGCGTTCACAGACCACGGCATTGAGCGCACCGCCTGGCAAAACCTTGGGAACCAGAAACAGCGACAAGCCCTTGGGGCCAGCGGGAGCCCCAGGCAGCCGCGCCAGCACGAGGTGCACGATGTTCTCGGTCAGATCATGCTCGCCACCTGAGATGAAAATCTTGCTCCCACTGACCTCAAAGCGCTCGCCCCATTCAGAGTCTCCGCCAGGCACTGCCTGCGTGCGCACCAGCCCCAGGTCACTGCCGGCATGGGCTTCCGTCAGACACATGGTGGCCAGCCACTCGCCACTTGCCACTTTGGGGAGATAAGCGGCCTTGAGCGCTTCGCTGCCATGGTGCTTGAGGCATTCATATGCGCCATGAAGCAAACCCGGCGCCATGGTCCAGCCATGGTTGGCGGCGCTCAGCCACTCATACAGCACCCCCTCCAGCACCCATGGAAGGCCTTGTCCACCATCTTCCTCAGCACAGGCCAGCGCTGGCCAGCCTGCCTGCCAGAAATCCTGATAGGCCTGCGCGAAGCCCGGCGGCGTGGTGACCTTGCCACCTGCAAACTGCACGCCCACCTCATCACCTTCACGCGACAACGGCGCCACCACCTCGCCCACCCACTTGCCAGCCTCCTCCAGCACCTGCTGCATCAGCGCCTGATCGGTGGCGGCATGCGCCGGCAGGCGCTGCAACTGCTCATCGGCCTTGAGCACATCAAACAAAAGAAACGCGTTATCGGCGCTGGTGGGCAAATAGGACATACAAAACCGGCTGCCAAGCAGCAAATACAAATCTCTAAAGGCTGCCCCATTCATGCCGAAGCGCGGCCAAGCCAGGGATGCCAAGCAAGGGCCGCCCCGCAGCGAGGGCATCGTCCCCCTCCCGCGCAGCGAGAGAGGGGGAAGCCGCAAAGCGGCTCAGGGGGTGATCAGGTATCCGCCGTAAAGCCAATCTGCTTGACCAGCGGCCCCCAGCGCTCGAACTCAGCCTGCTGCGAGCGAGCCATCTCTTCCGGCGTGGAGCTGGTGGCAATCAAACCGACCACGCCTACGCTTTCCTTGAGTGCATCGCTCTTGAGCGCTGCCGTGATCGCTGCATGGGCGCGCTGGCGCACATCGAGCGGCGTCTTGGCATTGGCATAAAAGCCGAACCACTCTTCGGCGGTCAGGTCGGCAAAGCCCTGCTCGGCAAACGTGGGCACATTGGGCAGATAGGGGTTGCGCTGTGGACCGCTGGTCGCCAGTACACGCAGCTTGCCCGCCTTGTAGTAGCTCAGGAAGTCACCGCTGGGGCCCATGACGGCTGCAATCTGGCCACCGGCGAGATCGGACACCGCAGGCGCCGTGCCGCGATAGGGAACATGGCTGAGCTTGATGCCCGAGCGCAGGCTGAGCAGCGAGCCGATCAAGTGTGGCTGAGTGCCCGCACCGGGGCTGCCAAAGCTGGCCTTGTCGGGATTGTTCTTGCACCAGGCCAGAAAGTCCTTGAGCGTCTTGACCTCGGCCGGCACGGCAGGGCCCACCGCCAGGCCGTGGTGCATGATGGCGCCGATGGAGATCGGCTCGAAATCCTTGGCCTGATAGGTCAGCTTGCTATAGATGTGCGGATAGATGGAGAAGGCCGAAACCTGGGACAGCACGATGACCGAACCGTCCCCAGCCGCCGTACGCAGGTTCTCCAGCGCAATGCGCCCTCCGGCACCGGGCTTGTTTTCCACCACACCCATATTCTTGCTGTAGCTGGTGCCGCCCAGCTTTTCTGCGACACGACGCGCTACCGAGTCCCCAGCACTGCCTGCGGGGAAGCCGTACAGAATGCGCACCTGCTCCAGCGGCCCGCCACCCTGCGCATACGCACTGCGGCTGGCGATACCGCCGAACGCAGCCAGTGCAGCGCCAGCGCTCAGGCTTTTGACGAAATGTCGACGATCTTGCATGTTTGTCTCCTGTTGGTAATGAACGGACTCTGCGGTCCTGTGAAATCAAAATAGGCTGCCGATCCTAATGCATTGATTGCTTACATCGATTGCTCTCACTGCTGGTTCAGCGCGGCGCCATGCGCAGCGCACCATCGAGGCGAATCACTTCGCCGTTGAGGTGATCGTTGTGCACGACATGCACAGCCAGATCGGCAAACTCCGAAGGCTTGCCCAATCTGGAGGGGAAGGGAATGGAGGCAGCCAGAGACTGCTGCACGGGCTCGGGCAGCTCCTGCATCAGCGGCGTGGCAAACAGGCCCGGTGCCACCGTGCAGACGCGAATGCCATGCTGTGCCAGGTCCCGCGCCATGGGCAGTGTCATGCCGACCAGCCCACCCTTGGATGCGCTGTAAGCCTGCTGGCCCACCTGTCCATCAAATGCCGCAACGGATGCGGTGTAGAGAATCACGCCACGCGCACCATCTTCCAGGCCATCGAGCTTGGCGCAGCGCGACGCAAACAGACGCGTCATGTTGTAGCTGCCAATCAGGTTGACGCGAATCACGCGCTCGAAATCTTCCAGCGGCGCGGGCTCGCCATCACGGCCGATCACGCGCTTGGCCGTACCGATACCGGCCACATTCATGAGAATGCGGGCGTCTGAGCCCCATTCCTGGCGAATGGCATCCAGCGCCGCTGTGACGCTGTTTGCATCGCAGATATCGCACTCCAGTGCCAGGCCGCCAATCTCGGCCGCCACCACTTTGGCCTTGTCGATCTGGCGGTCCAGCACAGCCACCTTGGCACCGGCTGCAGCCAGGGCCCTGGCCGTAGCCTCACCAAGACCCGAAGCTCCCCCGGTCACGATGGCAATCTGATTCTGAACTTGCATCTCACTATCCTTTTAGAAGCTAGTTACGCTTTTCACCATTGGGCCCAGGCCCGATTTGGCTTGTTTTTTTATTCAAACACCGGGCTTCAGAATTAGCGCCAGCGTTTCGTCATACAGGCCGCTCACCACATCCGCACGATGCTGAAGCACGGCACGCTGATTGATAGAGCCTTTGTCCGTCACCTCGCCCAAGTCCAGAGACGGTGGCTTGATAGCAGCCACCGCACGCGCAATGCGGGTGGCGCTGCCGGTAGCGGTCTGCGCCAGCTGGTTGAGCACGCCTTGCAAGTGCTGCTGCACAGGCGCGCTGTGCATCACTTGCTCCAGGCTGGCATCGGTGCCTAGCCCGCTGAGTGCCACGCAGGCAGGTGTGCCAAAAATGATGGCACCCACCTCCTTGCGGTCCAGTCCTGTCACCACCACGTCCTGGATATACGGAGCACCGGCATGAATGATCTTGGCGCGCAGTGGCCCCACATTGACAAAGGTGCCGGTAGCCAGCTTGAAGTCTTCGGCAATGCGGCCATCAAAACGCAGGCCCTGATTGCGATCCTGCGGGTCGCGCCACTGCACGGCGTCACCGGTTCGAAAGAAGCCTTGTTCATCAAACGCCTCTGCCGTCGCCTCTGGTGCACGCCAGTAGCCGGGCGTGACATTGGGGCCGCGATAGCGCACCTCCAACTTGCCATCCACCGGCACCAGCTTGAGCTCCAGCCCCGGCACGGGCACGCCCAGATCGCCAGAGCGCACATCGGCCCGGTTGATGAACAGTGCCGAGGGGGACGACTCCGTCATGCCCAGACCCGTGCCTATGACCACTCGGCGGCCCAGCTCCAGCTCCTGTGAGCGATACAGGCTGTCCCAAATGGGCTGCGCCAGTGAAGCACCAGCGTAATAAAACATGCTCAGGCGCTTGAGCAGACTGGCCCGCAGCGCGGCATCGCCCTCCATGGCCTGGGCAATGTATTCAAATCCCGTTGGCACATTGAAGTACACCGTGGGCGAGATCTCGCGCAGATTGCGCAGTGTCTCGGCAATGCCTGCGGCCGTAGGCTTGCCCTCGTCGATATAGACCGTGCCACCGTGATACAGCGCCAGGCCAATGTTCTTGTTGCCGCCAAAGGTGTGATTCCAGGGCAGCCAGTCCACGAGAACCGGCGGGCCTTTGACCATATCGGGCATGGTCTGGGCAATCTGCTGCTGGTTGGCGCACCACATGCCATGGGTGTTGATCACGGCCTTGGGCAGCTTGGTCGAGCCCGAGGTGAACAAGAACTTGGTGATGGTGTCCGGCCCCGTGGCCTGCATGGCCGCATCTGCTGCCGCAGTGGCGGGCGTGGCCAGCCAATCTGCAAACAAGGTATGGGGCAGCGCATCTGCACTGCTGTGGCGATAGACCACCTCACAGCCTGCGGGCAGCACGGCACGCACGGCCTTGTCATAGCGCGCGGCATCACTGGCAAAGATCAGGCCGGGAGTCAGCGTATCGACCACATGACGCAGCTTGGCGTAGTCCGTGCTGACCAGCGAATAGGCGGTCGAGACCGAGCAATAAGGAACGCCCGCATACAGGCAGCCCATGGCCAGCATGGCGTGATCAAGGCTGTTCTCGCTGAGGATGATGACCGGTCGCTCTGCCGAAAGTCCTCTGTCCACCAGCGCCTGTGCAATGCTGCGCGCAGCCTGGAGCATCTGCCCGTAGCTGATGTGCTGCCAGTCACCCGTCGTGCCATCTTCCAGGCGCTTGCGCTGAGCGATAAAGGTGGTCTCAGGCGTGGTCTGCGCCCAGTGCACCAGTCTGTCCGTCATGCGCAGCGCATAAGCGGCCAGCTCCTGATCGGAGCGCACATGAAGCGTGCCTTCACCCGTCTCACGAACCCAGATGCTGCGCACGCCAAACTCCAGCTCACGGTAGCAAGGCTGGCTGCCTTCTTCTGCCTGACTGATGGCGTGCATGGCTGTGCTTGTCTCCTGCATTGTCTTTGTCTCCACAGCGTTTTTTGAATGGTCTCTATCAGTCTTTGCTGACCTTGGCGGCGCGGCCTGCTAAAAACTCCTGCAAGCGGAACTTGGCCTCCGGCGCGCTCTGCGCCACTGCGGCCATCAACGCCTCTGTCATCAGTCCCTGATCGGCTGGCTGATCGGCAATGCGCGGCAGAGCATGCATCAGCGCGTAATTCGTCATGGGCGCATTCTCTGCAATACGCAGCGCCAGCTCTACCGCTTTTTCCAGCGCCTGACCTTCGGGCACCAGATATTGCGACAGGCCAATGCGCTCGCCTTCTTCGGCCTTGTACACGCGGCCGGTGAACATCATGTCGGCCATGCGCGCCGCGCCAATCAGGCGCGGGATGCGTACCGAACCACCGCCGCCCACAAAAATGCCTCGCGAGCCTTCGGGCAAAGCATAGAAAGTGCTGCTGTCAGCCACGCGGATATGACAGGCGCTGGCCAGCTCCAGGCCTCCACCCACCACCGCACCATGCAAGGCAGCCACCACCGGCACAGCACCAAACTGCACCTGACGCAGCGCCTCATGCCACATGCGTGAGTGCAGCACACCCTGGGCCGCATCGCGCTCGCTGAGTTCGCTCAGATCAAGGCCTGCGCAGAAATGCGGGCCGTCGCCATCCACCACGGCGGCACGCACGCTGGCTGGCAGGTTCATGAACACATCGCGCAGCCCCAGGACCAGTCCATCCGACAAGGCATTGCGCTTGGTGGAGCGCATCAGACGAATGACAGCGACCTGCTGCGCATCGCCACGCAATTCAACGGCAATTTCTTTATGACTCATAACCATTCCTTTTCATCATTATTGTTATTTCAAATAACCAAATGCAAGCCATTGAGCGCAGTTTGATCTCAGTGCTTTCCCCGATTACTGGCTCCCGCAGCGCCCATCTAGTCCAGCCAAGACATGTGCACGCACAGCGCCTTCGCATAATGTGCGTCCATGACCTCACCCCAACCGCCCCGCCCCAGCCAGCTTCTTCAGCCCCAGCGCCCTCCCGTACCAGCCCGTGATGCAGCCACTTTGCTACTGCTGCGCGACTGTGCCGACGGCAGCGGATTTGAAGTGCTGATGACAAGGCGTGCCGATCAAGGCATTTTTGCCAATGCCTATGTCTTCCCCGGCGGAGGTCTGGAGGCAGAGGACGCAGACCCAGCCAACCACGCACTGGCTCAAGTGCGCCCCTCCATGGCCGAGCTGGCCGGCTCGGAGCGCATTACGCAGGCCTTGGCGGGTATCCGCGAGACTTTTGAGGAGCTCGGCATCCTGCTGGCCTATGACAGAAGTGGCCAGCCCGTCGCTCCCGCCGAGGTAGAGCAGCTCGATCGCCAGGCATCGCTGTATGCACAGTGCCGCGAACGCGGCTGGACGCTGGCCGTCGATCAGCTCTGGTACCTGACGCACTGGACCGCTCCGCTGGATTTGCCCAAGCGCTTCAACGTGCCATTTTTCGTGGCCCGGATGCCGCAAGGGCAAATTCCCGTGGCCGACGAAACCGAGCAGTTCGAACCCACCTGGATCTCCCCCAAAGACGCCCTGCAGCGCTTTGACGAGAAAAAGCTGTTCATTCTTTTCCCCACCCAGCGCACGCTGCAACGGCTATCGGCCTTCGCCAATACGCAGGAAGTCATCAACGCCCTGCACAGCGAAAAGCCGCTGTGGCATGCCTGCCCGCGCGGCGGCTACCTCAAAGGGCAGGACACCCGCCACGCCGAAACCGACATGGCCTATGGCGAGCTGGAAATGGTGCTGCCCGACGGCCACGGCATTCACCACCTGGACTGGCAGTCTGAAAAAGCCGTGCCCCTGCGCAAAAACCTGCTGCGCCTGACGGCCCCCAACCCCGGCATGATGAGCGGCCCCGGCACCAACACCTATCTGGTGGGCGATGCCAGCAGCGGCTACATCGTCATCGACCCCGGCCCCAACGAGCCCGAGCACCTGCAGCGCCTGCATGACACCACGGGCGGCGATATCCGCTTCATCGTCTGCACCCACTCCCACCCCGACCACTCGCCTGGCGCCGCGCCACTGCAAGCATTGGTGGTGCAGTCCGGCCATGGCAAGCCGCCCATCATGGGAATGCCCTCTGCGCCTACTGCCCGCGCCCATAGCCGCTTCAAGCCGGACGTCACGCTACAAGATGGAGAGCGCGTGGCCGTTTCAGGACAAGGGCCAGACGGCGAAACCAGCCATACTCTGCAAGCCATCTTCACGCCCGGCCATGCGGCCAACCACTTGTGCTTCTTGCTGGAGGAAGATGCGCTGCTGTTCAGCGGCGATCACATCCTCAACGGCAGCACCACGGTCATCAGCCCACCCGACGGCAACATGATCGATTACCTGGACTCGCTGGACAAACTCAGCGCGCTCTGCGTCGAGCATGGCGTGCGACACATACTTCCAGCCCATGGCTATGTGCTGGGCTTTGCCCGCCAGCAGATTGCCAAGCTCAAAAACCACCGCCTAGCACGCGAAGCCAAGGTGCACGAGGCCATGCGCACCCTGCCCGATGGCAGCATCCAGGACTGGGTCGCCATGGTCTATGCCGACACACCCAAGGCGCTGTGGCCGGTGGCCCAGCAATCGCTGCTGGCCCATGTGGAGCGCATTCAGAAACTGTGCCTGGGGCGCTAAGCCGCAGCCACTGCGCAGCTAGACCTGTGGACAACTAGGAAATGGCGGGAGCATTAAGCTCTCGCCATGTCTGAATCTCTGCCTGAACAAGAAAGCATCCGCCTCGCCAAGCGCGTGGCGGAGCAAGAACAATGCTCGCGCCGCGAGGCCGAACTCCATATCGTTGCGGGCAACGTGCAGGTGGACGGCAAAGTCGTGCAAGTGCCCGAAACCCGTGTGCGCGCCGCCCAGGTCGTGACTCTGCGCAAGGACGCCAAGCCCGAGGCCCTGCCGCCCGTCACCATCCTCATGAACAAGCCCGCAGGCATGACCCAGGGCCGCGCCTATGGCCGGGTGCGCAGCGCGCATTCGCTGCTGAGTCAGGACACCAAGGCCCAGCTCGACACGCCCATGCCGCAGCTGGTGCTCGACCATCACTTCAAGAATCTGGAATCGTTTCTGACGATTCCCGTGCCTGCCAGCGGTCTCATCGTCTACACCCAGGACAAACGCATTGCGCGCAAGCTGGGCGAAGAAGGCCAATGGCTGGAGCAGGAAATCATCGTCGGCGTGGAAGGTCAGATGGTCGAAGACGGCCTGGACATCCTCTACGAAGGCCTGCCCATTCCTGGTGGCAACGGCCACCGCCGCATGCCGCCCTGCCATGTCAGCTGGCAAAACGAAGGTCATCTGCGCTTTGCACTCAAGGGCATTGCGCCCGAAGAGATCGAGAAGATGTGCGCGGCCATCGGTCTGCAGGTCACCAGCATGCGCCGCCTGCGTATCGGCCGTGTGGCCATGGCCAAGGTTCCAGAAGGCCAGTGGCGCTATCTGATGCCCTGGGAGCGCTTCTAAGCTTCCTAAGCGGCTGGTTACCCACCTTCAGTATCAATAAAAGGAGCTGGCAGCGCTTGTGAATCCTTCGTTTCAGATCGATTCATATCTGAAGTCGAGCAGGGACAATCGCTCCACGCTCTTTTTTTAATACTGCTCCAGCAAGCATCATCAAAAAAAAGAGCTTCCAGCGCTGGAAGCTCTTTTTCATGGAATAAGTGTGAAGTGCGCCGATAAGCCGGATTCTGTGCACAACGGTTGCCCGCCATGTGACCGCCATTAATCTTGGCTGCCAGTCGCCTGACAGCTCGGTGCTACCTACCCGCACACTCCGGGGGCCCCGTCAACGTGTGCCTACTTGGTATTGCTGCGCGTAGAGATTGCCCGTTTCACCCTGGTTGGTCTGCCTTGCGGCACTCCTGCCAGACTCGTCTCTGTTGCTCTGATCCTCACCTCACGGTGGACAGCTGTTAGCTGCTACGCCGCCCTATGCAGTCCGGACGTTCCTCCAGTACGGCCTTTCGGCACTTGTACCAGCGGCGGTCTAGCCCACTTCACGGCGCGCATTATCTCGCGTTCACAAAGAGCTTGCACAGAACTCACGCCGAAACTGCTCGGGCGGCAGGCCGGATTCGCGCTGAAACATGGCGATAAAGGCCGACGGCGTGCTGTAGCCCAGGTCGTAAGCGATCTGCTGCACGGTGTGCCCAGCCTCCAGCGCATCGATGGCCTGCAGATAGCGCATGCGCTGGCGCCACTCGCCCAGACTCATGCCCAGCTCGGCCTGACAGTGGCGGGCCAGCGTGCGCTCGGTCATGTGCACGGTCTGCGCCCAGTCCGCCAGGCTGCGGTGGTCGTCGGGCTGGGAGCGCATGGCATCCAGCACCTGCACCAGCGCCGGGTGGCGCGCCACGGGCAAAAAGCTCAGCTCCAGCGGTGTGGCACAGAGCTGGTCGTGCACCACCTGCGCCAGCCGCAGATCGGCCGCCGTTGCCGGAATCTGCACGCCGCGCATGCCAAAGTCCAGCAAGATGGCGCGAATGATGGGGCCGATGGGCATGCAGCCCGGCTGCTGCGGCAGGGCCGCGCACAGCGCCGGTGCCAGATAGACCGAGCGGTATTGCACCGCATGGCGCAGGTAGCAGCTGTGCACCACGCCAGGCGGAATCCACACCCCGTGCTGGGGCGGGCACAGGATGTTGCCCGTGGGCACCTCCATGCTCAGGCTGCCGTGCGAGGCGTAATTCAGATGCCCCCAGCGGTGGCTATGCGGCGGCGCCTCACTGTGGGCGCCGAATTCGTCATAGCGAAAGTAATAGTCACCACGCACTTTTTCGGTGTCCAGAATGGTGACCGGATGGCGTGTTTCCGCCTGTTCAGCGGTGGCAGCAAAGCTCGGCATGGTCTTCGTCCGGTTGGGGCTATCGTTTGTCTGAAATCAGCAATGCACTTCAAAACCGTCAAGGCATGATAGATCCCATCAAGGAGTTTCATCATGGGTGCGTATTTATTACCGCTGGGCGCGGTGCTGATCTGGTCGATCAACACCGTGGTCAGCAAACTGGCCGCTGACAGCATCAGCGCCGCCGAAATCGGCTTTTTTCGCTGGGTGGTGGCCGCAGTGATTTTTACGCCGTTTCTCTTGCCCTCCATCTGGCGCAAGCGTGCGGTGATCAAGCCCCTGCTGCCCAAAATTCTGGCGCTGGGCGTGCTGGGCATGGTCATCTACCAAAGCCTGGCCTATTACGCAGCCCACTACACCACGGCCACGCACATGGGCATCATCGGCTCGCTCACGCCCATGCTGGTACTGGCGCTGGCCGTCTTCATGCTGGGCCAGCCGCTGACGCGCGGCGGCATCTGGGGCTCATTGCTGGCCATTGTGGGCGTCGCTCTCGTGGTCTCATCGGGCAAGCTGAGTTCTCTGGCTTCGGAAGGACTGAACCTGGGCGACGCCATGATGTTCATGGCCATGCTGTCGTATGCGGTCTACAACATCTTGCTCAAACGCTGGCCCATGCCCCAGCTCGCCACGCTTGAGCTGCTGTATCTGCAGGTGCTGGTCGCCGTCATCGTGCAGTTTCCGCTCTATCTTTTCTCACCCAAGACAGGGCTTAATGCCAGCAATCTTCCACTGGTCGGTTTTGCCGGAGTCATGGCCTCTATTGCTGCGCCTTTGCTGTGGATGAAGGCCGTGCAGACACTGGGGCCGGGGCGCTCCAGCATGTTCTTCAACCTGATCCCCGTATTTACCGCCCTGATTGCAGCTTTCGCCCTGCACGAGCCGCTGGCGGCCTACCACGCCGTAGGCGGTGTCATGACAGTCGCCGGACTGCTGCTGGCAGAGCTGTGGAAAACGCCGCTGATGCGTCGCAAACCGCTGCAGGCTCAATAGCATTTGACGACCTCGAAGGTGCTTCACCCAAGAGGTCGCCAGCACGACCTGGATTCAAGTCAGCAAGTTGAGAATGGCGTAGCTCATGAGCGAAAGCAGGCTGACCACTGACACCAGCATGACCCATGGTCCCCAGCGCTGCTCGCGCCAGGAAAAACCCACCAGCAGGGACACGCAGCACAGTCCGAGCAGCGTCAAAGTCATGTTGAAAGACATCAGAAAAGGGCCTCCTTGAAAAGCAATCGGCGCATGGCCTCGCCATGCGTCCAGCATAGAGCAAGCATGCCAGCACCGTCTTGACTTGCGACAAGAATATTCATATTCCAGCCAGGCAGATCAACTGCGCCACAATGCAGGTTTCGGGCGGATTTGCCCTTTTCACCTTGGAGACTTCATGAAGTTCGACAACGTTCTGCAAACCATTGGCAACACGCCCGTCATCCATATCAACCGTTTGTTCGGCGACAACACCAATGTCTGGATCAAGTCCGAGCGCGGCAACCCCGGTGGCTCCATCAAGGACCGCATTGCCCTGGCCATGGTGGAAGAGGCGGAGAAGTCCGGAGCCCTGAAGCCCGGCGGCGTCATCATCGAGCCCACCAGCGGCAACACCGGCGTGGGTCTGGCCCTGGTCGCCGCCGTCAAGGGCTACAAGCTGATTCTGGTCATGCCCGAGAGCATGAGCATCGAGCGCCGTCGCCTGATGCTGGCCTACGGCGCATCGTTTGACCTGACGCCCAAGGAAAAGGGCATGAAGGGGGCCATCGCCCGTGCGCAGGAGCTGGCCGAAAAAACACCCGGCGCCTGGATTCCCCAGCAGTTTGAAAACCCCGCCAACGTCGCTGTCCACGCGGCCACCACAGCTCAGGAGATCCTGCGCGACTTTCCTGACGGCCTGGATGCCTTCATCACCGGCGTGGGCACGGGTGGCCACCTCAGCGGCGTCGCCAAGGTACTCAAGGCCCAGTGGCCCAACCTCAAGGTCTATGCCGTAGAGCCCGCTGCGTCTCCCGTGATCTCGGGCGGCCAGCCTGCACCCCACCCTATTCAAGGGATTGGCGCCGGCTTCATTCCCAAGAATCTGGACGTCAGCCTGCTGGACGGCGTGATCCAGGTCGAGGGCGAACCCGCCCGCGAATATGCGCGCCGCATGGCCACAGAGGAAGGTCTGTTGGTCGGCATCTCCTCCGGCGCGACTCTGGCTGCCATTGCCCAGAAACTGCCCGAGCTGCCTGCAGGCGCCAAGGTGCTGGGCTTTGCCTATGACACCGGCGAGCGCTACCTGTCGGTGGAAGGCTTCTTGCCAAGCGCCTGATTGGGCTGATTACGCCGCTCTCCTGGGCGGCGTTTTTCATGCCTGCCGTACAGGCTCTCGCCACGCACTCGCACGGTCATGCATCAATGGCCCATGGCACAAGCGGTCATCCCGTTTTTTTGACACCAATCCGGGCCGCTCCCCTACCATGGAGACAAGATATGCCACTGGCATGAACCGGGAGTATTTCCATCTTGTTCCGATTTTTTGAAAAACAGGTAGCCCCTTATCCCGCGCAGGAACCCCAGGTTCCGCCCAAGGGATTTTTTGCCTTTATATGGGCCTGCACCAAGGGCATGCGCGGCTGGATTGGTCTGATGACCCTCACCTCCGCCTTGCTGGCCGCCTATGAGGCGGTGCTGTTCGCCATCATGGGCCGCGTGGTGGACTGGCTGGGCACGGTCTCGCCCACCAATTTCTGGGCAGAGCAGCAAAGCACGGTGCTGGGCATTGCCGCCATCTTGCTGGGCAGCGTGGCACTGCTGGCCCTGCACACCACCGTCATGCACCAGGTACTGGCCATCAACTTTCCCATGCGGCTGCGCTGGGTGTTTCACAAGTTGATGCTGGGCCAGAGCATGTCGTTCTACGCCGATGAATTCGCTGGCCGCATCACCACCAAGATCATGCAGACTGCACTGTCGGTGCGCGAAGTGGTCTTCATGGTGGTCGATGTGTTCGTAGGCGTGGGCGTCTACATGATCGGCATTCTGATTCTGGCCGCCAGCTTTGAATGGCGGCTGATGATTCCGTTTGCGCTGTGGTTCATCGCCTACACGGCCGCCTGCTTTTACTTTGTGCCGCGCCTGGGCAAGATTGGCAAAAGCCAGGCCGACGCCCGTTCCATGATGACGGGCCGCGTCACCGATGCGTACACCAATATCGCCACCGTCAAGCTGTTCGCCCACACGCGCCGCGAAGCCGAGTACGCACGCAATGCCATGGATGCCTTCAAGGCCACCGGCTATACGCAGATGCGCCTGGTCAGCCAGTTCGAGATCACCAACCATTTGATGATTGCCCTGCTGCTGCTGGGCAGCGGCGGCACGGCGCTGTACCTGTGGACGCAAGGCCAGGCTTCGGCCGGTGTGGTCGCCGCCGTGATTGCCATGGCGCTGCGCCTGATGGGTTACTCGCACTGGGTGATGTGGCAGATGACGGGCCTGTTCGAGAACGTGGGCACCATCCAGGACGGCATCACCACGCTGACCAAGCCGCGCACCATCGTCGATGCGCCCGAGGCCAAGCCGCTGCAAGTCACCCAGGGCGCGATTGCGTTTGAAGACGTGCGCTTTGGCTACAAGGGTGGCGGCAAGCAGGTCATCGACCACCTGAACCTGCACATCCGCCCCGGCGAGCGCATCGGCCTGATCGGCCGCTCTGGCGCGGGCAAGTCCACGCTGGTCAATCTGCTGCTGCGCTTTCACGAAGTGCAAGGCGGTCGCATCACCATCGATGGCCAGGACATTCGCGGCGTGACGCAGGACAGCCTGCGCGGCGCCATCGGCATGGTGACGCAGGACACCTCGCTGCTGCACCGCTCCATGCGCGACAACATCCTCTACGGCCGCCCCGATGCCAGCGAAGAAGCCATGCGCGCCGCTGCCGACAAGGCGGAGGCGTCTGACTTCATCGCCACGCTGACCGACCTGAAAGGCCGCAGCGGCTACGACGCCCAGGTGGGCGAGCGCGGCGTCAAGCTCTCGGGCGGCCAGCGCCAGCGCGTGGCGATTGCCCGCGTGATGCTCAAGGACGCGCCCATCCTGCTGCTGGACGAAGCCACCAGCGCGCTGGACAGCGAGGTAGAAGCCGCCATCCAGCAAAGCCTGGACGGGCTGATGCACGGCAAGACCGTGATTGCCATCGCCCACCGCCTCTCGACCATCGCCGCCATGGACCGCCTGATCGTGATGAACGAAGGCCATATCGTGGAAGAAGGCACGCACCAGCAACTGCTGGCCAAGGGCGGCATCTACGCCAAGCTGTGGGCACACCAAAGCGGTGGTTTCCTAGCTGACCAGGATGAAGCGGCATAACAAACCACCGAAAAAAATCAAAGAAAATGAGCTGTAACGCTCCCCCACAAAGCGTTAACAGCTCTTTTTATAAGAGCACCAAACGGTAGCCGCTTTCTATCTAGTCCACTCGCAGCAAGACGCGGCACAGCTGGCTTGCAAGAATGGGCTCCCTTCTAAAAGCAAGCACCCATGAGCATCGAACTTCCCAAGCACGCACAGCAGCAAGCCATCACCTCCATTGAGCGCTACTTTCGCGAAAACATGGACGAGCCGATTGGCAATATGCAGTCCGGCGCATTGCTGAACTTCTTTCTCGCCGAGATCGGCCCCAGCATCTACAACCAGGCCGTGGCCGATGTGCAGGAGAACCTGCAGGCCAGGCTGCAGGAGCTGGACTATGAAGTGGGCAAGGAAGAGTTCGGCTACTGGACTGCCAAGCGCACGGCGCGCCGCTGACATCTGCTGTCAGGCCGCTTGTTCTGATGCAGGAGTCTCTATGCCTCGTAACATCGGCCTATGCGCATCCTCCACACCTCCGACTGGCATCTGGGCCAACACTTCATGGGCCACAGCCGTCAGGCCGAGCACCAGGCCCTGATCGACTGGCTGCTGATACAGACCCAGACCCATGCCGTGGACGCCGTGCTGATCGCCGGCGACATCTTCGACACCGGTGCCCCGCCCAGCTATGCGCGCGAGCTCTATAACCAGCTCATCGTGGGCCTGCACGATAGCGGTGTGGCCCTGCTGCTGCTGGCGGGAAACCACGACTCGGTCAGCGTGCTGGACGAAAGCCGCGAGCTGCTGGGCTACCTGGGCACGCAAGTGATCAGCTCGACCGGCGACGACGCCCAGCATGTCATCACCCTGCCCCTGCGCGTTACACCCAAAGCTCCGGGCTGCATCGTCTGCGCCCTGCCCTTCATTCGCCCGCGCGATGTGCAGCAAAGCCAGGCCGGCCAAAGCGCACAAGACAAGCAGCAGGCGCTGCAGACCGCCATTGCCGCCACCTACCAGCGCGTCTATGCCGCCGCCCAGCAAAAGCAGGCCGAACTACAGGCCAGCACCGGCCAGCACCTTCCCATCATCGCCACCGGCCACCTGACCACCGTGGGCGCCAGCAGCAATGAATCGGTGCGCGAGATCTATGTGGGCGCGCTCGAAGCCTTTCCCACCAACGCCTTCCCGCCCGCCAGCTATATCGCGCTGGGCCACATCCACAAGCCCCAGTTCGTCGGCGGGCTGGAGCACATTCGCTACAGTGGCTCGCCCATTGCACTGGGTTTTGACGAAGCTAGGCAGACCAAGCAGGTGCTGCTGGTCGATGTGAATGCCGATGGTCTGCAGACCGTCACCGCCCTGCCCGTGCCGGTGTTTCAACCCATGGCCTCGATCACCGGCACGCTGGCGCAAATGCCAGAGCTGCTGAAATCCGCCTCGGCCCAAGCCCACAGCAACCTGCCGGTGTGGCTGGAGGTGACGGTACAGGAAGACGACTATCTGGCCGACCTCACGGCACGCGTGCAGACCATGGCCGAGTCACTGCCCGTGGAGATTCTGCGCATCAAGCGCCAGCGCGGCACTGCCGCCGCGCAGCTGGGCAGCGAGGCACGAGAGTCGCTCGATGAACTATCGCCGCTGGACGTGTTCGAGCGTCGCCTGGCACAGGAAAGCCTGGAGCCGCCGCTGCAGGCCACGCTGACCGAGCGCTACCGGCAAGTGCTGCACAGCCTCAGTGACGAGCAAGGAGCTGCAGCATGAGAATTCTGAAGCTGCGCCTCAAGAACCTGAACTCGCTCAAGGGCGAGTGGAGCATCGACTTCAGCGCCCCCCCCTTTGCCGACAACGGCCTGTTCGCCATTACCGGCCACACCGGCGCGGGCAAGTCCACGCTGCTTGATGCCATCTGTCTGGCGCTGTACCACGAGACTCCCCGCCTGGGCGGAGTCACCGGCAGCAGCAACGACCTGATGACGCGCCACACCTCCGACTGCCTTGCCGAGGTGGAGTTCGAAGTCAAAAGCCAGCGCTACCGCGCCTTCTGGAGCCAGCGCCGTGCACGCGACAAGAGCGACGGAGCCCTGCAATCGCCCAAGGTCGAGCTGGCTCAGATTGATGCGGACACTGGTGAAGGCCGCATCCTCACCACACATCTCAAGGACAAGACCCGGCGCATTGCCGAAATCACCGGGCTGGACTTTGCGCGCTTTACCAAGTCCATGCTGCTGGCCCAGGGCGGCTTTGCGGCCTTTCTCAACGCCGATGCCAATGACCGCGCCGAGCTGCTGGAAGAGCTGACCGGCACCGATATCTACGGCCGTATCTCCGAAACCGTCTTTGCTCGCGCACGCGATGCACGTCAAGCCCTGGAAAAGCAGCAAGCCCAGGCCAACGGCATGCAACTGCTGGATGAGGCCACTCGCGCTGAGCTGAACACACAGGTTCATCAGCTGCAAGCACAGCAGTCGGCGCTACAAACACGTCATCAGCAGCTGCAGGCCATACAGCAGTGGCAAAAGCAAATGCTGCACACCACGCAAGAAGTGGAGCAGGCATGCAGCGCACAGGCCCATGCACAACAAGCTTTGGACGATGCCGCTCCTGAGCTGCTGCGACTGCAAGCCCACGGCCCTGCTCTGGCCATTCAACCCATGCACCAGCGCTGGCAGCAGGCGCTGAGTCAGCAGCGCACGCAAGCCTCACTGCTGACTCAATTGCAGCAGCAATTGCATCAGGCCCAGGGCACGCACTGGCACCTGCACCAGAACGCCAGTCGCCTGGCGGGCCATGCGCTAGAGCAGTCAACGCTGCAGCTGCAGCAGGCTCAAGCGCAAGAGTCCGATCTGGCGGCATGGCTGAAGACCCACTCCAGCCACGCACAGCTGGGAGAAAACCTCAGCGGCTGGCGCGTACAACTGCAGCAAAGCCAGCAGTTGCACCAACAAGCAGCGCAAGCCCAAGGCCTGCTCGATCAGTGGCAACAATCTGCGCTTCAACTTGAGCAGCAAAGCGCTGCACAAGCACAGCAATGCAGCACAGCAGCGCAGCAAGTTGCGCAGACCCAGACCCAACTCCAAGCTGCCGAGCAAGCCTTGCAGCAGCACCTGAGCCTTCACGGCAGCCTGAGCCAGTTGCGCTCGCACTGGCAAGATGCCGAGCGCCAGTTGCACCACTGGCAGCAGTTGCAAGAGCACGCCACCTTGCGCGCTCCTCTTGAGCAGCAACTGAAAATCAACGCACAGGCCTTGAGCTCCAACGAGGCCCGCCTTCAGGAACAAACCGCCGAGCGCGAAGCATTGCGCCAGCAGTACAAGACACTTCTGGCCACAGAGGCTGACAAGCAAACCATGCTGCAGCAGGAGCGCCTGATCCAAAGCCTGCAGGAACACCGTGCCGCACTGCAGCCCGGTGAGGCCTGCCCGCTGTGCGGGTCTCATGAGCACCCCGCCATTGACAAATATGCGGCGCTGAATGTGTCTGCCGCCGCCGCGGCTTTGCAACAGGTGCAGGCGCAGTTGAAGGCGCTCCAGCATCAGGGCGAGCAGGTCAGCACCGCGCTGACCACCAGCCACAACCAGCAACAGCATTTGTACGAGCAGCGTGATGCCCTTGCCCAGCAAATGTCGCAGTGGCAAGCGCGCTGGTCCGCCTTGCGCGCGCAAGCGGCCTCACCCGTGGACGAGGCCGCCTGGCAGGACCTGGACGCATTGCTCACCGCCTGCGGCCAGGCCCGCCAGCAGATTGAAAAACTGCAGCAAGCCTTGATTCAGGCCGATGCGGCGGAGCAGCAACTGCGCAGCGCCAAGGAGGCTTGTCAGATCGCCTTGCAAAACCAGCAACAGGCAGAGCATGCACAGGCCAGCACCCGGCAGGCGCAGCAAAACCTTCAGGAGCAGCAGGCGCAGACAAGCAAGACACTGCAAGCCCTGCAGTTACAAGAAAGTGAACTGCAGACCCGACTGCAGACCGCCGTTGCCGCAGCCGGCTACGCACTGCCAGACAGCAGCCATGCAGAGCAGTGGATTGCCATGCGCCAGCAGGAATGGCAGCAATGGCAGCGCCAGCAGGAGGCCATGCACACACTGGGCCAGCAGATAGACGCACTGCAGCGCCAGTGCAGCCAGGCCCAGCAGGATGCGGTGCATTGGCAGCAGCGCTGCGAAGCACTGCCGGCCTTGCCTGCCGACGCACCGAATGCATCTGCCTCACCCGCCTTGGCCTCCTTGCCCGATACGCTGCCGTCCTGCATCAGCTTGCTCACGCAAACGGCCCAGTCCCTGGCCACGCTGCAAGGACAGCACCAGCAGGCACAGGCCATGCTTGACCAGCTGCAGCAGACCGCACAGTACGCCCAGGACGACTGGTTGCAGGCGCTGCACAGCAGCCCTTTTGCGGACGATGAGCAGTACGCCAGCGCCCTGCTGCCCGATGCCGAACAGCAGCGGCTGCAGTCCCTCAGCGAGCAGTTGCACGGCACAGTGCAGCGCGCAGCCACCTTGCTGGCCGATGCCCGCCAGCGGCTTGCCGCACTGCAGGCGCAGACACTCAGCGATGAAGCGCCCGAAACCATTACCGAGCAGGTCACGCAACTGGAAGCCGAGCGCGCCCAGCAGGCCGAGCAACTGGGCGCTCACCGTGCCCGCCTGAAGGATGACGATGCGCGCCGCACCGGCCAGCAGGCGCTGCTGGCCCAGATTGCCGAGCAGGAAAAGGACAGCGACCTGTGGCAGCGGCTGGACAGCCTGATTGGCTCTGCCAAGGGCGACAAGTTCCGCCGGTTTGCCCAGGGACTGACGCTGGATCATTTGCTGCACCTGGCCAACCAGCACCTCACGCGCCTGCACGGGCGCTATCTGCTGCGGCGCAAACCCACGGGCGAGTTGGAATTGGACATCGTGGACAGCTGGCAGGGCGATGCGGCACGCGACACGCGCACGCTCTCGGGCGGCGAAGCTTTTCTGGTCAGCCTGGCGCTGGCGCTGGCGCTGTCCGATCTGGTCAGCAGCAAGACCTCAATTGACTCGCTGTTCCTCGACGAAGGCTTTGGCACGCTGGATGCAGACACGCTGGAGGTGGCACTGGCCGCCCTCGATGCGCTCAACGCCAGCGGCAAGATGATTGGCGTCATCAGCCATGTGGAGGCGCTCAAGGAGCGCATTCCGACGCAAATCCGCGTGGAGAAGGCCGCAGGCATTGGCTACTCCAGGCTGGTCACCTCAGGCCAGGACTCTCGAAGACCTTGACTGCAGCGATAGATACACAAAGAGCCCCTCAATTACCCTTAGGGAACCTCTGCATAAATCCCCAACGCATGTGCTTGCACATGCGTGCCGGGTGCGGCAGCATCCCGGCCTATGCAGCAATTTGATCTTGGCCTGAACCTTTCCACCAAAAAAACACGCAAACGCGAATTCCTGGAGCAGATGCAGCAAGTCGTTCCATGGCAAGAGTTGGTGGACTTGATTGCGCCATATGCACCTGAAGGTCACAAAGGGCGGCCTCCATTTCCTGTGGAGATGCTGCTGCGCATTCACTTTATGCAGCAGTGGTTCAACCTCAGTGATCCAGCTATGGAAGAAGCGCTGCATGACATGCCCTTGTTTCGGGAATTCGTTGGCCTGTCATGGGGCAGTGCCACGCCTGATGAGAGCACTATCCTGCGGTTTCGTCATCTATTGGAAAGACACAAACTGGCCGAGCAAATTCTGAAGACGGTCACGGACTTGCTGGAGCGTAAAAAGCTGCTGCTTCGCACGGGAACCATTGTGGATGCGACGCTGATTGCAGCTCCCAGTTCAACCAAAAACAGCACCAAATCTCGTGATCCTGAAATGCACCAGACCAAGAAGGGCAATCAGTGGTACTTCGGCATGAAGGCCCATATTGGCGTGGATGCTGATTCTGGTCTGGTGCACACAGTGCGAGGCACTTCGGCCAACGTCAGTGATGTCGTTGAAGCCAACAGCCTGCTGCATGGAAAAGAGGTTGATGGCTATGGCGATGCAGGCTACCAAGGTGCAGATAAACGCCCCGACATGCCGACGCCAGAACCTGAGCGCAAATTCCAATGGCATATCGCCATGAAGCGCAGCCAGCGCAAGGCTCTAGACCTTCAGCACCCGGTATCGGCCATGCAAGAGCAGCTTGAGCAGGTGAAGTCCAAAATCCGGGCCAAGGTCGAACACCCATTCAGAGTCATCAAGCGTCAGTTTGGCCACGTCAAAGTTCGCTACCGAGGCTTGAGAAAGAACACGCAGCAATTGCATACCCTGTTTGCCTTGGCGAACTTGTGGATGGCCCGTGGCCGTTTGCTAGTGAACAGCCAACCCAAGCCTGGTGTGGGTGCGTAAAAAGCAAGATGCCCGCGAAACGCGGGCATCTTGAGTGTCACAGGCAAGCAAACATCACACTCGTTCAAGCACTATCACGCTTGAAATCGAGTTTTGCAGAGGTTCCTTAGCTGCACGGCTTCAACGTCTGTCAATTACTCATCAATCCATAGCAAACAGCACTTGGAAATCCTGTGTAATCGGTTGATTTCAATAAAGAAAATACAGACCTCGGACAATCTATCTGATCATCAAGTCTGGTGTTAACCCTCTGCGTCCGTATGCCGCTCGCTCCAAAGATGCATGCACTGGCGGAAGGCCAGGATAACCACCCAGAGGAGATGAAGTAGATGACACAGGAGACCCAAAAAACCGGCCGCCGCAACCTACTCAAAGGTGCCGCGGTGGCTGCTTCCGCCATGTCCGTGCCCATGATCAGCACGGCCCAGACCACATCCTGGCGCTTCCAGAGCACCTGGCCAGCCAAGGACATTTTTCACGAGTTTGCGCAGGACTTCGCCAAGAAAGTCAATGACATGACGGGCAACCGCCTCAAGATCGAGGTGTTACCCGCCGGTGCCGTGGTTCCTGCCTTCCAGCTGCTGGATGCCGTCTCCAAAGGTACGTTGGACGGTGGCCACGGCGTGATCGCGTACTGGTACGGCAAGAGCCAGGCAGTGGCGCTGTGGGGATCCGGTCCGGCCTTTGGCATGGATGCCAATATGGTGCTGGCCTGGCACAACTATGGCGGCGGCAAAGAGCTGCTGGACGAGATCTACAACGGCCTGAAGATGGACGTGGTCTCCAAGCTCTACGGACCCATGCCCACCCAGCCGCTTGGGTGGTTCAAGAAGCCAGTTGCCAAGGTGGAAGACCTCAAGGGTCTGAAGTTCCGTACCGTAGGCCTGGCGGTCGATGTCTTTACGGAAATGGGGGTGGCCGTGAACCCGCTGCCCGGCGGAGAAATCGTGCCTGCACTGGACCGTGGCCTGCTCGACGCAGCCGAGTTCAACAATGCCTCCAGCGACCGGGTTCTGGGCTTTCCCGATGTGGCCAAGAACTGCATGCTGCAGAGCTTTCACCAGTCCAGCGAACAGTTTGAAGTGCTTTTCAACAAGACCAAGTACAACGCCCTGCCAGCCGAGATCAAATCCATCATCGAGTACGCAACGCAGGCCGCCAGTGCCGACATGAGCTGGAAAGCTGCCGACCGCTATGCCAAGGACTATGCGGAAATGCAGTCGAAGCAAGGCGTGAAGTTCTACAAGACCCCCGACGCCATCCTGCGCGCCCAACTGGCCGCCTGGGACAAGGTGACCACCAAAAAGGCGGCCGAGAACCCCATGTTCAAAAAGGTGATGGACTCCATGCGCACGTTTGCCCAGCGCAGCGGGCGCTGGAAAAACGATACCGACATCGACTTCAAGATGGCCTGGAACCACTACTTCGCGCAAAAGCGCGGTTGACCCTGGCATAGCACAGCCCTCACCAGGGCTGCGCCTGTCTATGGCTCGCCATCCCGCCTCGGCAGGCGGGCATCCCTCTTACTCGCGCCTCGCTGCATCGCGCAGCGGAGACTGCCATGCAAAAAATCCTGCTTGCTGTCGATGCGTTCTCGACCTTTATCGGCAAGGTCGCAGCCTGGGCCGTGGTGCTGCTGACCTTGCTGATCAGTTGGGAGGTTTTCTCCCGCTATGCCCTCAACAAACCCCATGCCTGGGTGCTGGATGCGCAGATCATGCTCTACGGCACCATGTTCATGCTGGCAGGGGCGTACACCCTGTCCAAGAACGGCCATGTACGCGGCGATGTGCTCTACGGCTTCTTCAGCCCGCGCGCACAAGCCGCAGTGGACTTGTGCCTGTACATCGTGTTCTTTCTGCCGGGTGTGCTGGCACTGACCTGGGCGGGCTGGAGCTATGCCCATGAATCGCTGGGCATTCGCGAGCAGACCTTCTCGGCCCATCCACTGCCGCTGTATCCCTTCAAGTTCATGATCCCGCTGGCCGGGGGCGTGCTGCTGCTGCAGGGGCTGGCCGAGATCGCCCGCTGCCTGATGTGCCTGCGCCGCGGCCAATGGCCCCGCCGCGCCGAAGACGTGGAAGAGGTGGATGTGGAAAAGCTCAAGGAAATGGTTCAGGAGGGCAAGGCATGAAGATGCGCAAGGAACTCTGGTTCGGCTTCTCCATCATGGCCCTGGTCGTGCTCTCGGCCATTGCGCTGCTGCTGAGCGTTGAAACCATCACCAACGGCCACCTCGGCTTGCTGATGCTGTCGCTGGTGGTCGTCGCCATCATGCTGGGCTTTCCCACGGCCTTCACGCTGATGGGCATGGGCATGATCTTCACCTGGCTGGCATACGAGCGTGACACCACGCGCACGCTGGACCTGATGGTGCAGTCGGCCTACAAAAGCATGACCAATGATGTGCTGATCGCCATCCCCCTGTTCGTCTTCATGGGCTATCTGGTCGAGCGCGCCAACCTGATCGAAAAGCTGTTCAAAAGCATGCACTTGGCCATGGCGCGCGTGCCCGGATCGCTCGCAGTGGCCACGCTGGTAACCTGCACCGTGTTTGCCACAGCCACCGGCATTGTGGGTGCGGTGGTCACCCTCATGGGCCTGCTGGCTCTGCCCACCATGCTGCGCGCCGGCTACAGCACGCCCATGGCGGCGGGCGCCATCACGGCGGGCGGCTGCCTGGGCATCTTGATACCGCCTTCGGTGCTGCTGATTCTCTATGGCGCCACCGCCGGAGTTTCCGTCGTCCAGCTGTACGCGGGCGCGTTCTTTCCCGGCCTGATGCTGGCCGGTCTGTATGTGGGCTATGTGATTCTCATGGCCAAGATCAAGCCCGCCTGGGCCCCCCCGCTGTCGGCCGCCGAGCGTCAGGTCACGTTGCCGTCATTGACGCGCGAGCTGCCCGCCACCGGCCAGCAATACGCCCCCATGCGCCTGCTGAGCGCACTCAAGGGCCAGCGCAATGCCAATGTCCCCACCGGCTATCTGCTGCGCCAATTGGCCGTGGTGGTTCTGCCCGGACTGCTGTTCTTGCTGCTGGCTGCCAGCAGCTGGAAGTCTGTGACGACTCCTGTGGTGCAAGAGCAGTTCGAGATCCAGCCCATAGGCATGGAAAGCAGCCAATCCAGCAGCTCAGGCACAGGCCTGGCCGAGCCGCCCATAGAAGGTGGCTTGCAGGAACCACCCACCGAAGGAGGGCTGCAAGAGCCACCCGGCTCGGAGCCCTCCAGCGCAGCGCCTGACGATACAGCCTCTGAGGCGCTGGCCGAGCCAGGGAGTTCTTCCCCGATCGCCGCGACTGCCAGTCTGGCCGAGGCGCAGCCCGCCCCCACCTGGTGGTGGATAGGCTTTGCGCTGCTAGGGGCCTGCACGGCGCTTTTCTATCTGTTCTTGAGCTTTGCGCGGCTGGAAATCTTCAAGATGCTGCTGGGCTCGTTCTTCCCGCTGGTGGTGCTGATCCTGACCGTGCTCGGCTCCATTGTCTTTGGCCTGGCCACGCCGACCGAGGCAGCCGCCATGGGCGCGCTGGGCGGCTTTCTGCTGGCCGCTGCCTACAAGCGCCTTAGCCTCAACGTGGTCCGAGAGTCGGTGTACCTGACCGCCAAAACATCGGCCATGGTCTGCTGGCTTTTCGTAGGCTCTGCCATCTTCTCGGCCGCCTTTGCGCTGCTGGGCGGCCAGGAGCTGATTGAGCGCTGGGTGCTGTCCATGAACCTCAGCAAGGTCGAATTCATGATTCTTTCGCAGATCGTGATCTTTCTGCTGGGCTGGCCGCTGGAGTGGACGGAGATCATCGTCATCTTCATGCCTATCTTCATTCCGCTGCTCAGCCACTTTGGCGTGGACCCGCTGTTCTTCGGCCTGCTGGTGGCACTGAATCTGCAGACGGCCTTCCTCTCGCCGCCCGTCGCCATGTCCGCCTTCTACCTCAAGGGCGTGGCACCGCCTTCGGTGACGCTGAACCAGATCTTCCTGGGCATGATGCCTTTCATGGGCATCCAGATCCTGGCGATCGTGCTGCTCTACATCTGGCCGCAAATCGGCCTTTGGCTGCCGCAGCTGCTTTACAAATAAAACAGGCAGCTCTTAAATCAGTAGCTTGTATCGCTTGATGGCAATCACTTTCATAAATAAAACCTTTGAATATCGAAAGCCATCAAGCGCAAGAAGCTATCTTTTTTGAAATACCTCAATTATCCCCAGACCCTGCCCAGACAACCCCTGCCTCGCAGAGTCCAGGGCTTTGCCGTACCATCCAAGCCCTTGCTTGATAGGTACAAGCCATGATCCGAATTGCAGAACTCAAACTCCCTCTCTCGGCGATTGAATATCACCCCGAGAACCACACCGAATACCAGCCCACGGACAAGCTCACGCAGCTAGCCGCAGAGCGTCTGGGCATTCCTGCCTCAGCCATTGCCAGCCTGAATGTGCACAAGCGCAGCTTTGATGCGCGCAAGGCCGAACTGCTGGCCGTCTATATCGTCGATATCACGCTGACCGACGAGGGCCAAGAGGCCGCGCTGCTGACGCAGTTTGCCGAGCACCCGCACGTCAACCCCACGCCCGATATGCGCTGGAAGCCCGTCGGTCAGGCCCCGGCCGACCTGGGCGAGCGCCCCGTGGTCGTGGGCTTTGGCCCCTGCGGCATGTTTGCTGGCCTAGTGCTGGCCCAGATGGGCTTCAAGCCCATCGTGCTGGAGCGCGGCAAAGCCGTGCGCGAGCGCACCAAGGACACCTGGCGCCTGTGGCGCAAGCGCGAGCTAAGCCCTGAGTCCAATGTGCAGTACGGCGAAGGCGGCGCAGGCACTTTCTCTGACGGCAAGCTCTACAGCCAGATCAAGGACCCGCGCCATCTGGGCCGCAAGGTGCTGACCGAGTTCGTCACCTATGGCGCGCCGCCCGAGATTCTCTACGCCGCCCACCCGCACATCGGCACCTTCAAACTGGTCAAGCTGGTGGAGGGCATTCGCGAGGAAATTCACCGCCTGGGCGGTGAAATCCGCTTCGAGCAACGCGTGACCGACGTACAAATTGAAGAAGCAGACGGCCAGCGCCAGCTGACCAGTCTGCAGGTGCTCAACCAGGCCACGGGCGAAAGCTATACCTTGCCCACCCGCCACGCCGTGATGGCACTGGGCCACAGCGCCCGCGACACCTTCACCATGTTCTACGAACGCGGTGTGGCCATGGAGGCCAAGCCCTTCTCCGTGGGCTTTCGCATCGAGCACCCGCAAAGCGTGATCGACCGCGCCCGCTGGGGCAAGGACGCCGGCCACCCGCTGCTGGGCGCTGCCGACTACAAGCTGGTGCACCACGCCAAAAACGGCCGCGCCGTCTACAGCTTTTGCATGTGCCCCGGCGGCACTGTGGTGGCCGCGACCAGCGAGCCCGAACGCGTGGTCACCAACGGCATGAGCCAGTATTCGCGCGCCGAGCGCAATGCCAATGCCGGCATGGTCTGCGCCATCAGCCCCGAAGACTATCCGCAGGATGCCGAGAGCTTTGCCTGGGCGTTTGACGGCAAGACCTTTGGCGTCGAAAACCTACAAAAAGGTGAGCATCACCCACTCTCCGGCATTGTGTTTCAGCGCCAACTGGAGTCCAAGGCCTATGTGCTGGGCGGACACAACTACAGCGCTCCGGGCCAGCTCGTGGGTGACTTTGTGGCCGGCAAGCCATCGACCGAATTCGGCGAAGTGCAACCCTCGTACAAGCCCGGCATCAATCTCGGCGATCTCCACCAGGCTCTGCCCGCTTATGCCATCGAAGCCATGCGCGAGGCCCTGCCCGCCTTTGGCAAGAAGATTCGCGGCTATGACATGAAGGATGCCATCTTGACCGGCGTGGAAACGCGTACCTCTTCGCCCGTCAAGATTGGGCGCGGCGCAGACTTCCAGAGCGACAACACACGGGGCCTGTACCCGGCTGGTGAAGGCGCCAGCTACGCGGGCGGCATCCTGTCGGCGGGTGTGGACGGCATCAAGGTCGGTGAAGCCGTAGCGGCTGCCATTCTGGGCGTCGATGTGCCTTCCTCGGGCGCACGTGGCTCGGGCGGAGCGTTGTAAAAAGGCTCCCCCCTGAGGCGCTTTGCGCCTTCCCCCCGAGGGGGACGGCAGCTTCGCCGCGAGGCGGCTCTTGCTGGCTGCCTCTCATCTGCTGCGAAACAGTTTCCAGAGTTTCACCCTTATGAGCAACAGCTTCACTCCTGCTTCCAGACACCAGTTCATGGTAGCCGTGCTGGCCATGGGCGTGGTGGTGCTGACCTCCAACATCCTGGTTCAGTACGCCATCAACGACTGGCTGACCTGGGGTGCCATCACCTATCCGTTTGCCTTTTTGGTCAGTGAGCTGGTGAATCGGCGCTTTGGCCCGGCGCAGGCGCGCCGCGTGGCATGGGTGGGTTTTGCCGTGGCGGTGGTGATGTCGGCGCTGCTGGCACCACCGCGCATTGCAGCGGCCTCGGGTCTGGCCTTTGCCTGCTCGCAGATGCTGGATATTTCGGTGTTCGACAAGCTGCGCCACAGCCAGTGGTGGCGTGCGCCGCTGATAGCCACCGTGCTGGCGGCCTGTCTCGATACCGCCGTCTTCTGGAGCGTTGGCTTTGCTGGGGAAGACCTGCCCTGGATCACCTGGGCACTTGGCGATCTGGGCGTGAAGCTGGTTCTGGGAGTCTGTCTGCTGCTGCCGTTTCGCCTTTTGATGGGACGTGCATACCAGCAGTCATAGCTTTTACAAGTTTCCAGGCCAAGGCCGACAAATACCGCGTCTTGATCTCAGTAGGCTATGGGCTTGCTGTTTCGCTAGGAGTCACCATGAAAACGCTGCGACTTACCGTTGCCTCCCTGTCATTGGCAGTCGCCTGCTTAGCGGCTGCCCCTTGCAGCAGCGCGCAATCCAGCGACGCCGCCACTGATGCCCAAGCCCAGAGTCCGTCCTCAGCGCTTTCCGGCTGGACGCTGGGCTATTCCCCTTTCACCTGGCACTATTCGGACGCCAAGCAGGAAAACGACTTTGAGCCGGACCAGCAAAAGCACTCCTATGTCTGGCTGCTTCAGGCAGAAAAAGCACTGGATGAGCGACAGATTGCGGGCTTTGCATATTTCAGCAACTCCTTCGGTCAGCCCAGCCAGTACGCCTACTACGGCTGGCGCTTTCGCCCCTTTGACAGCGCACCCGGTCTTTTCTTCAAGCTCACCGCCGGTGTCATTCACGGCTACAAGTTTCCGTACAACAAGAAGATTCCATTCAACAGCAAGCACGGCTGGGGCTTTACCGCCATTCCTGCCGTGGGCTATGAGCTCGACAAGAACTGGGGTGCCCAGGTCAATGTGCTGGGCAATGCCGGGCTGATGTTCCAGTTGAACTACACCGTGCGCTAAACACCGCCCTGGCTGGCTACGCCCCAGCCAGCGATCAGGTCAGCGCCGGGGTCCCCAACGACCACCACTGTGACGCCAGCCTCCAGGCCCATGGTTCCAGCCACCTTCATGCCAGCCATAGCCGGGGCGTGGCGGCATGCTCCAGCGACCAGGGTGCCAGTGGTAGCGATTTCCGCTCCAGCCCCAGGAGCCACCTACCCAGACATAGGCTGGCGATGGAGCCACCGGAATGACCTCGTTGACCAACGGGGGCGGGGCCATGGGCGCATACACATCTCCCGCAGCCACCGCTGTCCCATAGCCCGAATAGGTGGGATAGGCCGGAGCCACTACACAGCCTGCAAGCAAGCTTGCGCCACTGCCCAGCAACAAGGCTGGCAGCCAGCGGCGTGTCATGGTTTGAGTCATCAAGGACATTGCAAACTCCTGAAGTACTGCTGCTACAACGCAAAAGCCCCTGCCAGATGTTGACAGGGGCTTGTGAAGCAGGAGTAAAGGCGGGTTGCAGCCGTTTACATCTTCAGCGCTCAGCGGGCATTTTGCAAAGCTGCAATGCGCTCTTCAATCGGAGGGTGAGTCGAGAACAGCTTGCCAATGCCACCGGCAATGCCCATGGCGGCCACGCTCTTGGGCAGCTCACCAGGATGCATGCCGCCCAGGCGGGCCAGAGCATTGACCATGGGCTGGCGGTTGCCCATGAGCTGAGCAGCGCCCGCATCGGCACGGAATTCACGCTGACGCGAGAACCAGGCCACGATCATGGAGGCCAGGAAGCCCAGCAGGACATCGAGCACCAGCGTGGTGATCATGTAGCCGATGCCAGGGCCGGAGCTGTTTTCATCGTTCTTGCGCAAGAAGCTGTCAACGGCATAACCGATCACACGCGACAGGAACACCACAAAGGTATTCATCACGCCCTGAATCAGGGTCATGGTCACCATGTCGCCATTGGCCACGTGAGCGACTTCGTGACCGATCACGGCCTCGACTTCTTCACGGGTCATGCCTTCGAGCAAGCCGGTGGACACAGCCACCAGAGCCGAGTTCTTGAAAGCACCGGTCGCAAAGGCATTGGGCTCACCTTCATAGATGCCGACTTCGGGCATGCCGATACCGGCTTTTTCGGCAAAGCCGCGCACGGTGTTGACGATCCAGGCCTCATCGGCATTGCGGGGCTCGTTGATCACCTGCACGCCCGAAGTCCACTTGGCCATGGGCTTGGAAATCAACAGAGAGATGATGGCGCCGCCAAAGCCCATGATGAAGGCAAAGCCCAACAGCGAGCCCAGGTTCAGGCCATTGGAGGTGAGATAGCGGTTGACGCCCAGCAAGCTGGCTACAATGCCCAATACCGCTACCACGGCGATATTGGTCAATAAAAATAAGGCAATACGTTTCATCGAGGGTGTACTCCACACGGGGGACAAAATGACCAAGACCCTTGAGGCTCCGTCTGTGCGCAGCGAATGCTCGTCAAGCCAGGTCTCTTTCTGGCAGTACCCATTGTTATGTCGTTTGTGCGGTACGTGGGACTCGGAAAACTAAAGAGTCATCATAGAAGGAAAAGTTCTGGTTTTCGTCACACCAGTCCGGGATTCCTAAGATGGGAATGGGTAGATAGGGCTTGCTGGCCAGATTGCAAGATGCGGTCTGCAGCTGCTCGCTGAGCCAGTCGTCCATTTGCGCCAATGCATAGTCGCCAGGCATCCCGCTGTCCGGCACGCAGATCACATGAGCAGTAATGGGCTTGCGTGGCTGCACCAGCTTTTCCAGCAAGGCATGACCAATGGGCCAAAAGCACGCCTGCTCCCATAGCGCACGCTGATGCACAAACAAATCCTGCCAGCGCTTGTCTCGCAAGGCATCGCATAGCGACTGTGGTGCCAGCAACAGCCCGCCGTTTTCATCGAGAACCGTGATGGCATCGCGCAAGCGCCCGCGTTGCGCCCCCACCCCCTGGCGCGCGATCTCGCCCGCCTGCATGACATTGAGCTGCAGCTTGAGCTGAGGCCAGTGCAGCCAGATCAGCCCATTGAAAAAGTCATGCAGATTGCCGCGCGTAGGAATCGCATGCTGGCTGTGGATAAATGCCTCGTAGGCCATACCGGAGGGCAAAGCCGCCTGGGGCAAAAATTGCCAGCCCCTTTGCTTCAAGACTGGGGGCAAAGCGCTGTTGAGAGCCTGATGCACGGGCTCTCCCAGCAAGATGCGCTCTGCCACCGCCCTTCCGACGATGGCCAGCGAGCTCAGCCAAGGCCGTGACCAGTCGATGCGCCGAAACAGATCGGCGTCAATGGCTTCAAGCTCATCTCCGTCTGGGGTGTGCTGCGGACTGGTACATTGCATGCCGTTATTTTGGCGGCACCACGGCAGCCGATGTCGTCTGTGCAGCGGGCACTTTCTTCAGTCGCTTGTCACGCACGGCCACCCGTGAGGTCCCCTCATCGCGGAACTCAAATGCCTGAATCGCTGCCAGCAGCTTGCTCAGCGACGGATAGCCATAGTTGCGGGCATCAAAAGACAGCTTGTTGCCGATGTGTGTTCCCACCTTGCCCACCAGCGCCCAGCCTGCCTCATCCTGCGTGGCTTTCACCGCATCGCGCAGCATGGCCAGCAGCTTGGTGTTCTGACGCAGCAAATTGGTCGGCACCGGGGCAGGTGGCACGGCCTCCGCAGAGGCAGCAGCCTTGTCAGCCATGACAGGCGCTGCTGCTGCCACGACATTGCCCTCAGCCGCTGAAGGCAGAGCAGGCGCATCGCCCGCCTCATCCTCCATCTCGCGCCTGTCGCTGCGGCTGGCAATACCGTCGCCTAGTTCCTTGAGCGCATCGAAATACAAAAAGCGCGAGCAGGCATTCACAAAGGCCTTGGGTGTCTGGGCCGCACCAAAGCCATATACAGCAGCGCCCTTGGCACGCAAATGCATGACCAGGGGCGTGAAGTCGGCATCCGAAGAAACAATGCCAAAGGCATCGGGCTTTTCGGTGTAGAGCAGTTCCATGGCATCGACCGTCATGGCCATGTCGGTCGCATTCTTGCCTTTGGAGTAGTCAAACTGCTGCATGGGGCGCAGCGCGTTTTCCAGCAGCTTGCTTTGCCAGCCATGCAGACCGGGCTTGGTCCAGTTGCCATAGGCACGGCGGATATTGATGAGACCGAAGGTAGACAGCTCCGTCAAGATCTCATCAATCATTTCAGCGGGGGCATTGTCCGCATCAATCAGCAAGGCAATCCGGGGCTGGGCATCAGAGGGCATGCAGTTTCCTCAACGGTGGATAACAAAGAGCATTCTCCACGCATTTACTCCGAAAACCATGGCCCATGCCAAGCGCTGCCTCGAACGCCCCGCCGCCGCTTATTTAAACTTGCCCTGAGCAGCAGCCTCCTGGCTACGCTTCTTCATATCCGCACAGCTTTTTTTCTGATCCGCGCTTGACATGGCTGCCCACTTTTTGCGGAAGTCTGCGCCTGCTGCGTCATAGGCCTTGTCATAGCTGCGCGCATCAATGCCTTGCGCCAGCATCGCTTCGCGCTGTTTGGCTTTGCCGGCTTTGGCATCGCTTTCAGACATATCGCCACAGGCCACGCCAAACTCGGTAAAAGTGGCGGCCATTTCAAGCATCTGGGCTGTAGTGTCATCCAGCTCCTTGGCGCTTGCGCCTGTGGCCAACAGGCTGCTCAGGGCAACCACTGCTCCGATTTTTCTAACTATCACTATGACTCCTCTTTAGGGTTACGAAACAAAAAAAGCGCTTGCATCCAGCCCTAGCGCTTAGCCGCAGCGCTGGCGCGCAGCTCGTCCAGAGATTCACGAAAGCCGTCAAAGTAGTCTTTGCGCGTCTTGGCGATCACGGCCTGGCGCTGATCCTCGGCCACCATCAACGGCTTGGCAGCCCGATCAGGGCTGGAAGATGCCAGAAACGCGCCCATGCCATGCAGGCTGATCCAGCGGCGGTCATAGTCGTAGGGCGTTTTGAGATCCCAGGCTTGCACCTGCGCCATCACCTGCTGGGCCTTGTCCAGGTCCTGCAGCATGTACTGGTTGATCTGCGCGCCATAGCGCTGGCTCAAGATACCCACCGCCTGCCCGGCACTCTGGTCTGTGCTGAGGTTGGCATCCATGCGTGCCCGCAACTGGGCGGCATAAAACAAGAAGGCTCCGACATCCTTCTTGCCCGCTTGAAACAGGTACTGAGACACGGCAAAAAGCACGGGCGGCTGAAATTTTCCGGGCCGCTGGACCAAGGTGTCCACCACCATAAGCTGGTCTTCGGCGGTGCCACCGGAGAGCAAGCCCACCATGGCTTGGGTATTGCGGGTTTCGATCTGAGCGTATTCGCCCTGAAGTGGAAACGTCTTCGCAGCGGGTGCTGCGGCAGGCGCAGGAGCGGGAGCCTGGGCCATGGCCGAGGCAGCAGCAAACATCAGGCTGGCTGCCAGAGCTTGAGGGCGGTATTGCATATTGTTTTTCCTGAGTGCTGCGGCAAGGAGATCTGCATAGACATCGCTCGCACGAGCATGAGCCTGTAAAGGGTCAATGATGGCGGCATCTTAGGAAGAAAGTGCGGGATTGCCACACACGGCTTACCTCTGCTCACAAATAGCCCACATCAGAGGGGGAGCCTGAAAGCGCTCTTCTTACGCCCAAAATCAGCGCCTTCAGAGCCATAAAAAAAAGGAGCTGCTTGCGCAGCTCCCTTCTAGGTTTCAGACACAAAGTATTCGCAAACCAAGCAAATACAAGCGCTGACAGCTCCTGTTTTTAATCCAGCATCTTCCAGGGAAGAGCTTCGCCAAAGCGCAGTGGCTTGAGCTGGGCCCCTTCGCCGTACTCAAAGCTCACGGGCGGCGTCCAGCTTTCCTTGACCAGGGTGATGGTGTCGGTGTTACGAGGCATGCCATAGAAATCTGCGCCGTTGAACGCAGCAAAGGCTTCGAGCTTGTCCAGCGCGCCCGCGCCGTCAAACACTTCGGCATACATCTCGATGGCCGCATGAGCGCTGTAGCAGCCGGCGCAACCGGTGGCCGCTTCCTTCAGGTGTGCCGCGTGCGGTGCGCTGTCCGTGCCCAAGAAGAACTTATGGCTGCCACTGGTGGCCGCTTGCACCAGGGCCAGGCGATGGGTTTCGCGCTTCAGAACCGGCAGGCAGTAGAAGTGCGGGCGCACGCCGCCCAGGAAGATGGCGTTGCGGTTGAACAGCAAATGCTGAGGCGTGATGGTGGCAGCCAGGAAGTCGTCGGCTGCTGCCACGTATTCAGCGGCCTCCTTGGTCGTCACGTGCTCCATGACGATCTTCAGCTCGGGGAAGTCCTTGCGCAGCGGCTTGAGCTGCTGCTCGATAAACACCGCTTCGCGGTCAAACAGGTCGATGCTCTGGTCAGTCACTTCACCGTGCACCAGCAGCACCAGGCCTTCGCGTTGCATGGCTTCGAGGGTCGGGTAGATCTTGCGCAGATCGGTCACGCCATGGTCGGAGTTGGTCGTGGCACCTGCGGGGTAGAGCTTGCAAGCCACCACGCCAGCAGCCTTGGCACGCACGATTTCGTCGGGGCCCAGATTGTCCGTCAGGTACAGCGTCATCAGGGGCTGAAACTTCGATCCTGCGGGCACGGCCGACAGAATGCGCGCGCGATAGTCAGCAGCCATCTCGGCCGTGGTCACGGGCGGCTTGAGGTTGGGCATGATGATGGCGCGGCCCATCTGGCGGGCCGTGTGCGGCACCACGCAACGCATGGCATCGCCATCGCGCACGTGCAAGTGCCAGTCATCGGGACGGGTAATCGTGATGGTCTGAGTCATGGCCGATATTGTCCCATCTTCCCCGGCGCCCAAGGCCATGCTCCTCAGCTTCGCCATGGCTATGCAGCGCGGCAGCCGACATGGCTACAGGCTTTCCAGGCTGGCATTCAGTGCTGAATTCCTCAAGAATGAGGCCAAGGAGGAAACCCCATGTCTGCTCCTCAACTCCAGTCTGCATCCCGGCTACAGACCGATTTTCTCAGCGCCAGCGATGCGGCCCGGCTGGTGGCTCGCATCGGTGCCCCCCAGATGCTGCGCCTGCTGGCCGAGGCCGTAGAGGCCGACTTTGCCCGCTGGCAGGACTTTGACAAAAGCGCCCGCACCGCCGCCCACTCCAGCAGCGGAGTCATCGAGCTGATGCCGGTGGCCGATACGCAGGACTACGCCTTCAAATACGTCAACGGTCATCCGCACAATCCGCAGCACGGCCTGCCTACGGTCATGGCCTTTGGCGCCCTAGCCGATGTCGCCACCGGCATGCCGCGCTTTGTCAGCGAGCTGACGCTGACCACGGCCCTGCGCACCGCCGCCACCTCGGCCATGGCCGCACGCCATCTGGCACGCTCAGGCAATCGCAGCATGGCCCTGATCGGCAATGGCTCACAAAGCGAATTTCAGGCACTGGCCTTCATGGAGATGCTGGGCGTGCGCGAGCTGCGCCTTTTCGATATCGACCCCGCAGCATCGCAAAAGCTGCTGCGCAATCTCCAGCCATTTCTGCCGCAGTTTTGCGCCACAGCCACTATATGCAGCAGCCCTCAAGATGCCGTCGCCGGCACGGACATCGTTACCACGGTCACCGCTGACAAGCGACGCGCCACGATTCTTCACGGGCACTGGCTGGAGCCGGGCATGCACATCAATGCGGTGGGAGGTGACTGCCCCGGCAAGACCGAGCTCGATGCCAGTGCCTTGCAGCGCGCCCAGGTGTTTGTCGAATACGAGCCGCAGACCCGCATTGAGGGTGAGTTGCAGCAAATGTCCAGCGGTTTTGCCGTCACAGAGCTATGGCGCGTGGTGCAAAAGCTCGCCCCCGGCCGCACTTCTGCCCGGCAAATCACACTGTTCGATTCCGTGGGCTTTGCCCTGGAGGACTACTCTGCCCTGCGCACCATGCACAGCCTTGCACGCAGTGCAGGCTTGCTTTCGCAGATTGAACTGGTGCCCACGCTGGACAACCCCAAAGACCTGTTTGCCATGGTGAAACAAGCGCAGAGCGCACAAGTCCTGCAGTTGACGGCCCGCAAAACTGCCTGAATAGAACACCTATGCCCTGCACTGCACAAGTCCCCATTCAGGCCACACTGATCGGCCTGCCCACCGATGTCGGCGCGTCACGCCTTGGCGCCGCCATGGGGCCCGATGCCCTGCGCGTTGCCCAGTTGGCCCCCGCGCTTGAAAAGCTTGGCGTGCAGGTCAGCGACCTGGGCAACCTCTCCGGTCCCGCCAACCCGCGCGGCGCACGCGATGAACAAGGTTTGCGCAATCTGGCCGAATGCCTGAACTGGAACCAGATTGCGCATGACGCAGTGCTGCAGGTACTGGAACAAAAGCGACTGCCCATCCTGTTGGGCGGCGATCACACCCTAGCGACAGGCTCCATCAGCGCCGTGGCCCGTCATTGCCGTGCCACGGGCAAGCAGCTGCGTGTGCTCTGGCTGGATGCGCACTCGGACTGCAATACACCCGAGAGTTCTCCCTCAGGCAATCTGCACGGCATGCCGGTCTCAAGCCTGTGCGGGCGGGGGCCGGTGGAGCTGGCTTCGCTCTCCGGCGCGACACCTGCCCTGCCTGCCTCATCTTTCTGTCAGATCGGCCTGCGCAGTGTGGATGAAAGTGAAAAACACATGATTCGCCAGCTAGGGCTGAAGGTTTACGACATGCGCGCCATCGATGAGCTGGGCATGCGCGAAGTCATGCGCCGTGCACTAGCCACATTGCTCGGCTCTGGCGGCGATGACATGCACCTGCACCTGAGCTTTGATGTGGACTTTCTTGACCCCGATATCGCCCCCGGAACTGGCACCCCGGTACGCGGTGGCCCCACCTACCGCGAGGCCCAGCTGTGCATGGAAATGATTGCGGACACAGGCTGTCTTGGATCGCTGGATATCGTGGAACTCAACCCGGCTCTGGATCTGCGCAATCAGACAGCCGAGCTGGTGGTGGAGCTGGTTCAAAGCCTGTTTGGGCAAAGCACGCTGATGAAGGATTCCCCCTGAAGATCTTTGACTCCCCCTAAGGCGCTTCGCACCTTCCCCCGGAGGGGCACGATGCCTTCGCCGCGAGGCGGCTCTTGCTTGGCATCTCTGACTTGTAGCGCGTCAGTTTTATCACATAAAAAAGGCGCTCTTTCGAGCGCCTTTGGCTTGGTGACCTACAGCATCAGTGCTGCAGAATCTTGTTGAGGAATTCCTTGGTACGCGGCTGGCGATTTTCGGGATGTCCGAAGAACTCGTCCTTGCTGCAGTCCTCCAGAATCTTGCCGCCCACATCCATGAAGATCACACGGCTGGCCACCTTGCGCGCAAAACCCATTTCGTGGGTCACGCACATCATGGTCATGCCTTCGTGGGCCAGACCCATCATGACGTCCAGCACTTCACCCACCATTTCGGGGTCGAGAGCCGAAGTGGGTTCGTCAAACAGCATGACGATGGGGTCCATGGACAGCGCACGCGCAATGGCCACGCGCTGCTGCTGACCTCCGGAGAGCTGGCCGGGGAACTTGTCCTTGTGCGCAGTCAGGCCCACGCGGTCCAGCATCTTGAGGCCACGCGTCTTGGCATCGGTCGCATTGCGGCCCAGCACCTTCATCTGCGCGATGGTCAGGTTCTCCGTGACCGACAGATGGGGAAACAGCTCAAAGTGCTGGAACACCATGCCCACGCGGCTGCGCAGCTTGGGCAGGTCGGTCTTGGGATCGTGTACGGCCGTGCCGTCCACAAAGATCTCGCCCTTCTGGAAGGGCTCCAGCGCATTGATGGTCTTGATCAGCGTGGACTTGCCAGAGCCCGAAGGGCCACAAACCACTACCACCTCCCCCTTATTGATATTGGTGGAGCAATCAGACAGCACCTGAAAGCTGCCGTACCACTTGGAAACGTTCTTGAGTTCAATCATTGCAATTCCTTGAGGGGAGCCGGCTTAACGGATGATGGCTATTTTTTTATGCAAACGCTTGACGAGCCAGGACAGCGCAAAGCAGATCACAAAATAAGTCATGGCAGCCGCCAGATAGGACTCGATGGGGCGACCGTAGTTCTTGCCCGCGATCTCGAAGCCCTTGAGCATGTCGTAGGCACCAATGGCATATACCAGCGACGTGTCCTGAAACAGGATGATGGTCTGCGTCAGCAGCACAGGAAGCATGTTGCGGAAGGCCTGAGGCAGCACTACCAGGCGCATGTTCTGACCATAGGTCATGCCCAGAGCCTGACCGGCGAACACCTGACCACGCGGAATGGACTGAATGCCGGCGCGCATGATTTCGGAGAAGTAGGCCGCTTCAAACGCCACAAAGGTGATGATGGCCGAAGTCTCCGCACCGATGGGCTTGCCGATGATCATGGGCATCAGCAGAAAGAACCACAGAATCACCATCACCAGAGGAATGGAGCGCATGCCATTGACATAGATAGTGGCAGGCAGATCCAGCCACTTCTTGCCCGACAGACGCATCAGCGCCAGCAAGGTGCCAAAGAGGATGCCGCCCAGCGTGGCAATCACCGTCAACATCAGGCTGAACATGAGACCCTTGGCCACAAAGTTGGTGTACAGATCCCACGAGAAAAACGACCAGTCGAGGTTGAGATTCATATCAGTGGCCTCCACCGCTGGCTGCAATCAGGCCGGGCACGCGAGAACGCTTCTCGATAAAGGCCATGATGCGGTTGATGATGAAGGCAGAAATCACATACAGACCCGTGACTGCCAGATAGATTTCGACGCCTCGCGCCGTTTCTTCCTGCGCCTGCATGGCAAACATGGTCAGCTCTGCCACCGATACAGCAAACGCCACGGACGAGTTCTTGAAGACGTTCATGGCCTCGCTGGTCAGCGGCGGAATGATGATGCGAAACGCCATGGGCAACAGCACATAGCGATAAGTCTGGAAGGTCGTAAAGCCCATAGCCATGCCTGCATGGCGCTGACCACGCGGCAGCGCCTGGATACCGGAGCGCACCTGCTCGGCAATACGTGCCGAAGTAAAAAATCCAATGGCAAACACCACTAACACAAAGCCCGGCAAGGACTTCATAGATGGGATCATGGCCGGAATCACGTGATACCAGATGAAAACCTGGACCAGCAACGGAATATTTCTGAACAACTCAACCCAGGCATTGCCCAGACGCACGATCCATGGACGATCAGGCAAGGTGCGCAAAGTGCCTATTACTGCGCCCAGGATCAGAGCGATCAGCAGTGCCAGCAAAGCCACCGACACCGTCCAGCCCCAGGCAGACATCATCCAGTCCAGATAGGTGATGTCACCGTTCTTGCCAAAACAACTCTGCCCGACCTCTTGGGTAATGGTGTCCTGACAGAACACCTGCCAATCCCAACTCATACGAGCACCTCTTTCATTCTTGGTTTATGGGGGCAAACGCTTGCATTCACCCTCTCAACAAAAAAGCCCCTTCTAACCGCTTGGCAGAAGGGGCGGTACACCTATAGATCGGGATTACTTGATTTCGTAGGCTTCCATGGGCTTGTCATTGGGGTTTGCCCACGCATCCTTGGTGGCGGCCGACAGAGGCAGACCCACCTTCACGTTGTTGGGAGGAATGGGCTGCATGAACCACTTGTCGTAGAGCTTGGCCAGCGAGCCGTCCTTGATCTGACGCACGATGGAATCGTCCACAGCCTTCTTGAAGGCTGGATCATCCTTGCGCATCATGCAGGCGATGGGCTCCACAGACAGCACTTCACCCACGATGTGGTAGTCCTTGGGAGACTTGGACTTGGAGATGTTGGCCGCCAGAATGGAGCCATCCATGATGAAGGCATCGGCACGGCCGGTTTCCAGCATCAGGAAGCTGTCGGCGTGATCCTTACCCATGACTTCCTTGAAAGTCAGGCCATCGGCGCGCTTGTTCTTGCGCAGGGTCTGCACCGACGTTGTACCCGTCGTGGTCACGATCGTCTTGCCGTTCAGGTCCTTGATGCCATTGATGCCAGAGTTGGTGCGCGTAGCGATACGCACTTCTTCCACATAAGTGGTGAAGGCGAAGGCTGCATCCTTCTGACGAGCCGTGTTATTGGTGGTCGAGCCGCACTCGATGTCCACAGTGCCGTTTTGCACCAGGGGAATACGGTTTTGTGAGGTCAATGGCTGGTACTTAACGTCCAGCTTGGCCAGGCCAAGCTGCTTTTGAATGTCCTTGAGGATGTTCTCACCCATTTCGGTATGGAAGCCCACATATTTACCATTGCCCAGCGTGTAGCCCAGGCCGGACGATTCACGCACGCCCAACGTGACGCTGCCCGAAGACTTGATCTTGGCCAGAGTGTCATTGGCCTGTGCAAACACAGTACCCGTAGCCAGTGCGGTAACGGCGATGGCCAACAAATGCTTTTTCATATGGATCTCCTATCGGTAAGGACCAAAAACGCTTGTCACTCCTGTCAACGTCTCACCCTTTATGAGGGTAGACAAGCGACGTCAACAAATGTAATGCCCCCATTGTGCAGCGATGCAAGTCCTCTCAATGCAAACATTTCTAGGACTTTTCCCCTAGAAAATGAGAGCACGCAAGCACACACTATTCGCGCCTTTGCGCATTCATGCACAAGAGTCAGTCACAGGACAAGCTGCGAACTCTAATGCTTTCGATAGGGATCAATCCAATGCCGATGGCAAAAAGCCTTATGCACAACTCGCATATTCAGCATTTACCCCATGCATAACCCAAGGGTAATTACTTAGAAAAAAGTCAAAACCCTCACACTATCCAGCGCCAATAAAAAAGGGCCCTCAGGCCCTTTTGCAAATACCACACAGAAATCTCAAGCTGCCTTGGTGTCCACCGCTGCCGTCTCTCCTTGCTCCTTGAGGAAGTTCCACAACGCTGCAGCCCCCCCTTGAGGTGCATCACCTGTGGGCTTTTCGCGATAGGCACGCACTTCCATATCCATTTGAAAGGCTTTCATGCCTTCAGGAACGGCTCGCACCAGTCGCCCGGCCTCCAGCTCGCCCCGCACAGCACTATAGGGAAGAAAGGCCACGCCATGGCCTTCCAAAGCCATGGCCTTGAGGCCTTCTGCCATATCAGTCTCGTAAACCCGCTCCAGATGCACGGCCTCGGCCGACTCCTTGAGAATCAGTTCCGTCACCCGGCCCAGATACGCTCCCGCTGCATAGCCCAGATACGGCAGCGGCTGCCCCTGTTGGCCCGGCAGAGAGAAGATGGGGTTGCCGTTTTCGTCCGGCTTGGAGTAAGGCGCCAGCACCTCATGTCCCAGACTCACCATTTCATAGCGCGCAGTGTCCAGCTGAAAAGGCTGAGATGAGTGGTAGTAGGCAATCAGAAGATCACAGCCACCTTCAACCAGGCGCATCACGGCATCATGCACATTGAGTGCAAACAGCCGGCTGCGGAAGGGTCCGAACTTTTCGTGCACGGTCGACACCCAGTTCGGGAAAAAAGTGAATGCCAGGGTATGCGGCACGGCAAAGCCCACCATACCCTTGCCTGCACTGACGTGCGCACGCAGCATGGTCCGGGTGCTCTGCAGTGACTGCAGTATCTCGAGCGCCTGCTCGTACATGGTCTTGCCTGCTGGCGTCAGTCGCGTCGGGTAAGAGCTTCTGTCGACCAGATCAGTTCCCGCCCAAGCCTCCAGCGCCTGGATACGGCGCGAGAATGCCGGCTGCGTAACGTGGCGCAACTGGGCTGAGCGGCTGAAACTGCGGGTTTCAGCAAGGCTGACGAAATCTTCAAGCCATTTGGTTTCCATAGACTGGCATTATCCGCTGCCGCGTACCACAGCCGTACAACACAGGTCATCCAGACACGTGAAATATCTAGCCCTTTAGGGTAATGCCTGCTGCCCGACGTAAGCCCTGCGACATAGATAGCTTGATAATATTTGCTCACATCTATCCGGTGTGTTTACTCGCTCCATCCCATCTCGGTGCACAACACCGCGAAGGTCGAGGGACTGCATAAGGGCGTTCACCTTGAGTGCGCGCAGATCACGCCATCCTCGCGAACGGCCCTGACCCATGTGTGTTTTTCTGACTTCCCGCGTTCATGTCCTCCACTTCTCCCGAGACCGATGGTGCAGCCGACTCCGGCACGCACCCGGCTGAGCCTCGCTCCCTGCGCATTGAAGACTGGCTGACGGTGATCATCATGGCGGCTCTCGCCCTGATCACCTTCGCCAATGTGCTGGTGCGCTACTTCACCAACTCCTCCTTTGCCTGGACCGAAGAGATCTCCGTCTTTCTGATGATCGTTCTGGCCCTGGTGGCAGGCTCTTCTGCCGTCGCTCGCGACCAGCATATTCGTATCGAGTTTTTCTGCGGCAGTGGCTCGGCCGCCAGACGCAAAGCGCTGGCCCGCTTTGGCTCGTTGATGGTGGCAGTGCTGTTTGCACTGATCGCCGTGCTCAGCGTGCGCGTGGTCTGGGATGACTATCGCTATGAGGAAACCTCTCCCGGCATCGGGCTGCCGCAATGGTGGTATTCCATCTGGCTGCCCGTGGTCTCCACCCTCGTGACCGTGCGCGCCCTTGGCCTGTTTGTCCGCCAGGGCAAGCCAGGAGTGTTCACCGACGAGCCACCCCAGACTCAGGACGAGGAGGCAGCATGATCGCCACCTTGTTGTTTGTAGCCTTTCTGGGCCTGATGTTCATTGGCGTGCCCATTGGCGCAGCCCTGGGTCTTGCCGGCGCTGCAGCGATTGCATTGGCCAATGGCGAGGCCCAGTGGTTTGGCCTGCTGGCCGTGCCGCAGAACTTCTATGCGGGCCTTGGCAAATATCCGCTGCTGGCCATCCCCATGTTTGTGCTGGTGGGCTCCATCTTTGACCGCTCTGGCGTAGCCCTGAGGCTGGTCAACTTTGCCATCTCCATCGTGGGCCGTGGCCCCGGCATGCTGCCGCTGGTGGCCATTTGCGTGGCCATGTTCATGGGCGGCATCTCCGGCTCCGGCCCCGCCACAGCCGCCGCTGTGGGCGGCGTGATGATTGCCGCCATGAACCGCGCAGGCTATCCGTCACCCTACTCGGCCAGCGTGGTCGCGGGTGCAGCGGCCACCGACATTCTGATCCCGCCCTCGGTCGCCTTCATCGTCTACTCCGTACTGGTTCCCGGCGCCTCCGTGCCAGCGCTGTTTGCCGCCGGCATGTTCCCCGGCATTCTGGCCGGTCTGGCTCTGATCATTCCTTCGGTATGGCTGGCTCGCCGCCACAAAATGGGCCAGCTCGAAGCTTCCATGCCCCGCCCTCCTTTCTGGAAAAGCCTCAAGGAGGCCTCCTGGGGCCTGGCTGCTCCCGTAGTGATTCTGGGCGGCATGCGCGCAGGCCTGTTTACCCCGACCGAAGCCGCCGTAGTGGCGGTGTTCTATGGCCTGTTCGTGGGCATGGTGGTGCACCGCACAATCAAGGTGCGCGACCTGTTCACCATCTTGCGCGAAGCGGGCGAGCTGTCTGCCGTCATCCTGATCGTGGTCTCGCTGGCAGGCATTTTTGCCTTCTCGCTGTCCACCCTAGGCGTCATCGACCCCGTGGCTGCGGCCATCGTCAACTCCGGACTGGGCGAGCGCGGCATTCTGGCGCTGCTCATCGTGCTGCTGCTGGTCATGGGCATGTTCCTGGACGGCATCTCCATCCTGCTGATCTTTGTGCCGCTGATGCTGCCTCTGATGAACCACTTCAACTGGGATGTGGTCTGGTTTGGCGTGGTGCTCACGCTCACCGTGGCGGTGGGCCAGTTCACGCCACCCATGGCTGTGAACCTGATGGTGGCCAGCAAGATTGCCCGCGTGCGCATGGAGCACACCACGCGCTGGGTCATCTGGCTTGTACTGGCCATGTGCGTGGCCATGCTGCTGGTGGTTCTGTTCCCGTCCATTGCAACCTGGCTGCCCGAGAAACTGGGGTACTAGCTCCCTGAGCGGCTTTGCCGCTTCCCCTCCCTCACTGGGAGGGGACGACACCAGCGCGACGGGGCAACCCTTGCGCGGTGTCTGCTGACTTGAATCAGGCTTATTCAAGGTTCATTCAATGAACCAACGACTTTCTAAAAGGAGACATTTCATGAAACTTCGTACCTTCCTCGCATCCGCCGTGGCCACTGCTGCCGCACTGGCCTTTGCATCGCCCATGGCCATGGCACAGACCAAGTACAAGAGCGAGTACCGCATGTCCCTGGTGCTGGGCACGGCCTTCCCCTGGGGCAAGGGTGGCGAGCTGTGGGCCGACAAGGTGCGCGAGCGCACCCAGGGCCGCATTAACATCAAGCTCTACCCCGGCACCTCGCTGGTCCAAGGCGACCAGACGCGTGAGTTCTCCGCGCTGCGCCAGGGCGTGATCGACATGGCTGTCGGCTCGACCATCAACTGGTCGCCCCAGGTCAAGTCGCTGAATCTGTTCTCCATGCCCTTCCTCTTCCCCAACTTCAAGGCCGTGGATGCCGTGGTGCAGGGTGAAGTGGGCCAGGACATCTTCAAGACCCTGGAAAAAGCCGGCGTTGTTCCACTGGCCTGGGGTGAGAATGGCTACCGCGAAATCTCCAACTCCAAGCACGCCATCAAGACGCCCGCCGACCTCAAGGGCATGAAGATTCGCGTCGTGGGCTCGCCCCTGTTCCTGGACACCTTCACCGCCCTGGGTGCCAACCCCACGCAGATGAGCTGGGCCGATGCCCAGCCCGCCATGGCCAGCGGTGCCGTGGACGGCCAGGAGAACCCCATTAGCGTGTACATGGCCGCCAAGCTGCAGTCCGTGGGCCAGAAGCACATGACCATGTGGGGCTACATGAACGACCCGCTGATCTTCGTCGTCAACAAGGACGTGTGGAACAGCTGGACGCCCGCCGACCAGGCCATCGTCAAGCAAGCCGCACTGGATGCTGCCAAGGAAGAAATCGCCATTGCCCGCAAGGGTCTGGTCGAAGCGGACAAGCCTTTGCTCAAGGAACTGGGCAACCTGGGCGTGACCGTCACCACCCCTAACGCAGCCGAGCGCGAAGCCTTTGTGAAGGCCACCCGCCCCGTCTACGACAAGTGGAAGAACCAGATCGGCGCGCAACTGGTGGACAAGGCCGAGAAGGCTATTGCTGCTAGTCAGAAGTAAGCTCCCCCTGAGCCGCTGCGCGGCTTCCCCCTCTCTCTTCGGGAGGGGGACGACACCTTCGCTGCGAGACGGCTCTTGTTTGGTGTCACTCGCTTGCGACGCGCCAGTTTTATGGCTGCGCAGATAGTCAAAATCCCCGCCAGAGCGATCTGCGCGGGGATTTTTGATTGCTATCTATATCGAAGCTTATAGCGCTTATTACCAAATGATTTCAATAAAGAAGTTATCTGAAATCCTTAAGCATCAAGCGCAGACAGCTTTCAATTCAATAGCATGCATTGCTTTCCTTCAGATGGGCGACACCAAGGGCTTGCCGTCCAGATGATTGCGCATATTGGCAATAAACCGATCCACCGAGTTCTGCACGGCCTCGGGCGACCAGCCGCCCACATGGGGTGTCAGCACCACCGAGTCAAGATCAATCAGCTCCTGCGGCGGCAGTGGCTCGCTTTCGTACACATCCAGCCCGGCACCGGCCAGTTCACCGGCGCGCAAGGCGGCAGCCAGCGCCTGGGTATCAACTACGGAGCCGCGCGCAATATTCACCAGCACGCCCTTGTCGCCCAAGGCGCTCAACACCTCGGCGTTGACCAGATGCTTGGTTCCCGCGCCACCGGGCGTGGCCACCAGCAGCACATCGGCCCAGGCGGCCAGCGCCAGCAGATCGTCGAAATACTGGTGCGTCACACCCTCGCGAGGCTTGCGGTTGTGATAGCCGATGGGCATGTCAAACGCTGCAGCCCGCTTGGTAATTTTTGCGCCGATGGTGCCCAGGCCCACAATGCCCAGACGCTTGCCCGAGACATTGGCCGGCAGCGGCATGGCAGAGCGCCAGATGCCCGCGCGCGTCGCCTTGTCCTGCTTGACGATGCCGCGCACCGCAGCGATCAGCAGGCCCATGGCATGGTCGGCCACGCACTCGTCGTTGGTGCCCGCACCATTGCCCACGGCAATGCCATGCGCCTTGGCGTAGGCCACATCAATGTTCTCGTAACCCGCGCCCATGGCGCACACCAGAGACAGCTTGGGCATGCGCTGCATCTGCGCTGCCGTCAGGCCCGTCGCACCCACGGTACACACGCATTGCACACGTGCGCCGTACTCGGCAATCGCAGCGTCGGCCCGATCGACCTCGGGCTCGTAGATCACATCAAAGTCGGGAAAGGTCTGCGCCATCTGTTGCAGATGGGCGGGAACCTGGAGATTCAAAACGAGCAGGACAGGCTTCATGGCATACACAGTGCAAGGCTTCGCCCATGCACTCACAGGGCAAAAAAGCGTATTTTGGGCCTGTCACGCCCGTCATGCGCTTGCATGGACAAGGCGCAAGCGCACCGGCATCACAAATCCAGCACCAGCCGGGCCGACTTGGAGCGCGAGCAGCAGGGCAAGAACTGGTTATGAGCCGCCTGCTCTTCCTCGGTCAAATACATGTCGCGATGATCGGGCTGACCCGAGAGCACCCCGGTCAGGCAGGTGCCGCAAACGCCTTGCTCGCAAGACATCTGCACGCAGACACCAATGCTCTCCAGCGCCTTCACCACGGTTTGATCTGGCTGCACCCGCACGACCTGGCCCGTGCTGGCAACTTCAACCTCAAAGCTCTCGTCATCTTCGCGGTGCTCCACCTCACCCGCAAAGAACTCGTAATGCAGCTGAGCCTCTGGCCAGCCGGCAGCACGCGCCGCGCCAAGCACAGCATCCATAAAGCCCTTGGGGCCACATACATAAAGATGGACGCCGGGCGGCACAGGCTGCAAGAGCGCCTGCAAATCGAGTGTCGATCCGCCCTGCGCATCATCCACATGCAGCGCCAGTTGTGACGACCAAGGGGTGGCAGCCATCTCCTCCACAAAAGCCATACGCTCGCGGCTGCGGGCGCAGTAATGCAGCTCAAACTCGGCCTGCTCGCGCGCCAGCTGTCTACCCATGGCAAGAATGGGCGTGATGCCGATCCCGCCTGCCAGCAACAAGTGCTTTTGCGCACCAGTCTCCAATGCAAAGTGGTTGCGCGGCGTGCTGATGGTGATTTGCTGCCCGACTTGCAATTGCTCATGCACAGCGGCAGAGCCACCACGTGAAGCGGCCTCGCGCAGCACGGCAATGACATAGCGGTCTTGCTCGGCGCTGTCATTGCTCAACGAATACTGGCGCACCAGACCGCCGGGCAAATGCAGATCAATATGGGCACCGGCGCTGAAGGCAGGCAGCGTCTGACCCGGCAGCGCACGCAGCTCCAGACTGCAGATATCCTGCGCTTCGGTTTGCTTGCGTGCGATCTGCACAGTCATGGTGGAGTTGTCAGTCATGCGAATCTCTTGTCTTCAGAAAAATCCAGGCTCCAGATACATGGCCCGCAGGCCATGCTCTTATGCCCGAGAGGTCGGTGGAGCAATGCGGTGCAGGCTGACCACCACAGCCGCCAGCACAAACGCAACGCCATAGCCCACATAAAGCTGGCTGGGCGACCAGGCGGCATCCAGCAAGCTGCCAGCCACCAACGGCGAGACGATGGCTCCAATGCGGCCAATGCCAATGCCCCAGCCCACGCCTGTGGCCCGCACATCGCTGCCATAGACCATGGGAGCAATGGCATACAGGCCCGCCACACAGCCGTTGGAGAACATGCCTATGCAAAACGCCAGGCTGTACGACAGCCACAGCTGCTTGGAGCCAGCCACCAGCACGCACAGCAGTGCGGCCGTGATGAGCATGAAGACGGCCAGGGCCTTGTGAATGGCAAAGCGCGAAGCCAGCAGACCCAGCACCATGGCACCCAAAATGCCGCCCAGGCTCAGCAGCACGCCCGTGGTGACGCCTTGCTCTGCCGTCAGGCCAGTTGCAGCCAGCAGCTTGGGCGTCCAGCTCATGACGAAGTAAAAACCAAACATCACGATGAAGAACGACAGCCAGACCAGCAAGGTGGGGCGACGTAAATCCGCCGAGAAAAGCTGCAACGGGCCACGCTTGGCAGCCGCCGACTGGCTCTTGCGCTCGGGCAAAGACTTCAGCTCATCCATGCCCAGGCGTCGCAGCAAGACATTCAGACGCTGCAGGGCCGACTTGGGGCGACGGCCTTGCAAAAAGTCCAGCGACTCTGGCAAAGCAAACCAGCACACCACCATCACCGCCAGCGTGCAGAGTCCGCCAAACATGAACACCGAGCGCCAGCCCTGATGACCCAGCAGCCACACGGCAATGCTGCCGCCAATGCTGGCACCCAGCGCATATCCGGTGGACTGCAGCGTGACTGCCAGACTGCGCCAGCGCAGCGATGCGTATTCGCTGGCAATCACATTGCTGCACGCCAGAATGCCGCCCACGCCCAGGCCGGTAATGGCACGCAGAAAGCCCAGTTGAGCAGGGGTCTGGCTCCAGGCGGAAGCGATCATGCCCACACCCGAAATGGCCAGGCAGGCCAGAATCAGCGGACGACGCCCCAGCTTGTCAGCCCAGGGGGCCAAGAGCAGCGAACCTGCAGCCATGCCGAACAAGCCTGCACTGAGCAAAAATCCAAGCTCCGAGCCACTGAGCTTCCAGTGCGCAGACACGGCTGATGCCGTGAATGCCATGACCAGCACGTCAAAGCCGTCGATCATATTGAGCGCCATGCACACGCCAACGACCGACCATTGATAAAACGTCATGGGGCGTTGATCGATTTCGGCACGCAGGTCATGCAGCCGAGCCTGCGTATGGCTCGCAGGCTCCGTTCCTTGGTGGGGTTTCATTTTGTCTCCGTTTGCTTTCTGTTCGGCAAGGCGCATCCCTCCCTCCGCGCAGTACTTGCTGCATGGATAGGAGTTGAAAAATCATGGGATCAGTCCCGCAGGTCAGTGACGCCTGCGGGCTCAATCAGAGTCGGCACGCCCTCGGCCATGCGCGCACCACAGGTGCAGCACATGCACCATGAGCGGCTCTGTCAGGCCGGCAAGATCTCTGTGGCGATCACTTGCTGGCCTTGTTGCTCCAGGGCAATCAGCTTGTCAATGATCTTGCGCGACTGCACGCCGCCGGCGTCGATATTGAGCTTGAGCAGCTGGCGCTCTGGATAGTCGGCCAGATTGCGTTGCTGCAGCTCCAGCATCTCCAGGTCTTCGCTGAAGATCTTGTGCTGGCCCTGCTTGATGGCTTCGGTCACCGAGGCATCGCCCGGATTGAACTTGCGCGCCATGCCCCAGAAGTACCACATGCTGCCATCGGTCTCGGGCGTGATGAAGTCCACCACCATGCTGTAGACCTTGTGCTCGTCCGCCGCGTCATAGCCTCCCTTGCCGGCATGGGCCACACCGACTTCGATCAGCACATGGCTGGGCGGCGTGAAGCGGCAGATCTGCCAGCGGTCCACCGGCACGTCGTCGGCCAGACCGTTGCTACGCAACGCCATTTTCCAGAAGGGAGGCGCTTCAATGTTTTCCATGAAACGACTGGTGACCACCTCGCTGTCGCCTATGACTTCGGTCTTGCAAGGCGTCTCGTCAATCTCGGTCTGACCAATGCTGGTCGAGTGCACATAGGTCTCATGGGTCAGGTCCATGAGGTTGTCGATCATCAGTCGGTAGTCGGCCTTGATGTGGAACAGCCCGCCGTCATAGGCCCACTCGGGGTTGTCATGCCACTGCAGATTCGGGATCAGCGCTGCATCGGCCGCATCCTTGTCGCCCGGCCAGACCCAGATAAAGCCATAGCGCTCTTCCACGGGATAGCTCTTGATCGCGGGAAAGCCGCGCACGCGCTGGCCGGGCATGGCAATGGTCTTGCCATCACAGCCCATCTCCAGACCGTGGTAACCGCAGACGAGCTTGCCTTCGCACACTCGGCCCAAAGACAAAGGGGCACCACGGTGCGGGCAGAAGTCCTCTACCGCCGCAATCTTGTTTTCCAGCGCGCGGTAGAAAACCATGCGCTCGCCACAGATCTGTCGTCCCAGCGGCTTGTCCGTGACTTCGGCTGCAGTGGCAGCGACGTACCAGGTGTTGCGTGGATAGATAGGGGCTTGGGTGCGGGTGCTCATCGTGGAATCTCCTTGTCTTTATTGATCTATGGCCGGCGCTTGCGGTGCTGCTGCATCACTTGCGCGCGGGTGTCTATCGGCTGGCTCGAATCAGCTTCGCGCCGGGAACGCGCGTGGTTTCGGGCGAGCGCATGGCTTCGCGCAGATTGCGCCGGGCAATGCGAGAGTGTTCTTTCATCAAGGCCTCGGCACGCGCGCCTTCGCGGTGCTCGATAGCGTCTATCACTTCGCGGTGCTGCTCCTGCGCCAGGATCAGGCTGCGCAGGGCGCGCGGAGACTCGGAGTCGGCCACCACAAAGCCCGAGGGGGACGCGAACGGCAGGCGCTTGACTCGCTCCAGTTCGCGCTGCATGAAGCTGCTGCCCGACATCTCCAGCAAGGTGTCGTGAAATTCGGAATTCAAAGCCACATAGCAGGAGAACGCTTCGTCGCCCCAGTTCTGGGCATCCAGCACGCGGTCAATCGCATCCAGGCAACGTGTGGCGCGGCTCAATAGCGCTTGCTCCACTCCACGCTCGGCAGCCATGCGCGCCGCCAGTCCTTCCAGCGTTCCACGCAGCTCTATGGCATCGGACACATCGGCTTCAGACAGCACACGCACCTTGTAGCCGCGACCACCTGCCGTGGCTTCAAGCATTCCTTCCTGTTCGAGGCGCATCAGTGCTGCGCGCACCGGAGTGCGGGAAATGCCCAGACGCTCGGCCAATGCGGGCTCGGAAATACGCTCGCCTGCCGCTATTTCTCCCGCAAGAATCATCTCGCGCAGCTGTAGCTGCGCCTTCACGACCTGAGACTGGTTTTCTTGCTCTGCAGGAACGATGGCAATGGTTGGGGACATGTCTCTTGGCATCTTTTAGCGCTTAGAAGATAAATGAAATGTATACATAAAAATCAACAAACCTCGATTTATTAGCGATAAAAAGGGTAAACACCTAGTTATATGTATACATAAATCCACGTGGTCGAAAAAAAAGCCACCCATAGGTGGCCTGTGAAGTTGTTAGCGAAAGTCTGCGGTATTCAGACAGAGATCTCCGCTGACTCCCCCTGGTTGAGTTGCATATTCCACATGCTGGCATAGCGCCCACCTGCTGCCAATAATTCTTCGTGTGTGCCGCGCTCGATGATGCTGCCGCTGTCCATGACCAGAATTTCATGGGCGTCCACCACGGTGGACAGGCGGTGTGCAATCACCAGCGAAGTCTTGCCTTGTGCCGCGCTGCGCAGCTCGTTCTGGATGGCGCGTTCGTTGGCACTGTCCAGGGCCGAAGTGGCTTCGTCAAAGATCAGAATCGGCGGGTTCTTGAGCAAGGTGCGTGCAATCGCCACACGCTGCTTTTCACCGCCCGAGAGCTTGAGGCCACGCTCGCCCACACGGGTCTCGTAGCCCTGCGGCGTTGCAGCAATGAAATCGTGAATGCGCGCGGCCTTGGCAGCGGCAACGACCTGCTCATGGCTGGCCCCCGGATGACCGTAAGCAATGTTGTATTCCACCGTATCGTTAAACAGCACGGTGTCCTGCGGAACGATGCCCACAGCCTGGCGCACACTGCTTTGCGTCACATCGCGAATATCCTGACCTGCAATGCGCACATGGCCGCTTTGCACGTCATAAAAGCGAAACAGCAATCGCGCCAATGTGCTCTTGCCCGAGCCTGAGGGGCCGACCACAGCCACGGTCTTGCCTGCGGGGATCGTGAAGCTCACATCTTTGAGAATGGGCCGCGCCGGGTCATAGGCAAACTGCACATTCTCAAACCGAACTTCGGGTGGCGGGTTGCTGATCTGCAGTGGCTGCGCGTCGGGTGAATCCGCCACTTCACGCTCTTTATCCATGAGCGTGAACATGCGGTTCAGATCGGTCAGGCTTTGCTTGATCTCGCGGTAGATCACGCCCAGAAAATTCAGCGGAATATAGAGCTGAATCATGAAGGCGTTGATCATGACCAGATCACCCAGCGTGAGGCGCCCATCAACCACGCCCTGCGTGGCGCGCCACAAAATCGCCACCAAGGCTGAGCCAATGATGAGCTGCTGGCCGCAGTTGAGCATGGAAAGCGTGGTCTGGCTCTTGAGGCGCACACGACGCAGGTTTTCAAGGTTTTCGTCGTAGCGTGCGGACTCGAATTTTTCGTTGTTGAAGTACTTGACGGTTTCGTAGTTCAGCAGCGAATCAATGGCCTTGGTGTGGGCTGCAGACTCCTGCACATTGGCCTCGCGCCGAAAGCGGGTTCGCCATTCGGTCACGGTGACGGTGAACGTGATGTAGAAGGCCAGCGCAGCCAGCGTAATGATGGCAAACCACACATCAAACTTCACTGCCAGAATGCCCAGCACCAGCGCCATTTCAATCAGCGTGGGCAGGATGGAATACAGCGAATACGAAATCAGTGATTCGGTGCTGCGCACACCGCGCTCTATGTCGCGGGTCATGCCTCCGGTCTGGCGCTCCAGGTGAAAGCGCAGGCTCAGTTCATGCAGATGCTCAAACGTGGTCAGCGCAATCGAGCGAGAGGCGCCCTGCGTGGCCTTGGAAAAAACCAGGTCGCGCAACTCGGTGAACATGGTGGTGGAAAAGCGCAGCAGACCATAGGCCAGCAGCAAGCCCACGGGCACCACCAGTGCGGCGCGGGCATCGCCGGACTTGATATCCAGCGCATCGACCAGATGCTTGAGCAAGATCGGCACACCCACATTGGCCAGCTTGGCGCAGATCATGAACAGCAGCGCCGCCAGTGCATGCCATTTGTATTGCCAGATATAGGGAAAAAGGCGGCGCAGCGTGGCGCCGTCGGACTGGTTGGCCGCTACAGCGGCCTCTTCTGGAGTTGCAGATAACCGTGAACGCATGTGGGCAGTTGTCGCCCTCCTTGCAGCCGGGACCACGGAAGAGCGCTTCTATTTCGATGACATGAAGAGGAGTACCCGAGGATTCTGCCTGCCCCGGCATTTTTACGCTGCCTCAGCCCCAGGAGCGCACCTGAGCGAATGTCTGCCGTGAAAAAACTTATAACTCTCAACCCAGCACAAGCGCCCTGCCCCGGCTATCCTTGAGCTGCTTGCCCAAACCGTCATCAATGACATTCTTTCACCTACATAGTAGAAACCCTAGGTTTAAGAGAAAATAGCTCTACTTTTCTATTTTTATTGTTGATTGCCATGCCACCCCGCTCACCCGACCTTCCCACTGTTGCTCTGCCCGCCGATAAGGAGCTGGTGCTCAAAGTCGTGCCCATGCCTGCCGACGTCAACGCCAACGGGGATATTTTTGGCGGCTGGGTCATGGCGCAGGTGGATCTGGCCGGCTCGGTGTTGCCTCAGCGCATCAGCCACACCCGCATGGTGACGGTGGCCGTCAATGAATTCATCTTCAAGCAACCCGTGCGCGTGGGCGACATTCTGTCCTTCTACGCGGGCGTGCAGCATGTGGGCCGTACTTCGGTGGCGGTGGATGTGGAAGTGTTTGCCGAGCGCTTTTCTGATCAGGGCAAGTATGTGAAGGTGACGGAAGCGCGCCTGACCTATGTGGCAATCGATGCATCCGGCAAGCCCCAATCCCTGCCTGACACCGAGCAGACTCGTGCCTGGCGCGAAAAAATTCAGGCCAAGGCTGCCGCCAGCAACAGTTAAGTCACGCTGGATGCAGACATAAAAAAGCGACCCATCAAGGTCGCTTTTCTCATGGGCTGTGCTGGAAAACTCAGGCGACTGCAGCGGCCTCTGTGCTGCTCACCGCAGAGCTGGCTGCACTGCTCTTGCTCCACGAAGAGCCCGATGCTTTGCCCGAGCTGGTTCCAGCTTCAATCTGACCTGTCAGCTCGCCCCCTTCTTCGATGACCACCTTGCCGTAGCGAATTTTGCCGCTGACCTTGCCAGAGCCGTAGATCACCAGCTTCTCGCGCACGGTCAGAGTACCGTCAAATTTGCCGTGTATCTCTGCAATATCAATTTCAGCCGTGCCATAAAAAGCACCTTGCTCAGCAATCCGGATCACGCGGGAGTTCATGGTCGCTTCGACCGTTCCTTCAACCACCAGGGTGTCGCAATCTGTGATCTCCACGCCCTTGAGCTTGATATTGGGGCCAACCGTGAGCTTGCTGCCGCCGGTGTCTTCAGCGACGGGCGCTACCGGAGCCACAGGTGCTCGCACCGTGCTGGGCGACGCTGCTCCCAGACCAGAGCTGTTCAACGAGCCTGTGCCCGAAGCCATGCCATTGTTGGGTGTAGAGAGCCCCGTTACAGAGCTGCGTGAAGAAAAACTATCGCTATCGCGCTTGCCGAAAAATGGGTTTTGCACAGCCATGGCAGGAATCTCCTTGTCAGAAAGGAGCTATCCTATTCAGCAGAAGTGGCAACATTTAGCGCCATCTCGCAATAAAAGTAAGCAAAGCTTTCTCAAGTTTCAGTTACTTGCATGCATTGCTTGATCTCACACAATGAAAGATCTAGCAGCACCCGGGCAAGCGTTCACTTGCACATTTATTGACCTCAATTCCACTCCTGGCAAACGCAAGCAGCTCTCTTTTTTGAATAATCTCAAGAAACAATATATGCGGCGGTTCCCGTCGACAGCAATTCACCCTGCTCCGACAGAAATTCCATTTGCGTATTCGCCACCCTCGACCCCAACCGCACCACTCTGGCTGTGAGCCTGAATGCATTGCCGATGCCCGGCCTCAAATAATCCACACGCAAATCGATGGTGCCCAGCCGGGAAAAGCGCTGCAATCTTTGGACTGGCGTATCGGTCATGTGCTTGGCTGCAATAGCCGCCATCACAGCCAGCCCGCCCATGGAGTCCAGTCCGGCACTGATGACTCCGCCATGAATGCGTTGATAGGCAGAGTCCCCGATCAGATCAGGCCGCATGGCAAGCTGCCCGTGCACCAGCTCAGGCGTGATCTGCGCAATCTTCAAGCCGATGGTTTGATTGAAAGCCACGCTTTTTTCAAAGACCTCACGCAGCCCGGCGATGAATTCAGGCTCAAAGTGCACCTCCGATGCATTTCCAGCGTTTAGTGATGCCTTGGAATAGGTGGGAGACATAGGCCTCGCTCAGCGTAAATAAGTCAAAAAAAAAATCGCCCGATAACGGGCGATTTTCAGTTCAGCAATGCGGTGCTCAGGATGCCATGAGAAGTCAGCACTTCATTCATCGCGGCATCACTTTGCTGCTGCGGCTTCAGCACTTGCTGAAGTCGGGATTACGCTTCTCCATGAACGCCGTCAACGCTTCCTTGGCTGCGGGTTCACCCAGCATGCGGGCAAAAACCGCGCCTTCTTCGACAATGCGCTCGCTCACCGCCTTGGCCTGACCGCCCTTCATCAGGCGCTTGGTCTCGATCAGCGAAGACAGAGGCTTGCGTGCCAGCTTTTTGGCCTGGGCCTGAGCCACTGCATTGCACTCGTTGGGCGGTACAACGCGGTTGACCAAGCCTACTTCCAGCGCAGCTTCTGCCATGAAGGGCTCGCCCAGCAGCAGGGCCTCGGCAGCACGGTGGTAGCCCAGCATCTGAGGCAGCAGCAGGCTGGATGCGGCTTCGGGGCAAACGCCCAGGTTGATGAAAGGCAGAGAAAACGCGGCGTTGTCACCGGCATAGACCAGGTCGCAGTGCAGCAGCAGCGTGGTGCCAATGCCCACCGCCGGGCCGCAGACCGCCGCAATCACAGGCTTGGGAAAGGCCGAGATCTCCTGCAAAAATCGCCACACAGGTGCCTCAGCCCCCATGCCGCCAGGGGCCTCGATTTGCTTGAGAAAATCCGCAATGTCATTGCCAGCGCTGAAGATGGCGATATCGCCCTGAAACACCACGACGCGCACAGCAGCATCTGTTTTGGCCACGACCAATGCATCGGCCATCTGGGCGTACATGGCTTCGGTGAAAGAGTTCTTCTTCGCTGTGCGGTTGAAGGTGATGGTGCATACACCGTCTTCGGTGTGCACCAGGATGTCCTGAATATCCTGGGTATTGCTCATGGTCTTGCCTTGTGAATGGTGAACAGATCGCTGACTCGCTTGCTGAATGCAGCGCTCTATTCTTTGTAGTAAACAATCTGGTGGCTGGTCGCCAGCATCCGCCCGGACGGGCTCCACAGCTGGGCTGTCTGGTCGAAAAATCCGTTGCGAAACTCCTGCCCGCGCGCCTGCGCCAGCAGCAGACCATCGCCTGCTTCGGCCAGCTCATCGCGCCCTGCATGGAAATAAACCGTGATGGACACTGTGCCCGCAGGCACACGCTTGGCTCGACGCAGCCATGCCCGCGGGAAAAACACATCAGAGACAGCTGCCAGCGATGCGAAATCCAGCGGACGCGGCGGATTGTCTCTCACCCACAGGCGGGTCAGAGAGTCGCGCTCAGCACCATCTTCCGTCATGGGCAAAATTCCATCTACAAAGCGCATTTCATAGCGCGCCAGCCACTCCGAAGCCTTGAACAGCGGCGGCACTCGTGGCACCTCCGCAGCGGGCTTGACTTCGGGCATGGGCATATCGCTAGTGCTCCAGGTCTGACGACGCAGCGCCGTCACCGCTGTGGCCGTGGTCACGACCTGTGGATTCCCTTCTGCATCTGGCTGCATCAACGTCAGCAGCCAGTGTTGGGTCGAGCGGTTGGTGCGCACCGGCCTGGCTTCAATCAGAAATGTCCCCTGCCCCACGGCCGCCGCATAGTTGACGGTGAGAGACAGCGGGTCGCCAAGGCACTGTGGGTGCTGCTGAATGGCCTGCACCAAGCTGGCCGCCGTGATGCCGCCATAAGGGCCGACCATATTCCAGTACTCGGGCGAGGTCTCACCCTGATACTGGTGGGGCACTCCCGTAGCGGTCAGTGCAACGGCATGATCAAAGGGATGGGGGTCTGTGCTCATGATTCTCAGTGTTGCCCAAGGTCAGGAATGAAAGCCGTCAAACAGGTGACTCATGCGGCCCGAACAAGGGTTTGCCTGGCCCACGATCACCATCACGCCAGCTTTGCAGCAAAGGCAACAGGGGCCGCCACAGTAGCTCACGCATCTCTTCCTTGAAATACCCCAGATGGCCTATGCGCCCGGATGGCACACAGCTCGGGTCTACGCGCTCCAGCGTGCTGGGCGCACTTTTGTACCAGTCCACCAGCGACTGCACACTGGCCAGCGACATCATTTCGTCGTCTTCAAAATAAAGCGCATGCAAGGGATAGCGCGCAGCCGCATAGGCCTCGGCAGCCCACTGTCCCTCCACTCCCATGGCGTACAGAGGATTCAGGCACCAGCGACGCCATTGCCAGATCACGCCTGCCGGCAGATCACCCACGATGCCCAGCTTGCGCCCCGGAAACGCACCATACAAAGCGGTGACCAGCGGAGCAACACCCCACCAGAACAGCCTGATCCGGCGCCTGGTGGGCGCAGCGTTGTCACGCCAGTAGCCGCTGCCGCTTCCCACGGAAAGCAAGCCGTTGATGGGCAGAGGGATGGAAGCCAGGCCCGGCAGTTGCGAGCCCACGCTATGACCGATCCAGATCAGCGGCTGCTGTGGAAACTGCTGCTTGAGCTGCGCCGCCACCAGTTCGCAATCCTTGGCCCAGTCCAGCAAGTCGGCCTTGGCGTCGCGCAGCGGCCCCTGCAGCGACAGGCCATGACCACGGTAGTCGAAGGTGGTGACACCATAGCCCTGCTCGGCCAGCCATCGGGCAAAGGCCTGGTAATAGCTTTGCTGCACCCCCATCGCTCCGGCCACCACCACCTGCGCCAGCGGCGCTGCAGCGATGGGCTGGCACTGACGCAGTACCAGATGGCCTGAGCCCACGGCAATGGGCAAAGCCATCTCCGTCCACTGCACTCTCGCTTGGGTATCCGTCTGCATGGCCGCTTGGTTCAGACGCGCTCGAAGATGCCTGCCGCGCCCTGCCCCATGCCCACGCACATGGTGACCATGCCGTATTTGAGTTGCTTGCGTTGCAGCGCATGCACCACGGTGGCAGCGCGGATGGCACCGGTCGCCCCCAGCGGGTGGCCCAGCGCAATCGCGCCGCCCATGGGGTTGACCTTGGCTATATCCAGACCCAGGGTGTTGATGACGGCCAGGGACTGGGCCGCAAAGGCCTCGTTGAGCTCGTACCAGTCAATATCGTCCTGTTTGAGACCTGCATAGCGCAGCGCGGCGGGAATGGCCTCGATAGGGCCAATGCCCATGATGGCGGGCGGCACGCCCTTGCTGGCATAGCTGACGAAACGCGCCAGCGGCGTCAGGCCGAAGCGCTTGACGGCATCGCCGCTGGCAAGGATCAGCGCGCCCGCACCATCGCTGGTCTGCGAGCTATTGCCCGCAGTGACCGTGCCGCGCGCAGCAAACACCGTACGCAGCTTGGCCAGGCCTTCCAGGCTGGTATCGGGGCGCGGACCTTCGTCCAGGCTCACCGTGCGCGTGCTGGCCACGGTTTCGCCGGTAGCGATGTTCAGCGTGCGGTCGGTGACTTCGATCGGCGTGATCTCGGCCACGAACTCGCCTGCTTGCTGCGCGGCAATCGCACGGCGATGCGATTCGAGTGCAAACGCATCCTGCGCCTCGCGCGAGACTTTCCACTGCTGTGCCACCTTCTCCGCCGTCAGGCCCATGCCGTAGGCAATGCCCACATCGCCATCACGTTCAAAGATGCTGGGCGAGAGGCTGGGCGCATTGCCCATCATGGGCACCATGCTCATGCTCTCCACACCGGCAGCAACCATCACATCGGCTTCACCGACGCGGATGCGATCCGCCGCCATGGCAACGGCCGACAGACCGGAGGCGCAGAAACGGTTGACGGTGATGCCGCCGATGCTGGTGGGCAGTCCTGCCAACACGGCACCGATACGCGCCACATTCAGGCCCTGCTGGGCTTCGGGAATCGCGCAACCGCAGACGATGTCCTCGATCGCCTTGGGGTCCAGGCCGGGCACCTGGGCCAGCGCAGCTTTCAGCGTGGTGGCCAGCAGATCGTCGGGACGGTAGTTGCGGAAAAATCCCTTGTGCGAGCGACCGATGGGCGTGCGCGTGGCCGCAACGATATAGGCGTCTTGTACTTGCTTCATTTTTGTTTCTCCTCGCTTCGCCTTAGTTGCGAACCGGCTTGCCGGTGTTCAACATGCCCAGGATTCGTTCATGGGTCTTGGGGTGAGCAATCAGATGGCAAAAAGCCTTGCGCTCCAGGCTCATCAGATAAGCCTCATCCACCAGCGTGCCGGCATCGACATCGCCGCCGCAGACCACATTGGCGATCAGGCCCGCGATGTGCTGGTCGAACTCGCTGATGAAGCCGCCGTCGCGCATATTGACCAGCGAGCCCTTGATCGTGGCCTGGCCGCTGCGCCCCGCCACGGGGAAGCTGCGCTTGTGCGGTGCACGCCAGCCGCCGGCCGCCATGGCCTTGGCCTCATTGATGGCGACAAACAGCACCTCGTCCTTGTGCGCCACGACGATGTCGCTGTCCAGCAAATAGCCGAGCTTGCGCGACTCCAGCGCGCTGGCCCCCACCTTGGCCATGGCCGCTGCCGTGAAGCCTTCGGTCAGGAAAGGCAGCAAATCCTTGCCCGTGCTGGTGGCGGCATTTTCTGCCGCACGGCGCGCGATATAGGTCAGGCCACCGGCACCGGGCACGAGGCCCACGCCCACTTCCACCAAGCCGATATAGCTCTCCATATGCGCCACGCGACGGGCGGAATACACCGCCATTTCGCAGCCGCCGCCCAGCGCCAGCCCGTGAATGGCAGACACCACCGGCACCTGTGCATAACGCAGGCGCAGCATCAGGTTCTGCAGCTCCTGCTCGATGCTTTCGATGGCGTCAGCGCCGCCAATCACAAAGGCGGGCATGGTGGCTTCCAGATCCGCGCCCACGCTGAAAGGAGAATCACCCGACCAGATGACCATGGCATCAAAGTCGCTCTCGGCGGTGTCCACAGCCTCCATCAGACCTTCCATGACTTCGGGGCTGATGGCGTGCATCTTGTTCTTGATGCTGGCGATCAAGATCTTGCCGTCCAGCGTCCAGGTGCGCAGCGCCTTGGTTTCGGCAATCGTCGTACCAGCCGTTTGCCAGTCAGGCAGATTGGTTTCGCCCAGCAGCTTTTCGGGGAACAGTTGGCGCTCATACACAGGCAGCACACGGCGCGGCACAAATTTGCTTTGCGATGCGCTCCATGAACCATTGGCGGTGTGCACACCACCGGCTTCGGCGACAGGGCCCTCAAACACCCATTGGGGCAGCGGCGCCTTGCAAAGTGCTTTGCCTGCGTCAATGTCTTCTTGCACCATCTTGGCCACTTCCAGCCAGCCAGCGTCCTGCCATAGCTCGAACGGGCCTTGTTGCATGCCATAGCCCCAGCGCATGGCCTGATCCAGATCGCGAGCGCAATCGGCAATATGTTCGAGGTGTACGGCGGCGTAGTGGAAGCTGTCGCGCAGAATGGCCCAGAGGAACTGGCCCTCCTTGCCCTCGGCATTGCGCAGCAGTTTCAGGCGCTCGGCCGCAGGCTTTTTGAGCATGCGACCATAGACCGCGTCGGCCTTGCCGCCGGCGGGGATGTAGTCCTCGCTGTCCAGCTCGAACTGCATGGTTTCACGGCCCACGCGCTTGTAAAAGCCCTGCTTGGTCTTCTGGCCCAGAAAACCCAGATCCAGCAGCTTTTGCAGCACCTTGGGCGTGCCGAAGTTGCCGTAGAACGGATCGCTCTGCTCGTTCAGGTTCTCCTGCATGGTCTTGATGACGTGGGCCATGGTGTCCAGGCCCACCACATCCGCCGTGCGGAAGGTGCCGCTCGATGCACGGCCCAGCTTCTTGCCCGTCAGGTCATCGACCACATCGAAGGACAGACCAAAGTTCTCGGCCTGCTTCATGGTGGACAGCATGCCGGCAATGCCGATGCGGTTGGCGATGAAGTTGGGCGTGTCATGCGCGCGCACCACGCCCTTGCCCAGCGTGGTCGTCACAAAGGCTTCGAGCTGGTCCAGCACTTCGGGCTTGGTGGTGGGCGTGTTGATCAGCTCCACCAGCTGCATATAGCGCGGCGGGTTGAAGAAGTGGATGCCACAAAAACGTGGCTTGATGGCATCAGGCAGCGCTTCGGACAGCTTGGTGATGGACAGGCCCGAGGTATTGGACGCCAGCAGCGCGTGCTTGGCGACGAAGGGCGCGATCTTGTGATACAGGTCCAGCTTCCAGTCCATGCGCTCGGCAATGGCCTCAATGACCAGATCGCAGCCCTTGAGCAGCTTCATATGCTCTTCGTAGTTGGCCGGCTGGATCAGCTCCACATCGTCGGCCACGCCGATGGGCGAAGGCTTGAGCTTTTTGAGATTGGCAATCGCCTTCTCGGCAATCGCGCTCTTGCTGCCCTCTTTGGCAGGTAGATCAAACAAGATGACCGGCACCTTGACGTTGACCAGATGGGCGGCGATCTGCGCACCCATCACGCCCGCGCCCAGCACGGCGACTTTTTTCACATTGAATCGGGACATGTTTGCATTCACTTCAGGTTTTCATAATGCGCACAGCGCATGAAACTGACGCCCCAAAAAGGGGACACCGAGGAAGGGCCGCCCCGCACCGAGGGTGTCGTCCCCCTCCCGTAGCGCACAGCGCTAACGAGAGAGGGGGAAGGCGCGCCGCGCCTCAGGGGGTGCTTCATTTACTGCACCCGAATCCAGGTCTGCGTGCGGCCGAACGGGCCTATGGAGCCACGCACTTCCAGCTTCTTGCCATCTTCCACTGGCGTCAGGCGCACCGCATAGGTCTTGCCGTTTTCGGGGTCGAGAATCTTGCCGCCTTCCCAGACTTCCTTGCCCTCGACCTTTTTGACACCGCTGATCAGCGTCATGCCCACCACGGGCTTGTCTTTCAGCTCATCCTTGCACTCGGTGCACAGCGCATTCGGGTCTGCGCCCTTGCGCAGCAGGGCCTCGACCTTGCCCGTGACCACGCCGCCGGCCTCGGTGATCTTCACCTGCGCCTTGGGCGTGTTTTCCTTTTCATCCATGCTGCGCCAGGTGCCGACGGGTGACATCTGCGCCCAGGCGGCCGACATGCTGCCCGCTATCAATACAAGAGCTGCTACCGCTTTGATCTTCTTCATTTCCGAGTCCTTTATATTAAAAACAACGGATGAATAGGCGCATGAAGCTACTTTTTCAATAGCAATACAGCATGCGCCTGCACAGCATCAGGCCAGGGCCGCGTCGCTGTCCATCAGCGACTGGCTGCCGGCGCGAGCGGTACGCATCAGCGTCAGCGTCTCGGGGAACAGCTTGGCAAAGTAAAAGCGCGCGGTCTGCAGCTTGCCCTGATAGAAGGCATCGGCGTTGCCCGCGTCTATTTCACGCAGCGCCACTTGAGCCATGCGGGCAAACAGGTAGCCAAAGACCAGGTGGCCGGCCACGCGCAGATAGTCCACGGCAGCAGCGCCCACATCGTCGGGGTTTTGCATGCCCTTGAAACCGATCTCGGTGGTGAACTTGGTCATCTGCTCGCCCAGCATGGCAATAGGCGTGATGAACTCGCTCATCTTCTCGTTGACGCCCTCTTCCTCCACCAGCTGAGCAATCAGCTTGCCGAATTTCTTGAGCGTCGCGCCCTGGTTCCCCAGAATCTTGCGGCCCAGCAGATCCAGCGCCTGGATGCCGTTCGTGCCTTCATAGATCATGTTGATGCGCGCATCGCGCACAAACTGCTCCATGCCCCATTCCTTGATGAAGCCGTGGCCGCCAAAGACCTGCTGGCTCAGCGTCGTCGCCGTCCAGCCGTTGTCGGTGATGAAGGCCTTGACGATGGGCGTCAGCAGGGCCACCAGCTCGCCACTGTCCTTGCGCACCTTCTCGTCCGGGTGGTGCAGCTCCTTGTCCAGCAGCAGGCCGCAGAAGGTGGACAACGCGCGACCGCCTTCTGCATAGGCCTTGGCCGTGAGCAGCATGCGACGCACATCGGGGTGGACGATGATAGGGTCGGCCGGTTGGTCCTTGGCCTTCACACCCGACAGGCTGCGCATCTGCAGGCGGTCCTTGGCATAGGCCAGCGCATTCTGGTAGGCCACCTCGGTCAACCCCAGCGACTGGTTGCCCACGCCCAGACGGGCCGCGTTCATCATCACGAACATGGCCTGCAGGCCCTTGTTGGGCTCGCCCACCAGGGTGCCGATGGCACCGTCGATATTGATCTGCGCCGTGGCATTGCCATGAATGCCCATCTTGTGCTCCAGCGCACCGCAGAAGATGGGGTTGCGCTCGCCCAGCGAACCATCGGCATTCACCTTGAACTTGGGCACGACGAACAGGCTGATGCCCTTGGAGCCAACAGGTGCATCGGGCAGACGCGCCAGCACCAGATGCACGATGTTGCTGGTGAAGTCATGCTCGCCAGCCGAGATGAAGATCTTGTTGCCGGTGATCTTGTACGTGCCATCGGCCTGAGGTTCGGCCTTGGTGCGCAGCAGGCCCAGGTCGGTGCCGCAATGGGGCTCGGTCAGGCACATGGTGCCGGTCCATTCGCCGCTGGTCAGCTTGCCCAGATAGATCTTTTTCTGCTCGGGCGTGCCATAGGCATGCAGGGCCTCATAGGCGCCATGCGACAGGCCGGGGTACATGGTCCAGGCCTGGTTGGCGCTGTTGAGCATTTCATACAGCGCCGAGTTCAATACAAACGGCAGACCTTGACCACCATATTCAGGGTCGCAGGACAGTGCCGGCCAGCCGCCTTCGACAAACTGCACATAGGCTTGCTTGAAGCCCTTGGGCGTGGCGACCTCGTGGGTCTCCTTGTTCAGCGTGCAGCCCTCTTCATCGCCGGAGATATTCAAAGGAAACGCGACATTGGCTGCAAACTTTCCCGCCTCTTCGATCACCGCATTGATGGTGTCCGCATCGACCTCCGCATACTTGGGAATCTGCTGATAGGTCTCGGTGACCTTGAAGACCTCGTGCATGAGGAATTGCATATCACGCAGTGGCGGGTTGTAGCTGGGCATGGGTCGTCTCCTGTGATGGTTGCGTTGATCGAAGTGATGAATATCTCTGACGCTTGCCTTGTGCCTGTCAGGCAGCAGGCGGCGCACTGGCGTAGCGCGCCAGAATATTGTTGAAGCCGGAATGGGCGCGTTCTATCGAGCCTTCGCTGTGCAAAAAGCGCGCCTCGTAGTGCAGGGCCAGGATCAGGCCGTGAATCTCAAACAGCAGCTGGCTGGCGTCAGCGTCGGCACGCAGGTCGCCGCACTCCTGACTCTGCTCTATGGTGCGGCGCATGGCTGCCAGCCAGGTGCTGACAGATTCGGCCAGCGCATCGCGCACCGGGCCGGTGCGGTCATCAAACTCCACCGCGCCGCTGATATAGATGCAGCCGGAGTCAATCTCCATGGACGTGCGCTGCATCCAGTTGCCAAACAGCTCACGCAGACGCGGAATACCGCGTGGCGCATCCAGTGCCGGATAAAAGACTTCCTGCTCGAAGCGATCGTGGTATTCGTGAACGACGGAGATCTGCAACTCCTCACGCGAGCCGAAATGGGCAAAAACGCCCGACTTGCTCATACCCGTGAGTTCTGCGATCGCACCAATGGACAGGCCTTCCAGACCAATGTGAGTTGCCAAATTGAGAGCAGCCTCCACAATCGTGGCCTTGGTTTGCTGACCTTTTGCCAGCGTGCGGCCCAGCGGCTTGGACAGAGCCAGAGCACTGGGGCTAACCGCAGCTTGCGCAGCCTCTTGTGACTTGGGAGACTTGGCAACTCCTTTTGCTGAGTCTTGGAGCACTCTCTTCTGACCCCGCTGCGCAGGACGGCCTCCGGCTCGCACAGCATCGCGTGCAGCAGAAGAGGTTGAGGAGCGAGGAGCAGCAGACGAAACCATGAAAATCTCAATAAAACGAACGTTCGTTTTATTTTGCACAGTTTCAGCTTGAATGGAGCTCCCTCAAGGGTAAACACTGGGCTCACAGGCCCATCGCCCCATAAAAAAACGCCGCCAGTCGCAAGACTGCGGCGTTTTTCAGATCAGCGTGATTTCAATGCAATGGTTTATGCCACCACCATCATGGCCAGGCTGGCATCCAGATGCTCGGTCGGCAGGCGGCGAAAGCCCGAGCGTGCATAGCGCTGCAGACGACCCAAGGCAAACGAGGTCAGCACGCTGGCAGCCACCGAAGCTTCTGCCGTAGGGGCCGCCGAGCCCATGGCTCCAGCTGCAGGGCGCAGACACTGACGCAGTGTGGACTCAATACGGTCAAAGAACTGGTTCATGCGCGTTTGCAGGCGCTCGTGTTCAAACACGATGGCGTCACCCACCATCACTCGCACCATGCCGGGATTCTTCTCCCCAAACTGCAGCAGCAGCGCAATCACGCGGTTGGCGTTGCGCACGCCTTCGATGGGATCGTGCGGGGCATCGGGCACATCGCGGCCCACAATCTGCTGCACCAGTGTGAAAACCGACTGCTCAATGAATTCGATCAGTCCTTCGAACATCTGCGCCTTGCTGGCGAAGTGGCGGTACAGAGCGGCTTCGCTCACGCTCAGGTGTGCAGCCAAAGCCGCTGTGGTGATGCGATCGGCACCGGGCTTCTCCAGCATGGAGGCCAAGGCTTGCAGGATTTGCTCGCGACGCTCACCAGGCTTGGGCCGCTTGCGCGCTGGCGCCATGGCCGGAGTGACAGAGCTGTCCTCCGCAGGATTTTCAATATTGGAAACAGGCGACAGGACTTCAGACTCAGACATAGGCGACTCAGTATTTATTAGCAATTTTCTCACAGCCAGTTGCACTGTTAAGCACACGACTATCCTTATCGGCAGGTGCCAGGCACGCCAAACTCTGCTTAATACTGCTGAGTTTGCAGTCTCCGTCCTGAACTTTTAACCTCCGCTCTCACCAACTCACGAGCGTAACCGAGAAATCAGGCCTTGCGAGCTTCAGATACACCATGGCTGCCTTCTGAAACGGATTGAACCGGTATTTCCAGCCTGACTAATAAGCCGCGACCAAAACTTCCCTCTGTAAAACTCAATACACCTTGATGTAATTGCGTTATTTCATCTGCAATGGCCAGCCCCAAGCCTGTGCCTTCTTCCACAACACCCTGCGCCCGATAAAAACGCTGGGTAATCTGGCTGCGCTCCTCAGGCGGAACACCGGGGCCGTCATCGTCCACTTCAATAAAGGCCCATTGCTGCACGCCAGGCATTTGCAACAAGCTTGCATCCTCTGTGCCCAAAGGCTGGGGGCGCAGGCCGCAGCGCAGCGTGACGCTGCCGTGGCCCGGCGTGTACTTGATCGCGTTCTCCACCAAATTGGAGACCAGTTCACGCAGCAACCAGCTGTGACCCCACACGGAAGCCGGCTCTACCTCCAGACCGAAATCCAGCTCCTTACTGGAAGCACGATCGATGAAGTTCTCCAACATGCTCTCGCAAAGCTCCTTGAGATCCACCTCCTGCAATGGCTGAACCTCGGCATTGCGTGCATCCGCGCGCGACAAGGCCAGCAGCTGACGTGCCAGCTGAGACGTTCGCCTTGTCGCATCGCGCAGATGCTCAATCTGTTCCACGGTCAAGACCACCTGCGCTGGCTCCCCTGTGCGCTTGGCAAGCCGGCGTGCTTCCTGACCGCTCAAAGCCCAGGCCTCCACCTGGGTCTGCAAGGCAGCCAGCGGCGTGCGCAGCTGGTGGGCGGCATCGGCCACAAAGCGGCGCTGACCTTCGGCCTGCGCATTGACCAAGGAGAACAGTCGGTTGAGCGAGCGCACCAGCGGACGCACTTCAGCCGGCGAGGTCTGCTCATCAATCGGACTGAGATCGCGCGGCGAGCGGCGCTCCACCGCTTGGGTCAGCTTGTGCAGCGGCTTGAAGGCCCGGCTCACCGACCAGTAGATCGCCACCGCCGCACCGGCGATCAGCAACAGGTTGGGCAGCAAGACATGCATGAGCAGCTGGCGCACCCATTGCTGGCGCACGTCCGAGCTGTCGGCCAGCATGACCACCATCTCGCCAGCGCCATAGGTTTCAGCCTTGAGTACGGCAACGCGATAGGTCACCCCGTCATGCTCTTGGCTGTGAAACTCGGCCGTTCCGGTCGCCGGCACGTCAAAATTGATCCAGGCATCGCCAGCTACCACATTGCCCTGCAGGTCGCCAATGGCATAGCCCGCTTCATCGCCCTGATTGCGCAAAAACTCTTCGACGCTGGGAGTCAGCGACACCAACGGAGGCGTGCCATCGGTAATGGAGGGTGCGAGCACCGAGTCGGCCAGTGCAGGCAGCAGGCGCAGCAAACGCTGGTCGTGCTGGGTGGAGGCTTCGTCCGCGGCGCTATAGCTAAACCAGCCTCCCATTGCCGCCAAAAGCATCAACGGCACCAAAAGCAAAACCAGCAGGCGAAAGCGCAGATTCGCGGTCATTAATATTTACTTAATCAATAGAGTGAACTCTATTTTTATAGCTGGCGGATTCAAATGTGAAGTGCAACACCTGCAACCGTTAAGGTCAGCAGATGTCAGCAAGTCGTTCGTCCTATCGCCAACTTCAACCAGAAGACAGAGTCACCATAGCCAGTTTGCTGCTGCAGCGTCATAGCGTACGCAGCATTGCGCGTTTGCTAGGGCGCAGTGCCAGCACCGTCAGCCGTGAGATTGCTCGCAACTCAGTATCCAGCGATGGATATGCCAGCAGGCAAGCGCAACAGCAGTGGCTTTACAGAAGACGCAGCACAAGATCTGATCCCAAGCTTCATTCACAAGGGATCTTGTGGTTCTTGGTATTGCATTTCTTGCGTTTGCGTTGGTCACCAGAGCAAATTGCGCTGACACTTGCACGCCTGTACCCCAAAGGCCATGAGCTACGCGTGTCGCACGAAACCATCTACAACTGCATCTATGCCCAGCCCGTGGGTGAGTTGCGCAAGGAATTGATTGCCACTTTGCGCCATGCTCACAACAAACGGCTGCCCCGTAGCAAAGGACAGGATCGTCGTGGACAGATCCCAGACATGCTCAGCATCCACGTACGTCCGCCTGAAGTTGAGGATCGGCAGTTCCCAGGGCATTGGGAAGGTGACCTCATCAAGGGTGCTGGCAATGCAAGTGCCGTAGGCACCTTGGTCGAGCGCACCAGCCGACTGCTCATGCTGGTCAAGTTGCCTGCGTTCAAACCAGCCAGTGCAGCCAATGTCATGCAAGCCTTTACAGATAAGCTGCTGGGCATTGCGCAGCCCATGCGCCAAAGCATGACGTACGACCAGGGCAAGGAGATGGCGCTACACAAGCAATTGACCGCCAACACGGGCGTGGCGGTGTACTTCTGTGACCCACACAGCCCGTGGCAGCGTGGCTCCAACGAGAACATGAATGGCTTGGTGCGCCAGTACCTGCCCAAAGGCATGGATCTGAGCATCTACAGCCAAGAGCAACTCGATGCGATTGCTGATGAAATCAACAACCGCCCTCGCAAGGGCCTTGGGGTACGATCACCGCTGTCGGTTTATCGAGAGCTACTGATCAACTCTCCCCAGCACTCCACCCTCATCCATTGAATTCAAGGGTGTTGCACTTCACATTTGAATCCGCCGCTTACTCCGCACGATTAATAAGAGATTCTTCTATATAAATAGCTGAAAATCATATTCATAAAGCGCAAGCAGCTATCAGTTTTGAAAATCACTGAGCTTCCGGCATCAACTCAAGTCGATAACCAAACCCACGAATCGAGCGCAATGCCACACCATGCGGCTCCAGTTTGCTGCGCAGCCGGGACACATAAACTTCCACCGCATTGGGAGTGATTTCACGATCCCATCCGGTCAGTGCCTGCAGCAGCTTTTCCTTGCTGGCGGGTTTGGGCGCATTGAGCAGCAGATACTCCAGCACCGTCCACTCACGCGGCCCCAGGTCAATAGGCAGCAACTTCCCTTCCGCTTCGCCTTCCTGCGGCAGCTGGCGCGCACCGGCGCGGCGACCTGCCGTATCCAGCTCGATACAGCCAAAGTTCAATACCGCAGAAGTCGCGGCTTGCGAGCGCCGCATCAAGGCACGAAGACGCGCCAGCAACTCTGGCAGCTCAAAAGGCTTGACCATGTAGTCATCCGCCCCCCAGTCCAGCCCTTGCACACGGTCTTGCAGCGCATCGCGCGCCGTCAGAATCAGCACCGGCATGGCCTTGCTCTCCACATCACTGCTGCGCAGGCGGCGTGTCAGCTCCAGGCCGTTGATGCCCGGCAGGCCGATATCGATCACCGCCACATCAAATGCTTCCTGAGCCAGCACCTCGAGCGCACGCTCGGCGCTACCCACCCAATCCACCGCATAACCGGCATCGGAAAGACCCAGCTTGATACCGCTGGCCACCATCACATCATCTTCCACCAGAAGCAAACGCATAAAGTCCTACCTTGCTCAAAAACAAAAGCCGCCCAGAAGGCGGCTTGCGGCGGAGTCTTGAGCGCGACCCCGCCCGGAAAAGCCCTGCGGCGATGTTAACGCCTTCTGCGAAAAGTCACTCTGCAAAAGAGTGCCGCTGTCAGGGCCGGACAGCCTATCAATGGCTGCGAATCATCGTGCCGTAGGCCTGGTCGGTCAAAATTTCCAGCAACATGGAATGCGGCACGCGGCCATCAATGATATGCACGGCATTCACACCGGCCTTGGCGGCATCCAGCGCACCGGCGATCTTAGGCAACATACCGCCAGAGATAGTGCCATCCGCAAACAAACCGTCGATTTCACGAGCAGTCAGATCCGTCAAAAGCTGACCAGCCTTGTCCAGAACACCGGGAGTGTTGGTCAAAAGCACCAGTTTTTCAGCTTGCAACACAGTGGCCAGCTTGCTTGCAACCACGTCGGCATTGATGTTGTAGCTCTCGTTTTCCTCACCGAAGCCAATGGGGCTGATTACAGGAATGAATGCATCTTCCTGCAGCGCCTTCACCACACTGGGATCAATGGCCACGATATCGCCAACCTGCCCCACGTCGTGCTCGATGTTCGGATCCTTGTTGTCCAGCATCTTGAGCTTCTTGGCACGAATCAAGCCCCCGTCACGCCCCGTCAGACCCACAGCCTTGCCGCCGGCTTGGTGAATCAGGCCCACGATGTCCTGCTGCACCTCGCCAGCAAGCACCCACTCCACCACTTCCATGGTCTCTTCATCCGTGACACGCATGCCCTGGATGAATTCGCCCTTCTTGCCCAGACGCCCCAGTGCCGCCTCAATCTGCGGCCCACCACCATGAACCACCACAGGGTTGATCCCCACCAGCTTGAGCAGCACCACATCTTCCGCAAAGTCAGCCTGCAAGGCAGGGTCCGTCATGGCGTTACCGCCATACTTGATGACCATGGTCTTGCCGTGGAACTTACGGATGTAGGGCAACGCCTGAGCGAGGATTTCGGCTTTGTCGCGGGGGGCGATCTGGGTGGTGGGGTCAACGGTGGTCATAGATCAAAGCTCGGTCCCATGGGACAATGTTCAAAACAGATGGGCTGCATTGTGCCGCAAACAACGCACTGACACGACGTGCTCCAACGATCGCCCCCAGATTGATAATCAAGCCCTAAACAAGAACTAATTGCATGTTTTCAACTCAATTTTCGCTTCTTGAACTAATACGCTACGACGCGACCATTGCTCTGCTGGCTTCTTTTGCAACCTGCCTTCTACTTGTTCTTACAAAAAAATGGCATGGCAGCTTTTCCATGGATTCAAGTAGTGGGGTTCAAAAAGTTCACACAACTCCAACACCCAGAATTGGAGGCATTGGTATTGCAATTGGCGTCTTCGCAGGCTTCGCTGCATCTAGCCATGGCTCTGCAGCGGCCGAAAAGCGAATGATTCTTGGCGCTATTTTGATGGCCGGAATACCAGCTTTTATTTTTGGTCTTCTGGAGGATTTAACTAAGAAAGTTTCAGTCAAAGTCCGCCTTCTTGCCACGATGGCATCCGGTGTTCTGGGCTGGGGCATTACAGGAACATCGCTCACACATGTCGACATCCCAGGCATTGACTTCCTGCTGAGCTTCACCATCATCTCCGTCATCTTCACTGCTATCGCAGTCGGAGGTGTTGCTAACTCCATCAATATTATCGATGGACTCAATGGTCTGACTGCAGGCACCGCCCTAATTATTCTTGCTGCTTTCGGAGTCGTTGCAAGACATGTTGGAGATATCCCTCTCGCCTTTACTTGCTTGATTATTGCTGGGGCCGTAGCAGGCTTCTTCTTCGTCAACTGGCCTAAAGGAAAAATATTCCTTGGTGATGGAGGTGCTTATTTTCTGGGATTTACCTTAGCTTGGATTGCCGTACTGCTTCCTGAACGGAATCAGTCGGTTTCACCTTGGACCAGCCTACTCATTTGCTCTTATCCCATTATTGAAGTAAGCTTTAGTATTTTACGGCGTTCCCTGCGTGAAGGTTACAGCCCAACTGAGCCTGATTTCTTCCACCTGCATTCGCTCGCAAACAAACGTTGGGCGAGAAAAATGTTCTCCAATTTTTCAAAACCCATGCAGAATGGATTGACATCTCCTTTTCTTTGGATTTATGCAGCAATACCCTGCTTTCTTGCTGTTTTCACCTACCAAAGCAAAATATTAACTGCACTCTCTTTTATTTTCAGCTTCGTTTGCTACATTATATTCTATAGCAAGCTCGCATTTTTTCGCTGGATGCCCAAGCGTTAAAGCATCTCAAATCAATTCAAGGTATTTTTTCGCAATTGCACTCCGGGAATATCTTTCACGCAACCCGGACCGGCTGAGCATAATTTTTCCATTTTTTGCCAAGATTTCTGAAAGCTCTTGGGAATCTTTAAAGTATTCCATTTTATTTTCAGTGGAAAATCGATTAAAGTTCACATCAAAGCACAAGATTCGGCAATCATAAAACAGCATTTCCACCAACGATGGATTCGTACCGCCCACGCTGTGCCCATGCAAATAAATCTCACATGACTGGCGCAGCTCCGCCAACCTTGTTGCATCATAGATAGGGTCTAACAATCTAATTCTAGGCTGATCTTTATACTTTTCACGAAGATTTCTTCCATAGGGACTGTGATTCCAGTTCCCCACTACGGTATAAAGCTCCAGATTCGAATTCAAGGCCCCCTCGATGAGTACATCCAGATTATTTTCAGGTTCGATCCGGCAAATTGTGAGTGCGTGCCTTTTTTTTATTTCAACACCAGATATCCTCTTCACATAATCTCCGGGATAGGCTATAAGTGAAGATTTTTTGATAAATGGCCTCAGAATATAAGAATGAAGCCCTTCATTATCATAAATAATTTTATGGGCAAAGACCTGCGACATTCCATCCAACAGACGCAGTATTCCTCGTTTTGTTTTTCCAAATTTGCTACGACGCCACTCGACGCCATCGATATTAACAATAATCTTTTTCCCTGAAAGATCGCACATCAATCTAAAAACGGGAAACCATAATCCGCCAGAAACACCTAAAAAGAAAATATGAGATGAATTTTTGAAGACTCTCAGAAAAGCAAGTGCATCATGGAAAATTGACGATCCTCCATTGGCCTTGATCGGGATAAATATCCTTTTCATCCCCTGAAAGTTGCTAGACTGGTCTTCGTATACCGAGGCATCACAAGTCACAAAAACCTCAGCAGCGTCCTTCGCTATTTCTGGACCACAGTGCTCAAGAAAGGCCTCAAATCCGCCATATCGATTGGGAACGCCAACACTACCCACGAACGCAATACGCGGCTTTTCATTTTTCGTTTTAATATTTTTTGACATGTTCACCCTTACTTCATCGCTTATTAAATTCTTTTAATATTGATCAAGAATTTGAGCAAAAACAATTCCGAAACACGAACATCCTTATCAAAATACTCTGAAGCATCCTTGAAAAATTGAAGATTGTTTTTCAATCCAAAGATCTTTCTCATCAAATAGGATCCATTAACTCCCAGAGCACCAAGAACATTTTCTTGATGCTGACGATAAAGCATCGTAGGGGAGTCCACCCATGATACTTCCCCATACTTCGAGGCCAATACGGCAATTAATTGATCATGGTGTATCTTGAAATTTATTTCTGGCTTTATATATTTTTTTATACACTTGTTTAGCATCATGGTACAACCAGTTACCACATTCTGTGCTAGTAGTTTTTTCCAGTGCAAAGAAATACTTGGGTCTAATTTTTGAGTTTTCCAGAGAGATTCGCTCAGTATATTCAAATGAACATCAACAACCTTCAAATCTGAAAAAATCAGAACAGGCTTTTCTCTTTCACAAGAGCTCTCGGTCTTTTTTATTTTTTGCAAACATATTTCCACCTTGTCTGAGCACCAGACATCGTCTTGGTCGCAGAACATAAAATAATCTGCTTCTGAAAAATCCAATAGCCTCAAAAAGCTTTTTGAGCTTCCGATATTATTTTCTTCATTGAGATATTGTATTTTTTCTGGAAATCTAGCCACATAATCCAATATTATTTCCTTAGTTGCATCTCTCGATCCATCATCTCTGATAATTATTTTTATGTTTTCATAGCTCTGGTTAAGCAATGAAAGCAGCTGCGCCTCAATGAATTTTTCACCATTATAGACAGACATCAATATATCAACCGAATCCATCGTCATCTCCAAATCAAATTTTACTTTTCAAAGTAATAATCAGTGATAACTGATTTTTTGGCATCAATACTTAAGAACCTATCCTCTTCATTTTCGAAGAGGTAATTAGTGTATGGTGCATAAGTCGCACTGGTTGCAGGGGTTTCCATCATCAAGAAAAGCTTCGCAATAGCAAATACCACAGGAATTATAGAAATAACAAGCTTAGAGATTTTTTCAATAAACACAGGAATAAAAGAAAATCCCAAAGCTATGCCTACAAAGAAATAATATCCAAAACGAGTTACAAATTCATTTATTTCAGAGCCCAGAATATTAATTAATAAATAACAGAAAAACAAATTCAACAGAATAATATCGCGACGCAAAAGATTATTGTACACATTATATTTCAAAATCATCATTAACAATAAAAAAATACATGGTATAGATATAGTCAGACCAAGCTCCCGCGGATAATTCAAATAATCATGCATAGCCACCATTTTCACCAATAACCACGAAGGCAAAGACATCATCTCGGCAAATGCGAGCGTTACAGATATCAGTGGCAAGGGGAAAATCATTGTCATAATATAAAAAAACAAAACCAGCAGCATCTGGTTTCTAGAGAATTTCATCTTCAATATCGGCAACATCAGTAAAAGCATCAAAGCACCAATATGAAAAAATGCCCCCATTATATTAATAACCACATATCTCCATAATTTTTCATCAATATATTTCAATGAAAATAAAAATACATAAAAAGACAGAGACTGCCTGAATATGTCAAATTCCCTAAACATGGCCAAAGAAAGGAAGACCAACAAAAAAGAGAATTTATACTTCAGTCTGGCATAGTTAATAAATTTATAAAGAGATACAAGATTGAATAATGAAATAAGGAAAACGAGCCCTTGAAAACCTATTCCCCACGATTTAAAAATGGAATTTAGAACCCTGTAACCAAAATCCAATGGAGCAAACTCAGGAGAGAAAAATATTGGAGCGATAAATTCACCGTGCAAGACAAGACCAAGCGGCTCTACCTGATCATAGAAGGAGTAATATACACTCCAATCAATTCCAACATCAAACCTGAAGCCATAGAAAAAAAGTAAAACTAGAAATGAAAATGGGAAAACCAATTTATCCAATTTCTGGATTGATTTGAAATATTCAAGAAAAGCCAGAACACCAAAAAAACAAAAAAGCAAATAGTATGGAAGCATGTGCTTTATGGCTTTTTCATTGAGAAATAATTTACCTGTTCAACCAAATTTATCAGCAGGCGATCATTTCATTCATAGGATGCTCGAAGCTTTTCCCTCAAGGCAAAAAGCTCTTTATTGCAGGCCAAGTTTAAAATATCAATTATTTCCCTATTCTTTAAGCGCATTGCCTTTAGATCATCTTCTCGAGGGATCTTTCCGGACATAAAGTCATTCAGCAATATATATTGAAACCCCATCTCATTAAAATCCCCAATATCGGGAGATAAAACTATCGGAATCACACCCCAATGGAAATACTCCACCAGTTTTGTAGGACATGCGACCTTATTTACCGCGATAGGATCACGCAGTATGAATCCAAATTCATTCTTCAAATAATATGTCGCAACGTCCTTTGGTTCCACAGCAAAGCTTGAAAAATTATTGACTTTTGCATCAGAGGCCAGCTGACCCAGTTTTTGATAGTCACTGGATAAAAAAGTGAACTTGTAATCATTAACCCTAGCCGCAGCATTTAGCATCAGTGAAATATTCTGCCAGGGCTGAATACCTCCCGCATAAATTGCAGATCCCAAATCTCTTTCCGAGGAAAGAATTTTATCAAGCAATCCTCTTTCATCATCTATCTTTGGCAAAATCGCAATAACCTTGTCTTCCGAATTATCTCTTTTATATTTATCTCTAAAATGTATCTTCATTGCATTTGTCACAAAGACAGCTATCGAGCTTTTCTTAATAACAATCTTCTCTATATGACCAAACAGCCTGGCACGCCATTTCTTATTGGCGACATGCATTTCCTCAGGAACAATACCATGCATATCTGTAACTGTATTTGACAACCAGTATGCAGGTATGGCCCTTAAAGCGTTATAAACAGAGTGAATATAGACGATTGAGGAATTTTTGAAAATCCTTATTATGTAAAAAAAATGCAATAACAAATTCAACTGAAAAACAGTCGCAGAGCCTATTTCAACCTTCTTTTTCCGAATATTTCCACCCAAAGAAATGTCTAGATATATGCGTGGAACATCATGAACCAGCGTATCAATCCACGCAATTCTTTGTGTAAATCCATCCTTTTCATTCATCATAGATGGGAATTTTGCAACAAAGACAATCATATTTTTACTTCAAAAAATTCAGAACCGATGCCAAGATATGCTGACTGGATCTTCCATCACCATAGGGATTCTTGCTCTCGGCCATCTTTGCATACTCTGCATCGCTCTCTAAAAGCTTGGCAACTTCTGCAACGATACGCTGCTCATTAGTCCCAACCAACTTTGCAGTGCCTGCAGCTACGGCTTCTGGACGCTCTGTCGTGTCTCTCATCACAAGTACAGGCTTCGCCAAGGCGGGTGCTTCTTCTTGAATTCCGCCACTATCTGTAAGGATGATATTTGATTTCTTCATCAAATAGACAAATGACAAATAATCCTGAGGAGACAGAAGATGAATATTCGGCTGATTCGTCAAATATGTTTCGACTGGACCTTTGACATTGGGATTCATATGAACTGGATAGACAATATCTAGATCCTTGCGCTGAGAAAGGCTCAGAAGGCTGAGACATATCGACTTCATACCATCGCCAAAATTTTCGCGTCTATGTCCAGTTACAAGAAGCATTTTCTTTTTTGAATCCAGAAAATCAAATTTCTTAGACAATTTTTCCTGAACATCACTATTTTCGTCAATATACTTACTGATAAACAATAAGGCATCAATCACTGTATTTCCAGTAATATCGATCCATTCTTCTGGAACGTTTTCAGTCAGCAAATTGGTCTTGGCTTCCGCGGTTGGTGCAAAATTGAGCCTAGCAACTAGGCCGGTTACACGGCGATTGAACTCTTCCGGCCAAGGCGACCATATATTATTTGTTCGCAAGCCTGCTTCTACATGACCGACAGGTACTCTCTGATAAAAGCATGCCATCGCCGCTGCAGCTGTGGTTGTCGTATCCCCATGGACAAGAACCAAATCCGGCTTCCATTCCTGCAAAATTCCAAAGACTCCATTAAGTGCTTTGGTTGATATTTCCGCCAAAGTCTGGCTGCTCGTCATGAGGTTCAAATCATAATCCGGCTTGATTTTGAAAAGCTCCAGCACCTGATCCAGCATTTCACGGTGTTGCGCTGTCACGCAGACTTTAGCTTCAAGACTATTATTTTCCTGAAGAGCTTTTACTACAGGCGCCATCTTAATGGCTTCGGGCCGGGTTCCAAATACGAACAGAACTTTTTTCATTTGCTTCACTCAATGTTATTTCAAGAGAGATGGTTTATGGTAAATATGATTACACCATCATAGATACTCAATCAATCATTCTGAATTCATACTTTCCATGAATGAAATTTTCTTGAAAACAAAGACATACATGCCAATCCAGTAAAGTAGATAGCTTATCGCATAAGCTAGGCATGCACCATTAGCTCCATACTTGTTCACCAAGAAGAAGCTCAAAGAACTTATACACAAGGCAAATAGTATTTCTGAAATAATACATTCCTTGATGAAGGATCTTCCAAGCATGATAAAAGAAATTAACCAGCTTGCGATTTTTAGATTATCCCCAATCATTTGCCAAGCAAATAGATCCCGCATCGGGTAAAACTCTTCCGTAAAGACGATCTTGACAACTAGATCACGGAATATATAAATCATGAGACTACCAAACATTGTTACAGGAATTATTATCTTGTAGCCTTGGTAGATCTCCTTCTTAATCTCTTTCGCCCATTTGAGTTCAGAGAGCCTAGGAAGATAGTAGACACTTAAAGTTGTTGTAACCATCATCAAATAGGCCGTACTCAAGCGCCACATAGCCTCCCAGTGTCCAGCACTGATCCATCCATATGTTTCCCCAATATGATTGCGTATAAAAATCTGACTGGACTGCGAGCATACGGCTGTTACCAAAGCAATAGCCGTATATTTTGCAAGATTGATTGCAATTCCTTTATCGACGGCTCCAACCAGAAATTTAAAGCCGAACCAGTCTGCTTTGACACATAACCAAAAGGTCACAAAGAAAGCTAGAGACTGGTAAACAGCCAATGCTATCAGTGCGCCATACAGACCGAACCTGATGGACATAAGGCTTGTGGCAGCAAAGGCAAACAAGCTACCAAATATGTTTGCAACCACATAGCGTCTAATATCCTTTTTACCATTCAATATTGCCAACAATAGGCTATTGAACACAAAGAATACCAGAGTTGCCCCAAACCATCCAAAAACGCCACCATACTCCGTATTTTTCAAGAACCACTGAGAAAGATATTGGCGAAAAATAATAATAAGAATACCGGTAGTCAGAGATCCAATTAATGCAATAGTTCCAGCAGCACGCCAGACGGCACGCTGTTTTCCCTCATCTTCATAATATTCTGCAGTATATTTTGTGACACCGGTATTGATAGCGCCACTGGCGAATGTCGTGATCACCTGCACAGCATTCTGAAATTGTCCAATGGCTGCGTAACCTGCAGGTCCTACATAAATGGCAAGGACTTTGTTGACACCCAGCAGCGTCAACATTTTTATGATCACTGCAATACCATTGAGTATGCTGGTTTTTATTAGTGTCATCGAAGGCTACTCAATATAAAAGAACGCCCCAGTCGTCGTGCCTGCACAGTCCGATCTGGGGCGAGTGCTTAATTTCAAAAGGGAAAGAGGTATTGCTCGAATCAAACAATACCGTATTCTCTTTATCCCAAAAGGTGACAAGCAATCCATTTAATCATGATTTATGCAACCAGATTTGCGATCGCCGCCACTCGATTCATCGCGTTATGCAACGCAGCCAACAACCCCAAACGGTTAGCCTTCCGCGCAGCGTCCTCCGCATTCACCATCACATGCTCAAAGAAAGCATCCACGGGCGCACGCAATGCGGCCAGGGTTTGCAGGCTGGCGGTGTAATCCCCTAATTCAAACTGCTGCTCGGCCTTGGGGGCCACAGACTGCAGTGCGACATACAGGTCTTTTTCCGCCTGCTCCACCAGCAAAGCCTCATTCACCTGCGCCTGCACTTCGGCTTCCGCCTTCTTCAGGATGTTGCCCACGCGCTTGTTGGCCGCAGCCAGGGCCGGTGCTTCAGGCAGTGCGGCAAAGGCACGCACGGCTTCCAGGCGCTTTTGCACATCCGCCAGACGCTGAGGGCGCAGGGCCAGCACGGCTTCCACTTCCTGAGCGCTAAAGCCTTGCTCACGCAGGCTGACGGACAGGCGATCGAAGAAGAAATCTTCCAATGGCCCCGTGGGATTCTGGATCTTGTCGCCAAATGCAGGGGCCACGCTTTGCAGCAAGGCGTGCAGATCCAATGGCAGGTCTTTTTCGACCAGCATGCGGATCACGCCCAGCGCGTGGCGGCGCAGGGCGAAGGGGTCGCGGTCGCCGGTGGGCAGGTTGCCGATACCGAACATGCCGACCAGGGTTTCCAACTTGTCGGCCAGTGCCACCACCACACCCGCTTGGCCGCGAGGCAGTTCATCGCCCGCAAAGCGGGGCTTGTAGTGGTCTTCAATCGCGTCGGCCACTGCGACATCCAGACCATCGTTGAACGCGTAGTAGCGGCCCATGGTGCCTTGCAGTTCAGGGAACTCACCCACCATGTCAGTCACCAAGTCTGTCTTGGCCAACATGGCGGCTTGGTCGGCCTGCTGCACCAGTTGTGCGTCACCCAGTTGCTGAGCGATTGCCTTGGCAATCGCACGCACGCGCTCAACGCGCTCGCCCTGGGTGCCTAGCTTGTTGTGATAGACGACCTTGCCCAGGCCTTCGACCCGGCTTGCCAAGGTCTTCTTGCGGTCCTGGTCAAAGAAGAACTTGGCGTCCGCCAGACGGGGGCGCACCACACGCTCATTGCCGCCTGTCACAGCGCTGGCATCTTGCGGGCTGATGTTGCTGACCACCAGGAACTGGTTTGTCAGCTTGCCATTGGCGTCCAGCAGCGGGAAGTACTTCTGGTTGGCCTTCATGGTCAGGATCAGGCATTCCTGGGGCACGTCCAGAAATTCCTTTTCGAATTCACAGATCAGCACATTGGGGCGCTCGACTAGGGCCGTCACTTCATCCAGCAGCGCTTCGTCGTCGATCGCACGCACACCGCCACCAATGCGTTCAGCAGCCGCTTTCAACTGCGCAGCGATATCGGCACGGCGCTCGGTAAAGCTGGCGATCACGGCACCCTCTTCACGCAGTTGCTCGGCATAGCTGTCAGCGCTTTGCAGCACGACAGGCTCCACAGCAGCTTCGAAGCGGTGGCCGTGGGTCGCAGAGCCTGCAGTCAGGCCCAGTGCCTTCACACCGATCAGCACCTGGGTGCCATGCAGCACGACCAGACCGTGGGCGGGACGCACAAAGTGCACGCTGGTCCAGCCGTCTTGCAACTGGTAGCGCATGACCTTGGGGATGGGCAGCTTGGCCAGCGCTTCGTCCAGCGACTTTTGCACGCCATCCGTGAGCAGCACGCCCTTGGCGGTAGATTCGTAGAACAGAGCTTCAGCCTTGCCTTCGCCCTGGCGCTTCAAGCCAGCCACGGCAGATTCGTCGGCACCCAGCGCCGCCAGCTTTTTGAGCAGCGCTGCGGTGGGCTTGCCTTCGGCATCCAGACCCACCGCCACGGGCATCAGCTTTTGTGAGACCGCCTTGTCTTCGGCCTGGGGCAGCACTTCGGTGACGTGCACCGCCAGACGGCGGGGCGATGCATAAGCCGTCAGGCGCGATTCGGTGGAGGCCAGCAGGCCTTGGGTCTTGAGCTGGTCGAAGATGACGGTGGCAAAAGCGTCACCCAGCTTTTGCAGCGCCTTGGGCGGCAGCTCTTCGACAAACAGTTCAACCAGTAGATTCGATGCGTTCATGATGATTTTGATAGCTGCCAGCGCTTGATGGATAAGGGCTAGCGGCTGAAATTACTTATATATGGGACTGTGGAGCGTAAAGACAGAATTACGCAGCCTTCTTGGCTGCCTGCTCTGCCGCCTTGGCCAGTTCGGCCAGCACTTCATCGGCATGGGCTTTGGGTGCCATGGGGAAGCCCAGGCGCGCACGGCTGTCCAGATAGCTCTTGCCCACAGCGCGGGCCAGGTTGCGAATGCGACCGATATAGGCAGCGCGCTCGGTCACGCTGATGGCACCACGGGCATCCAGCAGGTTGAAAGTGTGGGCGGCCTTGAGCACTTGCTCATAGGCGGGCAGCGCCAGTTGGGCGTCGATCAGCTTGTTGGCCGTGCCTTCGTGGGCGTTGAAGGCCTCGAACAGGAACTCGGCATTCGAGTGCTCGAAGTTGTAAGTGGACTGCTCCACTTCGTTCTGGTGGAACACGTCGCCGTAGCTCAGGCCGTCGGTATAGACCAGGTCGTACACCGATTCCTTGCCCTGCAGATACATGGCCAGACGCTCCAGGCCGTAGGTGATTTCGCCGGTGGCGGGCTTGCAGTCAATGCCGGCCACTTGCTGGAAGTAGGTGAACTGCGTCACTTCCATGCCGTTGAGCCAGACTTCCCAGCCCAGGCCCCAGGCGCCCAGCGTGGGGTTTTCCCAGTCGTCTTCGACAAAGCGGATGTCGTTCTTCTTCAGATCAAACCCCAGGGCTTCGAGCGAGCCCAGGTACAACTCCAGGATGTTGTCGGGCGCGGGCTTCAGAACGACCTGAAACTGGTAGTAGTGCTGCAGGCGATTGGGGTTCTCGCCATAGCGGCCGTCCTTGGGGCGGCGGCTGGGCTGCACATAGGCAGCCTTCCATGGCTCTGGGCCGATGGCGCGCAGGAAAGTAGCAGTGTGCGAAGTACCGGCGCCGACTTCCATGTCATAAGGCTGTAGCAATGCACAGCCATGTTCGGCCCAGTAGGACTGCAGTTTCAGAATGATTTGTTGGAAGGTCAGCATGACTAAAGGTACGTTCGCACGCCGCAATCGCGGTCGATTGCAGGCGGCATCTTCAATAAGAGGTGTTCTGGGCGGTATCGACCGCATTAAGCGGTAGATTCTAAGTCTGTGCCACTGATCACGGGCGTACTCTGTCGGCGCAGCCCCACAGCGGGCATTTTCACGAATCAGGCCACGCAGGTGATTTCAAAATGTGAAAAGCAAAAAATGCTAGCGCACTCCGCTCTATTGATGGGGACTACAGCTGTGTTTATCGCCAACTTATAGATGCAGCAAGCCCTTGGCGCTCACTTTTTAACAATTTCCGCATCTAGCACCCGACTCAAGGAACCGGCCATTGCCGTTTGACTCCTAGAATCATTCATTTCCCGCCATCCCCTTTCGGAGCCCGCCATGGATTTCATGAAAATCATTACCAAGCAACTGATAGAAATCATCGAATGGACCGATGATTCGCGCGACACGCTGTCGTATCGCTGGCCCGATGAGGACAAGGAAATCAAGAACGGCGCCCAGCTGATCGTGCGCGAGTCGCAGCAGGTGCAGTTTGTCTCCGAAGGCCAGTTTGCCGACCTGTTCAATCCGGGCCGCTATCAGCTGACCACGCAGAACATTCCGATTCTGTCCACGCTGCGCGGTTGGAAGTACGGTTTCAACTCCCCTTTCAAGTGCGATGTTTACTACATCAACACGCGCTTGTTCACGGGCAACAAATGGGGCACGTCCAACCCCATCATGATGCGCGACAAGGACTTTGGCGTGATTCGTCTGCGCGCCTTTGGTACCTACGACTTCCGCATCACCAACGCCGCGCTGTTCCTCAAGGAGGTGGCGGGCACGGACCAGAATTTCCGCATCGACGAGTTTGCCGACACCATGCGCTCGCGCATCGTCAGCATCTTCTCTGAAGCGCTGGCGAAGGCGCAGGTGCCTGCGCTGGATGTGGCCCAGCGCTACAGCGAGCTGGGCGATGCGCTGCTGCAACTCATCAACCCCGCCGTCAGCGAAAAATACGGTCTGGAGATCACCAGCTTCCTGCTGGAAAACGTGTCCGTGCCGCCCGAGGTGGAGCAGGCCATCGACAAGCGCTCCAGCATGGGCGCTATTGGCAACCTCAACGACTATGTGAAGTACCAGATGGGCGCGGCCATGGCCAATGGCGGCGAAGGCGCGGCTGCGGCCACCATGCCCGCTACCATGGCCATGGGCTTTGGTATGGCGCAGGAAATGATGAAGAGCATGCAAAGCGGCGCAGCTGGTGGCGCTCCTGCAGCAGGAGCAGCCCCCGCTGACCCCTTCTCGCCTGCAGCCGCGCAAGCGGCTCAAACACCGGCTGCGCCTGCGGCAGCTGCTATGCAAGTCTTTACGCCAGCCCAGGCCGCCCAAGTACTGGGCGTGGCCGAGGCCGATGTGCTGGCAGAAATCCAGGCAGGCAACCTTAAGGCACGTCAGATTGGCAGCCAGTGGCGGATTGCGCAGGCTTCGCTCGATGAATTCTTGCGCGGATAACGCGCAAGCACCCCTGAGCCGCTACGCGGCTTCCCCTCTCTGGCGCTTTGCGCCGGAGGGGACGACGCCCTCGCTGCGGGGCGGCCCTTGCTCGGCGTCTCTCTGATGGATTGCGCCAGTACCAAAGGCTCAATGCAGTGCCTTTGAGAAATGCATGCCGTGACAGATAAAGCAGCCCCCTCTTCGTCGACCTACTCTCCTGCACCTGAAGCCGCACCGCCCTCCATGGTGGGCAGACACGTCTGCCCTGAATGCGGCGGCAATCTGGAGTGGAATGCCAAGGCGCAGTCGCTCAAGTGCCCGTACTGCGGCACGGTGGTGCCGTGGAGCGAGGAGATGCAGCCTGAGTTGGGCCAACAGGTGGTGGAGCAAGACTTGGCCGAAGCCTTGCGCAACCCGGCCAATGGCCGCGGTTGGGGCACGGACGAGCGCTATGAGGTGCAGTGCCAGAACTGCCGGGCTATCTCGGTGTTTCTGAGCAAAAACGTGGCCCAGCGCTGCGACTTTTGCGCCTCGCCCGCCATCGTCGCGCATGAAGAGCGCAATGACGCCATCACGCCGCAAAGCATTTTGCCGTTCAAGATCAGCGACGGCCAGATCCGCGACAAGATTCGCGCCTGGTATGGCAGCCGCTGGTTTGCGCCCAGCAAACTTAAAAGCGCGGCGCTGACGGATACGCTGCACGGCGTCTATCTACCCTACTGGACTTTTGACGCCCATGCCGCAGCCCAGTGGTGGGCCGAAGCCGGTTATTACTACTACACCACCGAGTCCTACCGCGACGCCAACGGCAATATGCAGACCCGGCAGGTGCAGCATGTGCGCTGGGAGCCTGCCTCGGGCAGCCTGCAGCATTTCTTTGACGATGAACTGGTGCCCGGCACCGTCGGCGTGCATCCCAAACTGCTGCGCCAGGTCGAGCCCTTCCCCACCACTACCGACCTCAAGCCCTACAGCCCCGAATTTGTGCGTGGCTGGACGGTGGAGCGCTACCAGGTCGATTTATCGAAAGCTGCCAAGCTCAACGAGCAGGACATGGACGATCAGTTGCGCAATATGTGTGCTCGCGAAGTTCCGGGCGACACGCAGCGCAATCTGCAAGTGCAGCGCCAGTACTCGGGCCGCACCTTCAAGCACACGCTGGTGCCCGTCTGGCTGGTGGGCTACACCTATGGCAGCAAGACCTACCAGATCGTTGCCAATGGCTACACAGGGCAAATTGCCGGCGAGCGTCCGTATAGCTGGGTAAAGATTACGTTTGCCGTGCTGGCGGTAATCTTGCTGCTGATGCTGATTGCACCGCTGTTTGTGCAGCAATAATTTGATAGCTGCTAGCGCAGGTTATTTCTGCTTTTCAAGCCATTTTCAGCCTGAAAATCAGAAGCCACTATCGCATACAGCTCCCAAAATAAGAGCCCCCTGCTTTAATCAAACAGGTCGACTTGCTGCAACAAAGGCTGCTTCTGATCTTTGTCAGACAGCGAGAAAGGCACATCAAGCGTGGGCCACTGAATACCAATGTCTGCATCGTCCCAGCGCACGCCCCGGTCAGACTCGGGTGCGTAGTAAGCCGTGGTCTTGTAGACAAAGTCCGCCGTGTCGCTGAGCACCACAAAGCCGTGGGCAAAGCCCGGCGGAATCCAGAGCTGGTGGTGATTCTCGGCACTCAGCTCTGCTCCCACCCATTGGCCAAAGGTGGGGGAGCTGCGGCGAATATCCACGGCCACATCAAACACCGCGCCAGAGATCACACGTACCAGTTTGCCCTGGGCATGAGGCGGCAGCTGATAGTGCAGTCCGCGCAGCACGCCTCGGCTAGAGCGGCTGTGGTTGTCCTGAATGAACTCGTAGTTCGTGCCCGTGGCCTGGTTGAAGAGGTCCTGGCGAAAGCTTTCCAGAAAAAAGCCACGTGCATCGCCAAACACCTTGGGCTCAATCAGAAAGACATCGGGGATGGCTAAAGGCGTGAACTTCATGCTCGCACCTTTTCTTTCAGAACCTGCAGCAGATATTGGCCATAGCCATTCTTGGCCAGAGCCTGGCCCAACGTTTCCAGCTGAGCGGCATCAATCCATTGCTGGCGATAGGCGATTTCTTCCGGGCAGGCCACTTTCAGGCCCTGGCGCTGCTGCAAAGTGGCAATGAACTGACCCGCTTCAAGCAGGCTGTCGTGCGTACCGGTATCCAGCCAGGCATAGCCCCGACCCATCAGCTCGACATTGAGCTTTCCTTGCTGCAGATACATGCCATTGAGATCCGTGATCTCCAGTTCGCCACGCGGCGATGGCTTGACCTGTTTGGCCAGCTCCACCACGTTTTCGTCATAGAAGTACAGGCCGGTCACGGCATAGTTGCTCTTGGGCTGCTTGGGCTTTTCCTCCAGCGACAACACCTTGCCTGCAGCATCAAACTCGGCCACGCCATAGCGCTCTGGGTCTTGCACGCGATAGGCAAACACGGTGGCACCATCTTGACGCTCATCTGCCTTCTTGAGCAGAGGCTGAAAGTCATGGCCGTAGTAGATGTTGTCACCCAGTACCAAGGCGCTGGGAGCGCCATTGAGAAACTTCTCTCCAATCAGGAAGGCCTGAGCCAGCCCGTCTGGGCTGGGCTGCACTTCATAGTGCAGGTTCAGACCCCACTGGCTGCCATCGCCCAGCAGTTGCTCGAAGCGTGGCGTGTCCTGCGGCGTACTGATGATCAGAATGTCCCGGATGCCCGCCAGCATCAGCGTGCTCAGCGGGTAGTAAATCATGGGCTTGTCGTAGATGGGCAGCAGCTGTTTGCTGATGGCCAGGGTGGCAGGATGCAGACGGGTGCCGGAGCCGCCCGCCAGAATAATGCCTTTGCGCTGTGTCATCATGACCTCTAAATTGATAGCTTCCATCGCTTACCGGGCAAGCGCTAGCAGCCAATTTCCTTGATATTTATAAAATTTCCTGCAGCAGGCGATCCACGCCCTGCTGCCATGCGGGCAGGTGCAGCTGCATGGCAGCCTGGAGCTTTTGCGTGTCCAGGCGGGAGTTCAGGGGGCGCGTCGCCGGTGTCGGGAAGGCCGTGGTCGGCACAGCAGCAATGTTTTGCACCTTCCAGCCCAGCTCCGGACGCAGGCTTTTTGCCTGCTCAATCACATGGCTGGCATAGGCATGCCAGTTGGTTTCTCCTGCTGCAACCAGATGGTAGAGACCGGCATCACCTTCATGAGTCTTCACATGGCGCAAGGCATGGGCCGTGACATCGGCAATCAGATCGGCACCGGTGGGCGCCCCCCATTGATCGTTGATCACGCTGAGCGCCTCACGCTCCTGCGCCAGGCGCAACATGGTCTTGGCGAAGTTACCGCCACGCGCTGCATAGACCCAGCTGGTGCGAAAAATCAGATGACGGCAGCCCGACTGCGCAATGCGCTGCTCGCCGTCGAGCTTGGTGCGGCCGTAGACCGATAGCGGCCCGGTCTCATCCTCTTCCTTACGTGCCGCAGTGCCTGCGCCATCGAAGACATAGTCGGTGCTGTAATGCACCAGCAAAGCGCCCAGGCTTTTGGCTTCCCGCGCCATGACTTCGGGGGCCTCGGCGTTCAGGCGCAAGGCCAGATCCGGCTCGCTCTCGGCCTTGTCCACCGCCGTGTGCGCTGCGGCATTGACGATCACATCCGGGCGCACACAGCGAATGGTCTGCGCAAGCTCCGTCAGGTTGCTGATATCGCCACCAGTCTGCCGATCTAGCGCAACCACCTCGCCCAGTGGAGCAAGACTGCGCTGCAGCTCCCAGCCGACCTGTCCGCTCTTGCCCAGCAGCAGCAGCTTCATGCCAAAGCCTCGCCGGTGTACTGCTTTTGCACCCAGTCGCGGTAAGCGCCCGACTGCACATTGGCCACCCATTCAGGGTTGGCCAGATACCACTGCACGGTCTTGCGAATGCCGGTCTCGAAGGTCTCGGCTGGCTTCCAGCCCAGCTCACGCTCGAGCTTGCGCGCATCAATGGCATAGCGGCGATCATGGCCAGGACGGTCGGTCACATAGGTGATCTGCTCGGCATAGGCCTTGCCATCGGCGCGCGGGCGCAGCTCGTCGAGCAAGCTGCACACCGTCTTGACGATATCGATATTCGCCATTTCATTCCAGCCACCCACGTTGTAGGTCTCGCCCAGCTGGCCGGCTTCGAGCACACGGCGGATGGCGCTGCAATGGTCGCGCACATAGAGCCAGTCACGTACCTGCATGCCGTCGCCGTAGATGGGCAGTGGCTTGCCCGCCAGCGCATTGACGATGACCAGAGGAATGAGTTTTTCGGGGAAATGCAGTGGGCCGTAATTATTGCTGCAATTGGTCGTCAGCACCGGCAGGCCGTAGGTGTGATGCCAGGCTCGCACCAGATGGTCCGAAGCCGCCTTGCTGGCCGAGTACGGGCTGTTGGGCTCGTAATTGTGCTCTTCGGTAAAAGCCGGCTCAGTTGGCGACAGCGTGCCATAGACCTCGTCGGTGGAGACATGCAGAAAGCGAAAGCCGGACTTGGCCCCGCCTGCCAAGCCATTCCAATAGGCGCGCACAGCTTCCAGCAGACGGAAGGTCCCCACCACATTGGTCTGAATGAAATCCTCTGGGCCATGGATGGAACGGTCCACATGCGACTCGGCTGCAAAGTTCACCACGGCGCGAGGCTGGTGTTCTGCGAGCAATTGAGCCAGCTTGGCGCTGTCGTCGATATCAGCCTGCACAAACACATGGCGGGCGTCACCCTGCAAGCTGGCCAGATTCTCTAGATTGCCGGCATAGGTCAGCTTGTCGATATTGACCACGGGCTCGTTCACATGCGCCAGCCAATCCAGAACAAAATTGGCTCCGATAAAGCCTGCACCGCCAGTGACAAAAATCATGGGAAACGCCTCAGATCAAAAAATTGGATTATCTCAAGAGAAGTGCACTCAACCCCAGCGCTTTTGCGCCATCACCAGCAGTCCATCAAAGATCAGGTTGTTGATCAACTCAAAAGGCCTAGTCATGCTGGGCGACATCTTCCAGCCTGCACCGCCCGCCATGATGCACATGGGCTCGGCCTTGCAATGCTCGGCCAGATGCTGATACATGCGCTCCACCGCCCCTGCAATGGCGTAGGTACCGCCACTGGTCAGAGCATCACTGGTATTTTTAGGGAAGTTTCTGACTTCTCCGGTTGGCACATGCAAGCCCGCCGTCCCACCCTCCAAGGCCTTGAGCATGATGCCGTGACCTGGAATGATCAAGCCGCCCAAGAAGTGGCCTTGCGCATCCATGGCATCTACCGTCACGGCCGTACCGACCATGACCGTAATCAACGGTCTGGCCTCCCCCAACTGCAGCATGTGGTGGCGGGAGCCAATCATGGCCACCCAGCGATCGGCTCCCAGGCGGGAAGGATGATCGTAACCATTGGTCACACCTGCCTCCTCTGTGGAGGGGACTACCCATTGAGGCTCAAAGTCCCAGCCCAGCATCTGCTCTATCTGCTCGTGTACCCGGCGCCTTGCGGTTTCGCCGGCTACCACGCATCCCAGCATGTGTTCGGGAGCAGGCAGTCCGGCCCAGGCACCTTCCGCCAACCGCTCAATGTGCTCCAGAAACTCCGCCCCATGAGCCAGCAATGCCGCCCCTGGTCGATGATCTTCGTACATGGCCCACTTCAAACGGGTGTTGCCAATGTCTATGGCCAAAAATGTCATGCGGCGGATTATCAGCACTTTTGCCAGTGCCGCCCTCTAACAAGTCACATTCATTACAAGTGGTCCGGAAATTGTCAAAGAAAGCACGCTGTCCACTCTCTGCAAGAAAATATGATTTTTTCCCGTTACAGTGAACTGCTTTCTTCCATCACTTTGAGGAGTCGAAACCATGGGTCTTTTCAGTTTCATCAAAGAAGCCGGTGAAAAACTGTTTGGCGGCAGCAGCGCACACGCAGCAGCGCCAGCAGAAGATGCGAATGTCACGGCCGCTCAAGCCATTGCCACTTACATCAATACCCAGAATCTGGGTGTTTCCGACCTGCAAGTGCAGTTTGACGGCTCCCAAGGCAAGGTCACTGTCAATGGCACGGCTCCTACCCAGGCCATCAAGGAAAAAGTGACCCTGTGCTGCGGCAACGTGGCCAACGTCCAGTCTGTCGACAACCAGATGACAGTGACTAACCCAGAGCCAGAAGCTCAGTACCACGATGTGGTACGTGGCGATACGCTGTCGGCCATATCCAAGAAGTACTACGGCGATGCCAACAAGTACAACGTGATTTTTGAGGCCAACAAGCCTATGCTGAGCCATCCCGACAAGATTTACCCCGGCCAGAAATTGCGTATTCCTGCTCTGTAAATACACATGCACCACAAAAGCGCTCAAATGAGCGCTTTTTTATATCCGACATCGATAAACTTCATTTCATGAAAACTCTGCTCACGGGCGGCGCTGGATATATCGGCAGCCATACCGCCATAGAACTGCTCAGCCACGGCCATGAAGTCGTCATCTTTGATAATTTCAGCAATAGCCACCCCGAGGCCATTCACCGTGTGGAGAAGATTGCGGGACGCTCCATTCCTGTGATTCAGGGAGACGTACGCGACCAGGCGGCTCTGGAGCAGGCTTTGCAGCAGCACGGCATTGATAGTGTTGTGCACTTTGCCGGAAAAAAGGCCGTGGGCGAATCGGTGGCCCAGCCAGTGGACTATTACGACAACAATGTGAACGGCACCCTGGTTTTGCTTCGTGCCATGAAAAAGCACAATGTGCGCAAGCTGGTTTTCAGCTCATCAGCCACGGTCTATGGCTCACCGCAGTATCTGCCGCTCAACGAAGAGCACCCCACCTCGGCCACCAATCCCTATGGCCGCAGCAAGCTCATGGTGGAAGAGATTCTGTCTGATCTCTACCGCTCAGACTCCCAATGGTCACTGGCCGTGCTGCGCTACTTCAACCCCATTGGCGCCCATGCCAGTGGCATGATTGGCGAAGACCCCTCGGACATTCCCAATAACCTGCTGCCCTTCGTGGCGCAAGTTGCCGTAGGTCGCCGAGAGAGGCTGCAAATCTTCGGCGGCGACTACGACACCGTGGATGGCACAGGCGTACGTGACTACATTCACGTCGTGGATCTGGCCCGCGGCCACGTCAAAGCCCTGGAAAAGCTGGCTGGTCTGGCACAGCCCGAACTGCTGACCGTTAACCTGGGCACAGGCAACGGCTACAGCGTTCTGCAAGTTCTGCACGCATTTGAAAAAGCCTGCGGCAAGACCCTGCCCTATGCCATTGCAGCGCGCCGCCCCGGCGATGTGGCCAGCTGCTACGCCAACCCCGAACATGCCCTGAAGACCCTGGGCTGGAAGGCCGAGCATGATCTGGACGCCATGTGCGCCGATACATGGCGCTGGCAAAGCCAGAACCCCAACGGCTATCGCACAGCCTGAGCAAAAGCAGGCACGGCCCTGGTATTACTGATGCCAGGGCAGTCCACGCTTGCGCCAGCCACCCAGCTGACCACGCTGACCGTTGGCGTCGACATCGCCTTCAAAGCCTTCGAGAATGTTATAGGCCTCTATGCCCAAGCGTGTTGCGCGCTGGGCCGCCGCGACGGAGCGAACGCCGCTGCGGCAAAGCAAAACGACTTTCTTGCCTTCCGGTACGGCGGCGCGCAATTGCTCGTCAAAGCTGGCATTCGCCGCCATGCCGGGCCATTGCTTCCAGGCCACGGCAATCGCCCCTGGCACCTTGCCCACCCAGTCGCGCTCGGCATCGGTGCGCACATCGACCAGCACAGCCTCTCCAGCCTGCAGCCATTGCCAGGCCAGCTCAGCCGATACATCACCCGCGTAGCCGGTAGCGGGATGGATGGAATTGGTATTGCTCATGTCATTCCTCGTCTAGTTCGCCGCTGCTTTCTCTTTCCGGACTCCATGCGGGCAGCGGCTTGTCTTTCAACGTACTGCGCAACTGCTTCCAGTCAGGCAGAACCCCGGCCACCACGGCCCAGAACTGCGGGCTGTGGTCCATGTGGTGCAAGTGTGCAAGCTCATGCACCACTACGTAATCAATGATCCGCGGACTGTGCTGCATCAGCCGCCAATTCAGGCGGATGACACCTTCGCTGTTGGCGCTTCCCCATCGAGTCGCAGCACTGCTCAAGCGAAGTGCATTCCAGCGCACCCCTACCAGTGGAGCAAAGTGCAGCAAACGAGCCGTGAAATGCGTGCGCGCCTCGCGCAGTATCCACGCTTGCACGCTAGCACGCACCTGAGCCTCGGATGCCTGTTCAGCCAACGGCAAGTGCAGGCGTTGTGAGCCATCGGCTCTCTGCTCCCGATGCACTTGGCGCGTGCGCAGCGGCTGCAAGACATCTCCCGTCAGTCGCAGCGCCATGGGCTGACCCAAGTAGTCAAGCACACCGCCATCTTGCCAATGAATTCGCGCCTCTTGCCGGATACTCTGACGCTGAGCAGCTTCCTGCAGCTTGCGCACAATCCACCCAGACTTGGTCTGCAGTGCAGATTCAATGCTACCCATGGTGGCCCACTGTGGTGCCGTCACCTCCAGCCCTTTAGGCCCTATGCTGAAGCCAATACTGCGGCGTGTTGAACGGCGCAGGCAGTACGCCACCTCATGCTTCTGCAACTGAGCCCGATGCGTCGCGTTCGGATGGCTCAGCAATTCTGGTTTTTTTGCACCTATTTCAATAGCTACATCCCCAGAGCTAACAAGCGCTAAAGCCGTTTTTTCATCAGAACCTGCCATGTTCTGACTTTGATGCTCCCCAAATCTGGAGGAGCCTCCTCGCTGGCGCTTGCGTGGGATCAAACCTCCTAGCCCATCCTCGACCTGAGGCGGAACCAGCCATCGCCAGGCTTGCTGCAAGGAATCACCTGCGGACATGGGGCGACCTTGGTTTAGTCGCGATATGCCTCGGGATCCAGGCGGTGCATTTCCGACTCAATCCAGGCCTCGACCTCGGCCATCAGCTCATCATGCTTGCGCCCCTTGGAGGCAATAGGCTTGCCAATGGACACATCAACCACGCCGGGCTTTTTGACAAAAGCCTTGCGAGGCCAGCACTTGGCCGATGTCACTGCAATCGGTACCACCGGTGCGCCCGTCATGATGGCCAGGCGAGTGGCTCCGGTCTTGTACTCACCCTTTTCGCCACGATCGACGCGTGTGCCTTCTGGAAACATGATGACCCAGGTGCCTTCATCTAGCAGACGCTTACCCTGCTCCACCAGCTTGTGAAAAGCGCGCGAGCCATGGGCACGATCGATGTGAATCATGTCCAGCGCGCCAATCGACCAGCCGAAGAAAGGAACTTTCAGCAGCTCTTTCTTGAACACATAGGCCAGAGGGCGCGGCATGATGGCCGGCATCAGAAAGGTTTCATAGGTGGACTGGTGCTTGACCAGCAGCACCACACCTTGCTTGGGATCCGTAGGCAGATTCTCCATGCCCTGCACTCTGTACTGAACGCCCATGATGGTCTTGGCGCTGTTCACCGAGAGCTTGAGCCAGGCACGAGCTACGCGATACGTCTTGAGCGTAGAGCCTCCGAACCACTTGGTCAGCAGCACGGCCATGGTGTAGGGAATGACAGTAACGACCATCCACAACATGTGGAGAACGGAGCGAATCAGAGACATGGCAGCAATCGAATGAAGAGGCCCAACCTCTCAGGCTGGCCTATGAATTTGGCACAAACGTCAGCAAGAAACATAGCAGTTAGCGCTGCACTGGCTTGCCGTTGAGGCTATTTTGACCTGAAACCCGGCTTCAATGTGAAGCGGAGGCTTCTGGAGCTACTCCCTGAGCATCATCGTCATCACTCAAAGGCAGCAACATGTTCACCACGGCCTCCAGGTCAGGATAGCGCTCACAGTCCTCGGGCAGGTCTGCATCGCTGCAGCATTCCGGCCGGGCGGTGGACTCCACAAAAACCAGATGAGCCCCTAGAACCTTGCCAGCCTGCAAATGTTCGACCCCACTGCCTATGGCCCAGATCTCATGTCCCTCTGCGCCATAGCGATCGGCAATTTGCTCAAACAATGCGGGCCCTGGCTTGCGGCACGCACACTCTTCGTCGCTGGCGTGGGGGCAGAAGAAAATCGCTTCGACTCTGGCACCTACGGCTGCCAGTTCCCTGTGCATCTTGGCATGTACGGCATTGAGCTCAATCACGTCAAACAGCCCGCGCCCCAAGCCTGGCTGGTTGGTCACAATCACCACATGCCAGCCCGCGCGGTTCAGGCGCGAAACCGCCTCCAGCGCACTGGGAACTGCCACCCATTGCTCGGGGTGGGCAATAAAGCCTTGCGCACTCCACTGGTTCAGAGTGCCATCACGATCCAGAATTGCAATCTTCATGAAAGTGCCAGTAGTCAGGGACAGAAAAAAGCCCGCTTACCTCGAGGCCAAGCGGGCTTGCGATGCAGGCAGGAGCTCTTACTGACCTTCCCAGCGCTTGAGCACCAGGGAGGCGTTGGTACCACCAAAGCCAAAGCTGTTGGACAGAACCGTTTTCAGCTCAGCATCGCGGGTCTTGGTGACCAGCGGCATATCGCCCAGCAGCGGATCGGGGGTTTCCACGTTGGCCGAGCCTGCGATGAAGCCCTTGTTCAGCATGATCAGGCAGTAGATGGCTTCCTGCACACCGGTAGCGCCCAGCGAGTGGCCGGTCAGCGACTTGGTGGACGAGAAAGGCGGCACCTTGTCGCCAAACAATGACTGCATGGCACGCACTTCCTGCATATCGCCCACGGGGGTCGATGTGCCGTGCGTGTTGATGTAGTCGATGGGTGCATCCACGGTTTCCATGGCCTCCTTCATACAGGCAATGGCGCCGTCACCCGAAGGGGCCACCATGTCTTCACCGTCGCTGGTGGCACCAAAGCCCACCACTTCGGCCAGGATGTTGGCACCGCGCGCCAGCGCGTGCTCCAGACTTTCCAGCACCACGGCACCGCCGCCGCCAGCGATCACAAAACCGTCGCGGTTGGCGTCATAGGCACGCGATGCCTTCTCGGGCGTTTCGTTGTACTTGCTGGACATGGCGCCCATGCCGTCAAACAGCAGCGACATGCCCCAGGACAGCTCCTCGCCGCCACCGGCAAACATCACGTCCTGCATGCCCCAGGCGATCTGCTGAGCCGCAGCGCCAATGCAGTGGGCAGAGGTGGAGCAGGCCGAGGTGATGGAGTAGTTGATGCCCTTGACCTTGAAGTTGGTCGCCAGGCACGCCGAGACGGTGGAGCTCATGCAGCGCGTGACCTGGTAGGGACCCACGCGGCGGATCCCCTTCTCGCGCAGCGTGTCGGCTGCTTCGATCTGGTTGGCCGGCGAGCCGCCGCCCGAACCCATGATCAGGCCGGTGCGCGGGTTGGACACCATCTCGGGCGTCAAACCAGCTTGTGCAATGGCGTCTTCCAGCGCGATCTGCGAATAAGCCGCAGCATCGCCCATGAAACGCAGTTGCTTGCGGTCAATGCGCGCTTCGACATCGATCTCGGGAATGCCCGCCACCTGTGAGCGCATACCCAGCTCGGTGAACTGGAGCATGGCCTTGATGCCGCTACGGCTCTCGCGCAGCGAGGCCTCCACTGTGGCCAGATCGTTGCCGATGCACGAGACAATGCCCGCGCCGGTGATCACTACCCGCTTCTTGCTCATGCTGCCGTTCCCTTGGCATCACCTTCGCGCAGAAAAAGGCCCACGCGCAGATCATTGGCCACGTAGATTTCCTTGCCATCGGCCAGCAGGCGTGCGTCGCCAATGGCCATGTTCAGCTTGCGCTTGATCACTCGCTTGATATCAATTTCATATGTCACGAGTTTGACGTCGGGGCCCACTTCACCGGTGAACTTGACTTCACCCGCACCCAGAGCACGGCCACGGCCGGGTAGGCGCAGCCAGGTCAGGTAAAAACCAATCAGCTGCCACATGGCATCCAGACCCAGGCAACCGGGCATGACGGGGTCACCCTGGAAGTGGCAGTCAAAGAACCACAGATCGGGCTTGACGTCCAGTTCGGCAACAAGCTTGCCCAGGCCATGGGCGCCGCCGTCTTCAGAAATGTGCGTGATGCGATCAAACATCAGCATGGGTGGCAGGGGCAGACGGCCGCTATCGGCGCCAAACAGCTTGCCTTCACCGGAGGCGATCAGTTGTTCGTAGGAAAAAGATTCAGCCATTTACTCAAATGCTCCACGGCAGCCCGCAGGAGCTACCTGTTACTTTATTGGGGGATCTGCAACTCACACCCCAGCGGGGCGGTACAACCGGGCATTATCAAGGCTGACGCACATGGCCAGCCCACAATACCCATGATCAGGCCCAAAACTCTGCCACAAATGTGGCAAACCCTGAGGCCTGTCTGCTATTTCCCGTTAGCTGACTACGCCATAACCCAGCTCTCAGCGCTTGCGCCCGCGCAGCCAAGCCACAGCACAAACCAGCAGGCACAGCACGGTCAGCGGCACCAGTCCCAGAGCATGCACCCAGCGGGCATAAGGTGTTAACCCGTCTCGCCCCTTTACATGCCCCTGCAGCACAGCGCGCTCAAACGGCGTCAGTGCACTGACCACCTGTCCTTTGTGATCGATCACCACGGTAGCTCCGGTATTCGTGGCACGCAGCATGGGCCGCTCGAACTCCAGCGCGCGCATGCGGCTGATGGATAGATGCTGATCAATGGCGACCGTGTCGCCAAACCAGCCAATATTGCTGAGATTGACCAGCACGGTGGGAGCCGTCCCCGCATTGCCGAAATGGGCTGCCAGCTCTTCGCCAAACAAGTCTTCGTAGCAGATATTGGGCGATAGCCGCTCACCAGCCCAACTCATGGAAGGCTGGCCCAGCTCACCGCGATTGAAGTCCCCCAGAGGGATGTTCATCAGCTCGGTGAACCAGCGAAACATCGGTGGAATGAATTCACCAAACGGCACCAGGTGGTGCTTGTCATATTGGTAAGGCTGAGTCTGCCCAGGCAGCCAGCCCTCTACCGTATTGGTAAAGCCGTCGCCCCAGTTACCCAACGGAATGCCCACCAGAGCCGCCCGGCCAGAATCCTGAGCGACAAATGGCGCACGCACAAAGTCCATATATTCTTGCGGCAGTTGCTGAGGCAGCAAAGGGATCGCGGTCTCGGGAGCCACCACCAGCTGAGCCTTGGAATCATGCAACTGCTGGGCATACCAGCGAAGCGCGACGACCACCCCCGAGCCCATCTCAAATTTTTCATCCTGCGGAATATTGCCCTGCAGCAATTCCACACTCATACCGGGCTGCTGACTGGGCGCATCCACCGCCGTATCACGCGCCCACCACAGGCCACTCCAAGCCAGAGCCAGTGACAGCAGGCCTGCCAGCGCAGGCTTGAAATTCAGTACTTGCTGCCGAGTCTGTGTACGCCACACCAGCAGCGCCAGCCAGGCCGCCACCCAGGCCGCCACCAAACCCGTGCCGTACACGCCAATCCAACGCGGCAATACGGACAGCGGCCCTTCTACATGGGCATAGCCGCTCGCGCCCCAGGGGAAGCCCGTCCACAGCCAGCCACGGCCCAGCTCAGCCAAAGTCCACAGCGCAGCAAAAACCATAGCTGTCAGCGCTGATTGGATAAGCGTTAGACGCTTAAAACACCATGAAACCACTGCGTAATAGCTGCCCAGAAAGGCCGCCAGCGCCAGCACGGCAGCCACGGCCAGTGGCGCCGCCAGCCCGCCATAGGTGTGCATGGAGATAAACAGCCACCAGAAAGTACCAGTCAGCCAGGCCGTGCCAAACAGCCAGGCCTGACCCGCCGCCTGCCGTGCACTGCGGGCTGCAAGCAAGGCATAAGCCAGCACTGCCAGCGACAGAATCTGCAGCCACCACAGAGGGCGACCATAGCCCCCCACCAGCGTCAGCCAGCCGTCGCCTTGCCCGCGTGCCCAGGGCCAGGCCAGGGAAAATGCCTGCAGGCAACCCGCTACCCCAACGGCCAGCCAGCTCATCCAGCCAGGCAAAGAGGAGGTGCTATTCCGTGTTGTCGCAGAGGTCATGGTCATGGCAAATCGAAAGGCTCTCACAAAACACCCAACCGGCTGGTTGGGTGAATTCGGGCATACGAGGTATCAGCAAGAGTCATTCGGCCAGGATACCTAGCGGGTATTTCTATCGTCTATCGACAGAGCACCATACCTCAAGCCGTATTGGCGTCAATCGTGATCAGTTACGCACCAAGCTGTCGGGCGAAGGGCCGCGTACCACCTTGAACCAGCGCACGGCACCGCCCTTGGTGTGAAGCACCGTGAACTCCAGCCCCCCCAGATGAATCTGCTCACCCCGCTTCGGCACATGGCCCATTTCATGCGCGATCAGGCCACCTATGGTGTCGAACTCTTCGTGGGGGTCGCTGGCATGCAGGGTCGTTTCAAACTCCTGGCTCACATGCTCAATGGTGGCATCCCCTGCCACACGGTAGCTGTTGTCGGCCAGAGCAAAGATATCGCCCTCATCCTCGGGGATATCAAACTCGTCCTCGATCTCGCCCACGATTTCTTCGAGCACGTCTTCAATGGTCACCAAACCGGCCACACGCCCGAACTCGTCGATGACGATGGCCAGATGATTGCGATTGGCTCGAAACTCGCGCAGCAAATCGTTCAAGCCCTTGCTCTCGGGCACAAACACGGCAGAGCGCACCAGTGCACGGATATTGAGAGTGGGAGAGCGCTGCAGCTTGAGCAAATCCTTGGCCATGAGAATGCCAATGATGTTCTCGCGCTCGCCCTGGTACACCGGAAAGCGCGAATGCGCCGTGGTCAGCACCTGGTGCAGGATTTCTTCATATGGAGCGTCGATATTGATGAGGTCCATGCGTGGCGCAGCCACCATGACTTCTCCGGCGCTCATATCAGCCATGCGAATCACGCGTTCCAGCATGACGCGAGATTCGGTGCCGATGACTTGGTTGTCTTCGGCTTCGGCCAGGGTTTCAATCAGTTCATCCGGAGACTCTGGTGCCGGATGAATGAACTCAGCCACCTTTTGCAGGAAGCTTCGCTTGTCTTCCTTTTCAGGAAGTCGCGCAGGATGGGGGTCAGACACTGTCTTGGAATGCAGGACGTGCGGTAGTCAAACAAGTCTCTAAGAATAACGGATTGTCTTGACAAACGGCTTGCAAAACCGCAAAAGCCATGATCCCTCATGCAAGCACCAGCAGCACTGGCACAGACAGGGATTTTTTGATAGCAGGTTCGGCTTACCTGTATTGCGCTACAGCCTTGAAAGGCTCAAAAACTGCAGCTTACTCACCCGATTGGTGACGGCCGTCCTGTACACCCTTGCGCACTTCCTGCACCCCTGCCAGAAAGGTCCAGAAATTCACGGCCTGCTTCTTGAGCTGGTAATCCATCTCACCCAGGTGTTCGGTCACCAGCTCGCTCACATGGGTCTCAAAGTCTGCAGGCGGCAGCTCCAGGTAGGCTTCTGACTCCGATCCATCGCGCTGTACCGTGGCACCAGCATTGCGCGCAATCTTGAGCATGGCAGTGTTCTCGGACAGAGCATGAATGAACATCATGCTCACATTCTTGCTGCGCGCATGCAGCACGGCACGCTCGAACAGGCGTGCTCCCAGTCCCTTGCCTCGTGCACTTTTGAGCACCGAGACGCCAAACTCCGCGCACTTCTCATGCTCGGGATGACCGGCAAAAGCCAGGTGCGCCATGGCGATCAGCTCCAGGCGGCGATTGAAGATACCGAAGATGTCATCGCGCTCGAAGTCGAGCTGCTCTACATAGCGGCTGACTTGCTCATCACTGGCGGCATAGCCAAAGCGCAGATAGCGATCACGCGCATCGAGCTTGAGCAGGTGCTTGGTGATGCGGTCACGGTGACGCGGACTCAGCGTACGAATAGGCACCAAGGCCGGCGATCGGCGCTCGGAGCCATGGGTCTTGCCCATGTCCCTCAACCAGACGGAGCCAGCCTGCCAGGGCGATTTCAACCAGTCTTTGGAGATATTCATGGTCTGAAATATAGGTAAAAACCCGATGTTTCACAAGCCGCATGTTGCATTGCAACAATCTTGTAAGGATTTTCCGTTAATTCAATACCTTAAGTCATCACCCAGATCAAACCATGGTCCAAATGGGGGAGTCATCCGGCCCCATGATGCCTTGTGCACCTGTTACAGCGGCACTGCTGTCGTGACCTTGACACGGTCCATCACAAAACTGGTCTTGCAGTCCTGCACGCTGGGGTGCTTGAGCAGCGTGTCCATGATGAAGCGGCTGTAGTGCTGCATATCAGCGACAACGACACGCAGCAGATAGTCCATCTCGCCGGTCAGGGAAACGCACTCCACCACCTCCGGCCAGGTCTGCACGCTGGCGCGAAACACATCCATGGGATTGCGCTTGCTGGTCTCCGTATATTTTTCCAGGCGCACATTGATATAGGCCGTCAGACCCAGACCCACGGTCTCGGGCTGTACCAGGGCTACATAGCGGTCAATGACGCCATTTTCTTCAAGTCGTTTGACGCGACGCAGCACCGCGCTGGGCGACAGACCGACCTGCTCCCCGATAACGTCATAGGTTTCTCGGCCATTGGCCTGCAATCGGCGCAAAATCGCCTTGTCCAGTTTGTCGATGGTGTGCATGGGGCTCATGGCGGCAGATTATAAAAACAGCGCAGTTTTTCTTCAGGGTTAACCCTTGATAACCATTTAAATTGCATGAAATTGAATTTTTACGCAATTTAAATGCTTTCAATGGTTTTCAGGCAAGGCATTTTTGCATGAAGTTTGCCTGCAGCCTGTCCTACAGTGACTCCATCGTCGACACCTGTTCTTCATGTGTTGTACCCCTAACGATGGAGACCTCTGCCATGAACGCCCCCCTGCCTCAAAACAACGCCAGCCAATTCCAGACTTGGGACAATCCCATGGGCACGGACGGCTTCGAGTTCGTCGAATATGCCGCCCCCGATCCCGTTGCCATGGGCCAGTTGTTCGAGCGCATGGGCTTTCAGGCCATCGCCAAGCATCGCCGCAAGAATGTGACCCTGTATCGCCAGGGCGAAATCAACTTCATCATCAACGCCGAGCCCGACAGCTTTGCCCAGCGCTTTGCACGCCTGCACGGGCCCAGCGTCTGCGCCATCGCCGTTCGCGTCAATGACGCCAAGTACGCGTATGAGCGTGCCACCTCGTTGGGTGCCTGGGGCTATGCCCAGCAGGCAGCTCCCGGAGAGTTGAGCATTCCCGCCATCAAGGGCATTGGCGACTCGCTGATCTATTTCATCGACAAATGGCGCGGTAAGAATGGCGCCAAGGACGGTGATCTAGGCAACATCAGCTTCTTTGACGTCGACTTTGAACCACTGCCCGGCGCCGAGCTGTACCCCGAAGGTCTGGGACTGACCTATATCGACCACCTCACCAACAACGTCTACCGCGGCCGCATGGCCGAGCTGGCCGAGTTCTACGAGCGCATCTTCAACTTCCGCGAGATCCGCTACTTCGACATCGAAGGCCAGGCCACAGGCGTCAAGAGCAAGGCCATGACCAGCCCCTGCGGCAAGATCCGCATTCCCATCAACGAGGAAGGCAACGACAAGGCCGGCCAGATCCAGGAATATCTGGACATGTACAAGGGCGAGGGCATTCAGCACATTGCACTGGGCTCGGCCAACCTCTACGACACGGTGGATGGCCTGCAGATGAACGGCATCAAGCTGCTCAACACCAGCGAGACCTATTACGAGCTGCTGCCCAAGCGCATTCCGAACCTGCAGGAACCCATCCCCGAGCTGCTGGCGCGCAATATTCTGGTGGACGGCCAGCCCGACGAGCTGCTGCTGCAAATCTTCAGCGAAAACCAGCTGGGTCCCATCTTCTTCGAGTTCATTCAGCGCAAGGGCAATAGCGGCTTTGGCGAGGGCAACTTCAAAGCGCTGTTCGAGACCATGGAGCTCGACCAGATGCGCCGTGGCGTGCTCAAAACCTGAGCACACTGACCGCACAGGAGCTTTATGCGCTGCGCCACCGCTTCCATGCCCAGCCTCGCCAGTCGCGGCACGGCAAATGCGGGATGGCGCAGCACGGGCCTTGCCGCAAGGAAAGCTCCACAGAACTCCCTACAGATACCAACGCTTACGATTCCGCCAAACGGACCATGTAACAAGCGTTTCCCCTCCCTATACTTGCTGGCATTCTGGCGCGCTGCATTGACTCGTTCTGTGCAACGCGGCCATCCCTCTCTGTGCCAGGAAGAATCTCGTGTCGCCTCCCTCTCCCCCTATCGCTACAGCCTCCAAGGTTTGCCAGGCGTGGGAGACAAGCCAGACACCACCATCTCCCGTACTCTCTCGACGCAGGCTGCTGTCACTGGCTGCAGCGTCTGCTACTCCTTTAATAGCTACCAGCGCTTATCCCTCAATGGCTGGAGGCAACTTTCAACCCAATACTGCATCCAGTCGCAGCGACCTGTCCTTGGTCGTTCCCTATCCGGCGGCAGGGCCGCTGGATCGGATTGCACGCAAGATCACCCAGCAGACGCTGGGCATGGGCCGCATACAGGTGATGAATGTACCCAGCGAGAGTGGTGCCGCCGGACCTGCCATGGTCTCCAGAGCGGGGGCTCGCGACCCCATGCTGCTGATGGGTGCGGTGGGAACCCTGGCCATTCTTCCCTGGCTCAACCCTCAAACGCCCTACGATCCACTGCGCGACTTTCAGCCGCTGACGCTGGTCGCGCATATGCCCCATGTGCTGGTGATGCGCAGCGAGCTGGCCTTGCAGTGGCGTATCTATGCACCCGAAGATCTGCTGCGCCTCATGGCCAAGCAGCGCCAGCCTTTGCGATATGCCTCAGCCGGCAGGGGCACCATCGGGCATATCGCGGGCCAGTGGTTTCAAGCGCTGACGCAGGACCCGCTCCAGCACCTGCCCTTCTCCGGCATTCGACCGGCACTTTCTGCCGTTCTCGAAGGATCTGCGGATCTGATGTTCGACAACATCGCATCGGCCCTGCCACATATTCGCGCCGGGCGGCTCAAGGCCATTGGCGTCACCTCTTCCCAGCCTCTGCCCGCATTGCCTCAGGTTCCCAGTCTGGGAGACAGCGTGCAGGGGATGAATCTGACCACCTGGTTTGGCCTGTTTGCCACCGCCGGCATTACGGACGATCAGGCCCGGCGCTGGTCCAGCTCCTTTGCCCATGCACTGCGAACTCCCGAAATGCAGCAATACCTGGATTCCATGGGCGTGATTCGCGCCGACCTGCGCCTGCAGGATTTCTCCCAGTTTGTGCAGCAAGAGCACAGTCACTATGGCCGGCTGCTCAAGGCCCATCACCTGATGGGATAAGCGGCTCGGCGGCAGAATTTATTCTGTTAACTACCCGGCAGCAGCCCTGCGCGTTTCTATACTTTCGGCTTCCTTTTTCTCCCTGGTTTTCCTGGAATCCGTCTGTGAAACGTTCGCTGTTGCTTGCTGCCCTTCTATCCGCCTCGTCCTTGTGCGCCTACGCACAAAATGCGGCCCAGTCCCTGTCTTTTGTGGTGCCCTACCCTGCCGGCGGCCCTCTTCATACCTCTGCACAACTGCTCTCTGACGGAGCTCAGCAGAGCCTGGGGAATATCGCCGTCGTCAACAAGCCCGGTGCGGGCGGAGCCACAGGCGTTGAGTGGGTGGCCAAAGCCAAGCCTCAGGACAATCTGGTCGTCATGGGAGCCGTGGCCACACACGCCGTGCTCCCGCACCTGGGCAATACGCTCGGCTATGACATCGACAAAGACTTCAAGCCCCTGCTGCTGGTTGCCCGTGTGCCTAACGTGCTGGTGATGAGCAAGGAGCGCGCCGAGCAATTGAAGCTGCAATCCACCAGCGATCTAGTGGCCTACGTCAAAGCCCACCCTGAAACGCTGAAAATCGGCTCTGCGGGCAAGGGCAGCATTGGTCATATCGCAGGCGAGATGTTCAAGTCACTGGCCAACCTTCGCATGCCAAACCAGCTCTACGAAGGGGCCTCGGCCACCCAGAAGGCCTTGCTCAATGGCGAGGTTGACCTGGTGTTTGACAACCTGGCATCTGCACTGCCCTTGATTGAGTCCGGCAAGCTGATTGCCCTTTCTGTCACCACCTTGGGCCGCAATGTGGCCTTGCCCCAAACACCGCCCATGAACGATGCGGTGCCCGGGTTCGACGTCACGACCTGGTTTGGCATTTTTGCGCCGGCCAGCCTGCCCGACAAAGATGCGCAGAAGTATGTACAGGCGTTTCAGACCGCCCTCAATGATCCGAAATATCGGGCCCAGTATCAAAAGATGGGCATTGCACATGAAGACATGCGACTGCGGGAATTCTCCGAGTTCGTCAAACGCGAAAACCGAAAATTTCAGTTTCTGATCAGCGCCACCAAGATAAAGACCCGGTAAGCCCCTGTACGCGGGGGACAACTGCGTCGGCCTTCACCCACCAAGGAGCTCATGATGGGACCCGTTCCTGTTGTTTATGGTCAGTCCGAACGACCACCCCGCGGCGACTACAGCCGAGCCAATGCAGACTACACCTGCGCTCAGGACTATGCAGCCTATACCGAGGCCGAGCACGACACCTACCACCGTCTGTATGAGCGCCAGTGCGCCTTGCTGCCTGGCCGTGCCAGCAGGCACTTCATCGAGTCCCTGCCCTCTCTGGGTGCCAAGGATCGCATCCCCCGCTTCGAGGAGGTCAACGAGCACCTGTTCAAGGCCACGGGCTGGGAGATCGTTGGCGTTCCGGGTCTGATTCCCGAAGTGCCTTTCTTCTCGCTGCTGGCACAGCGCAAGTTCCCTGTCACCGACTGGATTCGCAAGCCCGAGGAGTTAGAGTACATCGTCGAGCCCGACATCTTTCACGATCTCTTCGGTCACGTGCCCCTGCTCTTCAACCCTGTCATGGCTGACTTCATCCAGGCCTATGGACAAGGAGGCTTGAAAGCTGCAGAGCTGGGTGCCTGTGAAATGCTCTCGCGCCTTTATTGGTACACCGTGGAGTTCGGTCTGATTCGCGAAGACGGAGGAATGCGCGCCTACGGTGCCGGCATTCTCAGCTCGGTAGGCGAGCTGGAGTACAGCGTCAACAGCCCAAAGCCGCAGCGCCTGCCGCTTCAACTGCAGCGCGCCATGCGCACGCTCTACAAGATCGACACCTACCAGCAAAGCTATTTCGTCATCGACAACATGCAGCAGTTGCTGGACATGGCGACCACCGACTTTGCACCGCTTTACTCGCAACTACAGCAGCTGCCCACGATAGAGGCCAACGAGCTGCTGCCGGGAGAATCTCGCCTGTAAAAACAGTCATTTACGGCTGTATCCGTTACGCACCAAGGGCACAAAGCTATACTTTTTGTATAGCAAACCCAGGGCGACCTGCCAGACACTGCGCACACGGATGGAAGCGAGTCGCTGAAACCCTGCTTTCAGCATTGCACCTATAGTGACAACGTGCCGGCGGCTCTACCAGCCGCCAACCTGCGCCAGTCCTGGCTTCGCCCCATCACTCACACCATGCAAAATCCTTGCATCCAGCTGCTGCGCTGGCTCGCAGCACTTCATCTCTGCATAGGCTTGGCAATCGCTGCCGAGCCTCTCTCCACAATCACGGATGTGCAAGCTGCATCGATGCAGCAAATTCAGCAGTCCGCCGATGCTCTGGACGCGGTACGCAAGTCACTGGATGACACCGACTCTGCAGAAACCCTGCAGGCGCTGTCCGAGAAAGCACTCCAGTCCAAGCGCGACGCCGATGCCGCCGTCGTGGCTCTGGAGCCTTTGCTCAAGCAACTGGACGCCCGTATTGCCCAGCTGGGGACGGTGGAAGAGGGAGCAGAAGAAACCCCTGAGCTGACCCAGCAGCGCAAAGACCTGAACCAGCAACACAGCGACCTGGACTCGGCCATCAAACGCAGCAAGCTGCTGGCCGTAGAGGCCAAGCAGGCTGGCGACAGCATTGAAAAAATTCGCGCCCAGCAGTTCAACGAGCAAATCGCCCGCAAGGTCGCCTCGCCTCTTTCGCCCTCGCTGTGGAAGAAGTTCGCTGCCGACATTCCCCAGGACCTGCAGCGCATTCATGGCTTGATTCGCCAGGGTCAGGCCACGTTTTCAGCGGCCATCAAGCAGCATGGCTGGAAATGGCCTGTACTGGGTGCTGTCGCCGCCCTGATTCTGATTTTTCCGTTGCGCATCTGGCTGCGCAGGCTGGGGCGCCACTTTGCTGCATCCAAGTCAGCGCCCAGTGGTCGCCTGCGACGATCTGGACTGGCAGTGTGGATGCTGATTGTGGGCACAGCCCTGCCGGGCCTTGCCAGCCTGGTGTTCATAGAAGTCCTGCGCTCCATTGATGCCATCGCACCGCGCCTGCAGCTGGTCGCCGACGCCTGGATCAAGGGCAGCTTTGTCTCGGCCTTTTTCCTGTCCATCAGCGCCAGCCTGCTGGCCCCCTCCTGCCCCTCCTGGCGTCTGCTCAATATTGACAACGAGACCGCCCCAAAGCTCACTCGCCTGGCCTGGGGAGCTGCCGGTCTGACCTGGTTTTCGCTGATGCTCAATGCCGTTGACATCGCCGCACGCACCAGCCCCGTCAGCAGCGTGGCACTGGATGGCCTGATCGCCCTGACCTATGTGGCGCTCATCATGTCTACGCTGGTCGTCATCAAGAAGCAACGCCAGCGCCAGCAGGCTATTTATCAAGAAAAGGCCACACAACACCCCGGCGATCACCGACCTGCAGCCACCAGCAACTGGCTGATGTTTGCCTGGCTGGGCGGCCACCTGACCGTGCTCGCGGCCTTGGTCGCAGCCTTGATCGGCTACCTGAACTTCTCCGTCTTCGTCGCCACCCAAATGGTGTGGATCACCGTCGTGGTACTGGCCACCAGCTTGCTGATGAAGTTTGCCGATGACCTGTTCAGCTGGCTCAGCTCTCCTGACAGCCGAACCGGACAAGGCATTGTTCAGAGCATGGGGCTCAAGCCCTCCCATCTGGAGCAAATAGGCGTGCTGCTGTCCGCCTTCGCACGGGTGTGCCTGCTGTTGCTGGGGCTGCTGGCCCTGACAGCTCCCTTTGGCAACTCCAGCACCTTGCTGGCGCTGTCCGACACCTTGACCAAGGGTCTGCCCATAGGCGATGCCGTGCTGCGGCCCATGACCATCGTGCGTGGCCTGGCTGTGCTGGTACTGGGTCTGACCCTGTTTCGCACCCTGCAGCACTGGCTGGTGGATACCTATCTGCCCAAGACCGAGCTGGACATTGGCGCACGCAACTCCATCAGCACCGTGGCGCGCTACGTGGGCATCACGCTATCCGGACTGTGGACGCTGGCAGCCCTGGGCATTGGTTTTGAGAAAGTGGCCCTGCTGGCCAGCGCCTTGTCCGTGGGTATCGGTTTCGGCCTGCAGGCCATCACACAGAACTTTGTCTCCGGCCTGATCTTGCTGGCGGAGCGCCCCGTGAAACTGGGCGACCGCGTACGCATCGGCGATCAAGTCGGCGATATCCGTCGCATCAGCGTGCGTGCCACTGAGATCCAGACCGATGACAAATCCACCGTCATCGTGCCCAACTCGGAGTTCATCACCAAGTCCGTGCAGAACCTGACCATGAACGGCGCGCTGGGCCGCATCTCGATTGCCTTTTCGGTGCCGCTGAGCACCGATATCGTCAAGCTGCGCGAGGTGCTCCTGGGCCTGTATACCGAGCATGAGGCCGTGCTCACCAACCCTGCTCCGGCCATGTATGTGGACTCCATCAACGGCAACGTAGTCAACATCGCCAGCTTCGGCCATGTCTCCAGCTCACGCAATGTCTACAGCACGCGCAGCGACTTGCTGTTTGGGCTGCTGCAGCGCTGTGCTGAACACAAGATTGCCCTGGTGGCCGCCACCGACATCAATCTGATCCAGCCAGCCACGCCACCGGCCCCCACCCCTGCTCCGGCGCACCCCGCTCAGCAACCTCAGGCAGAGCCTCCCGTCGCCTGAGCTTTGCTCTGCAGTTGTTCTCGCAACTGCAGAGCATGAGCCCAGACCCGCTCATCAAACAGCAATTGCATATGGGCGGCATCATCGACCTCGTGAGACTGTGCTCCCGCCAAAGTTGCCAGACTCGACGGAAAAACGATGTTGTCGCAGCGACTGCTCCAGCAGCTCATGCCGACCTCGGCTGGCAGTGGCCCTAGCTGCTGCAGCCAGTCGCAGGACTCCCGCATATCCACTGCCGGAAGACGCCTGGCCCAGCGCGCCAGCCAGGTACCTCCATGCGGTGTAGCCACTGTTACCACATGGGCTGCATGGCGCACACGCTCCTCGGTACTGAGCCGTTTGAGCCAGGCTCTCACCACAAGCCCACCCATGCTATGCGCTACCAGAAGTGGTGCACGCCCCGTAATCTGGACAAGCGATTTCACACATTGATCGAGGTCATCCACCATGGCCTCCATGGGGCTGCCATGCGCAGGCTCCAGTGTCATGGCAGCGCAAGGGATACCGCGCGCCTTGAGTCTGCGCAGCCAGACACTCCATACGGCGCGGTTGCAAAAATAGCCATGCACCAACACCACGCCGACCTGCCCTTGCGGCGACACACCCAGATCCGAGGCACTCAGACCATCGGGCTGCGCCCATTCGCAAAACGGAATCTGCCAGCCAAACAGTCGAAGTGACCAGCGCCATTCCGCCAACCATGCACGCAGCATCACACCCCCTGCCGGCAAGGCCAGCCCGCGACTGTGCAGCACCGCACGCATCATCAGCATCTGCAGGCCCAGCTGCACACCGGCTGCGCACGCAACCAGCGCCACGCCCAGCAAAGCCATCGCCTTGCTGCTTGGCCACCAGTAGCTGCACCACAGCAGCATTGCCACGCCACTGATCACCGTCACACCGCGCCAGAACCAGGTATTCACAGCCCGCACCTCCTTCGGCACAGCGTAGCAAGAGCGCGCTTCAGCGCCTAGGACAAGCCCCGGTAGACCCTGGCAGAGCACATCCGCAGAATCAGCCCACCGTCGGTTTTGCACGCTGCTTCACTTTGTTCAACCCTTCGCCCGCAAGCATGCGCGGCTTCTGCAAGGTACCTCTCCCATGAACGCTGCCGCACCCTGGTTCAAACACTATCCACCCAATGTGCCGCACGATGTGCAGCCCGAGCAATACCGCTCGCTGGTGCACCTGCTTGAAGAAGCCTTTACCGAACATGCCGAGCGGCCGTTTTCCGTCTGCATGGACCGCTGGATGAGCTATGGCGAGCTAGATCAGCTTTCGGCTCAGATGGGAGCCTGGCTGCAGAGCCTGGGACTGGAGCCAGGTGCACGCGTTGCCATCATGCTGCCCAATGTGCCGCAGTTCGCCGTCAGCATGGCCGGCGTGCTGCGCGCAGGCTTTACCTGTGTGAACGTCAACCCGCTCTACACCGCCCGCGAACTGGAGCACCAGCTCAAGGACTCTGGCGCCACGGCCATCATCATTTTGGAGAACTTTGCCCATACCCTGGCCCAGGTGCTGGAGCGCAGCTCCATACGCCATATCTGCCTGACAGGCATGGGGGATCTGCTGGGTGGCCTGTACGGCAGCTGGATCACCTTTGCCGTGCGCCACCTGGCCAAGATGGTGCCGGCCTTTGAGCTACCTCTGGGCTCGGGTGCTCAGCAGCGCCAGGTCACCACCTTCAGCAAGGCTCTGGCCACAGGTGCTGGACGCAAGCTCGTCCCCAGCACCGCCACACTGGACTCCACCGCCTTCTTGCAATACACCGGCGGCACCACAGGCCTGTCCAAGGGGGCGGAGCTGACCCACCGCAATATCGTGGCTGCCACCCTGCAGGCCCATGCCTGGTTCACACCGGCCCTGGAAGGCCATGTCAAGGCCAGCGACACCCATATCGTGGCTGCCTTGCCGCTCTATCACATCTTTGCGCTTACCGTGAGCCTGTTTGCCATGCGCCTTGGCGGCAGTCTGAGCCTGATTCCGAACCCGCGTGATATTCCAAAATTTGTGAAGGTGCTCAAAAAGCGTCCCTTCCACGTCCTGCCGGCTGTGAACACCTTGTTCAATGCATTGCTCAATAACGCTGACTTCCGCCAGCTCGACTTCTCCAAACTCTTCATCTCCCAGGCAGGCGGCATGGCCGCATCGGAGGGTACGGCGCGCCAGTGGCAACAGGTCACAGGCTGCGCCATGATCGAAGGCTGGGGCATGAGCGAGACCTGCGCCATCGGCACCAACAATCCGGTCACCAACAAGGAATTCACCGGCACCATTGGTCTGCCACTGCCCGGCATCTCGGTCGCCATCAAGGACGATGAAGGCAATAACGTCCCCAACGGTCAACCCGGAGAGCTTTGCATCAAGGGGCCCAATGTCATGCAGGGCTACTACAACCAGCCTGCCGAGACCGCCAAGGCCTTCACGGCCGACGGGTACATGCGTACCGGCGATATCGGCGTGCTGGACGACGAAGGCTACACCCGCGTCATAGACCGTAAGAAGGACATGATGGTGGTCAGCGGCTTTAACGTCTATCCGAACGAGCTGGAAAACGTCATCTCCATGTGCCCCGGCGTACTGGAGTGCGCAGCCATTGGCATCAAGGACGAACAGCAGGGCGAGTCCATCAAGGTCTATGTGGTTCGCAGCGACCCGACACTGACCGAAGACCGCGTCCTGCGCTACTGCCAGGAACAGCTCACAGGCTACAAGCGCCCACGCTTCATCGAATTCCGCGACGAGCTGCCCAAGACCAATGTGGGCAAAATCCTGCGCCGCGAACTGCGATCCAGCTGAGTTTTTCAGAAAAATCACGCATTTCCCTGAAGAGGCCGCAACTTGCTGCTAGAATTGCGGTCTTCGGGTGATTAGCTCAGCGGTAGAGCACTGCCTTCACACGGCAGGGGTCACATGTTCGATCCATGTATCACCCACCAGTTATTGCGTGATTAGCTCAGCGGTAGAGCACTGCCTTCACACGGCAGGGGTCACATGTTCGATCCATGTATCACGCACCAGACAAAGCCTCTTGAGTCATTGATTCAAGAGGCTTTTTCTTTTCCCGGCCTGGGCAGGTGCACTTGCATAATGACTCTCTCGCACACAGCGTAACCTGACGATAAAAATGACGATAAAAGAGACACCCACCTTGGCCTGGGGCGATGCACTGCTGATGGGCCACGGCCCCATGGACGATATTCACGAAGAGTTTGTGCAACTGGTCGGCCAGCTTGAAACCGCCAGCGATGCACAGCTGCCCGAGCTGCTGCAGGCCATGGAAGTCCATTTACAGCACCACTTTGCCGAAGAAGACCAGTGGATGCTGAGCACCAGCTTCCCTCCACGCGACTGCCATATTGATGAGCATGCAGCCGTGCTCAAGTCGGTCGCTGAAGTGCGCCTCAAGCTTGCCGAAGGCAATGTCACGCTCTGCCGTGACCTGATCAAGGCGCTGGTTGACTGGTTTCCCGGCCATGCCACACACCTAGACTCCGCTCTGGCGCACTGGCTGTCCAAGCAGCGCTTTGGCGGCAAGCCCGTGGTGATTCGCCGCAATATCCTGTCTGCCACCGAGCCGCAATAAGCCGCCTCGCTTACGCGACAGCCGTGCCAACGGCCCATCTCTCAGGTCTGCTAGGCTTGTCTCAAACACAAAACACCGTGCAGGAGACAAGCCCCCATGACGACCTCTTCAACCCCGGCCTTACCCCCTGGCATGAGCGTGCTGGAGCGCGGCTGGCTGTCGGCCAACAACATCGTTTTCACTGCGCAGACCGGAGATGACGAAGGCGCTGCCGTGGTCGATACCGGCTATGTCACGCACTCTGCGCAAACGCAGGCGTTAATCGAAAGTGCTCTCGACGGGCAGCCGCTGACTCGCATTCTCAACACCCACCTGCACAGCGACCATTGCGGTGGCAATGCGGCTTTGCAGCAGGCTTATCCACAAGTGCAGACCTTTATCGCTCCGGGCCAGGCAGAGGCCGTGCGATCCTGGGATGAAGCAGCTCTCAGCTACGCCCCCACAGGCCAGGACTGCCCACGCTTTGCCATCACCGGCGTACTGCAACCGGGCAGCTCAGTGCGCCTGTCAGGGCGCGACTGGCAAATTCATGCGGCGCCCGGACATGACCCACACTCTGTGATTCTGTTCGAGTCCGAAAGCCGCACACTCATCTCCGCCGATGCGCTGTGGGAAAACGGTTTTGGCGTGGTCTTCCCCGAGATTGAAGGCATTGCGGCCTTTGACGAAGTGGCGGACACGCTCGATGTGATTGAGGGCTTGCAGCCGCAGCTCGTCATCCCCGGCCATGGCAGCCTGTTTACCGATGTGCCAGCGGCGCTTGCGATCGCTCGCAAACGGCTGGCAGGCTTTGTGCAGGCACCGGAGCGCCACGCCAGCTACGCAGCCAAGGTACTGCTCAAATACAAGTTGCTGGAATGGCAAAGCATCCACTTGCAGGCTCTGCACACCTGGATAGAAGCCACGCCCTATTTCGACACCCTGCATCAAAGCTATTTCGCTTCACAGACGGCGCAGCAATGGCGAGACGGTCTGATCGAGAGCCTGATCGCCAGTGGTGCCGCACAACTGCAGCGCAATGCGGCTGGAGAGCCCGTTCTCTTCAATCAGTGATGCACGGTGGCGGCCACCAGCCGCATCACCAGCGGGCGCACCAGCAGCACGCAGGCAAAGGCGGCGGGCATGGCCACGGCATAGGCCTTGAGCACCCTCCACCAGTAGCCAGGGGCCGCGCCCCCATTGGCGAGAACGATGACGCAGCACATGAGAAACGCCATGATCAGCGCCATATAAAAAGCAAACACCCAAGGCGTATAGCGCTTGTGCAGCTTGTAGCGCGACCTGACCGCCACCTGCTGCACAGAATCTCCCTCAGTCATTCGCGCTCAGCTCCTCGTGGTGACCGGCTTCGCCCAGCTTCCAGTACGAAGCAATGCGCATGCGCTTGGGATGGGCTCCGGGCTTGGCCAGAATGCGCTTGCGCAGATCGGCCATGGCGCGATTTTCACCAGCGGCCCAGACAAAGCCCTCGCCCTCGGGCAGCTCCAGCGCATCGACCGCATCGGCCAGCGAGTCCACCCACTGCAGATCCAGGGCCGCCGCACTGCTCCACTCGCGCTGGTCTGCCGGGTTGCTCACCTGGGCACGCACGATGGCGCGACTGCCGGCGGGCAACTCCGCCAGACGCCGCTCCATGGCGGGCAAGGCAGATTCATCGCCCAGCAGCACATGCCAGTCCAGCTCGGCTGGCACGACCAGACTGCCGCGCGGCCCGGCCAGCCCCAGCCATTGGCCGATCGCTGCAGTGCGCGCCCATTCCACGGCCGGGCCGGTGCCGTGCTCGGCAAACTCCAGCTGCAGCGTATGGTTGCTGGCGTCGTAGTTCAGCGGCGTGTAGTCGCGCATGGTCGGGCGCTCGCCCTCGATGTGCGGGCGTCCATCGACCATCTGCGGCAGATTGGGCTTGTCCAGTCCAACCTGGGGCAGTATGAGCTTGGTATGGTCGTCAAAGCCTGCGCTGACAAAGCCTGCCAGCTCGGGGCCGCCCACGGTCAGGCGGATAAAGCCGGGGCTGATTTGTTCACGTGCCAGCAATTGCACATGGCGAGCACGGAACTCGTGCCGTACACGTTGCATGATGGCTGTTGTCTCGGTGTTGGACATGTTTTTCAAACAGTTGATAAAGTCCACCAAATATCTATTAATAAGTTGACTTAGTCAACAAACAACCTTATCCCCGATGAGTTCATCTGTCACCACCGATGTGTTTGAGCTGCTGCACGATCTGATGCACCTGTTTCGCGCGCGTTTGCTGCAGTCCCTGCAGGAGCTTGATGCAGAGCTGACCTTCAACGAGTTCCGCATCCTCATGCACACAGGCCGCCACCCCGGCATTACACAAAAGGAGCTGGTCGAGCACAGCCACACCGACAAGGCCCAGATGGCGCGTACCCTGAGTCAGTTGCAGGACAAGGGCCTGCTGGAGCGCTCGGCCAGCGAGGCAGACAAGCGCGTGCGCTGCCTGCAACTGAGCACCCAAGGTCTGGCTTTGTTTGAGCAGTTGCGCCAGCAACGCGAACGCATTGCCAAGGACCTGCTGAGCGCCTTTCCTGCAGCGGAGCAACAGCAGCTGCGTGCCTTGCTGCAATACGCTCTGGATAGTGCGCAGGGCGCAAAGAATAAATAAAAAAGGAGCTGATAGCGCTTGCTAGTCAATCAACTCACACACTAATGGTGCTGAGTTCATTGATATTCATGCGCTAGCAGCTCCTGATTCAGAAGCGGATCGAGAGACCCATCAGAACTTCATGTTCGCCGTGATCCAGAAGGTACGGCCTGTCTGCGTCACGCCAGCCACCGATGATCCGCCCTGGAAGAAGCTATTGACCCAGGTCCGCACGCCGTTGACATCGACCTGGCTGTACTTGCGGAAACGCTGGCCAGACAAGGCTTCTTCTGTGACCTCTGGTGCCTGGCAAAAAACCAGCTCACCCAAGCCTTCGACGCTGCACAGCAAGCCCTCGCGAGCAATGCCAGTCGTACCGCCTATCGCGACTGTTGCATTTCACAAGCCATCTTTCCAGCACGGACATGTGCCTTTCACGCAACACACTTCAAATGATTAAGTGAATGAGAATGATTTGCATCATTTGTCAATCATAATCCAATCAATTGGCCTCACAAAAAGATACACAACAAGGGCTTCATCAAGCGCATGCCGCACCGCAGTTCACGCCGTGCCGGCCTCTTCCTTGTTTAGTTGTATCAAGCGTTTGCCACGCAAGCGCTATCAGTTGCCATGCTCTCAAACCACACAGTCACCTCTGCCTACCGCTGTAGTGCAGTCACCCAGGCCTTGGCCAAGGCATAGCGCCCAAGCCCCAACGGCTTAGTGCAGCCATTCGCGCTGCCCTCTTCTTACTCAGCCGTGCCATCACGCTTGGGCAGGCCATGTCCTGCCTTGATGAAGCACGGTCGTGCCCGTTTTCTTCTTTCCACAACACAGGAGATTTCCATGGACCACCAAGCTGCTGGACAGCCCCCTGCAACTTTGCCCGCATCGCGCTCGCAAGAAGCGTTCACACAGGCACTCGACTCTTCATTGGGACGACACTTCTTGGCTGGTGCCGTGCTAAGCGGCGCGGTTTTAGCCGTCGCACCTGCACACGCCGCCGAAGTGACCTTGGACACCGTCACCGTGACCGAGCAGCATGAGACCCCCTATCAAGCACCTGCGGCAGCCAGCAGCCCCAAGTTCACAGCACCGCTGCTGGACACGCCCAAGTCGGTCACCATCATCACGGAAGAGTTGATCAAGGACCGTGGAGCCACCTCGCTTCAGGATGTGCTGCGAACCACTCCCGGCATCACCCTGGGCTCGGGCGAAGGGGGAACACCCACTGGCGACCGGCCCTTCATTCGCGGCTACGAGGCCAGCACCGACATCTTTATTGACGGCGTACGGGACTATGCCCGCAGCTCGCACGAGACCTTCAACCTGGAGTCCGTGGAGGTCATCAAAGGCCCTAGCTCGGCTTACACGGGCCGTGGTGGTACGGGGGGCAGCATCAACCTGCAAACAAAATCACCCAAGCTGGAAAACTTCTTTGAGGCCAGCGCAGGCTTTGGCAATGCCGAGCAATGGCGCTCCACAATCGATGGCAATGTGAAGTTCTCAGACAGCGGCGCCTTTCGCTTGAATGTCATGAAGATGGGAGGAGAGATTCCTGGCCGTGACGGTGTCAGCGTTGACCGCTGGGGCATCGCTCCATCGCTGGCCTTTGGTCTGGGCACTCCCACACGTCTGAAGCTCTCGTACTCACATATCGAGAACAACGACATGCCTGATCTGGGCATTCCATTCAAGACTGCAGCCCACCCCGGACTGAACCGCCCCATCGAAGTTGATCGCAACAACTTCTACGGCCGCCGCAATGTTGACTTCCGGGAAAACGTGATGAAAACGGCCACGGCCATTTTTGAGCACGACTTCAGCAGTGACCTGAAATTCCGCAACACCACACGTCAAACCAAGTCGCTCAATCACTATCTGATGACCCGGCCCTCGTTTGACAACTGCGCTGCGGGCAACACCAGTGCCGCCTGCGATCCAGGCAATGCGAATGCCCAGTTCCGCCGTGACGACCGCGCCCGCTGGCGCCACAGCGAAGCGCTGATCAACCAGACAGATTTGTTTGGCAGCTTTAACACCGGCAGCATCAAGCACAGCTTCAGCACGGGCCTGGAGTTTGGCAAAGAAGAGATTTATGACAAAACCATCACTGGTCTGCCCGGCCGTGATCAGGACTTCCTCTACCGCCCCAACCCCAACAGGTCATACAACTACCAGTTGGAATACGGGCCCAAAACAGCAGCTGGCGAGATTCACACCCAGTCGATGTACCTGTTCGACACGATGGAGATCAACGACAAGTTCTCCATCAACGCAGGGCTTCGTCATGACCGCTTCAAGGTGGACAACTACAAGATCAGCCGCACTGACAGCTTCTGGAACTACCAGTTGGGGGCCGTCTACAAGCCTGCTGAAAACGGCAGCATCTACGTGTCCTACGGCACCTCATCCAATCCTGCTGGAGAAAACCTGGGCCAGGGCGGTGGTGCAGATGGAGCCGCTGGGAGCGCCACCGTCCGCGACCTGAAGCCTGAAAAGAGCCACAGCTGGGAGCTGGGCACGAAGTGGGATGTGCTGGACCACAAGCTGTCGATTACTGCAGCCTTGTTTGAGACCAAAAAAACCGACGCCCGCTCTACTGACCCTCTGACTGGCAATGTCACCCTGGGCGGCAATAACCGCACGCGAGGCCTGGAGCTGGGCGTCAGCGGTGCCATCACGCCCAAGTGGAGCATCTGGGCAGGCTACACCTACCTGGATCCCAAGATCAGCAGCTACCGCAGCGGCAATGAAGTGTTCGATGGCAACCGCATCAAGTTCATCGCCAAGCAAAGCGCTACCTTGTGGACTACCTACAAAGTGCTGCCCCAGCTCACCGTGGGTGGCGGCGCAAGCTATATGGGCATGCGCTATGCCGACGACGCCAATCAAATGCAACTGCCCAGCCACGTTCGCTACGATGCCATGGCTCGCTATGAGATCAACCGCCAGCTGTCGCTGCAATTCAATGTGAACAACATCTCGAATGCACGCGTCTACGACGCCTCGCACGTCGGCATCTTCGCCAACGTGGGGCCAGGCCGCTCGTACATGCTGACCGGCACCTACCGCTTCCAGTAAGCCTTATCCAGCCGCCAATGAAAGCGACACGCTTCTCGGCGGCGGCATGATGAAAGGCCTCGTGTCTTCATGAAAAAAAGCGCTCAACCCTTTTGGGGCGAGCGCTTTTTCAATGGATGACGGCTCCGTCAGGCCATCAAGGCAGGTCTTTCATGGGCTCGGGTTCATTGGTCGGGCGTGGCCCCACCGTGCCCAGCCTGGCCTTGAGTGACTGCGGCTGGCCGGTAATCAGCGCCGCATAGTTTGTGGTGTTGGACAGCACCTTCTTCACATAGTCACGGGTTTCACTGAAAGGCACGTTTTCGGCCCAGATGGCAGCGTCCAGCGTGGGGCCGTTGCGCCAGTTGCGCGGGCGGCCGGGGCCGGCGTTGTAGCCGGCTGCTGCCATGGCCATGGAGCCATCAAAATCGTCCAGCGCCAGCTTGAGATAAGCGGTGCCGATGGTGATGTTGGTGTCGCGGTCGTTGATCATGCCGGGCGTGAAATCGGTCATGCCGATCTTGCGCGCCGTCCAGCGAGCGGTGGCAGGCATGACCTGCATCAGACCCGAAGCACCCACACCTGAGCGAGCATCCATGATGAAGCGGCTTTCCTGGCGAATCAGGCCATAGACATAGGCTGGGTCAAGACCGATGTTGCGCGACTTGGCCAGCACCGTGTCGTGATAGGGCATGGGAAAGCGCTGGTTCCAGTCGGCAAAGGTCTTGGTGCGCTCGCTGGTGTTGATGCAGCGATCCCAGACCTGTCGCTCGCAGGCCAGATCGGCAGCGGCATACAACTCGCGGTCTTCCATGCCGCCGGGCTGGTGCAGATTGGTCCAGTAGTTCCACTCGCGCACCCCTTCGCTGCGCAGCCCCATGCTGATCGCATACAGGCCCCGGCGCAGGCCGGGGTTGGCACGGGCTGCGGCCTTTTCTTCCGCCGTCAAGGGCGCTGGCGCGGGCGGCACGGTGATGCGCTGGCCAATTTCCTCCAGCGCCAGTTGCTCATAGAAGCTGCCCGTGCCTGCCGTGTCCTCCAGCAACTGGCGGGCCTCGGCACGCTCTTCGGCGCTGGGTCGGCCTGCCAGCATGGCCTTGGCCTTCCAGTAGGCCCAGGTGGGATCGGTGCGCTCGGAGCCCATGGCGTCGATGGCGCGGCGCACGGCCTTCCAGTCGCCAGCGCGCAGCGCAGCGCGGGTCTTCCAGCCCAGCAGTTCATCGCTCAGGTCTTCATTGCGGCGCACCTTGCTGAAGTAGGTGTGGGCATCGGGCGAGAGTCTGAAGGCTGCCTGCTTGCCAGCCACGGCCCAGGCCCAGTTGCGCTCCTCGCCAGTGAGCTGGGCACCCCAGCCACCTTCAATCTGCGTGGCAGCAGCGTCGGGGGCGCTGGCCGCCATGCGGATCAGCGCCAGCAGCGCCAGCTCCTTGCGCTCGCGACCACGCGCCTTGCTCTGGCCTGCCAGGTATTTGGCCGGCGAGGCAAACACCTGCGCCACCTGATCAACGGACTCGGGTGCGACGATGGCCACAGCGTCGCGCACGGCCTTCTGGCGGTTGTTCTCTGCGGCCACGCGGGCGCGGCGCCAGACATCGTCTTCGCTGATCAGCTTGCTGGCATACATCTGGCCTGCGGCCGTGGTGCAGCCGTCATCGGCGTCTCGCTGCGACATCCACAGGTCTCGCACCTGCTGACCCGCATTGGGCGCTGCGCGGCCCTGGCTGGCATCGACCAGCAGCGCGTAGCAGGTGACGGACTTGTCATCACGCATGCGGAACTTCGGGTAAACCTGAGCGAAGGTGCTCCAGTCGCGCTGCTTGCCCAGCAGCAGCAGCCAATCGTTGCGCAGACGGTCTTCCTGGTAGGTACCCGCATAGCGGGTCAGAAAGCCCTGAACCTCATCGGGAGCGGCGGTTTCCAGGCGGTTCTTGAGCTCCCAATACGCCGCCCAAGGCTCCAGCGGGTGCCCGCTGGCCTGCGGCAGCAACTGGGTCAGGGCCTGCTGATTGCGCGCACGGAATGCTTTTTGCATATCCAGCAACACGGCATCACCAGAGTTTTGTGCCTGCGCAAAAGGAGCAGCTACAGTCAGCATGGAAACCGCACAAAGCGGTGTCAAAATCTTCAGCCAGTGCATGGAGGAAATTACCCGATGGACAAAGCAGCGTTACGCCGCAAGTTGATTGAATTGCGCCTCAACCTTCCAGATCGCCTGCAGCGCGCCGACGCACTGCAGCAGGTGATGCGCTTTTGGCTGATGGAGCGGCCCGATACCGTGATTGGTGCCTACTGGCCCATCAAGGCTGAGTTCGACCCGCTGCCAGCACTGCATCGCTGGAAAGAAGATGGCGAGCTACAGGGTACTCCACAACGGCGCAAGATTGGCCTGCCCGTTATCGATAAGCAGCGTAAGACACTGAGTTTTCATGCCTGGTACCCCGGTTGCCCCATGGAAGAAGATGCCTATGGCATTCCCAAACCCAAGGATACCGAGGTGCTGGAGCCCACGCTGCTCTTTGTGCCCTGCGTGGGCTATGCCGCCGGCGGCTACCGCCTGGGTTATGGCGGCGGCTTCTACGACCGCACGCTGGCCGAACTCACTCCCCGTCCGTTTACTGTGGGCCTGGGCTACACCAACGGCTATGTCGATGACTTCCAGCCCGAGGCGCATGATCTGCCGCTGGACGCCATCCTCAACGACAACGGCGTGGTCTGGCCCGTATAGGCAGATGTTGACGCTCTAAAATCAAGCACTGCCACCGTAGCCCACAGATTGGGGCCGGTGGGCTTGAGAACTGTCCTTCATGAGTCGACCTAGCAAAAACATCCCCCAGCGCCGCTATCGCCCGCGCCCTCCCCTGACCGTCATGCAGCAGCCGCTCACGCGTGCAGAGGTGCAGCGCCTGCAGTCCCATATGCGCCGCCACGGCCCGCGCAGCCTGACGCCCGGTCAGCACAATGCCATCTGGGACTTTCTGTTCGACTTGCCGGAAAGCCACGCCTGGCTGGGCCATATGACAAGCCAGATTCAAGCCGGACAGCAGGCGCTGCGCCCCGCGACCAGGGCATGAAACCGCAGCTGAGCCCGACAGAGCAGGCGCTGCTTGCGCAGTACCAGTGCCTGCCCACAGGGCGCTGGCACTTTCTGAACCTGCTGGCGGTGGAAATCGTGCCGCCCGCCGTCTTTGTCGCACTCTGGGCCTTCACGGGCCGAGAGCTGTTCTTGCTGCTGCTGATTGCCGTGCTGGTGCTCTTCAATGTGCTGCGTGTCTTACGGCAACGCCGCACACGGGCGCTGCTGGCTTCGATTGCCGGCAAGCTCAAGACAGAAAATGGTGATTGAGGAAGCCCGGGCTTCTCCTCAACAATTGATAGCTGCCACCGCACATAAAACAAAGGGTTCAAGGCAAAAATACCTTGAACCCTTTTGCTATTAAGCGCTTGCAGCTATCAATTTTCAAGATGTCTGGCTGGCGCGCCAGTTCTGCCAGCCCGATGCGCGCAGCTCGCAGGCCGGGCAGCTGCCGCAGCCATAGCCCCAGTCATGCAGCACATCGCGCGTGCCCTGGTAGCAGGTGTGGGTCTCCACACGAATCAGCTCCACCAGCGCGCTGCCGCCAAGGTCGCGGGCCAGTTGCCAGGTCTGGGCCTTGTCCAGCCACATCAGCGGGGTGTCGATGCGCATGCGACGCTCCAGCCCCAGGTTCAGCGCCAGTTGCTGGGCCTTCATGGTGTCGTCACGGCAGTCGGGGTAGCCGGAGTAATCGGTCTCGCACACACCGGTCACGATGACCGTGAGGCCACGTCTATAGGCCAGCGCACCGGCCAGCGTCAAAAACAAGAGGTTGCGCCCCGGCACAAAGGTGTTGGGCAGGCCGTCGGCCTGCATGGCAAAGGCCACGTCGTCGGTCAGCGACGAGCCGCCGATCTGCTTAAGCACATCCAGCGACAGCACATGGTCTTCGCCCAGGCGCGGCGCCCACTGGGGAAAGCACTGCACCAGCTGCTCGCGCACGGTGGAACGCACCTGCATCTCCACGCTGTGGCGCTGACCGTAGTCAAAGCCCAGCGTTTCCACACGTTCGAACATGGACAGGGCCTGCGCCAGGCAAGTGGTCGAGTCCTGCCCACCGGAAAACAGCACCAGCGCGCCCTTGTGGTGGCCTGCGCCAGCCACGTTTGCAGAAGAAATGGATGTATTTGCCATAGGCCTCAATTACATCATCAGCCACGGCACTCACCCTGGTTCATGGGCATCAACACACAGACCGTAACACCCAAGCTTGATAAGCTGGAAGGGCCTGTTCATCTCCTGCGAGGAATGCGCCATGAAGCTCTATATCGGCAACAAGAATTACTCGTCCTGGTCCATGCGCCCCTGGGTGCTGATGCGCCAAAGCGGCATCAGCTTCGAGGAAGTCATGCTGCGCTTTGACAGCTTTGCGCCCGGCTCCAGCTTCAAGCTGCAGGCTCTGGCGCTGGCGCCTACCGGCAAGGTGCCGCTGCTGGTCGATGAGGGGCTGGTCGTCTGGGATAGCCTGGCCATCTGCGAATATCTGGCCGAACGCTTTCCCGACAAGCACCTGTGGCCGCACAGCGTCGCCCAGCGCGCGCGGGCTCGCAGCCTCGTGGCACAAATGCACAGCGGCTTCACTGCGCTGCGCAGCCTCTGCCCCATGAATATCGAAGCCCAGTTACAGGCCACCGGTGCCCAGCTCTGGGCCGAGCATGCCGATCTGCGCAGCGATATGCAGCAGCTCGAAGAGCTCTGGACTCCGCTGCTGAGCACTGCCAGTGGCCCCATGCTGTTTGAGCAGTTCAGCATTGCCGATGCTTTTTTTGCCCCGGTCTGCATGCGCATCAACAGCTACGGCCTGCCCACTTCAGCGGCCGTGCGTGCCTATGTGCAACGCATCACCCAGCTGCCCGCCACCCAGGAATGGATGCAGGCCGCGCTGGCCGAGCAGGACTTTTTGCCGTTTGAAGAGCCTTATCGCCAGCAGCGCTGAGTGGCGAATCGCGCACTTGCCGCCTCTGCACGACCAGTCTCTGCCACTACCATTGCAGCATGAGCGAATTCAAGGTTTTCAAGGTAGGCGGTGCAGTGCGCGATGCATTGCTGGGCCTGCCCGTCCATGACACGGACTGGGTGGTCGTCGGCGCCACGCCAGAGCAGATGACGGCGCGCGGCTTTGTGCCCGTGGGGCGCGACTTTCCGGTGTTTCTGCATCCCAAGACGCATGAGGAATATGCGCTGGCCCGCACCGAGCGCAAGAACGGCATGGGCTATCGCGGCTTTGTGGTGCACACCGCCGCCGATGTGACGCTGGAAGAAGATCTGGCCCGACGCGACCTGACTATCAACTCCATAGCTGCCCCCGCAGACTGGACAAGCGCTAGCGGGCTAAAAGACCTGGTAGATCCCTACAACGGTCAGCAGGACTTGCAAAGCAAGGTGCTGCGCCATGTGACCGGTGCTTTCCGCGAAGACCCGGTGCGCATACTGCGCCTGGCCCGCTTTGCTGCGCGCTTTACCGATTTCACCGTCGCGCCCGAAACTCTGGCGCTGATGCGCGAGATGGTGGAAGCCGGCGAGGTCGATGCCCTGGTGCCCGAGCGCGTGTGGCAGGAAATCAGCCGCGGGCTAATGGAAGCCCAGCCTTCGCGGATGTTCAATCTGCTGCGGGACTGCGGCGCACTGCAGCGGCTGCTGCCCGAGCTGGACAAGCTCTGGGGCGTGCCCCAGCGCGCCGAATACCACCCCGAAGTCGATACCGGCGTGCACGCCATGATGGTGCTGGACATGTCGGCACAACTGCAAGCCTCGCTGGCCGTGCGCTTTGCCTGTCTGTGCCATGACTTTGGCAAGGGTACCACGCCCGCCGATGTGCTGCCCCGCCATATCGGCCACGAGCAGCGCAGCGCCCGCCTGCTGCTGCAGGTCTGCGACCGCTGGCGCGTGCCCAACGACTGCAAGGAACTGGCCGAAGTCGTGGCGCGTGAGCACGGCAATATCCACCGCAGCAACGAGCTCAACCCCGCTGCGCTGTTGCGCCTGCTGGAGCGCTGCGACGCCATCCGCAAGCCCGAACGCTTTGAAGAGGCGCTGCTGGCCTGCGAATGCGATGCCCGTGGCCGCCTGGGTTTTGAAGAAGCGCCCTACCCACAGCGCCAGCGCCTGAGCCGTGCCCTGCATGCCGCTTTGGCCGTGGATACCGCCCCCGTGGCCCAGGCAGCGGCGAAAAGCGGCCTCAAAGGCAAGGCCATTGGCGACGCCGTGAGCAAGGCGCGCGAACAGGCGATTGCCGCGCTGCAGCTCTAGCCGCCCTGTAGCGGCCTGAAGCCTGCTCACCAAGGGAACTCCCCCTGAGGGAAAACCGCCTCTCCCGGACAGCAAAACGCGCAGGAATATGTAGGGCTGCAGGTTGCACATCGGCCTGCTTCAACACCTGTGCTTCCGTCATTTCCCTGCTTTCTTGCTCTGGAGGTTCCCCATGACTTACGCCCTTCCCGGCCAGTCCGGCGCTCTGCACACTTACCAGGACCGCTATGACAACTACATCGGCGGGCAGTGGGTGCCCCCGAGCAATGGCGAATACTTTGATGTCATCACCCCAGTCAACGGCAGTGTCTACACGCGGGCGGCCCGAGGCACCGCTGCCGATATTGAAAAGGCGCTGGACGCAGCACATGCCGCCGCACCCGCCTGGGGGCAAACCAGCCCCACCGAACGAGGCAACATCCTGCTGCAGATCGCCGACCGCATAGACGCCAACCGCGAGCTGCTGGCCTATGTGGAGACCATCGACAACGGCAAAGCCATTCGCGAAACGCTGAATGCCGACATCCCCCTGTCCGCCGACCACTTTCGCTACTTTGCGGGCGCCATTCGTACGCAGGAAGGCGGCATCAGCCAGATCGACAACGACACCGTGGCCTACCACTTCCATGAGCCGCTTGGCGTTGTGGGGCAAATCATTCCGTGGAACTTCCCCATCCTGATGGCCACGTGGAAGCTCGCTCCGGCGCTGGCGGCAGGCAACTGCATCGTGCTCAAGCCAGCGGAGCAAACACCGGTGTCCATTCTGGTGCTCGCCAGCCTCATTGGCGATCTGCTGCCGCCCGGCGTACTCAACATCGTCAATGGCTTTGGCCGGGAAGCCGGCATGCCGCTGGCGCAAAGCAAGCGCATTGCCAAAATCGCTTTTACGGGATCGACCAGCACCGGCCGCGTGATCGCACAGGCTGCCGCCAACAGCCTGATTCCCGCCACGCTGGAGCTGGGCGGCAAGTCGCCCAATGTGTTCTTTGCCGATGTGATGGACAAGGACGACAGCTTTCTCGACAAGGCCATCGAAGGTCTGGTGCTGTTTGCCTTCAACCAGGGCGAGGTCTGCACCTGCCCCAGCCGCGCCCTGATCCATGAATCCATCTACGAAAAGTTCATGGAGCGCGTCTTGAAGCGCGTGGCGGCCATCAAGCATGGCAACCCGCTGGACCCCAATTCCATGATGGGAGCCCAGGCCAGCAAGGAGCAGCTCACCAAAATCCTGTCGTATCTGGACTTGGGCAAGCAAGAGGGAGCCGAAGTGCTGATCGGTGGTGCGCAGGCGCAGTTGGGCGCGGGCCTGGACAACGGCTATTACGTGCAGCCGACCATCTTCAAGGGCCACAACAAGATGCGCATCTTCCAGGAGGAGATTTTCGGCCCCGTGCTGGCGGTGACCACCTTCAAGACCGAGGAGGAAGCACTGGAGCTGGCCAACGACACGCTCTACGGTCTGGGCGCAGGCGTGTGGAGCCGCAATGGCAATGTGGCCTACCGCATGGGCCGCGGCATCAAGGCCGGGCGCGTGTGGACCAACTGCTACCACCACTACCCGGCACACGCAGCCTTCGGCGGTTACAAGGAGTCGGGCGTGGGGCGCGAGAACCACAAGATGATGCTCAGCCACTATCAGCAGACCAAGAACCTGCTGGTTTCCTACTCCGAATCCAAACTAGGGTTCTTTTAAGCGCTTGTCATAGCACCCCGGATGCGTCGTTGCACCATCTCGCCGTAGCGCTGCTACTGTCTTCGATGGTGCGCCTCGCCTGCGGGGCGCTATGCCCAGCTTTAGACCCGGCCATCACTTCAAGTCAAATTGGCTGCTAGCCCTTATACAGAAAGCGCTGACAGCTATCTTTTTTTAAGGAGCGCCCCATGGTCGATCGTGTCATAGCCACCCCGGCGACCTTGGCGTTGATCGAAGTGCTCAAGGCCAAGTACGGACCGCAGCTGTTTTTTCACCAGTCAGGCGGCTGCTGCGACAACAGCGCCGCCAATTGCTATATCGAGGGCGAGCTGACCATTGGCCCCGGCGATGTGAAGCTCGGCGACATTGGCGGCCTGCCGTTCTACATGAGCACCTCGCAGTTCGAGTACTGGAAACACACCCAGCTCATCATCGACGTGATCGACGGTCACGGCGGCGGCACGCTGTCGCTGGAGGGCCCAGAGGGCAAGGCATTTCTGACGCGCTCGCGTGTGTTCAGCGATGAGGAACTGGCAACACTGCGGGAAACCTAAGCCCCCTTCAGATCACCGACTGCACCCAGCGCACGATCTCGCCCGCAGGCATGGCACCAGAGACACGGGCCAGCTCCTTGCCTTCCTTGAAGATCACCATGGTCGGGATGCTGCGAATACCAAAGGGGGCGGCAGGCTGTGGATAGGCCTCGGTGTCGAGCTTGGCCAGTTGTGCCTTCCCGGCCAGCTGCTGCGCCGCCTGAGCAAAGGCCGGAGCCATCATGCGGCAAGGCCCGCACCAGGGGGCCCAGAAGTCCACCACCACCGGCAGCTGGCTGCGGCCGATATGCTTGGCAAAGCTGTCATTGTCCAAAGCCACGGGCTCGCCCGTTACCAGCGGTTGGTGGCAGCTGCCGCAATCGGGCTGATTGCCCAGTTGCTCGGCAGCAATGCGATTGGTCGTGTGGCAGTGGGGGCAGACGTAGTGAATGGATTCGGACATGGACAACCTTTCTTGGGAGGCCAGCAGAACACGGCGGCTCTTCTGGGATTCTCGGGAATATGTGCAGCCAATGGGCCAGGATTCAAGACATGCAACGCGCCAGCCCTGTACTACAGCTTCACAAAACGTGCAATCAACGCTGCCACCAGACTTAGCACCACGGTGCTGGCAATAGGCAGGAAAAACTCTCGCCCGAAGATTCTGAAGCGCAGATCGCCCGGCAGTCTCCCCAGCCCGATACGCTGCAGCCAGGAGTGCAGGCCATTGATGAGCAACAGGGCCAGAAAAATAACGATCAACCAGCGAATCATGGTCAGCAGTGTAAAAGCTTGCGGTAAAGGCTTGAAGTCAGGGCTGCACTACCGCGCTCTGGCCAGCTTCCACTGGCCTGTCTGCACCAGCAAAGCCGCCAAGCCATAAGCACATGCCAGCCAGGGCAATCCCGTGGCGATCTGGCTGGCGGTCACCAGCAGATCCCCCAAGCCACTGACGCACCGATAAGCCAGCGAAAGCGGCAAAGGCCGCAGGTGATCAATAGAGCTGCCAAAAACCCTGCGCACCCTCCGGCCCAGCCAAAAGCGGCGCAACAGTTGCGCCCAGCTATTCACGGCAACCACCAGCACCAGCAAGCTCCCAAGCTCAAAGACAGCGCGTCTGGGATAGAGGTGCTCCCACCACAGCAGCGCCAGCAGCAGTGCATCGATGCCGATGGCCAGCAGCCAGCGCCCCAGCGGGGGATGAATGGAAGAGTTCACGTCGGCAGATGGGCAGCCCATGCACTCAGATCACAGTCTGTGCGTGCGATCGCCCTGCACAAAGCCCAGCGGCAGCCATGGCTCCACGCCCTTGCTCAGGCCGATGACCTTGAACAGCTCACCCATCTCGTGCTCCATCACCAGCTTGGAGGCCATGGAGCGCTCCTTGATGCCTGTGGCGTCGAGCTTGGGAGCCAGCCCGCAGTTGATGAGAAAGTGCGCCTGATTGGTATAGCCCAGCACCTCAAAGCCCGCATCCTGTGCGGCCACGGCCGTGCCCGTGAAATTGACGTGGGCCGTGATGTCCTTGAGGCCGACCAGCACCAGCGGGTCGTTGTCCACCTGGTGCTGATAGTGGCAGACCAGCGTGCCCATATGCCGCTGCTCGTGGTAGTACTCGCTCTCGCCAAAGCCGTAGTCGATGAAAAAAGCAGCACCCCGAGTCAAGCGCTCGCCCAGGGTGTGGATAAATGCCTCGCCCTGGCGATGAATTTCGGTCAGGAAATCATGCGGGCCGCCAATATCCATGGGGGCACGCAAGTCGGTGGGGCGGTCTTCCCAAGCGAAGGTCGCTTCATCGCCATCACCGCTCATCACCACGCCGCGCTCGTGCCACTGGCCCTTGGTGCGCTGCAGCAGCTGCACGGGCATGGCATCCAGCACCTCGTTGCCGATGATCACGCCCTCCATCGCATCCGGCAGCGCATCGACCCAGCGCACCAGGTGCTCATATTTCGTCAGCGCCAGCTTCTGGCGCGCACGCAGCGTGCCGGACAAGTCGACGATGGTGTAGCGCTGGGGCAATGCGCCCTGCGCGGCCAGTTCATCGAGGATTTGCAGCGCCAGCGCGCCGGTGCCGGCACCGAATTCCCAGATCTCCTGGGTATTCGTTTTTTGTAGCGATTCACGCAGCTGGGACGCCACCAATTGGCCAAAAATAGGTGAAATTTCAGGGGCCGTCACAAAGTCGCTCCCCGACTCTGGCATGGCTCCGAATTTCGCCGTTTCATTGGCGTAATAGCCCAGGCCCGGCGCATAGAGCGCCAGCTCCATGAATCGGTCAAAAGGCAGCCAGCCGCCCACGGCGGCAATTTCCTTGGCAATGCGGGATTGCAAGGCGCTCGTTAAACTTGAGGGTTCTGTCGTCACAACCCGCATTTTCCACGAATGTCCTCACCCGCCCGACTACGCACAGTATTGGTGACCGGTTCCGCCCGTCGCCTGGGACGTGACATGGCCCTGGCCCTGGCCCGTGCGGGCTGGCAAGTGGCTGTGCACTATCGCGATTCTCACGAGCAAGCTATGCAAACCGTAGCTGAATGCGCACAACTGTCGGGCGATAGCGCGGCTTTTGATGCAGATTTCTTTGACGAGGAATCCGTGCGCTCGCTGGTGCCGCGCGTGGTGGAACGCTTTGGCCGCATCGACGCGGTGGTCAATAACGCCTCGCTGTTCGAGCATGACGACGCCCAGAGCTTCAGCTATGTGGCGCTCGAAGCGCACCTGCGCAGCAATACGGGCGCGCCCATCTTGCTGTCGCAGGCGCTGCACGCCCATTTGCAGGAACGTGTGGCCGCAGGCGACGAAGCCGCCCATGGTGCCGTAGTGAATGTGCTGGACCAGAAGCTCTGGAACCAGAACCCCGACTTTCTGAGCTACACGCTCTCCAAGGCGGCTCTGGAAGCGGCCAACACCATGCTGGCCCTGGCCCTGGCACCGCGCGTGCGCGTGGTGGGCGTAGCCCCTGGGCTGACGCTGACCAGCCATATGCTGAGCCAGGAAAAGTTCGAGGCCCTGCACACCATGAGTCCGCTGGGTCGCTCGTCCTCGCCCGAGGACATTGCCAGTACCGTGTGCTTTGCGCTGGAAAACCGTGCCATCACAGGCACCACCCTGCTGGTCGATGGCGGCCAACACTTACAGCGCTTCGAGCGTGATTTTTCGATGATGTGAGGCCGCCGAGGCCGCACCGCTTTTTTCCATGACTTTCAACCCAACATCGTCTGCAGCTCCTGTTGCAAGCACAATCCAAACAGCAGACGCCAAGCAAGAGCCGCCTCGCAGCGAGGGCGTCGTCCCCCTGGGGGGAAGCGGCGCAGCCGCTCAGGGGGGAACCCAGATCCTCACGCTAACCGGACTGCGCTTTGACGCCAGCCTCGGCATTCTTGCGCATGAAAAGCAAGAACCTCAGCCTATCCAGGTTGATGCCGAACTCAACCTCGGCCCTCAGCCTCTGACCCCGCGTGACGACGACATCCTCCACGTGCTGGACTACCGCAAGGTACGCCAGATCATCATCGACGAATGCACGGCAGAGCATGTGAATTTGCTCGAGAGCCTGATCGGCAAGCTGGCCCAGCGCCTGCTGCAGTTGCCCGGCGTGCGCGGCGTGCGTGTGAAAATTGCAAAGCTGGAAATTTTTGACGACTGCGAAGTAGCCATTCGCATCGAAACCGGACAATGGTGAAACCCATGAATGCAGTAAACGACACCCCCTGGATTGCCGAAGAGGCAGAGGCCGCTGACACTGCGGCTGCCGCAAACCCCGCCGGCGCTGCTGGCGAAGAAACCGCCAAGCCCGGCAAGATCAAGATCGAACGCGAGCAGCACAAGCTCGAAAAACGCCTGTGCCGCGAAGTGGGCAAGGCCATTCTCGACTTCAACATGATCGAGGAAGGCGACAAGATCATGGTCTGCATGTCCGGCGGCAAGGACAGCTACACCCTGCTGGACATTCTGCGCAAGCTGCAAAAGCGCGCGCCCGTGAAGTTCGACATCGTGGCCGTGAATCTGGACCAGAAGCAGCCCGGCTTCCCCGAGCACATCCTGCCCGAGTATTTCGAGAGCATCGGTGTGGACTATCACATCGAGAACCAGGACACCTACAGCGTCGTCAAGCGCGTCGTGCCCGAGGGCAAGACCACCTGTGGCCTGTGCTCGCGCCTGCGCCGCGCCATTCTGTACAAGGTGGCCGATCAGCTGGGTTGCACCAAGGTCGCTCTGGGCCACCACCGCGACGACATCGTACAGACCATGATGCTCAACATGTTCTACGGTGGCCGCATGAAGGGCATGCCGCCCAAGCTGGTGAGCGACGACGGCAAGCATGTGGTGATTCGTCCCCTGTGCTATGTGCCCGAGAAAGACACGGCACGCTGGGCGCAGTATCAGGGCTTCCCCATCATTCCTTGCAACCTGTGCGGCAGCCAGGACGGCCTGCAGCGCGTGGCCATTGGCGAGATGCTGCGCGAGTGGGAAAAGAAGTTCCCCGGCCGTATCGAGAGCATGTTCCGCGCCATGGGCAACGTCGTGACCACGCACATGATGGACCCCCAGTTGCACGACTTCAAGAACGCCAAGGCCACCGGCATTGCCGACCCGAATGGAGACATGGCGTTTGACCATGAAGAGATGCCGACCATGGCAGCCCTACCCGGCGGCGTGCAAGTGGTACAACTGTCCTGAACGGACTTTTGAACCAAACCCGGACGATGTAGTCCAAGCAAAGGCCCATCTTCATGGGCCTTTGTTGTATCGAAAGCATCACCATGAACCTGCGCAAAATCTCCCTACGCTGGATTGGCCTTGCGGCGCTGACGGCCAGCGCCCTGCTGGCGGGTTGCAGCACCGTGCGCGAAGTCAACAGCACGGTACAGAGCTTTTCCTCGCTGAGCGGTGTACCCGTTCCGCCCACCTATCGCCTGGAAACCCTGCCCTCGCAGCAAGGGCAAGTAAGCTTTCCCGCCATCGAAGCCCAGGCCCAGCATGCGCTGGCCCGTGTGGGCATGACACGCGATGATTCGCGCCCCGGCGTGGTGGTGCAGATCAGCGCCGTGGCCCGTTATGCACGTGACTACGCCAGCTGGCCGTATTACGACCCCTTCTGGGGCCCGCGCTGGGGCTGGGGCATGAGCTATGGCCGCGGCTTCGGCTGGGGCTTTGGCGGCAGCATGATGATGATGGATGGCCCGCCGCTGGAGTACTACCGCGCTGTGAGCATCGTCATGCGCGATATCAAGACCCAGCAGATCGTCTATGAAACCTCGGCCCAGCGCCAGGATGTCTGGACCGACGACCCCGCCATCTTTGGCATCTTGTTCGATGCGGCGCTGACGGGCTTTCCCAAGCCGCCGCAGGGCCCGCGCAATGTGCGCACCATCATCCAGCCCCCTGCACAAGCACAGCAGCCAGCCACAGCGGCACCGGTGACGCAGCCCGTAGTGCCCGTCACACCGCCGGCCACACATGCAACACCCGCGACCAGCACACCCGCACCTTGATTTGCAATCTTCAACAGTTGGCCGAGCCACCACGTGCTAACGTGCGGCTCAGTCCCCAACAGGGCGAAAGTTCATATCCCCTCCTCTGATCATGCAAAGGATGACATTCATGCAGAAATTTGCTCTCTCCAGCCTGGTGTTCGCAGCTCTGACCGCAGGCTCCATCGGTGCCCACGCCAGCGGCCTGGGTGATGCCCTGCGCGGCCAGCTCGGCGGCGGCGCTGCTGAAAGCAGCTCAAGCTCTTCGGGCCTGGACGGCATGCTGGGCGCAGGCGGTATCGGTGGTGCGGGTAGCTCCTCGGCACTGTCCTCGCTGGGTCTGGGCGGGCTGGCCAGCTCAGGCACGGCCAGCAATGCAGCCGGTGTCATCACCTACTGCATGAAAAACAATTATCTGAACGCCAACAAGGCGGCCCAGGTCAAGGATCAACTGCTGGGCAAGCTGGGCCTGGGTCAGAAGGAAGAGCCCAAGGATCAGGGCTACCAGAACGGTCTGCTGGGCATGGTCACCGGCTCTGACGGTCAAAGCTTCAGCCTGGACAAGGTCAAGGGCAACCTCAAGGAAAAGGCCTGCGACTTTGTGCTGGACAACGCCAAATCGCTGCTCTGATTACAAAATCATAGCAGCGAGCGCTTGATAGATAAGCGCTACAAGCCCCAAAGGCCTGCAATCCAGATTGCAGGCCTTTTTCATTGCGCAGCCGTTGGGGGTCACAGCTGCGGCAAGTACGGCCCAAGACCCAGCCATCTGCGGTTTGCAAGACAATGAGTACCTGACACAACAACTACGGACCACAAGCCAAGCCATGCACGCCACGCGCATCATTGCCATCCGACACGGTGAGACAACCTGGAACGTCGATGGCCGCATCCAGGGCCACCTGGACATCCCCTTGAACGACACCGGCCTGTGGCAAGCCGAGCAGGCGGCCCAGGCGCTGGCTGACGAGCGCATTGCCGCCATCTACAGCAGCGACCTGCAGCGCGCCCATGCCACGGCGCAGGCCATTGCCCGCGTCACAGATGCCCCCCTGCACACCACCACCGGCCTGCGCGAGCGCTGCTTTGGTGACTTTCAGGGCCGCACCTTCAAGGATGTGGAAGAAACCCAGCCCGAGGACGCCCAGCTCTGGCGCACACGCAACCCCGCCTACGCCCCTCCCGGTGGCGGTGATTCGCTGCTGGCCCTGCGCGAGCGCATCTCCAGCACCGTCGATGAGATTGCGCGCCAGCACGAGGGCGAGCAGATCGTGCTGGTCGCCCATGGCGGCGTGATGGATGTGCTGTACCGCCTGGCCACGCGCCAGGATTTTCAGGCACCGCGCACCTGGGAGCTGAGCAACTGCGCCATCAATCGCCTGCTCTGGACACCTGATGGCCTGTCTTTGGTAGGCTGGGCAGATACCGCACACCTTCTGCAAGGCAGCCGAGATGAAGCACATTCCTGAGCATTTGCAAGCCCTGGTCGGACAGGCCGTCAAGCGCATAGACACGCCCGCCCTGGTCATAGACCTGGACGCCATGGACCGCAATATCGAGCGCATGGTGCGCTTTGCCCAGCAGCATGGCGTGCTGTGGCGGCCCCACGCCAAGCTGCATAAATCTGCACACATCGCGCATCTGCTGGAGCACGCGGGGGCCATTGGCCACTGCGTGCAAAAAGTCAGCGAGGCCGAAGCCCTGGCTGCGGGCGGCATCACCAATATCTTCATCAGCAACGAAGTCATCGCCCCACTCAAGCTGGCACTTGCGGCGGCGCTGGCCAAGGCCTTGAACGCCGAGGGCGGGCGTCTGGCCATTTGCGTGGACAGCGAAGAAGGCGTGACGCGTCTGGCCAAGGCCATGCAGGATGCACAGACGGGCGCTGCCGCCATCGATGTGCTGGTGGAAATCAACGTGGGCCAGAACCGCTGCGGGGCCGAGCCCGGCGAAGCGGCCGTGGCGCTGGCGCGTGCCATTGCCGCCCAGCCCACACTGCGCTTTGCGGGCATTCAGGCCTATCACGGCGGTGCACAGCACCTGCGGACAGCCGACGAGCGCAAGGCTGCCATCGAGCAGGTGCTCACGCTGGTCAAGCGCACGCACCATGAGTTTGACCGCGCCAATATCGCCATCCCGCTGATCACCGGCGCTGGCACGGGCACCATGGTCAACGAGGCTGCCAGCGGCATCTATGGCGAAATCCAGCCCGGCTCGTTCCTCTTCATGGATGCCGACTACGCCGCCAACCAGCGCGATGCGGCCCAGCCCCTGTTCGAGCATGCGCTGTACGTCAAGACGCAGGTCATGTCGCGCAACGACCAGCACGCCGTCTGCGACGCAGGCCACAAGGCCCACGCCATTGACTCAGGCCTGCCCAAGCTCCACGCGCTGGCGCCCGAGCATGCGCTGCGCTTTGCCAACGGCGGTGATGAGCATGGCGTGCTGCACCCCGACGCCGAAGCGGGCAACACCAGCGGCTGGCTGCCCGCGCTGGGCGATACGCTATGGCTGATTCCTGGCCACTGCGACCCCACGGTGAACCTGCACGACTACCTGATCGGTGTGCGCGGCGGACGCCTCAAGGGCGTGGTCGAGCGCATCTTCACCGTCGATGGGCGCGGTGCATTGACTTGATTTTGATAGCTTGCAGCGCTTGACTACATTGCAATTCAAGGTCAAAACACCCTGAGTTGCTTCATCAGCAAGCGCCAGCAGCTATCAATTCATTCACAATGCCTGCGCAGGCCATTCCGCCTCCTCGCCCCGCCCGTGAGCCACGGAGCATTGCTCCGCCTCACAGACATCTTTCACAACCACAGGATTGTTATGCGCTTGCTTCTGGCCCTGCTTCTGCCGTTTTCCGTGTTCTTCACCATCGGTCGGCCCTTTTCAGGCCTGATCTGCCTGGTACTGCAGATCACGCTGATTGGCTGGATTCCCGCCGCCATCTGGGCCGTCTATTCCCTGAACCAGTACCAGACCGATAAAAAAATCGAGAAAGCACTGGGCAAACGCTAACACCAGCGTCCAGCAACCAGCGCTCAAGCCAGGCTTCAGCCCTCGGGCCACCAGCCGTCGACGCGGCGCTCCATGCGCGGGCAATCGTAGGCGCCGGCCACGGGGATGGCGCAGCCATCGGCGCGCACCAGCTTTTGCTGCCACTGCGTGCCCTGGCGCATGGCCACGGCAATCGCGGCCACCTCGGCCCCGCAGCGCTCCAGCAGCTTGAGGCCGGACACCATGGTGGTACCGCTGCTCACGGCATCGTCCACCACCAGTACGCGCTTGCCGGCAATCAGGCTCAGCTGATTGGGGTCGATATAGAGCAGCTTGCCCTTGCCCGGCGTAGTGATGGAGCTGACGGGCTCGGAAAGCTCATCGCGGTACCAGTATTTGCGCGAATAACCGAGCGGCACATAGCGACTGTGACCCAGATGTTTTGCCACCAGCGGCGCAAAGGCCAGACCCAGCGTGGGCAGGCCGACAACCACGTCAAAGTCAAACGCCTTGGCGCCTTCGGCCATGTGCAGCGCCAGCTGCTCCACGACATCGATGGAAGCCTGATTGGCAATCAGCGAGGCCACGCAGCGATCCGGCGCAGAGCCATCGGCCGTGGGCATGCCGCGCAGCGGCAGCACCAGATAACGGCCATCGGGCAGCTGGGCCGGGTAGCTCTTCGCATAGGGCGGCAGCGGCGACTGGATCAGCTCGGCCTCGGTGACGATGGCTTGCCAATAGTCGGTCGTGGCGTCAAAGCCGGGCAGATTCTGGCCGCTCAAATCGACCGGTGATTCAATTTCACTCATACAAATCTCAGTCGCGGCGCAGGTAGGCCTCTGCCAGCTTCACCCAGTACGAAGCCGTCACGGGCAGCAGGTTGTCATTGAAGTCATAGGCCGCGTTGTGCACCATGCAACCGCCCTCGCCCATGCCGTTGCCGACGATGAAATAGTTGCCCGGCACGGCGTTCAGCATGATGGCGAAGTCATCGCTGGCCTGCAGCGGCTGCAAATCGGAAATCAGCCATTCATCGCCCAGAAATTCACGTGCCACATCGACTGCAAAATCCGTAGCAACCTTGTCATTCATGACGGGCGGGTAACGCCATTTGTAATCCACCTCGGCCGTGGCGCGGTGCACGGCCGCCTGGGCATGGGCCATGGCGGTGATGCGCTCGCGCAGCTGCTGGCGCACCTCGGGGCAGCGCGCGCGAATGGTGACGCGCAGCTCACAGGTTTCGGGAATCACATTAGGCGCATCGCCCGCATGAATAGCACCGATGGTGACCACGGCCATGTCGTTGGGGTCGATCTCGCGCGAGCGAATGGTCTGCAGCGCCAGCACTAGGTGCGAGGCCACGACGATAGGGTCCACGGCCACATGGGGCATGGCACCATGGCCGCCCTTGCCGCGGATGGTGATGATGGCCGTGTCCGAACTCGAATACATCACGCCAGCGCGAAAGCCGAACTGGCCAGCCGGGTAGCCGGGCTCGTTATGGAAGGCATAGAGCGCATCGCAGGGAAACAACTCAAACAGCCCTTGGTCGACCATCTTCTGCGCGCCACCGTGGCCTTCTTCGGCCGGCTGAAAAATCAGATTGATGGTGCCGTTCAGCTGGTCTTTGCGCTCTGCAATCACCTTGGCCGCCGCCAGCAGCGTGGCCGTGTGGCCGTCATGGCCGCAGGCGTGCATCTTGCCGTCGTGCTGGCTGGCATACGGCAGGCCCGTGGTTTCACGGATCGGCAGCGCATCCATATCGGCGCGCAGGCCCAGGCGTTTGCCGCCTTCGTGATGGCCGCAGCGCAGCTGGCCCACAACGCCGGTATCACCCAGACCGCGATGGACTTCGTAGCCCCATTCGGCCAGCTTGGCAGCCACGATATCGCCCGTTCGGTGCTCTTCATAGGCCAGCTCGGGGTGGGCATGCAGATCGTGGCGCAAGGCCAGCATGTCCTGCGCAATGGCTGCCACTTCGGGCAGCACCGGCAAATCCGGCAGTGCGTGATGCACGGGGTTCAGCGGAGTCACCATGGCTTATTCCGCCTGAATATGGGCTGATTTCACGATTTGCGCGTAACCCGCTTTTTCCTTCTTCAGGAACTGGGCAAAGCTGGCCGGCGTGCCGGAGCCCGGTGTTGCACCACCGTCTTCCAGGCGTTTTTTCACATCGGGCATCTTGAGCACGACATCGAGCTCCGCAGCCAGTCGCGTCACAACGGCCTGCGGTGTCTTGGCGGGTGCAAACAGACCCGTCCAGGTGTTGAGGTCAAAGCCCTTGAGCTCAGGAGTTTCGCCAAAGGTCGGCACATTGGGGATGGAGTCAATGCGCTGTGCCGATGTCACGCCCAGGCCTTCGAGCTTTTTCTGCTGAATCATGGGCGTGGCGCTGGTGGTCACCAGCATGCCCACATCGACCTGTCCACCCATCACATCGCTGGTGATCTGCGCACCGCCACGGTAGGGCACATGCACCAGCTTGATCTTGGCGCGCTCCTGCAGCATTTCCATGGACAGGTGCAGCATGGTGCCCACGCCCGAGGTGGCATAGGTCAGCGATCCAGGCTTGGAGCGGGCCAGCGCAATCAGCTCGCTGAGGTTGTGCGCAGGCAGACCGGGGCGGGCCACGGCCACCACGGGGGCGATCGTCGTCAGGCCCACAGGCGTCAGATCTTTTTCAGCGTCGTACTTGACGGCAGAGTTCACCAGTTGGGCAATGCTGATGGGGCCGTCAAAGCCCATGAGCAAGGTGTAGCCGTCGGCCGGAGCCTTGACGGCCTTGCTCACCCCCAGCACACCACCTGCGCCGGGCATGTTGTCGATGACGATGGACTGCTTGAGGCGCTCGCCCAGCTTCTGGCCGATCAGGCGGGCCGTGGTGTCCACATTGCCACCGGCGCTGAAGGGAACGATCAGCGTGATGGGCTTGGCAGCGGGCCAGGCGTCGCCCGCAGCCAGTGCAGGGGCAGAAACGCCAGCCGCAGCCAAGGCAGCGGCGGCAACAAAAGTGCGACGAGATGTGGTCATGGGCAGGCAGCAAAAATGCAGCCATGCCAGCACCAGCTCAAACGGCGGCACAGCAAGGCGGCAGGTTAGTCAGCCTTCGATTATCTGCCGTCTGAAAACTCTCTGCCATAACTGAAATTACTTAGCAATCCTCATTCACCCCTAGACCACCAACCCAAACCTCCTTCACAGCGCCCTAGGGTTGCCGCCAAGCCCGCTGACCGCAGGCCAGCCCAGAATCAAAGGCCATGCTTTCTCCCAGCCAGATCATTGTTGTAGCCACGCCCATGTTTTTGGCATTGATGGCCGTGGAGTGGGCCATCAGCCTCAGGCGTGGGCGCAATGCCTATGCGCTGGCCGATGCCATCAGCTCGCTGAACCTGGGCATCCTCAGTCAGACCAGCGCGGTCTTCACCAAGCTGCTGACGCTGGGCATTTACACCGCCGTTGCCAGCCATGTGGCGCTGATCGAGGCCGATGCGTTCTGGATGAGCCTGCCGGGCTGGCTGCTGGCCCTGGTCTTCTACGACTTTTGCTACTACTGGCTGCACCGCATGGGCCACGAAGTGGGCGTGCTGTGGGCCGCCCACGCCGTGCATCACCAGAGTCAGGCCTACAACCTCTCGACGGCGCTGCGCCAGACCAGCTCGGGCGCACTGCTGGGCTGGGTGTTTTATCTGCCCATGGCACTGGCCGGCGTGCCGCCGCTGGTGTTTGCCGTGGTCGGGCTGATTGATCTGCTCTACCAGTTCTGGGTGCATACCGAGCAGGTCAAGAAACTGGGCTGGTTCGACCGCTGGTTCTGCGCACCCAGCAATCACCGCGTGCACCACGCCGTCAACGACAGCTATCTGGACAAGAACTACGGCGGCATTCTCATCATCTGGGACCGCATCTTTGGCACGTACAAGGAAGAAGACGAGAGCGAGCCCTGCGTCTATGGCACGCGGGGACTGCTCAAAAGCTGGGACCCTGTCTGGGCCAATATCAGCGTCTACCGCCAGCTGGCGCACGACAGCTGGCATGCCCGCAATTGGCGGGACAAGATTCGTGTCTGGCTCAAGCCACCGGGCTGGCGCCCTGCCGACGTGGCGCAGCGCTTTCCCAGGCCCGCGTTCAAGCTCGAGGAACACCGCATTCTTTATGCCCCGCCCATGAGCAAAGCCCTGCGCTGGTTTGCCGGCTTGCAGTTCATGGCGCTGCTGGCCGGGACTGCTGCTTTTCTCTGGCAGGCCGACCAATCGCCGCTTGCCAGCAACCTGATCGGCTTTGCCGTGCTGCTGACCGCGCAATGGACGCTGGGCGCCACGCTGCAAGGGCGCATCAGCCCCTGGCTGGCACTGATGCTGCAAAGCGGTGCTCTGGCCACCGCCACTGCAGCACTGGGAATGCAGCAGTGGCACTGGCTGTTCAAGCCGGCAAGCATGGTTTTTGCTCTGCTATACATAGCTGCCAGCGCACGCAGTCACTTCAAATCAGGCCAAAAACAATCTAAAACGCAGACAGGTATTCTGCTTGCAGCTATTGTTTTTTCTTTAAGCGGCGATGTATTTCTGATGCTGGACGCAAGCGTGCCCTCCGGCCTGTTCATCCCCGGCCTGGTCAGCTTTTTGCTGGCCCATGTCTGCTATGTCGCGCTTTTCGGTGCAGATGCACACTGGCTCTCACACCGACCCTCACTGCTGCTCATCGCTGCCACCGGCTGCGTCATGTATGCCTTTTTGTGGACCAACGGCCTGCCCGTCACTCTGCACATTCCGGTGGCAGCCTACGTCGCCATCATCGCGTTGATGGCCGCGCAGGCCTGGAGCCGCCATCACCAACTGCGCACGCCAGCATCCATGCTCGTCGCGCTGGGATCAGGCCTCTTCATGCTCAGTGACTCCCTCCTGGCCATCAACCGTTTCGTACAGCCCCTGCCCTGGTCTGCCATAGGCGTTCTCAGCACCTACTACCTGGCGCAGGTTCTGATCGTGCATGGCATGGTGACCACTTTGCGCACTGGCCCCGGCGACACGGATCCAGCCTGAAACCAGCAAGAAAGTCTCTTTGCTTTTGAACGGCTGCCTTGCCGGAATACCGATCTTCTTGCCCCGCCGGCCTGCTGCCTGTGCCATCACCGGACTGCGCACAAATCTTGCCCTGATCCCACGGGCACACTCCGCCAGGAACCTCTAAGGGTTGACCCGATGAGCCTCTGCAGAGATAATCCCCCGATTGCCATTTCAGGAGTCCCCACGTGGACAGTGCCAGTTCAACCAGTGATTTATCGCTTGCCGCAATGGCTGCGAAGCTGGTTCGCTGACAGACTCTCTTCAGAGCGGGAGTCGTCATCGACCCACCCGCTCCATGCCTCGCGCCCCCCGATTTTCCAGACTGTTTCATCTGCCTGCATCTGCTGATGCCTGGCGTTTTCTGGTCTGTGCATCACTGAAAAATCAACGCCTTTAGCGTGCCGTTTTGCGGCACTCCAAAGGACCTGTTGAGAACTTGTGCGTTCCGCTCCTGCTCGACAAGAAGGAGTACGCCATGCGCCATCAACTCAACCGTCTCATCTGCCAGTTGCGCCGTCAAGGCTCAGCTCAGTCTTCCGTGGCTCGCTCTGTGCAAGCGCCACAGGTTCTGGAGCAAGCAGCCGAGCTCGATGCCCAGACCCACTGGCCCACGCATCGCATTCGCAGCTTTTTGCTCACGCAGCGCGCTCACCGCCGCGCCGACTGAGCTGCACGCATGACCGGTCCCGCGCCGACTTGGGCACGGGGATTTTTCAAACCATCGAGGAACACGCATGGACCCCGACCCTAGCCGATCTTGCTGCACCGCTGCTGCATATGCGCAGGTGCCCGCCATTGCTGCGTGCGTGTTCGCCGGCCAACGCCGGGGCGCGCACCCATTGTTTTCACACGCCCTGAGGGCCGGTATCGTCAAAGCCGCGGACTGAAGTCCCAGGCTGACTCCGGCCTTCATGGCCATCAAGGAGTTAGCCCATGCAACGCCTTCTGCAGCTCAAGCTGCTTCCCACTCATACCCATTCCGCACCACAAGGCCTGCAAAGAGCCGTGGTCCGCGCACTGGAGCTTCGCCACACCGAGGTGTTGCGCCACCTGGGATCAAACCACCGCAATGCAGAGAGCACGGCCGAATTCGCCTCCGTGCTCGCCGCCCTGCCATCGCGTCAGCGCGATGATGTGCTGTCCCTGCTGGAGCCCTGCCAGCGCGAATCCGTGCTCCGCCACCTGCCACGCTACGCTCGCAAGCAATGGCTTTGCCGCGGCGCATCAGCGGGGACATCGACCAACGCATCGACCAGCACCTCGGCGCGCATGAAAAAGGCCCGCCCCAGCACCTGGCTGCGCAACCTGTACCGTGCGCTGCGGCAAGGCTGATGTACTGCCACCACAAGGCCCCACCGCTGTCATCTGAAAGCCCTATGCTCTTTCATTGAGCCATGCAGCAGACGCACCGCCTGGCGACCACCCAATCAAGAATAAAAGTTCATCGCATGCAATCCCTGCAAAACTTTCATCTGCTCTCGACGCTGAACACCATCCTGTGCCTGCTGGTGGCCTTTGTCTGCGGCAGCATCATTGGCCTTGAGCGCCAGATTCGCCAGCGCACGGCGGGTCTGCGCACCAACACCCTGGTGGCTGTTGGCGCCGCCGTATTCGTGGACCTGGCCATGCGCATCTCGGGCGCGGATGGCTCCACCCGCGTGATCTCCTATGTGGTCTCGGGCGTGGGCTTCCTGGGCGCGGGCGCCATCATGAAGGAAGGCGCGAACATCACCGGTCTGAACACTGCAGCCACGCTGTGGGGTTCTGCCGCCGTGGGCGCCTGCGCGGGAGCTGGCATGCTGCCCGAGGCCGGCATTGCCACCCTGTTCGTGCTGGCCAGCAATACCTTGCTGCGCCCCGTGGTCAACTACATCAACCGCCACCCCGTCGCAGAGCACGCCAGTGAAGCGACCTACTATGTCTATGCGATTTGCCAGCGCGAAGTGCAGGCCGATGTGCGCGAGCGCATGCAGGAGTTGCTGGACGCCGCCAACTACCCTGTGCGCACGGTCTCCAAGCACGATATTCCGCCCAATAGCTGCGAAGTGGAGGCCGAGCTGTTTGCCACGGCTGTTCATGCCGAGGAATTGGATCAGGTGCTGGCAAAGATCGAAGCCATGCCGGGTGTGGTGCAGGCATTCTGGAACGCTGGACCGCAGAACTAAGGCCCCCTGAGCCGCTTTGCGGCTTCCCCCCGAGGGGGACGACGGCCTTTGCTGCGGGGCGGCCCTTGCTGGCCGTCCCGCAGTTGGGAGTGCGCCAGGTTCAGGCGTTTGTACCGTCTTCAGGAGCCTGCAAACCCAAGTGCAGATACGCCGCCTTTGTCGCCATGCGCCCGCGCGGTGTGCGCTGCAAAAAGCCTTGCTGAATCAGATACGGCTCGATCACATCTTCAATCGTGCCGGACTCCTCGCCAATGCTGGCCGCGATATTGTCCAGGCCCACCGGGCCGCCATCAAAGCGGTGCACCACGGCTTCCAGCAGCTTGCGGTCCATGATGTCAAAGCCTTGCGGGTCCACATCCAGCATGGCCAGCGCCTTGTCGGCAATCTCGCGGGTGATGCGGCCATCGCCTTTAACATCGGCATAGTCGCGCACGCGGCGCAGCAGGCGGTTGGCGATACGCGGCGTGCCGCGTGAGCGGCGGGCGATCTCAAAGCAGCCTTCCGCATCAATCGGCGCATTGAGCAAGCCCGCACTGCGTTTGACGATGCGCGACAGCTCCTCGGACGTATAAAACTCCAGCCGCGCCACAATGCCAAAGCGGTCGCGCAGCGGGTTGGTCAGCATGCCGGCGCGCGTGGTGGCGCCCACCAGCGTGAAGGGCTGCAAATCGAGCTTGATGGAGCGCGCTGCCGGACCTTCGCCGATCATGATGTCGATCTGATAGTCCTCCAGCGCCGGATAGAGGATTTCCTCAACCACCGGACTCAGGCGGTGAATCTCGTCGATGAACAGCACATCGTTGGGCTCAAGATTGGTCAGCAGCGCCGCCAGATCCTTGGGCTTTTCCAGCACCGGGCCGCTGGTCTGACGCAGGTTCACACCCAGCTCGGCCGCAATGATGTGACTCAGCGTGGTCTTGCCCAGGCCGGGCGGGCCAAACAGCAGCACATGATCCAGCGCCTCGCTGCGCTTCTTGGCCGCACCGATAAAGATTTCCAGCTGCTCGCGCGCCTTGGCCTGGCCCACATATTCATCCAGCAGCTTGGGGCGCAGCGCACGCTCCAGCGCCTCTTCGCCCATGGTCGAATGCCCGGCCGACACCATGCGCGGCTCGCTGGCCTCGGCTTCGGGTGCCGCACCACGCGCCTTGCGCGCGGCTCTGGCGGGAGCGGGGCTGGCCGCAAATTCGTCCATTTGAATCGTCATGGCGGCAATTGTGCCCCAAGCCCAAGATAAGCACTGATTAAAAATACAGGGTTAAACAAAATCCCACAGTTGATATTCGCACTCGCTGCAAGCTCAGGCGCGACTTGCGCACAATGGCTGCTACGGATTTCAGGAGGCTTCCCATGCGTTTTCACACTCTGGCCTGCACGGCTGCCCTGCTTTGCCTGTCTGCCACCGCCCAGGCTGCGCTCAAGGTGGGCGACACCGCCCCCAACTTCAGCACGCCCGCCGCCGTGGCAGGCAAGGCGTTTGACTTTGATATGAAGGCTGCGCTGCAAAAAGGGCCGGTGGTGCTGTACTTTTTCCCCAAAGCCTTTACCCGTGGCTGCACGGTGGAAGCCCATGCATTTGCCGAGGCCACGCCCCAGTTCAAGGGCATGAATGCCACGGTGGTGGGCATGTCGCACGACGACATCGACACGCTCAAGCGCTTCTCCACCGAAGCCTGCCGCGACCAGTTCGCCGTGGCCTCTGACCCCCAAGCGCAAACCATCAAGGCCTACGACGCCGCAGCCGCCGCCAACCCGGCCATGGCCGACCGCATCTCTTATGTGATCGGGCAGGACGGCAAGGTGAAATTCGCCCTCACCAGCAGCGACCCCATGGCCCATGTTCAGCAGACACAGGCCGCCGTCAAACAGCTGCAGAGCAATATCAAAAAATGAGCTGTCACCGCTTATCCATCAAACGTTTGATGGGTATTTCATGCTTTATTTTCAGCAGCCAGACCGCCGAAAAAAGCCCATGAACCCGGCAAACTTTCCCCGCCCCACAACCGAAGCTTAAAACCGCCCCTTGCTCCAGAGACGCCAAGCAAGAGCCGCCTCGCGGCGAAGGTGTCGTCCCCCTCCCGTAGCGCGCAGCGCGTAGAGAGAGGGGTGAAGGCGCGAAAGCGCCTCAGGGGGTGCCCGTTATTTCGTCAAGGCCTTCAAAGCCAGCTTGATGCCTTCGGAAACGCCCACATCAGCCGGCAGCTTCTTGAGCGCCGCAGACGCTTCCTTCTCCGAATACCCCAGCGCCATCAGCGCCTGCTGAATATCGTTCTGGTCATTGTTATTGGCAAACAGCGACTGCGCGCCGGTGTCGGCGCCGATCTTGCCCTTGAGCTCCAGCAGCAATCGCTCGGCTGTCTTCTTGCCAATGCCGGGCACCTTGACCAATCGCCCTGCTTCCTGCTGCGATACCGCTTCCGCGAGATCATCAATGCTCATGCCGCTGAGCACCGCCAGCGCCATGCGCGGGCCAATGCCGGTGATCTTGATGAGCTCACGGAAAGTCTGGCGCTCGCGGGCCGTGGCAAAGCCGAACAGCAGCTGCGCATCCTCACGCACCACAAAATGGGTGAGCAACGCCACTTTGGCGCCGTTGGCGGGCAGGTTGTAGAACGTGCTCATGGGCACTTGCACCTCGTAGCCCACACCGCCGCAGTCCACCAGCACCTCGGGCGGGTTTTTTTCCAGCAGCGTTCCAGTCAATTTGCCTATCATTGAAATCCTTTGCCGCACTGTGCGGCCATTCTTTTGAGAAATTATCCGCGTGATCCTGCGCCATACATTCACACCCCATAACAACAACCGCCTGACCCACCTCTGCGGCCCGGCGGATGCGCATCTGCGCACCATCGAAGTCGCTCTGGGCGTCAAGATCGCTCACCGTCACGAGCAGTTCAAGATCGACGGCCCCAAGGCCAAGGCCAACGAGGCGCTGGAGCTGCTGCAGGCGATTTATGAAATCGCCGATGACGTCGTCGCCGACGATACCCTGCAACTGATGCTGGCGGGCGACGCCGAGATGCTGGAAGCCGATATCACGGCCCCGCAGCTGACCACGCGCCGCGCCGATCTGCGTGCGCGCACGCCCAACCAGGCGCAGTACCTGGACAACATCGCCAAGCACGACATCACCTTCGGCATCGGCCCTGCCGGTACCGGCAAGACCTATCTGGCCGTGGCCTGCGCCGTCGATGCGCTGGAGCGCAGCGCCGTGCAGCGGATTGTGCTGACCCGCCCCGCCGTGGAAGCGGGCGAGCGTCTGGGCTTTCTGCCCGGCGACCTGACGCAAAAGGTCGACCCCTATCTGCGCCCGCTGTACGACGCGCTGTATGACCTGATGGGCTACGAGAAGGTGCAAAAAGCCTTCGAGCGCAACGCACTGGAAATCGCGCCGCTGGCCTTTATGCGCGGGCGCACGCTGAACAACGCTTTTGTGATTCTGGACGAAGCCCAGAACACCACGCCCGAGCAGATGAAGATGTTTCTGACCCGCATCGGCTTTGGTGCCAAGGCCGTGGTGACGGGCGACGTCAGCCAGATCGACCTGCCCAAGGGCGCGCCCAGCGGCCTGATCGATGCCGAGCGCGTGCTCAAGCGCGTCAAAGGCATCTCCATCAACCACTTCACCAGCGCCGACGTGGTGCGCCACCCACTGGTGGCCCGCATTGTGGACGCCTACGACGCCCGTGGTCGCGTGACCGAGGGCACATCCGCGCCCAAGACACGCACCCGCACGGCCCGCCCACTGCCATCGGCGGACGAGCTTTAATCGAACCAGACTACGCCCACAGCCATGCGCCAGGAAGCTGCCTCAAAGCGATACCTTCTGGCCCAAACTGATGGGCACAAGTCGCTTCAAACTTCATAGCTGCATGCGCTTGATACATAAGCGCCACAAGCCAAAATGTCTTTGAACCAACTGCAACTGTCGCTGCAATTCGGCCCCAGCGCCGAAGCCTCTGCCCACCGCGAACTGCTCAGCCGCGCCCGCGTCACCCGCTGGATTCGCCACGCGCTGGCGGTGGATGCCGAAATCACCGTGCGCATTGTCGATACCGAAGAGGGCCAGAAGCTCAACCTCGCGTACCGCAAAAAAGACTACGCCACCAATGTGCTGACCTTTGACTACCAGCAGGAGCCGACCGTGATGGCCGACCTGGTCCTGTGCGCCCCCGTGGTGGAGCGCGAAGCCCAGGAGCAAAACAAGACGCTGGAAGAGCACTACGCCCACCTGCTGGTGCACGGCACGCTGCACGCCCAGGGCTGGGACCATGAAACCAGCGAGCAAGATGCCGAAGAGATGGAGGCCTATGAGACCGACATCATGAAAGAGCTGGGCTACGAAGACCCGTACGCCAAGTAAGCTGGCCTGAGCTTCGCACTACTGAAAACAGAGCTGCCTGCGCTGGTCTTTCTTGTGATTCAAGGCTAATAAGCTTTGAACTCCTTGATTGACTTGCGCAGGCAGCTCTTTTTATGGGAGCAAATGCCTCAGCCGAAGTACGGTTGGCTGTCTCTGAACCGCCAGGATCAGTCTTTCACTTGTTTGTTTCCAAGGGCTGCGTCAGGCAGAGAGGTTCATTTAGGACAGGTTAAACGAACTGCGGTCTTGATCAAGGACCCGACTTCCGAGGGGCTGCGGATCGTGCGAAAGAGATGAAGGCGCTGGTCCTCATACCTACTGTAGAGTACGTGACATGACTACAGCAGCACAAAGGGCCTGGGAGGGCTTGTCAAATAGCATGCGTCTCTATGTCGAGAGCAAGTTGCGATTCAAAGAAATATTTGCGCTTGACCGAGAAGAAGCCGTAAAGAATCAAGATTTAGCGGTTGAAGCAAAGCTCGAAAAATTCCACACGCTCTACGATGTGACGAAGCATTTACCTGGCTTCAATTATTTCGAGCACGGAGACACCTCTCTTTTGATCGCACTGCGCAACGCAATCCATCATCACGAAGACCATCAGCTTTTCCAAAGCTGGAATGCTCGTATTTATTTGAATGATGGGCTAAAGCGACTGGCTGGTGCAGAGTTCTTACTTGGCAGCACAACACCGACTGAAGATGTCATCACAGTGCGCTTCTATTACTTACTTAGCGACTTTTATACTCGTCTGCCAGCGCTAAAAAATGCCGATAAACAGAGAGATCTGTGGGAGAGTGAGCTGCAATTTTTAGCAATAGAAAAAGAGGGCGAGGAAGGTCGTTACCCGAAAGATCAGGTTTATGTTGATGTAATGCCAGCGTTCATGTCTGCTGTCCGCCGCGTACGTGGTTGGCTTGACTCAACGGGCTTTACGCCATCAGGTTCAGACAGCGCAACCTACTTTGAGTGCTTTGGGGAGATAGCGCCAGAGCGACGGTTGAACTTTATGCGGATTCGATTGCCATACCGCGAGTAGCATTGGTTAATGCTTACGATTTTCTTCATCGCGCCTCTTGTTTCAGCGCGGGCTCTGCTCTAGTTCGCTTCGATATTTGGCAACAGCAAGCCTGGACGACCAACCTTTCTGCTCTCACTTTTCAATTGAGGTTGCCCTTAAAAAGTTGAGTTTTTGAGTCTGTCCACATAAACGGCAGCTCCGTGGCTGAAATCAGAATGCTGCGCCTCCACTGCAAACAACAACAATTACTGCAAAGTAGGCATGGCTGCCGAGGCATGAACGACAGTAACGGGTCGATCAGAGACAGTCACAAATATCCCTGCACGAACTTCCAGCCTCTTTACAGCGACAAAAATGCCCAGCAACTCACAGGAGTTCTGGGCATTTTTAACAAGCCGACGAAGTAGCGACAGAGGCCGCCAGCAGCGCTTACTCCACACTCAAACCAATGGTGCGTACCAGCTGCGCCACGCGCACATCTTCGGTCTTGATCTGCTTGGCAAAGACCTGCTGACCTTCGCCCACGGGCGTGATGCCTTGCTGCAGCAGGCTCTTGCGCAGCTCGGTGTCCTTCAGCGCCTTGTCGGTGTCCTGGGCAATGGCTTGCACCACGGCAGCGGGCGTGCCCTTGGGGGCGAACAGTCCAAACCAGGCACCGGCTTCAAAGCTCTTATAGGTTTCGGCCAGCGTCTGCACCTGCGGCAGCAGAGCGTGGCGATGCAGGCCGGACACCGCCAGCGCGGTCAGCTTGCCGCTTTGAATTTGCGTCAGCGCAGGCGCCACGGCAATCAGCATCACATCGACCTGACCAGCCAGCACATCCTGCAGGCCCTGAGGACCACCGCGATAGGGAATGTGCGTGGCGTAGAAGCCTGCGCGCTGCTTGAACTGCTCCATGGCCAGATGCTGCGCGCCGCCCGTGCCGGACGAGGCGTAGTTGATCTTGCCGGGGTGGGCCTTGGCGTAGCTCACGAAATCCTGCAGGGTTTTGAAACCCTTCTTGGGGTTGGCCACCAGCACAAAGTCGGACTGGCCCAGCTTGGTGACCGGCACCAGGTCGTTCTTGACGTCGTAGGGCAGATTGCGCTGCACATTGGGCATGATGGTGATGGCGCTGTCGCCGCCCACCAGCAGGGTGTAGCCATCGGGCTGGGCCTTGACCACGGCATCCACAGCCGAAACGCCGCCGGCTGCGCCCTTGTTTTCCACCACCACGGCCTGTTTCCAGTCCTTGCTGACCACATTGCCAATCTGGCGAGCGAGCAGATCAGGCGCGCTGCCGGGGCCATTGGCCACGACCAGCCTGACGGAACGTGCCGGGAAGTCCTGCTGCGCCATGGCGGCACCCTGCACACAGGTAGCGGCCAGCAAGGCCCAGGCGGTGCGAGACAAAAAACGGGGCAGATTCACGGCAAAACTCCTTAACTCAGGAAGCAATTTTCGGAATAACTCCTTATTCTTCAAAATACCGTTTATTCATCTCTTTATTTCCAAAAATAATGAAGAAGCACATCGCCACGCCTGTGTGCGCACCTAAGATCGGCGCACATCACAAGGCGAAAAGCCGATTCCCGAAAAATCAGGAGACAAAGACATGGAGAACCTGGGCCACCTCGCCCTGCTGCTGGTTGCGGCTTTTACCGCTGGCGCGCTGAACGCAGTGGCTGGCGGCGGCAGCTTTCTGACGCTGCCCGCACTGGTCTTTACCGGCGTGCCGCCCGTGGTGGCCAATGCCACAGGCACCGTGGCCCTGCTGCCCGGCTATATGGCAGGCGCCTGGGGCTTCAAGGACGATATGGCGCCGCCGCCCGGCCTGTCGATGAAGCAGGTGGTAGTGCTGTCGCTGATCGGAGGCTCCGCCGGCGCCGCACTGCTGCTGTTCACACCCGACGCCACTTTCCGCAAGGTGGTTCCCTGGTTGCTGCTGGCCGCCACGGCCATGTTTGCCTTTGGCCCGCAGTTGCGCGCCTGGGCCTCGGGAAAAAATGCCGAGCACGCGGCTCCATCCGTCGCCAAAGCCGCCATCGGCATGCTGATCGTGGCGATCTACGGCGGCTACTTCAACGGTGGGCTGGGCATCTTGCTGCTGGCCCTGTTTGGCCTGCTGGGCCAGACTCAGCTGAACGCCATGAACGGCATGAAGAATCTGGTCTCCGCCCTGCTGACCGCGATTGCCGTGGTCATCTACGCCGTGGGCGGCATTGTGCAGTGGCAGCAGGCCATCATCATGATGGTGGCCGCCACGCTGGGCGGTTATCTCGGCGCCCGCGTGGCGCGCAAGATTCCCGCGCACATCCTGCGCTGGGGCATTGTGGCGACGGGACTGGTGATGGCGGTGCTGTTCTTTATCAAGGGCTGATCCCGTCACCCAAAAGAAAAAAGCCTTCTCAGCGCCAACAAGGTTTTGAGAAGGCTTTTTTGTGAGCACTCAGCGCTTGATACATAAGCGCCAGAGGCCTATTTGGCTTGATTTTTTACAGCAGTCGAGCTTTCACCGTCTTGCCCTTGACCTTGCCGTTATTGAGCTTGGCGCAAGCCGCCGAAGCAATCTTGCGGTCCACCGCCACATAGGTGGAAAAGTCGTTGACGCTGATCTTGCCGATCTGGTCGCGGCTGTAGCCAAAGTCGGCGCACATGGCACCCATCACGTCACCAGCGCGAATCTTTTCCTTGCGGCCACCGATGATCTGGATGGTCATCATCGGCGGCAGCAGCTCGCCACCGGCGGCTGGCGTGAGTTCGTCCAGCGGATAGAACTGCGAGGCACGGCCTTGCAGTTGCTCGATCTTGCCCACGCTGCCCATCTCGTCCATGCTGACCAGATTCAGCGCCAGACCTTCCGCATCGCCACGGCCGGTGCGGCCAATGCGATGGATATGCACTTCGGAATCAGGCGTCACATCGACGTTGATCACGGCAGACAAGTCGGCAATATCGAGGCCGCGCGCAGCCACGTCGGTAGCCACCAACACGCTGCAGCTCTTGTTAGCAAACTGCACCAGCACCTCGTCGCGCTCGCGCTGCTCCAGCTCGCCGAACAGGGCCAGGGCACTAAAGCCTTCTGCCTGCAGAGCTTGCACCACGTCGCGGCATTGCTGCTTGGTGTTGCAAAAGGCAATCGACGATTCGGGGCGGAAGTGCGCCAGCAACTTGGCTACCGCGCTCACTTTTTCGCGGGCACCCACTTCGTACCAGCGCTGCTCGATCTTGCCCGCGCTGTGCTGCGCGGCAACCTTGACAGTCTGCGGATCACGCATGAAACGGTTGGACAGATTGGCAATGCCTTCGGGGTAAGTGGCCGAGAACAGCAGAGTCTGGCGGTCGGCCGGGCACTGCTCTGCCACGGTGACGATGTCGGCAAAAAAGCCCATGTCCAGCATGCGATCGGCCTCGTCCAGCACCAGGGTCTTGAGGTTGCTGATGTCAAGCTTGCCGCGCTCCATCAAATCCATCACGCGACCGGGCGTGCCGACGACGATGTGGGCGCCGTTTTCCAGCGAGGCAATCTGGTTGCGCGAGGGCACGCCGCCATAGACGGTGACGACCTTGATGTTGTCTTGCGCGCGCGCTAGGCGGCGAATTTCGGTGGCCACCTGGTCGGCCAGCTCGCGCGTGGGGCACAGTACCAGGGCCTGCACGGCAAACCAGCGCGGGTTCAGGCGGTCAACGATGGGCAGGCCGAAGGAAGCCGTCTTGCCGCTGCCAGTGCTGGCCTGGGCGATCAGGTCCTTGCCCTGCAGCGTCAGCGGCAGGCTGGCAGCCTGAATGGGCGTCATCTGCGCATAGCCCAGTTGCTGCAGGTTGGCCAGCATTTCGGGAGACAGGGGCAGCGTCGAAAAAGCGGTGGAATCAGTGGCCTTGACGGCGCTGGTGGAGGTGTTCATGGGCGCAATTATCCCGGCCCTGAGCCGCTCAGGCATTTGCGCAATATCTAGGCCCCTGATGATTCCGGGGCATGGCGACGGGCGGGCTTACTGCGCGGGCGGCTCCATACGCATGGGAATGGTCACCGGCCCGTCGTTGACCAGATGCACCTGCATGTCGGCGGCAAATTCGCCGGTTTGCACGACAGGATGGGCGGCGCGGGCCTGGTCCACAAAGTAGTTGTACAAACGCCTGCCTTCATCGGGCGCTGCAGCGGCGGTGAAGCTGGGACGGTTGCCGCCTTTGGTGTCTGCGGCCAGCGTGAACTGGCTGACGATGAGCAGGCCACCACACCTGCCCTTGCCGTCCACATCCTGCACGCTTCGGTTCATCTTGCCTGCCTCGTCGCTGAAGATGCGCAGCTTGAGCATCTTGGCCAGCAGCTTGTCGGCCTCGGCTTCACTGTCGCCTTTTTCGGCGCAGACCAGCGCCAGCAGGCCTTGTTCGATCTGGCCAATGATCTGGCCATCTACTTCCACGCGCGCATTTTTCACGCGCTGAATCACACTCATCATGTCTTTGAATCTTCCTTTGTCCCGTTTTGGGCTTCGCTACCTAGCTCTGCATCCGTGACTTCGCTGACGGTGCTCATTCCCAGGGGCAGTAGCTCGATACGGGCGTAAAGACCAGGAATGGCCTGCAGTAACCCTGCCTCAATTTCGGAACGTAGCTGCGCCGCTCTCTGCACAGTCCACCCCCCCGGGACATGCATGTGGAAATCCACGAAGCTGCGCTCGCCCGCCTGGCGGCTGGAGATATTGTCAAAGCTCACCCCATGATTGCGCTGTGCAAAGCTTTCCAGCGACGTGTCTATCTTGAGACGCTGGGGTGCATCCAGCGCCTGATCCATCAGCCCTTGCGAAGACTGCCAGACCAGTTGCCCCCCCTGCACACAGATATGCACGGCCACGGCCAGTGCCACCACCGCATCGACCCACAGCCAGCCCGTCAAGGCCGCTGCCAGCACACCGACCACCACCCCCACCGAAGTCCAGACATCCGTCAAAAGGTGTTTGGCATCCCCGACCAGTGCCATGGAACGATAGTGACGCGCCGAGCGCAGCATGACCCAGGCCAGCAAACCATTGAGCACCGTGCTCAGCAGCGAGAGCAGCAAGCCCCAGCTCAGTTGCTCCAGCGGCTGCGGGCTCCACAGGCGCGACAACGCCGCCCAGGCAATGGCCAGACTGGCGCCGATGACCAGCACCCCTTCAAAGCCTGCGGAGAAGTATTCGGCCTTGTAATGCCCGTAGGGATGCTCGGTATCCGCCGGCCTTTTGGCCACTGTCACCATGGTCAGCGCGAACATGGCTCCGGCCAGATTTACAAAGGACTCCAGCGCATCCGACAAAAGGCCAACCGAGCCGGTCAGCCACCAGGCCAATGTCTTGAGAACAATGGTGAGCAAAGCCACCACCACGGAAATACGCAGCAGATTGTCTGGCTGCATCCAGCGCGAAGAAATTGAAGCATTGGGCTTGAGCATGGTCACATCCTGAAGGCCTGATATCCCTAATCATCTGAAAATGTCAAAATCGTTGCAGATTGTATTGAAAACAACTCACAATCCTTTATCAGCTGGCTTGTCACATTCGGGCCAACCTGCTTCCCATATGAATGTTCCCAGAATGGGAAGGCACATGTCTGATACGTTGACAGCACCGTCTCCTGAAGAAGAAGAGGATGCCATTCTCAGGCTGGTAGCGGACACCGCGCCCGCCATGCTGGCCTACTTCGATGCCGACAGTCGTACCTGCCGCTTCGCCAACGCCAGTTATGCAGAGCACTTTGGCTACACGCCGCAGTCCATTGTGGGTCTCAGCCTCAGCGATATTGTGGGCGAATCCAACTGGCCCCAGATCGAGCCTTACCTCGACTCCATTGGTCGTAACAAGGCCCAGACGCTGCGCTATACCCACCAGATTGAGAGCTGGGCAGGTCGCACACGACATCTGGAGACAGTGCTGCGACCCCACGAAGAAAATGGTGCGCTCAAAGGCGTGGTAGCGCTGATGACCGATGTCAGCCACCATCACTTTGTCGCCCAGCAAATGCGCGACAGCGAAGAGCGCATGCGCCGCTTTGCGGCCATCACCACCGAAGCCATCGTGCTGCATCGTGACGGCTTCATTCTCGATGGCAACGACGCACTCTCGCGCCTGTCTGGCTACTCACTTCAGGAGCTGCGCGGCGCCCCCATTCTTGACTATGTATCTCCCGAAGAAAGGCTGCGCGCCTTGCAGCACATGCGGGGAGAGCGCGAAGAACGCTTTGAATCCGTCATCGTTGACAAGAGTGGTCGTCATATCCCCGTAGAGGTCGAAGCCAAGACCATGCCGGATCACCAGGACAACCACCGCATCGTCGTGCTGCGCGACCTGACGGACAGTCTGCGCACGCGCCAGCGCCTGGACTTTCTGGCTCAGCATGACCTGCTGACCCACCTGCCCAACCGTGCGCACCTGAACCAGTTGCTGGCTGATGCCATCAAGAAGGCTGCCAGTCTGGAGTCGCGACTGGCAGTGCTGTCCCTGGATCTGGACCAGTTCAAGTCCGTCAATGACTCACTGAGTCACAGAGCCGGAGACCTGATGCTGTGCGAGCTGGCTCAGCGCCTTAGAACCACGCTGCGTCCGCAGGATATTGTGGCTCGGACTGGCGGTGACGATTTCGTCATCGTGCTGTGCGACAACCCCAGTTTGCTGGAGACAGAGGCACTCGTGTCTCAGTTGCGCGATGCCGTAGAAGCGCCCTATTTGGTCGATGAAACTCAGCTGGTCGTCTCACTGAGCGTAGGCATTGCCATGTACCCCAAGGATGGACAGTGCCTTGAGGCCTTGCTGAGCAATGCCGAGGCCGCCCAGCAAATGGCCAAGGGGCGCGGCCGAAGCTTCTCTCAGTTCTACACGCCTGCACTGGAGAGCCGGGCCACGCGCATGCTGATGCAGGAGCAGATGCTGCGAAATGCCGTGGAGCACGGTGAGTTCGAGCTTCATTACCAGCCGCAAGTCCAGATCGCCACGGGGGAGCTTGCAGGCTTTGAAGCCCTGGTGCGCTGGAAGCACCCTCATCGCGGACTGGTCTCACCCGATGAGTTCATTGGCTTTGCCGAAAACAGGGGGCTGATTGCCGCCGTGGATCGCTGGGTGCTCAACCAGGCCTGCCGTCAGGCTAACAGCTGGCAACAGGCTGGTTTTCCTCACGTTCCTGTGGCTGTGAACCTGTCTGCGCAAGAGTTCAGTCAGCGCGATGTCGTGCAGGAAGTCTCCCAGGCGCTGTCTGATTCGGGACTGGATGCCCGTTATCTGCACCTCGAGGTTACAGAGACAACACTGATGCTCTCAAGCAGCCAGATGCAGCAAACCTTGCATGCTCTCAAGGCCCTTGGGGTGGGCCTGGCCATTGATGACTTCGGTACTGGTTATTCATCGCTTGCCTATCTTCGCAAGCACCCCATAGACCGACTCAAGATAGACCGCTCTTTTGTTACCGATCTACCCCACAACCCGGATGCCACGGCCATCGTCAATGCCATTGTACAGATGGGACAAAGCCTACATCTGGAGGTGCTTGCCGAAGGTGTGGAGAACTCGGAGCAGCGGAATCTGCTGCAAAAAATGGGCTGTGCCATGATGCAGGGGTTTCTCGTGTCAGCGCCATTACCCGCCGAGCGTGCCTCGGCCTGGATGTCGCAACACTGTCAACTGCTACAAAGACAATAGTGCATGGCCCCGAATACACCTACCCCTTCGCATAAAAACAGCAGCATGTTTCATATGGATGCCTCTCAGGCCCTGGCACATGTGCAGCAGCTGTATCGCGAGCAGATCGAGCACCTTCGCGCAGCCATGCAGCGCTTTGTTGCCGGAGAGACGCCAGCCGCCCCCGTTCACGCCTACTACCCCTTTGTACGCATCAAGACGACAACGGTGGCCCACGCAGACACCAAGCTGACCTACGGCTTTGTGGAAGGGCCTGGTACCTATGAGGCGACACTGACGCGCCCAGACCTTTTTGCGACCTACTTTGGCGAGCAGTTGCGCTTGCTGATCCTGCACCATCAGGTCCCTATCGAAGTTGGCCTGAGCGACAAGCCCATTCCCATCCACTTCTCGTTCGCCGACAACGACCACATCGAAGGCTCTCTCTCGCCCGAGCGGCGCATGCTGATGCGTGACGTCTTTGACCTGCCTGACCTGGAGTCCATGGACGACGGCATTGCCAATGGCACCTGGCGTGCAGCAACGGGTGAAGCCTGGCCTTTGTCTTTGTTCACCGCTCCACGCGTGGACTATTCGCTGCACCGCCTGCGCCACTACACAGGAACGGCTCCCGAGTGGTTTCAGAACTTTGTCCTGTTCACCAACTACCAGTTCTACATCGACGAATTCATTCGCCTGGGTCATGCCGAAATGGCCAGGGAAGACAGCGACTACATCGCCTTTGTCGAGCCGGGCAATGTGGTGACCCGCCGTACAGGTCTTCCCGCCCAAGCCGTGGATGAGCTGGGCAACGCCCCGCCACGCCTGCCTCAGATGCCCGGATACCACCTGGTGCGAGCTGACAATAGCGGCATCACCATGGTCAATATTGGCGTAGGCCCAGCCAATGCCAAGACCATTACCGACCATATTGCCGTACTGCGCCCCCATGCCTGGATGATGCTGGGGCACTGCGCAGGCCTGCGCAACAGCCAGCAACTGGGCGACTATGTGCTGGCCCACGCCTATGTGCGCGAAGACCATGTGCTGGATGAAGAGCTGCCACTGTGGGTACCGATTCCAGCTCTGGCCGAAATCCAGGTGGCCCTGCAGCAGGCCGTGGCCGATGTCACGCAGATGGATCGCATCGAACTCAAGCGCATCATGCGCACCGGCACCGTGGCCAGCACCGACAACCGCAACTGGGAGCTGCTGCCCGACAACCTCCCCCAACGCCGCTTCAGTCAAAGCCGGGCCGTGGCGCTGGATATGGAATCCGCCACCATTGCCGCCAATGGCTTCCGCTTTCGCGTGCCCTACGGCACCTTGCTGTGCGTGAGCGACAAGCCCCTGCATGGCGAGATCAAGCTGCCCGGCATGGCCAACCATTTCTATCGCGAGCGTGTAGACCAGCATCTGCGCATAGGCATGCGCGCAGTGGACATCTTGCGAGAAGGCGGAACGGACAGACTGCACAGTCGCAAGTTGCGCAGCTTTGATGAAGTGGCGTTTCAGTAAGCATTGGCATGCCTGAAGCCGATCAGTTTTCCATGTCGCTCATGGTGGCCGTCAATTTGATGACGGTCGCCTTTGCCCTGCCATGGTTCATGGGCTCGCAGACCAGCCGCCCTGTAAGAAATGCCCAGCAGTTTCTGCTGCTGCACGGCCTGAGCTGGCTACTGATTTTTGCGGCGGATAAAGTCGCATCCACTTTCTGGAGTGCTCTGCTGTTCATCGCTGCAGTCTCTGCAGCAACAGGCGCTTTGTGGCAATTGAAAAAAGCCCTCAAGGGCTGGCTCGGTCCGCGCAACCTACAACTGCGTCGGGCCTTGGCGGTGCTGTGCCTCCTGACCCTGGCCGGCGCAATGGTGCTGATCCTGAGCGAACCTTATCGCCTGGCCTGGTTCAGCACCATGTACGGCCTGTGCGTCACGACACTGGCCTGCCTCGCTTTGCGCCCCAAGCACAACACCGGCAAGGTCTGGCGCACGCTCTTCGTGGTGTCGGCGATGGGGCTCGCCTGCGTACTGCTCTCCAAAGGCTACTCTGCCTTGCCAACACCGTGGCTGCAAAGCCTCTTCCAAGACCCTCTGCCTGTCTTGCAGCTTTCGTGGCTGATGCCGTTTTGCTCGGCCACTCTCTTTCTGTCCATACTCATGGCCTGCCGAGATGAAGAGCTACGCCAGCAAGCCTCCGACTCTCCCGAAGACAGCCTGACCGGGCTGCCGCGGCGGCAGGCCATCAAAAACCAGGCTCGCTTCATGCTGCACAGGGCAAGACGCGAGCAGCTTCCCCTGGCCATGATCTTGCTGGATATGGACCACTTTTCTCGCGTCAACCGCAAGCACGGCTATCAAACGGGTGATGAGGCCCTGCAGTTGATGTCACTGACCCTGCGAAAGCAGATGCGAGGCGACGAGGTGGTGGTCCGCTGGAAAGGTGAGTCCTTTTGCCTGCTGGTTCATGCCAACCAGGCCGGTGTTCAATCCCTGATCACTCGGATCAAGTCATCCATCCAGATGGGTGCCCAATATGAGCTGCAGGTCAACCTGGACTTCAGTGCCGGCTGCGTACTGGTGCCAGCTGTCTGGCAGGATTTGCACTTGAATGAACTGTCGGACCTAGCCACTGAGGCTCTGCAGCAAGCCAAGAAACAAGCCCGTGGACGCGTGGTGTTTCGCACCATGACGCCACCAGCGACACCGACCTCAGCCGCCAACATCTGAGGCAAAAAGGCTCAAGTATCCCAAGCCAGCACCTGTGGAAGACGGACGTAAAGCCATGATCGCGGCGCCTAGCATGCAAAACCATGCCCGACTAAGGTCAAACCCGGTCAGATCCGGGATAACATTTTCCAGTTCAATCGCACTTATCTGAATGGAGACAAAAACATGGCAATCCAAACCGTAGGCATCATTGGCGCCGGCACCATGGGCAACGGCATCGCGCAGGCTTGCGCCGTGTCGGGCATCAATGTGGTGATGGTCGATATCTCTGACGCCGCTGTGCAAAAAGGCCTGGCCACCGTAGCTGGCAGCCTGGACCGCCTGATCAAGAAGGAAAAGATCAGCGAAGCTGACAAGACCGCGGCCCTGGGCCGCATCACGACCTCCACCAACTACGACGACCTGAAGGCCGCCCAACTGGTGATCGAAGCGGCGACCGAGAACTTCGACCTCAAGGTCAAGATCCTCAAGCAGCTCGACGGCCTGCTCGGTCAGGACGTGATCGTGGCGACCAACACCTCGTCCATCTCCATCACCCAGCTGGCCGCCGTGACCCAGCGCGCCGACCGCTTTATCGGCATGCACTTCTTCAACCCCGTGCCCATGATGGCGCTGGTGGAGATCATCCGTGGTCTGCAGACCAGCGACGCCACGCACGAAGCCGTCAAGACCCTGTCCGAGACGCTGGGCAAGACCCCCATCACCGTCAAGAACGCCCCCGGCTTTGTGGTCAACCGCATTCTGGTGCCCATGATCAACGAAGCCTTCCAGGTGCTCTCCGAAGGCACTGCCACCGCCGAAGACATTGACGCTGGCATGAAGCTGGGCTGCAACCAACCCATCGGCCCGCTGGCTCTGGCCGACATGATTGGTCTGGACGTGTGCCTGGCCGTGATGGAGGTTTACCTCAAGGAATTTGGCGACAGCAAGTACCGCCCCTGCTTCCTACTGCGCGAAATGGTGGCCGCTGGCCGTCTGGGCCGCAAGACCGGCCAGGGCGTGTACACCTACTGAGACTGAGCTCAAACAACGAAAAGCGCATGTGGGTGCCAAATCCACATGTGCTTTTTTTCCGCTTAGAGCGGCTAACACAGCCCAGCAAACCAAAGGTTTGCGATTGAGACGAGGCGCGAAGCCGTAGGCAGTACAGAAGTACGACAAGGCGAAGCAACGACGTATCAAGGGTTGTGTTGGCCGCTCTTATTCCTTGAGTTGTGCCAGCAAACGCCGCACCGTCATCGCCAAAGACTGAGTCTCGCTGACCCAGTAGCGCGCATCGGCCCCCAGGCTGCTGGCTGTCTGTTTCAGCTGCTCCAGCACCCACTCGAGCTCCGTCGTATTCACCAGCACCTGCGCTGCGCCGCGATAGGACTCCGTCACCTCCAGTGTTCCCTTGCCCAACAGGCTTTGCTGCAGCACATCGCGCAGCGCCTGAATGTCGATCTGCTGCTGAACGGCACGCACGCCCTTCTGCCTGGGCAGTTCGGGCAAAGAAATGCGAGCGTGAATCAGCAGCTCTGCGGTATCCAGCGCAGCTACCTGTGCCCCTTGCCGGTAGGCCAGCACCGCCAGCCGCTTGCGCCGTGCCAGGCCAGACACCAGCACACAACCACCCACCAAAGTGACCTCGGCCTCAGTCACCATCTGCGCAAAGCGCTCTGCTTTTTGAAGTGCCTTCGCAGGTTCAGCACTCCAGAAATGCAACAGCAATCTGGGCTTCTGATCGATGCTAGTGCCCAGGCGCTTGAGTACTTCCAGCATCTCTTCCTGCCTCAGCACATCGGCCAGAATTTCTGCGGCCATGGGCCTGCCCGCCGCCAGTTTTTCCAGCATCTGCTTGCAATCGGCCAGCTCGCCTTCGCAGCCCAGCAAGCCCATGGACAGCAGCAGCGTGTTGCCATACACAAAGGTCTTGACCTGCATTTCAGGCTCGAACTCAAACGCCGCCAGACTGCGCGCTTCCTCGGCGCTGGCAGTGCGTACTGCGGCCAGCAGCGTCACCTCATGGCAATGCACGCCATCAGACATCACAGCCGCGCCCTGTTTCCAGGCCAGGGCACGCAGCTCGGGAAACATATCGTCCAGGCCATAGCCCATGGCCACCACAGATCGGCCAATGGCCAGCAGATCGCGCGGCATTTCGCCATGCACTAGGCCAGGCCCAGCCACGGCCTGCGCCTGAAACAGCAGCTTCCACTCGGGCGAGTAATCGACTTCAGGCTTCCAGCTGGGCAGCAACTGCGCCAGATAGACGTTGGCATCGTCGATGGTGTCAAAGCGCGCCACCATCACACATTCGCCGCTGTTATTGCCTGAAAACGCCTGCCACACGCGAACCGAACTCTCGGTGGACTGATGCGGCGCCGCACCGCGCCTGCGCCCCATGCAGCCGTGGTGCAGACTGGGCTGCGCCAGGCGCGAGCGCTGCAAGCGCCAGCCATCCAGAATTTCCTGCGCGTTGCGTGCTGGCAAGCCACCATCGTGAAACGAGCAGCCCTGCATGCGCTGATCGGGTGTGATGGAGACAAAGTCCACGCCCGCACCGCAGTCACCGCTGCCGTCGGCACCGTCAAACAAGCGGGGCAACGGCACGGTATTGCCAAAGCACACGGACAGGCGGCAGGCAATGGGAGAGTCCTGCACGATGGCCGCCAGCCTCGCCTTGCCCTCTGGCCCCAGATGCCGGTGCAGATCGGGGCCGATATAAGACAGCAACGACACGTCGTGGCAACCCAGCGCCGCCAGTTGCGCCAGCAGGGCGGGCAAGGTGGCCAGCGCCTGCGTATCGACCAGCAGATTGGCACCCCACTTTTGCCCATGGCTGGACAAAATCTGTGCCGCATCGCGCCAGCGCGGGTCTTCGTAGATGGACAGCCGCACCTGGCCGAAACGACCTGCATAGCGGGCAAAGCTGTTCTGGCGAATCAGCAAGCCATTGGTGGTGACATTGAGCGCCAGCGCCGTGGTTTCATGCAGCTCCTCCACCAGATCGGCAAAGCCGCGAAACGCAAAAGGCTCGCCGCCGCCAAAAGCCACTTCCAGCACCCCGGCTGCACTTAGCTCGCGCAGCGTTTGGGCGGCGGACTGCAGCGTCCACGCACTCTCGCGCTGCACATCGCGCGAGCAGAAATCGCAGCTCAGGTTGCACTTATTGGTAATGCCAAACATCGCCACACGCGGCACGACACGGCGCAGATGCTGTGTGACTGCATTGGCAATGCGGATGTGGGTGCCGCTTGCCGGATGAAAGCGCAGCAGCGCGCCGTCCAGCGCGTAGTCCCGAAATGCATTGCGATGGGCATTGTCGATTGCAATCATGAATACGGTCTTCGTGTTCTGGGTTGGCAAGTGTTTTTACCTAGCCGGTCTTGTATGCGACTACAGCCATGAAATCCACAGTCTATTGTTTTGCGCTGAAGACTTGGCATGCAAATCGACACCCCGTGCCGGCCGTCCAAAGCCGACATCTCTTGCGAAGTGCGCGCCTTCATCGAGAAATGCCCAGCAAGATTCTCTGGCCAATGGATCACCCAACGGAGACAGTAATGAAAATCAAGCCTTTCAGCCTTCAGACGCTTGTACCGCTTGCGTTAACAGCCATCATTTCCATAGCGCATGCGCAGACTACAGCACCTGCCCTACCAGATCCTGCCAGCACCACGGTGCAGGCCATGGGTTGGATGCAAGGCTTTCCACCTGCGCCCGACAAGCTCATCACCTTTGACAACCCCGCGAGCAATGTCTATCCGCGTCTGCGCTGGACTTTCTCCCATATCCGCGAACTGGTACCAACGGCCAATGTCTGGCGTGGCCCTGGGGCGCCCAGCTCGCTGCAATCAGCGCCAATGGATTTGGACAATGTGCGCTTCAAAGTCATAGGCACCGGCGAGGAGCTGACTTTTGCCCAGTCGCTGGAACGTAATTACATCGACGGCATTGTGGTGCTGCACAAAGGCAAAATCGTCTATGAAAAATACATGGGAGCGCTGACGCCAGAGCGTCCGCACCTTGCCATGTCGGTGACCAAATCCTTTGTTGGCACACTGGCCGCTCTGCTGGCTAGCGAGGGAGCGATCAAGCCCGAGGCTCCTGTCACCGACTATGTGCCCGAGATGAAAAACACAGCGTATGGCGATGCCACCGTGCGTGAAGTCATGGACATGACCATTGGCGTCAAATACTCAGAAAACTACGCCGACCCAAAAGCCGAGGTCTGGGACTACGCCCGCGCTGGAGGCATGATGCCGCAAGGCAAAGACTATGCAGGACCCAAGAGTTTTTATGAGTTTTTGCAGAACTTGCAGAAGGAAGGCGAGCATGACCGGGCTTTTGCGTACAAAACCGCCAACGCCGAAATGCTGGCCTGGATTGTGCGCCGAGCCAGTGGCAAATCGCTGGCTCAACTGCTGTCCGATCGCATCTGGAGCCGCATAGGTGCCGAGCAAGATGGCTATTTCATGGTCGACCGCATTGGTACGGAGTCGGGCGGCGGTGGTCTGAACATTACGCTGCGTGACCTGGCGCGCTTTGGCGAGATGATGCGCAATCATGGCCGTGCTGCCAACGGCCAGCAGGTACTCCCCAAAGCCGTGATAGAAGATATTCGCCGTGGCGGTGATCCTGCCAAATTTGCCAAGGCTGGCTTTGCCACGCTGCCCGGCTGGTCGTATCGCAATATGTGGTGGGTCTCGAACAATGCTAATGGCGCCTATGCCGCTCGCGGCATTCACGGCCAAGCCATCTATATCGATCCCAAGGCCCAGATGGTGATCGCGCGCTTTGGGTCGCACCCGATTGCCGCCAACGGCGCCAATGACCCCATCAGCCTGCCCATGTACCAAGCACTGGCTGATGCACTGATGAAGAAATAGCGTCTTCAGCAACGAAAATGGCTGGATGAGCCTACGCCCTCAATACCATATCCGCCCCAGCGCACAGGGCCCGCTGGCCTGGGATGTGCGCAAACTCATCGCGCTGACAGTGGCCCAGAAGCTGCAGCCACAGCCGGTGCTGCTGAGCGAAATCGCCGAGCTGGACCAGTGCTACTGGTTCAGCGAGCCCGGTGACAAGCCCACGCCACGCGCTATTGCAGAGCATATGAAGCTGATCGAAGCCGCCGACACGGCCTACCCCATTTTGCTGGATGCCGAAGGTCGGCTGATGGACGGCATGCACCGCGCCGTCAAGCGGCTGGCGCAGGGCCATCAGGACATTCTGGCGCTGCGCCTGCGCGTCACACCAGTGCCTGATTTTGTGGGCGTCAATCCTGATGATTTGCCCTACGACGACTAAGGCCGCTCTCTAAAATTCATAGCTGCCAGCGCTTGTCACCAAAGCGCTGTCGGCAGATTTGACAGAGATTCGTGCATTCTCCGCACAAGCGCTCTCACCCCTGCGAGCAACTGGCGTCATCAACATGGGTTAGCGTATGTCTTTCACCAACCCAAGGAGATCACCATGGCCCAACTCGACAAGGTTTTGTACACCGCCCACGCTCACACCACCGGTGGCCGCGAAGGCGCATCGCGCACCGATGATGGCCGTCTGGACATCGCTCTGACCTCCCCCGGCGGCGCAGGCAAGGGCACCAACCCCGAGCAACTGTTTGCCGCGGGGTACTCCGCCTGCTTTATCGGTGCCATGAAGGCCGTGGCTGCACGCACACAAACAACCCTGCCCGCCGACCTGTCCGTGGACGCAGAAGTGGACCTGGGCCCCGTGGGCGAGGTGTTCGGCATCGCCGTGCGCATGACCATCAACCTGCCCGGCATGGACAAGGCCGCTGCCCAGCAACTGGTGGACGCTGCTCACCAAGTCTGCCCCTACTCCAACGCTACGCGCGGCAATATCGACGTGACCCTGACCATCGCTTAATAGCGATCACTCCCCTGTGGCGCTGCGCGCCTTCCCCTCGCTCTCTGCGTGCTTTGCACTTCGGGCGAGGGGACAACACCTTCGCTGCGGGGCGGCCCTTGCTTGGTGTTTCTGGTTTGGACTGCGCCAGTTTCAAGCCTTCCGGCCCTCAATTACTCTCCTTGGGTGCTTCGCACCATTTTTTAAGTTGTCGCCCCAACCGGACCTTGCGTCCGTTTTTTATGCCCTGCACTACGCCCACAGCGCGCCATGTTGCGGCTGGTATTGTTGCCGCTGCAAATCCCACAGGCCTTCTACCACCAGCGGGCCGGCAATATCGTGACTGGCGTAGCGCACCAGCGCCAGTTGCTGCACGTCTATCGACAGCTGCGGCAGGCCCACACCAGCAGACTGCAAGTGATCAACCACCCGTAGCAACGGCAGCTCTCTAGCGTAGTGACCCAGGGTCACATGCGGCTGGTAGTGCCAGCCCGGCTCTGGCGGCCAGGGCTGCAGTGCATCGTGCAGTCGGGTCAGCACATCGGCGCCCTGCGTCACGCTCAGATACGGCACGGTGGTGAAGCTACCCACGCCCTGCAGCTGCACGGCAAACGGCGGCTGGGCCAGCGTTTTCAAAATGTCCAGATCGGCTTGCAGGTGCTCAGGCGCAAATTCAGCCACTGCGTGGGGCGTGGCATCGCACAGACCACGATAGGCCAGCGTCAGATGCGGCTGGCGGACATAGCGTGCCAGCAGCGCATCGCCCAGCGCATGGCGTGCGGCCTGCACCGTGGCGTTGACGGCCTCGGAATCAATCAGCACCACCCAGACCGCACACCAGGGGCAGCCTTGGTGCCACTCGGCAAAATCTCGGTCTTCGCAGGGCTGTGACAGGGCGTGGCTGGCATTCATGATGGTGAGTGTGCCAGCTTGTGAAGAAGTCTCTTGCCTACGGCGTATTCAATAGAAATCGCACTCTAACCCATGCTGGTAAAGCGCAACCAGCTATCAAATCAAAAGCAATGCGCGCAACCTCAAAGTCCGGCGAATTGCGACCCGGCCCTGGCTTTGCACATGACAATGACTGGATGAGCGAAATGCAAGACCTCTCTCACCCCTATGCTGCCCTTACGCCGGACTGCGTGATCGATGCACTGTGCAGCACCGGCCTGCTGCCGGACGGGCGCCTGACGGCGCTCAGCTCCTACGAGAACCGCGTCTATCTGGCCCATCAGGATGATGGCGACAAGGTAGTGGCCAAGTTCTACCGCCCTGGCCGCTGGAGCCAGGCGCAGATCGAGGAGGAGCATGCTTTCTCGCAAGAGCTGGCGGCCAAGGAAATTCCCGTCGTTGCGCCGCTGGTGCTGGAAGGCACGACTGTGCATGAGCATGCAGGCTTTCTATTCAGCGTCAGTCCCTGGCGCGGCGGGCGCAGACCCGAACTGGACGACTGGGAGGTGCTGGAATGGATTGGCCGCTTTCTGGCCCGCATCCACACCGTGGGTTCGGCCCAGACGTTTGCGCATCGCCCGGCGCTCAATCTACAAAGCTTTGGCCATGACTCCATGCGCTATCTGCTGGACAACGATGTGGTCGCCATCGAGGTGCGCAGCCGCTGGCAGCAGGCTTGTGAGACCGCTCTTGCCTTGATAGCACCTGCCGCAGATGGGTTAAGCGCTGCAGGCCATTTCGGCTTGCAAAGTGCCAAGCAGATTCGTCTGCACGGCGACTGTCACCCCGGCAATATTCTGTGGACACCGCTGGACGACAACGGCCACGGCGGCCCGCATTTTGTGGATCTGGACGATGCCCGCAGCGGCCCGGCCGTGCAGGACTTGTGGATGCTCTTGTCTGGCGACAGAGGCCAGCAAACCCAGCAGCTATCGGCCCTGCTGGAAGGCTATGAGCAGTTTCGCCCCTTTGACCGGCGCGAGCTGGCCCTGATCGAGCCGCTGCGCACGCTGCGTCTGCTGCACTACAGCGCCTGGCTGGCACGCCGCTGGCAAGACCCCATCTTTGCCATCAACTTCCCCTGGTTTGGCAGCTTTGACTACTGGCAAGGCCAGGTCGACATGCTCAACGAGCAGATCGAAGCCATGCAGGCAGAGCCGCTCTACGCCTGAGCCGGAGCCCCTTGCCTATCCATGAGCACAGCCCGCCCTGCGGCCTGTGCTTTATTCGCGGCCACTACCGACTCATTCAGCACCGCCCCTGCAGCCGACATTCGGGCACCACTTGTCCGTGCGCATCACGCCACTGGACATTGCTGGAGCCGGGTACTGCGACAGGCTCAGGCAACACAGTTGCCTCCTGTGCGGGGCGCGGCTGCTGATGGGGATCATGCAAGACGGTTGACGTACCCACGCCAACACCAACGCTTGCGGCACCCACTCCGGTCGAGGCTCCGACCCCGGCACTGCCGAGCACCTGCCCACGCTGATTGACTCCCACGCCCACACCGACAGGGCCGACACCTGTTCCCACACCCGCACTCAAGCCCCCGCTGCCAAGACCAACACCTACAGAAAAAGGCCCGACGGGAATACCCACGCCCACTCCTGCGCCCACAGAGCCGCAGGCAGGCAAGGCAAGAATCAGCGCCATAGCCAAGGCTGCGCCCAGTGCCTTGCCGCAATAAGGTCTGTAAGGAGTGTTCATATCCGCCAACTTATTCACTTTTAACATCCTCATTGTCATCCGCTGCACGGGCAAAAAGATTATCAATGAGTAGCTCGATCAAGGGCTTCAGGGCCAGTTTCTGGGATGCACCGGGAGCCAGCAGATTGTTGTGTACCAAGGCCATCCAGAACGGACTGGCCAGCAACTGTGCACTGCGGTGCACGGAGCGTGTTTTAAGCTCCCCTTCCTTGACAGCGAGTGCCAGCAAGTCCTGCACATAGTGCTGCCAGGTATCAAAGGCCAGTTCTTTGTACAACCTGCCCAGCTCCGGAGCATGGCGCGCCTCGCTGAGAACCAGCCGCGCCAGCGTGCCGCGCTCACTGCTCTCCACCGCCTCCAGCGTTGGCAGCAGACTGCGCCTCAGAAAGGCTTTGACAGTCTCACCTTTCCTGCGCTTGAGTGGCTGGTAGGCAACCGAATGCCTCAGGGCATGCGCCACCACGCCGCGCAGCAGCTCATCCTTGGACGGGTAGTACAGATACAGCGTCCCCTTTGCAACACCGGCCCTGCGTGCAATGCGCTCCATGGTGCTGCGCGCCACGCCAGACTCCGCAAATTCAGCCAGTGCCGCTTCCGCAATCAGCTGGCGTGTTTGCGCCGTCTTATCCACGCTGGGGCCGCGCGTTCTGCGCCGCCGCATTGTCTGCACCGCTATATCCGAGTCTGCACAAGGGACTGCAGCCTTGCCATCCTTCATTCTTCGAGGCCCTTTTTTAGAATGGACAAAATTGACCAGAAAGTCATTTTTAATAATTTTAGTCTCGGCAGATTTCTCCACATAAGACATGCGGAATGCCGAATCCACCACGTATTTTCACCATGCAATCTCGCCTGAGCCCCTATGCCTGGGTCTGCTTTTCCATGTGCGTAGGCGTCATGGGAACGGCTCTTGCCAGCCCGCTCTATCCGCTTTATCAGCAAGCCTGGGGGCTGCAGCCCAGCCATATCACGCAGATTTTCGTGACCTACATGCTGGGTGCGCTGATCAGCCTGCTATTTCTGGGCCGGCTGACCAACCTCTTTGGATTTCTCAAGGTGCTGCGTCTAGGCCTGATCGTGATGACCGTAGGCGTCATCGGCTCGGCCCTGTCATGGAATGCCTGGAGTCTGGGCGCATCCCGATTCATCATCGGGCTAGCCTCGGGTTTGATCACCACCTCGGCCTCCATAGGCATGACCCAGCTCAACAACAAGGGAGACCTGCAGCGTGCGGCTGCCACCACCAGTCTGACGATTGCCTTCGGCTTCGGCCTGGGGCCGGTGGTGGGTGGCCTGATGGCGCAATGGGTGCCATTCCCTCTGGTCAGCAGCTATCTGCCGCCGATTGCACTGAGCTTTCTGGGTATTCATGCACTGTTCAAGATCCAGCTGCCTGCGGCCCATGCAGACACTCACAGAACTTCCAGCCTGAGGCTCCATGACGTTCTGCCCAGCATTTCCCAGCCTCGCAAGCCCTTTCTCTATCACTACGCACTGGGCTGCATGGCGGCATTTTCGGCCTTCGGCATGTTCAGCCTGTTCGCCGCCATGGCCCCCAGCTTCATGGCCCAGATGCTGCCCTGGCACGGGCCTGCGGTCTCTGGTCTGTCCATCGGCGTCATCCTGTTTCTGTCGGCCGGCATTCAGCTGATCGCCCGACCCTACCCCACCAAGCAACTGGCCATCGTCGGTTTTTTTGCCCTGGCGTTCACCAATGCACTGCTGATTCTCAATCTGTTTGCGGGCTCGCCATGGCTGTTCGCCCTGAGCGTGCTGAGCATGTCTTGCGGACACGCGCTGTGCAACCTGTCGGGCATGGCGGTGGTCAACAAGGTCTCCAAGCCAGCCAACCGCACGGGGCTGCTGTCCACCTATCTGGTCGTGGGCTATATCGGCACCATCGTGCCCATTCTGGGCATGGGCTGGCTGTCTGACCACATTGGCTTGACTGGCGCCATGATCGGTTTCTGTACCTGCCTTGGCCTGCTTTCACTCGTACTTGGAGGCATCAGCATCCGGGCACGTATCCTGCCAGTACCGCGCCAGTGAGCCCTGTTATCCGAAGTGCGAGCCAGCCACCTGCGCAGCCAGACAGCCACCGCCTATTCAAGCGCTTTATGAGCAAGCTCTGGATGCTATTTTTCTCGTGTGTTTATCGAACGAAGAGTCTTGAACCTGGAGATCCAGTCGGCCCAACAATGCAGGGCAGCTAGCACCCCAAAGCAGATATTGCTTAGCGAGGAACAGCTCACTTTTCCAAGCTTTGCCCAACTTTGTGAGGCTTGAGCCAATAATGACCAGGTCCTTCATAACAGCCGAGACCTTGGATGTCACCACTCTGGTTCTTTGCACTCGCCATCTTTTTTGGATGCTTGGCCTACGACGCGTTCCAGTTTCACGCTTCGGTGAATCATCGGGTTTGGGCGGTTCCCCCCTTGTCTGGCAGAGCGGTGGGAGTCGACCCCTTGTCAGTGAGAGAACAAGCGGTTTCACGCTCCCACAAGTACACAGGGGCCGAAGGCATTCCAGGCTTGCACTGGGTCTTCCTGGTAATGGCTTTGGTATGTGCCGCTTCGGGCGCATATTTCTGGCTTTTCGATTGAAGCGATGTCACTCCGTAATCTTGAGCTTCTGAGGCCATGACATTTGACGAGCACCAATAGCCATCAATGGCCGCTTGCAGTCAAGCGCAGCCCATAAAAAAATCCCCGCAGAGCCACCACTCTGCGGGGATTTTTATTGAGAGCTAAACCGTTTAAGCCAGCAACGCGTTCACACGCTTGACGTAAGCAGCGGGGTCTTCAGGCATGCCGCCTTCGGCCAGCACCGCCTGGTCAAACAGAATCTGCGCCAGATCGTTGAAGTGGACGGAGCCATCCAGCTTCTTGACCAGAGCGTGCTCTGGGTTCACTTCCAGCACAGGCTTGGATTCAGGAGCAGCCTGACCAGCTTGCTTGAGCAAACGAGCCAGTTGCAGGCTCATGCCATCGTCGCTGACCACCAGGCAGGCGGGCGAATCCACCAGACGGCTGGTGGCGCGCACGTCTTCAGCCTTGTCCTTCAGGGCTTCCTTGAGCTTGGCCAGCACGGGCTTGAAGGCTTCGGCAGCTTCTTCAGCGGCCTTCTTTTCTTCTTCGTTTTGCAGCTTGCCCAGGTCCACGGCGCCCTTGGCCACGGATTGCAGCGGTGTGCCGTCGAAGTCGTGCAGATAGTTCAGCGCCCACTCGTCCACGCGGTCGGTCATCAAGAGCACTTCAATGCCCTTTTTCTTGAATACTTCCAGCTGTGGGCTGTTCTTGGCGGCGGCCAGCGTGTCAGCCGTGATGTAGTAAATCGCGTCCTGGCCTTCCTTCATGCGTGCCTTGTAGTCGGCAAACGAGGTGTTCAGGCCTTCGTGCGTGGTGGTGGCAAAGCGCAGCAGCTTGGCAATGCGTTCCTTGTTGGCAAAGTCTTCGCCCAGGCCTTCCTTGAGAACGGCACCAAACTCGGCGTAGAACTGGCTGTATTTGCCTTCCTTGGCCTTGTCGTCAGCGTCCACCACATCGGTGACTTCGCCTTCAGCAGCCACTTCGTGCTTGTCGTGGCGGGCCAGGTCTTCCAGCATGCTCAGCACGCGCTTGGCCGATCCATCACGGATCAGCTTCACATCGCGGCTTTCCTGCAGCAGCTCGCGGCTGACGTTCAGCGGCAGATTGGCCGAGTCGATCACGCCCTTCACAAAGCGCAGGTACTGGGGCATCAGCGCTTCGGCATCGTCCATGATGAACACGCGCTTCACATACAGCTTGATGCCGGCGCTCTTGTCGCGCTGGTACAGGTCGAACGGAGCCTTGCCGGGGATGTACAGCAGCTGCGTGTACTCGGTATTACCTTCGACGCGGTTGTGGCTCCAGGTCAGCGGGTCTTCAAAGTCATGACTGATGGCCTTGTAGAACTCCTTGTACTGCTCTTCGGTGATGTCCTTCTTGGCGCGGGTCCACAGGGCGCTGGCCTTGTTGACGGTTTCCCACTCGCCGGTCTTGACCATCTCGCCGGGCTGATCGTTCTCGCCTTCCTTCCACTCTTCCTTTTCCATCAGGATGGGCAGGCTGATGTGATCAGAATACTTGGCAATGACTTGCTTGAGCTTGTAGCCGTTGAGGAACTCTTCGGCATCGTCACGCAGGTGCAGGATGATGCTGGTGCCGCGCTCGGTGCGCTCGATCTGCTCGATCTGGAAGTCGCCCGTGCCGCCGCTGATCCAGCGCACACCCTGCGACGCCTCAGTACCCGCACGGCGCGTTTCCACTGTGATCTTGTCGGCCACGATAAAGCCCGAATAAAAGCCCACGCCGAACTGGCCGATCAGCTGCGAGTCGGCCTTCTGGTCACCGCTGAGCTTTTCCATGAAAGCCTTGGTGCCGCTCTTGGCAATCGTGCCCAGGTTGTCGATGGCTTCCTGCTCGGTCATACCGATGCCGGTGTCGGTGATGGTCAGCGTCTTGGCGGCCTTGTCAAAGGACACACGCACTTCCAGATTGGGCTGATCACCATACAGGCTGGAATCGTTCAGCGCTTCAAAGCGCAGCTTGTCGCAAGCGTCCGAGGCATTGGAGATCAGCTCGCGCAGGAAAATTTCCTGGTTGGAATACAGCGAATGCGTGACCAGGTGCAGCAACTGGGCCACTTCGGCCTGGAAGGAATGGGTTTGCTTTGTCATGAGCGTTCTATGAAATTCTGAAAAAACCGCAAAAATTTATCGCCAGAGGCGATGCGCTTTATTAACTTGGGACAGCCCTGCCGATTTCAAGGGCTTTGGCCTACATACGAAAAAAGCGCAAGCACCATTCAAAAAGAATAGCTGCTTGCGCTTATCTATAAAGGGCTACAGGCCAATTTCACTTAAAAACCGGCGCACTACACGCCAGAGATGCAGAGCAAGAGCCGCCTCGCGGCGAAGGCATCGTCCCCCTTCCCTAGCGCGAAAGCGCGTAGAGAAAGGGGGAAGCGGCAAAGCCGCTCAGGGGGTTAGAAAGTCTCATGCGGAGCGAGGTAACGCCATTGGCCAGTGGGCAGATTCCCCAACGTCACGCCACCAATACGGATGCGCTTGAGGCCCACCACGCGCAGACCCACCTGCTCACACATACGGCGAATCTGGCGCTTCTTGCCTTCGGTCAGCACAAAGCGCAGCTGCTCGGGGTTCTGCCAGTCCACCTTGGCGGGCTGCAGAGGCTGGTCGTCCAGCGACAGGCCGTGGCGCAGCAGCTCCAGTTTTTCCTCGGGGAAGACGGACTGCACATCCACGTCGCGATCACCAAAGGTCACGCGCACCAGGTATTCCTTGTCGACCTCCGATTCCTCGCCAATGATGTGGCGGGCCACACGGCCGTCCTGGGTCAGCACCAAAAGGCCCACGGAGTCGATGTCCAGGCGGCCACAAGGTGCCAGGCCCTTGAGCTGGCTGTAGTTGAAGCGCGTCTTGCTGCGGTCTTCGTTCCAGCGATTTTCGTTGGTGATCAGCACCACAGCAGGCTCGTGGCCGTCTTCGGCCTGGCCGCTCACATAGCCCACGGGTTTGTTCAGCAGGATGGTGACTTGCTGGTCCTGACGGTCCTGGGCCTTCTGATCGATCTCGATCTTGTCGCCGGGTACCACGTTCTGGCCCATGGTCGCGACTTCGCCGTTGACCGTGACCCAGCCGTTTTCCACCCACTCATCGGCCTCGCGGCGCGAGCACATGCCCATATCGGCAATGCGCTTGTTGATGCGAATGGCACCGGGACGGTCATCCTGGCGCGCTTCTACTTCGGGAGCACGCTTCACAGGAATGGCACGGTCCGAGCCATCTGCAGCGGGACGATAGGTACGAATGCCGGTCGTTGGGCGGCGTGTCGCCTCCGACACAAACGAGCCGGGGATATGGCGCTTTTCAGGCTCGCCACCACGGTCGTCGCGGCGTTCACCACGGCGCTCGTCATTGCGACGGTCGCCATAGCTGCGGCGGTCATCATCACGCGGGCCACGGTCACGGTCGCTAAAGTTGCGGGGGCGGTCACCAAAGTCACGGCCTTGTGGACGATCATCACGGCGGTCGTCACGGCGACCTTCGAAGCGATCACGCGTTTGATATTCACGACGCTCGCCATCGCGAGGCTGGTATTCGCGGCGTTCTCCGTCACGGGGACGGAACTCACGACGCTCACCACCCTGGTCAGGACGACCAAAGCCACCGCTGCGGGGACGGTCACCAAAGTCACGACCTTGTGGGCGGTCATCACGACGATCATCGCGGCGGCCTTCAAAACGGTCACGCGGTTGATACTCGCGACGCTCGCCATCGCGAGGCTGGTATTCGCGGCGTTCTCCGCCTTGATCCGGGCGGCCAAAGCCGCCACTGCGAGGACGGTCACCAAAGTCACGGCCTTGAGGACGATCATCGCGGCGGTCGTCACGGGGACGGAATTCACGGCGCTCGCCACCTTGATCCGGGCGACCAAAGCCGCCGCTGCGAGGACGGTCACCAAAGTCACGGCCTTGAGGACGATCATCGCGGCGGTCGTCACGGGGACGGAATTCACGGCGCTCGCCACCTTGATCCGGGCGACCAAAGCCGCCGCTGCGAGGACGGTCACCAAAGTCACGGCCTTGGGAGCGATCGTCACGGCGGTCATCACGGGGACGGAATTCGCGACGCTCTCCGCCACGGTCGCCGCCTTCACGCGGTTCGCCATAGGGACGGAAGCCACGGTCACCGCCGCCAAAGCGGCGCTCGCCACCTTCTGCGGGACGGTCGTCGCGGCTAAAGCGAGGACGATCATCGCGCTGCGAGAAGCCGCCACGGCGTTCGCCGTCATCACGAGCAGGACGTCCGCCATCAGGACGACCAAAGCCGGAGGCGCGTGGACGATCTCCACGGTCGCCACGACCGCCGCGGTCATCACGCTGAGGGCGGGCACCACGATCACCACGCGGGCCATCGCCGCGCGGGCCGCGATCCGAACGGTCACCACCAGCGGGGCGGTCTGCCTTGGCTGGTTTGGTAGGTGCACGCAAAACAGGGCGCGCCGAAGAAGAATCGGACGGCGCGGAGGAATTGCCAGCACCTGAGGTGCCGGGCTCTTTAGGAGGATTGACTGACATTTGGCCGCAATTGTCTCGCGACGCGCGGGCGCGAGCCGGAAGTTATCCACAATTCCAGCGCGGTCCTAGGTTATAGCCAGTCTCTCAAGCAAGCGTCTTGCGGGGAGAGCAGAACTCTCCATAGCGCAGAGCCTCCAGCTCCAGCACACGCAAGCCGCCATATTCGATCTGAATCACGCGCTCACGCTGCAAAACCGACAGCGCCTCGTTGACGCGCTGGCGCGACAGTCCCACCAGGTTGGCCAGCTCCTGCTGGGTGATGCGCAGCACCTGCCCCACGCCGGGATACAGCAGCGGATTGAACAGTGCCGCCAGACTGCGCGCCACGCGCAGGTCCGGATTGCTCATACGGTCGATCTCGCGCGCCGCAATGAACTGCCCCAGACGCTCGTTGAGCTGGTTCATCACAAAGCGGTTAAAGCCTATGGAGTGGTCGAGCAGCCAATGAAACATGTCGATGGGCAGGCCTCCGACCACCGACTTGCGAATGGCCTGCACGTTGTAGCGATAAGGCTCACGCTTGATGACCGTGCCTTCGCCAAACCAGCCCCCCGGCGGCAGACCCGCCAGCGTCATGCTGACGCCATCGGCGTTCTCGGTGTTCATCTTGAGCAAGCCGTCCACCACACCAAACCAGTAGGTCGGTGGCCGCCCGATGCGGCAGACATAGTCGCCAGGCTCTGCATCGCCTACCAGCAGCACCCTCAGCACGTTCTCGCGCTCCAGCGGCAGCAGCACGGGCCACCATGGAATACCTTGCAACTCCGCCTCCGAGGGCTTGCGCCGCCTCTGGTGCAATGACAGTTCATGACTCATGGGCTGCAAGCATTGCCAAAGCCGAGCGGCCACAACAGCGGGATTTCCACGAGGCAGCAATTGCGTCAATTTCAGCAGCATTTGTTACAGCGGATTTCCACTATCAAGGCTTTCCCGCAAATTGTCGTCAAACAGACATCCGGACGTCAAAGTCATCCTTAGCATGCCTGCAAGACTTTCGAGAACGGCTGTGAGACACCGTTTTCTCCCAAGACTCAAAGGATCCGGCATGACAACCACGTTCCCTCAGCTGCTGCTCAAGCACGCGACAGAACGCCCTGATGCACCCGCTCTTCGTGAGAAGGAATATGGCATCTGGCAAACTTGGAGCTGGCGCGAAGCCGCGCAAACCGTGCGCCACATGGCCTGTGGTCTGCGCTCCCTGGGTTTGGAGCGCGGCCAGAACCTGGCCTTCATCAGCGACAACCGGCCCCATGTCTATCTGGGTTTTCTGGCCGTGCAAAGCTGTGGTGCAGTGCCCATTCCGCTGTACCAGGATGCCGTGGCCGCCGAGATGATGTTCGTGATGGAGGACGCGGAGATCGCGTTTGCCTTTGCCGAAAATCAGGAGCAGGTGGACAAGCTGCTGGAGGTGCGCGAGAGTGTGCCCAGCATTCGCCACATCATCTATGACGACCCGCGCGGCCTGCGCAAGTACGACCAACCCGGCCTGATCAGCACCGAAGATCTGCTGGCCCAAGGCAAAGCCTGGGATGAGCAGCACCCCGGAGCCTACGAGGCCATGGTGCAGGCCGTCTCGCCCGACGACGTGTCGGTCATCCTCTACACCTCGGGCACCACGGGCAAGCCCAAGGGCGTATGCCAGACCCACTTCAGCTTTGGTGAATCCGCACGTGGCGGTGTGCAGACCGACAAGCTGAACGCTGCAGACAATGTGATCTGCTATCTGCCCCCTGCCTGGGTGGGCGACCATTTGTTCTCGTTTGCGCAGTGGCTGGTGGCGGGATTCACCATCAACTGCCCTGAGTCGGCCGCAACGGTCTCCATCGACCTGCGCGAGATCGGCCCCAGCTACTACTTTGCGCCGCCGCGTATCTTCGAAGGCATGCTGACCTCGGTCTCCATCCGCATGGAAGACGCCTCGCCCCTCAAGCAATGGATGTATGCCAAGGCCATGGATGTGGCGCGTCGCGTGGGCTCGGACATCCTGGATGGCAAGAGCGTTGGCGCCATGGACCGACTCAAGTATCAATTGGGCAACTTCTTCATCTACGGGCCGCTGCGCAACGCCATGGGCCTGTCGCGCATTCGCGTGGCCTACACGGCGGGCGCGGCCATCGGGCCCGAGCTGTTTCGCTTCTTCCGCTCCATCGGCATCAACCTCAAGCAGCTCTACGGCCAGACCGAGACCTGTGCCTACGTCTGCCTGCAGCGCGATGGGCAGGTGGAACTCTCCAGCGTGGGCCAGGCCGCACCGGGGATAGAGCTCAAGATTGCCGACAACGGCGAGGTCCTGCTCAAGGGCGTCTCCGTGCTCAAGGAGTACTACAAGCGGCCGGATGCCACCGCCGAAGTCATTGATGCCGACGGCTACTTCCACACCGGCGATGCCGGCGTGATCGACGCCAGCGGCCAGCTGCGCATCATCGACCGGGCCAAGGACGTGGGCAAGACCAGCCGCGGCGCCATGTTTGCACCCAACTACATCGAAAACAAGCTCAAGTTCTTCCCCCACATCAAGGAAGCCGTGTGCTTCGGGCACGGCAAGGACGAAGTCTGCGCCTTCATCAACATCGACTACGAAGCCGTGGGCAACTGGGCCGAGCGCCAGGGCCTGCCCTATGGCGGCTATGTCGACCTGGCAAGCAAGGCCAAGGTACTGGAGCTGGTGGCCGAGTGCATTGCCAAGGTGAATGCGGACCTGGCCAGTGAAGCCGGCATGGCCGACACCCAGGTGGCACGCTTTCTGGTGCTGCACAAGGAGCTGGACCCCGATGACGACGAGCTGACCCGCACCCGCAAGGTCCGTCGCAACTTTATTGCCGACAAATATGGCGTGCTGGTCGATGCGCTGTACACCGGCAAGAAGGAGCAATTCATCGAGACCCTGGTGAAGTTTGAAGATGGCCGCACAGGCAGCGTCAGCGCCACGCTGTCCATCGTCGACGCGCAATTGCATCCAGCCACAACACGCGCCGCCTGAGAGGAACACCCATGACAAGAAAAACCGGCGACGTCATTCTGGACATCAAGAACATCAGCCTGCGCTTTGGCGGGGTGAAGGCTCTGACCGACATTTCGTTCAACGTCAGAGAGCATGAGATCCGCTCCATCATCGGCCCCAATGGCGCAGGCAAGAGCTCGATGCTCAACTGCATCAACGGCGTGTACACCCCGTCCGAAGGCTCCATCACCTTCCGCGGCCAGACCTTCAGTCATATGAACAGCCGCCAGGTCGCCGAGATGGGCGTGGCCCGCACCTTCCAGAATCTGGCGCTGTTCAAGGGAATGAGCGTGATCGACAACATCATGACCGGCCGCAATCTCAAAATCAGGAGCAACCTCCTTATGCAGGCTCTGCATTTGGGGCCTGCAAAGCGTGAAGAGATTGCCCATCGCGAGTTTGTCGAACACATCATCGACTTTCTAGAAATTCAGGCCTGGCGCAAGACACCCGTGGGCCAGTTGCCCTACGGCCTGCAAAAGCGCGTGGACCTGGGCCGGGCTCTCGCCATGGAGCCACAGGTGCTGCTGCTGGACCAGCCCATGGCGGGCATGAACGTGGAAGAAAAGCAGGACATGTGCCGCTTCATTCTCGACGTCAACGAAGAGTTCGGCACCACCATCGTGCTGATCGAGCACGACATGGGTGTGGTCATGGACATCAGCGACCGCGTCGTGGTTCTTGACTACGGCAAGAAGATCGGTGACGGCGAACCCGATGAAGTGCGCAACAACGAAGACGTGATCCGGGCCTACCTCGGCGCGGGTCACTGAAGGAGCAAAGCATGGGATTTTTTCTGGAAACCTTGTTCGGCGGCCTCATGGTGGGCACGCTGTACGCACTGATCGCCATCGGCTTTGTACTGATCTTCAAGGCTTCGGGCGTTTTCAACTTTGCACAGGGTGCGATGGTGCTGTTCTCGGCCCTGGCCATGGCACGCTTTTCGCAATGGATTCCCGGCTGGCTGGGCATGGAGCCCGGCCTCGTCGGCAACCTGCTGGCCATCTGCATCACCTTGGGGCTAATGGTCGTGGTTGCCTGGGTGATTGAACGTCTGGCCCTGCGCCATCTGGTCAACCAGGAGCCCATCACCTTGCTGATGGCCACGCTGGGCATTGCCTACCTGCTGGACGGTCTCGGCCCACTGGTCTTTGGCTCCGAGGTCTACAAGATCGACGTGGGCATGCCCAAGGACCCCGTCTTCATCATGGATGGCCTGTTTCCAGGCGGCGTGATGATCAGCCTGGAAGACCTCTACGCAGCCTGCATCGCCGCCATCCTGGTGATCTGCCTGAGCATCTTCTTTCAGAAGACCAAGACCGGTCGCGCCCTGCGCGCCGTGGCCGACGACCACCAGGCAGCGCAGTCCATCGGCATCCCGCTGTCGCGCATCTGGGTCATCGTCTGGTCGGTCGCAGGCGGTGTGGCTCTCGTGGTGGGCATCATCTGGGGCAGCAAGCTGGGCGTGCAGTATTCGCTGTCTCTCGTGGCCCTGAAAGCCCTGCCCGTAGTGATTCTGGGCGGCCTGACTTCGCTGCCCGGCGCCATCATCGGCGGCCTGATCATCGGTGTGGGCGAGAAGCTCTCCGAGGTCTATATCGGCCCCATGGTGGGCGGCGGTATCGAGACCTGGTTTGCTTACGGTCTGGCCCTGTGCTTTTTGCTGGTACGCCCCCAAGGCTTGTTTGGGGACAAGATCATTGACCGCGTCTGAACGAGGGAGAACAAGAAGATGTTTTATCGTGAAAACGGTCAGTTCAAGACCAGCTACGCCTCCGATCAGCAGATCTTCGGCGTTGCACAGGATCGCTGGGCTATCTTGCTGATTCTGGCCTTTGCCTTTCTGGCAGTGCCCTTCATCGCCAGCGACTACACCTTTCAGGCGATTCTGATCCCCTTTGTCATCATGTCGCTGGCGGCGCTGGGCCTGAACATTCTGGTGGGCTACTGCGGACAGATCTCGCTGGGCACGGCCGCCTTCATGGCCGTGGGTGCTTATGCGGCCTACAACCTGCAGGCTCGCATCGAAGGCATGCCTTTGCTCGTGGCGCTGATCGGCGGCGGACTGATCGCCATGGTGTTCGGCGTGATTTTTGGCCTGCCCAGCCTGCGCATTCGCGGCTTGTATCTGGCGGTAGCCACACTGGCAGCCCAGTTCTTTGTGGACTGGCTGGCCACCCGCGCTGCATGGGTGACGAACAACTCTTCGTCCGGCTCCGTCAGCGCCAAGCCTCTGGCCATTCTGGGCTGGAGCATCGATACGCCCATGGAGAAATACCTGCTGTGCCTGGCCATTCTCTGTGTGCTGGGCCTGGCCGCCAAGAATCTTGTGCGCAGCTCGGTAGGCCGTGAGTGGATGGCCATGCGCGACATGGACGTGGCCGCCAGCGTGATCGGCATTCGCCCAACCTACGCCAAGCTCTCGGCCTTTGCCGTCAGCAGCTTTATCGTCGGCGTCGCCGGCGCACTCTGGGGCTTTGTTCACCTGGGTGCCTGGGAACCTGCGGCCTTCAGCCTGGACCGTTCTCTGCAGCTGCTGTTCATGATCATCATCGGCGGCCTGGGCTCGGTCGTGGGCAGCATCTTTGGTGCGGCTTTCTTCGTGCTGCTGCCCCTGCTGCTGAACCAGGTGCCGCACTGGCTGGGCCTGCCACTGTCCACCGCCACCGCCACCTATCTGGAGCACATGATTTTTGGTGCGCTCATCGTGTTCTTCCTGATTGTGGAACCTCACGGACTGGCCAAGCTGTGGTCTACGGCACGCCAGAAGCTGCGCGTGTGGCCGTTTCCTCACTGATATGCATCTCCTGAGTCGCTTCGCGCCTTCCTCCTCTCTCGCTTCGCGGGAGGAGGACGACACCTTCGCTGCGGGGCGGCCCTTGCTCGGTGTCCCTGGCCTGGGCCATGCCCTATTCAAGGCCATTGAGCTACTTCAGTATTCATTTTTTAAGACACCACAGAGTGCCTGCAACCGGGACAGCGTCCCAAACAACCCAAGGAGACCGTCGATGATGTTCAAGAAAGTTGCGATTGCTGCCGCCACTGTTGCTGCAGGCATGGGGGCCTTGATGGCCTCGCCCGCTGTGCAGGCCCAGGAACAGTTTGTGCCCCTGCTGGTGTACCGTACCGGCCAGTTCGCTCCCCTGGGTATTCCATGGGGTGACGGCAAGCAGGACTACCTGAAGCTGGTCAATGCCAAGGGCGGCATCAACGGCGTGAAGATCAAGTTTGAAGAATGCGAAACCGCCTATGACACCGCCAAGGGTGTGGAGTGCTATGAGCGCCTGAAGAACAAGGACGGCGGTGCTTCCGGCTTTGATACCCAGTCCACCGGCATCACCTTTGCCGTGACGGACAAGGCTCCCGGCGACAAGGTTCCCGTGGTCACTCCCGGCTATGGCCTGTCTCAGTCCGTGGACGGCAAGGTCTTCGAGTGGAACTTCCCGCTGCTGGGCAATTACTGGACCGCAGCCGACTCCATCGTGCAGGACATTCTGAAGAAGGAAAAGGGCAGCCTCAAGGGCAAGAAGATCGCCTTGGTCTATCACGACTCGCCTTATGGCAAGGAGCCTATCCCGCTGCTGGAAAAGCGCGCCGCCAAGGAAGGCTTCGAGCTGATCAAGCTGCCCGTGACCGCCCCCGGTGTGGAGCAGAAGTCCACCTGGCTGCAGATCCGCCAGAACCGCCCTGACTATGTGCTGCTGTGGTCGGCCGGCGTGATGACACCCACCGCCGTGCGCGAAGCGCAGGCCACAGGCTACCCCCGCGAGAAGATGTACGCCGTGTGGTGGGGAGGCTCCGACCATGACGTCAAGGACATCGGCGCCGGTGCCAAGGGCTACAACACCGTGACCATTCACAACACGGCCGAGAGCGACAAGGTTCATGCGGACATCAAGTCCATGCTCTACGACAAGGGCCAGGGCACTGCCAAGGACGCCAAGGAGCTGGGTCAGCTGGCGCATACCCGAGGCATGGTGATCTCCATGCTGCAGGTTGAAGCCATCCGCACAGCCCAGGAGAAGTACGGCAAGGGCAAGGTCATGACGCCAGAGCAAGTGCGCTGGGGTCTGGAGAACCTCAACCTGACGCAGGAACGCCTCAATGAGCTGGGCTTCGGCAAGATCATCCGCCCCTTCAAGACCAGCTGCGACAACCACCTGGGCGCCGACTGGGCCCGTATCGCCACCTGGGACGGCAGCAAGTTCAAGGTGACCTCCGACTGGTACCAGGCCGACAAAGCTCTGCTGGATCCGCTGTACAAGGAATACGCGGACAAGTACGCCAAGGAGAAAAACATCAAGGTGCGTACCTGCAACTGATGTACGGATCGACTTCCCCCTCTCTCTTCGGGAGGGGAGGTCGTCCCCGCTGCGGGGCACACCTTGCTTGACGTCTCTGAGCAAGATGTGCCTCGCAGCAATCGGATTTTAAAGAAATCAGCTTCAAACGCTTACCCAGAAAGCGCCAACAGCTATTAATTTTGAGTTTCAGGTGACAGCATGAGCGATACCCCGCAAACCGTTTCCACCCCTGTCCAGACGGCGCCCCTGGTGGAAGTCAATGGCATTGAGGTCATCTACAACCATGTGATTCTGGTGCTCAAGGGCGTGTCGCTGCAGGTGCCGCACCAGAGCATCGTTGCCTTGCTGGGTGGCAATGGCGCAGGCAAGACCACCACGCTGCGCGCCATCTCCAACCTGCTCAAGGGCGAGCGCGGCGAAGTCACCAAGGGCGGCATCACGCTGGAAGGGGAGCAGATCGCCAACCTCACGCCCGCCGAGCTGGTCAAGCGCGGCGTGGTGCAGGTCATGGAAGGCCGGCACTGCTTTGCCCACCTGACCATCGAAGAAAACCTGATGACGGGCAGCTACACCCGCACCGACAAGGGCGAGATCGCTGCCAACCTGGAAAAGGTCTACAACTATTTCCCGCGTCTCAAGACCCGCCGCACCAGCCAGGCTGCCTACACCTCGGGCGGCGAGCAGCAGATGTGCGCCATTGGCCGCGCACTGATGAGCAACCCGCGCATGGTGCTGCTGGACGAGCCATCGATGGGACTGGCCCCGCAGATCGTGGACGAGGTTTTCCACATCGTCAAAGACCTCAACAGCAAGGAAAAAGTCACCTTCCTGCTGGCCGAGCAGAACACGAATATGGCGCTCAAGTACGCCGACTACGGCTACATCATGGAGAGCGGCCGCATCGTGATGGATGGCAAGGCCAGCGACCTGGCCAGCAATGAAGACGTCAAGGAGTTTTACCTGGGCGTGGGCGGCGGCGAGCGCAAGAGTTTCAAGGATGTGAAGAGCTACAAGAGGCGCAAGCGCTGGCTGGCGTAGCCAGCCAACACCCCCTGAGGCGCTTTGCGCCTTCCCCCTCTCTGCTTCGCGGAGGGGGACGACAGCATCGCTGCGCGGCGGCGCTTGCTTGCTGTCCCTGACTTTGAGGTCGCGCCAGTTTTAAAGATTCGCTTTCAGATTTTCTCTACAGGATTTGCCATGAGTGATTTCTACGATGCCCTGGAAACGCGCAGCCCTGATGAGCGCGAAGCAGCATTGATGGCCGCCTTGCCTGCACAGATCGCCCATGCGCAGCAAAAATCGGCGGCGTTTGCCGAGATTTTGCAGGGAGTGAACGCCGCAGGCATCACCAGCCGCGCGGCACTGGCGCAGTTGCCAGTCACGCGCAAGAGCGAGTTGCTGGAGCGCCAGGCCACCCAGCGCCCTCAGCAGATTTTTGGGGGGTTCAATGCCATTGAGCTGGGGCGTGACATGCCGCGCCTGTTTGCCAGTCCCGGCCCCATTTACGAGCCCGAAAGCCACCGCCCCGATTACTGGCGCATGGCGCGCTCCATGCATGCCGCAGGCTTCAGGGCTGGCGAGCTGGTACACAACTGCTTTTCCTACCACTTTGTACCTGCTGGATCGATGATGGAAACCGGTGCCCAGGCTCTGGGCTGCACCGTGTTTGCGGGCGGCACGGGCCAGACCGAACAGCAGGTGCAAGCCATGGCCGACCTGCGCCCAGCGGCCTATGTGGGTACGCCCAGCTTTCTCAAGATCATTGTGGAAAAGGCCGCCGAGATGGGCATCAGGCTGCCCAGCCTGACCAAGGCCATGGTCAGCGGTGAAGCCTTCCCGCCATCACTAAGCCAGTGGATGCGAGAGCATGGCATTGATGCCTACCAGAGCTATGGCACAGCCGATCTGGGTTTGATTGCCTATGAAACGGCATCCCGCGAAGGCCTGGTGCTGGACGAAGGTGTGATTGTGGAAATCGTGCGCCCCGGCACGGGCGACCCGGTAGCCGAAGGCGAAGTGGGCGAGCTGGTCATCACCACTCTCAACCCCGACTATCCGCTGATCCGTTTCGGCACGGGCGATCTCTCGGCCTATCTGCCCGGCCAGTGCCCCACTGGCCGCACCAATGCCCGTATCAAGGGCTGGATGGGTCGCGCCGACCAGACCACCAAGGTGCGCGGCATGTTTGTCCATGCCAAGCAGGTGGCCGAAGTCGTCAAGCGCTTTCCTCAAATCGCCAAAGCCAGGCTGGTCGTGACCGGAGAAATGGCCAATGACCAGATGCAGCTGCAGATAGAAACCACCGAGACCGCTCCCGGCTTTGCCTTGCAGGTCACGGACGCCCTGCGCGAAGTCACCAAGCTTCGCGGCGAAGTGCAGATGCTCGCACCAGGCAGCCTTCCCAATGATGGAAAGGTGATTGAGGACGCGCGAAGCTACCAGTAAAAGCTTCTTTTTTGCGCAAGCGCAAACAGGATGTGATCACGCGCTCAATCCGGGGATAACACTTAGGGATGTCCTGAACAACTCGGTTTCGCGCGTGCTACGAGACTGAGTTTTTCATCTGGCGCAATGGAGACCGTCTTTCCAGCGGTTCCGCCTTGTTTGGTGCCCCTTGTGGGGGCCACTTGCGCAGCCGCAGCGGCTGCACGGCTGTTTGCGGGCGCACTCATCCCTGCACCCCCAGCAATTGGTGGCGCACCATCCACAGATTGGACAGCGCAAACAGCGTCTTGAGCTGCAGCGTGTTCTTCTTCAAACCTCGGTAGCGCACCTTCGTGTATCCAAACTGCCGCTTGATCACCCGAAAGGGATGCTCCACCTTGGCCCGGATGCTGGCCTTGATCTTCTCCACCTGGTCTATGAGTGCGTCTATGGGGTTGTTTTCCTTGTCCAGCTCTTTGCGCTTGCCTGGGCGCATCGCCACATGCCAGGTGACATCCTTCCTGGCATCGGGGCGCTTGTGCACGCCTTGGTAGCCCGCATCACCAAAGGCGTCTGTCTCCTGACCATGCAGCAAACTGTTGCCCTCGACGACGTCAGAGACGTTGCCCGAGGTACCGCGCACCGTATGCACCAGGCCCGAGTCTGCGTCCACACCAATGTGGGCCTTCATGCCAAAGTGCCACTCATTGCCCTTTTGGCTCGAATGCATCTCTGGATCGCGCTTTCTGTCCTTGTTCTTGGTGGAGCTGGGCGCTGCAATCAAGGTGGCATCCACCGCAGTGCCTGCCTTGAGCAGCAAGCCCTGCGCTGCCAACAGTTCGTTGACGGTGGCCAGAATCTGATCGGCCAGCCTGTGTTTCTCCAGCCGGTGGCGAAACCTCAGGATGGTGCTCTCATCCGGTATTCGTCCATGGGCATCGAGCTGGGCAAACTCCCGGTAGATCGGGGTGTCAAAGAAGGCCTCTTCCATCGCCAGATCCGACAAGGTGAACCACTGTTGCATGCAGTGGATGCGCAGCATGGTCTCCAGTGCAAAGGGTGGGCGACCGTTCTTGCCTTCGGGGTAATACGGGGTGATGAGCTCGACCAACGCAGCCCAGGGAACCACCAGATCCATCTGGGCCAGAAGTTCCTGTTTGCGGGTCTTCTTGGTACTCAGATTCAGGTCAAGGCTGCTTTGTTTCATGGCCTGTGAGGATGCCATTGCATGCTGACATGTACCAAACATTGCGGAGGGTTTTGCAGGATTTCCTTAGAAAAAAAATAAAACCCTACGCTTTCTCGCTACCTAGAATCCGGTTTCGCGTCAGGGTAAGCCAACTTTCTTGGTCTTGGCGGACGTGAACTCAGGGAGACAAAATGAAGACGTATTTCAAAATCGCCGCCGTTGCTCTGGCCGCTACCGCAGCCATCAGCAGCCACGCCGACAGCAGCTACCCCGCTGCAGGCAAGAGTGTGACCATCATCGTGCCCTTCACCGCTGGTGGCCCCACCGACAAGGTGGCACGAGACCTGGCCGAGTCCATGCGCAAGCACATGAACAATGCCACCATCGTCATCGACAATGCCGACGGCGCTGGCAGCACTATCGGCACCGCCAAGGCCGCACGCGCCAAGAATGACGGCTACACGCTGCTGCTGACGCACATCGGCATGTCCACCATCCCTACGCTGTACCGCAAGCTGTCTTTCAACGTGCTCAATGATTTCGAGTACGCCGGCATCATCAACGATGTGCCCATGACACTGATCGGTCGCCCCACACTGCCCGCCAAGAACTTCGCTGAAGTCAAGGACTGGGTTGGCAAGAACCAGGGCAAGGTGAATCTGGCCAACGCCGGTGTGGGCTCTGCCTCGCACCTGTGTGGCCTGATGTTCCAGGCATCACTGCAGCAGGAAATGACACCCGTTCCCTACAAGGGCGCCGCTCCCGCGATTGCCGACCTGATGGGCAACCAGGTTGACCTGCTGTGTGACCAGACCACCAACACCACCTCGCAGATCGCCGCCAAGAAGGTGCAGGCGTATGCAGTGACCACCTCCAAGCCTCTGACAACGCCTGCTCTCAAGGATCTGCCCACGCTGCAGTCCCTGGGCATGAAGGACTTCAACGTGACCATCTGGCACGGCCTGTACGCTCCCAAGGGCACACCTGCCGACGTGGTCAAGAAGGTCAACGAGGCCATGAAGGCTTCCCTGAAGGACCCCGAGTTCATCAAACGTCAGGAAGCCCTGGGCGCCGTGATTGCCTCCGATGACCGCATCAACCCGGCTGGCCACAAGAAGTTTGTAGAGAGCGAAATCGCCAAGTGGGGCAAGGTCATCAAGGCCGCCGGCATTTACGCCGACTGATAGGCCTTCGCCTCTCCAAACAAAAAGCCTGCATCCGCAGGCTTTTTCATGCGCGTCAACAACGCAGCTCAGGCAGTGTTTACCAGGTCACTTCCTTTCCTTCGGCTGCACTGCGTCTGAGCATGTCCACAAAAGGCACGATGCGCTGGCTCAGGCCCACGCCATCTTTGGCTGAAGCCTGTGCGTCTTCTTGCACTGCATCCTCTTCGGTCTCCGCCTTGAGTCTGGCGGCCTCTTCTGCAGCGGCGGCTTCCAAAGCCGCAATCGCAGCCGGAATTTGCTCCACCGTGATGATGCCGCTGGCCTCGTCCGGAGACTTGCCAATGATTTCCAGCAGCTTTCGGCCATTGGCGTCGAGCATGATGAGATCTGCCGTAGCGCGCGATTTGAATTTGTAGGGCATGGTGCTATTCCTTCAGCGGTAGATGTATTCGCGGTTGAAAGGATAGCTGCTCTGCGCTCCAGTCATGACTCCGCTTTCCATATCGGCATCAGGCCGGATGCACAGCATCTGATGCAGCGCAATCCAGCCTTGCTCAAAACCCATGGCGCAACCAGCCAGATACAGGCGGTAGGCCTTCAGGGCCTTGAGGGCTTTTTCCTCATCGTACTGAGCGCGCAGGATGGCGCTTGCGGCATCCATTTGCTGCTCCAGTGAATCCGACCATGCCCACAGGGTACGGGCGTAATGGGGTCGTAGATTCTCGGTATCCACCATCTCCAGCCCGCTGGCCGCCAGGTCATGCAGCACACGGCTGACATGCATGAGTTCGCCCCCCGGGAAGATGTAGCGATTGATGAACTCCCCCATGCCTGCACCCAGCTCCACATTGCTGACGCCGCCCGCCGTAATGCCATGCACCAGCGCCATCCCACCGGGCTTGAGCATGGAGTAGATGGTCTGAAAATACTCGGGCAGGTTGGCACTGCCCACATGCTCGAACATGCCGACCGAGCCTATCTTGTCGAAGGGCTGTACCCCCTCCATCTTGCGATAGTCACGCAGTTCAACCTGGACCTGGCCCTGCAGGCCTTTTTCCACAATCAGCCGCTGTACATGCTCAAACTGGTTGCGTGACAAGGTAATGCCGTGCGCCTTCACGCCGTAATGCTCTGCGGCCCAGAAGATCAGCCCACCCCATCCCGAGCCTATGTCCCAGAAGCGCTCTCCAGGCTTCAGTTTGAGCTTTTTGCAGATGTGATCGAGCTTGGCCTCCTGCGCCTGCGCCAGGCTCATGTTCTGATCCTGGTAGTACGCACAGGAGTAAACGCGGCGCGGGTCCAGCCACAGCGCGTAGAAGTCGTCAGACAGGTCGTAATGAAACTGTATCTGCTCCGCATCCCTGACCAGGGTATGCATGGCCAGAGACTTCGCCTTGGAGACCGTCTGACCCAGCCATGAAGGCTTGTGGCTCACCGGACTGCCATGAAGCAAGCCCGTGGCGGCGGCCATGATGTCCCGGGCGCTGCCGTGGACGTCGACCCAGCCCTCCACGATGGCAGAGCCTATGCTGCCCACCTGCCCCTCCAGCAAGGCCGCCAATGCCTTGGGGGAGCGAAAAATCAATTGAACCGCACTGCGCTCAGGGCCGATGCGCTCCCCTGAAGGAAGCTGTACCGATGCCGTAACAGGAAGTCTTGCAAGCAGCGGCTCCAATGTGCTCAACAGGTTTTTCATGCAAACCATTGTTCATGTCACGCATGACAGGGTCAAGGCCAGCACAACCATCGCTTGCCCGCATCCACAGGCCCGCAGGTGACTCAGCTACGGGAGTTCACCAGCTTCTCATAGGCCTTGAGCGTTGCCGGAGAAACAGATTGCAACACTTGCTCATACGCCGTTTTGTGGCGCGCCAGCAAACGCATGGAGGCAATCGTACGGCTGCGGCAAAACCAGTGGCAGGTGTGCTGCATCAGCATCAGCTCAGCCGTCATGGTGAAGGCCCGGCTCTTGCGCTCCTGCTCATCCACCGCCTCTCCCACACGTGCTGCCGCCATGGCCTGCGCATGCAGCTTCATGGCAGCTCGCACGTCCATCGTGGCAGAGGGCAGAACCCGCGTCATATACGGCAAGGCCAGCGGCAAGGTACTGGCCCGGGTCTGCTCGGCCGGCAGCGTCGCAAATTCATCGGCAAAGCGCTGAAACTGGCTCACCAGGCTGCTTTCCGTGTTGGCCAGCACCGGCCATATCTGTGCGCGGCGCTGCTCGTCTTTTTCGGCAATCACACGCAGATAGCCCTCCATCAGATTGGCCATGAGCTTTTCAATCTGAAAGCGCGACAGATGCTGGGCCAGCAACTGGGTGTGCTGCTTTTGCTCCTGCTTCTTGAGGATATAGAGCACGGTGGTGACAATGATGGCGAGCGTTAAAAAATCCATGAAACGAAACCAGACTGGCGAACAAGCGCAATGAGAAAAAGGATGAGTGTAGTCAGCCTGACGGCCGCACTGGGAATTGCCGCCGCAATTGTCGGCTTGTCCGGCTGCAGCAGCGCCGGCTATTACTGGCAGGGTTTCAAGGGCCAGATGCAGATTCTTCAGGCGGCACGCCCCATTGATGACTGGCTGGCCGACGCAAAAACACCAGCTCCCTTGCGCCAGCGGCTGGAGGCGGCGCAGCAGATGCGCCGCTTTGCCAGCCAGGAGCTGGCCCTGCCCGACAATGCCAGCTACACCCGCTACGCGCAGTTGCCGCGCCCGTTTGCGGTCTGGAACGTGGTCGCGGCTCCACCTGACAGCCTAGAGATGCACCAGTGGTGCTTTCCCATTACCGGCTGCATTGCCTACCGGGGCTACTTTGCCGAAGCGGACGCACACGCCAAAGCGTATGAAATGCATAGCCAGGGCCTGGAGGTCAGCGTCTATGGCGTGCCTGCGTACTCCACGCTCGGCTATCTGAACTGGCTGGGCGGGGACCCCTTGCTCAGCAGCTTTATCGACTGGCAGGAAGGAGACTTTGCCGGCTTGCTGTTTCACGAGCTGGCGCACCAGCAGCTCTACGTCAAAAACGATACCGCCTTCAACGAATCCTTTGCCACCACGGTGGAGCGCATGGCCACGCCGCTGTGGCTGCAGGCGCATGCCAGCCCCGCTGCGCGTCAACGCTGGCAACGAGCCCTGCAGCGGCGCAGCCTCTGGCAGCAACTCACGCGCGAGACCCGCCATCGCCTGCAGTCAATTTATACACAAAAAGACACGCAAACCCTTGATAGCAAAGCGCTTACAGCTATCAAAAGCAATGTCTTTGAAGAATTCCGCAGCACTTATGCACAGCTCAGAGCGCAGTGGGTCGCCAGTGACGAGCCTCTGCTGGCCACTCCCACCCTGCGCGAGCAATACTTCCAGCGCCTGTCGCAAACCGACCGCTGGGTCGCCCAGGCCAATAACGCCAGCTTTGGCGCACTGGCCGCTTATGATGACTGGGTTCCGGCCATGTCCCACTGGTGGCAGCGACTGCGCGGTGATGCGCCCGCCACACCCCAAACCTGGCAGCACTTTCACACCCAGATGCGCGATCTGGCCAAGCTCCCTCCCGAACAGCGCAAGCAGCGGCTGTGCGAGCAATGGGGAGCGGCCGCAGGCACATCACCCATGTGCCAATAAGAGCGCCTTAGACACACAAGGGCCTCCTGTCTCAGGACGGGAGCGATCTCCGAGACAGCTTCGACGGCTTCAGCGGCTTTTAAGAAAGTCTCATCAGACTTTCTGCATACCGTTTTTTGGCCTTCTACCGTGGCTTCATCGACCTTCGCATCAGTCCCTGCGTCCTCACGCCTCTTTCAGCCTCGCACACCCCAGTTCATCGCACTGGCTTTAGCCATCTGGCTGACGCTGAGTGCCAACTGGGCTCTGTGGCTGCGCCTGCCCTCGCTGGAGGGCTACAACGGCAGCCTGAGCATTCTGGCCTTGCGTGTACTGCCCCTGGTGCTGGGCGCCTGCCTGCTGCCCATGGCCTTGTTCGCCTGGCCCCGCTTTACCAAGCCTTTCTGGATAGCGCTGCTGCTGGTTGCCGCCTGCGCCCAGTACTTCATGGTCAGCTATGGCACGGTGATGGACCGGGGCATGATCCACAACATCCTGCAGACCGACGCGCGCGAAAGTGCAGACCTCTTGAGCATCAAGCTGCTGGCCCAGGTTCTGGTCATCGCCATCCTGCCAGCCGTCTGGCTGTGGAAGACGCCGCTCAAACGCGCCAGCAGCGCGTGGCGCAATGTGCTGCGCACCACGGTGCAGGTGCTCGCCAGCCTCATGCTGCTGGGCAGCGCCCTGGCGGTGTCGTACAAGGACCTGGCGCCTGTGGTGCGCAACAACCTGTGGCTGCGCTACATGATCAATCCGATCAACCCCGTACTCTCAGCCGCCTCCGTCACGCTCGATCCTCTGCTCAACAAGCCCCACCCCTTTGTCAGCATCACAGGGGACGCAGCGCTGGGCAGCAGCTACGCCTCTGCACAAAAGCCGCCGCTGCTGGTGCTGGTGGTCGGTGAAACGGCCCGCGGCGACCATTTCAGCCTCAACGGCTATGCGCGCGACACCAACCCGGAGCTGGCACAGCGCAAGGTGCTGAGCTGGCGCAATGCACACTCCTGCGGCACCAGCACCCGCGAATCCGTGCCCTGCATGTTCTCCCACCTGGGCCGCGAGGGCTTTTACGCCTCCAAGGTCGAGCATGACAACCTGCTCGACGTTCTGCAGGCCGCTGGCCTGGCTGTGCTCTGGATCGACAACCAGGCCGGCTGCAAGGGCGTGTGCAAGCGCATCCCCATGGCCAGTACCTCGGACAGCGTGAACACGCCGGACGGCAAGACCCTGTGCGCTAAGGATGGAGAGTGCCTGGACGGCATGCTGCTCAGCGGCCTGGACGAGCGCATCGCCCAGCTGGACCCTGCCCGGCGCGCCAAGGGGCTGGTGCTGGTCATGCACCAGATGGGCAGTCACGGCCCCGAATACTTCAAGCGCTCCACTCCCGACCTCAAGGCCTTCCAGCCCGAGTGCGCCACCAATGCCTTGTCCAGCTGCTCCCGCCAGGATGTGGTCAACGTCTATGACAACTCCATTCGCTACACCGACCGCTTTCTGGCTCAGACCATAGACTGGCTCAAGACACAGCAAGCCCAGTTTGAAACCGGCCTGTTCTACATGTCCGATCACGGCGAGTCACTGGGCGAGATGGATGTTTATCTGCACGGCATGCCCTACGCCATGGCTCCTGAGGCGCAAAAGCATGTGCCCATGATTGCTTGGCTGAGCACGCTGGGCGCACGCACGAACCTGGATCAGGACTGCCTGGGCAAAACACTGGATCAGCCCCGCTCCCACGACAACCTTTTCCATACCGTGCTGGGACTGATGGATGTCTCCTCGCCCGCCTACCAGCGATCCCTGGACGCCTTTGCCAGCTGCCGCAAAGTCAACTGAGTTGCAGCGGCCCACGAAAAAGACCGATAGGACTTTGAGTCTTATCGGCCTTCAGCCTATATGTAGCCTGCGCTAGCAGCTATGAATTTTTACGATTCCAGTTGCCAGACCGCTGTGACTGCACTCACTTCAACGATTCGATCAAGTCGATGTACTGCTGCTTGGCCTCATCTGCCGTCGTGCCCTCAAGCTTGGCCCAGGCATCCCACTTGGCGCGCGCCACCATGTCGGTGAAGCTGGGCTTCTTGCCTTCGTTATCGCCTTCCGTGGCCTGCTTGTACAGCGCGTAGATCTTGAGCAGCGTGGCATTGTCGGGCCGCTCTCCCAATGAGGTGGAGTTCTTGACGGTTTCTTCAAACCTGGCTTGCAAATCGGACATGGCGGGTCTCCTTGACTGATAGGTATGCGAGCCAGTGTAGCGACAAATCGCCAAAATTAGAACGACCGTTCTTTTTAAGAAATGATCACAGCGGGCAACAGCTTTTAGCGACGTGTCGGATCCGCCAGCCAGCGCTGGGCCAGCTTGACCCAGAAAGTCCCACCCAGCGGAATCAGCGCGTCGTTGAAGTCGTAGCTGGGGTTGTGCAAGGTGCAGGGGCCGCCGCCATGGCCTAGCGCACGGTGGTCGCCATCGCCATTGGCGATAAAGCAGTAGGCCCCGGGCTTTTCCAGCAGCATGAAGGCAAAGTCCTCGGCCCCCATCGAGGGTTCCTGCGGCACCACACCGGCATCGCCCAGAATCTCGCGCATCACGCCTTGCGCAAACTCCGCCTCGGGCGCGGTGTTGATGGTGGGCGGGTAATTGCGCACGAACTCGAACTCGCACTGCGTGCCGTGCGCGGCGCACAGAGACTCGCTGATCTGCTTCATGCGCTGCTCGATCAAGTCCAGTACCTCCAGCGTGAAGGTGCGCACCGTGCCCTGCAGCTCAACGCTGTCAGGCACCACATTGGTGGCTTCGCCAGCGTGCACCATGGTCACAGACACCACGCCCGCCTCAATGGGTTTGACGTTGCGGCTGACGATGGTCTGAAAGGCCATGATGAGCTGGGCCGCCACAGGTACCGGGTCCACCACCATGTGCGGCATGGCCGCGTGTCCGCCCTTGCCGCGCACCACGATCTTGAATTCATTGCTCGAAGCCATGGCCGGGCCTGCGCCCACGGCCATGGTGCCGGCCTTCATGCCCGGCCAGTTGTGCATGCCAAACACTGCCTGCATGGGGAACTGTTTGAACAGTCCGTCCTTGATCATCTCGTGTGCACCGCCGCCACCTTCTTCGGCGGGCTGGAAGATGGCGTAGACCGTGCCTTCAAAGCTGTCGCGGTGGGCGGCCAGATATTGCGCGGCAGCCAGCAGCATGGCGGTGTGACCGTCGTGACCGCAGGCGTGCATCTTGCCCGCGTGGCGGCTGGCGTGCTCAAAGGTGTTGAACTCCTGCATGGGCAGGGCATCCATGTCAGCGCGCAGACCGATGGCACGGCCGTTTTGCCCGCCATCACGGCCGTGGATGATGCCCACTACCCCCGTCTTTCCCAGCCCGCGATGTATGGGGATACCCCATTGCTCCAGCTTTTCAGCGACCAGGTCCGAGGTGCGAATTTCCTCGAAGCACAGCTCGGGATGAGCATGGATATCGCGCCGCAACGCGGCAATGTCAGGGGCGCTTGCTTGAAGTTCGGGCAGCAGGGCCATGCGCTCTCTCCTTGGGGGTCATCGTTGGCAAAGATGCCATGATGGCCCAAGTTTCAGAGCGCTGCGCCCGCGCTGACTCAAAGCCTCACACGCGGACCTTGCCGTCGCCGGTAAGCATGGAAAGCTCCACAAAACGCGGCTTGCCCGCCTGAGGGCGGAAGGCGATGGGAAAGCCCGCCACCTGTTGACCGTTCATGGACTCCAGAGCCGCCACCAGCCCATCGCGCTGCAGACGATTCGCGGCCGCAGCGGCCTTCAAGGCGTCGCCCACCACACGGGCCGCCAGAAAGCCTTCCATGCTCGAGTAATTGGGCTGCAGCGAAGCGCCGCTCTTTTGCAGGGCCGCCTGAAACTCGCGCGCCAGCGGGTGCGAGGTCTTGAAGGGTGACGGCACGACCTGGGTGACCACCACGCCTTCGGCATCCTTGCCCAGGGCCTGTGCCAGTGCCGATGTGCCGACGAAGGACACGTTGTAGAACTGCCCGCCATAGCCCGCCTGGCGCGCCGCACGCACAAAGGCTGCACTGGCCGCATACGTGCCCACCTGCACGATCACATCGGCCCCCAGCGGCACCAGCGTCTTGACGGCCTTGGCCACATCCTGCGAATTGCGTTCCACCGTGGCGGCCCCCACGGGCTTGAGCCCCTGGCCTGCCAGGGCCTGCGTCACACCCTCCAGACCCGACTGCCCATAGGCATCGTTCTGATAGAACACCGCGATCTTCTTGAGGCCCAGCGCCACCAGCTGCTTGACCATGAGCGCGGTTTCATCGGCATAGGACGCACGTAGATTAAAGACCGTCTGCGCCAGCTTGGGGTCGCGCAGGCCGGCCCCACCGGTCAGCGGCGCAATCAGCGGCACCTTGGCCTTTTGCAGCAAAGGCAGGGCCGCCATGCTGGTGGGCGTTCCCAGATAGCCAAACAAGGCCATCACATCATCGGCCAGAAACTTCTGGGTATTGGCCACGCAGCGCTCGGGCTCATAGCCATCGTCCAGCGTGCGCAGCTCCACCTGACGCCGACCAATGCCGCCCTGGGCATTGAGCTGGTCAAAGTACAGCTTGGCACCCTGCGAAAACTGCGCCCCCAACTGCGCCGAGGGGCCGCTGAGCGCACAGGACTGGCCCAGCACGATGGGTGTGCTGGCATCCTGCGCCAGGCTGCGCGCACTCCATCCGCCCAGCGCTGCGCCCGCAGCAGCCGTAGCCATCCATTGACGACGATTCCATCCCTTGGTTCTGTCTTGCATTGCTCTCACTCTCTGTTTGCTGAAGGCTTTTTATCCAGGGCTTGATCTGCCCTTTTGGTTTGCTCGCATGCCCCGGATCCGGCGACAAATGCGAGGCAAATCATAGGCATGCGAAAGCGTTTTAATCCAGAAATTTTTCAGCCGTATGCAAGCGTTTCAGTCTTGCCTTTCATGCGGCTATTGCAGCCGCTCGGAGTCGCCGAAAAGCTACATTTTCAAAAGCGCATAGCGCAGGTCACACAATGGTTTCAGATAGAAAACATATTGAAACCAAAATGCATCAAGCGCCATAAGCTCTTTTTTCAGGAGCAAAACTTTTCTCAGCTGCTGCAGGGTTATGCTTTTTGCGGACAAGGAGAGATCAATCCATGCTGCAAACCGCTGTTGTTGCCGTTCGTGACCGGGCCCGCCTTCAGGAAATTGTGGGCACTTTGCTGCGCTTTGGCCTGACCGATATCGTGCAGACGCTGGGGCTCTCCCGGTGGGCACAATGGAAGTCCTCCGCAGAAAACCCAGAGCTGGATGCCCTGCCCCCCAGCCGCCCGGAGCGCGTGCGCATGGCCATCGAAGCGCTGGGGCCGACCTTCGTCAAGCTCGGGCAGATTCTGGCTACTCGCTCAGACCTTCTGCCTGCCGAGTGGACGCAGGCGCTGGAGCAGCTGCACACCCAGGCCCAGCCTCTGCCCTGGGAGCTGATGCAGCCCCATATCGAAGGCCTGCTGGGCATGCCGGTGGAGCAGGCCTTCGAGCGCTTTGACAGCACGCCGCTGGCTTCGGCCTCCATGGCACAGGTCTATCGCGCTGCAGTGCGCCAGGGCGATGGTCACTCTCACCCTCACTTGCGCGAAGTCGTCGTCAAGGTCCAGCGCCCCGGCATACGCGCCGGCCTGGAGGCCGATGCCAGGCTGATGCGCCACATGGCCGCCGTGCTGGAAGAGCGCTTCAGCCCGCTGCGCCGCTACAACCCGAGCGAAGTCGCACACCAGGTCAGCACTGCCTTGCAGGAAGAGCTGGATTTCACCATCGAAGGCCAGCACAACGAGGCCGTAGCCAAGGCCTTTGCCGCGCAGGACGACATCGTCATTCCCGGCATTGTCTGGGAGCTCAGCGGCCCGGAAATCCTGGTGCAGGACTGGCTGGATGGCGTACCCGCCAACAAGGCTGCCGAGCAGCCACAGTTCGACCATCCGCTGCTGGCGCAGCGCGGCGCACAGGCCTTCTTGCAGATGGTGCTGCGCGACGGCCTGTTCCACGCCGACCCGCACCCCGGCAACGTCTTTGCTTTATCGGGCAATCGCGTCGGCTTTCTGGACTTTGGCCTGGTCGGCCATTTGTCACCGCACCGCCGCGATCAGTTCCTGCTGCTGCTGCGCGCCATGGTGGAAGGAGATGCCGACGCCCTGCTGATGACCTTGCTGGAGTGGAGCGGCGATGCACACAGCGACATAGCGCAGCTGGAGACGGCGGTGGAGCACTATGTCGCTCGCCGCCAGGCCGAGTCCACGCTGTCTTTGTCGAGCGCCATCATGCAGCTGATGGGTCTGGCGCGCGAAGCCGAGGTGGCCCTGCCCTCGGACATGGCCCTGCTCTTCAAGGCGCTGGTGACGGCCGACCGCGTGCTGCTGCAGCTCGACCCGCAGTTCGATGTGCTGCGTACCGTGCGCCCCATGGTGGCCCAGCAGATCAAGGCCCGTTACTCCCCCAAGCGACTGCTGCGTGAAAAGCAGGCCGCCATGGCGCAGCTGTACGAAGTGGCGGGCGATGTGCCGCAAACCCTGCGCCTGCTGATGTACCGCCTCAAGCAGGGGCGCGTGGCGGTGGATATGGACATTCATCATCTGGAGCGCCTGTCCACCGCTGTCGAGCGTGCCGCAACCCGCCTGGCCTTGGCCGTCGTCGCCGGCGCATTTGTGCTGGGCATGGGCCCCACCTTGCTGGCCTGGGATTTGCAGCTCTGGGGCATTCCCGTTTTTGCAGTACTTGGCGTGCTGGGCGCGATTGTCAGTCTTGCGGTGCTCGTGCTGACCATGCGACGCCAAAAGGCACTGCAGTAGCTCCCAGTGCCCATGCCCAGAATCAGGGCCTGTGGCCCGCATCGGCAAGGCTCCATCCATAATCGCCTTCGGGCCTGCCTGCAGGCAGAGCCTGTGCGTTTTTTGAATTACTGGCTGCAGCTCCGCCCTGCAGAGCGTCATGGACTTACGTCGTCTGATTCTGGTGCTGACACTGCTCAGCGCGCTTATTCCTTTTGCCAACACCTTCTATGCCGGCTATCTGGTGCAGCGCCAGCAGTTGATCGACACCACGCTGGAAGGCCACCACGCCTACGCCACCAAGCTGGCAAGGAGCACGGACGATTTTCTGCACTCTGCGCTGCAGCAGCTGGCCTACAGCGCCCGGCTCATGGGCACGCAGATGAAGAACACCGACTACCTGTCGCAAGAGGCCAACCGCCTGCGTCTGCAGACCAAGAGCTTTAACTCCGTCACCATCATCGACCCCACCGGTTATGTGCTGGCCACCTCGCCCGAGACGCTGCAGATCAAGGGCAAGACACTGGAGAGTGCGGGCGTGGCCGAAACCCTGAGCGCCCGCGCCCCGGTCATCAGCAAACCCTATCTGTCCGTCGCCGGCAACTACATCGTCTTCATCTCCCAGCCCATCTTCAGCCAAGCCGGTGCCTACCTCGGTGCCGTAGGCGGCAGCATCTACCTCAAGGACGAAAGCATTCTCGACACCTTGCTGGGCTCACACTTCTACCAGGACGGCACCTACGTCTATGTGGTCGACAGCGATCGACGCATCATCTACCACCCTGAGAGCAGCCGCGTGGGCGACACCATCAAGAACAACGAGGTCATCAACGCCGTGACCCAGGGGCAGTCCGGCACATCTCCGGTGCTCAACAGCAAGGGAGTGCAAATGCTGGCCGGCTACGCCACCATTCCATCGGCGGGCTGGGGCATCGTCGCTCAGCGCCCCAAGGCCTCCACACTGGCGCCACTGGACAAGCTGATGCGCTCCGTGCTCTACAAGACGCTGCCCATTGCAGCACTGATGCTGATCGTCATCTGGTGGAGCGCGCGCCAGATCGCCCGCCCGCTGCGCCAGCTGGCCAACAGCGCAAACGACATGGACAGGCCCGAAACAGCCCAGTCCATTCAGGACGTCAAATCCTGGTACTTCGAATCCCATGAGCTCAAGAAAGCCATGCTCAAAGGCCTGAGTCTTTTGCAGCGCAACATCACCAAGCTGCGCGAGGATGTCAACACCGACCCGCTGACGGGCCTGGGCAACCGCCGCCACCTGGAGGCAGCCATCGCCAGTTTTGAGTCTCGGGCGCAGCCTTTTTCCGTCATTGCCATCGACATTGATCACTTCAAGCGCATCAACGACAGCCATGGTCACAGCACGGGTGACGAGGTGCTCAAGCAGCTGGCGCGCACCATGCGTGAAGTCTCACGCTCCGGCGACCTGCCCTGCCGCGTGGGCGGAGAGGAGTTCTTGCTGCTGCTGCCCGATGCACCGCTGGAGGCCGCCGCAAGTGCCGCCGAGCGCCTGCGCCTGCTGGTAGAGAAGATGGAACTTGCGCAGGTCGGCCACATCACCATCTCTTTGGGCGTGGCCCACTGGCCTCAAAGCCATGCGAATATCGCCGGCGTCTTTGAACAGGCCGATGCCATGCTCTATGCCGCCAAGAATGGGGGACGCAACCGTGTCATGGTCAGCCCCCTTGCAGCAGCGAGCTAAAAGCGTGCTGATGACCTAAGGGCCGCTACCGCCCACCGCCCCCAAGGCGTATTCGCAATAACAGCGAATACGCCTTTTTCATGCCTGAGCGTGCAGGTTGATTGCACCAATTTGAGCAGTGATGCTTCAAATTAGTGAGCATGCACCATAAGCGGTACAAAGGATTGAGGCACATCAACCTCAAAACCACAGCAAACCCATGATTTCATTGAATTAATGACCGGCATCGCAGCTCTGGCACAGCTCTTGCTCAACTCCCTGTAAGACGTCGCCCCACAAAGGCAGCGCAATGGATTCACAGCACAGGAGTACCCATGTCAGAGCCACGCTCAACCGTCAGCCGCAGACAACTGCTTTCCATGATCGGCAAAGTCGCCGGTGGCAGTGCCATGTACCAGGCCATGTCTTCTCTCGGCTACGCCGCCGAATCGCACTACAGCGGCCCCATCAAGCTGAGCCATGCCAAGCCCGGCTCCACCGTGCTGGTGCTGGGCGCAGGCCTGGCCGGCATGGTGGCCGCGATTGAATTGCGCGCAGCGGGCTACAAGGTGCAGCTGCTCGAATTTCAGGGCCGCGCCGGTGGCCGCTGCTGGACGCTACGCGGTGGCGACGAGTTCAGCGAGCTGGACGGCACACGCCAGAAAGTCGGCTTTGCCAAGGGCAACTATTTCAACCCCGGCCCCTGGCGCGTGCCCTACCACCACCACGCGATGCTGGATTACTACAAGCGCTTTGGCATCAAGCTCGAAGCCTTCAACCAGGTCAACTACAACGCCTATCTGCACAACAGCAAGGCCCTGGCTGGCAAGCCCCAGCGCTTTCGCCATGTGCAAACCGATGTCTATGGCCATGTGGCCGAGCTGCTGTCCAAGGCCACGAACCAAGGTGCGCTGGACCAGGCCGTCAGCAAGGAAGACAAGGAACGCCTGCTGGAAGGTCTCAAGGCCTGGGGCGTGCTGGACAAGGAATTCCGCTACCGCGCCAGCAACGCCGTCAGCGATTTCCGTGGCTACGACATCGACCCCGGCGGCGGCCTGATGGCGCTGGCCAAGCCCTCCACGCCCATGGGCCTGCATGATCTGCTGGAGTCCAACCTGTGGCGCCAGATGGGCACCGGCAATGTCTATGAGTTCCACAGTGCCATCTTCCAGCCCGAGGGCGGCATGGACATGCTGGCCCAGGCCATGGCGCGCGATCTGGGTCCGGCCATTCGCTACAACACCAAGGTCACCAAGATTTCCCAGAACGACAAGGGTGTGACCGTGGATTACGTGGATGCGCTCAAATCTGGCGCCACCCAGCAGGCCCGCGCCGACTGGTGCGTGTGCACGATTCCGCTGTCCATCCTCAGCCAGATCGAGGTGCAGGCCAGCAGCGCCATGCAAAACGCGATTGCCAGCGTGCCCTATGGCAGTTCCATGAAGGTCGGCCTGGAATTCAAGCGCCGCTTCTGGGAAGAAGACGAGCGCATCTACGGCGGCATCAGCTACACCGATCTGCCCATTCAGCAGATTTCCTACCCCTCCACCGGCTATATGAGCAGCGGCCCCGCAGTGCTGCTGGGCGGCTACGCCTTTGAAAACAGCAACGCCTATCGCTTCTCATCGCTCAAGCCTGCCGAGCGCATTCGCCTGGCGCTGGAATACGGCGCGCAGATTCACCCGCAATACAAGCAGGAGTTCCTCAACGGCGTATCCGTGGCTTGGCATCGCATGCCCTGGATCAATGGCTGCTTTGGCAACTGGACCGACGCCCTGCGCGAGCAGCACTACCAGAACCTGGCCCAGGTCGATGGCCGTCTGGTGCTGGCGGGCGAGCATGTCTCGTACATCCCCGCCTGGCAGGAAGGCGCCGTGCTGTCCTCGCTGGACGCCATCCAGCGCCTGCATGCCAAGGCCTCCAGCCTCTGACCGCCCACATCTCTAGGAAGAGCACACCATGATGAACACATTGCACCGTCTTTGCGCGGCATCCGCCCTGGCTTTGGGTCTTTCTGCGGGGGCGCTGGCCCAATCACAGGGCACGCAGGATGTGAAAAATCTGCAGCCGCTGCAGTCCGCCGCCATCCTGGCCATCAGCGCCGCAGACACCCAGGCGCTGATGAGCAACTTCTCGTCGCTGCGCCCGCGCTTTTCGCAAACCGGCGGCGAAGCGCTGTACCAGAGCACCTGCCAGGGCTGCCACATGGCCAAAGGCGAAGGCGCCAAGGGCGCGGGCTTTTACCCTGCCCTTGCCTCCAATCCCAAGCTGGCCGCTGCCGCCTACCCCGCCTCGGTCGTCATGAACGGGCTGCACGGCATGCCCTCCTTTGCCAGCAAGCTGTCTGACGAGCAGATTGCCGAGGTCGTGAACTATGTGCGCAGCAGCTTTGGCAACCAGTTCACCGACAAGCTGACCGCCGCTGACGTCAAGCCCTTCCGCATCACCCAGTAAGCGCCCCCACCAATTCATTCAGGAGATCAAATGAACATTCCATCCATCCTCAAGACCACCGTGACCGCTGCCGCTCTGGGCGCAGCCGCCCTGCTTACCGGCTGCGCTGCCACCACCGCTGGCGGCGGCGATGTGGTGCGCTACAAGACACCGGGCTCCACCTTCCCTATCGCCGCTGCCGTGGAAATTCCCACCGATGCGCGCACCGTGTACCTATCGGGCAAGGTGCCGCCCGTGGTGGACAAGTCCAAGCCCGCCACAGACCCTGCCGCCTATGGCGGCGACACCGAGGGCCAGACCGTGGCCATCCTCAAAGGGCTGGAAGAACAGCTCAAAAGCATGAACCTCAGCATGAGCGATGTGGTGAAGATGCAGGTCTTCCTGGTGGCCGACCCGGCCAAGGGCGGCAAGATGGACTTTGCCGGCTTCATGCGCGGCTACACCCAGTTCTTTGGCACGGCAGCGCAGCCCCATCTGCCCGCACGCTCGGCCTTTCAGATCGCCGCACTGGCCAACCCGGCCTGGTATGTAGAGATTGAAGTGGTGGCAGTGCGCGCCGCCAAAGCAAAACCTTCAATTTGATAGCTTACAGCGCTTGATGGACAAGCGCTTGAGGCACATTTGATGCAAAAAAGGCCCGGTCAAAACCGGGCCTTTTGCAGCTTCAAAGCGATCAGTCCAGCTTCACGCCAGCGACCTTGATGACCTCGCCCCAGCGCTTGGCTTCGGCACGCGCCATGGCGTGGAACTGCTCGGGCGTGCCGGGCAGCGCCTCCATGCCGAAGTCGGCCATGCGCTTGATCACATCAGGATCCTTGAACGCTTTTTGCAGATCTGCGTTGAGGCGCTGCACGATGGCGGGCGGCAGGCCCTTGGGGCCCAGAATGCCCTGAAAAGCATAGACCTCGGAGTCCTTCAGACCCAGCTCGGCCAGCGTTGGCACATTGGGCAGATTGGGCACGCGCTTGGCGGTGCCGATGGCCAAGGCACGCACCTTGCCTGACTGAATCACGGGCAGGCCCGAAGCCAGGTCCAGGAACATACAGGGCACCTGACCACCCATCACATCGGCCAACGCGGGGGCTGCGCCCTTGTAGGGGATGTGGGTCAGGCTGGTGCCGGTGCGGTTCTTGAACAACTCCATGGCCAGGTGGTGGGGCGAGCCATTACCGGGCGATGCGTAGTTGAGCGTACCGGGGTTGGCCTTGGCGTAGGCCAGGAATTCCTTGAAATCCTTGGCTTCAAAAGCGGGGTTGACCACCAGTGCCATGGGGAAGCGGCTGATGCCGCCCACATAGGTGAAGTCCTTTTCGGGGCTGAAGGGCAGCTTGCGGAACAGGTGCTCGTTATAGGCCAGGATGGCGTTGTCGGCCGACATGATGGTGTAGCCGTCGGGCTTGGCCGAGGCCACCATCTGGCCACCGATATTGGTGGAAGCGCCGGGGCGATTATCGACCACGATAGTCTGGTTCAGCGTCTTGCGCATGGCTTCGGCCACGGTGCGGGCCAGCACATCGGTGCCGCCTCCGGGCGGGTAGGGCACGACCCAGCGCACGGGGTTGGCAGGCCAGTCCTGCGCCATGGCAAAGGGGGATGCAGCAGCAGCCGAGCTAGCGGCCACAGCGGCCAGAAATTGACGTCTATCCATCATTTGTCTCCTTAAGGGTGATGTATGGGGTTGTGGAATGGTTTTTGGACCCCGCCAGGCCGCCTGCTTTTTATGAATGGATAGCAGCCTGCGCTTGTCGTTATTGGGTTTTCATTGGTTTTGCTTCTGATTGCTTGATCTCGGAAGGCTTGAAGCTCACACGCTCCACTCGATAGCCTTTTTGGCGCAGCAACTCGGGCAGTCCCTGAGGCCCGACCATGTGCAGTGCACCCACAGCAGCAAACACGGTCTTGCCCTGCTGGATCTGGGTCGCGATGCCCTCGGCCATGCCGGGGTTGCGCCCATCCATCAGGCGGTCGTACTTCAGCCGGTCACGTTCGGTCTTGATGCAGTCGCACCAATCGGCATAGCTCGCCAGCTGCTTTTCATTGCCGCTGGCCCACAGCTGCGCCAGTTGCCCGAGGATGGCCGGTGCCTTGGGGTCTTCCAGCTGATCCAGCCCGTCACGCACGCTTTGCCGCACCTCGGCCGGATCGTCGGACAGCAGCTCCTGCAGCTGGGTCTGCACAGACTCCAGCCCCAGCACGGGCTTGCCCAATTGCTGAGCCATGCCTGCCAGCAACAGATCGGCCCCGAACTCGGCCATCAAGCCCTGCCTGCGCCCAAATTCGCTGAGCAAGCCCAGCAACTGAGCATCTGGCCGCTGCGCGCTCAAGTGCTCGGCACAGGCCTGCTTGCGGTGTCGGGCCAGTCTTGCCTCCAGCTCATTCGGCAGCGCCTGCGCACCGGCGCGGGCCTGCAAGCCTTCCATCAACTGCTGCATGACCTGTGGATCCAGCACATCCAGCTCCAGCGCCAGCAGGTCTGCACCTGCCATGGCGTGCACGATGGTGCGGCCCGGCAACATCCACTCCCGCTTGCCCACATGCAAAGTGCCGTAAAGCCAGCTGGTGCGCTCACCATCCTGCACCCTCCAGAGCAAGCCTCGGTCCCTGATATGTGGAGCCATGGCCTGCACCTCTGCAGCGGTGGGCGGGCTGGCAGGGGGAACACAGCGAACTTCAGGCTCTGCCGCCATGGACAGACCCGCGCATAACGCAAGCAGCAGGGTGGCCACGGTTTTCAGCACTGGCATGAGGACAGTTGCAAGGCATTACTCCTGAGCCGCGTCCGCAGGCGAAGCTTCAGGCAAGTCATCCCGATTGCCACCGGGCGGTGCAATGTTCTGGTCGATGGCGCCAAAGATGCTCTGGCCGTCCTTGCCCTTCATCTCGATGCGGATGGTGTCGCCGTACTGCATGAACTCGGTCTTGGGCGCTCCGTCCTGAATGGTTTCGATGCAGCGCTTTTCAGCGATGCAGCTATAGCCCTTGGGCCATTCCATGCGCTTGTTCTTGCCGCTGCCGGTCTCCACACCCTTGTTGCTGACCGTGCCGCTGCCCACGATGGAGCCGGCGCGCACATTGCGGGTCTTGCAGATATGGGCAATCAGCTGGCCGAAGTGGAAGGTCATCTCCTCGCCCGCATCGCACATGCCGACCTTGCGGCCGTTCCAGGTCGATTGCAGCGTCTGGTGCAGGCGGCCGCCCTTCCAGGCGTCGCCCAGCTCGTCCAGCGTCACGGCCACGGGGCTGAATGCGGTGGCAGGTTTGCTCTGGAAGAAGCCAAAGCCCTTGGACAGCTCATTGGGGATGAGGTTGCGCAGGCTCACGTCGTTGACCAGCATGACCAGACGAATGCCGTCCAGCGCCTCCTTGGCATCCGTGCCCATGGGCACATCGCCGGTGACAACGGCAATCTCGGCCTCGAAATCGATGCCCATGGCCGTGCTGGGCACGATCACATCGTCGCAGGGGCCGATGAAGTCGTCGCTGCCACCCTGGTACATCAGCGGGTCGGTATAGAAATTGGCGGGCACCTCGGCGTTGCGCGCCTTGCGCACCAGCTCCACATGGTTGATATAGGCCGAGCCATCGGCCCACTGGTAGGCACGTGGCAGCGGGGCCATACAGCGCTGGGGATCGAAGGGAAAAGCGTGGCGGGCCTTGCCGCTGTTGAGTTCATGCGACAGATCCTGCAACTGTGGGGCCATATAGCTCCAGTCGTCCAGCACCTGCTGCATGCGGTTGGCAATGCCGGTGGCATAGCAGGCCATGCTCAGGTCGCGCGACACCACCACCAGTTGACCATCTCGCGAACCATCCTTGTAAGTTGCCAGTTTCATGCCTGCTCCCTGTCATGATGACGGTCTGTTCAGGCACAAGCTCTGAGACCCACATCAATTACGATAGGTTAAATTAATTTAACTAAACAAAACACAATTCTATGGCAATGGAAAAGGAACGTGCAGGGATTCAATCGGTCGAAGTGGGTTTCTCCCTCATAGAAGCCCTGGCTATGGCCAGCGGCCCACTGATGCTCAAGGATGTCGCCGCTGCTGCAGGCATGAGCGCCGCCAAGGCACACCGCTATCTGGTCAGCTTTCAACGCATAGGTCTGGTCACTCAGGACCCGCGCAACTCTCGCTATGACCTGGGGCCTGCGGCGCTCAAGATCGGCCTGGCCTCCATCGCCCGGCTGGACCCGGTGCGCCTGGCCCGCGAACGCATACCGGCCCTGCTGGAGACCCTGAACCACACGCTGGCCATTGCCGTCTGGGGCAATCACGGCCCCACCATCGTGCACTGGGAAGAGTCGGCGCAGTCCGTTACCGCCAACTTGCGCCTGGGCGATGTGATGCCCATGCTGTCATCTGCCACAGGGCGCTGCTTTGCCGCCTGGCTGCCACGCGAAACAACGGCTTGCTTGCTGGAGCCTGAAATGGAGCGGGCCTGCAAGGCAAAGCGCCAGGACCTGCCACTGACCGAAGAAGCCGTGGCCGCCATGCTGGCCGAGGTTCGCGAGCGCGGCTGCGCGCGCGTGGTCGATACCGTGCTACCAGGGATCGTGGCTTTCTGCGCGCCGGTCTTTGACGCCTCCGGTCATATCGCTCTGGGCCTGATGACCCTGGGTTCGCTGGCGACTTTCGATGCGGAATATGGTGGAGCCATCGACGAACCGCTGCAGATCGCAGCCCGTCAGCTCTCCAGTGACCTGGGCTGGCACGACGAGAACCATCGCTGAGATTCACTTCACATCACGCCCATGGGACAACGCCCTCAGCAAAGCCACACACGCAAGGCACTGCTGCCCGTCACAGCAGTGGTCTTGGCTGCCCACGGCCTGCTGTTCCTGGGCCTGCCAGAGCCCACTCTCAAAGACAAGACAGACGACGTCCAGATCGTGATGGAGACGCGCATGCTGCAGGAGCCACCACCTCCTCCACCTGCACCACCTCTTCCGGCTCCAGCCCCTCCTGCACCCCAGCCTGCACCGCCACCAAAGCCAAGGCCCAAGCCAGCCCCTTTGCCTGCGCCTGCGCCGGCTCCCTCACCCGAACCTGTGGAGCAGGAGCCAGAGCAGCTCGAAGCTCAGGAACAGCAGCCAAGCGCCCCAGAGACAGAAACACCAGCGCCATCGGAGGAAGCCCTTTCCGAGCCGTCAGCGGAGTCCGCCCCTGAGCCAACAGAACCCGCCGAAACCCATGGCCCCGAAACAGCGCGCCCGCTGATCGTCACGCCTGCCGGAGGCTCGCCATTGCCTCCGGACACCATGCTTCCAGTGAGCCTGCCCGATTCCGCCACGCTGGAGTTCAATGCCTCGGGCCAGGTCAAAGGCTTTCAATACTCCGCCGGTGCCCAGCTGCAATGGCAGCATGACGGCCAGTACTATCAGGCACGCCAGTCCATCAGCATGTTTCTGATGGGCGAGCGTGCACAGACCAGCGATGGACTGATCACCCCCAAGGGTCTGCAGCCGCTGAATTTCAGCGACAAAGGTCGTAAAAACCAGTCTGCCGCCTTTGATGTCGCCGAAGGCAAGGCCCGTTACAGCGGCGGCCAGACCGACGCCGTCATTACCGATGGCGTGCAGGATCGACTCAGCGTCTTTTTACAGCTCTCGGCTCTGCTGGCCGCTGATTCCGAACGCTATCCCGCAGGCACATTGATCGAGCTAACCACCAGCAGTGCGCGCTCTGCGGTGCGCTGGCAGTTCCGCGTAGGGCCCACCGAAGCACTGGAGCTGCCTTTTGGCAGCGTGATGGCACTGCGCCTGGATAAATTGCCCGGCAAAAGCAGCAGCGAGCAGCGGGGTTCGGTCTGGCTGGCCCCCGCCATGCAGTACCTGCCCGTACGCATCAAGCTCACCCAGGGCCAGGATGACTTTGTGGATCTGCAGCTCAAGAAGTACCGCCCTGCTGTGCAATAGACCGGCATTACAGGTTACTCAAGTCCTGCTGAAAACCCTGGCCCTCACCCCCAGCAAGCGCTCGCTTGCGATCTAACCTTGACCTGCAAGCTGTACCAGCCAGAGCCAAGCACCGTCGTCTCACCTTCTGCACCGCCTACTACAGCTTGAGAAAGCGGGTTGCTCACCGCCCTGTTCAATCCATGGAATACTGTGCCCAGGTGCTGGTGCAGGCGTCCACCGCTTGAAATGCAGCACCCTGCCGCCATATCCATGGCTGGCAGCTCAAAACGGAAGTGAAAGGAGGAACACCATGCAAATGCTTTACGACTCAGAATCCTTTGCGGTGCTCCATCTGCGACCTGATATGGAAGCAGACGCTCCGGCAGGCAAAGCCAAGGCCGAGATCGAGCGAGTCCATCAACTGCCCCGTCACGGCTTTGAAATCGTGGACAAGCGATCGGGCAAGGAGGTGTATCTGGACGGCTCCTGGGCAGAAATGTTCCAGAAGCAAATTCTGGCCTGGCAAACGGATGCTCCAACCGAAGAGGAGGTCGAGGAAATCCTGGATACCTACACCGGCCTGGCGCAACAACCGGTGATCGTTCACTAAGCGATTGCCACCCTCGAAAAAGCCACTCAAATTCTGAGTGGCTTTTTTGCATTTGCGCCCATGCCTGACAACACAGAGAGCTATGGCTTTTTAAGCAAGCACATCACCACGAGCGCCAGCAACAGACAGAGGAAAAATCCCAGCAGCCCTGCTCCTGCCCCCAGCGTCAGCCAGTAAGCCCAGTCGATGCCCGTCTCGGCACAGTGAATCTCGCACTGCGGGTTGTGCTGCCAAACCATCCACATCACCAGAGCACCGCTTGCCAGGCCCATCCACAAGCTGATGACCACAGAGGTAAGCCAAGGTTTTTTCATGTCGCAGAGAGTACCTCTCGGCCATTGACCCACCGGTAGAGCGGAGCCACCAGCAGCAGCACGGCAATCAGGCGGCAGACCTGAAAGGCCGTCACCACTGGCACGCCCAGCTGCAGCACCTTGGCGGTGATGGCCATCTCGGTAATACCACCCGGCGATGTGGCCAGCAGCAGCGTGACCCAAGGCAGGCCCGTGCCCCAGTGCAGCAGCCAGGCAAAGCCCGCGCAGATCAGCATCAAGCCCACAGTGCCCAGCGCCACCATACCCAGCCAGCGCGGCGCAGTGTGCAGAAATTCGCGTCTGAAGCGCACGCCCAGGCTGACGCCAATCACCAGCTGCGCCGCATTCATCAGCCACTGCGGCACGGCCGACAGCTCAATGCCCGCCATGGTCAGCCCCATGGTCACCATGAGCGCGCCCAGAAACCAGGGATTGGCGCGCTTGAGCTTGAGCATCAACCAGGCGCCTGCGCCCGTTGCCAGCACCATCCAGGCAAAGCCCTGCCACTGCACCACACGAATGCTGGGGGCCAGCAGGCTCGGGTCGCCATGCAGGCCCGCCCACTGCAGCGCAAACGGAATCGTCACCGTGACGATGACCAGCCGCAGACTATGGCTGGCCGCCACCAGATCGGTGCGCGCATGTTCGCGCTCGGCCAGCAGCGTCATCTCGGACGCCGCGCCAATCGAGCCTGAGAAATACGTGGTGGCGCGCAGCCGAGATTCGGTCATGCCCGGCAGTTTCAACATGCTGGGCGCCTGCACTCGGTACAGCCAGCGGCCAAAGCCCCAGCCCAGAAGCAATGCCCAGACAATGGCCAGCGCAATGGCCCACCACAGCCCGGCGACCAGCGCCGTCACCGCTGGCGTGAAATACAGACCCAAAGCGCCGCCAATCGTCCACTGGCCCAGATTACGCAGCTTGCCCCAGCTTTGCGTGGGCGCACCGGCAATCGAGACCAGCGACACCGAAATCAGCGGCCCCAGCATCCACGGCAGCGGCGTGTGCAGCACCAGACATAACTGCGCTGCCAGCCAGGCCAGCAGCAAGGTGGCGGCCACCTGGGTTAGGAATCGAGGGGAAGGCAAAGAAGGCATATGCACGTTGAGGATGCACGGGGAGAACACAGGGATTGCGGCAAGGCGCGACAATGCTGCAGGCCGCAGTATCGCGGCAAAACCCGGTGGGCAAAGCCATAGCTACAAAGCCATGCCCCGTCTTTCAACGGATTGGACTGGTTGATATTTATGTGGATGGCATCACAGGCGCTGACGCGCCCCGCACTTTCTTCCCTTGCGCTGGCTGGTGTACTGCTTGCAGCAGGCTGCGCCCACCAAAGCCCGGCTCTCACCTCAGACGCCGAATGGCAGCAGACGCTGGCCCAATGGAGCGATGTCCAGTTCATCGCTCTGGGCGAGCAGCATGACCAGATTGCCCATCACCAGTGGGAAGCGCAAACCGTCAAGCTGCTGGCCGCGCAGCAACGCCTGAGCGCCTTGGTCATAGAGATGGCGCCCGCAGGCGGCAGCACGGCAGGCCTGGCAAAAACAGCCACGGATGAAGAGGCGCAGCAGGCGCTGCTGTGGCAAAGCGGCGGCGCGGGCGGCGGCTGGCCCTGGAAGGATTACGGCCCCATGGTGATGAATGCCGTGCGCGCCGGTGTGCCCGTGCTGGGCGGCAATCTGCCGCGTGCGCAGATGAAGCAGATCATGGGCGAAGCCCGCTATGACAACCTCCTGCCTGCCGCTGGCTGGCAGCTGCAACTGGATGCCATCAAGGAAGGGCACTGCGGCCTGCTGCCCGAATCGCAGTTCGCGCCCATGGCCCGCATTCAGCTGGCGCGCGATGAATCCATGGCCAAGGTCACAGCGGCTGCCGTGCAGCAGCAAAGCCAACCCGGCCAGGCCGTGATGCTGGTCGCAGGACGCGGCCATGTGCGCAGCGATATTGGCGTGCCCACTTGGCTGCCTGCAAATTTGAAGCAAAAAGTGGCCATAGCCCAATCAGATAAAGCGCAGTCAGCTATCAATATGAAAGCAGACAAGCTACTGACCCTGCCAGGCAGCCCCTCGGAAGATCAATGCGCCAAGCTGCGTAAGCAGTGGAGCAACAGGGCTGCCACCAAGCCTTGAGGCATGGCCCCTGTACTCTGCCCGCACTCAGAGAGGGTTGACGCTCTCAGATCTCCGGGCAAAAGCCGGAGCTATCGAGAGCGACCAACGGTTGGCCATCGCGCGCCTTTTCCAACAGGTGCTTGAAGTCTTCGGCCGGCAAGGGGCGACTGCAGAAGTAGCCCTGAAAGAAGTCGCAGCCTTTTTGCTGCAGGAACTTCAGTTGCTCCTCTGTCTCCACCCCTTCTGCCAACACCTTCAGACCCATGGCATGACCCAGGGCAATGACAGAGCTGCTGATGGTCATGTCGTCGCAGCTGTTGGGAATGTCACGGATAAAGCCCTGGTCAATCTTGAGCAGGTCGAGCGGAAAGCGCTTGAGGTGAGCCAGCGAGGAGTAGCCGGTTCCAAAGTCATCAATGGCCAGGCGCAACCCCAGATCACGCAGGCGGTTGAGCACGGCCAGCGCTTCTTCAGGCCGCTCTGCCAGCGCGCTCTCGGTGATCTCCAACTCCAGCTGACTGGCCGGGAAGCCCGTGCTCTGCAGTACCTGAGCGGCTTCGCCCACGATATCCGTGAGCAAGAACTGATGCAGCGAAACATTCACGGCAATCGTCAAGTCAGGCAGGCCTGCACTGCGCCATTCCTGACCCTGTCGGCAGGCCTCATTCAGCACCCACAGCCCCAAGGGGCCGATCACGCCCGTGCTTTCCGCCACCGGAATAAAACGCGCCGGAGAAATCAGGCCTTCCTCAGGGTCCTGCCAGCGCACCAGTGCTTCGGCACCGATCAGGCGGCCACTTTGCAAGTCGATCTGCGGCTGGTAGTACAGACGCATATGGCCCAGCTGCAGGGCTTGGCGCAGTCTCGCCTCCAGCGCCAGCCGCTCACGCGCTGCCTGGGTCATATCTTCATGGAAGAAGCACCAGGCGTTGGAGCCTCTGGCCTTGGCCCCATAGACCGCTGCATGTGCGCCTTGCAGCAGCTCCTCTGCCGTGAGTGCATGCTCTGGATACAGGCAGATGCCGGCGCTGACGCTGACCACCACCGACAGACCATCGGGGGTGCTCCAGGGCATGGCAGCCGCCTCCATCAGGCGCTCTGCCACCTCGACCGCCGCCTGGCGCCCGTTCAGAGACTGTGCCACCACGCAAAGCTCATCGCCCGCCAGACGACCAATGATGTCGCCACTGCGCAAAGCCTCCTGCATGCGGGTGGAGACATGCCTGAGCACTTCATCCCCAATCGAATGCCCATAGCTGTCATTGACATCCTTGAAACGGTCGATATTGAAGAGCAGCACCGCCATGCCCACCCCGGTGTTCTGGCTGCGCTCCACGGCATCGCCCAGCATGCGGGCAAACTGGGCACGATTGGGCAACCCGGTCAGCACATCTCTATGCGCCAGAAAGTCCAGTTGCTTCTCGCGTGCTTTTTCTGCCGAAATATCCGTGAACATGCACACGTAGTGCGTGACCTTGTCATTGGCATCCTTGACGGCGCTCAGCGACATGCGCTCGGGGAAGATTTCACCGTTCTTGCGCCGGTTCCAGATCTCGCCCTGCCAATGGCCTGTGGCGCGCATGCTGGCCCACATGGCGTCATAGAACTCCTTGCCGTGGCGCCCCGACTTGAACATGCGTGGCGTCTGGCCCAGCATCTCTTCCTCGCTAAAGCCCAGCAATCGCGTGAACGAGTTGTTGACCGAAAGAATGCGGCTGTGCGCGTCGGTCACCACCACACCTTCGATCGTGTTGTCCACCACGGTGGACGCCAGGCGGCGGCGCTCGTCGGCTTCGCGGCTGGCCGTTTGGTCGGACAGCAGCCCGGAGATGCGCAGCAAGCGCCCGTCTCCGTCCTTGTAAGCCTGCCCACGTGCCCGAAACCAGCGATACAGCCCATCAAAGCACAGCAGTCTGGCGGTCAGTACCAGCTGATTGCCCTGCTGCAAAGCCTGCTCGACCTCAATGCGGGCCTGGGCTGCATCTTCAGGGTGCAGCCGCTGGTAGAAATCGAAATCACGCGCCAGATCATGGCCTTGATAGCGCAGCAGTGCCCCCATGCCCGAAGAAAAATTCAGCCGCTGCTCCTGGGCATCCCACTCCCAGACGCCGCTGCCGCTACCCTCCAGCGCCATGCGCAGCATGGTTTCGCTACGCATCATGGCGTTGCGCGCATTGACCATTTCACTGAGGTCCTGCAGCACGCAGACCAGAGCCACCGGCCCGCTCATGCCCGATGCCGCAACGCGACTTGTCGTGCACAGCACCGGCGTGACCTTGCCTGTTTGCGCATGCACGCACTGGCGCAGCACTTGGTAGTAGTCAATGCTGCCGTCAAGCAAGCGCTCCAGCTGCAGCGCAACCTCGGCCTCGTCATCTGCAGGCACGACACGTCGAAAGTCCTGGTTGCGCAGTGACTCCACACTGCACCCCAGCCAGCCTGCCAGCTTGGCATTGGCCCAGACAATCTGGGCTCCGCCCACATGCACGCGCGCCATCCCGGCTGGCGCATGGCGCACCACCAAGTCCAGCTCCTGCGCCACTTCCTGTCTCTGCAGATCTGCCTGTTGCTGGCGCCGTATAAACCATAAGACGGCCAAAGCCGTCCCCAGAAGCCAGACCGCGAACAGAGCGATCTGCCACGGTAAAGACTGGAGATTGGGCGACACCCCAAAATAAGCCAGCACAGCTGCCTGAGCGGCCAGCCACATCACTCCCAGACCCACATAGAGAGTGACAATCACCCCAGGTGTCAGTCGAGAATGCCCCCCCTCGCTTTTCATGTATTTCCTTTGTCCGCAGGATCCTTGCCTTGCTGCGACAATTGCCCAGCTATGACCCAAGCCTATATTTTGACTTTATCTTGCCCAGACCGCCTGGGCCTGGTGCATGCCGTATCGGGCTTCTTGCTCGAACAAGGCGGCAATATCGAAGAAGCAGCGCAGTACAACGACCCTGTGACCGGCCTGTTTTTCATGCGCGTGCAGTTTGCCTGCGACGGCAAAGACACCGCATCGCTGAAGGCCTCTGTGGCCGCCTTGGCCGATCAATACCAAATGCAGTGGAGCCTGCACTCCAAGACCGAGCGCATGAAGACCGTCATCATGGTCAGCAAGGAAGGCCACTGCCTCAACGACCTGCTGTTCCGCTGGAAGTCCGGCCTGCTGCCTATCGAGATCAAGGCCATCATCAGCAACCACCGCGAGTTCTACCAACTCGCGGCCAGCTACAACATCCCCTTCCATCACATTCCCGTGACGGCAGCAACCAAGGCCCAGGCCGAAGAGCGCCAGTTCGAGATCATTGAAGAAGAAGGTGCAGAACTGGTGGTTCTGGCCCGCTACATGCAAGTGCTGTCCAATGACCTGTGCAAGAAGCTGGCTGGCCGTGCCATCAATATCCACCACAGCTTCCTGCCCAGTTTCAAGGGAGCCAAGCCTTACTACCAGGCCCATGACCGCGGCGTGAAGCTGATCGGCGCAACGGCCCACTATGTAACGGCTGACCTGGATGAAGGCCCCATCATCGAACAGGACGTGGCCCGCGCCGACCATACCGACACCGTCGAAACACTCACCGCCCGTGGCCGTGACACCGAAAGCCAGGTGCTGGCCCGCGCCGTGAAGTGGCACAGCGAGCGTCGCGTGATTCTCAACGGTCACAAGACCGTGGTGTTCCGCTAAGCCGCAAGGCTTGGGACTGTCTGCATGACCCGCAGCCCCGGCACTTTGAACAGCATGACGGCTCGGCGCATTCCGCCGATACAGTGCCTGCTCACTTTCGAAGCACTGGCCAGACTGCGCTCTGTGACGCTGACGGCCGAAGAGCTGTGCGTCACGCCCAGCGCCGTCAGCCACCGGGTCAAGCAGCTGGAACAAATTCTGGGTGCCCGCCTGTTTGGCCGCACCGACTTCTCACTGACTACGGATGGCAGCGCCTACCTGGCCCATGTCCGTGAGGGCCTGGGTGCACTGCAGCGCTTTCCCGGTGCCGCTGCAGCGCCGGGGCGCCGACGCCTGAAACTGGCCGTCACCCCCACTTTTGCGCGCGTCATTCTGATCCCGCGCCTGCGTCAGTTCACCGAAGCCTATCCGGAGATCGACATTGCGCTGCAGGTCTCCATCCCGCTGCTGGACGTGATTGGCGAAGAGGCCGACCTGATGGTGCGCTTTGGCCCCGGCCACTATGCCGATGTGGAGCACATCGAGCTGGCCCGCGACACCATCACGCCGCTGGCATCGCCCAGTTTCATTCGCGAGCATGGCCCGTTTGAGCACCCCGAAAGCCTGGAGGGCATGCCGCTGCTGCGCAGTCCTCTTGAGCCCTGGCGTACCTGGTTCGCTGCCACCGGCATCGACATGGCCGAGCCGAATGAGGGCTCGCAGTTCAACGACATCGGCCTGATGTGTGACGCCGCTTCGGCCAGCATGGGCATTGCCCTGGTACGGCACAAGCTGGGAGCACCCTGGCTGGAGAACGGCACGCTGGTACGCCTGTTCGATGTAGACGCGCCTAGCCCGCATGCGCATTACCTGTGCTGGAAGACCGGCATCATGGATCGCTGGGAGTGCGCAGCCTTTGCTGACTGGCTGCGCCAGGCCATGAGTTGAGGCAATGCGGGAGGGCTGACCGCCCAGCAGTGCTCATTGGTTGCCCCGGCTCAAACCTGCCCTCGTGGCAAAGCTCAGCAATGGATAACGTAGATGGAGCAGTCACTGCATGAACCCGCAGCCAAGGCTTTACCCCGGACTTGACCAGAACCTGGCCCTCAACAGCGAGGCGCCCTCTCTGCTCATACGCGCCCTGGCCGGTACGGGCAAGACCACCACGCTGGCCATCAAGGCTGCCGACCTGATCCAAACCAAGGGTGCCCGCAATGTGCTGATGCTGGCCTATTCGGACGCAGGCATCAAGGCCATCCAGGATCGACTGACCCGGTTCACTGCTGTTCGCCCCCAGGACCTGCATCTTCTGACACTGGAGCAGCTTTGCGCCCAGATCCTCAAGGAGCAAGGCGACCCTGCGCCTTTGCTGTCCTCGGCCTTGGAGAAAAATCTTCTCATCCAGCAAGCGCACGCGGCACTGTCTCAAGAGGTCCAGCGGCATGGTGAAAGCGACATCCCCGAGCTGGAAGACTACTTTTCCCGCCCCCTGGACATCAGCGCCTTTCTCGCCTTCGAGGCTCAGGCAAAGCAGCGCATGCTCGAGTGCAGCATGGATGACAGCGGCTGCACGGCTTTGACCTACTGCCGCGACAACGCGCTGGACTATGGCCTGTACCGGCTGCTGCGAAGCTATGAGCGGCTGCGCGCCGGCCCCACTCAGGAGGCGCTGTTCTATGCGCCTGGCGATTGCACCTATGCCCTGGCCTGCCAGTTGGCGGCATTGGACTTCGGGGCCAGTTTTGCATGGCTGCAGGGCCGCTTCGACGCCGTGCTGTTCGACGAGCTGCAGGACCTAGACGAAGCCGCTTTGCTGGTGCTGCGCCACCTGGCGCGGGGCAACGGCCGCTTCATCGGCGTGGGCGACTTCAACCAGCACATCCTGCCCGGAGCCGCCTCCATTTTTGGGGACAGCGCCCAGCGCATCCTGCAGGAGCTGCCCGCAGATACTGCTCAGGCCACACTCAACACCACCTACCGCTTCGGCCCCGTCATCTGCCAGGAGCTGAACCTGCTCTTCGGTGTGGAGTTTGAGGCCCATTACCGCAATGCCACAGCCTGGTTTGAACATCGTCATGGAGACCATGAGGAATGCGCCCGGCAGTTGCTGGACATCCATGCCACCGTGACCCGCCTGCCACGCAAGCCGCAGCTTTCACCCGCCGTGCTGCGTGTCATCCTGCGTTCGCCTGAAGACTCGATACAGCTTGAATGGCTGTTCGCTCACGAAGGCGTTCACTATGCGTGCAAAGGCATACAGCGCTTCTACCAGCGTCGCGAAATTGCACTGGTACTGGCCATGCTCTGGGCCATGCAAGGCTGCAGTGGTGCAGCCCAGCTCTCGCAAGGCATTCTGAGCAGTGCGATTGAAGGACTGATGCGCTACGCGCGCCATGCCAATCCCCCCGACCAAGATCTGCTGGCCAACGGCCTTTTCGATATGGCAGCACTGGGCGACGCACCACCGGAGTCAGATACGTTGCGCATTGCAACCGAACTCATGGGGCAGCAAGCCGCCATACGCCGATTTTTTTCAGTCCGCATCGCGCCAGAGTCTCCCGCTGCTCGATGGCTGGCCCTTCCCGCAGAACATTGCGCCGATGCAGGAAAGCTCTGCAGCCACCCTCTGCTGCAGCAGTTTTTTGCTCAGGCTTGCATCAGCCTGGATGAGTTGCAGCAATGCCTGGCCAGCCTGAAAGCACTGTCTCGCATCTGCACCGGACTGTCGGTCGATGAGTTCCTGGGTCGTCTGAGCCTCATGGTCCAGTCCAGCATCGCACAGCACCAGCGCCAGGAAAGGCCCAGTCTTCAACTACTCACGGTGGAGCGCAGCAAAGGCCATGAATACGAATACGTGGCCGTGCCTTTTGTCGACTCCCGGCATTTCTCCTCCAATGCCAGCAGCCCGCAACGCAACATGCTCTACGTCGCCATGACCCGCGCCAGCAAGCGCCTGTGGGTGCTGGAAAGCAGCTGATCACACAAGAGGCCAAGGCCTGATGCAGCTCAAGACCTCGCCCCACACGCAGGTCAAAACTGCGTAACGTCGCAGCAGGCAGACATTGCCGCATTTGCCCTCTTTCGTCTGTCAGGAGTCCCTTCCACCATGGACTCACAACAACGAGGAGGAGACCCATGCCAACCCCTTTGCGCTGCAGCTGGCTTCTGGCTGCCAGCATCGCCGCCCTGCCCCTGCAGGCTCAGGAAAGCCCCATCATCATCGGTGCCAGCCTGCCGCTGTCCGGCGCACAGGCTGAGGCAGGCAAGGAAAGCCTGAGCATCATGCAAGCCCAGGTGGAGGCATTCAACAAGCTGGGGGGACTCGGAGGCAAGCCTCTGACCCTCAAGGTGCTGGACGATGCCTATGAGCCGCAGCGCGCTGCCAGCAATGCACGCCAGTTGATTGAGCAAGGGGCGGTGGCCCTGCTCAACTGCTGGGGCTCGGCCAATTGCACCGCCATGCAGCCTGAGGTGCAGCAGGGCCAGACCGCGCTGGTGGGCGTCATTGCCGGAGCCGGCAGTACGCGCCAACAACCAAGCCGCTTTATCTACCCGCTGCGCGCCAGCACCGAAGCTGAAGTTGCCGCCATGCTGCAGCAAATGCTGACCATAGGCCTGCAACGGATCGCCATCGTTCATCAAAATGACGGCTTCGGCCAAGACAGCCTGCAGATTGCTTTGGCAGCCTTTACCCGCAGAGGCCTCAAGCCCGTCACCACGCTGGCCATAGAGGCATCGGGCAGCAATGCCCCAAGCCTGGCCAGCCAGCTGGCTGCACAGCCCGACCTGCAGGGTGTCATCGTGCTGGCAGCCGCACCGGCGACTACCGGCCTGATCACCATGGCCAGAAAAGCCCATGTCACCGCACCGTTCTACAACCTGGCGGCCCAGGCCAATCACGCTCTAGTGCAAGGCCTGGGCACGTATACACGCGGCATTGCCTTCACCACCCTGGTGCCCAGCCCCTGGAAAGGAGCCGTCCCCGCCGTCAAGGACTACCAGCAGTTGGTCAATCGGGCGGGCATGCCGCCAGCCTCCTATCTGGGGCTGGAAGTCTTTCTCAATACCCGAACCTTGCTGGATGCGCTGCGCAAGACAGGGCCCGCAAACCCTCGCGCCAGCCTGCCGAGCACGCTCGACGCCATGGGTGAAGTTCGCTATGGAGCCATGCATCTGCGCTTTACACCGCCACGCACCGGCTCCAGCTATGTAGGATTGACCATGATTGACGCAGGCGGCCAATTCAGAGAATAAAACGGCTCAAACGCTTACCCACAAATCGCTTATAGCTATGATTTTTACACCTCCCTGCTCTACAAGCACAGAGCATTTCAAACAGCTTTGCAATAAAGCTCACACCGCAGCCCAGGCGCATCCCCTACATTTGCAGACATGACGCCTGCCAGCACCTTCACCGATCTTGTGGCCAGCTCCAGCGTGGCCGCGAATGCCGCACATCAACAGCCTGAGCCATCCGAGCGCGCCCGACGCCAGGCCGAAGTGCTTGCCGCCCTGCGCCCCCATGTGCCCGCCCATGCCTTGCTTTATCAAAGCGAAGACACCACCCCCTATGAGTGCGATGGTCTGACCGCCTACCGCCAGCGCCCCCTCCTGGTCTGCCTGCCCGAAACCTACGAACAGGTGCAAGCCGTCCTCAAGGCCTGCCACGCCATCAACGCGCCAGTGATTGCGCGCGGCGCAGGCACGGGCTTGTCCGGCGGTGCCATGCCCCACCCCATGGGCGTGACCCTGTCGCTGGCCAAGTTCAACAAGATTCTCGATGTCGATGCCGCCAGCCGTACTGCCCTGGTGCAATGCGGCGTGCGCAACCTCGCCATCAGCGAAGCCGCCGCGCCCTATGACCTGTACTACGCGCCCGACCCCAGCAGCCAGATTGCCTGCACGATTGGCGGCAATGTGGCCGAAAACTCGGGGGGCGTGCACTGCCTCAAATACGGGTTGACGGTGCACAACGTGCTGAAAGTCAAGGGTTTCACCATCGAGGGCGAGCCCGTCGAATTCGGCTCCGATGCGCTGGACACCCCCGGCCTGGACTTGCTGGCCATCATGATTGGCAGCGAGGGCATGCTGGCCGTGGTCACCGAAGTGACCGTCAAGCTCATTCCCAAGCCCATGCTGGCGCGCTGCATCATGGCCAGCTTTGACGATGTGCGCAAAGCCGGCGACGCCGTCGCCGCCGTGATTGCCGCAGGCATCATCCCGGCCGGTCTTGAGATGATGGACAAGCCCATGACGGCCGCCGTCGAAGACTTTGTGCGCGCAGGCTATGACCTGACGGCCGAGGCCATCCTGCTGTGCGAATCCGACGGCACACCCGAAGAGGTCGAAGAAGAAATTGCCCACATGAGCGAGGTACTGCGCAGCGCTGGTGCCACCGCCATCACCGTGAGCGCCAGCGAGGAAGAGCGCCTGCGCTTCTGGAGCGGACGCAAGAATGCCTTCCCCGCCAGCGGACGCATCAGCCCCGACTACATGTGCATGGACTCCACCATTCCGCGCAAGCGCCTGGCCGACATCCTGCTGGCGATTCAGGAGATGGAGAAGAAATACCAGCTGCGCTGCGTCAACGTGTTCCACGCGGGCGACGGCAACCTGCACCCGCTGATCCTGTTCGATGCCAACGACCTCGACGAGTTGCACCGCTGCGAACTGTTTGGCGCCGACATTCTGGAAACCAGTGTGGCCATGGGCGGCACGGTCACGGGTGAACACGGTGTGGGAGTGGAAAAGCTCAACAGCATGTGCACCCAGTTCACCACCGCAGAAAACGCCCAGATGTTCGCGCTCAAGGCGGCGTTTGATCCGCAGTCCCTGCTCAACCCGGGCAAGGTGATTCCCACGCTCAACCGCTGTGCCGAATACGGCAAGATGCTGGTGCGCGGTGGGCAGATCAGCCACCCCGACCTCCCGCGCTTCTGAGTCAGGGCCACAGCCCGCTCCACGCTCCATACAGACAAGCCCTCATACTCGCGCCTGCATTCAGCGCCAGCATGGGGGCTTGTTGTTTTTTGACAGGAGCACGCTCATGGCCAGTGCAGGCGGAGACTGGAAAGACATGTACAACGCAGCCGAGCGTGGTGATGCGGCCTGCGTGCGCTTTCACCTCAGCGAAGGCGTAGATGTGGACTATCAACACCCGGAGGTCATGCTTTCAGCCCTGGTCAGCAGCATCATGCAGGGCCATGAAGAGATTGCCCGCATCCTGCTGGAGCATGGTGCCGACCCCAACCTGCCGGCTCAGCTCGACGAGCTGACACCATTGCAGGCAGCACGCCGGTACCAGCGCCCCGGCATGACTGCGCTGCTGCAGCAATTCGGAGCCTGCGAACCACAGCAACGCCGCAGCTTCTGGCAACTCTGGCAGCGCTGGCTACCTCTATAGGCTAGGGCCGCCCAGCTCCCGCAGACAGCGCTGTATTCAAGGCCTTGCCACGCGCCAAGAAATGCGCATATTCCTCAGCCGGCACAAACAGTCCACCTGTGGTCCACACGATATGCGTGGCATTCGTCATATGCGGCAGCAGGTTCTGGCGCTGCAGATAGTCCTGTCCGGCCGCACTTTCCAGCAAGGCACGCGGTCCGCTAAAGCCTGCAGCTGCCGATGGCTCGATCTGCAGGCCCTCGGTTTGCTGCAGCAGAGCCAGATGGTTGAACAGCGTCTCGTCCTCCACCGTGAACACACCGCCCAGAAAGCCACGCACCACATCGGCCGCCAGCTCTGATGCAGCGGGCACCGCCAGGCCGTCGGCCTCGGTCTGGTTGTTCAGACCCAGCTCATAGACCGATGGATGCTGAGCCACACTAGGCAATGCAGCCGTGCCTGCCAGCATTTCCAGCATGAAGCACGGCGACTGCACGGGCTCGGCAAAAAAGCAGTGCACGTTAGTGCCAAAGGCCTGCTGCAAGCCCAGCGCCACACCGCCAGGTGCGCCGCCCACACCACAAGGGATGTAGACAAACAAAGGGTGTTTTTCATCGACAACTCGCTTGTGCTTTGCGAGTTTCGCTACCAGATAAGGAGCAGATGCCGCATAACCCAGCAGCAGGGACAACGAGTGCTCGTCATCCACAAAATGGCAATGCGGATCCTGCTCGGCCAGGGCGCGTCCCGCCGCCACGGCCTGGGCGTAGTCGCCCTCGTGCTCGACGACTTCCACGCCGCGTGCACGCAAACGCAGCTTCTTCCACGGCTTGGCATCGGCCGACATATGCACCACGGCCTTGAAGCCCAGGGCTGAAGCCATGACGCCGATCGACAGGCCCAGATTGCCGGTCGAGCCTACCGCCACTTGGTACTGAGCAAACACGGTGCGTGCAGCATCAGAGACTAAATGTAGATAGTCGCCATCGGCCAGCAGGCCGTGCTTCTGCGCGACCTGTTCGGCATATTCCAGCACCTCATGCACGCCACCACGGGCCTTGACCGAGCCTGCCACCGGCAGGCTGTGGTCGGCCTTGACCCACATCTGCCCCATGGCTTGCGGCAAGCCCAGCGCCTGCTGCATCTGCGGCACTGCCAGCAGGTCTGACTCGATACGACCTGCTGTGGCTTCAAGCTCGGGAAACAGCTTCTGCAGCAGCGGTGCAAAACGCGCCATGCGCTCCACCGCCTGCTCAACCTCAGCACGGCCAAGGGTCATCGTGGAAATGCAGTGCTCGGTGCGCCCAGCCCAGACGGCAGGTTGGGCATGAAGCAGTGCATTCACCGTCTGCTGGATCAAAGGCTGGGAAGTGAGGGCTTCGGTAATTGACATGACGGCAAAGATTTCAATACGCGGCCTGCATGGTAGCCGCCCTCTGCTTTTCAGCTCACAAAGCCTGCCTTTGATCGGAAAAATTCACGACCGTGAGTCAACCGCTGATAGCGCGCAACCGGCCCTCGCGCTGCGCCGGGGTTTCCGTGAGCAATTCATTGACGACCTCCTCGCGTGTCTTGCCGCCACCAGCCTGTGGCTGCTCGGCAGGATAGGCACTGGAGTTGAAGCGTGATGCACCACCCTCACGCACTGCTGCGGCGGCCTCTGCCCTCACCTGCTCACGCGTCTTGCTGCTGCGAAAATGGTCGGGGTAGGTCTTGACCCCCGCCTCGTTGTTCGCGGGATGCCAGTAGTTGTCGGCCATGGCGGCGCCAGGCAGTATCAGCGCTGCCGAAGCGGCCAGGCTGGCAATCAGGGAGGTGGAAAACAGGCGACGTTGCGTCATGGAAGATCCTTTCAAAAGCGGTTGTTGGGCTTTCTTTCCCTGGCTTTTTCAAGGCTTGAGGAAAGATGCCTCCACTGTAGAAATTCACTCCCGACAAGAGCCCCACCGCACGGTGACATTGCTGTCATCCAAGCGCTTCTCTATCGACCACTGAACCTGGCGCAGAGCTCTTGCGATACACCAGCCTGTACAGCAGCGGCAACACCAGCAACGTCAACACCGTGGACGACACAATGCCGCCAATCACCACCGTGGCCAGCGGGCGCTGCACCTCTGCTCCCGTACCCGTGGCAATCGCCATGGGCACAAAGCCCAGCGAAGCCACCAGCGCCGTCATCAGCACCGGGCGCAGACGGGTCAAAGCACCTTCGGTCACGGCCTGCTCCAGTCCCATGCCCTGCTCGCGCAGCGTGCGGATATAGGAAATCATCACCAGACCGTTGAGCACGGCCACGCCACACAGCGCAATAAAACCAATGGCTGCCGAAATCGACAGCGGAATGCCCCGCAACCACAGCGCCGCAATGCCTCCCGTCAGCGCAAACGGAATGCCGGTAAAGACAATCAGCCCGTCGCGCACATTGCCGAACATGGCAAACAGCAGCGTGAACACCAGTGCCAGTGCCACGGGCACCACAATCATCAGGCGCTGACGTGCAGATTCCAGGTTCTCGAAAGTGCCGCCCCAACGTGTCCAGTAGCCAGCCGGCAACGCAATGCCTTCCAGCTCCTGCTGGGCCTGCGCCACAAACGAGCCCATATCGCGCCCGCGCACATTGGCGCTGACCACAATGCGGCGCTTTCCATCTTCACGGCTGACCTGGTTGGGGCCGGGGGCCATCTCCACCGTTGCCACTGCAGACAAGGGCACAAAACCCAGGCGCCCATCGGTGCCACGCGGCAGCGCCACCGGCAGGCGGCCAATGCCGTCCACATCGTTGCGCAGCGCTTCTGGCAAACGCACCTGAATGGCAAAGCGACGGTCCCCTTCGAACACCGTACCGGCCTCTCGTCCACCATAGGCCGTGCTGACCGCATCCTGCACATCGCCCATGTTCAGGCCGTAGCGTGAGGCTTTCTCGCGGTCGATCTGCACGGTCAGCATGGGCAGGCCCGTGGTCTGCTCCACCTTGACTTCAGAGGCACCGGGAATCTTCTGCAGCATGGCGGCTACCGCCTGTGCCGACGTTTCCAGCTGCGCCATATCGTCGCCAAAAATCTTCACGGCCACATCGCTGCGCACGCCAGAGATCAGCTCGTTAAAGCGCAGCTGAATCGGTTGCGAGAATTCATAGTTGCTGCCGGGGATCTTCTCTACCGCTTCCTGCACCGCAGTCAGCAGATCATCACGCGAGCGCGAAGCATCGGGCCATTGATCGCGGGGCTTGAGCATGATGTAGCCATCCGAGATATTGGGCGGCATGGGGTCGGACGCAATCTCGGCCGTGCCCGTGCGCGCGAACACGCGCTCGATTTCGGGGAACTGCGCTTTGAGCTCACGCTCGAGCTGCATCTGCATCTCCACCGACTGCGTGAGACTTGTGCCCGGAATGCGCAGCGCCTGCACGGCAAAGTCGCCTTCGTTGAGGTTGGGGGCAAACTCGCTGCCCATGCGGGTGGCCAGCAGCAGGCTCAAGGCAACGATGACGCTGGCCGCCGTCAGCACCACGGCAGGTGCATGCATCACCTTGTCCAGCACCGGCGCATACACCTGCCGCGCCCAGGCCATGAGGCGGTTTTCCTTCTCCGCCACCTTGTCGCCCATGAACAGCGCAATTGCGGCCGGGATGAAGGTGATCGACAGCAGCATGGCCCCCAGCAGCGCAATCACCACCGTCAACGCCATGGGGTGGAACATCTTTCCTTCCACGCCAGTCAGCGCAAAAATTGGCAGGTACACCACCATGATAATGAGCTGGCCGAACAGCAGGGGCCGACGCGCCTCCCTGGCTGCCGCAAACACTTCTTCAAAGCGCTCCCTACGGGTCAACGCCCGGCCCGCAGCGGCCTGCGCATGGGCCAGACGGCGCACGCAGTTCTCCACAATCACCACCGCTCCATCGATGATGATGCCGAAATCCAGCGCGCCTAGACTCATCAGATTGGCGCTGACGCGCATCTGCACCATGCCCGTGAAAGTGAACAGCATGGACAGCGGAATGATCAGCGCCGTGATCAGCGCCGCCCGCAGATTCCCGAGGAAAAGAAACAGCACTGCCACCACCAGCGCTGCGCCCTCGATCAGGTTTTTCTTCACGGTGGCGATGGCCTTGTCCACCAGGTTCGTGCGGTCGTAAACCGTCACCGCCTTCACTCCGGCGGGCAGGCTCTTGTTGATCACCTGCATGCGCTCATGCACGGCCTGTGCCACGGCACGGCTGTTCTCGCCAATCAGCATGAAGACCGTGCCCAGCACCACTTCACGACCGTTGTCCGTCGCCGCACCGGTGCGCAGCTCGCGCCCCAGCTCCACGGTGGCCAGATCACGCACACGAATCGGCTGGCCTTGCGCCGTGCCCACAATCACTTCGCGAATATCGACCACACCGCCCACCTGTCCGGGCGCACGAATCAGATACTGCTCGCCCTGGCGCTCGATATAGCCAGCACCGACGTTGGCATTGTTGCGCTCCAGTGCCGCCACGATATCGGCCAGCGTAAAGCCGTAGGCGGCCAGCTTTTCGGGCCTGGGGGCGACCAGATACTCCTTGGCAAAGCCGCCAATGGAGTTGATCTCCGTCACACCCGGCACATTGCGCAGCTGGGGCTTGATGACCCAGTCCTGAATCTCGCGCAAGTCCATCGGTGTGTAGGGCGAGCCATCAGGCTTGGTTGCGCCGTCCTCGGTCTCCACAGTCCACAGATAGATTTCACCCAGTCCCGTGGAAATCGGCCCCAGCGTGGGCGTCGCACCTTGCGGCAGCGCATCGCGCGCCTGCTGCATGCGTTCATTGACCAGCTGGCGCGCGAAATAAATGTCCGTACCGTCCTTGAAGACCACGGTGACCTGAGAAAGCCCGTAGCGTGACAGCGAACGCGTCTGCTCCAGATCGGGCAGTCCGGCCATCACGGTCTCGATCGGAAAAGTGACGCGTTGCTCGGTTTCCAGCGGTGAATAGCCAGGCGCCGAGGTATTGATCTGCACCTGCACATTGGTGATGTCGGGCACGGCATCAATGGGCAGGCGCTGATAGTTGTAGATGCCAAGGCCGATCAGCGCGAGGGTGGCCAGCATGACCAGCCAGCGCTGTGCAATGGCAAAGCGGATGATGCGCTCAAACATTCATACTCCAAATATCTTCAGCTGCCCGGTCACACTGGCGCAATCCAAACCAGAGGCACCGAGCAAGAGCCGCCTCGCGGCGAGGGTGTCGTCCCCTTTGGGGGAAGGCGCGCAGCGCCTCAGGGGGAGCCAATCAATGCACATGTTCGGCAGTCGCTTTGCCGAGCTCTGATTTCAGAATAAAGCTGCCGCCGTTGACATAGCTCTGCCCCGCCGTCACCCCCTGCAGCACTTCGGTGTTCTGCGCATCGCTCTTGCCCAGCTTCACGCTCTGAGCCTTGAAGCCACCCTCCACCGGCACGAACACCGCTGGCTTGTCACCATCGATCTTCTGCACCGCCGCAGTTGCCACACTCACGGCCACCTGCTGCGATGACGCCGTCAAATCCACATTCACAAACAGGCCCGGACGCCAGACGCCGTCCGGGTTATCGAGCGTGATCCGCGCAGGAGCCGTACGGGTTTCCTGCCCGATCAAGGCTCCGACATAGGCCACTGTTCCGCTGGCCCTGGACTCGAAGGCCGTGGCATGGACGGTGGCCTTTTCTCCCACGCGTACAAACGGCAAATCGGATGCCGCCACCTTCATTTCGGCCCAGACCGAGCGCAGGTCGGAGATGGTGAACACGGCCGTACTGTCCTGCACGGCCTCGCCCACCGACAAATGCTTTTCAACCACCACACCATCAAACGGCGCTCGCAGCTCGAAGCGGTTCAGCCCCCCCGAAGCAGTGCCGGTATTGACGCCAATGGCGGCCAGCTTCTGCTGGGCGTTGGCCGCAGCAATTTCGGCCTCGCGCAAAGCCTGCTGGGCTTGCAGGTAGTCCTGCTCAGCCGAGATTTTTTCCTGCCACAGCTGCTTTTCACGCTGATAGGTGGTGCGCGCCAGCGCCAGGCGCTTTTGCGCCGCCAGCAGCTCGCTGCGCTGCTCGGAAACCGCGGGGCTGGTCAGCACCGCCAGCAACTGCCCCTTTTTGACCACCTGCCCCAGATTGGCGGCAACGCTCTCGGCAACCCCGGCGACACGCGGCACCACATGAGCGGTCTTGTCGTCGTTAAAGCGGATTTCTCCCGGCAGCTGCAAGCTGCTGCCAATGGCCGCCGGACCTGCCACGGACATCGTCACCCCCGCCGCTTTGGCACGCTCGGAATCCAGTCTGAGCAAGCCCTCTTCTTCGTCATCCGCATGGGCTGCAGCGCTTTTCTCCACGGCCTTTTTCTCATCTGCATGGTCGTGATCGTGATCATGTTTCTCACTGCCCTCTTCATGGCCCGCATCGCCATCACCATGCGCATGCTCGGCACCATGGTCATGCGCACCACCAGCCTTGGCGTCGGCCCCGTGGTCATGATCTTTGTCCTGCGCGCCATGGGCATGGCCATGCTCCTGCGCAGTCACCGCTGCAGGCTGTGTTCCATAGACAATGGCCGCTGCGGCTGCAGCGCCCAGCGCCAAGATGATGGCAATGGCAATCGCCGTGCGGCGAGGCTTGGATGGGGAAGAAGTCATGGTGCTTGTTCTTATTCAAGGCCGGGCACATCGCCCAGCTGACGTGTGATGTCGGCAGCAGCCTGATGCGTGGCCACCAGCTGCTCCAGATAAAGGCTGCGTGCCTCGGCCAGCGTGCGCTGGGCATCCAGCACTTCCAGATAGCTGAATTTGCCCAATGCAAACCCCTTGGCCGCGACCTCGTAAGCGGATTCGGCAGCTGGCAGCACCTGCTGCGCCAGCTGCTGCGCCTGTGCCTGGCTGCTTTTCAGCAGCTCCTGCTGCTGCTGCAAGGCGGCCTGCATTTGCTGACGCGTGGCCAGCAACTCGTCTTCTGCCTTGTCGGCCAGACGCAGCGCCTGCAGCTGGTTGCCGCGGTTGCTGTCCAGAATGGGCAATGGCACCGAAATACCGATGACCAGCTGATTGCGCCCCACCTCCTGCGCCCGCTTCATGCCCAGGCTCACACTGGGATCGGGCAGACGCTTGGCACGCTCCAGCTCCGCCACGGACCTGGCCTGCAAAACAGCCTGCTGCGCCCGCAGCATCTGCGGTGATTGCTCCAGTTTTTCCTGTATCAAGGCATGCGCAGGCAAGAGTGGCAATTGCGTCAGCTCGCCCACAGCCAGACCGAACGATGCCGGTTGCCCCCCCCACTGCAAAGCCAGTTGCTGGCGGGCCACGCGCAGGCCGGACTGGGCTTGCGCCAGCGCCAGCTGCGCGCTGCCCTGGGCCACGCTGGCCTTGGTCTCTTCCAGCGGCGCAGCCTTGCCGGCCTGCACCCGCTTGGCGGCGGCATCACGTGCCTGGCTGGCAATCTCCAGCGTCTTCTGGTGCAGCAGCACACGCTGCTGTGCGGCCAGCACATTGGCAAAGGCCATGCGCACATCGGCGCGCAAGCCCGCTCGTGCAGCCTCCAGCTCCGCCTGTGCCAGCTCGCGGCCATGCTCGGCAGCCTTCATGCGAGCGGCACGCTTGCCACCTATTTCAATGGGCTGATTCCACTGCAGCGTCATGGAGCGGGTTTCGCGGCGCGTGTCCTCCTGCGAATAGGCCAGCTCGGGGTTGGGCCTTGCAGCACTTTGAATCACGGCCCCCTCACTGGCTGCCACTGCCTGTGCTGCAGCACGCAAACCGGGGTTGTGCTCCATGGCCAGCGCCAGCGCTGCCTCAAGACTGAGGGGGGCATTGACAGAGGCTGCGGCAACTGCCGCCGCTGGGGACTGTGGCTGCTGCAGTGCCGGTGGCGGCGTCTGCACCTGCGCCCAGGCACAGGGCGTCAGCAAGCTCAGGCTGCCGCCCAGCCAGGCCGCAACCGCCTTGGAAATGAATGTCATGGTGATGCTCCGCCCGCAAGCCCGTCCTCTCATGGGCAGACCTTTGCAGGCTGGGCGAATCTAGCGGAGCGCCCCCCACAAGGCCCTGACCTCAAGATGACAAATTTGTCATCTTCACGATCAGCCGACTTGCTCGACAATCGGCCCATGAAGCTTCTAGTCATCGAAGACGAAACCAAGCTCGCCGAGTACCTGCAAAAAGGCCTGAGCGAGGAAGGCTTTGTGGTCGATGCCGTGCACAGCGGCATCGATGGCCTGCACATGGCCACCGAGCAGGCCTACGACCTCATCATTCTGGACGGCATGCTGCCCGGCATCGATGGCCTGGCTGTGCTGGCTGCGTTGCGCCAATCCCGGCAGACGCCTGTGCTCATGCTTACAGCGCGTGCACAGGTGGAAGACCGCGTCAAAGGACTGCAGGCCGGTGCCGACGACTACCTGGTCAAACCCTTTGCCTTCTCGGAGCTGGTCGCCCGTATTCACGCGCTGCTGCGCCGCGGCTTGCAGACGCAGGCCACGCCCGAGGCCACCATGCTGCGCATGGCCGACCTGGAGCTGGATCTGCTACGCCGCCGCGCCACCCGTGCGGGACAGCGGCTTGACCTGACCGCCAAGGAGTTCAACCTGCTGAGCCTGCTGCTGCGCAGACAGGGCGAGGTGTTGTCGCGCACCGAGCTGGCATCCCAGGTCTGGGACATGAATTTCGACAGCGAAACCAATGTGGTGGAGGTGGCTGTGCGCCGCCTGCGACTCAAGCTTGACGCGCCGTTTGCCGTACCGCTGCTGCACACCGTGCGCGGCATGGGCTATGTGCTGGAGTTGCGCAGCGTCGCATGAATGAACTCTGCCCCCTTGATGACTGAAAAAATCCCCCACCTCGGCAAACGCCTGTCCCGCTCACTGGCCTTGCAGACCATGCTGGGGCTGGGCCTGGTCTGCGTGGCCGTATACTGGGGCAGCCTGGTCACGCTGGCACAGCGCCAGCAGGACAACCTCGACCACAAGCAGGCCGCGCTGCAGCACTTGTTGCAGGAAGGCCGCGCATCGCACACACCCAGCGTGATGATGCATATGCTGGGCGACTTTCTGACCGGGCATGACGAGCTGTCGCTGCGCATGACCGACGCCCATGGCAAGCTGCTGTTTGAAAAGCTGCGCCAGCCGCTGAACGACAGCCGTAGCGAGCGCCGCAGCTTCACCGTGCAGCTCCCCCTGCCTGCATCGCCAACTTCCGCGCAACAGCCCACCAGCACGGCACAGGTGCTGCTGATGCTGGACCGCCGCCCCGACGATGCCCTGCTGCGCCAGCTGGCCTGGATTCTGGGCTTGGCCGCCATCGCCAGCTCCTTGCTGGTGTCTTTGCTCAGTGCCTGGCTGGTGCGACGCGGCCTGGCCCCCTTGCATTCGCTGGTCGAGCAAACCCGGCAACTGGGTGCCGCAGACCTGGCCCGCGACTGGCAAAAGCGGCTGGACGACAGCAACCAGCCGCAGGAGCTGCGACCGCTGATTGCCCAGTTCAACGCCCTGCTCGAACGCCTGGCCGTGGCCTACCGGCAGATGGAGGCCTTCAATGCCGATGTGGCCCATGAGCTCAACACCCCGCTGACCACGCTCATCAGCAGCTGCGAGCTGGCCCTGCGCAAGCCACGCGACGCCGAGGAGCTGCGCGACATCCTGGCCTCCAACCTCGAAGACCTGCAGCGCATGGCCGCCATCGTGGCCGACATGCTGTTTCTGTCCCATGCCGACCGTGGCGAGAGCGCGCACCGCATTCAGGTGGCCAGCCTTGCCGCCTTGGCCAGCGAGGTGGTGGAATACCACGAAGCTGCCCTGCAGGAGGCGGGCCTGCAGGTAAAGGTGCAGGGCGACGCACAGGCCCAGGTCGATGCCCGGCTGCTGCGCCGTGCGCTGTCCAATCTGCTGGGCAATGCCACGCGCTATGCCACGCCCGGCAGCTGCATCAGCGTGCAGATCAGCCGCCCCCAGTCAGGCCAGGTCACGCTGGCCGTGTGCAACCTGGGGCCGGGCATCGCGGCCGAGCATCTGCCCCGTCTGTTTGATCGCTTCTACCGCTCGGACACCTCGCGCAGCCAGGGCGACCGCAACCATGGCCTGGGCCTGGCCATCGTGGCCGCCATTGCCCGCATGCATGGCGGCCAGGCGTTTGCGCGCTCCGATACGGTCCTCACCACCGTCGGCCTGAGCTTGCCCGCCGAGCCACAGCCGCCGCAGCCCTAGGCAGTTGCAACGTTCGGCAACGCCGCGTAAATGCCACGTAAATGCCTGCGTCACCCACAAGCAGCACCAAGCAGGGCTGACATACGGCAACGCGCCGCAGTCGCAGCATCGCCAGTCTGTGGATCTCTGAAAGGAAACACCATGTCTGGTTTTCACCACCGCACCGCTCTGACTCTGGCCGCCAGCGCATTGCTGGCTTTGCCCGCTCTGTCCCAGAGCCAGATTCCTGCCATGCAAGAGGCCGGGCCGCTGAGCTACAGCTGCGGCGGCATCGGCGAGGATGAATCAACGGCCATGCGCGCCGCCATGAAAAGCTATCCGCTGTCGCTGCTGTTCGCTGAAAAAAGCGGCGCCTACCTGGCCAGCGTCAAGGTCGATGTGCATTCCCCCAAGGTCAGCAGCCAGTTCACCGCCAACGGCCCCGTCTGTCTGATCAAGCTGCCTGCGGGCAGTTACCAGATCACCGCCACCACCAAGGACGGCAACAGCCAGACCCAGTCCGTGCAGATCGGCAAAAGCCCGCGCCAGCTCGACTTCCGTTACTAGCGCTTCGCACCCCGCTCGCTGGCCAAAGTGGCCCCAAAGTCCCGAGGCAGTCCTGGGGACTTGCGCGGACTTGCGCTGCGCCAAGCCATGCAATGAGGACAATATCGGCCATGCCTCAAGACCAAGACACCTCGACCTACGAAGCCCACCTGCAAGCGGGCAATGCACTGGTGCTGCAAGCGCAAAAGGTTGCCACACAGGATTTCGACCAGGCCCGCGCGCTGTGGCAAGCAGCCGGCAAGGAGTTCTACCTGGCGCACAAGGCCGACATGACCGAGCCCGAAGCCGCCTTCCGCCTGGCTCAGGCCTGGATGGCCGAAGCCCACGCCCTGCAAAAAGAAGAGAACAAGAATGCGCTAGTCATGTGGGCCAATGCAGCCGCGCAGTGCGAGCTGGCCTTTGATCTGGAGCCCGAAAATGGCCGCATCGCCATGACGGCTGCCAGCTGCCATCTGTTTGCCGGCCAGACCGATGCCGCCAAGGCCTGGCAGCTGATTGGCAAGCAGTTGCTGCCGTCCGACCCGGCCACGCCCAGCGCCTAATGGTTTTGATAGCTGCCAGCGCTTGATGAAAGCTGATTTCAAGCATTTCTCACCTTGAAACCATTGAATAACCAACGCTACCAGCTATCAATTCAATAGAGATCAGCCTCAACGTTCAGGCCAGCCACATCAGCAGATTGCGCCACAAGGCACCGGCGTGGGAGATCACAAACAGCAGCAGCCCGACGGCTCCGCCCACCAGCGTGCCGTTGATGCGTATGTACTGCAGGTCCTTGCCGATATGCGCCTCGATCAGCTCCGACAGCTGCTCAGCATCCCAGCGCTGCACCGTGTCGGCAATATGTTTGGCAATGAACTGCGAGACATCGGGCGCCAGCGTCGTCGCCCAGCGCTTGAGGCGCTCGTTCATGGAACTGCGCAGGGCCTCGTCATGCGCCAGCGCCTGCCCCAGCCAGCGCCCCATCACCGCAGCACGGCGCGCCAGGGCCGAGTTTTCATCGGCCAGATCGCGCTCCAGCTTGGCACGCCAGCCGGCCCATAGCTCACGCAGATAGGCGGCCAGCTTTTCGTCGTGCAGCAGATAGTTGCGCAGCTTCTCCACCCGCTCGGCGTAGGCCGGGTCGTTCTGCAGCCCCTCGATCAGCCGCTGAATCGAGCCATCAAAGGCCTCGCGCAGCCGGTGACCGGGGTTCTGCGCCACGTCCTGCAGCAAACTGTCCAGCGCACTGGCAATCATGGCCGCGCCCTTGTCGCTGAGCCAGTCCGTGGGCAGCATTTTTTCCTTGATCGGGTGCTCGCGCTTGAGCCAGATCACGATCGTCTGCGCAATCAGCACATGGGTCTGCTCCTGGCGCAGCACGCGGCTGATGCGCGCCAGCACATCGTCCAGCACCTCCTGGTGGCGGCCGCCCGCCGTCAGCCCCGACAGCAGCGAAGCCGCCGTGCGCGACAGATCCACATGCTGCATCACGGCCTTGAGCGACTGGGTCAGAAACTTCTCGACCTGCTTGTCCTGCACCATCTCCAGCGCCGCCAGCGCCAGCCGCGCCACCTGCTTGCCCAGCAACTGGCTGTTGGCCGGTGCCGTCAGCCAGTCGGCCAGTGCCTGCGCGGGGTTGTTGCGCTCGATCAACGCCACCAGCGAGGGAGCGTCGAGAAACTTGTCGCGCACAAACGTGGCCAGGTTCTGGCCTATGCGGTCCTTGTTGCGCGGGATGATGGCCGTGTGCCGCCCCACCAGCGGCAGCGGTATGCGCCGAAACAGGGCCGAGACGGCAAACCAGTCGGCCAGTGCGCCGACCATGGCCGCCTCGCAGATGGCGCGCAGGCAGACCAGCCACAGCGGCACGGCCTGGCCCGCAATACCCCAGCGCGAGCCCGCCAGCGCCGTGGCAATAAAGCCCGCCGTGACGACCAGCAAAAGAATCAGCGGCAAGCGCTTGGCTTGCTGCAGAGACAGGCGTTGTTCTTGCGTGAGCATGGGTGCAAGCATAGGCGAGCCAGCCTTGCTCGCCTATGGCAGCAGCCCCGATTGAGAGCCGTCTGCCTTGTCTGACACATGGTGTGAGGCAAGACAGGCTTTTGCAAATGCGCCGAAAATAGCGAGCTTTGTATCCCTGACTTCCCAAGAATCATGACCGACGCTACCCGCCCCGAACTGCCCGACCACCTGTCCATCGACCCTCGCAGCCCTCACCATGTGGCCGCCGTGTTCGAGCACGACATCGGCATCCGCTTTAACGGCAAGGATCGTTTTGACGTCGAGGAATACTGCATCAGCGAAGGCTGGGTGAAAGTGCCCCACGGCAAGGCGCTGGACCGCAAGGGCCACCCTCTGCTGATCAAGATCAAGGGTACGGTTGAGGCTTATTACCGTTAACCCCCTGAGGCGCTTTGCGCCTTCCCCCTCTCTCGCTTTGCTTCGCAATACGGGAGGGGGACGACATTCTCGCTGCGGGGCGGCCCTTGCTCAATGTCTCTGGCAAGGTGCACGCTCAATTCAAGCGCTGCGTGCAATGTCATGACTCCATAAAAAGAGCTGCCTGCGCTGGATTTGCATGGGTTTCAGATGCTTTTCGCATTGAAATCCAGACATACCAAGCGCAGGCAGCTCTTTTTTAATGAGCATCGATTGGATTGAAAACCGGCACTACCCAAAGCGAGGGGCACCGAGCAAGGGCCGCCTCGCAGCGACGGCTTCGTCCTCTTCGCCCTCTTCCGCTAGCGCGTAGCGCGTAGCGCGTAGAAAGAGGAGGAAGCGACAAGGCAGGTAAAGCCGTTCAGGGCCGCTATAACGTCAAGCCAGCGCTTCGGCGGGACCAAAGAACTCGTAATGCACCTGGGCGTCAGGCACGCCCAGCTCACGCAGCGACTGCTTGACGCTGCGCATAAAGCCGCGCGGGCCCAGGAAGTAGACATCGGCATCGCGGGACGCGGGCAGCCACTGCCCCAGTTGATCGGTGCTCAGCAGGCCTTGCGCATCCACGCCATCGCTGTCGCCCGCCTGGTCGTAGCAATAGCGACGTGTCAGTTGCTCATTCGCGGCCACCAGCGCATCGATCTTCTCGCGGAAGGCGTGGACGCCGCGGTCGCGCGCGCAGTGGATAAAGGTGATCTCGCGGCCCGTGGGCAGCGCCGCCTGCAGCATGGGTAAGGTGGGCGTGATGCCCACACCACCGCTGATCAGCACCAGCGGCTTGCTGCCCTCTTGCAGCGTGAAGTGGCCCGACGGAGCAAACAACTGCAGCACATCGCCTACCTGCACCTGGTCGTGCAGATAGCGCGAGACCTTGCCACCGGCTTCGCGCTTGACGCTGATGCGATAGCTCTTGCCATTGCTGGCGGCCGACAGCGAATAGTTGCGGCGCTGTTCCAGGCCGTCGACCATCACACGCAGACCGATGTACTGGCCGGGCTGGTGAGCAATCACCGCGCCGCCATCGGCTGGCTCCAGATAGAACGATGTGATCTCGGCGCTCTCGGCCTCCTTCTTCACCAGCTTGAAGTCACGCGCACCGCGCCAGCCACCTTCTGCCGCTGCCGTCTGCTCGTAGATGCTGCGCTCGGCCGCGATCAGAATATCGGCCAGCTGCTGATAGGCCGCGCCCCAGGCAGCGATGACTTCATCGGTCGCAATCTCGGCACCCAGCACCTCGCGGATCGCGCGCAGCAGGCAGGCACCGACGATGGGGTAATGCTCGGCCTGCACCTGCAGCGCCACATGCTTGTTGATGATTTGTGCGGGCAGATTGCCCAGACCTTCCAGGCGGTCGATGTTCTTGGCATACATCAGCACGCTGTGGGCCAGCGCACGGGGCTGGGCACCGCTTTGCTGGTGGGCCTGATTGAACAGCGGGCGCACCTCGGGGTACTCGGCCAGCATGGTTTGGTAGAAATGGGTGGTCAGGGCTTCGCCGCCGGTTTCCAGCAGAGGGACGGTGGCTTTGACAATCTCGCGTTGACGTTCGGTCAGCATGCAAATCTCCAGGTTGCCGCCTTGCGCGGTTGCAAGGCTTGGTCGAATAACTGCAAGCTGCGTGCCAACATCAAGACCATTGAAAAACAATGGCTTGCAGAAATATGAGTCAATACGACATCAAGCAAAAGAAGTCTTTTAGACCCATACCGATGTCAGTATGACAACATCCCACATCCTCCATGCCGTCATTCCGCTGATCGCCGACCTGGCCCAGGATCTGAGCGAGCGCGAACGCCTGCGCCGCCTGCTGGCCGCGCTGCGCAATCTGCTGCCCGCCGATGCCGTAGCCTTGCTCAAGCTCGAAGGCGAATGGCTGCGCCCCATGGCCATCGACGGCCTGATGCCCGATACGCTGGGGCGGCGCTTTCGCCTGGCCGAGCATCCGCGCTTTGCCCAGTTGCTGGCGGCCGGCCAGGCCATGCGCTTTGCGCCCGACAGCCCTTTGCCCGATCCCTATGACGGGCTGGTAGCGCACAAGGGCCAGGCCATTACCGAGCTGCATGTGCATGACTGCATGGGCTGCGTGCTGCAGCTGGGCGGCCTGCCCTGGGGTCTGCTGACGCTGGACGCACTGGAGCCGGGCCGCTTTGCCGACCCCGCCGCACTGGCCATGCTGCAGGCCTTCAGCAATCTGGCCGCCGCCACCGTGGCCACGGCCGAGCGCGTGCACCAACTGGCCCAGCTCGCACGCGGCGCCACCGGCTCTGCCAGAGCGGCTGCGCCCGCCCAGCGCGGGCTGCAAGGCTCAAGCCCGGCCATGCGGCAGCTGCAAAAGGACATGGCCCTGGTCGCGGCCAGCGATCTTTGCGTGCTCATCACCGGCGAAACCGGCACCGGCAAGGAGCTGGTGGCCCAGGCCGTGCATGCGCAGTCAGGCCGCGCGGGCAAGCCCATGATCAGCATCAACTGCGCAGCCCTGCCCGACAACCTGGTCGAAAGCGAGCTGTTCGGCCATGTGCGCGGCGCCTTCACGGGCGCTTTGAGCGAGCGCAGCGGCAAGTTCGAGCAGGCGCACCAGGGCACGCTGTTTCTGGACGAGGTGGGAGAACTATCACTGCCCGTGCAGGCCAAGCTGCTGCGCGTGCTGCAAAGCGGTCAGCTGCAGCGCCTGGGCTCGGACCGGGAGCACCATGTGGATGTGCGTGTGATTGCCGCCACCAACCGTGATCTGGCGGCGGAAGTGGCCGCCGGGCGCATGCGCGCGGACTTCTATCACCGGCTCAATGTCTATCCGCTCAATGTGCCGCCACTGCGCGAGCGCGACAGCGATGTGCTGCAGCTGGCCGGGTATTTTCTGGAAGAAAACCGCTCAAGGCTCAACCTGGGTGGGCTGCGTCTGGACGCCGCCGCACAGGCAGCCTTGCTCAAGCATGGCTGGCCCGGCAATGTGCGCGAGCTGGAGCACCTGATCAGCCGCGCCGTGCTCAAGGCCCTGAGCCGCCATGACGGCAGCGCCAGCCGCTCAGGCACAAGGCTGCGCATTGTGAGCCTGGGACTGGCCGATCTCTGGGACCGTGCCGAAGCACCCACATCAACACCATCGTCAGCGCCTGCACCAGCCCAGAGCGCGCCGCTTGCAAACCCGCTCATGGACTTGCCCGAAGCCGGCCTGCGAGCCGCCGTGACCGAATACGAGCGCCAGCTGGTCAGCGCCAGCCTGAGCCGCCACCAGGGCAACTGGGCCGCCGCAGCGCGCGAGCTACAGCTCGACCGCGCCAATCTGCAGCGCCTGGCGCGGCGACTTCAGATAGAGCGCCCTGATCAGCGCCCCCGAATGTCCAGCAGCTCGACGTCAAAATTCAACGTGGCATTGGGCGGGACGGCGCGCCCTGCACCACGGCTGCCGTAGGCGATCTCGGGTGGGCAGGTGAACTTGGCCTTGCCGCCCACCTTCATCTTCTGTACGCCCTCGGTCCAGCAGGGGATCACGCCATCGAGCGGAAATTCGATGGGCTGCTTGCGCGCGTAGGAGCTGTCGAACTCCTTGCCCGTATCGGGAAAGTAGCCACGGTAATGCACCTTGACGGTGTCTGTCGCCTTGGGACTGGGGCCTGTGCCCTCCACCTGGCTGTCATAGATCAGTCCGCTGGCGGTGGTGACCGGCGCGGCCTGAATGGCCGAGCCAGCCCACATGGCAAACACGGCACAGACGATAGATGCTGCTTTTTTCATGGGTATGCGCTGTAACAAACAAAGCCCCGACTCTATTACGAAGCCGGGGACAAAATCTCATCACCGCAATGCGGCGATCAGTTCCTGGCTGCAGGGATGCCGATCTCGTCCAGCGCCTTGGACAGGTGTGCCACGGAGCGATCCGGCGCATGCCACTTGTCCAGCCCGAACAGACCGATGCGGAAGGTCTTGAAGTCCGGCCCTTCATCGCATTGCAGCGGCACACCCGAGGCGGTCTGCAGGCCGACCTTGAGGAAGGCGCGACCGCTTTGGATTTCGGGGTCGGTGGTGTAGCTGACGACCACGCCGGGAGCCTTGTAGCCATCGGCAGCCACGCTGGGGAAGCCGCGCGACTCCAGCAAATCGCGCACCTTGCGGCCCAGCTCCATCTGCTCTTCACGCACCTTGGCAAAGCCGTAGTCGCGCGCCTCCTGCATCACATCGCGCAGGCGCAGCAGCGCATCGGTGGGCATGGTGGTGTGATAGGCGTGCTGGCCTTTTTCGTAGCCCTCGGCAATCTGCATCCACTTTTTCAGATCGCAAGAAAAGCTCGAGCTTTGCGTGTGCTCGATCGCTTCGCGGGCACGCTCAGAGAGCATGACCATGGCGCAGCAAGGCGAGCTGCTCCAGCCCTTTTGCGGTGCCGAGATCAGCACATCCACGCCCGTCTTTTCCATATCCACCCACATGGCACCTGAAGCCACGCAATCGAGCACGAACAGCGCGCCGACCTCGTGTGCCGCATCGGCGACGGTGCGCAGGTATTCATCGGGCAGCATGATGCCGCTGGCCGTTTCTACATGCGGAGCAAACACCACCTTGGGGCGCTCCACTCGAATGGTCTCTGCCACATCCTGCGCCGGGCACGGTGCCCAGGGGTCCTGGCTGCCCGCACCCTGCTTGCGCGCCTTGCAGACCACGGAGCCGCCGCCCAGACCGGCGTCGGCATCGAAGATCTGCGTCCAGCGATAGCTGAACCAGCCATTGCGCACGATCAGCACCTTCTCGCGGTTGGCGAACTGGCGCGCCACGGCTTCCATGCCAAACGTGCCGCTGCCGGGAACCAGCACGGCCGTGTTGGCGTGATAGACCTCCTTGAGCATGCCCAGGATGTCCTGCATCACTCCCACAAACTTCTGGGACATGTGGTTGAGCGCACGGTCGGTATAGACCACTGAAAATTCAAGCAGGCCATCAGGATCAACGTCGGGCAAAAGTCCGGGCATGGGGATGTCTCCATTCACAAATTGAGCGGTCAAAAACGCCCGGACACAGCCTGCAAAGGCCGCCGGGCGTTGGCACGTCGTTTCAGCTTAGCACGAGGGAAGATATGAATCCCCATATAGGTTTCATATCAAAAACATGAGCTTAAAGCGCATACCTCACCTGCACTTAAGCCATATTTAGCTTGTAATTGCTAGCGCTTTCATCCGCATTTACCAGGTATCAACAAAGCGCCCGTCACCTTCTCGCAGTCGCGCACCGGCCATGCCGCGCACCAGCCAGGCTCTGGTGTCCGCCGGGTCGATCACCGCATCAACCTCCAGCGTGGCCGCCATATGCATGGCCTCGCCATGCGCGTATTGCTGGGCCAGCAGCTTCTGGAACAGCGCTTCGCGCTCGGCACCTTCGGGCAGGGCTTCAAGCTCTTTGCGAAAGCCCAGGCGCACCGCACCCTCAAGGCCCATGGCACCAAACTCGCCCGTAGGCCAGGCCACGTTGAAGATGGGCGCATGAAAGCTGCCCGCCGTCATGCCCATGGCTCCCAGGCCATAGCCCTTGCGCAGCACCACGCTGAAATACGGCACGCGCAGCTTGGCCGCCATCACAAACAGGCGGCTGACATGGCGCACCTGGGCGGTCTTTTCAATCTCCGGCCCCACCATGAAGCCGGGCGTATCGACCAGGCTGACGATGGCAATGCCATGCGCATTGCACAACTGCATAAAGCGCGCAGCTTTGTCGGCAGCATCGGCATCAATCGCCCCACCCAGATGCGCAGGATTGTTGGCCAGCAGTCCCACGGGCCGGCCTTCAATGCGTGCCAGCGCCGTGTGTATGCCCAGACCAAAACCGGTGCGCAGCATGAGCAAGCTGCCCTCATCCACCAGCTGTGCCATGGCCTGGCGCGTGTCGTAAGCGCGCAAGCGGTTCTCAGGCACGACATAGCGCAGCAGGCGCTGGTCGGGCGCTGTCCACTGCTGTGTGCGGCCCTGAAAGAACGACAAATAATGACGGGCCGCCGCCACCGCCTGCGCTTCGTCATCCACCAGAATATCGATCACGCCATTGGCATGCTGCACGCTGGCAGGGCCGACCTCTTCGGGCTTGAAAACGCCCAGGCCACCGCCTTCAATCATGGCCGGGCCACCCATGCCGATATTGCTGCTGCGCGTGGCGATGATGACGTCGCTGCAGCCCAGCAGCGCCGCATTGCCCGCAAAGCAGCGCCCATGCGTAATGCCCACCACTGGCACCTGACCCGAGAGCGCCGCATAGGCCGCAAAGGTGTGGACATGCAGGCCCGCAACCACAGGCGTATCGGTATCGCCGGGGCGCCCGCCCCCGCCTTCGGCAAACAGCACCACGGGCAGTTTTTGCTGCAGGGCAATGCCCAGCATGCGATCGGTCTTGGCATGGTTGCGCATGCCCTGCGTACCCGCCAGCACCGTGGCGTCATAGGACATGACCACGGCACGCGATTTGTCCTCACCAAACTGCGCCGCGTTGATGGAGCCAATGCCGGTCACCATGCCGTCGGCAGGCGTGTTGGCCACCAGGTCGTCGATGCTGCGCCTGCGCGTTTGCGCCGCAATCGCCAGCGCACCGTATTCGATAAAGCTGCCCTCGTCACACAGGTCAGCAATGTTCTCGCGCGCGCTGCGGCTGCCCTGTGCATGGCGCTTGGCCATGGCTTCAGGCCGCGCCGCATCCAGCGTGAAAGCGTGACGGTCTTTCACACGCTGCAGATCGGCGCGAATGTGATCGGGGTCCAGCTCCTCGGCGGCCCGCTCGGCATGAGCGGCATCGCCCTGTGCGGCTTCCAGCAGCAGCAAAGGCTGGCCCTGCGCCACATACGCACCCGGCTGCACCAGGCACTGCTGCACCACGCCAGCGCGCTCTGCCAGCAGCACATGCTGCATCTTCATGGCTTCGAGAATGCCCAGCTCTGCGCCTTTGGCCACGCTCTGCCCAGCCGCAACAGTCCACTGCACCACGCGCGCAGGCATGGGGGCCAGCACTGCATTTTCAGGAGCTTCTAGCGCTTGTTGTTCATGATTTTCAGATGATTTTGTATCTGAATTGCTTGCTTCACATGCGCTAACAGCTATTTTTTCAGAAGCACTGAGCAGCTCTGACAGCACCTCTTCCAGCCAGCGCGTATGCACTTGCTGCGACTGCATTTCGGGGCGCAGCGCCAGCGCCTGCAGCAGAGGCAGATTGCTGGCCAGACCTGCAATACGGCAATCGCCCAACGCGCGCTGAGAGCGGCGCAGCACATCCTCAAAACGCGGCGCATTGCTGTGCACGATGAGCTTGGCCAGCAGGCTGTCGTAATGTGGCGAAGGGCTGACGCCTTGCTGCGCATGGCTGTCCACACGAAGGCCAGGGCCCTGCGGCCAGTGCAGGTGGCTGATGCGGCCGCTGCCGGGGCGCGACTGGCCTTGGGCATCCAGCGTCTCGGCATTGATGCGCCACTGCATGGCATAGCCGCGCGGCTTGGGCGGTGCATTCACATCCAGCCCCAGATCCGCAAAATGTTCGCCCGCTGCAATGGCAATCTGGGCCTGCACCAGGTCCACGCCGAACACCTCTTCGGTGATGGTGTGCTCCACCTGCAGGCGCGGGTTGGCCTCAATGAACACATAGGGCAGAGACTGGCTTTCCAAATCCACCAGAAACTCAAACGTGCCCAGGCTTTCATAACGAATTTCAGCCGCCATGCGCAGCGCATCCTGTGTGATGCGCTTGCGTAGCGGCTGCGGCAAGCTGGGACTGGGCGCAATTTCCACCAGTTTCTGAAAGCGCCGCTGCAGCGTGCATTCACGCTCGCCCAGCGCCAGCGGCCACTCGCTGCCGTCGCCCAGAATCTGCACCTCGATATGGCGCGCACCGGTCATCAGGCGCTCCACATACACGCCGTCCACGCCAAACGCGGCCTGCGCCTCGCTGCGGCAGCGCTCATAAGCAGCAGCGACCTCATCCGCATGCATCACGGCTCGCATGCCGCGCCCGCCACCGCCGCCAATGGCTTTGATCATGATGCCGCTGGCACCATCGGCCTGCTGCTGTGCGAAGAACTGCTGGGCCTGCGCCAGCGTCACGGCCTCGGTGCTGCCGGGCATCAGCGGCACGCCGCATTGCTGGGCCAGCGCCCTGGCTTTGGCCTTGTCGCCCAGCAGCGCCAGCTGTGTGGGCGTGGGGCCGATAAAGCGCACATTCGCTGCCGCGCAGGCGCGGGCGAAGTCGGCGTTCTCGCTCAAAAAACCATAGCCGGGGTGCAGCGCATCGCAGCCTTGCTCATGCGCAATTTGCAGCAAATGCGCGCCGTCCAGATAGGCCGCCGGGCCGCTGGCGTTCAACGCCACCGCTTCATCTGCCGCTTTGACATGCGCGGCATCAGCATCGTCTTCGGCGTAGATCGCCAGGCTGGGAATGCCTAGCTCCTGCAAGGCACGAATGATGCGCAGCGCAATTTCACCGCGATTGGCGATCAGGACTTTTTCAAACATGAAGCTCTCGTTTTTATAGCTGACTGCGCTTGCAGTTAAATGGTTTCAGGCCTGTTTCATCTAAATCTCAAGAAATGTCCTTGAGCAGACGACGCAGCACCTTGCCCGCGCCCGTGGCCGGAAGCGCATCGATAAAGCGCAGCTCTCGCGGCGCCTTGTACGTGGCCATATGCTCTTTGCACCAGGCCAGCAGCGCATCGGCATCCACGCTCTGCCCGCTCTTGCAGACGATGAAGGCACGCACCACCTCGCCTTTTTGCGCATCGGGCACGCCGATCACGGCGGCCTGTGCAACGGCTGGGTGCTTGATCAAAATGGTTTCAACCTCTTCGGGAAACACGCTGTAGCCCGAGACCTTGATCATTTCCTTGAAGCGGCCGATGAAGGTCAGATAGCCGTCCTCATCGAACTTGCCCATATCGCCGGTGTAGACCCAGCCGTCCTTGAGCGTCTTGGCCGTGGCCTCGGGCTTGTTCCAGTAGCCCTTGAAATTGCCGGGGCCGCGAATGATGATTTCGCCCACTTCACCCGCTGGCAGCGGCTCGCCGGTTTCGGGGTCGATCACGCGGATTTCGTTGCCCGGCACGGGCTTGCCATGCGTGCCCCAGCGGATGGCATCACCGGGCATGAAGGTATCCATGGTGTGGGTTTCGGACAGGCCATAGGACGCCTCGCTGGAGATGGCATTGGGCGCAAACTGCCGCCACTTGTTGGCCAGATCCTCGGTGTAGCTGATGCCAAAGCTGGTGACGGTATTGCGCCTCAGCGCGCTGAAATCCATCTTCTCCACACCCGGCAGCTGCATCAGCGCCACATTCATGGGCGCGATGCTGTACCACCAGCTGACGCGGTAGCGCTCCATGGCCTGGGCCACGGCCAGCGGATCAAAGCGGTGCAGCAGCACGCAGGGCGCGCCAGAGTACACGGGCATGTTCACGCCCATGGACATACCGGCAATGTGATAGAGCGGCGCCACGGCCAGTAGCACATCCTGATCGGTCACGCCGGTGCAGTCCGAAGCCCCCGCCGTCTTGCTCGCCGCGCTGCCGTAGCTGAGCATTGCGCCCTTGGGCAAACCGGTCGTGCCCGAGGTGTAAGTCATCAACGCCACATCGTCCATGCTCACGGCCACAGACTCTGGCTTTGCGCCGCTGTGCATGACGCTCCACAGCGACTGCACCTGCTGAGGCAGCGGCTGCATGGGGGCTTGCAGCTCGGCAGGCAGCGCCAGCATGGGGTGCTCTGGCAGCCACTCGGCATAGCGCACGGCCAACACATGTTCCAGCGCCGTGATGCTGCGCACCTTGTCCACCACGGGTAGCAGCACATCGGCCGCGATGATGACGCGTGCCTTCAAATCATTGAGCTGGTATTCCAGCTCGTGCTCCTTGTTCAGCGGCCCGCAGGGACAGACGATGGCACCGATTTTCTGCACCGCGTAATGCGCCACGATGTACTGCGGACAGTTGTTCATGAACAGCGCCACAGGCTCACCTTTTTTCACCCCAAGCTGCTGCAGATGTGCGGCCACGGCATCGCTGTAATCATCCATTTGCTGCCAGCTGATGTGCTGCCCATACCAGATATAGGCATCACATTCGGGATGGTGGCGCGCATTGCGACGCAAGGCCTCATGCAAGGGGATGAGGGTCTCAGATTCAGCCATGGTTGTCTCCTGGGTGTCTCATGAAAACCGAGTCCTGGAGCCCCTTTGCGGGCTTTCTCAGGGATTGCCTTAGGACAATCTTCGCCTCGGCGTCTTGCCAATGTATACCCGTCGGTAGAACATTACTACCCATTGGTATAACGAATGCGACACACGCAAACCCTCATGTCCGCAACGCCCAGAAAGAACACCCGAAAGCCGGCAGCCCCCGTCGCACCCAGTGGTCGTCAGCGCCTTCCCACGGCAGGCTCCGACGAGAAGCGCGAGCGTATTCTGAAAGCCGCCGAAGCTCTGTTTGACCGCTATGGCTACGCCAACACCACCATTGAACAGATCGTGCAGGCACTGGGCGTGACCAAGCCTTTTGTCTACTACTACTTTCGCAACAAACAGGAGATTTTTGAGACCCTGTGCTGGGCACCTACCGAAGCCTGTTTCACGGTGTTGGACTTTGCAACTGATGACCCGCGCCCCGCCCATGAAAAAGCGGTGGACGGCCTGCAGCGCCTGATTGCCGCCACCATTGCGCACTACCCCGCAGGCTTTTTTCCCTATCGAGAGCCGCAGGCCTTCAGCCCCGCCTACCTCAAGGCCTCGCGCCATGTGGCGCAGCAGTTCTACAAGCAGTTCTGCGCCCTGCTCGACGAAGGTCGCGCCAGCGGTCACTTCGATTTTCGCGACACGCGCATTACGGCACAGGCGGCCTGCAGCCTGCCGGGCTTTCTCTACAACTGGTATCAGCCCGGCGGCAAGCTGGGGCCCGCCGAGATGGTGGTCGAGCTGACCGATCTGGCGTCGCGCGTGCTGGGCCTGCGCATCACCACCTCTGCCTCTTCCTCACCCTCTGCTGCCACACCGCGCAAGCGCACGGCCAAGCCTGCGCCCGCAATCGAATCCACTCCTTCTACAAAGCGCCGCAAGAGCGTTCCATCCACCAGCAACAGCGCCACTTAAGAGCTTGAGCAGCCAAGGCGCAATCCACCACCCTGGAGACAAAACCATGTCCGTTCGCTTTTCAGCCATTGCACTGGCTGCCAGCCTCTGTACCGGCCTGTACGCAGGCTCCGCGCTCGCACAGACGCCAGAGCCGTTCAAGATCGCCTTCATCGATCCGCTCTCAGGTCCATTTGCCAATGTGGGCGAGCTGATGCGCAACCATGTGCTTTATGCCGTTGACGACGTGAATGCCAGAGGAGGTCTCTACAACGGCGCCAAGTTTCAGCTGCTGCAGTTCGACAGCAAGCTCTCTGCCCAGGAAAGCCAAAGCGCTCTGCAAGCCGCCATTGATCAGGGTGCACGCGTGGTGGTGACGGGAGGCTCGGGCTCATCGGTCGTCACGGCCCTGGTGCAATCGGCAACGCGCTACAACCAGCGCAATCCAGGCAAGGAGGTGCTGGTTCTCAACCACAGCTCCATCGACCCCGAGCTGACCGGAAAGTCCTGCAGCTTCTGGCATTTCATGTTCGATGCGAACACGGCCATGCGCATGCAGGCCGTTGCGAACTACATCCAGTCCCAGCCCGAAATCAAGAAAGTCTTTTTGCTCAACCAGGACTATGCCCACGGCAAGCAATGGGCCAGTTTCGGGCGCAGCATGGTGAGCAAAGCCAGGCCGGATATCCAGTTCGTGGGCGAGACCCTGCACCCCATGGGCCGCATCAAGGACTTCGCGCCCTATGTCTCCAAGATGAAAGAGGTGGGCACGGATTCGGTGATCACCGGCAACTGGGGGCAGGACCTGGCACTGCTGCTCAAGTCCGCTGGTGACTCAGGCTACAACCTGCGCTACTTCAACCATAGTGCAGGCGGCATGCCCGGCACGGTGACGGCCATCTCGCAAGCCAAGATCGGCCAGGTCACCTGGGTGGCCGAATGGCACCCCGGCATGGCAGAGCGCCCACAGGCCGACGCCCGCGCCCGGGAATACAAAGCCAAGATGGGTCAGGATTTTCTGTCGCCCCGCATGGACCTGGTGCCCCGCATGCTGGCTGCGGCCATGGCCAAAGCCCAGTCCACCGAACCCGTGAAAATTGCCAAGGCCATGGAGGACATGCAGATGGACACCATCTTCGGCCCCGTCAAGATGCGCGGCAAAGACCATCAGCTGCTGTTGCCCCAGGTCGTCAACACCATCGCCCCCGTGGATGGCAAAGCCGTCAAGGCGGGCTGGGAAGGCACGAACTACGGCTTCAGAACCGATGCGGCCTACTCCATGCAGCAGGTAGACCTGCCCTCGGAATGCCAGATGAAAAGGCCATAAAAAGAAGAAGAGACTTCGACTCAGTCGCTGAAACTTGCAGCGGACGCAGCCCCACACTAGCGACAGCGAGCAAGGGCCGCCCCGCAGCAAGGCTGTCGTCTCCCTCCCCTAGCGCGCAGCGCGTAGAGAGAGGGGGAAGGCGCGAAGCGCCTCAGGAGGTGTAGCTCCGTTTACCAAATATCCCGCTTCCAACGCGCACCATGGTACTGCCCGCAACCACGGCAGCCTCCAGGTCACCCGTCATGCCCATGGACAGGGTGTCGAACATCTCCAGTCCCGGCAAGCCGCTGTCTTTTATGGCATCAAAAATGGCTGCAGCCCTTTTATGGACTGCGCACTGCGCTTCAAAATCAGGAGTATCGTCAGGAATGCTCATGATGCCGCGCAGCACCAGATTCGGCAGCTTGGTAATGGCTTCGGCCAGCACCAGCGCGTCCTGCGGCATCACGCCCGACTTGGTTTCACCGCCATCCACATTGACCTGGATGCAGACATTGAGCGGCGCCTTGCCCGCCGGACGCTGAGCCGACAGACGCTCGGCAACCTTGAGCCGGTCAACCGTCTGAGCCCAGTCAAAGTGCTCAGCCACCAGTTTGGTCTTGTTGCTCTGAATAGGCCCAATGCAGTGCCACTGCAGCTTGAGGGTGGCGGGCAGATTCATGGCTTGCACAGCCGCGATCTTTTCTACCGCTTCCTGGATATAGTTCTCGCCAAAGCTTCGCTGACCGGCCAGCACGGCTTCGCGCACGGCCTCTGCGCCAAAGGTCTTGGAGACCGCCAGCAGTTGCACCGATGTCACGGCCCGGTTTGCCTGAGCGCAAGCTGCAGCCATGCGGGCGTGAATCTGCCCCAGATTGTTTTCAATCGTCGTCATAATTGGCGCCAGAGTATCAAACCAGAGAGGGATCTCCGTGGACATCACGCAATTGCTGGCATTCAGTGTCAAGAACAAGGCTTCGGACTTGCATTTGTCTGCAGGACTGCCACCCATGATTCGTGTGCACGGCGATGTGCGCCGCATCAACATCGACCCTCTGGATCACAAGACCGTGCACGCCATGGTGTACGACATCATGAGTGATGCCCAGCGCAAGCAGTACGAAGAGTTTCTGGAGGTGGACTTTTCGTTCGAGATTGAAGGACTGGCGCGTTTTCGTGTCAACGCCTTCAACCAGAACCGCGGCTCGGCTGCGGTGTTTCGTACCATCCCCAGCAAGATTCTGACGCTGGAGCAGCTCAACGCGCCCAAGATTTTTGGTGAACTGGCTCTGAAGCCACGCGGTCTGGTGCTGGTAACCGGCCCCACGGGTTCGGGCAAGTCCACCACGCTGGCCGCCATGGTCAACTACCTCAACGAGACCGAGTACGGCCACATTCTGACGGTGGAAGACCCCATCGAATTCGTGCACGAGTCCAAGAAGTGCCTGATCAACCAGCGCGAAGTCGGCCCCATGACGCTGTCGTTCGCTGCCGCGCTGAAGTCTGCTTTGCGTGAAGACCCGGACGCCATTCTGGTCGGTGAAATGCGCGACCTGGAAACCATTCGCCTAGCCATGACGGCGGCCGAAACCGGTCACCTGGTGTTTGGCACGCTGCACACCTCGTCCGCCGCCAAGACCATCGACCGTATCATCGACGTCTTCCCCGCCGAAGAAAAAGAGATGGTTCGCGCCATGCTTTCCGAGTCGCTGCAGGCCGTCATTTCACAGACGCTGTGCAAGACCAAGGACGGTCAGGGCCGTGTCGCCGCCCACGAGATCATGCTGGGCACACCCGCCATCCGCAACCTGATCCGCGAAGCCAAGGTGGCGCAGATGTACTCCACCATCCAGACCAGCCAGAACATGGGCATGCAGACGCTGGACCAGAACCTGACGGATCTGGTGCGCCGCAACCTCATCAGCCCGGCGGAAGCACGGGCCAAGGCGAAGATTCCCGAGAACTTCCCCGGGTAGCCTATTACCCCCTGAGCGGCTTTGCCGCTTCCCCCAAGGGGGACGACGCCCTCGCCGCAAGGCGGCTCTTGCTCGGCGTCTCTCACTTGGCTCATGCCAATTTTGACGCCGCACCAAGGAGTGATCATGGAACGCGATCAGGCCAGTAAATTTATCAACGATCTGCTCAAGCTCATGGTCAGCCGCAACGGCAGCGACCTGTTCATCACCGCAGAGTTTCCGCCCGCCATCAAGATTGACGGCAAGGTCACCAAGGTCTCGCCGCAGCCCCTGAGCCAGTTGCATACGCTGGCCTTGGCGCGCTCCATCATGAACGACAAGCAGATTGCCGACTTTGAGCACACCAAGGAATGCAATTTCGCCATCTCGCCTGCGGGCGTGGGCCGCTTTCGTGTCAATGCCTTTGTGCAGCAAGGCAAGGTCGGCATGGTGCTGCGTACCATTCCAACGACTTTGCCCACCATTGACAACCTTGGCGTGCCGCAGGTGCTCAAGGAAATCACCATGACCAAGCGCGGCCTGTGCATTCTGGTGGGAGCGACAGGCTCGGGCAAATCCACCACGCTGGCCGCCATGGTGGACTGGCGCAATGAGCAGTCCTTCGGCCACATCATCACGGTGGAAGACCCGGTGGAATTCGTGCACCCGCACAAGAACTGCGTGGTGACACAGCGCGAGGTGGGGCTGGATACCGAAAGCTGGGAAGCCGCACTCAAGAACACGCTGCGCCAGGCCCCCGACGTGATCTTGATGGGCGAAATCCGCGACCGCGAAACCATGGAGCATGCCATTGCGTTCTCCGAAACCGGTCACCTGTGCCTGGCCACGCTGCACGCCAACAGCGCCAACCAGGCCTTGGACCGCATCGTCAACTTCTTCCCCGAAGAGCGCCGCCCACAGTTGCTGATGGATGTGTCGCTGAACCTGCGCGCCATCATCTCCCAGCGCCTGATCCCAAAGCAGGACGCCAAGGGCCGCGTGGCCGCCATCGAGGTGATGCTGAACTCTCCTTTGATTGCCGACCTGATCTTCAAGGGCGAAGTCGCAGAGATCAAGGAGATCATGAAGAAGAGCCGCAACATCGGCATGCAGACCTTTGACCAGGCACTGTTCGACCTGTTCGAATCCAACCTCATCACCTATGAGGATGCGCTGCGCAATGCCGACTCGGTCAACGATCTGCGCCTGCAGATCAAGCTCAACAGCCAGCGTGCCCGCACGCTGGACCTGGCAGCCGGCACAGAACACCTGACGATCGTTTAACTCACTTTCGAGGATTTCATGAGCACAGCCACCATCGCCTCTCGCAGCTACGAGCCCGCCACCTCCACACCTGTTGCCTTTCTGGGCTTGGGCGTCATGGGTGCCCCCATGGCTGGACACCTGGCGGCTGCCGGCCACTCTGTCACCGTCTACAACCGCACGCCTGCCAAGGCCCAGGCCTGGGCAGAGGAGTTTCAGGGCTGCCGCCACGCACCAACGCCCCGCGAGGCCGTCAAGGGCGCACGCATGGTGTTTTGCTGCGTGGGCAATGATGATGACCTGCGCTCTGTAGCTCTCGGCACTGACGGTGCCTTTGCTGGTATGGAGCCGGGTGCCATCTTTGTAGACCACACCACAGCCTCCGCCCAGGTTGCCCGCGAGCTGTATGAGCAAGCCCAAAAGCAGGGCCTGCACTTTATCGATGCCCCGGTTTCCGGTGGCCAGGCCGGCGCAGTCAACGGCCAGCTCACCGTGATGTGTGGTGGCGACCAGGCGGTGTTCGATCAGGTGCTCCCTGTAGCCCATGCCTTTTCTCGCGCCATCACCTATATGAGAGAAAGCGGCAGTGGGCAGTTGACCAAGATGGTCAATCAAATCTGCATTGCAGGCCTGGTACAAGGCCTGTCGGAAGCCGTAGCCTTTGGTCTGCGCGCCAATCTTGATGTAGAGAAAGTGCTGGATGTGATTGGCAAAGGAGCCGCTCAAAGCTGGCAGCTGGACAACCGCGGCAAAACCATGGCGGTGGGCAAGTTTGACTTTGGCTTTGCCGTGGACTGGATGCGCAAGGATCTGAGCCTGGTACTGACCGAAGCACAACGCAACGGAGCACGCTTGCCCGTCACAGCGCTTGTCGATCAGTTCTATGCCGACATACAGGCCATGGGCGGCAATCGCTGGGATACATCCAGCCTGATACAGCGCCTTCGCTGATGCTCCATCAGCGTCTAGCCTTGCGCTAGGCTTGACCATAAAAAACCGGACTGAATGGAGTCCGGTTTTTTATTTGCATAAGAGCGAGCTTAATTGCTGGTGGTCTTGTCTTCTGTCACCGGTGCTGGCTGGGGGCTCATGGCTGCCAGCTCCTCTTCAGAGATGACATCAAACACACGCACCACCTTGGTCACGTCATTGACGCCACGCGCAATCTCGGCAGCACGCTTGGACTCACGCGGCGTGACGATACCCATCAGATAAACCACATTGTTTTCGGTCACGACCTTGATAGCAGACGCGGAAATATCCTTGGCGTTGACCAGACTGGCCTTGACCTTGGTGGTGATCAGCGAATCCTGCGAGCGCTGGCCCAGCGTTGCCGTAAACGGCGCCACTTCAATTTCGTTATAAACCTCGCGCACCATGGACTGCTCACGCACCAGCTTTTCGATGGTGGCCTTGTCAGTTGCATTGCCTGCCTGGCCTGTCAGCAGCACCACGCGGTTGTAGCTGGTGACACTCGAACGTGCTTTATCCCCCATCACCTCGCCAATGCGGTTGCCCGCACGCAGCTCAATGCCCTGGTCTTCCACCTGAGTGCCGGTGGTACGGCGGTCCACCGCTGACATTCCTGCCACCGCGGCGCCACCGCCTACCAGTGCGACACAACCACTCAAAGCACCGCCCAGAGCCACCACGCTCAGGGCTGCACAAGCAACACGGCTCCACTGCAATTTCATAAAGGCATCTCCTGGTCACCAAGCAGTTGAGAGTCCACACCATCGGCCAGACAGTGCAGGATCAAAGTATGGGTTTCACGCACGCGCGCCGCACGGTCATGGGGCACGCAGATCAGTACATCGGTCTCGCGCACGACGGCCGCCAGGTTACCGCCTGTACGGCCCGTCAATACCACCGCCATCATGTCCCGCTCATGAGCCGCTTCCAGTGCATCCAGCACGGCTATGTCATTTCCAGTCACGGACATGAGCAGCAGCAAATCACCTGGCTGGCCAAGGGCACGCACCTGCCTAGCCAGATACTGGCTGGCATTGCCGCCGGAGCCTGTGGCGCCCACAGAGCCCAGCAGGCCGCCATCGGACGTCAGGGCCACGGCCGCCAGCTCTGGGCGATCTCGCTCAAAGCCTGCGACGCACAGGGATGCAAATAATTGGGCATCGCTGGCCGATACGCCCGCGCCGCAAGCCAGTACCTTGCCGCCACCCGTCACGCAGGCCAGCATGGCCTGTACGGCAGAAGCAATGGGTTGGCTCAGCGCCTGGGCGGCCTGGTATTTCAGGTCGGCACTGTCGATGAAATGCTGTTGGATTCGTTGCTCAAGCATGGAGGCCCGATGATACCCGCCACCTGTTATCTCTTTGGTAGCAAACCGTTATTTGCACATCAGTGTTGTGCTGCAAATGTGACGCTGTAGCTACAGTGCCTCAAAGGCTGCCTGAAGCCACTCCACCGACCCTTTGTCGCCCTGCGTCTGAACCAGCACCACGTCAAAGCGGCAAGCAGGTGGCGCAGACCAGCGCATCAGATAATGCCTGGCTGCCAGCACAATGCGCTGCTGCTTGGCATGGCCGATGCTGCCGCCCGCACCGCCAAAACGATCGGTGTTGCGGCTGCGCACTTCGACAAAGACCAAAGACCCGTCGCGGTCACGCAGGATCAGATCGATTTCTCCGCCGCCTCGCCCTGGCGTCCGATAATTACGCTCAACAAGCCTCAAGCCCTTCGCCAGCAGATAGGACAGCGCCGCATCTTCGGCCTGCTGGCCACGCGCGGTGGTGCTTTGCACCGGTTCAGGCCGCTTTCCAAGGAAATCCATTGACTACCTCTTTCGCCTCTGCACTGACTGCCGCACGAGATGCGGCCGCTTCCCAGCATTATCCGCAGGGAGCGCTGTATGTGGTGGCGACGCCCATTGGCAATCTGGCCGACATCAGCCTGCGCGCCCTGCATGTGCTGCAGATCGTGGACTGCATCGCCTGCGAAGACACCCGCCACACCCAGGGCATGCTGCGCAGCTACGGGCTGGAGCGCCCCGGCAGCCAGTTGCTCTCTGTACATCAGCACAACGAGGCTGAAGCGGCGCAGCAGGTCATTGAACGCTTGCAGCAAGGCCAGCGCATTGCCTATGTCAGCGATGCCGGCACACCCGGCGTCAGCGACCCCGGAGCCCGTCTGTGCGCGGCCCTTCAGGCAGTGGGTCTGCGTAGCATTCCCTTGCCTGGAGCGAGCAGCGTGACCTCGGCCATCAGCGTGGCCGGCGCCATCACGCCCGCGCAAGGCGAGAGCGGTTTTCTGTTTGCCGGCTTTCTGCCCACCAAGAATGCCGAGCGCCTGGCCGCTGTGCAAAAACTGGCCGATCAGCCACGCTGCACCGTGCTGCTGGAAGCACCGCATCGCATCATCGAACTGGCCCAAGCGCTGGCCCTGCTGGGCGAGCGTCAAGTCACGCTGGCGCGCGAGATCACCAAGCAGTTCGAAGACATTGCCACCATGCCTGCCAGCGAGCTGGCGGCCTGGCTGCAGGCCTCGCCCCAGCGCGTCAAGGGCGAATTCGCCATCGTGCTGCACCCTGTTGCCGTACAACAGGAGTCGGGGGAGTCCGAGCGCGTGCTCAAACTGCTGCTGGCCGAATTGCCGACGAAAACCGCCGTCAAGCTGGCCGCCGAAATCACGGGCGCCAGCCGCAATACGCTGTACGACCGCGCGCTGGAGCTCAAGCGCGCCGCCGAAGACGAATAAGCATCAAAAGCGCCTGCAGCGCTTATTCAATAAGCGCTAGCAGCTCACTTTTTGATATCAATCTTTCATCAAGCGTAAGCCAGACCGGTGGCGACGCCACCAAACAGATCACCTTCCACCTGCGGCACGTCGGGGAAGGCCATGTGCAGCGCGTCACGCAAAGTACGCAAGGCCGACGAGCCGCCGGTCAGGTAAATAGCATCTGGCGCAACCACTCCCGCCTGCTGCACACATTGCTGCGCGCATTCCACCACGTGCTGCAGCAAGGCTTGCAGCTGCTCTTGCAAGATGGGCGGGGAGACTTCAGCGGGCAAACCCGCTTCCAGCCAGTCCAGCGCAATAGCCGCCCCCTGATCGCCTTGCGAGGCTGCAATCTTGGCCTGCTCCACCGCATCGGCCAATCGATGGCCTTCACGCCACTCCAGCACCTTCATCAAGCGCTGATGCAGCTGCAGGTCCCCATAATCGCTCTTGAGATTGCGCGCGGCCACCATGGACTTGGCGGTATACAGCCATTGAATCAGGTGCCAGGTGGAGAGATCAAAGAACACGCTGCTGGGCACTTCACGCCCGCTGGGACCAATGTGCTTGTAGCCCAGCAAAGGCATGACCTGAGAAACATTCAGGCGATGATCGAAGTCCGTGCCACCAATATGCACGCCAGTGGTTGCCAAAATGTCCTGCGTGCGATCTGCATGCTGGGCCTGCTGCGGGCCCAAGCGCACCACCGTGAAGTCTGAGGTACCGCCGCCAATGTCCACCACCAGCACGACCTGCTCTGCACTCAGGCGCTGCTCGTAATCCAGCGCTGCCGCAATCGGCTCCAGCTGAAAGCTGACCTCGCCCAGGCCTGCTGTCTTGGCGGCTGCAGCCAAGGCTTCCTGCGCCTGCCGGTCACGCTCGGGATGAGCATCGACAAAATGAACGGGCCGGCCCAACACCACACGCTCAGGCAGACGGCCATCCAGCGCGGCACGCGACTGATCTGCCACGCGCTTGAGGAAGATGGCGATGATGTCCTGGTAGCTCATGAGCTGCTCATGCACCGCCGTCTTTTCCAGCAGCAAGCTGCTGCCCAGCAGGCTTTTGAGCGAGCGCATCAAGCGCCCTTCTTCACCCGCCAGATATTGCTGCATGGCATCGCGGCCAAAGTGCGTGCTGCGCTCTTCGGTATTGAAGAACAGCGCAGTGGGCATTCCCGTTGCGGCACCCTCCAGCGGCAACAAAGTCGCCTGCTGTCCTGGCCTGCGAAAAGCCGCCGCAGAATTGGAAGTCCCGAAGTCAATGCCCAGCGTACCCGGGACAGTCAATGTATTTGACATGGCGAAATATCAAAAATTGAAGCAGCTCTCGCCCGCCCTATAACGAATTCAGTGACTTTTATTCACCAACTCCAATGAGAGCGCGCGCAAAATGCTCATTTTTTAGCGATTGCCTCGGCAGGCAATGATGATGAAAGAAGCGCACAAAACAAAAACGCCTGCTGGTATCAGCAGGCGTTTTCAATTTGGTTGCGCGAGAAGGATTTGAACCTCCGACCTTTGGGTTATGAGCCCAACGAGCTACCAGACTGCTCCATCGCGCGGTATTTCCAAATTATAGCAGGCTTTACAGCCTGCCGTGGAATTTATTCAGCTGCAGCGGCTTCTTCAGCGCGCTCAACCAGTTCCACATAAGCCATGGGAGCGTTGTCGCCCACGCGGAAGCCCATCTTCAGGATACGTGTGTAGCCACCGGGACGCTGTGCGTTGCGGGGACCCAGCACGTTGAACAGCTTGGTCACGCTGTCGCGGTCGCGCAGACGGTCAAAAGCCAGGCGGCGGTTAGCCACGGTGTCAACCTTGGCCAGAGTGATCATGGGCTCGATCACGCGGCGCAGTTCCTTGGCCTTGGGGACGGTGGTCTTGATGGCTTCGTGTTCGATCAGCGAATTCATCATGTTCTGCAGCATAGCCTTACGGTGTGCAGAAGTACGGTTCAGTTTGCGGAGGCCGTTGCCGTGACGCATGGTGCTTTTCCTTTGACCCTAAGGTCATTTTTTAAAATTAAATCAGACAGCCGTATCAGGTACTGCCCGAGGCACTTGAGACTTTGCTCAAGTCGAGGCGACCCAAGCAAAGCCCACTATTGTAGCAATTAACGCTTTTCCAGGCCAGCTGGTGGCCAGTTTTCGAGCTTCATGCCCAGTGTCAGACCACGGGAAGCCAGAACTTCCTTGATCTCGTTGAGCGACTTACGACCCAGGTTAGGAGTCTTGAGCAGCTCGTTTTCGGTACGCTGAATGAGGTCACCGATGTAGTAGATGTTCTCTGCCTTGAGGCAGTTGGCAGAACGCACGGTGAGCTCAAGCTCGTCCACGGGACGCAGCAAGATCGGGTCAAACGAAGCAGCAGCACCACGGCCACCGGCAGGGGCGTCGAACACGCTGGCGATATCGCCACCGTCCAGCTGGGCAAATACAGCCAGCTGTTCCACCAGGATCTTGGCGGATGCGCGCACTGCGTCTTCAGCGGTGATAGCACCGTTGGTTTCGATTTCCAGAACCAGCTTGTCCAGGTCGGTACGCTGTTCCACACGTGCGGATTCAACGGCATAGCTCACGCGCTTGACGGGCGAGAACGAAGCGTCGAGCACGATACGGCCGATCGACTTGGTCGATTCGTCACCATAACGGCGCACGTTGCCGGGCACATAGCCGCGGCCTTTTTCCACCTTGATCTGCATGTCCAGCTTGCCGCCTTGCGACAGGTGGGCGATGACATGATCAGGGTTGACGATTTCAACGTCGTGGGGGGTCTGGATGTCACGAGCCGTGACAACACCTTCGCCATCCTTGCGCAGGCTCAGTGTGACTTCGTCACGGTTGTGCAGCTTGAAGACCACACCCTTGAGGTTCAGCAGGATGTTGGTCACATCTTCCTGGACACCGTCGATGGAGGAGTACTCATGCAGCACCCCAGCAATCGTCACTTCGGTCGCTGCGTAACCCACCATGGAGGAGAGCAGAACACGGCGCAGGGCGTTACCCAGCGTATGACCGTAGCCACGCTCAAACGGCTCCAGAACCACCTTGGCGCGGTTGTGGCCAAGTTGTTCGACATTGATTGTCTTGGGCTTCAGCAAATTCGTTTGCATGCAGACTTCCTCTCAATACCCCCGGCTCGTTACACCGGTAAGGCTGGTGAAGCACCCACGGCGCGATGCCTCGCGCCGTGGGAACGGTTTACAGAAATGTCGCTGCTAAGGATTAACGCGAGTACAACTCAACGATCAGGGATTCGTTGATGTCAGCTGCGAATTCGTCGCGGTCAGGAGACTTCTTGAAAGTACCTTCTGCCTTGTCAGCAGCCACTTCCACCCATGCGGGGAAGCCCACTTGAGAAGCCAGTTGCAGAGCCTCGACGATACGAGCTTGCTTCTTGGACTTTTCACGCACAGCGATCACGTCGCCTTCCTTCACGGAGTAGGAAGGAATGTTCACGGATTGACCGTTCACAGTGATGGCCTTGTGGGAAACCAGCTGACGGGCTTCCGAACGTGTGGAGCCGAAGCCCATGCGGTACACCACGTTGTCCAGACGTGTTTCCAGCAGGGACAGCAGGTTGGCGCCAGTGTTGCCGCGCTTGCGCTCAGCAGCTTCGAAGTAACGACGGAATTGCTTTTCCAGCACGCCGTACATGCGCTTGACCTTCTGCTTTTCACGCAGTTGCAGACCGTAGTCGGAAGTGCGCTGACCAGAAGTGCGGCCATGCTGACCAGGCTTGGTGTCGAACTTAGCCTTGTCTGCGATGGAGCGACGTGCGCTCTTCAGGAACAGATCGGTGCCTTCGCGGCGGGAGAGCTTGGCCTTGGGGCCGATATAACGTGCCACTTGATTTCCTTTGTGTCATCTACCGTGCACAAGCACGGGAGCCGCCCGCGATGCTAATGCACCTGGGCGGCGGTGGGCTTGATAAAAATTAGATACGACGACGCTTTTGAGGGCGGCAGCCGTTGTGGGGAACCGGAGTCACGTCCGAGATGGATGTGATACGGATGCCCAGAGCACCCAGAGCGCGAACCGAAGATTCACGGCCAGGACCGGGACCCTTGATTTCAACTTCCAGGTTCTTGATGCCCTGTTCGATAGCAGCACGACCAGCCACTTCCGAAGCAACCTGAGCTGCAAAAGGAGTCGACTTACGCGAACCCTTGAAGCCCTGGCCACCGGACGAAGCCCACGACAGAGCATTGCCCTGGCGATCGGTGATGGTGATGATCGTGTTGTTGAACGAAGCGTGAACGTGAGCGATGCCGTCCGAAATGTTCTTGCGAACTTTTTTGCGAACGCGTGCTGCAGCGTTGTTTTGTGCCTTAGCCATAGTGATCTCTCAATCCCTTATTTCTTCAGAGCCGCTGCACCCTTGCGCGGACCCTTGCGAGTACGAGCATTCGTGCGGGTACGTTGACCGCGCATGGGCAGACCACGACGATGACGGAAACCGCGGTAGCAGCCGATGTCCATCAAACGCTTGATGTTCATCGTGGTTTCGCGACGCAGGTCGCCTTCCAGAGTCATGGGATTCAGGAAGTCACGGATCTTTTCCAGATCAGCGTCCGTCAGGTCCTTGACCTTCTTGGAATATTCGATACCGCATGCTTCGCAAATCTTGCGAGCTGTAGTACGACCGACGCCATAGATGGCAGTCAGGCCGATTTCAGCATGCTTGTGCGGCGGGATGTTAATGCCAGCAATACGTGCCATATTAGTCCTCTAATGCTTTCAATCAACCTTGGCGCTGCTTGTGGCGCTGGTCAGTGCAGATCACGCGCACGACACCTTTGCGGCGGATGATCTTGCAGTTACGGCAGATTTTCTTGACCGAAGCCGAAACTCTCATTCTTTTCTCCTAAAACTTTCCATCCACTATCGGCCTATCGACCGGGAGCAATGCCCGCGATAGCTCGATGGGCGTCTACTAACTTTTAGCAGGCTGCCCACCCGGGCAGCCTTGTCATCAAATACCAGCCTTAAAGTTCGCTTTTTTCAGGAGCGACTCGTATTGCTGCGACATCACGTAGTTCTGTACCTGCGCCATAAAGTCCATGGTCACCACCACAATAATCAGCAGCGATGTACCACCGAAGTAGAACGGAACGTTGTACTTCAGGATCAGGAATTCGGGCAGTAAGCACACGAAGGTAATGTAGATCGCGCCAGCCAGGGTCAGGCGAACCAGAATCTTGTCAATGTAGCGGGCTGTCTGTTCGCCAGGACGGATCCCGGGGATGAAAGCACCACTCTTCTTCAGATTGTCGGCGGTTTCCCGGCTGTTAAAGACCAGGGCCGTATAGAAGAAGCAGAAGAAAATGATTGCGGCAGCATAAAGGATGACATAGATCGGCTGACCGGGGGTCAACGTACTCGCAATATCCTTCAGCCAGCGCATGGATTCTCCTGCACTGAACCAATTCACCACCGTCGCAGGCAGCAAGATGATCGAGGAAGCAAAGATGGGAGGGATCACACCTGCCATGTTCAGCTTCAGTGGCAAGTGCGAAGACTGACCACCATACACCTTGTTGCCGACTTGTCGGCGTGCGTAATTCACCAAAATCTTGCGTTGACCTCGCTCGACATACACGACGAAATACGTCACGGCTGCCACAACAAGGACAATGAAGATTGCAGCCAGAATGCTCATCGCACCGGTGCGCACCAGTTCCAGCAAGCCGCCGATAGAGCTCGGCAGACCTGCGGCGATACCGCCAAAGATCAGTATCGAAATACCGTTGCCCAGACCACGTTCCGTAATCTGTTCACCGAGCCACATCAGGAAGATGGTGCCGGCCGTCAGGCTGACCACTGCCGTGAGGCGGAAGCCAAAGCCTGGGTTCAGAACCAAACCTGCAGAGCTTTCCAGTGCAACAGCAATCCCCAAGGACTGAAACAGCGCCAGGCCCAAAGTGCCATAGCGGGTGTACTGGGTAATCTTGCGACGACCCGTTTCACCTTCCTTTTTCATCTGCTCGAATGTAGGGACCACATAGGTCATGAGCTGCATGATGATCGACGCCGAGATGTACGGCATGATCCCCAGTGCGAACACTGTGAAGCGCGAAAGCGCTCCACCCGAGAACATATTGAACAGATTGAGAATGCCGCCCTGCTGGCCAGAGAACAGCTGCTGCAGCTGCGCTGGGTCGATGCCCGGCACGGGGATATGAGCCCCGATACGGTATACGACCAGCGCAAGCAACAGAAAAACCAGACGACGACGCAGGTCGCCGAATTTTCCAGTCTTTGCAATTTGAGCTGCGCTAGTAGCCACGGATGTCTTCTTTCAGAACTTTAATCAGGCGATGCTGCCACCGGCAGCTTCGATGGCAGCCTTGGCACCGGCAGTAGCGCCGATACCGCTCAGCTTGACAGCCTTGGTGATTTCACCGCTCTTGATGATCTTGACGACCTTAGCGATAGAACCAACCAGACCGGCTTGCTTCAAAGCAGCCAGATCGACTTCGGCCAGGCCGAGCTGTTCCAGCTCAGTCAGGGTCACTTCTGCATTGAACTTCAGCAGATGCGACTTGAAGCCACGCTTGGGCAGGCGACGCTGCAGAGGCATTTGACCGCCTTCGAAGCCCACCTTGTGGTAGCCACCCGAACGCGACTTCTGACCCTTGTGACCGCGACCGGCGGTCTTACCCAGACCAGAACCGATACCGCGACCCACGCGACGCTTGGCGTGCTTGGCGCCGTCTGCAGGCTTGATGCTATTGAGTTCCATCATCAATCCTTTCAGAGAACCTTCACCAAGTAGGCGATCTTGTTAATCATGCCGCGCACTTCAGGAGTGTCCTGCAGTTCGCTGACGCTGTTCAGCTTACGCAGACCCAGGCCACGCACAGTCGCGCGGTGCGACTCCTTGGTGCCGATGGGGCTACGAACCAGCTGAATCTTGACAGTTTGTTGTGTTGTCATGTGCTGGACTCCGATCAGGCGGTGAAGATGTCTTCAACCGACTTGCCACGCTTTGCAGCCACGTTCGCAGGGGTCGTGGAGTTCTTCAAAGCGTCGAAAGTTGCGCGAACCATGTTGTAGGGGTTCGACGAACCATGGCTCTTGGCCACGATGTCGGTGATACCCACCACTTCAAAAACAGCGCGCATAGGGCCGCCAGCGATGATGCCGGTACCCTTGGGAGCTGGGTGCAGCTCCACCTTGGCAGCGCCGTGATGGCCCTTCACCGAGTGGTGAATGGTGCCGCTCTTCAGTGCAACCTTCATCAGGTTGCGACGGCATTCTTCCATCGCTTTTTGCACGGCAGCAGGCACTTCCTTGGACTTGCCCTTACCCATGCCAACGCGACCGTCACCGTCGCCAACCACGGTCAGTGCAGCGAAGCCGAGGATACGACCGCCCTTCACAACCTTGGTGACGCGGTTCACCGCGATCATTTTTTCGCGCAGACCGTCGTCATTACCCTGGTCTTGCACTTTGGGGGAAAATTTAGCCATTTGTATCCGCTCCGCTTAGAACTGCAGGCCCGCTTCGCGAGCGGCTTCTGCCAAAGCCTTCACGCGGCCATGGTATGCAAAACCGGCGCGGTCGAAAGCCACTTTCTCAACGCCAGCAGCCTTAGCCTTTTCAGCAATACGCTTGCCGATCAGCGTGGCGGCAGCCACGTTGCCACCCTTGCCAGCGGCGCCGAGTTGCGAACGCACTTCGACTTCTGCAGTGGAGGCCGAAGCCAGCACCTTGGTGCCGTCTTCCGAAACCACGGAGGCGTAGATGTGGAGATTGGTGCGGTTCACGCTCAGACGTGCAACGCCTTGCTGGGCAATGCGGATGCGAGTCTGACGGGCACGACGCAGACGCTGCTCTTTCTTGTTCAACATCATGCAGCTCCTTACTTCTTCTTGGTCTCTTTGATCGTGACCTTCTCACCCGCATAGCGGATGCCCTTGCCCTTGTAAGGCTCGGGAGGACGAACGGCGCGGATCTCAGCAGCCAATTGACCGACGACTTGGCGGTCAGCACCCTTGATCACGATTTCGGTCGGAGTGGGGGTTGCGACAGTGATGCCGGCAGGCATCTCGAAGTTGACGGGGTGCGAGTAGCCCACTGCCAGGTTCAGCTTGGAACCTTGTGCAGCAGCCTTGTAGCCCACGCCAATCAGCGTCAGCTTCTTCTCGAAGCCTTCAGTCACGCCCTTGACCATGTTGTTGACCAACTGGCGGACAGTACCGGCCAGAGCGTCAGCTTCACGGGAGTCGTTGGCGGGAGCAAAGGACAGCTTGCCGTCGTTGTTGCCGATAGTCACCAGGCCGTTCAGAGCCAGCGACAGATCGCCGCCCTTGCCCTTGACCTTGATGGATTCAGCGTTGATGGACACATCCACACCAGCGGGGATGGTCACAATAGCTTTTGCTACGCGAGACATTTCAGTATTTCTCCTTCAATGTCCGTTAGGCCACATAGCACAGCACTTCGCCGCCGATACCGGCTGCACGTGCCTTGCGATCGGTCATCACACCCTTGGGTGTAGTGACGATGGCCACACCCAGGCCGTTTTGGACCTGAGGAATTGCGTGACGACCCTTGTAAACACGCAGGCCAGGACGGCTAACGCGTTCGATACGTTCGATCACAGGCTGACCGGCGTAGTACTTCAGGGTAATTTCGAGTTCGGACTTGCCACCTTCGGTCTTGACTTCAAAACCGTCGATATAGCCTTCTTCCTTCAGCACTTGTGCGATGGCAACCTTCACCTTGGAGGAAGGAGCCGACACAGTGGCCTTGGAGACCATTTGTGCGTTGCGGATGCGTGTCAGCAAGTCAGCGATGGGATCACTCATGCTCATGTTTAATCTCTCCTGCTTGCTTACCAGCTGGCCTTGGTGACACCGGGGATGTCGCCAGCAAAAGCCAGTTCACGGATCTTTGCACGACCCAGACCGAATTGGCGGAAAGTACCGCGAGGACGGCCAGTGATCTCGCAACGTGCACGTTGACGAGTGGGGTTCGAGTTACGGGGCAGCTTTTGCAGACCCAGGCGAGCGGCATCACGCTCTTCGTCGGAACGCTTTGCGTCGCCGGCAATTGCCTTCAGTTCTGCATACTTGGCAGCATACTTGGCTGCCAGCTTTTCGCGCTTGATTTCGCGCTGAATCATTGCTACTTTAGCCATGCGCCACCTCAGTTCTTGAAGGGGAATTTGAAAGCGGCGAGCAGTGCCTTGCACTCTTCGTCGTTCTTCGCTGTTGTCGTGATGCTGATGTTCAGACCACGCAGAGCGTCCACCTTGTCGTACTCGATTTCGGGGAAGATGATTTGTTCTTTGACGCCAACGTTGTAGTTGCCGCGGCCATCAAAAGAACGGCCCGAGATACCACGGAAGTCACGCACGCGGGGCAGAGCCACGGTCACGAAACGGTCCAGGAATTCGTACATCTGAACGCCACGCAGGGTCACCATGCAGCCAATAGCTTGGCCTTCGCGGATCTTGAAACCAGCGATAGCCTTCTTGGCCTTGGTCACCACAGGCTTCTGACCAGCAATCTTGGTCAGGTCAGCCACGGCGTTGTCCATCACCTTCTTGTCGGCCACGGCTTCGCTCACACCCATGTTCAGAGTGATCTTGGTCAGACGGGGCACTTCCATAGCGGAGGTGTAGCCGAACTTTTCTTTCAGTTCAGCCGCGATCTTTTCGCGATAGAGTTTTTGCAGTCGTGCCATGTGTTACTCCTTAGGCGGCGATTTCAGCGCCATTGGACTTGAACACGCGAACACGTGTGCCGTCGGCGTTCACCTTGATGCCCACGCGATCGGCCTTGCCGGTCGCTGCATTGAAGATAGCCACGTTGGATTGGTGGATAGGCATGGCCTTTTCCACGATGCCGCCGGTGGTGCCCTTCATGGGGTTAGGCTTGGTGTGCTTCTTGACCAGGTTGATACCTTCCACGACAACGTGGGAGTCATCCTTGCGCAGAGAAACAGTGCCACGCTTGCCCTTGTCACGGCCGGTCAGCACGATAACTTCGTCGCCCTTGCGAATCTTGTTCATGGTGCTATTCCTTTAGAGAACTTCAGGGGCCAGCGACACGATCTTCATGAACTTTTCAGTACGCAGTTCACGAGTCACGGGGCCAAAGATGCGGGTGCCGATAGGCTCCAGCTTGGCGTTCAGCAGCACGGCGGCATTGCCGTCGAACTTCACGAGCGAACCGTCTGCACGACGGATGCCCTTGGCGGTGCGCACCACCACAGCACTGTAGACCTCGCCTTTTTTGACGCGACCACGAGGAGCTGCTTCCTTGACGCTCACCTTGATGATGTCGCCAACACTTGCGTAGCGGCGATGAGAACCACCCAGCACCTTAATGCACTGGACAGACTTCGCGCCGGTGTTGTCGGCAACCTCTAACCGAGATTCTGTTTGGATCATTTCAATATTCCCAACTTGCTCCAGCAGACCCGGACAGCCCCAGAGAACTTCTCAAGGGCCGAACGAGCAGCCGGTCAGTCTTGGGCCCGTCGTCCACCTCCCGGACCATTCCGGAGGGCTTCCCGCTGGGCAGAAAGTTCCACGCTTTTACACGTGAAGCAGGAGAGTATCGCAGGAATTCCTTTGTGCGTCAAGCGCTTAGCCTGTAATAACCGCACTGATTTCACTGCTGCCAAGGCCTATTCCACGACCTCTTACCCTTGCACCAAAAACAATAGCAGCTAGTGCCTTTATTTCATTGATTTCAAACAAAAAAGTATTTGAAATCGTTGAAATAAGAGCGCTAGCTGCTCATTTTTTTGCAATTTTCCGCAATTGCACCGCCCTGCTAGATGTTGCTCACCTGCAACATCCTGCAGGGCGCTTACATCATCAAGCCTGCACGGGCAGATATTGGCGCGAAAGTGCCATGAAGTCGTTGAGATGCACATCCTGACCAAGCTCCTCGGTCAGGATGGCCGCGACGCGAGGCGCAATCTCGGCCGCCTTGCGCGCATCCAGAAAGAGCAAGCGACTGCGACGCGCCAGCATGTCTTCGACGGTGCGGGCGTACTCGAAGCGGGCTGCAAAGCGCACCATGGCTTCCGACAAGCCATCCGCCAGCCAGTTCTGCGCACCGGGCAGATCCGCTACCGCCGATGCATCCGTGCCGTAGGAATGCAGACCCTGAGCCTGGTTCATGCGGTGCGTGACAGCAGCCTCGGCCGGCGCACCGACCAGGGGCAGATTCACGGTCACGCCGGCGGGGCGACTGGACAGGGCACCAATCTGGAAGCATTCGGCCAGCACATCCTCGGACATGGCGCGGTAAGTCGTCCACTTACCGCCCGTCACCGTCACCAGCCCGGTCTTGCTGGACATCACCGTGTGCTCACGGCTGATCTTCTTGGTGTTCTCGCCATCGTCATCCTGCGGCTTGACCAGCGGGCGCAGGCCCACCCACATGCTGCGCACATCGGCCAGCGTGGGCTGACGGCTCAGATACTTGCCGGCCTCGCCAAGAATGAAATCCAGTTCTTCGGGGAAAGGCAGGGGCTCGCGCGCCAGATCATGGCGTGGCGTATCGGTCGTACCCAGAATCACCTTGCCCAGCCATGGCACGGCAAACAGGACGCGGCCATCGGCCGTCTTGGGAATCAGCAACGCGTGATCGGTGGGCAGAAACTCGCGATCCACCACCACGTGCACGCCCTGACTGGGCGCCACCATGGGCTTGACAGGCCTGCCCTGCGCCTCGGCATCTTGCTGGCGGAACAGATCCACCCAGGGCCCCGTGGCATTGACCACGCATTGGGCACGCACGGTAAAGCTCTGGCCCGACTCCGCATCGCGGCATGTCAGCCCAGCGACCTTGCCGCCTTCGTAGATCAGCTTTTCCGCAGGGCAGTAATTGATGAGCAAAGCGCCCTTGGACGCCGCGGTACGCGCCAGCGCCAATGCCAGACGGGCATCGTCAAACTGACCGTCCCAGTACTTCACGCCGCCCTTCAAGCCCTTTTGCTGCACGGTCGGCAGGTATTGCACCGTCTTGGCCGCAGAGAGAAACTCGGTGGAGCCCAGCCCCGCCTTGCCGGCCAGTGCGTCGTACATCTTCAGGCCGATGCCGTAGAACGGCGTATCGAGCAGCTTGTAAGAGGGCATGACGAATGCCAGCGGCTGGGCCAGGTGCGGCGCGTTGTGCAGCAAGGTCGTGCGCTCGTGCAGCGCCTCGCGCACCAGCGAGATATTGCCCTGCGCCAGATAGCGCACGCCGCCGTGCACCAGTTTGGTAGCGCGCGACGAGGTGCCCTTGGCAAAGTCCATGGACTCCAGCAGCACCACCTTGAACCCACGCGCCGCAGCATCCACGGCCACGCCCAGGCCGGTGGCACCCCCACCCACGATGGCCAGATCGAAGGTTTCCGTCTGCGCCAGACGCTCCAGCAGTTGCGAGCGCGTTGTAGCCAAAGGTTGAGTGGACTGATTCATGGGTGGGTTTCAGCGGTGACTGTCTGCACCGCCACATTGCTCAGGGCAACGCGCCAGACCAGACAAAAAACAAATTTCGAGTTGCATATTTTCGCTCTTTTTCGTTTTTCGCGCACAAATTCGCATAAACACTGTTTCGTTTTTGCGCGATTTACAGCATCTGCTTGGCAGGCTGCGTGCACAATGCGCACTACTTTCACCCCTGCAAGCCCGCTGCACAAGCAGAGTTCACCCCAGCCGTTTGCGCACGCCCGTCGCACACCGGGCTGCCAAACAAGCACCAAAGAGCACCTCCAGCCCTGCGCCTTGGGCGCTCAGCACAAGCCTGATTGAAAGACCAGACGTTCATTTTTGATTTTTACGAGCCTATTCCATAGAAAATCACCCTATTAGAGGTTCGTTTGGATTCGCTCACAATCCTTGCATTGCGTGCAGCCCTGTCCAAGCTCAAGGCCGACTGCCCAACGATGCGCGAAAGACATAGAGATTCATAACCACTTAACAACCATGAATAGCAATCCACGTCAGTTGCAGCTTGTCGAAGAGGTCCGCTCCCGCCAATCCACATCGGTAGAGCAACTGGCCGATATTCTGGGAGTCACGCTGCAAACCGTACGCCGCGACATTCAGAAACTGGCCGATGCCGGCCTGTTGGTGCGCTTTCATGGGGGCGTGCGCGTGCCCAGCGCCACCGTAGAGAACCTGGCCCACACCCAGCGTCAGGTGCTGCATGCCGAAGGCAAGATGCGCATTGCCCGCGCCATTGCCGAGGCCATTCCCAACGGTTGCTCGCTGATTCTCAATATCGGCACCACGACCGAAGCCGTGGCCCAGGCGCTGCTGCAGCACAAGGGCCTGCGCGTCATCACCAACAACCTGAACGTGGCGGCCATCCTCAGCAGCAATGCCGATTGCGAAGTCATTGTTGCGGGCGGTGTGGTGCGCACGCGCGACCGCGGCATTGTGGGCGAGGCGGCTGTCGACTTCATGCGCCAGTTCAAGGTGGACATTGCCGTGATCGGCATCTCAGCCATCGAGTCGGACGGCAGCCTGCGCGACTTCGACCTGCGCGAGGTCAAGGTGGCGCAGACCATCATCGGCCAGTCACGCGAGGTCTGGCTGGCCGCTGACCACAGCAAGTTCCGCCGCCAGGCCATGGTGGAGCTGGCCCGCCTGAACCAGATCGATCGCCTGTTCACCGACATTTCGCCTTCGGCCCCGTTCGACACCCTGCTGCGCGACGCCGAGGTGCAGTGCACGATTGCGCAATGAGCGCTTCCCGCTACCAGATTCGCCCTGCCCAGCTGGCCGATGCACAAGGCATCGCCAAGCTGCTGCAAGGCATTGGCTGGTTCAAGGCCTACGAAGGGCGCAGCGACGCCGAGAACACGCAGGCCGTACAAGCGCTTTTGGACAACCTGCAGGCACCGGCCACCGAGCGCGGCCTGCTGCTGATCGCCGAAGACGAGCAGCAGCGCATCCACGGCTACTGCGCCGTGCACTGGCTGCCGGTTGCGGTGCTGCAAGGCTGGGAAGCCTATCTGAGCGAGCTTTTTGTGGCCGACGCCGCACGCGGTGCCGGGCTGGGCCAGCAGTTGCTGGACACCGCCACACAGGCGGCGCGCGAGCGCGGCTGCCTGCGCATCTGGCTGGTCAACAACCGCGAGCGCCCATCCTATGCGCGCGGCTTTTACTCCCGACAGGGCTGGAGCGAACAGGCCGAGATGGCCCGTTTTGTACTCCCGCTCCATACGACGAACCAAGCATGACAACCTATCTGCTCGCCCTGGACCAGGGCACTTCCAGCTCCCGCTCCATCGTGTTTGATACACAGGGCCGCATCGTCGCCTCGGCACAGCTGGAGTTGCCGCAAATCTACCCACAGCCGGGCTGGGTGGAGCATGACCCCCGCGAGATCTGGCGCACCCAGCTGAGCACGGCCAAAGAAGCGCTGGCCAAGGCGGGCCTGAAAGCCAGCGACATCCGCAGCGTGGGCATCACCAACCAGCGCGAGACCACCATCGTCTGGAACCGCAAGACAGGCCAGCCCATTCACCACGGCATCGTCTGGCAGGATCGCCGGGCCGAGCCTACCTGCCAACAACTGCGCGATGCCGGTCACAGCGATGCCATCCTGCAAAAGACCGGCTTGCGCATCGATGCCTATTTTTCAGGCACCAAGCTCAAGTGGCTGCTGGATAACGTGGCCGGTGCTCGCGCAGCAGCGCAGGCCGGTGAGCTGGCCTTTGGCACTGTGGACTGCTGGCTGATCTGGCAGCTGTCGGGCGGCAAGCGCCATGTCACCGACGTCAGCAACGCCAGCCGCACCATGCTCTTCAATGTGCATACCAATCAATGGGATGCCGACTTGCTGGCCCTGCTGGATATTCCCGCCAGCCTGATGCCCGAGGTTCTGCCCTCCGCAGCCGACTTTGGCCAGACGGCCGATGATGTGCTGGGCGGAGTCATCAATATCGGCGGCGTGGCCGGTGACCAGCAAAGCGCCCTCTTCGGCCAGGCCTGCTTTGAAGCCGGCATGGCCAAGAACACGTATGGCACGGGCTGCTTCATGCTCATGCACACGGGTCAGCAATTCCAGACATCGGCCAACGGCCTGCTGACCACTTCTGCCGCCCAACCCAATGCAACGCCCCAGTTCGCACTGGAAGGCAGTGTGTTCGTCGGCGGTGCCGTGGTGCAGTGGCTGCGCGACGGCCTGCAGGCCATTGAGCACAGCGGCCAGGTGCAGCAACTGGCCGAATCTGTGCCCGACAGCGGCGGCGTGATGATGGTTCCCGCCTTTACCGGCCTGGGCGCACCCTACTGGAAGCCCGACGCACGCGGCACCATTACCGGGCTGACGCGCGGCACGACGATTGCCCATATCGCCCGCGCCGCCCTTGAATCCATCGCCTACCAAAGCGCGGCCTTGCTGCAGGCCATGAGCCGCGATGCCGTGGGCAACGGTGGCCGTCCGGTCAGCGAGCTGCGCGTGGATGGCGGCGCCAGCGTGAACAATCTGCTCATGCAGTTCCAGGCCGACCTGCTGGGCATCCCTGTGGTGCGCCCCGCCTGCGTGGAGACCACGGCGCTGGGCGCCGCGTATCTGGCCGGCCTGTCCTGCGGCGTGTATCAAAGCACCGAGGAGCTGTCTGCGCTGTGGAAGGCAGAGCGCCGATTCATGCCCACACTGAGCAAGGAGCGCGCCGATGAGCTGATGCAGCGCTGGGAGCTGGCCGTACGCCAGACCACGGCCCTGTAAGCATCAAAATCAATAGCTAACAGCGCTTAAAAGATAAGCGCCAGAAGCCAAAAAGACCAAAAAAAGGGATGCCACTGCATCCCTTTTTTGCGCAGGCTTCTGAGGTGATCAGTCGTCATCACCCAGCAGCGCCTTGTGAATCAGCGCGCCAATGACGGCTCCCACGATAGGCGCCAGCCAGAACAGCCACAGCTGCTCCAGCGCAATCGAGGGGCCGAACAGCGCTGGGCCGGTGCTGCGTGCAGGGTTGACCGAGGTATTGGTCACGGGAATCGAGATCAGGTGGATCAGCGTCAGGCACAGGCCAATGCTCATGCCCGCAAAGCCCACCGCCGCCTTTTTGGTGGTGGAGCCCAGAATCACCAGCAGGAACACCGCCGTCAGCACCACCTCCGTCACCAGTGCGGCCGTCATATTGAACTTGCCGGGGGAATGATCGCCAAAACCGTTGGTAGCCAGATCGGTCACATTGACACCAGCCTTGCCAGTGGCAATCAGGTACAGCACTGCGGCGGCGGCAATCGCGCCCAGCACCTGCGCAATGATGTAGCCGGGCAGCTCCGCCGCACGAAAGCGCCCTGCCACCATCAGCCCCACGGAGACCGCTGGATTGAAGTGGCCGCCAGAAACGGGGCCGAATGCGTAAGCACCGGTCAGCACCGTCAGGCCGAACGCCAGAGACACGCCCAGCAGGCCAATGCCCACCTCCGGAAAGGCGGCCGCCAGCACCGCGCTGCCGCAGCCACCAAACGTGAGCCAGAAGGTCCCCAGAAACTCCGCCGACCATTTTTTGACATTGGATGCCATGATTGCTCTCCCCTCTTCGATGGATGCAGTCCATACGGCCCTGCGCCGTACCAAGCGCACCGCCAAGCATCTTAAAAAGTGCAGCCAGAAGCGCACAAGACATAAATGTGAACAATCCACGACTCAACTTCTCGCTGTCAGCCTTGCTGCTGACCAGCGGCCTGGCCTTGCTGGCCGGCTGCGCTGCGGGCCCACAGCGCCAGCCAGTGATCTGCAGCAGTCCTGAAGCCACCCCGTGGACGCTGCTGGGCGAGCTGCGCTGGCCACATGACCTGCAATTTGCCGGCACCACGGTGGGCGGCCTGTCCGGCATCGATTACGACCGCAGCAGCGGCCTGTACTACCTGATCAGCGATGATCGCTCGAGCCACGACGCAGCGCGCTTTTATACCGCCCGCATTCGCTATGACGCTGCCGGGCTGCATGAGGTCAGTCTGCAAAGTGCAACGCGCCTGCTGAGCCCCACACAAAAACCGTTTGCCAGCAGCAAAACGCCTGAGCCCAACATTGCCACGCCCGATGCCGAAGCACTGCGCGTACTGCCCGGCGGGCGGTCTTTGCTCTGGAGCTCGGAGGGCGACTTTGCGCGTGGCTTTGGCCCGCAGCTGATTCAATCCAGCACCGATGGCCACTGGCAGCAGGAATGGCCGCTGCCGCCCGGCCACGCCTTGAGCTCCCACAAAGCCGAAGGCCCGCGCAACAACTTCACGCTGGAAGGCATGGCACTCAGCGACGACGGCCACATGCTATGGACGGCCATGGAAGCCCCACTCAGGCAGGACGGCCCCATGCCTTCCTTCCGCACGACCGGCGCCACAACCGGCGGCCCCATCCGCATCACCGCCTATGACACGGCCACGCGCCAGCCGCTGCGCCAGATGGCCTATCTGCCAGACGCTTTGCCTACCGACCTGTGGATAAAGCGCCGCGCCCTCAACGGCGTCAGTGAAATACTGGCCGACGGGCCTGAGCACCTGCTGGTGCTGGAGCGATCCTTTGCGCCGCCGCTGCGCTTTGGGGCGCGCATCTACCGCATCAGCACGCAACCAGCGGTCAACACGCTCAACATGCCGCAGCTCAATCCAGACCTGCGCCAGGCGCTATCAAAAACGCTAGTGCTGGATCTGGCTGATGCAGGCCTGCAATCGGTGGACAACATCGAGGGCATGAGCTGGGGCCCGCCCCTGCCCGATGGCCGCCGCGTGCTGCTGCTGGTCAGCGACAACAACTTCAACCCCGCCGAAGTCACGCAGTTTGCCGCGCTGCGGCAAGAAACAGGCAGTTGCGCTGCGGGTTTATAGTTGCCGGCAACCTCTTTTTGCAGACCCCATTCCAAGACCATGAGCCAGACGAACACCTCGCAAACCGCTTTTCCCCCCATTGCCTTTATCGGCGGCGGCAATATGGCCAGCGCCATCATGGGCGGACTGATCCGCCAGGGTGTTCCGGCCAGCAGCATCATCGTGGTGGAGCCTTTTGAAGCCGCACGCGAGGCGCTGAAAACCAACTTCGGCATTGAAGCCCTGCCCGCTGCCACCGATGCGCTGCAAGCCGCGCAGCTCGTGGTCTGGGCCGTCAAGCCCCAGTGCTTCAAGGAAGCTGCTGCACCCGTGGCCGCACTCACCCGCAATGCCCTGCACCTGAGCGTGGCTGCCGGCATCACCACCGACAGCATCGCAAGCTGGATTGGCACGCAGCGCATCGTGCGCGCCATGCCCAATACGCCAGCGCTGGTGGGCAAGGGCATGACCGGCCTGTTTGCCCGCCCCGAAGTCGATGCCGCAGGCAAGGCCTTGATCGAAGCCGTGATCGGCAGCACGGGTGAATTCACCTGGGTGGACAAGGAAGAGCACCTGGACGCCGTGACCGCCCTGTCTGGCTCCGGCCCCGCCTATGTGTTTCTGTTCCTGGAAGCCATGACGCAGGCCGGCGTCAACATGGGCCTGAGCGCCGAGCAAAGCTACAAGCTGGCCGTGGCCACCTTTGCCGGTGGTGCCGAACTGGCCGCCCGCTCCACAGAGAGCGCCGCAACACTGCGCGAGCGCGTGACCAGCAAGGGCGGCACCACGTACGCCGCCATCACGCATATGCAAGCGCAGAAATTGCCTGAGCATTTCATGGAGGCCATGCGCCAGGCCCAGATCCGTGCACAGGAGCTGGCCGCCGAGTTTGGCCGCTAGGCCGCCACTCAAGCGCCCATTCCCCCAACAAAAAAGGCTTCTGCACTATTGGCAGAAGCCTTTTTTGATAGCTGCTTGCGCTGGACTGGCAATGATTTCAGATACAAAACACCCTGAAAACATTACCCACACAGCGGCAAGCGCTACACCTTTATCTGTTCAAAGCGAAATCACTTCAGCAAAAATCCCAGGGCCACGCCCGCAAAAACACTGGCACCTATCCAGTGGCTCTTGCTGAAGGCGACAAAGCAGCCTTCACGCGTGCGGTGGCGAATCAGCGTGTAGTGCCAGGCAATCTGCGCAGCCGCCACGGCCATGCCCAGCCAGAAGGGCCAGCCCAGCTGATACGGTGCCAGCACCCAGGCGATCAGGCCCCAGCACAGCACAAAAAAGCCCATCACGCCCGCCACATCAAAGCGGCCCAGGGTGATGGCCGAAGTCTTCATGCCGATCTTCAGGTCATCGTCGCGATCGACCATGGCGTATTCGGTGTCATAGGCCAGCACCAGAAACATATTGGCCAGCCACAGCGTCCAGGCCGTGGCGTTGACCTCGCCGATCACCGCCGCAAACGCAATCACGATGCCGAAGTTGAAGGCAATGCCCAGAAAGGCCTGGGGCATGGAAAAAAAGCGCTTGGTGAATGGGTAGAGGATGGTGAACAGCACCGCGGGCACCGACCATGCTACGGCCTCCCATCGGGTGGACAGCACCAAGCCAAACGAGACCAGCGTCAGCACCAGGCCCACCATGGCCGCTTCCTTGACCGAGACCTGTCCGCTGGTGATGGGGCGCTGCGTGGTGCGCTTGACGTGCTTGTCAAAGTCGCGGTCGGCAATGTCGTTGATGGTGCAGCCGGCGCTGCGCATCAGCACCGTGCCCAGCACAAAGACGATCAGCAGATGCCAGCCCGGGAAACCATCCGCAGCCACCCACAGAGCCACCAGGGTGGGCCAGACCAGCACCAGCCAGCCGGCAGGACGGTCAAAACGAATCAGATCCAGATACAGCGACAAGCGGCTGCGCTGCGGCGCTGGCGTGGGTGATGTGGGTGTGGATGCAGTCATGAGAAGCGGGCACAAAGTTCAGGCGCAGTACACATTGTGCCGTGCATGGCCTGCGCCCTGTCCACAGCGCCATCACGGGCCTGCCACTGCCCAAACTCTTGCCCTTGAGGCCATGACATGAAAAGGCCGCAGATGCGGCCTTGGTGCGTGTTTGCAACGCGCTTGGAATGCGCTTGAAACCAGCAAGCGCTGGTTTACTCCGTCAGTCGCTTCACCCCCGGCAGCGGGCTGGCATACACCGCATTGCGCAAGGCGGCAATGGCTTCGTAGCGGGTAAAGCTGCGGCGCCACGCCAGAACCACACGGCGTGTCGGAGGGGCGATGCCATCCTCTTCATGAATGGGCAAGTAACGGATATGAGGCTCATCGACACGGCGACGGCGCTCGGTCGTAACCAGCGCCTCTTCCGGCACGGACAGGCGCGGCACCAGAGTCACACCCATGCCTGCAGCCACCATGTATTTGATGGTTTCCAGCGAGGAGCCTTCAAACGTGCGGCGAATGCCTTCAGAGTTGCTGGCATAGCGCGCAAACTCGGGACAGACCTCCAGCACATGGTCACGAAAGCAGTGACCTGCACCCAGCAGCAGCATGGTCTCGTTCTTGAGTTCGGTGGTGGAGACGCTTTTTTTCGCCGCCAGCGGGTGGGTGCTGGGAACAGCGGCCATGAAAGGCTCGTCATACAGCGGAGCCAGTGCCAGCCCGGTGTCCGGGAAAGGCTCGGCCATGATGGCGCAGTCGATCTCACCCGTGCGCAGCATCTCCAGCAGCTTGACCGTGAAGTTCTCCTGCAACATGAGCGGCATCTGCGGCGTCATGTTGATGGAGTTGCGCACCAGATCTGGCAACAGATAGGGGCCAATGGTGTAGATCACACCCAGCGTCAGCACTCCGCACAGCGGGTCTTTGCCGCGCTTGGCAATTTCCTTGATCTCGTTGGCCTGCTCCAGCACGCTTTGCGCCTGACGCACGATTTCCTCGCCCAGCGAGGTCACCGAAACTTCGCCAGCACTGCGCTCGAAGATCTTGACATCAAGCTCTTCTTCCAGCTTCTTGATGGCCACGGACAACGTAGGCTGGGAAACATAGCAAGCTTCGGCGGCTCTGCCAAAGTGCTTTTCCCGTGCTACGGCCACGATGTACTTCAATTCGGTAAGCGTCATAAATAGTCGGTGATGCAGTTCACCAATAACAGCATTGATTCATCTAATGGAGTGCATTCAAACACAGATCGACTCCACCAGAAATTACAAACACATCCGCAAAAGCAGCATTGCCAATGCTTTGCGGGTATTTGCCCCCAAAGAGCCGCCATCAAGCCTGAGGCAGGCAAGAGAGCCTCAGACCCCTTACCTTCACCAGAAGCATGAGCCAGCCCATCTAAGCCTTCAGATATTCGGCCTTGCCCCCCAGCCAGCGACTGACATGGCGTGCCGCCAGTGCCGGATATTGCTCCAGCATATGCGGTGCCAGCTCACGCGCCCAATCCAGCAGCAAAACGTCCTGCTCCAGATCGGCAAAGCGCAGCATGGGCGCTCCTGACTGCCTGGCTCCCAGAAATTCTCCCGGGCCACGAATTTCCAGATCGCGCCGCGCGATTTCGAAGCCATCGTTGGTCTCCGCCATGGCTCGCAGTCGTTCCTTGCCGGTATCCGACAGGCGTCCGTTGTCGTTGACGGAATACAGCAGGACGCAGGCCGATGCAGCAGCTCCCCGGCCAACCCGGCCGCGCAGCTGGTGCAGCTGCGAGAGCCCAAAGCGCTCGGAATGCTCGACCACCATCAAACTGGCGTTGGGTACATCCACCCCCACCTCGATCACGGTGGTGGACACCAGCACCCCCATGACACCGGCGGTGAACAGCTCCATCACGGCTTTTTTCTCAGCCACCGGCATGCGCGAGTGCAGCAGGCCCACCATGACGCCCGGCAGCATTTCGCTCAAATATTCGTGGGTCGCCGTAGCATTGGACAAATCCAGCGCCTCGCTTTCCTCAATCAGCGGGCAGACCCAGTACACCTGCCGTCCGCTGGCAACCTGTGCGCCAATGCGCTCTATCACCTCATCCTTGCGGCTGTCGGAGATCAGCTTGGTGACGATGGGGGTACGCCCCGGCGGCAGCTCGTCGATGGTGGAGACATCAAGGTCGGCGTAATAGCTCATGGCCAGCGTACGTGGAATGGGCGTGGCGCTCATCATCAGCATATGCGGCTCAAGCCCTGTTGCCGCCAGCTTTTGCCGCAGCGCCAGTCGCTGTGCCACGCCAAAGCGATGCTGCTCATCAATCACGGCCAGGGCCAGGTTCTTGAACTGCACCTGCTCCTGAATCACGGCATGGGTGCCCACGACCAAGGCCGCTTCCCCGCTGGCAACCAGCGCCAGCATTTCGGCGCGCTCCTTTTTCTTTTGCGCCCCCGCCAGCCAGGCAACTTTCTTGCCCAAGGGAGCGAGCAAAGCCTCCAGCCAGCCCACCATCTTTCCAAAATGCTGCTCGGCCAGAATCTCGGTCGGAGCCATCAGCGCGCATTGCCAGCCGGCTTCAATGCAGGCAACGGCAGCCAAGGCCGACACCACGGTCTTGCCCGACCCCACATCCCCTTGCAGCAGGCGGTGCATGGGCACAGGGCGCTCCATATCGGCACAAATCTCCGCCACCACTCGCTGCTGCGCGCCCGTCAAGCCAAAGGGCAGCTGGGCCATGAATTGCTGCGTCAGCCCTTGCAGGCCCGCCTGCGGCCTGAGCTGCGGGGCGCGCAATCTGGCTCGCTCCCGCTTGGCCTCGTATTGCGAGAGCTGCTGCGCCAGCAGTTCCTCCGCCTTGAGCCTCTGCCAGGCAGGGTGCGAATGATCTTCCAGCGTCACCAGGGCCACATCGGGTGTTGGATGATGCAGAAAAGTGAGCGCATTGCGCAGGTCATACGCTGCCTGCAGCCCATTTTCACTATAGAACTGAGCAATCGGTGGCTCTTGTCCCGGCGGCAAAGTCTCCGAGAGGTCTGCGCGCAACAAGGCCGATGCAATGGCCCGGCGCAGATAGGCCTGGGGCAGGCTTGCTGTTGCCGGATAGACCGGCGTCAATGCCGTCGGCAGCTCTCCGCCTGCCACCCGAAAAGCGGGATGCATCATCTGCCTTCCCCAGAAGCCGCCCTTGACTTCCCCGCGAATTCGCAAGCGCGCACCGGGAGCCATGGTCTTTTGCTGTGAAGGGTAGAAGCTGAAGAACGTCAGCACACAAGTGCCAGTGCCATCATCCACCGTGACCTTGAGCATGCGCCTAGGCCTCAGTTGCACTTCGCTGTGCGTGACCGTGGCCTCGATCTGAACAGTGTCGCCGTCGCGGGCATTTTTCAGTGCCACCAGGCGGGTTTCATCTTCGTAGCGCAAGGGCAGATGCAAAGCCAGGTCGATATCGCGCGTCAGCCCCATCTTCTGCAAGGCCTGCTGTGCAGGGCTGATCGTCTTTTTAGGTGTGGCCGCCTTGTCTGCATCGGCCTTTTTGACGCGAGTGCCGCTGCGCTTGGCAGCAGGCTTGGACTCCTCGGCAGGCTTTTTTGACACAGACAACTCAGGCTCCTTGGCTACACTGTGTTTGCGGAATAAACAGTGTATGTATGTACAGCATGTTCGAGTTTACGACAGCGGACCGTTGGCGAGGGCGCCTCAAAATCGCTAACATTCCTTTTGTTACTTTGTGTTTCTATAAATGGCATGTTGAAGCGAGTTGATATCGAGCATCTGCGCGTGGGAATGTTTGTGCATGGGTTTTGTGGCTCGTGGATGGAGCACCCTTTTTTGCGCGCCCGCTTTCTCCTCGATCAGCCTCGCGATCTGGAGCGACTGCTCGCCACCACTGTCCGCCAGGCGTGGATCGACACCAGCAAGGGCGCAGACATCGCCGAACACATCGCTGCCGCTGAAGTGGCGGCCTCACCAGAAACAGAAGCCGCCACCACTCAGCCGCAACCGATACAAGCTGCCTCAACCCGCGTGGAGCTGCTTCAAGCCCGGCAAATCATCAGCCAGGCCTGTGATGTCCTCAAAGACATGCTTCACGATGTACGCCTCGGCCATCCCGTCAACCTTCCCGCCTCTGGCCTGCTGGTGGAGGAGATGACGCAGTCCATTCAGCGCAACCCGCATGCACTGATCAGCCTGGTGCGCTTGAAGACTGCGGACAACTACTCCTACATGCACAGCATCGCTGTGTGTGCCCTGATGATTGGCCTGGCCCGTCGCATGAATCTGGATGAGCATCAGGTTCATCAGGCAGGCATTGCAGGGCTGATGCATGACATTGGCAAAACGCAGATTCCACTGGAGGTGCTGAACAAGCCTGGCGCCTTGGACGCCCAGGAATGGGACATCATGAAGTCCCACCCTCGCAGGGGCTATGAAATTCTGAAGCCTCAAGGGCTGGATGAAGCGATCACCGACGCCTGTCTGCATCATCACGAAAAAGTCGATGGCAGCGGCTACCCCGATGGCTTAAGGCAGGACGAAATCGGCCTGCTGGCTCGCATGGCTGCCGTCTGCGACATCTATGACGCCGTCACATCGGATCGCCCCTACAAAAAAGCCTGGCCACCGGCCATTGCCCTCCAGCGCATGGCGCAGTGGGCTCCTCAGCATTTCGACAAAGCCATCTTCGAGCAGTTTGTTCAGACCGTTGGCATCTACCCTCTGGGGTCGCTGGTACGGCTTCAATCGCAGCATCTGGCAGTGGTGACGGATGTCTCTCAGACTCGCCTCTTGACGCCTCAAGTGCGGCGCTTTTATTGCCTCCAGCAAAAGCGCCGCATCACCCCTGAGATCGTGGACCTTGCCACCCCGCATGCCAGCAACGCAATCATCGGCCGCGAAGACCCTAGTGACTGGCCTTTTCGCAACCTTGAAGAGCTGTGGAGCCCTGCTGACGCCACACAGCCCTGAGACCAACAGCCCTCACGCTGATTTGCGACAATCACCCACTTGTTTGATTGAACTTGGAACGGGCTCCGTACGGCCCTCAAGCACTGCATGTCTTCCTGCCCCCGTGAATTCACACTCAGCGACTTCGACTTCGAGCTGCCCGAATCTCTGATTGCCCAGCACCCCACCGCCGTTCGCAGCGCCTCGCGCCTGCTCGATGGCAGAAGCCTTCCTCCAACCGACCGCATCTTCCGAGAGTTGCCCGACCTGCTGCAGTCTGGTGACCTCTTGGTGTTCAACGACACCAAGGTCATCAAAGCCCGCATCTTTGGCGAAAAAGCCAGCGGCGGAAAAATCGAGCTCCTGGTCGAGCGTGTGCTGCAGAACAATGAAGTCGTAGCACATATGCGCGTGAGCAAGAAACCCCTGCCTGGTGCCAAGATCCATCTGTGCGGCGGCCTGCAAAATGGCGGCTTTGAAGCCACCCTGCTGGGGCGCTGGCCCGATGAAAACGGCCCGCTCTTCCACCTTGGCTTCAAGGGCAATAACGGCGAGTCACCTTATGACTTGCTGGAGCAGTTTGGCCATCTGCCTCTGCCTCCCTATATCGAGCGCCAGCAAAACGCCGAACACGACCCTGATGAAAAGGAAGATAGCGAGCGCTATCAAACCGTGTTTGCCGCCCATCCCGGTGCCGTCGCAGCCCCTACTGCAGCCTTGCACTTCGATGAGAGCGTCCTTGCGGCACTGGAGGCCAAGGGCGTGGAACGCGCCAATGTCACCCTTCACGTAGGTGCCGGCACTTTTCAGCCCGTCAAGACCGAAAACATTGCCGACCACACCATGCACAGCGAGTGGTACGACATTCCCCTGCCCACACTGGCGGCCATGGAGCGCTGCCGCAAGAGAGGTGGCCGTATCGTCGCCGTGGGAACCACCACCGTTCGCACACTGGAATCTTGGGCGAAGTACGGCAATATCAGCGGCGATACCAGCATCTTCATCACCCCCGGCTTCCAGTACCAGGTCGTCGATATGCTGATCACCAACTTCCACCTGCCCAAGAGCACGCTGATGATGCTGGTCAGCGCGTTTGCCGGTTACGAACACATCATGAGCATGTACCAGCACGCCATTGCCCAACACTACCGCTTCTTCAGCTATGGAGACTCCATGCTGCTGGAACGCAAACGCTGATTGGCAGCACCACACCTGTGCATTTCATGAATTCAAAAGAAAGCGTTACATGAAATGCACGGGTGCATCAGTGCCAGGAGGTAGATTTACAGGTTTAATCGAATTACTTGTTCATTCCTAAACACTCAATGGAAATACAAAACCAAAACCCACAGGATGCAGAGCTCGACCTACTGGATCTGCTGGTCACACTGGCGGAGAACTGGAAGCTTTTAGTTTTTGCGCCATTGCTTGCGGGTATTGCCGCATATGGCATTGGCTTTGTCATTCCCAAAACCTTCGCAAGCAGCTCATCTGTTCAGGTGGAGCGCACCGGATCAAGCTTTACCGCCCCCATGGCCGCCAGTTTGGCCATGTCTGCAGACGTGCTGCATCAAGTTGCCCCCGTTGCGGGCCTGGACGATGGCCTGACCAAGGAAGAGATCTATAAAAAACTCAGCAAGCGCATCACCGTCAATGTCGGCAAGCAGGACAAGCTGCTGAATATTGCAACGCAGGCCAAATCGCCCGAAGCGGCTCAAAAGCTCAACCAGGCACTGCTGGACACCTTGTTTCCTCTGAGCAAGCCACGTGGCCTAGAAAAAAAGCAGCTGGAAATACAGCTGGCGACCGAAAAAGAGCGTCTACAAGAATCCGTCAAGCTCGAACAGGACACCGCCGCTAATCTTGCGTCCGGCAAAAGCATGAGCGATGCCTCCAGTCGCCTTTACGGCGAGCTGCTCGCCGCCAACAGCACTCGCCAGCGCGCCATTCTGGATATGGAGCGCCGCCTCGCGGGCCTGGATCAAGACGATGTGATTCAGATGCCCACCCTGCCCGAACAGTCCGTCAAGCCGAAAAAATCCTTGCTTGCGATTGGCAGCGCAGTGGCCACTGGTTTGGTGCTGCTACTGTTTGTTTTCATTCGTCAGGCAGTGCGCACCGCAAAAGAGTCTTCACCCGAGCAAGCCGACAAGCTCGCTCGTATCCGCAAGGCCATGCCCTGGTAAGGCAAACCGATCCGCATCAAAAACCGCGTGTTGGCACGCGGTTTTTTTGTTTTCATCAGGGTCCGGTGAGCCGCACACCAAAAATCGCTTCAGGCTGCAGCCGATTTTCTTTAGCCCAGATCGGTTCCACCTTAATAGCCATGCTGCAGCTTAAACGCTCTGGCCTTGCCAAAGTGCCCATTGCCGATAAACGGAACCGGTGGGCGCAGAGCCGAAAGTGGTGACGGGTGATTGCTCATCAGCACCAAGTGCCCACGATCCTGAGGGATGAAAGCTCGCTTGGATTGGGCATGTGCCCCCCAGAGCATGAAGACCGTTGGGCGCCCCTGCTCAGCAACCTGACGGATGATGGCATCTGTCAACTCCTCCCAGCCTTTTTTGGCATGACTGGCGGCCTGCCCCTCTTCAACCGTCAAGCAGGTATTGAGCAGCAAGACGCCATGCTGAGCCCAGCTCACTAGGCTACCGCCCGGCTGAGGAAAGACAGGAAGCGCCGTTCCCAGGTCACGCTTCATTTCCTTGAAAATGTTTTGCAGCGAAGGCGGTATCCGAACACCGGGAGCCACTGAAAATGCCAGGCCTTCAGCCTGCCCACGCCCATGATAGGGATCCTGCCCCAGAATGACAACGCGCACCTCTTCAGGTGGCGTCAGCTCCAGAGCCCTCAGCGGACGTGGAGGAAATATCACCGCGCCAGCATCGATTCTTTGCTGCAAAAACTGCAGCAATCGACTTCCTGTGACTCCTGCAAAAAAGGCGTCTACCGCCGCCTGCCAGCCTGCGGCCACCGGCCAAGCCTGTGGTTCTGCAATCAGCAGTTGCTGCTCAGGGGAGGCCGCCATAGAGCTCGTCGTTCGAGGTGCGTCATTCATCACACAGTTCTTTCCGTACCTTGCTGCCTTTCAGACAGGAAACCAAGGGTTTTTTCTTATTTTTCGTCATCAAAATACCTGATTTCAGTGAGTGACAGATTCTGACAACTTGCAAAGAATTGGCCCCAATGTAGCTGACCGCTTGACGGCTCAGGCTGACTAGGAGTTATTCATGCAGACCACTTCCATCGGGCATTCCGCATTTGCGTCCCAGGCTTTTTACACTTCAGCGCGCTCCGCTTTCAACCTGGGGCCACAAGGCTTCCGGTTTGCCCACTGGGAGTTGCGCCTGCGCTCGCGCAGCCTGATCAGTGATGCCGGACACGAAGTAGGCCTGACCAAAACCGAACTTTCCCTGCTTCTGGCACTGCTCAAGTTTCCCAAGCAGATCATGAGCCGTGAACAAATCATGGACATGATGAACGCCCAAGACGATGTCTTTGACCGCGCCATCGATGTTCAAATGCTGCGCCTACGCCGCAAGATCGAGACATCCAACCGAGCACCAACCCTGCTCAAGACCAAGCGCGGCGCTGGTTACTTTCTGGATGCCGACGTGCAGGTGCTGGGCTGAACACCTGCACAACACGCACAGTCACTGAAACAGCTTGCCCAAGGCCTCACCGGGCTCCCTGGCTCGCATAAAGGCTTCGCCGACCAGGAAGGCTTCAATGCCCGCATCACGCATGGTCTTCACCTCGTCCCGAGTCAGAATGCCGGACTCGGTCACCAGCAGACGATCGGCTGGCACATTCTTCTTCAGTGCAATCGTGGTCTGAATATCGACCTCAAACGTGCGCAGGTTGCGGTTGTTGATGCCCACCAGCTCGGTCTTGAGCTTGAGGGCGCGCTCCAGTTCTGCACCGTCATGCACTTCCACCAGCACCGCCATATCCAGGCTATGCGCAATCTGCTCCATCTCGGCCATTTGCGCGTCGTCCAGGCAAGCCGCAATCAGCAGCACACAGTCGGCCCCCATCACACGTGATTCGTAGATCTGATAGGGATCGACCATAAAGTCCTTGCGCAGCACCGGCAGCAGCGTGCTGGCTCGGGCCTGTTTCAGGTAATCGGGCTGGCCCTGAAAGAACTGGCGATCGGTGAGTACCGATAGGCAGGCAGCGCTGACCTTGCCATTCCCCACCATATAGCTCTGGGCAATGTCGGCGGGGTCAAAGTCGGCCCTGATCACGCCCTTGCTGGGGCTGGCCTTCTTGACCTCGGCAATCACGCCGGCCTGACCCTTGGCAATCTTTGCGCGCATCGCCCCCAGAAAGTCGCGGGTTGAGACACGGCTTTCCGCATCACGGCGCATCTCGGCAAAGGGCACGGCCTTCTGGGCTGCAGCCACCTCCTGAACCTTGACGTCACAGATTTTTTTCAGAATGTCAGACATGGTTTTCCTTGTTGCTTGCGTCATCCGCAGGGGCGCGCAATACCTTCATGATGACGCGGTGCATGATGATGCCAACCACGATGAACAGCAGGGAGATGCCCAGCACAATCCAGGTGCCGGCATCATTCCAGATAGGAGCATCCAGCAGACTCATGCCGCAGTGCCCAGCTTTTGGGTGTAGCCCACCAGCTCATGGAGCTTGGCCAGCGCTGCGCCGCTGTCAATGGCTTTTTGCGCACGCTCCAGGCCATCTTCAATCGAGCCCGCCACATTGGCCGCATACAGCGCTGCACCTGCGTTCAGGCAAACGATATCGCGCGCCGGCCCTTGTGCACCTTGCAGCACGGCCATCAGCATGGCTTTGGATTCTTCGGGATTCTCGACCTTGAGCGAACGCGTGCCCGCCATGCGCAGGCCAAAGTCCTCGGGGTGAATTTCGTACTCGCGCACCACGCCGTCCTTGAGCTCTCCCACCAGCGTTCCCGCGCCCAGGCTGATTTCGTCCAGACCATCGCGGCCATAAACCACCAGTGCATGCTCGGCGCCCAGGCGCTGCAGCGCACGCACCTGGATACCCACCAGATCTTCGTGGAACACGCCCATCAGGATATTGGGCGCGCCAGCCGGATTGGTCAGCGGGCCCAGGATGTTGAAGATAGTGCGCACGCCCAGCTCTTTGCGCACAGGCGCCACGTTCTTCATGGCCGGATGGTGGTTGGGTGCGAACATGAAGCCGATACCCACGTCGCGGATGCAATCGGCGATCTGCGCGGCGTTGAGGTTGATGTTGACGCCCAGCGCCTCCATCGCGTCCGCGCTGCCCGACTTGCTGCTGACACTGCGCCCGCCGTGCTTGCTGACCTTGCCGCCCGCGGCCGAAATCACAAAGGTGGAGCAAGTGGAGATATTGAAGGTGTTGGCACCGTCACCGCCTGTACCCACGATATCGACCAGATTGGCCTTGTCATGCACGTTGACCTTGTTCGAAAACTCGCGCATCACCTCGGCTGCGGCCGAAATCTCGCCAATCGTTTCCTTCTTCACGCGCAGGCCGGTAAGGATGGACGCCGTCATCACTGGCGACAGCTCGCCACGCATGATCATGCGCATCAGGTGCAGCATCTCGTCGTGGAAGATTTCGCGGTGTTCGATCGTACGTTGCAGCGCTTCTTGAGGAGTAATCATTGCCGTATCTCTCTATGATTTTGAGAGCTGCTTGCGCTTTATAAGCCTTGATTTCGCATTGTTTTTATTCTGAAATCAAGTACTAACCGGCGACAGCAGCTATCAATTAATGAACGTTTATTTCTGATCCAGAAAGTTTTTCAGCATGGCGTGACCATGCTCGGTCAGGATGCTCTCGGGGTGGAACTGCACGCCCTCAATAGCCAGTGTCTTGTGTCGCACGCCCTGGATTTCACCATCTTCGCTGGTCGCAGTGATTTCAAGGCAGTCGGGCAGCGTGTTCTTGTCAATCACCAGCGAGTGATAACGGTTGACCGTGAACTCTTCAGGCAGATCGGCAAACACGCCCTTCTGGTCGGTGTGGATCACGCTGGTCTTGCCATGCATCTGCTGGCCCGCACGAATGATGTCGCCACCAAACGCCGCGCCAATGCTCTGGTGGCCCAGGCACACGCCAAGAATTGGCATCTTGCCCGCGAAATGCTTGATAGCAGCCACCGAAATCCCCGCCTCGTTGGGGGAGCAAGGGCCGGGCGAGATCACCAGGCGCTCAATGCCTTCGCGTGCCATCAGCGCCTCGACTTCGGCCACCGTGGTTTCGTCATTGCGCACCACGGTCACCTCGGCGCCCAGTTCGCCAAAGTACTGGACGATGTTGTAGGTAAAGCTGTCGTAGTTATCGACCATCAGCAACTTCATGGCCTTACTCCCCGGCGATTTCTGCAAAGCCGCGCAAGCGCGCGAACTCACGGTGTTCATAGGCAATGCACTCTTCCATCAACTGGCGGTACACGGCTTCCATCACATCGGGCTGGCCGCCCTCTGTCGCTGTGCGTTCACGCACGCGGCTGACGATGGCTTCGATACGCGCTTCATCGCGCACCTGGCCCACATCGCCCTTGATGCGCGCGGCCTGCTGCATATAGCCAATGCGCGTAACCAGCAATGGCACCAGCACATCATCGAGCGCATTTACATTGCGGCGCACATCTTCCATGGTGGTGCAGTGCTGCACCAGATCGATAGCCTTGCTCATTCCAGTCCCTCTTCCACCAGTTCTGCGGCGCGCAACAGGGCGCGGGCTTTGTGCTCGGTTTCTTTCCATTCCAGCTCGGGCACGGAATCAGCCACCACGCCCGCAGCGGCCTGCACATAGAGCATGTTGTCCTTGATGACGCCGGTGCGAATCGCAATCGCCAGATCCATGTCGCCGGCAAAGCTCAGATAGCCACAGGCGCCGCCGTAAATGCCGCGCTTGGTGGGTTCGAGCTGGTCGATGATTTCCATGGCATGCACCTTGGGCGCGCCCGTCAGCGTGCCAGCGGGGAAGGTGGCCTTGAACACGTCCATGTTCTCCATGCCGTCCTGCAAGATGCCTTCCACATTGCTCACGATATGCATGACGTGGCTGTAGCGCTCCACGGCAAAGGCTTCGGTCACCTTCACGCTGCCGGTCTTGGCAATGCGGCCGATGTCGTTGCGCGCCAGGTCGATCAGCATCACGTGCTCGGCACGCTCCTTGGGGTCGGCCACCAGTTCCTTTTCTGTGGCCTTGTCGGCCTCGGGTGTGTTGCCGCGCGGACGGGTACCGGCCAGCGGGCGAATCGTCACCTTCTCGCCATCGGGCGTGCTTTCCTGGCGCACCAGAATCTCGGGGCTGGCACCCACCACATGAAAATCTCCGAAATGGTAGAAGTACATGTAAGGGCTGGGGTTCAGCGAGCGCAGCGCGCGGTACAGCGACAGCGGCGATGCGGTGAAACGCTTGTGAATGCGCTGACCCACTTGCACCTGCATGAAGTCGCCGGCGGCAATCAAATCCTTGGCCTTTTGCACGGCAGCCAGATAGTCCTGCTTGTCGAAGCTGCGCTCTGCAGGGTAGCTCTCGCCCGCACGAATCTGCGGTGCGCTGACGGAGTAGCGCAGCTGGTCCTTCAACTGACGCAGACGCTTTTTGGCGCGGGTATAGGCTTCGGCCTCGCCGGGGTTGGCGTAGACGATGAGGTAGAGCTTGCCCGAGAGGTTGTCGATGACGGCGACTTCCTCGCACTGCAGCAGCATGATGTCGGGCGTGCCCAGCGAATCAGGTGGGCAAGAGTTTTCGAGCTTTTTCTCGATATAGCGCACGGCGTCATAGCCGAAGTAGCCGGCCAGACCGCCACAAAAGCGCGGCATCCCGGGCGTGATCGCGACCTTGAAGCGCTTTTGGTAGGCCGCGATAAAGTCCAGCGGGTTGCCGCTGGCGGTCTCGACGACTGCTCCATCGGTCACGACTTCGGTCTTGGCTTCGGCACCAAAACCCGAAGCACGCACAAAGCTGCGCGCAGGCAGGCCAATAAAGCTGTAGCGGCCAAAGCGCTCACCGCCGACCACGGATTCCAGCAGAAAGCTGTACTTGCCGTCGCCACTGGCATGAGCAAGCTTGAGGTAGAGAGAGAGTGGGGTTTCGAGGTCGGCAAAAGCCTCGCTCAAAAGGGGAATGCGGTTATAGCCTTGGGCCGCAAGAGACTTGAATTCCAGTTCCGTGATCACGGGAGACACTCCGGGAGTCATGGCGCATGGCATACCTGCTGGGTTTGCATGTCAAAAGCAGGTGAAGCAAAAGTGCTTGGGAAGATGCGCCGGTTCATTCCAGTTGGCCTGAGCTATGCAGCAATGCATATAGGCCGCGGGTGCACGCCGGGCTCGTGCCGGGTGCTTTAGCAGTTCATTTGGGCAGGCTTACGCCAGGGCCAGGCTCCCCGGTCTCCACAACCTGCATTGAACGTGCGATGAATGAACATGATCGGGACAGTGTAGCGCATACAGCAGCGACCAAAGAGCCACTGCTTTTTTACACGACACAGAAGATGTCGAGAGCAAAGACTCACATGCTGGGGACAGTCCTGATTGCAGGCATTGCCTAGCAATTCAAACATAGGCCTCCCAAGGCAGCCGACAGAGCTGCCTGATCGAAAATCACGAGGAGACACCCATGCACCGCTTTCGCCCAGGCCCTGCACTGCTGCTGGCCGCCATGCTGACCAGCTCTGCCGCAATGGCGCAGGATTCGACAGCCAAGCCACTCAATATCCACGGCATCAGCTACGCGCCGTCCCTGCAGTTGCAAGGCAAGCCTTTGCTGCTCAATGGCGCAGGCACACGCTACAAGGCCGTTTTCAAGGTCTATACCGCCGGTCTGTACCTGGAAAAGCCGGCGCGCAACCTGCAGGAGATTGCCGCACTGCCCGGCCCCAAGCGCATCAGCGTCACCATGCTGCGCGACATTGATTCTGCCGAACTGGGCAAGCTGTTTTCACGCGGCATGGAGGACAACATGGAGCGTTCCGCCTTCTCCAGGCTGGTCCCCGGCGTCATGCGCATGAGCGATATCTTCACCCAGCACAAAAAGCTGCAGACCGGTGAGAACTTCACGGTGGACTGGATTCCGGGCCAGGGCACCCTGGTCTCCGTCAAAGGCCAGCCGCAAGGCGAAGCCTTCAAGGAGCCGGATTTCTTCAATGCCCTGCTGGGCATCTGGCTGGGCCCCCAGCCTGCCGATCAGCAACTGAAGAAGGCACTGCTGGGCGAGACCAGCTAGCGCCGCCCGGCAAGCCGGGCCTTACAGCATGCGATATTGAGGCGCCAGCAGGTCGCGGTAGTAACCCGGCAGCGCAAACAGGCCGCCATGGGTTTGCGCGTTGTAGTACTGCAGATCCTGTACCTTGCGCTGCTGCAAGCGCTCTGCCACCTGCTGCTGCGTCAGTTGTACGGGATCCAGGCTGTCGGACGCCACAGCCAGACCCCAATAGGCACCGTAAAGCGGGATATAGAGGCCATAGCAGCGCACCACCTCAAACTGCTCACGCAGATTGCGCGCCAGCTCTGCGACTTGTGCACCATGAAACACCGGGCTGCCCAGGTGCAACACCAGGGCACCGCCGGGCGCCAGCACACGCTTCATGCGAGCCAGCGACTCTGAGGCATACAGTGCACTGGCCGGTGTGTCCGGATCCGTCAGATCCATAAAGGCCAGATCGAAGCGCTCATCGGTGCTGTCTACCAGCGCCATGCCATCGCCAATGCAAATCTGCACGCGCTCATCGTCAAGCGCACCTCGGTGCACAGCCTGCAAATGCTCACGCGAGAACTGGACGACAGCTTCATCCAGCTCGGCCAGCACCACGCGCTCCATGCTCGGATGCTTGAGCAGTTCTTCCACAGCACCGCCATCACCGCCGCCCAAAATCAAGGCTTTGCGTGGCGCTGCATGAGCCATGGCTGCGGGGTGCACCATGGCTTCGTGATAGAAGAACTCTTCTTTTTCGGAAGTCATGAAACGGCCATCAAGGCGCAGCACCTTGCCGAATTCCGGAGTCTCCAAGAGCTCCAGCTGCTGAAACGGCGTCTGCAGCTTTTCAGTCGCTGTGGCGCGATAGCCAAAGCGACTATTGGGCGTGAGCTGCTCCTGCACCCAGTTGGCATCGGTCTCCGGCTGCTGCTGTAGCGCAGCCTCATCGGAGGCCGTGGCCATGCTGATATCGCCACGCATCAAGTGCTGACGCAGCACGCGCTGGGGGGCAAATGCTGCGATCACCCCTTCCATCAGCTGACGGGCCTTGCCCGAGTTGTCGTCGGAGAAATTGCAGACATAAACGTCGATGGTGACGCTGCCGGTCTCCGGCCAAGTGTGAATGGCCAGATGAGACTCTGCCAGCAACACGGTGCCTGTCACACCTCCCGGCTGACCTTCATACGGCGGAAACTTTACCCAGGTGTCGTCCACCAGAGTCAAACCGGAGGCCTCAGTCTGGTCGCGGCACAGCTGGGCAATGGCATCGGCGTCGAGCATGTAGCGTTCGTCGCCCTTGCATTGGTAAAGATCGGCAGTCAGGTGCAGTCCGTGCATGTGGCGTGAGTCCCCCTTCGTTCTCTGCCGGACACTCACCACAGTGGGCTCCGACATGGTTCAGACAAAGTCAAAGACTCTAGCAAATAAGCTTATCCGCACTTATTCCTGCCAGAAATGCACCTAATTACCCAGCATCACACTGCAAGCTGCGAAAGCGAATCAAGGTAAGCGCTGGCATCCACGGCAGTGATGGACTGCCCATGGTTGTAGCCATAGGTCATCAATACCACGGGGCAGCCGGCCGCATGGGCAGCCTGGGCATCGTTGCTGGAGTCTCCCACCATCAGCGTACGGGCCGGGGCACTGCCCAGCGCCTTGCATGTCTCGATCAGCGGCATGGGATCGGGCTTTTTGCGTGCAAAGGAATCGCCGCCAAACACGCAGTCAAAAAAGCCGTCCAGTCCCTTGGCGGCCAGCAAAGGTTTGGCAAACGACAGCGGCTTGTTGGTCAGGCAGGCCATGCGCAAGCCCATGGACTTCAAGGCCTGCAAGCCTTCGTACACGCCAGGATAGACATCGGCAAACTGGCCGTTGATGGCCAGATAATGGTGCTCATAACGCTGCCAGGCCTGTGGGTACAGCGCTTCAACATCCTGCGCCCCCACATGGACCAGCACGGAGCGGATCAGATGCTCGCTGCCCTTGCCCACCATGTTTTCGATGACCTGCGGCGCGATGGCGGACAGTTTCAGGTCGGCCAGCATGCGGTTCAGCGCCTCGGCGAAATCGCCCAATGTGTTGACCATGGTGCCGTCCAGATCAACCATCACGGCATCAATTTCCAGGGCTTGGGCGGGTGCGGGCAGAGTCAGCTTCATACAACTATCAATTCAATAGCTGCATGCGCTTATCAATATTGGGCCTGCAGCCAAAATACTTCAAATTCTCGAATCGACTAGCTTCAAGGCGCACTCTACAAAGCAAGCACGTTCAAGCCAGGACACCGAGCAAGAGCCGCCTCGCGGCGAAGGTGTCGTCCCTCTCCCATAGCGCGCAGCGCGTAGAGAGAGGGGGAAGGCGCGGAGCGCCTCAGGGGGAGTTATGCCAAGTTCTTTCGCATGGTGTCGATGACGGCCTTGTAGTCCGGCTTGCCAAAGATGGCGCTACCCGCCACAAAGGTGTCGGCACCGGCGTCGGCCACGGCGCGGATATTGGCTTCCTTGATGCCGCCGTCCACTTCCAGGCGGATATCCTTGCCAGAGGCTTCAATACGCTTGCGAGCGGCTTCCACCTTGCGCAGTGTGCTATCAATAAAGCTTTGACCGCCAAAACCGGGGTTCACGCTCATCAGCAAAATCAGGTCGATGTCCTCGATCACCCAGTCCAGCACGTCCAGCGGCGTTGCAGGGTTGAACACCAGGCCAGCCTTGCAGCCATGGCTCTTGATGTTCTGGATGCTGCGGTGCACATGCTGCGATGCATCGGGGTGAAAGCTGATGTAGTCGGCGCCGGCCTTGGCAAAGGCGGTAGCCAGATCGTCCACGGGCTGAACCATCAGGTGCACGTCGATGGGCACTGGCTTGCCATCAGGCGTGACTGCATGGGGCTTCAAAGCCTGACAGATCATGGGACCGAAAGTCAGGTTGGGCACGTAATGGTTGTCCATCACGTCGAAGTGGATCCAGTCTGCACCGGCAGCAATGACGTTGCGCACTTCTTCGCCCAAACGGGCGAAGTCGGCTGACAGAATGGAGGGGGCAATACGGTAGGTGGGGCTCATGGGGCGCAATTGTCGCAGTTACCATTGCGCCATGCCAATGAACGAGTTTCTGGTCCAAGTCCAGCCCACCTACCTGCCCGAGCAGTCTGCACCGGCAGCCGGCGTCTATGTGTTTTCCTATTCCATCACCATCACCAACACCGGTGAGGTGCCGGCGCAGCTGATTGCGCGGCACTGGGTCATCACCAATGAGCTGGGCCATGTCGAAGAGGTCAAAGGCCTGGGCGTGGTGGGCCGCCAGCCTCTCTTACAGCCCGGTGAGTCCTTCGAATACAGCAGCGGCTGTCAGCTGCGCACTCCCACAGGGAGCATGCAGGGCAGCTACCTGTGTGTCAATCATGAAGGTGAAACGTTTGAATGCGAGATTCCGCTCTTTGTGCTGCAGACCACCGATCCCGGCGAAGTCATGCCCATGACTGAAAAGCGCGTGCTGCACTAAAAAGCCCTCCTCGATTCCATGAAAAAAACCCAAGTCAACCTGCCAGAGCTGATGGCATCTCTGGACCCGGATGCCGGGCTTGCGCAACGCCACCTCTGGCTCATCCATCTGGCTGAGTGGATACGAGAGGCCAAGCCCTCGGTGGAGGGCGCGGTTCAGCGTGTCAGGCAGGTCGTCGAGGCCTTCGAGACCGACCCCGAAGCCATGGCCCGGCTGCGCCGCTGGAGTCAGACGCTGATGGAGACGGTGGACATCACCGCCTTGCTGGCCGATTTCGGCTTTGCGCCACGCACCGCCATGGCCAGCGAAGTGGTCGAGCGCCTGCGCTACAAGCTGCCCAGCACTCCCGAGACCGTGGATGCGTCGGAGCTGTTCATGCTGGCCTTTCCCGACCGCTTTGATGCCCGCTGGCTGCATGCATTGGACAGCCAGCTCATGGCGCGCATCACGCAGCTGCTGACCCCGCAGCAGGCACAAGGAGAAGGCGTCAGCTTCTGGGAGCGCAGCCTGCTTGACGCCATCACTTATTGCGCCGGGCAGATTCTCTCCACCGGCTTTGCGCCCGAGCTGCGTCTGCGCATGAGCGAGCAGGCCCGTGATGAAAAGCCCTTCCATGCCTTGATTCATGACGTGGAAAACCTGCGTGTGGAAGTCATGCTGCCGCTGCGCACCACAGACCGGCGCGATGCCGCCGCCGCCCAGTTGCGCGAACGCCTCGAAGCCTGCCGCGCTGCCGTGGCATCGGTCTACTCCTATGTCGAGGCCGAGGGCATCTCGGTAGGCCTGATCTTCCGCCTGCGCCAGGTGCGGGCGCGCATTCTGCGCATCCGCCGCCTGCTGGACTGTCTGCTGTCCGATGACCGCGCCTACGAAACCTCGGAACTGCTCTCCAACCTGGTCGCCGTGGGCATAGAGCGCCGCAGCGTACGCGCGCTAATGTCCACCAACTCCTCGCTGCTGGCCGCCAAGGTGGCCGAGCGCAGCGCCGAGACCGGCGAGCACTACATCACCCGTGACGGCAGTGAATACCGCAAGATGATGGCCAAAGCGGCCGGTGGCGGCTTTGTGATGGCCTTCACCACGCTGGCCAAATTTGCGCTGTACGCACTGGGGCTTTCCGTCTTCTGGTCCGGGCTGGCAGCAGGCTTGAACTACGCCATCAGCTTTGTCCTGATACAGATGCTGCACTTCACGGTGGCTACCAAGCAGCCAGCCATGACGGCACCTGCCATGGCCGCCAAGCTCAAGGACATTCAAAGCGATGACTCCATTCAGGAGTTTGTCGACGAAGTTGCCCACCTTGTGCGCTCTCAGGTGGCAGCCATTCTGGGCAACGTGCTCATCGTTTTTCCTGCCGCGCTGCTGCTCACCATGGGCTATGCCTATCTGGTCGGCCATCAGGCGCTGAGCACCCAGCACGCCGAGCAGGTGCTGGATTCACTGAGCCTGCTGGGTCCATCGGTGCTGTTTGCCGCCTTCACAGGCGTTCTGCTGTTTGTCAGCAGTCTGATCGCTGGCGGTGCAGAGAACTGGTTTGTATTGCGCAATATCGATTCGGTGATTCGCTACAACCCGCGCATCACACGTTTCCTGGGCACGGTCCGCGCCGATCGCTGGGCTCGTTTTCTGCGCGAGAACGTCTCCAGCCTGGCTTCCAATATTTCGCTGGGCTTCATGCTGGGGCTGGTGCCTGCGTTCGCGGCCTTTTTCGGCCTGGGTATGGAAGTACGCCACGTCACCCTGTCCACCGGCCAGATTGGCGTCGCCTTGCCTTCGCTGGGCTGGGAAGTGCTGCACTCCAATCTGCTGTGGTGGGCTGTTGCCATGCTGCCCTTCAACGCGGCGCTCAATGTGGGCGTGAGCTTTTACCTGGCCTTCCGCCTGGCACTGCGAGCCCACAACGTCAGCGTGGGTGACCGTTCACGCATCTACAAGGCCATACGCCAGCGCTTTTGGCGCAGGCCGCTGAGCTTTTTCTGGCCTTGACCTTTAACCGCCGCTGACCAGCGGCCCACCAGGCCGCAGCATTGCGGGCGGCCAGAGATTTCATGGGTGAATTTGATCTGATCCGCCGCTACTTTCAGCGGCCCGTGCATCGTGCCGCTCTGGGCGTCGGTGACGACTGCGCACTGCTGGCACCAGCCCCCGGAATGCAGCTGGCCATCTCCAGCGACATGCTGGTGGAAGGCCGCCACTTTTTTGCCGACGTGAACCCGCGCCTGCTCGGTCACAAAGCACTGGCAGTGAATTTGAGCGACCTGGCGGCCAGTGGCGCCAAGCCTCTGGCGTTCACTCTGGCCCTGTCTTTGCCCAGCGCCAACGAAGCCTGGATCAGCGAATTTGCCGCCGGCCTGCTGGAGCTGGCCGATGCCCATGAGTGCGAGCTGATTGGCGGAGACACCACAGGTGGCCCGCTCAATATCTGCATCACCGTGTTTGGTGAAGTTCCGGCAGACCAGGCCTTGCTGCGCAGCGGTGCCAAGGCTGGCGATGAAATATGGGTCAGCGGAAACCTGGGCGACGCCCGGCTCGCTCTGGAGGCGCTTCTGGGCCATGTCCAACTCCCCGCTGACCTGCTTCAACAAGCCCGGCAACGGCTGGAAGCGCCCACGCCGCGCGTAGCCCTGGGTCTGGCACTTCGCGGCCTGGCCAGCAGCGCGCTCGACATCAGCGACGGCTTGCTGGGAGACCTCGGCCACATTCTGGAGCTCTCCAAGGTAGGTGCCACGGTCGACAGTCACCTCACAACAAATTTGATAGCTGCCAGCGCTTACCCACAAAGCACTTCATGGCAGTTTGACTCAAAACTTCGGCAACAGTGCACTCTGGCAGGCGGTGATGATTACGAGCTGTGCTTTACCGCTCCTGCCGACCGTCATGCCGACGTTCTGGCTGCGGGTGCCGCTTGCGCCACTTCCGTTCACTGCATCGGTCGGATTGAAGCAGAGCCGGGCCTGCGTGTGCTGGATGCCAACGGAGCCCTGCAAGCCCATCATTGGAAATCATTCGATCACTTTGGCTCAACGGCGAGCGAAGGCAAATAAAAGAGCGCAAACGCCTTGGGTTAAGCTCCAAGCCTGTTCACTGCCCACAAGAGCTTTCCACCATGCGTTCAAGCCGTCTTCTGCCCGTGTACATATCCTGCCTGGCGACCAGCCTGCCCGGGCTGGCCACTGCCAACAGCAGCCTCAGTGTTTCAGGCAGCCGCGCTCCGATCACCGAAGTCACGCTCTATCCCGGCATTGCTGCCGTGCAGCGCGAGGCGCGCATTGATGCCCAGACTCGCCAGCTCAGCTTTGAATGCCTGCCTGCCAGCATCGATACGCAAAGCCTGCAGATCAGCGGCGATGAGGGCGTTCGCGTGGGCGAAATCAAGACACTGCTGCAAGCAAGACACATGGCCGCCAAGGACTGCACCAGCCCGCTGGATCAGCAAGTGCGCAGCCTTGAAGATCAGCTCGCCAGCATTGAAGCGGAAGAAAACGCTGCCAAGCTCGTGGACGATTTTCTGCAGGGCGTGAGCAAGCCCGGCGACGAGGGCAAGACCAGCGCCGCGCAGATTGCCAGCACCAGCCAGGCGCTGCGCCAGACCAGCCGTGACAACAGCGTGCGTGCCCATCAGATTCAGCGCCAGAAGCAGGACTTGCTGGCGCAGTTGCAGCCGCTGCGCCAGGAGCGCGACCGTACGGGCGCCGAGCGCTCTCAGGTGATGAAGGTCACAGTTCAGTTGGCCAGCACCCGCCCAGCCAATGTGCGCCTGAGCTATCAGGTACGCGGGCCCAGCTGGCAACCCAGCTACCGCGCACAACTGAACACCGCCAAACAGCAAGTGCAGCTGGAGCGTCAGGCTCTGGTCGTGCAAGCCAGTGGCGAGGACTGGAGCAATGTGAGCCTGCGCCTGTCCACCGGCCAGCCCACGCGCAGCTCGCAAGGCGCGATGCCACGCCCTTGGACGGTGGATATTGCCGAGCCTGTGGCTCCCATGGCACCAGCACCATCGCCTGTATCCGCCTCGTCGATGCGCCTGAGTGCCAAAGCCAGAACCGAAGGGGCTCCCGCCCCCGCCTTGCCCGCACTCGATGTCTCCAGCATCAACACAGCCTACAGCACGCAATTTGTGGTTCCCTACAAGATCAGCGTCCCGTCCAGCGCTGAGCGCATCACGCTGACGCTGGGTCAGGAAAGCCTGCCGACCACCTTGCTGACCCGCACCGTACCTGCCATGGAGGAGGCAGCCTACCTGATCGCCTCATTGCAAGCGCCGCAAGGTATCTGGCCCGCAGGCCCGGTCGCACTGCTGCGAGATGACGCTCTGGTGGGCAATGGTCGTCTGGACTTCGGCAATGCCCAGGCCCTGGCGCAAGGCCTGTCTTTCGGCCGCGACGAAAAAGTCGTGGTGCGCCGCCTGCCTGCTCAAAGCAATACCGGCAGCAGTGGCTGGGCCAGCAGCAAGACCGAGCGCACCGTGACTCGAAGCTACTCTGTGGAGAACCGCCACAACCAGCCCATTGCACTGCAAGTGCTGGACGCCGCGCCGGTCTCTCGCAACGAGCAAATCAAGGTTCAGTCGCAATACAGCCCTCAACCCGCGACCACTCGCTGGAATGCCCAAAACGGCATGATTGCCTGGGAGCAAAGCCTGGATGGCCGCAGCACCGCGCAATTCCAGGCCACCCACCAGATCCGCTTTCCTGAAGGCGAAGCCATCACGGGACTTCAATAAGGCTGCGCGTATCATCACGCCATGACGGATGACTCATCAAATAGCGCCGTAGCGCAGACTGGCATTGCGCAAGCAGCTATCAATAACAAAGCAAGCAACGCAGCAAGCCCTGTAGGCATAGCCCACCCCAGCGTGAAATTCATGCTGCAGCACCCTGCCCACATGATTGCGCTGGGCTTCGGCTCTGGTCTGCCCCGCATTGCCCCTGGCACCGTAGGCACGCTCTGGGCCTGGCTCGCCTATCTGATGCTGGCCCTGTGGCTGACACCCACTCAGATCGGCTGGGTCATCGCAGCCAGCATTCCCGTGGGCTGGTGGGCCTGCACTGTCACCGCAAAGCATATGCGCGTCGCCGACCCGGGCCATATCGTCTGGGACGAAATCGTGGCCATGTGGATCATTCTCTGGCTATGCATGCCCATGGGCTTCTGGGGCCAGCTCGTCTGCTTTGCGCTGTTTCGCTTCTTTGATGCCGTCAAACCCCAACCCGTCAAATGGGCCGATCAGTTATTCAAAGGCTTCGGCCCACGCGGCGGCTGGGGAATCATGTGGGATGACCTGGTAGCGGCGTTCTGCACGCTGCTGGTCATTGCCCTTTGGCGACATTTTTTCTAACCTCCTGAGTCGCTTCGCGCCTTCCCCGAGGGGACGGATGCCATCACCGCGAGGCGGCTCTTGCTCGGCATCCCTGACTTGGGGCGCGGAACAACCTCAGGCTAAATTCACAAGGAGCAAGAGCACCATGGTCATGGAATCAGAAACCAGCATCGAAGAACTGGTACAGCAACTGGCCGCCAAATTGACGGAGAAAGGCTGGATGCTGGCCACCGCCGAAAGCTGCACCGGCGGCATGATCGCCGCAGCCTGCACCGACCTCGCCGGCTCCAGCCAATGGTTTGATCGCGGCTTTGTGACCTATTCCAACGAAGCCAAGACCGAGATGCTGGGCGTACCCGCTGAGCTGATTGAAAAGCACGGCGCCGTCAGCGAAGAAGTCGTGCGCGCGATGGCCGAAGGCGCGATCCGCCATTCACACGCTCAGGTCAGCATTGCGGTGACGGGGATTGCCGGGCCTGGAGGTGGATCTGCGGAGAAGCCTGTGGGGACGGTTTGGCTTGGCTGTCATGTCAAAGGCAGCACCTACGCCCAACAGTGGCAACTCGCCGGCACGCGTAGTCAAGTACGTCGCACTAGCCAAGCCTATGCGCTACAGAAACTGATTCTGCGCATCGAATCCGAGCCCCGTCCAATTCAAAGCTAAGCCGAGGAGCTGGCAACGGCTCAAGCAGGCAGCAAGCTCTCAGACAGAATCTTCCACCCGGAGGATGTTTTTTGCCAGTACTGCCTCAAGCCAAATGCTTTACCAGGCTCTCCAACCTGGAGGTTGACGATACGAACTTCTCCCCCTGGCTCTTTCCAAGCATAAATCGAGATGTCATTAATACCTCCCCCATGCCTGTTCAGGCCCTCTGCCACTCGCTCAACTACCTCTTTATTCTCAGTGGTCTTGGTCGCATAAAGCTGCGACAGCTTGTGCCCATCTCCCGCCTGGCTGGCTTTCTTCCATCCATCCAGCACTTGCCTGAAGGAACTCGCGGCCACCAACCTCGCACGATCCTGAGACGGCGTCCATTGCAAACTCTCTCTGATCAGCACTGGTGTCTGACCATCCACCATCTGCATCAGCTCCAGCAAATCGGGATTAGACAGCACCACACAGCCATCACTGGCACGAGGCAGTCTGGAAAACTGATCGGGCGGCGCGCCATGCAGCCAAATACCACTTCCATTGCGTCCCACAGCTTTATCCCAGTCATTGGGGTAATTGACGGTCAGCGCACCCTTCCCATAAAACGGCGGCAACTTTGGGCCTGGGATATGTCGGCCCACAAAATACATACCTTGAGGCGTACGCATATCGCCCTCTTCCTGCTTGCCCAGCCCCATCTTTCCCACGGAGACGTAATAGCTTGCCTTCAAGCGCAGGCTACCTCTGTCCTGGGTGAACAGGTACAGGCGTGATTTCCCCTCATCAATGGCAATCAAATGCTTGACCGAATCCCCAAGCTGCAACACATCTGCCGGCACCATGTCGACATCAGGCTGGTTTGCCACAGCCTCCACGCGCCGCTTGAGCTCCAGTTGCAAACCCTGAAGCTGCGCTTGTAATTGTGCATCCATCGCACCTAAAGGAGGGCTGTGCTTGACCAGCCTTACCCCTGCGGGCGCATTGACCGCTCCCCCTTCTTTGAAGTGGCCTGTGCGAAAGCGCAGCAGATCTGCATATACAAGCTGAGCCAGCTGAAAGTTCGGCACATCCTCTGTCAATTGGGCTGCAGCGTTGAGCGCCTCATTGAGATTGCCTCGCCCCACCTGTGTGATGATTTGCAGTAAGCGCAACTCGGCATCTGGGTTCTGCCTGGTGCTGCCGTGAGCGGCTTTTGCAGCAGTGGCTGATGAGACAACTGCTGCCCCACCTTGGGAGTTGGGTTTCAGCTTTGGTGATGCCACCCCAGGCGTCTTGGCAGACTTCTTGTTTTTGGAGCGGGTCCTGACCTTCTCACTGGCTTTCGGCTGAGTCTGGCTCTTGGCCACAGCAACCTGCCTTGTTTTTTCGCCTGCTGCCTGTACCGACGAGCCCGACGCCAGCAGTCCGACTGCGACCCAAACCACGACAATAGGTGCCATAGCTCTCGGCATCCTCCGCTCCAAAATCCGATGCTTGCAGATAGGCAGCCGCAAAGGCAGGCTCATCAAGATCCAGTCCCTTCACGGGTGATACGCCAGTGCCCGGCTTCACGCTTGAGCTTGAGCGTTTTCATCGTCGTAGTCTTGAGTGCGCCAGCCTCATAGTTCTGCCGAAACCGCGCAGTAGCCTCATTACCGCGGACCTCGACCTTCATGTTTCTCAGTGTCACGTTGATGGAATTTTTTCCAACGATTCGGACACGGCGCACCTCTCGCCACCGCCCTATGCTTTCTCCACCATTGGGAGTGAACTCGTCACTGTAAGCAGCAAAATAGCGCTTGAGATCTTGCCCCTCCCAGGCTGCGGCCCAAGCCTGAACCGCATCTTCCACCTCTACTGCTTCCACTGCACCGGCATCAGCGGCCTGTTTCTTCGCATCCACGGCTTTCGCCTGTGCCAGCTTTGCAGCTTCCGCCTTGGCTTCCGCTGCCTTCGCCTCTGCCAGCTTGGTTGCTTCCGCCTTGGCCTCCGCTGCCTTCGCCTGTGCCAGCTTGGCTGCTTCCGCCTTGGCCTCCGCTGCCTTCGCCTCTGCCAGCTTGGCTGCTTCCGCCTTGGCCTCCGCTGCCTTCGCCTGCGCCAGCTTGGCTGCTTCCGCCTTGGCTTCCGCTGCCTTCGCCTGTGCCAGCTTGGCTGCTTCCGCCTTGGCTTCCGCTGCCTTCGCCTGTGCCAGCTTGGCTGCTTCCGCCTTCTCCGCAGCAGAAGCCACCACGGGCTGAGTTGAAGGAGCCGCCTTTGCCTCACCAGCCCCCGATCTCGGGAAGACTTGTGTAATCAACGCCAGCTTGGGCTGAACCGATTGACGCGCGCCATCGAGGGTCAGAGCTCGTGAATAGGCCTCACTGGCCATGCGCGCATAAAGGTCACCGAGATTTTCATGTGCCGTGGCGTAGCTCGGATTGGTACGAATCGCTTGATCCAAAACCTCCGCCGCCTTGCGCTCCTGTCCCTCAGCGGCATAAAGCACAGCCAGATTGTTATAGGGCTCTGGCAACTGAGGGTAGTCGCGCGTCAATGCAGTGAACAACTTGATGGCTTGGGAATTTTGCTTTTGTTCTGCCGCAATCACACCTTGCAGAAAGCGCATTTGCAGATGGTTTGGATTCTGCTTGAGGTAACGGTCTGCCTGCTTTGCAGCCTGACTCATCTTGCCCTCCTCAATCAGCCGCGACACCTCATTGACCTCTTCCTGTGCATGCGCTGGCACTCCCAGCAAGGCCACTCCGGCGGCCAGTGCCACAGCTGCCGCAAGGTGCCCCAGACGAGAAACACGCAAAGGAACTCGGGGCTGAATCATAAAACGCTCTCTGGAGATAGGAGTGGCGGATTCAAATGTGAAGTGCAACACCTGCAACCGTTAAGGTCAGCAGATGTCAGCAAGTCGTTCGTCCTATCGCCAACTTCAACCAGAAGACAGAGTCACCATAGCCAGTTTGCTGCTGCAGCGTCATAGCGTACGCAGCATTGCGCGTTTGCTAGGGCGCAGTGCCAGCACCGTCAGCCGTGAGATTGCTCGCAACTCAGTATCCAGCGATGGATATGCCAGCAGGCAAGCGCAACAGCAGTGGCTTTACAGAAGACGCAGCACAAGATCTGATCCCAAGCTTCATTCACAAGGGATCTTGTGGTTCTTGGTATTGCATTTCTTGCGTTTGCGTTGGTCACCAGAGCAAATTGCGCTGACACTTGCACGCCTGTACCCCAAAGGCCATGAGCTACGCGTGTCGCACGAAACCATCTACAACTGCATCTATGCCCAGCCCGTGGGTGAGTTGCGCAAGGAATTGATTGCCACTTTGCGCCATGCTCACAACAAACGGCTGCCCCGTAGCAAAGGACAGGATCGTCGTGGACAGATCCCAGACATGCTCAGCATCCACGTACGTCCGCCTGAAGTTGAGGATCGGCAGTTCCCAGGGCATTGGGAAGGTGACCTCATCAAGGGTGCTGGCAATGCAAGTGCCGTAGGCACCTTGGTCGAGCGCACCAGCCGACTGCTCATGCTGGTCAAGTTGCCTGCGTTCAAACCAGCCAGTGCAGCCAATGTCATGCAAGCCTTTACAGATAAGCTGCTGGGCATTGCGCAGCCCATGCGCCAAAGCATGACGTACGACCAGGGCAAGGAGATGGCGCTACACAAGCAATTGACCGCCAACACGGGCGTGGCGGTGTACTTCTGTGACCCACACAGCCCGTGGCAGCGTGGCTCCAACGAGAACATGAATGGCTTGGTGCGCCAGTACCTGCCCAAAGGCATGGATCTGAGCATCTACAGCCAAGAGCAACTCGATGCGATTGCTGATGAAATCAACAACCGCCCTCGCAAGGGCCTTGGGGTACGATCACCGCTGTCGGTTTATCGAGAGCTACTGATCAACTCTCCCCAGCACTCCACCCTCATCCATTGAATTCAAGGGTGTTGCACTTCACATTTGAATCCGCCAGTGAAAAAACAGGCTTGTTTGTCAATACACAAACGCACCTGTACGGTGTCAAAACATCGGTCATTTTATAGGTAGAGAACGTATGAACTGCTATGCGGATTTCAATGCCCTACCGATTCCCCCTCAACTGAAACAGCCCCTTCAAGCCCGTCGAAGCGGTAGTCGACTCTGAGCTGCTACACCACAGAACATGCTCCTCACCAAGGATTTCTACGCCGCAAAACAGCATTCACACCGCTCAAGTCAGAGGTACCCCACCTTCGGCGCAGAGACTCGCGGCATCAGGATATTTGAGAAAAGCAAATAAAAGGAGTACTTATCGTTTGCGAATATTGAATATCAAATAGTTTTTTGCATGAAACCAATAAACAACAAGAGCTCTTAGGGAACCTCTGCAAAACTCGATTTCAAGCGTGATAGTGCTTGAACGAGTGTGATGTTTGCTTGCCTGTGACACTCAAGATGCCCGCGTTTCGCGGGCATCTTGCTTTTTACGCACCCACACCAGGCTTGGGTTGGCTGTTCACTAGCAAACGGCCACGGGCCATCCACAAGTTCGCCAAGGCAAACAGGGTATGCAATTGCTGCGTGTTCTTTCTCAAGCCTCGGTAGCGAACTTTGACGTGGCCAAACTGACGCTTGATGACTCTGAATGGGTGTTCGACCTTGGCCCGGATTTTGGACTTCACCTGCTCAAGCTGCTCTTGCATGGCCGATACCGGGTGCTGAAGGTCTAGAGCCTTGCGCTGGCTGCGCTTCATGGCGATATGCCATTGGAATTTGCGCTCAGGTTCTGGCGTCGGCATGTCGGGGCGTTTATCTGCACCTTGGTAGCCTGCATCGCCATAGCCATCAACCTCTTTTCCATGCAGCAGGCTGTTGGCTTCAACGACATCACTGACGTTGGCCGAAGTGCCTCGCACTGTGTGCACCAGACCAGAATCAGCATCCACGCCAATATGGGCCTTCATGCCGAAGTACCACTGATTGCCCTTCTTGGTCTGGTGCATTTCAGGATCACGAGATTTGGTGCTGTTTTTGGTTGAACTGGGAGCTGCAATCAGCGTCGCATCCACAATGGTTCCCGTGCGAAGCAGCAGCTTTTTACGCTCCAGCAAGTCCGTGACCGTCTTCAGAATTTGCTCGGCCAGTTTGTGTCTTTCCAATAGATGACGAAACCGCAGGATAGTGCTCTCATCAGGCGTGGCACTGCCCCATGACAGGCCAACGAATTCCCGAAACAAGGGCATGTCATGCAGCGCTTCTTCCATAGCTGGATCACTGAGGTTGAACCACTGCTGCATAAAGTGAATGCGCAGCAGCATCTCCACAGGAAATGGAGGCCGCCCTTTGTGACCTTCAGGTGCATATGGCGCAATCAAGTCCACCAACTCTTGCCATGGAACGACTTGCTGCATCTGCTCCAGGAATTCGCGTTTGCGTGTTTTTTTGGTGGAAAGGTTCAGGCCAAGATCAAATTGCTGCATAGGCCGGGATGCTGCCGCACCCGGCACGCATGTGCAAGCACATGCGTTGGGGATTTATGCAGAGGTTCCTTAGCTCCTTCTTTTGAAACCTTCCCATTACATCCATTGCCGTCCAGTCTGTTTAGAGATTGCCAACAGAAGCACGCCTCAGGCTACAGCCAAGGCAACTTCGAAGTAACGTTTATCTCGGAACGTGTTACGTAACACAAGGCGTAACGCATGGCGTAGCCCCTGCACAGCACAGCCGAATCAGCTGCTCAAAGCGCATTGAACCGCTCAAATACTATGCTAAAGCCATCAGTTAGCACATAAATTGCAGCTAATTCGCAATGGCACGCTTGTTGCTTCATGCATCCAGACACATCCACTGGAGCCAATGACATGAGCACTTCATCCACCCCGTCCACAAGCCTCGCATCTGCGGGTAACGCCCTGCCCGCAAATTCCCCAGTGAGCATGGTTGCTCAGGCCCAGATACCTGCTGAGAGTGCTGCGCAGCCAGCTGTTGCCACTCTGAGCCAAGCCAACGCCGGAGTGCAGATCGTGCGCGGCGGACAGACCATAGCCGGACGAGCTGGCGAAGTTCTGCTGATTGGAGACAAGCTGAGCGTCCCCAATGGCTCCAGTGCCCAAGCGCTGTTCAAAGGCCCCGGTGGCCAGACTCTGATTGCCGACTTCACGCCCGGCACCGAAGCAACTCTGGCCTACCGCACCACAGACGAAGGGACAGGAGCGCCTGTCCTGGACGTCACCTCTGGCCATGTAGAAGTCAGCCCTGCAGACGACGGCAACACCGCGGGCCTTATCGTCTCTCAAGACTCTACTGAAGCCATGGCAGGCGGCTCCGTACTCGGGGACTATCTGATTGCCGGCCTGATCGGTGCCGGCGCAGGCGCGCTGATCGCCTCCAGCAACGACGACGACAGCTCTTCGTCCCCCCAGCCGCCCGTTACCCCCACTGTCCCTACGGATCCGACCAATCCTACGGATCCCACCAATCCTACGGATCCGACCAATCCTACGGATCCCACCAATCCTACGGATCCGACCAATCCTACGGATCCGACCAATCCTACGGATCCCACCAATCCTACGGATCCGACCAATCCTACGGATCCGACCAACCCTACGGATCCGACCAACCCTACGGATCCGACCAACCCTACGGATCCGACCAACCCTACGGATCCGACCAATCCTACGGATCCGACCAATCCTACGGATCCCACCAATCCTACGGATCCGACCAATCCTACGGATCCGACCAACCCTACGGATCCGACCAACCCTACGGATCCGACCAACCCTACGGATCCGACCAACCCTACGGATCCGACCAATCCTACGGATCCCACCAACCCTACGGATCCCACAGATCCCGGTGATCCACTGCTTGACCCGGCACAGGAGCTGGCCTCTACCCTTATCGAAAGCTTGGATAAACTTCTGGGTCTGGATGGGCAGTTGGGCGCGCTCGTCGCGACTACAGGTGATACGACCACCCTTCTCAGCGATGCACTGGGAGGTTTGCTAGGTTTTGAATTCAACCCTGATGACCCCAATGGCCTTGACCCGCTGGACGACGCCATTAGCGGCGTTGCCGACAAACTGGGCGCCATCCTCGACCCTCTCCTGAAAGACCTGCTGCCCGGAGGCATCGGCCAGGCGCTGACGGACTCGCTGGGCCTGCAGGTGGACTACGTCACCGACGGCATTGCCAACTTGCTGACCGATGGTTTCCTGGGTGGCCTGCTGATGGGACTGGGCCTGCAGGAGTCGCTGGGCGGCCTCGTGGGCGCAGGCGGCAAGCTTGAAGGTATCTTGAACAACCTGCTGGGCGAAGACGCCTTGCTGGGCGGCCTGCTGGCAGAGCAAGGCCTGATCGGCGGCCTGCTGGCCAATGACGGTCTGGTAGGACAGTTGCTCAACGAAAATGGCCTGGTCGGCCAGTTGCTCAGCGACAAAGGCCTGGTTGGCGGCCTGCTGACCGAGGGCGGAGCCCTCAACAGCCTGCTGGGTGCCATCCTCAAGGACAACACCCTTCTGGGCAACCTGCTGGGCGATGCACTGGGCGACAACGCCCTGCTCAGCGGACTGCTGGGCAACAACGGCGCTCTCAATGGCCTGCTCCTCGATGAAAACAGTCTACTTGCCGCCCTGTTGGGCTCCGGTGGCCTGCTCGGCGGTCTCACCGATGCCCTGTCGTCGCTGCTGATGCCCCTGGTATCCGACCTGGCCGCCTCCCTGGGACTGGATCCGGTACTTGACGGTGTACTCGACGCTCTGCTCGGCGACGAAGGCCTGGTCAGCGGCTTGCTCGATGCGCTTTTGGGCGACTCCGGCGTTCTCACCGGCTTGCTCGGCGGCGACAACGGCCTGCTCACCGGCGACGGCCTGCTCGGCGCACTGTTGGCCGGTGACGGCCCTGTCAGCCAGTTGCTGGACGGCCTGCTCGGCGAAAACGGTGTTCTCACCGGCCTGCTCGGCGAAAACGCCCTGGGCGGTGCACTGGGGGGCGACCTGCTGAATGGACTGCTCAGCGACAACGGCCTGATCGGCGGCCTGCTGGTCGGTCTGGTCGGCGAAAACGGACTGCTCTCCGGCCTGCTCGGCGATGGCCTGCTTGGCAGCGTCACCAATGGCGGCCTGCTGGACGGCCTGCTCGGCGGCAATGGGCTGCTCGGTGGGCTGCTCGGTGAGAACGGCCTGCTCGGCGGTCTGCTCGGCAGCGACGACGGCAACCTCGTCGGTGGACTGCTGGACGGACTGCTCGGAGAACACGGCTTGCTCGGCGGTCTGCTCGGTGGCGGCGGCCTGCTGGGAGGTCTGACCGAGGGCGGTCTGCTCAGCGGTTTGCTCGGTGACGAAGGCTTGTTGGGCGGTCTACTCGGCGGCCTGCTTGGCGGCAACGGCTCGGGCCTGCTGGACGGTCTGCTGGGCGACAACGGCCTGCTCTCCAGCCTGCTGGGTGACGGCGGCCTGCTCTCCGGCCTGCTCGGCGGCGAAGGCGGCGGCTTGGGCGATCTGCTCAACGGCCTGCTCGGCGGCCTGCTCGGCGGCGAAGGCGGCGCACTCGGCGGCCTGCTCGGCGGCAACCAGGGCCTGCTCGACGGCCTGCTCGGCGACCAGAACCTGCTGAACAGCCTGCTCGGCGAAAACGGCCTGGTTGGCAACCTGCTGGGCAACGAAGGCCTGCTGGGCAGCCTGCTCGGCGGCCTGCTCGGCGTCGGTAGCGAGCGCGGCCTGCTGGGCAGCCTGCTCGGCGAAAACGGACTGATCGGCGACCTGCTCAGCGGGCTCGGCGGCGACTCCAACCTGCTGGGCGCCGTCCTCGGCGAAAACGGCCTGGTCAACAACCTGCTGGGCAGCGATGGCCTGCTGGGAGGACTGCTCGGCGGCGGCGGCTTGCTCGGCGAGGATGGCCTTCTGGGCGGCTTGCTCGGCGGCCTGCTGGGCAATGACAACGGCGGTCTACTTGGCAACCTCGTCGGCGACGGTGGCCTGTTGGGCGGTCTGCTCAACGGCCTGCTGGGTGGCGTCCTCGGCGGAGGCAGCGGTGACGGCGGCAGCAACGGTGGTCTGGTCGGAGGTCTGGTCGGCGCCGTGGATGGCCTGCTCGGCGGTCTGCTCGGCGGCTTGCTGGGCGGCACAGGCAGCGGCGGACTTCTGGGAGGCCTGCTCGGCGGCAAAGCCAGCTTGCTGGCCATCGACAGTGCCACTCCTAGCACAACGGATCTGATAGCTGGGCTGGAGCCAGTCTCGGATACCCCACTTGCCTCCGTGCAACATGTGCTCGAAAGCCTGCTGGACAGCACCCTGATCGAGCCCGTTGGAAATCTGGTGGGCGGCCTGCTCGACACCGAAGGCAGCACACTGACTGAGGTCGACTCCTTGCTCAGCCAGCTCGCCAGCTCTCAGGACGGTCTGCTGAGCGGCGTGCTCGGTGGTGCGCTGGGCGGCGCGGCATCGGCAAACGACGGCCTCATCACCTCGGCCCAAGACCTGGTGGCCGGCCTGCTCGATGGCACGATCGCCGATCCAGCCATTGGGCTTGCAGATGCGGTGCTCAACCCCGAAACCGGCACCCTGGCCCCAGTCACCTCGCTCATTGAGCAATTGACCAGCGCGAAAACCGGCCCTCTGGGCATGCTCACTGAACTGAGCAACGGTCTACTGGCCGATGGCAGTGGCACACCACTGCCCCTGGTTGATACCGTCAATGACGTCGTCACCACCCTTGCCGGCACTGACGGCCTGCTGGGCGGACTGAGCGACACGCTGGGCACCGTGCTCGGCGGCAGCCTGCTCGGACTGGGTGCAAAACCTGCCCTGACCCAGTCCGCCAGCGCAGACCCTATCAGCGCTGACCTGCAGCCCATTGCCACATCCATCGGCAGCCTGCCGGATGCGGGCGATGCCTCCCTCCAGAACCCGCTCCTGACCCAGCAGCATCAACTGGTCTAAGACCGCCACCCCTTGCCGGCCCGGCTTGCCCGGGCCGGCAAGGAAATAGGAGACTCTCATGCCCCGGAAACTTCCGCTTCACATCAGCCTGCTGCTGGCCATCGCCCTGAGCGGCTGCGCAGCAGTGTCCACGACCAATACCAATCGCACCGAACGCCACTACGCATTTGGTGCCCCCAACAACGCGGCAAGTTCGGCCGTGGCCCCTATCGTCACCACGGCTAGTACAGGGCGGGCGGGCCCTGCTAATGTCGCCCACATCGTTTACTTTGACTTCGACTCGTACACCGTGCGGCCAGCAGACCGCAGCATCATCGAAAGCCATGCCCAATGGCTGCGCAACCACCCTGAGCAAAAGCTGATGCTTCAGGGGCACACCGATGCCCGGGGTGGCATCGAATACAACCTTGCCTTGGGTCAAAAGCGCGCAGAAAGCGTGCGCCAAAGTCTGGAACTTCTGGGCACTCCAGCCCGCCGTGCCGAGCCCGTAAGCTATGGAAAAGAACGACTAGCAGACCAGGGCAGCAGCGAAGCAGCTCACCAGCGCAACCGCCGTGTCGAATTCAGCTACCAGTAATTCCGTGAGCCCTGACAACCATGAAAGCTGAAAATCCATTGCTGATGCGGCCAAACCAGACCCATTTGTCTGGAAGCTCGGTCGAAAGCATGGCCGAGCAGCGCCTGTCTCTGCAACTCACACAGGCGCTCGCCTATCTGCAGATCCGGGCACGGCCACTGCACGCGCAGGATTTCGGTTTTTTACTGCTTTTTTCCGTCGCTTCGGAAAGCAGCAACTCATCAGTCTTTTTGGTTGAGGGCTCTTCACTGGAGGCTGCTTGGCGCAAAGGTGCCACCAGAGTACGCCAATGGGCATGGGCACGACAGCAAGAGCATGTGCAATTGCGCATTGATTGGGTGCAGGACATCACCCCTCTCCCCGAAAAAGCCGCATTGCGCGGCATCACATCGTGGAAACACCGCTCTTCTAAAACCCTTGCTTTGGCCGATAGCGATCTCGAAGCAGCCACCCCCTTGCTAAAAGCAGCCTTGATGGACGACGGTGACAGCCTGAAATTCATGCATCAGCACGGGCAGCCAGTCCATCTGCTTCATCTGCAAGGCGTCTATATAGCAGACAGCCTAACAGCGGCATCCTCTCTTTCCCATTTTCAAGGACTGAGCCAGACCAAAGCAGAGCCGGACACTCCAATTCCTGCTCCATTCATCACCGTACTCGATATGCTTTTGCAACAGGTTGGAGGCAGTTGGGAACATTGTCACGACTTTTTCGACCACCTGTGCCACACCTATGCTTTGCTGCAAATACAGGCCCGTTGGCAGCACAAAGAACTGGGCATTGCTCAAGCCCGAGCCATTGATTACATCCTCGCACAGCCACAACAACTGATTGCTCAAGATGACATTAGTGTCTCACTCACATTACTCGTGCTCTGCCGCTACCTTGCGAGCTCAGAGGCCAATGTGCAAACACTGCCGCCCCTCACCCAATACATAACACAGCTCAATCAATGCCTGCGCACAGAATCAGCGCTTGCAAAGCTCGCGATGCATGTCTGCAGCAGCGCGCAGACAGCAGGCTCATCAAACCTCTCCTCCCCGCCCAATACTGAGCTTCTCCTTTCGCTCATGGCACTGGCATTGCAATCCTTGCACCAAGCCAGCAATCCTCCTTTAAGTGAAGCGGCCCAGGGAATTTTCTTGGAGGAAATTGCTTATCTGAGCTCAGACCTGCAGACCCACTGCAGCCCCCAACTCCCCCTTTGGAGCCAGCAGATTCGGCGCTGCCTGGACGAAATCAGCGAATGCACTATCTGGCCTGAAATTGCCATCTACCTACCATGGGAGCTGCGCCGTCATGCAGTCTTTCTCCAGTCGGATTCACTGGAAATACTGTTCAAGCCCAATGCCACCATACGGTTATTCTCCCGGGCCATCGCCTGCGCTCAGTTGCTGGATGCACTGAACCTTGAGACACCGAGCTCCGCCACTCCGCACTTGACAGGCTGTCTCACTGACAATAGCGACCAGCCTCAGCACAGCCCCGCACGAGCCCAATTGGACCCCATCGCAGGTACACCTGCACATCAGCCCATGTCGTGGGACAAAGCTACTGTGGCCCAACTCATGGAAGGTCAGTGGCTGGAGCCCATCAATGCCACCAGCATCAACGAGTTTCGCGGCCTGCAGTCCAGCCTTCAAACCGGCACGCCAGGTGCCGCCATCCTCGTTCGGCAAGCCGACTACGCCCCGGGAGTACCTGTAGCAGCTCTGCCAGCACTGCCAAAAACCGTGCTCATTAGCAACCCACCACAAGGTCTGCTTCAGTACGGCTGTCCAGTGCTGCATGCCGAAGATATACCTCAAGGCATGCGCAATTGGGCTCGAGCCGCACGCAACCGTGTTCGGGGCCCCGTCATAGTTGCCGTGGGGCTGGCCGGAAAAACATCGACCCTGAGCATGGTGCGCCAATGCCTACAAGGACGCGCCGACCCACAGGCCGATGCCCTCCTGTCTCAGGACCTTGCACTGCAAATGATCAACTGGAGTGACTCCAGTCCCTGCGCGCTGGCCGAGCTTGCATGGCGAAATATCAGCGACCTTGTATTCGTACAGCCCGACACTCTGATAGTCACCAACGTTTGCGACAATGAAGTAGCTTTCAGCACAGCGCCCGAAGACGAGATCGCACTCGAAGAAATCGCCACTCGAAAAATTTTGCCGCTGTTGCAGGCAATCCGGCCCAATGGCTCTCTAGTCATCAACCATCGACTAGGCAGCACCCTCGCAGTACAAAAGGCTGCGCACAAACGCGGCATCCGCATCGCCACCTTCGGAAGTCAACAAGGGGCCAGTGTCCAAAGCAGCAGCTCCTTGTGCGGAAATATTGTGCACGCCACCATTCAGAAAAAGCTTGAGCCCATGCAGGTGCAACTGCAACTGCAGGCCGTGGGTGAGCACATGACAAGCAACGCCCTGGCCACGCTTGCCACTCTTGATCTACATATATTTCCACGCCACTTCGTCGAACAACTCAACCGCTGGCTCCCTTTGCCTGGAGCTGGGCAGCCAGAACTATTGCCCGACGGCATGAGCCTTATACGACACAGCCACTGCACCAGCCTCACTGCCATGCATGCTGCTTTCAGGCAGTTGCAGATGTTGAGCCCCAACGCCAACCAGCGCATTGTCGTTCTCGCCGGCCTCCCGAACAACTTTCAGACAGCCTCAGGTCTGGAGCAAACCACCCTCATGCTCGAAGCACTGCTGCGCACATCAGGTGCGCGTCGGGTACTGCTGCACGGGGCATCGTTACGCCGTCTGGCCGATGCACTGAATAACTTTCTGCATGTCAACTGGTATGACGACCTTAATACCCTTATTGGATCTCTGCTGTTAACCAAAAATGCCAAAGACACCATTTTGCTTGCCGGCACAGAAGGCATTAATTTAGCCATTGCTTCGGAAGCAATTTGGGATAGCTACGAGCATTCATCCTACAAAGATACAAGAGATACAGAAATAAACAAACAGTTTCAAAAAATACAATAAATAAAGCGCTTAGCATTGATCTCTCTCGAGAGAGTAATGCCAAAAAAGTACTTTTAGAAATACTTCTGACATAAATCAAACCTCTCGCCGAAACAAAATCTTCCTTACGCCAAAGAATTGACAAGACAATGATTCGTTATCTGCTTCCGCATCAGCTGGTTAAGACTGCTGGCACCTCGCCGGAAGCAGAGACAGGTCCGTCTTTTTCCACGGCTATTGCCAACTCCTTCCAAAAAAGCCATTCCCAGCTGCTCAAGGCAGCCTGGCTTTCGCTCCCCATCGGGCTGCTCGGCCTGTTGCCCTCCATCTTCTTGCTACAGGTCTACAACCGTGTCATCGCGCGTGGCGGCATGGCGACACTGACCGCCATGGTAGCCGGAGTGGTCAGCTTTCTGGTGCTCGAATGGTGGCTCAGGCGCCAGCGTGCACTAGCTCTGCGCGAAGCAGGCGCCATGATTGATCGCGATGTCTCTCAAGCCCTCATGCACTCCATGCTCAGGCGCCCACTGGCCATGCTGGAGTCGCGCTCTGCCAGCCAATGGCTGCAACTCTTTCGTGACGTAGGCACCATGCGCTCAGGCATTTCTGGCGGCCTTGCCAGCGCTGTGCTTGACCTCCCCATGGCCGTGCTGGCACTCATCGTCATCGGCGTCATTGCATGGCCTGTTCTGCCCGTCATGCTGCTGGCCATGACCATCCTGGCCGGCCTGGCATGGTGGTGGGCCGACGAGGTACGCAGTGGCCGCGTTGAAGAAGTTGTTCAGTCTCGCCAACTCGACCGCAACACCGCCGAAATCTGCAACGCCAGAACCACGCTCAAGATCATGGGCTACAGCGACCCCGCCACCGACAACTGGCAAAGCGGCTATGACCGCTGGCTGGCCGAAAGCTTTCGCAAAAACGGCGAAATGGAATCTGCACGCGAAACCAGCACGGTCTTGCTGACCTTCTTCTCCATCGCCACCATCACCGTCGGCGCCATTGCCATCAACGCGCAATGGATGAGCATCGGCAGCCTCATGGCCATCAACCTCCTGTCCAGCAAGGCCCTGTCCCCCATCGCCCAACTCGCAGGCAGCTGGCGCAGCGTGGCGCGCTCCAACGAAGCAGCTCAACGCCTGCAAAATGCGCTTGACGAGCCCGTTGACACGGCCGGCCAGAACATGCAACTACCGCGCCCCCGTGGACAGTTCCGGCTCGAGCAACTCAGCTTTCAGTACCCCAATGTGGCCACACCACACTCGATCAAGCCTCTCTGAGCATCGGCCCTGGCGGCCTGCACGTCATCCTGGGTCGCAACGGCGCTGGAAAATCTACGCTGGCCAAGCTCCTCGCCGGCCTGTATCGCCCAACGCACGGTCACATCTACATCGACGAATACGATATGGCGCAATTTGCCAGCGCCGACCTGGGACGCTGGATTGCCTGTCTATCGCAGCAGGTTTACCTGTTTGGCGGCCCCATCATCGACGGCCTTCGTCTGGTCGCCCCCGACGCCACAGACCAGAAAATCGTCGCCGCCTGCCAACTCGCTGGCGCACATGAGTTCATCTCCCAACTTCCCGAGGGCTATCAGACCCGCTTGGGTGAAGGCGGCTCAGGCTTGTCTGCGGGCGAGCTGCGCAAACTGGCCCTAGCCCAGCTGTTCCTGCGCGACCCCTCGGTTCTTATTCTTGACGAGCCCAGCAACGATCTTGACATCGACAGCGAAACTGCCTTGCTGCGCACACTGACACACATCGCACAGAAGCACACCGTCATTGTCATCACGCACTCGCTGCGCGTGGCATCCATCGCCCAGCAGATCTACCATGTTCGCGGTGACGGCAGCATCGAGCACGGAGCCCCAAAGCAGCTGTTGCCGCAGATCTTCCGCACTCCATCACAGCGTGAAGAGGCCGACACCAGCTCGTCTGCAGCCAACACCTCTCCTCCCATCTCACCGCAGAAGGAGAGCTCTCAATGAAGCCGCAGCACAATCCAGATCTGCCCTTGGTGCTGCAGCAGCAAGTTGCCGCCGAACCAGCCGAAAAAGCCCAAGATACTGGTAACGTCAACCACAGCGCCCAGTCGGTCGCAGCGTCCGGTCGTTGGCCGCACCAGTTCACCCGGCGCAACCTGGCACTGGGAGCTCTTGCCCTTCTGTGCATGCTAGGCCTGCTCTACCCCGTGGAAAACGTCGTCACTGCCATCGGCCAGGTCATTCCCTCCGATCGCGTGCAGACCGTCCAGCATCTGGAAGGGGGCATCGTCACGAGCGTGCATGTGCGCGAAGGACAGGTCGTCTCAAAAGGCCAGCCTCTGCTGGAAATCGATCTCGGCGGCGGCAGCCTCAACCTGGAGCAGCTCACTGCCCGACAGGCGACGGCACGTGCCATCAAAATACGTCTGAGCGCAGAATCTCAGGGCCAGCCACTCAAGGCCAGCGACTTTCCCGCTGACCTAGATCAAGCGATTGTTCAGGCCGAACTAGGAGCGTTCGCTGCCCGTGCACTGGAACACAAAGGCAGCCTAGCCTCAGCTCGCGCACTGCAGCACCAGTCACGCGGCGAAGTGGCGCAAGCCCAGGCTAAGGTTTCCGGCCTCGAAGCCAGCCTCCAGCTCTATCAGAAAGAAGCCAGTATCGCCAGCCAGCTCGTAGCCGAAGAGCTGATCGGCCAGCTTGAAGTCATCGACAAGCAAAAAGCGCTGGAGCAAGTCCGTACCGACCTCGCAACCACGCGCCAGACTTTGGTCAGCAGTCAGGCCAAAGTAGCCCAGGCCGAGGCCAAGTTGCTCGAAACCCAGGGTGCCTTCCGCCGCCGCGCCTCCGAGGAGCTGGCCCAGACCGAGCGCGAACTGCTCAGCCTCTCCGAAGACCTGTCACGCGCGCAAAGCCAGCGTGCGCGTACGCAGGTCAGCGCCCCCACTGATGGCATCGTCAAAGGCCTTCGCAGCTCAGGCTCAGGCTGGGTCGTCAAACCCGGAGAGGCCATTCTTGAAATTGTCCCCAGCAAAGACGAAATCATCGTCGAAGCGCGCCTGAACCCTTCCGACCGTGGCTATGTCCACCCCGGCCAGGCCACTCAGGCAAAGATCACCGCTTACGACTTTCTGCGCTACGGTTTTGTACCCGGCCAGATCATCCTTGTGGCGGCCGACGCCGACCGTGATCCCAACCAGCCTGACGCCCAGTCTTACTTTCGTATCCAAGCCAGTCTCGAGCAACCCTGGGTAGGTCGCACTGACAACCGCATCACCACGGGGATGCAGGCCGAACTTGACCTACTCCTCGGCCGCGAGCCCTTCATCTGGTACCTGCTGCGTCCCGTGCTGCGCATTCAGAGTGAAGCCTTCAGAGAGCCATGACGATGACGCACGCCATCTCTTCTCTCGCCGTCTGCCAACGCCCACTCTGCAGCGCTTTGTGTGCATGGTTGCCCAAGCTGACCGCAGCAGTACTGCTGCAGGTAGTCTGTCCTGTCTCGGCAGACACAGACAAGCTCTACGAGCATCCCCTCAAGCTGGCGATGAGCCTATCGCCGACCACGCAGGCCAATGAAAGCATGCAGACCCGCTTGCTGGACGCGCTAGAAGCCATGCTTGGCGAGCACCCGGACGTACTCAGAGCCCGCGCTGCTCTTGACTCCGCAGGTCACGACATCAGCTCGGCACGCGGTGCGCGCTGGCCCAGCTTCAAGGTGGGCACCTCCAGCGGCAACGCCGAATTGCGCAACGGTCGTGCAAACTACAACACCGTCAACGCCGAAGTGCGCATGAGCCTGCTCGACGGCGGTGCCATTGGTGCAGGCATACGCTCCGCCGAATCACAGGAAGCCGCCCAGACCAGCGTCCTCTTCGGCACCCGGCAAAACGTACTGCTCGAAGCGCTCACCGCCATGCAGGAGCTCAGCCGGCTTGAAGCCAAGTCAAGCGTCGCTGCCGAATCGGCGCGCCTCATCGGCCAGCTCGCCCGCATCGAAGAGCGTCGCGCCGAACTCGGGGCCGTGGGCCGTAACGACTTGCGCCAGGCCGCCTCGCGTCAGGCCGGTGCGCTTGCCCAGCAATACGCCCTGGACTCCCAGCGCATGGATGCGCTCGCCCGCTTCACCCGCTACTTTCGCTTCACCCCTACCCAAGGTTCACTGCCTCTGCTACAAGTGCCCGTGCAATGGCTGACAACCAGTGAGAGCGCAGCCATTCAGGCCTCCGAAGCCAACAGTCCCGAGCTGCAGGAAGTGGCCCAGCAAATCGCCAAGGCCGAGGCAGAAATTGAGCGCAGCAAGGCCCAGCGCTTTCCCACACTGGCTGCCGTCGTCACCCACACCCGCGACCCCAAAGGCGTGCTCTACGCTGACGGCACACGCTATGGGCTTGAGCTCAACTGGAACTTCGGCAACGGTTTCGAGATGCGCGACCGTATTCTCAAAGCCATCAACGAGCTGCAAAGCCAGCAGGCCCAGCAAGAATCCGTGCGCCAGCAAATTCAGGAAACCGCCTCTGCCGCCTGGGGCCGTACCCAGGCCGGATTGCTGCGGGAGAAACAGCTAGGCGACGCCGTGCGCGAAGCACGCTCGGCCTTTGAAGGCCGCAAGCGCCTGCTCGAAGTCGGCCGTGGCAGCCTGGCCCAGGTGCTGGATGCCCAGTTGGACATGCAGCGTCTCATGCTCGACGAGGCCGATGCCATTCACGACCAGCGCATTAACGAATTGCGCCTGTCCCGCATTACCGGCCAGTTGCTGCCCGAGCAGCGCCCCGAGCGCTGGCTGGCCCAGTTGTTTGCGCCGCAAGGCTCTGCCTCCCAGCATCAGCCATCGCAGCCCATGCCAGATGGTCTGCCCGCTGCCCCACAGATTCCGGGTGAGCGCCCCGCTCCCCGCACCGCTTTCGCGCTGGCTCAGGCCCGCTCGACACAGTTCATGAGCGCCCGCCCGAATGCCAGTGCAAGTGCAAGTGCGAACGCCTTGGCCACAACCCAAGCTCATTGGCAACTGCGCATGGAAAGGCACCTTGAAGCCCCCGCAAACCCTGCCCCGTCACCCAGACGGCCCAGTGGTAGCGCGCCGGCCTTCCATTTCACTGGTTGCAGGTGATTGCCCACGCCTGCAACCGCTTTTCACCATGGGCTTTGTTAACCAATGGAGATGGCTATGACCAATTTCATCAAAAACTTCTGGAACGACGAAGAAGGCGCGACTGCTATTGAGTACGGCCTGATTGCTGGCCTGATTGCGGTAGGCATCATTGGCGGCGCCACTCTTCTTGGAGAAGGATTGGATAAGCTTTTCTCAGACATCGCCACAAAGCTTGGCATCGCCGTTCCATGATGGCTTGGCCTCCATTCCTTCCATGCTTGCTGCTGTGGCTCATCACCATCGCAGTCATGGATTTGCGCATGCGCAAGGTGCGCAACTGGATGGTGCTGCTGGGCCTGGCCACAGGCGCGGTAGCTCTGTTCAGCGGCGCCCAGCCCTTTCAGGTTTCGGCCTGGGGCGGGCTGGGCGGCATGGTGCTGGCTTTTGCCGCACTGCTGCCGTTCTATGCGATGCGCTGGATGGGGGCAGGGGATGTCAAATTTGCCGCCGTCGTGGGCCTGTGGTTCGGGCTGTCGCCCGATCTGCTGCTCATCTGGCTGGGCGGCAGCCTGCTGGCGGGCCTGCATGGCCTGCTGGTACTGGGCTGGCGGGGTTTGCGGCGCAGCGCCTGGGGCGGCTGGCTACAAACCTGGCTGCCGGGGCGGCTGGCCATGGCCTTTGCCATGCCAGCGCAGCCCTCACCCATCACCGCCTCGGATGGCCGGCGCACCATACAGCGCAGCATTCCCTATGCGGGCTATATGGCCATCGTCGCCATCTGGGCAGTGATTCGCACCGGCCCCCAATAGGCCGGCGGTTGACGCATCAATGCACACCGGACACGAGTCAGGTGCTTTGCCATCGCCACACAGCAGGCTGCATGTCCACATGCTCATAAGCCTGCATGAATGCGCGGTGATGGCAAAGCTTCTGCCTTCAACGATTTTCAAAATAACGATTCAGGGGGAATACACGCCATGAACCTCACCAAGATTCTTGCCGGGCTGCTTGTGGTCCTAGCCATAGGCTTGGCCATCATGGCCTGGGTCATAGGCCGCCAGCCCCAGCGCGCCGTGGCACCTGTCACTGCATCCAGCTCGACAGATTCCAGCTCTGAAACCAAGGCTGCTATTACCGCCACTGCTCCCCCCGCCCCCACCTACCCCACAGTGGTCGCTGCCAGAGCGGTTGCCGCCGGCCAGAAGCTGGAAGCCGAAGACCTCAAGCTGATCGAGCTGCCCACCGCCCTTGCCGACGGTATTCCCGCAGCCGAGGTTGCCGTGGGCCGCACCACGCTCACGGCTCTGGCAGTCGATGCACCGCTGCTGGAGCAAAACTTGGTCAACGGCCTGTCCCTGCAGCTGGAGCCCGGCCAGCGCGCCCTGTCCATTGCCGTCAAGGAGCCCATGGCCGCCGGCAACCATGTTCGTCCCGGTGATTTTGTCGATGTGTACTTCACCATGGACGGCAGGCACGGCGCCGACAACTCCACAGTAGACACCCAAACCCGCCTGCTGCTGGCCCGCAGCCGTGTGCTGGCCTATGGCGCCATCAGCGTGGAAGACCCGCCCCCCACCATGGCCCAGCGCAAGAAAGCCCAGGCCGAAGAAGCGGCTGCCAACCAAAGCTCAGGCCAGCGCCGCAGCGGTGGCAGTGCTGATTCGGGCCGTACCCAGCAGCCAGCCAATACGGCCTTGCTGGCCGTGCCACTGGAAGATGTGGAGCGCCTGACACTGGCCGAAAAGTATGGCCAGCTCACCTTGGCCCTGCGTCACCCCGACGATCTTTCCGTGCCCAATGCCGCCTTGTTCGCCGCCTTGCCAACGGCGCTGCGCCCCGTGGCCGGCCGCCTGCCCAAGGGCGAAACCCTGCAAGGCGTGGACCGCGCCTTTGCCGGCCTGCGCTTCAAGGATCTGGCCACCGGTGCCGACGCCAAGAATGCCCGCCATAGCGAGCCACCGCCTAGCGCCTCGCGCCGCAGTGCCTCAGCCCCAAAGGCACCGCGCTCGCAAACGGTGCAAATCCATCAGGGCGCAGCCGTGCAAACGGTGAACTACTGAGTGCAAAGTATTGACAGCACACCCGGAAAATTAATTTCATAGCATTCAGCGCTTGATAATCAACGATTTCAATATCAAAACCATATGAAATCATTAGCTAACAAGCGCAAGCAGCTATCTTTTTGATGAATTTTGAGGCATCAGGCATTTTTCGATCCAAGAGCTTGCGTCTGGAAGGTTCACACCACCAGCAAAGCCAAGGAGGGAGAGAAAGAACATGACCAGCACTACTTTTATCGCGCACGGTTTCACATACATGGCTTCACGCGGCGCACCGAAGACCGGGCAAGCGCACACGCAGTCTCCCGCGCAGCGAGCCTGCCTGGCCCTGCTGGGCGGCGCTGCACTCTGGAGCCTGGCCCTGCCCGCCGTGGCACAGCCCGGCGCCATGCCCGCCGCCGCACCTGAAGGCTCTGCGGAGCTTTCCGCTCCCGCTCTTCAGCTGACTTTGGGACACCAGCATATGCTGCAGCCGGCCACCGCCCCGGCACGCATTGCCGTGGGCGACCCCAATGTGCTTGATGTCAAGCTGCTGCGCCCGACCTCGGGTCAGGCCTTTGCCTCACCCGAGCTGCTGCTCACCCCCAAGGCCCCTGGCAGCACCACGCTATCTGTATGGCCCGCCAAGGGCCAGCCGCAAAGCTGGCAGATTCAGGTCCGTGGCCCCAGCCTGCGGCTGGAAAAGCGCCTGAGCTCGGTGCCCGACCATGCCCATGCTCTGACGGAGCTTCGCCTGAACGCCCCTGACAAGGCGGCACTCCTCGACCGCTCGCAAGTGGCCGTACGCAGCAATACGGTGCAGGTCGATGTGCAGGTGGTGGAGTTCAAGAAAACTGCGCTCAAGCGCGCGGGCATCAACCTGGTCAGCGGCGGCCCCAACGGCCATGGCTTCAGCTTTGGCATGTATACGCCGGGCAGCAGTACCAGTTCTGGCAACTCTGGCGGCGGCTCCGGCAGCGGTGATTCATCGGGAGGCTCTTCCGGTGGCTCCACCGCCCTGTCCAGCGCCATGAATCTGGTTCTGGGCTTTGGCCGCGCTTTTGGCGGCAATGGCCTGAGCGCTCAGCTGGGCTTTCTGGAAGGCAATGGTCTGGCCCGCGTACTGGCCAAGCCCACGCTGGTGGCACACACGGGCCAGAGCGCCAGCTTTTTGGCTGGAGGCGAGATTCCCATTCCCGTGCCCAGCAGCTCCAGCAACAACATCTCCATCAAATACAAGGAGTTCGGTGTCAAGCTGCAGCTGACCCCCACCATCTTGTCGGACGAGCGCATTGCCCTGAAGATCGCGCCCGAAGCCAGCGACCTGGACTACACCAGCGGCGTCACCATCTCCGGCATCTCCGTGCCCGCCGTGGTCACGCGCCGTGCCGACACCATGGTGGAGCTGGCCGATGGCGAAAGCTTTGTCATCGGCGGCCTGGTCAGCCGCGCAACGTCCTCCAGCGTCAACAAGGTTCCCGTGCTGGGTGATTTGCCCATTCTGGGTTCGTTTTTCAAGAACCTGAATTACTCGCAGGATGAAAAAGAGCTGGTCATCATCGTCACTCCGCGGCTAGTGCAGCCACTACCAGCAAATACTGATCTGGAGGCCCTGCTGCCCGGCGGCCGCTCCGAGCAACGCGATGCAGGCAGTGTCTGGGGCCCGTATCTGGCGGGTCCTCTTCATCGAGGTGCTGCCCTACCCGGCTTCTCCTATTGAGTCGTGTACAGACAAAAGCTGCCCATGATCACTCCGCCTCCCAATCCTGACTCGCCTTTGCACACGCCCCCCGGCGCTGCGGCCAGCCGCGGCATGGCTGGCCCGGATGTGTCCGATCTGCCTTCGCTGACAACGCCCGCCACGCTGGAGGCGTTGCTGTCATTGCCTCCAACGGGTTCAGTAAATGCGGCACCAGACAGTCGTGCCCAAGCATTCGCTCTACAGCCATCCAGCAGCATGGTGCACATTACTGCCACACCTGCTGTGCAGGAGCAAAGTGAGCCGAGAGCTCCGGCTACTCCACCTCTTCCCTCTGAATTGTCCACCGGTCTGATGCAGCTGGCCGACGGGCTGGCCTCTTTGCTCTTCATCCATGCAGGCTCGCAAGAAAGCACTCTGGCGCAGACATGGCTGCAGCGCATGCTCGGCAACAGCTCTCTGCACGTGGCCCGCTTTCAGGATCGACCAGCCGAGCAAGCACAGCAGCTCTTGCCCCATGTGGTGCTGGTCGATTTCGAACCCGGGGCCATCGAGATAGCAACCCAATTGGTGGCCCAGTTGCGCACTGCCTCACCGCATCTACCCCTGATTGCAGTAGGCCGCACTAAGCATCCACAATGCATGCTGGCCGCTTTGCGCGCGGGTGTGCAGGATTTTCTTGATGTGGACGGCTCAATGCTGGCCGCCCAGCAGATCATGCAGGATATTCTGCGGCGTAGCCCCTCCATGCCAAGCAGCGGCCCCAGTGCTCCGCTGACCGCCATTCTTTCGGCTCGTGGCGGGCTTGGCTGCAGCCTGCTGGCATCCCATTTGGCATGGTACCTGCAGCAGCATCTGCGCACTGCAGCACATGCCGATAGTGGAGATCTAGATGCTCTGCTCATAGACCTAGGCCATCCCAGCGGCGACTGCTCTTTGTACCTGAACACAGCTGGCGAATTCGACTTTCTCGAGGCCGTGAAGAATCTGCGCCGTTTTGACCGACGCCTGGCCTCATCAGGTTTGTCCAGCCATGAAAGCGGGCTGCGCCTGCTGCCCCTGCCGCGCCAGTCCGCGCTTCTGCGCGATGTTTCTTATGCCAACACCGATGCGCTGCTGCAGCGCCTGCGTCAGTATTTCCGCCATGTGGTGGCCGATCTGGGCGCGGTATCTCAGACACAATTGGCCATGCGCGTGGTGCATCGCTCCAGCCACATCTGGGTGCTATGCGATCAAAGTGTGGCCAGCGTAGTCTCCACTACCGAGTTGCTGCAGCGTCTGAAAGAGCTGCAAATAGAGCGCGAGCGCCTACAACTCATCGTCTGCCGCTACGACAAACAGCTGGAGCTGGATGCATCGCAAATTGCACGTCAGCTGGGCCTGCCCTTGCTGGCAACGATTCCCGAGCGGCGCCAGGAGTTGGCGCTGGCCGTCAATCAGGGCCGACTGCTCAGCCCTCAGCTGCGGCGTGACCCTTATGTGCAGGCCGTACAGAAGCTGACTGCCCACCTGCTCTCTGCCCACCATCCGCAAGCATCCGTCCACGGTGGGCAGACCACCGGCACCCCGTCCGCCGGCCTGCTGTCCTCCATCATCCAACGCCTCAGAAGAAGCTGAACGCACCATGACGACCACTGTTTATGCCCCAACGACAGAAGCCTCTGCCAGTGACTTCGAGCAAAGCGGCCTGTTTGCGGACCTGAAGAACAACGCCTACGAACACTTGCTCAGCCGCATCGAGGAGCTGGGTGCCGAGTTCGGGCGCTGGTCACAGGCCGCCATTGCGCAGTTCGTGCTGATGGAGCTAGACAGCTTCATCCGCCTTCACTCCGTGCCTGTGAACGAGCAGGAAGCCTTGCTCGTGGCGCGCGCGCTGACCAGCGAACTCACGGGTATGGGGCCGCTGCAGCCGCTGCTGGAAGACCCGCATGTAGAAGACATTCTGATCAACGGCCACAGCAATATCTATGTCTCGCGCGGCGGTCTGCTGCAACGCGAGAGCCTGCACTTCAAGGATGATGAGCATGTGCTGCGCATTGTGCGGCGCATTCTGGCACCGCTGGGCCGGCGCCTGGACGAGTCCAGCCCCATGGTGGATGCTCGCCTGCCAGACGGCGGGCGCATCAACGTCATCATTGCGCCGCTGGCCATCGACGGGCCTTCGGTGTCCATCCGCAAGTTCCGCAAGGACCCGCTGACACCTGCTGAGTTGGTCAGCCTGGGAGCGTTCAACAGCGATATCTGCCGCATTCTTGAGATGGCCGTGCAGGCGCGCTGCAACATCTTGGTCAGCGGCGGCACCAGCTCGGGCAAGACATCGCTGCTCAATGCCCTAGCCAGTTTCATCCCCAGCACCGAGCGCATCGTCACTATCGAGGACACGGCCGAGCTGTCGCTCAACCACAACCATGTGGTGCGGCTGGAGAGCCGCCCCGGTGGCTTCGATGGCACGGGCATGATTAGCATCCGCGACCTGCTGCGCAACAGCCTGCGCATGCGGCCCGACCGCATCATCGTGGGCGAAGTGCGCAGCGGCGAAGTGCTGGACCTGCTGCAGGCCATGAACACCGGCCACGACGGCTCCATGGGCACCATTCACGCCAGCTCCCCGCGTGAATGTCTGTACCGCGCAGAAATGCTGGCCGGTTTCGCGGGCTTTCAGGGCAGCGAGGTCAGCCTGCGCCGTCAGATTGCCAATGCCATTGACTTTGTTGTGCAGATCGGCCGCCTCTCCAACGGCCGCCGGCGCCTGATCTCGCTGACCGAGGTGACCGGCATGACGGACAACATGATCTCCATGCAGGAGCTGTACCGCTACGAGCCCCAGGTCACGGCGGACGGGCAGGAAGTGGACCACTGGGTGTCGCTGGGCATTTCCCCACACTCGCCCAAGCTGCTCAACTGGTGGCGCATGCAGCAGCAGATGGGACAAGGAGGCTCTCGATGAATACTGCCGCTCTGATCCTCGTGGCCCTGACCTGCCTGCTGCTGGCCCTGGCGCTGTGGCTGTTTGCACGCGCTCAGCACAAGGAGCAGAGCCAGTCCGTGCAAGGCCACTTGCTGCGCAGCCTGGACATGCAGCAGCCCTCCTCCGAGGCTTCCTCGGCACAGTTCTCGGGCCTGCCCGGCATGTCGCCGGCTTCGGCCTCCTCGAGGCCGGCACCGAATGCGCCAGCCCACCCCTGGCAGGAATGGATGGAACGTCATCTGAGCATGAATGCCTGGGGCGTTGCTGCGCGTACGCTGGGCCTGCTGGCGGCAGCGGGTCTGGTCGTTGCGCTGCTGGCCGGTCTGAAGGGCGGCCCGCTGCTGGGCCTGATGGCGCTGCTGGTGTATGGCCTGCTGTGCAGCTTTGGCATCTGGCGCCGCATGAGCAAGCGCCGCGAAAAACTGTTGCAGCAATTGCCGGGCTTTCTGGACAACATGGTTCGCCTCATCACCATCGGCAACTCGCCCCATGCCGCTTTTCAGATGGCGGTCGGCAATGTGCCATCGCCGCTGGGCGACGCCTTGCAGCAAGCCGCTGCGACCTTGAGCGCCTCCCCCGATCTGGGCAATGCCATGGGTTTGCTCGAGCGCAACTGGCGACTGCCCGAGTTCGGGCTGCTTGCCGCCGTCTTTCGCATGAGCACCCGCTATGGCGGCCGCGCCGATCTGGTACTCGAGCGCGTGTCCGCCTATATCCGCGACCGTCAGTCCGCCGAGCGCGAGCTGCATGCGCTGTCGGCGGAAATTCGCCTGTCCGCCTGGATTCTGGCCTTGCTGCCCATAGGAGTTGGTGCATTGATCATGGTTCTGAACTCCGGCTATTTCATGCGCATGTGGACGGATGACATGGGGCAGAAAATGATTCTGGCCGCCGCTGGCCTGGAGGCTTTTGGCTCCTTTTTGCTCTACCGACTGGCTCGCCTTAGTTGAGCGCTTGCAGGAGAACAGCATGCATCTTGTCCTTTCCCACCCTTCCCCCACTCCAGCAAGGGATGTCCTATGACCTCCCAACTGCTCTGGACCCTCAGCCTGTGCCTGGGCGCACTGGGCGTGGCGCTGCTGGCCGCCCTCATGATCGGGCGCCTGCGCCGCTCCGCCAAGGCCGGTGACCAGGTGGACAGGCTGGTGCAGACACGCGCTGCCATATCCACGGTGGTGGCTTCCTCGCCGCTTGAGGCCAACCCCTTCGGCTTTCCCGACACCCCTGCCAGCCCCCACCCACAAGGCAGCTCGAATGGCGGCACAGCGAACGCCAGGCCCGATACCGCCCAGGAGCTGGCCGCCAGCCTGCAGCCCCCGGCCTGGTTGGACTCCGGTCTGGCCAAGTCCCTTCTGGCCGATGAGGACCGGCGGCTGCTGGACCAGGCCGGCTTCAGCCTGCGTAATGGCAGCGTGGCCTATGTAGGCAGCCGTATGGCGCTGGCCCTGGTTCTGCCCCTGCTGGCAATTCTGGTTTTTCAGCCCAGCGGCACCAAACTGCTGATCTATGCCTTTTTCGGGCTGGGCATAGGTCTGATGCTGCCCAAATGGATTGTTCAGTCCAAGGCCAGCGCCAGGCGCAAACAGGTGGTGGAGGAGCTGCCGCTGTTTGTCGACCTGCTGCGTCTGCTGCAGGGCGTGGGCCTGAGCATTGACCAGAGTCTGCAGATTCTGGCCACGGAGTTCGGCAGCGTGCTGCGCGTACTCAGCGGTGAGCTGGCCCTGGCCAACCAGCTCTACGCCAATGGCCGCAGCCGCGAGCAGTCCTTTCAGAGAATGGCCCATCTCAGCGGTGACGAGGACATGAACGCCGTGGTCAATCTGCTGGTGCAGGTGGATCGCCATGGCGGCGCGGTGCAAGGCCCGCTCAACGAATTCGGCATACGCCTGCGTGAAAAACGCCAAGCCAGTTTCAAGGAAAAGATTGGCGCCATCACCGTGAAGATGACGGGCGTGATGGTTCTAACCCTTTTGCCGGCGCTCATGGTCATCACGGCCGGTCCGGGCTTCATGGCCGTGATTCGCTCGCTTTCCAGCATGGGAGGACGCTGAACATGTTGACCCACCACTTTCCCCTAGCGCGCTGGAAGACCGGCGCCACAGTCATCAGCCTGATCTTGATGGCCGGCTGCGCCAGCAAGCCCCCACCCCAAGGCTATGGCGTGAATCAGGAAGGCACGGCTGCCGAGGCCCAGCGCCAGATGCAGCAGGCCGAGCAATCGACCAGGGTCGATACGGTTCAGACCTATCTGGACCTGATAGCGCAAATGCAGCAGGCCGGCCAGTGGTATGCATCGCTGGCACATACCGAGGCCTTCGAGCAGCAATACGGTGCCAGCACCTCGGTCAGGCTGCTGCGCGCCGATGCGCTGCGCAATACGGGTCAATTTACCCAGGCGCAGCAGGTCTATGCCTCCTTACTCACGGGCAGCGACACCGGCATGGCCGCGCGCGCGCGGCGCGGCATGGGCCTGCTGCATGCAAGCCAGGGGCAGTATGCACAGGCCATTGCGCAGCTGGAAATGGCGCGCAAGCTCAACCCTATTGATGCCAACGTCCTCAGCGACCTGGCCTATGCCCATATGCTCAACGGGCAACTGGCCCCCGCCCAGCTCCCCGTGCTGCAGGCTGCGCAACTGGCGCCGTCCAATGCCCGGGTCCAGCTCAATCTGGCTCTTTTCTGGTTGGCCAGCGGCAACGAATCCGAGGCCACGCAATTACTGCAGCGACTCTCGCAGCCACAGGCCAAGAACGTGCCCGCATTGATAGACCAGAGCTCGCTACAAACGCTGCAAACTCAGCTATCCAGCGTGCGCCAAGCGGTTCAGGCCCATGTGCCAACAGCGCGGACATTGCCCGCTCCTGAGCAGCAGCCTACTGATGCACACACCACGCCACAGCCTCAAGCCATACCAACTCAGCCGCAACGCATGCAGGATCAGGTGCAGATTATTGGCACCCGTCCTACGTTGACCATCCGACATCAGCCTCCCAAAACCGCCGTGGCCGACGATATTGCCACCACCGGAAACCAGGCTCAGGACAACCCGCTTTAAGGAGCCAGCCATGCACTCGAACTTTGCCCTCCCAACCCTGTCCGCCTTGCTGCTGTCCAGCTTGGCTCTAGCAGCACAAGCCCAGCTAGACACTACCGCAGAAGCCACTGCTGACCGCAGCGTCACTGCAGTCCAAGCATCCGTACTCGAAGTACCTACTGCCCATACCGACACCGGCGCCTTGGCAGCGGCCCCTGCCTCCCATGAACCAGCTGACGCTACGCACTTTCAGACACAGGCAGAGGCCTTTACACAGCCCTCAGCCACTCATCGCATCGCTATTGGCAGCGCTACCGAAAAACTGTTTGCCATGCAACGCGACCTGCCTGCTCAGCGCCCTCGCCACATTGACGGCGAACAAGCCAGCCGCAGCTATCAGCGCTACCTCAAGAGCTTCGAAACCAGCATTCCCGAGAAGTACGACACGGGAATGGATGTAAAGCAGTAAGCCTCCCCAAAGGACCTGCAGGAAACCAGACCATGAGTCCACAGCATCGCTTTTCGCCCCCCGCCGCAACCGCGCATGGCCGCCAGCGCGGCGTCTATGCGCTGGAGTGGGCGATCATCTTTCCGGTGTTCTTCATGCTGCTGTACGCCATCATCAGCTTTGGTCTGGCCTTTCTGGTGCGTGAGTCCATGCAATGGGCCGCAGAAGACGGGGCACGTGCGGCTCTGCAGTATCAGCCCAACCGTGAAGAACGCAAGCAGCATGCGCTCCAGGTGGTCAAGAGCAATCTGGGCTGGCTCCCTTCAGGCCTTCACACCAGCCTGGATCAAAACAGCAACCTTCGCTTCATGATCTGCCCGCTCAATGACAGCAGCCATTGCACCGAGGATATGAACGCAGCCTCCCTGCCGTGCGATGTCGATGCAGGCCATTCCTGCATGATTCAGGTACATATCAAGCTGCCCTATGCGCAGCACTCCTTCACGCCATCCCTGAGTCTGGGCGTCATCGAAGCGGCCATGCCCGATCTGCAGGCGCACGCCCAGATTCTGGTGGACCAGAAAGGGTTCTGACATGCAGTACACCGTCCCCTCCCGCTCACGGCAAACCGGACTGGCCGCCATCGAATTCGCTTTTCTGGGCTCTCTCATCATGATCCCGGTGCTGCTGGGCAGCTTTGTCTTCTGGGAGGTGCTGCAGACCCAGCAGGTGGTGACCCGGGCCACGGGTGACGGCGCCCGCCAGGTGCTGCGCACGCTGCAAGGCCCTCGTGAGCGCAAAGCCAATGGAGGCATTCAAACGGATGCCGATATTCGCGCTGCCGCCGAGACTCTGGCTCGCAACTCCGTGAGCACCATGCTGAAAAACCAATTGCCCCATGTCGATGACCTCGACGACCGCCTCACCGTTGAGCTCTCCAGCGCCTGGGTGCTTGACGTCAGCTACGCGCGCCCCCTGCTGCTTGGCAGTGCAGGTGGCCTGAATTTCATCGAGCCCGCCTCGCTGCAAGCGCGCAGCGTGATTCAGTGGCCTTGAAGAAGAGCACAAGTATCACAATGCCCTCCCCCACTTTTACACATGCACTGCACCGCGCATCAGCCCGTTTCTCAGGGCAGAGTGGCAGTGTTCTCATTCAATTTTCCCTATTTCTCTCAATCATTGTTCTGATGTTGGGAGTCGTTGACCTAGGCTACTCGTTTTATGCCAAGCGTGATCTGCAGCGTATTGCCGATCAGGCTGCGCTAGAGGCCGTACAGAGCATCGATTTCAACGACCCCAACAATATCAACTCCTGCAAAGATGCAGGCAACAACAGCGTGAGAGTCAACTGGCCCACGCCTTTGGAGGCTCCGACAACCCAGAGTGTGGTCTGTGGCGAGTGGAGTGCCAGCAAATATGCTGCACCACAGCACTTCGACGGTACAGCTCGCCCTGTCAACGCCGCGCATGTGGTTCTGGTTGGTGAGTCACTGCGACTTCTACCCTTGCCCTGGAACCGCACCATTCGCGTCGAAGCCATTGCCAGGCGCAGCACGCCAGTGGCCGAGTTCTCTGTCGGCACTCAGCTGCTGAGCTTTGACGACAAAGCACCTCTGGGCCGCATTCTCAGTCTGGTCGGCCTGGATCTGGACGAACTGCGCGTGCTCGACCAAGGCGGTCTTGCCAACGCCAAAATCACGCCGGCGGGCCTACTCAAGGCACTAGGTATCAATCTGGGCATTGACGGCTTGTCGGCACTGTCTCCCGCCGAAGCTCTGAAAATCTCCAGTTTGACGCTGCTGCAACTGCTGGATGCCTCTGCCGAGGTGATATCAGATGCCACCGCCAAAGTGGAACTGGACAAGCTCATCGTCTACCTGAAGGGAAAACCCAACATCACACTTGGCGGTGTCAAGCTACTGGATCTGAACGTACCTCTGCTAGGAGAGGGAGGCATTCTGGCTGGCTTGTCCCTTGGCTCGAACGCATCGGACAACAATGCGGCTCTTGACTTGCAACTGGGCCTGGGGAATCTGCTCAAGACAGCCATCATGGTGGGGGCCAATGGGCATGCTGTAGAGATTCCGCAGCTCAGTATCCTCAATCTTGTGAAGGCCAGCTTGTCCGTAGTGGAGCCACCCAACATTGCTGCAGGCCCTGTTGGCACCAAGGCCAACAGGGCCCAGGTCCGCCTTAATCTAGATATCGATTCCAAACGCCTCCCGCTGCTGGGCAACTTTCTAGACAAGGCTCTTGGCCTGCGCGTCAATCTGCCCATACAGGTGCAGAGTGTGCGCGCCGATGGCACACTCGCAGCACTGAGCTGCCCGGACCCAAGCCGGGAAAACCAGCCAAGCATGGATGTGGACGTGATCTCCAGCGTTGCTACGGTAGTCATAGGTCATACGAACAAAAGTGCCTCAGATCCAGAAAATATTCTGATCAAAACACCGCTCTCCCTGAATGTGCGCGGCCCGATCACTGCCAAGTTGCTGGAGTCCGACACCGACACAATCGATCACCTGATCAAGGACGAGTCCGACTGGACCAAGCCCAACCCCTTGCTACTGGGAAATACCGTGGATGCTTTGCTGGACACCGTGTTCAGCCTGCTCGGTGGACTTTTTTCTCCACCGATGATTCGCCCTGAATGGGCTGGAGTAGCCTTAGAAGGAAGCCCCCAGGATGCGCGCAATGCGCAGATCGAGATGCTGGCCAGGCTTTATCTGGAAGAAACCAAGGTCAACGGCCTCTACAACGTGGAAGCAGCCACCCATCTAGCGCTTTATGGACGCCCCGAAACCAGTGATGCTCCCGCATTAGGCAAGCTGGTGGACAGTGACTTCTCATTTGATCAGGCCATACCTCAAAGCTGTGCACTATTCGCTTGCCCACCTTCGACATGGCATACGGGAACTTTCTCGCAAGCGTTTAAGGCCTATTCCACCAATCCCTATAGTTTGGTCGGCATCGTCGGGCTCCCCTGGATCGGCAATGGGTATCAAACCTGCGCCGGTTTGCTCTCATCACTGGTCAACTGGAATGGGTGCGTCTACAACAATCTGCAGAACCTGCTCAAACGCCACGATGAGCATGCCATGCTGGCCGATGCCAACCAGGTAATCGCCTCACTCAAGGATCGGAGCACCGATGACGTGACCTGCCCTGGCGCTCTGTGCGTGCTGATCAAGCCCGTGCTCAAGCCGATCAAAGCAGTGCTCAACCTGCTGGGCAGTGCCATTCTCTCGCCCCTGCTCACCGAGGTGCTGGGCCTTGATCTGGGCAAGAGCGAAGTGACGGCACGGGAGATCCAATGCAATACCGCCGAACTGGTCTATTAATGTTGAACTGGCAGCAGCCGCTGCAACAAAGAGGAACCCTACTGTGAATCTGGACGAACTCGTCATCTACGTCTGGGAAGGACAGGCCGATATCGCCGAGCGGGTGGAGCGCTGCGTCGTCAATCTGGGCGTGAGTGTGATCCGTGCCGATGGCATGAGCATGCCCGTGGACAACGGAGATCTGGGCCAGGCCATCGCCGTGGTCAGCGTCAGCGTACTTGAGGGGGCTCGTTTTACCCGCCAAGGCGTGGAAGGCACTTTTGGTATGCCGGTACTCTGGGTCAGCGCCAACCAGCGCGAGAGCAGCCCCGGCAGCTATGCCACTGAATACTCTCATGTTCTGCCGTTTGACTTCACCGGCGCAGAACTGCGCGCCATGCTGGTGCGCATTATGCGACGCATGCAAAGTCACCAGCGCCCCATGCAGCGCAGCGATGAAATGGTTGCCGTGGCCGATTGCATGCAGCAGCTGCTGCGCGATGTAGACACGTTTGCCGACTGCGAGCACAGCGTGCTGATCTTCGGCGAGACCGGCGTGGGCAAGGAGCGCATCGCAGAGCGCCTGCACGAGCGCAACGCCCGACATGGGCAGGGGCCGTTCGTGGTGGTCAACTGCGGCGCCATTCCTGACGGGCTGTTCGAGTCGCTGTTCTTTGGCCACACCAAGGGCTCGTTCACGGGCGCGGTCACGGCACACAAGGGCTTTTTTGAGCAGGCCAATGGCGGTACGCTGTTTCTGGACGAGATCGCGGACCTGCCCCTTTATCAGCAGGTCAAGCTGCTGCGAGTACTGGAAGAGAAGACGGTAACCCGGCTGGGGTCGGCCAATCCTGTGCGGCTGGACTTCCGGCTGGTGACAGCGACCAACAAGTCGCTGCGCTCTCTGGTTCAGGAGGGCAAATTTCGCGCCGATCTGTTTTTCCGGCTGGCAGTCATCGAGCTGCAGATTCCCAACCTGCAAGAGCGTGGAGAGGCTGACAAACTGGCCATCTTCAACAGCATCCTGCACAAGGTAGTGGGTGAGGAGTTGATGCGGGAGATGGGAGAGCCACCATTTTTCATCCACAACGCCGTTGCTCAGATGTACTTTCCCGGTAATGTCCGCGAGCTGCGCAACCTGGCCGAGCGCATTGGCGTGGTCGCACGCCAGACGCGTGACTGGAGCGGCAGCGGCGCCACTTTGCGCATTATTGAAAGCAGCCAAAATCCTGCTCCTCTGGCCTTGCAGGCCGAGGCTGTGGCCCCTGACCCGGTACTGGCGGATCGCAGCAACTGGGATATGCAGGAACGCAACCGCATCATCTCGGCTCTCAACGACAACGACTGGAAGCGGCAGAACACGGCCCAACATCTGGGCATTAGTCGCAAGGTACTGTGGGAAAAAATGCGCAAATACCAGATCAGTGATGGCGAGCCTGAAGTGCCGTCATTTCTCTGAGAGCCTGTTGACGATATCTGCGCAAGCGCCGCAGACACTAGCACTCAATAAAAAAGGAGCTTAAACCGCTTGCTATTGCTTGATTTCAAATACAAAACACGCTGAAGTTCAATGCTGGAAAGCGCTAAATGCTTCTTTTATTACATCTTTATCGAGTTTTTGAAACCACGAACAAGCTCCGTGTGCAGCCTGAGCAACAGCCTGTCCTGCTCTCACGACTGCTTTGTCACTGAAGATATTTCCCTGCACCAACGCGGCTCCTTGGTTGACCCGCGTTTCACCCCATTCCAGAGCCTTGCCTTATGCAGGAAAAACCCGTCATCGTTTTCATCAGCGCGGTCTACCCTAGCCAGCACAGCCTGCTGTGCCGCTATTTGCGCTCTCAGGGCCTGGCTGACAGCTGGTTCATGACCATGCCCGGCCATGTAGAGCGCCACGCCCACGAGTGCGACCATCTGCTGCCTTTTCGCCCCGACGGCGACATCATGGGCCCGCAAAGCTATTACTACTCGAGCAAGGTGGAGCGCTCGGCCCGTCTCGGCCGAGGAATACTGCAGGCGCTGCAACAGTTCCAGACAACGCATCACAAACGCGTCGATCTCGTGGTTGCGCACTCCCTGTGGGCCTCGACAAACTGGCTGCATGGCGAACTGGACACAGCCATCTGCAGCTATATCGAATTTCCAAGCTATCTGGCCCATGGATGGGATGCTGCCTATCCACCAGATGCGGCGCAGCGCCAAGCTGATCGCAATATGGAGATGCTTCACTTCCATCAGGTATTAAGCAGCGATCTGACACTTGTCCCCAGCGCCCATGCACGCTTGATGTTCCCCCATGCGTTGCGCGATCGCATTGCAGTGCAATTCGAGGGCTTCGACATTGCTGTGCCCGAATGCGAGCGCAGCGATGACCGTTTCACCATCGCCTTTACCGCGCGCGACCTATCCAGCGCCAAGGGCTTCGAGACCTATATGCGCCTGGTGGACCGCATGGTGAACCAAGGGCTGGCAGAGGGCATACGCTTTCTCGCCATCGGCGATCCCACGGCATCCACCTATGGCTATGAGCAACAGTGGGTCGAGCGGCGCTATCAGGGCCAGGTGAAAAGCTTCAAGGATCATTTGCTCAAGATCCATCCCAAGGCGTCGGTAGTGGAGTTCCCAGGCAAGCTGCCTTATGCAGAGTACGCCCGTATGCTGGCCGGAGTCGATCTTTTCCTCTACCCACTACGCTTCGGCGTCGCCAACTGGGGATTGATGGAGATTCTGGCTCGGGGCGGCTGCGTCATCGGCTCTAACTGGGGGTTTGTCCCGGAACTGATACAGCATGATGTCAATGGCCTGCTGCTACCCGACTGCGACGACAACTGGATTGAGGCTATTCGGCAGTTGCGCGCCGATCCCGCCCGGCGCGCGCTACAGCGCAGCGGCCCGAAAGTCGAGCAGCCAGTTTCATATTTCCGCCGTAGCGCCGAAATACATGGACTTGTTCAGGCTGGCAATGGCCAGACACAAGGCCTCGCGTCTGCAACCGCCACTGTTCACAGGCCCGGTAGGGGCGAGCATGCCTATTTCAGCGCTTTAATCAGTTTGAGAGCGATATCCTGTAACGGCGCAGACAGCGCCCGGTAGCAGTCCAGCAAGCGTTGTTCATCTCTGGGCAGAGAGGTCGTCGGCGCATGCAGGTCGGCCATCAACTCCAGCGCCGTAGTCTGCAGCGCCAGAGCCAGCCGCTCCAAGGTATCGTTTTTGAGGGATCGAATCGCACCCGATTCGATCTGCGAAATGGCTGATGCAGTGACCTCTGCCATCTGTGCCAACTTCCCTTGACTCAAGCCCAGCTCCTGCCGCCGGGCACGTATGCGCTCACCTAAATGCGTCATCTATCCCACTAACTCACACGGCTGTTGTGCGAAAAAGACCGCAACAACCTTCAAAACCATCATCACAAGAAAAAAGCCGCTCCTAAGAAAAGGAGCGGCACATGGAGTCTTCGAACTGGCGGCCTCAAACCAGAGGCCGCTAGTAAAGCGCTACCCTTGGGCTATGCAGTCTCTTCCTGGAAAGAGAAGACGCACAGCCCCTTTGCAGCAGCCGATCAAGCGCCGTGGCACTTTTTGAACTTCTTGCCGCTACCGCAGGGGCAAGGATCGTTACGGCCGGGTTGCTCGCCCTTAACGATGGTTTCCTGGCGGGGGCCCATGCTCTTCCACAGGCGGTACAGGTCATACACGGCCCAGATGGCTTCGCCGAACGCATCCACGCGCTCCTGGCTGGTCGATGCAGGGCCGGACTCTTCGTACAGATTCAGAGCCGGTTCGTCCGTGTCGTCTTCCGTCAGGTTGACGATGAACTCCATGGCAGCATCCAGCAACTGAGCCGCATCCTTGTCGCGCGGTGCGGCCCATTCGTCGGCCCAGTTTTCCACCACGAACATAAAACCCAGTGCCCACACTTGCGAGAAGGAAGGCACTTCTTCGCCTTCCAGCTCGGCCTGTTCGGCTTCGGGCAGCATGGCAATGGCGCCACGCGTGTCCAGCGCTTCGGGCTGGAAGGCCGCGTCATCCGCCAAAGACTTGATGTCGGCATCCAGCTGCTCACGCACTTCGGCCAGGCGCAGCTCGAACAGTTCCATGAAGCGTGCCTGCTGGGCTTCATCCTTGAAGACTTCCAGCTTGGGCAAAGGCTGACCTTCTGCCACTTCCAGTGCTTCGCCATCGCCCAGCAACATGGGCATGTATTCTGCTGCAGCGATAGGGCGGCGTGTGCAGACCAGAGCGGTCAGAAAGCCATCGCAGAACTCCCACTGTGGGATTTCATCGCCACGGGTGCGCAGCTCGTCGAGCAGATTATCCAGCTCTTCGAGCTGATCGTTGCTCAGTGCGCCCTCGGGCATGTCGGCGGAGGCCGCGTCTTCTACGGCGGTGTTAGGTGCTTGTTCTTGCATAGGGAAAGGCTTTTATGATGGCCCGGACTGTTTTCATCACTATCGAAGTGCAGGGCCGGACGATGGACTGAGGGGTGAAGCATCCAAGATGGATGCCCCCGAACGGGCTGAATTTTAGCGGCCCACCATCAACACACCCTGCCAGGGGAGTATCTGCTGTGCATCGCTTCTTCAATAGTCTGCCTCTGCGCTACAGCGCACTGGCACTTTGTGCACTCGTACTGTGCATTTCCAGCTATACCCTAGCCACTTCTGGCAAAGGACTTTGGTGGTTGATTGCCGCAGCCTTGCTGGTGCTGCTGGGCCTGTGGGACATGCTGCAAAAGCGTCACGCCATTTTGCGCAACTACCCGGTCATGGGGCACCTTCGCTTCATCTTCGAGTTCATCCGGCCCGAAATTCGCCAGTACTTCATCGAAGGCGACACCGAGGCTCTGCCTTTCTCACGTGCAGAGCGCTCTCTGGTCTATCAGCGTGCCAAAGGTCAGGTCGATAACCGCCCCTTCGGCACTCAACTGGATGTAGGAGAGCAAGGCTACGAATGGGTCAACCATTCCATGCAGCCCACCAAGCTCAGCTCGCACGATTTTCGCGTCTGGATTGGTGGCTCGCCAGACCAGGGGGCGGAAGGGGTGGAGCCCTGCACCAAGCCCTATCACGCCAGCGTCTTCAACATCTCGGCCATGAGCTTTGGTGCCCTGTCTGGCAATGCCATTCAGGCACTGAATCAAGGAGCCAAGATTGGTGGTTTCATTCACGACACCGGTGAAGGCTCGATCAGCCAGTACCACCGCATGCATGGCGGCGATCTGATCTGGGAAGTGGCATCTGGCTACTTTGGCTGCCGCAATGCGGACGGAACGTTCAGCGAAGAGAAATTCATCGTCAACGCCACAGATCCGCAGGTCAAGATGATTGAGCTCAAGCTCAGCCAGGGGGCCAAGCCTGGACATGGCGGCATGCTGCCCGGCGCCAAGGTCACTCCTGAAATTGCAGCAGCTCGCGGCATCCCTGTGGGCGTGGACTGCATTTCGCCTTCAAGCCACAGCGCATTCTCCACCCCGGTAGAGCTGATGCACTTCATCGGCAAGCTGCGTCGCCTGTCTGGCGGAAAACCCACGGGTTTCAAATTCTGTGTGGGCCACCCCTGGGAGTGGTTTGCCATGGTCAAAGCCATGCTGGAGACCAATATCACGCCAGACTTCATCGTCGTTGACGGTGCCGAAGGCGGCACGGGTGCAGCGCCTGTGGAGTTTGTCGATCACGTGGGTGTGCCGCTGCAGGAAGGCCTGCTGCTGGTGCACAACAGCTTGCTGGGCGTGAACCTGCGCCACCGCATCAAGATTGGTGCAGCAGGCAAGGTCATTACGGCCTTTGACATCGCGCGCATGATGGCCCTCGGTGCCGACTGGTGCAACTCTGGCCGCGGCTTCATGATGGCCCTGGGCTGCATTCAGGCCCAGACCTGCCACACCGGAACCTGTCCCACGGGCGTCACCACCCAGGATCCGGTGCGCCAGAAAGCGCTGGTCGTGCCCGACAAGGCCACACGCGTGGCCAACTTCCACCGCAACACCATGCATGCGCTGCAAGAGCTGGTGCAGGCTGCCGGGCTCAAACATCCCAAGGAAATCACCGCCCACCACATTGTTCGGCGCCTGAGCGATACGCAGGTCAGCCTGCTGTCCAACCTCATCATGCGCGTGGAGCCAGGCAGCCTGCTCAAAGGTCTGGAGGAGCAGCACAAGGTGTTTCAAACCTACTGGCCACTGGCAAGCGCCCAGAGCTTTCAGCCCCTGCATGAACCCGTGCTCCAGCCTTCGGCTCCGGGCAATGCCAGCAACACGGCACAATCGCAAGCTTTGCCTTTGCGCAACGGCATCTGGACCTGAGAAGCCAGAGCCTCGCGCCCGACCGACCATAAGCCGTGCAATTTCAGGAAAAAACAGCCAAAGCCGATATGCAGCCTGCGCATGAAGCTATCGATTACGAAGCATTCTTGCGCAGCCATCTGAGTCAGCCGCACAACATCATGCGCTACGAGTTGGCACATGAGACCCTCTGGGTCAAGCGCGCCAGCAAGGGCAACCCGGCCTTCAATTACTGGCTGCTGAGTGCACTGTCAAAGCTATTGGGGACCCCCGTGCTGCAGCCCGTTCCCAACCCGGGTGGCTCCGAGTCCCTTCAGACCGAAGTGACCCGCCTGCGCAGCTTTCAGGCCAAGGGCCTGCGTGTGCCCGAAGTGCTAGCGACGACGCAGCAAGTCTTTGTGATGCGTCATCTGGGCCGCCCGGATGAAGAAGCCCCATCGCTGAGCAACGCCATTGAGGCCGCCATTCCCCAAGGAGCGCAAGCCACGCTGCAGCTTTGGCAAAAGGGCCTGAATGCGATTGAGCAGGCCCACGCCTGCGGCGAAGTGCTCAGCCAGGCCGTGGCACGCAATATGGTGGTCTGTGCAGATGGAGTGATTGGCTTCATCGACTTTGAAGACGATCCCGCCGCACACCTGCCCCGTGCCGTGTGCATGGCACGCGATGCGCTCAACTATGCGCAGTCCACGGCCTTGTTTCTGGAGCAGGCTGGAGCCCTGCCAGCGGCGCTACCGCACTGGGCGGCCTTTGTGCAGCAACTGCCGGATGATGCACAGCAGGTGCTGCAGCGCACCGTCAAAAAACTGGGTTGGGTACGCTTTCTGCCACGCAGCAAACGCCTGGGCCGTGACACGCTGCGTGTGCTGGCCGCGCATGAGCTGCTGACAGCCCATTAAAAACAATAGCTACTCACGCCTACCTGCATTGGCTTTAAGGCAAAAAAGGCATAAAAAAGCCCCAGCTATCAGGCTGGGGCTTTTGCTTTAGGCAGGCCCAATTCAGGCATGCAGATGGGCAGTGCCCTCATTCTTGCCCGCCAAAGCAGCATCCAGCTGGTCGTGATCCAGTGCATTTTCCCACTTGGACACCACCACGGTCGCCACGGCGTTGCCAATGAAGTTGGTCAGCGAGCGGCATTCGGACATGAAGCGGTCCACACCCAGAATCAGCGCCATGCCGGCCACCGGAACTTCAGGCACCACGGCCAGCGTGGCAGCCAGGGTGATGAAGCCCGCGCCGGTCACACCAGCCGCGCCCTTGGACGACAGCATGGCCACCAGCAGCAGCGCGATCTGGTGACCCAGCGTCAGATCGGTGTCCGTGGCCTGGGCAATGAACAGCGCAGCCAGCGTCATGTAGATATTGGTGCCGTCCAGGTTGAACGAGTAGCCGGTAGGAACGACCAGACCCACCACAGACTTGCTGCAGCCGGCCTTTTCCATCTTGTGCATCAGCGAAGGCAGGGCCGACTCGGAAGACGATGTGCCCAGCACCAGCAGCAGCTCGTCCTTGAGGTACTTGATCAGCTTGACGATGGAGAAGCCACAGTAGCGTGCCACAGCGCCCAGAATCACCAGCACGAACACGGCCGCCGTGATGTAGAAGGTCAGCACCAACTCGGCCAGGTTGACCAGCGAACCCAGACCGAACTTGCCGATGGTGAAAGCCATGGCACCAAAAGCACCGATGGGGGCGGCCTTCATCACGATGTTGACCAGCTTGAACACGGGCTTGGTCATGGCTTCAAAGAAGTTCAGCACGGGCTTGCCAGCCTCGCCCACCATGGCCAGCGACACGCCGAACAGCACGGCCACCAGCAGCACCTGCAAGATGTTGTCACCCACGAACGGGCTGATCAGGGTCTTGGGGATGATGTCCATGACAAAGCCGGTCAGCGTCATCTCGTGCGACTTGGCCACATAGCCCTTGACGGCCGTCTGGTCCAGATCCGCAGGGTTGATGTGCATGCCAGCACCGGGCTGCAGGACGTTGGCCACGATCAGACCGACGACCAGCGCCAGCGTGGAGAAGGTCAGGAAGTACGCCATGGCCTTGCCGAACACACGGCCCACGGAGCTCAGATGCGTCATGCTGGCAATGCCGGTGACGATGGTCAAAAAGATCACCGGCGCGATGATCATCTTGATGAGCTTGATGAAGGCATCGCCAAAGGGTTTCATGGCCGCGCCGTACTCGGGCTCGAAGTGGCCCAGCAACACGCCGACGATGATGGCGAACACCACCTGAAAATAAAGCTGACGGTAAAACGGCAAATGCTCGCGCGGAGCAGTTTCTGTGGGCAGAGTTTGCACGCTGCGTCTCCCAAAAAAGCAAACGCACCACCGTGGTGCGCTGTGTTGTTGCCATTTGTACTGCTGCACCGTTTTTGTGCCGATAACCCATTGGTATTAGTCACAGCAAGTGCCCTAGGGAGAGCACCTGCCAACCTAGGGTAATCCCTAGTCACTCACAATCGCTAAAGCAACGCCTCAGCCCGACACTGACGATCTCTTTCCACTCGCTTCAGCATGCGCCTTGTGCCGCAATCCCTGTGCCGAAATTTTTACGCTCCCGTTTCTTTCTGACCCTGCTCATCGTGCTCAGCGGCATGCTGCTGAGCATGTGGGCAGCCAGCCGCATTGCACTGCAGGCCTCGCTCAGCGATGAAAGCGAGAGCGTGCAGCGCCAGCTCAACCTGCATGCCCAGGCCATGGTGCAGCGGGTGGATCGCTACCGCACCCTGCCCGAGGTGCTAGCCCTTGATGCCCAGCTCAAGGATGCGCTGAGCCACCCGCTGAGCGCCGCCGATGTCGCCCGCCTCAACCGCAAGCTGGAGCAGGCCAACGGAGCCAGCCGCGCATCCACCCTCACGCTCATCGACAAGGATGGCCGGGCTCTGGCCGCCAGCAACTGGCGCGACGAACACAGCAACGTGGGAGAGAACTACAGTTTTCGTCCCTATGTACAGCAGGCGCTCAGCCAGGGCAGTGGACGCTTTTATGGCATTGGCATGACCACGGGTCTGCCCGGCTACTTTCTTTCACAGGCTATTCGCGCCGAAGACGGTACTGTGCTTGGGCTGATAGCTATCAAAATCTTGTTTCAAGAACTGGAAGGCGAGTGGCGCCAGTCCCCTGATATCGTGCTTGCCACAGACGAGCATGGCGTGGTCTTTCTCGCCAACGATGACGAATGGCGCTACCGCCTGCTGCAGCCCCTCTCCCCCCGTGATCAGCAGGAAGTGCTGGACACCCATCAGTACGCCGACCAGACCCTGCAGCCGCTGAACTACCGCATTCAGCGCCAGCCTGCCGGAGCCGGCCGGCTGGCCAGCTTCAGCCAGCCCCGGTTGGGCGAGCCGGTGCTGTGGCTGAGCACGCCGCTGCCTGAAAGCCCATGGCAGCTGCACCTGCTGCACAACATCAGCCATAGCCAGACCAGCAGCCACTGGGCCGCCGTTGCCGCTGGCGGACTCTGGCTCGCTGCGGCCTTGCTGGTGCTCTACATACGCCAGCGCCAGCGCCTTGCCGCATTGCGCCAACGCAGTCGCCAGGAGCTGGAGACCGTACTGCACCAGCACGCCCAGGAGCTGCGCACGGCGCAGGACGGCATTGTGCAAGCCGCCAAACAGGCAGACACAGGCCTCTCGCGCAGCCTGCAGCACCTGCCGCAAGGCGTGGTAGTGGTGGACTCCCAGCTCAGGCTGGTGGCCTGGAACTCGCGCTATGTGGAGCTGTTTCGCTACCCTCCGGATCTCATGCGCGTGGGCCAGCCTATCGAGGCTCTGCTACGCCACAACGCCCGACGTGGCCTACTGGGCAAGAGCGATGTGGAACAGGCCATACAGCGGCGTCTGGAGCATCTGCGCAGCGGCACTCCCCATCTGCACGAAAGCGCCAAGGGAGACGGAACGGTGCTGGAGATTCGCGGCAACCCGCTGCCCGATGGCGGCTTTGTCACCAGTTATGCCGACATCACCAGCTACAAGAACACGGCGCGCGAGCTGCGCAACCTGGCCGATACGCTGGAGCAGCGCATCGCCGAGCGCACCCACGCGCTGGCACAGGCCAAGCAGGAGGCCGAACGCGCCAACCGCTACAAGACCCGCTTTGTGGCGTCTGCCGTGCACGACCTGCTGCAGCCGCTGAATGCCGCACGCATCTTCACCAGTCTGCTGCCCGGCTATCTGCACGACGATGCTGGGCGCCAGTTAGCTCAGCGCGTGGACCGCTCGCTGGCCTCGCAGGACGCCATCCTCACCAGCTTGCTCGACATCTCGCGCATGGAGTCGGGCCAGCTTGAAGTGCATATCCGCGACTTCGCACTCAGCTCCCTGCTGGAGGTGGTGCACAACAACTTCGCTCTGCAGGCCGAAAGCGAAGGGCTGAGGCTGCACTGCATTCCCAGCCGCCTGACGGTGCGCAGCGATGAAGCACTGCTGCGCCGCATCCTGCAGAACTTTGTCTCCAACGCCATCCGCTACTCGCGCCAGGGCCGCATCGTCATGGGCTGCCGCCGCGACGGAAAGCATGTGCGCATTGAAGTGCATGACCAAGGCCCCGGCATACCGCCCAGCCTGCAAAAAGAGATTTTTGAAGAATTCCGCCGCCTGGACGAAGGCCATGCCGATGACCGCGGCACCGGCCTTGGGCTGGCGATTGTCGAGCGTCTGGGCAAGCTGCTGGGCCATGAGATCGGCCTGCGCTCCACCCTGGGCAAAGGCAGTGTCTTCTGGGTCAAAGTCCCGCTGGGCGAGGCTGCAGCCATAGAACCGGCATCACCGGAAGCCGCATCCGGCACGCATCACGACAGCCCCCTGCAAGGCAGCACCATCTGGTACGTGGAAGACGACCCCGCCACACGCGAAGCCACCTGCGCCCTGCTGGAGCGCTGGGGCTGCGATGTACCGCTGGCTGCCAACGCCCCCGAGGCCCAAGCGTATGCAGCGCCCGGCAATGCACCGCAACTGGTGCTGCTGGACGTACATCTGGGCCAGCTCTACGGCCCCGATATCTATGCCCAACTCTGCGATCGCTGGGGCCAGCAGCCGCCCGTCATCCTGCTTACAGCAGAAGGCGACAGCACGCTGCGCCGCCAGGCCGCAGAACGCAGTTGGGGCTTTCTGCTTAAACCTGTGCGTCCAGCAGCTTTGAGAGCGCTCATCAGCCAAATGCTATTGCGGAACAAGGCTCCCTGAGCAGCCTTGAAGACATGATTCCCACAAAGCAAGGCCCTTTAGAAGACACCCAAACCAGGACCCTGCAGGCTTTTGCGCAGCCTACAGGGCCTCTAGGTTTAGACCCTCAGCAGGAGTTGCCACTTGGCAGCTTCAGGCACATAGCTCCGAACACCTCTTTGCCGTTAACGCTGGCATGGTCAAAGCTGTACATCCACTTCTTGTCAGGATCAAAGGCCTTAACGCGCACCAGATAGTCCACATCTGCACCTGTCGCCAACTTGCTCAGCGCAATTTCAGTAGCGCTGCCAGCAGGGATCACTTTGAATGGCACCCCCTTGAAAGCATCGGGATTCTTTGCATCCTCAAGATGCACCTCATAGGTCAAGGGCTTGCCTTCAGGGTGGAAGGGAGGAGGCCAGTCCCAGCTGAGTTGCTGATTGCTGGTAACACCCAGCCAGAACGGCATGGGGCGCTTGAGACTCTCCTTGAACTTCTGGTGATTGGTGCCGATGACCGTCTTCAGGCGCTTGAACTCCGTCTGCCATTGCGCGTACGAGCTACCGGCATTGCTGACCGTTGCCAGTCCCGACTGATCCGGATTACGAGAGATCAAAGGCTCCACCACAGGTCGATAGCTTTCAAGCAGTTTCTCGACATTCGCATCCGTAAGGTACTTGCTACGGATTTCTTCAACAGCGGCACTCAAGTCACGCAGATTCTTGCTGTCGGACATGAAGCGCTGATGCAGCGGAACATTCCACCAGTTGCCGATACCCGTCATGATCTCCATGTCTATGTAGTCAACACCCGGCTGACCATAGGAGCCAAGCGCGCCATCGTAGTCCCAGGGCAGGAAGTAGAACTTTTCTGTGCCCTTAGGCTGATAAAGGCCGAAGTTCTGATTCACTGTGTCGTGATTGCCCAGCAAGATGGTGGTCGCCAACCAGGTCAGATAGTTGTTGCGATTGAAGTAATGGGCAAAGGTGGTGGCAAACGGAATCGTGTCCTCGTCCGTGCCCAGAGCCTTGACGACATCGATGATGGCTCGGTGGTCTCCGGAGTCGGACTCCAGAGAAAGCACTTTTTCGAAGCCCGAGACATCTGTGCCCGGTGGCGTACTTGCCAACAGCCCATTGCTGCTTTCAAAGCTGAAATCCTCTGCCTTGTAGACATTTGACCCCGCCACCCAGCCGCGTCGCTGGAGATAGCCATCCCCCATTTTTTCCACATGGGTGAACAGGCCCATGTCGCCATTTTCGCCATAGGCAGCTGAACCGGCCTCCGTGTATTGAATCCTTGCGAACTGGGTGCGCAGGCTCTCGTGATAGGGGACCAGGCGCATCAAATCAAAGGCCAGCTTGTTGCGCACACGGGTCAAGTCCCAAGGGTGCTTGTTGAACTGCAACGTCTGCTCCCCGAACCATGTCGGGGCACTCTTGTCGAGCTTAATACGGTAGGACTTCTGCTTTGCTTCACGCGTGCTGCTGCCACGCACGCGCATTTTTGCATCGGCACCACTGATCTTGTTGTCGTTGCTTGTGACCTTGACCTTGATCTCGGGTTCGCAAGCATCATCCCCATCTTCGTCAAGATTGACGGTACTGAGCTTGACCTTCCCGCCTGGATAGACTGCGGCGTCAGCGGTCATACTGCCGCAAGTCTTATCTGCAGCCAGGTAAGGCCCCGTCTTGGGAGCATTTGTATCCTGATACTCCACGTTCAGAGTCAGCAACGAAGGTGGCAAGGAGGCGTCACCCACCGGGCTGCCATATTCGGCATACATCGCTTCATAAAGCACACGCGACAGATCATCTGCTCCGGGCACAAAAGGCGATACCTGCGAAGGGCTCTCGCCACCGGTATCCGTTCCACCAGAATTGCCGCCGCCTGAATTGCCTGTCCCGCCAGAGCTTCCCCCATTTGAAGATCCTGTCCCACCAGAACCTCCCCCATTTGAAGCTGTGGGAGGACTCTCTTCGCCCCCGCCTCCACATGAAGCAAGAATCAGAGAAGCGCCTAAAACAGACGCATGAATCCAGCCTGGAGCAGTGAAGCGCTTCATCATAGATTTTTCCTTTAGAAAAATTAAATCCGCTAGGTTTAATCAATCTAATTCATCTATTTGCACTTCGCGAATAGGTGCTTGCACTTAAAAATAAGTTGCAGATATGCAGCAATTCCGACAGAAAAATGGGCTCACAAAAGAGGGGTGTGATTTGTCAATCAGCGAGTCACAGCGGAACGCTCTGCATGGAAACACTCGCTATTTCGAGCCCGTATTCCACTGAAAAGCGCTACGTCGCGCTTTCCTGCTCCAGACTCTTGACCAGCACTGCGGCCTGGGTGCGTGAATAGCATTCGAGCTTTTTGAGAATCGCCGTCACATGCACTTTGACGGTGTTCTCAGCCAGACCCAGTTCGTGCGCAATCTGCTTGTTGAGCAGGCCGTCCGCCAGGCACAGCAGCACTCGGAACTGCTGGGGCGTGAGCTGGGCCAGCCGCGCCGCCAGCGCTGCATCTGCCTCGGAGCGCTCGGCCACCATGGTCGGAAAGCTGATATCGCCATTGAGCACGGCATCGATGGCCGCATTCATATCGTCCGCCGCCGCAGATTTGGAGATAAAGCCCGCCGCGCCGAACTGCTGGGCACGGCGGACGACGCGCGGGTCGTCGTTGGACGAGATGATGATGACCGGCACCTGCGCATATTCGCCGCGCAGATGCAGCAGTGACGAGAAGCCGCGTGCTCCGGGCATGGCCAGATCCAGCAGCACCAGCTCGATTTCGGGATGCTCCTGCATGGCAGTGCCCACGGTCTGGGCACTGGCCGCCTCCACAATGCGGTATTGCGGAAAACGGTCATGCAGCACCTGGATCAGCGCTGCTCGAAACAGCGGATGGTCGTCGGCAACGAGAAGGCTGGGGTCGGACATGGGCGCAGTCTGCCACGACCGGGATAGCGCTGCAGCTGCGAAATCGCATATCCCGCCGCCAGCGCTGGCTCTGATCGGGGCTTTCTCAGCCCCATGACGGATGCCTTTTCAGTCGAGCGTGATGTTGTTGGCCTTGATCACCCGGCCCCACTTGTTGCGCTCGGCCGTGACGAATTGCGCCATCTGCTCGGAGCTGCCGGGCATGGGCTCCACACCCATGGCCGACAGACGGGCCTTGGTGCGTGTGTCGGCCAGCGCAAACTGCAGCGCCTGGCTGAACTTCTTGACCACCTCGGCCGAGCTGCCCTTGGGCACCACTACACCCTGCCATGCATAGCCTTCAAAGCCTTTGAGCCCCTGCTCCTGCAGAGTCGCCACCTTGGGCAGCACATCGATACGCGCAGGGCTGGCCACACCAATGGCCTTGAGCTTTTTCTCGTTCAGGAAAGGAACAATGGTGGCGCTGTCGGCCCACATGGCCGGAATCTGGCCGCCCACCACATCCTGCACCGCCGGTGCCGCGCCGCGATACGGCACATGGGTCATGTTGCTCAGGCCGACCTGCTCGCGAAACAGCTCGCCCACCAGATGGTGCGGGCTGCCCAGTCCGGCCGAGCCCCAGCTCACGCCGGCCTTCTGCTGCTTGGACCACTCCACAAACTCCGTCAGATTGCTGACCGGCACATCGTTGTTGACCACCAGCAGCATGGGAAAGCGCACCAGCATGCCCACGGGCTTGAAGTCTCTTTCGGCGTTGTAGTTCAGCTTGCGAAACAGAAACGGATTGGCAGCCAGCGTGGCGAAGTCGGCCGTGAACATCAGGTTGCCGTAGTCATGCGAACGGGCGCTGTACTCCGCCGCGATATTGGTGCCGGCACCGGGCTTGTTGTTGATGACAATCGTGCGCTCCAGATTGCGGCCCATGGCCTCGGCAATCACGCGCCCCACCACGTCGGAGCCACCGCCTGCGGCGTAGCCAATCACCCACTCCAGCGGCTTCTCCTGGGCCACGGCAGCGGGCCCTGCAGCCCATGCCAGACCTGCGCAGGCCATGGCGGCCAGAAACTGTTTGCGTTGCATCATCCTTGTCTCCTCGATTGGCGGCCCCTTGAATAAGTGTTGGTGCGGGGCCTGTAGGGGATGTGGTGCAGCTGCCGCACATCAGCGGCGCGCTGCGTCTCAAGCGGCAGCGTGCACCGGTGCAACCGGCGTCACGGCACCACGCTCTGGCAGGCCTTCAGCAGCAGGGGCGAACCCTGCGCTGGTACGGGCCAGTTCAAGCGCATGCAGCAAGGTCCCTTGATGGCCAATGTGATTGGCCAGCAGCAGCACCAGGCGGGCATTGAGGGCATGGCTTTGCGCGGTTTCCAGTCCCTGATGCGTGGCAATCAGGGCCTCATAGAAATCGTCGCAAGCCTGCAAATTGGGGTGAGTGGACAGCAGCATGGCGGTCTCCTGAAAAAAGGGAAATCCTCTGGGAACGCTTCACCAAAGACAGCAAGCAAGGGCCGCCCCGCAGCCAAGCCGTCATCGCCCTGCCGCATGGCAAAGCAAAGTGAGAGAGTGAAAAGGCGCGCAGTGACTCAAGGGCTGCTTCATGTCACGCCACCGCTGGCACGCAGCAAGGCGGCACGCACGCAGGCTTCGTCCGCCTGACGCCAGCGTGCGCAGACATGCTGATCGGGCCGCAGCAAATAGCTGGTGCCGGGGCGCGCATCCAGGCGCTGCGCGGCCAGCCCTTGCACATCCAGCAGATCGGCTTGCGCCGCATGGGCGTCATCACGGCCAGCTATCGAGAGGTTGAGCACGCCCGCCAGCTCCCGCGCCCAGCCCGGCGTGGGGCCGAAGTGCAGCAGCGTGAAATCGTTGCCCAGCTCCCGCAGCAACCAGGTCGCCTGGTTCTTGCCGTTCTTGCCGATGCGCTGCATGGGCGCATCGCTGAGCACCGCTCCCGGGCATTGTGTGCCGCTGAAGACATCGGTATCCGCCGTGTTGAGCGACGACTGGTACAGCGTGGCCGGCACCGACAGCCGCCCGCTGTTGACGATGCGGCGGGCGAAGTCATGCTCGCGCGCCAGCTCCAGCGCCGCATCGCGAAACAGGCGGCTGATCTCGCTCTTGGGCGTGATGAAGTCGGTGGCCCGCGTGGAATTGCGAATGTTCTCGTCAGCTGCGTATTCGCGCTCTGCACCGTAGCTGGCAATCAGCGCCTCGTCGGCCTGACCGCGCAGCACGCGGTCGAGCTTCCAGGCCAGGTTTTCGGCATCCTGCACGCCGCTGTTGGCGCCGCGTGCACCAAAGGGCGAGACGCCATGGGCGCTGTCGCCCGCGAAGACCACGCGGCCATGGACAAAGCGGTCCATGCGCAGGCAGGCAAAGGTGTAAACGCTGGCCCATTCCAGCTCGAAGTCGGCATCCTTGCCCAGCAGCGCGCGAATGCGCGGCAGGATGTTTTCGGGCTTTTTTTCTTCCTCGGGATCGGCATCCCAGCCCAGCTGAAAATCGACGCGCCAGACATCGTCTGGCTGACGATGCAACAGCACGCTCTGACCCGGATGAAACGGCGGATCGAACCAGAACCAGCGCTCAGTCGGGAAGTCCGCATGCATCTTCACATCGGCAATCAAAAAGCGGTCGCGGAAGATTCGGCCATGGCTTTCCTGACCCAGCAGACCGCGCAGGGGCGAGCGTGATCCATCGCAGGCCAGCACCCACTGGGCATCGATCCGGTACTCGCCCTCGGGCGTTTCCACCGTCACCAGCGCCCCATCGTCACGCGGCGCTAGCGCCGTGACTTTGCTGTGCCAGCGCAGATCGATCAGCGACAGCTGCAGTGCGCGCTCGACCAGATAAGCCTCGGCGTAGTACTGCTGCAGATTGATGAAGGCCGGGCGCTCGTGACCGGCCTCGGGCAGCAGGTCGAACTGGTAGAGCGACTGGTCTTTGGCAAACACCTTGCCCAGATTCCAGGAAACGCCCTTGTCCACCATGGGCTGGCCCACGCCCAGGCGGTCCCAGATCTCCAGCGTGCGCTTGGAAAAGCAGATGGCCCGCGAGCCCGTGGAGAGTTTGCAGTCGTTGTCCAGCACCACCACGCGCTGGCCGCGCTGCGCCAGATCGATGGCCAGCGACAGGCCCACAGGGCCTGCGCCAACGATGACAACTGGGTGCGATACGGCCGCCACGGCATCCTGATCCGCATGGCGCTGATAAGGAATCTGGATGGCCTGAATCTCTGCGCCGCTGCCGCGCAGGGCTTTGGGGGAAATGGCAGTGTGGGACATGGCGTTCATCGATGCACAAACGGTTGAAAGGGGGTGAAGGCTCAGGGCCTTTTTTGGACAAAGGCCGCCCCTCCGGCTCTGGTGGCCGGATTCAAGCTCTTTACTTTTTTGATAGCTTCTAGCGCTTGTTGAGCAATGATTTCAGATGGTTTTCTACCTGAAATCATTGCCAATCAATCGCTGACAGCTCCTGCTTTAGAAGAGCTGCAGCGTTGCATCAGCCTTCCAGCGCCAGCCACATTTCGCGGTCACGCTCGGCCGTCCAGATGCGCGGATCGGCGTGGCCCGATGCCTCGTCATAGGCACGCGTCACATCGAAGGGCATGCAGTGGTTGAAGATGACCCAGTGGCCATACTTGGGCTGCAGCTTGGCAAACGCGGCTTCGTAGACCTTGCGCAAATCCTGCTTGGCATCGGCGCCGGCCTTGACCTCGGCCCACAGATCGCTGATGAAGTCGCGCGTACCAGCCAGACCGGCCTGCACTTCCTCGGGCGTTTGCAGTGCCGCGCCGCGACCGGGAACCAGCTTTTCGGGCTTGAGCGCGGCAATCGCATCCAGCGTTTGCGGCCAGTCCTGAAAGTAGGCGTCGCCGGCGTAAGGCGTGGCGTCGAACTCCACCAGGTCGCCGCTGAACAGCACTTTTTCCTGCGGCAGCCAGACCACCGTATCGCCCTTGGTGTGACCACGGCCCAGCTGCAGGATCTGCACCTCGAGCTTGCCCAGCCACAGCGTCATCTTGCCGGTGAAGGTGATGGTCGGCCAGGTCATGCCATCGGGCACGCTCTCGACGTTCTGGAACAGGCGCGGAAAGCGGCCGATCTCGCTGGCCTTGTCCTGCTCGCCGCGCTCGACGATGAGGTCGTAGGTGTCCTGGCTGGCAATGATGTGCTCGGCACCATAGGCCGAGGCTCCCAGCACGCGCACCGCGTGATAGTGCGACAGCGTGACGTATTTGATGGGCTTGTCCGTCACCTCACGAATGCGGCGGATCACGTCCTCGGCCATCACGGGCGTGGCCTGGGTGTCGATGACCATCACGGCGTCGTCGCCAATGATGATGCCGGTGTTGGGGTCGCCTTCTGCCGTATAGGCATAGGCATGTTCGGAGAGCTTGTCGAAGCTCACCTTCTTGACTTCCAGGTCGGCGGCGGAGGCAAAGGTCTTGGTACTCATCGTTGATGTCTCTTTGTTTTAAACAAACGCATTAGGCTTTATCGAATTTTTGAATCCTAAATACGAATTCGTTATTGCACAATTGATTTGTCATAGTGAAAAACCCTTGCGCTTTTGCCACTGTTTTTCACCCGCACAATGCGCTCATGACCGATGCCATCTCCTCTTTGAACGTTGCCCGTTTTTCCACAGGCCTCAGTGATGACGAGCCCACACGTGCACCGCGTGGCATTCAGAGCGTGGAGGTGGGCGGCCAGCTGCTCAAGGTGCTGGCGCGCACAGGCCGGCGCATGGCACTCAAGGACTTGGCGCGCGAGGCCGAGATGACGGCCGCCAAGGCCCACCCTTATCTGGTGAGCTTTTGCAAGCTGGGCCTGATGGAGCAGGACCGTGCCAGCGGCCATTACGGCCTCGGCCCACTGGCCATTCAAATGGGCCTGATCAGCTTGCAGCAGGCCGACCCCGTGCGCATGGCCGTCGCCGAGCTTCCCACCCTGGCCCAGGAGGTGGGCTACACGGTATCGATCGCCATGTGGAGCGGCCAGGGCCCGGTCATCATCCGCGTCGAAGAAGGCCCTACCCATGTCTATGTGGCCATGCGCCACGGCACGCCCGCCTCGCTGCGTCATACCGCCACCGGCAAGATATTCACCGCCTTTGGCGACCCCGCACGCATCGCACCGCTGCTGCAGGCCGAGGGCCACCGTCTGGATGAACCTGCGTTTGCGCAGGAGCTGGAGTCCATCCGCAATCATCACCTGAGCGTGGTCGAGAACCAGTTGCTGTCCGGAGTGAGTGCGCTGGCCGTGCCGGTGTTCGATGGCTTTGGCCAATTGGTACTGGCCATTGCTGCCATTGGCCCTTCGGTCACGCTGACGCTGGAGCCCGAGGGCCTGCCGGCGCAGAAGCTGCAAGCCCTGGCTCGCCAGCTGTCCCAGCGCCTTGGCGCACCTGGAACACCAGCTTCAGACTGAGGCGCACAGCCAGGTCTGCCTGGATCAAAGCACCGTCAAGGTCTGCATCCAGCCCGTCTGAGAAGCCATTACCCCTCAGATAATTCACAGGCTTTTCAACAGCTCATCAAGCATCTTGCCAACAGAATTTGCACAGGATTTTCTGATGCATGCCTGTGCAGACTGGACTTGGGCAGCGCCCAGCCTGATCGGTTGTCCAGACAAAGTGGGCAGTCCAGGAGAGCTCTTATCAAGCCTCGCAGGCCTCAGCTCTTTTGCTCACTAACTCATGAAAATTCATTCGTTGTTGCATTGCAGCAGCGCTTCTAAAGTTCCGTTCAAGCCATGTCAACAGAGCGCATGGCGACTGACTTCAGGAGGTTTTTCATGTCTGCCAGCACGGCCCATTCATCACGCATTCACCAGTCTCTGGCCCATGGGCTGACAGCGGTGGCTGTGATGTGCTGCAGCATGGCAGGCAGCGCCGCCACCGCACAGCCTCACCCCAGCAACACCCCTGCCTGGAAGCCCGGAAAAACCACAGAATTCATCGTGCCCAGCGGTGCGGGCGCAGCACTGGATGTGGCCGCCCGCAAGCTCACCGAGCTGCTGACACGCGATGGTTATGCGCCTCAGTTTGTGGTGAGCAACAAATCTGGTGCGCACTCCATTGCGGCACTGGAGAGCCTGCACCGCCGCACCGGTGATGCACACACGCTGATGACTCTGAGCACCAGCTATGGCAACAGCCTGGCTCAGAGCGCACTGCCCTCTCATCTGCAAAAAGGCATACCGCTGGTCACCCTGTTTCGGGAGTTCACCACCGTGGTCGTGCGCGCCGATTCGCCGCTGCGCAATGCCCAGGATCTGATTGCCCAGCTGCGCAAGGAGCCAGAGAAATACGCCATCGGCATTGCCACCACACTGGGCAACCATATCCACCTCGGCATTGCCCAGCCGCTGCAGCAAAGTGGCGTCAACATTCAAAAGCTGCGCATTGTTCCTTACAAATCCTCGGCGGAATCCATGGTGGCGCTGGCGGGCGGGCACCTGGATGTGGTCTCGGCCACCACGCCGAACCTGCTGCCCTATCTGCAGTCCGGCCGCGTGCGAGTGCTGGCGATTGCCGCCGAGCAGCGGCTGGATGGCGCTTTTGCACAGGCACCAACCTGGAAAGAACAAGGCATTGACTACGTCAGCGACTCGTTTCAGGGCGTGATGAGCGCTCCCGGCATCAGTGCAACCCAGCAGGCCTACTGGGTCCATGCCTTGCGCAAGGTTTCAGAGTCCGCCGAGTGGAAAGCCTTCATGAGCCTGAACCAGTGGGAGCCCTTCTTTCTGGGCCCTCAGGAAACGGCCACTGCACTCAACACCCAAGTTTCCCGCAGCCACGCCCTGCTGACCGAGCTGGGCTTGCTGTCCGGCAATCTGCCACTGCGCATTGCCCAGGCCCGCTAAGAGCGGCCAACTCCCGCACTCCACAGAAAGACACTATGAACATGCCCTTGCCCCACTCCCCCACACAGCGTCTGGACGAGCAGCTGGATGCCGCGCAAAACGCCACGCCGCACATCCACATCACCCCGCAATCCGCCCACATCGGTGCACTGATTGGCGGCATCCAGCTGCAGCAGCCACTGAGCGCAGCGGAAGTTCACACCATCCGCTCGGCCTTGCTGCGCTGGAAGGTGGTTTTCTTTCGCGATCAGCATCTGAGCCATGAGCAGCATCTGGCCTTTTCTCGCCAGTTTGGCGAGCTGACTCCCGGGCATCCTGTGTTTGGCCATGTACATGGCTACCCCGAGCTGTACTCGATCGCCAAGCACCGCAAGGCCAACCGCCACAGCGGCCAGGCCGAGCAGCGCCCATGGACAGGCTGGCACGCGGATGTAACGGCTGCGCACAACCCGCCTGCGGCGTCAATTCTGCGCGGCGTGACGATTCCTCCTTATGGGGGCGACACACAGTGGACCAATCTGGTTGCCGCTTATGAAGCACTGTCCAAGCCCATGCAAGCATTTTTGCAAGGGCTGCGCGGCGAGCATCGCTTCAGCCCACCTCAAGGCGCAACGGCCTCGCCGGAATACCTTGCCCTGGTCAAAGACAACACACTGATCAGCGAGCACCCTCTGGTCACCATGCATCCCGAAACCGGCGAAAAGGTGCTCTACATCAGCCCCGGCTTTCTCAAGTCCATCGTCGGGCTGAACACCCGCGAATCACGTGTGCTGCTGGAGCTGCTGTGGGAGCATGCGGTTGCCAGCGAATTCACCGTGCGCTTCAAATGGGAGCCCGGCTCCATCGCCTTCTGGGATAACCGCGCCACGGCGCATGTGGCACCGCAGGATATTTTTGCGCTGGAATTTGACCGTCAGCTCTATCGCACGACGCTGGTCGGAGAGGTGCCGCAAGGCGCAGATGGCCGTCCAAGCACCGCCATACAGGGCAGCCCGGTACTGGCTGCGCACAGCGCCGCCTACTAGAGTCAAAAGCCCGCCGGCCGCTGTTTGAGGCCTGGCATGGCACCCCAGGCCCCGCTCACACAGCACGCTGCAATACCCGCCCGACACCTTACGGCTTGCGCTCACTCTGGCTGTTGAGGGCAAACGCTTTTTCCGGATATGTCTGTCCCTTGGCTTCAAACCATTGCAGCCAGTCATGAGCCGCAATATGCGGTGCATGTTGCACCGTCGCCGGCAAGGCCTCATATACCAGCACGGTCAGCTCCTGCTGGTCGCCGCCACTCAGATTCACCGTCAGCGTCAGCAGGCGCTTGCGATACTCACCCAGATCTTCAGGCCACAGGCCCTCGATGCGATCCATGGCCTTTTCCAGTGCGCCGTCCATGGCATAGACCTCGGCCAGCACGGGCTGCGGCCCCTCTAGCGTCAATCCCGGATACCAGCCCAGATCATGCAAGCGACCGTGAAGCAAGGCCGTACCCAAGCAGGCAATACCGGGCTGAAGACGCGCAATGTCGTTGATTCCGCCTGCACGCAAAGTGCCATACACCGCCACGTAAGCCGCCCCGCAGGCTTGCCAGCCAGAGATGTCCCGGCCGGACATGGATGTGTTCACAGAGTCCGTCATGCTGCCTCCAAAGTTTTCAGTTCCAAAGACTGCAAATGCATGCAAGAAATGCACCAGCCTCAGCGGACTCACCAGAGTACAGACGAAAAAAAGCCGCCTCAGTCGGCGGCTCAGCTTTCAAACCAGCGTGATTACTGGTTAGCCAGATCCAGGTGGAACTCGCGAGCTTCTTGGATGAACTCGATCAGGGAGTTGATAGCTTGGCGCATGATGAACTTTCTATGAAATCAAGAGATGCACTTCAAGCGATGGACAGCACGCATCTCATGTACTGTCATTCGCGGTCAAATCAGAGGGTTTGACCTTAAGGGTTATCCCTTGGTGCCAAGTATAAACCACAGGTTTCATTTTTGCAAAGCACATCTTGCGCGAGACCAGTCAGCACCGCACCGATGAAGCATCAGAGTACGCACTCACGCACGTTAAAAATGCTTTCAACCCCACATTTGCGGGATTCCTGCAGCCCATAGACCCTAGAAAGCTGTACTTTTTACCAGTGCAGCACCGAACCGGCACGCTGACTGCTACGCTATGGGCTGTTGACAATATTTGTAGCGGGCTTGCAACTCCCGCTGGTGGAAAGTGGAAATGGCGCGAGATTGTGGTTTGCAGCAGATAGATGAGCGCAGGCTCCATCGAATGAATGCCGTCACACAGCCCGGCCGTCATGCTGCGCCCCTCATCGACGTCCATGGAGGACATGCATGAGCTCCACACTGACCGGCCCGAGCACGCCAGCGTCCTGGCACATCACCACCATGAACCCCGCGGAAGCGCCCTGGCAGCTGCTTTTGCTGGCCGACCCCTCGCGTGAGCGGGTCAAGCGCTATCTGCCCGGCTCGACCTGTTTTGCCGCGCGCCAGACGGCCCACTTCACCCCCAGCGGTCTGGGAACACTGATTGGCGTGTGCGTGCTGACGCCTGAAGACGATGGCCGCCGCAAGTGGGAGCTGATGAACATGGCTGTAGCCACAGCCTGGCAGCGCAACGGCATTGGCTCGGCCTTGCTGAACCACGTCATCCGCGCCATGCGCGCGCGTGGCGTGCAGCAGCTGGAAGTGGGCACGGGCAGCTTTGGCGACCAGCTGCTCTTCTACCAGCGCCTGGGCTTTCGTGTCACCGATATCGAGCGTGACTTCTTCCTGCAAAACTACACCACCCCGCTATGGGAGCGTGGTGTGCAGCACAAGGACATGCTCAAGCTGACGCTGGATCTTTGAAAAGATAGCGCCTGGCGCTTGTCAGCCAACAAATCTGCAATGATTTCACGCTGATTTTCAAAGCAGACAAGCGAGTCCAGCTCATATTTTCAAAGCAAGCAGGGATGGCTTGGCATTGCATACGTCTCTTTCCTACGTGCATTGCCAACCGAGATCCAGGCGCTGCCACGCTGCTTTTGGCTACAAGAGGGTTCGACTTGAATAACAGGAGAACCATCGATGACGGCCTCACAGTCCAGCGCAAAGAGCAGCACTCCTCGCAAGCAACCGGCCCCGGCCAAGACGGCCCTGAAAACCGCCACGGCCCGCGCCAAGAAGCTCGCCCCGGCCGTTGCCGCGCAGATCGGCAGCACGCCGCGCACCTCATTTCGTGGCAACCCCGACATCTTCGGCCGGCTGGTGGAAGATCATGATCACCACCGCGCACTGCTGGCCATGATTTCCAGCACCAAGGCGGGCAGCAGCGAGCGCAAAAAGCTGTTCAAGGAACTGTACAAAGAACTGAGCAGCCACGCCGCCGCCGAGGAGCAGGCGCTGTGGTCCAGCGTCATGCGCAACCCCAAGACCACGCCCGACGCACGCCATGCCGTGGCCGAGCACAAGGAGATCGACACCATGCTGGCCGACCTGGCCGCACGCGACATGGCCAGCCCGGCCTGGCTGCGCCGCTTTTCCAAGCTGCACGAGGAGTACCTGCACCATATCGGCGAGGAAGAGCAAAAACAGTTTGTGGCGGCCCAGAAACACCTGACGCCCACCGACATCCGCTATATGCAACAGGTCTTCAACCGCCGCAAGCGCGAGGAGAAAGCGGCGGTCAAAGTGGTCAAGAAGATCAAGCTCAAAGCCTGAAGATCAGCCCTGCGCCAGCAGGCCCTGGCGCAGAAGCCATACCAGTCAAAAAAAGAGGTGCCATGGGATTCCCATGCACCTCTTTTTCAACACATGGCTACGCTGACGCTCAGGCCTTCTTGGCGTGGCTGGCGCGGCGCGCGCGCACGGCCTGCGCCAGCTGCTGCAACACGGGCACGGTCTGATCCATGCTGATGCAGGCATCGGTCAGCGAGACGCCGTACTCCAGCTCCTGGCCTTCCACGATGTCCTGGCGACCTTCGTGAATATGGCTCTCGATCATCACGCCGGTGATGCGTGCATCGCCGCCTGCCACCTGCTGCGCCACATCGGCCGCCACATCGATCTGGCGACGGTGCTGCTTGCTGCTGTTGGCGTGGGAGAGGTCGATCATCACCTGCGGGCGCAGGCCCGCTTTTTCCAGCATCTCGCACGCGGACTGCACATGGGCTGCGTCGTAATTGGGAGCCTTGCCGCCACGCAGAATCACGTGGCAGTCCTGATTGCCACGCGTCTCGAAAATGGCGCTCTGCCCCATCTTGGTCATGCCCATGAAGGCATGCGATGACTGGGCCGCCAGAATGGCGTCGCTGGCCACCTTGACGCCACCGTCGGTACCGTTCTTGAAGCCCACGGGGCAGCTCAGGCCGCTGGCCAGCTGGCGGTGGCTCTGGCTCTCCGTGGTGCGCGCGCCAATCGCGCCCCAGCTGACCAGATCGCTGATGAACTGCGGCGACAGCAGGTCGAGAAACTCCGTGCCCACCGGCAGGCCCAGCGCCAGCACATCGAGCAGTAGACGGCGCGCCAGCTCCAGCCCTTCGTTGATGGCAAAGCTGCCATCGCGATAGGGGTCGTTGATGTAGCCCTTCCAGCCCACGGTGGTGCGCGGCTTTTCAAAGTACACGCGCATGACGATGAGCAAATCATCCTTGAGCGCATCGGCCTGCACCTTGAGCAGACGTGCATAGTCCATGGCCTGCTCGTGATCGTGAATCGAGCAAGGGCCGACCACCACCACCAGCCGATCATCCTGAGCATGAAGCACGCGCGAGATGGCCGCGCGGCTGGACTCCACCAGCGCATGGGCTTCCTCGGTCACCGGCAACCACTCTTCTAGCAAGGCCGGGGTGAGCAAGGGGCGCACGATCTTGATGCGCGTGTCATCAATGCGCGTCTTGTCCAGCGTGGTCAGCTTGGGCGAGGCAGGCACCGCCTTGCGGGTAGCGGCGGCAGAGGGGGGCAAAGGCGTCGTGGTTGTGCAAGAGGTCATGCCGCTATTGTCGCGCCGTGCTCACCCACTGTGTGCCGCCGGGCTTTATGGGCACGGCCACTGCCGCCTGTCGGACAAGACCCATCAGCAGCTCAGCGCTCGCACCACCTATCTCTGAAAGCCTTTACCTTAGGATAAACAGCCTCAAGTTGTCGGGAGTGGTGATGAAGCTCATCAAATGGGGAGTGCTGGGAATCTTGCTGTTCATGCTGCTGTCGTCGCTGGCGCTGTGGTCCTGGGGCAAGTTTGCCAAACGCGCCAAGGGCGAGCCCACTTATGCACTGCCCGTACAGCCTGAACAAACGGATATGGACCGGTGGATTGCTCCCATGCTGGCGCAGCACCCCCAGCAAACCGGCGTCAGCCTGCTGTCTGACAACCTCAAGGCCTTTGCCGTCCGCGCCCTTACCGCTCAGCAGGCGCAGCGCAGCATCGATGTGCAGTACTACCTCTGGCATGACGACCTGACCGGTCGCATGCTCAAGGATGAGTTGCTGCAAGCCGCCGAGCGCGGCGTGCGTGTACGCATGCTGATCGACGACATGAACGGCATGGGCATTGACGACAGCCTGGTCGCCATGGCCAGCCATCCCAACATCGAAGTACGCCTGTTCAACCCGGCACGCAACCGCAACACCATTTTGCTGCGCGCCCTGGAGATGGGTTTGCGCGTCTTCAGCTTCAGTCGCCGCATGCACAACAAGGCATGGATTGTGGATGGCCGCCTGGCCATCGTCGGGGGCCGCAATATCGGCAATGAATACTTTGATGCCGCACAGGTCAACTTTCACGATGCCGATCTGGTGCTGCTGGGCGAAGGCGTGAACCAGACCAGCGCCATCTTCGACAGCTTCTGGAACAGTGATGCCGTCATCCCCATCACGGCCTTGCGCGACGCCCTGTCAGAACAGGATCTGGAGGCCTATATCCAGCAGCGTACCGTCTGGCGCAGCACCGTGCAGGACACCCCCTATGTGCAGGCCATGACCAACCGCATGAACGACCCGCAGGCCTTGTTTGCCCAGCTGCGCCACCACTGGGTGGATAAGCTGCAGGTGCTGTCAGACCCTCCCGCCAAGGCAACGCCTGTGGCGCGCGACCGGGATGCAAAAAGCTGGCTCACCTTTGACATCCTGCAAACCCTGTTCACGGCCCGCCAGTCCATGTGGGTCATCTCTCCGTACTTTGTGCCGGGCAACATGGGAGTGACCTTGTTTGCAGGCATGGCGACTCGCGGTGTCAATGTGAACATCATGAGCAACTCCCTGGCGGCCAACGATGTGCCGATGGTGCACTCCGGCTACGCCCCTTATCGCAAGCCGCTGCTCAAGGCAGGTGTGCACCTGTGGGAGCTCAAGCCCGATGCGCGCGTTGAAAAATCCGGCCTGAGCGACAGTGGCATGCTCGGCAGCAGCGGCGCCAGCCTGCACACCAAAGCCTTTGTCGTCGATGAGCTCCGAGGCTTTGTCGGCTCCTTCAACTTCGACCCGCGCTCGGCCGCTCTGAACACCGAGATGGGCGTGCTCTTCGAGCATCCTGAACTGGCGCACGATGTGCAGGAAGTTTTCTCGCAAGCCAAGCAGCCGCACAGCAGCTATGTGCTGCGCCTTGAAAACGATGAGTTGCGCTGGGATGACAAAGCCGCCGACAAGGTCTGGGAGCATGAGCCCAACACCACCTGGCCCAAGCGCACCTTGACCCGCATGCTGGGCTGGCTGCCTCTGGAGTCCCAGCTGTAATAGACCTGCGCAGATTGCCTACTGCAGCTTTCAGCAGCGCTCGGTCTCTCTGGTCATCGCCTCGTCCAAGTCAACGATGCTGACAATCCTGCCCCCCCGCAAAGTGGCTCGTCATGAATCACAGGGGGAGCCAAGGAGATGAACCGCTTACAAGACCGTGTTGCGCTGATTACCGGCGCTGCTGCTGGCATTGGCAAAGGCGTGGCACGCCGCTTTGCCGCCGAAGGTGCCAGCCTGTGGCTGGCTGATATCAATATCGCGGCCGGAGAAGCCACAGCGGAGGAAATCCGTGCCGAATTCCAGGTGGAGGTGAACTTCGCCCCCGCCGACGTCAGCCAGCATGCCGCCGTGCAAGCCATGGTGGCTGCCGCCCAGGCCCGCTTTGGCAGCATCGACATTCTGGTCAACAACGCCTGGGGCCGCCGCCCGGGCAGCGCCCCCGGCTTTGCCAAGGTCGAAAGCCTGTCTGATATTGATGCCGACTGGGCCTGGCGCATAGGCACGCAGTCCGCGCTATGGGCCATGCAGGCCGTTTTCCCCGGCATGAAGGAGCGCGGCTGGGGCCGGGTCATCAATATGTGCTCACTCAACGGCGTCAACGCCCACCCCTATTCGGTGGACTACAACATGGCCAAGGAAGCACTGCGCACCCTCACCCGCTCTGCCGCCCGCGAGTGGGCGGCCTTTGGCATCTGCTGCAATGCCATCTGCCCCGGCGCGGCCACCGAAGCCTACAAAAAATTCGCCACCGCTCAGCCCGAAAACGCAGCCGACATGCTGCGCCTGAACCCCATGGGCTATATGGGCGACCCCGAGCGAGACATCGGCGGTGCGGCGCTGTTTCTGGCCAGCGAAGACTGCCGCTATGTCACGGGCAACACGCTGTTTGTCGACGGCGGCAGCCATATCAATGGTGTGCCGTGGCTGCCCAAGCAGAAATAAGCACTACCAACAAAATAGCGGCCAGCGCTTGATGGATAAGCGCTGGCCGCTATTTTTTAATGAAGAAAAATCAGGCTTCGGTCAGCACTTCTTCCAGCACCACCACATTCCCCACCGTCGCCCCATAGTGCGTGGCCACGCGCTTGCGCTGCTTGAGGACGGCGCGGTCTTTGCTGACGAGCACGGCCTTGTGCAGGCTGGCCAGATCAAGGAAATGCTGGTCGTCCGGGTCGGTGCAGGTGAAGCGAATTTTGGGCGCTTCGGGCACATACTCCACCGCCGCATCAAACGCAGCCATCACGCCTTCGGGCGTCTTGCCGTAGTAGCTCACACGCGGGGCAATCTGGCTGTAGTGCAGCACTCGGCCCAGCTCGATGCGCTGGGCTTCGTCGGCAATCCAGCGCACCTCGCCGCGAGCCACCAGCTCGCGGATAGTGGGGATGTCGGGGTTGTCAAAAATCAGCATGTCCAGCACCACATTGGTGTCCAGAATCATGGGACGCGGCAAAGGGCCGTCGTAGCCGGCGTTGCAGGCCGGCCAGCGCAGGGGGGCGATCTTCATTGCTGTATATCGCTCTGAATATGGCCTTCAGCTGCTTTACGTGGCTTGGTCGAGCCCTTGACCATGTCAAAGCGGAACAGACGGCATTCGATGGGGCCGTTCCACATCGGCGTGCGGCGCGATTCCTTCAGGCGCATCTTGCCAGGCAGCTTCAAATCGGGCGTGAGCATGTAAGCGCTCCAGCCGCTGTAGTTCTTCTTCCAGTGGCTGGCCAGCTGACTGAAGAATTCGCCGCCGTCTTCGGTCTGCGCGGTTTCGCGGCCGGCGCGTTCGACCTGGCCCATGCGCTCTGCGGCATTGCGGCCCGCGCTACCTGCGGCGGCAATGCGCTCGCCATAGGGCGGGTTCAGAATCATCATGCCGGGCTGATCGCAGGGCGGCATGCGCTGCAGCGCATCGCCACCGCGCAGATTGATGGTGTCAGCCACGCCGGCGCGCTCGGCATTGCGCTGAGCAAAGTCCACCATACGGAAGGCGATGTCCGAGCCGTAAATGCCCACGGGCGATTCGGGCAGGATTTGCGCCTCGGCCTCATCCAGCATGACTTCCCAGACATGGCGCTGGAACGGAATCAGCTTTTCAAACGCAAAGCGGCGCAGGATGCCAGCGGGAATCTTGCGTGCAATCTGCGCAGCCTCAATCAGCACCGTGCCGCTGCCGCAGCAGGGGTCGTACAGCGGCTGGGGGTTGTCGCCATGCGGGTTCCAGCCCGAGGCGGCAATCATGGCGGCGGCCAGGGTTTCCTTGAGCGGCGCATCGCCCTTGTCCTCGCGCCAACCGCGCTTGAATAGCGCATCGCCCGAGGTATCGATATAGATAGTTGCGCCGTCCGTGGTCAGGTGCAGATGCACGCGCACATCGGGGTGGTGAGTTTCCACGCTGGGGCGCACGCCGTGGCGCTTTTCGCGGAAGCGGTCGGCAATCGCGTCCTTGACCTTGAGCGCCGCAAAATTCAGGCTGGTCAGCGGGCTGTGCTGGGCCGTGACTTCGATCTTGAAGGTTTCCTTGGGCGTAAACCAGATCTCCCAGGCGACCTCGCTGGCGGCGCGGTACAGATCGTTCTCGCTGCGGTACATGGTGTGCGACAGCTCGATCAGCACACGCTGCGCCAGGCGGCTGTGCAGATTGAGCAGCATGGCATCGCGCCACATGCCGCGCAGCATGACGCCGCCCCGGCCCACGAGCAAATCCTGCCCTGTGGCGCCGGTGATGGCATGGACCTCGTCGGCCAGATAGCCCTCGACGCCGGCGGCGCAGGGCAGAAACAAATGCAGTTGGTTCATAAGAATTCATTGCGCGCCAGCTGAGGCGCAGGCGCTTGGCGCGCATAACAGGCATAAGCATACGCGTTAGCCCTTTTCCAGTGCCTGCGCACGACAAGCGTTACTCGACAGATTCAAGCCAGAGCACAGGCATGATGCCCAACCAAGGAGCACAAAAACATGGAAGAAATCAGCTGGAACGACTTTATGAAGGTAGAGCTGCGCGTGGGCCGCGTGCTGCAGGCCGAGGTCTTTGCCGAGGCCCGCAAACCCGCCTACAAGCTGCTGGTGGACTTTGGCCCCGAACTGGGCCAGCGCAAGTCCAGCGCCCAGATCACGGCGCATTACCAGCCCGAGGAGCTGGTGGGCCGCCTGGTCGTCGCCGTGGTGAATTTTCCGAAAAAGCAGATCGGCCCATTGATGAGCGAATGCCTGGTCACCGGCTTTCACGATGCCGATGGCGCCGTGGCCCTGTGCGTGCCCGACAAGGACGTGCCTCTGGGCACCAGGCTGCTGTAACGGAGTCTGCTGCCTCTCATACAGCGGCCAAAGAAAACAATAAAAATAGGCTGTAGCGCTTATAAATAAAGCGCTATCAGCTATTTATTTAGGAGTTTCTTGCATTCCAAAGTAAAGACCGCTTTGATGTTTGACCTGGGCCATGCCCTGTTTGGAGCGGCCCGGTAAAATCATCAGCTATGGCAAAAATCATCGTTCTGGCCCTGGTGCTCATGTTCTTCGGCTGCGGCCTGTACATGCACCTGCGCGGCAAGGTGCGTCACAAAGTGATCAAGCAATTGTTTGACCACTCCACGTTCACGGCGCCGTTCAACGTCTTCATGCTGATGTTCAGCAAGGTGCCGCGCACGCCCTATCTGCCCACCAGCACCTTCCCCGAGCTGGCACCGCTGCAGGCCAACTGGCGCGAAATCCGCGAGGAAGCGGTGAATCTGCAAAAGAACATGCAGATCAAGGCCGCCGCCAACAATGACGACGCGGGCTTCAACTCCTTCTTCAAGACCGGCTGGAAGCGCTTTTACCTGAAGTGGTACGGCGATGCGCACCCCTCCGCCATGGAGCTGTGCCCCAAGACCACGGCCCTGGTGAAGTCCATTCCCAGCGTCAAGGCCGCCATGTTTGCCGAGCTGCCGCCCGGCGCCAAGCTCAATCTGCACCGCGACCCCTATGCCGGATCGCTGCGCTACCACCTGGCCGTGCTGGCACCTAACGACGACCGCTGCATGATCGAAGTCGACGGCACGCCCTACAGCTGGCGCGAAGGCGAAGGCGTGATCTTTGACGAGACCTATATGCACTGGGCCGAGAACCGCTCGGAAGGCAATCGCATCGTGCTGTTCTGCGACGTGGAACGCCCCATGACCAACGGCTTTGCGCAGTGGCTCAACCACTGGCTTGGCAAGAACGTCGTGGCCGCCGCCAGCTCGCCCAACAACGAGGGCGACCCTCGCGGCATGATCAGCAAGCTGTTCAAGGTCTCGTTCTACATGGGCAAGTACCGCCGCAAGTTTCGCGACTGGAATCCGACCTTCTACAAGATTCTGAAATTCGGTCTGATGATCGGCGTGCTCGCGCTGTTCATCTGGTGGCTGGTTGCTTGATAACCCCCCTGAGGCGCTGTGCGCCTTCCCCCTTTCTCTACGCGCTGCGCGCTAAGGAAGGGAGACGACACCATCGCTGCGGGGCGGCCCTTGCTCGGTGTCTCTGGCTTGGCGCATGCTTGATCCCCCTACGCCCACTACTAAAAAGCCGCTGTGCATTGCATCAGCGGCTTTTTTGTTTCCAGCGTATTCACAGAGCCTTGCGCAACGTGGTCGTCGGAATCTTGAGCTGTTCGCGGTATTTGGCGACGGTGCGGCGCGCGCACTCGATGCCTTGCTCCTTGAGCAAGTCGGCCAGTTTCGCGTCCGATAGCGGCTTTTTCACGTCTTCTGCATCCACAAACTGCTTGATCAGCGCACGCACCGCCGTGCTCGATGCGCTGCCGCCGGTTTCCGTTCCCAGACCCGAGCCAAAGAAATATTTAAGCTCGAACGTGCCCTGGGGCGTGGCCATGTACTTGGCCGTGGTCACGCGACTGATGGTGGATTCGTGCAGGCCCAGCTGATCGGCAATATCGCGCAGTACCAGAGGGCGCATGGCCAGTTCGCCATGGACAAAGAAGTTCTTCTGTCGCTCCACAATGGCTTCGGACACCCGCAGGATGGTGTCAAAGCGCTGCTGAATGTTCTTGATGAACCAGCGCGCTTCCTGCAGGCGCTGCTGCAGTCCAGCATGGCCTTCGCTGCTTTTGTGCCGGCGCAGCACGCTGGCATAGATATCGTGAACGCGCAGACGCGGCATGACTTCGGGATTGAGCTGCACCGAAAAGTCGACCCGCCCCGAGCTGGCTCGCACCGGGCGCACGATGACATCGGGCACCACGATGTTGCGCTCCACATCGACAAAGCGGCGGCCCGGACGGGGCTCCAGCCTGGCGATCAGCGTGATGGCCTCGCGCAGCTGCTCCTCGCGCGCGCCGCACAGGCTGGCGAGCTTGCGCAGATCGCGCCGCGCCAGCAGGTCCATGGGCTGGGCACAGATGGCCTGCGCCAGCAGCAGCCGGCTCATATGGGCTGCGGTGGTGCCCTCATCCTCGGCTTCCCGAATCAGGTCTCGCAGCTGCAGCTGCAGACATTCGGCCAGATCACGGGCGCCAACACCCACCGGCTCCAGGCTTTGCAGCAGCTTGAGCGCAATCGAAAAATGCTGCTCCAGCTCCTCGCGCTCTTCCAGGTCGTCGCCCGCCAGACTTTGCGCCAGCTCCTGCAATGACTCTTCGAGATAGCCGTCGTCGTTCAGCGACTCGATCAGAAAGCGCAGCGCCGCCGTGTCCGCCGCCCCCAGATGCAAACTCAGCGCCTGGTGGTGCAAAAAGTCGGTCAGGCTCTGGTGCTCGCGTGCCAGATCAATGGCATCGGTCTCATCATCGCCATCACGGTTGTGCGTGGAGCTGCGGGCCGACGGCGCATCCCACTCGCTGCTGGATTCACCACCCCATTCGCCGTCCTGACCGTCCATGCCATCGGCTTCCCAGTTCAGGGTTTCGGGTGTCTCGGGGCTGGGGGCTTCCGCTACCGTTTCCGTAGCTGATTGCGCTTTCTGGAACTCATTTTCAGCATGAATTCCATCTGAGGTACTGTGTTCACCAGCGCTAGCCGCTATTTCTACAGGAGCATCAGCCGTGGTGTCTGCCTCGTCGCTTGCTCGCTCCAGAAAAGGGTTGTCGATCAGCATCTGCTCGACTTCCTGTGCCAGCTCCAGTGTGGACAGCTGCAGCAGCTGGATCGATTGCTGCAGCTGCGGCGTCAGCGATAGGTGTTGCGATACGCGTAGCGACAGCCCTGGTTTCATCGTGGCGAAGCTCCCGCGCTATCAATAGCAGGCTGATTTCGCCGCCGGACCGTCCCAAGGCGAAATCCGGCGCAGCCGGTCGGGGCCTCTTGCACCCAATGCTGGGGCAGTGACCGCACGAAGTGAGGAAACGTGGGGGCCATACAACCCATCACATCCGGAAGTGCTCACCCAGATAGACGCGGCGCACGTCAGCGTTCTCCACGATCTGCTCTGGTGTGCCTTCAGCCAGCACATGGCCGTCGCTGATGATGAAGGCGTGGTCGCAAATGCCCAGGGTTTCGCGCACGTTGTGGTCGGTAATCAGCACACCGATGCCGCGCTCCTTGAGGAAGCCGATGATGCGCTGGATCTCGATCACCGCAATCGGGTCGATACCGGCGAAGGGCTCATCGAGCAGGATGAAACGCGGCTGCGTGGCCAGGGCGCGAGCGATTTCCACACGACGACGCTCACCACCGGACAGCGCCAGCGCGGGCGACTGGCGCAGGTGCTCGACACGCAACTCCTGCAGCAGACCGGTCAGGCGCTTTTCGATTTCGTCACGTGTCAGCGTCTTGCCCTGCTCGTCTTTTTGCAGCTCCAGCACGGCGCGCACATTGTCTTCCACGCTGAGCTTGCGAAAGATCGAGGCTTCCTGGGGCAGATAGGACAGACCCAGACGCGAGCGCTGGTGAATCGGCATGCCGCCCACAGCCTGACCGTCGATAAAGATCTCGCCGCCATCACTGCGAACCAGACCCACGATCATGTAAAACGAGGTGGTCTTGCCCGCGCCGTTGGGGCCAAGCAGACCGACGACCTCGCCTTTTTGCACGGACAGCGACACATCCTTGACCACCTTGCGGCTGCCATAGGACTTGGCCAGATGTTTGGCCTCCAGGCGGCTGCTCGCCTCGCCTGTGCGGCCGTGGCCAGAGTCAGAGAAAGTCGGTTCGATCATTTTTTCTCGTCGTCTTTCTCGCCACCCAGAGTCACGCTCTGGCGCATTTCCGTTGCGGGTGTGGCGGGCTTGGGCTGCGCACCCGGCGAGCCCTCCTTGGGTGCCATGATGGCGCGCACACGGCCGCCCTGGCCTACGGAAGAGCTGGGCAGGCCACCGCTGGTCTTCTGGCCATCGACCGTGTAGACATCGGTGATGTTGTTGTAGACGATGACGGAGCCCGTGACCTGGTCGCTGAGCTGACCACCACGATAGCGGCGCATCTCGCCACGGCGAATGAACTTGACGATATCGGCCTTGCCGTCGTATTCGATGACTTCGCCCTCGCCTTCGATGAATTCTTCAGGCTGACCGGCAACGGTATCGCGCTTCTGGCGGAAGAAAGCGCGCTTGCCGGCTTCCGCCTTGATCACTCCGTACTGATAGCCCTCAGCGTCCTGGCGCACATCGAGCTGCGCGCCACGCAGCACGATGGAGCCCTTGGTCATCACCACATTGCCGGTGAAGACACTGGTCTGCTGCAACTCGTCGTGACGCAGTGCATCCGCCTCGATATTCATGGGCTTGGCGCTGTCGGCCTTTTCAGCATGGGCCATACCGGTCGCTGCTGCCAGGGCACAGGCCAGCGCAAGAGGAAGAAGTGATTTTTTCATAGAAGGCACGTTTCTTGCATTCGCTGCATTGTAGTCATTCCTTTTTTACAGGCCGCGTAAAAAACACTCACAAAAAAGCCCGCTCAGCGGCGGGCTTGTCAGGCATCAGATACCCGTGCGATCGGTCACTGGCCGGTCAGGCCTTGCGACTGGAGGCGATCAGCGCATTGACCACACGCAGCACGTTATCCATATTGCCGGCCTTGGTGCCATCGGTGTAGTAGCGGCCTGCCACACCCATGGCGGGCACACCTTCCACCTCGTATTCATTTTGCAGCTGAGCCGCCTTGCGCGACTGGTTGGCCACGGTGAAGGAGTTGTAGACCTCCTTGAACTTGGCCAGATCCACGCCCTGCTTGCCGACCCAGTCAAAAATGGCGTCATCGGTCTTGAGCAAGTTGCGCTCCACATGAATGGTGCGGAACACCTTGGCATGCAGCTGAGGCAGCAGATTCATGCCTTCCAGTGCGAAATACAGCTTTTGCTGGGGCACGAAAGAAGCATTGAAAGCCACGGGAACGCGACGCACCACCACATCGGCAGGCTGCGTCTTGGCCCAGGCCTCGAACTGCGGCTCAAACACGTTGCAGTGGGGGCAGCTGTACCAGAAGAACTCCACCACTTCGACCTTGCCGGTAGGTGCGCTCACGCTGGCAGGCTTGCCCAGCTTGACGTAGTCCTTGCCTTCCCTGGGCGCAGCGCCCTGGGCCCAGCTGGAGGAAGCGCCCAAAGACAGAGCACCAGCAGCAGCTGCCGAGGCAGCCATAGAAAATTCACGGCGTTTCATTCGAACAAACTCCTTGAGTTCAAGTCTGCAGTATCAGAGGCAACAGGCCCCAAAAAGTTCAGCCAACTCTAAAACTAACAACGGGGCAGGCCAGAAGCATCAAGCAAGGGCCGCCCCGCAGCGATGATGCTGTCCCCCTTGGGGGAAGGCGCAAAGCGCCTCAGGGGGCCTCTTACTTCGCCGCTCTCACCAGCGTCGAGTCCACACCCGCGCCATCGAGCTTGCCCTTGAGCTGCTCGGCATCATCACGCTTGCCGAACGGGCCGACACGCACGCGGAAGACGGTGATGCCGTTTTGCTCACGTTCGCTGATACGCGACTCCCAGCCTAGCATGGCAAGTTTGGCGCGCTGTGCTTCAGCCTCGCTCTGGCCCCGGAAGGCACCCGCCTGCACAAAATAATTGAAAGCCGAGTCGGACGAGGCAGCCTGAGCGGCCTTCTCTCTTTCCGCCCGTGCCTTTTCTGCCTTGTCCGCCTTATCCGCAGCGGCCGAGCGCTCCTTGACCAAGTCACCTAGTGGGTCACCCGAGGTCGGTTTGGGCGGCTGCTCCGACGAGGCAGATACGGGCGGTGTAGCAACGCCGCCGGTTGCCGTAGGTTGTACCGCTGGTGTGGGTGGTGTCACGGTCACATCACTGGGTGGCACAGCCACCGCAGGCGGGGCTGGCTGACGACCTTGCAAGGGCGCGTTGGGGTCCCAGTTTTTGTTGCGCTCGGCCTCTGCCGCGTCTCGGTCAGTGTTGTTGCCCCCCTTGTTCAGGAAAGGTACGGGCACCTTGGTCACATAAACGGCCACGGCCAGCGCCGCCGCCAGGCCGATAACCATGCCAAAGATCAGGCCCAGGATGGTTCCACCGCGTTGCTGGTTCTTCATATCAGTCGCTTAACGCTTTCTGCTTCAGTTATGCCGTTTTCAGGGCCTTCTGCGGCCCTGAAAACAGGATTACATGCGCTCAGGTGCGCTCACACCCAGCACAGCCAGGCCATTGTGCAACACCTGAGCGGTGGCAGCGACCAGGGCCAGGCGTGCCAGCTTGACCTTCTCGTCGTCGACCAGAATGCGCTCGGCATCGTAGTAGCTGTGATAGGCCGAGGCCAGATCACGCAGATAGAAGGTCACATCGTGCGGTGCATTACCAGCCGCCGCAGCGGTCAGCATCTCGGGGTACTTGGCCAGCAGCAGCATCAGTGCCTGAGCCTGCGGGCCTTCCAGCGCCGACAGGTCCACATCCTTGAGTGCGGGCACGCCAGCACCGCCGGCTTCTTGCCATGCACGCAGCACGGACTGGATACGGGCATGGGCGTACTGCACGTAGTACACGGGGTTGTCGTTGTTCTGGGCCACGGCCAGATCGACGTCGAAGGTGTACTCGGTGTCAGGCTTGCGGCTCAGCAGGAAGAAGCGCACGGCATCCTTGCTGGTCCATTCGATCAGGTCGCGCAGCGTGACGTAAGAGCCTGCGCGCTTGCTGATCTTGACCTCTTCGCCATTGCGCACCACGCGCACCATGGTGTGCAGCACGTAGTCCGGGTAGCCCTCGGGGATGCCCACATCGGCCGCCTGCAGGCCGGCGCGCACGCGGGCGATGGTGCCGTGGTGGTCGGTGCCCTGAATATTCACCACCTTGGTGAAGCCACGCTTGAACTTCTGGATGTGGTAGGCCACATCAGGCACAAAGTAGGTGTAGCCGCCGTCGGTCTTGCGCATCACGCGGTCTTTGTCGTCACCATAGTCGGTGGACTTGAGCCACAGCGCGCCATCCTGCTCGTAGGTCTTGCCGTTGGCGATCAGGCGGTTGACTGTTTCTTCAACATAGCCGTTCTCGTACAGGCTCGATTCCAGATAGTACTGGTCGAACTTCAGATTGAAGGCCTGCAGATCCTTGTCCTGCTCGTTGCGCAGATAGGCCACGGCAAACTGGCGGATGTTGTCATAGTCGTCCACATCACCATTGGCGGTGAATTCGCGGTCATCGGCCTTGATGGTTTGCTTGGCCTTGAAGGCTTCGGCAATATCGGCGATGTAGTCGCCGTTGTAGAAATTCTTGGCCAGCGGGTTGTCGCTGTCGGTGGGCCAGCACTCATCACCGGGCTTGAAGCCCTTGGCACGCAGCTGGGTGGACTTGGTCAGGGTGTCGATCTGCACGCCCGCGTCGTTGTAATAAAACTCGCGGTGCACCTTCCAGCCTTGGCTGGAATACAGGTTGCTGATGGCGTCGCCAATCGCCGCCTGACGGCCGTGACCCACGTGCAGCGGGCCGGTGGGGTTGGCAGAGACAAACTCGACCAGAATGTTTTCGCCGCGGTCGGCCTGATAGCCGAACTTCTCGGCCTGACCCAACACTTCACGCACCACTTCCTGCTTGGCAGCGGGCTTGAGGCGGATATTCAAAAAGCCAGGGCCTGCAATTTCAATCGCATCCACCCATTGCTGGAAGGCAGCCGTAGCCTCCAGTGCAGTCTTGAGCTGCTCACCCAGAGCGCGAGGATTGGCCTTCAAAGGCTTGGCCAGCTGCATGGCCGCCGTACAAGCGAAGTCGCCATGGGCTGCCACTTTGGGGTTTTCAAACGCAGCGCGTGCGCCAGCGCCGGGCGAGAGTGTTTCGAGCTCAGCAGCCAGGGCAGCGAGCAATTCTTGTTTGACGGAAAGCATTGCGGGATTTTACGTGGCTACCTCTATCCGCGCAGCCAAGCTGGATTGCGTGCCCGCAACAAGGCGTTGCAGCGTGGCGGCCGCGCATCGCACAAGCAAGCCATGCGAGCGCGGCAGTCGCCCTCGCCTACATGCCGCGCGCCCAGAAAACAGCGATCACGGCAATTACCGGCACCAGATGGCCTTGCCACATCACCCACTTGCGGGTTTGCTTGACCTCTTGCGGCGCTGGCAATTGCCCGGTGGCATCCAGCGTCTTCTTCCAGCGACGGAAGGTGAACGTTGGCTTGAGCGACAGCAGCACGGCAACAACAAACAGCGTCATCTTGATGTGAAACAGCGGCGAAGCCACATAGCCCCCCATGCCTTTGACGCCCCAGACCAGACGCGCAATACCTGTCAGCAGCAAGGCAAGGGCGGCAATGCCATAAATCATGTCCAGGCGGGCCAGGCGCTGCACCACGGCAGCACTCATCCACTCGACCCGGCACAGAGCCGCCTGGCTAGTCAGAAACACCACCAGAGTCAGAATCGCCAGCAGGTGGGCGCTGGCAAGCACAGCTTCAAAAGTCATGGTTTTGCAAAAGAAAAAGGACGGGTTCTGCAGTCCGCCAAGAACTGCAACGACCCGTCCATTGTCTACCGATTCAAGATTGCTCAGGCATCCACACCCAGGCGAAAGAAATCCGGCTGGTTGTAATGGTGCTTGAGGTAGTCGATCCACATGCGCACGCGCAGCGGCATGTGCTTGCGCTGAGGGAAGACCACAAAGATACCGTTGGGAGGCGCCGCAAAGTCTTCCAGCACCGGCACAAGACGGCCTGCGGCGATCTCGGCCTCGACTTCCCAGGTGCTGCGCCAGGCAATGCCCCAGCCACCCAGGCACCAGTCGTGCAGTACTTGTCCGTCCGAGCAGTCCAGCGGGCCACCGGGTTTGAAGTGCACAACCTCGCTGGTGCCGCTTTCGGGGTGCGGGATGCGAAAGGCCCAGCCACGCGTTTGCGAGGCATCGGACGACAGCGTCAAGCAGTCGTGCTGTGTCAGTTCGCTGGGGTGTTTGGGGATGCCGCGGCGCTCCAGATAGGATGGTGTCGCCACGCACAGGCGACGGTTGTCGGCAATGCGCACGCTGACCAGCGCCGAATCTGCCAAATCGCCCACCCGCACGGCGCAGTCAAAGCCCTCTCCGGCCAAGTCGACCACACGATCGCTGAGATTCAGAGAGATGGTCACATCGGGATGCAGATCGCGAAAGCGTGGCACCAAGGGAGCGACATGACGGCGGCCAAAACCGGCTGGTGCCGTGATGCGCAAATGCCCCGTGGCCTTGACGCCACCGGCGCTGACGCTGGCCTCAGCATTGCACACATCGGACAGCAAACGCTGGCAATCCTCCAGAAACGCGCTGCCCTCGTGGGTGAGGGAAATACGACGTGTGGTGCGCACCATGAGCTTGACGCCCAAGTGCTCTTCCAGCGCATCCAGTCTGCGCCCCATGATGGCGGGTGCCACGCCCTCGGCCTTGGCAGCAGCTGTCAAGCTGCCCCTGGTCGCTACCGATACAAAAGACTCGAAAGCCTTGAGCTTGTCCATGACCGCTGCTCCTGTCTGGTCCGTGTTGTCTCCTGCTGCGGCGAGCCCGAGCTCCTGAATAAGAAGCGCAAACCGCTTTAGCAGTCTTGATTTAGTAATGTTTTTTATCGAAATCCAATACAGCGACAACGCTAAGCGCTATGACTTTAGATTCATTGATGCGCCTTATATGCTGTCACGCATGTGACCTTGTCGCGTTATACCGCAACTAGAAGTCACAAGTTAACAATAGATATTGGGTATTTATATACGTTTATATCAAAATTTACCGTTTTTACGATCCAGGAATATCGGTTATTCGCCCCGACCATGAAGCACCGCCCCTCCAGTGCTTTCCTCCTATGATCGCGTTCAGTCACATCTACCAAGCCCTTGCGGCTGGCCTTCATGAGCGCCCCTTCCTTTTCCGCATCCCAGCTTGTCGACCTGCTCAGCCGCACCGATCAAGGCTGTGCCATCTGGAGCGCCGAAGAACAGCTGATCATGGCCACGCCCGCCTGGCGTCAATGGTTTGATGTGGAGCCACAGGCAGTCATCGTCGGCACGCCCCTGCAGCAACTGCTGTCTGCGCAAGCCTGGCAATTCCACGGCCCGCGCTTTGCCGCCGCAGCCCAAGGCCTACGCCAGGAATATGACGAGACTCGGCAGGATGAGTTTGGCGCACAGCGCCACCGCCGCATACAGCTCACTCCCTGCTCCCCCGATTCACAGGGCCGGCATGACGTACTGATGCAGTTCTGCGATGTAAGCCGCGAGTACGCACGCGGTGAAGTCATTGCCCGTCAGCACGCTCAGCTGCAAACCCTGCACGAGCAGCTGCGCAGCAACCGCAGCGATGCCGGCGAACTGGACAAGCTGCGCACCCTGCTGGACTGGCGCACCGCCATGCTCACCGAGCACAACGAAATGCTGCAACTGCTGTCGCACGAGATTCGCCAGCCGCTGAACAATGCCTCGGCCGCCATGCAAGCCACGCTCAAGGCCATTGACGACCTGCACCTGGCCGATGCCGCGCCCGCCACCAAAGCCCTGCACAGAGCAGAGCATGTACTGCAGCAAGTCATCAGCACACTGGACAACACGCTGGCCGCCGGCACCATTTTGGCCGTGGGGGGCAAGGCCGGAGCGTCGATAGAAACCGATCTGCCCACACTCATCAAGCTGGTGCTGCACGATATTGCGGCCGATCTGCGTCCTCGTGTCGAGGTGCAATGGCTGACCCAGCCACGTACTGTGCAGCTGCATCCCGCGCTGATGCGACTGACGATTCGCAACCTGCTCAACAACGCCCTGGCCTATGCGCCTGTCGATACGCAGGTGCAACTGAGCATTTCAGAGTCCGATGAGCCACTGGCACTGATCCTGGAAGTGCGAGACCTCGGCCCCGGCATCCCCGAGGAGCTTCGCCCACGCCTGTTCGACAAAGGCTCGCGCGGCAGCAACAGCCATAGCCGCCCCGGCGCAGGGCTGGGCCTGTTCATCGTGCGCTCGGTGCTGCAGCTGCACCAAGGTACAGTAGAGGCTCTGCCTCACAGTCCGCATGGCACGATCATGCGCCTGGTCATTCCTCAAGGCCTAGCCGAATAAGAGCCGTCCATGCTGCCCGCCACCCTTGCCCTGGTCGACGACGACACCGAGTACTGCGAATTTCTGGCCCAGCACCTGCGCGGCCAGGGTGTGGATGTCACTGCCTACAGCGACAGCAGTGATCTGCTGGCCGATGACGCCCCCTACCGCTTCGACTTCTATGTGCTGGACCTGATGCTGCCCGGCGTGCCTGGCACCGAGCTGCTGCGCATCATCCGCAAGCGCACCCAGGCCGGCGTGCTCATCGTCTCGGGCCGGCTGGGCTCGGAGGTCTTTGCCGAAGTCATCAATGCCGGCGCAGACATGTACCTGACCAAGCCCGTGACCTTCGAGCAGGTGGAGCTGGCCGTGCGCGCCGTGCACCGCCGCATCATGACTACCGCCAAGACCGCCACAGCCTGGAAGCTGGACAGCCGCCGCAGTCTGCTGATTGCCCCTGATGGCCAAAGCGTGGAGCTGAGCGCGACGGACCTGATGCTGATGGAGTGCTTTTTGCAAGCCCAGGGCGAGACCGTCAGCCGCGAACACATTCGCAGCCTGCTTGGCCACACCAGCGCAGCGGAGTCTGACAACAGCCTGCACGCCACCATCTACCGCCTGCGCCGCCGCATCGAGCGCGCCACCCCCGTAGCGGTTCCCCTGCAGTCTCAGCAAAAAGTGGGCTATCAGTTTCGCGCACCGCTGATTGCAGCCTGAGTGAGGCTTTGGCCGCTGCACACCAACACTTTCCAAAAGCAAAACGGGCCTTGAGGCCCGTTTTTCACATTCAGCCTGCGCTGAATTACATGGTCATCTTGGATTCCACATCGGCAATCTTGCGACGAGCCAGCGCCAGGTTGGCACGGCTGCTGTCCAGCACGTAGTACACAAAAATACCGTTGAGCTTTTCGGCGGGGCGCAGGATGTGGTACTGCTTGCCCAGGGTGATCAGAATGTCTTCGATGGTGTCATGCAGACCCAGAGACTTCATGGTCTTCATCTTGGCACGCACCACTTCGGTGTTACCTGCGGCTGCCAGCTCCATATCAACGCCAGATCCCACGCTGCCCAACAGCATGCCGCTGTTGTAATCCACCACCGCCGCGCACAGAGCGCCGTCGAGGGTCATCAGATCTTGCAGGCTTTCGTTAAGATTTGCCATGAGGGCTCCTTAATAAAGATTTACTGATTGAGATCAAAAGATAATCAGATGTTTCAAGTCTAACAAATCATTTCTGATTTCAATTGTGAATTTATGACAGACAACGCCTCGTCATCAGGTAACCGATTTTTCGACAATGAAAGATGCTCCTTTTTCTTAACACCCTGAAAAAATCTTTCAAATCAGCGTCTTGCATCGCTCCTCAGCGAAAAACCAAAGTACCTCAACATCTCAGGCCACGACGGAAGAGGACTTCTCCCCTCCTTCCACCCTCGTTCATCTTGCTTTCTTGCATCAGAACTGATCAGAAGCCAAAGACCCAAGCCTTGGGTCTTCAATGAAACCCGGAGATTACATACATAAATATCATCAGTTTTAAACTTTTTAGGCTATTTATGTACTCAAATAATTCAAATACAGTGTCATGACACGCTGCCCATGATGGGCAACGACTACTGAATATCTAGAGACATCAACCAGAGGTTTCCTATGACTGATCGCACCCAAGTCCACGGCCTGCAAGTAGCCAACGAGCTGTACAACTTTGTGAATGCACAAGTGCTGCCCGGCACTGGTGTGGATCAAGAAGTCTTCTGGAAGGGCTTTGATCAGATCGTCGCCGACCTGGCCCCCAAGAATGCTGCTCTGCTGGCCGAGCGTGACCGTCTGCAAGCCGAGCTGGACACTTGGCACAAGGCCAACCCCGGCCCCATCACCGACATGGTGGCCTATCGTCAGTTTCTGACCACCATCGGCTACCTGGTCGAGCAGCCCGCTGGCGCCAAGGCCACGACCGAAAACGTGGACGCCGAGCTGGCCGTTCAAGCCGGTCCTCAGCTGGTCGTACCTATCCTGAACGCCCGCTATGCACTGAACGCAGCCAACGCACGCTGGGGTTCTCTGTACGACGCGCTGTATGGCACCGACGTCATCAGCGAAGAAGGTGGTGCTGAAAAGGGCAAGGGCTACAACCCTGTGCGCGGTGCCAAGGTAATTGAGTTCGCTCGCAACTTCCTGGATCAGGCGGCCCCTCTGGCCTCCGGCTCGCACAAGAATGTCGCTGGCTACGCTGTTGAAGGCGGCAAGCTGGTCGTGACCTTGAAGGACGGCGGCAAGACCGGCCTGAAAGACGAATCCAAGTTCGTTGGCTACCAGGGCGACGCAGCAACACCCTCCTCGGTTCTGCTGAAGAACAACGGCATCCACATCGACATCATCATCAACAAGGCAACCCCCATCGGCAGCTCTGACGCCGCTGGCGTGGCCGATGTGGTGGTCGAAGCCGCTCTGTCCACCATCCTGGACCTGGAAGACTCCGTCGCCGCCGTGGATGCCGAAGACAAGGTCAACGGCTACGCCAACTGGCTGGGCATCTTGAAGGGCACGCTGACCGAGTCCTTCGAAAAGGGCGGCAAGATCGTGACCCGCGGCTTGAATGCCGACCGCGAATACACCGGTGCCGATGGCCAGCCCCTGAAGCTGCATGGCCGCTCGCTGATGTTCCTGCGCAACGTGGGCCACCTGATGACCAACCCGGCCGTTCTGTGGGGCGCGGACCAGAAGGAAATCCCCGAAGGCATCATGGACGCCATGGTCACCACCGCCATCGCCATGCACGACCTCAAAGGCAATGGCGCCAATGGCATCCAGAACAGCCGCACCGGCAGCGTCTACATCGTCAAGCCCAAGATGCACGGCCCCGCCGAAGCTGCGTTCGCCAACGAACTGTTTGGCCGCGTTGAGCAAGTTCTGGGCCTGCCCGAGAACACCGTCAAGCTGGGCATCATGGACGAAGAGCGCCGCACCTCGGTGAACCTGAAGGCCGCCATCGCCGCTGCTCCCGCACGCGTGGCTTTCATCAACACCGGCTTCCTGGACCGCACCGGCGACGAAATGCACACCGCCATGTACGCCGGCCCCATGGTCCGCAAGGCCGACATGAAGACCTGCGCCTGGCTGCCTGCTTACGAAAAGAGCAACGTGCTGGTCGGGCTGGGCATGGGCCTGCGCGGCCGCGCTCAGATCGGCAAGGGCATGTGGGCCATGCCTGACCTGATGAAGGCCATGCTGGAGCAAAAGATTGCCCAGCCCAAGGCTGGCGCCAACACCGCCTGGGTGCCCTCGCCCACCGGTGCCACGCTGCACGCTCTTCATTACCACCAGGTCAATGTGGCCGAAGTGCAGCAAGAGCTGGAAAAGACCGACGCCGATGCCGCACGCGACGATCTGATCAACGCCATCCTGCAAGTGCCCGTGTCCACCAACCCCAACTGGTCCGACGCTGAAAAGCAGCAGGAAGTGGACAACAACGTTCAGGGCATTCTGGGCTATGTGGTGCGCTGGATCGACCAGGGCGTGGGCTGCTCCAAGGTGCCCGACATCCACAACGTGGGCCTGATGGAAGACCGCGCCACGCTGCGCATCTCCAGCCAGCACATTGCCAACTGGCTGCAGCACGGCATCGTGACCGAAGCCATGGTGCGCGACAGCTTTGCCCGCATGGCCAAGGTGGTGGACGAGCAAAACGCCGGCGACGCCGCCTACAAGAGCTTGGTGGCCAACCCTGACGGCGCCGCTTACCAGGCCGCTCTGGATCTGGTCTTCAAGGGCAAGGAACAGCCTTCCGGCTACACTGAACCCCTGCTGCACGCCTGGCGCCTGAAGGTCAAGGCCGGCGCTTAAACGCTAAGCCCGCCTGCCCAGCCGCTCCTTCAATCAGAGCGGCTGGCGCATGTCCTCCCTAGGTTTCAGATCAGTTTCATGATCAAACTGAGGAAAGGCAAGCGCAAGCAGCTATCAAAAATGCACTCCATGTCTGCGCATCGAGTGCATTTTTCTTGGCCGTAACCGGATCAATGCAAGCGGGCTTCTACACTGACGCCATGCCCATCCATCCCGCCATAGACTCCAGCTGCTGCCCCCTGTGCGGCCAGCCCAACCAGTGCGCCATCAGCGCCGGTCTGCCGCCAGAAAGCTGCTGGTGCATGCAGACCCCCGTGTCACCAGACGCACTGGCCCAGTTGCCTGCCGAAGCACGCGGCAAAGCCTGCATCTGCCCCGTCTGCGCACAGCCCAGCCGAGGCAGCCAGCAAGCTGATTCCAGCACCTGAACGCGCACCGCCACGGCTTTGCGCAGTTCAGGCATTCAAACCACTAAAACCATTCAAGGAGACATTGATGCCCACCTATCACATCGAACTGTTCGAAGGCCGCAGCGTTGAGGAAAAGCGCAAGCTGGTCGAAGCCGTCACCCGCGTCACCACCGAAGTTCTGGGCAGCTCGCCCGAGTCCGTGGACATCGTCATCACCGACGTCAAGCGCGAAAACTGGGCTACCGGCGGCAAGCTCTGGTCGGAACGCAGCTGATTTATCATCGGCGCTTCATTCAGCAGGAGAGAACCCATGCCCACCTACCATGTCGAAATGATGGAAGGCCGCACCGTCGAACAAAAGCGCAAGCTGGTCGAAGAAATCACCCGCGTCAGCGTGGAAGTGCTGGGCGGCTCGCCCGAATCGGTGGACATCATCATCACCGACATCAAGCGCCATGACTGGGCCACCGGCGGCAAGCTCTGGCTGGATCGCGAATAAGCCTTCACCCGAGGCTTTCATACAAAGCAGCTCCGGCTGCTTTTTTCATGCCCGGCACCTGTTGTGGGCTATAAAGCTTTTTTGCCAGAAAGATGTGACGACGCCATGTGCCAGCTGCTTGGAATGAACTGCAACACGCCCACCGATGTGCGCTTTAGCTTCTCGGGCTTCACCCAGCGCGCAGGCAATACCGGCGACCACACCGACGGCTGGGGCATCGCCTTTTTCGAAGACAAGGGCCTGCGCCACTTCGTCGATCACGAACGCGCCGTGGACTCTCAGATTGCCAAACTCATCCGCGAATACCCGATCAAGAGCACCAACGTCATCGCCCATATCCGCAAGGCCACCCAAGGCGTCGTCAGCCTGCAGAACTGCCACCCCTTCGTGCGCGAGCTCTGGGGCCGTAACTGGGTGTTTGCGCACAACGGTGACCTCAAGAACTTCGCCCCCAAGCTGCATGCCCATTTCCAGCCCGTAGGCAACACCGACAGCGAACAAGCCTTCTGCTGGATCATGCAAGAGCTGTGGAAGTCCCACGCAGGCGTTCCCAGCATCGAAGAGCTGACTCATACCCTGCGCGAGCTGGCCGCCAAGATTGCGCCGCACGGCACCTTCAACTTCCTCCTCTCCAACGGCGAAGCACTCTGGGCCCACGCCACCACCCATCTCTGCTACCTTGAGCGCCGCCACCCCTTCGCCCAGGCCCAGCTATCCGATGAAGACCTCAGCGTGGACTTCTCCCGCGAAACCACGCCCCAGGACAAGGTGGCCATCATCGTCACCGCCCCGCTGACCCAGAACGAACAGTGGACATCCTTCCAGAATGGCGAGCTTCGGGTATTCGTCAACGGACAGGCTGCCCCCTATTAAGAGATCAGCAAAGCATGCATAAAAAAAGAGAGCGCTAGGCGCTCTCTTTTTATGGGCTTCAGGTATTTTTACAGCTGCAATGCTTTACCAGCGTGCGGCAAGCGCTCCTCATTTTGAAGCACCCAATAAAAAACCCCGTAGTCGAAGACTACGGGGTTTTTCTCTGTAAGAGCCTGACGATGACCTACTTTCACACGGGAACCCGCACTATCATCGGCGCAAAGTCGTTTCACGGTCCTGTTCGGGATGGGAAGGAGTGGTACCAACTTGCTATGGTCATCAGGCATAAACTTTTTGTCAGATTGAGCACTTGTTTTTACGATTAACTGCTTAATCGCTCGCTTTCAATCCAACGAATTCATAGAGTCTTTAATCAGCTTTTCGATTGCGCCTTTTCGGCATAACTTGAACGATCTTTCAATCTGTTCAGTCTTATTTTTCTGAGCTTCAACCCAAAGTTATAGGGTCAAGCCGCACGGGCAATTAGTATTGGTTAGCTTAACGCATTGCTGCGCTTCCACACCCAACCTATCAACGTCGTGGTCTACAACGACCCTTCAGGGGGCTCAAGGCCCCGGCAGATCTCATCTTGAAACGAGTTTCCCGCTTAGATGCTTTCAGCGGTTATCTCTTCCACACTTAGCTACCCTGCGATGCCACTGGCGTGACAACAGGTACACCAGAGGTGTGTCCACTCCGGTCCTCTCGTACTAGGAGCAGGCTTCCTCAAATCTGCAGCGCCCACGGAAGATAGGGACCAAACTGTCTCACGACGTTTTAAACCCAGCTCACGTACCTCTTTAAATGGCGAACAGCCATACCCTTGGGACCGACTACAGCCCCAGGATGAGATGAGCCGACATCGAGGTGCCAAACACCGCCGTCGATATGAACTCTTGGGCGGTATCAGCCTGTTATCCCCAGAGTACCTTTTATCCGTTGAGCGATGGCCCTTCCATACAGAACCACCGGATCACTATGTCCTGCTTTCGCATCTGCTCGACTTGTCAGTCTCGCAGTTAAGCACGCTTATGCCATTGCACTATCGTCACGATGTCCGACCGTAACTAGCGTACCTTCGAACTCCTCCGTTACGCTTTGGGAGGAGACCGCCCCAGTCAAACTGCCTACCATGCACTGTCCCCGATCCAGATAATGGACCAAGGTTAGAACCTCAAACGCACCAGGGTGGTATTTCAACGTTGGCTCCATGCGATCTAGCGACCGCACTTCAAAGCCTCCCACCTATCCTACACAGATCCGTTCAAAGTCCAATACAAAGCTACAGTAAAGGTTCATGGGGTCTTTCCGTCTTTCCGCGGGGAGATTGCATCATCACAAACATTTCAACTTCGCTGAGTCTCAGGAGGAGACAGTGTGGCCATCGTTACGCCATTCGTGCAGGTCGGAACTTACCCGACAAGGAATTTCGCTACCTTAGGACCGTTATAGTTACGGCCGCCGTTTACTGGGACTTCAATCAAGAGCTTGCACCCCATCATTTAATCTTCCAGCACCGGGCAGGCGTCACACCCTATACGTCCACTTTCGTGTTTGCAGAGTGCTGTGTTTTTATTAAACAGTCGCAGCCACCAATTTTTTGCAACCCCTTTTAGCTCCGTTTGTACAACTTCACTGACTTGGGGTACACCTTCTCCCGAAGTTACGGTGTCAATTTGCCGAGTTCCTTCTCCTGAGTTCTCTCAAGCGCCTTAGAATACTCATCTCGCGCACCAGTGTCGGTTTGCGGTACGGTCGTATGTAGCTGAAGCTTAGTGGCTTTTCCTGGAAGCAGGGTATCACTCAGTTCGTCTGCAAGCAGACTCCTTATCACCCCTCATCTAAGCCTGGCGGATTTGCCTACCAGGCACGACTACAGGCTTGAACCAACATATCCAACAGTTGGCTGAGCTAACCTTCTCCGTCCCCACATCGCACTACATATCGGTACAGGAATATTGACCTGTTTCCCATCAGCTACGCATCTCTGCCTCGCCTTAGGGGCCGACTTACCCTACGCCGATGAACGTTGCGTAGGAAACCTTGCGCTTACGGCGAGGGGGCTTTTCACCCCCTTTAACGCTACTCATGTCAGCATTCGCACTTCTGATACCTCCAGCATCCGTTACCAGACACCTTCACAGGCTTACAGAACGCTCTCCTACCACGTGCAATAAATTGCACATCCGCAGCTTCGGTAACTGGCTTAGCCCCGTTACATCTTCCGCGCAGGACGACTCGATCAGTGAGCTATTACGCTTTCTTTAAATGATGGCTGCTTCTAAGCCAACATCCTGACTGTTTTAGCCTTCCCACTTCGTTTCCCACTTAGCCAATTTTAGGGACCTTAGCTGGCGGTCTGGGTTGTTTCCCTCTTGAGTCCGGACGTTAGCACCCGGTGCTCTGTCTCCCAAGCTGTACTCGTCGGTATTCGGAGTTTGCATAGGTTTGGTAAGTCGCCATGACCCCCTAGCCTAAACAGTGCTCTACCCCCGACGGTAATACTTGAGGCACTACCTAAATAGTTTTCGGAGAGAACCAGCTATTTCCAAGTTTGTTTAGCCTTTCACCCCTATCCACAGCTCATCCCCTAATTTTGCAACATTAGTGGGTTCGGACCTCCAGTACCTGTTACGGCACCTTCATCCTGGCCATGGATAGATCACTTGGTTTCGGGTCTACACCCAGCGACTAATCGCCCTATTCGGACTCGATTTCTCTTCGCCTCCCCTATTCGGTTAAGCTTGCCACTGAATGTAAGTCGCTGACCCATTATACAAAAGGTACGCCGTCACCCCTTACGAGGCTCCGACTTTTTGTAAGCATACGGTTTCAGGATCTATTTCACTCCCCTCCCGGGGTTCTTTTCGCCTTTCCCTCACGGTACTGGTTCACTATCGGTCGATGATGAGTATTTAGCCTTGGAGGATGGTCCCCCCATATTCAGACAGGGTTTCTCGTGCCCCGCCCTACTTGTCTGCAGCCTAGTACCACCGATCGGTTTTCACATACGGGACTATCACCCACTATGGTTGGCCTTTCCATGCCATTTTGTTAACCGCTCGACTATCACTGCAAGGCTCTTCCGAATTCGCTCGCCACTACTATCGGAATCTCGGTTGATGTCTTTTCCTCTGGGTACTTAGATGTTTCAGTTCTCCAGGTTCGCTTCGCATACCTATGTATTCAGTATGCGATACCTCTTGCGAGGTGGGTTCCCCCATTCAGAAATCTCCGGATCAAAGCTTATTTGCCAGCTCCCCGAAGCTTATCGCAGGCTATCACGTCTTTCGTCGCCTATCATCGCCAAGGCATCCACCATATGCTCTTAGTCACTTGACCCTATAACTTTGACGCCTCTTGCGAAGCACAAAGCTCTAGATTTCAAAGACTGGTGAGGTCTTGCACCTCACGCGTTATGCCGTAATGTGAATATCTTTGGCTGCATTTTTCAATACAGCTTAGAGAATATTCGTCATTACTAGATAATTTCGCATTCGCAAAATATCTGTTTTGACGCAATCAAAAAGTTGCTGATGGCACGGTGCACAGATCTTGGTAAACCTTGATTTGCGCTTTCCATCAGCAACGCTGATTTCGACTCTATGAATTTTTAAAGAACAGCCTATTGAGATGAAATCTCAATACAAAAGCAGTCTTTGCAAGACTGCTTTTGTATTGGGAAGCCTTCGATTGTAGCACTACGGCAACTGCTGAGCGCTATCATTTTTGGTGGAGGATGACGGGATCGAACCGACGACCCCCTGCTTGCAAAGCAGGTGCTCTCCCAGCTGAGCTAATCCCCCGGGATCCTCGAACCAGACATTGGAATCTTGGTGGGTCTAGTTGGGCTCGAACCAACGACCCCTGCGTTATCAACACAGTGCTCTAACCAGCTGAGCTACAGACCCATTCCTCAACATGGCAGCAAGAATTTCTTCTTGTTCACCAGGCTTTGGCTTGTTCCAACAACCGATAAGTGTGGACGTTCAATTGAAGCAGCATTTTTCCAGAAAGGAGGTGATCCAGCCGCACCTTCCGATACGGCTACCTTGTTACGACTTCACCCCAGTCACGAACCCCGCCGTGGTAAGCGCCCTCCTTGCGGTTAGGCTACCTACTTCTGGCGAGACCCGCTCCCATGGTGTGACGGGCGGTGTGTACAAGACCCGGGAACGTATTCACCGTGACATTCTGATCCACGATTACTAGCGATTCCGACTTCACGCAGTCGAGTTGCAGACTGCGATCCGGACTACGACTGGCTTTATGGGATTAGCTCCCCCTCGCGGGTTGGCAACCCTTTGTACCAGCCATTGTATGACGTGTGTAGCCCCACCTATAAGGGCCATGAGGACTTGACGTCATCCCCACCTTCCTCCGGTTTGTCACCGGCAGTCCCATTAGAGTGCTCAACTGAATGTAGCAACTAATGGCAAGGGTTGCGCTCGTTGCGGGACTTAACCCAACATCTCACGACACGAGCTGACGACAGCCATGCAGCACCTGTGTGCAGGTTCTCTTTCGAGCACCAAACCATCTCTGGTAAGTTCCTGCCATGTCAAAGGTGGGTAAGGTTTTTCGCGTTGCATCGAATTAAACCACATCATCCACCGCTTGTGCGGGTCCCCGTCAATTCCTTTGAGTTTTAACCTTGCGGCCGTACTCCCCAGGCGGTCAACTTCACGCGTTAGCTTCGTTACTGAGAAAGTTAATTCCCAACAACCAGTTGACATCGTTTAGGGCGTGGACTACCAGGGTATCTAATCCTGTTTGCTCCCCACGCTTTCGTGCATGAGCGTCAGTGCAGGCCCAGGGGATTGCCTTCGCCATCGGTGTTCCTCCGCATATCTACGCATTTCACTGCTACACGCGGAATTCCATCCCCCTCTGCCGCACTCCAGCCTTGCAGTCACAATGGCAGTTCCCAGGTTGAGCCCGGGGATTTCACCACTGTCTTACAAAACCGCCTGCGCACGCTTTACGCCCAGTAATTCCGATTAACGCTTGCACCCTACGTATTACCGCGGCTGCTGGCACGTAGTTAGCCGGTGCTTATTCTTACGGTACCGTCATGACCCGAGGATATTAGCCTCAGGCTTTTCGTTCCGTACAAAAGCAGTTTACAACCCGAGGGCCTTCATCCTGCACGCGGCATTGCTGGATCAGGCTTTCGCCCATTGTCCAAAATTCCCCACTGCTGCCTCCCGTAGGAGTCTGGGCCGTGTCTCAGTCCCAGTGTGGCTGGTCGTCCTCTCAGACCAGCTACAGATCACGGGCTTGGTAAGCCTTTACCCCACCAACTACCTAATCTGCCATCAGCCGCTCTAGTAGCACAAGGCCCGAAGGTCCCCTGCTTTCATCCGTAGATATCATGCGGTATTAGCTACTCTTTCGAGTAGTTATCCCCCACTACTAGGCACGTTCCGATGTATTACTCACCCGTTCGCCACTCGCCACCAGACCGAAGTCCGTGCTGCCGTTCGACTTGCATGTGTAAAGCATGCCGCCAGCGTTCAATCTGAGCCAGGATCAAACTCTATAGTTCGATCTTAAATTTAAAGTCTTTCGACTACTCACTCACTTGACGGAATCAAGAAGAATAAATTCTTCCTCATTACTGTTTTTGTGAGCGTTTGATAACTCCGAAGAGTTTGTTCCGAAGAACTGGCTGCTTGCCCTCAAACGCCCACGCTTATCGGCTGTATTTTTTTAATGAACCGAGCAAAGAACCAGCAGAACCGATTCAGATTTCGTTGCTTGCTGCGATCAGCGAAGCCTTAAATTGTAGCACTGTTTTTAACGATTAAGAGAATTTTCCATCTTCTCAACCGCCCCCAAGACTTCTTGCATCTCGTCCAGTGCAGCCTTGCATTGTACACAGAATTTTGAGCCTTCCGCAACTCACACCAAGACGAGACAAAAAAGAAGCCGGCAGGCTTCTTTTCAAGGATCAGGCCTTGGCCGCTTGCTCCAGCGCATCTATAAAGAGCGCCGCCACGTCACAGCCCGTTTGATCGAAGATTTCCTGGAAACAGGTGGGGCTGGTGACATTGATCTCAGTGACGTTATGGCCAATGACATCTAGACCAATCAGCAAGAGACCACGCTGCACCAGACGCTGACCGATGAATTCGGCAATGGCCTTGTCTTCCTCAGCCAAAGGCTGAGCAACGCCCTTGCCGCCTGCTGCCAGGTTGCCACGCACTTCGTTGCCTTGAGGAATACGGGCCAGACAGAAGGGCACAGGCTTGCCACCGATGATGAGCACCCGCTTGTCGCCATGGACGATGTCGGGCAGAAATTTCTGCACCATGACGCTGGTTGCACCACCCTGATTCAGGGTTTCGATGATGCTGCCCAGATTGCGACCGTCCTCACCGACACGGAAGATGCCCATGCCACCCATACCATCTAGCGGCTTGAGGATGATGTCTTTGTGCTCTGCATGGAAAGCTCGTACGTCCTGCGCATTGCGTGTGACCAGGGTTGGCGAGATGAACTGCGCAAACTCCATAATGGCCAGCTTCTCGGGATGCTCGCGCAGGGCCGAGGGCTTGTTGAAGATCTTGGCACCCTCACGCTCGGCCTGACTGAGCATATGGGTGGCATAAAAGAACTCGGAATCAAACGGCGGGTCCTTACGCATGACGATGGCGCCGAAATCCGCCAGCTCCATCACTTTGCTTTCGGTTTCGGCGAACCACAGGTTTTTGTCGCCCGTCAGCGAGATGAAACGCACCTGCGCCTTGACCTTGCCGCCGCTTTGCCAGGAGATGTCCTTGGGCTGACAGGCCACGATCTGGTGGCCACGACGCTGGGCCTCGCGCATCATGGCAAAGGTGGAGTCCTTGTAGATGACAAAGGATTCCAGAGGGTCGGCTACGAACAGTATTTGCATGGTGATGAACTCTTTTGCGATATGTGGGCATCATGCCCAGCCAGGCATAACACTACACAAGAACGGGATGGCTCAGGCCTTACCTCAGGCCTTGCGAGCCCTGAAGCTCTGAACAAACAAGGCCAGGCTACCTGCGACTACACCCCAAAACGCCGAGCCAACACCTGCAATCACAACTCCGCTCAGGGTGACCAGAAAGGTGATGAGTGCTGCCTCACGGTGTTTTTCTTCCTTAAAGGCCGTGGCCATGCCTCCGCCGATCGAGCCCAGCAAGGCCAAACCTGCGATACAGGCGACCAGCTCCTTGGGGAAGGCCGTCAGCAAACCGGTGACCACGGCGCCAAAAATACCTATCAGAATGTATAGCAGCCCGCACACAGCGGCAGCCGTGTAGCGCTTGTTTCGATCTTCATGCGCCTCATCGCCCATGCAGATAGCTGCCGTAATGGCGCTGAGGTTGAGTGCGTAGCCGCCAAAAGGTGCCAGCAGCAAAGTGGCCACGCCCGTCATACTGATGACCTTGGAGACAGGAATCGGGTAGCCCGTTGCCCGGATCACTGCCACACCCGGCAAATTCTGAGACGCCATGGTCACCACAAACAGCGGCAGCGCTAGGCTGACAAGCGCCTGCAACGAAAAAACAGGTGAGGTGTAAACCGGAATCGCCAGCCCGGCATGCACAGCCGACCACTGCATCTGCCCGCTCAGTGCTGCCCAAGCCGTGCCGGCCAGCAAGGTAATGATGACTGCATAGCGCGAAGCCAGGCGCCGGGACAGCAGATAGGCCAGCAGCATGACCAACACCAGCGAGAGATTGGTTTCAGCCGCCGAAAAGGCCTCCATGCCGAATTTGGCCAGTACCCCGGCCAGCAAGGCCGAAGCGATCTCCATAGGAATGCGGCTCATGATGCGCTCAAACCAACCCGTCACCCCCACCAGGATGATGAGCACCGCGCTGGCAATAAAAGCGCCGATCGCTTCGCCCATGGAAAAGCCACCAGCCAGCCCCGCCGTAGCGAGCACAGCAGCCCCGGGGGTAGACCAGGCCACCATCACGGGCATGCGCAAAATCAATGACGGCACCAGCGAGCACAACCCCATGCCCAGTCCCAGCGCCCAGATCCAGGATGTGATCTGCTCTGGCGTGGCATGAAATGCCTGCGCTGCTTGGAACACCAAGGCTACCGAGCTGGTAAAGCCCACCAAAACGGCCACAAAGCCTGCCGCAACAGCCGCAGGACTCAAGTCTTTGAAAAAGCGCATCCGCGCATTCTGTCATCAGGCCTGCGCAAAAACCGGTCATTTCGATGACTGCGAGTCACGGACAGTGCTGTAACTATTAAATAAATAGCTACTAGCGATTTATGGATAAGCACTGGAGCACTATTTGGCTGAAATTTCTCAGAGCTCAATCTTCGAACCCAACTCCACCACGGCATTGCTGGGCAAATGCAGGAAGTCCGCAACCCGGCTCGCATTCTTGTGCATCTGCGCGAACAGCTTTTCGCGCCAATGCGCCATGGAGTTGTTCATGCGCGGAATGACCACGTCGCGCGACAGGAAGTAGCTGGTGGACATGGCATCCAAGAAGCAGCCCTGAGAGCGAAGCTGCGCCAGCGCTGCAGGCACATCCGGCTCATTCTTGAAGCCATAGTGAATGATGACCTCCCAGCAGTCATGACCCAGCGCCTGCGCTTGCAGCCGCTTTTCCATACCCACCCATGGCACTTCATGATTGCGCACGGTCACAAAAATATTGCGCTCATGCAGCACCTTGTTGTGCTTGAGGTTGTGCAAGAGCGCATGTGGCACGGCCCCCGGCTCACCCGAGAGGAAAACTGCTGTACCAGGCACTCGCATGGGCGGATGGCGCCAGGTAGATTCCAGAAACTGGCGCAGATCCAGCGCATCAGCCTGCAGCTTCTGGTGCAGCAACTCTCGCCCACGGCGCCAAGTCATCATCAGCGTAAAAACCGTGCCACCGATCAGCAGCGGGAACCAGCCTCCCTCAAAGAGCTTAAGCAAGTTCGACGCAAAAAATGCCAGGTCAATTGCAAAGAAGAATCCGGTTGCCAGCAGGCACAAAGCCAGCGGATAGTTCCAGCGATAACGGATCACAAAGAAAGTGAGCATGGTGGTGATCAGCATGTCAAGCGTCACCGCGATACCGTAAGCCGCAGCCAGATTGCCACTGCTGCGAAACAGCAGGACCGCCAGTGCAATCGCCACAAACAGCCCCCAGTTGACCAGCGGCATATAGATCTGCCCCGTCTCTTTCACACTGGTGTGACGAACTTCCAGGCGCGGGAAGTAGCCCAGCTGTATGACCTGGCGCGTCACACTGAAGGCGCCAGTGATCAAAGCCTGTGATGCAATCACCGTCGCCATGGTGGCCATGACGACCAGGGGCAGCAGTGCCCAGCCCGGTGCCATCATGAAAAAGGGGTTCTTAACAGCATCCGGGTTAGCCAGAAGCAAGGCGCCTTGTCCAAAGTAATTCAGCGTCAAGGCCGGCATCGCTATCGTGAACCACGCCAATCGGATTGGCTTTTTACCAAAGTGTCCGAGGTCGGCATACAGTGCCTCGGCACCTGTCACGCACAGCACCACCGCCCCCAGAATGATGAAGCTGGTGCCGGGATTGCGCCAAATAAACATGACCGCGTGGTGCGGACTCAGACCAGCCAGGATCTCAGGATGGCCCACGATCTGCCTCACCCCCAGCAGGGCAATACATGCAAACCAGGCCACCGTGACCGGACCAAAGAATTTGCCAATGCCTGCCGTGCCGCGCTTTTGCACAAAAAACAGCAGAAACAGAATGACCAGCGTGAGCGGAATGACGGCCTTGCTGAAGTGAGGCGAAATCACTTCCAGCCCCTCCACCGCCGAGAGCACCGAAATCGCCGGAGTGATTACGCCGTCGCCATAAAACAGCGAGGTACCAAACATGCCCACCAGAAACAGCGTACTAGACAGGCGGGGCTTGTCTTTGACCGTCTGGGAGGCCAAGGCCAGCATGGCCACCAGTCCACCTTCGCCATTGTTATCGGCGCGCAGAACCAGAGTCACATACTTGAGCGAGACGATGACTGTGAGTGTCCAGAACAGCACCGATAGCACGCCATAGACATTGGCCTGCGTAAACGGCACATGACCTGAGCCAAAAACCTCCTTGACCGAGTACAAAACACTGGTTCCGATGTCTCCATAGACAACACCGATCGCACCCAAAGTCAGGGCACCTAGCGAGGATTTCGAGTTTTGCACAGGTCAGGAAGCGACTCGTAAGGCAGTCACCGAGTTATGAACGTGTCGGCATTGTGCGCTGTCCCAGAGAGCCGTGGCATCAGTCGTAAATTTCTGCGTCAGGATTGGTGGCTTCCAGTTCATAGCTGGCTGCCAGCATGGCCAAACGTGCTATCACACCATACATGTAGAAGCGGTTCGGAGCACTGGCGCCGGGACGGGCACCGGCCTGTGGCAGATGGTTGCTTTGCTGGAAGGCCAGTGGCACATAGCCTGCGCCGGGGGTATTGAGGTTCTCGTCCTCACCGCGCTCGGGGTGCATGCGATAGAAGCCGCCCACCACATAGCGATCCATCATATAAACCACGGGTTCAGCCACGGCGTTGTGCATGCGCTCATAGGTCAGCACGCCCTCTTGCACGATGACGTCATGCACGGTCTGGCCGTCCTTGATGACCCCCATCTTGTTGCGGCTCTTGCGCGGCAGCGCAGCCAGCTCCTTGGCATCTCGCACCGTCATCACGCCCATGCCATAGGTGCCATTGTCGGCCTTGACCACAGCAAACGGCTTCTCCTTGATGCCGTACTCCTTGTACTTGCGGCGCACCTTGGCCAAGATCACGTCCACCTGCTCGGCCAGGGCTTCCATGCCCGTGCCTTCGGCAAAGTCAATGTTTTCCACATGCCCGAACAAGGGGTTGATCAGCCAGGGGTCTATGCCCAGCAGCTTGCCGAAACGTTTTCCAACTTCTTCGTAACTCTGGAAGTGACGGCTCTTGCGACGCACATTCCACCCTGCATGCAGCGGTGGCAGCAGATATTGCTCGTACAACTCCTCAATGATCCCGGGAACTCCGGTGGAGAGATCGTTGTTCAGCAAGATGGTGCAAGGGTCGAAATCCTTGAGCCCCAGGCGTCGCTTGGAGCGAATCACAGGCTCCAGCTTGATCTCGTCACCCAGAGGCAACGTGATGGACAGCGTCTTCTTGATCTCCGGGCTGATCGAGCCAATGCGTACATTCAAGCCCGCCATCGTAAAGATGCGCTTGAGTTGCAGAACACTGGCCAGATAGTGGGTGTTGCGCGTGTGGTTCTCGGGGATGATGAGCAGGTTGCGCGCTTCGGGACAGATCTTTTCAATCGCTGCCATTGCTGCCTGTACGGCCAGCGGAAGCATTTCATCGGTCAGATTGTTCCAGCCACCTGGAAACAAATTTGTGTCCACCGGTGCCAGCTTGAAACCCGCATTACGAATATCCACCGAGCAATAGAACGGCGGCGTGTGCTCCATCCATTCCAGGCGGAACCAACGTTCAATGGCAGGCATGGAATCAAGAATGCGCTGCTCAAGTTCGTTAATGGGGCCGGTCAAAGCCGTGACAAGATGTGGAACCATAAATACCCTCAGGAGACGATGGTGGGGGGCAATTGTAGAGATTGAAGCACGAGATAGGTGTTTTCCCTAGTTTTTGTCTCAACGACGCCAGAATGCCGGTGACAGCAACGCCATGAAACTCAGTATCTCTAGCCGCCCCAACAACATGCCCAGAGTACACACCCATACTTGGAAGTCCGTCAACACCGTGTAGTTAGATGCAGGACCGACAGCACCCAAACCCGGCCCCATGCAATGCACACTGGCGAGCACAGCAGAGAACGCGGTCAGAGGATCAAGGTCCGTCAGCAAAAGCACCATGCTCAACACAATGACGGTGGCGCCATAGACCAGCATGTAGGCCAGCACCGAAAAAATCATCCGGTTATCCACCACCGCATCCCCCAGACGCACCGGCTGGACGGCGCGAGGATGAACAAGCCGCGTCATCTCACGTCTTGCCTGCTTGACCAAGATCAGCATTCGCACCATCTTGATGCCGCCCCCCGTGGAGCCAGCGCTGGTCGCCACGCCAGACAAAAGCAGCAGCAGAACAGGAATGAAGACCGGCCAGGATAGATAGTCCGTGGTCGAAAAACCAGTGGTAGTGGCTACCGATACGGTATGGAACATGCCATTGCGCAATGCATCCAGCGGCCCATAGACGCCTTTGACCCAGAGCAGGAATGCAACCAGCAACCCAGACCCGACAAGAGCCGCAATCGTGGCTCGCATTTCTGGATCCCGCATGAAGCTGTCAATGCGGCCCTTGCGCATGGCCACAAAGTACAGCGCAAAGTTGCAGCTGGCCAGCAGCATGAACAGCAAAGCCGCAGCCTCCAGAAGCGGAGACTCGAAATAAGCAAAGCTGGCGTCATGGGAAGACAGTCCTCCCAGGCTCACCGTTGAAAACATGTGAATGAGTGCATCTAACGGCTGCATGCCGCACACCCAGAATGTCAAAAAGCAGCCAATGGAAAATAGCGCATAGACCCCCCACAGCCCCTTGGCCGTTTCCGTAATCCGCGGAGTGAGCTTGGTGTCCTTGACCGGACCTGCGGCCTCTGCCCTGAAGAGCTGAGCACCACCAACCCCCAGCAACGGAAGCACGGCTACAGCCAAGATCAGAATCCCCATACCTCCCATCCACTGCATGAAGGTACGCCAGACATTGATGGAAACGGGCAGCTGATCGAGTCCACTGAGCACCGTTGCGCCGGTCGTTGTCAGACCCGATACGGCTTCGAAATAGGCATGGGTAAAGCTGATGGAGATACCAACATGCCTCAGCCCCATCATCAGTGGGACCATGGCACACAGCGGCAACACCACCCAGACCAGCGTGACGAGAATCACGCCGTGACGCGGCTGCAGGTCTTGCTTGTAGCGGTGCAGCCCCCCCCACAGCAGCAGACCAACACCTACGGTCAAACCAATGGCCCAGGGGTAGATACGCCAGATGCCATCCTGCGTAAACCACGACACCCCAAAGGGCAGCAGCATGGCCCCTGCGAACAGGATCATCAGCATGCCCAGCACACGCAGGACAGGAAGCAAGTCTTTCATGAAGCCGGCTCAGAAAAAGGTTGCGCTGACACGGAACAGATTTTCCACATTGCGCACCAGCCGCTTGTTGGGCAGGAAAAACACCACATGGTCTCCTGATTCAATCACGGTGTTGCTGCGTGGAATGATGACCTCGGTCTCCAAGGCAGTCCCCGCCACTTCCTCGCAAGTCTTGCCTTCGGGAATACCGCGCACGATCAAACCGATATGCACATCCTCGGGCAAACGCAGCTCCTCCACCTGCCGCCCCACAACACGTGAGCTTTTTCTGTCTCCACGCGCCACAATCTCCAGCGCTTCGGCCACACCGCGGCGCAGGCTGTGCACAGCCTGCACATCGCCACGGCGTACGTAAGCCAGAAACTCACCCAGCATGGCCTGCGCAGGAGACAATGCAATGTCGATCTGCGTGCCGTGCATCAAATCCGCGTAAGCGCGGCGGTTGATCAGCGAAAGCACACGACGCGCGCCCATGCGCTTGGCCAGCAGGCTGGACATGATGTTGTCTTCATCATCGTCCGTCAAAGCCAAGAACAGATCGACCTCCTCGATTCCCTCCTCCTCCAGCACCCCTTCATCCGTGGCATCACCCTCCAGCACCAGTACCTCCGCTGGCAGCTGGGAAGAGAGGCTCAGGCACTGCTGCTCGTTGTGCTCGATGATCTTGACGTGAAAACGGCCAGGAGTCTGAGCCAGCTTCTTGGCCAAGCGCAGGCTGACCTGCCCCCCTCCCACGAGCATGATGCGATACACGGGCCGTGATGGACGCCCTTGCGGCAAGTTGATAGCTTTGAGCGCCTCTGAAACATGCTCGGTCGCAGCCAGCATGAACACCTCATCGCCAGGCTCGATACGCGTATTGCCATCACAGCGCACAAAGCGGTCAGGCTCATCCATGAAACGGCGGTAGATCGCCACAATGCGCATGGCCAGCTCAGGCATGCGCTCACGCACCTGAGCGATCTGCAGGCCCACAGCAGGAGCACCCGCACGTGCGCGCACCGAAGCAAGAGCGGCTCTCCCTCCCGCAAAGGCTCGCACCTGCATGGCCTCGGGGTACTCGATGAGCTTGCGAATGTAGTTGGTGACGGATTCCTCAGGGCAGATGATGCGATCGACCGCAAAGCCCTCCTTGCCCAGCACCGGGTCGTCTACAGCAAAGCTGGAAGAACGAACGCGTGCAATACGGGTCGGAATATCGAAAACAGTTTGCGCAATCTTGCAGCAAACCAGATTCGTCTCATCCATGGAGGCACAGGCAATCAGCAGATCCGTGTCTTTGGCACCAGCCTCTGCCAGCACCTGCGGATCAATGCCGTTGCCAACCACGCCTCGCAGATCAAAGCGTGACTCCAGCTCGCGCAGAGCGCGCGCATCGGTGTCGATGACCGTGATTCCGTTTTGCTCGGACACCAGGCTTTCGGCCACACTTTGACCTACACGCCCGGCACCCAGAATAATGATTTTCATGGTGTTATGGAAAGGGATCCAAGCTGCAGCATCAATTCAAAACCGAGAGAGCTGCGCCTGCGCAGCCTCTCGGCTGGCTGATTTCAGGAACGGACTTCGCCGTCGCCCAGAACCACGTATTTAAGCGAGGTCAACCCCTCGATGCCCACAGGCCCACGTGCATGAAATTTGTCGGTGCTGATGCCGATCTCTGCCCCCAGCCCGTACTCAAAGCCATCGGCAAAGCGCGTGCTGGCGTTGACCATGACACTGGACGAGTCCACCTCGCGCAGAAACCTCTGCGCATGCAGATGGTTGGTGGTCAGGATGGATTCCGTATGGTGACTGGAATATCTGTTGATATGGGCAATAGCCTCACCCACGCCTTCCACCAGCTTCACGCTGATGACGGGGGCCAGGTATTCTTCAAACCAGTCCTGCTCCACGGCCGCCACCAGCTTGGCATCCTTGACCGCCTGCAAAATTACCAGCGCCTCGGCATCGCAGCGCATTTCAACGCCCTTGGCAGCGTAGACAGCGCCAATCCGGGGCAAAAATTCTGCAGCAATTGACCTAGCGACGAGCAGGCTCTCGCTCGCATTGCAAGGGCTGTACTTGTTGGTCTTGGCATTGTCTGCCACCTTCACGGCCATGGCGACGTCGCAAGGGTCATCCACATAGGTGTGGCAATTGCCATCCAGATGCTTGATGACGGGCACCTTGGCTTCACGGCTGATGCGCTCAATCAGGCCCTTGCCGCCACGGGGGATGATGACGTCCACATAGTCAGGCATGGCAATCAACTGACCAACGGCTTCGCGGTCCGTCGTCTCCACCAGCTTGACGCCGTCCTCAGGCAGGCCTGCTTCAGCCAGCGCCTGGGCAACCAGCTTGGCCAGCGCCTTGTTGGAGTCAATCGCTTCCGAGCCGCCGCGTAAGATGCAGGCATTGCCGCTCTTGATCGACAGGCTGGCTGCTTCGATCGTCACATTGGGGCGGCTTTCATAAATCATGCCGAACACGCCCAGAGGCACGCGCATCTGACCCACGCGGATACCGCTGGGCATTTGCTTGAGGCCGCTGATCTCGCCAATCGCATCGGGCATGGCCGCCAATTGTTCACAGCCTTCGGCACAAGTCTCCAGGACCTTGGGTGTCAGACGCAGGCGATCGACCATGGGAGCTGCCAGTCCGTTGGACACGGCGCGCTCCAAGTCGCGGGCATTGTCGATCTGCAGCGGCTCGACATTCTCGCGCAGCAGGCGGGCCAGCGCCTTGAGTGCTTTGTTTTTTGTAGCTGCAGACGCACGTGCCATCAGCGCAGAGGCGGCTTTAGCCTGTACACCAAGGTTGTGCATGTATTCGACGGTATTGAGCGCGTTCATGGAGGGATTTTCGCCGAGATACGCAACTTGCGCAGACAAAGACATCACACAGGGTTTTATGAGACAAGAGCCACCTAAACTGGAGGCCACAACCACAAGGAGACTTATGACCCATTCCCCCGACTTGATGGAGGCAGCGCGCCAGCTCCAGCAACTGCGCAGCGGCTTCGAGCAGCTCGCTCAAACCCAGATTACCGCCTCCGCCTTGGGACAACAGGCCCGTGCCGCGACCACACTGCTGCAGGCATTGCCGCCGCGCTATGGGGAAGTCCTGCTCAACCTGCTGGATCGACTCGAATCCAGCGCCCTGTTCACCGAGGAGAGCTGCTCATTCAGTCAGACCGACTTGCTGGACAACCTGCAGACCTGGGCGGACAAGGCACAGGCGCAGCTGGAGCAGTTGAGCTGATCAAGGCACAGTGCAAGAACTACTCAGCTCCTGTCCAAGGAGCCGCGAGCCAAGACGCCCCCAGTGCGGCTTCCTCCCTTTGAATGAAGAAAGGACAAGCGCGCAGAGCCTCAGGGCCTATTTCCTGCGGTCGCCAGCTGCATGGCCAGTTGGCGCAAGGCCTGCCAACTGTCGCGCGGCCAGCCTGAGCTGGGCAGGCCTTTGACAATGCCGTCCACCGCATGCGCCGCCTGCAGCAGCTCGGCTGCGCGCGCATCACTGACACGCGGCAGCAGCCGCTCCATCAGCCGCTCTTTCGGTCCCCAGATGCGATTTTCACGCAGCGCCATAGGCAAAGGCTTGCCACCAGCCATCGCATCTTTCACACGTTTGATGTTGCGAATATCCTCGGCCAGCGACCAGTGCACCAGCACCTCGGCCTCGCCTTCGGCTTGCAGCCCATCGAGCATGCGCATGGTGCGCGCCACCTGCCCGGACAGCACCGCTTCCGACAGCTTGAACACGTCATAGCGCGCCACGTTGAGCACGGCCTGCTCGACCTGCTCGAGGCTCAGTTCCCCTTCGGGGTGCAGCAGCGCCAGCTTTTGAATCTCTTGGTGCGCCGCCAGCAGATTACCTTCCACCCGGTCGGCAAAAAACTGCAGCGTGCGCTGGCCTTCCTCGCCCGCCGCCACGCGCTGGTTTTGCAGCGACAGCCGCTGTGCAATCCAGTGCGGCAGCGCAGCGCGCTCAATCGGTTCGATCTGCAGGGAGACACCCTGAGCATCCAAGGCTGCAAACCAGGCTCCGGTCTTGGTAGCCTTATCCAGGCGTGGCAAGCTGATGATGGTCAGCGTGCTTTCATTGCCCTGAGCACTTTGCGCCAGCTGCTGCAGCGCCGCGCTGCCATCCTTGCCAGGCTTGCCGCTGGGAATACGGACTTCCAGAATCTGTTTGTCTGCAAACAGGCTCAGGGAACCACCCGCTGCCAGCACACCACTCCAGTCAAAGTGCGCACCCATGACGGTGTAGCTGCTGCGCTCGGTATAGCCCTGGGCGCGCGCCGTGGCGCGGATGGCATCTGCCGCCTCCTGCTGCTGCAAAGGCTCGTCACCATGCAACACATAAAGCGAACGCAAGCCCTTGGCCAGATGAGAGGAAAGCTGGTTCAGCGCAAGCTGCATGAGTCTTTAGGCATCAAATATGCCGCGAACGCTTATCGATAAAGCGCAAGCAGCTATCAAATCAGGATATTTCCAGTGTCTTCACTGCACCCAAGCGGCGAATGATCTGCTGGACGATGTCATTGCGCATGTCCTTGTTCAGCATTTCTTCTTCCGAAGCTTTGGACAAGGCCTGTGTTTCGTTATAGGTCACGTTGCGCGTCTGGCGAATTTCCGTAGGTTCAATGATTTCATCTCCACCCGGTGTACGCAGTGAAAAGCGCACCGTCAGTCGCAAGTCGATTTCACGCACCTGGCCGGCCACATTGGAGCCGATGATGATGCGCTCAGCCCGCTCGCTGATGACTTGGCAGATTACCTCTGCAGTATCAGGCGATGCAGGATCCTTGACCACCGTGAGCTTGTCGCTGGCGGACTCCAGATTGCGGCGCAGCAAAGTACCGACCGGCGAGCCACGCCCAGCCTGCACATAAATGGATCCAAACACAAAATTGGGTGCGCCGCGCAGGCGAAAACCACAAGCCCCGAGCAGAGGCGTCAAGGCCATGGCGGCCAGCAGCGTACGTTTTTGCATCAACGGTCCTTCAATTCAACGCCCGCGTGCCCCATGAATAGCAGCGGGTTCACAGCGTATGGCATCGCCCTTTTTGCCAAAAATACCGAGCAAGGGCCGCCCCGCAGCGAAGGTATTGTCCCCCTCCCGATGCAAAGCATCGAGAGAGGGGGAAGGCGCGAAAGCGCCTCAGGGGGTGACTACGCTCACACCACAATATTCACCAGTCGACCTGGCACCACAATGATCTTCTTGGGGGCCTTGCCTTCGGCAAACTTCTGGTATTCCTCGTTGGCCAGCGCAGCCGCTTCGATAGTGGCCTTATCGGCCCCCGCTGCCACCAGAATCGCACCGCGCAGCTTGCCGTTGACCTGCAGCACCAGCGAGATCTCGTCCTGTACCAGCGCCTTCGGATCGACCTGAGGCCATGCGGCATCCAGCAGATCACCCATATGGTTGGCATAGCCCAGCTCGCTCCACAACACATGGGCCAGGTGGGGTGTTGCGGGATACAGCACGCGCAGCAGGATGCCAAAGCCTTCGATCAGGGCGACCTGGCCACCGGCTTCGTCGACGGCCTTGAAGTCTTCCAGCGCGTTGATCATCTTCATCGCACCAGACACCACGGTGTTGTACTGCATGCGCGAGTAGTCATAGTCCACCTGCTTGAGCACGTTGTGGATTTCCAGGCGCAGCGCCTTGGCGGCCTTGCCGAACTCCACATCATCCAGCGACTTGGCACCGGCCACGCCTTGCAGGGCTGCCGTCATATCCATGGCTGTCAGCTTCGCACCGAAGTTGTAGACACGGCGCAGGAAACGGTAGCTGCCTTCCACGGCGGCATCGTTCCACTCCAGCGTCAGCTCGGGGGGCGAGGTGAACATGGTGTACAGACGGGCCGTGTCGGCGCCGTACTTCTCGATCAGCTCCTGCGGATCGATACCGTTGTTCTTGGACTTGGACATGGTGCCCACGCCCTCGTAGTCGATGGCCGTGCCCACGGGCAACAGGCCGTCGGCACTGTCCACTTCCACCTTGAGCTTTGCGCCAATGACCTTGCCGGTCTCGTCCGTCACATGCTCCACATCCTTGGGCCAGAAGTATTCCTTGGCGCCCTTGGCCGTGCGGCGGCTGTAGATGTGGTTGAGCACCATGCCCTGCGTGAGCAGCTTGGTGAAGGGCTCGTCGATCTTGACCAGGCCCAGGTCGCGCATGACCTTGGTCCAGAAGCGTGCGTACAGCAAGTGCAGGATGGCGTGTTCCACGCCGCCGATGTACTGATCCATGGGCATCCAGTAGTCGGCGCCGCCGGCCACCATCTGCTCGCTGTTCTTGGCGTCGCAATAGCGCATGAAGTACCAGGACGAGTCCACGAAGGTGTCCATGGTGTCGGTTTCACGGCGCGCAGGCTTGCCGCAGCAGGGGCAGACCACGCCAGCATGGAAGGCTTCGCTCTTGACCAGCGGATTGCCCGAGCCATCGGGTACCAGGTCTTCGGGCAGCACCACGGGCAGGTCTTTTTCAGGCACGGGCTGGGCGCCGCAGTCTGCGCAGTGGATGATCGGGATAGGCGTGCCCCAGTAGCGCTGGCGGCTCACACCCCAGTCACGCAGACGCCAGGTGGTTTTCTTCTCGCCCAGGCCCTTGGCGGACAGCAGTTCGGCCACCTTATCCACGGCCTGGCCATGGCTCAAGCCGTCCAGCTCACCGGAGTTCACACAGACGCACTTTTGCTTGTCGCCATACCATTCCTGCCATACCTCCGTCGAGAAGCTCTCGCCCTCCACGGCCACGACCTGCTTGATGGGCAGTCCGTACTTGTTGGCAAAGGCAAAGTCACGCTCGTCATGGGCAGGCACGCCCATCACGGCGCCGTCGCCATAGCTCATCAGCACATAGTTGCCCACCCACACCTCGACTTGTGCGCCGGTGAGGGGATGGGTGACGAACAGGCCCGTAGGCTTGCCCAGCTTTTCCTGGGTTGCCAGCTCGGCTTCGGTCGTTCCGCCCTTCTTGCACTCAGCGATAAAGGCCGCCAGCTCAGGCTGGGAAGCCGCTGCATGCTGCGCCAGAGGGTGCTCAGGCGCCACGGCGCAGAAAGTCACGCCCATGATGGTGTCGGCACGTGTGGTGAAGACATACATCTTGCCGTCACCAATCAGCTGACCGTCAGCGCCCTTGATGTCATGGTTGAAGGCAAAGCGCACGCCCGCTGACTTGCCGATCCAGTTTTCCTGCATCAGGCGCACCTTGTCGGGCCAGCCGTTCAGCGTCGCCTTCTCATTGCCGACCTGTACATGGTCCAGCAACTCTTGTGCGTAGTTGGTGATGGCCAGGTAGTAGCCGGGGATCTCGCGCTTTTCCACCAGCGCACCGGTGCGCCAGCCACGGCCGTCGATCACCTGCTCATTGGCCAGCACGGTCTGGTCCACCGGGTCCCAGTTCACAACCTGGGTCTTGCGGTAGGCGATGCCCTTTTCCAGCATCTTGAGGAACAGCCACTGGTTCCACTTGTAGTAATCGGGATCGCAGGTGGAGATTTCGCGCGACCAGTCGATGGCTAGGCCCATGGCCTGCATCTGCTTTTTCATGTACGCGATGTTGTCGTACGTCCATTGAGCAGGCGGCACCTTGTTCTTCAGCGCCGCGTTCTCGGCAGGCAGGCCGAAGGCGTCCCAGCCCATGGGCATCAAGACGTTGTAGCCCTTCATGCGCAACTGGCGCGTGAGCATGTCGTTGATGGTGTAGTTGCGCACGTGGCCCATGTGCAGCTTGCCCGAGGGGTAGGGCAGCATGGAGCAGGCGTAGTACTTGGGCTTGGACTGGTCTTCAGTGACGCGGTAGGCGTCCTTGGCTTGCCAATGGTCTTGCGCGGCGCGCTCGACCTCAATGTGGTTGAACTTTTCTTGCATGTTGCAGTGCGGTGGCCGCCAGCCCCCACTGAGGGACCCGGCAAGGTAGAAATCTGAAATCAACCGGGATTTTAGGCTCCCGGCTCGCCTGCGCCGGTTTAGGTCCGCATGACCGCAAAACCCGCTGCGCCATCTGGCCCGCCCTTCCTGCACGCCAAACTCGGAAATCCAGCTTTGCGTAAGCTTGCGCGGCGCATGTGCTGTGCGCAATCTGCGCTGAACTTTTGCCCTGCATGTCACTCTGACGGGGCTATCGCCTGCCGGCCTGGCGAGCAGCTACCGTCTTTGTCCCCGCTGCCATGCTTGCCCCCTTTCATTTTTTCAAGGAGCTTTTGTTGCTGTCCCGCTGGTCTTTTGTCTCCGAATGGAACCCCGCCATGCAAACGCTGGCCTCCCTGTGCGCACTGGCCCTGACGGCCCTGCTTGTCGGCGGACTGGCCCAGTGGCTGCTGCCCAAGGCCTTCCGCCGCATGCGGGACACGCTCAAGACCACCTGGGCGCAAATCCTCATGCACGACAAGGTGCTGCGCCGCATGGCCAGGGTCGTTCCGTCGCTGATCATCCAGTTTGGCGTGCAGGGCGTACCTCACCTGGAAGCCCGCTGGACCACCTTGATCACCAATGGGGCAGTCGCCTTCACGGTCTACCACCTGGCTCGCGCACTGTGCGACCTGCTCAATGCCGCCAACGAGGCGCACGACAAGGACGAACAACGCAAGGCGGCCCCTCAAACCCACTCCATCAAAAGCTATGTGCAGCTGGGCAAGCTGCTGATCTGCAGCTTCGCGGCCGTGCTGATCGTGGCCACCTTGCTCAATCGCTCACCCTTGCTGCTGCTGTCTGGCCTGGGCGCCATGTCGGCCGTGCTGATGCTGGTGTTCAAGGACACCATCCTCTCCTTTGTTGCCGGTGTTCAGCTCAGCAGCAACGACATGCTGCGCGTCGGAGACTGGATCGAGATGCCCCAGGTCGGGGCCGATGGCTTTGTCATCGACATCGCACTCAACACCGTCAAGGTGCAGAACTTCGACAAGACCATCACCACCATCCCCACCTGGCGCTTGATGACGGACAGCTTCAAGAACTGGCGCGGCATGTTCGAGTCGGGCGGCCGCCGCATACAGCGCTCGCTGTCCATCGATGCCCACAGCATTCACCTGCTCTCTGAAGAGGAGCGCCGTACGCTTTCCGGCATTGCGCTGCTGCGCGATTACTGGAGTGAAAAAACCGGCCTGCGCGCCGTGGATGATGCCCAGCCCGGCACCATCACCGCCCAAAGCGGCCACCTGATCGCTCCCGATCAGGTCAGCAATCTGGCGGCCTTCAAGGCCTACGCCTATGCCTATCTGCTGGCCCATCCGGGCATCCACCAAGGCCCCGGCATGTTCTTGCTGGCCCGCACGCTGGAGCCCTCTCCGCAGGGCGTTCCTCTGCAGCTGTACTGCTACACCAGAACCACCATCTGGGTGGAGTACGAAGCCATTCAGGGCGAGATCTTCGACCACCTGATTGCCATGCTGCCGCAGTTCGGCCTCAAGCTGTACCAGCGCTCTTCGGACTACGGCATGCACTACCCCATCCCCGGCTCCTTGAACAGCGATGTAGTAACCGGTTAACACCCGCCACCCAGCTTGCCCGCCCACAATGGTCTGCACCCAACACACAAGGAGACAGACCATGGCAGGCAAGAAGATTCTGATGATTTGCGGCGACTACTGCGAGGACTACGAAACCATGGTGCCGTTTCAGGCGCTGCTGGCCGTGGGTCATACCGTGCACGCCGTCTGCCCCGACAAAAAAGCGGGCGACCAGATCAAGACCGCGATTCACGACTTTGAAGGTGCGCAGACCTACAGCGAAAAGCCGGGGCACAACTTCACGCTCAACGCCACCTTTGCCGATGTGAAGGCGGCCGACTACGACGCCCTGGTCATCCCCGGCGGCCGAGGCCCCGAGTATCTGCGTGGCTATGAAAGCGTGCGCGCCGCCGTGCGCCACTTCTTCGACACCAACAAGCCCGTGGCCGCCGTCTGCCACGGTGCGCAGTTGCTGGCCGGTGCCGGCGTGCTCAAGGGACGTACCTGCTCGGCCTACCCCGCCTGCCGTGCCGAGGTGGAGCTGGCCGGCGGCACCTATGCCGACATCCCCGTCGATCAAGCCCACACCGAGGGCAATCTGGTCAGTGCACCGGCGTGGCCCGCGCATCCGGCCTGGATTGCGCAGTTTCTGGCGCTGCTGGGCACGAAGATTTCTCACTAAAAACCACCTTTAACGCTTTTCCATCAAGCACAAGCAGCTATGGTTTCAGGAGTTTTCTAAGCCAGCCGCTTGACGAAGCACTCACCGGGCCACACCATGGCCCGGTTTTGCTTTGAGAGGTTTACGCCATGTGCCAGGTCTTTATCAGCGCCGACCCACAACTCTGGGCCCACAAAGCCCGCTCCATCCGGCTGCATGGCGTGGCCACCAGCATCCGGCTGGAAAACCTGTTCTGGCAGGTGCTTGAAGAGATTGCCGCGCGCGACGGCTACACGGTGCCCCAGCTCTGCACCAAGCTCTATGACGAGCTGCTGGTCGAGCGCGGCGCGGTGGACAACTTCAGCTCTTTTCTGCGCGTGTGCTGCACGCGCTACCTGGCGTTGCAACTGTCGGGGGAAATTCCGCAGAACATGGGCATTCCCATTCGCGCCCTCTCCAGCAGCGCAGTGCGCAAGCCAGCGGCGCTGGCGCACTGAGAGCCACACAAGGCAGCCCCTTCAGCGCAGGTACACCGCCTCCAGCCGCAGCAACACCTGTCCGTCAGCATCGCTGAGCAGCAGCTTCTGACCCTGAATCGAATAGCTGTTCACCTTGGGCAAGGTGGCGAGAAGCACCTGCTCCATGCGCCCGCCCTGCGCACAAGCCATGCGTGTGGTGGCAACGGCTGACAGCTGCAGCCAGCGCCCGTCCAGGCTGTAGCTACCCTGCAGTCGATTGCAGCCGCCCGCACCGTGAAAACGCCCGCTTCCCTCTTGCAAAACCAGATGCGCTTCGGGCTGATTGTCAAAAGCACCGACATGCGGTCCATTGCCAATCTGATGCAGCTTCCAGTACGTATTGAGCAGCGGCGCAGGGGTCGCCTCCATGGCTTCTGCCTCTGAGGGCACAGGCAAGGCAGCGCAGCCCGCCAACACCCAGAACATGCACAGGCTGCTGATGCCCATGCGAAATTGCTTCAAATTAAGGAGCATAAAGGGCTTGGTGTACATAAAAATCTCATTCAAAACGCATTGAAATGCTGCATCAAAAGTCGCATCAAGCTCCTTTTTCAGGAGTTATCGCCCAATACCGGGGGCACCGGGCAAGCCCTGGTAGTAGTGACCTGTGGTCATGCCGCCATCCACCACGATTTCTGCACCCACCATATAAGCCGACTCATCACTGGCCAGAAACAGCGTGGCTGCGGCAACCTCGTGCGGCTCGGCAACCCGCTGAAGCGGAATATTGGTAAAGCCCTGGTTGACCTCATCGCGCCCACGCTGACCGGGGTTGCCCATGGCGGTGTCCATACCACCGGGCAGTACCGCATTCACACGCACACCGCGGTGCCCCAGTTCCATGGCTGCCACCTTGGTCAGACCGCGCACGCCCCATTTGCTCGAGGCGTAAGCCGCCAGCCCATTCGCGCCCTTCATGCCATCCACCGACGAGATGTTGACGATGGAGCCGCGCCCGCGCTCGACCATGCCGGGTGCAACCGCCTTGATGCCCAGAAACTCGCCCACCAGATTGACTTTGAGCACGCGCTCATAGTCCGCCAGCGAGGTGTCGAGCAAGGTCTTGAACATCAGCACGCCTGCGTTATTGACCAGTACATCGACAGGTCCCAGATCTCGCTCCACGCTTTGCAGCAGCGCAGCCCAGGACTCTTCGCTGCTCACGTCATGGTGATAAAAGCGCGCCGCATCTCCCAGCTCCTGCGCCAGCTTCCGGCCTTCCTCATCCAGAAGGTCTGCCACAGCCACCTTGGCGCCCTGCTCCACAAACAGCCGGCAAGTCGCAGCGCCCATGCCACGCGCTGCGCCTGTGATGATGGCGGTCTTGCCTGCCAGTCGATTCATGGTCTGTCTCCTCTAGGGCAGTGCCTTTGCTGCCCAGTCGTCATGCACACAGTTTTCAAAGCCTTGTCCATTATTGGGGCCAGCCCGGGCCTGCCTGCGCCATCGGCCTTGCTCGCATGTACCTAGGCAAAACAGAGGTTGCGCCGCTTTACTCCCGGCGCTCGGCAGGCTTTATCGCAGGCGGTGGTTCAGACGCCTCCTCCACAACCACTTCAGGCGCTTCGGGCGTACTTTCGCCGCCCATGTCCTGGGACGACTCCAGAGAGCGGTCTTCCTCGCCCATCGCTTCAGAGTTCAGTCGCTCTGCTGCAGGCCGGAAGTCCCAGATAGAACCACCGGGCAGAGGCTTGATCTCCTGCCCCGCTCCATCGGCCAGCCCCACCAGCAAAGCGCGCCCGTCCGGCAGCACGCGGAAGTCGCCAAAGCGGCCCTGTGCAAAGTGCTCGCCCTGCCCCTCGGGGAAGAAGTAGGCATCCGTGACCAGCACCCAGCGCCCTTTGAGCCGCTTGAGCGGCAAGAGGATCTCCCCCTCGCCCACCGCCTGGCTGTCGCGCGCCAGCGCCTTGATGAAGGCAACGCCCTGTGCATCCACTCCGGCCAGGACATGGGCCACCGGACCTTGTATTGTTTCCAGGCCCGTCAGCACATCGGGCGGCAAATCAAAGCGCAGCGCCATGTAGTCGCCCTGCATCAGCGATCGCGGATCCACAGGCACCAGGGGCACCAGAATGCGCTGGCCTTGGGCAATGACCTGCTCCTTGCCGCGCACATCCCAGTTGACCACCCCAAAGATCAGCACGGCGCCCAGCAGCACCCAGACCCACCTGGGCTTGGGCGTTTCGCTAGCCAACGCCGCTGGCTCGTGCCGGACGCCACGCCTGGGCCACAGCAGACCGATCAACAGCAGGGTCCCCAGCGCTGCCAAACCCAGACCCTTGATCGCCAGAGGCCAGCTCAGCACATAGTAAAAATGCCCCAGAAAACTCAAGGCAGCCAGCGCGCACAAGACGGCAATCCGCCAGCGGCCCGCCATCAAGGCCCCCGCAGCGATCAGACTCACAGCCCCCAGCCCGGGGCTGAACCACGCGCATATCGCCAGCAAAACCCCGACCAGCACGAGCACATATTGCAGCTCTGCGTCCAGCAACTGGCGCTGTCGCCAGACACGCAGCAGCCAGGCTGTTGCCAGCAGCACCGCCAGCACATCCAGCCCTCGCGCAAGCCAAAGCAGCCAGCGCCAGCTCTGCAGGACTTCATGGTTCCACCAGATGCTGCCCAGCAAACTGGAGGCTGACATGCCATAGTCCATCAGCACCATGATGAACAGCAGCCCCACAACGGCCGCATCGGCAAACACTGCCCAGCGCAGTTGCGTCCACCATGGCGGTGGCGTCATTCCGGACTTTTCCAGTCGCTGCACTTCACCGCGCAGCCACAGGCACCAGAGCAAAGCGATCAGCTGACAGCCCAGCAGCACGGGAGCCATCCAGATACTCCAGCGCTGCAGCGTAAAGCACATGCCGTAGACCGCCACTGCCCAGCCCACGCCCATGACGGCCTGAATCCAGCGCACATTGGCCAGCCAGGCCCCCAGCAACTGCAACACTGCGGCGCAGGAGAAAAGCAGCAGCATGCTCTGGCGGGTCTCAAAGTCCTCCAGACCCAGCTTAAACAGCAACAGTCCCAGGCCCAGGCCCCAGAGCACCAGCCCTGCGCAACTGACGAAAGCCTGCTCGGCCCGTCGCAGCAAAGCCCCTGCAACCGCCAGCATGAGCACCGCAAAAACGGTACCGCCCACTCCCTCCATCAGCTCACTCCAGGCCAGCAGCAAGAACGCCGCTACCGGTAGCGTGCAAACCAGCACACCCAGCATGACCATGGCAATGACCAAGGGCGAAGGCTCTTCCCTGTCCTGCGCGGGCCAATCGCTTTGCACCAGTTGCTGCGCACGGGCCTGTGCCCACCAAGCAGGCCGTGATTGAAAGCGATTCATGCAGCCTCCTTGAGGGTGGATGGCTGCTCGGAACGCATGCGCTGCTGCACGCTGAGCAGGCAGCGCACCGAAACCGCAATACAGCCCAGTGTCACCAAGCCAAAAATCAGCAGCATGACTTCGCCCCCGCTCTCAAACAGCCAGCGGGCCAGCGAGGACAGCAGCAGAACATTGACCGCCAGCATTGCCAGGCAGGCCGTCACAAAGTCCTGAAAACGGCCCCACAAAGACAGCCACAACACACCGCCAACCAGCACCACCACCAGCCCCAGAATCAGGCCGGATGCATCTCCCCTGGTTGCCAGCAACTGCGTCATGCCCATTCCAGACCATGCGGCCAGAGCGCAGCCCACCGCCGTGCGATGCGACCACCAGCCTATATGACCGTCCTGCCCCTTCACACGCAGCGCAGGCACCAGGGACAGCAAGGCGGGGCAGATGGCCAACAGCAACCACAGCCCCAGGTTCAGGCCGATCTGAGAAAGAGAAGACGACTGCTCAAACAGCACATCTGCCCAATCCAAACGGCCCGTCCACATCACCAGCCCCGTCGCAACAATCAGCACCCACAGCAGCCAGAGAACATCGCTACGGGCCGCAGCGACCCACACCAGAGACAGCGCAGCCCAGGCTGCAAACAGATGCCAGGCATCGGCCCCCGTCTGGTAGGTCTGCCCCACGAAAGCCAGCAACCCGCCCAACACCAGCGTTGCACACAGCAAGGCGGCATTCCGGGCACGCGGCCAGACGCAGGCTGCGAGTACGCTCAGCGCCAGCGCCGCCTCGATCAGCCCCAGTCGAAACATGCGCGACTGCTCCTGCCAATTGGCGGCAACCCAGAAAATCAGCCCGCTGGCCAGCAGCAGTCCCGCGACCCAAAGCAGTCCCTTGCGCACCAGCGCGGCCAGATTCAGGGGCTGTGCTGGCGATACCGCCAGCTGGTAGAGCTGCGCCATGCGCCCATCGCCGGCAGGCAGTTGGCGCGCCGCTTGATACAGATTGGGATCCATCAATATCTCCGTTTCAAGCTGAGCATCATGCAGACAAGCGCTGCACCTGCCAACCCGCGGCTATGGGCTGCTGCGTACAAACTGGCAGGCCGCAGCATTGGTGCAGCGCCAGATGGCCTGCCCTGCCAGCGGACCGCGCTGCATCAACAGCTTGCGCAGCGGCCATGTGCACTGCGGGCATACCGGCACGTCATCCACCTGCCTGACTGCCTCCGCTTCCGTTTTCGCTTCCGCGGGTGCTTTGGGTAGCACTTCCCGATCAGTTTTTGGAATGGCTTGAGTCACCGTTGGAGCTAGAGCCGCCACAGGCTCCAGCAGAATATCCACGGTCTCAGGAGCCACCGGCCTGACGGGCTCGGCCTGCACATCCGGCTCCAGCTTCGCCCGGGTGCGGCGCACCTGTTTGGCGGATTGCAGTTGCTTCACATGGGCCACATGCCGCTTGTCGGTTGCGCGGCCTGGCTGCAGCTTCACCTCATCAAGCTTGTCCAGCCACATCTGCATCTGCTCCGGACTCCAGACGGTCTGATCAAAGCTCTGGATATAGGCTGCAAAGCCATCGCCACGCGTGACCTGAGGCGGCATCTCGGTCTTGAACTCGCAGTCGCCCACAAAGGCGATGACCGAATGCACATGTGCGGACTCCATGCCCAGCAACTCCTGCAAGGTCTTGATGTGCTTGTAGTTCTGGCGCAGCGGGTTCTGAAACTTGCTGCGCTTCTTGAAAATCTGCTGCGTCCACTCGCGCTGCTTTTCGGTGCCAAAAATCCAGCCCTGGAAGTTCTTGGTCTCCAGCACAAACAGGCCATAGGGCGAGAAGATCAGATGATCGATCTGCGTGCTGCCGCCATCCGCTGTGGGCAGGGTGACGTTGTGCAGATCCACATAGATCAGCGGATTGAGCCGCTGCGCAATCAGCCGCTGCACCGCCCTCTCCCCGCGCCAGCCCTTGAAGCGCGGCGAGCGCAACACGCCTGCCAGGGCCATGAAGACCAGTGCCAGCCCCAGATACAAAAACAGGCCATTAAAGGCCACTGAAAAGATCTGATCCATACCCACCACGTCAAAAACTGGTGCAACCGGAAACAAGAGACGGCGAGCAAGCGCCGCCGCGCAGCGAGGCTGTCGTCCCCCTCCGGCGCTATGCGCCAGAGAGGGGGAAGCGGCGCAGCCGCTCAGGGGGTGTGATCAGTTCAACGCCATGCTCAAGCGGCGGCGATAGCTGTTGACCAGCGCCGTCGCCTCATCCTGCTCGGCATTGCCTTTGCCCAGCAGCTCGATGCCGCCAGCGGTCTTGCCGGGCACGGCGTCCTGCTTCTTGGGCTTGGGAGGAGTCAGCAGTTCCAGCACGGCCACGATGAGCTTGCGAGCAGCCTGCCCGTTCCACTCCTTGTCGCGCATGATGATTTCCAGCAGCTCGTCCATGGACAGCGTCCACTGGCTGTGGGCCAGCAGGGCGCGGGCGCGGCCAAAGCGGGCGTCAAAGTCGCGCTTGTTAGCTTCGATCAAGGCATCGAACTTAGCCACATCGGCGTTGTCGTCCTGCATGGCGAACTCCAACGCCTTGAGCCACTGGTTCAGCGCCTCAAAGCGCAGCGGCTGGGGAATGCGCTTGATGGGCTCGGCCAGCAAGGCGTGGGCTTCGTCAAAGCTGCCAGTGGCAATCAAGAGGCGCACATAGTCAAAGCGGGCATCGTCATTGGCGGGATCGGCGGCCAGCGCATCGGCCAGCTTTTGCAGTGCGGCCTGGGTGTCACCGGACTCCAGCAGAGCCTGCGCTTCGTCCGCTTCGGCTTCCGCCATCAGCGCGCCTTCGGAGGGCAGATGCTTGTCGAGGAACTCGCGCAGCTTGCCTTCGGGCTGAGCGCCCATGAAGCCGTCCACAGGCTTGCCGCCCATCATCAGCACACAGGTGGGGATGGAGCGGATACCGAACATGCTGGCCAGCTGCTGCTCCTGGTCGGAGTCGATCTTGACCAGCTTGAAGCGGCCTGCATACGCTTCTTCCAGCTTCTCCAGCACCGGGCCCAGCGTCTTGCAGGGACCGCACCAGGGTGCCCAGAAGTCCACCAGCACAGGCACGGCCATTGAGGCTGCTACAACTTCGGCTTCAAAATTCTCGATGGTGACGTCAATCATGTGATTCCCAATGCTGCTTGCGCGACCGCACTGACGGCTGCGCTGAAGATTCTTGCAAGCCGGCCTTCGCACCCTTGGTGCCAGCCGGGCGATGCTGCGATTCTCTACGCAAATACGCTGCGGCAATTCATAGGCCGAGGAGGCAAGGGCTTTTGCTCTGCAAATGAAAGCACCTGGCGCTTGTTGTCATTGGATTTCAACCTCTTTGACTTCACAAAGCATTGGGAGACTTGCGCTTAAAGCTCCTGTTTTGAGAGCCATTGCCCCATGAGGCCGACCTGCACCTCAGCTATATTGCCTGCCAACCAAGGAGCGCAGACTTGATTGAAGTTTCACAACTGGTGTTTGAATATCCGGGCCACCGCGCACTCGATGGCGTGAGCCTGTCCATCGCCGCCGGCAGCGTCACCGCACTGGTCGGCCCCAATGGCGCAGGCAAGTCCACATTGATGCGCTGCATCGCCGGGCTGGAGCAGCCGCTGTCGGGGCAGATCCATGTCAAAGGCCTGTCCGTAGAGGAGCAGCCGCGCGAGGTGCACCGCCACCTCGGCTATCTGTCGGACTTTTACGGCCTCTATGACCGTCTCAGCGTCACGCGCTGCCTGCAGTACTCGGCCCTGTCCATGGGCGTGGATCCCGCGCAGGTCGCTGTCCGCGTGCAGCAGGTGGCCGCGCAACTGGGCCTGACCGAGCTGCTGCACCGCCACCCGACCGAACTCTCGCGCGGCCAGCGCCAGCGCGTGGCCATCGGCCAGGCCATCGTGCACCAGCCCAGCGTGCTGCTGCTGGACGAGCCGGCCAGCGGTCTGGACCCCGATGCGCGCAGCAGCCTCTCCCAGCTGTTTCGCCAGCTGCAGGCACAGGGCATGACGCTGATCGTCTCCAGCCACATCCTCAGCGAGCTGGACGAGTACTGCACGCATATTCTGAGCATTCGCAATGGCCGCATCGAAAGCCACGAGGCTTTGCAAAGCGCGGACAACCTCAGTGCGGCCGCACAGGCCCAGACGGCACAGCAGCCCCAGCTCTATGCACTGGAAGTGGCCATGGAACAAAGTGACGGCTTTGAAGCCCGGTTGCGCCAGGCCTTGCTGAGCACGCAGGTGCAGGACTTCGACCTGAGTGGTCAGCGCCCGATTCAGTTGTGGCTGCCTGCCGCCGCCAGTGCCCGTGCGGCCTGGCTGGCCCAGCTGGTGCAGGCCGGCATTCCCGTCGCAGCGCTGTACCCGCTGCGTGAGCGCCTGCAAGACCGCTATGCGCGCACCGCGCAGGCCAGAGACACCCATGGCCAAGGCCCCGTGAACAAGGAGCAAGCATGAGCACGCGCAACCCCGAATTTCAGCGCCAGCTCTGGCTGAACTGGCGCCCCTCGCTGCTGGCCTGGAGCCTGGGCCTGTGCCTGCTGGTACTGGCCCTGCCCGTAGCCCTGTCCGCACCCAAGAATCTGCCCGGCTCTCTGAGCATGACGGCCATGGCCGGGCTGTGGATTGCTGCCGTCATCTACGGCAGCGTGCTGGCCGGGCGCAGTCTGGCCGAAGAAGCCAGCCAGAACACCTGGGACTGGCAGCGCCTTTCCGCCCTCTCGCCCTGGCAGATGGCCTGGGGCAAGCTGCTGGGCGCGACCCTGCCCGCCTGGCTGTATGTGCTGTGGTTTGCCATGGCCAGCGCCGCCATTGCCACCGTCTGGGTGCTGGAGCCACTGCAGATGCACCACACCATTGCTCTGGCCGTGCTCTGGGGCCTGGGCCTGCAGACCTGGGCCATGAACTCGGTGCTGATGAGCTGGGGCCTGCAGGACAGGCCGGTCAACCGCAGGCGCGCTGCTCTCGTGCCCTTGCTGCTGCTGTTTTTCATCCCCGGCCCCTTCATCAGCCATGTCTACAACGGCATGAAAAGCAGCAACCCCGAGCCCGTGCTCTGGTGGGGCATGGAAGTCGGCGGGCTGGGCCTGGCCTATCTGGCCGGTGCTCTGGTGCTGGGCCTGGGTTTGCTAGCCCTGTGGCGTCAGCTCTGCACGCGGCTTGATGTGCGCACCCTGCCCTGGGCCTGGCCGCTAGGCCTGGCGCTCACGGGCTTTTTCTCGGCCGGTTCGCTGGATGTGGGGGCGACTGCCTTCTTCAGCAGCACGGCCTGGATTGCCGTGATTGGCACGGCCTATGTCGCGCTGCAGCACATGGACCAGCATCTGCGCGCCTGGCGCCAGGTGCAATGGTCTGTCAGCCGCCAGCGCTGGAGTGAAGCTCTGGAGGCCCTGCCGCTGTGGCCCGTCAGCCTGCTGCTGGCCTTTGCCATGGCCGCGCTGTTGCTCTTTGTGCCCTACGACTTTGAGGCCGCCATCACGGGCCAGCTCAACACCTTCAACTTCTACCTGTGCCTGCATCTGCTGCGCGACTGCCTGCTGCTGACCGGCTTCTCCCTGCTGGCCGGCAGGCTCAAGTCGCCCATGACGGCCTTCGTCATTGCCTGGCTGATCTTCAACCTCGTCGCGCCACTGCTGGCCTATGGAGTGGCAGGCTATGCCGGTGCCATGGTGGTGCAACCGGTCTTTGGCATGTGGATGGGCTCGCCCAATGCCATAGAAAAGGCCGGTGAGTGGGTGCACTACATCCCATGGATCTCGCTGAGCCTGCAGACACTGGCCGTGCTGGGCTGGGTCATCCACGTCTTCAGGGACCGTGTGCTGGGCTTTGCCCGCGACAAGGCGACGAGCGCATAACTGCGTGTCATAGCAGCTCTGACCGGACGGCTTTGACCCGCCGCCGCCCGGTCAGGCCGCGAAACCGTAAAATCAGGGGTTCCACTAGGCCGGGCGGCTTGCCCTGAAGAACATGAACCCCATCCAAGTTGGCGTGGTCATGGGTTCCAGCAGCGACTGGGACACCATGCAACACGCAGTTGCCATCCTCCAGCAATTCGGTATCGCTTTTGAAGCCAAGGTCGTTTCGGCCCACCGCATGCCGGACGACATGTTCCGCTTTGCCGAGACTGCGGCAGAGCGCGGGATCAAGGCCATCATCGCCGGTGCCGGCGGCGCGGCCCACCTGCCCGGCATGATTGCTGCCAAGACCCCCGTGCCCGTGCTGGGCGTGCCCGTGGCCAGCCGCCATCTGCAAGGCGTGGATTCGCTGCACTCCATCGTGCAAATGCCCAAGGGTGTGCCCGTGGCCACCTTTGCCATCGGCAACGCCGGTGCGGCCAACGCGGCCCTGTTTGCCGTGGCCCTGCTGGCCAATGAAGATGCTGAGCTGCGCAAGAAGCTGGAAGCCTTCCGCACCGAGCAGACCGAAGCCGCCCGCAATATGACCCTGCCGGTGAACGCATGAGCGCCAAGGACAACAACGTGATCCTGCCCGGCGCAACGCTGGGCGTGCTGGGCGGCGGCCAGCTGGGCCGCATGTTTGCCCACGCCGCGCAAGCCATGGGCTACTTCACCGCCGTGCTGGACAAAGACGCGACCAGCCCCGCAGGGCTCGTCAGCCACCACCACATCCGCACCGGTTACGAAGACGCACAAGGCCTGGCAGAGCTCGCCAAGCTGTGCGCCGCCGTGACCACCGAATTCGAAAATGTGCCTGCGGGCAGCCTGAACAAGCTGGCCGAAAGCCTGCCCGTATCGCCCGCCGGTTCTGCCGTGGCGATTGCCCAGGACCGCGCCGCCGAAAAGGCCCACTTCATGAAGTGCGGCGTGCCCTGCGCGCCCTACGCCGTGATTGAAAAGCCTGTGCAACTGGCCGCTGTCAACGACGCGCTGCTGCCCGGCATTCTGAAGACCGCTCGCATGGGCTATGACGGCAAGGGCCAGATCCGCGTCAAGACCCGCGAAGAGCTGGCCCAAGGCTGGAACGAGCTGGGCAACGTAGCCTGCGTGCTGGAAAAAATGCTGCCGCTGGCCCACGAATGCTCGGTCATCGTGGCCCGTGGCCGCGATGGCAGCATCGTCAACCTGCCTGTGCAGCGCAATCTGCACCGCGACGGCATTCTGGCCATCACCGAGGTTTACGAAGGAAATGTGCCTGCAGCGCAGGCAGAGCAAGCGATTACAGCTGCAAAATCTGTAGCACAAGGCCTGGACTATGTGGGCGTGCTGTGCGTGGAATTCTTTGTGCTGGACGACGGCATGCTGGTGGTCAACGAGATCGCCCCGCGCCCGCACAACAGCGGCCACTACAGCCAGAACGCCATGGACGTCTCACAGTTCGACCTGCAAGTGCGCTGCATGACCAACCTGCCCCTGGTGCAGCCGCGCCAGCACAGCGCCACCATCATGCTCAACCTGCTGGGTGATCTGTGGTTCAAGGATGGCGACACCGCCCAGTCTCCCGCCTGGGATCTGGTGCTGGCCCTGCCCGGCGCCCACCTGCACCTGTACGGCAAGGTCGATGCCAAGCGCGCCCGCAAGATGGGGCACCTGAACATCACTGCGGCTACGGCTGAACAAGCCCGCACTACAGCCCTCAAGGCTGCTGAAATTTTGGGCATTGAGCCCTTCTAAGGAAGCATTGTGATTCTGGATGGAACGCTGGACGCCTCGGTGCAAGCCGCTGCAGTGGCCCTGCAACAAGGCAAGCTGCTGGGCCTGCCCACCGAGACGGTCTATGGCCTGGCGGCGGACAGCGACAATGACGCGGCCGTGGCGCAGATCTTCACGGCCAAGGGCCGCCCGGCCAACCATCCGCTGATCGTGCATGTGGCGGACGCTGCCGCCATCACCCGTTACGCCAAGCAAGTACCGGTCTTTGCCCAGCAACTGATCGATGCCTTCTGGCCCGGCCCGCTCACCCTCATCCTGCCGCGCCTGCCCGATGCCGCCAAGGCATCGACCGGCGGCCAGGACAGCGTGGGCCTGCGCTGCCCCTCGCACCCCGTGGCGCATGCGGTGCTCAAAGCCTGCCAGCAGCTGAACCCACCCGTGTGGGGTGTATCGGCCCCCAGCGCCAACAAGTTTGGCCGCGTCAGCCCCACCACGGCACAGCACGTTGCCGCCGAATTTGGCGATGATTTGCTGGTGCTGGATGGCGGTGCCTGCGAAGTCGGCATTGAATCGACCATCGTGGACTGCACACGCGGCGTGCCCGTGCTGCTGCGCCCCGGTGCCATCACGCGTGATGACATCGAGCGTGCCTGCGGCCAGCGACCGCTCTCCAAAGAAGAGCTTTCCGCCAATACCCCGCGTGCCTCCGGCACGCTTTTGGCGCACTACGCACCGAACGCCAAGGTGCGGCTGATGGATGGCAAGCAACTGCAGGCGGCACTCGATGTGCTGGGTGCAGATGGCAAAAACATTGCCATCTACCACCGCAGCCCGCTGAAGTGCGCCTCTGCCGCCATTCATCTCCGCCCCATGCCCCAGCAGGCGCTGGCCACGGCCCATGAACTATTTGGCGTCTTGCGCGACTTTGACGACATCGGCGCCAAGCTGATCTGGATCGAGACGCCCCCTGATACAGCCGACTGGGAAGGTGTGCTCGACCGCCTGCAGCGCGCATCGGCTGCGGGCTGAGATAGATCCGCGATAAATAAAAAACCGGGCCATGGCCCGGTTTAGTCCGCACACACCATGCCGCTCAGGGCTGCCAGCCCTTGGCCTTCAAGGCTTCCTGCATGATCACGCCCATCTGCTGGTGCCCGTATGGCGTGGGATGGAAAGCGTTGGAGAACATGTAGCGACTCCACCAGTCAGGGCTGGTTTCACCGGCGGGAATCGTCTTTTTCAGCAGGTCTGCGCTGCATTTGTAGATATCCTCGCTCACACCCAGCACCGAGCATGCTGGCACCGTGACATTGCTGAAGCCGTATTTGACAGGGTCGCGAATCTGGTCGCCAAAGGCCTGGTGGAAGTCCACCAGCAGCACGCGCTCCTCACCCTTGACTTCTTGCGCCAGGCGGTCGTTGAAGGCCGTGACCCAGCCTTCAAACAGCTGCTTCATCTCCTGCGCCACCGCCGGGCTCTGTGTCGCCTCCAGGTTATGCAGCACTGCAGCGAATTGGGGCGTCATGGTGATAGGCGGCACGTTGAGCATGGCCACATGCTGAGCACCTTTGTCCAGCAGCTCGGCTTTGATCGAGGTCGCCAGCAACTCCGCCACTTTTTGCAGATACAGCCCGCCGGCCTGCGCCAGCCCTTGCTGGCCCTGCTTCACCAGAGCATCCAGCGTGGCCGCATCAATCCTGGACGCCAGCATCTTCATCAGTGGAGCGCTGTCGCCCGTCCCTAGCGCGACCAAGAAATTCTCGACCAGCGCAGCGGCATCGTTGGAGCCCGCGGCAATCATCAGCAAGTCGGTGGAGGCAAGTCCTTCCTGTGCCAGGTGCTTGATCTGGTGAACCACAGACAGCGGGTTATCGAGTGGTGCGCCGCTGGGCGCAAGCGGGTTGATCTGAGCGCCGCCAACGGCATAGTTGCCACAGGCGGCCTTCTCGGTGTATCCCGTCATGGCGGGATCCTGTGCCGCATAGTGCGGGCAAAGATCGACCTTGTACTGGGCAGCAATGCGCTCGGCCCAGACCTGGAAATCCTTGCCGTCACTGTCCTTGCCTTGCACCGTGAACTTAAAGCCAAAGGTGCCGCTGTCCGAGAGGCTGTCGCCCGCCACCTTGAGACCGCTGACCTTGGGCTTTGGTGCGGGAGGCGTTCCCGAATCGCCGCCACCGCCGCAAGCGGCCATCAGGCCTGCTGCCGACAATGCCGCCGCCAAAAGTTTGATGTGTCCTCGCATGTTCTGAACCTCCCTGTCAATCCAGCCTAAAACGTGCCGCATTATCAAAGTCGAGCCTCCGTTCAGTATTGCAGTTTGCGCTCAGCACTGCGGTGCCGGTTGCTTCACTAGAGCCGTGCTACTGGGCTGCCGTCCAGTCCACCAGCGCGTCCCAGGCCGCACGCGCCGCCGGCGCATTGGCATGGTTGGCCATGGCCACCAGCACATAACGCTGGCCGCTGGCACCATCCACGTAGCCCGCCAGGGCGGCAGAGTCGCGCAAGGTACCGGTCTTGAGGTGAGCCGCCCCGGCTGAGCGCGCCTTGCTGCGGCGCAGCGTTCCGTCCACGCCGACGATGGGCATGGAGGAGACGAACTCCGGCATCACGGGCGAGACCCAGGCGCTTTGCAGCATCTGTCCCAAAGCATTGGCAGTAATGCTGGCGTTGCGGCTCAGGCCCGCACCGTTGTCCACCACGGGCAGCTCGGCACTGCCCCAGCGAGCGCCCCACCATTGGGCCAGCACCTGCCGGGAGTTTTCAAAGCTGGTCACGCCAGTGCGCTGCATGCCCAAAGCCAGCAACACATGCTGGGCCATGATGTTGTTGCTGTACTTGTTGACGTCACGCACCACCTCGGACAGCGATGGCGATTCGATCTGCAGCGCAGGCTGCAGCCCCTGCGGCACGCTGCCGTCGCGCACGGCCCCGGTGAGCTTGCCGCCCAGCTCGCGCCACATGCCTTCGATGGCCTTGGCCGCAAAGTGCTCGGGCTGCGCCGGCGCAATCGACCAGCTCTTGTCACCGCAAGTGGCCGGATAGCTGCCGTTGAAGGCGATGCGCTGCGGGTGATTCATGTCCAGCTGCATCTTGGCGCGCCAATCACCGCAATCAGAATTAGGAGCTGCCAGCGCCAGTGTCTGCTGGTTTTCCATGCCAAACATAGGTGGATCGTACTGAATACGCGCGATACCAGCTCCTGTATCAGGAGTGATCTGCAAGGCCACCGCCTTGTAATTGATCAGCAGTGCATCGGGCGATGCGTTGTAGGGTCGCCATGGTTCATTGTCAAAACCAGCTGCGTCGTGCGATGGAAGCTGAAACGCGCTGCGGTCCAGAATGATGTCGCCCACGATGACCTTCACGCCCATGCCCTGCAGGCGGCGCAGCATCAGCCACAGGCGCTCGAGCACCAGCTTGGGATCGCCCTGCCCCTGGATGTAGAGATTGCCGCGCAGCGCACCATCGACCACCGGGCCGCCGAGGTAGACCGGCGTGCGCCAGACATAGGCCGGGCCGAGCTGATCGAGCGCTGCATAGGTGGTGACCAGCTTCATGACCGAAGCCGGATTCATGGCCTGGTGCGTACGCCAGGCCAGGTGGGGCTGCGACTTGCCATCCACATTCATCACCAGCATGGACACGGCGTCGCGCGGAATCTTGGCGCGCTGCAGTGCGGCATCCACCGCTGCAGGAAGACGGGTATCAATGCGGGTATCAGCCGCCTGTACGGCCTGAGGCTGAGCCGCCGCAGTGTGGGTCAGCAGCGCCAGCAGCGGCGCACTCAAGGCCGCTACGGCCTTGCGAAGAAAAGAGGGAGTCAGCAGCATGGAGCCAGAGTCTACGCCGCGCGCCATGCCTGCGGGCATTGGCAGCGCCAGCGGCAAGGTAGCGGCCAGCGCCGGATAATATGCAGCTTTGCTGCCACCCGTTGCAGCCCAGAGCCGTCTGTATTGCGCTCCAGCCCACCTGCGGCTGACGCCCGCCCACCATGAATCTTCTCGCCATCGACACCAGTACCGATACCCTGTTTGTAGCCGTCCAGCGTGGCGATGCCGTCTGGCAGCACAGCGGACCGGGCGCGCAGCAGTCGTCGGCACAGCTGCTGCCGGCCATCCGCCGGCTGATGCAGGAGGCGGGGCTGAGCTTTCCCCAACTCAACGCCATCGCCTTTGGGCGTGGCCCTGGTTCCTTCACCGGCCTGCGCACGGCCTGTGCCATCACGCAAGGCCTGGCCTTTGCCGCCAAGGTGCCCGTGCTGCCCGTGGATTCGCTGCTCAGCGTGGCCGAAGAGGCTCGCCACCTGCACGGCTGCACCGAGGTCGAGGCCGTGCTGGACGCACGCATGCACGAGGTCTATCACGCGCCGTTTCGCTACGTGGACGGCCATTGGCAAGAGCCCGAGGACTTTGGCCTGTGCGCCCCCGAGGCACTGCAAGTCGCCGCCGACCTGACCGTGGCCGGCAACGCCCAAGCCATCTACCCCGAGCAGCTGGCGCCCGCAGCCCGCCATGTACACGCCATGCCCACTGCAACAGCCATGCTGCGCCTGGCTCCGGCGCTGTTGGCAAAAGGCTGCGCCGTGCCTGCCGAGCAGGCCCTGCCGCGCTATATCCGCGATAAAGTGGCCAAAACCACGGCCGAGCGCGAAGCCGAAAAGGCAGCCGCCGAGAACTCTGCAAACGCCTCTCAATGACCACACCCAGCAGCGCCACCTCCGCCCTTTGCAGCAGCCTTTGCGAGGACGCTGCATCCATGGTGCATTTCGAGCCACTGTCCGCCCTGTGGCTGGACACCTTGCTTCCGATTGAAGAGCAGGCCTATGTCCATCCCTGGACGCGCGGCAACTTTCAGGACGCCATGGTTGCCGGCTACGAAATACAGCTGCTGGTCAATGCCCAGCACCAGTTGCTGGGCTACTTTGTCGCCATGCAGGTGCTCGACGAGGTGCATCTGCTCAACATCACCGTCAACCCGGCCCATCAGCGCCAGGGCTGGGCACGCGTGCTGCTCGATGCCCTCTCCCTGTGGGCGCGCGGCAAACAGGCCCAGTGGATCTGGCTGGAAGTGCGCGACAGCAATGCCCGCGCCCGCGAGGTCTATGTCAAACATGGCTTTGCCGAAGTCGGCCTGCGCAAGAACTACTACCCCAACCCCAACGGCCCGCGTGAAAACGCCGTGCTCATGAGTCTGAAACTATGGCCCTGAACCTGGACGCCCGCCAACGGGCCATGCTGGAAGCCATGGGCATCACGGTCTGGCTGCCCGAAGCGGCAGAACCCGTGCCCACCTCCGAGCCCGCGATGGCAACCACCCATGCTGCGACCATTGCACCGATGCCAGCGGCATTGCCAGCTGCCACCGCCGAGGTCAGGCCTGCCCCGCCGGTCTATACCGCACCCGCAGTGGCAGAGCCCTTGCCTGCGCCGGCTCAATCCCCCAGGGCCACACCTGTGGCTGCCCCCGCGCCAATCGCTCCCCTGCATGGCGGCCACCGTCACGAGCCACGCCATTTTGTGCAGCAGCCTGCCGCCGGCCCTGCGGGAGAGCCGGGCCTGGGCTGGACCATCAGCCCGGCACAGCTTGTCTACCCCCATGCGCCCCAGCATGTGCAAGCGGGCGCTCAAGGCGGCTGGCTGCTCTTGATGGAACCGCCTGCCAACCCGGCCCTGCTCAGCCCCTCACAAAAACCTACGGCGGACAGTGCCCAGACCGCCCTGCAAGGAGACGCCGCCAAGCTGCTGGACAACATGCTGCGGGCCCTGAACCTGCAGAGCCAACCCCGTGTTTTCAGTGCCGCATTGCACCGCGCGCCGCCCGACGCCGACCTGAGCCACGCCCAGCCCTTGCAGCCAGCGCTGGAGGCCTTGCTGCGCGAGCTGCGCCCCGACTGCGTGCTGGTGCTGGGCCTGGCCAGCGCCCGCGCCGTGCTGGGACGCCATGATGCACTGGGCAGGTTGCGGGCCGAGCCGCATCGCATTGCCGGAGTGCCTACCGTGGTGACCTATGACCCCAACTACCTGCTGCGTGCGCCGCAGGCCAAGGCAGGAGCCTGGGCCGACCTGGTGCAGGCCGATGCCTTTACAAAGACTCGGTGACAGCCGGGCGACATGCCCTGCTTACCCACTCCCCCATGTGCGTTGAGTGCCACATGCTGCAATGCAACGTAGCATAATCACCGACTTCTATTCACTGAAAGACATCTGTGGACAACTATCCCAGTTGGTAGCTTTCAGCTCCCGGTTTACATGGATGGGGGTTGAAAGCGCCTTCATCGCTGCAGAACCTCAAGAACAACCGGGAGTGAGCTGATGCTCAACATCTTTACGCTGGCCAATGGCCGCCTCGTTCAAGAAGAAATAGAGTCTCTGGAAGACCTCGCACGCTTTCGCCCCGTCTGGGTCGACCTGGAGTCGCCCACGGTCGAAGAAAAGCGCTGGATCAAGCAGCATTACGAGCTCTCCATCCCCGAAGACGCGATGGATGACGACATCGAGGAGTCGGCCCGTTTCTACGAAGAAGACAACGGCGAGCTGCATATCCGCAGCGACTTCTTGATTGACGACGATGAAGACCCCCGCTCGGTGCGCGTGGCGTTCATCCTGAACCAGCACAATCAGGAGCTGCGCAGCTGCGGCATTCTGTTCTCCATCCACGATGAAGATGTGCCGGTATTCCGCCTGCTGCGCATGCGGGCCCGCCGCGCCCCCGGCCTGATTGACGAGGCCAAGGACGTGCTGCTCAAGCTGTTCGACGCTGACGCCGAATACTCGGCAGACACGCTGGAGCGCATCTACGACGACCTGGAAAAAGCCAGCCAGATGGTGCTGTCGGGCAATGTGACCGACGATGTGGCCAGGGAGGTCCTGGGTGCCATCGCCCGCCAGGAAGACTTGAATGGTCGCATCCGCCGCAACGTCATGGACACGCGCCGCGCCGTCAGCTTCATGATGCGCAGCAAGATGCTCAACGCCGAGCAGTTCGAAGAGTCGCGCCAGATTCTGCGTGACATCGAGTCGCTGGACAGCCACACGGCGTTTCTGTTCGACAAGATCAACTTCTTGATGGACGCCACCGTCGGCTTCATCAACATCAACCAGAACAAGATCATCAAGATCTTCTCCGTGGCCAGCGTCGCCCTGCTGCCACCCACGCTGATCGCCAGCGTCTACGGCATGAACTTCCAGTTCATGCCCGAGCTGAACTGGGAATATGGCTACCCCTATGTGGTGGCCCTGATGGTGGCCAGTGCGCTCGGCCCCATGCTGTACTTCCGCAAGCGCGGGTGGTTGAAGTAGAAGGCTGCACCCCCTGAGCCGCTTTGCGGCTTCCCCCTCTCTCTACGCGCTTCGCGCTACGGGAGGGAGACGACAGCATCGCTGCGCGGCGGCGCTTGCTTGCTGTCTCTCACTTGGGTCGCGCCAGTTTTAGGCATCACGTTACAAGCGAAAAGCATCAGCATCCATTGAAGATGCGACCTAACTGCGAGGCGGCTCTTTCTCGTTACCTCTGGCCTAGTCCAGCGCCAGTTTTAGGCTGCAGCGATACGCTTGCACAGATCTTCGATGACGACCTGCGCGTAGCGGCTGGCAATGCTTTGCACAAACTTCGGGAAGTCCACATGGGCAGAGTCGTCGGCGCGGTCTGAGATGCTGCGCATGGCGGCAAAGGGCAGGCCGTAGTCGGCGCAGACCTGGGCAATGGCTGCGCCCTCCATCTCCACCGCCAGCGGCTGCAAGTCTGCCTGTTCAAGACCTCCGCGCAAAGCAGAGGATTCCTGCGCCCCTGAAACAAAGCGGTCGCCGCTGACGATCAGCCCCTGGTGCATGCGTGGTGCCGGCAACTCCAGCGTTGCCGCCCAGGCGGCAGCATGGTGATCCACGCAATGCTGCACAGCCTGCGCCAGCGTGGCGGTCAGCGCGGCATCGCAGGCAAAGCGCTGGCGGCCATAGCCGGGCACTTCGTAGCGCGGGAAAATCGGTGATGCATCCATGTCGTGCTGCACATAGTCGTGCGCCACCACCACATCGCCAACCTGCACATCACTCCCCAAACCGCCCGCCACGCCGGTGAAGACCATGGCCTGCGCACCAAAGCGCTCTATCAGCGCCACTGCGGTGGTGGCAGCCGCTACCTTGCCGATGCCGGAGAGCACGCAAATCACTTCGGTGTCATGCAGCTTTCCACGCCAGAAGGTACGGCCAGCGTGGGTAATCTGCTGCGCATCTTGTAGCAAGTGAACCAGCCCGTCCTGCTCATCGGCAAGGGCACTGAGAATGGCAATCGGCATCATGGAAACTTCAGTCAGACAAAACAAAAGCGGCCCGCAAGCCGCCTGTCTCGATTGTGCCCCATGTCCTGTGAGCCAGCTCTGCGGCGCTCAAATGCTCAGCACTGCGACTCGGTTCAACACGGCTCGCACCACGCTGTACACCGTCAGTGCCGACGTCTTGGGATTGGCCGCCAGCGGCTTGCCACGCAGCGTGAGCTCCAGCGAGCCAAAGGCTCCGTGGGCTTCAAGCTGGTGGACGTTCTGCGTCACCGCGGGATCGGCCAACAAGCGCACCCGTGTCTGATCCAGGCCCAGGCCCGCCAAAGACAGCGTGGCCGCCACATTGGCATTCTTGGGATAAAGCCGCGCAGCCTCGCGGGCCGAGCCGTCAAAAAGGCAAAAGGCCTCGCTCAGCGAAGGCAGATCACACAATTGCTGCGCGGGCGTACCCAACCAGGCCTGAGGCGGCTTGCGCCCGGTATAGGTCACCGCATCCAGCCCGCCCAGGCGGGCGGCGGCCAGTGCATCAATACCGCCCATGGCCCCTGGCAACAACTGCAGCTGCGCGCCGCCTGCATCAGCGGCGGCTTCCAGCCTCTGCGCCATGCCAGGCTCACTCAAGGCGCCCACCGACACCACCAGTGCAGAAATACCGCGTTCCAGTGCCGGCAGCACATGCTGCTCCAGCGCAGCGTGGCCTGCGCATTCCACCAGCAGGTCTAGCTGCACATCGGAGGGCAGCTCGGTCATCAACTGCGCCTGCGGTGCCAAGCGCTGTAGCATCTCCTGCCTCGGCTGCGTGACCTCGGACACCAGCACCCAGCACACTTGCACGCGCGGCTCAGTGCACAGCAGCTCGAGCACGCTGGTGCCAATCGCACCCAGACCAATCATCGCAATCTTCATCATCTCCACCTTTGATCGACAGCACTGCAGCCAGCACCAGCCGCGCTGGTGCACTTGGCAATGATGCGACAGTTTCAGCGCCTTGCAGAACTCCTGAAACGAGAGCACACAGCGCTTATCAGCTATGGGCTGCAATTCAATTTGACATAAAAAAGGCAGCTGAAACCAGCTGCCTTTTGTTGGACCTCTGCAGATGATGCAAAGCACCCCAGCCTAGCGTTCAGGCATCGCGCAGCTCTCTGCGCAAAATCTTGCCTACAGGCGTCTTGGGCAGTTCGTCGCGGAAGACGATGTAGCGCGGGCGCTTGTATCCCGTCAGATTGGCCTGGCAGTACTCGCGCAAGGTCTGCTCGGTCAAGCCCGCATCCTTTTTCACGACGATGAGCTTGATGGCCTCGCCCGTCTTCTCATCGGGCACGCCCACCACAGCGCACTCCAGCACGCCAGGGCAGTTGGAGACCACGTCCTCCACCTCATTGGGATAGACATTGAAGCCACTGACGATGACCATGTCCTTCTTGCGATCGACGATCTTCACGAAGCCACGCTCATCCATAGTGCCGATATCACCGGTGAGGAAGTAGCCATCGGCCGTCATGGCCTTGGCCGTCTCATCGGGACGCTGCCAGTAGCCAGCCATCACCTGTGGGCCCAGCACAGCGACTTCTCCGGGCTGACCCAGCTCCGTCACGTCCCGACCATCGCTGTCGACCAGCTTCACATAGGTGCTGGGCAAGGGCACACCAATCGTGCCCGAATAGGCCGTAGCCGTAACCGGATTGCAGGTGACGGAAGGGCTGGTTTCCGACAAGCCATAGCCCTCGCAAATCGGGCAGCCGGTCTTCTTGAGCCACAGCTCGGCCACAGCGCTTTGCACCGCCATGCCTCCGCCTACCGAGACCTTGAGGTGGCTCCAGTCCACGGTGTCGAAGTCAGGGTGATTGGCCAGTCCGTTGAACAGCGTATTCACTGCCGGCAGACTGTGAAAGCGATGCTTGGACAGCTCCTTGAGTGTGGCCTTGAGATCGCGCGGATTCGGGATGAGCACGGTCTTGCCGCCCGTGCGCATGCTCAGCATCATGTTCACCGTGAACGCGAAGATGTGATAGAGCGGCAGCGCGCAAATGCTGGTGGGCTGCTCGCCCGCCGGCACCTTTTTCATGGCCGGCTCGTTCCAGGCTTCGGATTGAAGCACGTTGGCAATGATGTTCTTGTGCAGCAGCACCGCGCCCTTGCTCACGCCCGTGGTGCCGCCCGTGTACTGGAGCAGGGCCATGTCGTCGGGCTTGAGTTGCGGTGCATTAAAGCTGGCACCACGCCCCTTGGCCAGCGCATCGTTGAAGCGCACCGCGCCCGGCAGACTGAAGGCTGGCACCATCTTCTTGACGGAGCGCACCACGTAATTGACCAGCCAGCCTTTCAACAGACCCAGCTCGTCGCCCATGGCACATAGAACAATGTGCTGCACGGCACTGCCCGGCATGCCGTCCTGCAGCGTCTTGGCAAAGTTTTCAATGATGACGATGGCCTTGGCACCCGAGTCCTTGAGCTGGTGCTCGAGCTCACGCGCCGTATAGAGGGGGTTGACGTTGACCACCACAAAGCCGGCACGCAGCACAGCGGCCACGGCCACCGGATACTGAGGAATATTGGGCATCATCAGCGCCACCCGGTCACCGCGCTGCAGGCCCAGACTTTGCAGGTAGGCTGCAAACGCCCGGCTCTGTGCATCGACCTCGGCAAAGCTCAGCTCCTTGCCCATGAACGAATACGCCACCTTGCCTGCATGCTTGGAGAAGGCCTCCTCCATCAAGGCCACCAGCGAGGAATACTGGCTCGTATCGATGTCAGCAGGAACCCCCTGTGGATAGGCGCTCAGCCAGGGACGGTCGCTCATTGTGCAGTCTCCATGTCTTATCGTCTGATCCAGACATTCTGATAAAAAGCACGGTCGTTCGATACTGTAGTAACCCTAGCTCGGCCTGAGAGCACAAAGCAGATGGCAAAAAAAACCCGCAAGCATCACTCTTGCGGGTTTTAAGTGTTTTCAGCCTCAAACGCTTGATAGTCAAGCGCTTTTAGCTATCAAACTTGAGTCTTACTTGACCAGCTGTGCCAGCTCGCCAGCGGCGTACTTCTTGGCCATCTGCTCCAGGGTGTAGCCCTTGATCTTGGCGCCCTGACCTTCGCAGCCGAATTCCAGGTAACGGGCCTTGCACACTTGCTTGGCGGCTTCACGGGCAGGCTTGAGCCATTCGCGGGCGTCGAACTTGTCGGGATTCTCGGCCAGGAACTTGCGCACCGCGCCGGTCATGGCCAGACGGATATCGGTGTCGATATTGATCTTGCGCACACCGTACTTGATGGCTTCCTGGATTTCCTTGACGGGCACGCCGTAGGTTTCCTTCATCTTGCCGCCGTACTGGTTGATGATGGCCAGCAGCTCTTGGGGCACCGAGGAAGAGCCATGCATCACCAGGTGGGTGTTGGGGATGCGGGCGTGGATTTCCTTGACGCGCGAGATCGCCAGGATGTCACCTGTGGGGGGACGGCTGAACTTGTAAGCGCCGTGGCTGGTGCCGATGGCAATCGCCAGCGCGTCCAGCTGCGTGGCTTGCACGAACTGAGCGGCTTCCTCGGGGTCGGTCAGCATCTGGCTGTGGTCCAGCTTGCCTTCGGCGCCGATGCCGTCTTCTTCGCCAGCTTCACCGGTTTCCAGGTTGCCCAGGCAGCCCAGTTCGCCTTCCACGGTGGCGCCAATTTGGTGGGCCATGGCCACGACTTGCTTGGTCACATCCACGTTGTAGGCAAAGTCCGAAGGTGTCTTGCCGTCGCTCATCAGCGAGCCGTCCATCATCACCGAGCCAAAGCCCAGGTTCAGTGCGCCCTGGCAGACTTCAGGCGTCGTGCCGTGGTCCTGGTGCATCACCAGGGGGATGTGGGGATACATCTCGGCAGCAGCTTGAATCAGGTGCTTGATGAAGGGCTCACCAGCGTACTTGCGGGCACCGGCACTGGCCTGCAGGATCACGGGCGCGCCGACTTCGTCAGCTGCCGACATCACGGCCTGGACTTGTTCCAGGTTGTTCACGTTGAAGGCGGGAATGCCATAGCCGTTTTCAGCAGCATGGTCCAGCATTTCGCGCATCGAGATCAAAGGCATGGTGGGTTCCGTTCAAAGTTTTGAGAGGCAACGCCCCCGGCGATGGATGACTGCAGTGCGCGGCACGACAGCTGTGGCCTGGGGAAAGACCAGCGGTCACGCTCTCGTAACCGCTTAGTAACCGGCTATTTTAACCGGCTCGCGGTATTTCCATGCGCCAGCAGGTGGTGAAGCCTGCCGGAGCCTGCGTCTCCTCGAAGCGCCCGCCATGGGCCTGCATGATGCGGGCAACGATTTCATGCCCCAGATGCAAGCTGTCCACAGGAGGAACGTGGGCCGGAGCCGCATCGCGCCTGCCGTCATCACAGACCTGAACCCAGACCCGAGACTGCGCCTCATCCACGCCTGCCTGCACCTCGATCTGCGTGCCCGTCGGCGTGTGCCTGATGGCGTTTTCCACCAGGTTTCGCACTGCCGACTCCAGCAGCAGCGCATTGCCCAGAACCGGTAAATCCTGCGGAGCCTCCACCGCGATCACATCCTGACGCAGCCAGGCTCCCTGGGCCTGGTCTGCCGCTACGGCCCGAACGACATCTGCCCAGTTCAGAGGCTGCAAAGGCGCATCGAGCATGCCACGTCCGGCGCGGGCCAAAGTCAGCAGCTGATCGAGCACATGCCCTGCATGCAGGGCATCCCGCCCTATGCGTTCCATGGCGGCCTGCAAGGCAGTGGCATCGTTGTGCCCCGAGGTTTTGAGTGCTTGCGCCTGTAAAGCGATGGAAGCCAGCGGCGTACGCAATTCGTGGGCGACCTCATTGGCCAGACTGCGCTCACGTACCAGTGCTTCCTGCTGCCTGTCCAGCAAGGTGTTGATGGAGCTGACCATGGGCGCCAGCTCTCGCGGCACGGCTGCATCGGACAGTCGCTGATCACGCCCCAGATCCAGCGCCTGTACGCGCTGCGTGAGCTGATTGAGCGGCCGCATGCCACGGCGCATGGCCACGCCCAGAGCAATCACGATCATGGGCAACAGCCAAAAGCCGGGCTCAATCATCTGCATGGCGATATCGCCGGCCAGACTGTCACGCTCGGCCAGGCTCACCATCACGGTGACCTTGGCCGACTTCTCATACCCCCACTGGGTGAAGCTGCGCCAGGCTTTGCCTTCCTGATCCTCAAGCGTGGCAAAACCCTGCTCTATCTCGAAGCCCGGCAAGGGCCCCTGTCCTGTGCGAGAGATCAGCACGCCCTGGGCATTCCAGAGCACCACGCTCAGTGACTCCTGGTAGTCATGGGCATGCAGGCCCGGCGGCGGCTGCACCGGCGTGGTCTGATCCACCGGAACATCGTCCTGCACATGCCAGTTCAAGGTCAGCGCGGCCACGCTGGCCAGGTGCCCGTCCGTGAGCTCATCGGCCTCGTGCACGCCCGTCTGATAGCCCCAGATGACGAAGCTGCCCCAGACCAGAGCCAGTGCTCCCAGCATCCAGGCCAGCAGCGTCAGCTGCAGCGAGCTGCGCCTTGAAGCGGGCGCTGCAGCGCCACTCATGCCTGCTCCTGAGGGATGAAGTAGCCCACACCACGCATGGTCACAATGACTTGCGGCCCCAGTTTCTTGCGCAGGTGATGGACATAGACCTCCACCGCATTGCTCTCCACGGCATCACCCCAGCTGTAGAGGTGCTCTTCAATTTGCTGCCGCGACAGCACTCGCCCGCGCGCCACCAGCAAGGCCCAGAGCACGGCAAACTCACGAGGCGAGACCTCCACTTTCTGGCCGGCCCGCTTGATGGTGCGCGCGGCCGGATCCACCTCCAGCTCACCATGACGAATCACCGGAGATGCCTGGCCCGCTGCACGGCGCAGCATGGCACGCAAGCGCGCCTCCAGCTCGTCCATGTCAAAGGGCTTGACCAGGTAATCGTCTGCGCCCAGGTTCAGCCCCGCAACCCGGTCCTGTACCTGATCACGCGCCGTGAGGATCAGAACCGGCGTGGCCGGATCCGGCAATGGCGTCACGCCCGGCTTGAGCACCTGCTCACGCAGCCGTCGGACTATCTCGCTGCCATCACCATCAGGAAGGCCCAGGTCCAGCAGCACAGCATCAAAGCGCTCGGCACTCAATGCATGCCAGGCCTCAGCCACGCTGACGCAGACATCCACGGCATAGCCACGCTGCATGAGATTGGTACGCAGGCCTGCCGCAATACCGTCGTTATCTTCAACCACCAGAATTCGCATGCCTGCATTGTGCGGGGCCGCTCAAAAATCCGCTCGGCTTTCCACACACTTCGACACCGCTTGTCACACGGATTGGATATTGGTTCGCAAGAATGGCACCTTAATACCGCCCTCCGACACTGCGCAGCTTCTTCATGTTCCCGTTTGACCCCTTCCTCTTTGCGCTGCTGAATGCCGACGCACTGACGCCCTCCTTCAGCATCCAGTTGGCGCGTGCGCTCTCGGCCTGGTTGCCCAACTTCAGTGGAGTACTTGTACTCATCGCCCTGGCGCTCGGCTCACCTGCAACTCGCCGCACCATGGCGATGCTGCTTCTATCCATGGCCATCGCCTGGGTAGTCGTCAAGCTCATACGCTGGGGCTTTCCGGCTCCGCGTCCATTCCATCTCAATCTGGGCACGCGATGGATTGAACATGATGGCCGCGCCGGCTTTCCCAGCCTGCATGCCAGCGGTGCCTTCGCGCTGGCCATGGCGCTCAGCCTGGGGGCAACGCGCCACCACAAGCCCTTGATCTGGCTGAGCTGGACGGCAGCCGCAGGCATCGCCTGGAGCCGCGTCCATCTGGGCGTGCACTTTGTCTCCGACGTGCTGGCTGGCTCTCTGGTCGGCATCGGCGGGGCGCTGACCGTCTGGAGCCTTGCCTTCCAATTGCGCTACCGTCGCCAGCTGCGCGTTGTGCCACACATCAAACGACTGCGCGGCGCATTGGCAACTGCACGCTGAAGATGCCTTTAAGCGCTTGTTAAGAAGCGCTTTCTATCGTGGCGGGCATGAAGCCGTCCCCCGCCCCACTCTTTCCTCCCACCCTGCGTCTCGGAGCCTCTACACCGGCCCTGCTGAGCTGGACCCTGATTGCCCTGAGCTGCCTGCTGGCCTGGGACAGCAGCGGGCTGGACATTCCCATGGCGCACTGGTTCGGCAACAGCCAGGGCTTTGCCCTGCAAAACGACTGGTTCATGGTCCACATCGCCCACGAAGGGGCGCGCAAGCTGGCCTGGACCATCGTCATGGGCTTGAGCCTGATGATCTGGTGGCCCCTGGGCCTGCTGCGCCAAGTGCCTTATGCACGCCGGGTGCAGCTGGTAGTGGGAGCCTTGCTCTCATTGATTGTGATGGCCCTCATGAAGCGCATTAGCGCCACCAGTTGCCCCTGGGACATTGCCGACTTCGGTGGCGTAGGCCACTACGTCTCTCACTGGGCCTGGGGCATCACGGATGGGGGCAGCGGCCACTGCTTTCCGGCCGGACATGCCTCGGCAGGCTTTGCCTTTATCAGCGGCTACTTTGCGTTGCGCCACAACCTGCCCCGTACGGCTCGCCTGTGGCTGGCAGCCGCCTTGACCGCCGGTTTCGCGCTGGGCCTGGCGCAGCAGATGCGCGGTGCCCACTTCATGAGCCACACGCTCTGGACCGCCTGGCTGTGCTGGACCACATGCTGGCTATGCGACCTCATCACAACCCGGCACCTAGCGCACCAGGCTGCTGCAGGCACAGGCCACGCCCCCGACAGCCTTTTGTCCTGAGAGCGGGGTTCAGCATGCTGGCAATAGACGTCTCGATTTTTCACCTCATGAATGCCAACGCCCAAAGTCCGCTTTGGTGGATTCAGGCCGCACGCTTTGCATCCAACTGGCTGCCGGGCCTGTGCGCCCTGCCCTTGATGGCTGCCATGCTGACAATGGGCACAGGCTGGCGGCGCAGCCTGCAGCTGGCACTGCTGTCCATGGCGGTCGCCTGGGTCGCTTGCCGCCTGATTCGCTGGGGCTTTCCCTCACCCCGACCAGCGCAGCTGGGCATGGGCTGGCAGTGGATACAGCATGGTGCCAGCGCCAGCTTTCCCAGCATGCATGCCGCCGGTGCTTTTGCGCTGGCACAGGGACTGCAGCTAGGGGTAGGCAGGCACAAACGCTGGTTGCTCCGCGTCACATGGCTTCTGGCCCTCGCCGTCGCACTGAGTCGCGTAGTCCTAGGTGTGCACTTTCCCTCGGACGTGGTGGCCGGCATGCTGGTCGGCACAGCCAGTGCGACCCTGGTCTGGCACCTGAGCTTGCAAGTGCGCCAGACCCAGCGCCACAAACGCCTCAAGCAACGCCTGCAACCACAGATCAGCTAACCGACGCTATCAAAATAAAATCTGCCAGCGCTTTATGCATAAGCGTTGGCAGCTTTTTTACTTAAAAATCGCACTATCCATGCGAGTGACGCCGAGCAAGAGCCGCCTTGCGGCGATGGCGTCGTCCCCCTCCGCGAAGCAGAGAGGGGGAAGGCGCGTAGCGCCTCAGGGGGAGATCACTCCACCCTGCAAATCTTGAGCATATTCGTCCCACCGGGCTGGCCCATGGGCTCGCCACAGGTAATGGCATACACATCACCCGACTGCACAATACCGCGCATCAGCAAGTGGCCCTTGGCCTGATCCAGAGCCGTGTCGCGATCCGCGCTGGTGTCCATCAGCAGAGGACGCACGTTGCGGTACAGCGCCATCTTGCGCTGGGTAGACAGGCGCGGTGTCAGTGCGTAGATGGGGATGTGAATGCGGTGGCGGCTCATCCACAGCGCGGTGGAGCCCGAGTCCGTCATCGCCACAATCGCCTTGGCACCCAGATGGTGGGCCGTGAACAGCGCGCCAATGGCAATCGCCTGGTCGGTACGCTTGAACTGGCTGTTGCTGAAGTCGGCATCCTTGACGCGGTCTTCGGCTGCTTCTGCGGCGGCGCAGATGGCAGCCATTTCCTGCACGGTTTCCAGAGGATATTTACCGGCAGCGGTTTCGGCGCTCAGCATCACGGCATCGGTGCCGTCCAGCACAGCGTTGGCCACGTCGCTGACTTCAGCGCGGGTGGGCACGGGATTGGTAATCATGGACTCCATCATCTGGGTCGCTGTGATCACCACCTTGTCCATGTCACGCGCCATGCGGATCATCTTCTTTTGCAGGGCAGGCACGGCTGCGTTGCCCACTTCCACGGCCAGGTCGCCACGGGCAACCATGATGCCGTCGGAGACCTTGAGGATCTCTTCCAGACGGGGAATGGCTTCAGCGCGCTCGATCTTGGCGATCAGGCCGGGCTTGTGGCCGTACTGAGCAGCGGCAACATTGCACAATTGGCGTGCCATTTCCATGTCGGTGGCGTTCTTGGGGAAACTCACGGCCACGTAGTCGGCCTGGAATGACATCGCAGTCTTGATGTCCTCCATGTCCTTGGCGGTCAGTGCGGGAGCGGTCAGGCCGCCACCTTGCTTGTTGATGCCCTTGTTGTTGGACAGCTCGCCGCCCAGCTTGACCACAGTGTGGACTTCCTCACCGCGCACGGCTTCCACTGTCAGCACGATCAGGCCGTCGTTGAGCAGCAGCACATCGCCCGCCTTCACATCACGGGGCAGCTCCTTGTAATCGAGGCCCACACCGTTGATGTCGCCCAGCTCGGTGCGCGATGCGTCGAGCACAAAGCGCTCGCCGGGCTCCAGCATGACCTTGCCTTCGGCAAACTTGCCGACGCGAATCTTGGGGCCCTGCAGGTCGGCCATGATGGCGACTTCACGGCCCGCGCGCTGAGCGGCTTCGCGAACCATGGTGGCGCGGTCGATATGGTCCTGGGCCTTGCCATGGCTGAAGTTCAGGCGCACGACGTTCACGCCTTCGCGCACCATTTGCTCAAGCAGTTGCGGGTCACTGGAAGCAGGGCCCAGTGTGGCGACGATCTTGGTAGCACGACGAACTTGCATGAAATGTCTCTCTCGCGATGGAATGTAATCGGGTTTCAATTCTTGCACGAATGCGGTTACATGATGGCATCTTCCAGAGGCCTGCGGCAAGCCAAAGACCTGCAGCTTTTAAGCAAAAACGATAGCTGGCTGCGCTTGAACCTCATATAAATCAGATCAATTTCTTGCTGATATTCATATATTTCAAGCACATGCAGCTATTAATTTAAAAGCTGCCACTGGAGGCTTCACGCTGGCGCACGCAGACATAGTGCAGCGCAGCATCGGCCGCGTCGAAACAGTTTTGCCCGGCAGGTTCAAATGCGCCTGTGGCTCAAACCAGGCCGTGAGAGAGCAGATAGGTCACGACATGGGCCAGCATGGCCGCCTCCAGGCCATAACGCCAGAAGACCCAGCCGGCCAGCAAACCGTAGACGCTCTCACACGCGAGCAGCTGAAACATGACCAGTTTTGACAAGCCCCCTGGCAGGCCGGCACCCAGCCAGACCAAGACAGCGCTTGCCAGCAGCGCGGCAATGGCAATCGCCAACCACCCCAGAAACCGGCCGGGCCGCTGGCCGCTGGGGCCAAACGCCTTCCACAGCAGCCACATGACTGCCGTCATCAGCCCAAAGCGCAGCAGCAGCTCTTCGGTAATGGCGCCATAAAGCAGCTTGGACCAGATCGGCAGGCCGTAGGCCGGGTCCACAAATGCCATGCTCTCAGGCCAGAGCATGGCTAGCGTCACCAGCCAGGCCGCCCCTATCACTCCCGCTGCCACTCCCGGCAGGCTCAGCACCCGTATGCCGCGCCAGGGCATGCGCCCCTCGGCCAGGGCATGAATCAAGGGCGCACTCAGCCCCACTCGTGGCCCCAGCCTCAGCCCCGTCCAGACGGCCAGTGCCAGCAAGGCACCCAACTGCACAATCGCCACCCAGTTAAAAAAGACATCGGAGGCGGCCTGTGCAGAAGTGAACAGCCATGCCGGCGGTGCCGTACGAACCAGAGCCACCACACCGGGAAGTCCCAGCAGCCATAGCAAAAGACCCATGCGCACCACTGGCAAAGGCCGCGCTGCGGCGTGGCGTGGCAGGTCTGAGAAGGTCTGCTGCATAGGCCCTCCTGGTTTGCGAATTTCAGCCGCGCATCAGCGCTTCGATCTCATCGGCCTTCACGGGGACGCCGCGGGTGATGAGCTCGCAACCGGTTGCTGTCACCACGGCATCGTCTTCGATACGGATGCCGATGTTGTGAAACTGCTCTGGCACGCCTGCAGCAGGACGCACATAGATGCCGGGCTCGATGGTCGTCACCATGCCGGGCTGCAGAATGCGGCTGGGGCGGTTGGCAATGGTTTCGCCCGAAATCGGGTCCTTGCGCTGGCTGACCACACCCAGCTCGGTGGGCTCCACATAGCTGCCGCAGTCATGCACATCCATGCCCAGCCAGTGGCCGGTGCGGTGCATGTAGAACTGGAAGTAGGCGCGCGACTCGATCACATCCTGCGCCGTGCCGTACTTGGTACGGTCCAGCAGACCCAGGTCCAGCATGCCCTGCGCCAGCACGGCCACGGTGGCGTCATGCGGGTCGTTGAAGCGGTTGCCGGCCTTGGTGGCCGCCACGGCGGCATCCTGACTGGCCAGCACCAGGTCATACAGCGCGCGCTGCGGGCCGGTGAACTTGCCGTCGGCCGGGAAGGTGCGCGTGATGTCGCTGGCATAGCCATCAAGCTCACAGCCTGCGTCGATCAGCACCAGCTCGCCGGGGCGCACCGGCGCCTTGTCGGCCTGATAGTGCAGCACGCAGGCATTGGCACCGGCGGCCACGATGGAGCCGTAGGCCACGTATTGCGAGCCATGCTGGCGGAACTCGTGCAGCAGCTCTGCGTCCAGGTGGTATTCGCGCACCTCTTCGCCATTGCGAATCATGCGGGCCGAGCGCTGCATGGCGCGAATATGGGCCTGGGCGCTGATCTGCGCGGCGAGGCGCATGATGCCCAGCTCATGTGCGTCCTTGACCAGTCGCATTTCATCCAGCAGTGCGCAGGCATCGCCCTGCTGCGTGGGGCAGAGCACGCCAAAGCGCGAACGGGCGCGCACCTGGCTGAGCCAGCCTTCGACCTGCTCGGCCAGACCCTTGTGCGTGGCAAACGGGAACCAGACGCGCTCGCGGTTTTCCAGCAAGCGTGGCAAGCGGGTGTTGATCTCGTCGCTGGAGTAGGCCTTGTCCACCCCCAGCTTGCCCACCGCCGCTTCAGGGCCCAGGCGAATGCCGGTCCAGACTTCGCGGTCAATGTCCTTGGGCTGGCAGAACAGCACGCTTTGACCGTCGCTGGTCAGCACCAGGCAGGCATTGGGTTCGCTGAAGCCGGTGAGGTAATAGAAGTAGCTGTCGTGGCGGTACAGATACTCGGTATCCCGGTTGCGGTGCAGCTCTGGTGCTGTGGGAATGATGGCGACACCGCCGTCGCCCAACTGGGCGGCCAAGCGTGCGCGACGTTGGGCGTATACAGAATTCATGGGCATATCGTACTGCTGTCCGGCCGAGTTTCCTGCGGTGAATGACGTCCGATTTCACGCCAGCTCTGTATCCGAATCTCTGAATTCTGGGATGGACACCATGGCTTGCCCGCGCCCACTGCTGGCGGCTTCACGGCACGACCTGGGTCGGCGCTTGCCTCGCGCTGCCTCCAGACGAAGGCATCAGGCCTGCGACTGCACCCAGCCTGACCACAGCAGGCTGGCACCCGACAGCACCAGCAAGGCGCACACCATCCACTCAATCCACTTTCTTGGCAAGGCCGGTGGATGCCTGGCGCTCCACCAAGTCACGCCGGTGACCACCGGGAATGCCAGCACCGTCCAGCCCATGACGGCCCAACCGATCTGCCCCTCCACCGCAACCATGACGGCGCGCAGCACGGAGCAGGTGACGAACATGGCAAACAGGCAATGACGCACCAGCATCCGGTCCAGCGGCTGGCGATACAGGTGATAGACCATGGGCGGCCCCGGAGTGGCAAACAAGCCGCCTAGCAGCCCAGAGGACACTCCCGCCACCCACATGGAGACGGGGCCAGAGGGCTTGTCCAGCGCCTTCTTCTGCACCATCAGCAAGATGGCGCACAGCACGATGACCACGCCCAGCAACATGCGCAGCCCATTGAGCGTGTTGCCGCTGAGCCAGTACAGCAGCACCACGCCGCCAATCACTCCCAGCACGCTGCTGATAAGCATGGGGCGCAACATGGCCCAGTCCGCCTCGAAACGGTAGGCACGCATATAGCTGACGCCATTGATGATGGACAGCAGGCAGGCCACATTGGCTGCATCGGCAATGCTCATCAAGCCGGCGGCCCCCGCCACCCCCACAAAAATCAGCCCGAAAGCGAAGCCCGTCAGGTTCTGACAAAAGGATGCCAGTCCGACCAGGGCCATGAAAAAAACGATTTGCATGTGCTCACCTGATGACAGCACCAGCGCGGTGCCTGCCCGAAGGCCAGCGAGCTTAGCAGAGGCCGCCGAAACGAGAAGCCACGCTCCTTTGCTTTGATTTTTTGCACGCAGTCCGCCGCAAGCAACGCCGCAGGAGTTGGCCACCACATGGCCGTCCGCATGTTTCCAGCAGGGACTCAGCCGGCAAGTCAGCCCTGATTGAGCTGCTCCAGCCTCTCGGGCGTGCCCACATCCACCCAGCGGCCGGTGTACAGCGAAGCGCCCACCAGGCCATCGGCCATGGCGCGGCGCAGCAGCGGGGCCAGTGGGGCGCGAATGCCTTCGGGGTTGCCGGGCTCCACCTCAAACCAGGGCTGCGCAAACAGCTCGGCTTTCAGCAGCGCAATGGTGCTGTAGGTATAACGGGGGCGCTCATCATCGGCGGGCAGATCCAGTGCCTTGCCACCGGCACTCAGGCCAAAGTCGCCACGTGGGTTATGCGCGGGGTTGGGCACCAGCCACAGGTGGGCCAGCTCGTCGCTTTGAGAAAAGGCCTGTGCGGCCTTGGCAGGAAAGGTGAAATCCGGCGCATAAACATCGCCTGCCGCCAGCCAGAAAACCTCGCCCAGCTGCGACAAGGCGCGGCTGATGCCGCCTGCCGTTTCGAACGCTTTTTCGGGCTCTGCAGAATATGAAAGTGATAGCTGCTTGCGCTTATCACTATTGGCCTGCAGCACAAATTCATGGCCAAAGTATGCAGGTATCTGTGCACCCAGCCAGCCGGTGTTGATGACCGCTTTGGACACGCCAGCAGCCATCAGCGCCTGCATATGCAGCTGCAGCAGCGGCACGCCTTGCACCTTGAGCAAGGGTTTGGGCGTCACGTCCGTCAGCGGCCTCATGCGCTCGCCACGGCCTGCGGCCAAGAGCATTGCAGGTACTTGCCCTTCCTGAGCGGCTGCGCCGCTTTCCCCCGGGGGGACGACACCCTCGCTGCGAGGCGGCTCTTGCTCGGTGCCTCCGACTTGAGGCGCGCTCTGTGTGGGAGCCGCCAACGATGACAAAGCGGGCTTTTTAGAGTCTTGGGAAGTCATGAAAAATGCGATCGAATGGCCTGTTCTCAGGACAGCACTGTAGTGCATTGACCCGCATCCCGCCTGCGAAAATTGGGCCTCCATTAAAATGAGCGGCTTACCAGAATTACCCCTCCTTTTCGGAGCGCCCTGATGGCCAACACTCAAAATATGGCGAATGCAATCCGTGCACTCGCAATGGATGCCGTTCAACAAGCCAATTCCGGTCACCCCGGCGCCCCCATGGGCATGGCCGACATGGCTGTTGCGCTGTGGAGCCGCCACCTCCAGCACAACCCCGTGAACCCTCACTGGGCCAACCGCGACCGTTTCATCCTGTCGAACGGTCACGGCTCCATGCTGATTTATTCGCTGCTGCACCTGACCGGCTACGACCTGCCTATCGAAGAGCTGAAGAACTTCCGTCAGCTGCACAGCAAGACCGCTGGTCACCCCGAAGTGGGCATCACCCCCGGCGTGGAAACCACCACCGGCCCTCTTGGTCAAGGCATTACCAATGCCGTGGGCTTTGCGCTGGCTGAAAAGCTGCTGGCTGCCGAGTTCAACCAGCCCAAGCACGAAATCGTCGACCACCACACCTTCGTCTTCATGGGCGACGGCTGCCTGATGGAAGGCATCTCGCACGAAGCCGCTTCGCTGGCCGGTGCCTGGAAGCTCAACAAGCTGATCGCGCTGTGGGACGACAACGAAATCTCCATCGACGGCAAAGTCACTCCCTGGTTCGCCGACAACACACCCGCCCGCTTTGAAGCCTACGGCTGGAACGTGATCAAGGGCGTGGATGGTCACGACGTGAATGCCGTGGACAAGGCCATTGCCGCCGCCAAGAAGAGCGCCGACAAGCCCACGCTGATCTGCTGCAAGACCAGCATCGGCAAGGGCTCGCCCAACCGCCAGGACACCTCCAAGGCCCACGGCGAGCCTCTGGGTGCCGAAGAAATCGCGCTGACCCGCGCCGCTCTGGGCTGGGCTCACGGTCCCTTCGAAATCCCCGCCGAGGTTTATGCCGACTGGGACGCCAAGGCCCAGGGCACCAAGACCGAAGCCGCCTGGAACAAGAAGTTTTCCGCCTACGCCGCAGCCTTCCCCGAGCAAGCTGCCGAGTTCACCCGTCGCATGGCTGGCGAGCTGCCCGTCAACTTCGGCGAAATCGCCGCCCAAATCGCTTCCGACGCGCATGATGCCGGTGCCACCGTGGCCAGCCGCAAGGCCAGCCAGCTGGCTCTGGAAGGCCTGACTGCCGCTCTGCCCGAGCTGCTGGGCGGCTCGGCCGACCTGACCGGCTCCAACCTGACCAACACGAAATGGACTCCCGCTTTCCGCGTGGACGACAAGGGTGCCGTGGTCAAGACCGAAGACGGCAAGATCGGCCGCCACATCAACTACGGCGTGCGCGAGTTCGGCATGGCCGCCATCATGAACGGTGTGGCGCTGCACGGCGGCTTCATCCCCTACGGCGGCACCTTCATGACCTTCTCGGACTACAGCCGCAATGCAATCCGCATGGCAGCTCTGATGAAGCAGCGCGTGATCCATGTCTTCACGCACGACTCCATCGGTCTGGGCGAAGACGGCCCGACTCACCAGTCCATCGAGCACGCAGCCAGCCTGCGCCTGATCCCCGGTCTGGACGTGTGGCGCCCCGCCGACACCACGGAAACCGCTGTGGCCTGGACCGTGGCCCTGAGCCAGAAGAACAAGCCCACCGCTTTGCTGCTGAGCCGCCAGAACCTGGCCTATTCGCCCAAGAGCGAAGACGCGCTGGACAACATTGCCTGCGGCGCCTATGTGCTGAGCGAGCCCAAGGACATCGGCCTCAAGAAGAAGGCCCAGGCCGTCATCATCGCCACCGGCTCCGAAGTCCAGCTGGCACTGGCTGCCCAGAAGCAGCTGGCCGAGCGCAAGATCGCCGTGCGTGTGGTCTCCATGCCCAGCACCACGACCTTCGACAAGCAGGATGTGAAGTACAAGAAGGCCGTGCTGCCCGCCGACCTGCCCCGCATTGCCGTGGAAATGGGCGTGACCGACTTCTGGTGGAAGTACGGCTGCGCCGCTGTGGTCGGCATCGACACCTACGGTGAGTCCGCTCCCGCAGGCGTGCTGTTCAAGCACTTCGGCTTCACCGCCGAAAACGTGGCCGACACCGTGCAGGTTGCCCTGCAGAACGCTGCCAAGTAAGCAAAAGGGGCCTAGTGCCCCTTTTTTCCGGCTGAATTGCAGGCTTTTGCTGCTATCAGCCATCCGGACGAGGCCGCAAACCGCCGAGTCCGGGCACAATTCGCTCCGGTTTTTTCATTACTCACTATTGACGAGGCAACTATGACGATCAAGGTAGGCATCAACGGTTTTGGCCGCATCGGCCGCAACGTGCTGCGCTCCGCAGTGCAAAACTTCTCCGACATCGAAATCGTTGGTATCAACGACTTGCTCGAGCCCGACTACCTGGCTTACATGCTGAAGTACGACAGCGTGCACGGCCGTTTTGACGGTGAAGTCTCCGTCGAAGGCAACACCCTGGTCGTCAACGGCAAGAAGATCCGTCTGACGCAAGAGCGTGACCCCGCCAACCTGAAGTGGAACGAAGTCGGTGCCGACATCGTGATCGAGTCCACCGGCCTGTTCCTGACCGACGAAACTGCCCGCAAGCACATCACCGCCGGCGCCAAGAAGGTCATCATGTCCGCTCCTTCCAAGGATGCAACGCCCATGTTCGTCTTCGGTGTGAACTGCAAGACCTACGCTGGCCAGGACATCATCTCCAACGCTTCTTGCACCACCAACTGCCTGGCTCCCGTGGCCAAGGTGCTCAACGACAAGTGGGGCATCAAGCGCGGCCTGATGACCACCGTGCACGCAGCGACCGCTACGCAAAAGACCGTGGACGGCCCTTCGAACAAGGACTGGCGCGGTGGCCGCGGCATTCTGGAAAACATCATTCCTTCCAGCACCGGCGCTGCCAAGGCTGTGGGCGTGGTGATTCCCGAGCTGAACAAGAAGCTGACCGGCATGTCCTTCCGCGTGCCCACTTCCGACGTGTCCGTGGTTGACCTGACCGTGGAACTGAACGCTGAAGCTTCCTACGAAGAAATCTGCGCCGAGATGAAGGCCCAGTCCGAAGGTGCTCTGAAGGGTGTGCTGGGCTACACCGAAGACAAGGTGGTCGCCACCGACTTCCGCGGTGAAACCTGCACTTCCGTGTTCGACGCCGAAGCCGGTATCGCTCTGGACAAGACCTTCGTGAAGGTTGTTGCCTGGTACGACAACGAGTGGGGCTACTCCAACAAGTGCCTGGAAATGGTGCGCGTGGTGGCCAAGTAATCTTTACGGATTACAAGCCAAATCAGCCTCTAGCACTTATTGGATAAGCGCTGATAGCTATCAAAAAAGCCAGCATGGGACGCCTGCTGGCTTTTTTGTTGCCCGCCACAAAGCGGCATATCTCATGAAAAAAGAGCGGCTGCGCTACAGTCCACAGCAACCGCCCTGAGCCGACTTTTCCGCCCCACCCATGTTTCTTGCCATTCCTCTTGAAAACAAGCCCTCATGGCGCTCTCCACCCTGGATGACGGTACTGCTCATCGTCATCAACTGCGTGATTTTCTGGGGTTGGCAAACATCCGAAGACAAGGCTGTGGAACGCGCTGCACAGGCCTATGCCCAAACAGCCTTGCCCACGGTGGAGTTGCCACTGTTCCTCAAGCATCTTCAGGAGCAGGTCAGCCAGGGCAATACACGCTATGAGCGCAATACCGTGCAGGCGGCCGAGAGGCTCTACAAGCACAAGGCCTATGGGCGGCTTTATGTGCTGATGTGGCAGGAAAAGAAGTTTCGCCAGCAGCTGCTGGACGGTCAGGTCATCACTGCCAGCCACCCCGGGCATGCCGAGTGGCAAGAAGCACGCAAGCAGTTTGCACCGCTGGAGCCGCGCAGCAGCTTTACCGAGCGCTGGTCCATGAGTTATGAGCCCGGTGCGGGCTGGCAGCCACTGCAGGCATTCACCTCCATCTTTTTGCACGGCAGCACCGGGCACCTGCTGGGCAATATGGTGTTTCTGTTCCTGTTCGGCTTTACGCTGGAGCTGGCTCTGGGCGCTTTCACCTACATGGCCTTTTATCTGATTGGTGGCGTAGGTGCTTCGCTGTTTGCTCTCATTTTTTATAGTGGCATGGGCGGCTATGGCCTGGGTGCATCGGGTGCAATTTCGGCGCTGATGGCCATGTACGCGGTGATGTACCGCATGCGGCGTATCCGCTTTTTCTACATGCTGCTGTTCTACTTCAACTACGCCACCTGGCCTGCGCTGATCATGCTGCCGGTGTGGATGGGTGTGGAGCTGCTGCAGCATTTTTGGGGCGGCAAGCAGGTCGCGTATATGGCCCACTTTGGAGGACTGCTGACGGGCGCTGTGCTGATGTGGGTGTATATGCGCCTGCAGACGGTGCAGGCACCGGTCAACGAGGAAGAACAGGCCCGCACGGCGGCCAAGCCCCTGGCCGATGCCATGGCCCGTGCCCAGCGTCATACCGACGCACTGGATTTTGGGCGCGCCGCCCCTGCATGGCGCGAGGCAGCGCGGCTGGCGCCCAAGAATCCGGCAGTGCTCAAAGCCTGGTTTGAGAGTGCTCGCCACCACCCTGGCAGCGAAGATTTTCATGGTGCGGCACGCCTGATTTTCAAGCTGCCTGCCAGCACCGATGCAGATCGCCAATTGCAACTCTCCAGCTTCCGCACCTACCGCCAGCGTGCCAGGCCCGGCATGCGCATGAGCACGGACACCATGCATGGGCTGGTACGCAGCTTTATACGCATCGGTGCCTTGCCAGAAGCCGAAACGCTTTGCCAGTCGCTGTACAAGGCCAGCGATCATCCGCACTGGCCTGCCACCCTGGTTTTGCTGGTCAACGGCATGACACAGGCCGGTCAGGTGCAGCAGGCCAAAGCCTGGTTGCCTGCCTTGCAGCAAGTGGCGCCGCAAGACTCGATAACGCTCTGGCTGACCCAGCTGGCAGAGCCTACGGGTTAGGCGCTGAGCTGCTCCAGCTCCTCACGCAGCACCCACTCGACTTCTTTGGTGCTCGCATGTTCGGGAAATAGCTGCTTCATGCGCATATAGACGTGAACGCCTTGCATGGGCTGGCCCATGCCCTGCTTGTAGGCTCTGACCAACAGCTCCAGCATGGCCGGGACCTGGGGCTGACCCGCAAATCGCTTTTCAAAATTCTTGGCCAAGATCAACACGTATTTGGGCTTGCCCGCACGCCAGGCCTGCTGCGCCAGATCATGGCTGAGCTGCGCGGAGGACAGCTGAAAATCCGGCTTGCGTTTGACGCTGCTGACCCAGACTTCAAGCGCCTCGCTGGTTTTTTGCTGCGCCATCAACAAGGGAATGAAACGCTGGGCCAGTTCAACCAGCGCATCGGCCTTATCGGTCAGCTTGAGCACACGGAAATAGCGGCGCTGATCGGCCAGGCTTTCAGGGTCCTCTCGCTGCCACTCACGCGCCTGGTTCAGGGCTTCGTCCATCTTGTGGTCTTGCACCAGTCGCGCAACCGCTGCATCACGCCGCTTGGCCTCGGCCTCTCGCGGATCGACTGTCACCACGGCTATGCCCTCAGGGGCCTGCACAGGTTCAATATCCAGTGCCGCATGGTGCTGGTACATGACATAGCCAATCATGGCCGCCATGACCCAGGAGAAATAAATCGTCGCGAAACACACCAGTGGCAGAACCAGCGCAGGCTTGGCACGGGTCAGCAGCAACTCCAGCACCATGGGCGCCCCCTGCTGCAGCAGAAACAGGAAAAAGCACAGCAGCAGATACGACTTGCCAATGCCGAAAATCGTGGCCAGCAGCTCAAAGGGGTTGATCGCCGAGCTCAGGCGCTGGGTGTTGATGAGCACCATCCAGGTTGCAGGTATCAGCAGTGCAACGACGAGATTGGCAATCACACCCAGCGTCAGGCTGCGGCTGGCCAGAAAGCCGATGAAAAGCCCGAACACAAACAGCACGCCGAAGAACTTCCACGGCAACCACTTCCAGTCCTCATCGTCCTGGTCACGACGGAAGTCCGAACTGTGCGTAATACCGCGTGAAGCATAGGCAGAGACCTTGAAGCCATAGCGACTGATGGCCAGCAGCAGGCCCAGCCCCACCACAAAAACGCCTATAGGCCCCAACATCAGGCCATAGCTGCAGGCCGAAAGAACCAAGGCATAGATCAGCGGCTCGGTCTGCAGAGGAAAGAGAAAAAAGCTGTTGAGCTTCTGCCAGAAAGGCGGAATTTTCCATTCGGAAGAGTCTTCCGAAGATCGCGCACCATGTATGGAATTCAAGCCTGCCTCCCTCGTCTTTTTTCTTGGTTGTGCCATGTACTGAACAGCAGGGGCATGCCCGACCCATGACTTGCCTCTATTCTGAATCAGCCTGTGTACAACCCCTGCCGCCAAACACAGGCGCCGCGCTGGCGTATTGCCAGCACAGTGGCACAGCTCTGCCTTGAACGGAAATGACAGGCCGCCTCCATATCTGCGCTTACAGTGCTTGCTGTTTGACGGAGACATCACGAATGAATCACAGCGTCCATGCACAAAGCAGCAACCAACCCTACCGCGTCACACTGACGGATGAGCAAGGTCACACTTGGCATGCCGACGAGCCCACCTCTTTAGGTGGCGCCGACACGGCTCCCAACCCCATGGACATCATGCTCTCGGCTCTGGGAGCCTGCACAGCCATCACCTTGCACATGTATGCAGGCCGCAAACAGTGGCCACTGACCCATGTCGATGTGAACCTCAAGCTCAACCCCGAAGGCAAGCCCGCCAATGGCAACCAGATCATGCGCAGCATCACATTGCATGGCGAGCTGGACGACGAGCAGCGCCAGCGTCTGCTGCAAATTGCCAATGCCTGCCCTGTTCACAAGCTACTGGAAGGCTCCATAGAGATTCCCACGGCACTGCTCTGAAAGCCTGGACGCAAAAAAGCCCTGCAATTTCTTGCAGGGCTTTTTCATGGAGCCTGTAAGCCTGGTTACACCGAGACTTCCAGAGCCCCTACTTCCACATAGTGCTCAAACTCGCGCTTGGCCAGATAGGCGGTCTCGGGTTGCTGATCCTTGGGATCAATCCAGGACAGCACATAGCTGGCAATGGCGGTATCCACCTTCATCGCCGTACCGACAGGAATGGCCTCACACGGGCCATCGCCCACTCGATGCTCTACCTTGCCTGTCACACGGGCCACAAAGTGCTCAGGGTATTGCTGGACTTCGACGGCAGAGATCTGGTTGCCATAGGTCGTTTGTTCGCTCATCTCTATTCCTCCTGCCAATGTTGGATTCTCAGCGCACGAGTGGCGCCTGTCGAAGAGCCACAGTGCGTGACCCACGCTCTCAAAATAAACGGCCCTGCGCTGGACCGCTGTCAGCCAGTTGGCTGAATCGCCTCAAGGATGTAACCCCATGCAAAGCGTTGGCTGATTCTGCCGTCGGATTGCGCAAAAACCACATTTCCCTGCACACTCAAAGCCCTTGCCGTCAGGAATTGTCATGAGTGAATCAAAGAACTTACAACGCTTTCCCACCCGTGTTGCCGATGTCGGTGGCATCCCTATCCACCGCGCCATTCCTCAGGCCGCGTTGCGCAAGGTAGGGGCTTGGTGCTTTCTCGATCATGCCGGCCCTGCCGTCCCGCCTCCGCCAGGCATGCAGGTCGGGCCTCACCCTCACATTGGTCTGCAAACTTTTACCTGGATGATCGAAGGCGAAGTGCTGCATCGCGACAGCCTGGGCACCGAGCAACTCATTCGCCCCGGAGAGGTCAACCTCATGACGGCCGGCTACGGAATTGCTCATTCGGAAGAAGCCCAGACCCTGGGAGTGCACGCAGCACAGTTGTGGATCGCCCTGCCTGACAGCCATCGCCACATCCCCCCACGCTTTCAGCACTATCCAGATCTACCTCGGACTCGGCTTGGAGAGTTCTCTGCCACCGTACTGGCGGGTGAGGCTCTGGGGCTGGTGTCTCCCGCTGAAGTCCACTCCCCCTTGATGGCCGTTGACTTGCTAGCAACAGGCGCAGCCAGCACAACAGCACGAGCCTCCATGCCATTGCGCACCGATTTTGAGCATGCCGTACTGAGCATGTCCGGCGAAGTAAGAGTGGATGGTCAACTGCTGCCGTCCGAAGAAGTGATCTACCTGCCTACCGGCACCAAGGACGTGAGTCTGGAATGCGCGCCCGACAGCCGTCTCATCATCATCGGTGGAGAGCCCATGGGTGAAGCCATCCTGCTCTGGTGGAACTTCGTGGCTCGTACGACCGAAGAAATGCAACAAGCGCAGCAGCAATGGGAAGCCGAGGCCGCCAGCGATGCAGAAACTATCAATGGCCAGCCACGGCGCTTCGGCAAGCCAGTGGCATCCCCTCTTCAGTCTCTGCACTCCCCATCACTGAAAGGCGTAAGCCTGCGAGCTTCTTAACGGACTTTCTCTTGTTTTTAATTCGCACCAATTTGGTGCGAATTAAAAACCCAGCATCTTCAATTAAGACGAACTTGGATGATTTTTGCGATTTTTAAGGTCTTTTAGAGAAATAAATCACTTCACAGCATCACCCATAACGATGTTATGCATGAAACGTTTGGACTCATGCATAACTTGCTTCCATAATTCAGCCAACGCCCTGGCCTCGAAAACGCAGCAATCGCTTTTTTCGTCCGGGGCGTTGCCACGTCCTGTTCTTGCACACGTGGCCACCCCAATATTGCAAATTTGAAAGCAGATTCATGCGTCAAGAACAAGACTTCCTCGGCATCAAGACCATTCCTCCCGACGCGTACTGGGGCGTTCACTCCGCACGCGCAGTGGAGAACTTCCCCATCACAGGTCACTCTGTGGCGCACATGCCCGAGCTGATCCGCGCGTTTGCCTTTGTGAAAAAGGCCGCAGCCCAAGCCAACCTGCAGTTTGGCGCTATCAATATCACGCAAGCCACTGCGATTTCGCAAGCCTGTGACGACCTGATCGCCGGTAAGCTGCACGAGCAGTTTGTGGTTGACGTCATCCAGGGCGGCGCTGGCACCTCCACGAATATGAACGCCAATGAGGTGATCGCCAACTGTGCCCTCGAGCACTTGGGATTGCCCAAAGGCAGCTACGACGTGATCCACCCTAACGATCACGTCAACGCTTCGCAGTCCACCAACGACTCTTACCCCACCGCCGTCAAGCTCGCCACCTATGCTGGCATCCAGAAGCTGCTGATCGCCCTGGCCGAGTTGCGCGCTGCATTTGAAGCCAAGGCTGGCGAATTTGCCCACATCCTGAAGATCGGCCGCACACAATTACAAGATGCCGTGCCCATGACTCTGGGCCAGGAATTTTCCGCATTTGCCGCCATGATCGCCGACGACGAAAAGCGTCTGCGCGAATCCGCCTACCTGATGTGCGAAGTGAACATGGGCGGCACCGCCATCGGCACCGGCATCAACGCCCCCGTGGGCTACGCCGATGCGGTGACAAAGGCTCTGGCTGAAATCTCGGGCGTGCCTGTCGTCAAGGCGGCTGACCTAATCGCTGCCACCGGCGATACCGGTGCGTTTGCCGACATCTCCGGCATCTTGAAGCGCGTGGCCGTGAAGCTGTCCAAGATCAGCAACGACTTGCGCCTGCTGTCCTCCGGTCCTCAGGCTGGCGTGGGCGATATCAAGCTGCCCGCACGCCAGGCTGGCTCGTCCATCATGCCCGGCAAGGTCAATCCCGTGATCCCCGAGGTGATGAACCAAGTCTGCTTTGAAGTGATCGGCAACGACGCTGCCATCACCATGGCCGTGGAAGCTGGTCAATTGCAGCTCAACGCCTTCGAACCCCTGATGGCCTGGGCCCTTCACAAGAGCCTCTCTCACCTGAGCAACGCCTGCAAGACCTTGCAAGTGAACTGCGTGGAAGGCATTGTGGCCAACCAGGAACTGCTGGATTCGCGCATTGCCGAGTCCGTGACCCTGGTGACTGCACTGAACCCGCTGATCGGCTATGAAAAGGCCGCCAAGATCGCCAAGACCGCCATTGCCAACGGCAAGCAAATTGCCGTGGTCGCTGAAGAGCTAGGCATCATGAGCCAGGCAGAAATGAAGAAGCTGCTGGTCGCAGATAAGCTGACTCAGGCCGGCGCACTGACCGCCGCATAAGCAGCAGCCTTATCAGCAACAAAAAAAGGGCATGTTCTTACGAACATGCCCTTTTTTATGTTTTTCACAGCTGCCAGCATATAGCCCTGCAGGGCAGGCAGCCGAAACAGGCTTGATTACGCCACGGCAGGGCTCTCACTGCCGGCATCATCCACACCACGCACACTCTCGCGCAGATTCTTATCCTTGAGCTTGCCTAGATCAGCCTCGACCGCACGCTTGAGCTTCTCAATTGCCGCACTGAACGCATCCTTGACCTTTTCCGCCTCCGCGTTCACTGCAATAGGAGGTCGTCCGGTTGCTCTGGTTTCCAGCACACAGCGCTTGCCGGGGCCTCCCGTCGTCTTGAGCGCATCAACGCCTGTGAGAAAGACCTCCACGCGCACCACATACTCCTTCAGGCGGGCCAGCTTGGCATTGACTTCCTCCTGCGCCCATTGAGCCAGAGACTCTCCACCTTGGATGGAATCGTCGGCATGAACCTGTACTTGCATGCAAATCCTCCTAGTCACCAAATGCCGCAACCGCTGCGGCTAAATCTGTAGGGGTGCCATAACGGCAGGCGAAATCATCGTAACGCCAGAAGCCTGTTCTGCCCATCAGGGCTTGTTACGCCAGCAATGGACAGGGGCTTTTCTCATTCTGTGCCTAGCTTCGCTGCAGTTTGAAAGAGATAGCAACAAGAGTAGAAGTTAGAAGTCTTGCCTTTGAGCCAAAGCAAAAAGACGCAGTGACTGGACTTGCAAAAAGTAAGAAATTTTGCAGCTTGCTCGTCAGTTAGCGCCAGTCTTAGCCTGAAGATCCGTCACAAAGCCGATGCGAGTCAGCCCTGACGCATGGGCCCATCCCATGATTTGCACTACTCGACCATAGGGAACAGTGGTATCAGCACGCAACTGGACTTCTGCACGAGGGTTGCGCTGGCCCAGCTCCTGCAAGTGCTGCTGTACCGTGGCATCGTCTGCTACCGCACCCTGAACCCAGATTTCGCCAACAGGACTGACCTCAACCGTCAGAACATCACTCTTGTTCACTGCCGTCTGCTCTGTCGCCGCCTGCGCCTTGGGCAGCTGCACACGCAAGCTGGCTGCCAGCATGGGAGCAGCCAGAATAAAGATCACCACCAATACCAGCATCACATCGACCAGCGGCGTGACGTTGATGGCATGGATAGGAGCTTCTGGCCCCTGGCGGTGATTCATGCGGCCAAAGGCCATAGCGCTATCCTTTAAGAAGCATCCACCCCAAACTGGGCATGAAGATCATGTGCAAAACCCTCTAAGACAGCCTCCAGCTGGCTAGCTGCACGCCCAAGCAGGTTATAGGCCAGCACAGCCGGCAAGGCCACTGCCAGTCCGGCTGCAGTCATCACCAGAGCTTCGCCCACAGGGCCAGCCAGCTGAGCAATATCAACCTGACCGCTGCCGGCCAGCGTTCCCAGCGCATGATGAATACCCCAGACCGTGCCCAACAACCCCACGAACGGCGCCGTCGCGCCAATGGTAGCCAGCAAGGTCTGCCCCCATTGCAGCTGGGCAGAGGCCTGACCCAGGGCTTCACGCAGACCGCGCATCAAGCGCTGGCCATGTGCGGCACGCTGGGCCAGTGAGTCAGCTATCGCCGGGCTGCTGCCCTGGGCTACGACATCAGCCATCGGCTGCACCAGACCTTGCCGGTCCAGCTGCTGAACCCTTGCCTGCGCCTGAACCAGATCAGGCATCTGCCAGAACGCCTCCACAGCCTGTGGCACATTGCGGCGCGCGGCCTGCATGAGCCAGAACTTGTAGAGGATCACTACCCAACTGAGCACAGACATCAGCAGCATCACGCCCGCCGTACTCCAGGTCACTGCATCACCTTCGGCCAGCCATTGCCACATTCCTGCAGACATCCCTCACCTCACTCCCAGAAACAACAAGGGGCCATCATGGCCCCTTTGCAAATGCGCGATCAGCGCAGCTTCAGCACGTCGTACATATCGTACTGGCCGGTTTTTTTATCCGCCAGATACTCAACAGCGCGCAGGCTGCCACTGGCGTAGCCAGCGCGACTGCTGGACTTGTGTAAGATCTCGATGCGCTCGCCTGTACCGGCAAACAGCACGGTGTGGTCGCCCACGATATCGCCACCTCGCACGGTGGCAAAGCCGATGCTGTCGGCTTTGCGCTCGCCGGTATGCCCGTAGCGCTCATACACAGCGCGATCGGCCAGATTCGTACCCTGGGCTTCGGCAATGACTTCACCCATCTTCAGTGCAGTGCCTGAGGGGGCGTCCACCTTGTGCTTGTGGTGGGCTTCGATGATTTCGATGTCGTAGCCACCTTCTTTGAGCGCCTTGGCGGCCAGCTCCAGCAGCTTGAAGGTGACGTTCACGCCCGCGCTCATATTGGCGGACAGCACGACGGAAGTCTTCTTCGCATACTCGGCAATCTGCGCCTTCTGTGCATCGCTGAAACCGGTGGTGCCGATGACCACGCTCACGCCCAGCTCTGCCGCCACGGCCAGATGCTCCATCGTGCCTTCGGGACGCGTGAAGTCGATCAGGCAGTCCGCCTTGGACAGCGCAGAGCGCACATCGCTTTCGATCTTCAGACCGCAGGGCTTGCCCAGAAAGGCGGAAGGGTCGGTGCCGATGGAGGGACTGTCTGCACGATCCAGAGCCGCGGCCAGTTCGCAGTCGCTGCTGTTCAAAATTGCTTCGATCAGCATATGGCCCATGCGGCCAGAGGCACCAGCCACGGCAACGCGCTGGCGGGGTGTGGAGGAGGAAGATGCGGTCATGGCGCTATCACTCAATCAGGGAAGTCGATGGCGGGTAATCACACCTGCCATATGAAAAAAGGAGCGCGTTGCGCTTGGTGCACAAAGGGTTCAGGCCGTTTTGGCATCAAACCCCGTGTAATTAGCGCGATTCCAGTGGCGGGTAGCTGGCAGCGGCGGGCGCCAGATTGCTGTTGCCAGCATCGGCGTTGTCGTCATTCTGGCGCGCCGGATATTTGGCCAGCTGGGCTTCCGTGGCTTCGAGCTGCGGCACCTTGGGCTTGCCCTTCATGCCTTTGAGGCTGGCCACGAACTCCGACTCGGATGGCATTTCATCCCCCTCGGCTCGGGCAAAGCTGTCGCCATCGAAGAAAACAGTAAGTTTGCGGGTTTGCGGATCCACGCCAGGGCGCTGAATGGTGAAGACGTATTCCCAGCGATCGCCATGGAAAACACTGGTCACCAGAGGGGTGCCGAGAATATCGCGAATCTGCTGACGGCTCATGCCGGGCTGCAGCGCCTCGACTTGTTCCTTGGATACAAAGTTGCCCTGCACCACATCTATTTTGTAAGGAGTGACGGCATTAGCGACGCGGTGTGCGGCGCCATCGAGACTATTGCAGCCGGCCAGTGCCGCTGCGATTGCCAACGTCAGGGCCAGACCTGCGCGGCTACGGGCTTGAACATGCATGGGTAATGGCATAGGGATATGATCGGGTTCATTGTAGCGGCAGGCTCTGGAGGCACTTGGAGATTCCCTTTATCTGCGTGTAAAGCTTCTCCGCCCAAGTGCGACTCCTGCCTTCCATGTGCCCGCAGTCCACCAAGAGATGCTGACATGAAAAATATTGATGAACTCAAAAGCACAGGCCTCAAGGCCACTTTGCCGCGTCTGAAGATTCTGGAAATTTTTCAGAAAGGTGCTCAGCGACACATGACGGCCGAAGATGTGTTCCGCGTGCTGCTCGACGAGCGCTCGGATATCGGCTTGGCAACGGTCTACCGTGTGCTTACACAGTTCGAACAGGCCGGCCTGCTGATCCGCAGCAATTTCGAAAGCGGCAAGGCGGTCTATGAACTTGATGAAGGCCAGCACCACGACCACTTCGTCTGCACAAGCTGCGGCCAGGTTGAAGAGTTCTATGACGCCGAAATCGAAAAGCGCCAGAACCTGATTGCCAAGGACAAGGGCTGGGTGATTCAGGATCATTCCATGGCCTTGTATGGTCAGTGCGCCGAGTGCGCTTCACGTGCCGCCAAGTAAGCTGGCCGCCTGCCCATCAAAAAACCGCTGCCATCACTGGTCAGCGGTTTTTTATTGATTTTTTAAAGCCTCAAATCCTTGCTGAGCACGCATTTTTCAGCACAAAAGCGAGGAGACGACTTCAAAAGGATTCACCGCTTTCCATTGCGCGGCGATGCCGAATGACAAACTCCTGATAGGTATCGATGCCACGCAGCTGCAAGATGGCATTGCGCACCGCAGCCTCCACCAGTACCGCAATGTTTCGGCCAGCCACCACCTGAATCACCACCTTGCGCACAGGCACGCCCAGCACATCCTGCGTCAGAGGCTCAGCGGGCAGGCGTTCATACTCCCGCTCCATGGTTTCCTTGCGCACCAGATGAACGATGAGCTTGAGCCGCATCTTGCGACGTACGGCGGTTTCACCAAAGATCGCACGCACGTCTAGCAGGCCGATACCGCGCACCTCCAGCAGGTTCTGCAGCAGCTCGGGACACTTGCCTTCGATCGTCGTCTGGTTGATGCGGTACAGGTCTACAGCATCGTCGGCCACCAAACCATTGCCACGCGTGACCAGCTCCAGCCCCAGCTCACTCTTGCCGAGGCCAGATTCGCCGGTCAACAGCACGCCCATGCCCAGAATGTCCATGAACACGCCGTGCATGGTGATGCGGTCGGCGAAGTGCTTGGACAGATAGGCGCGCAGCACGTCGATGACGAAGGCCGATTGCTCCTTGGTGGAGAACAACGGGATGTGCGAACGCTCGCACATGGATATCAGCTCATCTGGCGCTTCCTGGCCATCGGCCAGCACCAGCACCGGCGGCTCCAGCGTCACGATGCGCGCCACGCGGCGCAGGCAATCCTGAGAGGTGGCGTTGGTCAGATAGGCGATTTCACGCTCGCCCAGCACCTGCAAGCGGTATGGGTGGATGTAATTGAGGTAACCAACCAGATCTGCACCAGAGCGGGCCGAACGCACGGCCATCTCGTCAAAGCGGCGCTCGGAGGCCCCTATCCCCGCGATCCACTGCCAGCGCAGACTGGAATTGCGAAATGCTTCAAACAATACGTCCGCACTGATGGCGCTGGGTCTCATGGCAAGGCCCTGTCAGTCAAAAACGGGCCAATCAGCCCTGGGAAGTCATGGAAGACTGCCAGCTGTCGATCATGCCGTGCAGTTGCAGGGCATCAGAGCAGGACTTCAGGCGCTCACGCAACTGGCTGTCGCTGAGCAACTCTGCGATCTCGGAGAGGATCTCCAGATGCTTTTGCGTTGCCGCTTCAGGAACCAGCAGAAATATCAGCAAGTTGACCGGCTGTTCATCCGGCGCGTCAAAGCCGATGGGGTTGGCCAGCTGGAACACTGCAGCCATGGGGGCCGTCAGGCCCTTGATGCGGCCATGGGGAATGGCAACTCCGTGCCCCAGACCGGTAGAGCCCAGACGTTCGCGTGCGAACAGGCTATCGGTGATCAGGGCACGAGACAGACCATGCAAGCTCTCAAAGAGTAAACCCGCTTCCTCAAAAGCGCGTTTCTTGCTGGTGACATCAACGCTCACAAGCACTTGAGCGGCGGGAAGGATAGAAGCTAGGCGATTCATGGTGTGATCAACAATTATGCACCGCAGCGCTGAAAACCGTGGGGAAACCCTGATCACCATCAAAAACCGCCCCTAAGGGCGGCGCTTTGGGCGTTGTAACAAGGCGACATCCTTGCCACAAACCGGCGCAAACGCTTGGCTTGCGCTTCGCTGTCATCAAACTGACACTGCCGCGACTTGAGTTCCCTCTGGGGTCAAGCGTTTGGCAAGGGAGCGGTTGCCTTGCTGCCGGGTCTTGTAGCGCATGACCACGCGATCGAGCTTGTCTGCCAATGCGTCCACGGCAGCATAAAGATCGAAGTGCTGGGTCTCGACGAACAAGTCTTGTCCTTTTACACGTACGGTGCAACCGGCACGCTGTCGTTTGTCTTTTTCCTTTTGCTTGTGGACTGTAAGAAGGACCTTGACGTCCACAACCTGGTCGAAGTGCCGAAGAATGCGTTCCAGCTTGGCCATGACATAACTGCGCAGCGAGGGAGTGACCTCCAGGTGATGGCCGCTAATCGTCAAATTCATAACTAAACACTCCTTTGCTCTCGGTGAAATCACTGCGGTTTCACAGCCTTGCACGGCGGTGCCGCAGCCTTGCAGTTCGGAATGCGCATTCGTCTTTGCTGTGAATCCACTATGCGCCCGCCACGCCGCAAAGGCAAAGAAATTGCCTGGATAGCGCAGGCTCGCCAGGGGCCTTGTTGGTCAGTTTGATGACGCCTTGTTTTGGCGACACAATGAGTGGCTTTGGGCATAGGAGCGCGCCATGTCTTGCGACTGACATGGCCGCCGTCAGTAAAAGGCTGCGGCAAAGACCGCGCCCCTTCAAAACCTTGGCTACGCCCTTAAAATCGCGTTTTTACGCAGCTGCCTTTCGTGCCTGCGACGCTGGAAGCCCCCAGAAGCTTTCAGGCGCCTGCTGACCGACTGCACGCCTGAATTGCCTGACAGCCCCCTATCTCGATCCTTGATCATGACCACCCAGCCTTCTGCTCTGCATACCTCCAACATTGCTTCCTTGCCCCTGCTGGCGCGTGGCAAGGTCCGCGACAACTACGCCGTGGGCGATGACCGCATTCTGATGGTGGCCTCCGACCGCCTGTCTGCCTTTGACGTGATCATGGGCGAGCCCATTCCCGGCAAGGGTGTGCTGCTGACGCAGATGGCACTGTTCTGGTTCGACAAGCTCGGCCATATCTGCCCCAACCACCTGACCGGCGAAGCGCCCGAGTCCGTGGTCAAGCCCGAGGAAGTCAAGCAGGTCGAGGGCCGCTCCATGCTGGTCAAGCGCCTCAAGCCCATCATGATCGAGGCCGTGGTGCGCGGCTACCTGGCTGGCAGCGGCTGGAAGGAATACCAGGAATCCCAAGCTGTGTGCGGCGTGAAGCTGCCCGCGGGCCTGACCAATGCGGCCAAGTTGCCCGAGCCCATCTACACCCCTGCCGCCAAGGCCGAGATGGGCGACCACGACGAAAACATCACCTACGAGCGCACCGTGGAGATGGTGGGCGAGGAGCTGGCCGCCAAGATTCGCGACACCGCCATCCGCATCTACAAGGAAGCGTCTGCCATTGCGCTGACCAAGGGCATGATCATTGCCGACACCAAGTTCGAATTCGGCCTGACCGAAGACGGCACACTGGTACTGATGGACGAAGTGCTGACCCCCGACAGCTCGCGCTACTGGCCCGTGGAAGGCTACGAAGACGCGCTGGCCAAGGGCGAGAACCCTCCCAGCTACGACAAGCAGTTTGTGCGTGACTGGCTGGAGCAGGCCCAGGTCAACGGCAAGGCCTGGGACAAGAAGGCCCCCGCGCCCCGCCTGCCTAAGGAAGTGATCGACAAGACCGCTGCCAAGTACCGCGAAGCACTGGATCGCCTGACCGCCTGAGCGATCAAGCGCTGACAACAAAAGGCCCCCGGATTTCTGGTCCAGGGGCCTTTTGTTTTGATAGCTGCTTGCGCTTGCAGGCAAAGGATTTCAGATTGAAAGATGTCTGCAATCCTTTAAAGGCATGCGCTGTCAGCTATGTTTTTTAATGGTGGTGGCCGTGGCCGCCGTGCACATGCTTGTGGGCGATTTCTTCTTCAGAGGCGGCGCGCACTTCGTTGACCACGCAGCTAAAGCGCAGGGCATGGCCGGCCAGAGGGTGGTTGCCGTCCAGCAGCACCACGGGGCCCTTGATCTTCACCACGTTGTAGATCTGAGGCAGGCCCTGGTCATTGACGCCGCGCAGCTGGCCGCCCACTTTCACGCCTGCGGGGAACTCGCCCTTGGGGATGGTGCGCTGCAGGCTGTCGTCGCGCTCGCCAAAGGCGTCTTCCACCGCCAGATCCACGGTCACGGTATCGCCTTTTTGCTTGCCGTCCAGCGCGGCTTCGACCTTGGCGAAGATGTTGTCATAGCCGCCGTGCAGGTAGGCGACGTCGCCCTTGTCCAGCAGTTTGACGGCCACGCCGCCCGCGAGCAGCTCGTGAATCTTGTAGTTGATGGTGACAGCGGTGTCTTTGGTGATGTTCATGGCAGTTGGAGATTCCACGAGCGGCCCACACGGCCCAGCCTCTTGATGGCTGCGGTTTGAGCGGCTCCAAAACAAAGCCGCCACGGCCCGCAAAGGTCGTGGCGGTCAGGCGCACATTGTGGCAGCGTTTGAACACCCGCCATCAGGCGCGCCATTTTCAGGCGGCTGCCGCTGCCGGGGGCAAGTCGTCCTCGCTCGCGCCAGGGTAGCGCGCAAAGCGGCGGTTCTCGGCCCCATGCACCGGATCGTTGTCCTTCCAGGGCCAGCCACCGAACTGGGTGCGGCGGTAGTCCTGCATGGCCTGCATGATTTCCTGCTGCGTGTTCATCACAAACGGGCCGTACTGAGACACGGCCTCGCCAATCGGCTTGCCTTGCAGCAGCACCAGCTCGGCGGTGACATCACCAGTGTTGACCAGCTCCAGATCGCTGTGCGCATCCACATGCAGGGCCTTGTGGCCGTTCACGGCCTCGCCACCCACAGTCATGCTCTTGCCTACGAAGAAGTAGAGCATGCGGTGCGTGTCAGCGCCTGTTGCCTTGGGCAGGGTCCAGCGGGCACCGGGCTCCAGCTCCAGCGTCCAGATGGCAACATCGCTGCCATCCTGAGAAGCCCAGGATTCGGGCGGCGGTGGCAATGCCTTGTCGGCTCCGGCCAGCGAGCCAGCGACCACGGTGACCGTGGTCTTCTTGCCCGCAGCATCGCTGAAGCTGGCACGCGGAATCTGCTCGCTCCAGAACATGGTGAAGTGGGGCTCCACCATCTTGTTCCTGGCGGGCAGATTCAACCAGATCTGGAACAGCTCCAGCGGGTTGGGCTTGTCGCTATTGAGCAGCGGGAACATTTCCGAGTGCTGAATGCCTTTGCCGGCCGTGAGCCACTGCACATCTCCGCCGCCAAAGCGTGCGGCTGCGCCCAGCGAGTCTGCATGGTCGATGCGGCCCTTGCGCACCAGCGTCACGGTCTCGAAGCCGCGGTGCGGGTGACCGGGAAAGCCGGGCACCTGCTCGCCGTGGTACATCGAAAAACCGTCCTTGGCGCTGAAATCGCTGCCCATTTCGCGGCCTTCCAGCTCCACGGCCTGCACACCCATCTTGCCGTCGCTGGCGGGGTAGCTGTCATCGTGGTGGGCGCAGAACAGGAAAGGATCCAGGCAGGGCCAGCGTGGGCCTAGCGGTGCGCTTTCCAGGATGGGGTTGTGGGGCTGATGTGCCGTGGTGGTCATGGTGATCTCCTGATGGGGCTCAGCGATCCGCAAAGCCTGACCCTTGAAAGATAAGGCCAGGCCCACCTATTGAAAGACCTCATTCATGGGACAGTGCCGACCGTTTTTGCAACAGTCGGATCTGCCCAGCAGGTCGCTTTATCCGCGTGGAGGGATATTCAGGCCTTTTTGCACGCTGGGCCGCGTCACAAAGGCCGCCAGCACGCGCTGCAGCTGCGGGAAGTTCTTCCAGCCCACCAGCTCGCCCGCGTTGTAGCCGTTTTCATCGACCATATTGCGCACCCAGGGCCAGATCGCAATATCGGCAATCGTGAACTGATCGCCCATGATCCAGTCGCGGCCCTGCATGCGGGCTTCGAGCACGCCCAGCAGGCGTTTGGATTCGTTGATGTAACGGTCGCGCGGGCGCTTGTCTTCGAAGTCCTTGCCGCCGTATTTGTGGAAAAAGCCCACCTGCCCAAACATGGGGCCCACACCGCCCATCTGGAACATCAGCCACTGCAGCGTCTCGTAGCGTGCCGCAGGCTCTGCGGGCAGCAAAGAGCTGCCGGACTTTTCGGCCAGATAGATCAGGATGGCACCCGACTCAAACAGCGCCAGAGGCTGGCCGCCCGGGCCTTGAGGGTCAAGAATGGCGGGAATCTTGTTGTTGGGGAAGGTGCCCACAAACTCGGGCGTGAGCTGGTCATCGGTCTGAAAGCTGACCAGATGCGCCTCATAGGGCAGCTGCATCTCTTCCAGCGCAATCGACACCTTCACCCCGTTGGGCGTGGGCAGCGAGTACAGCTGAATGCGCTCAGGGTGCTGGGCGGGCCATTTGCGGGTTACAGAAAAATCGGCAAGGGTGCGGGTCATGCGTCTGGCTCCTGAATCAATGGTTTGCTGCATCGTAACGGCATCACACCCAGGCGCTGCGGCCACCATTGGAAAAGCCCGCAGGCGACTGCCATGCGGGCTTGATCGTTTGACTTCCCCTAGAGCAGCTGACACAAGCCAGCAAATCGAAGATTTTCTGGGTGAGACAAGGCGAAGCAACGATGTATCAAGGGCTGTGTTGGCGGCTCTTAACGCTGATTACCGGCAGGCGACTTCTGTACCAGAGCCACGGTCAAGCCCTGTGCCGTGACGGTAATCGCACCGGGCTCCATGGCCAGCGCGTCGACCAGCGCCAGATCCTGATCCTGCAATTGATAAAGCACGACCTGGCCCATGGCCTGCTCGGCCAAGGCCGTTGCATACGTGCCCAGCATGTCGCTCATGGCCGGTGCCAGGCCATCCATGCTGAGCTGGTTGACCTTGATCTGGTAGGCGCGCAGCGTACGGTCCGTGGGCTCGTAGCGCAATGCGAAATCAACATTGAGGAGTCCCGTAAAGCGCTCCTTGAGCACCTTGCCGCCCAGCTCTGCAGGAATCACGGCATTGAGCATATTGCGCTCGGGAACCATGCTCAGCTGCGGTGCCTTCAAATCCAGTTGCAGCAGCCCCGCTACGGGAAACTGCTTGGGGAAACGCCTGGCCAGCATCTCCTGCAGCTTTTCCTGGCTCACGCTTACGCTGCCGGGCACGGTCTTGCCCGAACACCCTGCCGCAGCCATTCCCAACCCCATCACTGCCACCGTCAACCATGCGCGCCGATTCATCACGACCACCAACTCCGTAAAACCTGAGCTCAAAACACCGCAAACAATTGATAAACAATAACTATTTGCTATTATTTTTAATAATCACATTGTCTCTTTGCCTGCTATTCCACAGAGTCTCGATGGGTGTTTTCGGTTCCCTTCCCGGCCCGGCATGCAGGTAAAAGTCTGTTATTTAACGCCCCGCAGCGCACGGGGTTGACGACAGTGGGACGCATTGCGCTCCATGCACAATGTCTTGCATGACTGAAAACACCACACCCATCAGCCACTCGGCCCTGAATGCCGCTGCCCAAGACTCCAGCCTGCCCGACCAGGTGCTGACGCAATGGTTTGGCAGCGCCCGCCCGGATAACGCACAGGCCCTGCAGCACAAGGCACAGTGGTTCACCAAGTCAGCCGAGTTCGACGAGCAATTGCGTCAGCGCTTTGGCACAGCGGTTGAGGCGGCCCTGGCAGGCTCTCTGGGTCACTGGGCCACACAAGGCCCCTGGGGTCAGCTGGCTCTGGTGATATTGCTCGATCAGTTCACCCGCAACATCCACCGCAACACCCCAAAAAGCTTTGCCGGTGATCCCCAGGCTCTGACACTGGCCCTGCAGGCCATGGAGTCAGGGGCAGACCAGCAATTACCTGAAGTGGTTCGCGTATTCATGTATCTGCCGCTGGAGCACGCAGAAGATCCAGCCATGCAAGCGCGTTGCGTGGCGGCCTTTGAGGGCTTGCTGCAAGGCGCTGAGGATGCCGCGCTGCGTGACTACCTCACCGGCTCCCTGGACTATGCGCACCGCCACCAGGTGGTAATTGAGCGCTTTGGGCGCTTTCCCCATCGCAATGCCATTCTGGGCCGCGCCAGCACTGCCGATGAGCAGGCCTACCTGGCGCAGCCCGGCTCAGGCTTCTGAATCAGGAGCCACGCGTGGCTTCGCGCAGGGCTGGCTCCTGGCGCAACTTCTGCCCCTTGGGCTTGGGCGAGCCATCGCGGTAGCGCATGGCCCATCGCTCCACGGTGTAGAACGACAGCGCGGACAGTGCGGTAGAGATCAGCAGGCCGGCAATGACCGTCACCGGCCAGGAGAAGTCAGCCCGCAGATAGCGCACCACCGGGTAATGCCAGAGATAAATGCCATAAGAGAGCTTGCCCAGCTTGATGAGCAAGGGCGCTGTCAGCATTTCATAGACCAGACCCGAAGGCTTTTGCACCGCCAGCAGCACGACCAGGGCCGCGCATTCCACCACCGTAATGCCCCAGACCATGGCGTGCTGGTTATCCCACTCCAGCTCCATGATCAGCGGCACGGCCAGCACAAACCACATGGTGTAGGCGCGCTTGGACTGCAGACGCTCAACCCACTGCGGGCGCTCCATCATCAGCGCCGCCAGCAGGGCTCCGGCCAGCAGGCCCGACGCCCGCGTGTCGAAGCGGAAAAAGATTTCGTAGAACTTCTGATCCTGCACCACCCAGAAGATGCGCCACAGCGTGCTCAGCACCCACAGAGCCAGCAGGGGCGACCACACCCGGCCAGGCGTGGCCTTGCGCAGCAGCAACACCAGCAGCGGCGGCCAGATCAGATAAAAGTGCTCCTCCACCGACAGCGACCACATGTGCAGCAGCGTGTCCGGACTGTCAAAGAAGGCAATCCCGTAGTCGGCCAGGTAAAGAATGGAAACCAGCGCGTCCGAGTAGACATCCGTCAAATCTGGCCAGATCAACGGAGCGAACAGGCAATACGCGCCCAGAAACAGCGCCAGCGCCGGCATGAGCCGGAAAAAGCGGCGGCGGTAAAAGCGCCAGTAATCAATCTTTCCATGCTGTTGATGCTCCATCAGCAGCAGTGAAGTAATCAGAAAACCGCTGAGCACGAAGAACAGATCGACACCAAAGAACGCACCGTCAAACAGCGGTGCATGGGCGTGCGAGAGCAGCACCAGCACAATGGCAATGCCTCTCAATCCGTCGAGCGCAGGGTTGTAGCGCAGCTTGAAAACCGACTCCACCAAAACCGGACACCTTTCCTTTCGCCCTGGCACGGGCCGGGCTTGCAATGATCCAATCAGCCACGCCTGGGCATGGCTGATGCAGTATTCAGAATGTGAGCAAAGAGGCAGTAACAGCTCTTTACAGCGGCCTTGAGGCCACAGACGCACAGGAAAGTGCATCTAAAGTGCCCAAAATGCTGAGGCGGCGCGCTCTGCCGAATGGGGAAAACGGGACAGAAACCGGTTGCAGCGACCTCAGTCAGGCGACGTGGCGTCTGTTAACAGGTGAACAGACGCGGGCGATTTAAACAGATTTTGGCCAATGCCCCAAGCCCCGTTTAAGGGTTGCCCCTTTGCCGCGTACAACTTCAAAGGGCGTTAACAAATACAAACAAAAATAAGCACCAAAGCACTACCAGCAAGCGCTCTCAGCTATCAAATTTGATAATCCAAAATCCACTGAGCTTGTACGAAAAGTCCCACTCCAGCCGTTGAGGCGTGAGCGGCCCTTGGCAGGAATCAAGAAGTTTTCTTTCGCCCGCAGACCGGTGCGCTCTGGTGCACATCGCGCCACAGCAGCATCTCGGCCACACGCTCGGACTTGTCATCATCAAAGCCCAGCTTCTGCGCGCGCTCGGCCGGGTTGGTCCAGGTGCCGAACAACATGTCCCACAGCGGCAGACCGTAGTTCTGCGCATGGTGACCATGCTGATGGTGAACGGTGTGCATCTCGGGGCGCTGCAGCACATAGCCCAGCCAGCGCGGCGTGCGCATGTCGGCGTGGGTGAACAAATCGAAGGCCGCCGTCAGCCCCAGCGCCACGGCCGCCGCCGCCGGGCTCGCGCCCAGCACCCAGTAGCTGGAGATCACGCTCAGCAGCATGGCGGCACAGGCGTCCAGCGGGTGTGCGTAGAACGAGGTCAGCACCTCGATGCGCCGGGCACTGTGGTGCAGCTGGTGAAACACACGCCACAGAAGATCGCTGGCATGGGTGGCACGGTGCCACCAGTAAAAGACAAAGCTGGTGATGAAAAAGCTCAGCAGCCCCACCAGCAACGGGTTCCAGCGTGCTCCCACATCCAGCAGCGCATGCTGGCGAATCCTGTCCTCCAGCACATAGCCCAGCGCCAGCGTGCACACCAGGGTCAGTGCGCCCAGGGCGCTGCTGTAGATCAGCCAGCGTCGATCACAAAGATTGCGCGAGGCAGGAGCAATCACCTCGCGTGTGAACACCGCCACAAACAGCAGTGCGATCAGTGGGTAGACCAGATATTCCAGCATGCCTGCAGTCTATAGGCTGGCCCAGCCATGCTCGATCAACGGGACAATACGAACTGCTCCAGCGGCGTGTCATTGGGCGCAGCCAACTGCTTTTTCAGCATCTCGCCCATGGGCAGATTCAGGTTCACGTTCTTGGGCGGAATCGGCTGCATAAACCATTTGCTGTAGAGCTTGTGCAGCTCGCCCGAGCGGATCATCTGCAAGATGGCTGCGTCCACGGCCTTCTTGATCTGCGGATCGCTCTTGCTGAACTGGATGGCAATCGGCTCGGCACCAATCACCTCGCCCACAATCTTGTAGCCCTTGGGATTCTTGCTCTGGCCGATCACGCCGGCCAGCATGTTGTCGTCCAGCACAAAGGCATCGACACGGCCCGACTCCAGCAGCAAAAAGCTCTCGAACTGATCCTTGCTCATCAAGGTCTTGAAGTTCAGGTCGTTGTCGCTGGCGTACTTGCGCAGAATCTGCACCGCCGTTGTGCCGGTGATGGCTCCCACATTGCGGCCCTGCAGCTGCTTGAACGACGTAATGCCCGAGTCCGCCCGCACGGCCATGCGTACCTCGCTCACATAGGTGGTCAGGCCAAAGGCAACCTGCTTCTGGCGCATGAGGTTGTTGGTCATGCTCGCGCAGTTGAAATCGGCCGTGCCGTTGCCGATCAGCGGCATGGTGTTCTGCGGCGTCAAAACCATGTATTTGATCTGGGCCTTGGGCGCGATCGCGTGCACCACGCGCTCGCACAAATCCATGTGATAGCCGACAAACTGGTCGTTCGCACCAATCACGTAGGACATGGGCGTCGCCGCCTCACGCACACCCAGGGTCACCGTGCCACCGGCCTGCCAGCGCTGCAGCGTGGGCGATGCCGAAACATCGACGACCGTATCGATACCGGCACCGATCTCTGCCTTCACCGGCTTGCCTGCGGCCATGACAGAACCAGCACACACCAGCGCTGCTGTCACACCGGCCACCAGCCCACCCCACTTCAACGACTTGCTCATTACCCACTCCACATCCATGCAAAAAGCGCCGAGACCCTGGGCCATCGGCGCTTGCTCACCCACCTCATCAGGCACAGCCTTGTCGTTACACAGGGCCGCACATCGATTGTCGGTGTTCACTTAGATGTTTGAGTGGAATGCTTATTCCTGCTCCGGGTGCCATGCCTCGCGTTTCACGAGGCGCTGCCCATCAGTTCACGCAGCCTCTGGTGTGCGCTGCTGCCCTCATCCGCCGGCAGCTGATGCTTGGCCTGCAGGTAGCGCTCGGTGAACACACCCAGATAGCTCTCCAGCACACGGCCCGCGTGCATGTCGGCGTCATCGCCCACCAGTTCCAGACACAGCGCCGCCACCTCGCTGGTGCAGAAATGATCGTCGCGCTTGGACCTGCGCAATTGATAGCGAGAGATCAAATCCGGATGCAGGCTGAGCACCGGAAACCCATCGAGATACGGGCTTTTGCGAAACATCTTGCGTGCCTCGGACCAGGTGGCATCCAGCAAGATGAACAGCGGGCGCTTGCCGGGCTGCAGCACGTGGCTGTCACCTGCACTGTCACTGCCATGCAGCGCCTCCACCACGCGCTCGGGCGGATCGGCATATTCACCGGGGAAGACCACATAAGGCTGCCACTGCGGGTCGGACAGCAAGGCGGTGAGCTGCGCATCGACCTCGGTGCGCGACCAGCCAAACGCATGGGTTTCGCGCACCACATCGGCAATCAGCCAGCCCGTGTTGCTGGGCTTGAGCGGCTCGGCGTCATGCATCAGCAGGCAAAAAGCGGCACGCGTGGCCAGCTCAGGCCGCAGCGCGCACATGCAGTGCGACGGGCGCAGGCGGCAACCCTCGCAGCGCTCGCCCTTGGGGCCGCCGCGCGCTAGAAAAGGCCGCGTGCTACGTGCCAGCCGCGCCGTGCGCAGACGCGATACGGCATGCGCAGACACCGCTGAGGCCACCGTTTTCTGCGAGCTCAGAGCGGCAGCGGCGTCGGCAGCCGCATCAGACAAGGACAAAGGCGAGGAAGCGGGCAAAGCAGGCACCAGCAGGTTCAGAAGGAAGGCCGAATTGTCCCGCCTTTGCCAATCCCAGTGCTGACGCTAAAGGAGCGTGACTCAGAGCGTGCTGGCGATCTCTGCGCAGCTTGCATCAAAGCTCAATAAAAGGAGCGCCTAGCGCCTGTCTGCATTGAATTTCAGATAGTTTTGTATCTAAAAACAAGCAACGACCAGCGCCTTCAGCTCCTTTTTTGTTCATTTCCTATGTTGACGAGCTCTACGCTGCCGCGTTGAAACTACCGCGCGAAGAAATCGCACGGCTTAACCGCAGGTTTGCGGTTGAGACGAGGCGTGAAGCCGAAGTCAGTACGACAAGGCGAAACAACGACGTATCAAGGGCTGTGTTAGCGGCTCTTAATCGCAATCGCCCTGCACAAAGCCCGGCCCGCGGCCAAAGCTGAACACCGTGGGCTTGGCGTTCTGGAGCCCGGCAGAGATCACGCTCCTGAAGCGTTCGGGCTCGCAGTTAAAGCGCGTGTCCAGCACATAGTCCTCAGACTCGGCCTTGGTCATGGCATCGCGCCAGGCAAAGCTGGCATCCAGCACCGGGCCATCCACCATGGGCGCCTGCACGGCGTAGTTGATGAAGCCCGTCACGCGCGAGCCCTTGGCCTCCAGATAGACCACAGGATCCGCCGCGTTGCCGCACAGCGTGAGGCAGTCCGCGTAGTAATGGCTGGACAGCAAAGACTCAAAGCTGCCAAAAGTCAGCTCGCTGAGCGGCGTATCGGGCTGGCCCTCGGAGACATGCATCACGCTCTTGAGCGAGAGATTGCAGCTGGGTGCGATATCGACCTCTACAGATTCGATCACCTTGTCGGCCTCGTCGCTGATCAGGGTGATATCGCAGCCATCGGTGCGAAACAGGTGGCGGTGAAACTCCGATCGCATGGCCGGGCCGGCAATCTGCTGCGCATAGGCCAGATTCATGCCTATGGTCTCCGTGCTGAACAGCTGGTCAATCACACGCTTGGCTTCTGCGACAGGCTGTGCAGCCTCAGGTGCCTGGGCCACCGGGGCGGCTGGCGCAGCCACTGGCGCTGCCGCATCGGTCTTGGAATCCGAGCAGGCCAGCAGCAAAGCAGCTGCTGCCATTGCCCCCGTCCAGACTCCGCAGCGTTTGATCCAGCGATGGGCCATCTCCATATCCTTGAAAGTTCAAAGCTCCGCAATATAGGTGCAGACCCTGAAATCACCAAGAATCTGCCGCCTCAGCCGCATCAACCGCCCACACTCTCCAGCTCGAACAGCGGCATCTCCGCCTGACGGCTCAGCCACACACCGCCGCCCAGCTCCTTGAAGCGCGGCAGCAGACCACGGCGATACAGCTCGGCGCGGTGACGGTACAGGCGCGGATCGGTCAGATCCTCATCAATGATGTCGCGCTCGTAGTCTTCCTTGGCCACGGCCTCGATGTACAGGCCGCCCCGCGAGAGCCGGCCCAGATTGGCCAGCGCCTTTTTCAGATCTGCCGGGCTCAGATACGGCAGCACACCCTGGCAGATCACCAGATCGAACGGCTGGCCGTCCTTGGGCTGCCAGTCCACAACAGAGCCCTGCTCCCAGCCATAGCGCTCACAGAGGTAGGGACTGAACTCCACACCCTGGTATTGCACGCCGGGAAAGTGCTGCTCCACCGCCTCGCGCCACAGACCAATGCCGCAGCCCATGTCCAACACCCGCTGCACCGGCACGCGCAAATACGCAAGATACGAGCAGACAAACGCACCCAGCCTCCGCGCGTGCTCGGGGTCGATCACGCTGGTCTTCTTGTCAAAGTAAAAGCGCTGGTAATACGCCTCGTCAAACCACTCGTTGCTTGCTGATTGCACGCAGCCTCCTTCAAAAACAAACGGCGCCCGAAGGCGCCACAATGTTGAAAACTGGCACTCCCCAGCTCAGGGACGCCGAGCAAGAGCCGCCTCGCAGCGATGGCGTCGTCCCCCTCCGGGGGAAGGCGCGCAGCGCCTCAGGGGGAATTAAATCCTCCCCACCACCGACCAGCCCACCTTCTGGTTTTGCTTGTTATTTTCATAGTCCCACACCGTGCCGCAGCGCTCGCAGACATAGCGCGTCACCGTCGCCGTGTTCGCGCCGCGCACCTCCTTGCGGTTGCCGTGCTGCATCAGCTCCGCGTGGCCGGGGGCTTTGCGCCAGTTGCGCTGAATGCCGGCGCAGGCGTCGCACAGATGTTCTTCGGCAGGAGTGGTGGTGTTGGTCATGAAAATGCAGATATAGAGCGCAGCACCCGCGACATCGCCAGCGCTGCAAAGCGGCCATTGTGCCGTCAGCGCCGGTTTTGCACCTCAGGCAAGACCAGCATCACCGCAGGCTGCTGGGCCTTTCGCGCATGACCCGGCATTACCCGGTGCCAGCGGCCACGCCGGTTAAGGCTTGCGATGCAGCAGGCAGATCTTGTTGCCGCCGGGGTCACGCACATAGGCCAGATACAGGGCATTGGCCCCCTCGCCACGCCAGCCCGGCGCATCCTCGATCGCCACACCGCCTGCCGCCACGCCCGCCGCATGCGCGGCATTCACCTGCTCGACGGACTGCGCCGCAAAACCGATGGTCGAGCCATTGCCGCCCGTGGCAGGCTCGCCATTGATAGGCGTAGAGATCGCAAACGTGCCCGTGGGGCTGCGATAAAAGTAGCGATTCTTGTTGGCGACGCCGGGGGCAATACCCAGCTGGCCCAGCATGGCGTCATAAAAACGCTTGCCACTTTCCAGATCGGAAACACCCAGCATGACGTGACTGAACATGATTCAACGCTCCTTGATAAACCCGCTTGCGCGGCAATGATGGGAAATACGCCGGTCATGGTAGCGGGCTTTGCGCCTCACAGGGCTGGCGCCCCAAGAGCAGAGAAACCCTCAACGACTGGGCCGAGCGCATCCACCCCGATGAGCGAGCGCAAACCGTCTCGCGCTGCATGGAGCCGAGCCTTGCAGGCGTCGATCACGCGGCCGAATACCGCGTCCTGAGCAGTGAAATGCGCTCCATGGCCGTGCGCGTGGCACGGGTCGGGGGTCTCCTGGGGATTGAGTCCGCGCCAGGGCGGACGGTGCTGAAGGCGCGAGTGATGTTGGACGCTGAAACTTGAAGTGTTTTTTGGCTGTAGCGCTTGTGTGACAAGCGTAGGCAGCTATCAAAATAGATCCTGCTTTGTCGTACACGACAGAGGACGGGTCTCGGCCCGTCAGCCGAGGTACTTTCTTTTGCTTCGCCAAAAGACAAGTACCCAAAGAAAAGGCGACCCGACTGTCCGCGTCCCTGCGCTGCGTTCCACTTCGCTCCGGGCAAACCTGCGTCACGCCATTCGGTCTGCGGTGCCGCCCAACTCGCTGCGCGCTTTCAGCGCTCCGCTCAGACAAACGGCGGCAAGTCAGAGCACGATGCATTGGCACTCTTCGGTGCCAATGCCCGCAGCCCGAACAACGTGCCGTAGGCACAGACACACGGGGGATGCGGGAACGGACGGCCTTCGAGAGCTGTGGCGAAATAGTCTTAAAAATCTCTATTGAATATTTCTTAATTTAAATTAAATTCCTAATTTCTGAAATCCAATACGGCTCAAAATTCTTAGACAAATCACATTTAATATAATTTTTCGCAAAGTTTATTTTGTTTTCACCTTTATCAAAAAAGTCTTCCATTATTGTTTTTTTATCCTTTATATTTAAATTGAGAAAATCCAATAAATTATTACTTCCATGCTGCAAGGTCGTTCTTGAGAATATATCTTTAAGAACCGCGAAGTTCTGCATTTCCCCATGTAAATTTGTCGCTTTAATCAACGCACTTAGCACCTCCTCCCTCAATGAAAATTCAACCTCTGCTGGACTAACATGTTGACTATCAACATCAACAATTTTTATTGATGATTCACTCTCTATTCGTACTATTCTTTTGAAAAAAAGATTCTTTATTTCTTTCTGCAAAGGAACATACTCAGCTTGGGCATCACTGTCTACCAAACAAATCGCTTTACCCTTAAAAACGGCCTCTTTATCTGACAAAGGCCCAGAAAGATAGCCATAAACTCTTCTAACCTGCTTAAATCCACCAAGAGGAACAATTCTCAAATTCTTTGCAAGAATAAAATCAGAAAGATAATGCTCCAAATAAATTTTATCCGATAAGCCTTCACAAAATATCCAATTATATGATTTATCCCTCATCATACTAACCACCACAGACTGAATCATATCTTGGTAGCTTTTTAATTCTATCTCTTTCGGATATTTCGCACCTGTGCTTTTAACACTCTGATTTATTTTTTCTCTAAAATTCTCCAAATTAAATGAATAGAAATCAATGCCACTCGTCGTATTTGATAGAGAATGAACATTACCAGATCTTATTATTGGAAGGAATCCATACCAATGAGTATTAATTAACACTTGCGGCGCAGGATCACAAAGACGTGGAATGTTTGCGATCTTCTCAAACTGATCGTGACATGCTGCAACATGCATTGACGCATCAGGCTCATCAATTGCCAAAACAACCTGATAATTGCGCTGACTGGAACGAGACAGCAATGCATATGACAGATCAATAAGAGCTTGCTTCTTCTCTCCTGAACTTAAATCTTTAATGATCGTTTCGCGCCCAACACCTTTTTTATGCAAAACCTTAATTCCAAAATAAGCTGCAAATACTCGATCAATTAAATCATTTATTGTTAGCTGATCTTTTTTCTTACCCTTATATGTATATTTTTCTAAAGATGAGTTTATTTCATCAATAAATGATTTTAGCTTATCGTTTATTTCTTTAATGCTATCTTTACTAATTGAATCTTGAATTTTCTTCTTTATATCTTCATCGAGTAATTTTTGAACATAAAAGGATTCCATCCTAGTAAAATCAAGCGAATCTGCTTCAGCAGGCAGATAAATATATCTATAATATGATTTTATTTTCTTTAAAAATTCTTCCAAATCATTTTTAGATATATCATTTTCACTTTCCAATAAATTATCAATATCTTTACCAAAATGTGGTATATGAATTTCATTGGTTTTATGCATGACACCAATGAATATCAAATAATGTGTATCAACACCCAGAGAGATTTTTCTTAAACTTTCAATCGATTCTTTAAATTTTTTAATAAATGGATTGTATTCAGTTATATCTGTATTCCAAAAATAATTGCTAATTAATGTTGCTATCTTTTTTTCTTTTTTCTGCAAATGGATTTCATCTATGGGAATAAGAAGGCGGATTCAAATGTGAAGTGCAACACCCTTGAATTCAATGGATGAGGGTGGAGTGCTGGGGAGAGTTGATCAGTAGCTCTCGATAAACCGACAGCGGTGATCGTACCCCAAGGCCCTTGCGAGGGCGGTTGTTGATTTCATCAGCAATCGCATCGAGTTGCTCTTGGCTGTAGATGCTCAGATCCATGCCTTTGGGCAGGTACTGGCGCACCAAGCCATTCATGTTCTCGTTGGAGCCACGCTGCCACGGGCTGTGTGGGTCACAGAAGTACACCGCCACGCCCGTGTTGGCGGTCAATTGCTTGTGTAGCGCCATCTCCTTGCCCTGGTCGTACGTCATGCTTTGGCGCATGGGCTGCGCAATGCCCAGCAGCTTATCTGTAAAGGCTTGCATGACATTGGCTGCACTGGCTGGTTTGAACGCAGGCAACTTGACCAGCATGAGCAGTCGGCTGGTGCGCTCGACCAAGGTGCCTACGGCACTTGCATTGCCAGCACCCTTGATGAGGTCACCTTCCCAATGCCCTGGGAACTGCCGATCCTCAACTTCAGGCGGACGTACGTGGATGCTGAGCATGTCTGGGATCTGTCCACGACGATCCTGTCCTTTGCTACGGGGCAGCCGTTTGTTGTGAGCATGGCGCAAAGTGGCAATCAATTCCTTGCGCAACTCACCCACGGGCTGGGCATAGATGCAGTTGTAGATGGTTTCGTGCGACACGCGTAGCTCATGGCCTTTGGGGTACAGGCGTGCAAGTGTCAGCGCAATTTGCTCTGGTGACCAACGCAAACGCAAGAAATGCAATACCAAGAACCACAAGATCCCTTGTGAATGAAGCTTGGGATCAGATCTTGTGCTGCGTCTTCTGTAAAGCCACTGCTGTTGCGCTTGCCTGCTGGCATATCCATCGCTGGATACTGAGTTGCGAGCAATCTCACGGCTGACGGTGCTGGCACTGCGCCCTAGCAAACGCGCAATGCTGCGTACGCTATGACGCTGCAGCAGCAAACTGGCTATGGTGACTCTGTCTTCTGGTTGAAGTTGGCGATAGGACGAACGACTTGCTGACATCTGCTGACCTTAACGGTTGCAGGTGTTGCACTTCACATTTGAATCCGCCTAGTTCTTTACTGCGAGTCCAATAATCATTTTCCCTCCTCAACTTCACAAATAGAGCACTCGGTGTATTGCACGCGTTGAAGCCACATAAACCAGCCGTGCCTCCAACGCTCCATCCTTCTTCACATCCCGCGCCTTGCGCTCTTCGTCCGAAGTCACCACCGCCACTACAGGCCACTCCAGCCCCTTGCTGGCATGCATGGTCATGACCTTGATGGAATCTTCTTCAGGCTTGAACTGGCCTGAGCGCTCCCGCACCCGGTAAGGCAAGCCTTTGCGGCGCAAGGCATCGGCGCAGACAAACATTTCGTCCTTATGGCGGCACAGCACGGCCATTTCGCCCCAGGCATGGCCTTGGGCATGCTGGTCGGCGAGCAGATCGGCCACACGGCCTGCGCGGGCCGGGAAGGTGGGCAGGTCGATGACGATGGGCTCCGGGCCTTCGCGGCCGCAGCTCAGGGGTTTGAGCAACGGGATGCAGTCTTCGTCCTTGGCGTCTTCCGGCGTGAGCATGTCGCCCGCCACGCGGTGGGCCAGTTGCAGTATCTGGCGCGTGTTGCGGTAGTTGATCTTGAGGATGGTGGTACGGCCAGACGCCTGAATGCCCACGCTTTTGAGGCTGAAGTTGCGCTTCTGGCCCCGGTCGTAAATGCTTTGTGCGTCGTCGTAGAGCAGCAGCAGGCTGTTGGTAGCCGGATCCACCATCTGGGTGACGAGGCGCAGCCATTCAGGCGCAAAGTCGTGGCCTTCGTCGATGAGCACGGCGTGGTACTGGCCTGCGGGGATGTGCTTGGCATCAACACCGGTGATGACGCGCTGCACATATTCGGCCATGAGCTTGTCCACCGGCCAGCGCTGCGTGCCCTCGGGCAGCAGGTTATAGGTCACCAGCTGGTCCCGGCACCATTTGTGGAAGTGGCGCACATGGACGCGGTCTTGCAGGCCTTTGGCCGCCATGCCAGCGGCAAGCTTCACGGCCAGCGGTTCGTTGTAGCAAAGCACGAGGATGGGTTTGCTGCCGGGGCCTTGGGTCTGCGCCAGGTGCTCGGCCCGGTAGCCGAGGATCATGGTCTTGCCCGAGCCTGCCACCCCGTGAATGACGCGGTGGCCGTCGCCCAGGCTGCGTGCCAGCTGCTCTTGCTGCAGATCCATCACGCGCATGATGTCGGGCAGATCGTCTTCGTCGGCCTGCGCCTCGTCGCCAAACAGGTTTTGCTGCTGGGGCACACGCACTTCGGGGAAAAGTATCCAGCGAATGCGGTCGAGCTGCGGCAGGGTGATGCTGCGGCCAAAGCTGTGGGGGAACATATTCCACAGTCGCTGCTGGAAGGCTTCGGCATCCACGCTTTCCAGCATTTCATCCTGGCAGATGACAAGGTGGGCGGGCAGCGCATCGCCCAGCCCCGCCGCATCAAACTGCTTGCGCGTGATGCGGGTGAAGACCACACCATGGCCCCAGGGAAAGGCCAGCTTGCCCTGATGTGGGCCATCGGCCTGCACCAGCTGCGGGTCGCGCTCCAGCGCGTTGATGACCTGAATGGCGCAGTGGCGGGCCTGCTGCAGCGGGTTCATGACCACTTTGAGCTGGCCGTCGGCCAGAATTTCAAACCGTTCGCGCGTTGCGCTGCGAATGGTCTCCAAATGCCAGTCCTTGGTTTCCAGAATCAGCGCGCCCCGGCGCGGATGCACCACGACAAAATCGGGACGCGTCTGTTTGGGGCCAATGGGCACATCCCACCAAAGCCAATAATCGTCTTCGAGTTTCTGCTGCAACCGTTCTGCCAGCCGTTTTTCTCCGCTGGTCATTCGCCCCGCGCAACTGCCGAACGCGGGAATTAATACCGCCATTGCCTCCGCCCCTTACTTGTTTCAAGGATGGGAGGTTTATAGCCGATTACTCTTTTGGGAATCTTTCATATCAACTAAAGCGGCTGCTTACATTGGCTGTCATGCAGTTTTGGGTTTATTTCGGATATGGATTGCGAGGGGATATTCGAAATGCGGGTGGGAACGGCCTGTCTGAGTTATGACGAAATTGGCCTCCAGCCCTTATCTGAATTGCGCCAGCAGCTATCAAAACAAAAAGGGCATGTAACCCCACAAGAATTACATGCCCAATCGAGCTCAAACCAAGGCACACAAAGCGCCATCAGCTATCAATATTCAAGGCAGATCTTGCCAAAGTGCTTGCCCGCCGCCTGATGCGCAAACGCATCCGCCATCTGCTCCAGCGGATAGCGGCTGTCGATGACGGGCTTCCAGCCAAAGTTCTCCAGCGCACGCACCATGTCTTGCTGCTGCTCGCGGCTGCCGACGATCAGGCCCTTGAGGGTTTGCTGCTTGCGCATCAGCTCCAGCGTGGGCACGGCACCCGCAAAGCCGGTCAGCACGCCGATCAGGGCAATATGGCCGCCCACGGCGCTGGCGCGTATGGACTGGGGCAGAGTGCCGGGACCGCCGACCTCGACCACGATGTCGGCACCGCGACCGCCGGTGGTGGCCAGTACGGCATCGCCCCATTCGGGGGTGTCCTGGTAATTGATGACGATATCGGCACCCAGCGCCTTGAGCTTGTCCGCCTTGGCATTGCTGGAGGTGGTGGCGATGACCTTGGCCCCCATGCTCTTGGCCATTTGCAGCGCAAAGATGGAGACGCCGCCCGTGCCCAGTACCAGCACGGTGTCGCCAGCCTGAATGCCACCGTCCACCACCAGCGCACGCCAGGCGGTAAGACCGGCGGTGGTCAGCGTGGCTGCTTCGGCATGGCTCCAGCCTTGGGGGGCATGGGTAAAGCAGGTGGCAGGCATGTTGACCTGTTCACGCGCATAGCCGTCCACGCCGTCGCCGGGCACCAGCTGAAAGTCGGACGGCACGTGACGGCCCGACAGCCATTGCGGGAAGAAGGTGGAGACCACGGCATCGCCCACGGCAAATTCCGTCACACCTGCGCCCACGGCGGTGACGATGCCCGCGCCGTCGGCCATGGGAATGCGACCGTCCGCTGCGGCACCTGGGCGACGCACCACGCCCAGATCGTGGTAGTTGAGCGAGCTGGCATGGATGCGCACCTGAATCTCTCCAGCAGCGGGCGCTGCGGGCGCGGGCAGATCGTTCAGCTGCAGGTTTTCAAAGCCACCGGGGGCGGCCAGTTGCATGACTTTCATGGAGTCTCCTCAAAAGATGGATAGCAGATGCTGCGCATGGTGCAGACAAAGCTCCGAAACGACCAGTACCAACATATTTGTTGGGTAGTATTAAAAATGTAAGTAATGCATGAATGCTGGCTGAGGCTAGCATTCCGCCCTTGGTCTGCAACGGTATGGAGGTGGTCATGAAGCGTCTGAACAGCAAGAGCGGCTGCGCCGTGGAGGTGACGCTGTCCGTCATGGGCGGTACCTGGAAGCCCATCATCCTGTTTCACCTGCTGCATGGCAAAAAGCGCTTTGGCGAACTGGGCCGCAGCATTGGCGGCATCACGCAGCGCATGCTGACGCTACAACTGCGTGAGCTGGAGGAAGCCGGCATTGTGGAGCGCACGGTTTACGCCGAGGTGCCGCCGCGTGTGGACTATGCGCTGACCGAGCTGGGCTACAGCCTGCAACCGGTGCTGATTGCCATGCGCAACTGGGGCAATGCGTACAGCAAGCGTTTTGCGGCGACAGATATGCCGCATGACGATACAGAGATGGGAGCCAGTTGCGCGCCAGATTCAGCACAAAAAGTGGCTTGAGCACTTACCAGTCAAGCGCCGGTAGCTATCAAAAATATCCCACAAAGAAAAGCTCGCAGGCTTTGGCAGCTTGCGGGCTTTTACGTCATCAACAGGGCTTACTTGCCAGCGGTCAGCGTGGTGTAGCTGTTGATGAGGTTGCGGTAGTCGGGGATGTGGTTGCTGAACAGTGCACCCAGACCTTCGATGTCGTTGCGCCAGTCGCGGTGCAGCTCGCAGGCGGCGCCGAACCAGGTCAGCAACTGGGCACCGGCCTGCTCCATGCGGCTCCAGGCGGCCTGCTGGGTCATGCTGTTGAAGGTGCCTGAGGCGTCGGTAATCACAAACACCTCATAGCCTTCGGCCAGTGCCGACAGCACGGGGAAGGCCACGCAGACTTCGGTCACCACGCCGGCGACGATGAGCTGCTTCTTGCCCGTGGCCTTGACGGCTTTGACGAAGTCTTCGTTGTCCCAGGCGTTGATCTGACCGGGACGGGCGATGTAGGGCGCGTTGGGGTGCTTTTCCTTGAGCTCGGGCACCAGAGGGCCGTTGGGGCCAGTTTCAAAGCTGGTGGTCAGGATGGTGGGCAGCTTGAAGTACTCGCACATGTCCGACAGGGCCAGCACGTTGTTCTTGAACTTGTCGGGATCGATGTCGCGCACCAGGGACAGCAGGCCGGTCTGGTGGTCCACCAGCAGCACGGCGACGTCGTTCTTGTCCAGGCGAACGTAAGGCTTGTTGCTCATGAAAGTCTCCTCTTGAGGCTCGGTTGAAAAAGGCAAAGGAATGCCATGGCCGGCTGCCTGTGCAGCGGCCCGCCATGGCGGGGGGAAAAGAAGTTGTCGGCGATCAGTGGCGGTGGGCTGCCGTGGTGCGCTCTGCAGCGGCAATGCGGCCAAAGCGCCCACTGCGAAAGTCGTCCATGGCCTGGGCGATTTCCTCATCGCTGTTCATCACGAACGGGCCGTAGCCCACCACGGGCTCATCAATGGGCTCGCCGGACAGCCACAGCAGCGTGACGTCGTTATTGGCCTCGAGCTGCACCAGGTCGTCCGCACGATCCAGATGCACCAGCTGGCCTTCTCGCGCCACTTCCTGGTCGTTGATGAGCACGGTGCCGCGCTGCACGACCAGCGCCAGCGTATGGCCGGGCTGGGCCCTGAATTCGGCCTTGGCACCGGCGTTCAGCCGCACATCCAGCACATTGATGGGCGTGAAGGTCCGTGCTGGGCCATGGGCAGCGGCGTAATCGCCCGCAATCACGCGCACCGAGCCTGCGCCATCGGGCAGCTCGACCTTGGGAATGTCGGCATTGCGCAGGGTCTGGTAGCCCGGGTCGGACATCTTGTCCTTGGCGGGCAGGTTGACCCAGAGCTGCACCATTTCCATGGTGCCGCCGGTCTTGGCAAAGGCCTGAGAGTGAAACTCTTCATGCAGGATGCCCGAGGCCGCCGTCATCCACTGCACATCGCCAGGGCCGATGGTGCCGCCTGCGCCCGTGGAATCACGGTGATCTACCTCGCCGTCATAGACGATGGTCACGGTCTCAAAGCCACGGTGTGGATGCGTGCCCACGCCCCGGCGATCGGTCGTGGGGCTGAAGTGCTCGGGCGTGGCGTGGTCCAGCAGCAAAAAGGGACTGAGCGCACGGCCATGATCGCCATAGCTGAACAGCGAGCGAACGTGAAAGCCATTGCCCACCCAGTGAGGTTGGGGAGCTTCGTAGACACCCAGAATTTTCTTCAGCACAGCATTCTCCTTGGTGCGAAAGGCGGGACGGCTTGCGTCAATCCCTTCAAAGCCCATCGCTGGAAAGACCGTCAGCCACCTGGCATGAACCGTCTGTTGAACATGGCACAAAGTTTAAATTCAGAACAAATACTATAAAAGACCCTGAAATTCACATTCACCGTTCTAAATTTAGAACAATAAGCTTGCTCAACCCCTCCAAGAGCCATGAAGGTTCAAACAGCACCCGTCCCACAAGTGCACTGAATCGTCCGAGCTGCATGCTCTTTAAAGGACTAAAAGCGCCTCTGAGCAAGCAGCAGAAAGCGCTTCCAGCTATTGTTTTCATTGCACTTTGTGAAGCCTGCAGTTTGAGAGGCCTCATCAGCCCAGGGCTGCCTCGATATCCGCCGCCAGCTTCTCCGGCTTGTCCTGTGGCGCATAGCGGCGGATGACCTGTCCGTCGCGTCCAAGCAAGAATTTGGTGAAGTTCCATTTGATGGCCTTGGTGCCCAGCACGCCCGGTGCCTGCGTCGTCAGCCAGCGATACAGCGGATGGGCAGCGCTGCCATTGACTTCTATCTTGTGCATGAGCGGAAAGCTGACACCAAAGTTCAGGTCGCAAAAGCGGGCAATTTCCTCATCCGAACCTTTTTCCTGCGCGCCGAACTGGTTGCAGGGAAAGCCCAGCACCACCAGGCCCTTGGCCGCATATTGCTCGTACAGTGCCTGAAGGCCTTTGTATTGCGGTGTGAAGCCACAGGCGCTGGCCGTATTCACAATCAGCAGCACCTTGCCCTGGTATTGCGACAGGGGAACGCTGCGGCCCTGAATGTCGCTTGCCTCGAAGTCATACACCGTTGCGGCGTTGTTGCTCATACCACTCCCCCCTCTGATGGAAGCCGCAAGCTTAAGGGAGGTCCCCCCATCCCTCACAGCTAGAAACAACCCTGCTGCGCCCCGGCACCGAAGATGCCAATACCGGGGCTGAGACCATAGAAAATCACGCCTTCGCAAGCAGAGCGCCTGTTTTTTGGGCATTCTTCGCTGTCTTGCCTTCTTGCAGCCCTTGGCGGGCTGCCTTGCAACGTGCGCTTGTCCTTGAACGAACTGAAAGAAAAATGGGTTTCCTGTGCTGCTGCACTGTGGGAGCGGGCCCGCTCGTCTGGCCTGGGCCAGCGCATTGCCGCCCTGCCCTGGTGGCGCCGCTGGCCTACCCGCCGTGAGTGGCTGCTGCTGGTTGCTGCCCTGCCCGTGCTGTTCATGCTTTATGTGCTGCTGCTGATTCCGTTCACGCCCAGCATCAGCGATATCCGCAAGGCCAAGCTGGAGCAGCCCGCCCAGATTCTGAGCGCCGACGGCAAGCTGATTGGCGAGTTCAAGCGCAGCAACCGCCAGTGGGTGCCGCTGGAGCAAATTTCACCCTCGGTCGTCAAGGCATTGGTCGCCACCGAAGACCACCGATTTTATGAACACCACGGCATGGACTTCACACGCACCGTGGGTTCGGTCATTCATACGCTGCGGGGCAATCCACAAGGCGGCTCCACCCTCACCCAGCAGCTGGCGCGCAACCTCTACCCCACGGAAATCGGGCGCGCCCGCAATGTGAATCGCAAGCTCAAGGAAGCCATTACCGCCTTCAAGATCGAGGCGCTCTATACCAAGGACGAGATTCTCGAAACCTATCTGAACACCGTGCCCTTTCTCTACAACGCCTATGGCATAGAGATGGCGGCGCGCACCTATTTCGACAAGCCTGCGGCCAAACTGGCGGTGCTGGAAAGTGCCACGCTGGTGGGCATGCTCAAGGGCAACGCCTACTACAACCCGGTGCTCAACCCCGACCGCGCGATTGCCAGGCGCAACACGGTGCTGAGCCAGATGGTCAAGCGCGGCGAGCTGGACCAGGCCGAGTTCGAGCGTCTGAAAAAGCGCCCCATGCGTCTGGACTTCGAACGCCAGGAAGAGCCCACGGGCATGGCTCCGCATTTTTCCCAGCAGTTGCGCAAATGGCTGATCGCCTGGGCCGACCGGAACGACTACAACATCTACACCGATGGTCTGATAGTGCGCACCACGCTGGATTCGCGCCTGCAGAGCTGGGCACAACAGGCGGTGAACCGCCAGATGCGCACACTGCAGGGCATCACCAACACCAACTGGAGCCACCGTGACGGCTGGAATGCCGACAACGATCTGGTGCTGCAGCTGGTGCGCGAGTCCTCTGCCTATCGCAAGCTGATGCAGGCGGGCGAGCTGGGGGCAGATGAAGCGCTGAAGAAGCTGCTGGCCGACAAGGCTTTCATGAAGCAGCTGCGCGACGACAAGACGCGCGTGCAGGCCGGCTTTGTGGCCATGGACCCACGCACCTCGGCCGTACTGGCCTGGGTGGGCAGCCGCGACTATGCTCAGGACGCGTTTGACCACGTAGCGCAGGCTCGCCGCCAGCCCGGCTCCACCTTCAAGCCCTTTGTCTACGGCGCGGCCATTGAGCGCGGCGCCAGACCCGACGACACGCGCAAGGACGAGGAGGTCGAAATCCAGCTGCCCAGTGGCGAGGTCTGGCGTCCCAGCGATGCGGTCGAACCCACGGGCGTGCCCATGAAGCTCAGCGATGCACTGGCCTATTCCAAGAACACCATCACGGCCGAACTGGGGCAGGAGGTGGGCATGGATCGTGTCATCAAGCTGGCACGCGGCCTGGGCGTACGCCAGAGCCCGCTGGAAGCCGTGCCCTCTCTGGCCCTGGGCTCCAGCCCCGTCACGCTGCTGGAGATGGTCAACGCCTACGGCAGCATTGCCAACTCGGGCCGCTACATCCCGCCCCAGCTGGTCACACGCATAGAGAATGCCGACGGAGATCTGCTGGCCGAATTCACGCCCCCCAAAGCCCGACCAGGTCTGGGAGGAGGAAGATAACTACCAGTTGCTGGAGATGATGCGCGCCGTGATCGACAAGGGAACCGGTCGCGCCATTCGCAAGCAATACGGCATTCGCGCCGATGTGGCGGGCAAGACCGGCACCACCCAAGGCAATGCCGATGGCTGGTTCATCCTCATGCACCCACAGATCGTGGCAGGCACCTGGGCGGGCTTTAACGACGCACGCATCACACTCAAGAGCGATCACTGGGGCCAGGGCTCGCGCAGCGCCCTACCCATGGTGGGCGATTTCATGTCCCGCGCACTGCGCAGCCCGCTGCTCAATGCCAAGGCCCAGTTCACTGAGTCCAACAGCAGCCACTGGTGGAGCGATCTGGTGGGTCGTCTTCGTGACAAGGTACAAGAGTGGAGCGAGCCAGCGCAGGAGGCCAAAGAACCTGATGCCCCGGCACCCGCCGCTCCGGCTCATTCCGGTCCCGGCAAGAGTCAAGGCAGCGAGCCCGACATCATCGAGAGCACGCCCGCAGCGCCACCCTCTGCGCCCAGCCAGCCCACGCCTGCAGACGGCAGCAGCCCGTCGGCTGACCTGGACAGCAGCCCCGGCCTGGCTCCGTCCGAAGTCATGCCCGAGCCAGTGCCAGCGCCCATGCCCACACCCCGGACGCCAGCGCCTTCCAGCTGGAGCGATATAGGCACACCGCTGCCTCCTGCCGCGCCGTTGAATGTGCCGCCTGAGACGCCATAAACGCAGTCTTTCAGCCACATGCACCACTGGGCTGTCGAATAACTGGTCAAATCGACGCCTGACACCCGCCAGCAGGTCTCTCACCAGGAGTCCGCTGGCGGACTTGTTTTCGCTCAGCATGACACTCTCATGTTGATAGCGCGCTGCACCGACCCGGAGCCGACATGACCGCCAATACGCCAACCATCGTCACCTTTGTCATCTACCTGCTGGGCATGTTGCTCATTGGCTGGGCAGGCTACAAAGCCACGTCCAGTCTGTCCGACTACATTCTGGGCGGGCGCAGTCTGGGCCCCGTGGTCACTGCCTTGTCCGCAGGCGCATCGGATATGAGCGGCTGGTTGCTGATGGGTCTGCCCGGTGCCGTGTTTGCCAAAGGTCTGTCGGCCTCGTGGATCGCCATTGGCCTGTGCATCGGAGCCTGGCTTAACTGGCGCTTTGTCGCGGCACGCCTGCGTGTCTATACCGAGAAGGTAGGCAATGCGCTAACCCTGCCCGACTACTTCACCAACCGCTTTGAAGACAAAAGCAGCCTGCTGCGCATCGTTACCGCGCTGGTGATTCTGGTGTTCTTCACCATCTACTGCGCCTCGGGCGTCGTGGCCGGAGCACGCCTGTTCGAGTCCATGTTCGGCATGGACTACCAGACCGCCCTGTGGGTCGGAGCCATCGCCACCATGGCCTATGTGTTCATCGGCGGCTTTCTGGCCGTGAGCTGGACGGACACGATTCAGGCCTCGCTGATGATCACGGCGCTGCTTCTCGCGCCGTTGATGGTGATCTATGCCGACGGCGGCATCGGCGCCAGCACCGCCATCATTGAAACCGCCCGCAACGGCGCCTTTGAGATGTTCGAGGGCCATGGTGCCATCGCCATCATTTCTCTGCTGGCCTGGGGCCTGGGCTACTTCGGCCAGCCACATATTCTGGTGCGCTTCATGGCGGCAGAGTCGGTCAAGACCATCCCCAACGCCCGCCGCATCGGCATGAGCTGGATGGTGCTGTGCCTGGGCGGCGCCGTGGCCGTGGGTTTCTTCGGCATCGCTTTCTTTGCCAGCCGCCCCGACCTGGCGGTCAATGTCAACGGCAATCACGAGTTGGTATTCCTCGAAGTGGCCAAGCTGCTGTTCAGCCCCTGGATCAGCGGCGTGCTGCTGGCTGCCGTGCTGGCTGCCGTGATGAGCACCCTGTCCTGCCAGTTGCTGGTCTGCTCCAGCGCCCTGACCCAGGACATCTACAAGACCTTTCTCAACAGGAATGCCAGCCAGAAGCAGTTGGTCTGGTTTGGCCGCGCCATGGTGTTCGTGATTGCCGTGATCGCCATCATCATTGCCCAGGACCCCGATGCCAAGGTGCTGGGCATGGTCAGCAACGCCTGGGCAGGTTTCGGTGCTGCCTTCGGCCCGCTGGTGCTGATCTCGCTGCTCTGGGGTCGCATGACCCGCAACGGCGCGCTGGCCGGCATGGTCGTGGGTGCTGTCACCGTATTGGTATGGCAGCACTTCCAGTGGTTCAAACTCTATGAAATCGTTCCTGGGTTTGCCCTGTCAGCTATCACAATCATAGTCATCAGCCTGCTGGACAAGGCCCCCTCCGCCACCATGCAGGCCAAACACCTGGAAGTGGAAGCGGAAATCGCAGCCCACGGCGAATAAGCCCACTTCCACGCTCTTTCAAAAGCCCTTCCGGCCCAACCGGCAGGGCTTTTTGTTTCCCCACAGACAGCCTCATCAATTTGCTTAAAAAATAAGCGCAACTTGCATTTTCAGGGCCTATCCGTCACACTTGCGGGTCGAAATTTCAGGCATTACCTGAGATTCTGAAAGGTTTAGTGAATGCTCAAGGCCGCTGCAGCCAAGGTCTATCAAACGGGTTTAGCGTTGATGCTGGGAGCAGCCGTTGTGCTGGCCTCCCCTGCGGCTTTGGCGCGCAATGCGCCCGAAGTCAGCGTCACTGTGCCCGGATTCGAGACCATCACCCTGGCCGATCTGCCTCGGGAAGGTCGCAGCACCTACAAGCGCATACTACAAGGTGGTCCTTTCTCCAGCGACAAGGACGGCACGGTTTTCGGCAACCGTGAGCGCATACTTCCTCGCCAGGCAAGGGGCTATTACCGTGAATACACCGTGCGCACACCCAGAGTCAAAAACCGTGGTGCGCGCCGCATTGTCTGCGGCGGCTTGCAACCTCAGGTACCCGATGTCTGCTTCTACACGCACGACCACTACAACAGCTTTCAGCAGATCGTCCAATGAGTCTTGAAGATGCTCTGCAGGCCCGCTCCTCGGCGGCTTCTGACACCCTGAATTCCGCAGCACCGGTTTGCGCAGATTGCCTACAGCGCTGTCAGCACCGTTTCTGCCACCCGTTTTGATGTTTTTAGAAAGAATCACGGAGATGGACACGCCACTTCGTAAGCCCTCGGAAACTCCATTGCGCAATGTTCGTCCGAACATCGTGCAATCCATTCGTGCCTATCGCATCCCTGACTTGCAGGCTGCGGCTGAGGCGCTTGGTTCGCACTTCCTGTATGCCAACCTGGCCCATGCCCAGACTAAGGCCGATATTTTCGAGCTGCTCTCCACCCAGTTCTATCTGCCCGCCCACTTTGGCAAGAACTGGGATGCCTTGTATGACTGCATGACCGACCCCATCAGCAAATCAGGCCCTCAGCCCGGCTTTGTGGTTGTGCTGGACCAGATACCGACCACACCAAAGTTTGACAAGGAAGTGCGTGAGCAGCTGCTGGATGTCTTTCGCGATACGGCAGAGTTCTGGGCAGAGCGCAAAGTAGCATTTCGCTGCTTTTACTCGTTCCTGTAAGCCTGAGGCCTGCTCATCAAAAACGCCCGCAGATGCGGGCGTTTTTACATCGTCAAGAGTTCAGGCTGCACCGCTCTGAAGCTTTGCTGAGCGGCTTTGCATCCATTTGCCGATCAGCATGACCAGCGCCGCACCACAAGCCGCAGCGACATAGTGAACCCATGGGTTGGACTGCACAAAGCCTGCCATCACATGGTCATTGGTAATGGTTTCACCAGCTACCCAGCCAATCAGCGCTGCGCCGAGGGTGACGATGATCGGAAAGCGCTCCATGAGCTTGATCATCAGCTTGGAGCCAAATACCACCAAAGGAATGCTGATCGCCAGACCAACGGCGTTGTTGCACAAATGCCGGTCGCAGCTGAGGTAGGCTCGGGAGATGAGAGAGACGAGCTGGGGTCGGGTTAAGTACCGCACAACGAACTGGAAGGCTTACAACGCAGCGTTGAAGGCGCGAGGTGAGCTGACCATTTGGCTCGATAGGGATATGCAGTGGCTAGCTCGGCCCACGGGCAAGCGTGGTCGTTGCCAGAAGTTCTCAGATGCGGCCATCCAGTTTTGCCTGACCATCAAGTGCTTGTTTGGCCAGCCCTTGCGCCAGACACTGGGCCTGGTTGAGTCGCTATTGGGTATGGCAGGCCTGCATTGGCCAGTGCCCGACTACAGCACGGTGTGTCGCAGGCAAAAGAGCTTGGATGTGCAGGTGCGCTACCGTGCAAGTGACAAAGGCTTGCACATGCTGGCCGACTCCACGGGCATCAAGTTCTTGGGCGAAGGTGAGTGGAAAACCAAAAAGCACGGTGCCGAGAGCCGCCGCCAGTGGCGCAAGGTGCATCTGGGTATTGATGCCCAGACACTGCAGATTCGGGCCATCGCAGTAACAACCAATGAAGTGGGCGACTCGCCCATGGCAGCAGACCTGCTAGGTCAAATTCCAAGCAATGAAGAGATAGCTAGCTTTACCGGTGATGGGGCGTACGACACGCAGGATGTACATAAGGCGTGCTACCTGCGGGGAGCCATTCCAATCATCCCGCCGCGCAAAGGAGCGAAGCTGCGCAAAGGGCTGGCATTTGCTCACCGCAATGAAGCGGTCAAGGCGTGTAGGCAGTTGGGGCGGGCTATCTGGAAACGCTGGAGCGGCTACCACCGAAGGTCACTGGTGGAGACCAAGATGAATTGCTTCAAGCGACTCGGCGAGAAGGTCATGGCCAGGACGTTTGAGCGCCAGGTGACCGAGCTGCACATCCGAGCTTCAATCCTCAATCAATTTACCGCTCTGGGCACGCCCCAGACAGTCGCTGCTGCGTAAATCTATTTGGGATTGGGGATGCCTTGGCCTATGGCCGATTTATGCAACAAAGCCCAGACCAACGGCCAATAGCACGACGTTGCCACCGGCAGCAGCCGCCACGGCAATCACGTTATCCAGACTCATCACAAAGTCTGCCAGCAAGATGGTGCGCACCGCTGCTAGCATGCCTTGCTTGGCGACATTGCCGGAACCTGCCGCGTCATCATCGCCTTTGAGCAAGCCCACGCCAATCCAGAGCAGCAGCAGGCCTCCGATGACCTCTACAAAGGGCAGTTGCATCAGCTTGGCCGCTACGACCGTCAGGGCAACACGCAAAACCACAGCCGCGCCAGACCCAAAAATCACGGCCTTTCTTTGCTGCTCCGGCGGCAAGCCACGTACAGCCAACGCAATAACAACGGCGTTGTCACCCGAAAGAATGATGTCGATCCAGACAATCTTGAACAAGCCGATCCACAGGTCGGCACCAAGCATGGCATCCATGGGGAAGTATTCCTGAGTTTGCAGCCCGCCTGCTGGCTGGGCACGCATCCGTCGCTTCAGTGGCGGACGTTAGTAATGCGGGAAAGTTTAGCCAACCGCCACGAAAAAACGCTGTCGGCGTATTGCTTCTGCCGTCATGGGAATTGCAGATCAATGAGCACAGACGTGTTTTGTATGAATGGCCTCTGCATGGCCATGGATTTTTTGCAAATTACCAGTTTCCAGTGATAGGCAAGCCACTGAATCTCGGCAACAGTACAGTACAAAATAAGCACTACCTTACGCCATATGACCGAGCCCTTTCTCTTTCCCTCCGAGTCCACCCTCCCCAGTCCTTTGCTCGTGGTCGAGGATGAGCCATTGATCCGAAATCGCCTCGAAAGCATATTGAATGGCTTGGGATATAGAAATGACGCTCTCATTTTTACCGCCAACCTGGCACAGGCTCGTGCTCAACTGGCCGAACATCCTGTCGCCATGGCTCTGGTGGACCTGGGCTTGCCTGACGGCAGTGGCATTGACCTGATCCGCGAACTGCGCACCTCAGACCCCAGCATGGGTATCTTGGTCATCTCAGCCTGGAGCACGGAAGACGCCATTCTTTCGGCCCTGCGTGCAGGCGCCAATGGCTATGTACTCAAGGAGCGCGATGACCTAGAGGTGACTCTCTCCATCCGCAGCGTACTGCGCGGAGGAGCTCCTATCGATCCCTTTATTGCCCGACGCATCATTGCCGAACTACAGCCAGGAGCGCCCACCGAGGGACACAAAGAGGTTCCACCCGAAGCCACTCTCAGCTCCAGAGAAATACAAATCCTCAGACTGGTCGCGGATGGCATGACCAATCGAGAGATTGCCGAAGAGCTCTTTCTCTCTCGCTATACGGTCGAGTGCCACGTCAAAAATATCTACCGCAAGCTGGCCGTTCCCTCTCGAACCAGAGCCGTCAGCGAGGCACGGGCACGTGGCTTGCTGAGCTAAATCCCATAGCTTCATGCTGCGCCTGCTGTTTGTACTGTGGACTGTGATGAGCTGCGGCCTGGGCTGGGCGCAGGGCACTGCGCCCCCGGAGCCTTCTTGCCAGCCTCGCATCGTCACTCTCCAGTCCGCCAAAGCGCAATCAAAAGGTCCACCACCCGAGGCCTCTTCGCTGGATTGGACGGATGTTCAGCCAATGGACGACTGGAGCCATCGCTGGCCCGGCTATGACGGGGCCGCCTGGTATCGCATCGACTGGGAAAGTCCTTGCGGGCGCAGCCAGCCACAGGCTCTGGCCGTACTCCACATGGTGATGGCCGGTGAGGTTTTTGTGAATTCCGAGCTGATCTGGCGCGACCAGTCACTGGTAGAGCCACTGAGCCGAAGCTGGAACATGCCGCGCTACTGGTTGCTGCCCCAAGCACTGCTCAAGGAGCAAGGCAACAGTATCTGGATACGCATTCACGGCCTGAGTTCGCAAACTCCAGGACTAGGCATTCTGCGCCTCGGCCAGCCGGAAGAACTCCAGCAGTGGACGCAGCAGGCCACCTGGAATTCGCGCACCATCTACCTCATCTGCCTCACCGTCAGTACCGTGCTGTGCCTGCTGTTTGCCTTTGCATGGATACACAACCACCACCAGAAGGTCTATGGCTGGTATGCACTCAATCTGGCTTGCTGGTCACTGTTTATCAGCTTCATCCTGATGACGGATCCCTTGCCCTTCCGTAGCACCCTGGATGTTGCAAGAGGCTCTCTTCTCTCCTTCATTGCCTTTACCTACACGTTCTGTATTTTTACGCTGCGTTTTGCAGAGCTGCGCTTTCCACGACTGGAGCGCAGCCTGATTCTGATATTCAGTGCCTCTGCCATTTTTACCGTGGCTGTGCCGGACGCCCGAATAGGCCTGCTTCAAGGCATCTGGGTGTCGATGCTGGGCATATGCTTTCTGGTGTGCCTGCTATTCCCACTGAGGGCATGCCAGACGCACAAGCCCTCCCACATCATCTTCAGCGCCTGCTTTGTGCTGTATCTGATCATCGGCATACACGACATGGCGCTTATGCACCATGCGTTTGATCAGCAGGTGCCACTGACCCCTTATACGACCCTGCTTTCCATGCTGGCGATTGCCTGGATGCTGGGGCGTCAAATCGTTCATAACATGCGTCTCATCGAACGGTTCAATCACGAGCTCAGCCTTAGTGTCACCCAGGCGTGCGACAGCCTGAGCCAGACCTTGGAGCGTGAGCACCATCTCGCCTTGAGTCATTCACGCTTGCAGGAAAGGCTGCAAATTTCTCAAGACCTGCACGACGGCCTGGGCGGCTCTCTGGTGCGCTCAATCGCTCTGGTTGAGCAAACCGCTACCCCTTTGCCCAACTCTCAAGTGCTCTCCATGCTCAAGCTCATGCGCGATGATCTACGCCAGATGATTGATGCCGGTACCAGCACCTCTGTTCAAGTGCCAGAGACACCTGCGCAATGGATGGCTCCTCTTCGACATCGCTTCTCACGCCTGTTTGAGGAGTTATCCATTCGTGTGCGCTGGAGCATGCCGCCGCAGTGGTACACAGTACCCAGTCCCATCCAGTGCCTGACCCTGACCCGCGTGCTGGAAGAGGCGCTGACCAACATCATTAAGCACAGCCAGGCACAGAACGTGCTGGTGGAGATGAAGCTTGAACAGGCCGATGAGCTGATACTGCTTATCAGCGACGATGGCATAGGCTTTGATGTGCATACCGTCCAGACTCACAGCATGGGAGTCGGCATGCGCAGCATGCTGGCGCGCATGGAGCGCGTCAGCGGCAGCTTTCAGCTGCAATCTCAACCCAGTGGCACGACACTGACAGCCATCATGAGCCTGGGCCGCGTGCATACCAGCGCAGCCACGGCTTCATCTTCATCCAGCAGCCAGCCCGAAGGCTGCACCGACAGAATTTATTAGATCCTGACTCAGCAGGCAGCAGGATCTACCTGCGCAATGATGCCGCCGCCCAGGCACACATCGCCGTCATACAGCACCGCCGACTGTCCGGGAGTGACCGCCCATTGAGCCTCCGGGAAATCCAGGCGAAAGCCAGCTTCTGTCGCCTGTGAGATCAAGGCAGAGGAATCGGGCTGACGATAACGGGTCTTGGAACCATAGGTCTTGCCTTCGGCTGGCGCATGCCCAGCAACCCAGCTGATCTGATCCGCCACCAGCGCATGGGACTGCAACCAGGGGTGGTCATGCCCCTGCACCACGCGCAGCACGTTCTTGTCCATGTCCTTGCGTGCCACAAACCATGGCTGGTGGTCGCCAGCACCACGCGCTGCACCTTTTTCCTTTACTCCGCCAATGCCCAGCCCCGAGCGTTGGCCCAGCGTGTAAAAGCTCAGGCCCACATGCTTGCCCAGCTTGCGATTGCGGTCATCCAGAATCAGACCGGGCTCCTTGCTGATGTAGCGATTCAGAAAATCGCGGAAGGGCCGCTCACCGATAAAGCAGATACCGGTCGAGTCCTTTTTCTTGGCATTGGGCAGGCCGATTTCTTCGGCAATCCGACGCACTTCGGTCTTGCACAACTCACCCACGGGAAACATGGCCTTGGATAGCTGAGCCTGATTCAGACGATGCAGAAAATAACTCTGATCCTTGCTGTTATCGACCCCCTTGAGCAGCTCGAACAGTTGCGAATCAGGGTTCTGTCGCACGCGCGCGTAGTGACCTGTCGCAATTTTTTCCGCGCCCAGCCGCATGGCATGGTCCAGGAAAGCTTTGAACTTGATCTCCGCATTGCACAGCACGTCGGGATTGGGCGTGCGGCCTGCCTGGTATTCGCGCAGGAACTCGGCAAACACCCGGTCCTTGTAGTCGGCGGCGAAATTGACATGCTCGATCTCGATGCCGATCACATCGGCCACGGCTGCTGCATCGACGAAGTCGATATTCGACGAGCAGTACTCGCTATCGTCGTCATCTTCCCAGTTCTTCATGAAGATGCCGACGACCTCGTGGCCTTGTTGTTTGAGAAGATGGGCGGTGACGGCGGAATCCACACCGCCCGACAAACCCACCACGACACGGTGCTTGTTGCTCATAGTGGGACGATTATCCCAGCGCCCGCCAACTGCTGCGGGCATGAGGATTTCTCAAGGGGCTCAGACACACGGTAGTGCATCAGCTGCGCCGATTGGCAGCTGTGCTTGAAAAGCGTCACCACGAGACGCCTCCGTCATTCATAGAAAAGCACTTATTGCGAGTAGATTTTTATAGCTAGAAGCGCTTGATGTGCAATGGTTTGAGCAGTATTTCCTCAAAACTTGGCAGCATCTACAACGCATCCAGGAATCACGTCATTGCGGCAATGCCAATACTTCGTCTAGCGTGCTGCCTGCATCCATCGGCAAAGGCTTGGTAGGCGAAGGTGCGCTGTACACGCTGGCATCCGCGTGAATCAGCCCCATGTCATATCGCTGCCCGGCAAGATAGTCACGCACCGAATCCAGCACGATGGGACTGCGATGAAGATGGGCTGTCGCCTTCAGCTCGTCCAGCGAAAGCCAGACACTGCGCACGATGCCTTCGTCAAGACGACTCTGCGCATGGTAGAGGCCCAGGTCGCCGGTAAAGGCAAAGCGCAGATAGGTGATGTCCGAACCCGTGCGTGTACGCACAAAACGGTTCATATAGATGCCAACCAGAGCTGTGGGTGTGAAGCTGTAGGCAGTCTCTTCCATCACCTCACGTGCGCAAGCATCTGCCGGGCTTTCGGAAGGGTCGAGGTGACCTGCTGGCGTATTCAGACGCAGTCCATCCGCCGTATTCTCTTCCACCAGCAGAAAACGACCATCGCGTTCGATGATGGCCGAAACAGTCACATTGGGTTTCCAGCGATTGGGCATGGGCGGCATTATCCTTGCGCCGCCCCGATCTTGTGTCAGATAAATCCCACCATATAGAGGGCTCCTTCACCATAGCTTGCCAAGTGTTGTTGCTGCGCAGCATTTGTCACGGGTTCGACCCTGTAGCCTTGACGCTCCCAATAATGCTGGGAGCCCTGCACAGAAACCAGTGCCGTGCGCTGCACCCCGCGCGCTCTGGCCTGCTGCTTGGCCGCTTCCACCATGCGCTTGGCCAAGCCCCGCCCCGCCGCCTCGGTTGATACCGCCATATCGTGCAGATAAAGCACACTGGCATCCGAATATTCGGCAAAGTCACCATTCAAAGGAGTAATGGCACCGGGACATGACCAATAGGCGGCCAGATAGGCCAGCACCTCACCGCCCTGCACCGCTGCCCAGGAACAGTGCCCTGTCCCTTGCAGACGACGGGCGAACACTTCACGAGGCTCCACAAAGTCTGCGCCATAACACTGCGCCTGTATGCGCAGCACGGCATCAATATCTCCCGCGCCCAACACACGCAGTTCGACAGTCAATAACTCCGACATCAATTGCTCTCAAATCAACAGCATTCACCCATTTCTTCTCCATGAGGGAATGCCAACTTCATCTAAAAATCCTCAATAGCTTACCAAGCCTTGTACGCCAGCGTGGCATGCGCGACTATCTCAATAGTAATGATTCTCAATTGGATTAATGAGAAAGAAGTCCATACCATCGAGCTATCGATTGGGGAAAACACATGACACGCTTAATCCAGACACTGCGCCAGAACCAGCTCACACTGACCAAAACTGCCAGCTATTACGTGATTCATATCACTGTGGCGGCCTGCGTCGCCTATGCAGTGACTGGCAATCTGATTGCCTCGCTGACGCTCAGCTTGCTGGAGCCGACTGTTCAGGCCTTTGCCTTTTTCTTTCATGAAAAAGCCTGGGAGCGTCGTCTGAAAAAGCAGCACTCACATACAGCTACTGAACCCGCAGTAGCTGCAGCCTAAAGGATTCATCATGCAGACCGGCACATATGCTTTCAGCGAATGGCTGTTGCAATCACTGGCCTCGCAAGCCGATTACAGCGGGCACCTGCTGACACAGCAGAGGTAACCCGACAGCCTCGTCTTCTCCCAAGCAAATGACCTATGCCGGATCCTGCTAGGCCCATCATGGGGTTGAGGCTATAGGTCAAAGCCGTACTTGCGCCAACAATGGCTGAGACTTCAAGGAGTTCTCATGCAGCTTGCAGACCGCCAGACTCGTGCCGACCTCTCAAGCCACGATGCACAGTGGCTTAGCGCTCACTGGATGCCATTCACCGGTAACCGCAACTTCAAAGCCAACCCCCGGCTCATCACCTCAGCGCAAGCTGCCTATTACACCGATGCCGATAACCGCCGCATCTTCGACGGACTGTCCGGTCTGTGGTGCACAGGGCTCGGTCACGGTCGCCGTGAAATTGCCGAAGCCATTGGCAAGGCTGCGCTGCAGCTGGATTACGCCCCGGCCTTTCAGTTCGGCCACCCGGCCTCATTCCAACTGGCAAACCGCATCGTCGGGCTGATGCCCAAAGGGTTGGAACATGTGTTCTTCACCGGCTCAGGCTCGGAAGCAGCCGACACCTCGCTCAAGATGGCCCGTGCCTATTGGCGCGCCAAGGGGCAAGGCAGCAAGACCAGGCTGATAGGGCGCGAGAAGGGCTATCACGGCGTGAACTTTGGCGGCATCTCGGTGGGCGGCATGGGCGGCAACCGCAAGACCTTTGGCCAAGGCATTGAAGCCGATCACCTGCCTCATACCCAGCCGCCCATGGGCTCGTTTTGCAAGGGCATCCCCCAAACGGATGGCAAGGCATTAGCCGACCGCCTGCTGGATCTGATCGTCCTGCATGACGCCAGCAATATCGCGGCGGTGATTGTGGAGCCCATGTCCGGCTCTGGCGGTGTGGTGATTCCGCCAGACGGCTATCTGCAGCGATTACGCGAAATTTGCACGCAAAACAATATCTTGTTGATCTTTGATGAGGTCATCACCGGCTTTGGTCGTCTGGGCTCCATGACGGCGGCCGAGGCCTTTGGCGTGACGCCGGACATCATGAACATCGCCAAGCAAGTCACCAACGGCGCGCAGCCGCTGGGTGCCTGCGTGGTCACGCCCGAGATCTACCACTGCTTTATGGACGCAGGCGGGCCTGAGTACATGCTGGAGTTTGCCCATGGCTACACCTACTCCGCCCATCCTGTGGCCTGTGCGGCGGGTCTGGCGACACTGGATTTGCTGGAAAAAGAAGATGGCCCCGGCCGCGTCAAGGCGCTGGCACCGTTTTTCGAGCAAGCCGTGCATAGCCTCAAGGGCGCCAAGCATGTGCTCGATATTCGCAATATCGGCCTGGCAGCGGGTCTGACAATTGCGCCAGCGCCCGGCGAGCCTGCCAAGCGCCCTTACGAGATCGCCATGAAATGCTGGGATGCCGGTTTTTATGTGCGCTACGGCGGCGACACGATTCAGCTGGCCCCGCCGTTTATCAGCGAGAAAGCCGAGATCGAGCGCCTGATCAACGCGCTGGGCGATGCGCTGCAAGCCACCGCCTGAACGCTATTACTATCAAATAAATAGCTTGCAGTGCTTGATGGATAAGTGCTACAAGCTGTTTTTGTGTTCAGTCAGGAAAGCTGTGCGGCCAGTGTTTCGTATTCGGCCACAGGCACTTCTTCGGCGCGGCGCTGCAGGTCGAACTCGCCAGAGAAGCCCTTTTCCTCCAGCCACTTGCCCAGCGTATTGCGCAGCATCTTGCGGCGCTGGCTGAAAGCCACACGCACCAGCTCTTCCAGCAGCGCGGGGTTGAGTTCAGCGGGCTTCTCGCGGGGAATCATGCGCACCACGGCGCTATCAACCTTGGGTGGCGGGTTGAAGCTGCCTGGCGGCACGAACAGCACATCTTCCATGGCATAACGCCACTGCAGCATCACCGACAGACGGCCATAGGCTGAGTTGCCAGCATCGGCCACCATGCGGTCGATGACTTCCTTTTGCAGCATGAAGTGCTGGTCTTGCACCACATCGACCTGCTCCAGCAGATGGAAGAGGATGGGGCTGGAGATGTTGTAGGGCAGATTGCCCACCACGCGCAGCTTGGGCACGCTCAAGCGGGCGGCCAGAGCGCGGAAATCGACCTTGAGCACGTCGGACTCGACCACATCGAGGTCTTCACGCAATCGCAGGCGGGCTGCCAGATCGCGGTCCAGCTCGATCACGGTGAGCTTGCCCAGGCGCTCGACCAGCGGCTGGGACAGGGCCATCAGGCCGGGGCCGATCTCGACCATGGGCTCGCCAGCCTTGGGATCGATGGCTTCAACAATGTTGTCGATGATGGCGCCATCGGTCAGAAAATTCTGGCCAAAGCGCTTGCGGGGAATATGTTTCATGAATGCGAAAGCGGTGCCTGGGCACCGCTTGAAATGAAGTGGGTGTCTTGGAGTGCCCGATGCGCAATGATGACAGCAGCGAACACTTCAAGCAGATTGCATGGGCTTATTGCGGTGGCTCGCGATACTCGACAAAGGCCTTGCCGCGCAGTTCTTTGAGCCAGGTCTCGTAGTCCTGCTCGGCCTTGCGCTCGCGCACTACGTTGCGCACCATTTCGCGCTGCTCGCGCTCGGTCAGTTTTTCCTGGCGACGCTCGATCAGCTGAATCAGGTGTACACCAAAGCGCGACACCACAGGATTGCTGATCTCGCCGGGCTGCAGTGCATCGAGCACGCGTTCGAACTCGGGCACAAACTGACCGGGCGAAGACCAGCCCAGGTCGCCACCGCTGCGGGCACTGCCGTCCTTGGAGAATTCCTGTGCCAGTTGCTGGAAGGTAGCCTGACCCGTCTCAACTCGGCGCTTGTAATCCTCCAGACGCTTGGCCGCCTGGGCTTCTGTCATGTCATTGCCCACCGTCAGCAGAATGTGGCGCGCATGATTCTGTGTGATGTACACAGGCGCTCCAGCCTGAGACTTGCCCAGCACCTTGAGCACGTGAAAGCCCGCGCCAGAGCGGAATGGCCCCACGATGGAGCCTGCCGCCGCATTGCCTACCTGTTGTGCAAACAGCTCTGGATAATCGCTCATGGGGCGCATGCCCATGGAGCCGCCACCTTGTCCATTGGGCACATCCGAGAAGTCACGAACGGCTGCAATGAAGTCGGAGTTGCTGCGCGCAGCTTCTGCGGCCTGCTTGGCCTTGGCTTCGCGCTCCGCCACCACCGTTGCGCTGGCGTCCTCTGGCACGGTAATCAAAATGTGTCCCAGTTCCACCATCGCTGTAGCTGCCGCTTCTCCAGGACGCTTTTGCTCCTTGAGATAGCGGTCGATATCAGCCTCAGTCACTTTGACACGTCCGTCCACATCACGCTCACGCACTCGCTGCATCAGCATCTGGTTACGGATTTCTGAGCGGAACTGCGTCTCGGAGATTCCGTCGGCCTTCAGGCGTGAGAGCAGACCTGCCTTGTCAACATTGTTCTGGCGCGCCACATTGGCTACTGCTTGATCAATGGTCAGGTTGTCCACATTGATGCCCGTGTCCTTCGCTTCCTGCAACTGCACGCGCTCAACAATCAGGCGCTCCAGCACCTGACGAGCCAGCTCACTCTGTGGAGGCAACTGCCCACCCTGCTCGGTCACATTCTGGGCTACACGCTCCATGCGCGCGCGTACTTCATTGTTGGTAATCGGCTCGGAGTTGACCACGGCCACGATGTGATCGGCCGAGCGAATACCTGAAGCAGCTGCAGGTGCCTGACGCCCCGAGGGCTGGGCCGTAGCCTCCAAGGCACGCGACAAAGACTGCTCATTGCCAGCCTTGCCCTTGCCCGGGCTCTTCAAGCCCTGAGCCTGCACACCGCTCGTCATTACAGCCAGCGCCATGGCAACTGCACATGCATTGGATGTCTTGGAGAAAAAACGCATGAAAAAAGCCTTGATTAATCGTAATTGGTAAAGCGGCTGGGCGGCTCGACCGCCTCACGCAAATATTCGTAGCGCGGCACATTGCGCTTGAGGCTGGCCGTGGGGTCCGAGCCAAAGCTCAGACGCGAAAAGCCCACAAACTCCATCTGGAACAACAAGCGCAAATTGGACTGGATCATCGAGCTTTGCAGACGCTCGAGCACCACGCGGCCAATCCAGCAGCAGCCGTCATATTCCAGGCCGACAACGGTATCCACCAGCTTGCTGTCCTTGATGGAATAGTTGAGGCGGCCCACTGCATACCAGCGACCACCGCCCTGGCCACGACCTGCGCCCAAGTCCTTGCCCTTGTCACCCCAAAGGTCGTTGATAGGCCATTGCCAGCCCACATCCACCAGCTCGCTGGAGGGCTTTTTGGTGACCGTATCCAGCTGTGTGCGATAGCCGATATTGAAAGTCCGGTAGTTACCCGGGCTGTAGCGCGCCGTGGCCGTGGTTCGAACCGTGCGATTCAAATCCTTGTTGTATTGGGTTGTGCCTTCCAGCGACCACTTGTCGGTCCAGTTGAAGGATGCGCCCAGCAAAATATCCGACAGCTTGCTGGTGGCTGCTACCTCACCAGGCAGCAGCACACGCTGGTCTGACAGGCGCACACGCTGCGCCACAGCGAACTTGAGCTTTTCCGCTCCACTTTCAGGATCAATAAAGCGCGAGGTGGCGCCCAGTGTCATCAGATGGTTGTCCGCAATGCGGTCCTGGCCGACATAGTCGTTCTCGGAAAAAATACTCGCAAAATTGAAGTCACTGCGCCCCGTGTCATATAGCGGCAGCATGCTCTGGTCGCGATAAGGCGTATAGGCATAGAACGCCCGCGGCTCAAAGGTCTGCAGCAGGTTCTGGCCAAACCAGGAAGTGTCGCGCTCAAAGATCAAGCCGCTGTCGAGACTGAAGGTGGGCAAGGTGCGATTGGCGCTCTTGCTGCCGTTGCTCATCAGCTGATCGGTCTGATACATGGAGGTATGCAGCATCAGCTTGGGGGTGATGAATGCTCCCGGAGACAGAAACGGCCGACTCAGTTGCGCATGCACGTAGCTCCGTTGCCCATTGTTGGCCTGCTGATACTGAATAGGACGAATCAGCTCAAAGCGCGTGGTATCAGCCACCACAGAAAAGTCCAGGCTATGCGGCAAATCCAGCGGCGTATAGCGATACTGCAGCTGCGGCACCATGCTGTAAGGAGGAGCAATCGGAGAGTCCAAGTCCTGCTGCACCTGATAGCGCAGTACATTGAGGCTCAACACCCCATCGCCCTTGGCCCAGCTCAGGTTCGCCGTACTTGGCAGCAGTCGCTGGCGCAGCGCCACTGGAGCAAGCCGGAAGTCACGCCAGTAATCTCCATCGCTGACGCGATTCAAATCCATGCTCAGGCCTAGGCCTCCAATAGGAGTGTCAAAGGTAGCCCTATGCTGCCAAGCATATCCCCAGCGATCACGATCGCGCAGGTTGTCGCCTGGCATATAGCTGCCGTAAGCCTCACCAGAGTAGCCTGGCTCCAGATAGCGGAACTGTCCTGACAGATTCACTCCACGCTTGCTCATCAGCGTGGGGATAACCGTCATGTCGCGATTGGGAGCAATATTCCAGTAATAAGGTTGCGAATACTCAATACCGCCAAGCTTGTCTATGCCGAACATCGGCGGCAGCAGGCCCGACTTGCGCTTGTCCGACAGCGGAAAGCTCATGCGTGGCACAGGCAGTACCGTTACGCCCTTGAACTGCAGGCGCGCTCCTTCGGCCACGCCCACATCTTCGGCCATATCCAGGTGAATGGTCTTGGCCTTGAGCACCCAGCTCGGCTCCCAGCTGGCCTCGTTATCACGCTGGCAGGTGGTGTAGGTTGCGTCATGGACGACCGAGTGGTCCTTGTCGATGAAATCCACACGGGACGATTCACCATGCCCACCCGTGGCCAGAAAGCGGTAGTTGGCATTATCGAACTGGCCCTTGAAGGCATCCATCTGCAGATCCAGGGCCGTGCCCTGATAGACATTGCCGGCCTGGTTGATATGAACCGAGCCAACTGCATTGACCTTGTCGTCAGGCACGGCATAGTCTAGGGTTTCAGCACGGATCATGGTGTCACCACGCCGTATTTCAGCATCGCCATGCACAGATGCCTTGATATCAGGCTGCCCGGACAGGCTGTCACCCTTGATATAGATCGGCTGCTGATCCCGAACTTCTTTCGGATAACTCTCCTGCAGCAGGGGGCTGGATTTGAGCTGTAGTGGAGGCAGCCCAGCGGCCTCGGCAGAAACTGACGGCTCACTCTCCTGTTCAGCCTGAGCATGGGCCTGCATGCCAGCACCAGCCCACGCCAGCATCACGGCCCATGCCAAGGGGCGAATCACTGGCCGAGCGCCTCCCACCCGCTTGTCACGGGAGAAGCTGGCAGATAAGGAGTCTCGCGAATGGGATGGGGATTGCACGATGATGTTTGAGCGTCAAAAAGCGCGCGTGCCAAGCACGCGTCAACAGCAAAACCGAGAGCCTAGCACCACTGTCCACAGCTACTGTGGCATCGGTTTGTAAAATCCGATTATCCATGACCGCATCTATCACCCCCACAGTTGGCGTTGCCTGGGCAGATTCTGCCCGCCACGCCGCATTTGACGCCTGGCTGGCTCCGCTGGCTGAAAAGCACCAGCTGCTTCCCGCAACCCTGCGCCCTGCTTCGGCCGATGCCAGCTTTCGCCGCTATCTGCGACTAGAGCGCGCCGACGGCAGTAGCCTGATCGTCATGGATGCCCCTCCTGACAAGGAAGACTGCGCGCCGTTCGCCAAGGTTCAAGGCCTGATGGCACAAGCCGGCCTGTGCGTGCCCGAAATCCTGGACTGGGATACCCACAACGGCTTCATGCTGCTGAGCGACCTGGGCGGACAGACCATTATTGAGGCCCTGAACCCGGAAAAGCCTCAGAATGCCGAAGCCTGGTACCGCTCAGCGCTGGAGGTGCTGTTGGACTGGCAACTGGCCTCCCAATCCGGCAATGTGGGCAATCTGCCCCTCTACAACGAAGCCTTGCTGCGCCGCGAGCTGCAGCTGTTCCCAGACTGGTATATCGCCCAGCACCGCCAGTTCACGCTGGACGACAAGCAGCAAGCCTTGCTGAGCAAGACCTTTGATCAGATCGTGGCGCACAACCTGCAGGCGCCCAGCGTCTATGTGCACCGCGACTTCATGATGCGCAACCTGATGCAGCCGGTCAGCGAAGGCGCTCCTCTGGGCGTGCTGGACTTCCAGGATGCCGTCTATGGCCCCATCACCTACGACATTGCCAGCCTGCTGCGTGATGCCTTCATCACCTGGGAAGAGGACTTTGTCATCGACATCACCATTCGTTACTGGGAAAAAGCCCGCAAGGCGGGCCTGGTCGGCACCAACAGCGCCAGCGGCTGGGGCGATGACTTTGGCGAGTTCTATCGTGGGGTCGAATGGATGGGCCTGCAACGCCATCTCAAGGTTGCTGGTATCTTCGCCCGCCTGACGCTGCGCGACGGCAAGCCCAAGTACCTGGCCGATACGCCGCGCTTTATCCACTACATCCGCACCACCTGCGACCGCTACCGCGCTCTGGGGCCCTTCCTGAAGTTGATTGACGAGATCGAGGGCATTCAGACGCAGGTTGGCTATGCCTACGGAAGGATGTAAAGACTACGCCCCCTGAGCCGCTATGCGGCTTCCCCCTCTCTGGCGCTTCGCGCCGGAGGGGGACAACACCTTCGCGGCGGGGCGGCCCTTGCTCGGTGTTTCTGGCTTGAGCCACGCCCTACTTCAGACTATTGCTATCTATTCAAATGCCGCGCTATCACTGCCCCATTCCACTGCATATTGGCACCGAGCTGGACCTGCCCGCAGGCGCTGCCCGCCATGTGCAGGTTCTGCGTCACCAGCCCGGCGATGTCATCACCCTGTTCGAGGGCCAGACGGGCAATGGCTTCATGGGCGGCGAGTTTGATGCCGTCATCACCCATATGGGCCGCAGCGATGTGGGCGTGCGCATTGAATCGCACCGCGCAACTGAGCGTGAAGCGGCGCGTGCCGTGCATCTGGTGGTGGGCATGCCTGCCAACGAGCGCATGGACTGGCTGGTGGAAAAAGCCACTGAGCTGGGCGTAGCCAGCATCCAGCCCGTAATGGCTGCACGCAGCGTGCTCAAGCTCAAGGGCGATCGCGCCGACAAGAAGATTGAGCGCTGGCAGTCGATTGCCGTCTCGGCCTGCGAGCAATGCGGCCGCAACCAGGTACCCGTGATCCACGCCCCTCAGTCACTGGCCGACTGGCTGCGCAGCAGCGATGCTCCGGGCCCTGATGCCAAGCGACTGGTGCTGTCGCTGCGTGAAGGCAATCAGCCGCTGCGCGCCGCCACGGGCGAGGCTCAGGCGGTCTGGGTGCTGCATGGCCCCGAAGGCGGCCTGACCGCGCAGGAAGAAGACTGGGCGCTGGAGCGCGGCTGGCAACCCGCCAGCCTGGGCCGCCGTGTGCTGCGTGCCGAAACGGCCTCTGTGGCCGCCCTTTCATTGCTGGCCCTGGAGTAAATCATGAGCAGCTGTCACCTCTCTCTGGCCAAGCCCGAGTTCTATCCCCAAAACTTTCGCGTGGAGGCTCCCGAGCCTCTGCCCGAAAAAATCCTGACCCCACGTCGCATGGGCTGCATCATCATCAATGCAGCCGCAGAATCCTCTGCAACGCTTTTGGGTCGTACGTTTACAGCTCCTGAAGAAGGAGCACCTCCAGCCCCTGTGGAGCGCGTCGTCGTGCCCGCCAGTTTTGGTCTGGTGCCGCACTGGGTCAAATCGGCCTCGGACGGCCGCCTGCGTGCGCTCAAGCTGGTCAACGCAAAGATCGACAGCCTGACCACGGGCACAGCATTTCGGGATGCCTGGCTGGCCGGTCAGCGCTGCATTGTTCCGCTGCAGGCTTTTCAGGTCGATGATCTGCGCCCTGGCAAGCCAGTGCCCACACGCATTACCCGCGTAGACAACCAACCCATGGGCGCTGCCGGTGTCTGGGCCCGCTGGGTAGGCGCAGACGGGGAAGTCATCACCAGCTACGCCCTCATCACCATCAACGCCAATGCCCATGCGCTGATGAACCGCTACGGCCAGCCCGGCAACGACAAGGCCATGCCCGCCATCCTCAACGAAGGTGCGTATGACGCCTGGCTCAACGCCAAGGTCAACAAGGCCAAGGAATTTCTGCGCCCCTATCCCACCGAAAAGCTGCGCGCCAACCCTGTGGAAAAAGGCCGCAAACAACCACCCCCTCAGTGGTAGGCGTCAGGCCTGCGGAAACTGCTGCCCCAGCCACTGCTCGAGTCGTGCAAACACCGGCTCGGCCAGCTCGGGGCTTTCGTTGAAGATCTCGTTATAAGACTGCTCAAAGCATTGCGCCTGCAGCGTCTGTGGCGGCACATGCTCGGCAAAGCTCCGACTGCCTGAGGGATCGACCAGCTTGTCCTGCCCGGCCCAAAGCAGCAGCGTAGGCACGCACCAGTTGCGCGCCTTGGCCTGCACGCGCAGGCCTGCCTCCGCCATATAGCGAGCCAGCCGCGCACTGATGCGGTTGTGCTGCAACCCATCACTGTCATAGGCACTCACCACGGCAGCATCATGAGAGAGATGGCGAGACTGCACGCCGTTGGCCACGCGCAGATTGGGCACCAGCTTGGGCAAGCTGTTCATCAGCGCCTTCTGCGCGCCGGAAAGGTGCAAGGCCAAGGCTGGCGAAGACAGCACCAGTGCATCCACATGGCGCAGGCCAGACGCTACAAAATCAGAAGCTACCAGCCCGCCAAGGCTATGCCCCAGAAGCACGAGTGGCTGATTGCGCGGCATGGCAGAGCGGGTGGCATCCAGCACAACCGCCAGGTCATCCAGCAGGCGCGTATCACTGCTCAGTCCTCCTTGCGGGCCGCCAGACAGCCCATGCCCGTACTGGTCATAGGCGCGTACGGCAAAGCCCCAGTCATTGAGCCTGTGCGCCAGCGCTGCATAGCGGCCACTGTGCTCGCCCAGGCCATGAACGATCAGCACTGTGGCACGGGCCACAACTGCGCCAGCCAGCGGCCAATCACGCACGGTCAGCGGTATTCCATCCGGTGCATTGAGATGGCTGATGTCCATCTCTGCATGACAAGGCTTGCGACTGTTCATGATTTGCGTCTCCCATCGGCTCTGCGGGGGTCTGACCCGAAGTCTTGAGGATGGCCGCGCAAACCGCAGGCGTCAACCAAGGCCAGTGAAGTCGGGTGCAGACCCACTTACCTCCGCCTTGCGCACTTCATATCAAAAAAAATAGCTGCCAGCCCTTTCTGCAATTGGGCTAGCAGCTATTTTTAATGAAAATTCAGAGGCTTCAGTCCTGCTGAGCAGTCTCTTGCTCACGTGCCATGGCGGCAATCACTTCGGCCACCGATGCGGTCAGCTTCTTGGCATAAGGCACATGCAGAAACTCATTGGGGCCGTGGGCATTGCTCTTGGGGCCGAGCACGCCGCAGACCATCATCTGTGCCTTGGGGAAACCCTGGCTCAGCTGATTCATCAGCGGAATCGTGCCGCCTTGGCCGATGTAGCCACAGTCCGCACCAAAGTGGGCCTGGCTGGCCGAGTTCAGCGCCTTCTCGAACCAGCTGTCCATGCCCGGCGCATTCCAGCCGCTGGAACTGGACATTCCTTCCCAGGTCACCTTGGCTTCATAGGGTGCGTTGTCTTCCAGCAGGGCCTTCATCTCCTGCACACAGGCTGCGGCATCGACCAGCGGCGGCAGGCGCAGGCTGAGCTTGAAAGCCGTGTAGGGGCGCAGCACATTGCCGGCATTTTGCAGATTGGGGATGCCGTCCACACCGGTCACGCTCAACGTGGGCTCCCAGGTGCGGCGCACCAGCGCGTCAACGGGGTCGGTGGTGGTGGGCAGAGAGATGCGGGCCGAGCCACCGCAGTCATAGTGCGCCCAGGGAAAGCGCGCATAGGCGTCCTCGCCCAGAATCTCCGCCGTGGCACGGATCTGGGCCATGCGGTCCGCAGGCACCTCGCAATGAAAGCTCTCGGGCAGCACGCGGCCGTTCTTGCTGTCTTCCAGGCGGTCCAGCACCTGGCGCATGATGCGAAACGACGAAGGCACCACGCCAGACGCATCGCCAGAGTGCACGCCCTCCGTCAGGATCTGCACCTTCAGCGTGCCGCTGGCCATGCCGCGCAGGCTGGTGGTCAGCCACAGCTGGTCGTAGTTGCCCGCACCGCTATCCAGGCAGATCACCAGCCCCACATCGCCCAGGCGCGGGCGCAGCAGCTCGATATAGGGCAGCAGGTCGGCAGAGCCGCTTTCCTCGCAGGTTTCGATGATGCCCACGATGCGCGGGTGGGCCACGTTCTGGCGCTTGAGTTCCTGAATGGCGGCAATGCTGGCGTAGACCGCATAGCCATCATCGGCACCGCCACGACCGTAGAGCTTGCCGTCTTCGTACTTGGGCGTCCAGGGGCCCAGATCGCTTCGCCAGCCATCAAACTCGGGCTGCTTGTCCAGATGGCCGTACATCAGCACCGTGGGGCTGGTCGATGACTTCTCGGCCGTTCCCTCGACTTCAAAAAAGATCAGCGGTGTGCGGCCAGCCTGTTGAATCACTTCCAGCTTCAGGCCTGCCACTTTCTGCGCCTCCACCCAGGCCGCGGCATTGCGCACCACGGTGGAGATAAAGCCCTGCTGCTCCCAGTCGGGTGCAAACATGGGGGATTTGGCAGGAATGGCGATGTAGTTCGTCAGCTCGGGGACGATGCTCTGGTCCCACTGCTGCGTGATGCGCTGCAGCGCCTCCTGGGGCTGCAGCAGATTGGCGGGAGTGCGTGCGTTCATGGTCGGCTCCTTCAATGACGGGGCTGCGGGCCATGACCAGCCCGCGCCATGACCATGATTGTGCGCCAATGCCAGTGGCTGTGCCGCTGGCATTGGCATGGCCTGCAGGCTTAGCGCAGGCCCAGCGCTGCGCGCTCCAGCTGAAAGCGCGAAACCGCTGTCAGCAGACTTTCGGCCTGCTGGCGCAAGCCTTCGGCAGCGGCAGCGCTTTCTTCCACCAGCGCCGCATTTTGCTGTGTGGCCTGATCCATCTGCGTAATGGCCTCGCCAACCTGGGCCACGCCCGCGCTTTGCTCATGGCTGGCAGCACTGATCTCACCCATGATGTCGGTCACGCGATGGATGGCGCTGACGATTTCGCTCATGGTCCGGCCTGCCTGATCAGCCAGAGCGCTGCCGCCCTCTACCCGCTGCACGCTGGCAGTGATGAGCTGCTTGATCTCCTTGGCCGCATCGGCGCTGCGCCCTGCCAGGGCCCGCACCTCGCTGGCCACCACCGCAAAGCCACGACCTTGCTCGCCCGCACGCGCAGCTTCTACAGCAGCATTGAGCGCCAGGATATTGGTCTGAAAGGCAATGGCATCGATGACACCAATGATGTCGGCAATGCGCGAGCTGCTGGCATTGATGTCCTGCATGGTCTGCACCACCTGGGTCACCACATCACCGCCCTGGCTTGCCACTTGCGAGGCATGCTGGGCCAGCTGATTGGCGGTCTGGGCGCTGTCTGCGTTCTGGCGCACGGTGGCATTGAGCTGCTCCATGCTGGCCGCCGTTTCCTCCAGCGCACTGGCCTGGTTTTCGGTACGGGCGGAGAGGTCGGCATTGCCCTGGGCAATTTCACTGGAGGCATGGTGCATCTGCACCGAGGCGCCGTGCACGCGCTGCACAAGATCACGCAGCGAGCCCCGCATGGTTTGCAGATCGGCCATCAACCCCTGCGCCGCGCCCTGGGCTCGGTCCTCGGTCAGGTCACCCTCTGCCACACGGCGCAGCGCCTTGCGGGCATCGGCCGGATCTCCGCCCAGTTCGCTGCGCAGCGTGCGCACCATCACCCAGAGCATGACGGCCGACGTCAGCACCGCCAGCAATGCCAACAGGCCCGACCACAGCTGCATGCGCTGGGCACTGGCGCGTGTGGCGACATGCGAGGCTTCGGCAGCCTCGCGTGCGGCCTTAAGCTCTTGCAGCAACGCAGAGCGCAGCTTGCGCCAGGCAGGTGTTTCTTCGGTCTTGAGGGCCGCCGCCGCCGCGTCGTAGTCTTCGGCAGCCAGCATCACGATCCGGTCCTGCGCGACAGACTGCGCTTGCCTGAGCGCCTGCATCTCCTGCACCGCAGCCGCCAGCGCACTGCCTTGCACGCCCTGACTCAGCTGCGCATATGCCGCGTCATAGGCATCGCGGGATTTCCTCAGGTTCTGCACCGCCTGGCTGTCGGAGGGATCCATCACGATGTTGCGCAGCGCCTGCCCCGACTGCAAGCCCTGTGCATACAGCTCCTGCAACTGCTCCACCATCACCTGATTGCCCCGCAGGTAAGCATCGAAGTCTGCCTGCGTGCGAGTCAGCCCCCATTGGCTGCTGAGCAAGGCAAAAACAAACAAGGCTGCAGGTGCAGCCGAGCAGAAAATCAGGCGGGAACTAAAACGCATGGGAAGGCAAACTCGGCAGCGGCCAAAGGAAAATTGACTGGAATCAAGAAAAGCGACTGATTATGAAACAGTCGCTCACATTTTTTCACATTCAAGCCAACCTCGGCCACTCTACGGCTACCGCCTTTCCGCTCTCAAATAAAGAGCTGTCTGCGCTTGTTAATCAATGGATTCAACGTATATTGAATCCACATTGCTTATCTATCAGGCGCTGACAGCTATTCTTTTTAAAGAGTCATCCTCAGGCGTGCTCAAAGTGGAACACCGCCGTCGTTGCCAGCAGGTTGGGCAGGCTGCGCACGACCTCACCGCTTTGTAGGCCGAAGGAGTCCAGAATGCGCAGGCGGTTCTTGGTCGCCAGCACCTCAAAGTCCTTGTAGGTGCCCACGCGGATATTGGGCGTGTCGTACCACTGATAGGGCAGGCGGCGCGTCACAGGCATGCGCCCGCGCAGCACGGACAGGCGGTTGTGCCAGTGCGCAAAGTTGGGGAAGGCGACGATGCCCTGCTTGCCGATGCGGGCCGTCTCCTGCAGCATCACCTCGGCATTGCGCAGATGCTGCAGCGTGTCGATCTGCAGCACCACATCAAAACTGTTGTCGCCAAAGATGGCCAGGCCGTCTTCCAGATTCAGCTGCAGCACGTTCACGCCGCGCCGCGTACAGGCCAGCACATTGGCGTCGTTCAGCTCCACGCCATAGCCGCTGCAGCCGCGCTCACGCACCAGATGCTCGAGCAACGCGCCGTCGCCGCAACCCAGGTCCAGCACGCGCGAGCCCTGGGGCACCAACTGGGCAATGGCTTTCATGGTGGTCAACTCGGTCATGCGACTTCTCCCTGGAGTTTTTCTGCGCGTTTGGTGATGTTCAGTTCCTTGGCAATGCCCTCGAAATAAGAGCGCATCACGCTCATGTAGCGCGGGTCGTCAAGCAAAAACGCATCATGGCCATGGGGCGCATCGATCTCGGCATAGCTCACGTCGCGGTTGTTTTCCAGCAGCGATTTGACGATCTCGCGGCTGCGGTCCGGGGCAAAGCGCCAGTCGGTGGTAAAGCTCACCAGCAGGAATTTGGCCTGGGCAGCAGCCAGTGCCTGCGTCAGGTTACCGCCGTGATTGCGGGCCGGGTCGAAGTAGTCCAGTGCGCGGGTGATCAGCAAATAAGTGTTGGCGTCGAAATAGCCGCTGAACTTCTCGCCCTGATAGCGCAGATAGCTCTCGATCTGGAACTCCACATCCTGCGTGCTGTATTTGAGGTCGATGCCATCACGCAGCTGGCGGCCGAACTTCTGGTTCATCACGTCGTCGCTGAGGTAGGTGATGTGACCAATCATTCGCGCAATGCGCAGGCCACGAGCGGGCACCACGCCATGCTCATAGAAATGACCGCCGTTGAAATCCGGGTCGGTCACGATGGCGCGGCGCGCCACCTCGTTGAAGGCAATGTTTTCGGCATTCAGATTGGGCGCGCTGGCCACCACCACGGCGTGGCCCATGCGCTCGGGGTAGCGCAGCGACCAGGACAGCGTCTGCATGCCGCCAAGGCTGCCGCCCAGCACGGCGGCCAGCTTCTGGATACCCAGGCGGTCCAGCAGGCGGGCTTGCGAATCCACCCAGTCCTCCACCGTCACCACCGGGAAGTCCGCGCCATAAGGCTTGCCTGTGGCGGGGTTGGTGTGCATGGGGCCCGTGGAGCCAAAGCAGGAGCCCAGGTTGTTGATGCCAATGACGAAGAACTTGTTGGTATCCACGGCCTTGCCCGGGCCAATCATGTTGTCCCACCAGCCCGTGCTCTTGGGCTGACCTTCGTAGTAGCCGGCAACGTGGTGAGAAGCGTTCAGCGCATGACAGACCACGATGGCGTTGCTCTTGTCGGCATTGAGCTGGCCATAGGTCTCGAAGGCGAGGTCGTAGTTGGCGATGGAGCCACCACCCTGCAAGGGCAGCGCCTCATCGAAATGCATGGATTGCGGTGTGGCGATGAAGGACATATGAAAAAACCCGGCATCGCTAAAAACGAGGCCGGGTTCTCTGGTTTCGTCTTTAGCAGGATTTATAGAGCGCCCGCAAGCAGAAGCAAATCGGCGCGTTGAAAGGTCAGTGTACTGCATCCACCACAACCGCCCGGGGGCTAAGCACGTCAAAGCACCATAGCCCTTCAGCAGAAAGCGCGGGAAGCTACACCTTTTATAGCGTCATACCTTAGTCAAGAGTGCTGCAATGCCCAGCACCAGAAAGATCACGGCACAAACGCGGTGAATCGTCTTGATGGGCAGCCTCTTCGTGATCTTCTCGCCAAACCACACCACCGGCGCATTGGCCAGCATCATGCCCAGCGTCGTCCCCAACACCACCCAGTAATAAGACAGCGGATATTTAGCCGCCAGTCCCACAGTCGCCAACTGGGTCTTGTCTCCCATCTCCGCCAGGAAGAACAGCACCAGCGTGGTACCGAAAATGCCCCAACGCCCCGTGCCATTGCCGGTATCGTCATCGTCAAGCTTGTCAGGGATCAGCATCCAGCCAGCCATGAGGATGAAGGACACGCCCAGAATCCAGCGCAACGTATCCGGACCAAGCACCGTAGTGATCCAGTTGCCGACCGCTCCAGCCAGCGCATGGTTGACCACCGTGGCCGCAAAAATTCCCGCCACGATGGGCCAGGGCTTGCGAAATTTGGCCGCCAATACCAGTGAAAGGAGTTGGGTCTTGTCTCCCATCTCGGCCAAAGCGACGATGGAGGTAGAAATCAGAAAAGCTTCCATGAGGGGATAGAAATGGCCGGAGTTGCCAAAACGCATTGACCACGCACCGACTCCGGCCTATCTCTTCATAGGTTTTCTCGGTACGTAGTCAATGGTCTCGACCAGTCACACCCATGAATTGCTCATGGTGCCGCATGCGCCATAGATCACAAGGATCCAAGTCTGTTGACGCATGCATCCGGCAGATGGCTGCCGAACGGCCTACTCCCCAAAGACAGTAGACCGCCATTCTATCTGTTTGGATTTGTAAGACAACAACGTATGTAGATATTCCATTTTTCGTATTTCAGGGTAACTCCTATCGAGCCGCTGTTGTTACAAGCACGAAATTTGATCTTTTCGTAATACGACGGCTTCTCTTGTGACTCATAATGCTTGAGTCTTTGTCTGAGAAGCAATTTTCGGGCGGGGGCAAGTGCGTTAGCGTCTCTAATGTTGTCATCCAAGGCTGACTCCCTAGGGCTCCATCGCGTTTTCAAGTTTTTTCAGGAGTCCAGCATGGGCAACAAGCTTTACGTAGGCAATCTGCCTTATTCTTTCCGCGACCAAGACCTGGAGCAGGCCTTCAGCGAATTCGGTACTGTGAACAGCGCCAAGGTGATGATGGAGCGCGACACAGGTCGTTCCAAGGGCTTTGGCTTTGTGGAAATGGGCAGCGATGCAGAAGCACAAGCCGCTATCCAAGGCCTGCACGGCCAAAACCACGGTGGTCGTGACCTCGTTGTGAACGAAGCACGCCCCATGGAACCCCGCCCCCCCCGCTCCGGCGGCTTTGGTGGTGGCTTCGGTGGCGGCCGTGAAGGCGGCTTCGGTGGTGGCCGTGGTGACGGCGGCTTCGGCGGTGGCCGTGGCGATGGCGGCTACGGTCGTCGCAATAGCTACTAAGCAGTTATTGCAAATAACAAAAAAGGATCTTCGGATCCTTTTTTTGTTGCCAATCGTTAAAACTGCGGTTTTCGAGCATATATTTTTTTCATGGGCGGATTCAAATGTGAAGTGCAACACCCTTGAATTCAATGGATGAGGGTGGAGTGCTGGGGAGAGTTGATCAGTAGCTCTCGATAAACCGACAGCGGTGATCGTACCCCAAGGCCCTTGCGAGGGCGGTTGTTGATTTCATCAGCAATCGCATCGAGTTGCTCTTGGCTGTAGATGCTCAGATCCATGCCTTTGGGCAGGTACTGGCGCACCAAGCCATTCATGTTCTCGTTGGAGCCACGCTGCCACGGGCTGTGTGGGTCACAGAAGTACACCGCCACGCCCGTGTTGGCGGTCAATTGCTTGTGTAGCGCCATCTCCTTGCCCTGGTCGTACGTCATGCTTTGGCGCATGGGCTGCGCAATGCCCAGCAGCTTATCTGTAAAGGCTTGCATGACATTGGCTGCACTGGCTGGTTTGAACGCAGGCAACTTGACCAGCATGAGCAGTCGGCTGGTGCGCTCGACCAAGGTGCCTACGGCACTTGCATTGCCAGCACCCTTGATGAGGTCACCTTCCCAATGCCCTGGGAACTGCCGATCCTCAACTTCAGGCGGACGTACGTGGATGCTGAGCATGTCTGGGATCTGTCCACGACGATCCTGTCCTTTGCTACGGGGCAGCCGTTTGTTGTGAGCATGGCGCAAAGTGGCAATCAATTCCTTGCGCAACTCACCCACGGGCTGGGCATAGATGCAGTTGTAGATGGTTTCGTGCGACACGCGTAGCTCATGGCCTTTGGGGTACAGGCGTGCAAGTGTCAGCGCAATTTGCTCTGGTGACCAACGCAAACGCAAGAAATGCAATACCAAGAACCACAAGATCCCTTGTGAATGAAGCTTGGGATCAGATCTTGTGCTGCGTCTTCTGTAAAGCCACTGCTGTTGCGCTTGCCTGCTGGCATATCCATCGCTGGATACTGAGTTGCGAGCAATCTCACGGCTGACGGTGCTGGCACTGCGCCCTAGCAAACGCGCAATGCTGCGTACGCTATGACGCTGCAGCAGCAAACTGGCTATGGTGACTCTGTCTTCTGGTTGAAGTTGGCGATAGGACGAACGACTTGCTGACATCTGCTGACCTTAACGGTTGCAGGTGTTGCACTTCACATTTGAATCCGCCATGTTTATCCCCCATAATCCATTTCTCGGGAATTCCCCGTTCACCAGCGAATAGTTATTTAGGATTTCTTGCATGTTTTCCTGTGGATATACAGCGAATGTCCTGAATGCATCGCGCCATTGAAGCATTGAGGAGCTAGGAGTTATTAATGGGCAATAAGCTGTATGTCGGAAACCTTCCATATGGTGTACGCGACAACGATCTGGAGCAAGCATTCAGCCAATTTGGAGCTGTAGAAAGTGCACGCGTCATGATGGAACGTGACACAGGTCGCTCCAAAGGCTTTGGCTTCGTAGAAATGGCCAGTGAAGCAGAAGCACAAGCCGCCATTCAAGGAATGAATGGTCAGCCATTGGGTGGTCGCAGCCTGGTCGTCAATGAAGCTCGCCCCATGGAGCCACGCCCTCCACGTACAGGCGGCTATGGTGGCGGCTTCCGCAACGAAGGTGGCTATGGCGGTGGCCGCAATGATGGCGGTTACGGCCGTGGCGATGGAGGCTACGGCAGTGGCCGCAGCGATGGCGGCTTCCGTAGTCCCTACGGCTCCGGCCCACGCCATGGCGGTCGTGGAGGCTATGGCAACGGCAATAACCACAGCGAATAATTTTTAAGCATTAAAAAATAAAGGCACTTGAAAGTGCCTTTATTTTTCTTTTCATACGTTTAGAAAGTCAAATTTCTTTACCGCTTTTGGCAGAGAAAGATATTTCTCATATCAATCCCTTTGAAGATGCCTGGGCTTGCGAGTCTTTCCATAAGCGAGCTTATCCCACACCAATGCAGGCAAGACGGCTCTATGCCGTTTTGTGTGGAAACGCTTCGCGTCATGTCGGCATGGCTGGCGCGAACGGACTGGCCGGCAGGTGCTTGAGCTTGGACATGCGCAGGTAGGCGATGGCGATGAAGTTCTGGCTCGTCCTGAAGCCGCGCGCGGCGCGCTTGGCCTGCTGCAGCAGCCCGTTCATCGCCTCGACGAAGGCGTTGCTGCGGTGATCGACCATGCCGCGCACCACCGCGTCGAACCGCTCCTTGAGCGTGGCGGCCAGCTTCTTGAACGGCTCGAGCCGACAGCGCCGCGCCCAGCTCAGCCAGGCCCTGAGGTCGGATGCGGCCTGTTCGATGCTGTTGTGCGCTGTGGCCCGTGCGTACACCGCGCGCAGCGCCATCTTCAGCCGCCACGCCCGCGCGCTCTTGAGCGTCGAGCGCTGCAGCCAGTGCATGGCATCGAGCTGGCGGGCGCTCCAGGTGCTGGGGTTGCGCCGCATGCCCCACAGCAGCTGCCTGAGCGTCTTGCGGCCGCCAGCGCCCAGCGCGGCTCGCACCGCCTGCGCGTCGGTGGCCATCTCCGCGCGGCGCACCTGGTCCATCGCATCGATGGCCATCGAGACGACGTGAAAGCGGTCGTAGCTGATCTGCGCCTCGGGCAGCGCCAGCGCCACGCCCTTGGCGTAGGCTGCGCTCATGTCCATGCACACGTGCCGCACCTGGGCGGGATCGCCGCCATGGGCCTTCAGATCCTCGGCGAACTCCACCACCGTGCGGTGCTCGCGCCCCTCGGTGGCGAACAGCAGCCGCTTGCGATCCAGGTCGTGCACGACGGTGATGTAGTGCTGCCCGCGCCGCAGGCTGGTCTCGTCGATGCCCACCGTGCGCACGCCGGCGAAGTCTTCCAGCGCACGCGCCTGCGCGACGTAGAACTCGATGCGCCGCCACAGCCGCTTGTCCTTGCAGCGCAGCAACTCGGCGGCCTGGCGCACCGGCAGGTCCAGGCACAAGGTCAGCGCCAGCGCTTCGAACGCCGCGGTGAAGCCCGAGCCCGGACGCGCCCAGGGCACGGCCACCTGCGTGGTCTTGCCGCAGGCACCGCAGGCCACGCGCGGCACGTCGCAGTGCAGCCAGGCCTCGAACTGGAAGAAGTCCAGGTGCCGCCAGGATCGGCGCAGCCGGTCGTGCACCGGTTGCGTGGCCGCACCGCATGCCGGGCAGGCGAGCCTGCTGGTGTGGCAGCCGATCTCGAAGTCGATACGCCGCTTGGCGGTGTCGAGCCTGACGTCATCGACGACCCACGGCGGCTGCAAGCCCAGCGCGCTGGTGAACAGAGCTTCTACGGCAATGCCCATGGACTCATCCTCCTGATCAAACACGCCTCGTGGACATGTGCACAGGCCGGCCAGCGGCCTGCACACATGCCCACCGGGCTCAACAACCAGGGGAGCATTGTGAGTGTTGTGTTCCACACGAAATGACGAAGGACCGGCAAGACTCGCATTAGTCGGGCGACTATCCCCATCTGCCAAGGAATAATCACATATCGTGATTTTCTCTCAATGACTCGATATGCACGCTTCGCAAACACTTCAGAAGAAAGCAAGAAAGGCATTGGGTAAGGATTATTTTGCGTCAGAGGAGTATCAACATAGCCCGGTAAGACGCTAATCACCGAAACTCCTGTCCTCTGGAGTTCAACCCTCAAGCTTTCACTATAAGCAATAGCAGCCGCCTTGCTGGCTGAATATGCAGCATGCCCCGGCAAGCCTCTTACGCCAGCCACACTACAAATACTGACCAAGCGACCTGCGCCATGCAGTTTCATAGGCTCTATAAATGGTTGAAACGTAGCAGCCAAGCCTAAAGTGTTGCTGGCAAGCACCTGTTGCATGACATCAAGATCCTCACGCAAAGAGGTATCTACGCCCCAACTAACCCCTGCATTGGCAATTACGACATCAGGCACGCCCTGACGAGCGATGCACTCCTGACCTGCAGCGCAGATGCTGTCGATATTCGTGACATCCGCACCATAAGCAGTCCAGCGAGACGCATCCAACTGCATGATCTGCGCCCACTGCTCAATCACAGCAGTACGCCTTGCCACCAGTGCAAGCGACCACCTAAGCTGATAGTAGTGCCAAGCCAAAGCCTGCCCTATGCCACTGGAAGCGCCAGTGATATAGATGAGATTTGACCGAGCTTTTGCCACGACTTATTGCTTTGCACTCGGCTGGATGATGCCCTTGACTCGCCCCTGCATCTGCAGAATTTGATCCAGGTGGGTGTACTGCATGTGATCACCGGTAAACCGGTCCTGACCACGTGTCATGATGACTGGCTTGTTTGTACTGACACGCTCTTCATTGGGCCATATTTGCAAAAACTCACTCTCCAGCTGCATCATTGGCAATGCCTTCTGAGTTGCCGTTGCAGGCAAAGGTTCTCTGGTGATGACGGCCTGTCCAAACATCTGGATTTCTGAGCCATCTCCATTGCTTAGCGCACGATTTGAGCTACCCACTGTCCTGCGACCATCTGGCGTAAAGCTCAGCATCCGCGCATCATCGATTTCCAACGTATCGGTATCGGGAAAGTGCTCTCCGGCGGAGCCGTTCAAGCGACTTTTGAGCCTTCCGGAAGCCTCGAAATTTTTGATGACAAAGTCTTTTAAAAAATAATCGGGCTCATGACGCGCAACCTTTTCTGCCCCACTGCTAATAGGCTTGGGTGCATTGCGCACCAGCCACCAAGTTCCAAGGGCTAGCAACCCCATGATGAGAACCGGCAGATACATTGAAGCTTTATCACTGATTCGACGCCATTTCGCGATCATGAGCCATACCTCGCCAGCTGGGTCGCATAAGAGCCATTCGCTATCAGCAACAAATCACAAAGCTGACGTACCGCCCCCTCGCCACCACTCTTGCCGCAAACCCAATCCGCCATATGCATGACCTCTTCGTGTGCATTGGCAGGCGCACATGCGAATTGGCTTCGGCGCATCACTGGTAGATCAGGCCAATCATCTCCCATGGCTGCAGCCTGCCCCCATTGCAAGCCCAGCTCAGCCAGAATGGACTCGGCAGCTGGCACTTTGTCCTCTGTGCCAAAACGGGCATGTCCAATGCCCAGCTGCTTCAGGCGGAGCCGCAGCGGCGCTGAGTCTCTCCCCGTCACTACGGCCGGAGTGATACCTGCTTGTTGCAGCAACTTCAGGCCATGACCATCCAGGGTATGAAAGCGCTTGAGCACTTCACCATCACCCGAAAAGTAGAGCCCTCCATCCGTCAGCACACCATCCACGTCAAAAAAAGCCACGCGGATGCCTTGCGCCTTAAGCAGGAGTTCGGGAGCCCATTGCTGAAGAGGGGCCAGGGCGGGTCTATTCATCAGATCACCTTGGAGCGCATCAGGTCACGAATATGTATCACGCCCTGCAAATGCTGACGCTCATCCGTCACAGGCACTGCAGTGATGCCGTTCTCCTCCATCATCCGAGCTGCAGCTACTGCCAGTAACTCAGGCTGAATGGTCAGAGGTTTGGCATGCATGACATCTTGTGCCTTGCAACTACGCAAATCTACGCCCGCCTCTACGCAACGTCGCAAATCGCCATCCGTAAAAATACCCACCAGTTCACCCGTTGCATTGACTACAGCAGAGCAACCCAGCCCTTTGGCACTCATCTCACGCATCAAATCAACGCAGCTGACATCCTGAACAACTTGAGGCACATCGCGACCACTGCGCATCACATCACGCACATGGGTCAACAGGCGGCGTCCCAGCGCTCCACCGGGATGAGAGCGCGCAAAGTCTTCAGCCCCAAACCCTCGTGCATCCAGCAAGGCCACAGCCAAGGCATCACCCATCGCCAGTTGGGCTGTAGTGCTGGCAGTCGGAGCCAAGTTCAGTGGACAGGCCTCTTGGGCCACATGCGTGTCAAGAACCCAATCCGCGTGCTTGGCCAAAGTAGACGCCAGCCCCCCTGTCACAGCAGCCAAAGGCACTCCCATACGCTTGATCGCAGGTAACACGCCCGTCAGTTCGTCCGTCTCGCCACTATTGGATAAGGCCAGGACCAAATCATCTGCAGTCAGCATGCCGAGGTCACCATGACTTGCTTCGGCGGGATGCACAAAGAATGAAGGGGTGCCGGTCGACGCAAGTGTTGCTGCCACTTTCCTGCCCACATGACCACTCTTGCCCATCCCCATCACAACCACACGGCCAGGCAATTGCAGAATTCGCTGCACAACATCGGTAAATGCGCCATTGAGACGCTCAGACATAGCGCTCAAGGCACTGGCCTCAATCTCCAGAGCCTCACGGGCTAAGCTCAAAGCACGCGGTGCGTCAATCAAACGCGAATGGGCAGCATCAAAATTCATGCATGGATTTTAGCGATCCCATACTTGATGGTCAGCAGGCAACACCCCTTTTACCTGTATTTCCTGCCCCACCCAATACACTGACAGACATTCCAAAATCACAGACGGCCCCATGCAAACTTCCACCAGCGTCAACGACTATCTGCGCGACCACATTCGCACCGTGCCAGACTGGCCTGCACCTGGCGTGCAGTTCCGTGACATCACTCCTTTACTGCAGGACCCCAAGGTTTTTCGTGTCATGACCGACGCATTCGTGCATCGCTATATGGAGCCCAAGCTGCGCCCCGATGTGGTTGCAGGTCTGGATGCCAGAGGCTTTATTTTGGGTGCCGTGATCGCGCATGAACTGAACGTCGGCTTTGTCCCCATCCGTAAAAAAGGCAAGTTGCCCTTCACCACTGTGGAGGAAACCTACGAGCTGGAATATGGCAGCGCCACAGTGGAGCTACACACCGATGCCGTCAAGCCCGGTGACCGTGTTCTGCTGATTGATGATTTGATTGCCACTGGTGGAACCATGATGGCAGGCAAAAAATTACTGGAAAAGCTGGGAGCCACCGTGATCGAAGGGGCGGCAATTGTGGATCTGCCGGAGTTGGGCGGCTCCAAGCACCTCAAGGACAGTGGCCTGCCTCTATTCACACTGGTCGATTTCGCAGGTCATTGAAGCGAATCTGGCAAGCCCCGGCTTTGCTTTAAGTCAGCAGTCAACGCAGCTCACCATACTGAGTCGCCCCCAGGGACCCCAGACCCGAGACTGCAAACTCGCCTCCTTCCTCATGCCCAGAACCGGGCCCGAGCAAGGGGGCATGGCGAGAAGATCGGACACTGGTTGGAGACGCAGCAGCCATAGCCACAGCCTGCTTGAAAGCATCCATTTCATTCGCATCAATGGGTTCGAAAGATCGGCCCGTACGTGCCCTCCCATCGGGATAAGGCGCCGGATTTGCAGGAGGCATGAATCCTTCAGGCTCGGGGGCAATAAAGCCGGGGGCTGGGGGCGTCTGAATCTGCCCATTCACTCGCCAATACACTGCATGCACTCCCGCATCCATTCGGGATCTGGCCAGCTCCGCGATCAACGCCTCAATTCGTCGCTGCTGGGAAGCATCGGCAGCATAAGCCGGTGCCAAGTCCACCATAACGACAAAGCGCTGACCAGTGCTATCCAATGAAAGCACCTTGAACTTATACCCAGCAGAGAGAATGCCAACCCGCACCATGGCCTCACGCACGATGACGTAAAGCTGCTCACGTCTTGCAGACCGCTCTCGGCGCTGTGACAGGCGCGCCCCCGAATCATCCTCGTGGCGCGGCGCTTGCGAGCCACTTTCCTGGCGTGACCCGCGAGAAAACCATCGAAACAGGGACATGAGCACACTCGACTAGGCAGAATTTACAACAAGACACATTCTGCCTTCGCGTCCAAGGCAGCTCGTGACATTTGAAGAAATATTAGCCTCTGTCCGACATGGATCAAGGAGAAAAAACAGACTAGCGATAAATATTGCCCGTTAAGTGCTGGCAATGCGACGACGACTATCACCTGCACGACGAGCCAGCACCTGACCTGCCATCGTCAGCAATGCCAGAGCCAAGGCTGGCTGGCGGTTTGCCATCTCAGAATAGCGCAGCGCTGTCAGGCACCAAAGACGACTGGGTGCTGCGGCCTGAACGGTCGCTTTGCGCGGACGATGGGCAAAGAAAGCGCCCTCTCCCACAATTGACCCAGCACCGACCAAGGCAAGACGGATTCTTTCCTTGGAATCCTGATAGTGCACGCTCAGCGAACCATATTCGACCATGTACAGGTTGCGATCCAGCGCACCTTCCGCAAAGAGCACCTCACTGGCAGCCAGGTTGATAGGCTGCAGATACGGCGCCAACAACTCCCACTGTCCGGCATTGAGTACGTTCTGAGCAGTATCAGTGGCAACGGACGTAGTCATGGCCTGAATCAGTGCAGACAAGTCCTGAGGTGTTGAAGCAGACATAAGCAGTGATAAGAAAGCAGCGAGTCCGTCTTCCAGGTCAGTTGGCCGGAATCTGCAACGCAAGCTGCTTATACAAAAGAGGAATCATGACGCCATGACTCTGTGCAGGCGCAAGCTGAATGCTAAGCGACTCTGGCAGTCCCGCCAATCACTTGCTGATCCACGTTACTTTTCCCTACTTTAATTCACCTGTATTCGCTCTTGACAGGCACAAAAAAGGATCGACAAGTCGATCCTTTTTTGATAGCTGAGACCTCACCACCAGCATCAGCCGTTGGCGCGCTTTTCCAGAATCTCGAAAGCGGGCAGCTTCTTGCCTTCCAGCACTTCCAGGAAAGCGCCGCCGCCGGTGGAGATATAGCCCACGTCTTTTTCGATGCCGTACTTGGCAATAGCAGCCAGGGTGTCGCCGCCGCCAGCGATGCTGAAGGCGGGGGATTCGGCAATCGCCTGGGCCACCACCTTGGTACCGTTGGCAAACTGGTCGAACTCAAACACACCCACGGGGCCGTTCCAGACGATGGTGCCGGCTTTTTTGAGCATTTCGGCCAGCTTGGCAGCGGTCTCTGGGCCAATGTCCAGAATCATGTCGTCGTCGGCCACTTCGGTGGCTTTCTTGACGGTGGCCACGGCGTCGGCAGCAAAAGTCTTGGCGCAGACCACATCGGTGGGCACGGGCACGGCGGCGCCACGGGCGGCCATGGCGTCGATCACGGCCTTGGCTTCGGCCACCAGATCCGGCTCGGCCAGGCTCTTACCAATCTTCAGGCCGGCAGCCAGCATGAAGGTGTTGGCAATGCCGCCGCCCACGATCAGCTGGTCCACCTTGTCGGCCAGCGACTTGAGGATGGTCAGCTTGGTGGACACCTTGGAGCCGGCCACGATGGCAGCCAGGGGACGTGCGGGTGCGGCCAGCGCCTTGTTCAGCGCATCAATTTCGGCCGACAGCAGCGGGCCGGCGCAGGCGATGGGCGCGTACTCCGCAATACCGTAGGTTGTGCCTTCTGCGCGGTGGGCCGTGCCGAACGCGTCGTTCACAAAGATGTCGCACAGCTGGGCCAGCTTCTGGGCCAGTTCGGGCTTGTTCTTCTTCTCGCCCACGTTCACGCGGCAGTTTTCCAGCAGGACGACCTGGCCGGGAGCGACCTGCACGCCATCCACCCAGTTGGCAACCAGAGGCACATCGCGACCCAGCAGCTCGCCCAGGCGCTTGGCCACGGGGGCCAGCGAATCGGCAGGCTTGAATTCACCTTCCGTAGGGCGGCCCAGGTGGCTGGTGACCATCACGGCCGCGCCAGCCTTCAGGGCCATCTCGATGGCAGGCACTGAGGCGCGCACGCGGGTGTCTTCGGTGATTTCACCGGCGTCGTTCAGCGGCACGTTCAGGTCAGCGCGGATGAAAACACGTTGACCCTGGGCCTTGCCCTGAGCGCACAGATCGGAGAAGCGAATGATGTTCATGCAGCAAAAAAGCGACTCCGAAAGTCGCCCATACAGAAGTTGGAAAACAAAAAATCTGTCTGCATTCTAGGGCGTCAATTCTTTTCAAGCACGGCTTTTACATGCTTACTCGACTCAAAAACAGGAGCATAAAGCACGCACCGTAACTAGGTTTCAAGTCTTTTTTACTTCAAAAAATATAAAAACAGGAGCAGTCTGCTCCTGTTTTCTCTAGCCTTGGAGCTACCAACCCAAGCCTATATGCAATGGCAAATAAATCGCCATGCCTAAAGCAATGGTTCCAAGAATGCTTCGCTTGTAAAAAAAGTACAGCACCGCAGCAAGCAATGCAGGCAGTCTTGCATCCGCAAGACTGCCGATCAACTGGCCATCGCTCATCACAATCTCAGGAGCAATCACGGCCGCCAGTGCCGCCAGCGGCGCGTATTTAAGCCCGCGCTTGAGCCAATTGGGCAGCGGCAGCTCGCGTTCGGGAATCATGAAGAAAGCTCGCGTCACCAAGGTAATCACGGCAAGCCCGATACAAGCCACGATGATCCAAAAGCTACTCATCATGGTTGCTCCTTGTGGCAGTCGATTCGAGGCAGTTTGTCAGCCTGCTTTTGCAGCTGCTCAACCAGCAGACCTGCCGCCACAGCCGCAGCAATCGCCACCAAAATATTGAGCTTCAGCGGCAAGGCAAAGGCGGCCACAGCGGCTGTGCAGGCCACGATGGAGGCAACCCAGGTTGCCTTGTCCTTGAGCATGGACAGCAGCACGCCCAGCAGCGCCAGCACGCCTGCAAAGCCCAACCCCCAGGACAGAGGAATCTGATCGGCGAGGAAGATCCCCAGCGTGGACGGAATCTGCCAGGCCAGCCAGTTGGTCAGCGCAGCGCCCCAGAAATAAGGCAGTTGCTCTGCCTGTGGCTTGGCATCCGGGTAGCGGCGCATGAAGTTCACAAAAATCACATCACCGCTGAAATAGGCCACGGTCAGACGGTGACGCAGACTCAGGTGCGCAAAATAGCTGCGCCACATACTGGACAGAATCACAAAACGCAGGTTCACGCAAATGGCAGTGAACCAGACGACCCACAGCGGTGCGCCCACGGCCATCAGCGGCAGCACCGCCAACTGGGCGCTGCCTGCATAGGCCGTAAAGCCCATGAACAGCGCCAATGGCACAGACAAGCCGCTTTTGACCATGGCCACGCCTGTGACCAGCCCCCAGGCGGCAATGCCCAGCGCCGTGCCACTCATTTCCTTGCAGCCCAGCCAGAAGAACGGATCTTTGACGATCGATTTGGCGCGCTGGCTCAGCGTCGCAGCCGTGCTTGTCATACCTTGGCCGAACCCAGAACTGCTCCAGCAGGTAGTTCAAAACCACGCAGGAAATCACCGGCTGCCAGGCGTTTACCGCCAGCACGCTGCAGCAGCGTCATATTGAGCACGCCCTGACCGCAAGCCACGCGCACGCCTTGCGCATCGGCAGACAGCACCGTGCCCGCTGCGCCAGCGCCTTCTTCAGCCACAGCTTCCCAGACCTTGATGGCTTCGCTGCCCAAGCTGGTGGCACCACCGGGGAAGGGATTGAAGGCGCGCAGTCGACGAGCGATGACTTCGGCGCTTTCGCTCCAGTCGATCAGGCTCTCGGCCTTCTCAATTTTGTGAGCATAGGTCACACCATCGGCGGGCTGTGGCGTGCGATTGAGGCCCCCACAAGCCGCCATCTCCAGCGCCTCGACAATCAATCGACCACCCAGCGTGGCCAGCTTGTCATGCAGGCTGGCCGTGGTGTCGCCGGGCGCAATCGGCAGACACTCGATCACGCACATATCGCCGGTATCCAGGCCCGCATCCATCTGCATGATGGTGACGCCGGTCTCGGCGTCACCCGCTTCAATCGCGCGATGAATGGGTGCAGCGCCGCGCCAGCGCGGCAGCAAAGAGGCATGGATATTGAGGCAGCCCAGACGCGGCGTATCGAGCACCCACTGCGGCAGGATCAAGCCATAGGCGGCCACCACCATCACATCGGCCTGAGCGGCATCAATGGCAGCCTTGGCGGCTGCGGCTTCTTCGGGGTATTTGCCATCCAGGCGCAGGCTCATGGGCTGAACCACGGCAATGCCATGCTCTAGCGCGCACTGCTTGACCGGTGAGGCCTGCAGCTTCATGCCGCGTCCGGCCGGACGGTCGGGCTGGGTCAGCACCAACGGAACTTCAAAGCCTGCGGCCAGCAGACGCTCCAGGGCCACGCGCGCAAATTCGGGTGTGCCGGCAAAAATGACTTTCATGGGACTCACAAAATAAAAAGGCAGCCATCGGCTGCCAGGTGTTCAACGATGCGGCTCTCTGAAATACATGCTCTCGTCGGTGAACATGGTTTTTTGCACCACGCCCTGCGCGTCTATGTGCACATGGGCGCGTCTAGGGTTGCCATTGTCCATAAACCGGTAGGTCCAGATGTCGCCTTTAAAGCTGTAGACCCCTTCGACTTTCGCAGGCGGGCCAAACACACGATAGACATCGTCCCGGGTATCCACACCATTGCGCAGCGCAAAGAAATGGGCGGTATCCAGCACCTGCTCCACACGAGTCAGCTTGTGCTGGGCATCAAAGTCCATGTGATAGACCTGCTGGCCCGCGGGCTGCTGGCTATAGATGAGGCGTGTACCGCCATCCGGCAGAGGCACAACCACCGTGGGCTTGCCCATGCCCTTTTCCACCTCGGCCTGAGGCATGCCTGGCTTTTGCCACTGCGGCACCATGCACGCTGTCAAAGCCAGAGCCATCACGCTGGCTACGAGGCTGCGGCACAGGGTCTGGAATCGCGGCATGGGGGTTCCTTGGGGAAATCAGTCCCGAGCGGCCGCTTTCTGGGCCTTGACCAATTTGGTCTTGATGCGGTTGCGCTTCAGTGGCGACAGGTACTCGACAAACACCTTGCCCAGCAGGTGGTCCATCTCATGCTGCATGCAGATGGCCAGCAGACCTTCAGCGGCAATCTCGCGGCTCTTGCCGTTTTCGTCCAGCGCCTTGACCTTGACCGAAGTGGAGCGCTCCACACCGTCATAGATCCCGGGCACGGACAAGCAGCCTTCTTCGCCCAGCTGCTTTTCCTCGCTGGCCCAGGTGATTTCGGGGTTGATAAGAACCAGCGGCTCGTTACGCTCTTCAGACACATCGATCACTACCACACGCTCGTGCACGTCGATCTGCGTGGCAGCCAAGCCGATGCCCTGGGCGTCATACATGGTCTCGAGCATGTCTTTCACCAGGGTCTGGATGCGCTCATCCACCTGCGCCACGGGCTGGGCGACCTTGTGAAGACGGGGATCGGGGTAGCAGAGGATGGAAAGAATGGCCATGATATCTCGGTAAAACTGTCGTTATTGTCCCAACATTTGCGCTCAAACGCTTGGCCGCGTCCCAATAAACATTGATCTATCCAGGCCTTGCATCGAGAATTTAGACACATTTGTAAGACTTGCGGGGTCGCTTATGCCAAGATCGCCCACAGTGCAGCGACGCGAGGGACGCTGCAGTAAACGAATCCCGCCAGAAGGAATTTCATGACCGCATTTGCCACTGCACGTGCCCTGAGTATTGGCGCCACGCTGCTTGCCGCCCTAACCTCGGCTCACGCCCAGAGCTACCCAGTGACTGCCGCTCAGCGCACTACCGCCCAGCAAGTCGCTCAACAAGGAATCCCCGAGCAAGAACTGACTGCCAATGCTCCCGCCCAGTACACCGTCAAGCGGGGCGACACGCTGTGGGCAATTTCAGGCATGTATCTGCGCCAACCCTGGCGCTGGCCCGACCTGTGGGGCATGAACCTCTCCAGTATTGCCAACCCTCACCTGATCTATCCGGGTCAAATGCTGTATCTGGTCCGCAGCAACGGCTATGCACGCCTGTCGACCACAGCACCCAATGGAGACCCAGGCGTAGTGCGCCTCTCGCCTCAGGCTCGCGAGTCCTCGCTCAATGAGCTTGCACTCCCTACCTTGCCGCCCCATCTGATCGAGCCATTCCTGGCCGAGCCGCTGGTAGTGGACAGCCAGGCGCTGACGCAGGCTCCACGCATCATTGCGACACAGGATAAGCGCGTGCTCATGGCCAAGGGTGATAGGGCTTATGTACGCAACTCTGGTGGTCAGCTGATCAGCACTGACAAGCATCAACCCAGCAGCTATCGCATCTTCCGCGACGCAACTGCACTCAAAGACCCGGTCAGCGGGGAAATTCTGGGCTATGAAGCCAAGTATCTGGGGAGTGCGACTGTGGTGCGCGGTGAGACCGTGCTTGAATCTGCAGACGGCCAGCCCGCTCAAGCTACCCCGGGAACCGTGGACATCACGCGCTCGAAGAACGAGATTCGCGCTGGCGACCGCTTGCTGCCATCGCCCGCACCTCAGTACCTGAGCTATGTGCCCCACGCACCTGTCAAGAACGTCGAAGGTGCAGCCGTCGTCTCCATCTATGGCGACTCTGTGGGCTACAACGCCGCACAAAATCAGGTGATTGCCATCAACAAGGGCGCGCAAGACGGTATGGACATTGGCACAGTGCTGGAGCTTGTCAGCAAGGGCAATGTCATTGTGGACAAGACCAGTCCTACTCGCGACACCGTCAAGCTGCCTGATGAGGCCAATGGCTATGCCATGGTCTTCAAGGTTTTCGACCGCGTGTCGTACGCGCTTATCACCACCGCCCAGCGCGGCGTGAATGTAGGCGACGGCCTGCACTCACCTCAACGCTAAAGGAGGCCACGCATGGTGCCCACCTCCCTACCCGACGTGCACCATGCCTCGCCCGATGCCGAAACGCTGGCCTGGCTGCGTCTGCTGCTGACGCCGGGCCTGGGCCGCGCCACGGCCCGCAGGCTTCTGGCCCGTGCAGGCGGCGCCGAGGCCATCTGGCAATTACCGCTGCAAGCCTGGGCGGAGTGCGCGACACAACCCCAGATCAAGGCACTGAGTGAGCTTCCTGCGGACTGGGACAAGCACTGCAATGTCTTGAGGCAATGGCTGGCGTCACCCGCCCCAGGCACCTTGCATACCGTAATCCAGCTAGGAGGCTCTCAATACCCCGACTGCCTGCTGCAGACCGAAGATCCGCCCCTGCTGCTGTTTATCCAAGGTCCTGCCTCCCTGCTTTCCTCCGCCAGACCCTGGTTTCCCTACCCGGCCACCTTCGCCATGGTCGGCAGTCGCAACCCATCGGCTCAAGGCGTCATCAATGCCCGAAACATGGCGCAGGCACTGACTGAGCGAGGTCTGTGCATCGTCTCGGGGCTGGCCCGCGGTATCGATGCCGCAGCGCACGAGGGAGCCCTACACAGCCCGTCAGGCCCAACACCTCGTACGATTGCCGTAGTCGGCACCGGACTGGATCAGGTCTATCCACGCGCCCACATCAAGCTGGCGCATCAAATTGCGCTCAATGGCCTGCTCATCAGCGAATATCCTCTTGGCAGTGAGCCTCTTCCACGTCATTTCCCGCAGCGCAATCGCATCATCTCAGGCCTGTCGCAAGGAACTCTGGTCGTGGAAGCGGCACTGAAGTCCGGCTCCCTCATCACGGCCCGCCTGGCCAGTGAACAGGGGCGTGAGGTCTTTGCCATTCCCGGCTCCATCCACGCGCCGCAGGCCAAAGGCTGCCACGCCCTGCTGCGCCAGGGAGCAAAGCTGGTGGAAACCGCAGCCGATGTACTCGAAGAACTTCAGGGATTAAAAGCCGCTCAAGCACTTACAGATAAAGCGCAAGCAGCTATCAAAGATGAAGCCCCTGCAACTGAGCACCCGCTGCTGCAGGCGCTAGGCCACGACCCCATGGCTCTGGAATCTTTGAGCGAGCGCACAGGCTGGGATGCCGCCCACCTGCAGGCCCAGTTGATGGAGCTGGAACTGGATGGCCTAGTCGCCCGCCTGCCCGGCGGTCTGTATCAGCGGCTGACACAGAGCTAGCCCAAAAAACTGGCGTAACCTGAAACCAGAGACAGCGAGGAAGGGCCGCCCCGCACCGAAGCTGTCGTCCCCCTTCCGTAGCGCGCAGCGCGTAGAGAAAGGGGGAAGGCGCAACGCGCCTCAGGGGGTTAAGCCAACCTTTCCGGATTCGCCTGAATCTTCTGCAGCGCATCACGCGTAGCGCGCACCGTCAGAGCCTCGGCGTCATGCACAGCCAGCAGACCTGCCTGCAGGTACGTTGCCATGCGCTGGGCCTGCAGCAGATAGCAATGGCCATCCAGAGAGGCAAACAAGTGCAGATGCTTGCGGCGGCTGCGCCACACATATTGCACCTGTACGCGTGCACCGTTGTGGTCGAGCGTAAACCAGCGCCCGCTCTCCAAAGACTGCGCCCACTCCAGCATGGCGGGCTCCACAGGCGTGTCCGTATTGGAGATGACATTCAGATCGGCTGTATCCACACCTAGCATCATCTCTATGCTTTCGCTGGACAAAGGCAGATCGTCAAGCTTGCCATCCTCGCTGATGTACTTTTCCAGCTCCGACAGCCGCTTGGCCATGGCATCGATCCTCTCTGCCGGAATAGCCGCCGTCTTGGACATAAAGGCTTGTGCCAATGTATCCGTCAACACCTTGACCACTGCAGCCTGCTCGTCGCCAGACACGCTGATCAGCTCCAAGCCCTCTCGCAAGGTCTGCAGCAAGACCGGCAGACCCTGAATGACACGTGAACGTTCCTGACGTGATGGCTTGGCACTGGCCGACCAGACCAGCTCGCTGGCAGCCTGCTTGAAGCGCATGGCCCGCGCATCCTTGGCGCCATAGCGCACCGTGGCCATGGCCAGCACATCGGCCCAGGACTTGAACAAGAAATCCCTCACCTCTTCACGCACCGGCATGTCGGTGAGCATATTGCGCAGCTCGATGGTGTACTGAACGGCCAGCGTTTCCTTTTGCTCCACCTGCTGCGCCACACTGGTGATCTTGGCTGTGGACTGATTCTGCGCAAGGTGCTTGGAGAGAAAGTCCTCAAATTCGCGCAGCACCAGAGCGAACACCTTCTGCCCGGTCTCCGGATACTGCTCGATCACCTGCACCACACGGCGGATTTCAGTCTCCAGCGCATTGCCATTGATGCTGCTGGCATCAAAGCCCATGACGCAAGACCCCATGCGATCAATCAGCTTACGCGCCGGATGATTGAGGTCGCTGAAAAACTGCGGCTCTGCCAGAGCCACACGCAGCACCGGCACTTGAAGACGGGCAAACCAGACCCGGATGGAGGGCGGCAGCCTGTCCTCGGACAGAATGCTCTGGAACATCAGCGCAACCACCTCGATGGTTGCCTTTTCCCCCTTGGTCTCGGCCTTTTCCTTCCAGTCTGCAGAGCGCTCACGCACCAGATTGACCAATTGCCCTATGGCGGCTGGACTGTAGTCCATCGCAGGCACAGCCAGGACTGGACCTGCAGTCACCGGAAACTGCGTCTGGATTTGCGTTGCAAGCATTTGCTGCTCCTGCAGCGCTTGCGCCAACGCGGCAGAGGCGGGTGGCATAGGGGCCATGGGCACGCCAGACACCAGACCCGTCATACCTACCGCGGGCTGACTCAGCACCTGACGCAGCTGGTTCATTGCGTCCAGCGCCCTATGGCGTGCTCGCGCCAGCATGCCCAGGCCAACACTGGAGCCTGGAGGAAGTGCAAAGCCTTGCCCGCCTGCAGGCATTGGCATGTACTGCATGGCAGAAGAAGTCCAGCCAGAGTCATCAACACCGGCATAGCCGCTTGCCAGATGCATGGCACCTGTGGAAGGACCTCCTTCGGTGCGGCGCACGCGCAGCGGAGCCTCTTGCGCCTTGCTCACGCCTTTGGCATCGAGCAGCTTGTGCAGGATGCCGTACTCAGACTCCATCAGAGGAGCCAGAGCATTTTGCAAAGGCTCCACCGCCTTGAGCAAATGCTTGCGCTCCATGCCGCTGGCAAGCCATTGCTCGATCAGATGCAGGCAAATCGTCTCTGCACGGAACATGTCCTGAGACGGCAGCTCCTGAGCTTCCAGCGCCTGAATGCGCAGCCGCATGGGCTCGAAACCAGGCTGTAGCGTCTCCCCCATGGCCAGCGCCATGCGGGAGGCCAGAATCTTGTTCTCTACAACGTCATCGCTGAGCAACTCGAACGTCAGCGGTGCCGAAGAAGAAGAGCTGCTTTCTCTTGCTCCCGTAGGAGACTTGCGGGCGGCCTGCTGCAAGGCCTTGGCACTGGCCTGTACCCAGGCATTCTGGCTGGACTGAAAGCCCACCCAGACTTCACGCCAGTCCTGCATCTCATGAGTGGCAGACACGGAGCTGCTCTGAGTGGCGAAAAATTCATCGAGTTGCTGCGCGACTTTGGGCAAGCCCTGACAAATTCCATGAACCCAACGCAAGCGCGCCTGCCAGCCCAGTTGTTGCTGAGCTGCAGGCGCGTTAAGGGAAGACTGCGAGAGAGCCATTCCAGTAGTGTAAGGCGGCCAGACCTCTAAAGCTCTTGCCGCAATTGTTAAAGGATTTAGACCACTGCCCCGGCATTGGGGTCGCTGGGATCTTGCTCAGTGGTCTTTGCGGGCACCTTGATCAAGTCCTCACGTTTGACACCCAGCCACATGGCAATCGCCGCTGCCACGAACACCGAGGAATAGATACCGAACAAGATGCCGATCGTCAGTGCCAGCGCAAAGTAATGCAGGCTGGGGCCACCGAAGAAGAACATGGACAGTACCATGGCCTCGGTCGAGGCGTGGGTGATGATGGTGCGGCTCATGGTCGAGGTAATCGCGTGATCGATGACCTCATGCGTGTTGAGCTTGCGGAACTTGCGGAAGGTTTCGCGGATACGGTCAAAGATCACCACCGACTCGTTGACCGAGTAACCCAGCACCGCCAGCACACCTGCCAGCACGGAGAGCGAGAACTCCCACTGGAAGAAGGCGAAGAAGCCCAGGATGATGATCACGTCGTGCAAGTTGGCAATGATGGCCGCCACACCGAACTTCCACTCGAAGCGGAAAGCCAGGTAAATGATGATGCCCAGCACCACCATGCCCAGTGCCATCAGGCCGTTGTGCATCAGCTCGTCACCCACCTGCGGCCCCACAAACTCGGTGCGGCGCAGCGTGACTTCTGCATCTTCAGCCTTGAGTGCCGTGAGTACTTGCTCGCTTTGCTGGGCAGTAGTAACGCCCTTTTGCACGGGCAGGCGAATCATCACGTCCTTGGACGTGCCGAAATTCTGCACGATCACATCGGGGTAGCCGATCTTGGAGACGGTGTCACGCACCTTGCCAATGTCGGCAGGCTGGGTGTAGGCCACTTCCATGACCGTACCGCCCGTGAATTCCACGGACAGGTGCAGGCCGCGCGAGAACAGGAAAAAGACCGCCAGCGCAAAAGTGATGAAGGAAACCGCGTTGAGGAACAACGCGTACTTCATGAACGGGATGTCTTTTTTGATACGGAAGAATTCCATGATCTTCCTCCTTAGTTGTTGCTGCCGCGACCGGCCACAGAGCGGTGGCCAGAGCCATCTTCAGGCTTCCAGACCTGACCGATGGACAGAGTCTTGAGCTTCTTCTTGCCGCCATACCAGAGGTTGACCAGACCGCGCGAGAAGAACACGGCCGAGAACATGCTGGTCAGAATGCCGATGCAGTGCACCACGGCAAAACCGCGCACCACGCCCGAGCCAAAGGCCAGCAGCGCCAGACCGGCAATCAGCGTGGTCACGTTGGAGTCCAGAATGGTGTGCCAGGCGCTCTCGTAACCCGCGTGAATCGCCGCCTGCGGCGAAGCTCCGGCACGCAGCTCTTCACGAATGCGCTCGTTGATCAGCACGTTCGAGTCAATGGCCACACCCAGCGCCAGCGCCATGGCGGCAATGCCGGGCAAGGTCAGCGTGGCTTGCAGCATGGACAGAATCGCCAGCAGCAGCAGCACGTTCACCGACAGGGCAATCGTAGAGAACACGCCAAACAGCATGTAATACACGCACATGAAGCCCGCAATCGCCACCAGACCCCAGACCACGGAGTCCACACCACGCTTGATGTTGTCCGCACCCAGGCTTGGGCCGATGGTGTATTCCTCGATGATCTCCATGGGAGCTGCCAGCGAGCCTGCGCGCAGCAGCAGCGAAGTGTCGTTGGCTTCCATGGTCGTCATGCGACCGGAAATCTGCACACGACCGCCGCCAATCTCACCGCGGATCACAGGCGCCGTCACCACCTCACCCTTGCCCTTTTCGAACAGGATGATGGCCATGCGCTTGCCCACGTTCTCGCGGGTCACGTCCTTGAAGATACGCGCACCCTTGGCGTCCAGCGTCAGGTTGACGGTAGGCTCCTGGGTCTGGCTGTCAAAGCCGGGCTGGGCATCGGTCAGGTTCTCGCCGGTCAGCGTCACCTGCTTTTGCACAATGATGGCCTGGCCATTGCGGTCCAGATATTTTTCGGAGCCAAAAGGCACGGGGCCGGAGCCCAGCTCGGCCGAGCGCGCTTCGGCAGACTCGTCCACCATGCGCACTTCCAGCGTGGCGGTACGGCCCAAAATGTCCTTGGCCTTGGCCGTGTCCTGCACGCCGGGCAGCTGCACCACGATGCGGTCCAGGCCCTGCTGCTGAATCACCGGCTCGGCCACGCCCAGCTCGTTGATACGGTTGTGCAGCGTGACGATGTTCTGCTTGAGCGCCTGCTCCTGCACCTTGCGCAGGGCTTCGGGCTTGATCGTTGCCACCAGCTTGAAGCCCGTGCCATCAGCCACCGAAGCCGCTGTCAGGTCAGGGAACTGATCGGCAATCAGGTTGCGTGCCGGCGTCAGCGTGGCTTCATCGCGCACACGGATGCTGACATTGTTGCCATCACGGCTGACACCACCGTGGCGGATGTTCTTGTCGCGCATGGTCGTACGCAGGTCGCCGGCAAAGCTCTCGGCCTTCTTGGTCAGGGCCGCAGCCATGTCCACTTGCAGCATGAAGTGCACGCCGCCGCGCAGGTCCAGGCCCAGGTACATGGGCTTGGCACCAATGGCCGTGAGCCAGTCGGGAGAGCGCGAGACCAGGTTCAGCGCCACGATGTAGGTGGGATCGCTTGGATCGGCGATCAATGCCTTCTGGATCACGTCCTTGGCCTTGAGCTGCTCATCGGGCGTATCAAAGCGGGCGCGCACCGAAGTGCCTTCCAGCGACAGCGAATCTGCCTGAACGCCTGCCTCTTTCAACGCAGACTCCACCTTTTGCAGCACGGAGTCATCCACCTTCACAGTGGACTTGGCCGAGGAGACCTGCACCGCAGGCGCTTCACCAAAAAAATTGGGCAGGGTGTAGAGCACCCCCACCAGCAGCGCGATCACGATGATCGCGTACTTCCAGACCGGGTATCGGTTCATGATCGCGCTCTTTGTTTTACAGCAACGCACAACGGGTACGCACACTCTGGCCGAGCGCCGTACCCCTCAAAACTCACAACAGACAGGCTTACTTGGCCGTGCCCTTGGGCAGCACCTGCACCACAGCGGAGCGCTGGATCTGGACTTCCACGCCAGAAGCCACTTCGATGTAGAGGAACTGCTCGGCAATGCGCGTCACGGTGCCGATGATGCCGCCGGCGGTCGCCACTTCGTCACCCTTGGCCAGGGCCTCAACCATGGCGCGATGCTCTTTCTGGCGCTTCATCTGGGGGCGGATCATCACGAAGTACAGCACCACGAACATCAGCACCAGAGGCAGCATGCCGGTGAGCGAACCCATGAAGCCACCTTCAGCAGCGGCGGCAGGAGCGGTCTGAGCGAAAGCAGAAGAAATGAACACGAAAAGGCTCCGAAAGAGTGAATTTGTCAGGAATAGGGTCTGACAGACGCGCGGTTGCAGCGACGGCCAGGTCAGCGGGACATTGTATTCGGCTGGCTTGTTCCCAAGATGGGCAGGGTCAGTCAGATGGCACAGGCATTCCCTGATGTAACGGCTTTCGCCCTCTACACACCCATCCAGCCGAATAAAAACATAGCTTCGAGCGCCAATCCTGTATTGCTTTCAGACTGTTTTGTATTTGAATTTATTGAATAGCGAAGGCTAGCAGCTATTAAAAATATAGCTCAAAGCACTGTCTGTCATTGCCACGAATGCAAAGGCCGGGTCTCCCCGGCCTTTTTTGTGATGCAAGTTCTCGCAATTAGTTCACTGGCATTGCTTGCACAGCGACAGGTGCGGCGGCTGCCGGCGCATTCCAGCGCTGCATCAGGCCCTGCCATTTGGTGCGTGCCACCGCCAGATTGCGCTCCTTCACATGGCCGTAGCCGCGAATTTCCTCGGGGATGGAAGCGATTTCCACGGCCAGCGCCAGCTTGTCGGTGCTCAAGTCCTTGAGCAAGGTTTCGATGCACTGGCGGTATTCCACGATCAGCGCACGCTCGGTCTTGCGCTCTTCGGTGCGGCCAAACGGATCAAGCGCCGTGCCGCGCAGGCCCTTCATGCCCGCCAGCACGCCCATGGCCTTGCGCATCCAGGGGCCATAGGCCTTTTTCTTCAGCTGACCTTTTTCGTCCTTCTGGGCCGTGGTGGGTGGCGCCAGGTGGTGAACGATCTTGAAATCGCCCTCGAACATCTCGCTGATCTTGCTGGTGAAGGCCGCATCGGTGTGCAGGCGCGCCACTTCGTACTCGTCCTTGTACGCCATCAGCTTGAACAGATAGCGCGCCACGGCCTGCGACAGGCGTGTGCCCTGGCCCAGCTTTTCCTCTGCACCGCGCACCTTGGCCACAAAATCCTGATATTGCTGAGCGTAGGCGGCGTTCTGGTAACCGGTCAAAAACTCCACACGCTTGGCCAGCATTTCGTCCAGCGATGGCTTTTTGACGATCTGAATGACCTGCGAAGCCTGATACAGCGCCTGCACCGCAGCCAGATCATGGGCGCAGCGGCGGCCCCACTCAAACGCAGCCTGGTTGTTTTCGATCTGCACGCCGTTGAGCTCCATGGCCCGCATCAGCGCGGCATGGCTCAGTGGAACGCGGCCTTTTTGCCATGCGTAGCCCAGCATCATGGGGTTGGCGTATATGCTGTCGCCCAGCAGCGCAGTGGCGGCTTTTTCAGCATCAAAGCTGCCGATGCCGTCCACACCCACAGCGTCGACCAGTGCCTGCACGCAGCGTGCATCGGGCGACTGCCAGTCGGGGTTGCCCACAAACGCCGCCGTGGGCGACGCATGGGTGTTGAGCGCGATGAAGGTGCGGCCCGGCTGCATCACCGACATGGTGGTGGGCGTAGCCGTGACGATGGGGTCGCAGCCAATGACCAGATCGGCCTTGGCCATGTCCACCTTGGTGGTGTAGATAGCGTCCACACGGTTGGCAATCTGGATATGGCTCCAGGTGGAGCCGCCTTTTTGCGCCAGCCCTGCGGCATCCTGCGTAATCACGCCCTTGCCTTCCAGGTGAGCCGCCATGCCCAGCAGCGAGCCAATGGTGATGACGCCCGTGCCGCCCACGCCGGCCACCACAATGCCCCAGGCCTGCTCGGCCACGGGAATCACGGGGTCGGGAATGCCGGGCATGGAATCCAGATTGCCCTTTTTCTCTTTCTTGGGCTTTTTCAGCGTTCCGCCCTCCACCGTCACAAAGCTGGGGCAGAAGCCGTTGACGCAGGAGTAATCCTTGTTGCAGCTGTTCTGGTTGATGCGGCGCTTGCGGCCAAACTCTGTCTCCACCGGCTCCACCGACAGGCAGTTGGACTTGACAGAACAGTCGCCACAGCCTTCGCAGACCAGCTCGTTGATGATGACGGTCTTGTCCGGCGTGCTCAGGGTGCCGCGTTTGCGGCGGCGGCGCTTTTCGGTGGCGCAGGTCTGGTCGTAAATGATGGCCGTGCAGCCCTTGAGCTCGCGGAACTGGCGCTGAATCGCATCCAGCTCGTCGCGGTGATGCACGGTCACGCCCTCGCCCAGCTTTACGCCGTCGTACTTCTGCGGTTCATCGGTGACGATGACCAGTTTCTGCACGCCTTCGGAGAGCAGGCTGTTCATGATCTGCAGCACCGAATGGCCTTCGGGACGTTCACCCACGCGCTGGCCGCCGGTCATGGCTACTGCGTCGTTGTAGAGCACCTTGTAGGTGATGTTGGTGCCCGCCGCAATGCTCTGGCGAATCGCCAGCAGGCCGCTGTGAAAGTAGGTGCCGTCGCCCAGATTGGCGAACACATGCGGCTCTTTGGTAAACGGCGCCTGCCCCACCCAGGTCACGCCCTCGCCGCCCATTTGCGTGAAGGTGCTGGTGTTGCGGTCGGGCATCCAGGTCGTCATGTAGTGGCAGCCAATACCGGCCACTGCACGCGAGCCTTCGGGCACGCGGGTGCTGGTGTTGTGCGGGCAGCCGCTGCAGAACCAGGGCGTGCGGTCGCCGGTCGATGCTTCCTTGGCGGCCTTGAGCGCGGCTTCGCGGGCGTCCAGCACGGCGATGCGCTCTTGCATACGCGCTTCGATATGCGCGGGCACACCCAGCTTTTTCAGACGCTGCGCAATGGCGCGGGCAATCAGCGCGGGTGTCAGATCGGCATTGGGGCGCAGCAGCCAGTCGGAGCTGGGGTTGGGCAGCGACCATTCGCCGCCATGCTCGTCGCAAAACTTGCCCACCACATTGGGGCGCACATCGTCGCGCCAGTTGTAGAGCTCTTCCTTGACCTGATATTCGATGACCTGGCGCTTTTCCTCGACCACCAGAATTTCCTGCAGGCCGCGCGCAAAGTCACGCGTGATGGTGGCCTCCAGCGGCCAGACCACGTTGACCTTGTGCAGGCGAATGCCCAGCTGGCGGCAGGTTTCGTCGTCCAGCCCCAGATCGGCCAGCGCCTGGCGCGTGTCGTTATAGGCCTTGCCGCTGGAGATGATGCCAAAGCGGTCATTCGGCCCTTCAATCACGTTGTGGTTGAGCTTGTTGGCGCGCACATAGGCCAGGGCTGCGTACCACTTGTAGTTCATCAGGCGCGCTTCCTGCTCCAGTGGCGGGTCGGGCCAGCGGATATGCAGGCCGCCGGGCGGCATGACAAAGTCTTCGGGAATGATGATGTTGACGCGGTCGGGATCGACCTCGACAGAGGAAGAGGACTCCACCACTTCCTGAATCGTCTTCATGCCCGACCACAGACCCGAAAAACGGCTCATGGCAAAGGCATGCAGGCCCATGTCCAGAATGTCCTGCACATTGCTGGGGAAGAACACCGGCGTGCCGCAGGCCTTGAAGATGTGGTCACTCTGGTGCGCAGCGGTGCTGGATTTGCTGATGTGGTCATCGCCCGCAATCGCAATCACGCCACCATGCTTGGCCGTGCCTGCCATGTTGGCGTGCTTGAACACATCCGAACAACGGTCCACGCCCGGGCCCTTGCCGTACCAGATGCCGAAAACGCCATCGAACTTCTTGGTATCGGGATAAAGATCGAGCTGTTGCGAGCCCCAGACCGCGGTGGCGCCCAGCTCCTCATTCACACCGGGCTGAAAGACGATGTGGTTCGCCTCCATGTGCTTCTTGGCCGCCCACAGCGACTGGTCGTAAGTACCCAGGGGCGAGCCGCGATAGCCGCTGATAAAGCCTGCGGTGTTCAGCCCCGCCTGTGCATCGCGCAAGCGCTGCAGCATGGGCAGTCGGACCAAGGCCTGCACGCCACTCATAAAGGCGCGACCGCGATCCAGGGAATATTTGTCGTCCAGAGTCACGGACTCCAGGGCACGACGGACTTCATCGGGCAAGGGGGCATTCATGGCTTGTTGTCTCCATGGGGGGTGAGCGCCCATCGCAGCTGTTGGCCACCTGGGCAGCTATTTATGCATGACTGCGCCAACGACACAGAGCACGAGCTGTTTTCACAAAGTTTACGGAAAACGTCCCGCATAGGGCTTTCTTTTTATTGCCGGGATTAACCTAGTTTTTGAAAGAATCTTGCTGTAAATTGCGCAATATGAATCAGCTAGACAAGTTTGACTGGGCCATCCTGAATGAGCTGCAAATCAATGCACGCCTGACCAATGCCGAGCTGGCCCAGCGCGTAGGCCTGTCCGCCGCGCCCTGCTGGCGGCGCGTGCGAGCCCTGGAAGAGGCCGGCTACATCACCGGCTATCACGCCACGCTGGACCGCCACAAGCTGGGCCTGGGCGTGCTGGCCTTTGTGCGCGTGGATGCCGCGCAGAACACCGCCGACATCACCGAGCGCATGGAAGAAGCCATACGCCTGCTGCCCGAAGTCACGACCTGCCACTACATCAGCGGCGCAGGCACTTTCGAGTTGCAGGTAGTTGCCAAGGATCTGGAGAGCTTTTCGGGCTTTGTGCGCAATGTGCTGCTGCGCCTGCCCAACGTCAAAGACGTGCACACGATTTTTTCGCTGGGCGAGGTCAAGTCCAGCAGCTCTTTGCCGCTGCCCAATACGCTGACGCACGCATAAGCCCGACCCACGCCCGGCTCACATGCTTCTGAAATCGAAGCATGCATCGCTCTACCCTCATCAACTTGAAGTCAAACAGTGCCAAGACCACGACGCCGCAGGCGCAGTAAGCTCATGATTTCATAGCAAGCTGCGCTCCACTGCTGCGCGCAGCGGCTTGGGGGTTTGAGGAACTACGTATTGGTCATCTGCCGCTTCCTCGGACAGAATCGGCCTCTATGGCCCATGAAGACTCTCCAGACCACGCAGCACCTCACAGCACTTCACAGCAGGCCCCCAGCCCAGCAGGCAAACTGCTGGAAGACCCTTCAGGCATGAGCAGCGGCGGGCCGCCTCCCGGCTCTGCCACACCCGGCGTCTGGACGCCGCTGGCCACGCCCACCTTCCGCATGCTGTGGATGATCTGGATGGCGGCCAATATCTGCATGTGGATGAACGATGTGGCAGCCGCCTGGCTGATGACATCGCTGACTACCTCGCCCGTGCTGGTCGCGCTGGTGCAGTCGGCCTCCACGCTGCCGGTATTCTTTCTGGCCCTGCCCAGCGGCGCGCTGGCCGATATTCTGGATCGGCGCCGCTACTTCATCGTCACCCAGTTCTGGGTGGCCGCCGTGGCTCTGCTGCTGTGCCTGGTCGTGCTGTCCGGCCAACTCACGCCCTATCTGCTGCTGGCTCTGGTGTTTGCCAACGGCATCGGTCTGGCCATGCGCTGGCCGGTGTTCTCTGCACTGATTCCCGAGCTGGTGCCCAAGCACCATCTGCCGTTTGCCATGGCGCTCAACGGCGTGGCCATGAATGCCTCGCGCATCATCGGGCCGCTGGTGGCGGGCGCCATCATTGCCAGCCTGGGCAGCGCCTGGGTGTTTGTGCTGAATGCGGCACTGTCCATCGTCTCGGGCTTTGTGCTGCTGCGCTGGAGACGCCAGCAGCCGGACAATCCGCTGGGCCGCGAGCGCCTGGGCTCGGCCATGCGCGTGGGGCTGCAGTTCATCAAGGAATCGCCGCGCATGCATGCCGTGCTGCTGCGCACCATCTGCTACTTTCTGCAGGCCGCCGCCATCATGGCGCTGCTGCCGCTGACTGCCCAGCGCCTGGACCACGGCAGCGCCGCCAGTGGCAGTGCGGGCACCTTCACGGTGCTGCTGGCCTCCATGGGCGCGGGCGCAATTCTGGGCGCCATGCTGATGCCGCGCATACGCCAGATGCTGTCGGGCGAGCGCACGGTGCTAGCCGGCGTGGCCGCACAAAGCCTGGCCACGCTGACCGTGGCCTTTGCGCCCCATATTGCCGTCGCCGTGCTGGGCATGATGCTGTCCGGCGTGGCCCTGCTGGCCACGGCCAACACGCTGGGCGTGGCAGCGCAGATGGCGCTGCCAAACTGGGTGAGGGCGCGCGGCATGTCGATTTATCAGATGTCCATCATGGGCAGCACGGCCATTGGCGCGGCCATCTGGGGCAAGCTGGCCAGCCTGGCCACGGTGCAGATCAGCATGGCGGTGGCGGCCATCAGCGGGCTGACCGCGCTGCTGATCGTGCAGCGCCTGAACCCCGACCGCGACATAGAGGAAGACCTGAGCCCCTCACGCGCCTTCACGCCGCCCGCGCACAGCGAGCCTGAGCAAGGCCGGGTGGTAGTGACCATCGAATACCAGATCGACCCGGCCAAAGCCGATGCGTTTCGCGAGCTGATGCAGCTCAGCCGCCGCAGCCGCCTGCGCCAGGGCGCGCTGTCCTGGCAGTTGCTACACAGCATGAGCCAGCCCGAGCGCTATGTGGAGCAGATCACCGACGAGTCCTGGACCGAGCACCTGCGCCGCTTTGAGCGCGTCACCGCCGACGACGTCGCCCTGCGTGACCGCAAGCTGGCCTTTCACAAGGGCAAGGAGCCACCCCTGGTGCAGCGCTTTTTTGCCGATGCCAGCTGAAACAAAAAAGGAGCTGGCAGTGCTTGCTAATCAACAGTTTCAGGTATGAATAACCTTGAAACCATGAACCAGAAAGCGCCAGCAGCTCCTGTTTTTAAGATGACTCAGCGCAGATGCGGTGCAGACCTGGCCAGCGCCTTGGGCCAGAAGGCCCACAGCTTGAGCGGCTGCTTGACGCGGCCCGCCACATCGCCGGCCTCGGGGCCCCAGCCCATGAAGTAGTCGGCGCGCACGGCCCCCAGAATGGCGCTGCCCGTATCCTGCGCAAACACCAGGCGGTTGAGCGACACCGTGGGTCCTGGCGTGGACAGCCAGACCGGCGTGCCATAGGGAATGCTGTTGCGATCCACGGCAATCGAGCGGCCCGGCGTCAGCGCCACGCCCTGCGCGCCCTTGGGGCCGAACTGGGCATCAAACTCGTTGAGCGCCTCTTCCTTGAAGAACACATAGCGCGGATTGCTCCACAGCATCTCGTTCACCCGCGATGGGTTGGCCGCAATCCAGGCGCTGATTCCAGGCCAGGTCGCGTCGCGCACCAGGTTCTGGTCCAGCAGCCAACGACCCACGCTCTTGTACGGCTGGTCGTTCGTGCCCGCATAGGCGACGCGAATCATGCGCTGCGTGCCATTGGCCTCGGTCAGCATCAAGCGACCCGAGCCCTGGATGTGCAGCACCAGCATGTCCACCGGGTCACGCATCCAAGCAATCACGCGGCCCGCCAAGGCGGCCTGTGCCTCGGGCAGGGTGTCGATCTGCTGGCGCGTGTACCAGGGCTTGCGCTTGCCAAAGCCCATGGGCGTCTGATAAAGCGGCACGTTGAAGCCATCGCCCTGCATGCGGCGGGCCTCGTACACCGGCTCGTAATATGCGGTCAGCATGCCGTCGGGGCTGCCCGTGGTCGCTTCGATGCGATAGGGCTGCAGGGTGCTCATCATCCAGCTTCGCTGCTCGTCCTCGCCCGCAATGCTCAGGCGGCGTACATCGCTGCACAGACCGGCAAACACGGTGCTGGGCCGCTCGCAGTTCTTGATCCAGGCGTTCCAGGCCTCGTTCAAAGAGTCCTGAGGCACCCCGGGCAAATCACCCCAGTCAACGGGCACCCAGCGGCTCTTGGTCGGTACATTGGCGGTAAACGGAGGCTTGGTTGTAGTGGCAGGCCCGCCATGCGGAGCCATCTCGGGCACCGGCGTCGGGTCGTTTTTCTGCTTGGTGGTGGTACAAGCCACCAGGGTTCCTACAATCAGCGCCAGTGAAACTCGGCGCAGGAGATGGAAATTCATGGGTCTGATTTTGCTTGAAGCACTGCTGGCGTTGGCCATTTTGGTCGCTATTGTGTGGTGGACCATGTTCTCTGGTCGAAAAAAGGGTGAGCTTTCCACGTCAAAGACGGTCTCCTCCAGCGCCATGGACAAAACCAAACCGGCACCAGACAATGAGCCGCAAGAGTAGCGCATGGCAGCAACCACGCCCGGCAAGCCACTGCGCTGCTGACCGACAGTGACAATCTTTTGCATCCGAATCGGGCTGCTGGCGAGCGTCCTACGTTTTTTGCCTCGTGTTCGCAGTACGCTTGCAGCCGTCGAATCACAACTCATCGAAAACCAAGTGAAGGAGTTTCCTATGCGCAAACAAATGGCTGTGACGGCCGCTCTGGCCTCTGCATTGTTCATCACTGGCTGCGCCAGCACTGGCGGCATGTCGGACACCACCCGCCGCACCGCCACCGGCGCAGGCGTTGGCGCACTGGGCGGCGCTGCCATCGGCGCCATTGCCGGCGGCCACGCTGGCTCCGGCGCGCTGATCGGCGCTGGCGTGGGAGCATTGGGCTCCTACATCTGGTCCAAGAACCTGGAAAAGCAAAAGGCGGAAATGGAAGCCGCCACCCAGGGCACTGGCGTGGGCGTGACTCAGACGGCAGACAACCAGCTGAAACTGGACATCCCCAGCGACATCTCGTTCGCTACCGGCAAGGCTGATATCCAGTCCAACTTCGCCCCCATCCTGGATCGCTTCGCGGATGGCCTGCGCAACAACCCCAATGCGGAAGTCCGCATCATCGGCCACACCGACAGCACGGGTTCCGACTCCATCAATGATCCTCTGTCGCTGCGCCGTGCCGAAGCCACCCGCAACTACCTGACATCGCGCGGCGTCAACGGCGCACGCATCCATGTCCAGGGCATGGGCTCGCGTCAGCCCGTCGCTTCCAACGACACCAACGAAGGCCGTGCCCGCAACCGCCGCGTGGAAATCTTTGTGGGCGAGCGTGCCCCTCAGTAATCAGACTGACTCCTGCAAAAAAGCCCCGCGTTGCGGGGCTTTTTTCATAGCAGCCTCTGCAGACTGATCAAGCGTTTCGCAGCAAATTGGCCAGCTCTACAGCCGACTTGACCTGCATCTTGTCAAAGACGCGGGCCCGGTGCACCTCTACCGTACGCACACTGATATCCAGCTGATCGGCAATCAGCTTGTTGGGCACGCCTTCGACCACCAGCTTCATCACGTCTTTTTCGCGGTCCGTCAGCTCGTTCAGGCGACTGCGCACCTCTTCTCGCCCTTGCAAGGTGGCCAGATGCTGGGCAGACAGCTCGAGTGCCTGCTCCACACGATCCACCAGTGCGTTATCAGAGAACGGCTTTTCGCAAAAATCAAAGGCTCCGCGCTTGACCGTATCCACAGCCGTTGGCACGTCGGCATGGCCGGTCAGAAAGATCACGGGCATGGCCTCGATCTGGCCGCGCTCCAGCATGCGGTTGAACAGCGACAGGCCACTCATTCCCGTCATGCGCATATCCAGCAGCAGGCAGCAGGGGCGGCGCGTCACCGGGCTGATTTGCAGCACGTTCAATTCAAATTCTTCGGCGTTGCGGTAGCACTCGCTCAGCAATCTGCGTGAACGCAGCAGCCATGCCAATGCCTCGCGGACATCCGCATCGTCATCCACAACATACACAACAGCGTCGGTGACTGGTTCCATGAAGCCTAGTTCTCTCTGGGTTCCCCATGGGACGGAAGCGTAAAAATAAATTCCGTGCCCTGCGGGAGATGCGGGCGGTAATCAAGATGACCGCCATGTTGTTCCACCACGGTGCGGCACAGGCTCAGGCCAAGGCCCATGCCTTCGGTGCGCGTGGTGAAGAAGGGGGTGAACAGCTGCGCGGCCACTTCGGCTGAAATGCCTGCTCCGCAGTCCATGACGGAAAATTCTACCCAACGCTCATTATTCCCGTCGCAGTGGCGCCTGACAGCCAGAGTCAGCACCCTTTCCTTGAGCTCGGGCAAATCCATGGCCTGCATGCCATTGCGCGCCAGGTTGAGCAGGACTTGCTCGACCATGGTGACATCGCAAACCACTCTGGGCAGGTCAGGCCCGAGCTCCAGCTGCACCGTCACATGCAGCTTGTGCGCCTGCAGATACACCAGCGGCATCACCGCATCCACCAGCTCCACCGGTGCCACCAGCTCTCTGGATTTGTCACGTCGACGAATGAAGTCGCGCACGCTTTTGATGACCTTGCCCGCACGATCGGCCTGAAAGCTGATGCGCTCCATGGCCATGCGCAAATCCTTGAGACGCGAATCCTGCTGAGCTTCAGGCTCATGATCGAGCATATTGAGCGAGCCCGTGGCATAGCTGGAGATAGCCGCAAGTGGCTGTGTCAGCTCATGGCTGAGCATGGAAGCCATCTCGCCCACGGTCGCAAGGCGCGCCGTTGCCTGCAGGCGCTCCTGCGAGGCCCGCGAGACTTCTTCCATGCGGCGCTGCTCGCTGATATCAATGAACGCGCTCATCCAGCCCGTGTGCTGACCCTGTGCCGTAATCAGCGGAGCCTCGAAAATCAGCACGGGAAAGCGCGATCCATCCTTGCGCATGAACACACTCTCATGCCCCTGGCGCGGCGTGGACAGCAGGCCCGCAAGGCGCTGATCACGCCGGTTCACATATTCCTGTGCCAGCTCGGGCGGCCAGTAAGGCGCCACATTGAGGCCCAGCAATTCCTGTGCGCTAAAGCCCACCATGTTGCAAAAGGCCGGATTCACATAGGTGATGCGTCCCTGGAGATCACGAGCCCTCATGCCGGTGACCAGCGAATCCTCCATGGCCTTTCGAAAGGCCAGCGCATCGCCCAGATCACGCTCTGCCCGCAGGCGCCGCCGGTTGTCACGCACCAGCACCACCACCACGCTGACCAGTGCAATCGACATGCCGGTCACCAGTGCCGTCATCACATTGGGGAAGACGCTGGGTGCGTGGTGCCAGCTATCCATGCGCAGCACCAGCGTATTGCCGGGCAGATCCAGCAATTGCTGCGCCGTGAACATGCGCGAGCCACGCCAGGCCGCCCCCACCATGGCCAGGCGCGTGCCATCCGGCTCCGTGAACGAGACCTCCTGCGTACGCGGCAGTGCCTTGCCCACCTCGCTCATCAAAATGCCCTGGAGGCTGTACGTTCCAAGGACATAACCGACCACATGGCCGCTTTCCGTCAGCGGCATGCAGACCTGCATGGTTTCCGTGCCCAGGCCTTCTCCCAGCAGTTGAAAGCGACTGGGGGAATACGAAGGGCCGTTCACGCGCCTGGCCTGCGTGCAGGTCAGAGTCTCACCAGCGTGTGAGTCCGGAAAATCGCTTTCATCCTCAATAATCAGGGTCCGATAAGGCGTTTCCGCATGCTCGAGCAAGCGCATGTTCTCGCTGCGCCATTCCACCCGCATCAAGTCTCTGCGTCGCTGCAGCAAATCGGTGGCGTGCTCGCGCCAGGCGTCGTGGTTGCCGCTGTACACATTCAGCGCCAGCAAGTCCTGGAGATTACGCCCCAACGCCGCGCGAATATCGCCTACGGCGTTGGCCGTGTCGCGCTCCAGCTTTTCCTGTACCTGCGATGCCTCATAGCGCCCAGCCAGCCAGACCATGGTGACCAGCATGCTGACCACCAAGGCCACCAGCAAAGTCCACAGCGACCAGCGTTTCCAGGCCATGCGCCAACGTCGCCAGGGCCAGTGGGCAAGAGCATCTTCAGTCGTCTCATCAAGAGCGGTATTCAGCGGTTCAGTCACAGTACGCGGTGGGTCAAGGCAGGTAATTGTTGCCGCACTTGCTGCAGCCGGCTGCGCTGGAGCTCGCCCAGAACGACTCCAGGGCCGCTGGCCTGCAAGGCTTGCACTTCTCCCCATGGATCGACCAGCAAGCTATGTCCCCAGGTATGTCGGCCGTTTTCATGCAAACCTCCCTGCCCTGGTGCCAGCACATAAGCCAGATTTTCGATGGCTCTGGCGCGCAGCAACACCTCCCAGTGCGCCTGGCCCGTGGTGTGAGTAAAGGCACTGGGCACCAGCAGCAAATCAGCCCCTTGCGCACTGAGCGCACGATACAGCTCAGGAAAGCGAAGGTCATAGCAAACACTCAAGCCCAGACGCCAGCTTTCACCGCTTTTTGCTTGAACATCACAAACCACCGGCAGCTTCCCTGCCTGCACGACCGCCGCCTCGGTATAGCTTTCGCGCCCATTGTCAAACTGGAAAAGGTGAATCTTGTCATAGCGGGCCACGCATTCGCCCTGCGGCGAATACACCAGACTGGTGTTGAGCACATGCTGCTCGTCATCAGCCTGTAAAGGCAGGGTACCGGCAACCACCCACAGCTGCAGTTCTTTGGCTGCGCGCGCCATGAAGTCCTGAATAGGGCCGGTGCCAAAAGCTTCGCGATAGGCCAGCTTGTCGGTATCGGTGGCGCCCATGGCACAAAAGTACTCTGGCAGCACCACCAGCTCCGCCCCCAGAGATGCAGCCTGCTGCATCAGGCTGCGTGCCTGCGCCAGGTTGGTAGTCACATCCTGAGTCGAGACCATTTGTAGCGCTGCAATTTTCATGGTTCCTCCTGTGAGCGAATATCAGCTGCGGGAGCGGCCTGCTGGTTTGCATCTCCGGCCTCGCCCTTGGGCACGCTGCGCTTGGGCAGCTCGGTCACCTGCGGGTCCTCCCAGCTGCCATGGATATGAAACTCCTTGGTCGTGGCGGCAATCAACGGGCCTCGCAAGATCATCTGCGCCAGAAAGCTGCTCAATCCGACAACGGGGTTGATTGCCGTGGCGACCAGAGAGGCAGACAAGGCATTGATTTCTGGCACCACCACCACATGCAGATCCTGGGTTTCCTTGTCGATATCAGCCGAACCCTCCATCAGCACCGCCGCATTGACACCTTTCATCTGCATGTTATTCGTCTTGGCGATGCCGCGCTGAATGGTGACGTCGCCACGCATGAAGTCAAACGAAAAGCCATTGCGGAACACATCCCGAAAATCCAGCGTCAAACGCCTTGGCAAAGATTGCAGGCTGAGCACGCCCAACAGCTTGGCCAGACCAGGCTCGGCCTTGAGAAACTGGCCTTTTTGCACGTCCAGGTGCACCGCGCCGGACATGGTCTTGAACAGTGGCGTAACCGGCGAGCCTGTCCAGCTGATATCGCCCTGCAAAGCGCCCTGGCCATTGGCCACTACACCCGGCATGTCAAAGCGGTTGAGCAGCTTTCCGACATCGCGCAGATTGAGCTGAAACTGCAGCTGGGTCTGGCCTGGATGCTTTTTGTCATTGGAGCGCAGGCCCCAGGAGCCATGGGCTGCCAGAGATGCCTCAGGGGTCGTGATATTGAAGCGCGACAGCTGCCACTCCCGCATTCCCGGCCCCGCAGAAAGCCAGTGATTGCGAGCCACCACATCCAGCTTGCCCAATGAGCGCTTGCCCAGTTGAAAGTCATCCACACGGACCTGCAGGGCCGGCAACTCACGCAGCTCACTTTCCTGAGAAGCAGTGGCTGTCAGTTCCTCATCCGGCGCTTCTGGAACCGTCAGTCGCGATAGCTTGGCAATCACCAGCCCACCGGGCTCCAGGGCTGAGGCCTCACGGTATTCAATATTTCCCGCCAGCTCGCGCGCCTGTATCTGGCTATGCCATATCTGCTCGGTATGGCTGAGCTGCAGCGATACGTCATGCAACGAGCGACCGTGAAATTGCACCTGCTGCGCCTTCAGTGTCAGCTGTCCGGGCAACCACTGCCGCCATGGCTCCTGTCCAGGTATGGCCGCACCAGCGGCCCGATCCGCCTCCTCGGGCAGCAAGGCGCTCCAGGCATCAAGGTCCAGCACGGGGATTTGCACATTCGCCTGCAGACCTGCCTGAGGCAGGCTGGCCTCGGCTTTGCCGGTCTCCACCAGTTCCACGCTGCCGCGCATGATTCGCGCCTGCTGCGCACTGATATCTCGCTCCAGCACAGCAGCCGCTTTATTGCCCCATTGCACACTGATCTGGTCCGTCAGCGGCTTGGGCACTGGTGGCACCGTGTGTTGAATCTGCAAGGCCAACGCGCTCTCTGCGGGCTTGTTAAAAGGGGCGGGCAATTGCACGGCCATGCCCTGCAAGTCCGTCTGCAAGCTGATCTCCGGCAGGCTGTGCTGAACCTTGACCTGCAAGCCATAGCGCGCCTGGCCCTGGAGGTGCCGGGCCAGCGCTGCCAGCTCACTCACCTCCTTGGCTTCGCGCAAACCCTGCGCTGTCGCTGTGCCATCCACACGCACCATCACAGGAGCAGCCGCGCCATTTCCTGCAGGCTTCATACCGCCTTCAATACGCACCTCCCCACCCAATGCTCTGGCCTGCACTCCATCTATCTGAAAGCCAACTTCCGAAAAGTGCACATTGCCCCGAATCTGGCTGAGCACAGGAACCTCGGGCATCAGCTGCAGCGTATTACCTGCCAGCGCCACCTCGCCATGCACCTTGCTGTGATCCATATCCATGGTTGGCAAATGCAGCTTGAGGCTGAGCCTGGCATTTCCCGACGCCTTGCTACTATCAAAAACATTAGCAGTCAGCCCAGACAGTGCCGAGGTCTGGATCAGATTCAGCATATCGCCCAAAGCGCCATGCGCCTTGGCACTGACCTCCACTTCGGTCTGGTTCCAGTCGGCTACCTCGGCTTGCGCCTCATCCACCACGATGGCGGTATGTCCCAGAAAGCCCCTGGCCTTGCGAACCTGCATGGAATTACGGTCAAACACCAGCTCCCCTGAGAGCTTGGTCAACGGCGGCCAGGGCTTTTCACCAGCATTGAGCAGATAAGCGGGCACAAACTGATAGTTCACGTCCTGTACCTGGGCACTGATGTGAAACTCCCCCTGACCCGGCTTCTCGAACGGGACCTGATCAAGCTCTCCTTTGACACGGAAATTCACGGCGCTGGCTTTGCCTGCGGTGATGGAGTCGCGCACATAACGCAATGCATCGCTGCCCAACTCCTGCGGCAAATAGCGGTAAATGCGCTCGCCCTTGGCACGACTGAGCTGGCCCTGCAAATCCAGCAATCCCGGCAGACGCGGCTGCTCCTGGGTCCCTGCTCCCGTCTTCCAGACAGCCTGAGCCAGACCCGCGGTATCTTCATTGGCAAACTTCAGCCTGGGCACCTGCACCGTAATGCTCGGGGCCTTGCTAGGCCCCTCTCTGTGTACCTGCCAACGGATCTGGCCATCCAGCTGACTGAACGGTATCTCCGGTTCTTCAAAAACTCCAGGGAAGCTCAGCACCGCCTTCTCGACATGTAGCGCCTTGCTCAGATCCGCCTCCCCCTTGTCCTGATCCAGCGTGAACTTTCCACTCAGCCCCTGCACACCAGGAATGCCTATGCTCAGCGGCCCCTCCGCCGAAGCCTGCGATTGCAGGCCCAACTGCTCAAACCTGCCCGAAGCCTTGTACTGCGTGGGCTGCTGCAACGGCCCGCGCCATGAAAGTTGCAGATCGCGTAACTGCCCCTGCGGGGCGAGTGCCCTGAGCTGGGATTGAACTCCATCTGGCAAAGGCAGGCGATGCAGTACCTGCGCGGCAACTGCAAAGTCAATACCATCTGCCTGCAGATTGCCATGCTCACCCAGCCTGCCTTGCGCCGCAGCACCTGTAGGCACATAGTTCAGCCGAAAATCTCCGCGCGGCCAGTGCAAGCCGTCATCAGCCGTGAACTGCAGGCCTTGTACGGAGAGTTGATAGCCGTTTTGATGGCGCGCGCGGAAACGTCCCTGCAAAGCCTGCAAGGACAGTGGTGCGGGCCTGTCGTCCCATTGCAGCTGCAGCTCCTGCACAGCCACATCTGCAACAACGCCCACGGGCTGGCCATGCTCCAAATCCACCCATGCCCTGACCGAGCCATTGCCCTGCTCCATCTGCCAGCTCTGTGCGGGCAAGTACGCGCCCAAATGAGACAGGTCGATATGAGCGAAGTCCAGATAGGCCTGCCCACTCCAGCGCTCCAGCCGCCCCTCATGTACCGACAGCAAGGGCTCCTTGAAGCTGCCCATGACCGTAAAGCGCTTCCCCCACTCTTGCGGCGGTGTGGCATCCATTCGCACGGAGTGATGCCAGCGCTTGTTGCGCAACACCAGATCCACCTCCTGCAGTTGCAAAGGTGCCGCCTGACGCATTTCGTCAATCCACTGCAGCCTGCCGCTGCGAATGGCGATTTCGGGCTGCGAAAAGACCCAGTCGGAATCCGTTCCTTGTGCTGGATCGGCAGATATGGCAATGCCCGCCACAAAAACCTGTCCATCCGCATCGCGGCGCATGGTCAGATCCGGGCTCTCCAGATAGATTTGCTCCACCCCAAGAGTCATCAGTGAGCGGGCAGAGACTGCCACCACCACCTTGGGCAAAAGCAATGCCTCACTTTGATCGACAGGGTCATGCAGAATGACATCACCCAGCTCGAAAGTCGGCACTAGACCCGAGCGATGTGCGCTCAATGCGCCTATGGAAACCGGTATACCCAGAGAGCGTGAGGCCAGGGATTCCAGCTCGGGGCGCCACTGCTCGATTCGCGGCACAATCCAGAAGTGGAGCACCCCCCAAACGGTGGCCAGCACGAGCCATAGGCTCAGGACCAGTCCAAGAGACCACCGTGCCAAGCTGGCCAGCCTGTGAATTCGGCGAGTTGGGAGAGGTTTCGGTTCGATCATCGGTGGCCTAGCAATGGCAGGAATTATGACCGGCGCCCCTGAGCGCGTTACGGTAACCACATGTTGCCGAGCTGATTACCTGTATGCCAGACACCATTTTTTACGGCCCGCATGCAGTCCTCAGAGCAAGTCATGGCAGAAAACGCCCTCAATGTTCCTTCCCCGGCCCAGTACTCGCGCTTTGTGCAGCGCCTTCACCGCCGCTACGAGAACTGGTTCGATGCCTTGCCGCCCGGCGCCCCCGATCTGGCCTTGATGGAACAAGCTCTGGCCACACTGCAATCGCGCGGCCTGGACCTCTCGGCTTCGCTACGCGTACTGCGCCAGCTGGTGATGGAGCGCATCATTACTCTGGACTGCGAGCAAAGCGCTCCCCTTGCCATCGTCACCAAGGCGGTCACCGAGCTGGCAGAGCTGACGCTGGATCGCGCCTGCACCCAGGTTCGGGCCGAGCTGGATGCTCGCCATGGCGCTCCCCTGGGCCCAGAAGGCCAGCCCGTACAGCTTTGGATCATCGGAATGGGAAAGCTGGGAGCGCGCGAGCTCAATGTCTCCAGCGACATCGATCTGATCTACGTCTACGAGCATGACGGCGACACCCAGGGCCTGGCCGACGGCCGCGGTGTCATCTCCAATCATGAATACTTTGGCCGGGCCGTCAAAGGCATCTTCAGCCTGATTGGTGACACCACCGAGCATGGCTTTGTCTTTCGCGTTGACCTGGCTCTGCGCCCGAACGGCAACTCGGGGGCACCTGCAGTCTCTTTGGCCTCTCTAGAGGAATACCTGCAAATACATGGTCGTGAATGGGAGCGTTTTGCCTGGCTCAAGAGCCGCATCGTCGCCCCGCTGGCCGATATTCAGACTCCCAATGTCCAGGCTCTGCGCGGTGTCGTGCTGCCCTTTGTGTTCCGCCGCTACCTGGACTATGTGGTGTTCGACTCACTGCGCAGCCTGCACCGCCAGATACGCGAGCACGCGACCAAGCGCAGTGCCGGCCACCCCGAGCGCGCCAACGACGTCAAGCTCTCACGCGGCGGCATTCGCGAAATCGAATTCATCGTGCAACTGCTGCAGGTCGTGCGTGGCGGCCAGTTCCCAGAGCTGCGCTGCCGCCCTACGCTGGAGGCCCTGCAGCGACTGGTACGCGCCAACCTCATGAGCAAAGAGATTGCCGACGCCCTGACCCGCGCCTACACCTTCTTGCGTCAGGTAGAGCACCGCATTCAGTACCTGGACGATCAGCAAACCCATGTGCTGCCGACTCGGGACGATGATTTGCTGTGGATTGCCCGCACCATGGGCTTTGCAGATGCCTGCGCCTTCTTGCACCAGCTCGATGAGCACCGCGAGCTGGTAGCCCAGGAATTCGATACCTTGCTCGGCGGCGATTCCCAACAATGCAGCAATGGCAAGTGCCATGCGGCTCAGGCATCCAGCAGCACCGCATCACCCCAGGAAATCGAAGACATGATCGAGCTGCTGCCCCCGGCATTGGCCGGTCAGGTCGCAGACTGGCGCAGCAGTGCCCGCATTACCGGCCTGCGCGATGAAGCCCGTGCACGCCTGTTCCGCTTGGTCGAGCGCACGGCTCAATGGGTGGAACAAGGGCAGTCCAGCGAAGAAGCCGCCAAGCGCTTTCTGAACTGGCTGGAGCCTTTGCTGCGCCGCGAAAGCTACCTCGCTTTGCTACTGGAACGCCCGGCTGTCCATGAAAGATTGCTACACCTTTTGGGTGCTGCGCGCTGGCCTGCCCGTTATCTGCAGCAGCACCCCGGCGTAATCGACGAACTGGCCAGCGACGCCATCTTCAAGGAGCGCTTTGTCGCCGCCGATTTCGAGCGCGAACTGGCACTGCGCCTGGCCGCACTGCAGTCCACGGGCGAGGACGACGACGAGACCCTGCTCAATCTGCTGCGCCGCGCCCACCATGCCGAGGTCTTCCGAACTCTGGCTCGAGACATCGAAGGCAGCATCACCGTCGAGCAAGTGGCCGACGATCTGAGTGCACTGGCCGACAGTGTGTTGCGTGTCACCGCTCAATGGTGCTGGGAACGCCTCAAAAATCGCCATCGCGAAACACCGCGCTTCGGCATCGTGGGCTACGGCAAGCTGGGCGGCAAGGAGCTGGGCTACGGCAGCGATCTGGATATCGTCTTTGTCTTTGATGACGACGATGACCGCGCCCCCGAGGTCTATGCCGCTTATGTTCGCAAGCTCATCAACTGGCTCACGGTGAAGACCGGCGAAGGCGATCTGTTCGAGATCGACACCGCCCTGCGCCCCAACGGCAGCTCCGGCCTGCTGGTGACCAGCTTCGAGTCCTATGCCAACTACCAGCAGCAGCGCGGCAGCAATACCGCCTGGACCTGGGAGCATCAGGCCATGACTCGCGCCCGCTTTGTGCTGGGAAGTCGCGATTTTCGCTTGCCCACGGGTGAGCCGGCGATCAACCTGCACTTGCACCAGCGCTTTGATACCGTTCGAGAAGCCGTCATCACCGCAGCGCGCGATGCCATGGCTCTGCGCAGTGAAATTGAAGCCATGCGCGAGCGCGTGCGCAGCGCACACCCCGTACGCAGCGGACTGTTTGATGTCAAGCACAGCCCAGGCGGCATGGTGGATGTGGAGTTTGCCGTTCAGTACCTAGTACTGGCTCACTCGGGCGAGCATCGTGAGCTGATTGCCAACGTCGGCAATATTGCACTGCTGCAGCGGGCCGAGGATGCTGGCCTGCTGCCCCAGGGCGTGGGCTATGCCGCCGCCAAAGCCTACCGGGAGCTACGCCGCCTGCAACACGTGGCAAGACTCGATGAGCGCTCGGGCCAGCTGGAGCCTGAGCAAGCCAGGGCACAGTGCGAAGCCGTGCTCAAGCTCTGGAGCGCCGTGTTCACCCCGCCTCTCAATCACTGAGCTTCCCACTCGGCGGGGTACTCATGACTGAGCCGGTACCGCCCCGCCGGCGGGCTGGCAGGATTCATCAAAGGCCGCCTACAGCTAGTACGAATTTGTTACACAAATGAAACCCATTGGATCCGGAACTTCTGCAACAGTGTCGCATCAGATGAACATATGCACTGAGTTGAAAGACCTGCAGTACCGTATTTACAGTTGCGAAGCCCTTGGGTCTGCCCATTGAAAATTCCCCGGAGCGCTTCTCCTCCCTCCCTCTCTTAATTCGTTTCGGGAAGCTTCGCAACTTTTTTATTCCAGCAAAAAGGCCACTGACAAGTGGCCTTTTTCTTTGTATTGGCTGTGAAGATCAATGTGGCACGGTGTTCGCAAAACTGGGGCGCGCCGCCAGCTTTTTCAGCAATGCATCCAGGTTTGCATGGTCAGCGCGCCAGTCCAGTTCGGGAAAGCGAAAATCCAGCCAGGCCAGTGCACAGCACACGCTGACATCTGCCAGCGTCGGATGGGCACCACCACAGCAAAACGGCTTTTCTCCCAGCCCCTGGGACATGACTTGCAATGCGGCCTTTACTTTGCCCATCTGTCTGCCCATCCAGGCCTGGCTACGCTGCTCTTGGCTGCGTCCGGGCCAGACCGCTTCCATACGGGCCAAAATGGCCGCATCCAGCACCCCATCGGCCAGAGCCTCCCAGGTCTTGACCTCGGCACGTTCGCGCCCTGTGCCGGGGATCAGCTTGCCCACGGGCGAGAGCGTGTCCAGATATTCGACGATGACACGCGAATCGAACATCGCCTCCGTGCCATCCATCTCCAGACGCGGCACCTTGCCCAAAGGGTTGCCCGTTCCGGGGCTGAGCGCTTCCTCCCAGGGGTTCTCCTCGACAAACTGATAGTCCAGCTTTTTTTCGGCCAGCACGACGCGGACTTTGCGCACAAAGGGGCTGGTGGTGGAGCCTATTAATTTCATAGCAACCGTTCCATGACGCGAGTCGCCGACGACGGGTCGGCCCGGTGATTCTATGTCCTGGCGCCGTCCACTTGGCCCTGGGCACAAGGGTGACTGCACACCGTGCATTCCCTCTTGAAGCAACCCAGCACGGCGTGCGAGTGATTCAGCGCACCTACAATTGCGCCACCATGAACCTGTCCTCCCTCACCGCCATTTCTCCCTTGGACGGCCGCTACGCCGCCAAGCTGTCTGCCCTGCGCCCCATCATGAGCGAATACGGCTATATGCACCGCCGTGTTCAGGTCGAGGTGACCTGGTTCATCGCCCTGTCCGATGCCGGCTTTGCCGAATTCCCCGCACTGTCGGCCGAATCGCGCGACTATCTGCACGCATTGGTCGCCAACTTCTCCGAAACGGATGCAGACGCCATCAAGGCCATCGAAAAGACCACCAACCACGACGTGAAGGCCGTGGAGTACTGGATCAAGTCCAAGTTCGACGGCCGCGCCGAGCTGCAAAAGTCTGCCGAGTTCGTGCACTTTGCCTGCACCAGCGAAGACATCAACAACACCAGCCACGCCCTGCAGATCCGCGTGGGCCGCGACACCGTGCTGCTGCCCGCTGTGGAAGGCATCATCGCCAAGCTGCGCGAGATGGCCCACCTCTACGCCGAAGTGCCCATGCTCAGCCGCACGCACGGCCAGACCGCCTCTCCCACCACCGTGGGCAAGGAGCTGGCCAACGTGGTCGTGCGCCTGCAAAAGGCCGCTGCCAACATCGCCGGCGTGAAGATTCTGGGCAAGATGAACGGCGCCGTGGGTAACTACAACGCCCACCTCTCGGCCTGGCCCGAATTTGACTGGGAAGCCTTCAGCCAGAGCGTGGTGGAATCTGCCGAGCCCAAGGGCCTGGGCATCAACTTCCAGCCCTATTCCATCCAGATCGAGCCCCATGACTACATGGCCGAGCTGTTCGATGCCATGGCGCGCACCAACACCATCCTGATCGACCTGTCGCGCGACATCTGGGGCTATGTGTCGCTGGGCTTCTTCAAGCAGCGCCTGAAGGCTGGCGAGATCGGCTCTTCGACCATGCCTCACAAGGTCAACCCCATCGACTTCGAGAACTGCGAAGGCAATCTGGGCATGGCCAACGCCATGCTCAAGCACCTGGCCGAGAAGCTGCCTATCTCGCGCTGGCAGCGTGACCTGACCGACTCCACCGTGCTGCGCAATATCGGCGTGGCCTTTGGCTACACGACTCTGGCCTACGCTTCGCTGATGACCGGCCTGAACAAACTGGAGCTCAACGAAGAGCGCCTGCAGGACGACCTGAACCACGCCTGGGAAGTGCTGGCCGAGCCCATCCAGACCGTGATGCGCCGCTATGGCGTGCAGGGTGCCTACGAAAAGCTCAAGGAAGTCACGCGCGGCAAGACCGTGCTGGCCGAAGACCTGCACCGCCTGATCAACGGTCTGGAAATCCCCCAGACCGACAAGGATCGTCTGCTGGCCATGACTCCCGCCAGCTACATCGGCAAGGCTGCCGAACTCGCCAAGCGCGTCTAAAAAGATAGCTGCTAGCGCTTGATGTACAAGCGCTTCAGCATCAAAGAGCTGCCAAAGCCAATATTGATTGGCGCTGGCAGCTCTTGTTTTTGATAGTTTTCAAAATGACTGCCTGCGGGCAGCACCCACCACGGAACCCGCCATGGCCATCAAGTCCACCATCTTCAAAGCCAATCTGTCGATTGCCGATATCGACCACAGCTACTACGCCGACCACAATCTGACCCTGGCCCGCCACCCCAGCGAGACCGACGAGCGCATGATGGTGCGCCTGGTCGCCCTGGCGCTGAATGCCCACCAGCTGCAGGACCTGTGCAATGGCGACGGTACGCTGGGTTTTGGCGTGGGCCTGTCCGACCCCGATGATCCGGACGTGCACATCACCGACTTCACCGGCCAGAAGCGTCTGTGGATCGAAGTCGGCCAACCCGACGAAAAGCCCATCACCAAGGCCTGCAACAAGTCCGACCATGTGCTGGTCTACCCCTTCAACCACGCCGCCCATGTCTGGTGGAAAGGCCTGGAAGGCAAGGTCAACCGCCAGCAAAAGCTGGAAGTGCTCTACATCGACTCCGAAGTCTCTCAGCAACTCGTTTCCCTGGCCGAGCGCAGCATGCAGCTGCAGGCCACGATTCAGGAAGGGCAACTGACGCTGTCCAGCAATCTGGGCACGGTGTTTGTCGAACCCACGCGCTGGAAATAAGCTACTGAAACACGCACTTGCTTTGGCGCTAGATGCCTGGCAAGGGCGGCCCCGCCGCGAAGGCATCGTCCCCATCCCGCGAAGCGGGAAAGGGGGAAGGCTCTTAGCGCTTCAGGGGTTCAGGGGGTGTGTTTTCGCTCCACGGCGCGCTCTGCATAGCGGTTAAAGCGCCAGGAGTCACCCTCCACCGTAATGCGCCGCCACACGGCGCGCTTTTCGGCCGGCTCCATCGCCGTCCACAGCTGCACTTCGTCAAAGCTGCGGCCACAGCCCTTGCACTTTTCGTCACCCTGGCTGGTGGAGCAAATCGCAATGCAGGGCGTATCGGGGGTGGTGTCAAACCATGTCAGCCAGGCCGCCATGGCATAGGAAGGAAAGCCCTCCACGGCCACCTCGGACTCGCGCGCATAAATCATCAGTGCATACACCTGGGCCAGCGCCCGCACCTCGGGGGTCAACAACACGCCATCCGGAGAGGGAGAGCGATCTCGCCAGTAGTTGATGGCAGCTTCGATGTCGGTGATGTGAATGGCAGTCATGGAGCGGGAATCATAAGCCGCCACCGCCAAGCCTGCCCCGACAAGGTTGCTCCATTTTTAGTAGCTAAAAATGCTGCCTGCCAGCTCACCGCAAGACACATGCCCGAGAAAAAACCCAGAAAACAAATGGGTTTTGAAACTTGTCATCGACGGCGCACTGTGTTGAAATCGCCCCCTTCGAAGGGGAGTAGCTCAACCAGCCTGTGCGCGCACAAGTCTGGCAGCGAACTGGTCGTCAATACGAAGCTTCACGCTTCCGGCCATTCGGATTGCAGTCATGCTGCAGTCGAGCAAGACCTTTGATGGACCCGTGACGGTCGATCAAAGAACTCCCCGAGCCAGGTTTCCTTGCCCGGATGGGTGCTTAGGCTTACGTCGCAATGGTCAATTAGTATCAGCGGCAAGCGCGGCACATGCGTCACACTTGCTGCGACAACATTCGACAACGAGGAAAAAACACATGGACCTGGACTTTCTCACCCATGCGCCCTTCTGGATCGCGCTGGGCCAGATCATCATCATCGACATTCTGCTGGGCGGCGACAACGCCGTCGTGATTGCGCTTGCCTGCCGCAAGCTGCCACCTGAGCAGCGCCGCAAGGGCATCATTTACGGCACGGCCGGTGCCATCATCCTGCGCATCATCCTGATCGCCTTCGCCATGGTGCTGCTGGCCCTGCCCTTCCTGAAGGTCGTGGGCGCCATCTTGCTGGTCTGGATCGGTATCAAGCTGATTGCTCCCGATGACGACGATCACGACAACATCCAGGGCAGCGACAAGCTGTTTGCAGCCATCAAGACCATCATCGTGGCCGACCTGGTGATGTCCGTGGACAACGTGATCGCCATTGCCGGCGCCGCACAAAGCTCGGGCGAACACCAGATGCTGCTGATCGTGCTGGGTCTGCTGATCTCGGTGCCTATCATCGTCTGGGGCTCGCAGCTGGTCATCAAGCTGATGGAGCGCTTCCCCCTGATCATCGTGGCTGGCGGCATGCTGCTGGGCTGGATCGCTGGCGGCATGCTGGTGACCGACCCCGTGTTCGTCAATACCGAAAAGTGGCTGTGGATGCCCAAGCTGGGTACGACCGATGCACAAGGCCTGGCTGAAATCTCCAGAGCCCTGTACTGGTCCGCTCACATTGGTGGCGCCCTGCTGGTGCTGGCTCTGGGCAAGTTCATTGCCAGCCGCCGCCCCGCCCCTGCAGCCCACTAAGTTCTGCAAATCCGATCATTCGTGATGAAAGGCGGGAACTGACCGCCCCATTCACGAATCACAACGGAAACAAGCCGGCCCCATGCAACTGCCAGGGGCCGCATTCTTCAACCTTCGTTCCAGTTAGGACGCACTTTGAATCCCATCATTGTTTACGTGGATGACGCCACATACGCCCAGCCCATGCTCGAGGCGCTGGCGGGATCGAGCCAGGCGGCTTCCTCCCACTGGTTGCTGGTGGCCTGTGCTCCGCGCATGACCCATCGTGTGAGCAAGTGGGTCAGTCACCGTGCCCGTGAAAACTGGCGTGGCAAATGGGCTGACAAGCTGTTTGCGGCATTGCTGCCCGTCATGGCCACTGCGGGCGGCAAAGTCACCCCTGTCTTGGCCAAGGGCCCGCTGACAGAGCTGGTTGCCGAGCTGCAGCAGCAGCATGGCGCAGCCCAGATCATCGATGCTCGCCGCCCCAAGCAAGAAGCCATGCAAGCAGCCCCCGCCAAGGCCGGCACCAAAGCGGGTACCAGCGAGGGCCGCTGGAATCTGCCCGGCACCATGGCTGCCATTGCGGCCATGATGGGGTTTGTCATCGACGATTCACTCTCGATTTAATAGCCAACAGCCCTTCATACAAAAGCCCTGCATGGTCAAAATCCATGCAGGGCTTTTTTCATGGCGAGAATGCCGGCACACTGCAGCAGCACGGGCTGCTGCTATGCTGGCCAGCATGAAACTTATCGTCAAATGGCTTCTGTGCGCAGTGGCGCTGCTCTGCGTGACCTATATCTACAGCGGCGTACAAGTACAAAGCTTTGGCTCGGCCATGATCGCCGCCTTGGTCATTGGCCTGCTCAACACCGTCGTACGGCCCATCCTGATCATTCTGACCCTGCCCGTGACCCTCGTCACCGTGGGTCTGTTCCTGTTTGTGATCAATGGCCTGATGTTCTGGATGGCCTCCGGCATGCTGGGGGGCTTTCATGTCACAGGCTTCTGGGCCGCCATGCTGGGCGCACTGATTTACTCGGTGCTGGGTCTATTTATTGATCGCCTTGTCGCGCAACTGTTCTCTGAGTAACTCATCCACGGCACGCAAGCGCGTGTCGATGATGGACGCCTCGAAATAATCGGCCTGAGCACCGGCCCTGCGGGCCAGATCCTGCGCCGCCTTGAAGCGGTCCACCGCAGCTGCATAGTCATAGTGCGCGACCTGGGCTTCAGCCTCTGCGCGCAGTGCTCTCATTTCCTGACCCTGACTGCGCCATACGCGCCCCAGCGTCTGCCAGGCCAGACCGTCCCGAGGGTGGTCTGTCACCCAGGTCTGCAAAGGGCTGGCCATGGGTGCTGCCTGGTTGAGCTTGAGCAAGATATCGGTCTTGAGCAACAACTCAGGCCTGCGCGGTGCAACCCGCTCCACCACATCAATCGTTGCCAGGCTCGGCCCCGCCAGGTTGCCGCTGGCCGTCACCTTGGGTGCCTCCTGAGGGGGCTTGCTGGATTGAGAAGGAAGTGCCGCCAGCGCTGCCTGGGGGTTATCTGCCTTGTATTCCAGCTCGGCATTCAACCACTGTGCCTGGATATGGGCCTGCGCATTGCCCGCTGTCGCGGCCAACAAGCGCTGCCCCATCTCGCGGGCCAGAGGCCAGTCCCGCAAATACATGGCGCTGAGCGTGGCTGCATACAGCTGCGCCACCTGCTCAAACGAACTTTGACTTGCAAAGCTGCCCGAACGTGGCAGCGTGGCCCACTGACGCCGCACTTCCACGCCGGGGTTGGAGATCACACGGGCGCGGGCCGCCATCATCACGTGCTCCATCGTGGGCACAGGGTCCGCCACTCGCTTGCCGGGCGGAATGCGTGAGTCCATATCGGCGATACGCTGCGTCGTCAACGGGTGGCTGCGCAGATACGGCCAGCTGCCGTTGTCATTGAGCCTGCTGGCCTGCTGCAACTTGCCAAACATACTCACAAAACCCTGAGGAGCAAAGCCGGCTGGAGACATCAGGCTATAGCCCATGCGATCCGCCTCGCTCTCCATGGCGCGCGAGAAATTCAGCTGGTTCTGCATCACCGCCGCTGGCCCGCCCATCATGATGGCCATGGCCGCATCGGGGCTGCGCGTCGCGGCCAGGGCGCCCAGCAGCATGGAAGCCAGCATCAGCGGCGTCTGCTTGCCCTGCTGCGCCATCATGCGGGCGATATGGCGCTGGGTGATGTGACTGGTTTCGTGGGCAATGACCGATGCCAGCTCATCGCCGCTGCTGACCACACTGATCAGTCCCAGATACACGCCCATGTAGCCGCCGGGCAGTGCAAATGCGTTGACCTGCCTGTCTTTGCCCAGTATCAAAGTCCAGGCAAAGCGCTCTTCCAGCTCTGGCGACAGCTCACCACTTTTGCGCGCCGCATCCTGCAAATGCAGCCAGATGCCTTCCACATACTCCTGCAGCACCGGGTCATCCAGATAGTCCGGGTCGCGATAGAGCTCCTTGATGATGGAGTCTCCCAGACGCCGCTCTTCGCCAGTCGTCAGAGACGACGCGCCGTCGCCCAAGGTCGGCAAACCCGCAGCTTGGGCAGTACTCGCCACAGGAGAAGCGATCTGAATCGCTATCAAAACAGAAGCTGTCAGCGATTTTAGGGTATGGAGTTTAGGCAGTTTTTGCATCAAAAATGGCATGGCAATCAGAGCATTGCCAGCATCAGCCCAGCTGAATGCCGACCGTTCAACACCCTACTATGATGCCTTGATTGATGGACACCGCGACTTGCCAGGCTGATGCACCCAGGTCAAGCCGCAAGAGCCGCTCCATCCAACCTGTACTTTGAGCCGCAGAGCCTCGCGCATCTGGGGCCGGAAAGAATCACGCCATGTCCTCTCTCACTCACTTCGACGCCCAAGGCCAGGCCCATATGGTGGACGTAGGCGCCAAGGCCGCCACCCACCGCATCGCCGTCGCCGAAGGCCGCATCACCATGAAGCCGGAAACCCTGGCCATCGTGGAGGCCGGCACCGCCAAAAAAGGCGACGTTCTGGGTGTCGCCCGTATCGCCGCCATCATGGCCGCCAAGAAGACCAGCGATCTCATTCCCCTGTGCCACCCCCTGGCCCTGACCCGCGTGGCCGTGGAATTTAAGCTGCAGCCCGAATCCAGCTCCATCCTCTGCACCGCCACCGTGGAGCTAAAGGGCCAGACCGGCGTGGAAATGGAAGCCCTGACCGCCGTGCAGGTCGGCCTGCTGACTATCTACGATATGTGCAAGGCGGTGGATAAGGGGATGGTGATGGAAGGGGTACGGGTGCTGGAGAAGCACGGGGGGAAGTCAGGGAGCTGGGTGATCTGAGGCTATCTGTGCGCTGAGAAATTTTGATAGCTGTCAGCGCTTTCTAAGCCTGGGTTTAAGGCCGATTTGGCCTGAATTTCTTGTTCGGGCTACGTGCCTGATTCACGGACAGAGGGCGGGTCCCGGCCCGCCTGCCGATCTACTTTCTTGTGCAAGAAAGTAGGCAAAGAGCCAGCCCCTGCTGCCTCATCCCTTCGCTACGTTGCACTTCGCTATGGGCAGACCTGCGCCGTCAACCTCTGCTTGCTATGCGGCAAAGCTCACTTCGAGCTTGCGCTCTCCGTTCAAGCACATTCCCGCAAGTCCGATCACGATGCGTCTGCACTCTGCGGTGCAGACGCCCGCAACCAGAGGCCGCCGTCGCAGGCAGGACAGAAGGAGCAATACCAGATGCGGGATAGCTTCGCTAAAAATTAATAGCTGCCAACGATTGATGCGCCTTGGCTGCAAGCCATTTCATCACAGCGCTTGCAGGCCGTCCGCTACCGCCCGTCTGTCCGCGCCTGAGGCACGGTGTTCAGGCTGCGGGCATTGGCACCGAAGAGTGCCAATGCTTCGTCATCGAATTTGCGGTAACCTGTTTGAGCGGAGTGCTGCAAGCACTCAGCGAGTTTTGCCGCACCGCAGACTGAATGGCGTGACGCAGGTTGCCCAAAGGCGAAGCCGCAGTGACGCGGACTGTCGGGCCGTGTTCTTTTGCCTTCTTTGCTTGCACGAGCAAGAAAAGAAGGTCGCCTGCCGGGGCGAGACCCGGCCTCTGTCGCTGGCGACAAAACAGAATCTTTGTTGATAGCTTGCTGCGCTTACTAGAATTGGGCTAGAGGCTGATTGGGCTTGATTTTTGTGCTGAGCCTTACTCAAGCATTGCGGTGCTCAAAATTCTGGCCTCCATGGTGATCATGCCCACACAAAAAGGCGCGTCTCACGCAGCGCGAGACGCAGTGGTGCCAGGCGGTATCGGGCAGGCTGAGCGGGGGCGTGTCATGGCGGGCTTTCAGCGGGTTAGCGTGAGGACACGGGTAATGGACGCAGTTTATTTTGTCCAACTAAGTGGGTGTCCTTTATTTCCTATTTCTCGCTTTATTTCTTCCCAAAAAATAAGCGCTCTTTAATGAGCGCTTATTTGATTCATTAATTATTAAATATTAGGTTGCAGTGGTTTTGCATGTAGCTGGACGCAGCTTCTCAGCAACATCAGTCGAGCAAGTCCAAGCTCCTGTAACTCCTGTAGTTTGATCGTCTTGGGCACGAGTCCATACAATCTTCTTGTCTTTAACTTGAGCATTACCAATCAATGTGCAAGTAACCGAAGCAGCGCCGTTAGCATTCAAAGTAGCTGCGTATGTGCAGCGATCTGAGGCCAATCCACCAGCCTTTGGAGTCAGTCCGATAGACACCAAGTCATCGCGAGTAGCTGTAGCAATGGTCGTAACCCCACCATCAGAAATTTTGGTTTCAATATTCGTTTTAGCTGGCGAAATTTCCGCCAAGCCTGCTGCAATTTGGGACTTAGCCGTGTAATCTTGATAAGCAGGCAAAGCCACAGCAGCCAGAATACCGATGATCGCCACAACGATCATCAGTTCGATCAGGGTAAAACCCTTTTGAATAGAACGCTTCATGAAAAACTCCCTAGGTTGATGAAGTAGCCATCTAACAAGCAAGCAGCGTGCCAACTATTTTTCTAAGTGCACTCTCTTGAAAGTGACACGTTTGGCAAAAATTGTTCGCCCACTGGAAACATTTTTGTACCAACAGCTTTGATGCCCTGACAAATTTGTCAGCCAGCTTGACAAGCATCAAGCTCGATGGCTACTCCACGACAAAGCGCATGGAGCTTCCCGCCAGCTCCACCGTATCGCCATTGAGCAAGGGAACCGACAAGGGGCCTACTACCTGACCATTGAGCTTGAGGTCTTCGCTCTTGCCTTCAAGCTGGGTCAGCACAAAGCCATGGGGCTTTTGTGTAATGGATGCAATGGCGACGCCAGGCTTGCCTAGGGTGGTGACAACCTTGAACAGCGGCACCTCCTTGCCAGCCAAGCTCCCAGTGAGCATTCGAATCACTGCATGACGCTCAGGCAAGGCAGATAAAGCGCCTTGAATGGTTGAAGCAAAGCTGGAGATTTCACCAAAACCGGAGGGGCTGGACAGCTTGGCATAGTCACTGTCTGCCTCTTCAGAAATATGGGCCAGTGCCTTTTTGGCGTCCTGATTTGGAGATGCTGGTACATGCGTATCGACAGCCGCAGTGTCCAAAAAGCGAATCTTGTAGCGTCCGATATCCAGCAAGTCGCCATTGAGCAAGTCCTGCTTCTGAACTGCCCGGCCATTGACATAGGTACCGTTGGTGCTGCGCAGGTCTTCGATACTGACCTTGCCATCCGTGATGGTGAGCACTGCATGCTCGCCGCTGACCGCCAGATTCTCGATCACGATGTCGTTGTAAGGGCGACGACCCAAGGTCGTGCGCTCCTTGGTGAGCTGTACTTCCTTGATGACAGCACCATCGATTGAGATGACCAAAGTCGGCATGCTCGAAGCTCCTGAGGAAACGCCAAGTCTTGCTTGGCTGCACTGGCTGGACTCTTCACACTGTACGTGTGATCCCGTGCAAAGTCACCAATCGTAACTGGATGAAACGCACTCACATGCTCGCATCTTATTTCAGTAAATCGATGAGTGTTGGTATGTCTATTGAATTTCTCAACTTGCCCGGTAGAAGCAAGTCTGATGCCTGCACAGAAACAACAAGGCCCACCTCTCTTTCGAGAGTGGGCCTCGCATCAAAAAAACCTATCTAAGGAATCTTTAGAACGGGATGTCGTCATCCATGTCATCAAAGCCCGAAGCTGCACGCTGAGGAGGAGGTGCCATGGGCGCGGGGGTAGGACGTTGTTGCTGCATAGGAGCGGGAGCGGAGCGTTGTTGCATGGGAGCAGGCGCCTGGCGACGAGGTGCTTCGTAGCTGCTTTCACCATAGCCGTCATCACTGCCATAGCCGCCTTGCTGCTGACCGCCACCCTGGCGACTGCCCAGCATCTGCATGGTGTCGGCGCGGATTTCGGTTGCGTAACGTTCCTGGCCGGAAGCTTGGTCAGTCCACTTGCGGGTGCGCAAGCTGCCTTCCACATAGACCTGGCTGCCCTTGCGCAGATATTGACCTGCGATTTCGGCCAGACGGCCATTGAACGTCACGCGGTGCCATTCAGTGGCCTCGCGGTTTTCACCGGTGTTCTTGTCGCGCCAGCGGTCTGTGGTGGCGATGGTCACATTGGCCACCTGATCGCCGCTGGGAAAGGTACGCATTTCAGGGTCACGACCCAGATTGCCGACGATGATGACTTTGTTGACGGATGCCATAGAGATACCTTTTCAGTTGAAGTGGCCTGGGTTTTAAGGATGAGTCCCAGACCAATGAAGTGCGCATTTTGCCCCAAGCTGACCATGACGAGCGCGGGATTTCCCTATACCCGTCATACCTGATTGATCAGCCGTTACGGCCTACCGGGCGCAGCGGCAAGGTCACCAACAACCACAGTGCGGTCAACACAGCCGTCATGATGAACAGGCCGGGCATGCCCGCAAATTTAGCGACCGCCCCCCCCACTGCACCGCCAGCAAACAGGCCCAGCGACTGCAGGGTGTTGTAGGCACCCAAGGCGGCACCCCGCAGTGGCGCAGGTGCCATGCGCGAGACCAGGCTTGGCTGAGAAGCCTCCAGCGTATTGAAGCCGCAGAAAAACAGAAACATCAGCAGCGCCATGCACCAGATAGTGGGTATCGTGCCGCTGGCGGCCAGCATGCCCAAGCCGATTTGCACAAGCAACACCAGGCCAATGGCTCCCAGCAAGGCCTTGCGCAGCTTGCCCTTGCGCTCCATGGAGAACAGCATACCCATCGCCAGAAAAGACAGCAGCACCGCAGGCAGATAGATATGCCAGTGCTGCTCTTTGGCCAGACCAGCCTGCACCAGCATGGCGGGCACGGCCACCCACATCGACATTTGCACCGTGTGCAGGATGAAAACGCCAAAATTCAGGCGCAGCAGGTCGGGCTGGCCCAGCAGATCGCTGAACTTGCCCTTTGGGGCATCGGCATGCTGCTTGGGCTCGGGCGGTACCACCCACAGCACAACGGCAATTCCTGCCATGGCCAGTGCGCAGGTCAGGCCAAAGATGCCAGACAGACCAATCCAGGCGTTGAGCAACGGGGCCAGTACTAGCGCCAGCGCAAACATCAGGCCAATGCTGCCGCCCACCATGGCCATGGCCTTTGTTCGCACGCCATCCCGCGTCAAATCGGCCAGCAAGGCGGTCACGGCAGCAGAGACTGCACCCGCGCCCTGAATGGCGCGGCCCACCATCAGGCCTGTGAGCGAATCGGCCATGGCGGCGATCAGGCTGCCTGCCGCAAACACCAGCAGGCCCGCAACGATGACGCGCTTGCGGCCAATGCGGTCAGAGGCAAGTCCGATAGGCAACTGAAAGACGGCTTGCGTCAGGCCATAAAGACCCATGGCCAGGCCAATCATGGCCGGGTCATCACCGCCTGGATATTTGCGAGCTTCCAGCATGAAGACGGGCAGCACCAGAAACAGGCCCAGCATGCGCAGCGCAAAGATCAGCGCCAGCGCACCGCTGGAGCGGCGCTCCTGAGAGGTCATGGTGGTGGTGGATTTGTCCGTGCCCTGCACGCTCGCACTAGGCGCGCTTGGGGATGTGTTGATTTTTTTCACGCTCAAATTTTGCCAAGAGTCAAAGTCTTATGCCCACGTTAACTAAATCACCAGCGAGCAAAAGAGAGGAAATAAAACCGTAGATTGTCCGTGAACCTAGAGCCTCTGGTCACACATAAGCCCGTCTGACTATCATGGAGAGTTTTCCCCGTCTGGAGCGCCCGTGTCCCTGAAGCCTGATTCGCCCTCTGAAATCCACGATGACAGCCTCTATCTGGGCCGTTCTCTGGCACAGACTCGCATCGCCATTCGCGGCGCACGCACGCACAATCTCAAAAACATTGATCTGGACATCCCCCGCAACCAGTTGGTGGTGATTACAGGCCTGTCGGGCTCGGGCAAGTCCAGTCTGGCCTTCGATACCTTGTATGCAGAGGGCCAGCGCCGCTATGTGGAAAGTCTCTCGGCCTATGCACGCCAGTTTCTGGGTCGACTGGACAAGCCCGATGTCGATCTGATCGAGGGCCTGTCGCCCGCCATCTCCATCGAGCAAAAGGCCACCAGCCACAACCCGCGCTCCACCGTGGGCACGGTGACCGAGATCAACGACTATCTGCGCCTGCTCTACGCCCGCGCGGGCACGCCGTTCTGCCCCGACCACAATCTGCCGCTGCAGGCCCAGACCATCAGCCAGATGGTGGACAGCGTTCTGCAGCTGCCCGAAGACACCAAGCTGATGATCCTCGGCCCACTGGCGCGCGAGAAAAAGGGCGAGTTTGCGGAGTTGTTTGTACAGCTACAGGCTCAGGGTTATGTGCGCTTTCGCATCGACGGGCAGATTTACGACGCCCAGTCCCTGCCCAAGCTGGAAAAGAACGAGCGCCACAACATCGACGTGGTGATTGACCGCGTCAAAGTGCGTGAAGACATCAAGCAGCGCCTGGCCGAGAGCTTTGAGGCCGCACTGCGAGCTGGTGGCAACGACGCCGGAGGTCGCGTGGTTGCGCTGGAGATGGACAGCGGCAAGGAGCATTTGTTCAGCGCCAAGTTCGCCTGCCCCATGTGCGACTACTCCCTGCCCGAGCTGGAGCCGCGCATTTTCTCGTTCAACTCGCCCATGGGGGCCTGCCAGGCCTGCGACGGCCTGGGCAACAGCGAGGACTTCGACCCCGACCGCGTCGTGCCCTTCCCGTCGCTGAGCCTGGCCAGCGGGGCCATCAAGGGCTGGGACAAGCGCAACAACTACTACTTTTCCATGCTGGAGAGCGTGGCCAAGCATTACGGCGTGAGCACCGAGACGCCGTTTGAAGAGCTGCCCGAGAAGGTGCGCGACGTCGTCCTCTGGGGCTCGGGCGATGAAGCCATCTCTTTCAACTATGTTTTCGAGAGCGGCGAGCGCAAGGGCGAAGCCTTTATCAAGTCCCACCCATTCGAAGGCATCATCCCCAACATCAAGCGCCGCTATCGCGAAACCGAATCCACGGTAGTCCGCGACGATCTGGCCAAGATGCGCAGCATCCGCAAGTGCCCCGAATGCGAGGGCACACGCCTGCGGCGCGAGGCACGCTTTGTACGCGTGGGTGAAGGTGAGCAGGCGCGTTCCATCTATGAAGTCAGCCACGCCACGCTGAGCGATGCGCTGCACTGGTTCAAGCACCTGAACATGAGCGGCGCCAAGGCCGATATCGCCAGCAAGGTCGTGCGCGAAATCGCCTCGCGCCTGCTGTTCCTTAACGATGTGGGCCTGTCCTATCTGAGCCTGGACCGCAGCGCCGATACGCTCTCTGGCGGCGAGGCCCAGCGCATTCGACTGGCCTCGCAGATCGGCTCAGGCCTGACCGGCGTGATGTACGTGCTCGATGAGCCATCGATTGGCCTGCACCAGCGCGACAACGACAAGCTGATTGCCACGCTGGAGCATCTGCGCGACATCGGCAACAGCGTGATCGTGGTCGAGCACGACGAGGACATGATGCGCGCTGCCGATCAAGTCATCGACATGGGCCCCGGTGCCGGTGTGCACGGCGGCCGAGTCATGGCCCAAGGCACCTATGACGAAGTCAAGGCCAACCCCGATTCGCCCACGGGCCGCTACCTCAGCGGCATGCAAAGCATTCCCGTGCCCAAACGCCGCACCCCCTGGCTGCCAGTCGTCCGGAAAGCACAAGAAGAGGTTTCCGAGAAGAAGTCGCACTTTCCCGTCACCGCCGCACAAAAGCGAGCGGCCCTCGATCAGGCACATTCCGACCTGCAGGCTCTGCGCATAGAAGGCGCACGCGGTCACAACCTGAAGAATGTGACGGTGGACTTCCCTGTGGGCCTGCTGACTTGCGTAACCGGCGTTTCAGGCTCGGGCAAGTCCACTTTGGTCAACGACACGCTGTACGCCGAAGCCGCACGCCAGGTGCACCGCGCAGGCACCGAGCCTGCGCCGCATGAGGACATCATCGGCATCGACTACTTTGACAAGGTCATCAACGTCGACCAGTCCCCCATAGGCCGCACGCCGCGCAGCAACCCAGCCACCTATACCGGCTTGTTCACACCCATCCGCGACCTAATGGCCGAGACCAACACCGCCAAGGAGCGAGGCTACGGGCCAGGCCGCTTCAGTTTCAACGTCTCCGGTGGCCGCTGCGAGGCCTGCCAGGGCGACGGCGTGGTCAAGGTGGAAATGCACTTTCTGCCCGATGTCTATGTGCCCTGCGATATCTGCCACGGTCTGCGCTACAACCGCGAGACACTGGAAGTGCTGTGGAAGGGCAAGAACATCTCGCAGATTCTGGAGATGACCGTCGAAGACGCCCACGCCTTCTTCAAGGATGTGCCCAGCATTGCGCGCAAGCTGCAGACGCTGCTGGATGTGGGCCTGTCATACATCCGTCTGGGCCAGAGCGCCACCACGCTTTCGGGTGGCGAGGCCCAGCGTGTGAAGCTGGCGCAAGAGCTGAGCAAGCGCGACACGGGCCGCACGCTCTACATCCTTGACGAGCCCACTACCGGCCTGCACTTTGCAGACATTGCCCTGCTTTTGAAGGTGCTGCACCAGCTGCGCGATGCGGGCAACACCATCGTCGTGATTGAGCACAACCTCGACGTCATCAAGACCGCTGACTGGCTGATCGACATGGGCCCAGAAGGTGGCTCGGGCGGCGGCCAGGTCGTGGCCGTGGGCACGCCCGAAGAGGTGGCCGCCAACCCCGCCAGCGTGACGGGCCGCTACCTCAAGCCCTATCTGGACAAGGCCGGTCAAGGAAAAAAAGCAGCAAAATCGGCCACAAGCCAAGACTGATAAAGCGCATACAGCTATGCAAACCATAGCTGCATAACGCCGATGGAGAGATGAAGATGCAAAACGACGTATGGGATTTTGTGATTGTGGGCGCTGGCATGGCCGGTGCCTCCACAGCCTGGCAACTGGCCCAGAGCGGCGGAGATACGCCCCCTTCCGTGCTGGTGCTGGAGCGCGAATCCCAGCCCGGCTATCACACCACCGGCCGCTCCGCGGCATTGTTCGAGGAGCATTACGGCCCCGAGCAAGTCCAGGCCCTGACCCGCGCCAGCCGCGCCTTTTATGACGCACCGCCCGCAGGTTTTGCCGAGGCACCCATCCTCACTCCACGCGGTGTGCTCTATGTGGGCACGGCAGAGCAAAAAGAACTGGTCGATGCCGCCTATGCCGAGGCCGTCATCCACTCCCCCGATGCCCAGCGCCTGAGTGCCGAGCAACTCAAGGCCCTGGTGCCCATCCTCAACACCGATGTACTGGTAGACGGTTTTCTGGACAGCGGTGCGCGCGATATCGACGTGCATGGCCTGCACCAGGGCTATATCCGCGGCCTGCGCCAGCGCGGCGGCGACCTGTGGTGCAACGCTGCGGTCGAGGGCATTACCCGTGTCAACGAGCTTTGGCACATCGCCCTGCCCAAAGGCTTGAGCGTTAGAGCCAAGGTCATCATCAACGCCGCTGGCGCCTGGGTGGATGGCATTGCCGTCATGGCAGGAGCAGCCACCATCGGCATCACGCCCAAACGCCGCAGCGCCTTCACCTTCAGCACCCCCGAAGGTCTGGATGCCACGCACTGGCCCGCCATCATCAGCGCCGATGAAAACTGGTACATCAAGCCCGATGCCGGCCAGTTGCTGGGCTCTCCCGCCAACGCCGACCCGGTTGCGCCGCATGATGTGGTGCCCGAAGAGCTGGACATTGCCACCGGCATCTATCACATCGAAGAAGCGACCACGCTGCAAATCCGCCGCCCGTCTCACACCTGGGCCGGCCTGCGCAGCTTTGTGGCCGATGGTGAACTGGTCATCGGCTGGGATGCCTCACCCACGCCCGTCCCAGGCTTTTTCTGGGTGGCCGCCCAGGGTGGCTACGGCATCCAGAGCGCCGCCGGCTACAGCCTGCTGGCGCGCAATCTGCTGCTGGGCGAGCCTTTGCATGCCTCGCTTGCGCAGCAGAAGGTGAATGTGGGGGCAGTGTCGCCTTCGCGTTGTCAGCTGACGACTCAGAATTAATAGCTGTTGGCGCTTTATGCGATTGGACGTTAGCTTGATTCTTGCCTGATCTCCGTTCAGGGAGACGGGGCTCGGCTGGCGGGCCGATGCCCGCCTTCTGCCCATCAATCAAGCAAGTCGTAAAAAAATCAACTAAAAACTGCCTAAAACACAGGCACAGCAAGCACCAGCAGCTATCAAAAACAAACGACCTGCGCTCCTCAAAGCACAGGCCGTTTCACCAACTCACAGCAGCCTCAGGCCGCATTAAGTCAGATCAGTTCTCGATCTTGGCAAACTGCACAATCTTGGTGTACTTGGCGATCTCCGCGTTGATGTACTTGCCTGCATCCACCTTGGGATCGGCCACCACATTGCCGGTTTCTTCCATCTTCTTGCGGAACTCGGGCGAGGCCATCACCTCATCCAGCGCATGCTTGAGCTTGGCAGCAATGGGAGCAGGCAGGCCCTTGGGGGCCATCATGGCGAACCAGCTATTGATGTCCACGTTCTTGAACTGTGGCAGCTCGGACAGCGCAGGAATGTCGGGCGTGATGGCCGAGCGCTTGGCTTCGGTCGTACCCAATGCGACGACCTTGCCAGCCTTGATCTGGGGCAGCCCAGAAGACAGCACAAACACACCAAACTCGATATTGCTGCCGACCAGGTCGGTGGTCAGAGGCGCCACCCCCTTATAGGGCACGTGCATCATGTGCAGCTTGCCCTGCTCCTTGACCAGTTCACCCGCCAGATGCAGGGCTGTGCCTACGCCGGAGCTGCCATAGCTGAACTTGTCGGGGTTCTTGGAAACCAGGCTCACAAACTCGGCCGCGTTCTTCACGCCTGCCTTGTGCGAAGCCACCAGCACCATGGGCTGCGAACCCACCAGGCCGATGGGCGTGAAATCGCCGATGTTGTACTTCACCGCCTTGTTGATGAGCTTGGCAATGGCCAGTTCATTGTTGGCACCTACCAGGATGGTGTAGCCATCGGGCTGGGCCTTGGCCACTTTTTGCGCGCCAATGACGCCACCGGCACCGCCCAGGTTTTCCACCACCACGGGCTGGCCCAGTTTCTTGGCCAGTCCATCCGCCACCAGGCGACCCACGAGGTCGGTACTGCCACCTGCAGGGTAGCCCACGACCATGGTGATGGCCTTGCTGGGGTAGTTGTCAGAGGCGAAAGCGGGAGTCGCAACGGCAGCGGCCATCAGCAGACCTGCGGCGATGGTGGTGCGGCGGAGCATGTTTGTTTTTTGCATGAGATTATTCGGAATCTGTATGAGGGCAATTGTGCGAATACAGAGAAAGACTTTTTGTGCCGATAGCGCACATCTTCGTGCCATTTCGGCACATAAGCTCGACATGGGCCCGCCTTGGCTTCTCTGTCATGCACGCGTAACTGCATCGCAGCCACGCCATTGGTTGTTTTCACTCTGAAAGTGGGCTTGAGCGTCCAGGGCGTGGACTTGCATCACTAGCCCGTGATGTCGCTCCAGAACTGCTCGGCAGCGGTGCTCAGGCGACGCTTGGGTCGATACAGACGCACATCGAAATGCACGTCAAGACTGCTATCTCCCGCTACCGCCAGCCTGCCGTCCTGACAATCCCTATGCACCATGGACCAAGGCATCCAGGCCACGCCCAGGCCCTTGAGCACGTACTCGTAATTGGCATCGGCCGAGTCACAGTCTATGCAGCGTCGCAGCCTGGGCAGCAGCGGATGATTGGCCAGATGGTCTTCCACCAGCCGCCCCAGCGCCATGCTGTGCGAGAACGCCAGATACGGCACCGGACTGGAGCCGGGCAGCAAGGCCCGGGCCAGCGCAAACAAAGGCCGCCCTTGCGCATCTGCCCTGGCCACAGGCACCAGCTTGTCGCTCATGACATTCACATGGCTGAACTGGCGAGCATCGAGCCGCACGGCAATCGCCGCATGGTGGTAGAGCAAGGAGAAGCTGACTTCGCCGCGCTGCAGCATGTGCACGGTTTCGTCGAGGGTGCGGGTAATGACCCTCACCTCCGCCACCTGCAGCACCCCGCTATAACGAGCCAGCCAGTCGGCCACGATGGTGCGGGCCAGCGTACGCCCCGTGGCCAGCGTGATCACATGCGCCTGGCGCCCGGCCACGGCCTGCAGCTCGTCATGCGACTGGGCCAGCGTGCGCACCATCTGCTCGGCGGTGTCGCGAAAGACCTCTCCGGCAGGAGTCAGGCGCACAGGACCGCCTCCCGACTCGATCAGCGGTGTGCCAGCCCATTCCTCCAGCGCTCTGATGCGTCGGCCAAAGGCGGGATGAGTGACATGGCGCAGCTCTGCCGCACGGGTAAAGCTGCGCTCCTGGGCCAGGAGCAGAAAGTCTTCCAGCCATTTGCTTTGCATGGCCAGAGACCTTGCCTATCAGGAGTTGGCTGCAGCCTGCAGCGTGGCACGTGTCGCCATGGCCGCTTCGCGTGCCGCCTTGGCAAAGTCATCGCCCTGGCCCGCATACAGAATAGCGCGCGAGGAGTTGATGATGATGGGGCCACCACCGATCTTGGCAGCCTTCACGGTCGCCACAGCATCGCCGCCCTGAGCACCCACACCGGGGATCAGCAGGGGCAGCGTGGGAGCCACGGCGCGCACACGCTCGATCTCGTGCGGGCGGGTAGCACCCACCACCAGACCCAGCTGGCCGTTGGTGTTCCAGGGTCCCTGCGCCAGCTTGGCCACATGTTCAAACATATGGGGGTTGCCGGGCACATCGGCCAAGGTCTGGGCCTGCAGGTCATCACCGCCGGGGTTGGAGGTGCGGCACAGCAGGAAGGCACCCTTGCCCTCGTACTTGAGGTAGGGCGTGATGGAGTCAAAGCCCATGAAGGGCGAGAGCGTCACGGCATCGGCGCCATAGCGCTCAAAAGCTTCCTTGGCGTACTGCTCGGCAGTGGAGCCGATATCGCCGCGCTTGGCATCCAGAATCACCGGCACATGGGGTGCAACCTTGCGCATATGGGCCATCAGCTTTTCCAGCTGATCTTCGGCGCGATGGGCGGCGAAGTAGGCGATCTGGGGCTTGAAGCTGTTGACCAGATCATGGGTGGCATCGACGATGGCTGCACAGAAGTCGTAGATCTTGGAAGCATCGCCCTTCATGGCGCCGGGAAAGCGGCTGGGTTCAGGGTCCAGACCCACGCACAGCATGGAGTCATTGCGCGTGGACGCGTCGCGCAGCATGTCGATAAAAGTCATAAAGGGCGATTTTAATTGCTCGCCCCTTCCAAGCCCGGCCACAGGTTTTGCGGCTTGCGGCAAGCCGCAAACCAACACACACCAAAACCAACACACACCAAAACCAACACACACCAAAACCGCCCCACCCCAAAACTGGCACACCCCAACAAAGAGACAGCGAGCAAGCGCCGCCGCGCAGCGATGCTGTCGTCCCCCTTGGGGGAAGGCGCGAAGCGCCTCAGGGGGGAGATAATCCAGTCATGCCTTCGTTCACCCCCAGACAACTCATTCTTCTCGTTCTTCTGACCATCGTCTGGGGCCTGAACTGGCCTGTGATGAAGCTGGGCGTGCAGCACTTTCCGCCTCTGTCTTTCCGCATGGTCAGCATGTGGATCGGCCTGCCCATCCTGGCCGTCTTTGTCGCCAGCAAAGGCTTGCCGCTGACCATTCCGCGCAGCTACTGGGGCCAGCTGGCCAAGCTCACGCTGTTCAACATGGTGCTGTGGCACTGCCTGATCATCATCGCCATCCCCACACTCTCCAGCGGGCGCGCAGCGATTCTGGGCTACACCATGCCTATTTTTTCAGCAGTCTTTGGCAGCCTGTTCTTCAGGGACAAACTGGGCCCGCGCGCCTGGGCGGGCGTAGGTGCTGCTTTTGCCGGCGTGTTGCTGCTGCTGTGGCATGAGGTCGGTGCGCTTGGCAGCAAGCCCCTGGGCGTGACACTGATGCTGATTGCCGCCGCAGGCTGGGCCTGGGGCACGCAGCTGCTGCGCCGTGCCGAAGCGCCCGTGCCGCTGATGACACTGTCGCTATGGATGGTGGCGCTGACCACGGTGGTGCTGACGGTGCTGGCTTTTGTTTTTGAACGAAAACAATGGCATGCGCCCGACCAGAGCGCGATTGCTGCTATCGCTTTTAATGGCGTGCTGGTGCTGGGCTTTGCCCAGGCCGTGTGGTTCTACCTGGCCCGCAGCCTGCCACCCGTGGCATCGACCCTGAGCGTGATGATGATCCCCGTGCTGGGCGTGTTTGCGGGCGCATGGTGGCTCGAAGAGGTGCTGCACTGGCAGGACTGGACGGCCGTCTGCCTGATGGTGGTGGCGATTGCGTCGGTGCTGTGGCCTAGCAAGAAGGCTTGAGGATTTTTGATGCTCTGGCGCTTATGGATAAAGCGGATATAGCTATCATTTTTAATACTGCTTTTTGCTGGAGAACAGAGACCCACTCTCTGAACGTCAATCAGGCCCACTGCAAAAAATGAATCAAATCAGCATCTAGCCCAATCACAGAAAGCGTCAGCAGCTACAAAAACAAAAGCGCACTGTGCTCCCACAGTGCGCTTTTTTATTCAGAGAAAGAAGGCTTTAAGCTGCAACTTCCTGCTTGGCCCCACGTGCCTGCATGAGCTTGCCCAGCCCCACCACCAGCACCGCGCCAGCTGCAGCTGCCACGTAGTGCAACCAGGGGTGGGCCACGATGACGCCGTGCAGCAAGTTGTCGTTCATGATGGTTTCGCCGCCCACCCAGCCGATCAGAGCCGCGCCCAGCGTGATGATGACGGGGAAGCGCTCCATCAGCTTGATCATCAGCGTAGAGCCAAAGATCACCAGGGGAATGGAGATAGCCAGACCCAGGATCAGCAGCACCATATTGCCCTGGGCAGTAGCGGCCACGGCAATCACGTTGTCCAGGCTCATCACCAGATCGGCGATCAGAATAGTGCGAATGGCGGCCAGCATGGAGCCATTGCCCTTGGATTCGCCTTCTTCGTCATCGCCACCGGTCAGCAGCTGATAACCAATCCACAGCAGCAGGCAGCCGCCCACCACTTGCAGGAAGGACAACTCCAGCAACTTGGCGGCCACCACGGTCAGCACAATGCGCAGCACCACGGCGGCGCCAGAGCCAAACATGATGGCTTTTTTCTGCTGCTGAGGAGGGAGAGAACGCGCTGCAAGCGCGATGACGACGGCGTTGTCGCCAGAGAGGATGATGTTGATCCAGACGATCTTCACCAGGCCGATCCAGAAGTCGGCGCTATTCAAGATTTCCATTGTTGACTCCACTGTTATGAATATGAAAGCGCCGCATGAAGCGGCGCTTTCTTTTAAGAGTGGAGGCAGTTTAGGGGCCGTCAGACCCCTCGCCCGTTCGTAATACTGCGTAAATTTTTACGCCGTATCACGAACTTCTGCACAGGGCTTACTTCTTCAGCAGGCCTTGCAGCAGGCGGCCCATCTCGGATGGGTTGCGAGTGATGGTGAAACCGCACTCTTCCATGATGGCCAGCTTGGCGTCCGCTGTGTCGGCACCGCCGGAGATCAGGGCACCTGCGTGGCCCATGCGCTTGCCGGGAGGCGCAGTCACGCCAGCGATGAAGCCCACGATAGGCTTCTTCATATTGGCCTTGCACCACTCAGCAGCTTCAGCTTCGTCGGGTCCGCCGATTTCACCGATCATGATCACGGCATCGGTGTCGGGATCGTCGTTGAAAGCGCGCATCACGTCGATGTGCTTCAGACCGTTGATGGGGTCACCACCGATACCGACAGCGGAGGACTGGCCAATGCCCAGTTCGGTCAGCTGAGCCACGGCTTCGTAGGTCAGCGTGCCGGAACGGGACACCACGCCCACGCGGCCCTTCTTGTGGATGTGACCGGGCATGATGCCGATCTTGATTTCGTCAGGCGTGATCAGGCCGGGGCAGTTGGGGCCCAGCAGCAGCGTCTTCTTGCCGCCAGCGGCTTCCTTGGCACGCATCTTGTTGCGCACTTCCAGCATGTCACGGACGGGGATGCCTTCGGTAATGCAGATGGCCAGATCCAGGTCGGCTTCCACTGCTTCCCAGATGGCGGCTGCAGCGCCTGCTGGGGGCACGTAGATCACGGACACGGTAGCGCCGGTTTCCTTGGCGGCATCCTTGACGGAACCAAAGATTGGGATGTCGAAAATCTTTTCGCCAGCCTTCTTGGGGTTCACGCCTGCCACGAAGCAGTTCTTGCCGTTCGCGTATTCCTGGCACTTTTCAGTGTGGAATTGGCCAGTCTTGCCAGTAATGCCCTGGGTGATGACCTTGGTGTCTTTGTTGATAAAGATCGACATGTTTCTATCTCCGGGGGCGTATTACTTAACGGCGGCAACGATCTTGGTCGCTGCTTCGGCCATGGTGTCGGCAGCGATGATGGGCAGACCGGAATCCTTGAGGATTTGCTTGCCCAGTTCTTCGTTGGTGCCCTTCATGCGCACGACCAGAGGCACGCTCAGGTTCACGGCCTTGCAAGCGGTCACAACGCCGGTGGCGATGGTGTCGCACTTCATGATGCCGCCGAAGATGTTGACCAAGATGCCCTTGACTTCAGGGTTCTTGAGCATGATCTTGAAGGCTTCGGTGACCTTCTCGGCAGTAGCGCCGCCGCCCACGTCCAGGAAGTTGGCAGGCTCGCCGCCGAACAGCTTGATGGTGTCCATGGTGGCCATGGCCAGACCGGCACCGTTCACCAGGCAGCCGATGTTGCCGTCCAGGGAGATGTAAGCCAGGTCGAACTTGGAAGCTTCGATTTCTGCAGCGTCTTCTTCGTCCAGGTCGCGGTAAGCCACGATGTCGGGATGACGGAACAGCGCGTTGGGGTCGAAGTTGAACTTGGCGTCCAGGGCCATCAGGTCGCCCTTGGAGTCGCAGTTGAGGGGGTTGATTTCCACCAGCGACGCATCGGTTTCCATGTAGCACTTGTAGATCTTGGCGAAGATGTCTACGGCTTGATCGATGGACTTGCCTTCCAGACCGATGGCAGCTGCCACCTTGCGCGATTGCGCTTCGGTGATGCCGGTCAGGGGATCGATCATCTCGGTGATGATCTTCTCGGGCGTGGCTTCAGCCACGGCCTCGATGTCCATGCCGCCTTCGCTCGAAGCGATCAGGGCAACCTTCTGCGTGGCGCGGTCCGTCACCAGCGACACATACAGCTCGTTCTTGATGTCGGCGCCGTCTTCGATGTACAGGCGGCGAACCTTCTGGCCTTCGGGGCCGGTCTGGTGCGTGACCAGCTGCATGCCCAGAATCTGCTCGGACAGTGCCTTCACATCATCGATGTTCTTGGCCACCTTCACGCCGCCGCCCTTGCCGCGACCACCAGCGTGAATCTGAGCCTTCACCACCCACACGGGTCCACCCAGCTTTTGGGCTGCTTCAACAGCCTCTTGCACGGTAAATGCAGGAATGCCACGGGGAACGGGCACACCAAATTGGCGCAAGATTTCCTTGCCTTGGTATTCATGAATCTTCATGACTTTGTCTCTCTGAACTGAGGGGAAATACCCGCTTGGCACACACTTCAAAGAAGTCTGACCATCGGGTTCTTATGACATGGCGAGCAGCAATGTACCATGTTGCACCGCGCAAAACGACACCCGAATATGCGCAGAATCCACAATTCAGGCCAACTTTGTCGCGTTCGTGAAACAGCTGCAATGCCTTGAATTATTTAAGGAAATTATTACTACACGATATTTTTTCTTCCTGCAACTTTCCAATGTCTTATATAAAAGCTCAGCCCTCGGTGCCATCGGCTGGCAAAGTGCTGACAGGCCTGAGTAACTGCGATGTTAACTAGGCCATTTGCATGAGATTTGCATGAGTCCTGGCGCAGGACAGGCTGACGATCTCAAAGACAGCCAGTGCGCATCGCTTGCAAGATTCAAGGACAATCGGCGTTCGGAAAGCGGCAATGGTGCCGCAGGCAGCGGCATATAAACCTCAGAAATGCCCGCGCCGGTGCAGGAGAGAAATGCAATGGCAAAAGTCTTTATTGACGGAGAAGCAGGAACCACGGGGCTGCAGATCCGTGATCGTCTGGTCGATTTTGCAGGTGTGGAGCTGGTCAGTATCGACCCCGCACTGCGCAAGGACCCCGCTGCCAAGCGCGCCCTGATCGCCGGTGTGGATCTGGTCATCCTGTGCCTGCACGACGATGCCGCCCGTGAAACCGCTGCCATGGTGGGCTCCATCACCGCCGAAACGGGCCGCGCCATCAAGATCATCGATGCCTCGACCGCGCACCGTACGGCCCCCGACTGGGTCTATGGCTTCCCCGAACTGCGCGCCGGCCAGCTCGACGCCATCAAGACCGCCACCCGTGTCTCCAACCCCGGCTGCTACGCCACAGGCGCCATCGCCTTGCTGGCACCGCTGGTCGCTGCGGGCCTGATTCCTGCCGACTACCCCGTCAGCCTGCCTTCCGTATCCGGCTATACCGGCGGTGGCCGCACCATGATCGAGGCCTATGAGGGCGGCGATGCCGCTCCTTACGAGGCATATGCACTGGGCCTGTCACACAAGCACATTCCCGAAATCCTGCACTACACCGGCATGACGCGCCGTCCCGTGTTCATCCCCGCCGTGAGCAACTTTGCCCAGGGCATGCTGGTGCAACTGCCGCTGCATCTGGACTTGCTGCCCGGCGCTCCCAAGGCTGCCGACCTGCACGACGCGCTGGCCAGCCATTACGCCAAGACCAACACCAGCGCCAACTGGGTCAGCGTGCTACCGCCCACCGACGACAACAAGCTGGCCGCCGACACGCTTGCCAATACCAACCAGTTGGAGCTGCGCGTGTTTGCCAATGAAGAACATCGCCAGGCCGTGCTGATTGCACGCCTGGACAATCTGGGCAAGGGCGCCAGTGGCGCTGCCGTGCAGAACCTGCAGATCATGCTGGGCCTGTAAGAACAGCGCGCCATCATTGCGACAACGGCCCTTCGGGGCCGTTTTTCATGGAGGGAGAAAACACTCCGCCATGACTTGAACAAGCTCTGAAAATCTCATTAAATTCATAGCTTGTAGCGCTTATCAAACATACGTTTCAAATGACTTCCTATCTGAGTTCAAGGTAAACGTTGCGCATTCAGCTCCTGTTTTTGAAAGCCACATACCATGAGCCCCTCTGAAGCCTCCATACAGCGCGCCACGCTCATCGGCCTGCTGGCCGTGCTGTGCTGGAGCTGCACCGTGGGCCTGATACGCGCCGTGGCCGAGCCGCTGGGCGCCGTGGGCGGTGCCGCCTGTCTCTACACCATGGCGGCCCTGTGCATTGCCATGGCCCGGGGCCGCCAGGGCTGGCGCGAGGTGGCCCGCTGGCGCGAGATGCACCCGGCGTATCTATGGGGCTGCGGCCTGCTGTTTGTGGTCTATGAGATCTGCCTGTCCGTTGCCGTAGGTCTGGCAAGCGACCGTAGCCAGGCCATGGAAATCGGGCTCATCAACTACCTCTGGCCCAGCCTCACCATCGTTCTAGCCGTGCTCTTGGGTCAGCAGACTGCGCGCTGGTGGCTATGGCCGGGCGTGCTGCTTTGCCTGTGGGGGCTGGCCCACGTGCTGGGCGGCGAGAGTTTCAGCCTGTCTCTCATGCTCGCCCACATGCAGCACAACCCTCTGGCCTATGCCATGGGCTTTGCCGCAGCACTGATCTGGCCCACCTACTCGCTGCTGGCCCGCCGCTACGGCGCAGGCTTCAATGCCGTGGGTCTGTTTGTCACCGGCACGGCTCTGGCCCTCTGGATTCAATGGTGGCTGCTGACGGACACTCCCGCCATGCAATGGTCCGCCATGACGGCGATGCAAGTTTTTCTGGTTGGCGCACTCACGGCACTGGGCTATAGCTGCTGGGAGCATGGCATCCAGCGCGGCAAACTGGCTGTACTGGCCGCAGCCTCGTATTTCACGCCCGTGCTGTCAGCGCTGATGGCCAGCGCCTTGCTTCAGATCCTGCCCGGCTGGAGCTTTTGGCAAGGCGTTGCCATGGTCACAATGGGTTCTCTGATCTGCTGGTGGGCCACACGTTCCACGGCAGAAGAAAGGTCTGAACATGGAGCTGGATGACACGCTGGGCGCCCTGCTAACAGCCTTGGGCATAGGGCTGATGATCGGCATCGTGCGCGAGCGCATGCACGGCAGCCCACAGGCCCTGGTCGCAGGCACGCGCACCCACGCCTTGATCTGCCTGCTGGGTTGCATGGGCTGGATGCTGGGCAGCGCGGTCTTTGTGGTTTGCCTGCTGCTGGTGGGTGCGCTGACGATTGCCGCCTATCTGCACACCGCCAGGGACGATCCCGGCCTGACCAGCGAGGTTGCCCTGCTGCTGAGTGCCGTGCTCGGAGGTCTGTCGGTAGAGCATGCCTCGCTGGCCGCAGCGCTGGGTGTGCTGGTGGCCAGCTTGCTGCTGGTCAAAGCACCCATGCAAAAGCTCAGCCGCGAGCTGATCAGTGAGCGCGAATTGCAGGACGGGCTGATGCTGGGCGCAGCCGCACTGGTTGTCATGCCGCTGCTGCCCACCGAACCACTGGACCCCTGGGGCGCCGTCAGCCCCACCACGGTCTGGCGCATCGTGGTGCTGGTCATGGCCGTGGGCATGTTCGGCCATATCGCCCAGCGCCTGTTCGGCGCACGCTGGGGCCTGCCGATTGCGGGGTTCTTTTCGGGTTTTGTCTCCTCATCGGCCGCCGTGACCGGCATGGGCCAGCGCGCCAGAGAAAACGGCGAGCAGACCACAGCCTGCGCATCGGCGGCGCTGCTGGCCAATCTGGCTTCGTTGCTGCTGTTTCTGGCCGTGGTCGGCACCATCTCACCGGCACTGCTGAGTGCTGCCCTGCCCAGCCTGGGCCTGGCCGTGCTGGCATTGCTGCTGGTTGCCGGTTTCTGGCAATGGTGCACCCATCAAAGTGATGTGATCGTTGCCCAGAGTTCAGGCCGCGCCTTCAAGCTCAGTCAGGCGCTGCTGATCGCTGCCCTGATTGCCGGAGTCTCGCTGCTGGCCGCCTGGCTGGGGCAACGCTTCGGCAGCGCCGGCGTGCTGGTGACCACCATGCTGGTGGCACTGGCCGAAGTCCATGCCGCAGCCGCAGGGGTGGCGCAATTGCAGGTCTCTGGCACCGTGCCGCTGGACGTCGCCCGCTGGGGCATTCTGGGCGTGCTCAGCGCCAGCAGCCTGGCCAAGACCGTGCTGGCTTTTGCCAGCGGCGGCACCCGCTATGGCTGGCAGGTGGCCATGGGGTTGGTTGCCATGCCGTCGGCTGCATGGCTGGGCCTGCTGCTATCGAATTAAGAAAAAATTCAGGCTGTCAGCCAGATACCCAGACCAAAGATCACGGCATGTGCCGCCATCAGCAGCCACAGCATCATCCACGGTGGCTCGGCCATGTCCTGCAGCAGACCCTGAATTTTTTCGCCGAAAAAAACGCGCAAGGCAGGGTCACCCTTGGCAGCCTCGCTGCCCCATTCGGTGCGGGTCTGCCCCCACTCCTGCGCCAGCTCAGCCAGCGGCAAGCGTTTAAGCACCGTGCGCACAATCCACTGCACTGCCCGCCCGTCGCCCAGCCAGGGCTTGAGATGCTCTATCGCCTGCTGCGCAGACAGCAGATCGGCCGTCTTGTGCAGCGCCTTGTGCGTGCCCGGCATGGACTCGACCCGCTCGGCCAGCATCTGCGCCAGGCGCTGTGACAACCCCTGAGCGTAGCGTGCCACCAGCTTGCCCGTGGCACGGGCGCGCCCGATCTGCAGTCCCAGAAAGACATAGGCCGGGATGATGAATACCAGCAACAGTCCCACTACCAGTGCCGAAGAGAACAGCAGCGTCATCAAGGCACCCGCCCCTCCTGCATGGGCACCAGCGGGCATGCCCGGCCCCTTGAGCCGCAAGAAATACATCACGGCCGTGGTGCAGCCCACCAACAGAGCCAGCGCAATGCCCAGCATCAGCCCGCCCAATAGCGACTTGCCTGCGCTCAAGCCCGTGCGCAGCGCGGACGGTGAATCGGATGGCGAGGCAGTTGCGGGCATGGTCTGTCCTTTTTTCGGCGTTTTAAAAAGCGGTGGTGTCAGTCATCACCTTCGTCGCCATCTGAGTATGGAGCCTCCCGCAAAACCCTCGAAGCCACGGCCGAAGAAAAGCCCCGTGATGCCATAAAGCGCAGCTGCTTGGCCTTTTCCTTGAGGTCGGCTGGTGGCGTACCAAAGCGCTTGCGCCATAAATCGGTGGCGCGCTGCAGCTCGGTATCGCGCAACTGCTCCCCAGCCTCTCGCACCGCTTCATCATCAAGTCCTTTGCTGCGCAACTCCTGCACCAGTCTCGCCGTGCCAAAGCGGCTGGCCTTGCTGTGAATAACCGAGGCCACCACCCGCTGCTCACTGATAAAGCCACGCTTTTCCAGCTCATCCAGAATCGCGGGTAAGTCTTCCCCCTCTTGCACATGCGCAGCCAGCTTGCGCTGCAGCTCCAGCCGTGAATGCTCGCGCTGCGCCAGCAGCTTCAGGGCGCGCCCTTTGAGAGAGAGCTTGGCAAAGCTCATGCAACAAATCTCCAGAACTCAGAACAAACGTAAAAACAAAAAAGCGCAGGGGATACCTGCGCAAAGATGGCAACTTTTTTGCGAGGCCCGAACCTCAAAACAGGCATGCACCAAACCAGTGACAGCGAGCAAGGGCCGCCCCGCAGCGAGGCTGTCGTCCCTCTCCCATAGCGCGCAGCGCGTAGAGAGAGGGGGAAGCGGCAAAGCCGCTCAGGGGGAGTTAGTTACCCAATCACACCGTCTTCATCCACGCCACCGTTCTTGTCGGCCTTCTTGCCCTTTTTGCCCTTGGCAGCCTCTTCCTCTGCAGCCACGGGAAGCAAGGAGATGCCCAGGCTCTCGCGCACCTTGTTCTCGATTTCGATGGCAAGAGCCGGGTTCTCGCGCAGGAATTCACGCGAGTTGTCGCGACCCTGACCGATCTTCTCGCCGTTGTAGGCATACCAGGCTCCGCTCTTGTCCAGAATCTTGGCGTTCACGCCCATGTCCAGAATCTCACCTTCGCGGCTGATGCCTTCGCCGAACAGAATGTCGAACTCGGCCACCTTGAAGGGAGGCGAGACCTTGTTCTTCACCACCTTGACCTTGGTTTCGTTGCCGATGACCTCGTCACCCTTTTTGATGCTGCCGGTGCGGCGAATGTCCAGACGCACGGAGGCATAGAACTTCAGCGCGTTACCGCCGGTCGTGGTTTCGGGCGAGCCGAACATCACACCAATCTTCATGCGGATCTGGTTGATGAAGATGACCATGCAGTTGGTCTTCTTGATCGTGGCAGTCAGCTTGCGCAGCGCCTGGCTCATCAGGCGGGCTTGCAGGCCGGGCAGAGAGTCACCCATCTCGCCTTCGATTTCGGCCTTGGGCGTCAGCGCTGCCACCGAGTCCACCACGATCAGATCCACCGCACCCGATCGCACCAGGCTGTCGCAGATCTCCAGAGCCTGCTCGCCGGTGTCGGGCTGGCTGATCAGCACTTCGCTGAGGTTCACACCCAGCTTCTGGGCATAGCTGGTGTCCAGCGCGTGCTCGGCGTCGATAAAGGCGCAAGTGCCGCCCTGCTTTTGCATCTCGGCAATGACCTGCAGCGTCAGCGTGGTCTTGCCCGAGGATTCAGGGCCGTAGATCTCGATCACACGGCCACGGGGCAGACCACCTACACCCAGAGCGATGTCCAGACCCAGAGAGCCGGTGGACACGACCTGAATATCCTGGATCGCCTCACCCTCACCGAGCTTCATGATGGTGCCCTTGCCGAACTGCTTTTCGATCTGGGCCAGGGCTGCTGCCAGGGCTTTGGCTTTTTCGCCGTTGTCGGCTGCGGGGTTCTTGGCAATGGCGTTCATATCAGGCTCCGGGATAGGTGAATGACTGTCTGTGGCCAGCCCTGTCTTTGCATTCAGGCTGGATGCTTGAACAGTAGTTTATGAGCTTGTTCAGCGCTTGTGTTGCAGTATTTAGTCAGTTTGCCTTACTATTTACCATGAGCGAAATTGCCCCCGTCACCCCGCCCTCCGATGCCTGGCGTCAAACCCATCTGGGGCGTCAGCTCGGCCATGCCATGCGCCGCTTCGATGCGCGTGTGCTGCAGCTCATGGCCCGCGACATAGAGGTGCCGTTGGCCCTGTCCAACCTTGCGGCCCGCGACAAGGTGGGAGCGGCGCACATTCACATCACCCGTCACCTGTCGCTGGCGGGCGACCGGCTTACCGACCTGGCCGACAAGGCCGGCATGAGCAAGCAGGCCATGGCCGACCTGGTGACGCAGTGCGAAGCCTGGGGCCTGGTGACGCGAGAGGCCGACCCGCATGACGCACGTGCCAAGCGGGTGCGCTTCACGGAGACCGGCCTGACCTGGCTGCAGGCCTTTCACGATGCCGTCAGCCAGGCCGAGGCGGAGTTTCGCGAAGCCGTGGGCGAGGACGTTGCCACCGTGGTGGCACTGGGGCTGGAGGCTTACTCCGACGGCTATTGAACCCATCAATGACAGCCGCTTGACGCCTGTGAGCGACTGTAAAGAATTGCGCCGAACCGCCCTGGGCCATCCCTACAATGGCAGCAAAAGTGCACTCAAGCACACATAACAAGCAGGAGACACTCATGCGCATACTGATTGCCGAAGACGACCAGGTGCTGGCGGATGGATTGCTGCGCACGCTGCGCAGCTCGGGTGCCGTCGTCAGCCACGTGGCCAACGGCAGCGAAGCCGATACCGCCTTGCTGACCAGCAGCGAATTCGATTTGCTGATTCTTGACCTGGGTCTGCCCAAGGTCCATGGCCTGGAAGTGCTCAAGCGCCTGCGCGGGCGCGGCGATGCGCTGCCGGTGCTGATTCTCACGGCGGCCGATTCCATCGAAGAGCGGGTGCAAGGCCTGGACTATGGTGCCGACGATTACATGGCCAAGCCGTTTGCCCTGTCCGAGCTGGAGGCGCGCGTGCGTGCTCTGACCCGGCGCGGCATGGGCGGCGCCAGTTCCACCATCAAGCATGGCCCGCTGGTCTACGACCAGACCGGGCGTGTGGCCACCATCGACGGCAAGATGGTCGAGCTGTCGGCGCGCGAGCTGGGCCTGCTGGAAGTGCTGCTGCAGCGCGCTGGCCGATTGGTCAGCAAGGACCAGTTGGTAGAGCGCCTGTGTGAATGGGGCGAAGAGGTCAGCAACAACGCCATCGAGGTCTATATCCACCGCCTGCGCAAGAAGATCGAGAAGGGGCCGATTCGCATCGCCACCGTGCGCGGCCTCGGCTACTGTTTGGAAAAGATAGCCCCCCCCTGAGCGGCTGCGCCACTTCCCCCCGAGGGGGACGATGGCCTTTGCTTCGGGGCGGCCCTTGCTGGCCATCCCTGAGTTGGAACACGCCAGTTTTACAAGCATGAAAATTTTTCAGCGTGAGCAGCGATCCCTCTTTGGCGAGATCCTCGACTGGATGCTCACGCCGCTGCTGCTGCTGTGGCCCGTCAGTCTGGCGCTGACCTGGCTGGTGGCCCAGGGCCTGGCCAACAAGCCGTTTGACCGCGCGCTGGAGTACAACGCCCAGGCGCTGGCCCAGCTGGTCATCGTGCAACGCGGCAAGGTGCAGTTCAATCTGCCGCAGTCGGCCAGCGAAATTTTGCGCGCCGATGAATCGGACACCGTGTTCTTCCAGGTCAGCGGCACCAAGGGCGAATACCTGGCGGGCGAGCGTGACCTGCCGCGCCCACGCGCCAGTGATGAAGCACCTCCCACAGGCACCGTGCTGCTGCGTGATGAGGAATACAAGGGGATTGACCTGCGCGTGGCCTATATCTGGGTGCGCATGCCGCTGCCGGGCGAGCCCAATGCTCTGGTACAAGTGGCCGAAACTCGTGAAAAGCGCAGCGTGCTGGCCACGGAAATCATCAAGGGCGTGATGCTGCCCCAGTTCGTCATCCTGCCGCTGGCAGCCTTGCTGGTGTGGCTGGCGCTGGCACGCGGCATCAAGCCGCTGCACCGGCTGGAAGAGCGCATCCGCGCGCGCAAGCCCGAAGACCTCTCCCCCATACACCACCGGGATGTGCCCCTGGAGGTCGTGCCTCTGGTCGATTCGGTCAACGACCTGCTGCAGCGGCTGGACGACTCCATCGCCACGCAAAAGCGCTTTCTGGCCGATGCCGCCCACCAGCTCAAGACCCCGCTGGCCGGGCTGCGCATGCAGGCCGATCTCGCCCAGCGCGAGGGATCGAACACCGAGGAGCTCAAGCGTTCTCTGGCGCAGATTGGGCGCTCCTCCATGCGCGCCACGCACACCGTCAACCAGCTGCTGGCACTGGCGCGGGCCGAAAGCGCCGTACCCGCCATGCAGGGCTGCAATCTGGTGCGCATCGTCACCGATGTGTTCCAGGACTGCCTGCCACGTGCCATGGACAAGCACATCGACCTGGGCTACGAGGGTGCCAGCGCCAGCACGCCGGGCGTCTGGCTCAATGGCAATGCCACGCTGCTGGCGGAGCTGGTGCGCAACCTGGTGGACAACGCCATCAACTACACGCCATCGACCCACGAGCATCCCGGCATGATTACCGTGCGCGTGCAGGCCGACCCCTTTGGTCAAACGCTGTTGCTGCAGGTAGAGGACAGCGGCCCCGGCATACCGCAGGCCGAGCGCGAGCTGATCTTTCAGCCTTTTTATCGTGCGCTGGGCAATGAAGCCGATGGCTCGGGTCTGGGTCTACCCATCGTCATGGAAATCGCGCGCCAGCATGGTGCACAGGTGCTGCTGCAGGATGCCGCTGCCGGTCAGACGCCCCCTGGAGCCCGGTTCACCGTACGCTTCAAGGCCCTGCCGGCCCCATCTTCAGACCGCTGAAATCTGCACCAAATTGGTGCCTAGCCGAAGAGCAAAAGCCGCGCCAGCTATGGCTTTGCGCCCATTTTGGTGCCCGCCGAATAGCGGAAACTGCGTATTCTGCAAATCAATGCTTACCCTAGAATGATTTCCACTATAGGTTGCACCGAGAGTCAGCACTTGCGCTCTACAGATGCAATCAATCGGACCTACTGGATTCTGGGAGCTATTTGATGCAACGTCGTCACTTTATCTACACCGCCGCTGCTGCTGCAGTGGCTTCTTCCTTGCCCGGCCTGGCTGCGGCACAGGAGACATCGCGCCCGCTGCGCATCGTCGTGCCCTTCCCCGCTGGCGGCTCTACCGACATGGTGCCCCGCAATATGCAGGACGTGCTGCCCAAGCTGCTGGGCGGTCAGGCTGTCGTGATTGAAAACAAGGCCGGCGCTGGCGGCTCCATCGGCATGGCCGAAGTGTCCCGCGCCACCGACGGCGTGACCTTTGGTATCGCCACGCTGTCCACCCACGGCGTGAACCCTGCCGTGTTCAAGAAGCTGCCCTACGACGCCACCAATGATTTCGTGGGCGTGACCGAGGTCGTCAAGGCCCCCGGCGTGCTGGTGATCAACCCCAAGCTGATCCCCGTGAAGACCTTTGCCGAATTTGTGGACTACCTCAAGGCCAACCCCGGCAAGATCTCCTACGCCACGCCCGGCAACGGCACCATCGGCCACATGTGGGGTGCGCAGTTCCTCAAGAGCACGGGCACGGACATGCACCACATCCCCTACCGCGGTGCGGGTCCGGCCATCAACGACGTGCTGGGCGGCCAGGTGCCGGTGTACTTCGACCAGGTGGCGTCTTCGCTGCCCCACATCAAGGCCGGCAAGGTGCGTGCGCTGGCCGTGTCCTGGCATGAGCGCCTGGATGTGCTGCCCGATGTGCAGACATATGCCCAGGCTGGTCACCCCGACCTGAACGATCCTTCCTGGTTCGGCCTGGTCGCCCCCAAGAACACGCCTGCCGCGCAAGTGGAGCGTGTGCAAAAAGCCATTGTTGCGGCTCTCCAGGACCCCGCCGTGCAAAAGCGCATGGCCGCTCAGGGCCTGTATCCCTCTGGCACCACCAGCGCTGAATTCACCAAGCAGATCTCCAGCGAAGTGGCCAAGATGAAGAAGGTGGCCGCGGCCGCCAATATTCATCTGGATTAAAAACAGGAGCTGATTGCGCTTGTCGCAATTGGCTTTCCAATACAAAAGGCCTGCAAATGCAGGCCTTTTTTGCGCTAGCAGCTATCAAATTACTTGCTGCAGGTCTGCAAAGCCTTGGGCAACAGGTTCTTGCCCGCCAGCGCAACCACCTCGCTGCGGAAGGTCGGCGTGGCCTTGGGCAGACGCAGGGCATACGTGGTCACATCGGGGCGCTCTTGCACCACGCGGGCAGAGCGAACGCCCTGGCGGGCATAGGTCGCCAGCTGTCGCTGTGCAGCCTCTTCCGTCGAAAAACGCCCCAGCGACAGGCCCGGCTCAAAATTGCCACCGGCACGGTCAAAGTCGATATTCATCAGGCGCAGCTCACCGCGCTTGCGATCCAGAAACTCGGCGTCGGGGAACTTGCCCATGTAGACCATCCAGCGCCCGTTCTGATGGCTGGGCACCAGCTCCCAGTCGCTCTTGGGCTTGCCTGCCAGCGCACGGCGAATGCTGTCGGCCTGCGCCTCTTCAATGCCGCTGGCCTGATAGCAGGCCTCAGCCTCCTTCTTGGCTTCCTTCACAGGCTCCTTGGGCTCTTTGTCCTCCTTGGGCTCCTGGGCTTTGGCCGCTTCCGGCTTGGCTTCTTCCTGCGGCTGCACTTCCTGAGGCAAAGGCACGCTGTCCTCAACCTGCGGTGCTGGGGTCTCGGGCTCCGTGCTGCCGGACTGCTGTACCGGCTGCGGCAGAAACTCCAGCGCATCGGGCTTGATCTGATCCTGCAGACGCTGCGGCTCGGACTGCACCTCGGGCGCCATCCCCATGCTGGCCAGATAGCCGTGGCTCCACATGTAATAGCCCGCGTTACCCAGGAGCAGCAGCACAAAGACGATTCTCAGCATGGCGTTCTCATATCAATGTTTGCGTTAGGTTACAGCCTCTGCGTAGCCTGTGAAACCGGCGCATTCCAAGCGCGGGCAGCCGAGCAAGGGCCGTCCCGCAGCGATGGCGGCGTCCTCCTCCCATAGCGCGCAGCGCGTAGAGAGGAGAGGAGGAAGACGCGAAGCGGCTCAGGAGGTGGCCCATTCAATTTCGTATTGGAGTACTGGCCGGGCGCACGCTGATTTCCGAACTGGTCACTGCCTGCACACCTGCCGCCGTGCGCACCAGAAAGCCACCATCGGCCGCCACACCTTCGGCCATGCCCGTCGTGCCATCGCTCAGGTTCACCTCGCGGCCCGCCAGCAGGTCACGCTGGGCAAAGCGCTGCATCAGCGGCGCAAAGCCGTGCTGGGCAAAGCTCTGCACCTCGGCCACCAGATTGGGCAGTATGCAGGCCAGTGCCGTAGGCGCGTCCAGCGCCGCATCGAGCTCTTGCAGGCAGGCCGGGGCCGTGCGCATGCCATCACCAGGGCGGGGACGGACATTGATGCCAATGCCGATCACCACATAGCGCGGCGCGCTGAAGTCATGCTGGTGCGAGCCCACAAAGCTGGCCGTCTCGATCAGAATGCCGGCCAGCTTGCGGTCGCCTTCCAGCCAGAGGTCGTTGGGCCATTTGATGCCGATCTTGGGCGCAGCACCCAAAGCACTTGCAACAGGCAGACGAGGCTGCAGGCTCTCGGCCACGCTCACGCCCACGGCCAACGACAGGCCAGACCAGTCCTTGGGCGCCAGCGGCAGGCCCAGCGAGAACATCAGCGAATCGCCCACACCACTGACCCAATTGCGACCCAACCGGCCACGCCCTTGCGTCTGCTGCTCTGCAATCAGCAGCACCGGCTCCGTCAACCCCTCACGCGCACGACGCATAAGCTCGGTGTTGCTGGAGTCGATGCTGGGCAGCACCTCGACCGTAAAGCCCGGCAACTGCGGTGCAATGGCTTCCCACAAGGCTTCGGCATTCCAGTGAATCGGCTGGGTCATTTCTCTTTATCCAAATCTTTGCGCACAGCGCAAATCTAAAAACCGTCAGCGCACTCCAAAACCGGCGCGCCTTGAAATCAGAGACAGCGAGCAAGGGCCGCCCCGCAGCGAGGCTGTCGTCCCCCTCCGCGAAGCAGAGAGGGGGAAGGCGCGCAGCGCCTCAGGGGGTGCTTCCCGGAAACGGCGGTTTCCAGCCCCTTTTCGGCGCCAGCATCGTCCCCCGGCAGTTCGCCGCGCCGCAATAGCAGGCGTATTCGGCCTTGAGCTTCTTGGTGTAGCGCTCTTCCACCATCAGGCCGTAGTCGTAGTTCAGCTCTTCACCGGCTGCGATATTGCGCAGCGCAATGATGTAGATGCGGCCATCGACCTCGTCGGTATAGCAGTTGGGATCGCAGCTGTGATTGATCCAGCGCGCAGAGTTGCCCTTGTGCGTGGCATCGATCACACGCTCGTCATCGACCTGAAAGTAGAAGGTGTGATTGGGCTGGCTGGGGTCATGCGGGTGACGATCCTGCGCCTCCTGCCAGTCGATGACTTCACCCACATACTCAATAATGGTTTCGCCTTCCGCAATATCCTGCGCGGCGAAAACGCCTTTGCCATGCACGCCGGAGCGCCGAGTCTGGATGCGACGGCCTTTTGATGAGGCCAGGGATGTGCGGGGCATGTTTTCTCTGATACTTTGAATATGCACACATGTGCGCATGCGCGCGCGTGAGAAGCGGATTGTATGAGCCCGAGCACTATGAGTGACTCGGGTGGTTAATGACGACGAGAACACACAATGACTAAAACCCTGGTGATTGCAGAGAAGCCTTCTGTCGCACAGGACATCGTCCGTGCACTGACCCCGGTGGCAGGCAAGTTCGAAAAACACGATGACTATTTCGAATCCGACAGCTATGTGGTGACCAGCGCGGTCGGCCACCTGGTGGAGATTCAGGCGCCCGAGGAATTCGACGTCAAGCGCGGCAAGTGGAGCTTTGCCAACCTGCCCGTGATTCCCCCACGCTTTGACTTGAAGCCTGTGGACAAGACCAAGACGCGTCTGAACGCTGTGGTCAAGCAGGCCAAGCGCAAGGATGTGACCGAACTCATCAACGCATGTGACGCGGGACGCGAAGGTGAGCTGATCTTCCGCCTGATCGAGCAATACGCAGGCGGCGCCAAGGGCGGGCTGGGCAAGCCCGTCAAGCGCCTGTGGCTGCAGTCCATGACGCCGCAAGCCATTCGCGACGGCTTCAACAATCTGCGCAGCGATGCCCAGATGCAGGGCCTGGCCAGCGCCGCGCGCAGCCGCTCCGAAGCCGACTGGCTGGTGGGCATCAACGGCACGCGTGCCATGACGGCCTTCAACTCGCGTGACGGCGGCTTCTTCCTCACCACCGTGGGCCGCGTGCAGACGCCTACGCTGTCACTGGTGGTGGAGCGCGAAGAAAAAATCCGCAAGTTCGTCAGCCGCGATTACTGGGAAGTGCATGGCACGTTCGACGCGCAAGCTGGCCAGTACCTGGGCAAGTGGTTCAACCCGCAGTGGAAGAAGTCCGACGATGCCGAAGCCAAGGCCGACCGCTTGTGGAACAAGCAAGACGCCGACGCCATTGCCGCCGCTGTGCGCGGCAAGCCTGCCACCGTTACCGAAGAGAGCAAGCCCACCACGCAGGCCTCGCCCCTGCTGTTCGACCTGACCAGCCTGCAGCGCGAAGCCAACGGCAAGTTCGGCTTCTCGGCCAAGACCACACTCGCGCTGGCGCAAAGCCTGTACGAGCGCCATAAGGCCCTGACCTACCCACGTACCGACGCGCGCGCCCTGCCCGAGGACTATCTGCCCGTGGCACGCCAGACTTTCGACATGCTGGCCACCAGCGGCATGCGCCATCTGGCACCGTTTGCACAGCAGGCCATCAACGACAACTACATTCGCCCCAGCAAGCGCATCTTCGACAACAGCAAGATCTCGGATCACTTTGCCATCATCCCCACCACACAGGCCCCCACAGGCCTGAGCGAGGCTGAGCAAAAGCTGTACGACCTGGTCGTGCGCCGCTTCATGGCCGTGTTCTTCCCTAGCGCTGAATACCAAGTCACTACCCGCATCAGCAAGGTGGAGCAGCACAGCTTCAAGACCGAAGGCAAGGTGCTGGTCAAGCCAGGCTGGCTGGCCATCTACGGTAAGGAAGCTGCCAACGAAGTGGAAGACGCCAAGGAAGGCGACAAGGGTCAGCCCCTGGTGGCCGTACAGCCTGGCGAGCAGCCACGCACCGACCATGCCGATGTCAAGGGCCTGAAGACCAAGCCGCCTGCACGCTACAGCGAAGCCACGCTGCTGGGAGCCATGGAAAGCGCCGGCAAGCAGATCGACGACGAAGAGCTGCGCAGCGCCATGCAGGAAAAGGGCCTGGGCACGCCAGCCACGCGCGCGGCCATCATCGAAGGCTTGATTACTGAAAAGTACATGTTGCGCGAAGGCCGCGAGCTGATCCCAACGGCCAAGGCCTTCCAGCTCATGACGCTGCTGCGTGGACTGGGTGTGGAAGAGCTCTCGCGTGCCGACCTGACCGGCGAGTGGGAGTACAAGCTGTCGCAGATGGAAAAGGGCCAGCTCTCGCGCGAAGCCTTTATGCAGCAGATTCAGGCCATGACCGAGAAGCTGGTCAAGAAGGCCAAGGAATACGACCGCGACACCATCCCCGGCGACTACGCCACGCTGGCCACGCCCTGCCCCAACTGCGGCGGCGTGGTCAAGGAAAACTACCGTCGCTACGCCTGTACGGGCGCAGACGGCCACAGCGCAGGCTGCGGCTTCTCGTTCACCAAGTCGCCCGCAGGTCGCACCTTTGAGACTTCTGAAGCCGAGCAATTGCTGCGCGACCGCCGCATTGGCCCGCTGGAAGGTTTCCGCTCCAAGGCGGGCTGGCCTTTTGTGGCCGAAGTCGCCATCGTGCATGACGAAGAAGCCAAGAACTACAAGCTGGAATTCGACTTCGGCGACGACAAGGATTCCGAGGACACCGGCGAGATCGTGGACTTTGCCAGCCAGCAGCCTCTGGGCCCCTGCCCCAAGTGCGGCTCGCCCGTCTTCGAGCATGGCGCCAACTACGTCTGCTCCAAGGCCGTGCCCACGCTGCAGCAGCCCACACCCAGCTGCGACTTCAAGAGCGGCCAGATCATCTTGCAGCAGCCCATTGAGCGTGAGCAAATGACCAAGCTGCTGCAGACGGGCAAGACCGATCTGCTGGAAAAGTTCGTCTCCAACCGCACACGCCGCAACTTTAAGGCCTTCCTGGCCTGGGATGGTGCAGCAGGCAAGGTGAACTTCGAGTTCGAACAGCGCGAGGGCAAGTACCCGGCACGCAAAACTGCTGGCGCAGCGACCAAGACCACAGCCGCCGCAAAGAAGACAACAGCTGCTGCCAAAAAATCCGCCACAAAAACCACCAAGGCTGCTGCCGTCAAAAAGCCGCGCACCGTCAATGCCACGCTGTCACCCAGTGCCGATCTGGCAGCCGTGATCGGTGATGCACAGACCTCGCGCCCCGAGGTCATCAAGAAGCTGTGGGACTACATCAAGGCCAACGGACTGCAGGATGCCAAGGACAAGCGCGTGATCAACGCCGATGCCAAGCTCAAGCCCGTGTTCGGCAAGGACCAGGTCAATATGTTCGAACTGGCCGGCATCGTGGGCAAGCATGTGAGCTAAACACGCTCAGAAGCGGTCTGCAAGACGCTCCAAGACAACGCTGCACGGGAAACCTTGCAGCGTTTTTTCATGCGCCACATCGTCGGCAACGCGTAGGTACACCCACGACATGCCTTTGTGTTCCCTATCCGCTATAAGCATTGATATGAATGCAAACGATGACCTGATGACGATGACGGCCACCGGCCTTCCCTCCCTGCAACCTGCTCGACCCATTGCACTGGAGGGTGCATCCAACTTCCGAGATCTCGGCGGCTACAAGGGCCGCGACGGACGCAGCCTGCAGTGGCGCAAGCTGTACCGCTCGGCCCACCTGGCGCACCTGACCCCGCAAGACCTATCCCAGCTGCAAACGCTGGGCATCACCCGCAGCGCCGACTTTCGCGGTGTAGACGAGAGCACCCATTTCGCCTATCAATGGCCTCAGCTTGACCGCCATGCGCTGGTGGTAGAGCCCACGGTGGTACAGCGTGCACAGTCCATGATGGAGCAGGGCCTCAAGCTCACCGCCGAAGTCACGGAAGAGTTCATGCACGAAACCTACCGCAGCTTTGTCAATGACTACGGCCCCCGCTTTGCCCAGTTCTTCACCTTGCTGCAAAACAACGATGCACCGCTGGTCTTTCACTGCACCGCCGGCAAGGACCGCACGGGCTGGGCTGCCGCCTTGCTGCTGACATCGCTGGGGGTGGATGAGGATCAGATCATGGAGGACTACCTGCTCACCAACCAGTACTTTGCGCGCCCCTCAGCGTCCGTGCTGGGCGCCATGCCGGCAGACGCACTGGATGCGCTCTGGCGCGTACAGCCGTCCTATCTGATGGCCTCGGTAGAGGTGGTGCGTGCGCAGTATGGCAGCGTCAACCGCTACCTGAGCGAAGCGCTGGGCGTGGACGAGTCAGCCCGTGAACGACTGGCCGAGTTATATCTGGAGAGTTGATCAATTTTGATAGCTTGCAGCGCATACCAGCATTGGCCTAGAAGTCTTTTTGACTGATAACAGCCAGTTACAGCGGGATATTGAGGGGCCGCTACCATGGCTCCATCACCCGCAATGGATGCGGGCAAGGAAATACCCATGCGCAAATGGCTCACTCTGGCCGCAGCAACCGCCACGCTGGCGCTGACGGCCTGCTCCGGCACCATGCCGGCCTCCTCCAACTCCAGCGGCTCCACTGGCGTGGAAGTCTTTGGCACCGTGGATACCGGCATCAGCCGCACCTGGTAGCCCTTCTCCCTGGGCCACAAGGCACGAAAAAGCCCGCTGAGCACAATGCTCAGCGGGCTTTTTCTCTTTGACGCTGTGATTAGCGGCTGACGTTGGCGTCTGCCACGGTCAGCGCCGTCATGTTCACAATGCGACGCACGGTGGTGCTGGGGGTCAGCACATGCACGGGCTTGGCGGCACCAAGCAGGACGGGACCAATCGCAATGCCACCACCGGCAGCCTGTTTGAGCAGGTTGTAGCTGATATTGGCTGCGTCGATATTGGGCAGCACCAGCAAGTTGGCATCCCCCAGCAAGGTGCTGTTGGGCATGAGCTTGCCACGGGCAACGCTGTCAATGGCCACGTCGCCGTGCATCTCGCCATCGACTTCCAGCCAAGGCGCCTGCTGGCGCAGCAGCTCCAGAGTCTGGCGCATCTTCACAGCGCTGGGCTGGTTGCTGGAGCCAAAGTTGGAGTGGCTCAGCAAGGCCGCCTTGGGCTTGATGCCAAAGCGCATCATTTCCTCAGCCGCCATGATGGTGATCTCTGCCAGTTGCTCGGCCGAGGGGTCGTAGTTCACATGGGTGTCCACCAGGAAGACCTGACGCTCGGGCAGCAACAGACCGTTCATGCAGGCATAGGTTTCAATCCCCGTGCGCTTGCCAATGACCTGGTCGATGTAGTTCAGGTGCAGGTGCGTGTTGTGCCAGGTGCCGCAGATCAGGCCATCAACCTCGCCCTTGTGCAGCAACATGGAGCCGATCAGCGTCAGGCGGCGACGCATTTCGATCTTGGCAATGGGCTCGGTAATGCCCTTGCGTTCCGTCATGCGGTGGTAGCTCTTCCAAAAGTCGCGATAGCGGGGGTCGTCTTCGACGTTCACCACGTCGTAATCACGACCCTGCTCCAGGCGCAGGCCGAACTTTTCAATGCGCTGGGCAATGATGGCGGGGCGGCCGATCAGCGTGGGGCGCGCAATGCGCTCGTCCACCACGATCTGGGCGGCGCGCAGCACACGCTCTTCCTCGCCCTCGGCATAGGCCACGCGCTTCTTCGCGGACTTCTTGGCGGCCATCACGATGGGCTTCATCATGGTGCCGGAGGCATAGACAAAAGTCTTCAGATGCTCGCGGTAGGCATCCATGTCCTGGATGGGGCGCTTGGCCACGCCAGCATCAGCAGCAGCCTGGGCCACGGCGGGCGCCACGATCAGCATCAGGCGCGGATCAAAGGGCTTGGGAATCAGGTACTCGGGGCCAAAGCTCAGCACCTCGCCCACATAGGCTTCAGCCACTTCTTCGGACTGCTCGGCCTGTGCCAGCTCGGCAATCGCATAGACGGCAGCGATCTCCATCGAGGTGGTGATGGTGGTCGCACCGCAGTCCAGCGCACCGCGGAAGATGTAGGGGAAGCACAGGACGTTGTTGACCTGGTTGGGATAGTCCGTGCGTCCCGTGGCGATGATGGCGTCGTCGCGCACCGCCTTCACATCTTCGGGAATGATTTCGGGGTTGGGGTTGGCCAACGCGAAGATGATGGGCTTGGCCGCCATCTTCTTGACCATGTCCTGCTTGAGCACATTGCCGGCAGACAGGCCCAGGAAGGCATCGGCGCCTTCGATCACCTCGCCCAGCGTGCGCATCTCGGTCTTCTGGGCAAACAGCGCCTTGTCTGGATCCATCAGCTCGGTACGGCCTTCATAGACCACGCCAGCGATGTCGGTCACGAACACGTTCTCGCGCTTCAGGCCCACTTCCAGCAACAGATTCAGGCAGGCCAGGGCCGCAGCACCGGCGCCCGATGCCACCAGCTTGACCTCTTCAATCTTCTTGCCCGCGACCTTGAGCGCGTTGACCATGGCGGCCGCCACGGTGATGGCCGTTCCGTGCTGGTCGTCGTGGAAGACGGGAATGTTCATGCGCTTGCGCAGCTCGCGCTCGACATAGAAGCACTCAGGTGCCTTGATGTCCTCAAGGTTGATGGCTCCGAAGGTAGGCTCCAGCGCTGCAATCACCTCGACCAGCTTTTGCGGATCCTTTTCGTCGATTTCGATGTCGAACACATCCACGCCGGCGAACTTCTTGAACAGCACGCCCTTGCCTTCCATCACAGGCTTGGAGGCCAGCGCACCGATGTCGCCCAGACCCAGCACGGCCGTGCCGTTGGAGATCACACCCACCAGATTGCCGCGACTGGTGTACTTGAAGGCCGCAGCGGGGTCCTTGACGATTTCCTCGCAGGGCGCAGCCACGCCGGGCGAGTACGCCAGAGCCAGATCATGCTGGTTGGCCATGGGCTTGGTCGCCATGATGGCCACCTTGCCGGGCTTGGGGAACTCGTGATATTCCAGAGCAGACTGGCGCAGCAAGGCGCGTTTATCAATCGAGGTAATTGGCTTGGTGTCGGACATCAACAGTCTCCAGCTCGCAATTTGAGGCATCCGCAGTAAAGACTCTCTCTGGACTCATGGCCCAGCCCTCCTACCACTGCAGATAAAGGAATCGGGCTTTGGATTGTAGGCCGTGCGCTATCAAAAAAAGAGAGGTAGCAGTACAGCACTTCAGGTCAAACTGCTGTGACTTATACGCACGGAGAAGCTTTGCACGTCAAGGAGCGCAAGCATCGTTTTGATAGTGCTCTGAATAAGGCACTCCATCAAAATGCAGCCGACGACTGTCTTCCAGATGCGGCATTGCGGTCCCGACTGCATATCCCTGAGCGACAGCCAATATCTCGGGAGCCAAGGTCGTACTGTGCGTCATAGGACTTTCAGCAATCGAAATCTTTTCGCCTGCCTGATGCTTTCTCAGCGCCTCATTGCTCCAGTAGGTCAAAGGTACCTCCAGCACGGACTTACCATTGCCCTGGCGAGGACTTTCCACACAAGGAGAAAGTCCCAAACCGTGGTCCGCAACGTACAGCACCGCGCTCGGAGCCTGAGACGCTGCATCCACTAAGCGAATCCACTGCGCCAACAAGTCTGAGGTATAGCGAATCGAGTTGTCATACGCCTCTCCGTCCGGGTAACTTGAACGGGGATAGCGCTTGGAGATATCTGGATGGCTGCCATAGGTATGGAGCACTACCAGTTTGTAGGGTGACTTGTCGGCCAGTGATTTTTCCAGCGATGCTGTCAGCACCTCATCGTGTGCTCCATTACCCACCTTTGCGTAAACATCCGCAGAGCGACGCAAGATCTGCGAATACAAGTCTTCACCTTTGTCGTTGAACCTGGAGTTGGAAAAAACAAATGTCTTATACCCTGCATGCTTGGCCAAATCCAAGAACGAGGGGGCTGCATTCTTCTGGCTTTCAAACGCAGACTGCCCTGTCAAGATATAGGGTAATGCTTGAGCAGTATTCAGGCCATGCGCCATCACCTGGTAAGCACGCAAACCCGCAATCTGCCGCAGTGACTGATTGGTATCCGAGCCTTGATAACCCAGTAATGACCAACGATGGCTGCTAGCACTCTCGCCAATCACCACTACCAGTGTATTCACCTGTGATGCATCCGGCTTAGCTGGTAAGGCTGGCTGGTAGAACACCTCGTTTTTCATTTCACCATAACGCAGTGCCGCTTTTGTCATCTGCATGGGATAGATATGGCGCAGCTTGTGCACATAGTCATGGCTTGTGAATTGCTGAGTCACTCCAAAAGCAAAAAAACTGCTCCAGAGCAGGCCAATTCCCAATAGGATTTTCTTGCGCCACTTCGGCAGAGGTATGGCCTGATCAGAGCAGTTCCTAAAAAGAAAATAGCCACACCCAAGACTGAGCACCAGCCAGCACAGCACCACGAAAATCATCTGGTGATTAATCAAAGTCAGAAATTCGGCGGCCTCGTGCGTATCTGTTCGCAGCAGCGTGGCAATCGAGAACTCGTCAATCATGTTGCCCAGAAACTGAGCATGAAAAATATTAGCTGCGCCGATGACAACTAAAACCGGCACACAGACCGTCAGCGTCTTTCTGGACAGCGCCAGAGGGTAAAAAAACAATGCTGCCAGCAGCGTATAACCTACCTCTTTTCCATTACCCCGAATAAGAAACGGAGGAGAGAAAAGCAATATCCAGGCTAGCAAATAGCCCCACCTCAGCACCAAAGACGATCTGTTCATTTTTTTAACGTCAATTTTTTGACAATTGTATAAACCCCCCGCTTTTGTCACCGTGTGCCTCTGAGCACCAGGGATTGAGCCACAAGGCTATGATCCGCAACTCTTAATCTTGTCCGAAAGTCTGCCCATGCTTCCCCGCCACAACGATCCTATTGCTGCCATTGCCACCGCTCCGGGGCGTGGTGCCGTGGGCATTGTTCGGGTTTCCGGCAAGGGCATCGCGCAGCTGGTGCGCGCCTTGTGTGCCAAGGATCTGAAGCCGCGTGAGGCAACTTATTTGCCGTTCAAGGATGCGGCAGGCTCGCCCATTGATCACGGGCTGGCCATCTATTTCCCCGGCCCCCATAGCTATACAGGCGAAGACGTCTTGGAGCTTCAGGCCCACGGCGGCCCAGTGGTGCTGCAGCTGCTGCTGGCTCGCTGCCTGGAAGCGGCTCAGGCCACTAATGCCGACGGCAAGCCCGTGCTGGCAGGACTGCGCCTGGCCCAGCCCGGCGAATTTACCGAACGCGCCTTCCTCAACGACAAGATCGACCTGGCGCAGGCCGAGGCGATTGCCGACCTGATCGATGCCAGCACCGAGGCGGCTGCACGCAGTGCCAGCCGCTCGCTGTCCGGCGCCTTCTCGCAGGAAATTCAGGTGCTGCGCGAGGCTCTGGTACACCTGCGCATGCTGGTGGAAGCCACGCTGGACTTTCCCGAAGAGGAAATTGACTTCCTGAAAAAAGCCGATGCCTTTGGCCAGCTCGACCGCCTGCAAGCCCAGGTGGCCACCGTTTTGGGCAAGGCCCACCAGGGCGCGCTGCTGCGCGAAGGCATCAAGGTGGTGATTGCCGGTCAGCCCAATGCGGGCAAAAGTTCGCTGCTCAACGCCCTGGCCGGGGCCGAGCTGGCCATCGTCACGCCCATCGCCGGCACTACACGCGACAAGGTCCAGCAGACGATCCAGATCGAAGGCGTGCCCCTGCATGTGATCGACACCGCAGGCCTGCGCGACAGTGATGACGAGGTGGAGCGCATCGGCATTGCCCGCGCCTGGGACGAGATTGCAGCGGCCGATGCCGTGCTGTTTCTGCATGATCTGACTCGCGTTCAGCAGGCGGACTACGCTGCTGCCGATGCCGACATTGCAGCTACCTTGCAGCAGCGCCTGCCTGCACAAGTACCCGTGATCCATGTGCTGAACAAGACCGATATGGCAGAGCAAGCCCATCAGGCCTGCACAGATCAGCTTGCACTTTCGGCCCGCACCGGCGATGGTCTGGACACCTTGCGCAAGCGACTGCTGGAAGTCGCTGGCTGGCAATCCGCGCCCGAAGGCCTGTACCTGGCCCGTGCCCGCCACGTCGAAGCCTTGCAGGCTGTCCAGGCTCACCTGGAAATGGCCGACGAGCAACTGCAAGCCCAGGCTTCCCATCTGGACCTGCTGGCCGAAGAGCTGCGTCTGGCCCAGCTTTCGCTGAACTCCATCACCGGCGAATTCAGCTCGGACGACTTGCTGGGTGTGATCTTCTCCAGCTTCTGCATTGGCAAATAAGCCCACCGCCTTTCTCTTTCAGGCATAAAAAAACGCCACCTTTTCAGGTGGCGTTTTTGTTGCTGTGAGCGTCTTGCTTACTTGCCTGCAGCAGCCTTGCCAAACTTGGGCAGGTTGAACTGGGGTGGCACGCCCATGCGCTTGTTGATGATCCACTGCTGAGCGATCGACAAGATATTGTTCGTCAGCCAGTACAGCACCAGACCCGAGGGGAAGAAGAAGAACATCACGCTGAACATCAGCGGCATGATCCACATCATCTTGGCCTGCATGGGGTCAGGCGGAGCGGGGTTCAAGGCGGTCTGCAGCAGCGAGGACAGTGTCATCAGCAACGGCAGGATGAAGAATGGGTCAGGCACCGAGAGGTCATGAATCCAGCCAATCCATGGTGCGTTGCGAATTTCCACGCTGGACTGCAGCACCCAGTACAAAGCCATGAAGACCGGGATCTGAATCAGGATGGGGAAGCAGCCCCCCATGGGGTTGACCTTTTCCTCGCGGTAGATGCGCATCATCTCCTGCTGCATCTGCTGGGGCTTGTCCTTCAGGCGCTCGCGCATTTCCTGAATCTTGGGATTGATGGCCTTCATCTTGGCCATCGAGGAGTAAGCCTTGGCGTTGAGCCAGTAGAAAGCGATCTTCAGCAGTACCACCAGTGCCACGATGGACCAGCCCCAGTTGCCGATGAACTTGTGCAGCTCGGACAGCAGCCAGTACAGCGGCTTGGCCAGAATGGTCAGCCAGCCATAGTCCTTGACCAGCTCCAGACCCGGAGACAGCGACTCCAGCATGGGCTCGATCTGAGGGCCGGAGAACAGACGCGCATTCACGCTCTTGGTCTGGCCAGGCTCCACGGTACCCACGGGAGTGATCATGCCCACGGCGTACAGGTTGTCGCCCACCTTGCGCACGAAGTTGTCACGCTGGATGCCGTCGGCCAGCAGCCAGGCGCTGGCGAAGTAGTGCTGCACCATGGCCACATAGCCATTGGTGGCGGACTTGTCGACTTCGGCCTTGTTGTTCTCGATGTCCTTGAACTCGACCTTGTGGTACTTCTTGGCTTCGGTATAGAGAGCCGGACCGGTGAAGGTGGAGTAGAAGGTGGACTCGTGCTCGGGCTTGTTGCCATCACGCACCAGCTGCATGTACAGCTGAGGATTGACCGCTACCGCACCGGTATTGACCACATCGTGCTGCACGTCGATTGCATAGGAGCCACGCTTGAGCGTAAAGGTCTTGACCAGCTTCACGCCGCCCAGGTCGGCAGACTCAAAGCGCACTTGCACGCTGTCCTGGCCGTCCTTGAGTTCGCGCTCGCCCGGCACCACCGTCATGGCGGTCTTGTGCGTGGGGAAGTTGCCACCGATCAGGCCCGTCTGACCCAGGTACACACGCTTGGCGTTTTCTTCAAACACCTGCATGAGCTTTTTCTCATCGACCGTGTCGGTGTACTTGATCAGCTCGGAGTGCTTGAGCGTCGCACCTTCGCTATCAAAGGTCAGGCGCATCACGTCGCTGCTTACCGTCACGTTCTGGCGTGGAATGGCAGCGGCAGGCTGACCTGCGCTGGCAGCGCCGGGCACATCGCCGACAGTGGCTGTTGCCACAACCTGAGGCACGCTGGCGTCGGCAGGCTTGGCATCCGCTGCCTCGGGCGCAGAGGCCGTCTGCGGCGTGGGGAAGAAGGTGGGCTGTTTGCCGTTATGGATTTGCCACTTGTCCCAGAGCAAAACCATGGAAAAGCCAAATATCACCCACAGTATGGTGCGGCGAATATCGTTCATGAAGACTTCTTAGGTGAGGAAGGTTGGGTGGTCGCGGAAGAGTCCTGACTGCGCTCCAGAAAGGAAAACAGCCTGGGCTTTTGCTGTGGCACGGGATCATGCCCTCCGTCACACCAGGGATGACAGCGCGCCAGTCGGCACACCGTCAGATAGGAGCCTACCGCAGCGCCGTGTTGCTCCAGCGCCTGAAGGGAATAGGCCGAGCAGGTCGGCTCAAACCGGCAGGCAGAGCCCAGCCAGGGGCTGAGCAGCAGTCTGTAGCCACGCACCAGGCCCATGAGCAGCCGCTGCATCACGGCTGGATCTCCGCCTGATTCGCTATCGAATCAGAAGCTATTGGCGCTTTACCAGCTTGGGTTTGAGGTGATTTTTCATTCAAATCTACCTTTCCATCGCCAGCCTGATCAGCGTGCCGCAAACGGCGCTGCGCCGTTGCAAAAAGCTGCTGCAACTCCTTGCGAACCGCTACCTTGAGCTGATCCGAAGTGGCACTGATGAACTGCTTGCGATCAAACCCGGAGCGTAGACGCACCACATAGGAAGCGCAGCACAAGGCATCCTCGTAATCCGTGGACACCGCATAAATCTGGCGCTTGATGGTGTGGCGCGTGACCGAGCGGCGTGCCCAGCGTTTGGGCACCATGGCTCCCAGCCAGGCCTGCTGACGTACGGCACCAATGCCAAACAGGGCCTGCGGATCGTTCGATCCGGGCCCTGTATTGGGGTTGGCCGCCATGCCAGCAACCTCGGCCACCAGCTCCATACGGTGCAGGGCGAAGTGCGCAGTACGGGCAATCGTGCCCGCGGACATGGTGGCCTGGAATTGCGGACGCGTTTTCAGCCTTTGCATAAGACAGCCTCCAATCAGAGGCCTTCAGCACAGCGAAGGAGCAGACCGCTAGCCAAAGCCGGCCTTAGACGGCCAGACGCTTGCGGCCCTTGGCGCGACGTGCGTTGATCACGGCACGGCCACCCTTGGTCTTCATGCGAACCAGGAAACCGTGGGTACGGGCGCGGCGAATCTTGGAAGGTTGGTAAGTACGTTTCATGTTGGTTCCTTGAGAAGGTTCAGTATTTGCGTCGGCAGAGCGCCCTATTTGCGCCCGACCATTCCGGTTTTGCGCCGCACACTGTCACCGCCAGAGCCGATATTTTTTCACATGCCATGCATGCATCGGATCCAAAGACAACAAACGGAACAGAACACACGCCGCAGCGCCTAGCGCCTCGGCGCGCGCGCACAAATTAAAGGCGCCCGGCTCATATCACCCTGAACACATTCAGGGAAACCGGGGATTATCACAGCGTTGGGACTTTGATGCAATGACCCTTGAAATTGCTATGGACTCCCAGGCTATCGTGACCGTCAGCTGGCAAGTGCCAGAGATTCTTTACAAACAGCAAGCTGCCAATCTATTAGGATGTGCAGCCTATTACGCACTGGAGTCGGGGACAGCCTTCTGATATTTTGTGGATAACTTCCGCAAAAGCTACAATACCAACCCCGCAACTGTTCCTCCTATCCACAATTAGACTTTTGACA